>NZ_CP102253.1:0-2400000 GCF_025145845.1 Alistipes shahii WAL 8301 | reverse complement strand
CCCGCCGATATGTACGCGGGGTTCCCACGTTTTACCCGTAGCGACCACCTGTCCGTTCGGCAGTTCCACGAAATAGGTGTAATCCGTCGCATCGGACACCTCGGCCCAGGAAGCCTCGAAACCATAGGCGCTGTTGGCGGAAACGGTCACGCCGGAAGGCGTCGCGAGCTGGGGCAATCCGCCTCCGGACGACTTTACGTCGCCCTCGACGGGATCGCTCCAGGCGGATTCCTTATAGGTCTTGTCGCCTTCGGCGGGCAGGGCGCGGACCGTCAGGCGGGCCGAAGTCCCGGCGATCAGTCCGGTAAATTCGGCCGACAGCTCCGTCGTCTTGCCGCTGCGCGAGGCGACCACCTCGCCGCAGTTGAGACAGGTGTAGGAATACTCGTACTCCGCGGCCTGCGAGACCTCGGTCCAGGTGAACTTCACGGAACTTTCGGTAGCGGCATCCTGGTCGAACGTCACCGCAGGAACCGCCAGCGGTATCAGGTCTACCGAAGGTTTGTCGTCCGGGCCCGCCTTGACGATCCGCACGTCGTCCAGAAACCAGCGGTTGGCCTTGGTTTCCTCCACCGATTCGAAGACCAGTTGTGTGGCGTCGGTCGCGCCGTAGACGATCAGCGTCTTCTCCTCCCACTGCACCGGCGTTTCGGTCTGCATGACGAGCACCTTCTCCGTCGACACACCGTCGTTGACCGTACCCGGACCGATCACCCGCACCTGCATGGTCGAGGGGTCCCACGTGCCGTTGGCAGCGACGTAAATACAGCATTTAAAAGTCACCTTGAGATCCGCCGCACGGTTTTTCCGGATGTCCAGCGTCGGGCTTACCAGGCCTCCGCCGCAACCCGCCGCATTGGAACCGCGCCCCATCTTGACATAGCCGATACGCAGGTAAACGCGCTCCTTGAGTTTGTTGTCATCGGTCTTCCACCCCGATCCGACGAGGGCGTTATAGGCCTCCTGCCCGTGGCTTGCCGCCGTTATGCCGTTCCAGTAGGTTTCTGCCGTAAGCGGCGTAGGATACGTCCCGATGTAATCGGTTCCGCCGTATACGTCGGTCACCCACGAAAAATCGTCCTCGAAATAGACGTAACCTTCCGGCTTGCCGTCGTCGCCGCCGACCTGGAAAGCAACCTCCTGTCCCTCGCCGAAGTTGCCCTCGTAAAGGCGGAAGTCGTCGATGCGGTAACCGCCTGCGGGGGCTTCGACCTTAAAATCGAACGTGGGATTGTCCTCGCCGACCCAAAACCGCGCCAGGACCTCTTTCCAGTCGCCTGCGCCGTCGATCACTTCGTATTGCAGGGCGATCAGTTCGTCGCCGCCGTTCCCGACGAGCACCCGGAACCGGTCGGGCGTCAGTTCGCCGCCGGGAGCCAGCACGCCCATCTTCAGACGGAAATAGGAGTCGTCACGGGTCGCCACGTCGCGCACGGAAAACGAGGGCGTCACAGTTTCCGGGCCCTCTCCGGGAACCTCCAGCACGATATTGTTACCGCCCGAAGCCTCGTCGTAGCCCGACGAAGGCGTGTCGGCCGACACGAAAGCGTTTACGCCGGAGAATCCCACCGCCGAAGCACCGACGCCTTCCGGTTCCCACGCCGTATAGCCGCCCACGGCGACCGGCTCCGCAACGGCCGAAGCCCCGGCCCCGGTGCGGATGTAGTAGATAAGTTCATCGGAGGAACCCTGCGTCACCTCGATCTGTGCGGTCACGCCGTCCAGCGAATCGAACCGAAGCGTCGTCGAACGCCTGCCCCCGGGATTCACGGCCGCGGTGACCTTCACCGTCTGGTTGCCGTACGCCGCACGGGGCGCGACGGTCAGCCAGTCGGCATCTTCGTCGAGGTTGATCACCCAATAGACATTCGACAGGACATCGAACGTGACATCGCCGCCTTCGTAGGTCATTCCACGCTTGTTGGCGCTGACCGAAGAAGCGCTGAGTGCGAGCGTCTCATCCCCGGTCCGGTCCGTACTGCAGGCCCCGGCGACCAGCGCCGCGAATCCCAACAGCCATATACTGTACTTTTTCATGCTCTTCGTTTTTCAGGTTATTTCGAGGTCTTCACAAAGGCCTTCGGCCGCTTCATCCGTTCCGAATAGACATTGCCGAAACGGTCGGTGACCGTGATTTCGAGTTCCGACACGGGCGACGACGCCGTCACGCTGAACATGTGCGACGAGCAGCACGACGCCCAGTCGGCATTGGCTTCGTATTTGGCCTCCACGCGGGGAATGTCGAAGGTGATCGTGTGCAGCGGGTCGCGGTCGAAGACACGCTTCACCTCAAGCGGCGAGCCATCCTCCCGCACCTCGACCTTCCAGGCCGGATCGTAGTTCCAGACATTGATATAAACAACGTTATCGCCCACTTTTCCATAGTCGTCGCCCTTGTTGTCACGGCTCGCATACTGGGCCAGCAGCGCCTTGTAGGTGCTGTTGTCGAGGTGCTTTTTCACGGTGTTCATGTCGTACGTGCGGAACTGGTATCCGGCAGGTTCGCCGATGCCCTTGTAGCTCCACTTCACGTCGGTCGAATTGACCGTATAGATTCCGTAACCGGCAGGCGACCCGTCGACGCAGATGGCCCGGTCGGAAAAGAAAGTGCTCCACCACCATGTTTCGCAGACGGCGGCCGTGTTGTGTTCGATCACTTTGTCGTTGATGACCATCGTGGAGTTGTGGTGCGTATGCCCCGTTATGAAATGCACCTCGGAGAAATCCCGGACGGCATTCATCAGCGCCCCGGTTCCACCCGTGGCGCTCGGCATCTTGGCCGTGTTGGCGAACGAGGCGTTGTAATTTTCGTAGAGCTGGACATGCAGACAGACCACCAGCGGCGCCGTCTTATCCTCGACGGCAGCCAGGTCTTCGGCCAGCCAGGTCATCTGCGCCAGCGACACGACGCGGTTGTAGTCGCGGCTGCCCAGCACGCCGTCGCTGCCGCCCGTATTGATCCAGTCAATGTCGTCGAGTACCACGTAGTGCACCTTGCCGAGGTTGAACGAATAGTAGTTCGGCCCCAGCGTCCTGCAATAGGAAAGCTGCCCCGGGGCGTCGCCCTGCACATAGGGGTCGTTATCGTGGTTGCCCATCGCGTGGAATACGGGCACGGAATATCCGTTCCGGGAAAGCCACTGCCGGTAGTGCGGAAGCCGGAAATTACGGTCGTACCAATACCTGTCCCAGGTCATGTCGCCCGCCATGAGGCAGAAAACCGGCACGGAGCTGGCATCGGCAAAAGCCTGCGTTTCAGCGATAAACCCGTTTTTGAAATTGCGCAGGTCGTTCTGCTTGTCGGCCAGGTGCAGGTCGGCGCCCACCAGCATGACGTGGTTTTCGGTATCGGCCTCCACCAGCTCGAAGTTATGCTTCTCGCACACCCCGGCCTCGTCGGTCAGTCCGGCCCAGAAGCCCATCATCATATTGTTATCGAGCGCAGCGGGCAGGTAACCCTGGGGAATCGTGATAAAGACATACCCCAGCGTCTTGAGCGACGGAATCCAGTAGTAACCGTTCTCATCGGTGGTGACCGTCTGCAACCCGTCCGACACGCGGACACCCGGCACGCCTTTGTCGCCGCAGAAGACAATGCCCTTGATGTTCATGCCCTCCTTGTCGGGAACTTCCTGGTCGGTCGTAAGGTAGATTTTCACCGTGGCGACATACTGCTCCTGCGCACCGCGAACCACATAAACGTCGTAGCTCTCCCGGGCGATCGCCGCAGGTATCACCACACGGGCCGTCTTGGCCGTAACGCCGCTTACCGGCAGGTCGAACACAGCGGCGTCGGCCCGGAACGAAACCACGTCGCCCGCCTCGAAGCCTACTCCCTGCAGGGTCAGCGTCTGCCCGGCATACACGCTCATAACGGGCGCGAGGTAGAGATTGCGCACTAGCCTCCGGGACTGTTCGAACTCCGGGGAATCGCTCTCCGAGCACCCTGCCGCGAGCAGGAAGCCCGCGAACAGGACGAAGAGCATTTTCAATTTGAATTGACCTATTTTCATCGTTCGGATTTTTAACGGTTTATAAATCGAGGCACGACATGCGTACGACACCGATGCGGCTGGTTCCCGAAGCGGTGTTCTCCGTGTCGCTGGCATTGCGCTGGCGGGTAGCCCGCAGACGGATCGAGAAACTTTCGCGGTCTTTCAGCTCGTCGGGCAGCACGAAGAGGTATTCGGGCGCTGCGATGCTGTTGTGCCAGTTCGAAGCCACGTATTCGTTGCCGATCGGCGTCCAGGTTTTGGCATTGTCCGTATCGGCCCACTCCATCTGGAAGTACATCGGGCCTGCGGTGTTGCTCGAGGCCGTAAACTGGAGTGAAATCTGCCCCGTAAAGCCTTTCGTCGAGAGGTTCGAGAGAATCCAGCAGCAACCGTCCGTATCGGTATTGACCGCAGCGGTATTTTTCCACCACCCCTGCGCCATCACGGCGACATACTGCACCCCTTTGGTGTTGCCGTAGGCCGGGAGCCATGCATTCTTCACCGCATCCCATGTCGCCGCCGTACAACGGGCATGCGCCCACGCCAGGTACATCTGCTGCGTATTTCCCGAAGTCGATCCCAGCACGTCCTCGCCGACCGAATGTTTGAGCTGTCCCTGTCCGACGGACGCCGTCACCGACTGCATGGCGCCTGCATTGTCGGTCCACGGACCGATCTGCATGACGGTCTTCGAAAGGCGGCTTGCGGCCGGGGCCTTGAAGTTGGTGATGTCCGACTCGCGGCGGATGCGCACGCACCAACTCTCGACCGGACGGCGCATCT
Organism: Alistipes shahii WAL 8301; assembly: GCF_025145845.1. NCBI lineage: Bacteria > Pseudomonadati > Bacteroidota > Bacteroidia > Bacteroidales > Rikenellaceae > Alistipes > Alistipes shahii. The sequence continues at coordinate 2,395,222 of NZ_CP102253.1, read as the reverse complement.
GGTCGCGGCCGTCGTAAACGTCGCATTTGTAACGCTTGTTGACGATACCCGTGATATCGCCGGCCCCTTCGGGAATCATCGAAAGCGCCCGCTCGGTGAACGACCACGTGGTGTAGAGTTTAGCCGTATTGCCCTTGGCGTCGCGCAGGTAATGGCCGTACTCGATCGTCAGGTCGTTGTAATCCGCCGAAGCCTGATAGGCGGCTCCCTGTTTGATACCGAGGTACGACACCCCTTCGTTGATGTTGACCAGCGTCCCGTAAGGCAATGCGAATTCAACGTTGCGCAGCGTCACCAGCCGGTTCTCATACGCCGGCAGCTTCGTCAGGTCATCAATCACGACCGGTTCGACGGGTGTTCCCGCCACGGCGCTCTGTACGGCCGTCGACGAAAGCCCGGCAATCTTCAATCCGTTGGTATAGGCGTCGCGTTCGATATGCTGTCCGTACATGTGGAGCGTAACGACCTGGTTCAGGTCGCAGGTATTGTCCGCCGCATCGTCGAATTCGATCCACAGGCCTCCGGTCTCGTCCTGGATGAACATCGTGTTGTTCACCTGCTCGCCGCCTCCGGTCGAATAGGCCACCGGATAGTTGCGCGTCGTGCGGTCGCTGATCACGCTGCCCGCGACATAGACGTTGCGCGCGATCTTACCCTCGCCCATCGCCAGCAGGTCGGCGACCGTGATCTTTTCGGCCTCCTCGAAGGCGCTCGACCGGTCGGCCTGCATGATGGCGAACACACACGACACCGAAGTGCCGTAAGCCCGGATACGCACCTGCGCTTCACGCGGCTCGGAGCCCGGATTCGCCGCACAGGTGAAAGTTTGGCTCACAGGCGTGAAGTCGCCGATCGTAACCCACGAGGCATCGGCCGGATCGACCAGTTCGGCCACCCAGTCGATATTCGACTCGACGCCCACGGTGAAGGTCTCGCCCTTGACCGAAACGGTCTTGCCCGACTCCTTGACGTTGACCTTCAGTTTGGGCTCGTCGCCCGCCTGGTTGAACCGGATCGTCGCCACCGAAAGGCCGTCGACCACGATATTCAATGTCCCGTGGCGCTGGTAGGCCGTCGTATTCTTCTCGACCATGGCCGAGAAACGGGCGTCGCCGACACCCTCCGTCGGCCAGTAGGACAGCCATTCGAGGTCCTCTTCGTAGGTGGGTACGAGTTTCCAGCTTCCGTAGTTGGAGTACATCAGAAAATCCTGTGTCCCGCCCGCCGTATTGAACGACACCTCCTGAATCCCGTTTTTGTCGTTATCGAGGATATAGACATATTTCTCCTGCGTCTCGTCCTTTTCGCACGACGTGGCCAGCGCCGCCGAAACCAAGGCGGCCGCCCCGGCGGCAAAGATGCAAAGACGTTTTATCATCGTTTTCATAGTCCAGTCTTTTTCGGTTATTTGATTCCTTTGTCGACGGCAGCCTTACTCCACCAGACGGGGGTCTTCATGTCGTCGGCGCCGCCGTAGTAGGTCCTCAGGCGTTCGACGGCCGCATTGTAATTCTCCTTGTTGGTCTCCATCGTATTGGTCGGATAGACCAGACGCGTCGGCAGGATGTGGTCGTTGAACGTACCGCTGCCGATCGTCAACACCGGATACCCCGTGCGGCGATAATCGGCCCACGCCTCGTAACCGACCCAGAACAGGGCCACGTATTTCTGGTTGATGATCGATTCGAGCGTTCCGTCGTAGGGGACATTCGCCAGGAAATTCTCGATCACCTTGTCGGTGATGTTCAGTCCCGTCGTATCCACCTCTTTCCAGTAATTGATCGAAGCCCGGATGGCGTTCTGGTAACAGGCGGCGGCGTCCCCCGCGATCCATCCGCGCTGGATGGCTTCGGCCTGGATGAACAGCACTTCGTCGTACTTCATCAGCGCGTAAGGTGAAGCATAATCGCCCAGATTGGCTTTGTTGAGGTTTGCGATACCCGTAAAATCGGCCTCCTGCGATTCGATACCGCTTTGGCCGCCTTTCCAACCCTCGGCGCCCGACGGTTGCTGGAACCAGATACCGATGCGCGGATCGCCCGAATGATTCATCATGTCGACGATCTGCTCCGCAGGGCGGCGTCCGGTCGAGGTGGTGAACTGCGTATTCAGCTTCGTGCCCCAGTAGTTGACGAAAGGCTCCACGCTTTCATAAGACATTTTGGCATTGTCGCCGTTGCTTGCAAAAACCGGATACCGGTCCGGATTATTGAAGATTTCGGCGATCTTCGCGGCAACGCCCATGGCCGCATTGCGGTTGCTCAACCGCATGAGCAGGCGCAGGTAGAGCGAATTGTTGAACTTGCGCCATTTCGAGATATCGCCTTTGTAGAGCAGGTCACGCTCGGCGCTGGGTAGTTTCAACGAACTGTCGTAAAGCGAATTGGCATGCTCCAGGTCGGCAAGCAGCGCCCGGTAGACCGCCTCCTGCGAGTCGAACACCGGCTGTTTGATACCCTCGGACGAACCTTTGAAAGCCTGCGAATAGGGAGCGTCGCCGAACAGGTCGGCAATGTTCTGCAGGAACAGCGTCCGCAACGTGAGTGCAATAGCCTCGTAATTGGGGTCTTCTTTCCGGACAGCCAATTGGCGCATGTGGTCGGCATTGGCCGCCTGCATGTAGAGATTGCTCCAGGCCGACGCACCCACCGAATTCTCGATCACATAACGGTGGTAGGTATTGTTGCCCGAGCCGGCGATCGTATACTGGATCAGCTCGCCGTTGAGCTGCCAGGTCCGGTAGAGGAATACCTCGGTCCCCGAATAGAGCAGTTCCTGGATCATGCCCGCAGGGGATATCTTCCACTGTTCCATTTCGTTGGGGTTGGTATTGTATTCTTCGAATTTGGTCATACAGGCGCTTGCCGCCGTGAGCAGCAGGGCCGGGATCAAGATATATTTCAGCATTTTCATAATCGCGTCAGTTTTAGAATCCGAGTTTGAGACTGAATCCGTAGGAACGGGTCATCGGGTAAGCGCCCGTCTCGACGCCGCGGTAGAGCGACGATCCCGAAAGCGAAGCCACCTCCGGATCGAACTGCGGGAAATTCGTGATGCAGAACAGGTTCGTGGCAAAGAACGACAGCGAGACGTTCTGGAACACCTTGGTCTTGGAGCAAAGTTTCTTCGGCAGCGAATATTCGACCCGCAGTTCCTTCATTTTCAAATACGAGGTGTCGAAAACATTGGATTCGGTGTTGCCGCGCGGATAAATGACCGTATTGTAGTAATCGACCGCATCGGTGGTGATGGTGTTGTTCGGCGAATAGACGCCGTCGGCGGAGACGTTGACGCCCGGATGAATCAGGCCGTCGTAACGTCCCTCGAGCGAATTGGTCAGCTTACCCATGTAGGAGAGGATCGAATTGGTCAGCGAGTAGGCTTTGCCGCCATACGAGGCAGCGAACGAAGCGGAAACGGTCAGGCTTTTATAACTCACCGTCGTCGTCAGGCCGGCCTTCCACTGGGGGTAAATACTGCCCAGGTCCTTGAGGTTGGTAGCGTCGAGGATGGGATTTCCGGTCGAGGCATCGACGATATGCTGTCCCGAACAGTCGATCTTATGCCCGTCGGCATCGTAGTAAAAAGCACCTTTGGGCGCTGTTTCGAGCCCGTATCCGTAGATACGCCCCAACTCTCCGCCCGGATAGGCGTAGATGAAGACTTTGCTGCCGATGGTATTGCTCGCATTGAGCTGCCAGACATTGACGCCCGGGGGCAACTCGACCAGTTCATTCCAGTTCTTCGACCAGTTGGCATCGATATTCCAACGCCAGTTTTTGGTTTTCACGAGCTGGAACCGCGCCGAAAGTTCGATACCCTCGTTACGCACGCAGCCGGCGTTGATGACCATCGACGAAGCGCCGGTCGCCCAGTCGGAGGGGACGTTGATGATCTGGTTCGTCGTCTCCGAACTGTAATAAGCAAAGTCGAAAGAGATGCGGTTTTGCAGGAAGTGGCCTTCGAAACCGACCTCCCAGCTCTCGACATTTTCGGGTTTGAGCCGGTAGTTTTTGGTCGATCCGGGCAGTTTGTAAGCCCCGGTGAAAACCGATGAATTGGAGTAGGAACCCAGGAGCTGGTAAGGCTCCGTATCGTTACCCACGTTGGCCCACGAACCGCGAATCTTGAGCATGTCGATCCACTTGGCCTTGTTGCGCAGTTTGAACACCTCGTCGAGCAGCACGCTGGCGCTCACCGAGGGGTAAAAGTAGGAGTTGTAACCGGGAGCCAGCGTACTCGACCAGTCGTTGCGGCCGGTAATATCAAAAAAGAGCATGTCGCGCCAACTGAGCGAAACCAACCCGTAGAACGAATTGATCGACTTGGTTTTACGCAGGTTGTCCACATCGAGTTTCCCGTTGACGTTCTGCAAAATGAACACGTTGGGTTCTTCGAGCATATTGGCCGTCAACCGCACGGAATGATACTTATAGAGCATGTTGTTACCGCCCAGCGACGCGTTGAGCGAAAAATCGCCGAACGTATCGCGGTAGCTCAGCAGAAAGTCGTTGTTGAGTTCGATGTTGCGGATCGTTTGTTCGCGGTACATTCCGTCGAGGTAGGCATGCGTGTACTGCGGTTTCTGCTGCGTACGGAAATCGTTGCTGAAGTCGATGCCCGAACGCACGGTCAGCGACAGTTTCTCGGGAATAATATGCCCCGTCACGCTGGCATTGCCGTAAACACGGTCTTTGGCCTGCGTATTCAGACATTCGTAAACAATGAAATAGGGATTGTCCATCAATCCGTTAATCAGCTTCACCGAAGAATCGCTGCCCGAATAGTAGTCGACCAGCCGGCCGCTGTTCCATTCGTTGTATGCATCGCGGGCCGAAGCGCTCACAGGTTGCCAGAGCAACGTTTTCAGGGGCGACGAATTGCTGTATCCCCCCACGGGCAGGTTGTCCGAATTTTTGCGGTAGTAGCTCAGTTTCAATCCGGCCTCGATGTATTTGTTCCGCTTGCTGATAGCCGAAAGCGTGAAGTTCTGGGTGCTGAAACCCGTATTGGGCACGATCCAGTCGTTGCGCGTATCCTTGACCGACACGCGCAGCGACGAGCCATGGCCGTCGCTGGCGTCCACCGCCAGACTGTTGGTGTAGGTAACGCCCGTCCGGAAGAATCCCTTGTACCAGTCGCATACTTCGTACGGAAGCCGCGTATAGGTCCCCGTCGCCGGATCGAACGAGGCATACATGTAACGCATCTGCCCCTGGATTTTCTCGCCGAACTGGTAACGCGAATGGAATGCATTTACTTTTTTGCCGGTATCCGAATGATCGGCGTCGACCGTGTAGAACGAATATTCGTCGGGATTCAGGCCGTTGGTCATATGCCCCGTATTGATGGTCGTTTTGCGGAAGTCGCCGGCGCCGTATACATTCTGGAAATCGGGCCAGTAACCCGCCTTGTCGAAGGTTACCGAGGTGGTAAAAGTAACCCCGATGCCCTTCTGCTTGCGGCCCGACTTGGTCGTAACGATGATGGCGCCGTTGGCGGCGCGCGATCCGTAAAGCGCCGTTGCAGCCGGGCCTTTCAGCACCGAGATCGACTCCACGTCGTCGGGATTGATGTCACCGGCGCCATTGCCGTAGTCGATCGGGGCGTCGTCCGATTCGTAAGAACCCGACGACGTATTGGAATCCATACCGCTGCCGATGGGCACACCGTCGACCACGAACAGAGCCGTATTGTTGTTATACGAGAGCGAGCCCTCGCCGCGCAGCGTGACACGGACCGATCCGCCGGGTCCTGCGGCCGACTGGTCGAGATTCAGACCGGCAACCTTACCGGCCATACCGCTCAGCCAACTGCCGCTGGCATTGTTGGTGATGTCGTCGGAGCCGATCTTCGAGACGGCATAGCCGAGGCTCTTCTCCTTACGGGTGATACCGAGGGCCGTCACCACCACGTCCTCGATGCTGTTGGCCGCCGCCCGGAGCTGGAAGTCGATACGCGTACGGGCGTTCACCGTCTCCGTCACCGAATCGTAACCCAGATAGGAACAGACAATTTTGCCGTTTGCCGGAACATTCAGCGTATATTCGCCGTTGGCGCCGGTGCTCATACCGAGGGTCGTACCCTCGACGATCAGCGTCGCACCGACGAGCGGCACGCCGTCGGCATCACGCACCGTACCGGTTATTTTCACATTGGGACGGGCCTTGTCGGCCGCCTTGCGCACGAGCACGACCTGTGTTCCCCGCACTGTAGCCGTCACCTCGGGGATCGCCTGCGCGATGACCGCCTCGACGGAGGCGTCGGTCACGCTGAGCGAGACCCGGCGGGCGGGATCGAGATCCGAAATGTTATACACGAAAGTGTAGCGGCTCTGCTTTTCGATGGTTTGCAGCAGCTCTTTTACCGTAATATTCTTGACGTTAAGCGTCAGTTTACCGTCGCGCGAAGAGGAAGGAGGCACTGCAACGGCAGCAGTAGCGACCACCAACGCCAGCAAAACCGGCAGGACACGCCGCAGACCGCAACGGGCACGGTACGCCCGTTTCTGAATGGAAGTTTGAAGTTTCAAGGCAATAAGGTTTTTGAATGCACGAAAAAAGGTTCACACGTTCCGGACAACCGTCGGTTGCGGCCGCCGGAGAAGGCCTAATAATCGAAAGCAGGAATGCGTAAAGGTCTTGTCATAGCGATGAAAGTTTTAGAGTTAGTTTTATATCATATTGATTACCAACATATTACATTTCAGCAACAAATAAGTTATCCCACGTTGTCCCAAAGAGGACATCGTACAAAACGGTCTATCTGCGTGTTATGAAAATTGTTCCCCCGGAGGATTCGTAACGGATCGGAACCACCAGTGCGATGGCATCCAGAATCTCCTCGAGCGGCTCGCTGCGCAGCGAAAGCGTAAGCCGCGCCTCGAGCCCGACATCGTCCGCGATGTCGAACTCGACGTTATAGCGGTGTTCGAGGTTGACGAAAACGGCGTCGAGACGCATCTCATCGAGTTTCTGCGTTTCGAACATCCACTTATTGTAATTATTGGCATCGACAGCCTGGTAGTCGATCTTTTTCGAATTGCGATAGGCGACCAGCCGCTCGTCGGGGCAGAGCGTGACGGGCAACTGCCCGGCACAGGTGGCTTTGACCGAGCCGGAGACAAGTACCAACTCGGCATAGTCCAGGTGCTCGTAACATTTCAGGTCGAAGACCGTCCCCAGCACCTCGACCTCCATCAGCGAAGTCCGGACACGGAACGGTTTCGAAGCATCGCGCACGACGTTGAAGAGCGCCTCGCCTTCGAGCCGTACGGAGCGCAAATTGCCGTCGAACGACTCGGGATAGTAGAGGCGGCTGTCGTAGTTGAGCCAGACCTGCGTACCGTCGGGCAGCACGAAGCGGCCCTTGCTGTCTTCGCCCGTAACCACAAACACCCCGTTTTCGGGTTTCAGGAACAGGCGGGCGCCGAGGGCGCCGAGTCCCAGCACCACCCCGCAGACGGCTGCAACGGCCGCCATACGCCGCCACGATGCAGCCAGACGGGCAATGCGGCCCTTTTTCGGAGCCGCGGCAGACGAAGCCGCCGGCATCGACTGCATCAGCCGCTCGAACGACTGCTCATAGGCAGCGCCGTTCACCGGGCCGAGCTTCGCCGCGTTCCACTCCTCGAGCAGTTGTTCCTCCGCAGCCTCGCCGCCCGCATGCTCGTCCAGCCAGCAGCGGAACTGCTCCTGCACCTCGGCGGGCATGTCGTTGTTCGCGAAATCGGAAACTATGTTCTTGGTCTTTTTAGTCATGGCTTTTTTCCGTGGGGAAGCATCGTGCGGCAAAATGCCGGGGCGCCGCAGTCCGCTGTCATCCTCTTACACATACTAGACGATCCAGCGGCGCAACACCCCTACGCCGAAATGAAAATAAAATTCAGGAAATTTCCTTTTTGATGCTGCCGAGCGCTTTCGTAATCTGGTTTTCAACGCTTTTGGGACTGATATTCAACTCCTCGGCAATTTCACGGTTGTTCTTGCCGCACTCGCGCGACAGGCGGTAGATTTCATACCTCCGGGCAGGCATCTTGCTGACGGCGGCTTCGATCTGGCGCGACAGTTCGGCCGTGTCGATCCGTTCCGTAACGTCGTCGCAAAGAATCTGTCCGTCGACCCGGGCGCTGTTTTCGAACTGCATCCGGATCCGGCTGTGCTTACAGATGTCCAGCACGGCATTGCGCGTCATGCGGAACAGGTAAGCGTTGAGCGACTGAACCTGGGCCAGTTCACGGCGCTGCATCCACAGTTTGGTGAAGATATTCTGCGACACGTCCTGCGCCTCGTGGATATTCTTCAGCATCTTCATGGCGAAGGCCTCCACACGCGGGGCGTATTTCAGGAAGACAAGCCGGAAGGCATCACTGTCCCCGCTGCTCATCCGCCGTAAAATATCTTTCTCATCTTCCATATCAGGATGCTATATATTTTCTTTTATAGCTATTATCATTGAATATCCGTCACAAATAAAACAATAAAAGAAATAAAAACAAAATTATTCCGATGAAAATTCCATTACAAGTCCCGATAATCGACCAAACGGTCTGCGGCGGACGGCGATTGCAGGTTCGGCACGCGCTTTGTACTTATTCCGGTCAGCTGCGGCACAGCAACCGCAGTGAGGTTTCTTCATTTATTTAAGTTTGGGTTAGTAGTTTTAGGAGGGCGACCTCCGGGGACAGCAGGCAATCGCGAGATTCCCTGCTGTTTTTGCATCCGCATGCCGGGCGCGCCGTTTCTGCGTGCGCAGGGTACGAAAAAGCCGCCCGGTGTTCCGATCGGTTCTTTGCAACGCTCCGGCTGCCGATTTCACGGGGCGGCAATGCGCTCCGGCACGAAAACTGTGCGGCGGACGACGAGGGAAAACAGCAAAATCCAACCTACCCACCATGGCAAAACGTAAAAATATCACCACGACGCAGCTGGCGCTGATGACCGCTGCGGCCGTCATCAGCCTGCGCGGGCTCCCGATGATGGCCCAGGAGGAACTGACGATGTTCTTCTACATTTTCTTCGCGACGTTCCTCTTCCTGATTCCCGCGGCCCTCGTGGGCGCCGAACTGGGCAGCGCCTTCGCCGACCGCGGCGGCGGCGTCTACACCTGGGTCAAGGAGGCTTTCAACCGCCACCTGGGCTTCTCGGCGATCTTCCTGCAATGGATTCAGAACGTCGTCTGGTATCCCACCGTACTGGGATTCGCCGCCGCGTCGATCGCCTACATGATCGGCGTTCCGGCACTGGCGCAGAACGGGCTGTACGTCGGGTTGTTCTCGATTGCGATGTACTGGTGCGCGACGCTGGTGACCCTGCGCGGCACGTCGGCCATCTCGGGCATCACCTCGAAGGGATTTCTGATCGGCACGGTGCTCCCGGGCGTCGTCGTGATCGTGATGGCGGTCATCTGGATGGCCGGCGGCAACGAAATCGCCCTGAAGGAGATTCCGGCCGGCGTCTCGCAGATCGTCAACGTCGACGCCGCGCAGCACGTCCACCCGCGTCTCTTCCCCCACATCACGGGCATGAGCGACATCGCGTTCCTGGCGGGCATCCTGCTGCTGTTCGCCGGCGTGGAGGTGCACGCCGTGCACGCTCCGGAACTGGCCAAACCCCAGACGCAGTTCCCGCGGGCGATGTTCCTCGCTGCGCTGATCTCGTTCGGACTGTTCACGCTGGGCGCGCTGGCCGTGGCCATCATCACCCCCTACGACCAGATCAACCTCCAGTCGGGGCTGTTCACCACCTTCCAGATCGCTTTCGAACGTTACCACGTGGGATGGCTCTCGAACGTCATGGGACTGCTCGTGGCCTTCGGTGCGCTGGCGGGCGTGATGTCGTGGATTTCGGGCCCCAGCCGCGGCCTGCTGTGGACGGCCAGGGACGGCGCTCTGCCCTGCTTCCTCCAGAAGACCAACAAGAACGGCGTGCAGCTCAACATACTGATTATCCAGGGCTGCATCGTGACGCTCCTCTCGTCGCTTTACATCGTGATGGACGACGTCAGCGTGGCGTTCTTCCTGTTGAGCGCCCTGACCGTAGGACTCTACCTCATTATGTATATGATGATGTACGCCGCAGGAATCCGCCTGCGCTACACGCAGCCCAAGCTTATCCGCAGCTACCGCGTACCGGGCGGAAACACGGGCATGTGGCTGATCGGAGGCGTGGGGTTCCTCGCCGTGCTGTTCTCGTTCATCGTCACCTTCTTCCCGCCTTCGCAGCTGCCCGTGGGCAGTCCGGCGACGTACACGTGGCTGGTGGTGACCGGCACGGCGGTCTTCCTCGCGATCCCTTTCATCATCAGTTTCGCAATGGACAAACGGAACGCCCGGCGGACGCCGGAGGCTTAAAACTCGACCGTTAGGCCCAGCGTCGGGAGCAGCGTGCCGCTCACCTGTTCGAGGTATTTCATGCGGTAACGCCGTTCCGAAGCCGGAGCCGAGGGGTTCTCGATCTCCCCCGTGGACATCAGCACGTCGGGCTGGCGCAAACGACCGCCCGCAACGTTTTGCAGGTCGATGTAGAGACCCAGCATGCAGCGGCGGAAGTAGAACACCTTGTCGACGCGCACGTCCAGCTGGGCGAAGGCGTCGAGCCGCCCGGCGTTGTATTTCGAATAGTCGTAGTAGGGCCGTCCCTGCGCATCCCACGCCTCGACGAGCGACGAACGCTCCACGTCGTAGGGCGTGTAGGGCGCACCGCCCACGGCGCTCAGCTTCGCACCGAAGCTCCAGTGGCGCGGCAGGTCGTAGGTTCCGCTGACGTTGACCACGAAACGGTTGTCCCACGCCGAGGCGATCCACGGGGCCTGCCGGTCGTTGCGGTACTCCGAGCGGAACACGGTCACCGACCCCACGACGTTCACTCGCCCCGGAATCTGCCAGCGGGCCATCGCCTCGACGCCGTAGGCGCGCCCCTGCGCCGAGGAGACCAGCTTCTCGTTGCCCACCACGCCGTAATCGTTGCCCTTGCACGAGAGCGGAATCCCGTCCGCCACCGACAGCGGCACATCGCCGTAGCGTCTGTAAAATCCCTCGACCGAGACGATCAGCCGGTCGCGCAGCCGCCAGTCGACGCCCGCGCTGAAGACCCCGACGCGCATGTAATCGAGCGATCGGTTGACCAGCGCGTCCTCCTCCTTGAATCCCAACGCCGTGTAGGGCGGCAGCTGGCAGTAAAGCCCCGCGCTGCCGCTCACCGACCAGCCGGGACCTACCGCATAGGAGACCGAAGCCCGGGGCGACAGCTGGCGCCACACCCGCGCCATACGTCCCGAGTAGTCGCACCCGTCGGCGCGCAGGCCCGCCGAGGCGGTGAACCGCTTGTCGGCCGAGGCGTATTCGGCCCCGGCGAACAGCCCCCAGCCGACGATTCCCAGCCGGGTCCGGTAGTCCGACAACTGCGTCCTGTCGGTATAGAGCCGTTGCAGCGTGCGGTTCGTGTAGTCGGAATAATTCACCTCGACGCCCTCGCGGACGGTCCAGCAGCCCAGATAGGTGCGGTTCTCGGCCCGGAGCGTGGTCTTCTGCTCCACGGAGCGCAGCCGGAGCGTCAGGTTGTCCTCCGACGAATCATCGTTGCGCAGGTATTTCAGGTTGCGGTTGTTCAGGTAGTTGTGGCTCAAGGTCACGGTCTGCACGTGGCGGCCCGCATAGTGACGCCACGAAGCCCCCACCGTGAAGGTCTCCTGCCGGATACGGGGCAGGTAGCTCAACAGGTATTCGGCGTCCTCGCCCTTCTCGTCGACGTTGAGACGCATGTTGTCGAATCCCGCAAGGGCCAGCACCGTCAGCTCGTCGCGCTCCGAAAGGCGTGTCTTGACTTTCGCCTGCCCGTCGATGTAGTTGGGCAGGAAGGGCAGCCCCAGCAGTTTGAACAGCAGTTGCAGGTAGGACTGGCGGATGGAAAACAGATAAGTCGTCTTGCCGCCGATGTGCCCGCTGCCGCTCAACCCCACTTCCGAGGCGCCCAACGTCGCTTTGAAGGTCTGCTTTTCGGCATTGCCGTCGCGGAGACTGAAGTCCAGCACGGAACTCAACGCCCCGGCCCGGTCGGCGGGAAAGGCTCCCGTATAAAAACTGATTTCGCGCACGAGGTCGGCGTTGACGATGCTCACCGGACCGCCCGTCGCCCCCTGCGTGGCGAAATGGTTGATGTTCGGGATTTCGATCCCGTCCATGTAGAACTTGTTCTCCGCAGGCCCGCCACCGCGCACGATCAAATCGTTGCGATACCCCACGGGCGAGAAGGCCACGCCGGGATACGAGCGCACGATGCGCGACACGTCGCGGTTCGAGCCGGGGCTTTTCTCGATCTCCCGCAGGCCGATCACCTTCAAACTTACGGGACTCTCCGCCGTGACGCGGAACGGCGACGGACGGACCGTCACGGCCTCCAGCTGCGCGGCATCCTCCTCCAGCTCGACTTCGATAAAGGGCGTGGCGGCCGAGACCATGTATTCGGGCGTCGTGAGGCTCTTGTAGCCCACCGACGAGACCGCCAGCCGCCAGATGCCCGGCTTCACGCGCTCGATGCGGAACCTCCCCAGCGAGTCGGTCGAGGCTCCCTTCTGCTCCTGCCCGGCCAGCACCACGGCGGCATAGGCCACGGGGCGGCGGCTCAAACGGTCGATCACCCGCCCGCTGACGGGATAGGTCCCGCCCTGCGCCCGCACGGCAAACGCCGCGGCCAGGCCGAAAAACAAAACAGCGACTTTCAGGAATTTCATACGGCAAAGATACTCGGTCAGGCGCCTTCCGACGCCGTTTCATCGGTACATTTCGGCAGCAGTTTCAGGTACGAGAGCAGAACCACGTTCATCACGAGGGCGTAGACGATGGCCGGGACGGCCATTTCACCGCTGTCGAAGATCAGCGGCGAGGTGGCGACGGCGATCGCCTGCGCAGCGTTCTGCATCCCGACCTCGATGACGATCGTGCGGCGCACCGCCCGCCGGAGCCGGAACAGGCGGGCCAGCAGCGATCCGCCCGCCATCGCCAGCAGGATCAGCGCACCCGCGGCCAGACCCAGCACGCCAAGATTCTCCAGAATCGTCGAGGCGTACTGCACGAAGAACACCGCCGCCAGCAGCATCAGGGCCGGGAAGGCCACACGTCCCAGCAGCTCGTGCACACGCCGTGCCGCCCGGGGCCGCCAATGCCTGAAAAGCGCCCCGCAGAGCATCGGCAGGAACAGCAGGACGATGTTCTGCACCAGCAGTTTCCCGACCGGAAGTTCGATGGCCGCACCGGCATGCACCGCGACGAAACGCGCGGCGAAACCCATCACCAGCGGAATCGTGAAGAGCGTGATGAGGCTGCTCAAAGCGGTCAGTGTCACCGAAAGGGCCACGTCGCCCTTGGCCAGCATCGAAAAGACGTTCGACGAACTGCCTCCCGGACAGCAGGCGACGAGCAGCAGCCCCAGAAAATAGACGGGCGGCAGGCGGAAGGCCAGCCCCACGCCGAAGGCGATGAGCGGCAGCAGCGCCAATTGGCCCAGCAGCCCCGCGACAACGGCCGCCGGACGGCGGGCCACACCGGCGAAGGCCTGCCGGTCGAGTTCGATGCCGAGCTGAAACATCAGCGCGATCAATACAGGCAGTACGATCCAGACGGTATTCATAAGCGATGTAAAACGGCGATCCCGGGGCGCGGACTTCCCGGCAGCCCGGTTCCATTTTACTGCAAAGGTGGCCCTTTTTTCGGGAATCCGGCCCGTTTTCCGGAAAAAATTGTAATTTTAACCTTTCAATTACGCGAGATACGACGGTTTATGTCCCTGAACACCAAATACGACATCCTCGACAACCGACTGGTCATCCGACGGCTCAACGCCGGGGACCGGCAGTGTTTCGAAGCATGCTACCGATTCTATTACAAGGGATTGTGCAGCTTCGCCTCGCGCTGGGTATCCCTCCCCGTGGCGGAGGACATCGTACAGGACACGATGCTGTACATTTGGGAAAACCGGGACCGCCTGATGGAGGAACTTTCGCTGAAAGGACTTCTGTTTATGATCGTCCGCAACAAGTCGCTGGACCGCATCACCAGCCAGAAGGTCCATTCACGCGTCCACCAGCAGTTGGAAAAGAGATTCGCCGACCAGTTCGACTCCCCGGACTTCTACCTCGGCACGGAACTCGCACGGCTCTACCGCGAGGCGCTCGCCCAACTCCCCGAGCAGACCCGGCGCATCTTCGAGATGAGCCGCTTCCAGGGCATGACCCACCAGCAGATCGCCGCCGAGATGGAGGTGTCGCCCCAGACCGTCAACTACCATATCGGCCAGGCGCTCAAAGTCCTCGGCGTCGCGCTGAAGGACTACCTGCCGCTGATCGCGCTGTTTTTCGAAATGCCCGGGAACAACTGAAACCCCTGCCCCCTGCAACCGACCATATGCAATAAAAACGAAAGCCCGAAAAAAAATCGGGTTTTCGTTTAGTAACTATTTCCCCAAAACCGTATTACTGTTAGAAACCGAACTTATGAAAGAGATCGACGACAACCTGCTGACCGAATTTCTCGAAGGAAAACTCGACGAACCCGCCAACCGCGAGATCGAAAACTGGTACGACGCCTCGGAGGAGAACCGCCGCCGGCTCGAAGCGCTCTACTTCGTGCTCTTCGCCGGAGACCGGCTCCGTGCCGCCGCGTCGGTCAACACCGACCAGGCCTTCAGATCGTTGCAGCGGCGCATCGAACTGCGCCGCACGAAAACAAGGCCCCAATGGCGGCAGATCGCGGCGCGCTACGCCGCCATCCTCGTCGCGGGCGTGATCGTCGCAGGCATGTATCTCTACCAGAACCGGCCGGACGACCGCATCTGCACGGTCAGCGCCGAGCGCAGCGACTGCTCGGTGACGCTGCCCGACGGCTCCGTCATCCGGCTCACCCGCAGTTCGCAGCTCAACTATCCGGCCTCGTTCGACGACGGGAACCGCACGGTGCACCTCACCGGCGAAGCCTTTTTCGAAGTCAGCAAGCGCAACGGCGCGCCGTTCACCGTCACCACGGTCCACGACGCCGAAGTCGTGGTCCGCGGAACCAAATTCAACCTGAAAGCCTACGACGACAGCTCCGACGTCGAAACCGTACTGGTCGAGGGAGCCGTCGATTTCCGCGCCGCGGACCACGTCGTGGCTCTGCACCCGGGGCAGAAAGTCTCCTACAACCCCACGGACAACGACCTGACGCTGCAAACGGTCAACGTGGAGGCGGAGCTGGCCGCGCGGCTGCGCACGTTCCGCCACGTCGACCTGGCGCAAATCGCCGGGGTGATCGAGGATTTCTACGGCATCGGCGTCGCCTTCCGCAGCGAGGCGCTCAAAAACATCCAGTTTACCGGAACGCTCGACTTCAACATGCCGATCGACCATATCCTCGAAGTGCTGACGCTTTCGACGAACACCCGTTTCAACCGCAACGGCGAAAAAATCACCATTCACAAATAATCCAATCTTAACCAAACCTCTATGAAACAAAAGTTACTCCGTATGCGGCATGCCTGGTATCTACTGGCAGCATGCCTGACACTCCTTATTCCGTGGGGGGGGGAAATGCAGGCGGCGCCGTCGCCCCAGCAGACTTCGGTCCGCGTTGAAAACGTAACCAGCCTGAAAGGACTGATTCAGGAGATCGAATCGCAGACCTCCTACCGGATCTCCTACCAGGGCAACCTGGCGGACAACGTCCCCGTAAAAATCGCCAAATCGACGAAATCGGTTTCCCAGCTGCTCGACGAAGCCCTGCGCGGAACCGGCATCACCTACATCATCCGTCAGAACAACATCATCCTGACCCGCGCGGCGGCACTTACGGATACGGTCACGTTTCTGCTGTTCAGTCCTATGTACGGCAGCATCGAGAATTGGAAAAATATAATCGCGATCATTTCCAAACGGACTGGCATACTTTTCTACGATTTTAGCTGAAATGTCATTCAGTGGGAAACTTATCGACTTGCCTGTCTTTTTCCTTACATAGCAAACCCTACCATCCTTCAAATTGCAGAAGCGGAGCAATGCAATATCCGAGAAATTTATTCCTGCACCAAAATAGCTGAACAGAAATAAATCCTTTGCAAGTCCCATATAAAAGCCAGAATCGGAAAGTTCGAGTGCGAGGATTCTTTGCACCTCCTCCTTGGAAATCGACCGTTTCTCTGTATGAATATCAAACTTGTTTATTTTGAATCTATTAAACGGGTATGCGTCCTGCTTGATAACGTCCTGCTCTATGGCTTTATTGAAGACGCTACGGAGCGTTCGAAACAGTTGGCTTATCGTGGTGTCTTTACATCCTCTGGCGTGCAACCACTCTTCATATCTTTTCAGCCACACACAATCAATCTCTCGAAAGGGAATATCGAGTTTATTACGCGTGTAACTCATCAACGAATTAAAGGAGTATTTATAGACCGCCAAATTACCCAGCCTCTCCATCTTCTTCATCTCCGCAAACAACCTGCCGTACATTTCCGCAACAGTTCGCCCTTGGGTCTTTTGTTCAACAGCCTGTGCCAACGATCGAGGGGTATACTCTTTGCGTTCAGCCATCATATCGACAACCAATACGTTGTACTCCGCCATTTTCGAAGCAATCAGTTTGTCAATCACTATTTTATTGGGACAGTTTCGTTTGGGCTTATTCTTCTCGAAATCCCAGAATTGAGGTAAAACCGCTACGCCAAGACTGACGTATTTCTTTTTTCCGTCTTTACAGAGACGAATCATCAACGGATGCGCTCCGTTTGCAAGCGTTTTCGACTTGTAGCATAGAATGCTGACACCTGTTGCCATGCGAGTTTGTGGTTTAACTCTCGGTTTAACTCAACAGCTAAAAACGGTGGTAAACCACGAAAACAGCGCATATAAAAAAAGACAGCTGCATTTCTGCAACTGTCTGATTTTCATTGGTGGGAACATGCGGATTTGAACCGCAGACCTCCTGCTTGTCGAGCAGGCGCTCTAAACCAACTGAGCTATGCTCCCGGCATAAAAAACCATCCTGTTTTGGATGGTCTCTGTCGTGGGAGCTGAGGGATTCGAACCCCCGACCCTCTGCTTGTAAGGCAGACGCTCTGAACCAGCTGAGCTAAGCTCCCCTTTTGCTGAATTGCGAGTGCAAATGTATGATAAATAAATCATTCCTGCAAGTCCTCGCTTCATTTTGGGAAATCTTTTTTCGCTGGCTGCTCGTTCGGTTTACACGCTGGTTTACACATTTGCATAAAGCCAATGCTGGTTAAACAATAGTGAATTAATTGACAATCTTATATTTGAGTGAAAGAGGACAAACATTGCAATAGGGGTATATTTAAGACCCCTTTGCAAAGTCTGTCCTCGTATCAGTTGAGAAAAACGCGCGGGAAATTTTCCCCTCCTCCCTGCTCTCTCCTTTTAAGAGAGTGTATGTTGCTTTGTTATTAGTTGAAAAAGTAAGGACAAACATTCTCAAACGGTCTAATTATAGACCCCTTGTCAAAGTCTGTCCTCGTATCTTTTATATGAACTGCTCTAAATATTTCTCGTTGAAACCCGTGAGTGGGAATTTGAATACGTTCTGTTTGCCCTCTTTTGTCGTATAGTCGAATACGACCGTATCGCTCTTAATATGGGCTTCAAAAAGATTGAGCATACAGTTGGACTTGGGAATATCTACCATGTTAGGTAATATAATGGCGAGACAACCCTCCTCTACGGCTTTTGGATTTAGCAGATAGGAGAATCCTGCCATATAACGACCTCGTTTCTGAAAACAGATGGTCATATCTTTCGTAGGGTCGATGTCGAGTTCAAAGATATAGTGAAACTCTCGTGGTGTGGGGTCATCAGTTCTACGTCCTACGAACAGGCAAACGCCGCTGTCATTATCATAAGATACCCCTTTGGCGATATACGATATTTGTACATCATCGATAGTCTCTGTGCCCGTTTTTCAATCAATACTTGGTGTTTTTCTTTTCATTTTAGCTAAAATTTATATTGTGATTAAATCTTTGATTATGATGTAAATATACGAAAAATTTATGAAATATACAAGTAATATAAAACAATATCTGCCATCGTTCTGATGGCAGATATTTTATACACAAACTTATAATTAGTTTTATAATCCTCTCAATCTATCTTCTTTGGCTTCTTGTTCATGTATGGAACTTGAATATTCGATTGCCAAATTTATTAAACTATCTCCACCTTTTAAGGAAATAATAATTCGAGAACGTATAGTTGTCCAATAAGTATAATAACTTAAACGTCCCATATATACCTCATAACCTTCTTCTTTACAAGTTTTCTCATACGATGGATCAGCCCATTCCCTTGATTGAGCAATAGGTTCTCCATATTTTTCAGAAAGTAAAGATACCAATTCTTTATAATCACTTATACAACCATCTGTCGAAACATTTGTGAAGTAATATTTTGACCGAGTTAGTTTGTCATTAGTTGTAAAAAAGTAAAGGACATCACATAATTTATTCGCTATACTTGAACTGAATGAGTAAACATTGGGATTTATCTCTTGTCCTGTCCATTCGTTTTTGCGTCCTTCCCTATCAATAATTTGCGACATTGAATCTCCCCATCTTGCAATCCTAAAGTCATTTGAACCGTCATCTGCGTTCACCAAAGTAATAAGATACACTAATGGCTTTTCTGGCTGGCTATTGTATCTGACCACCGTAGAAATAATGGCTGTAGTTTGGTCTGTCCAAAATCTCATTACTCCCCTGTCTCCGTCATCTGTTGTATAGTTTTCTTGTTTTTGGAAAGGCTCTCCCAACTTTGCATATAATAATGAATCAGTATATTGTATTAATTCTTTTTCGTCAGTATCAACTGTTTGAGTTGGATCAACAAATATGATAAACATGCGAGGTTTACCTGTATTTCCATCTGTCATATAACAAGTAAATCCATTATATTTCCCTAATTGGAATCCACTAAAAATATTATCGCCAAGAGTTATAAAATTGTTAGGGATTAATGTCTTAACTGAATCCGCAAGTTCAAATTTGTAGTTTTCATATTTAGCATCTATCTCGGATTTTGTTAAATCCCAAGGAGCATTTTTTATAAAATCTAAAACATCAATGCCTTGTTGAGCATAACCGATATAACCACTCAACACACAGATTAGGAGGATAAATTGTTTTTTCATAGTAGAAAGGAGTTATTAAGTAGTTATTTCAAAGATAGCGAAATTTTGCCAATTACTGATACTTATATAGCTTCTTTTAACCACTCAACCTAAAATATAGAAAGGACAAACTTGGACAGAGCGGTATAATATAGACCGTCTTTCCAAGTCTGTCCTTAATTATGCGAATACTTTACCCTTTTATAGGTGTTTGTTTCAACATATTCTGCATCTAAATTATTCTCATATAAAACGAGTTTTGCAAAGGATAGTTCTTTAATTTCAAAGGTCTGCGTATCGCCCGATGCAGTTATTGTTAACGTCTTTCCCGAAATAGAGTAGGTAATAGGGGTTGATTCTTCGGGAGTGGTGGAATTGGTATATGTTGCATAATACGTTCCCTTGCCATCTTCATTGAAAATGTACCCTGTGTAGTAACCATCGTCGGGAAATGTCTTGTCGAAATCATACTGTTCTCCTGCCTCAATTACGTAACCGACAGAATGGGTTAATTGCCATTCTCCGACAATGGACGCTTCATCCTTATCATCGGAACAAGCCGAGAAAGAAACAGCCACAAACATAGCGGCCACAATAATAAACAACTTTTTCATAGTTGTAATAAGTTTTATTTGTCGCTACGCACCACCGCGACGGTTAATTGCTTGATTTAATTAAACAGAAAGCGTGGTGCCGAAAACTTACTTTAGTTGATGAGGTCGTAGGAAACCTTGTAGATAAAATAAACTTTCAAGAGATTAGCAGGACAACGCAACGAATGGCTTAAGGTGCTGGTTTATAATCAATAGCGCATTGATTTGCGTTATACAGAAATTCGTTCGAAGCGGTTTTACGGCCTATTGCTGAATAAGAATCGTTACCAGATCATTACGCGGTACTTGCTTTGAATTTTGTTTGTAACGCATTCTTTTACTGCTACTTGCGTTATTCTTCATCTTGACAAACGGCCCGACAGACATTAATTTTGTAACCAAAAATCGGGTTTATTATGCGAAGCACGTTTCGGGTCTTATTTTACGTGAAGAAAGGCAGCGCCCGCCCCAACGGCGATCTGCCTTTGATGTGCCGTCTTACAGTAGATGGCGAGGTCAAACAATTCAGTTGCAAAATGGACGTTCCTCCGCGTTTATGGGATGTCAAGAACGGCCGGGCGACGGGCAAGAGCGTCGAGGCCATGCAAATCAATCTTGCCGTCGATAAAATCCGCGTCGAGGTGAACCGCCGCTATCAGGAGTTGATGCAGTCGGACGGCTATGTCACGGCCGCCAAACTGCGGGATGCCTACCTCGGTATCGGAGTAAAGCAGGAAACGCTGTTGAAACTCTTCGAACAGCACAATGTCGAATACCGGAAAAAGGTGGGTTTCAGTCGTGAGATCGCCACGTGGAAAAAGTACTGCTGCGTGTGTAAGCGTGTGCGGGAGTTCCTCGCCCATACCTACCACCGGGAGGACATCCCGCTGAAAGAACTGAACCTTACCTTTATCAACGATTTCGAGTATTTCCTGCGCACGGAGAAGAAATGCCGCACAAATACCGTGTGGGGCTACATGATCGTCTTGAAACATATCGTCGCCATTGCCCGCAACGACGGGCGCCTGCCGTTCAACCCGTTTTCGGGCTATATCAACTCTCCCGAAAGCGTGGACAGGGGTTATCTCTCGCAAGAGGAGATCAAGGCCGTGATGAACTATAAAACGGCCAACAAGGCGCATGCCCGCATCCGCGATCTGTTCGTCTTCTCCATCTTCACGGGGCTGGCTTATGCCGACGTGAAAGGGCTGACCACGGACAACCTTCAAACTATGTTCGACGGTAACCTGTGGATCATCACGCGACGTAAGAAAACCAATACCGAAAGCCGTATCCGCCTGCTGGATATTCCCAAACGCATCATCGAGAAATACGCGGATCAGCGGCTCGACAACCATGTCTTTTATATGCCGTGCAACTGCCATTGCAACGACATCCTGCGCGAGATCGGCAAGCAATGCGGCATTAAAAACAAACTCACCTTCCACCTCGCCCGCCATACCTTCGCCACGACTATCACGCTCTCGCAGGGTATGCCTATCGAAACCGTCAGCCGCCTGTTAGGTCATACGAATATCAAGACCACCCAAATTTACGCGAAGATCACCAATGAAAAGATCAGCCGCGACATGTCGGCGCTTACCGAGCGTTTGGGCGACAAATACCGACTGGCGGAGTAACAGCCCTTTGGCCCTTGTGCGCCCTTCGGGATTTATGGAGGATCCCGAAGGGCGCACAGGGGCACGGGCTTGCGGGCCGTCGGTTCTCTTTCATCGGCTCCCCTGCTGACGGACACCACGGCGGCACCGTCGCCCACAGATCGGCCGCTTCGCGCCCGCGCCTTTTTACAAAAGGCATAGCCTATTAGGGCATTTTTCTCTCCGCATTGCTCCGCAACGCTGAAAATGCCCCAATAGGCCAAAGGGGCTGTCGCCCCTCTGGACACCCCGGATGGCGGATATTCGTTCCTCGGTTCAACCGCCGGGACAATTCCGAATCCTTGTCTGACTACAACCGAATTATCAACTACCTAAAATTATACCGCTATGGGCTATGTCGTATTGCATATCGAAAAGGCGGCCGGAACGGATGCCGCCATGTCGGGACACGTCGAGCGGAGAATAACACCCGCCAACGTCATAACGACACTTACCTACCTGAACCAAGAGTTAATCGAATTTCCCAAAGATGTTACCAACCGCACCGAAGCGATCCAGCACCGGCTGGATAACGCCGGACTGGAACGCAAGATCGGAAAGAACCAAGTGAGGGCCCTGCGTGTCATGCTCTCCGGAAGCCCCGAAGATATGAAGCGCATCCGGCAGGCCGGACAGTTGGACGCATGGGCCAAGGATTCCTGCGGCTGGCTGCAAAAGACCTTCGGAAAAGAGAACGTCGTGTCGGCAGTCCTGCATCTGGACGAGAAGACGCCGCATATCCACGCGACCGTCGTGCCGATCACACGGGGCGAACGCAGAAAGGCTAAGCTGGAGCGGGAGAAGAACGCCCAAAGCGGAAAGAGAACCTACCGCACTAAGAAAGACCGCCCGCGCCTATGTGCCGACGATGTGATGGCACGGGACAAACTCAAAGCCTATCAGACCACCTATGCCGAAGCGATGGCCAAATACGGACTGCAACGCGGCATCGACGGTTCGGAAGCCAAACATATATCCACGCAGCAGTATTACCGCGAGGTGTTCGTCCGTAAAAATGAAATGGCCGAACAGATCGAAGCGATGATCGGACAAAAAGAAACGCTGACGGTAGACATTGCCGCACTCCAAGCACAGCAACGAGCCGCACAGACAGACTGCAACGCTATCGACGAACAGCGGCGGAAGAAGAAAGAAGAACTGGCAAAAGCCGAAACGGAGTTGGCGCAGACCCGATGGGAGATCAAGACCGACAAACTCAAAGGCGTGGCCGTGAATGCCACGACGAAAGCCGTAGAAAGGATCGGAGCGTTGTTCCACGACCCCAAGCCCGCGAGGTATGAAAAACAGATTGCAGATTTGCAAGGGGTAATTGCCGACAAGGATAAGTGCATCGGGCAACTGCAACAAGAGATCAAGACCATGCAGGCCGGACACGATAAAGAGGTGGCCAACCTTAAACAGGAAGCACAACAAGTCATAAAAGCCTTGATGCGTGTCGATGAGTTGTGTCCCTATGTAAAGGGGCTGTTGAAATGGGAAAATTACTGCAAGGATGTCGGGTTGGACAAGGAGCGGACCAAAGCGTTGTTTACGATGCAACCTTACAGATATACGGGCGAGCTGCATTCGATAAGGTATAATCATACGTTTCGGGCGAACGATGTCATTCTCCAATTCAAACCCGACAAGGACGGGCCGAGCGGGTTCCAGTTCACCATAAACGGAAAGGACTGCGACGAGTGGTTCAGACAGCAACGAAAGGAGTTTTACGAGCGGATAGGAATTGACATCGAACAAACGGAGCAAAGGCGCGGGATGAAGATGTAACCACGAGCGGGACGGAACCCAAAGGCCGTCCCGTTGTTGTTTTAGGACGGCGTATTCCGTTAAAGCCAGAACATGGGCTATTCGGGCGGCATAAACCCTACGGCACAAAAAGTGCCCGCAACATATTGCGGATTCGAATTTTTTGTGCTACCTTTGGGACAAGCGATCCGCTGTAAAGGCGTGAATCGCGTTGCTGTTTGCGTAAACGTAGGAAATTTACAGTCTGCGGCAACAAGAGAGTCCTTGTCGGGTCGTACCACGCCTTGACGGGGCAGTACATTTAAGGCAACTACACCTGACGGGCGTGGGCCTCTTGTGTTACGAAGTCAGACGGGTTTCCTACGACCTACGCAGCGTAAGTAACGCAAGCCGCATACCTTTCTTGTAAAGGACAGCGGGGTTCTTCAGAGCCGGGTTCACGTTTCGTCATTCTTTTATGGCATCAGTCGGGTCGCATAACTAAAATTGAAAAAGATATGTTACCTTTGCGGATGAAAACGGCGCCATAGCCGTAACATATTCATAAGGTTAGGACAACCTTTATACCAGCGGTAAACTTGCGACTATTATAGCGATATAATAGGTTTTAGGATTGGTGTAAAATTTGTCTGAAACCCTTGTCATGCCTGCGGCTTTGTGCCGTGGGCGGGCACGGGCGTAAGGGCAGTTACCAATCCAAGGCTCGCAAGGCCGACCGTTGGGGCTGTACCTGCGTTCCGTGCTTTTTTATGTGTTTAGGCCGGAACGAGGATTTTAATAACGAACCCTTAATAATACGATGTTACGGCCATATACTCCCAATCGGAAAGAATCACGTTCCGCCGACCCTCGGTCGGTGCGGGGTGGGGCGCCGTCATTCGCTGTAACGAGAACGCTCGCCGTCGATAATAATCCCGCTTTAAAGGCACCTAAATCTGGTAACGGCGGGCCGTTCTCCGAACTGGGTGCGGGACATTGGAATTCTTCATGTCGAAGTTGCGTCACTATTTTTTTCATCGACAGTCCCGCACCCGTTTTTCATCATGCAGGAACCGCTAAAAAAGAGAGTGACAAGGGAAGTGATGTAGCTATCATGTCAAGTAAGTCCGTTGCGGTTCCTGCTTCTTCTGTAACAATGCTTCCGAAATCTCCTGCCTCCATAGGCCCGCGTTTCGGAAGCCGAGGGGCGGACGGAAACGATAAGCCGAAGGATGCTCTTTTTCGTTTATCGTGGTGTGAGGCGTACCAGTCCGTTACCGCCCCTCTTTTTCGATACTTCAATTTTACGATAACGGGTGCGGGATACTCGAATCTTAGCTTCATATTTTCCCACTACTGACTTTACTGTTTCCGCACCTGTTTTTTTACGATATATTTTGTATTCTCACAATAATTTAAGATATTTGTTAAATGCAATGCCGAAACTCGATACGGACTTACATCATCACTGTCACACAACCATCGCCTAACGTATTTGGCATTGTCTTTTTAATAGAAAAAGGGATGACCAACCACGATTAGTTAACAGACAATCGTTATTTTATTGCAATTACAATTCGGTCGTCCCTTTATTTTGTATTCTCGAAGTGCCTATAACCTTTGCGTACGTTTAAGAATTGTTCTATAAACCCATAACTACTGAACCATGCCACAAAAATCCTATACGCTGGGGAATCTGCTTCAAGACTGTTTGGATTGCGACATCCGCAAAAGCGACATCCGGCAATTTTTCGATGATCTGAAAAAGAAGGCGCATTTTGTCTATGCAATCTTGTGCGGTGCTCCGAAATCGGTATTTTGGATTACGCTGGACGATGAAGAAAGCCATCCCGACGAAAAGACATTTTCAGTTGCGGAGTTTAACGACAATTACGAAAACTTCGACAGCCGCATCGATTCTTTCCGGGTTAATTTCAATGCCTATTTTTTTCGCGAGCAATGGGCCACGAAGTTTCCCGAATGGGAATTGATGGAGAACCCTTTCAACGGGGAGGAGCGTTTCTGCGCTACGAGCCGCAAGGAGCTGACGGTAGAAATTTTCGTAACGGAATATCCGCATTTGTTGGCTTACCTGTGCCGTCGGGCGGTTCTGGAAAACGCGCCCTTCGAACTGACGCGCGAAACGATTAAACATTACGGATTCAGCCGCGAAGATGTAAAACTCCTGCGCGATTGTATTGCAAGCAACAACCGACGGATCATCGACGAGTTGCGCGAGGAATACGAGCGGCTGAAAGCCATAGACTGCCTGCAGGTAGTGCCTCCAAAAAGGCGGGGGCGGAAGCCTAAAGCCGAAGTGTCTGCCGAAATCCAGCCCATAGCCAAAAAACCGAGGACGAGGATCAGTCGAAAGAAATTCGTGCCGACACGAAGCGTAAAAAGTTAGGCGTAAACCATCGGAAAACGCAGAGTACTCCTCACCAATTAGCGGAGATGGTTTTCAATATAACAACGAGAATAATTTGCAAATATGATTATCCGTATAACGTCCGTTAATATTTTTAACATAACACGAATAAATCATGCGTAAAATTTATACAAAGACATTTGTGTATTTTGCTGAAATTCAATATATTTATAATGAAATAAACAATCGAAATATCATTATGGACATACTGAACTTCACGTATTATTTTTTAATATATAATTTGATATTTAATTAAAATATATTTTAATAAATCAGTTGATAAATATATCAATCTGACAAACAGACTTTTAAGAAGATTTTACAGGGGTTTTAGTAACGATTTGGAGAATGTGCGAAATTCGCTACTTTGCGTAATCATCTTGTCAAATAACCCTTGTCAAAAACAAAGGTAGGAATTTTCTTTGAACTTGCAAAAATATTCGATTTAAGTGCTAAATACAAAACGAAGGCACGAGGTTATGAGCCTCGTACCTTCTTCCCTTTTATTTCTTGTTACCGTGTTAGATGGCTTTGATGACGAATGGGCAATAAGATTAAAATGGTTTTCTGCAAATTACGAAAAATAATTGATATATAGCCTATTTTCCGGTAATAAAAATGTAGCGACGGTGTTTCACAACTCTGTCGCTACCGCTACAACTAAAACAAGTTTTTAACCTTAATTTTTATCTTCATTACAAATGAATACAAAATAGTTGATATTTGCAAATCATCTGTCCGTTTCCGGTACGAGCCATTCGGGGGCATGAAAAAATGGTATGCCGCATGATAGTGGTCGGAAATGCGCCGGAGCCCGATTCGGATGTGTCGGATGGAAAAAAGGACTCCGTCGTTATACGACGGAGTCCCGGTTTATGAGTGAAACGGATCGGCGGGGTTAGAAATTGCCTTTGTCCTTGCGGTCCCACCACAGACGGGTGCCACCGGTGTCGCCGTCGCCTTTCACTTCGGAAGATTCAGCCTTCAGCAGCTGGATGGCATTGTTCACCTCGACGGTGTTGGAGCTCAGTTCCGTTTCGTTGTACAGCAGGCGGCGCGGGCCGAGCTGCGTGTCGATGATCGAGGGGGCCAGATTTTGCTTCGGACGGAAGAGTTTGGGGTAGCCCGTGCGGCGGTAATCGGCCCACGCTTCGGTCGAGAGCGGGAAGTTGGCGATCCATTTCTGGGTGATGATGCGTTCGAGCTTTTCTTCATTCGAAGCGCCTTCGTCCCACTTCACCGTGATACTGGTGGTCGGATCGGAGTTGTATTCCGGCTTCCACGGGTCCGTATAACCCTCAGGTGAGGAGGTATCGTCGTTGATGTAGCTGCTGATAGCCGCATCGTCGATAGCCGCCCAGTCGGGGGCCGTCAGTTTCTTCTCGGTCCATGCTGCCGCGGCGTCGGACTGTCGGTAGCTCTTCTGGTTGCGGATGGAAACCTCGATACCCTTTTCATAGAGTTCCTTTACGCTCTGCTGCCCGGCGTCGGTCCAGCGAAGTTTGGCTTCGGCGCGCAGGAACCAGCCTTCGGCGGCGAACATGATGGGCTGCGGCGTCGCATATCCGCCGGCCAGAAACGAGTAGTAGACGCGCTGGTTGTCGTTGCCGCCGTTCTTATTGCCCAATTCGCAGCCTACGGGAACTCCGATGTATTGCGCTCCCTTGCGGATCAGGATGTCGCTTTCGTTGTATATGTCCTCGTTGTTCTGGTCTTTCTCGCCTGTCGGTTCGGCGGTCTTCTTGACCAGATGGCGGACGTTGGTGGTGAAATAGAGCGGGCGGCGCGGGTCGTTGTAGCCGTTCATGAACGCTACGATCGACGAACCGATGCCCGAATCCAGCCAGTCCATCATGCGGCGCAGTTCGTTCGAGTAGGACTTGTTGATAAGGATGTCCTTGTCTTCGAGGACTCCGGCCTGAATGGCTTCCTTGGCGTATTTTTCAGCATCGACGGGGTTTACCTTGACGATGCGCAGCGCCATGCGCAGCTTGAGCTGGTTGGCGATCTTCTTCCAGAGCGTGCGGTCGCCGTTGCACCAGCTGTCGAACGATGCGAGACCTGCGGTCTCCGTATCCAGTCCTTCGAGCGCTTTGTCCAGCTGTGCGAATATCGCCTTGTAGATATCTTCCTGTTTGTCGTAGGCGTAGCTGCTGGGGCGTTCGGCCAGTTCGTCCGCTGCGAGGACCGACGAATAGGGAACCGGGCCGTAGGTGTCGGTATACTGGAGCAGGTTATACGCTTCGACGATGCGGGCTACGGCTGCGAAGTCATGCTGTCCGGCGGCGTCGCACTGTTTGATCAGCCGGCGGGTGTTGTTGAATATTTTCTGCATGAAGTTCTCGTGCATGCCGCCGCAGAACCCGCGGGCGAGGTCGTAACGCGCCATCGTCCAGTTGCTGTGCGGCACCTCGAAATAACCGCCGTAGTTGTCGATCGACAACGAGGTCCAGTACTGGAACAGGTTCTGGTGGGTGGGGTAACTGAACGAGAGGGGAGTGGAGAACTGCGCTTCGAACGGCAGTTCTTCGGGGTCGATCTCGTAGGGATTGGTGTTCAGCTCTTCGAAATCTCCCGTACAACTTCCCAACAGTGCGAGGGGAAGCGCCATTGCGGTAACGTTTCTAAGAATATTCTTGAGTTTCATAATGTGTAAACGCTTTTGATTAGAAATTCAGTTTCACGTTCAGACCGAAGCTGCGCGTGGTCGGCAGGTTGAAGACATCGAAGCCTTGCAGGCCGTTGCCCGTACCCATCGACACGTCGGGATCCATCGGGGCGTCTTTGTAGAAGAAGAAAAGGTTGCGGGCGATGAACGCAAGGGTCAGGTTTTTCGACTGGCCGAACAGGTTACGGAAAGTGTAGCCCAGCGAAATCTCGCGCATACGGACGTTGGTCGCGTCGTATACGTAATCCTCGACGTTGTAGACCGAGTTGAAGCTTGTCGCGCCCACCACGTCGTAGTAAGCCTTGACGTTCGAGAATTTGATGCCCTCGCGCATCACGTAGCCGCGGTCGCGCGCCCGGCCCGTGCGTTCCGATACGCCGTATCCGTCGAGTGTGGCCTCGGTCATCGAAACGACCTTGCCGCCGATGCGGAAGTCGATGAGCATGCTCAGTGTCAGATCCTTGTAGCGGAACGTGTTGTTCCAGCCCATGTTCCACTTCGAGTTCATGTTGCCCATGTATTTCAGGTCGGAATTCTGCTCGCCGCCGTTTACGGGGATCTGGTAGTCGGCGCCTTCGGGGGTTTCCGTCACCAGTTTGCCGCTCTCGTCGCGTTTGAGCGTGCGGACGTAGAGGTCGCCATACTGGCCGCCTTCATAGAGGATCACTTTGGCGCCGCCCAAGTTGGAGACCGTTACGCCGTCTTGGATACCGTCGAAAAGCTCGATGATTTTGTTGTCGTTGTACGAGAGATTCAGATCGGTGGACCATGTGAATTCATTGCCGAAGTCTTGGAACCAGCCGGCCGTCAGTTCGAAGCCTTGGTTCTGGACGTTGCCCGCATTGACGAACTGCGATTTGTAACCGCTCTCCCACGGCAGCGTCACCTCGAAGTACTGGTTCTTGGTGTTGGTCTTGTAATAGGTGGCGTTTACGTGCAGACGGTGCTGGAAGAACTCTCCGTCGAAACCGACCTCGAACGAGTGGGTCTTTTCGGGTTTCAGCGTGCGGAACGGCACCGATTCGGGCGGGTTGATGGCGCCTTGGTCGCCGTAGGTATAGCGCGGATTGGTCTTGTAGACGGGGACGTCGTTGCCGACGATGGAGTACGAACCGCGGAATTTGAACAGGTCGATATTCCGGCCCATGTCCACGAAACGGTTGAGCAGAAGGCTGGCGCCCACCGAAGGATAGAAGAACGAGTAGCCGTCGGTGTAAGCGAGGGCCGACGACCAGTCGTTACGGGCCGTCACGTCGAGGAAGAGCGCCTCTTTGAAGCCGAACGTGACAGCTCCGAAGACCGAGTTGAGCCGTTTGCGCTCCAGTCCCATGGTCGTGCCGTTCATGTAGAAATTCGACGGGTTGAAGATGTTGGGATAGTAGGCGCCGCCGTTGCCCGGAGCGACGAACTTGCTCTGCTCGTAGAGCAGGCTCACGTTGTTCGAACGTGTCTGCATCATGCTGGTGCCGAGGGTGGCGTTGAGCGAGAAATCGTCCCACGTATGGTTGTACTGGGCGAGCAGGTCCGCATAGAGCTGTTCGCTGAAGTAGCGGTTGTCGTCCATTTTGCCGTAGGTGTATTTATTGCCGTAGGACGACGCGTAGTGGTTGCGTACGTAGTGTTCGTCGGCGCGCTCGTAGCGCATGCGGCCCGTGAGCGAAAGTCCGTCGATGATCTGGTATTTGATCGATCCGCCGAATTCGTAGCGGTTGCGTTCGACGACGGGGCGTTCGCGGTTGAGCAGCCAGTAGGGGTTGCTGTTGGTCTCGTCGGTGGTAGTCACCCAGTTCTGGACGTTGGCGTTGAGCTCGCCGTTGTAGGTCTCGAAGTTGCTTTTGTAGCCGTTCCAGTCGCCGCCGCGCGGGAAGGTGTAGGTGCCGACGAGCGGGTTGAAGACGAAACCGCCGGCCGGCTGGTTCGAGATGTGCTGGTTCACGTATTTGGCGTTGAAATCGACCTTGATGTGGTCGTTGAAAAGGTCGAAACCGACTTTGGCGTTGAGCGTGTGTTGCGAGTAGTCGTTTTCAGGGGTGATGCCGCCGGATGTTACGTTGCCGTAGGAGAAGTAGGCTCGCAGGTCTTCGGCGCCGCCGTTGATCGAGATCGAGTTGTTGGTCGTCCAGCCCGTACGGAAGAACTTCTCGGCGTAATCGGGAGCCTTCGACGCGAGTTTGTCGCCCCAACTGTATTGGCCGTTCGCCCCGTATGTGTTCTGGAATTCGGGCAGCGAGAGCGGGGTGTCAATGGTCGTGTTGCTCGATACGTTCACCGCCAGACGCCCTGCCATGGCCGATTTGGTCGTGATCATGATGGCGCCGTTGGCGGCTACCGCACCGTAGAGGGCGGCGGCCGACGCGCCTTTCAGCAGGGAGATCGAGGCGATGTCGTCGGGGTTGATCGTAGACATGGCGTCGCCGCCGTCGCGCTGGGCGCCCCAGTTGCTGTTGACCTGTTCGGACGTGATGTTCATCATCAGGGGGACGCCGTCGACGACGACCAGCGGCTGGTTCGAGCCGTTGATCGACTTGTTACCGCGGAAGAGTATTTTCGACGATCCGCCCGCGCCCGTCGAGTTCGGGGTAATCTGCAGACCGGCGGCCTTGCCCTGCAGCGCGTTGATCATATTGACCGACTTGATGTCGGCCACGTCATCGCCGCCGACCGTTTCGGCAGCATAGGAGAGTGTTTTCGACTGACGTTCGATACCCATGGCAGTCACTACGACTGCGTTCAGCTGGTTGGCGGTCGTCGTCATCAGGATGTCCAGTGTCGTCTGACCTGTGTAGGTCACCTCGTAGGGGTCGTATCCTACGTAGGTTACTTGCAGTACGTCGCCGGGCTGCAACCCTTCCAGACGGAATTTGCCGTCCATGTCGGTTGTCGTTCCGCGCGTCGTGTTCTTCACAATCACCGTTGCTCCGAGAAGCGGCCCGGAGTCGTCTTTGATCAGGCCTTCAAGGGTGCTGCCCCCCCCCTCCTGCGCGTAGGAACGCAGAGCGGTAGCCGGCGCAATGAGGCAAAAGGACGTCATCAGAGCAAAGCAGATGAAAAGTGCTCGGTTGGTTAATTTCCTCATAAATAAGTGGGTTTTAGTTGAACAAGAGTAAAGATTCCGGAGTGACGCCGTATCTTTGGTTTGATAGAAAAAGCAGTGTTATAGCGGCATATTTTAATGTTAAAAAGTAGTGTTATGAAATCAAAGATAAATATATTTTAATTAAATGTCAAATTATATATTAAAAAATAAAATAAGCAACAGCCCCACGCCTATATCCCTTGTACAAGGATATGACGCGGTAAGATGTTTGCCCTTTCTCTCTACAGATTAGAATTTCCTACGTTCCATCAACGAGAATAAGCAACACTTTCCGTGTTTGTCGTATGTCCCACAAAGATAGACAAGACAAACTAAAAAGCAAAACATCTTTCCGATTTCTCGGAACTGTTGCAGATTAAAAATAGACTTTACGCCTGCATAACCTCTGTAATTATGAGTTGCAGATAATTCGTGTTTACAATTATCGACCTTATGCCAGCATAAAAACAGAAATTAGAGGTTGCAAAATCTTCTCGGAATTGCAAAGCCCCTAATCTCTGTAATTTGCAGTTTTGCTATGTCGATATGCAAGCCGAGTTTCATTCACCTGCAATCTTCTGTATCACGCCGTCCATGTAGATAGCTTGTCCGCTCGCTAACCTGCCCCACCAATAGCAACCGTATTCGTCGATGATTACTTCTCCCTCTCTTTTCAGTCGTTCAGCTAACCACGAATCAATTAACCACCATTCCATGACATCACCCAAGAACGGATAGATATATTCTTCTGGTAGCAAATTCTTATTCAGCATTTCATCCACGACTGCGGTTTGATTCGTCAGTACGCAGTTCTCCACCAATCGCCGTGCAGTCATAATAGGTGCTGTTGTGTAGCGATATTACGGAGCCATTGATTAGCGAATGTCGTGTGGTCTGCCTGTAAACGACGGTTCAGCAAAATGCCCTCGTTTGTCCATCTAACGCTGTACTGCTCCATACCCATATAATCGTTGCGGTAGTAGTAAGGAATGAACTGCTGTGATTCTTTGTGCAGGGCGATAATCATTTCAGGGTCACGCATGGCATCTCCATTCTGTTGGCCGTAATGAGCCAGCGAAATGTGGGTGTAGTTCTCGGTTCTGTCGATGATTTCGATATGAACAGGCATATACACTCCGTCTGTGTTGTCAATTTTTGTGGTTTGTAGGGCCAATAATCCTCGTAAGATTTCTGCTGCCTTTCTGTCCAATGTTTTCATGGCTTTTTTATTGATTTCACATTTGACAATGGGGAGGGGCTTTAGTTCATGTATCTGTTCGTGGGCAGTATATATCCTACCCAAGAGAAAAGGACAAACATTGTCGAGCGGTATAGAATATAGGCCACTCGAAAATGTCTGTCCTCTGTCTATTCATATATTGCCAGCCTACCCGAACAACGTATGCCTGTTCACCGCGGGCATGGCTTTATATGTTTTTCCTTGCAACTCGCTACCGTTGCGCTCTACGCTTCGATAAACACCATCCCTGCCGATGCTTCCCCATTGCTTGAAAAAGAACAATGCACCTTGTTTGTCTGCCTGCTCTTTTATCGACAATATCCATTCCTCTTTCATCGGTCGTGCGTTGATTGCATGCTCACCTCCCACGATTACCCAATCTATATTCGTCAAGTCGAGTGTACCTAAATCTTCCACTAATGGCTCACACGATAAAAACCGTATCGAAGCAGGCAGATTGCGCAAGCAGTCGATTCTATATTTTACACTCGGAACCTCTACCGACACGCCGAGCCAAGTATTTGTGGGTATCGCCCGTGTTGCGAAATACTCGGCCATCCGCTCGGCTCTTTTCGTAAGAATTTGATATGTGTGCCACGGTGTCGATCTGATAACATCCGTCACCTTATCTATAAATTCAAACGGCACGTCCTTGTGAAAAAGGTCGGCCATCGAGCATACGAAGATGAACGAGGGTTCATGTAATAGTCGTGGCATGTTCAGCGCGTATTCGTGCATCGTTACCGTAAATCCGTTCACATACTTTTTCACTCCATTCTTCTGCATCTGTAACGCAATCGCTTTTGCATAACAGTTGGCACACCCTGCCGATAGTTGCGTACATCCTGTAACGGGATTCCATGTTTCACCAGTCCATTCTATTTTTGTAGACATATTTTAAATATTTTTAGTTATTAATTTCTCTCTGTATAGCTTTTGAGAGGGAGGGGACAAACTTGGTCGAGGGGTATTAAATATAGACCCCTCATCCAAGTCTGTCCTCTGCCTACCTGCCTCTAAAATTCGTATTTCCTCTTGCCGAACTTAAAGGCTCTCGCTCCGCCTTGCTTGCAGTCCTCCAACTCGAAGAACAGACCGATGACCTTGCGATCTACTCGTCCCTCGAACGGGATGCCGTTGTCGGTTATCAGTTGGCGCATGTAAGCGTTCACCTCGTTGGCTGGTACGATGTCGTCCGAGTGGAAACGAGCATAGACGACCTGTTGCATCTTCTCGGAGGTCAGCAATCGGTTCTCCTCGATGCTACCCAATGCGGCCTCGATCTTACGGCGGTCGTAACCGAGGGCTTCGATGCGTTTTGCTCCCAGTATCGTGTGGGCTTTAACCATCGCCTCGAACTCGTCGCCTAACTCGTCGAGCATATAACTCGGCTCGGCATCGGGGTTGGCTGTCTGCAACCTGTCGAGCTGGCTTACCACCTCCCGCCACAATTCCTTGGTGCTTTTCA
This sequence comes from Alistipes shahii WAL 8301, assembly GCF_025145845.1. Classification (NCBI taxonomy): domain Bacteria; kingdom Pseudomonadati; phylum Bacteroidota; class Bacteroidia; order Bacteroidales; family Rikenellaceae; genus Alistipes; species Alistipes shahii. The sequence goes on along the minus strand of NZ_CP102253.1, from coordinate 2,361,201 downwards.
GCCCTGCCTGCTTACGGTGCAGGCGATCCTCGTCCGTAATAGCGACGTTATACTTGACGATCTTAGCGTGGAACGGTGCGTTCTTATAGGCAGCCTTTACCGTCGAGGGGTATTTGTAGTAGGCTTTTATCTTCTCGTCCTCCCACGCATTGTCCCACATAAACCAGTTACGTTTGCCGTCGCGGGTTACGAAGCGTTTATACTCCATCCCCTCTATGGCCTTCATCAATGCTCCTTTTTCGATTTCGTTGGCGGTAGGGATTGCGGCCACCTTGTTATATATGGCCTCCTTGCTCTCCAACTGCTGAATGAGCGTTTCACGGGATAGGCTCTCCAACTGGTTGCAAGTGTTCGTTACATGGTGGAGTTTTGCCACGCCGTTACGGAAGCGACCGATGGCCTGCACCACCTCGGTCTGCGGGTCGATCATCGAGTACGGTGCATGGAATACGTCCGTCAGTACGATGACGTTCGGCTGGTAGTCCAGCTTGATGTCCACGGCCGAGTAGAAGCGGCTGGTGAAGAAATTGACCTCGGCCAACTCGGTGAGGTTGTCGCTCACGGCTGTAAATCCCTCGCGCTTGAGTTTGCGCACACTCTTTTCCGAGCAGAATACCTTGCACCGTCCTTGTAGTTTGAGGGTCTGAATGAGGCTTAACGTCGTATCCGTCGAGTTGAAGAAGATGCAGACCTTTTCGCCTGCCTTACGATAGCGTTCCAGCAGTTTCCGCAGTACGCATACGGTGTTGTTGGTCACGACTACCGTCAAATCCTTGCAGTAGTCATAGGTGGGAACAATTCGTATCATCTCGAACCCCTGCACCTCGAAACGCGGGTCGGACGGAACGATAGGCGTTGCGGAAACCATCGCTTTGTTCTCGAATTTGAAAAAATCCTCGACAGGCAGGTAGATGTCCCCGCGATAGCCCACGTCTTGTACGGGCTTCTCGCATTCATCGAATAGGAGGAAATACTCCTCGTACACCTCAAGCCCCAACTCGTACATGGCGGGCAGGACTTTCTTGTCGAATCCCTCTGGCGTGGTGATGATTTTTCGATAGCCGTCCTCCTCACCTGCAAGGTAGGCTTTCACGTCCTCGCGTGTCGTACCCTCGTACACAGCAAAGAGGAATGGGTGTTGAGCCTTTTTCCCAATAATCACGGGCACGTTCGGCTCGATAACGATGGAATGTCGCTCTGAATGGATTTCCAGCCATGTAGCACCGCAACCCGTCATCACCTTATTAAGGATGGTATTGGTAGGGATCGCTGGCCTCTGGTTGACAAGGATTTTAGGCATTACGTCTTCAAGATATTGTCCTTCATTGATGTTAATCTCTTTGATTTTCATCTTTTTGTGTATTTATTCTGTTGTGCCTCCACTTGGCGTTCGGCTTACTCCGTAACCTTGTCTGCTGGCCAGCGTGATTTGATTACGAGGGCAAAAGTCTCTCTTTTTTTGGAGAAAACACAGCTAAAAAAGAGAAAGAATAGACAGCGAAAATGCCATCTATTCTTTCTAAAAAATAGTTTGTAAATCAAATTATTTCATCATATCCTCGAACGTATTTCGACCACTTTTACTCAACTCCTCAAGGGCTTCTTTCCCGCTCAATATACGCAATGTAAATCGAGGTTGTTTTCCTTGTTTTAACATATATTTAATGCGTCCAGCAATGAGTTGCTCGTTTTCTACCTCATACTTGGAGATCATGCCGAGATAGAACAGATAATTAGTGATAATACGACACAATCCTGTGCTGGTTGCCCGCGTGTCTTTGGCGGCATCCTTGAACATCGTATAAGTCCCGTATATGATGCGGTCGATTTTTTCATCAGCCTTACGCCCTTTTTCATGGTAAGCATCCAACGCCTTTTGTGCCTCCTCTACCGAGTGTATGTCTTCCAAATGGCTCTCGCAATATTGCAACAACGCACCGCGTAATACCCAATTCTCGAAGTTCGGCAGAGTAAGTGAACGACGATATTTGGGATAGCCCTTGTTAACCGTCAGTATGATTTCATTCGTCCTCTGCGGGCGGATGGGCGTTTGCTTACAGAACAGATAGGTTTTCAATAACTCCTCCCGCATGTGGTCTTGGTAATAATCATTGGGGTTGTCCGCATAATAATCGCCGAGCGTATAATCGCTGTCTTGGTCTTTCAGCCATTCGCACAACAATCCCCATTCGACTAACATCAACGCCCATATAATTGCAATCTCCTCTTGTGGTATCTGCTCCATATATTTGGAGGAGGATTTATCAGAGAATAGCAACCGTTTACAGAAATCCTCGAACATAAGACGATTGTAGATCGTGATAGGTTGGTCTTTACCTGCCAATTCTGCGTTGGCTGTTCGATAGAAATAGGGGGCATCCATGCCGTAATACTTTTTCGTATAGAGCAATGCTCTTTGGAATTGTTCCCATGTAAAAACATGAGGGTAGAAGTTGTTATCCTTATCCATAGTAATTTGTGGTTAGTAGTCCCTAATATACAAAAAATAAAGGACAAACTTGGAAAAGGGGCCTATAATTAACCCCTTTTACCAAGTCTGTCCTATCTCTACCAATAATAGCTAACCACAAGATCAGCAGAATTAGGAGGACAAACATTGACATAGGGGCTTAATCTATACCCCTTGTCGATGTCTGTCCTCTTTCCTGTCTATAATAGATGAACCATTGCAGCGTCTATCTGCGAGTTCTCGAATGAATCCAAATAGATTTGGGTAGTCGATAAATCAGAATGGCCGAGCGATTCGGAAATGATGGCAATATTCACTCCCGAACGCTTCAAAACCGTGGCGAACGTGTGACGGGCGACATAGGTAGTCAGATGTTCGATGCCGACCCGTTGTCCGATTTTGCGTAACCAGCGATTCGTATTCGTCAGCACCTTATGCGTTCGGTCATATCTCTGCTGCTCCGTCCTATGCACACGGCGGTCGAGTATCGGAAAAATATAATCTTCATCCGTCTGTCCTTGTTGCTGGTATTTGGCAATGATATTCCGCATTTCTTCCGTCAGCAGAAAATTGATAGGTTTGCCCGTTTTCTTGCGAACATATTGCACCCGACCGTCCCGTACATTTCCGTATTTCAGCAGGGCGATGTCTGCAAAGTTAATCCCTGCTCCAAAATAGCTGAACACGAAAATATCACGCGCCAATTGTTCGGAGGGATAGCCTTGCGACAAATCGAGTGCAATAACCTTGCGCACGTCCTCTTTCGTGATGGCCCGTTTCTTCGTCCGCGTATCGAATTTGCTGACTTTATAGGCATCGAACGGGTAATAGTCCCGTTTCACCAACTGCAATTCTACCGCCTTGTTGAACACGCTACGCAACGTTCGAAAGAGTTGGCTAATGGTCGTATCACCGCAACCGCTCGTCCGTAACCAATTCTCGTAACGACGCAACCACACGGCGTCAATGTCGCTGAACGGGATTTGCAACCGCTGCCCCGTGAATTTCAGCAACGATGTACGGGAGTATTTGTAAACGCCTGCATTGCCGAGTTTACCGCCGCGTTTCATGTCGTCAATCAGTTTATCGTACAATTCGACCACCGTAGCGCAACGGACTTGGTTATGAAAATGGGACACGAGCGTTTCCACCGTGTATTCACGTTGCTGGGCGGTCATTTCGACAATCAAATCGTTGTATTCCGCTGTTTTTGCGGCTATCAGCCGTTCGATTTGCTCCTTGTTGGGACAATTTCGTTTGGGCTTGCCTTTCTCGAAATCCCAAAACTTTTCTTGCAGGGAAAGGCCGAGCGAAACGTATTTGCGTTTGCGGTCTTTCGTAACTCGGAGCATTAAAGGAAGCGTTCCGTCTTTGAGAGGTTTGTACTTGTAACAAATGACCTCGATGTTTGCTTTCATGCGTCATTTCGGTTGACACATTGGTTAACACAAACGGGCAAAAAACGTGTAAACCGACCACGGAGGTATACAAAAGAAAAACGACCTACATTACTGTAAGTCGTTGATTTTCAGTTGTGGGAGCTGAGGGATTCGAACCCCCGACCCTCTGCTTGTAAGGCAGACGCTCTGAACCAGCTGAGCTAAGCTCCCCTAAAAATGGCTTGGGACTGCAAAGGCAATCTTCCGATCACCCTCCGGACCACCCTTTTACGGACGACCCCTTGCAGGCGTTTTTTGAAAGAACCTTTACGCAACCCTCGCGCATCTGCGCCTGAACAAGGACTTGAACCTAGGACCCCATGATTAACAGTCATGTGCTCTAACCAACTGAGCTATTCAGGCATTTCGAAACGGGTTATCCCGTCGTTTCGGAGTGCAAATATATAGCAATTTTTCATTCCCGCAAAATTATTGCACGATTTTTTCGCAAAAAAAGTATCTTTGCATGTCGCACAAATCATAAAGAAATGATCCCGAATCGCGTTATTTTCCTTATTCTCTTGACACTATGCGCCTTAACGGCCTCGGCGCAGGAACATCTGTCTTTTCGGCCCGATACGTGGGACTTCGGCACGATCCGCGAAACCGACGGCCGCGTCAGCCACACGTTCACGGGTGTCAACCGCGGCGACAGCCCTCTGGTGATCCTCGACGTGGTGACCACCTGCGGCTGCACGGTCCCCGATTTCTCGAAGAAACCGATCCTTCCGGGCGAAAAGACGCAGATCACCGTCACCTACGACCCCGCCAACCGCCCCGGCTCATTCACCAAGGAGCTGTGGGTCTACTCTTCGGAGAAGCGGAAGATCGCCACGCTCACCGTGCAGGGGAGCGTCATCCCGCGGCAGAAAACCGTCGAGGAGCTATACCCCGTCGATGCCGGCGGAGGGCTGCGGCTGGCCTCGACGCTCAACGCCTTCTCCTATATTTATCCGGGGCGGCAGGTGCAGGCGGCGATCGGCTACGCGAACACCTCGAAACGCCCGGTCCGCCTCGAACTGCGGCCCGAAACCACGAGCGGAGCGCTTCGGACCGACTATCCGAAACAGATCGCGCCGGGCGAACGGGGCGAAATCAACTTCGCCTACCTCATCCCCGCCGACAAACCCCGCTATGGGACCGTGCGCGACGCGCTGGAGGTCCTGATCAACGGACGGAGCAACGGCACGACGCTCGTCACCCACGGCATCGGCGTCGACCCGCAGCCCGCGGATGCAACACAAAACGCCCCGAAAGCCGATTTTTCGGAAAATATCCTTAAATTTGGACCGGTCAAACATGCGGGACCAGTCCGGAAAAAGCACTTTACGCTTTCGAACGCGGGCGGCGCGGAGCTGATCGTGCGGGCCGTCGAAGGCGAGGGACACGTGGCCACGACACTCGCCCCGGGGCAGAAAATCGCCCCCGGAGATTCGCTACGCTGCGAAATTCTGCTCGATCCCCGGACGCAGGACTACGGCATCGTGACCGAACACCTCGTGGTGGTGACCAACGACCCCGTGCGGCCCATGCGGCGCATCCGGGTGACGGCAATCATCGAAGAGTGACACACAAACACACAACGGATATAATGTACCCCATTCTTGAAAAAAGACTCCTCGCAGAGGGCATCTGGCTGATGAAGGTCCTCGCACCGCGCGTGGCCCGCTCGGCGCAGCCCGGACAATTCGTCATCGTGCGCGCCGACGAACACGGCGAGCGCATTCCGCTCACGATCTCCGATTTCGACGCTGCGGAGGGCAGCGTGACCATCGTCACGCAGGCCATCGGCGCCTCGACGCGCAAAATCTGCGCACTGAACGAGGGCGATGCCCTCGCCGACTTCGCAGGTCCGCTGGGCCACCCTTCGGAATTCGTCAAAATGCCCGTCGAAGAGCTGCGCAAACGCCGCTACCTCTTCGTGGCGGGCGGCGTGGGCACAGCCCCGGTCTACCCGCAGGTCAAATGGCTCCGGGAACACGGCGTGAAGGCCGACGTCATCATCGGCGCCAAGACACGCGACATGCTGATCTACACCGACGCCATGCGCGCCGTAGCCGAACACCTCCATATCGCCACCGACGACGGTTCGGAGGGTTTCAAGGGACTCGTGACGGCGCTGATCGGGGAACTGATCGAAAAAGAGGGCAGACACTACGACGAATGCGTGGCCATCGGCCCGATGATTATGATGAAGTTCGTGGCCCTCACCACGAAGAAGTACGCGCTGAAAACCACCGTGTCGCTCAATGCGCTGATGGTCGACGGCACGGGCATGTGCGGCGCCTGCCGCGTGACGGTCGGCGGCCGGACGCGCTTCACGTGCGTCGACGGCCCGGAGTTCGACGCCCACGAGGTCGATTTCGACGAGGCGATGCGCCGGCAGGGCATGTACCGCACCCAGGAGCAGCGCGCCGCGGCGATCGAGGCCGAGCGCGAGGCCGGACACGTATGTAAGATCGGATTGGACAAGTAGGAAGGTGAAAGGTATTTTAGCGACGGAGACCATGCAGAATATATAATTATCTCCCGCATAGAACTTCCCTCTTTTAACTTTTCACTTTTAACCTTTCACTTTTAACCTTTAACCTGCTATCACATGGCAAACAAAATACCCCGCGTGCCGGTGCGCGAACAGGACCCGGCGATCCGTGCGACCAATTTCGAGGAGGTCTGCTACGGCTACGACCTCGAAGAGGCCACACTCGAAGCTTCGCGCTGCCTGCGCTGCAAGAATCCCCGCTGCGTGGCGGCCTGCCCCGTAGGCATCCGCATCCCCGACTTCATCGCCGCCCTGCACGAAGGGCGGTTGCAGGAGGCAGCCGACATCATCTCCGAGGACAGTTCGCTGCCGTCGATCTGCGGCCGCGTCTGCCCGCAGGAGAGCCAGTGCGAAGGCTCGTGCATCCTGGGCATCAAGAGCGAACCGGTCGCCGTGGGCAAGCTCGAACGCTTCGTCGGCGACTGGAAACTCGAACACGGCGCCCCCGTGCAGCCCGCCGCCGTGCGCAACGGCCGCAAGGTCGCCGTCATCGGCAGCGGCCCGGCCGGGCTGGCCTGCGCCAGCGACCTGGCCCGCATGGGCTACGAAGTGAAGATTTTCGAGGCGCTGCACAAGGTGGGCGGCGTGCTGGTTTACGGCATTCCCGAATTCCGCCTCCCGAAGGAGCGGATCGTGGCGCGCGAGATCGCCCAGGTCGAACGGCTGGGCGTCGGGATCGAGACCGACGTGATCGTGGGCCGCACCGTGACGATCGACTCGCTGCTGGACGACGAAGGCTATGACGCCGTATTCATCGGCTCGGGCGCCGGGCTGCCCCGCTTCATGGGCATCCCGGGCGAGAACCTCAACGGCGTGGTTTCGGCCAACGAGTTCCTCACGCGGGCCAACCTGATGCATGCCTACGACAAGGCGTACGACACCCCGATCTACGTCGGACAGCGCGTCGTGGTCGTAGGCGGCGGCAACGTGGCGATGGACGCCGTGCGCACGGCCAAACGGCTGGGTGCAGAGGCCACGATCGTCTACCGCCGTTCGGAAAAAGAGCTTCCGGCGCGCGTCGAGGAGGTCCACCACGCCAAGGAGGAGGGCATCCGCTTCCGCATGCTGACCAACCCCACCGCAGTCCTCGGCGACGAAAAAGGCTGGGTGACGGGCCTGCGGTGCGTGGAGATGGAGCTGGGCGAACCCGACGAAAGCGGCCGCCGCTCGCCGGTGGTAAAGGAGGGCTCGGAGTTCGAAATCGAATGCGACGTGGTGATCATGGCGCTGGGAACCTCGCCCAATCCGCTGCTGGCCGCCACGACCGCCGGTCTGGAAACCACCCGCCGCGGCTGCATCACGGCCGACGAGCGCGGCGCGACGACCCGTCCGGGCGTCTTCGCAGGCGGCGACGCCGTGACGGGCGCCGCGACGGTCATCCTGGCCATGGGAGCGGGACGCACCGCGGCCAAAGCCATCGACGAATATGTAAAATCACGTGCAAACGGCACACATTAAGCGAGAGTTCCGTATATTAGCTGCAACATGCAAATCCGATAAATCCGACACCATGAACAACATCAAATCCCTGATCGCCGCACTGGCTTTCGCCGGCCTGACGGCCTGCGCCGACAACAGCCCCAAAACCTTCTCGGGATTCATCACCGACGCCTCGATGAACACCGTCACCGTCCGTGCACTGACCGACGAGAGCACCTGCACCTTCGCGACCACGGCCGTCGACAAGAGCGACGCCAACGGCCTGCTGCTCGGCGCCCCCGTCACCGTAGACTACACGGGCAAGCTGAAGGACGGCGCCGCCGCCACGAAGATTGCGACCGATCCCACCTACGCCGAAGCCGTCGGCAAATGGACGATGCCCGACCCGATTGCTCCCGAAGGCGTCATGGGCGTCGAGATCATGGTCGAAGGCGCAGCCAGGTCGATCAACATGGCGACGCTGGTCTACACCTCGTGGGAGCTTCAGGGCGAGGCGGACAAAATCCTGCTCAAGGGCCAGAGCCTCGGCAACGGCCAGACCATCGACTTCACCCAGACGGGCATGATCGCCAAAACGGCCGACGGGAACTACACCCTCACGATCGAGGGCACGGGCACGGTCTACACCAAGGCCAGGCAGTAAACAGCTTTTCCGCCCCGAAAAACCAGCGCCTCCGGACTTCCGGGGGCGCTTTCGTTTCCGGGAGGGTCCGGCGTCCGTTTTTCCCCGAAAATAGCGGCTCCGACGCTTGCTAAATCCGTGCTAAATGCGTAAATTTGTGGCTACTAACCCGTTTATCCGAACCATGAACAAAATTCTGACGGGAGCCTTGCTGCTCCTCTTTTCCTCCAGCGCCGCGGCGCAGACTCCCCGCGACTCGATTGCATTCGCCACCGCCCAATGGCGCACGGCCGATCTCGGCGGCGGCGCCGAATGCCGCTACGCCCAGATCGACATGTTCGGGTCGCGGCAGAGCATCTCCGTCGCCACCTACCCCGGACGCAGGTTCACCACCTCGATCGTCCACCTCGACCGCAGGGCCGAGTCCACGAGCGATCTGGGGAAGGCCGCCGGCGCGGAGATCGCCGTCAACGGCAGCTACTTCAACGTCAAAACCTTCGAACCGGTCACCTTCGTCCTGCTCGACAGGAAGATCGTGGGACGCACCACCCCCGAGGAGGCATTCCGCACCAACGGCGTCATCGCCTTCAAGGACCGCAAGGGCCGCCGGATGGAGATCTTCCCGTGCGACACGACGCAGTATGCCGACGTGGCGCGCCGCTACCGCTCAGCGCTGGCCGCAGGCCCGGTGCTGATCGACGGCGGCAAGGTGGTCGAATACACCTCCGGAAGCAGTTTCTACACGCGCCGCCATCCCCGGACGCTGATCGGCAAACGGGCCGACGGCACGGTGGTGATGGCCGTGATCGACGGGCGTTTCAAAGGCCAGGGCGACGGCGCGACCATCGCCGAAACAGCCTACATCGCACGCCAGTTAGGTCTTACCGAGGCGCTGAACCTCGACGGCGGCGGCTCCTCGACGCTCTGGACGGCGCAGGAAGGCGTCCTCAACCATCCCTACGACAACCGCCGCTTCGACCACGAGGGCGAGCGCGGGGTCCCCAACTGCATCGTGGTCCGCAGGTGACCGGCCAGCGGCCCTGAATCAAAGAACGCGGTTTGATGAAGTTGCATCAAACCGCGTTCTCATTTAACCCGACCGTCCTTATTGCTTCGACTGCACGTACTGTTCGTACAACCGGTCGTAACAAGCCTTCAACTGCGGGAACTCCGCCTTCTTCACCTCGTACATGAAGACGCCCCGGTAGTGCGCATCCTCGTACAGGGCCTTCAGGATCGCCGTCCAGTCGTTGTCGCCCCGGCCCTGGCCCGGCAGTTCGTGACACTCGTTGCGGCCGTCGCCGTCGCTGACGTGAATCGTCCTCACCCGGCGTCCGAGCGCACTGATCAGCAGTTCGGGATTGTCGATGTGGTTGGTGTCGACCGCAGCGTCCACCTCCCGGGGCACGAGCGACATGATGTGCAGCACCTCTTCGACCGTACGGCCCAGCGGGCGTTCGTAGTTCCCGTCCTTGACCAGTTCGTAGCCCAGCATGTTCTCGATCACCACCCGGGCGCCGATCTTCTTCGCATCGGGAAGCAGCTCCCCGACCGAGCGCACCAGCTGCGCGATCCGCGCGTCGCGCTCCCCGTGCCCGAGATACCAGCTCGGGTGGAACAGCACGATCCGCGGCGACAGGATCTTGCAGAAGCGCAGCACGCGGCGGTGCAGTTCGACACTCCGCTGCCGCACGGCCTCGTCCGTCTGCGAGAGGTCGATCTCGCGGCCGAAAGGCATGTGCACCGACCAGATTTCGATTCCGGCGCGCTTGAGGTCGCGCTTCAGCTGACGGCAGCGCGCCTCGATCTGCCGATCGTCGGTCATCTCCTTGTTCAGGAACAACGTCGACGCGCTGATCTCGATGGCGTCGATGCCTGCCCTCTTCGCCTCGGCGAAGGTTTCGTAGGTCCAGTTCGTCACCGGGCCGAAAATCCCGGACGAGGAACCCACCTTCAGCCGCGGCGGCTGCCCGGCAAACACCGGGATTGTGCATAGGACTGCAAGCAGCAGCAGTCCGGTTCTGTAAAGTTTCATAACTGTAAAGATCATAAAAAAGTCGGGCCGATGCAAAACCGCACCTCCTTGCGGGGGGGGGGCGGCCGGACGCCGCGACAGATAAAAGGGGCGTTACGACCCCAAAGATACAAAAAAAGGGGCGCACCGATGAAAGCACGCCCCCTGTGAACAGATTTATTTCACGACGGCTCCGATCACCGTCTTGCCCGTGCGCGAAGCGCCGGTCTGGTCGATGGCGCTGACCGCCTCGCCGAAGGCCGGATCGAGCGTCTCGCCCAGGATCTTCAGCTCCGAAGCGGACATGCCGTACTGGCGCGCCGGATTCGCGTCGCCGAGCAGCACGCAGGTCTTCGTCGCACCGCCATTGTCGCCCAGCGGGCTGAGCATCGAGGCAGGATCGAACGCCGCGCCTGCGACAGCCATACCGTCGGCATTGTAGACCGTGCCTCCGATAATGGAGTTGGCGACCTTGTAGCTGGCGTCCTTGAACCAGGCGACATCGTCGGCCGCGCCGTCCGTCGTATTGCCCGAGATCAGCGTATTGTAGACCTCGATGGCCCCTCCGACGGCAGCCTGCTGCAATCCCGCACCGTTTCCGGCCGTCACCGTCGTGTTGCCGGCAATCGTACAGCTGACGATCACCGCCTTGCTCGGCTTGTCCACCTTGCCGTAGACCGCGATACCGCCGCCCTTTCCGGAATGGTTGCCGCAGACCGTCGAATTGACGATCACCAGGTTGCCGTTTTCGCGGACGTAGATACCGCCGCCGTTTCGGGTCGCATGCTCGGGATTGACGCTGTTGCCCGAAATCGTGGTGTTGCTGATCAGCACATTGGTCTTGCCGCCCGTGTCGCCGAAGACGTAGATACAGGGAGCTACGCCCGACGCCTTGTTGTTGCTGAACGTACAGTTGTTGATCCGCAGCAGTTTGGCTCCGTCGGCCCACAGGCCGCCGCAGTTGTACGTCGTCGTCGACTTGGTCGCATTGTCGGCAACCACGCAGTTGTCGAACAACGCCTCGGCTCCGGCGTCGACACGGATGGCGCCCATGCGGATGTCCGTATTGTCGACGATCTTGCAGTTGAGGATGTCCACCGTCGCGTTGCCGATGAAAATGCCCGCGCCGTAACTCTGGTAGAACTTCACGCCGCCTATCGTCGTGCTGCCCACCGATCCGAACTGCGACGAACCGTTCTTGATCGTGAATCCGTCGAGCGAAGCCTTCATGCCGTTCATCTTGGCCGCCGTCACCGCAACCACGTGGCATACGGCGTGGTCGCCGTCCAGAATCGTCTCGTTCGCCACGGGATCAGCCACGGCGCCCTCGGCCGCATCGGCCGGATAGCCGCCGATCATCGAGAAGTTGCTGTGGATTTCGAACGTGTTGTCCAGCGCGGTCTTCATGCCCGTCAGCGGAACCGAAGGCACGTAGGAACCCGCAGCCACATGGATCACGTCGCCGTTCATCGCCTGGTCGATCGCGTTGGCCAGCGTGGTCGCCGTCTCCCATGTCAGGCCGTCCTTGTCGGCCGAGCCGTCGGTCTTGACATAGTAGTGCGTCGCCAGGTCCGAAGCGCTCGCAGCGGCCTGCGTCACGGGCAGCGTGACGTTCTCGCCCTTGATGACATAGGCCGAGATCGTCGCCGTGCGTTCGTCGAGCGTACGGTTTGCGGCCACGGTCACCGTGATCGTGGCGTCGCCCTGTCCGTACGACGGATCGAACGACACCCAGTCCTTGTCGCATTCGATGCGCCACGGAAGGTTCGATTTGATCGAAAGTTCGTAGTCCTTGGTGGCCTTCTCCGCGGTGATGCTCGTCTCCACGAACGACAGTTCGGGCGTCTCGGGAGTAAAGGCCGTATCGTCGCTAAAATCCTGGCAGGCTCCCAGCGCCGCGCATGCGGCCGTCAGGAGCAGGTATTGAAATATCGTTTTCATCGGTTCCGTCTTTTATTGTTCAACAATCGCCAATCCGGTCGCCACCTTGCGCATGACCCCGCCCTGGTCGGTCGGCCAGTTCAGCAGTTTGAGTTCGCCCTCCGCGCCGTCGCGAGCGATGAAGGTCGACGAGCCGCCGCCGTCGAGGTTGAGCGCGTCGCAGGCTCCGCAGGCCGACATCAGGTTCATCAGGTCCAGCAGGTCGGCGCCGTTCGAATAGTAGAAGTTACGGCCGTCGACCACCATCAGGTAGACCTCCTTGCCGTCCTGCGACACGCCGATCGCCGTACGCGGTTCCATGTTCGCCACCGGCATCGTGTTGCCGCTCTGGTCCAGCTGCTCGCCGTTCTTGAGCAGCAGCGTGCCGAGGCCGCAGACTGCTTCGCGGACGATGTCCTTGTGAAGAGCGTACTCCTCCTCCGTGAAGCAGCAGGCCTCGTTGTCCTTCGTGATCACGAAGACGTTGCAGTCCGTACGGCTGAACGAAGTCTTCACCGCCACGCCGTCGCGGTAACATACGCCGTAGGGGATGTAGGTCGTATTGAAGAAATCGGCGTTCGTGCCGCCCAAGACCTTCTTCCCGTTCTTCTGCATCGCTTCGAGCTGCTTCATAATCGTCTGGCCGGTGCCCACCTGGTTCTTGTCGTCGGCGAGCGTCGTGCGCAGGGTGATTTTGTCGCTCAGGGCGATCTTGAACAGGAACAGCTGCATGGCCAGTCCGTCGTCGGCCAGAAATGCCATCTCCAGCACGTCCACGCCGTCGGCCAGGTTGTAGGTCCTGTCGCTCTTCACGTGAGCCACATACCCGTTCGATCCGTCGACGATGCTCTGTCCCCAGGCCGTCTGGGCGGTCGTGTCGAACTTGGCGTATTCGTCGAAAGCATTCGAATTGTCGCACGCAGCAAGCAGCCACACGCACAACAGCATTCCGATCATATATCTGTATGTTTTCATCGTTTTATCGTTTTATGCATATTGGACAATCCCGCTAATAACCCGGATTATTCGGTTTGAGGTTCGGATTGTAAAGCAACTCCCGGCTCGGAAGCGGCATCAGGCACTGGTAGTCCTTCGTGCCGAGCGTCTGCGTAGCCTTTCCGGTCCGCACGAGGTCGTACCAGCGGAAACCCTCGGCGAGGAACTCCAGACGGCGCTCCTGAAGCACCGCGTCGAGAAAATCGGCTTCGTTCCCCGGACTCACCCTGTCGAGGCCGCGCTTTTCCCGCAGTTCGTTGAGACGATCCAGACCTCCGTTCAGCCCCTGCGCCTCGGCGCTGATCAGGTACATTTCGGCCAGACGCGAAATCACCACGGGGTCCGACCCGGTCTGCCCGCTGGGGTATTTGTTGACGAAGTTCAGGTTGTCGAGCGTGGTGATCGACACCTCCTTGCGCAGGTCGTTGTCGGCGTACATCGTCATCACGTCGCCCGCGGGACGGTAGTTGTAACTGCCCTTGTTGGGGTGGTTGTAGGAGTAGAACTGGTTGGAAATCTTGATCGACGAACCGTCCTCGGTCAGGCACGAGAAGGCGAAGATCACCTCCTTGTTGGCCTTCGAGCGGAAAATCTTGTCGAAGTCGTCGAGTGCGTAGTTCGGATTGGCGATCAGGCTCTCGGCCAGCTCCTTGGCCTCTCCCTTCTTGCCCAGATAGAGTTTCACGCGCGCTTTCAGGGCCGTCACGGCGGCGGGCGACACGTAGTAGAAACTGTCGGCGCTCAACCCGTTCAGGAAGCCCGAAGCCGCGTCGAGGTCCTCCTCGACCAGTTCCCAGGCCATCGAGGCCGGGTCGCGCGAAACCTTGGCCTGGGTGTTCTGCCGCAGGACGGGCACGTCGCCGAAGCGGGTCACCAGACAGAGGTAAATATACGCCCGGAAATAGCGGCACTCGCCCAGCACCCGGTTCCGCGTGGGGCTGTCGGCCAGCCCCTCGGCGATCGACATGACGTTGTTCACCTGCAAAAGCGCCTTGTAGTAGCCGTTCCACTGGCTGCTGACAAACGTATGCAGCGCATTGGAAAGCGAGTTGATCAGGTCGATCGGGCGGCCCGTGCTGGTCATCAGCTCACCGCCGAAGAGGTCGAACGCGATGTAGGAGTAGTAGGTAGGTCCCTCCTGAACCTTATTGTACATTCCGATGCGCAGCGCCTCGATGTCGTCGGAGCCGACCACCGTCGGGGAGACCGCCGAATGCGGCTCGATGTCGAGCATGCCGCTGCAAGCACCCATCAGGGGCAGCAGGGCAAACAAGATGATTTTATGCAACGATTTCATGATTGTCGGATTTAGAAAGTGATGTTTACGCCTAACTTGAAGATGCGCGGCTGGGGAACGCCGTCGTTATCCTCGCCGTAGAAGCGCGGATCGAGATTGACGCTCGTCTCGGGGTCCCAGCCGGGATAGCGCGAGCAGAGGAAGACGTTGTCGCCCTGGGCATAGACCCGGAGTCCCTTGAGGTGGATTTTCGAAACCAGCCGCTGCGGGAAGGTGTATCCCAGCGTCACCGAGCGCAGGCGGATGAACGAACCGTCGGTCAGGTACATCGTCGAGTTCTTGCCGTTCCAGCCGCTGTACGAGTAGATCGCGCGCGGGTATTTGTCCGACGTGCCGGGTCCCGTCCAGCGGTTGTCGGCATAGGCTTTCAGCAGCGAGCGGGTATGGCCGGGCTTGGAGCCGGGGATCATCCACGACGCATACACGTCGTTTCCGTAGCTGTACGTAAAGAAGAGGCTCAATTCCAGCCCTTTGTACTTGAAGGTGTTGTTCCAGCCGCCCGAGAATTTGGGGTTGGGGTTGCCCGTGACGATACGGTCGTCGTCCGTGATGTTCCCGTCGCCGTTGCGGTCCCAGTACTTGACGTCGCCGGCGCGCACGCCCTTGTCGTAGAGCGCCTGCGGCACCTCACCGTCGTACTGGTAGATGCCGTCCGTGCGGAAGATGTACCACGAACCCACCGTCCGGCCGAGTTTCAGCGCGCGGTTGGCGCCGATCGACAGCAGGTCGTCTTCGAGCAGCGACGTCAGCTTGTTGACATTGCGGGCGATGTTGAACGACGAACTCCACAGCACCTTGCCCAGATTGAGGTGGGTGTTGATCGTGAACTCGACACCCTTGTTGCGCATCGACCCGATGTTGCTCAGGATCGAGGTCTCGCCCGTCGTGGCGTGCACGGGCTTCGAGTAGAGCAGGTTGTTCGTGTTCTTCAGGTAAACGTCTGCGATCATGTTGATCTTGCCGCCCAGGAAGCTCAAGTCGAATCCGGCGTTGTACTGGTCGGCGGTCTCCCACGTCAGACGGTCGTTGCCGCTCGACGAAATGGCAATGCCGCTCTGGCCGCCGTAGTTGACGCCGCCGCTGATCAGGGCCTGCCAGCCGTAGTTGCTGATTCCGTCCTGGTTACCCGTGCGGCCGTAGCTGGCGCGGATCTTCAGGTCGGTCTTCTCGGCGTTCCAGAACGACTCGTTCGAGACGTTCCAGCCGACCGACACCGAGGGGAACCAGCCCCAGCGGCAGTCGGGCGCGAAGCGCGACGAACCGTCGGTACGGATCGTGGCATTGACCACGTAACGGTCCTTGTAGGCGAGGCTCAAACGGGCGAAATAGGATTCGATGGCATATTCCGACAGTCCGGCGCTGGCATCGACGATGTTGGCGGCCACGCTCGCCACGTCGAACGCCGGCGAGGGATAGTTCTGCGCATCAATGTACGACGTGCGGCTCTTGGTCTTGAGGAACGAGTGACCCACCATGGCCCCGAGTTCGAAATCTTCGCCGATCTTGCGGTTATAGTTGGCGTAGAGGTCGATCGTGTTGGTCATCACGAACCGGTTCCGGTCCAGGATGCGGCCCTTGTCGGCGGCATAGGGGTGGTTCTGATTGTAATAGATGTAGTCATAGGTGTAGGCCGAGTCGTTGTTGTACGACGCCCTGACCGTCAGGCCCTTGATGATCTGCGCCTCGGCCCAGAACGAACCGATGAAGCGGTAGTTGTCCGTATAGGAGGTCTCCTCGGAGAGAATCTGCACGGCATTGTGCAGCAGCAGTTCGTCGGTTCCGCCCGTGTAATAGCCGCCGTTGGGTTTGTAGGGACGGTCGAAGGGACGCTGCTGCACGGCGCGTCCGATGATCGTCGATCCGAGATTGGCTCCCGGGATACGGTTGTTGTGCAGGTAGTTGCCGCTGATGTTGGCGCCCACCTTCAGCCATTTGAACATTTCGTGGTTGATGTTCGACTTGAGGTTGACCTTCGAGATGTCGTTCGTCTTGATGACGCCCTCCTGGTAGTTGTAGCTGCCCGAAAGGTAGTATTTGGTCTTGGCGTTGCCGCCCGAAAACGACAGGTCGAGGTAGTGCGACTGCCCGAGCCGGGTGATCAGGTCGAGCCAGTCGGTGTCGGGCATGTCTCCGTAGGGATTGCGGATGGGCTTGACATATCCCGAGCTGTTGACCGTGAAGCCGTTCTGGCGGTTGTAGTTGTCGACGCCCTCGTTGAAGACCTCGACGTACTGCTTCGAACCGACGTATTCGCGGCGCCCGGTGTTGGGAAACTGCGTGATGCTGAAGCCGTAGTTGACCTTGACCTCCGATTTGCCCTCGCGGCCCTGCTTGGTGGTGATCAGCACGACGCCGTTGGTGGCGCGCGAGCCGTAGATCGCGGCCGAAGCGGCGTCCTTCAGCACCTCGATCGACTCGATGTCCGTGAGGTTGAGCGTCGCCAGCGAACTCATGTTCTCGCCGAACGAATAGAGCGACGCCGAGTTGTTCGACAGCGGAATGCCGTCGATCACGTAAAGCGGCTCGTTGCTGGCGCTGAGCGACGACGAACCGCGGATGCTCATCTTCTCGGCCGAGCCGAGGTTACCCGAACTGGTCGAGATCGACACGCCGGCGATGCGGCCCTGAAGGAGTTCCGAGGGCGACATCACGCTGCGCATGTTCTCCTCGGTGGGCTTGAACTGGCTGATGGCGTTGGTCACCAGGCTGCGGCGCTGCGTGCCGTAACCGACCACGACCACCTCGTCGAGGGCCATGTTGTCGTTTTCGAGCCGGACCTCATAGAACCGTGCCGGATCGTCCACCGCAACCTCCCTGGTCTTCAGGCCGAGGTAGGAGACGATCAGGCGGACATCCGTGCGCGCCCCGATCCGTACGGAGAACGAGCCGTCGAGGTCGGTGGTGGCGCCGATCGTCGTGCCGTCGACGATCACCGTGGCGCCGGTGATCGGATTCCCGGCGCTGTCTTTCACGACGCCCTTCACGACGGCATTGGCCGAAGCGCGGGCCGCGGCGTCCCGCTTCGCGGGGGCGGACATGATGGCGATCATCTTGCCCTCGACGCTGCTCACGACGTTCTGTCCGGCGAACATCTTCCCGACGACCGCGCCGATCTCCTCGTTTTTGACATCGAGGGTGATCTTCTTGTTCACATCGGCATCCTTCGTCTTGATGACGAACGAGTAGCCGTAATCCTTTTGCAGGCGTTCGATCGCCGCCTTGACGGTCGCATTGCGGACCGACAGGCTCACCTTCTGGGCCGAGGCCGCGGAGGCCTGGAACAGGAAGCACAGAAGTGCGGCAAGCGTGATCAAACTTTTGACGGAAGGTAAAAGTTTATTCATTACGTTAAGATTTGAAGTTTTGAGAAATAGGTCATTAAAGATTCCGTTCGTTCTGTGTACTACATGATATGGTTATTTTAGGGGTGGCGATATGTAATATACCTCGGCTTCCCTGCGCACCGAGAAAAGGCGGTCCTTGTTGAGCGCATCGAGGATTTCGTCGAGCGACTCCTCGTTGACGAACGAGGCGTAGTAGGTCTCGTCGCACAGCGATTTGTCCGTGACGACGATCTCGACGGCGAAGTGGCGGCGCAGGTCGGCGACGATGTCGCCCAGGGTCTGCTCCACGAAGAAGAAGTTGTCGTTGTCGATCCAGTTCGCATAGGAATCGGGATCGAAATTGAGGAAGTCGATGTGATTGTTGGTCTTGTTGAAACGGAGGATGTCTCCGGGCTCGAGGGTGAGTTTCCCGTTCATCTTCGACGCCTTGATGCCTACCGACACCTTGCCGCGCACCAGACTCACCTCCGACTTGGCGTCCTCCTGGTAGGATTTGAGGTTGAACTGCGTGCCGAGCACCTTCACCTCCAGCCGGTCGGCGGAGACGATGAACGGGCGGTCCTCGTCGCGGCGGACGTCGGCGAACATCTCGCCCGACAGGTAGACCTGCCTCATCGAGCGGTTGAACTGCTTGGGATAGATGAGTTTCGTACCGGCATTGAGCCACACGTGCGTGCTGTCGGGCAGCACGATCTCGCGGCGCTCGCCCATGCCGGCATAGACCTCCACCCACTCGCGCGGGGTGTTGGCCTGATGCCTGTAATGGAGCGCCAGAACGACGGCGGCAACGGCGGCGGCGTATTCGATTATACGGAGGGACCACCGCCACCGCCGGAGGTTACCGCTGCGGGGGGGGGAATTCGGGGCGGGGCATGCCGCGAGGATCGAGTCCAGCTTACGCCGCACGCGCTCCTTGCCCTCGGGATCGTACTCGGTCTCGGTAGCGTCCAGCAGGTCGCTGAACAGCTGGTCCAGCCCCGGGTCCTTCAGCCGCTCCCGCAGCCACATGCGCACCTGCTGCGCCTCGGCTTCCGTGCAGTTGTCCCGCATGTAGGCAAGCAGCTGTTCACGCGACATATTTTTCTTGGTATCCATAGGTTTCGTCTTGTTTTCAGAAGAACAGCACAAAAAAGAGCGTCACGACGGAGATCGTCTTGCGGATCTGCTTGATCGCCAGGTCGACGTGCTTTTCGACCGTGCGGATCGAGAGGTTCAGCGCCCGGGCGATCTCGGCATTGGTCATGTTGCGGTCGTAGCGCATGGCGAATATCTCGCGCCGCTTGTCGGGCATCGAACGCATCACCGAGTCGATGAACCCGACCCGTTCGCGCACGTCCACGTAGTCGTAAATGTCCGTATCGCCGTCGGCGACGTTGAGCATCGCATCGTTGATGTCGCTGCGCAGCATGTTGTACCGCAGCCGCATGTAGTCGAAAAGTTCGTTGCGCGTGGCGACCAGCAGGTAATTGCGCACCGACAGTTCGGGATTGACCTGCTCCTTGCGCATCCACATTTTGACGAAGACGTTCTGGATGATGTCCTCCGCCACGGAAGAGTCCTTGACGATATGCCTGGCGAAGGTGTGCAGCAGGTCGTAGTAGCGGTCGAAAAGCACTCCGAAGGCTGCCTTGTCGCCGCCGCGCATCATCACGACAAGCTCCGAATCCCGTAAACGATTCTGCATGCCCGTCAGTATTTGCTCATGTCCGTAACCGCATAGGGCGTCCGGCAGGCCTCCAGCGCCGCCCGGATCGCCACCGGGGCGTTGGCGTCGGTAACCGGCGTCGAATAACCCGTCGTCGAGGTGCTGGAGGTCGAATAGCGGTAGCCGTTTCCCTCGACGCTGACGCCCGTGCAGGGCGTGACGAGCGTCCGGAACACCGTCGCGGCGGCCGCGTAACGGCTGATTCCGTAGTCCATATGGTAGGAGTCGCGCGTGAGGTCCATCCCGTTGTCCCTGTTCAGCGACGAGGTCCGCAGGTTCTGGAGCGACGTTCCCGAGGGGATCACGATGTCGATGCAGGTCTGGGCGGTGATCTTCCGCACCTGGGCCACGATCGCCTCGAACATCGCCTGCTGGTTGGCGAAATACTTCGGATAATGGGAGTGGTAGGCTCCGTAGGCCTGGGCCATGATGTAGCCGATCGTGGGCCGGTCGAGGGGCTGCGCCTGCTGGATGTAGTCGCAAAGTCCGGAAATCGCGCCCCGCTCGGTCTCGTCCCACTCCCACGCATAGTACGAACCGGTGTGCTCCTGCAACGTCACGATGTCCCACGTATCCGACTCGACGATGCTCTTGAGCGAACGGTTCAGCGTCCCTTCGTTCTCCCACTTCGTCGCTCCCGGCTCGCAGTAATAATAGGTGCAGATGTCCGGCGCGGCATAGTTCTCGAAAAATTCGGGCAGCTTATAGCCGCCGTGATAGGCCCGCACCATCCGGACATGGGTGATTCCGGCGCTTTTCAACATGCCCGGCAGATGCTCCGTGGCATCGACCGTAAAACTGTTGCCGATAAAGAGTATCTTGAGGGATTTGCCTCCCGCCGGCAGCGGCGGGTTGAACGAGCCGTTGAGCTCGCTCCCGATCCGGATCACCTCGCCGTCGGCGAAGACGAAGCAGACGTATTTCCCCGTGTCGAGCACGCAGCGCAGCGCAACGGCTCCGTCCGCAGGAGCGGCCGTGCCCGTGTCGGCCCCGTCGAAAGCGATCGTTCCGCCGGCCGTCAGCGTCACCGCGGGCGACGCCCCGCCCCGCAGGGCCTCCGCGTCGGCTTTCACCGGCGTCGCAACGCCGTCGGCCGCCCAGTAACCGCCGCCGTTCACCGTAAAGAAGGGAATCGCCTCTTTCCGAACGCCCCGCGTCGCGGCGCCCTTGAAGCCGAACTTCAGCACCCCTCCGGCGGTCGTCGTCACCGACTCGGCGTAATTGCAGGCTTCAACGCGCGCTTTCAGGTAGGCTTTCATCTCGTCGGTCGAGCCGAACAGGTCGACCGACTCCTCCCCGGAGACCTTTTGGGTGACGGGCACGACGGCCGGTTCCGCACCGCCGTATGCGATCGTCAGCGACGAGGTGCGCTGCTGCGCCAAAGGATTCGCCTGCGCGGTGATTCCGACCTTCGCACTCCCCGTGCCTTCCGCCGGAACGGCTTCCAGCCACTCGTCGTCGCACACGATCGTCCAATGCCCCGTCGTCGAGATGCTCAACTGCAAGGTCGTTTTCCCGGCCTCGAAATTCAGCGAAGCCGGAACCGCATAGAATCTGACATCGGGATTTCCGTCGTCGTCCTTGCCGGAAGAGCAGCCGGCGGCGGCCGCAAACAAGGTGAAAATCAGCAGGTGAAAAAGAAGTTTCTTCATAAGTTCATCAGGTCGGTTATAATAAGTACGAATGAGGCGAACCCTCTACGTAACCGAAAATGCAATTTCACGGAAATGAAACACGGCCCCCGGAACCGGAGCGGTGAATAAGGCGAAATAAAACTCCGGACGGGAACCGGAGGCCTGCTTTCAGCCCCGGTTCCCGTCCGATCGCTCCGTAAGGTCACCCCTGAATCGGATTATGGATTCAATCGGTTTATCCGTTTCCGGGACATTCCGGCAAGCTGCCAGTGATTTCGGCCACCCGCCGGGCCGCCATTTCGGGCGTAACGGCTTTCAGGCAGCGGTAGTCGCCGTAGCGGCAGGGCTTGTTGCCGAAGACCGAGCAGGGACGGCACGCCATGTCGGCCTGCAAAACGTTCCCGGACGAAACCCCGTAGCCCAGAAAACCCAGCCCGGGATGCGTCGCGCCCCATACCGACACCACGGGCGTCGCGACGAGCGACGCCAGGTGCATCACCAGCGAATCCATCGTCACCACGCAGTCCAGGTTGGCGATGAGGTCCATCTCCCCGGCGAAACGGACCTTGCCGTACAAGGCCGTGACGTTGGGATACGTGCGTTCCATCTCCTCGGCGAACGCCTGTTCGGCGCCTCCGCCTCCGTGGATGAAAACCCGCCCGTAACGCTCCGAGAGCATCCGCACGAGTTCGCGGCTCTGCTCCTCGGGATAGGTCTTGCCCCGGTGTGCGGAGAAGGGTGCGAAGCCCACCCACACGCCGTGTTTCTCCCCGAAGGGATTGGGGCGGTCCCGGCGCACGGCGGGCGCAGGGTCGTCCAGCACGAATCCCAGCTTCCGGAAAACGTCGCAGTAGCGCAGCACCGTGTGGCGCAACGGCTCCATGCCGCGGCCGCCGCAGCGGATGAACGCCCGTTTCCCGGCGCGCCCCTTGTCGATATGCGCCGCCGGAACGCCGTGCAGACGCATCGCGAGGCGGAACGCCTTCGAGCGCAGCACGTCGTGCACGTCGGCCACGGCGTCCACGCCCAGCCTCCGGGCCTGGGCGGCCAGCCGCCACATTCCCGCCAGGGAGTGATGGGCGCCTTTTACATCGACGTCGAGAAACCCGACATCCAGCCCTGCGAAAAAGGGCCTGAACATGGCCTGCGTGGCCACCGTGACCCGCAGATCGGGATAAGCGGCCGTCAGCGCACGGAGCGCATGCGGCAGCATCGCCACGTCGCCCATCGCCGAGGTGCGCATCACCAGCAGGTGACACGGAACCGGCGCGCCGCTCCCGGCCGCCGCACCGCCCGCTCGTTCCCCGTTCGGGAGGCCGTTCGCCGTCCCCACGCTATTTTTTCTGCCCATAGAGCACCGGATTCAGTGCCGGGTCGTTGTACATTTTCATCTGTTTGTAGGTCTTCATGTACTTGCGGCCCGCCTCGATGTCCTCGATCAGCTCTTCGATGGCCTGCGAAAGGTCGACCTGCTGCGCGAGCAGCACGTCCAGCTTCTTCCGGCAGGCCGCGCGATGCGCGTCGTCCACGTCCGTACGCTCCGCCTCGCGCGCCATGTGGTAAATCTTCAGGGCGAGGATCGACAGGCGGTCGATGGCCCACGCCGGGGTCTCGGTGTTGAGCCGGGCGCCTTCGGCAGGCGTTACGTCCTTGTATTTGTCCAGCAGGTAGGAGTCCACGTACTCCACCATGTCCGTACGGTCCTGATTCGATTTGTCGATGCGGCGCTTGATGAGAAGCGCCTCCGCGGGGTCGATGGCCGGGTCGCGGATAATGTCCTCCAAGTGCCACTGCACCGTGTCGATCCAGTTCTTGTGGTAGAGCAAATGGTCGATCGTGCCCGGCGCGTAGGGATTGTCGATGGGATGGTCCACATCGTCCCAGCGGTGATACTCCTCGATGGACCGGTTGAAAATACGATTCGCGTTTTCGGTAAACATAGCTTGCGGTTTTATAGTATTATTGGATTTTTCACCGGAAAATCATACCTTTGTCGGTAACGATTAAACAAAGATAATGACTTTTTCCAAAAAAGCAATACTCCTCTCCGGAATCCTCCTCTGCATCTCCGTGCAGCTCGGGGCGCAGGTGCGCCAGACGCGCGAAGAGTACATCAGCCGCTACATGCCCATCGCCATCGCCCACATGGAGCGCTACGGAATCCCCGCGAGCATCACCATGGCGCAGGGAATCCTCGAATCGGACTGCGGCAACAGCCTGCTGTCGATGAAGTCGAACAACCACTTCGGCATCAAGTGCAAACGCAACTGGACGGGCGACAAGGTCTACCACGACGACGACGCCAAGGGCGAATGCTTCCGCTCCTACCCCTCGGTCGAGGCGTCGTACCGGGACCACGCCGAATTCCTCGACTCGCAGCCCCGCTACGACTCGCTGTTCGCCTACTCCTCCGACGATTACAAGAGCTGGGCGCGGGGTCTCAAGGCCGCGGGCTACGCCACGGCCCCCGACTACGCGCAGCGGCTCATCCGCATCATCGAGGAGAACCAGCTCTTCCTGCTCGACCGGCCCGACGGCGCACGGCTCTACGCCTCGCGCTACGGCCTGAAACGCGACCCCGAAGAGTGGTTCTCGTCGCAGAGCAGCGTGGAGGAACTGGCCCGGACCGAGGGGGCCGTCGACCCGGACAACTACCGCGTGACGATCAACGCCCACCAGGGTTACAACGTCTACGTCACCAACGGCGTGCACTACGTGCTGGCCAAGGAGAACGACACGTTCGAGAACATCGGGCGGAAGTTCCGCCTCTCGCCGCGCAACCTGCGCAAATTCAACGATCTGAAGGACAAGAAGGCCCAGCCGGTGCCGGGCGAGGCGGTCTACATCGAACGCAAGCGGAAACGCTGGGAGGGCAACTCCCGGCACCACATCTGCCGCCAGGGCGAAACGGCCTACTCCGTGGGCCAGTCCTACGCCATCCGCACGCGGTCGATCGAGAAACTCAACAAGCTCCGCAAGGACGAGGAGCTGGCCGCAGGACGCGAAATACGCATAAAATAAAACCTACATACCATGGAAACAACCCCGCTGAGAGCACAGATTCTCGACACCATCATCCGCAAGTCGACACTCAAACAACGGGTTTTCGACAACACCTTCAGAGCGTTCAACTCCCTGAAGGAGACGCTACTGGAGATGGCCTCGGAGATGGACGACGAACTGGACGGCAAACTCGACCGCCGCGTGAGGCTCGAATACCGCGACCGCGGCAAGTTCGAGGCCCAGTTGCAGGTAGCCAACGACATCCTGATCTTCCAGATGCACACCGACGTCTTCGAGTTCGGCTCCGACCACCTCATCTGGCAAAACCCCTACGTGCAGGCCGACCGCGACAACTCCTACTGCGGACTTATCAACATCTACAACTTCCTGTCCGACTCGTTCAAATTCAACCGCAACGCCGACGAAGGCTACCTGATCGGCCGCATCTTCATCAACCGCGAACGCCGCTACTTCGCCGAAGGCAAGCAGCAGAACTCGATGCGGGCGATGGATTTCGGCAAGTCGGAGATCGGCCAGGAGGCGCTGGTCGCGATTCTCGAATCGGCGATCGGCTTCGCGCTGAACTTCGACCTGCTGATGCCGCCCTACGAAGAGAACAAACGCGTGACGGTGGACCAGTTCAACACCAAGATGGACAACTCGAAGTTCGTGACGGGCAAACGCCTCGGCTACGACTTCGACGTAGAGGACATTTAACGGGCCGAACACGGGAGGGGCTTCCGATTTTCACCGGGTCCCGCGTGCCGCAACGGCCGTTGCGGCACATGATCGCCGCTTTAGCGGCACGCCGTAAATCCGGCCCTTCCCCGAACCCCTCCCCCGGAGGGAACTTGCCGTACCGCGCCCCACGCATCGAACACAACTTTCAACACGTCATTTTCTCTTGAAAACCATTCTTTTCCCGCTAATAACCGCAGCGGCGCTCCTGACGGGCAGCGTCCGCGCCCAGAACGAATACGCCGAAATCGCCCGGCTGCGGGGGCTGAACGAATCGGTGCGCGGCATCCGCTCGATGGCCGACGGCGAACACTACACCACGCTCGAATCGAACGACATCGTCCGTTACAGCTACGCCTCCGCGGCTCCCGGCGAGAGCATGCTCCCCGCGCCCGCGCCGAACCTCGTCATCACCGACTACGCCTTCTCGCCCGACGAGCGGTCGATCCTCATTGCCTCGGGCCGCAAGCCGATCTACCGCCATTCGTACACCACCAGCTATTCACTCGTGCGCGACAACGCCGTGCGCCCCGTCCTGCGCGACGCCGAAGCGCCGCGCGACGCCTCCTTCTCGCCCGACGGGCAGAAGATCGCCTACTCGGACCGCAACGATCTCTACGTCTACGACATCGCCTCCCAGACCACGCGCCGCATCACCGACGACGGGGCGTGGAACGAGGTGATCAACGGCACGACCGACTGGGTCTACGAGGAGGAGTTCGGCGCAACGCGGGCCTACGCCTTCTCGCCCGACAGCCGCCGCATCGCCTACCTGCGTTTCGACGAGAGCGAAGTGCCGCTGATGGAGATGATGCGCTTCGACGGCAAACTCTACAACAGGGCCTATTCATTCAAATACCCCAAGGCCGGGGAGCGCAACTCCGTGGTCCAGCTCTGGATCGCCGACCTCGAGACCGGCGCCAGGGAGCGCATCGACACGGGCGAGGAGACCGACCAGTACATTCCCCGCATCGGCTGGACGCCCGACGGACGGCCGTGGTACTACCGCCTCAACCGCCGCCAGAACACCTTCGAGATGATCGTCTGCGAACCCCACGGAGCGCAGCGCACGGTCTACGAGGAGCGGGCGCAGCAATATGTCGAGCGCGTGGACGACGGGACCGTGACCTTCGTCGACCGCGACCGTTTCCTCGTGCAGCAGGAGAGCCACACGGGCTTCATGCACCTCTACCTGTACAGCCTCCGCCGGGGCATCCTCGAACAGGTGACCAAAGGCCCGTGGGAGGTGACCCAGCTCGTGGGAACCGACGGCAGGCGCGTGTGGTTCCTCTCGACCGAGACCTCGCCGCTGCGCCGCAACCTGTACAGCGTGCGCCTCGACGGCAAGGACAAACAGCGTCTCACCACGGGCGAGGGCTACTACACCGCAGCCCCGAGCGCCGGGATGAAATACTTCATCACCACCTTTTCCAACGCCTCGACCCCCAACGTCACGGAGGTCTGCGACGCCGCCGGGAAACCCGTCCGCACGCTGGCCGACAGTCGCCGCCTGCGCGAAGAACTGGCCGCCGCCGACCGCCCCGTGAAGGAGTTCTTCACCTTCACGACCGAGCGCGGCGACACGCTCAACGCCTATATGGTCAAGCCCCGCGGCTTCGATCCCTCGCAGCGTTACCCCGTATTGCTGACCCAGTATTCGGGTCCCGGCTCGCAGTCCGTGCGCGACCGCTGGTCGCTGGACTGGGAGGACGCCCTCGCCGACAAAGGCTACATCGTGGTCTGCGCCGACGGCCGCGGCACGGGATTCCGGGGCGAAAAGTTCAAGAAACTCACCTACGGACGCCTGGGGGCGCTGGAGGTCGAGGACCAGCTTTCGACCGCCCGCCACATGGCGGCGCAGCCCTGGATCGACCCTGCGCGCATCGGCATCTACGGCTGGTCCTACGGCGGATTCATGGCCCTGAGCTGTGCGATGAAGGGCCTCGGGCTGTTCAAAATGGCCATCGCCGTGGCTCCCGTCACCTCGTGGCGTTATTACGACACGATCTACACCGAGATCTACAACAACCTTCCGCAGTACAACGCCGCAGGCTACGACGACAATTCGCCGATCAATTTCGCGCGGATGCTCGACGACCGGCGCACGCGGCTGCTGATCATCCACGGCACGGCCGACGATAACGTCCATTTCCAGAACACCGTCGAGATGACCCGGGCGCTCAACCGCGCCGGCAAACAGTACGACATGATGGTGTACCCCGACCAGAACCATTCGATGTTGCCCGACGCAACGGCACACATAAGACAAAAGATGATCGACTACACTCTGAAGAATTTATGACGTACACATTGCAACACGAAACGCCCGTCGGCCCCGTGACGATCACGGCTACGGGCGAGGCTGTGACGCAGATCCGTTTCGGCACGACAGTTCCGGAAGGCTCCGCGGCCGTCCCCGAAACCGCCGCCACACCCCTGCTGCTGAAGGCGGCGGCGCAGCTCCGGGAGTATTTCGCCGGCACGCGCCGCGACTTCTCGCTGCCGCTCGCACCCGCCGGAACGCCCTTCCAGCAATCTGTCTGGCAGGCGTTGCAAACCATCCCCTACGGCGAAACCCGCACCTACGGACATATCGCCATGCAGATCGGCCACAACAAATCGTTCCGCGCCGTCGGCATGGCCAACAACCGCAACCCCATCGTCATCGTCATTCCCTGCCACCGCGTCCTGGGTTACGACGGCAAGCTCACGGGCTACGCCGGAGGGCTCGACATCAAGGAACGGCTGCTCGCCCTGGAAAAGCGGCGATAACGCACCCCGGCGGCAGGCCCGCAAACCCCAATCGCACCCGCACGAAAAAATGCGGGGCACGGTCTCCCGCGCCCCGCATCTGCATATCCCGCCGGGTCAAAGCCCGAACGCAAAGGCGTTGATGCCGTCGTAAACCGCGCTGACGATGCCCAGCAGCAGGACGCCTGCCATGCAGAGCGCGAGGCTGACGCGCGTGTAACGGTCGCTGCGGAACGCCGCGATCGGCGCGTCGCCGGGCATAATGTACATCGCCTTGACGATCAACAGGTAGTAATAGAGCGACACGACCGTGTTGACCAGCGCGATGAAGACCAGCAGGTGGAATCCGCCACTGAAAGCCGCGGCGAAGACGAAGAATTTCGAGAAGAACCCGGCGAAGGGCGGGATTCCCGCCAGCGAGAACAACGCCAGGGTCATCAGCAGCGCCAGGCGGGGATTAGTGCGGGAAAACCCGTTGTAGTCCTCCAGCGAGACCCTGCCGCCGCTGTGCTGCTCGACGGCGGACAGCACGCCGAACACCGCGAGGTTGGCGGCCATGTAGACCAGCACGTAAAAGACCAGCGAGGTCATGCCGATGGCGCTGCCGCCGATGACGGCCAGCATGATGTATCCGGCCTGCGAGATGGACGAGAAGGCCATGAAACGCTTGAGGTCCTTCTGCCGGATGGCGAAGAGGTTCGCAACGGTGATGCTCGACACCGTCACGATCCAGAGCAGCGTCTGCCACTGTTCGGTCATCGGGGCGAACACCTTCACGAGCACCGTCAGCAGCACGAACGCCGCAGCGCCCTTCGAGACCACCGAAAGATAGGCGGTCACGTTCGTCGGCGCGCCCTGGTAGGCGTCCGCCGTCCAGAGGTGGAAGGGCACGAGCGAAATCTTGAAGCCGAGCCCCGAGAGGAAGAAGACCAGGGCCATCACCAGCAACGGCGAACCGTCGATGCGGGCGGCCATGTCGCCGAAATAGAGCGTCCCGGTCGTTCCGTAGAGGAACGAGATGCCGTAGAGCATCAGTCCGCTCGAGAACAGCGCGCAGAGGATGTATTTGGCCCCCGCCTCGGCCGAATAGCGTTTGTATTTGTCGAAGGCCACCAGACAGGCCATCGGGACCGAAGCCAGCTCCAGACCGATGAAGAACAGCAGGAAGTTGCCCGCGCCGATCATAAAATACATGCCCAGCAGCGTCGAGAGGGTCAGGATGTAGAATTCGCCCTGCTTGTGGCGCGTGTCCTCGCGGCGCAGCCACGTGTCGGACTGCATGAAGACGATCAGCGCCCCGACGGAGAGCATGCTTTTGACGATGCCGTCCATCGGCGTATGGCAGAACATGCCGCCGAAGAGTTCGCCCCCCGCAGCCGGAACAAGGTTCACAACCACCTGCACGACCATCAGGCAGCAGACCACGGCCGAAAAGCGGCGGCGTGCGCGCTCCCCGGCCATGAGGTCGTAGAGGAACACGAAGACGAGAATCGCCGTGAGGGTCACTTCGGCCCGCATCAGCGTAAATATCGAGGTGTAATCCATAGTCGCTTAACTCAAAATATGTGCAATGATCTCCGCGACGCTGCCGCGGATCATGTCGCTCACCCACAGCGGCGCCAGCCCCATGCCGGCGATGGCGACGACGAGGCAAACGACCGACAGCCGCTCGTCCCACGTGGCGTCCGAAAGCTTCAGGTGTTCGGGATTGTCGCACGTGTCGTAAAGGATTTTCCCGACGACGCGCAGGATGTAGACCGCCGTGATGACGATCGACGTGCAGGCGATGACGGTCACCACGCGGTGGAACGTGTCGGCGTTCATAAACGCGCCGTTGAAGATGGTCATTTCGGCCACGAAGCCGCTCAGGCCCGGCAGCCCGAGGTTGGCCAGACCCGCGATCACATACCCGACCGCGAGGAACGGCATCACCTTCATCAGCCCGCCCAGCTGGCGGATGTCCCGCGTGTGGGTGCGGCCGTAGATCATGCCGATCAGCGCGAAGAAGAGGGCCGTCATCAGGCCGTGGCTCAACATCTGGAGCACGGCGCCCGTACCGGCCGTGGTGTTCATCATCAAAACGGCGAACAACACCAGTCCGCAGTGCGACACCGAGGAGTAGGCGTTGATGTACTTGAGGTCGGTCTGCACGCAGGCCGAGAAGGCGCCGTAGACGACGGAAATCGTTGTCAGGATGATAAATACCCAGCTCAATTCATGCGCCGCTTCGGGTAAAAGATACATAGCAACCCGGAAACAGCCGTATCCGCCCAGCTTCATCAGCACCCCGGCGTGGAGCATCGACACGGCCGTCGGGGCCGAGGCGTGGCCGTCGGGGCTCCACGTATGGAACGGGAACAGCGCGCCCAGCACGCCGAAACCCACGAACACCAGCGGGAACCAGATGCGCTGCTGGGCAACGGGAATGTTGTTCAGCGCGGCGATCTCCTGAATGTTCATCGTCGTGGCGCCCGCACCGAAGTAGATGCCCAGAATGCCGATCAGCAGCAACGCCGAACCGCCCATGAGCATCAGCGTCAGTTTCATGGCGGCGTATTCCTTGCGCCCGCTGCCCCAGACGCCGATCAGCAGGTACATCGGGATCAGCGCCACCTCGTAGAACAGGAACATCGTGAAGAGGTCGACCGAAATGAAGAACCCGAACACCCCCACGCTCAACAGGCAGAACCAGAGGAAGTAGGCTTTGACGTCGGTCTTCATCTGCCACGAGGCGAACGTGCCCGTGAAGACGATGACGGCCGACAGCAGGAGCATTGCCACCGAAATGCCGTCGACGCCCACGGCGTAGTGGATGTTGAGCGGCGCATACCAGACGCGGCTTTCGGTGAAGAGCATCTGCGCCGTCTCGCCCGCGCCGCGCAGCCCGAGGTACTGCACCACGAGCACGACGGCCAGCGCCACGAGCAGCGAAGAGCCTGCGACCATCACCGTGTGAATCTGCCGCGTGGACTTCGAGAGCCACAGACCCAGCATCATCACGAGCGGAACGGCGGGAAACAGAGATAGTATATTCATAACTCGTTCGGATTAACAGATTAGAAGAATCAGGATCGTGAGGCCCAGCGCACCGCCGAGGAACCAGATGCAGTAACGCTGCACGCTGCCGCTCTGCATGTCGCGGATGAGCCAGGCGGCGCCGTTTGCACCCCAGGCGAGGAGATTCATAAAGCCGTCGACCACATGGCGGTCGAACCACGCAATGGGCGTCGAGATGCAGGCGAAAATCACCCGGTGGGTGATGAACTGGTAGACCTCGTCGATGTAGAACCGGCGATAGGCCGCGCGGTGCAGGCCGCTGAACGTCGCGGCCAGCCTGTCGGCCACGGGCTGCCGGTCGCGGGCGTACATCCACGTCGCCAGCGCGATGGCCGCAGCGGCGACGCAGAGGCTCACGGCGGCAACGCTCCGGTCGATATGGATGACATAGGGCGCGCCGTCGCTCGACACGAACTCCCCGAAGGGGATGAATCCCGCCACGCAGGTCACCGCCGCCAGAAACACCAGCGGCAGGGTCATCGTCAGCGGAGCCTCGTGCGGCTTGTGCGCCGCATGCAGTTCGCGGTTCTCCGCGCCCCAGAAAATACCGTAATAGAGCCGGAACATGTAGAAGGCCGTAAGTCCCGCGATGGCGGTCATCACCCACCCCATGACGGGTGAGAAGGCGAAACAGGCCGTCAGGATCTCGTCCTTCGAGAAGAAACCGCTCAAGGGCCAGATCCCCGCGATGGCGAGGCACGCCACGAGGAACGTCAAGTGGGTCAGCGGCATGTAGCGGCGCAGGCCGCCCATGGCCGACATCTCGTTGGAGTGCACGGCATGGATGATGCACCCCGCGCCGAGGAACAGCAGGGCCTTGAACATGGCGTGGGTGAAGAGGTGGAACATCGAGGCCATGTAACCCAGCCCTCCGGCGTGCGGGTCGGCCGAGGTCGAGACGCCCAGCGCCACGAGCATGAATCCGATCTGCGAAATGGTGCTGAACGCCAGCACACGCTTGATGTCGCTCTGCACGCAGGCCACGACGGCGGCGTACAGCGCCGTGAAGGCCCCGATATAGGCCGTCCAATGCAGCACCTCGGGCGCATAGCCGATAAACAGCGGGAACATTCGCGCTACGAGGTAGACGCCCGCCACGACCATCGTGGCGGCATGAATCAGCGCCGACACGGGCGTGGGGCCCTCCATGGCGTCGGGCAGCCAGATGTGCAGCGGGAACATGGCGCTCTTGCCCGCGCCGCCGACGAACATCAGTCCCAGCGCCAGCGGAATCATCGTCCCGGCGGCGGCCAGCGCATGCGCCTCGGGCGTGAAGGAGAAGGTTCCGGCGTAATAGCCGTAGACGAGGATACCGATGAGGAAACCCAGGTCGGCGAAGCGCGTGACGATGAAGGCCTTCTTCGAGGCAGCCACGGCCTCCTTCTTCGTATAGTAGAAGCCGATCAGCAGGTAGGAGCTGACGCCCACCAGCTCCCAGAAGAGGTACATCTGAAAGATGTTGGTCGCCACGACCAGCCCGATCATGCTCATCGTGAAGAGCGACAGAAAGGCATAGTAACGCTGGAAGCCCCGCTCACCCTTCATATAGCCCAGCGAGTAGATGTGGACCATCAGCGACACCGTGGAGATCACCACGAGCATCATCACCGAAATCGGGTCGAGCAGAATGCCCAGGTCGATGTGCAGCGCACCGCCGATGGGCAGCCACACGGCGTTCCAGGGGATCAGCGTCGGAAACACGCCCGCGGCATCGCGCCCGGCCGAGAAGTATTCGAAAGCCGTCCAATAGCTCAACAGCGCCACGACGGCCAGCACGGCCGTGCCCACGGCGCCCGCCGCCGCGGGACGCATCTTCATGCCCGCAAGCCCCAGCACGAGGAAACTCGCCAGCGGAAGCAACAGAATCAGAATCGTATATTCCATAGAAGATCGTTTTTTCGCACCGTTACCACTTCATTTCCCGCAGGCTCCGGGCGCCGATGTTGCGGATGTTGCGGTAGATATTGATGATGATGGCGATGGCCACGGCGGTCTCCGCGGCGCTGATTCCGATGGCGAACAGGGCGAAGAAGAACCCTTCGAGCTGCTCGGGGAAGAGGAAGCGGTTGAAGACCACGAAATTGATGTCCACCGAGTTGAGAATCAGCTCGACCGAAATCAGCATCGCCAGCAGGTTGCGGCGCGTGACGAATCCGTAAATGCCCACGAACATCATCACCGTGGAGACAATCAGGTAATATTCCATGTGTATCATAGTCGTGTTTTTTAGCGTTTGCGCGCGATGAGGATGCCGCCGACGATGCAGGCCAGCAGCAGCAGGCTGATCACCTCGAACGGCAGGATGTAACCGTATTTTCCGCTGCTCATCAGCGCGTGGCCGATGGTCCGCACGTGCAGTTCGCCGTGCTCGAAATGCGAGGGCAGGAAGTCGTGGCGGAGCGTTATCCAGAGGCAGATGCCCAGGCTGGCCAGCGCGGCGCCCAGCCCCACGAAGAGCTTGTAGCCCTTCAGGTCCTCGGCCTTGTCGCCCTGGCTCGACGTCAGGAGGATCGAGAAGACGTAGAGCACCGTGATGCCGCCGGCGTAGATCAGCAGCTGCACCGCCCCGAGGAACGAGTAGTTGAGCTGGAAGTAGATGCCCGCCGTACCGAAGAGCACGAACAGCAGGTAGGTCGCGGCGCGCAGGATGCGCCGGGTCGTCACGGCGAGAATCGCGCTGACGCCGATGAACAGCGCCAGGACCGTGAAAACGATCAATTCGAGTGTTATTTCCATGACTTACTGTTTATTGAGTTGTTTGACGAGCTTTTCGCGCGTGTAGACGGCGTGCTCGAAATCGGTCGAGAAGCGGATCGCGCCGGTCGGGCAGGCGTTGACGCACAGGTGGCAGAACATGCACGACCCCAGGTCGTACTCGTAGCGCACCAGCCGTTTTTTGGTCTTGCCCGTCCCGGGGTCGGCGACCGTCTCGGTCGTGAGGCGGATGGTCCCGTTGGGGCAGGCCGACTGGCACAGCCCGCAGGCGATGCACCTGTTGCGCCCCTCGGCGTCGTGGGGCATCGTCAGAGAGCCGCAGAAACGGTCGTACATCTTCAGCGTGGCCCGGTTTTCGGGATACTGCTCGGTGATCTTGGGCGTGAAGAACTCGCGCCCCG
This sequence comes from Alistipes shahii WAL 8301, assembly GCF_025145845.1. Lineage (NCBI taxonomy): Bacteria > Pseudomonadati > Bacteroidota > Bacteroidia > Bacteroidales > Rikenellaceae > Alistipes > Alistipes shahii. The sequence goes on along the minus strand of NZ_CP102253.1, from coordinate 2,327,113 downwards.
TCACTTTAAGTCCGGTCAAAAGGGTTCCCAGTCCGTGGAAAAGGCCTTTGATATAGCTACTCATAACTAAAAATGCAGTTTAAAGACGACGACAATGACCATCAGCAACAGGTTCGCCAGCCCGATGGGAACGAGGTATTTCCATTCGAGCGTCAGGATCTGGTCGATGCGCAGGCGCGGAAAGGTCCACTTGATCCACATGAGCAGCCACACCACGAAAAACGCCTTGGCGAAGAACCACACGAAACCCGGAATGCAGTCCATCACGGCGTTGAAGCCCTCCCAGCCCGCAATGTGCAGCGGCATCCAGCCTCCGAGGAAGATGGTGGCGGCGACGCCCGCGACGATGAACAGGTTGACGAACTCGGCAACGTAGAACAGCCCGAAGTGCATGCCCGAATACTCGGTGTGGTAGCCCGCCGTCAGCTCCGACTCGGCCTCCGGGAGGTCGAACGGGCCGCGGTTGACCTCGGCGTTGCCGGCGATGAGGTAGATCACGAAGGCGATCAGCGCCGGAATGTGGCCCTTGAAAAGGAACCACCCGTCGGCCTGCCGGGCCACGATCTCGGAGAACTGCATGGTGTCGGTCAGCACGATGATCGTGAGGATCGAGAGGCCGATGGAAAGCTCGTAGGAGATCATCTGCGCACCGCTGCGCATGGCGCCGATGAGCGAATACTTGTTGTTGGAACTCCACCCCGCCAGCAGAATGCCGACCACGCCGATCGACGAGGCGGCCATCATAAAGAAGACGCCCACGTTGAAATCCAGCACCTCCAGCCCCTTGTTGACCGGCAGACAGGCGAAGGCCAGCACCGAGGCGAGGATGACGATATAGGGCGCGAGGTTGTAGAGGAACTTGTCCGAACGGCGGATGGTGATGATCTCCTTGGTGAGCATCTTGAAGACATCGCAGATGACCTGCACCGTACCCCACGGACCCACGCGCATCGGCCCGAGGCGGCATTGGAAGGCCGCGCAGACCTTGCGTTCCATGAAGATCATCAGGATGGCGATCACGGTGTACATCAGCAGCAGACAGCCGCCGACGATCACGCATTCGATGAAAACGGCCAGCCCGAGGGGCATCAGCGAGGTCAGCAGCCCGTGGACCCAGCTCGTAATTATAGAAAAGTCGAACATAGCAATACAATTTTTCGCTATTACAGATTATGGCACAACCGTCCGAAACGCCGATTTTGCCGCGCAGCGGCACCAAGTCCCTCCCCAAGGGAGGGGTTTGGGGTGGGGTCGGACTTGCAAACGACGCCGCAGGCGGCGAAAACGCCATTCGACAGCGTGATATGATGCATCATGGTCATAGAGTCTCTTTATCTGTCAATATCCGGAACCACGTAATCCAGCGTGCCGCCGATGGCGATCAGGTCGGCGATCTTCGTCCCCCGGGCGATGGTCTCCAGGCACGAGACGAGCGGCAGACCCGTCGAGCGGAACTTCATGCGGTAGGGGAACTTGTCGCCCCGGCTCTCGATGAAGACCCCGAACTCGCCGCGGCTTCCCTCGACGGCGGCGTAGTAGCTGCCCTCGGGAATGCGGATCACGGGCTTCATCTTCAACTGGTATTCGCCTTCGGGAATGTTGTCGATCAACTGCTCGATGATGTGCATGCTCTGCTCGATCTCCCGCATGCGGACCATGTAGCGGGCCAGGCAGTCGCCTTCGGTGAAGAGCACCTCCTCGAAATCCACCTTGCCGTAAACGGCGTAGGGATGGCGCTTGCGCACGTCGCAGGCCCACCCTGCGGCGCGGCCCGTGCCGCCCGTGGCGCCGAACGAAATGGCATCCTCGCGCGTCAGCACGCCGGTGCCTTTCAGACGCTCCTGCGCGATGACGTTGCCCGTGAAAATCTCGTGGTACTCGCGCAGCACGGGACGCATGTAGGCGATGAACTCCTTGACCTTGCGCACGAAATCGGGATGGATGTCGGCCTGCACGCCGCCGATGGTGTTGTAAGTCTGGATCAGGCGGCCGCCGGTGGTCTGCTCCAGAATGTCGAGCACCTTCTCGCGGTCGCGGAAACCGTAGAAGAAGGCCGTCAGCGCGCCCATGTCCATGCACAGGCAGGCGAAGAAGAGCAGGTGCGAATCAATGCGCTGCAACTCGTCCATGATCGTGCGGATGTACTGCACGCGCTCCGGCACCTCGACGCCCAGCCCCTTTTCGATGCACATGCAGAGGGCGTGGCGGTTCTGCGACGCCCCGAGGTAGTCGAGACGGTCCGTCAGGGCGAGGGTCTGGGGATAGGTCAGCTCCTCGCACATCTTCTCGATGCCGCGGTGGATGTAGCCGCAGTGCACGTCGAGTTTTTTAATGATCTCGCCTTCGAGCGACACGCGGAAGCGCAGCACGCCGTGCGTGGCCGGGTGCTGGGGACCGACGTTGATGACGTACTCCTCCTCCTCGAAAAGCACGTTGCGCCCGCGTATGAAACTGCCGTCGGGCTGCAACTCGAAGGTCGGGGCGCTGTCCTTCGACACCTCGTTGCTCATGCGGAGCGGGTTCGACGCCGGATCGTAGTCCTTGCGCAGGGGATGTCCCACCCAATCGTCGCGCAGGTACAGCCGCCGCATGTCGGGATGGTTCAGGAAACGGATGCCGAAGTAGTCGAACGCCTCGCGCTCGTTCAACTCGGCGGCCTTCCACAGGTCGCACACCGAGGGCAGGACCGGGCGTTCGCGTTCCGGAGTCAGCGTCCGCACCACGACGTTCTCGCCCGTCGAGGTGGCTTCGAGGTGGTACACCACGCCGAAGCCCTCTTCGCCCCAGTCCATGCCCGTGAGGCTGCGCAGGAAATCGAAGCCTTCGGCCTTCAGGCGTTCGGCCACCCCGCGGAAAGCTTCCGCCGGCACGGTGAACATCCCCTCGCCGGCCTCCGACCACACGGCCGCAGGCTCCCAGGCCTTCATTTTATCTGTCAGGGTCATAATTCTCGTTTTTCTTCGTCCACATTCAAATCGTTCTTCTCCGCCGTCAGGTCGCTCCGCAGCAGCCGTTCGTACTCCTCGCGGCCGATCTGCCGGTTCACGCCTCCGAAGAAGCGTTGCAGTTTCACCTTGCGCTGAAGCTGCATCAGTCCGTAGAGCATCGCCTCGGGACGCGGCGGACATCCGGGGATGTAAACGTCGACGGGCAGAATCCGGTCCACGCCGTTGACCACGTGGTACGACTTCTTGAACGGACCGCCGCTGATGGCGCAGCCGCCCACGGCGATCACGTATTTGGGATCGGCCATCTGGTCGTAAAGACGCCTGAGCACCGGAGCCATCTTGTGCGTGATGGTTCCGGCGACCATGATGAAGTCGGCCTGGCGCGGGGAGGCGCGGGCCACTTCGAACCCGAACCGGGCGAAGTCGTAGCGCGCGGCGCCCACGGCCATGAATTCGATGCCGCAGCAGCTCGTGGCGAACGTCAGGGGCCAGAGGCTGTTGCTGCGCCCCCAGTTGATCACCTCGTCGAGACATCCCGCCACCACATGGGTTCCGTTCTCGCGCAGTTCGCGCACCATCTGTTCGAGGTATTCGTTGTCGTTGAAGTCTTCGTACTTCATCGACTTGATTTTCGGTCTCTTTATTTCCATTCCAAAGCTCCTTTCCGCCATGCGTAGGCAAGGCCCAGAATCAGTACCACCAAAAAGAAGAGAATGCTCACCAGTCCGTAGACGCCCAGTTCCTGCACGACGACGGCCCACGAAAAGAGGAACACCGTCTCGACGTCGAACATCAGGAAGAGGATGGCGAAGAGGTAGTAACCCACCTTGAACTGCATCCACGAACGTCCGCGCGTCGGGATGCCGCACTCGTAAGCCTCGCCCTTCTGGGGGTTGTACGAACGCGGCGACACGGCGCGGGCGATGCCCAGCGCGACTGCGACCAGCGCAATGGCCGTAAGGATGACGACCACCAATAGCGTGAAATACATAGATATGTTGTTTTACGATTTTTAATTCCGGCACGACGAACGCACGCACGCCCCGCGGACGGCAAAGCCCCGGAAACATGCGGCAGGTAAAACGGCGGAAAAGGCTAAATCAGAATGCGCCCCAGAGAGAAGACGTAGTAATCCACGGCGTCGGGGTGCAAAGCCGGGGAATAGGTCCGCATTGCGGTACGGAGGCCGAAAGCGGCATCACAGGCGACGCGCGCGCCGGCAAGCTGCCGCACGGCGGCCTTATGGTCCGAAGGAGCTGCGGGAGCCTCGATCGAGACGGCGCAGGGACAGATCGCGGCGGAGAAATAATTGCATGCCGCGGCGTGCGAACCGGCAACCGAGGATTGCGTCAGGGCAGGGCGCACGCTCTCCGCGCCGCTGCGGAACGACGTATCCTCCAGACTCCCCGCCAGGGCGAAGAGCAACAGGATCAATGCCAATTGAATTCTCTCCTGCATCCGGTCCGAATCATAAATTTCTACGCTGCGAAGATACACTCTTTTACGCAGAAAAACACATCGGCAAACCAAAATGATCACAAAATGACGAATTTTGATTACAAATCCATGAATCCGCGACCCGCAAAAAATGCCGTTTCCTATATAGGAAACGGCATTCGAACACCGGCGGAAACCGCCTATTTTTCAGCGTATCGGTCGCCCACGACCTTCCAGTCGACGACGCCCCAGAGGGCCTCGACGGCATCGGCGCGGCGGTTCCGGTAGTCGATGTAATACGCATGCTCCCAGACGTCGATCGCCAGCAGCGGCTTCATGCCGTGGCGCATGGGGTTGCCGGCGTTCTGCTCGCTGACAACGGCCAGACGCCCCGAGGGGTCCTCGGCCAGCCACACCCACCCCGAGCCGAAAAGGCCCGCGGCGGCGCGGCCGATCTGCACCTTCAGTTCGTCTAGCGAGCCGAAATTGCGGTTGATGGCCTCCAGCAGCTCGCCCGAAGGCTCCTTTTGGGGTTTCGGCGAGAGCTGTCCGAAGAAGAACGCGTGGTTCCACGCCTGCGCGGCGTTGTTGTAGACCGGCCCGTCGGCCGAAAGGATGATGTCTTCCAGCGGCTGCCCGGCAAAGGGCGTGTCGACGATCAGCTCGTTCAGTTTGTCGACATAACCAGCATAATGCTTGTCGTGGTGGTAGTGCATCGTCTCCTCGGAGATTGCGGGCGCAAGCGCGTCGTAGGCATAAGGCAGGTCCTGCGGGGTGAAACGCGGCGAGGACGCGGTATCGGTCGTTGCCATAATCAAAGATGTTAATAAGTTGAGATACAAAATCATATGTCGCTTGTTTTTTGTTCCTTCATCGCATCGAAAGCCCATTTCCCCCGGCCGCAGACGGGACATACCCAGTCGTCGGGCAGCGCGTCGAACGGCGTATACCGGCCCACGTTGTGTTCCGGATCGCCCGACACGGGATCATAGATGTATTCGCAATAGGTGCAGCGGTATTTTTGCATCGCATTCGGAAGGTTAAATTCAGCAGGACCCCGAACAAATAACGTACCCGAGTTCCGGTTTCGGAAAATTTTTCGTAATTTTGATCGGAATACCGACGAATTGCAACCTAAAACCAACTATATGATGACACTTCCTTATGCCGAACCCTACAAGATCAAGATGACCGAGGCCATTCGCACTTCCACGCGCGAAGAGCGCGAAGCGTGGATTCGCGAAGCCCGCTACAACCTTTTCAAACTGCGCTCGGACCAGGTGACGATCGACCTGCTGACCGATTCGGGCACGGGGTCGATGTCCGACCGCCAGTGGGCGGCGATGATGACCGGCGACGAAAGCTACGCCGGGGCCTCGTCCTATTTCCGGCTCAAAACGACGGTCGCGGAGCTGTTCGGCATGCCGTGGTTCCTGCCCACGCACCAGGGGCGCGCCGCGGAGAACGTGATCTTCTCGGCGCTGCTCAAGGAGGGCGACATCGTGCCGGGCAACTCGCACTTCGACACCACGAAGGGGCACATCGAATTCCGCCGCTGCCACGCCGTGGACTGCACGATCGACGCCGCGGCCGACACGCAGCTCGAACTGCCGTTCAAAGGCGAGATGGACCTTGCGAAACTCGAAAAGGTCCTCGCCGAAAACCCGCGCGAAAAGATTCCGTGCGTGGTGCTCACCGTCACCAACAACACGGCCGGAGGCCAACCCGTGTCGATGCGCAACATCCGCGAAACGGCCGAACTGTGCCGCCGCTACGGCGTACCCCTGCTGATGGACTCGGCGCGCTTCGCCGAGAACGCCTACTTCATCAAAACCCGCGAGGAGGGCTACGCCTCGAAGACGATCAAGGAGATCGTCCGCGAAATGTACGACTGGGCCGACATTATGACCATCTCGGCCAAGAAGGACGGCGTGGTGAACATGGGCGGCTTCGTGGCGATGCGCTCCGAGGAACTCTACAAAAAGGCGATGTCGTTCAGCATCATGTTCGAAGGCTACGTCACCTACGGCGGCATGTCGGGCCGCGACATGGACGCGCTGGCCGTGGGACTGGACGAGAACACGGAATTCGGACAGCTCGACACCCGCATCCGGCAGGTGCGGCTGCTGGGCGACCTGCTGGACCAGTACGGCGTCCCCTACCAGCGTCCGGCAGGCGGGCACGCGATCTTCGTGGATGCGAAGAAGGTGCTTCCGAACCTCCCGAAGGAGCAGTTCATCGCCCAGACGCTGGCCGTGGAACTCTACCTCGAAGCGGGCATCCGCGGCGTGGAGATCGGCTCGATCCTCGCCGACCGCGACCCCGAGACGCACGAGAACCGCTACCCCGCGCTCGAACTGCTGCGCCTGGCCATCCCGCGCCGCGTCTACACCGACAACCACATCCGGGTGATCGCCGCCGCATGCCGCAACATCTTCGAGCGCCGCGCGGAGATCACCACGGGTTACCGCATCACCTTCGAGGCGCCGATCCTGCGCCACTTCACCGTCGAACTCGATAAAATCCGTTAACGATGAAACGAATCCTTCTCACACTGGCCGCGCTCGGCACGGCCCTCACGATGCAGGCGAAAGTCGTCCTGCCCGGCATTTTCGGCGACAACATGGTGCTCCAGCAGCAGTCCGAAGCGCAGTTCTGGGGCAAGGCCGCGCCCGGCAAGAAGGTCACGATCCGCCCCTCGTGGAGCACGCAAGGCATTACGGCCAACGTCGGCAAAGACGGCCGCTGGCGGGCCGCCGTGCCCACCCCGGAGGCCGGAGGTCCCTACACGATCGAATTGAGCGACGGCGAGCGGCTGACGCTCCGCGACGTGCTGATCGGCGAGGTGTGGCTCTGCTCCGGACAATCGAACATGGAGATGCCGGTACACGGATTCCCCAACCAGCCCGTCGAAGGTTCGGCGGAGGCGATCATCCGGGCCAGGGCCGCAACGCCGATCCGCCTCTGCACCGTCAAACGCAGCACGGCACGCACGCCGCAGGAGGAGTGCGCGGCACAATGGCTGAAGCACACCCCCGAAGCGGTCGCCGGAACCAGCGCCACGGCCTACTACTTCGCCCGCTACTTGCAGAGCGTGCTGGACGTCCCCGTGGGTGTCATCGTCACCTGCTGGGGCGGCACCCCGGTCGAGGCGTGGATGGACCGCGAAACGATGTCCGGATTCAAGGAGTTCGACCTCTCGTTCCTTGACAACCCGGACCAAATCGACCGCCCCCAGTACAAACCCTGCGGACTTTACAACGGCATGATCGCACCGCTCGTACCCTACACCGTGAAGGGATTCCTCTGGTATCAGGGCGAGTCGAACAGGCCGAATCCCACCCAGTACCGGGCGCTGATGCCGGCCTTCGTGAAGATGCTCCGCGAGCGCTGGGCGCAGGGCGAGCTGCCGTTCTACTACGTGCAGATCGCACCCTACCGCTATGACGGACCCAACGCCATCAGCGGAGCCTTGCTGCGCGAAGCCCAGCTGCATAATCTGAAGGATATTCCATCGAGCGGCATGGCCGTAACACTCGACATCGGCGACGAGGGCTGCATCCATCCGGCCAAAAAAGAAGAGGTCGGAACACGTCTGGCCTGGCTGGCGCTGTCGAAAACCTACGGCATGAAAGGCATCGACGCCGATACGCCCGTCTGCGAAAAGATGGAGGTCGCCGACGGCAAGGCCTACCTGACCTTCGCGACAGGTCCCGACGGCCTGGCGCCCTACGGCCGCACGCTCACGGGCTTCGAAATGGCGGGCGCCGACCGCGTCTTCCACCCGGCCACAGCCCGGATCGAGAAGGGCAAAAGCCGCCTGATCGTCGCGTGCGACGCCGTTCCGGAACCGGTCGCCGTGCGCTACGCCTTCCGCAACGTTCCCGAAGCCACCCTTTTCAACACCTCCGGCATCCCCGCCTCCTCGTTCCGCACCGACGACTGGGAGGTGAAGTAAACGCATGTTCCAACCGACCGATCCGGCCGCGGGGACAGACCTCCGCGGCCGGATTTTTTCAGACCCGCATCTCCGGACACGTCAGCAGGAGACGCAGCGGTTCAGCGAAGCGAGGATTTTCCGGTTGGCGGAGTCGATGACCGAGGTTTCCAGCGCCGAGAGGTAAATCTGCGTCGTGCGCTCGGAGGTGTGCCCCATTCCGGCGCTGATCACCGGCAGCGGCACATTGTGGTTGCGGGCCGCCGTCGCCCAGCTGTGACGCGAGGTGTAGGACGAAAGCCCGGAGTCCAACCCCAGCAGCGACGCGAGCTTTTTCAGCAGACGGTTGTAGTAGTTCAGCGCGACCTGATACTGCGCATAGGCCCGGGCCGGGTCCTCGGCCGTCAGCACCGGGAAAAGATAGGGCGTATCGCGCGTGCGCGGAGCGTACCGGCCGATGATCTCGCGCATGCACGGCTCCAGATGCACGGTCATCCGCTGCCCCGTCTTGCGGCGCACGTAGTGGATCGCCCCGTCCCTCATGTCCTTTTTCCGGAGAAAAGCCATGTCGACGAACGCCATGCCACGCATGCAGTAGCTGAAAACGAACAGGTCGCGGGCCAGCGGCAACGCACCCGAAACCGGCAGGTCGAGGCTCTTCAGACGGGCGATGAGCCGCTCGTCGATGGCCCGTTTGCGCGTGCGGTCGACGCCCGTATAGACACCGCCGAACGGCGACGCCGGCTCGGCCAGCCGCCTGCGGACCGCCTTGTTGTAAACCGAGCGCAGGATGCGCATGTAGAACGACACGGTGTTCCGGACGACCCCGCGGCGCAGCAGGTAAGCGTTGTACTCCTCGACCAACCGCTCGGTGAACGCGGCGAAAGGCAGTTCGCCGCCGCCGAGAAAGCCCGAAAAACTGCGGAGCGTGCGCGTGTAGTTGCGGGCCGTGCCCAGCCGGTTGTCGGCTGTCAGCTGCGCGATCTGCTCGCGCATGAACGCCGTCACGCCCACGCCGCAGGACTGTGCGCAGAAGCGGTCGGCAACCTCGTCGACCGTATAGGGCCGCCCCTCGCGGCCCAGGTCGCGGATGATCCGGTGCAGCCGGTCCACGTCGCACTCTATGCGGCACTGCCAGACCGGAACGCGGCCCGGCTCCGGAGAGACGGCCCGCTGCGCCGAAGCGTCCCACTCGCCGGGCATCAAACGGATGCCGGTCGTAATGCAGCGGGTCCGGCGGAGATGGGTCAACTGATAGTAGATGGTTCCGGCCTTGCCGGATACGCGCGATGCGCGGAATTTTACCTTTACGGAAGTGATCATAACAGTATGGGATTTGTTCCGAAAGGTCGCAATTATCCTCTGTTTCGCACGCATACCCACCCCCGCTTAATCGGGTAAGCGACCTGCTTTATCCGGATTTCCCGATACAGAGCAGGCCCGGGATTTCGTCCCGGGCCTGTTCTTGCGACAAAACCGCCGCTCTACGCGCAAACCGCAATCAATGCGGTCATCGGCAGCGCAGGCCGTCAGTTCTTCAGTCGGCTTTCCGCCCGAAGCAACTCCCGGACAGCCGCCGGCCGAAAGCTAAATCAGCGTTTCGAGGATCTGCACGGCATTGAGCGCCGCACCCTTCTTGATCTGGTCGCTCACGCACCAGAACGCCAGGCCGTTGTCGCACGTCAGGTCCTTGCGGATACGCCCCACGTACACGGGGTCCTTGCCGGCTATGAAGAGCGGCATCGGGTAGACCTTGCCGGCGGGATCGTCCATCAGCACCACGCCTTCGGCCTTCGAGAAGGCTTCGCGGGCTTCGGACACGGAGACGGGACGCTCGGTTTCGAGCCACACGCTCTCCGAATGGGCGCGCATCACCGGAACGCGCACGCAGGTCGCCGACACGGCGATGTCCGAATGCATGATCTTGCGCGTCTCGTGGAACATCTTCATCTCCTCCTTCGTATAGTCGTTGTCGGTAAAAACGTCGATATGCGGAATCACGTTGTAGGCCAGCTGGAAGGCGAATTTCGCCACCGTCGGTTCCTTGCCCGCGCCCAGTTCGGCATACTGCGTCTCCAGTTCCGCCATGGCGGCCGCCCCGGCGCCGCTGGCCGACTGGTACGTCGACACGTGCACGCGGCGGATATGCGACACGTCCTCGATCGCCTTCAGCGCCACGACCATCTGGATCGTCGTACAGTTGGGATTGGCGATGATGCGGCGGGGCGCGTTCTTCGCATCCCCGGGGTTGACCTCCGGCACGACGAGGGGCACGTCGGCATCCATGCGGAAAGCGCTCGAATTATCAATCATAACGGTCCCGTGCCGGGTGATCGTCTCGGCGAACTCCTTCGACGTACCCGCTCCGGCCGACGTCAGGGCGAAGTCGATTTCCTTGAAATCGTCGTTGTGTTGCAGCAGTTTGACGGTAAGCTCCTCCCCGCGGAATTTATAGGTACGGCCCGCGCTGCGCTGCGAACCGAACAGCACCAGTTCGTCGATCGGGAGCCGGCGCTCCTCCAAAATCCGCAAAAACTCCTGGCCCACAGCGCCGCTGACGCCCACAATAGCAATTTTCATCTCGATAAAGTTATAAAGTGATCATCGTTTCCGCTCGGACGAACCGTACACGGAAGCTCCGGAGGCAAAAATAACGATTTTCCGGGAAAAATCCTCCTTCCGGCCTGGAAATCGGCAAAATCCGGAACGCAGACACACGATCCGGACACCGGAAAACGACTGCGTACGAACCGTTCCGCCCGCACCGCCGCAGCAGCAACCGCCCGAAAACATCCACAGAAACGGTCCCGGCAACGGCTGCCGCCCGCTTTCGCCCGCACCCGGCACCCACACCCGGCACCCGCGCCGCCGAGGGCTTCGCTTACGCCCGGTCCGATTCCTCCGCCCGGTCCGATTCCTCCGCCCGGGCGTCCTTTTCCCGCAGCGCCTCCTCAATCTTCCGCTCGCGATAGACCTTCGGCGTCGCCCCGAACCGGGCGATGAATCCCCGGAAAAAGGTACTGCGGTTGGCGAACCCCGACTTGTAGATAATCTCGTCGATCGAGAGCCGCGTGGTCACCAGCAACTGCTCGGCCAGGTTCAGCCGGTACTCCCGGATGATTCCCGCCGGGGTCTGGCCGGTGATCGTCCCCAGCCGCCGGTAGAAATTGCAGAGACTCATGCCGAGTTCCCGGGCGATGAACTGCGTCGAGAACCCCGGATCGAGAATGCTCCGGTTGATGATGTCGAGCATCCGCTCCAGAAACGCCTTGTCGTCCTTGTGCAGCAACCGCCCCTGCGTGAGGTCGAAGGCGCTGTAAACCGAGCGTCCGTAGCTTTTCAGCGATTCGTAACGGCGCAGCAGCTGGTCGACGACACTCTGCAAATGGGTAATGTCGAAGGGTATCTTCAGGCAGATGTCCACGCCCAGTTCCAGCCCCTCGACCTTCACGTCCGTACGGGAAACCGCCGTCAACAGGATAATCGGGACCTGCATCAGCTGCTTGGTTTCCCGGATGCTGCGGATCAGGCCGATCATCGCCGCATTGAGCGACACCGTCCCGCAGATGATGATCTGCGGCTGCGCTTCGGCCAGTTTCTCCTGCGGGCATTTCAGGTCGGAGACGATCCGCACGTTGTAGCCGCCGCTGAACAGACCGGCGATGAAATCGGCCATATCCCGGTCCTCGTTGATGACGAGCATCGTCGGGAGCATGTCGCCGAACGTCATCACGGAGGCTTCGGGAACCGGCACGGGCAGGCTGAACCGCTGTCCGGGAGCGATGTCGGGCTGTGCGGCGGACCGGGCCGCACGGGTGATCTCGAGCCGCGGCAGCGACAGCGTAAAGGTCGTCAGCCCGTCGCGGCTCTCCACCCGGAATTCGCCCTGGAGTTTGGTCACGAGGTTGTAGCAGATCGTCAGCTCCAGATCTTCCTTCAGCGACACGCCCTGGCGGCTCAATGCCCCCAGGTGGTTGAACAGTTTGTAGCGGTCGAAAATCAGCTCGATCTGCCCGGCGTCGAGTTCCACGCCCCGGTTCGAGACCTCGATCCGAAGCCGTTCCGCCGCGCCGGAAGTCTCCTCCCCGGCGCCGGAAGCCGCCCCGTCCGGACGCGGCACGGAGCAGGTCCCGACCGAAACGCTCACCTCACCGCCCGGCCCCGTCCGGCGGAACGCATTGGACAGCAGAATATTGAAGATCATCATCAGGATATTGCGCACCGAAGGGAACAGCACGCCGCTGCCTACGGCCGTCCGGTAGGCGATACGGTTCTCCCCGGCATAATCGGCGAATGTCTGCGCGATGCCGCCGGCCGTGCGCGAAACGTCCAACATCTCGATATCGTCCGAACCGTCGACGGGATCGGTCGACTGGAATTCGTTGAGCATATAGATTAGATCGTTGATCTTCTGCGCATTGTGCCGGATCAGCTCCGCCTGCCGGCGGACGAACGCGTCGGCCGACTTGCAGCCCATGATCTGCTGGCAGGGACCGTTTATCAGCGTCACGGGAATCGAGAGTTCGTTGGTCAGGTTGGAGAACGACCAGATGCACGACTCATAGACCAGTTCCCGCTGCCGCTGTTCGTAGAGCGACTGCCGGAGCCGCGTCCGAAGCCGGCGGCGACGGATCAGGTATCCCGACACGCCGATAACGACGCCCAGCGTTGCGGCGAGATACCCGATCCAGGCCCAGGTCGAGGCGTAGGGCGGAGCCAGCACGCGGATCGGCAGGCGGCTGACGGGACTCCACTCCCCGGTCGTATTGTTCCGGTAGCGCACCCCGAGCGTATAGCGGCCCGTGGGAAACGCAGCGAAGGCCAGCGTGTTGCTGTGGTAATTGTCATGCCAGTCGCCGTCCAGTCCCTCGATATTGTAAAAATAGGAATAATTGCTGCCGTTGACGTAATCCAGCGCCGCGATCGAAAGACTGAAAGCATTCTGATGATGCCGCAGCACCATCCGCCCCCGGCGCATCAGCGTCCCGACATCGTACGACTCGCCGTTGGCCCTCACCTCGCGGAACCGGATGGGCGGCATGTAGGAGGCCGCCTCGGAATCCCCGCTGTCGGAGATGACCACGAAGCCGTTGATCCCGCCGAAAAGCAGTTTCCCCCGCTCCCGGTCGTAAAAATAGGCTCCGTCGCTGAACTCGACCACGTCAAGTCCGTACGAAGCGCCGTAAACCACCGAACGGTTCGTCGCCGGGTCGTAGCGCACGATGCCGGCATTGGTCCCGACCCAGATGTTGTCGAGCGAATCGACCAGCAGGCCGTGGATCACCCCGCAGCGCAGCTGGTCGTTGCTGTAATCGGATTCCGCGCCGCCGCCCGCCGGATCGTAACGCACCAGGCCGCAGCCGGTCCCGAACCACGACGAGCCGTCCGAACGGCACACGCCCGCCGTCACGTCGTTCACGGCCAGCCCCCGGCGGGTGTCGAACCCGACGGTCCGGCCCTCCCGGGTGCGCCTGTCATAGTGTACGACGCCGATACCGTGGTTGCAGAACCAGAGGGTGGAATCGGACTCCTCGCAAACGGAGAAAAAGAAGTTCCGGCTCCGCGCCTTGAGTCCCAGCTCCACCGGTTCGACATTCGCGGCGACGGGCGCGTCGGCGCTCCCGGACAGTTCGATGCGCCAGACCCCGTAGCCCACGCTCGCAGCCCACAGCACCCCGTCCCGGTCCTCGTAAAGCCCGTGAATGCGCCGCAGCGCCCCGCTCCGCGGCAGTTCGAAAATCCGCCTGTGCCGGTACGAGTAGTAGCACACGCCGCCGTCGCCGCCGATCCACAGTACATTGCGGCGGCTTCCGGCAAACGTATAGACCGAATTTTTCCCCAGCGGCGAATCGGCGGCCGTATAGCTGTCGGTATTCTCCCGCGTAAAGGTCCGCCGGGAGTAGAAATCGCGGATGCGCAGGATGCCGTCGTTCTTGGTCCCGATCCAGAGGTCGCCATCCGGGTCGACATGGAGCGCCTTGATCGGTTTGGTCAGCAGGTAGGGCAGCGTTTCGTAGGTGACCGAACGGATCGCGACCTCCCCGACCGCCTGCCGCAGCAACCCGCTGCCGTCGGTTCCGATCCAGACAATATCCTGGTTACAGTCCTTCAGCAGCGCAAAAACGCCGCAGTTGACGTCGATCTCCTGCAACTCGTAACGCCCCTCGATCGGATCGGTCGAACGGAGCCGCAGCACGCCGCTCATCCCGAAGGCCAGCACGTAATCGTCCTTGTCGCTGATCACCGACGAAAGGGCGCCGCGCCGTCCGAGCTCCTCCCGCAGGTCGAAAATCGGGAAAGCCCGCCGCTGCCCGGTGTCGAAGCGGAACAACATGCCGTTCCGGTCGGTGAAAAAGATCGTCCGGTCGCCGTCGTAACGGGTGAACACCACCCCGTCCGGCAGCGGCATCCGCTCCCACTCCCCCACCGAAGCCCTGCCGCCGGCGTCATAGGCCACCTGCGCACAACGAATATCCTCCGAACGCACCAGCCACAATACGCCGTCGCCGTCGAGGCACATGCGCAGCACCCCGTTCAGCTCCGCCCCGCGGACATCGACCGGCTCGAACGCACCCTGCGACGCCACATATCCGTACAACTTGTTGCCATGCAGGAAAAACGCCTCGTCCCGGCTGCGGGCCGCGAATTTATAGACCCGCTGGAATCCGGCAAGCATTTCGATCCGCCGGTCGCGCGTGTCGAAGCGGTCGACACCGTAGTTGGTCCGCACCCAGAGGTAACCGTCGTCCGTGGCTACGATCTCCTGAATCAGGTTGCCCGAGAGCCGGAAATGCCGGGCGGAATTGCCGTCCCACAGATTCAGTCCGTCGCAACTGCCCGCCCAGATATACCCGTCCGCATCCTGCGCCAGCGACAGAATCGAACTGTTCGACAGCCCGTCGCGGTGGGTAATGCGGCGGATATTCTGCGGGAATGCACTCCGGACGACCGCGACCGCGAGGAGAAGGAATACGCATCTGAAATACATAGCAGGGCGAATTAGATAAAAACAGACCGGAATATCTATGTAAATATATACAAAAAAACCGGATTTCAAAACAAAATATCCCATTTAGCGACAACGCCGATTCCCCTTGGTACAAGGGCTTTTTCCCGGATACGCCGGATGGCTTTTCCGGCGGGCGGCAAAGAGCGATCTTGGGCGCTATGATATGAAATCATACTTCTTTTATAAGAAAATATACTCGCACAATGCCGTTTTCCGATATTTTTGTAAAAGCCCTGACGAAAGTTTACGCTTCCCGAAAGGCTTATTTGCGACACCTATATATAAAATTTGCATGCTATGAAGAAAACACATTTGTTTCGGCATCAGAGGTATTCGCATCCAAATCGGACGATAGCCGGAAAATCATTCCGGGCAGTCTCCGCATCGTTTTCCGTATTCCAGTTCCGCCGGTCGAAATACCGGAAGCAACGGCATCCGAACGACCCGCTCTTCGGCTGATCCGCCGTATCGCCCTCTCTCTTACGTTCGCATCCTCCCGCAGCATCCCTACCCACACCCGCTGCACGCTTATTCAAACGCACTGTTCCTTTTCCGATAGCCGACGGCCCATCGGAAAGGCAGCCGGCCCGAACCTCGTACCAAACCCATTTAAATTTTCGCCTATGATAAAAAAATTGCTCTTATCGCTATCGGCGGTTTTCTGTATGACGGCAGCTTCGGCCCAGACCCAGACGGTCAAAGGCCGCGTCGTCGATGAGAACAACGCACCGGTCATCGGTGCGACCGTTGTCGTCAAGAACCGCCCGACAATCGGCACTTCGACCGATGTCAAGGGAGAATTCGCACTTCAAGGAGTCCCGAAAGGAGGGGGGGGGAAACTCCAAATCTCTTATGTAGGCTACAAAACCCAGGATGTTGACATTGCACCCGACATCCGGGTAAAACTCGAACCCGACGCCCAGGCCGTAGAGGCCGTCGTGGTGACGGGTATGACCAAGATGGACAAGCGGCTGTTCACGGGAGCCGCAGACCAGCTGGTTGCCGACGACGTGAAACTGGCCGGTATGGCCGACATCAGCCGCGGCCTGGAAGGCCGGTCGGCCGGCGTATCCGTCCAGAACGTATCCGGTACGTTCGGAACCGCCCCGAAAATCCGCGTGCGCGGCGCCACATCAATTTACGGCAGTTCGAAGCCGCTGTGGGTCGTGGACGGCGTCATCATGGAGGACATCGTCGACATCGACGCCGACGACCTCTCCTCGGGCGACGCCACGACGCTCATCGCATCGGCCATCGCCGGACTCAATGCCGAAGACATCGAGAGCTTCAACATTCTGAAAGACGGCTCCGCCACCTCCATCTACGGAGCGCGCGCCATGGCGGGCGTCATCGTCATCACCACCAAACGCGGCCGCGCCGGCGTGAGCACCATCAACTACACCGGCGAATTCACCTACCGCATGATTCCGTCCTACCGGGATTTCAACATTATGAACTCGCAGGACCAGATGTCGGTGTACATGGACATGCAGAAAAAAGGCTGGCTCAACCTCGCCGAAACCATCACCGATTCGGAAAGCGGCGTATTCGGAAAGATGTACCAGATGATTGCGGCCGGACAATTGCAAAACGACGACGCGAGCATCGGGAATTACCTGCGCGCGGCGGAGTTCCGCAACACGAACTGGTTCAGCGAGCTGTTCAACAACAACGTCATGCACACCCACTCGGTGAGCCTCACGTCCGGAACCGACAAATCGTCCTACTATGCGTCGCTGAGCGCCATGAGCGACCCGGGCTGGACGAAGACCAGCAAGGTGGAACGCTACACGGCCAACATCAACGCCACCTACAACATCTTCAAAAACCTGTCGCTGAACCTGATTTCCAACGGCTCCTACCGGAAGCAGAAGGCGCCGGGAACCCTGTCGTCGGCAACCAACTACGTGACGGGCGAAGTGAAGCGCGAATTCGACATCAACCCCTATTCCTATGCGCTCAATACGTCGCGCACGCTCGACCCCGACGAATTCTACACGCGAAACTACGCGAGCTTCAACATTCTGCACGAACTGGACAACAACTACATCGACCTTTCGGTCGTCGAGACCAAATTCCAGGCCGAACTGAAGTGGTCGCCCGTCGAGGGCCTCGACCTGAGCGCCCTGGGCGCGGTAAAATACCAGGCCTCGATCCAGGAGCATAACATCACCGAGTCCTCAAACCAGTCCGTCGCTTACCGGACCGTCGAACCGACCACCGTCCGGGACAACAACCCGTTCCTTTACACCGATCCGGACAACCCCTACGCCGTTCCGGTGACCGTGCTGCCCAAGGGCGGTATCTACGAACGCACGGACAACAAAATGCTTTCGTACGACTTCCGCGCGTCGGCGACCTACAACAAAACGTTCAACAACACGCATATCATCAACCTCTACGGCGGTATGTCGGTGAACAAGATCGACCGGCACAACACCTGGTTCCGCGGCTGGGGACTCCAGTACGATATGGGTATGGAGCCTTACTACGATTACCTGGCCTTCAAGCAGGGCATGGAGAGCGGCAGCAAGTACTACACGATCGGCGACTCGTTCTATCGCGAAGTGGCCTTCTTCTTCAACGGAACCTATTCTTACAAGGGACGCTACACCATCAACGGAACCTACCGCTACGAAGGGACCAACAAGATGGGCAAGAGCCGCAAAGCCCGCTGGCTGCCGACGTGGAATATCTCCGGGGCATGGAACGTCCACGAGGAGAAGTTCTTCAGCCACGTACAGCCCGCCCTGTCGCACCTGTCGCTCAAAGCCTCTTACTCGCTGACCGCCGACCGCGGCCCGTCTTACGTCACCAACTCGCTGGCCGTCATCAAAGCCTCGACCCCGTGGCGCCCGACCAGCGGCGATACCGAAACCGGCCTCAAGGTTTCGAGCCTCGAAAATGCGCAGCTCACCTACGAGAAGAAGCACGAGCTGAACCTCGGACTCGACGTCGGGTTCGTCAACAACCGGATCAACCTGGCCTTCGACTGGTACAAACGCAACAACTTCGACCTGATCGGCACGGTCACGACCCAGGGTATCGGCGGCGAGATCTCCAAATACGGCAACGTCGCGGAGATGAAATCGAACGGCGTCGAAATCAGCCTTTCGACCAAGAACGTCCAGACCAAGAACTTCAGCTGGACCACCAACTTCATCTACTCGCACATCCACAACGAAGTGACCAAACTCGAAACCTCCACGCGCGCAATGACGCTGGTTTCGGGAACCGGATTCACGATGGAGGGGTATCCCGCCCGCTCGCTCTTCTCGTTCCAGTTCGCAGGATTGAACGAAGTCGGACTGCCGGTCGTGGTCAACACGGAAGGCAAACTCAGCTCCAGCTCCTTCAATTTCCAGGACAGCAACGAGAACAACCTGAAAACGAATCTGGTCTACTCCGGACCGGTCGACCCGACCGACCTGGGCAGTTTCGGCAATACGTTCCAGTACAAGGGATGGCGTCTGAACGTCTTTATGACCTACTCGTTCGGCAACGTCGTGCGGCTCAACCCGGTCTTCAGCAGCATTTACTCGGACCTCGACGCCATGCCGCGGGAATTCAAGAACCGCTGGATGGTCTCCGGCGACGAAGCCGTCACGAACATCCCGGCCATCGCCTCGAAGCGCCAGCGCCAGCTGAACTCCTCGATTTCGTACGGATACAGCGCCTACAACTACTCGACGGCACGCATCGCCAAGGGCGACTTCATCCGCATGAAGGAGATTTCGCTTTCGTACGACTTCCCGAAGAGACTCATTTCGAAACTGCGGTTCTCTTCGCTTTCGCTCAAACTGCAAGCCACGAACCTCTTCCTGATCTACGCCGACAAGAAGCTCAACGGCCAGGACCCCGAGTTCTACAACACCGGCGGCGTCGCAGCCCCCGTGCCGCGGCAGTTCACGCTCACAATCCGAATCGGACTGTAAAATCTGATTTATCTTAAAAAGATTCCTATGAAAAAAAGCATCATATATTTACTGGGCATAGCGATCGTCATTCCGGCATTCATGTCGTGCAGCGATTTTCTGGATCAGAATCCCGATCTGCGCACGACGCTGGATTCCGAAGAGAAGATCGCCAACATACTCGTCTCGGCCTACATCAGCGGAGCAGGCAGCTACCAGCTCGTTGCGGAACTCTCCTCGGACAACGTCTGCGACTACGGCATCACAAAGAATTACAACCAGTTCTATCAGGATGTCTACGAATGGGCCGAAGAGGTTACCAGCAACAACGACGCCCCGCGGAACATCTGGAGTTCGAACTACAACAACATCGCCAACGCCAACCAGGCGCTTTCGGCCATCGAGGAGCTGGGAGGGCCTACCACCACGAGGCTCAAGGCCAGCAAAGGCGAAGCGCTGATTTGCCGGGCTTATTCCCATTTCGTACTGGCAAACATGTTCTGCATGCCCTACAACCCGGCAACAGCCGGGAACTGCCTGGGCATACCCTATATGGACCACGCCGAAACCGACCTCAACCCCAGGTACGAACGCGGAACGCTCCAGAAGGTCTACGAGATGATCGGCAAAGACATCGAAGCGGGCATCCCCCTGATCGACGACACGGCCTATTCGGTTCCGAAATACCACTTCAACTACAAGGCCGCCTGCTGCTTCGCCTCGCGCTACTACCTGTTCATGCAGGACTGGGACAATGCCATCAAATACGCGACGATGGCCCTGACCTCCAACCCGTCGTCGCTGCTGCGCGATTACAGTGCGATCGCCGCTCTGCCGAACGGCACCAGCAGGCATCAGGAATATGTCAATTCGGCCAGCACGGCCAACTTCCTCCTCCAGGCCGCGACATCGAACAGCGGACTGCTTTTCGACTGGTACTCCACCGCCGGCCGCTATTCGCACGGCAAACTGCAAGGAATCTATGAAACCGTTCAGCCGAAAAAAGGCGGTCCGTGGGGCAGCAGCGTGACTTTCAAAGCGCCGCATGCAGTGCTTGCCTCATCGGGCAAATACGTTCTTCCCCGGACATGGCGCGTGTTCCAATACACCGACCCGGTCGCCGGAACCGGATTCAACAAAGCGATTTCCGTTCTCTTCACCTCCGAGGAGGCGTTGCTCAACCGCGCCGAAGCCTATATTATGAAGATGAACGAAGACCCGACGGCGCTCGACAAGGCCCTGGAGGATATAAACCTCTACGCCGCGAACCTCTTCTCGGCAGGGTTCAAATCCATGACGGAGGCTTCGATCATCAAATGGGCTACGGAAACCTACCCCGACTACTCCGAACTCTACGTCGGAAAGACCTCGGTCAGCAGCCCGCAGACGCTCAATCCCAAGAAAAAGCTCCATGCGGCCCCCTACAACACGCTCGAAGAGGACGGCCCGCAGGAGAGCATGCTTCAGGCGCTCATCTTCATGCGCCGCTACCAGTTCCTCCACGAAGGCATGCGGTGGTTCGACACCCGTCGCTTCGGCATCACGGTCTACCGCTACCTGCTCGATGAAGACGCCGAAACCGTCGTGCAAATCACCGATCAGATCAGCGACGAGAACGGTACGGCCGATCCGCGCCGCGCCCTGCAACTCCCGGCCGACGTTATTGCCGCCGGCCTGACCCCCAACCCGAGAAAATAACAAACCAAAGTGCGTATGAAAAAGAATCTGATATATCTGCTCTTTTCCGTCACGCTGCTCTGCGCAGCGCTGACAGCCTGTTCGGACAACGACGATCTGGATTCCACCAGCGTGGTCCGGCCGACGACCACCGAACAGAACGACCTCGACCGCTGGCTCAAGCGCAACTACGTCGAAACCTACAACATCCAGCTCAAATACCGGTTCGAGGACATCGAGTCGAGCATGGGCTACTACCTCACACCCGCCAGCTACAAGCAGTCGGTCGCCATGGCCAAACTGGTGCGCCACATGTGCCTGGAAGCCTACGACGAGATAACCGGCAGCACGGATTTCATCAAGGCCTATTTCCCGAAAATCCTCTTCCTGGTCGGCTCGTATGCCTACAAGACCAACGGAGCGATGGTGCTGGGAACGGCCGAAGCCGGGGCGAAGATCACGCTCTACAACCTCGACAACCTGAACCCCAAGACCGTCAATGCGAAGACGGCCTATTTCAAGACGATCCACCACGAATTCGGGCATATCCTCAATCAGACGAAACCTTACCCCACCGATTTCGCGGAGATTTCCGGCCCGGATTACGTACAGGACCAATGCTTCGAAATCTACAAGACCACCGAATCGGCACTGCAAAAAGGATTCATTTCCCCGTATGCATCGAAAGCCGACAGCGAGGATTTCGTGGAACTCATCGCCCTCTACGTCAACCGGAGCGCAGAAGAGTGGGAGGAGATGCTGACGACGGCCGGCGACACGGGACGGCCGAAAATCGAAGCCAAATTCGAAATCGTCTCCAACTACATGAAAAGCACCTGGAACATCGACCTGAACGAACTGCGGGAAATCGTACTGCGCCGTGCGGAAGAAGCGCCCAACCTCGACTTCGACTCGCTGGATGACGAAGATACGGACACGCCCGAAAATTCCGGTACAAACGAATAAGCGACACCGAATATGAAAAAAACAGCAATCATACTATTTCTGGTTCTGGCCATTCCTGCCCTGCTCACCTCATGCCTGTTCGACGAGGAGGATCTTTTCGACAAATCCGCCTCCGAACGCATCGAAGCCGCCAAGCAGGAAGCCAAGACCGTGCTCGAAAGCGCTGAAAACGGATGGCACGTGCGCTATTTCCCCTCCCCGACCCAGGAGTTCGGCGGATACAACCTGTTTTTCAAATTCTCCGAAGGCAGCGTCACCGTTGCCTCCGAGATCGAAAGCAACCCATCCACCACCGAGACGAGTCTCTATTCGTTCGGCGAGGATCTGGGCGTCACGCTCAATTTCGATACGAAAAACTCGCTCATCAATTACTTCGTACACCCGAAAAATCCCGACAACATCGGATCGACCTACAAGGGCATGGAGGGCGACTACAAATTCACGGTGATGGAGACATCCGCGGCAATGGTCGTCCTGCGCGGCATCATCACGGGGAATTACTACATCCTGACCCCCGTTTCCGCGGACACCGACTGGTCGGAAGACCTGGAGACCTACCGGAATAATGCGGAAGACATGTCATTCAACACCTATTCCTTCGTCGTGAAAGACAAGACGTATTCGGCAACGCTCACGAACCGTCGCTTTGCGGTCAAGATCGACAGTGAAACCACCGTGTACGCACCGTTCATCTACACCAAGGCCGGCATCAGTTTCTACATGCCGGTCGAGATCGACGGAGTGACCGCACAGAACTTCACCTTTGTCGACGACTACTATTTCGCCGAAGTCAACGGCGCCGATTTCAAGATTATGACGCCCGAGCCGGTCCGGTCGGACATCACGTTCGAAGTGACCGTTCCCGATGCCACGAAGACCTACAACAGCGTTACGGTGAATACAGTTCCCTCAACGGATACGGAGTACTACTACATGGGACTGATGCTGAAGTCCGAATTCGAGGCCCAGCGCGAGAAAAAGCTCCTGCAAAGCCTGGTCGGCACGCTCAACGGCAACATCGGCGCAGGCGACGATCCCGAAGCGATCGCAGCCAGCCTGCTCCACAAAGGTGCGGACACCTATACGCTCAACTATCCGAGTTTCTACGACGAGTACGTAGCCGTCGTATTCGGATGCGCCGTCTCCAACGGATTCATCGTCTCCACCACGCCCATCACGTCGCTTCCGGTTTCGATCGACGCCTCGCTCTTGCCGGACAATACCGATCCTCTCTACAAGAGATGGCTGGGCAAATGGAGAGTTACGAGCACCACCTCGCAGGTAAACGAAGCTCCCGTAACATTCGAGGTTATCGTAAAACCGGGCACCGTCAACTCGTCCTACATGATCCGGGGCTGGGGCATCACGATCTACGGAAACAGGTACGACCTGCGGGCATATTACCAGGCATCCTATAATGGCGCCTCCACTCCGGCTATCCCGATTCCGAAGTCGACCGGCATTCTCTACACGAAAACCGACAATGCGATTTACGGCTACGACGGAGTCTACCCGATCCGGACTCGCTACTCCCGTATAACCCACTCGACCGGAGCCTACTCGTCATTTACGACGACCCAGACCTCGCCCAAACTCGTCGGCATTTACGACGAGGCGCAGGCAGGCCAGGCAACGATGTACGGTTCCGGCTACAATACCGGCACCGATTACGTCGGCATAGAGTTCTTCAGATGGACGGAAAACCAGGCATCCTACTACACCTCGCCGGCTGTCCGTCCGGGCTATACGGCCAAAGACTTCCCGGTGGGTCCCTTCACGTGGGTTCAGCTGATAGACGCCGACGGGAACGACCTCACCACCGGCACCCCGGCCGAATAAGCGAAACCGGTTCGATCCTCAAATAAGTCCGGGCCGCCCATTGAGGGCGGCCCGGACTTTTATCGGATACAGAAAACCCGGTCCGTGTCAGTCGAAGAAATTGTCGTTCTCGGGGTTGTTCCGCCCCTCGGAGTCGACTTCGTCCTCGCAGTCGTAACGGGGCATCATCGCCGGACGCACGAACTGGTCCGTACGGCTGATGCCGAAACGACCGTCGTCGTAGATCTTTTTCATATATTCGCCCACGATCGGCAGCGCCATCACGCTGCCCTCGCCGCCGCGGATGAAGTGCACCGACTGGTCCTCGCCGCCGACCCAGGCGCCGGTCACCAGCTTCGGGGTCACGCACATGAACCACGCGTCGCGGTTCTTGTTCGAAGTTCCGGTCTTACCGCCGATCTCCATGTCGGTCAGCCCGAACTGCCACCGCAGACGGCCCGCCGTCCCCGAGTTGACCACGTCCTGAAGCATCGTGAGCATCGTGTAGGCCGTGCGTTCGCTGACGGCGTCCTGCGACTGGGGAATGAAACTGGCGATCAGGTTGCCCTGACGGTCCTCGATGCGCGTCACGAAGATCGGATCGGTGTGCACGCCCTGATTGGCAAAGGTCGAAAAGGCGCTCACCAACTCGTAAACGTTCGATTCCGAAGAGCCGAGAGCCAGCGCCGGAACGGGGTCTATGTAACTGCGGATGCCCATGTTGTGAATGAAATCGGCCACGGCAGCCGGCTGCTTGGCCTGCTTCATAATCCACGCCGAGTAGTTGTTGCGGCTGCGCGCAAGTCCCCACTTGAGGGGGTGCAGCACCCCGTCGTACTCGACATTGCCGGCCTCCTTGGGCGACCAGGCCGTACCGTTGGCCGTCTCAATGGTCGTCGGCAGGTTGGGAACCATCGTGCAGGGCGTCAGGCCCAGATGGTCGATGGCGAAGGTGTAAACGAAGGGCTTGATCGTCGAGCCGATCTGGCGTTTGCCCTGCTTGGCCATGTCGTACTTGAAGTAACGGAAGTTAGGCCCTCCGACATAGGCTTTTACGAAGCCCGTGGCAGGATCGAGCGACACCATCGCGGCACGCATGATACGCTTGTGGTGGAGGATCGAGTCGCGCGGCGTCATCAGCGTGTCGCGCTCGCCCTTATAGGTGAACACCCGCATGTTGCAGGGTTTGTCGAAAGCGGCGTTGATCTCCTTCTCGCCCGCCCCGGCGTGCTTCATCTCGCGGTAACGGTCCGAATAACGGACGGCATGGCGCACGATCCGGTCGCGCTCCTCCTTGTCGGCATCGACGAAAAGCGTCTTCGTCGCCCGGAACTGCGCGTCCATCTTGGGCTGAATCTCCTTCTCCATCTGCCGCTGCACGGCCTGCTCGGCATAGGTCTGCATCACGGAGTTGATCGTGGTATAGATTTTCAACCCGTCGCGGTAGATATTGTAGGGCGTGCCGTCGGCCTTGCGGTTCTTGTGACACCAGCCATAGAGCGGATTCTCGTTGTACTCCTCCACCGCCTGGTCATAGTCCCACTCGTTGTAGAACTGGCTGCGCTTGGGAGGCCGGGCGTTCATCACCAGCCGCAGCATCTCGCGGAAATAGGTCGCCGCACCCTCGTTGTGCGACACGGGCTTGTAGTTGGTCACGATCGGCAGCGCCGCCAGCGAATCGCGCTGCCTGCGGGTCAGCGCCCCGGCCTCCTCCATGCGTGAAAGCACGAGGTTGCGGCGCACGAGGGCGTTCTTGGGATTCAGGATGGGCGAATAGCGCGTCGGGGCGTTCACCACCCCCACCAGCACGGCCGCCTCCTGCACGTTGAGTTCGTCCGGCTCCTTGTTGAAGAAGGTGTGGGCCGCCGACTTGATGCCGAAGGCGTTCGAGCCGAACTCCACCGTATTGAGGTACATGGCGGCGATCTCCTCCTTGGTGTAGTTGTATTCGAGTTTGAGGGCCGTGATCCACTCCTTGAACTTCGAGGTCACGAGTTTGGCCTTGCGGACGACGGCGCCGCGGTTGCGGACCGTATCGCGCGGAAAGAGGTTCTTGGCCAGCTGCTGCGTGATGGTCGAGCCGCCGCCCTGCGAGGTGTTTTGCAACAGCAGGGTCTTCACGGCCACACGCGCCAGCGAAGGAATGTCGATGCCCGAGTGGGTGCGGAAACGGACGTCCTCGGTCGCAATGAGCGCCGCGACGATGGGCGGAACCTCATGCCCGGCCAGCCGGATGTGAAGCGTCGAATCCGACGGATAGAGGTCGGCGTACTGCACATAGGAGCGGTTCTGCACGAAGAAGGTTCCGATCACCTTGCCGTCCTCGGAGTAGATCTCCGTGGCGAGGTTGCTGCGGGGATTCTCCAGCTCCTCGAACGAGGGCATGCGGCCGAACACGCCGAAGACCGTGAGCACCAGCATCAACGCCACGAGCGCAAAGGGTGCGAAAGCCGCGTACCAGATCCATTTTATCGTTTTCGGGCTGACACCCGTCTTTTTTTTCTGTCCCATACGACGATATTTGCGACAAAGATACGAAATATATTACAAATCCCTCAAAACGGCAGTCCCACCGACGCTGCGACGTACACCCCGCCGCTCGACGGATGGTAGCACGACAGCTTGAAGGTCGAAGTGGCCGACGCCGGCTGCCGGAAGGCGTTGAAGTCGAAAACGATGTCTCCGCCCACCGACCAGATCCGCCGCCACGTCATTCCTCCGCGGCCCACGTCGCGGAACTGCGCGTAGTCGCCTCCGGCGTTGAGCCGGATGCGCTTGATGTAGATCACCGAGCCGATGCCGCCCTCGGGATACCACACCGGCAGCTGGTAGTTGGCCTGAAAAGCCGTGTAGTTGTTCGACACGATGTCCGCGGAGGTGAACCCGCGCGGAACCAGCCGCGTGGATTTGTAGCTCAACGGAGCATATCCCGACGGAAATTTGTAGCCGCCGATCGAGGTCTGGTAGGTCGCGGCCACCAGCACCGAGTTGTGGGGCGCGAATCCCGGCAGATAAGCCTGTCCGTAGAACGAAATCAGGTCGCTGAAATGGGTGTTCTCGGGGTTGAACGTGTAGTTCGCGCTGAAGGTGTAGCCCCAGCGGGGCGCGATGTCGCGGTGCGCCATACGCACCTGGTCGGAGAATCCGGCTCCGAACGAAACCTTGTGCAGCCCCTCGCGGAAACCGACCCGCTGAATGTTGGAGATGCTGCCGTTCTCCCATTCGATCTTGCCCAGATCGGCAACCATGCCGTTGGAGTAGTTCCAGCCCGCCGAGAGGGAGAGCTGGCGCGTGTGATACCCCCGCTGGAAATAGAGCGGCAGCGTGGCCGACAGCCCCACGGAGTAATATTTGTCGGGAGCAGGACGGCTTTGGTAGACCGGATTGCCCTGCCCGTCGCGGCCGGCCAGCGAGTAGAAGAGCTGGTTGCCGCCGTAGGAGGCGTCCAGGTCGAAACGCACGCCCAGTCCGAAATAGCGCACGCCCAGATTCACGAGCGAGCCTTCGTGCCGGTTCCAGCCGTAGGAGGCGTAGGCCTCGGCGCTCGAAAGCAGGTTCTGCGAGATCAGCGTAAGGCCCACATTGAGGTCGATCACGTGTTCGTCGACCGCCGCAAAGGGGTTGAACGCCACGGGCATCCAGCTGTGGGCGTTCACCAGATTGGGCACCTTGCGATACCGCTTCGCGCGGAACTCGCCGGACTGTCCGACCGAATCGGCGCGCGTATAGCGCACCGTGTCGAGGTTCACCACGTCCCAGCGTTTGCGGGGCGGGTTCACCAGGTTGACGGGCAGCCGCGAAGGCGTGACGGGAATCAGCAGGCTGTCATCGGCGGCGACCCGCTGCTCCGCGACGCGGTAGCCGAGGCGGTCGTAGGTCGTCAGCAGCACCCCTCCGTCCGCCGGGGCGGGCGCGAAGGAGCCGTAGGCCGAGGTGGTGATGCGGTATTCGCGGCGGGCCATCAGGTCGTAACAGTGGGCCTCGTCGCGGCCCGAGGCGATCGAGCCGTAATAGAGCTTGCCGCCCCCGGCCCGCAGGTTCGAAAGGGTGATGTAAGCCCCCTCGGTAATCGGGTGCAGGCCGTCGGAGTCGATGCGGCCGATCCACATGCCGCTGTCGTCCGTGACGAGGACGTACCACGCCACCGTACGATCGTCCCACGCCAATCCGTGAATCTCCGACCGGACGGGCGTTTCGAACCGCCGTTCGGGACCCTCGCCGTGCCGCACCACGACCGTATAACGGCCGTCGGGATTGTACTCGACCCATCCGAACTCCTCGCCCGAAGCCGTGGGATAGAGCGTATTTCGCTGCCGTTCCGCCGTGCGGGGCACACCGTCGGCGAGGTCCATGTAACACAGTTGCGAGTTGACGCGCTGTTCGAAAAGCGTGGAACGGCGGTACTCGGTCCACCAGACGCGGCCGTCGGCCATCGACGGACGGGTCGAGACCAGCCCCGTATGACAGACCGTCCGTTCCCCGCCCGTACGGCGGTCGATCACGACGAAACGCGAAACGCGGTCGAGGTCGGTTTTCAGCGCCACGACGGCCGTGTCGCCCAGCGGCAGGGGCCACTGGTAGGTCGTGTGGTTCTTTTCGGGCAGCGCGGTGAGCGGCACGGCGCTGTCCCCGGTTTCCGGCAGCGAATCCCAGTAGCGTTCCAGCTCGTCGAAGGTTTCGCGGAAGAGCTTCATGACGTTGGTCTTGTAGAATTTGCCCAGCGCCACGCGCGTGGTGGCCAGCACGTAGGGGTTGCGCGACCCGTACCACGCGACCTTGTCCCAGATGTTCTCGCCGTAGCGTTCCCAGGCGTAGGAGCAGATCTGATAGCCCAGCTCGTAGTGGTCGGGAATGTAGTCGCGGTAGGAGCCGCAGAACCAGCGGTCGATGTTGCGGCGGTCGCGGCCGACGCTGCCCATGGCGCGGTAGGCCATCGAAAACGAAGGCTGGAGACCGCGGCCGAACGACGAGTGCATCGTTTCGGACATCACGGCGTCGCCCTCCATGGCCCAGATCGGCATGCACAGCAGACCGATGGTCGACCCCTGCTGTCCGAGCACGTAACTCAAGGCGCGGATGACGCCCCGGTCGAGGTTGTTGTACTGCACGGCGTGGCGGTACTCGTGGGCCACGAGCTGCTTGTACCACGGCATCGAATAGCTGTCGACGGCGGGCGAGGTGAGGAATTCCACGCGCTTGGGAAGGTACATCACCAGTCCGTTCGACTGGAAATTCTCGGGATGCATGACGAAGGGAATGCGCATCGGGCCGTGGCGGAACCCGTAACCGATGTCGGGCCGGACCGAGCGGATGTAGAACAGCGTGCGCCGGGCGATGCCGGCGACCGTATCGGGATAGATCATCCGCACGTCGGGCGTGCGGATCGCCGACCACTTCTGCGGAGGGTCCGAACCCCAGGTGTAATACTGGGCCGCGGCGCGTTCGGCACCGCACAGCGCGCACAGCAACGCCAAGAGGAGAAGCTGCCGGCGCACGCTACGAACCGGCTTTTTTGCAGCGGTAGCCGCTGCGGATGAGCAGTTCGGCCACACGGTCGCGGTGGTCGCCCTGGATGATGATTTCGCCCGCCTTCGCCGAACCGCCGACGCCGCACCTGGATTTCAGCATGCGCGCCAGCTCCTGAAGGTCGGCATCTCGGCCCACGAAACCTTTGACGAGGGTCACGACCTTGCCCGCCCGCTGTTTGCGGTCGAGCCACACGCGCAGGTCCTGCTGCCCCGCAGGCAGCGTCTCGGCTTCGGGTTCGTCGTCCGTTTCGTAGTTGAAACCCGGGTCGGTCGAATAGACCATCCCGAGCCGTGATTTCCAGTCGTTGTCGGCCATAGTTGTTCGAATGGTTGAAATTAAACGCCGAAAGCGGCGTCATTTATTGCGCAAAATTAGCAAAATATTTATCTTTGTTAACGCATGGCAAAGAAGTTCCGCGAAAAACTGCGCAAGTTCAACCCCTTCACGCGTCCGATGACGCTCGACGAACTGCCCAAACCGCTGCCGGCCAACCCCGACCAGCGGCTGGTGAAGGTCTATGTCGAAGGCTACGAAGACGTGGCCTTCTGGCGCGGCATCTTCGACCATTTCCAGAATCCCTACCTGCGTTTCGAAATCTCGGTCCCCGACCGCGGCGACCTGCCCAAGGGCAAGAAGGTCCTCATGGGCATGATCCCCCGTTCGTCGGAGGAACTGCTCCTCTGCGTCGACTCCGACTTCGACTACCTCTTCGCCGGGCGAACGCCCCAGTCGAAGGAGGTCACCGAGGCCAAATTCATGTTCCACACCTACGCCTACGCCACCGAGAACTACCTCTGCTACGCCCCCTCGCTGCACAACGTCTGCGTCAAGGCCACCAAGAACGACACGCGCATCTTCGACTTCGTGAAGTTCATGCACGAATATTCGTGCACGATCTACCCGCTGTTCCTCTGGTACGCCTACTCGGCGCAGCTGGCCACGGAAAACGTCTTTCCGCTGATCGACTTCAAGCAGTCGGTGCGCATCGGCTACCTCGACATCGAGGACAACGGCTCGAAGACGATCGAGTGGCTGCGGCGCAACGTCTCGAAGCGCGAGAACCTGCTCCGCCAGCGCAACCCGCGGATGATCGAACCCATGAAGGAGTTCGAGGTGCAGCTCCGCGGACGCGGCCTGACGCCCGAAAACGCCTACCTGTTCATGCACGGCCACACGCTGATGGACAACGTGGTGCTGATCATGCTCAACACCGTGTGCGAGAAGCTGCGGGCCATGTCGATCGCCAAGATCACCGCCTCGAAGAAGCAGGGCGTGGCGCTCAAGAACGAGATGTCGAACTACACCAACTCGCTGCGCTCGATCCGCGACGTGCTGCTCGACAACGAAAACTACACCAAAAGCCCGCTTTACAAACGGTTGGAACGCGACATCGAGCGGTATATCGCCCGCACGATCTGGAACATGAAGCGCAACGGCGAAATCCGCGACACGTCGATGATCGGCATTATCCACAAACTCCGCACCGGACAGCAATAACGGAAAAAAGAGGGGCGGGAACGCGGACACGCTCGAAACGCATCCGGCGACTCCCGCCCATGAATCCGGCCCTTGGGACCGGTTATTCCCGTTTGCGGACCACGCGCACGGTGGACTGCGTGGCCTGCCGCACGAAGACCTGCGGACCGCGGGCGTAACGCCGCCACAGCTCGTCGGTATAGCCGCGCACCGTGAGCAGCTCCATGTTCTCGGCTTTCATCACGTCGAAACCCGCCTCGCGCAGCGCCTCGATGGCCTCGTCGATATGCCACGAGTTGTCGACGCACAGGCTCAGGTTCACGGCCGAATTGTGGATCAGGTTGGCCTTGATGCGGAAACGCTCCAGCAACGAGAAGATCGTGGCGAACTTCTCTTCCAGCACGAAGGAGAAATCCCGCGACCGGATGGTCAGCAGCACCTGGTCCTTCTTGAGGATCAGGATCGGAACGTCGACCGGGGCCGACATGCCTCGGATCACCGTGCCGGGTTTGCGCTTGTCGCCGAAGGGCCGCACGTAAAGCGGAATATTCTTGTTCTGAAGCGGCTTGATCGTCTTCGGATGGATGATCTGCGCGCCGCTGTAAGCCAGTTCGATGGTGTCGAGGTAGTTCAGTTCGGCGATCTGCACGGCATCGGGGAATGCTTTCGGATCGGCGTTCATCACGCCGTCCACATCCTTCCACACCGACATCGACTCGGCGTCGAGAATGTTGGCCACCACGGCCGCCGAGTAGTCCGAGCCTTCGCGCCCCAGGGTCGTGGTCGTGCCGTCGGGCGCGCCGCCGATGAAGCCCTGTCCGATGAAGATGTTCTCGACGCATTTGCCCAGCGCGTTTTTCAGCAGCGAAGCCGAAGCCTCGATGTTCACCCCGGCGTCCTTGTGGCGCTGCTCGGTGAGAAAACAGCGGCGCATGTCGATCCAGCGGTTCGACACCCCGGCGTAGTTCAGGTACTCGGAGATAATCGTCGTCGAGACCAGCTCGCCGTAGGCCACGATCGTGTCGTACCACAGTTCGGCGTCGCCGGGTTTGTAGACGGTCTCCGTCGCGACCTTTTCCAGTTCGCCGAACAGCGCGTCGACCGCCGGCAGCCGCTTCGGCTCGTGCCACAGCTCGTCGATGATCTCCGCATGGTACTTCCGCAACGATTCGACATGCTCCAGCGAGAGCTGTTTATCGCCTTTCTGAAGCCCCTCGAACACCTTTTCCAAGGCATTGGTCGTTTTGCCCATCGCCGAAACGATGATGAACAGGTTCTGCTCGTCGTCGATGATCTTGCGCAGATTCCTCACTCCGTCGGCATTCCGCACCGACGCACCTCCGAATTTATAGACTTTCATGTTATTTCGCTTATTAACCTAACGTACCTTCCTTTACCTTTTGCACAGTTGACCGCTGTACTCTCGCGGCCGATGGCCGCGTTTACAAATCTACCCCACCCCAAACCCCTCCCGTGGGAGGGGCTTGTCGCGACGCAACCGGGATTTCGACCGGGATTTCGACCGGATTTACAACCGGATATCCCGAAATGAAAAACCAATTTTTAATTCTCAATTTCCCGATACGGAACGCCGATGTTCTGGAACAGGAACGCGTACATGTCGGCCGCCTCGTCGATACGCTTCGAAGTGGGTTTGCCGGCGCCGTGGCCCGCTTTCGACTCGATGCGGATCAGAATCGGGGCGTCGCCCGCCTGGGCATGCTGCATCGCAGCGGCGAACTTGAACGAGTGGGCCGGGACGACGCGGTCGTCGTGGTCCGCGGTAGTCACCAGCGTCGCGGGGTATTTCACGTCCTCCTTTATATTGTGCAGCGGAGAGTACTTGTAAATATAGGAAAACTGCTCCTCGTTCTCCGACGAACCGTACTCCACGGCCCAGCCCCAGCCGATGGTGAACTTGTGGTAGCGGAGCATGTCCATCACGCCCACGGCCGGAAGGCACACGGCATAGAGGTCCGGGCGCTGCACCTCGCAGGCGCCGACCAGCAGTCCGCCGTTTGATCCGCCGTGGATGGCCAGCTTGTCCGTCGACGTGTATTTTCCGGCGATCAGGTACTCGGCGGCGGCGATGAAGTCGTCGAAGACGTTCTGCTTGTTCTCGAGCATGCCGGCCTTGTGCCACTCCTCGCCGTACTCCGAGCCGCCGCGCAGGTTGGCGACGCAGTAGATGCCGCCCTGCTCGACGAACATCAGTTCCGAAGGCTTGAACTTCGGCGTCTGGTTGATCTGAAAACCGCCGTAAGCGTAAAGCAGGCAGGGATTCTTGCCGTCGCGCTTCATGTCCTTGCGGCGGGTGATGAACATCGGAACCTTCGTGCCGTCCTTCGAGGTGTAGAACACCTGCTCGGTCGTGAACAGTTCGGGATCGAAATTCACCTCCGGAGCCTTGTAGAGCGTCGATTCGCCCGAAGCGATGTCGTATTTGTAGATCGTGGCCGGAGCCGTGTAGTTGACCAGCGTATAGTAAAGTTCCGAGTCCTCCTCCCGGCCGTCGAATCCGTCGACCGAGCCGATGGCCGGAAGCACCACTTCGCGCACCTGCTTGCCGGCGTAGTCGTACTGGTAAATCCGGCTCTGCGCATCCTGCAGGTAGTAGGCGAACAGGCTGCCGCCCGCCGTGCCCACGCCTTCGAGCAGGTTCCTTTCACTCTCGGGAATCACCGTTTCGATCCTCCCGGGACGGTTCAGATCGACCTTCATCAGCGCGTAGTTCGACGCATCCCTGTTGGTCACGTAATAAAGCCGGTCGTCCTTGCAGTCGACGGGCGAATAATCGGCATCGAAGCCCGGCAGCAGGACGCGGAATTTCGGGTCCGACACCCTTTTATAGAGGACCTCCGTTCCCGACGTGCCCTCCGAAGCTATGACGAAGAGCCATTTGCCGTCCTCCGAAGGCCATGCCGAGAAGTAACGCAGCGGATGTTCCCGGTCCTCGTAAATGAGCCTGTCGGCCGACTGGGGCGTACCCAGCGCATGGTAATAAACCTTCTGAAACTCGTTCTTGGAAGAGTAGGCGTTTTGCTTCGGGGCGTCGTAGGCGCTGTAATAGAACCCCTTGGAATCGGGCGCCCACCGTGCGCCCGAGAATTTCACCCACTCGATCTTGTCGGCAGCGAGCGACTTGTCGGCGGTGTCCATCACGCGGATCTCCACCCAGTCCGAACCCGACGCGGCGGCCGAATAGGCAAACCAGCGGCCGTCCTTCGAGAAGGACATGTCGGTCAGGGCCACCGTCCCGTCGTCGGAGAGCTTATTGGGGTCGAGGAACACCTCGCCGGCCTCGCCCGGCTCCTTCGTGCGGTAGATCACCGACTGGTTCTGCAAACCGTCGTTATAAGTGTAGTACCACCAGTCGCCGTGCTTGCGCGGGGCGCTCTCCTTGGCGTAGTTCCACACTTCGGTCAGCCGCTCGCGGATGGCCCCGCGGAACGGAATTTGCGAGAGGTAGTCCTGCGTCACGGCGTTCTCGGCGGCGACCCACGCGGCCGTGGCCTCCGAGTTGTCGTCCTCGAGCCAGCGGTAGGGATCGGGAACCTCCGTGCCGAAATAGTTGTCCACCACGTCGCCGCGCACGGTCTCGGGGTAAGGCTGGTGTTTTATCTGTTTCATATTGCCGCAACCTGCCGCCGCCGCTGCGCCGAGCAGAAGGGCGGCCTTGATGGATAAATGCTTCATAATTGAACCGTTTGGGTAATGATCGGGACAAAGTTATGAAAAATTCAATATTTTCAGTAATTTTGCCTATTGAAAACAACAGACTATGCACAACGAACTCAAAACGATAATCGAGCAGGCGTGGGAAAACCGCGCGCTGCTTCAGGCCCCCGCCGTGCAGCAAGCCGTACGACAGGTCGTCGAACTGGTGGACAAGGGCGAACTCCGCACGGCAGAACCCGTCGACCCGGCCAAAAGCGAATGGAAGGTCAACGAGTGGGTCAAGAAGGCCGTGATCCTCTACTTCCCGATCCAGCCCATGCGCAAGATGGAGGCCGGCGAACTGGAGTGGTACGACAAGATGGAGCTCAAGCACGGCTACGGGGAGCTGGGCGTGCGGGTCGTGCCCCAGGCCGTGGCTCGCTACGGCGCCTACATCGCCCCCGGAGCCATTCTGATGCCTTCGTACGTGAACATCGGCGCCTACGTCGACACCGGCACGATGGTCGACACGTGGGCCACGGTGGGTTCCTGCGCCCAGATCGGCAAACACGTCCACCTCTCGGGCGGCGTGGGCATCGGCGGCGTGCTCGAACCCGTGCAGGCCGCGCCCGTGATCATCGAGGACAGCTGTTTCATCGGCTCGCGCTGCATCGTGGTCGAGGGTGCGCACGTCTGCCGCGAAGCGGTGCTCGGCTCGAACACCGTGATCACCGGCTCGACGCACATCATCGACGTCACGGGGCCTGAACCCGTCACCTACAAGGGCTACGTGCCGCCCCGCTCGGTGGTCGTCCCGGGCAGCTACCGCAAACAGTTCCCGGCGGGAGAATACAGCGTCACGTGCGCGCTGATCATCGGCCGGCGCAAGGAATCCACCGACAAGAAAACCTCGCTGAACGACGCCCTGCGCGACTTCGGCGTATCGGTATAGGCATGATTCACCGCATCGAAGAGACCACCTCGACCAACGACGACGCCCGCGACGCGAAATACCGCCACGGCGACATCGTCTGGGCCGAACGCCAGACCGCCGGCCGCGGCCAGCGGGGCCATAAATGGTCGAGCGCCGAGGGTCTGAACCTCACCTTCTCGCTGGTGCTCGAACCCCGGTTCCTGCCCGCCGGCGAACAGTTCCTGCTCAACGAGGCCGTAGCCCTCGCTCTCACCGACACCTTTGCGCAGTTCGGCATCGCGGCGCGCATCAAGTGGACCAACGACATCTATGCCGGGGACAAAAAGCTGGTCGGCATCCTGATCGAACACAGCTACTCCGGGCAGACGCTCGCCCGCACGATCGTCGGAATCGGCATCAACGTCAACCAGACGGAGTTCGACCCCGCGCTTCCGAACCCCGTGTCGATGGCCATGGTCGCGGGACGCACGTTCGACCGCGGCGAGGTGCTCGAAGCCTTCCGCCGCCACATCGGCATCCGCTACGCCCAGCTCGAGCTGGACGAACGGGAAACCCTCCAGCGCGACTACCGCGAACGGATGTACCGACTGGGCGAACGGCATACGTTCCGCTACCCCGACGGCACGCCGACCGAGGCCTCGATCGAGGGCGTGCGCCCCACGGGCGAATTGCTGCTGCGGCACGCCGACGGCACGCTCCGGGAATATCTGTTCAAGGAGATCGAATTCGTGATTGCCGGGAAATAGCCCGTCAGGGGTCCGGCAGCAGGTAGACGACGTGCACGAAAGGCCGCGTCCCGCCCGCTTTCAATTCAACGGAGACTTCGGTCAGCAACCGAACATACCGGCGGCGCATATCCGATCCCAGAAGAGGGTCCTCCTTTCCCCCGACGAGACTCCGGACCACAGGCAGCCGGTAGGCGGAATCGCCTGCGGCATACGATTCCCAGGGATACCTCTGATTTTCAATCACGACTCCCTGCAACTCCGCAAAATCCGGATCGTCCGGAAAATCGTTGTCGGCCGCGCCCATTCGTCCGCCCGTCATCCTGCGCGTCCGGGAAACGACGCGCGCCACGTTCCTGCCGTAAAACCGGCAGACAGGGTCCCCGAGCGCCGTATCCGCGACTCCGGCAACGGAGATGAACGTTATCAGCGTATCGCCGGCGACAAACACGACCCGGGGATCGCGGCAGGAGGAGGCTCCCCCGCCCCGGGGTATCGCCGCGTCAAGCCCATCCATTCCGAAGCATACGCCGCCGCCCAGCCGGCACGGCAGCGTGTCCGGCCGGAAGAGCTCCGGCATCTCTCCGTACGGAGTCTGCGCCGCAACAACCTTCCAGATGCACAATGCAACCAGCAGAGCAACCCGTTTTTTCATCGCAAACACACCTTTGGACAACACAAGATAACGGATATTCTCCGCCGCACCAAATCCGGGGCGCAAAATCAGACGAAAAGTACAGAAATAATAACCGAAACCTCTTGCTGTTACAGAAATAACAGTTATATTTGCATCGTAAAACAGCCTAATTCAAATCAAATTTTAAGGATATTATGAACGTACCTGCAAATCTGAAATACTCCAGCGACCACGAGTGGTGCCGCATCGAGGGTGACACGGCCGTTATCGGCATCACCGACTTTGCCCAGAGCCAGTTGGGCGACATCGTTTTCGTCGATGTTCCGACCGTGGGCGAGACGCTCGCCGCAGGCGAGGTTTTCGGCTCGATCGAGGCCGTGAAGACCGTGAGCGACGCGTTCCTTCCGGTGGGCGGCGAGATCGTGGAATTCAACGAGGCCGTGGACGCCGATCCCGCCGTCGTCAACCGCGACGCCTACGGCGAAGGCTGGCTCGTGAAGGTCAAAATGTCGAACCCGGCCGAATACGACGCCCTGCTCGGCGCCGCCGACTACGAGAAACTGATCGGATAGTCCGAAGGAGAATTAAAAATGAAAAATTAAGAATTAAAAATTAGTTTTTCATTTCGGTTTATCCGTCCGTTTTCCGGTCGAAAATCCGGCCGCAGGCGAAAATAACCAAGGAAGCCTTCGGATAAAGTCACCGCCAAGGCGGGGATTTAGGGGTGGGTACAATTTGCAAACGCGGCGGAACGCCGCGAATGGAACCATCCAAGAGAAGCAAAACGAACAATTAACACAAAATACTTACTGTTATGTCAAAAGTTACTGTCGTAGGTGCAGGCGCCGTAGGTGCAACCTGTGCAAACGTGATGGCTTGCCGCGAGGTGGCGAGCGAAGTGGTCCTCATCGACATCAAGGAGGGTCTCTCGGAAGGCAAGATGCTGGACATGTACCAGTGCTCGACGCTGATGGATTTCGACACGAAGGTCGTAGGCGCAACCAACGACTACAAGACGACGGCCAATTCGGACGTGGTGGTCATCACCTCGGGCATTCCCCGCAAGCCGGGCATGACCCGCGAGGAGCTGATCGGCACGAACGCCGGCATTATGAAGGGCGTGATCGAGAACGTCATCAAGTACTCGCCCCGCGCCATCATCATCGTGGTTGCCAACCCGATGGACACGCTGACCTATCTGGCCCTGAAGGCTTCGGGACTTCCGAAGAACCGCATCATCGGCATGGGCGGCGCATTGGACTCGGCCCGCTTCAAGTGCTACCTGGCCAAGGCCACGGGCGCTAACATCAACAACGTCGACGGCATGGTCATCGGCGGCCACGGCGACACGACGATGATTCCGCTCGTATCGAAAGCCACGGTCAACGGCGTTCCCGTTTCGCAGTTCGCTTCGAAGAAGAAACTCGAAGAGGCTGTCGCCAACACGATGGTCGGCGGAGCCACGCTGACCAAACTCATCGGCACTTCGGCATGGTACGCTCCCGGCGCAGGCGCAGCGATGATGGTCGAGGCTATCCTCAACGACCAGAAGAAGATGGTTCCCTGCTGCTGCTACCTCGACGGCGAGTACGGCCAGAAGGACATCTGCATCGGCGTTCCCGCGATCATCGGCCGCAAGGGCATCGAGAAGATCGTGAAGATCGACCTCACGAAGGAAGAGGCCGAGAAGTTCGCCGCTTCGGCCGAGGCCGTCCGCAAGACGAACAACATCCTGCACGAGATCAAGGCGCTCTAAACCGGGGGTGGGTGGCGGACCGGAATACGGAAAGCCTGTCCCGCAAAACCCAGGGAACTCCTTTACAAAAGCCGCTCCGGGACAACGGAGCGGCTTTTTCGTATCCGGAAAGGAGCGTCTATCAGAAGCTGACCTTCGCGCCGATGAACCAGCTGCGGGGCAACGAAGGTCCGTAAATGTAGCCCGAATCGCGGTCCACGCCCTTGTCGAAATCCTTCTGGTAAGCGTTGAACAGATTCTGCACGCCGCCGTAAAGCTGGAGGGTGATCTCCTTGTAGACCCGCAGGTCGTAGGCCAGACGCAGGTTCACGTCGCAGAACGCAGGCGTCGTGACGGCCACATCCCGCTCCACGCCCGATCCGGCCATGTGCTGCACGAGCATCTCGCCCGTGCAGGTTCCCGTCACGTCGGCCGTGAAATTGCGCAAGAGCTTCAGCGACGCCGTGAAATAACCGTACAGATCGGGCGTGCGAAACATCCGGCGCACGGGAGGCACCGTTTTGTCCTCGCTCCAGTATTCAGGCTCGACATAGCGGCTCCGCTGCCACGTCACGCCCGCCTGCAACTCGAACCAGCGGGTGAAAACCGCCCGGCCTTCGGCGTTCAGGCCCCTCACCGTGGCGCCCGAACCGTTGTAACGCTCCTTGATTTTGCCGCCGTCGGCCGTGTCCTCGATGTCGCGCAGGGCGAACACGTCGTCGAGACGGGTGTAGAATCCCTCGACGAGCAGGTTGGTCTGCACCCGGCCGAAAGTGTGGTAGAGGTCGGCCGAGAGGCTCACGCTGTGCGAGCGTTCCTCCTTCAGATCGTCGGCAAGCCGGATGCGGACCCGCTTGCCGCCCACGATGGCGATGTGCATGTCCTCGTCGAAGGCCTGCGGGGCGCGGTAGCCCCCGGCATAGCTCACACGCAGGTTCACCGACTCCGAAGGATTGAAGCGGACATTGGCCCGGGGGCTGAAGATCGCATGGTCCACGAGGCTGTGCTTGTCGAGGCGGCCGCCGATGAGCAGCGACCATTTCCGGGTCTTCCATTCGTTCTGGAGATAGGCCCCGACGATGTGCACCGTCTGGTCAGTGCGGATGTCATAGCCGATCGAACGGTCCGAAAGGTCGTCGTAGCTGTACTCCGTGCCGAGCGTCAGCTCCGAGGGC
This sequence comes from Alistipes shahii WAL 8301, assembly GCF_025145845.1. Taxonomy (NCBI): domain Bacteria; kingdom Pseudomonadati; phylum Bacteroidota; class Bacteroidia; order Bacteroidales; family Rikenellaceae; genus Alistipes; species Alistipes shahii. Next base: position 2,287,539 of record NZ_CP102253.1, on the reverse strand, counting down.
ATGAAGAGCAGTTTGCGGAAGGCATGGACATACTGCATGCCCGCGGCGAGGGTCAGATCGTGCGTCGTGCCGTAGGCGTCGAGGTCCTGCTTGCTGCCGTAATAACTCTTGCGGGCCGTGTTCTGGAACGAGGCGTAGGCATTGAAGTGGTTGCTGCGGTCGGCCGACGAGATGTCGAACGAAAGGCTTCCGCCGTCGATGGCATGGTCGGTCTGCTCGGCGACGAAGGCTTCGTGGGGCGGCTGCTTCAGCAGGTCGCCGCCCCGGCGGTACTCGTCGATGTGGTGGTACTGCGCCGTGATGCGCGAATAGGCCCCCGTGCGGAAGAACGAGCGCATGCCCACGGACTGGCTGCTGATGACGGGCAGTTCGGTGAATCCGTCGCCGTCGTGGTCGTAGCCCGAACGGTGGCGGCTCTGGCCGAAGACGCTGATGCCCGCACGGCCGCTTTCGGAGACGATCGAAGCGTTGAGCATCGTGTTGTTGTCGTAGGAGTTGCTGCCTCCGAGCGAGGTCAGCGTATGCGACAGCTGAGCCGAACTGCGCGTCGGCTCACGGGTGATGATGTTGATCGTGCCGCCGATGGCCGACGAGCCGTAGAGCGCCGACCCGCCGCCGCGCAGCACCTCGACCCGCTCGATCATATTGGCCGGAATCTGCTCCAGCCCGTAGACACCCGTCAGGGAGGAGAAAACCGGATGCGAGTCGACCAGAATCTGCGAATAGTGGCCGTCGAGACCGTTGATGCGGACCTGCGTGAAGCCGCAGTTCTGGCAGTCGTCCTCGACGCGCACCCCGGGCTGGAACGAAAGGCCCTGGGCCAGGCACGAGGCGTTGGCCCGTTCGAACAGGCCGGCGTTCAGCACGCTCACCAGCGCCGGAGCTTCGCGCCGCAGCGTCTCCGAACGGCTGGCCGAGACGACCACTTCGTCCATCGAAATGCCGCTCTGCGCCACCTCGAAGTTGAGTTCCCGGGTCTCGCCCCGTTCGAGAGCGACGGTCATCCGACCGGAGGCATAGCCCAGCGCACGGACTTCGAGCGTCAGTTCGCCGACAGGAAGGTTTTTCAGGAAATAGTGGCCCGAAGCGTCGGTCGTCGTACCGAAAGCCGTGCCGACGACGGCCACCGAGGCGTAGGCGATGTGTTCATGGGTATCCCGGTCCACGACGTGGCCGAAAAGATTCGCGTCCGTGCTTTTGCGCGGCGCTTCGGCCGCGAGCACGACAAGGCTCTGGCACACGGACAGCGCCAACAAAATATATCGTTTCATACGAAAGTATTGAATAATGGTGAAAGTAAGTCCGCTCCGGCATGCGGACGATTGCGGCTTTCGGCCGCGTTTACAAATCCGGTCCACCCCTGAATCCCCTCCTCGGAAGGGACTTACGGCGTAAAAACACACGCCGCTTCCGCTTTGACGGCTCGGCAAACGATAAATCGTCGGCCCTCGCCTGTCGCCGCAGTTGTCGCGATGCAGCCAGACATGCCGATATTACGAAACGCAATTACGCCGCCGGAGGCGCCCGCAGGGAGAAACGCCGGACCTCGACCGCACATTTGCAGCGCGTGGCTTCGGGTTGCAGCACGGCCAGCACCTCGGCGTAGAATTCATACGGAGGCTGGGTCTCGGCCAGGTAGGGGAAGAAATAGAAATCGTCGACGACACAGAATTCGACGACCTGTTCGGCAGCGCCGTTGTCGGGAACCAGATCGCCGCTGAAAGCCGCGAAATGGGCATGGTCCTCCAAATAGATATGCACCTTCTGACCCGCATGGGCTGCGAGCAGAACGGCCAGCATAAAGGCCGCGAGGCATTGTTTGAGGCGGAGGTGCATTGTCTTCACGGTGGCGAAGATACGAAAAAAAGGGACCGCGACAAGCGGCCCCTGCAAAAATACCTACAAATGAGGGTGTATGTCCTGTCCGGCACTCCCCGGGGGAAGCGGACACCCCCGGAAAAAGCCGGGCGGTTCAAATGCTGATGTCGAGGATCTCGAAATGGATCGTGCCGGCCGGAACCTCCACGTCCACACGGTCGCCCTTCTTGCGGCCCAGCAGCGCCTTCGCGATAGGCGTGCCGATCGCCAGTTTGCCTTCGCGCAGATTCGCCTCGTGCTCGGCGACGATCGTGTAGGTCATCTGCTTCTGATTGTTGTGGTTCAGAAGCGTCACCTTGCTCAAAATCTGCACTTTGCTCTTGTCGATCTTCGACTCGTCGATCACGCGGGCGTTGGCCATCGTATCCTCCAGTTTGGCGATACGCATCTCCAGCAGCCCCTGTGCCTCACGGGCGGCATCGTACTCCGCATTCTCCGAAAGGTCGCCCTTGTCGCGCGCTTCGGCGATCGCCGCCGAAATCGCCGGACGCTCGACGGAACGCATGTGCTCGAGTTCGTCCTTGATTTTCTTGTAGCCCTCCGCTGTCAGATAAATAATCTCTTGTGCCATAATCCAATAACTCTCCGGAATCTCCCGCCGGAAGCCGGAAATTCCAAAAACCGAATAAAACGTAAAAAATAAGAATCCTGACCCGAAAAGGCCAGAACCCCATTGCTATTGCATAGACAAAGATAGGAAGTAAAATCCATATTTCCAAATCTTTTTTCGCGCCCCGTGGCACGGATCGTGCCCGCCGTGCGGGGTATGTACATCGCCCTTACGCTTCATCTGCTGTGGACGCTCGGCGCGGCCGCCGTCATCACGCGCCGCCAACGGATACCGGCCTCGGCGGCCGCCTGGCTGGCGCTGGTCTTCCTGCTTCCCGTCGCCGGCACGCTGCTTTACGTGCTGGCCGGATACCGCCGCGCGGTCCCGGCGGCAGAGTCCTGCGACTGCCGGGGCGACGCCGTGGAGCAGATCGTCGCCCGCGGCTGCGGAACCCGCCCCGCGCCCCGCAACAGCGTCAGCCTGCTGCACAACGGCAGCAACGCCTTCACGGCGCTGATCGCCGCCCTGCAACACGCCGTCCGCTCGATCCACATGGAGTACTACATCATCCGCGACGACCGCATCGGGCGCACCATCGCCGAAATCCTGATCCGCAAAGCCCGCGCCGGACTCGAAGTGCGCGTCATCTACGACGCCGTAGGCTCGTGGCGGCTGAGCCGCACGACATTGCGCCGCATGCACGACGCCGGGGTACGCACGGCCGCCTTCGAGCCGGTGCGCTTCCCGTGGTTCACCACGCGCGTCTCGCGCCGCAACCACCGCAAAATAGTCGTCACGGACGGCCGTGTCGCCTTTCTGGGTGGCATAAATATTGCGAAATACTACCTCGACGGAGATTACATGGGCAAGTGGCGCGACGAGCACCTCCGCATCGAGGGCGACGCCGTGAAGGACTTGCAGCGGCTCTTCATCGCCGACTGGGCGCGGGTCACGGACGAATGTCTCGACCTGCGCCGTTACGTCGCCCCGCACGGCATCCGGCAGCGCCTGCCGATCCAGCTGGCCTGGTCCGAAGAGGGCCCCTCGCGGCTGACCATCGCCGAGGCTTTCGCAGCGGCCGTCGTCCGGGCCAGACAGCGGGTGCGCATCTGCTCACCCTACTTCCTGCCCCCGACGCTGATCCTCGACGCGCTGCGCCTTGCGGCGCGGGGCGGCATCCGGGTCGAAGTGATGATCCCGACGTGCAGCGACTCGCCGTTCTCGGACCTCGTGTCCGACTCCTACGTCGCGGACCTGCTCGACGCCGGAGTCGAACTCTACCGCTACGACAACGGATTCCTGCACGCCAAACTGGTGATCGTCGACGACACGCTGGCGTCGGTCGGAACCGCGAACATGGACTACCGCAGTCTGACGGACAACCTCGAAGTCACGGCCTTCATCCGCGACCGCGAGACGGTCCGGCAGCTGGCGGCGACCTTCGACGACGACCTCGCCTCGTGCCGCCGCATCACGCGCGCCGAATGGAGGCCGCCGCTGTGGCGCCGGACGCTGGGCGACGTGCTCCGGCTCGTGTCACCCCTGATGTGATCCCGTCCTAAACATCAACGTCTTATGAAACACCTGGTCTTCACCCTCCTCGCCGCGCTCGTCTTCTCCGGCGCGGCCTCCGCCCAACGCCTGATGGTCGGCGTACGCGGCGGCGTCAACTTCGCCGACTACTCGTTCGTCCCGACCCGCATCGGCGACACCCGCTTCACGCCCGGCGCCGTCCGGGCCGGTTACGACGTGGGCTTCGTCCTGCGGCTCAACCTTTCGAAACACCTCCACCTGCAATCGGAACTGAACTACGCCTTCGTCAATTACAACGTGCTGGCCGAGAACTCCGGGAGCCGCCGCATCGCGCTGCGCACCGAGCGGTTCGAAATCCCCGTCCAGCTGGGCTTCCAGTTCGGCGTGCTGCGCCTGTTCGGCGGCGCGCTGTTCCGCGTCACGGAATCCGAGCGGAGCAGCGTCCCGCAGCTGCTCAAGGTCCGCTTCAACAACGGCGACGTGGGCGTCATGGGCGGACTGGGCTTCAACATCCGCAAATTCTTCATCGACTTCCGCATCTCGGGCTACCCGCGTTCGCGCGTCTGGCACGATTTCACCTCCGAAGGAATCGCCCGGCGCGTCAAAGTGCCCCACGACATCGTCTACGGCGGGTCCCTGGGATTTTTCTTCTGACACCGTCGCCGAAAACGTCCCGGCACGGCGCGCCCCACCGCAACAAGCTGCAAATCGGGCATTTATCCACACCCCGAAACATCGTTCCGGCACCTTCGCCCCGCCCTCAAGCCCCCGCCCCGGCAGGGGCTTTTTCACGCGCCGCCGGAAAAAACGCCCCGCACGGCATCTTCGCAGCCTCCGCGAGCAATATTTTTTTTTGCAAATCGTTAATTTATGCGTAACTTTGCGCGATAAAGCGCCGTAAAAGATTCATAAATGAAGCAGACTTTTTTATACGCCCTTTGCGGAGTGGCGGCAGCGATCATCCTCGGAGGATGCTCCGGGATGAACGCCCTTCTGAAAAGCGGGCAGCCCGAACTGATTTACAGCAAGGCGCTGGAGTACTACCAGAAGGAGAAATGGCAGCGCGCCTCGACCCTTTTCGAAGGCGTGCAGCACTACTACACGGGCTCGTCGCGCGAAGACAGCATCTCGTTCTTCAACGCCCGCTGCAAGTACAAGAACCGCGATTTCGACACGGCTTCGACCCTGCTGGACGACTTCCGCCGCAAATTCGGCCGCAGCGCCTTCATCGAAGACGCCGAGGGCATGTACGCGCTCTGCTTCTACTACCTCTCGCCGGGTCCCTCGCGCGACCAGACGATGACCGGGCACGCGCTGATCGCCATCAACGAATTCATGTCGCGCTATCCGCAGAGCGACCGCGTCGAGAACTTCCGCAAGATCAACACCGAGCTGACCGAACGGCTCCACGAGAAAGCTTACCTGAACGCCTACACCTATTATAAGACGGGCAAATACAAATCGGCGATCGTGGCGTTCAAGAACGCGCTGAAACAATACCCCGAGAGCAAGCGCCGCGAAGAGATCATGTACCTGATCGTCGATTCGGGCTACCGCCTGGCCAGCAACTCGATCTCCGAAAAGCAGACCGACCGCTACCTGTCGATGCTCGACTCCTACCTCTCGTTCAAGGAGGAGTTCCCCGAATCGACGCACATCAAGAGCCTCGACCGCATGGCCCAGCAGGCACGCGACTACCTCGACCGCAATAACAAAGACAACAACATATAAGATGGAAATCAAGAAGAACATTCCCAACAACACCATCACGCGCAAGCTGGTGGATCTGGACCGGGAGACGGGCAACGTCTACAAAAGCATCAACATCATCGCCCGCCGCGCCAACCAGATCTCGACCGAACTCAAGACGGAGCTTAACCGCAAGCTCGCCGATTTCTCGTCGCCCACCGACACCATGGAGGAGACCTTCGAGAACCGCGAGCAGATCGAGATTTCGCGTTACTACGAACGCCTGCCCAAACCGGTGATCATCGCCACCGAGGAGTTCCTCGACCACGAGCTGGTCTACAAGGAGGGCAAGGACGGCGTGATGAAGGAGATTTAAAATCCGCACGCAATGGCATCCCCGGGCACGTGTCCCCCGCTGGCGGGACGCCACATACTGCTGGGTATCACGGGTAGCATAGCGGCCTACAAGGCTGCCGTGCTTTGTCGTTTATTGAAGACGGCCGGCGCCGACGTGCGCGTGGTGATGACTCCGCTGGCGAAGCAGTTCATCACGCCCCTGACGATGGCCACGCTCTCGAAGAACCCGATTCTGGTGGAGTTCTTCGACCCCGAAAACGGCGCGTGGAACTCCCACGTGTCGTTGGGCGAATGGGCCGACTGCTACCTGATCGCCCCCGCCACGGCCAACACCCTGGCCAAAATGGCCTCCGGCATCGCCGACAACCTGCTGCTGACCACCTACCTCTCGGCCCGCTGCCCGGTCGCCGTGGCTCCCGCCATGGACCTGGACATGTACGCCCACGAGGCCACGCAGCAGAACCTCCGGACACTCGCCCGGCGCGGCGTGCACATCGTCGAGCCGGGCGAAGGCGAACTGGCCAGCGGTCTTCAGGGCAAGGGCCGCATGGCCGAACCCGATGCGATCGCCGCATTCGTCGGCGGTCTTCTCCGTGAAAAAAAAAAGAGCCTGCAAGGTAAACGGCTGATCGTCACGGCAGGAGCCACGATCGAAGCCATCGACCCCGTGCGGTTCATCTCGAACCACTCCTCGGGCAAGATGGGCTATGCCATTGCCGGGGAGCTGGCCGACAGAGGGGCCTGCGTGACGCTTGTCACGGGCCGCACGGAGCTGCCGACGCCCGCGGGCGTGGAGCGCGTGGACGTGCTCTCGGCCGCCGAGATGTACGACGCCGCGGTCCGGGCTTTCGAAGGGTCCGACGGGGCCGTGATGTGCGCCGCCGTGGCCGACTACACCCCCGACCGGGTTTCGGACACCAAAATCAAGAAATGCGACGGCGACATGTGCATCACCCTGCGCCGCACGCGCGACATCGCCGCCGAGCTTGGAGCGCACAAGGGCGGCCGCCTGCTGGTGGGATTCGCCCTGGAAACCCACGACGAACAGGCGCACGCCGAAGCCAAACTCGAGAAGAAGAATTTCGACTTCATCGTCCTCAACTCGCTGCGCGACGCCGGAGCCGGCTTCCGCGGCGACACGAACAAGGTGACCTTCATCGACCGCACGGGCCGCGAAGAGCTTCCCCTGCTGTCGAAGCGCGAAGTCGCCGAACGCATCGCCGAACGTATCGAAGAGTTTTTCGCCGAATAGCGCGCAATCGCACCCGGTTTTCGTTTTTTCATTTTTAATTCTTAATTTTGAATTCTTAATTCCGAATTGGTATGCTACGCCGTCTGTCGGTCGAAAACTACGCGCTCATCGACAAGCTCGAAATGGAGCTGGACCCCCACCTGAACATCATCACGGGTGAGACCGGGGCCGGAAAATCCATTCTGCTCGGCGCGCTGGGCCTGCTGCTCGGAGCCAAGAACGACGGGCAGGCGATGAAGGACGCAACGCGCAACTGCACGGTGGAGGGGACCTTCGACCTCGCGGGAAGCAGCCTGGAAGCGTTTTTCGCCGAGAACGACCTCGACTACGCCCCCGAAACGACCCTGACGCGCATGATCACCCCTGCGGGCAAGAGCCGCGCCTTCGTCAACGACGTACCCGTGCAGCTGGCGCAACTGCGCGAACTGGGCGCACGCCTGCTGGACATCCACTCGCAGCACCAGAACCTGATCCTCTCGTCGGAGGAGTTCAGGACTTCGGCGCTCGACACCGTGGCTGCGAACGGGGAACTGCTGACGCAGTACGCCGCGCAGTATGCCCGGCTTACGGAGCTGCGCCGCCGTCTCGCGGCCCTGCGCGAAGAGGCCGCCAACGGCCGCCGCGACGAAGAGTGGCTCCGGTTCCAGACCGAGGAACTCACCTCGGCCAACCTGCGCCCCGGTGAGCAGGCAGAGCTGGAGGAGGAGCTGGCGGTGCTCGAAAACGCCGACCGCATCGGCGAGGCGCTGACCTCCCTGCGCAACGCCCTCGACGCCGACGAGACCGGGGTGCTGGCGCAGCTCAAGAATTCGGAGAACGAACTCAACCATATCCGCAGCCACTACCCCGCCGCCGGGGAATATGCCGGACGGCTGCGCTCGGTACTGGAGGAACTGAAGGACATCAACGGTTCGGCCGCCGCCGCATGCGAACGGCTCGATGCCGACCCCGAGCGGCTGGCGAAGTGCTCGGCGCGGCTCGACACGCTGATCGCCCTGCAACAGAAACACCGCGCGGCGGACGAAGCGGAGCTGATCGCCCTGCGCGACCGCTGCGCCGCACAACTCGCAGCCATCGTCCACAGCGACGAGGAGATCGCCCAGGCGGAAGCAGCCCTCTCGGAAGCAGCCGAAAAGACCGCGACGCTGGCCGACCGTCTGCACAAGACGCGCGAGAAGGCCGCTGCGGGATTCGAGAAACACATCCTCTCGACCCTCGCCCGGCTGGGCATGCCCGAGACGGTTTTCCGCATCGCCCTGACACCCCTCGCAGAGCCGGGACGCACGGGCCGCGACAGCGTGCAATTCCTCTTCACGGCCAATCCGCGAATGACGCCGCAGCCCGTCGAGCGCATCGCCTCGGGCGGCGAGCTTTCGCGCGTGATGCTGGCCCTGAAAGCCCTGCTGGCCGAACGGATGCAGCTGCCGACGATCATCTTCGACGAGATCGACACGGGCGTTTCGGGCCGCATCGCCGACGCCATGGGCGAAATCATCGCCTCGCTCTCGGCCTCGATGCAGGTGGTGGACATCACCCACCTGCCGCAGGTCGCTTCGAAGGGCACGGCGCACTTCGTGGTCTACAAGCGCGGCGGACGCACCGACATCACGCGCCTGGGCGACGAGGAGCGCGTGACCGAGATCGCCAAGATGCTCTCCGGCTCGGAAATCACCGACGCCGCCGTGGCCCAGGCCCGCATCCTGCTCGGCAAATAGCCGTACAAAACCGATTTCACACGTGACGGAGCGGCCGGACCGCTCCGCCCGCCATTATAACCCCTAAAAAACACGACATGAACGACATCCTCGAAATTGCGGCCGCCAACCAGCAGCGCGCCCGCGAGGTCATCCGCGACACCGATCTGGAGGCCATCTGGCGCTCGGTGGGCGCCGAAGCGAACCTCGTAGGCTCGCTCCGCACGGGTCTGCTGATGAAGCACCGCGACATCGACTTTCACATCTACTCCTCACCGCTCCGCGTGGCCGACAGCTTCGCCGCCATGGCCCGGCTGGCCGAAAATCCCCGCATCCGTCGCATCGAGTACGGAAACCTGCTCGACGCGCAGGACCAGTGTCTCGAATGGCATGCGTGGTATGCCGACGCCGACGAACGGCTCTGGCAGATCGACATGATCCACATGCCCCGCGGCTCGGCCTGGGACGGCTATTTCGAACGCGTGGCCGACCGAATCAGCGCCGTACTGACCGACGAGACGCGCCGCGCCGTCCTGCAAATCAAGTACGACACGCCCGACGAGGTGAAGATCATGGGCATCGAATACTACCAGGCGGTCCTTCGCGACGGCGTGCGCACCTATGCCGAGTTCGAAGCATGGCGTGCGGCGAACCCCGTCGAGGGCATTCTGGAATGGATGCCGTAAGCCCGCCGGAAACACCGCTCCCCTGCACGGCCCTGCCGGCCGGCATATGGAAAGCATTGAACCGCAAATGCGGCAAGGAGAAATAACCGCCGCAGCCTCAAAGAAAACGGACCGTTCCTTTCGGGGGACGGTCCGTTTTGCGTCAATGCCGGCGCAGCCGCCACCGTTGCACGATCGTCTCGCCCCGGAAGTAGATGACCAGCGAACTGACGATGACCGCCATGCCCGCCACGGTGCTGAAATCGGGGTATTCGCCGGGCAGCATGATCCAGCTCAGCACGGCCCCCAGGACAGGATTGATCAAACGGCACATATTGATGTCGCTGACCTTCGTGCCCTCGGTGCGCAGGGCCATGAACCAGAAACTGAAGGCGAAGACCGAGATGAAGACCAGCACGCCGAGACTCGCATAAAACCCGACGGGCTTGGCCCAGAAGGGGTGGAAACCCTCCGCCGCGATGCCCACGCCGTAAATCAGCAGGCCGCCGAAAAACATCTGCACGGCATTCAGGAAAATCGGGTCGACCTTGCCCTTGTCCTCCGAAACCGAAATCGCGGAATAGCCCTGGAACAGGATGCAGGCCAGCAGCAGGACGATACCCCCGATGCCGCGCCAGTCGAGCGGCGAACCGTCGCTGCCCGTGCCGACGATCAGCAGCAGTCCCGCGAGGCTCACCGCAAGACTCACGACCTTGTAACGGTTCAGGCGGTCGTTGCTGGCCACGAGGTGCGCCAGCAGCACGTTGATCAGCGGCGTGAGGCCCATGACGATCGAGCTGATGGCCCCGCTGACGAAATCGACACCGAAATAAAAGGCCGTATAGCCCATGAACATATTGATCAGGATCAGGTTGCCGAAAAGCCGCCGGTGCTGCATGATCTCGCGCCACATGCCGCGATGCCAGGTGTAGGCGAAGAGAATGATTCCGACAACGGTGAAGCGCAGGCCCGCGAAATTCATCGGCGAGAAATCGTAGCTCAACCCCTGCTTGATGAACGGATTGACAATCGCCCACAATACCGAGGCCAGCACGGCGTAGAGTATTCCTTTTTTCATAACGTGCATCTTTCCGCCGCAAAGGTACGAAAAACGGCCGGCAAAACGAAACCGGTCCGGGCAAATGGACGGGCCGGTCCGGGAGCAGGCCGTGCATTCGCCGGAACGGCGCAGATGCCGGATACCGCGTCCCGGTCCGGGCGGATTCTGATTTTAAGCCGGATCCGTCCGGCCATCGTGAAGAACGGGACGAACGGATAGTACTTGAGGTACATTCCATTCGCCCCGTTCGAGAGATGTGCGGAAATATCCGCTTATAAATGGGAATCCGTTACATCATGCCGCCCATACCGCCTGCGGGCATCGCCGGCATGGCGGGAGCGTCGGACTTCTTCTCGGCCAGCACGCACTCCGTGGTGAGGAACATCGAGGCGATCGACGCGGCGTTCTCCAGCGCTACGCGCGACACCTTCGTCGGGTCGATGATACCGGCTTTCAGCAGGTCCTCGTACTTGTCGTCGCGGGCGTTGTAACCGAAGGCGTCCTTGCCCTCCTTCACCTTGTTGACGACCACCGAGCCTTCACCGCCGGCGTTCTCGACGATCTGACGGAGCGGCTCCTCGATGGCGCGTTTCACGATCTGGATACCCGTCGTCTGGTCCTCGTTCTGGCCCTTCAGGCCTTCGAGAGCCGCCGTGGCACGGATGTAAGCCACGCCGCCGCCCGGAACGATACCTTCCTCGACGGCTGCGCGCGTTGCGGCCAGCGCGTCGTCGACACGGTCCTTCTTCTCCTTCATCTCGACCTCCGTGGCGGCTCCGACGTAGAGCACGGCGACACCGCCGGCCAGCTTGGCCAGACGCTCCTGCAACTTCTCCTTGTCATAGTCCGACGTAGCCTTGTCGATCGACGAGCGGATCTGGGCCACACGGGCTGCGATCTCCTCCTTCTTGCCGGCGCCGTCGACGATGGTGGTGTTCTCCTTGTTGAGCGTCACCTTGTCGGCCGAACCCAGCATCTCCAGCGTCGTATCCTCGATCTTCATGCCCTTGTCGGCCGAGATCACGGTCGCACCCGTCAGGACGGCGATGTCTTCGAGCATCTCCTTGCGGCGGTCACCGAAGCCCGGAGCCTTGCAGGCGGCGATCTTCAGCGTGCCGCGGAGTTTGTTGACAACCAGCGCCGAAAGGGCCTCGCCGTCGACATCCTCGGCGATGATCAGCAGCGCACGGCCGTTCTGGGCCACCGGCTCCAGCACGCCCATCAGCTCCTTCATCGTCGAAACCTTCTTGTCCGTGATCAGGATATAGGGCTTTTCGAGCTGCGCCTCCATCTTTTCCGTGTCGGTGATGAAGTAAGCCGAAATGTAACCGCGGTCGAACTGCATGCCCTCGACCACCTCGACATGGGTCTCGGTTCCCTTGGCCTCCTCGACGGTGATGACACCCTCGTTGTTGACCTTGGCCATCGCCTCGGCGATCAGCTTACCGATCGTCTCGTCGTTGTTGGCCGAAATGGTGGCCACCTGCTCGATCTTGGCGAAATCCGAGCCGACCTCCTGGCTCTGCTTCCGCAGCGACTCCACGACCGTCGCAACGGCCTTGTCGATACCGCGTTTCAGGTCCATCGGGTTGGCTCCGGCCGTCACGTTCTTCAGGCCGACGCCGATGATCGACTGCGCCAGCACGGTTGCGGTGGTCGTACCGTCGCCCGCATCGTCGTTGGTCTTCGAAGCGACCTCGCGGACCATCTGGGCGCCCATGTTGGCGAAAGCGTCCTCCAGTTCCACCTCCTTGGCCACCGTCACACCGTCCTTGGTGATCTGCGGAGCGCCGAATTTCTTGTCGATGATCACGTTGCGGCCTTTGGGACCGAGCGTTACCTTAACGGCGTTCGACAGCGCGTCGACACCCTCCTTGAGCAGTTCGCGCGCCTCTACGTTATATTTAATATCCTTTGCCATGACTGTTTATCGAATTTAGATGATTGCCAAAATATCGTTCTGTTTCATAATGAGGTAGTCCACGCCGTCGACCTGGATTTCCTGACCGGCATACTTGCCGTAGAGCACCTGGTCGCCCTCCTTGACCTCCATCTTGACCTCCGAGGTTCCGGGGCCTACTGCAACGACTTTGCCTGCCAGCGGTTTCTCCTTGGCCGTGTCGGGGATGATCAATCCGCCGGCCGTCTTCTCCTCCGCGGGATTCGGGAGAATCAGCACGCGGTCCGATAATGGTTTTACGTTCATAGCTTTGTGTTTTAAATTTGTTTGATATAATATGTTTCATTCGCTTTCGCAACCTCTATCCCATCAATAGATGTGCCAACCGTTTTTTGGCAGATTTTGCGTGACAAACGAGCAGAGGCGACTGCCATTTTGTCATTTCCGCCATTTCCGGACGATTTTTCAGCCGTTTTTTTTGCACGGACCGAAAAATCGTATTACATTTGCATCCCGATACGACGAACACGTATCACACGGTGGATGTAGCTCAGTCGGTTAGAGCGTCGGATTGTGGTTCCGAAGGTCGAGGGTTCGAGCCCCTTCTTCCACCCGAAAAGGTCTTCTTGCGAAGACCTTTTTTCGTTGGCATGTGCAGACAGTTCAATTGGCCGACACGGAACATGCGATACGAATCCGTCGGGCGACATCGCCTCCGCGCTCCGGTTCCCGGGGCTGCATCATAAAAAAACCGGACGCCTCGCGGCATCCGGTTCTCTTTATATTCCGGCAGCAAATTACTTGCGGTAGATCTTCGTGTAGCCGTAGATAGCCTCGTCGCCGAGTTCCTCCTCGATGCGGAGCAGCTGGTTGTACTTGGCCATACGGTCCGAACGCGAAGCCGAACCGGTCTTGATCTGACCCGAGTTCGTAGCCACGGCGATGTCGGCAATGGTCGAATCCTCGGTCTCGCCCGAACGGTGCGACGTCACCGACGTATAGCCGGCGCGGTGAGCCATCTCGATGGCGTCGAGCGTCTCGGTCAGCGTACCGATCTGGTTTACCTTGATCAGGATCGAGTTGGCGCAGCCCATTTCGATACCCTTCTTCAGGAAGTCCACGTTGGTGACGAACAGGTCGTCGCCCACGAGCTGGCACTTGTCGCCGATCTCGGCGGTCAGCATCTGCCAGCCTTCCCAGTCGTTCTCCGACATGCCGTCCTCGATCGAGTCGATGGGGTATTTGGCGACGAGTCCCTTCAGGTACTCCACCTGCTCCTTCGACGTACGCTTGGCGCCCTTCTCGCCCTCGAACTTGGTGTAGTCGTAAACGCCGTCCTTGTAGAACTCCGACGAAGCGCAGTCCATGCCGATCGACACGTCGCCGCCCTCGCACTTGCGGCCGGGCTTGTAGCCGGCCATCTTGATGGCCTCGATGATCGACTCGATGGCATCCTCCGTGCCGTTGAGCGCGGGAGCGAAACCACCCTCGTCGCCTACGGCCGTCGAGAGGTTACGGTTGTGGAGCACCTTCTTCAGGTTGTGGAACACCTCGGCGCCCATGCGGATGCCCTCCTTGAACGAAGGAGCGCCCACGGGACGGATCATAAACTCCTGGAATGCGATCGGAGCGTCCGAGTGCGAACCGCCGTTGATGATGTTCATCATCGGAACGGGCAGCGTCTTGGCGTTCGCGCCGCCGATATAGCGATAGAGCGGCATGCCGAAATAGTCGGCGGCAGCGCGGGCAACGGCCAGCGACACGCCGAGGATGGCGTTTGCGCCGAGCTTCGACTTGGTGGGGGTTCCGTCGAGGGCGATCATGGCCTTGTCGATGCCCACCTGGTCGGCTACGTTCATGCCGATGACGGCCGGAGCGATCACTTCGTTAACGTTCTTCACGGCGTTCAGGACGCCTTTGCCCAGGTAACGGCTCTTGTCGCCGTCACGAAGCTCAAGGGCCTCGTTCTCGCCCGTCGACGCTCCGCTCGGAACGGCAGCGCGGCCGAATGCGCCCGATACGGTACGAACTTCGACCTCGATGGTCGGATTGCCTCGCGAGTCGAGGATTTCCCTTGCGTGAATCTCTACAATCTGCATAGTTGTAATAATTTGAATTTTATGGTGTTTGAATGCTAATTCCCTGAATCGGCACGGCAAAGGTACAAAATAATTGTGAATTGCAGTTTCATTATTGTTATTTTTTTCACGACAACAGCATTCGTTTCCGCGGATTTTTCTGTAAATATCGTATCTTTGTGCCGCGGCACAGACGCATAACCTGTAAACGACTTTCAATCAATGCGAAAAGTTCTTTCGTTCTCGCTCTTTCTGATGCTGGGCCTCGTCGCCTCGCAGCTGCTTCCCGGCGCACTCGGCACGGCCTATCCGGGTTTCAAGGCGACTGCCGACACCCTGCTCTACATCTGCCTGGGATTCATTATGATCAACGTCGGACGGGAGTTCGAAATCGACAAGTCGCGCTGGCGCTCCTACACCGCCGATTACTTCATCGCCATGGCCACCGCAGCGCTGCCGTGGCTGCTGATCGTCCTCTACTATATTTTCGTACTGCTGCCCTCCGACCTCTGGACCGACTCCGCGGCGTGGAAGGAGAATCTGCTGCTGAGCCGTTTCGCGGCCCCGACCTCGGCCGGTATCCTCTTCACGATGCTCGCCGCGTTAAGCCTGAAAAACAGTTGGATATACCGTAAGATCCAGGTGCTGGCTATCTTCGACGACCTGGACACCATCCTGCTGATGATCCCGCTGCAAATCCTGATGATCGGCCTCAAATGGCAGATGTTCGCCATCGTGGGCGTGGTCGTCGTACTGCTTATCGCAGGCTGGCGGTGGCAGGCGCGGTGGAACGTCCGGCAGGACTGGAAACGCATCCTGGGGCTTTCGGCGGTGGTCTGCGCCCTGACGCAGGCGCTCTACATCGTCACCGCGCGGTGGTACGGACCTGAAAACAGCATACACATCGAGGTGCTGCTTCCGGCCTTCGTGATCGGCATGCTGATGAAGCACAGGGAGATCGACACCCCGACCGAACGCCGCGCCGCAACGGGCATCTCGTTCCTGTTCATGCTGCTTGTCGGCATGAGCATGCCGCTCGTGACGGGCGCTTCGGCGGCAGACGCGGCCGCGGCCGCCACCTCCATCACGGCGTCGCAGCCGATGATGCCGTGGGGCGTGCTGATCCTGCACGTCGTGGCCGTTTCGGCGCTCTCGAACATCGGGAAGCTGGTCCCGGTCTTCTTCTACCGCGACCGGAAACTGAGCGAGCGGCTCGCACTCTCGATCGGCATGTTCACCCGCGGCGAGGTGGGCGCAGGCGTCATCTTCATCGCCCTGGGATACAGCCTCGGCGGCCCGGCGCTGATCATCTCGGTGCTGACGCTGGTGCTGAACCTGATCCTCACGGGCGGCTTCGTCGTCTGGGTCAAGAAACTGGCCCTGAAAAGCTGCACACCCGAAGCATAATTTCATCGACCTCCATGAAAAGATACGCATTCATCCTGCTCGTCCTGCTGTCGGCGGGAGCCGTCCGGGCGCAGCGGTATGAGAAGAACATCCTGGGCGTCCGCGCCGGCGTCAACGTGTCGACCTGCGCCATCTCGATCGAAGACGTGCGGATAAACACCGGTTCGCGCGCGGGATTCCACTTCGCCGTGACGGACCAGATCCTGCTCCACCGCAGCCTGCCCCTCTACCTCGAAACGGGCATCGGCTTTTCGAGCCGCGGCGGCAGGGCCGCCGCTGAAATCTACGGCGACATCTACAACATGACCATGCGTCCGTTCTACATGCAGGCCCCCCTGCTCGTCAACTACCATTTCCACATCCGGGATCTCCTCACGATCCAGCCCTTCGCGGGCATATACGGCGGCGTGGGCATCCGGGGCGCGATGAAGACCGAATACGGCAACGAGGATATGTTCAGCGCCCCGGGCTTCCTCTCCCGCATGGATTTCGGCGTGCGCGCGGGCGCCGGGTTCGTCATCAGACGCATCTACCTGGGCATAAGCTACGACATCGGCTGCCGCGACCTGTTCCGGGGCGGCGAATTCTTCGGCTACGCACTCCAGCCCGAAAGCGCCGAAATACGCAACAACTGCCTGACCGTAAACATCGGGTACAATTTCTGACATCCGACAGCTATCCGGCTAAAACAAAAGCATTTACGGATATTCTTTTTCATTGTCTGTAAAAAAATTCGGGGGGGGGATTTTTCGAAAAAATTATCCTATATTTGCCACGTATACAAACCCAAACCCATTCATTATGAAAAAAGTATTGCTTATCGTGGCCGCCATCCTGCTGGCAAATGCCGTTTCGGCGCAAAACTACGAAAAGAACATCCTGGGCGTCCGCGCCGGACTGAACCTGTCGAGCTACTCGATTTCGGCCGGAGGTGCGTCCATCAGCACCGACTCGCGGGCCTCGTTCCACGTCGCCGTGACCGATCAGATCCTGCTTTGCAACAAACTGCCCTTCTACCTCGAAACCGGGCTTGCCTTCTCGAGCCGCGGCGGCAAGGTCGACGGCGTGAGCTTCCGCCCCTCCTACCTGCAAATCCCCGTGCTGGTGAACTACCACTTCAACATCAAGGACATCGTTACGATCCAACCCTTCGCAGGTCTTTACTACGGGCTCGGCATCGGCGGCAAAGTGAAGGTCGGCGACGAGAAGGGCGACATCTTCGGAGACGAAGGCGGGTTGAAACGTTCCGATCTGGGCGTGCGTCTGGGCGCCGGCGTCGTCTGGAAACGCATTTACTTCGGACTGGGCTACGACATCGGCTGCCTGAATCTGGTCAAGGAGAGCGACGGCGAGGGCACGATGCGCAACAACTGCTTCACGATCAGCGTCGGATACAATTTCTAATCCGCCCCTGCGCCAATAAAAAAGGGACGTCCTCGTCGGGCGTCCCTTTTCCGTTCCGCATAAACGGTCATTCCCGCAGCAGCACCGACGAATCGCCGTAGCTCAAAAAGCGGAAGCCGTGGCCGAGGGCGTAGTCGTAAATCCGCCGCCACCCGTCGCCCACAAAGGCCGAAACCAGCAGCAGCAGCGTCGATTTGGGCTGGTGGAAATTGGTGACGATATTGTGCACGATGCGGAACTCGTAGTCCAGCGGCGTGATCATAATCTGCGTCGAGGCTTTCAGCCGGTCCAGCCCCTCGCGCTCCATATACCCCGACAACTCCTGCAACGCCTCGCGGCCCGAAAACTCCGCGGGAATGTCGTACAGCTCCCACTGCCCCACGACCCGCCCGGCATCGGGCGTCCCGGCCGTGCGGATGCGCCACGCAAGGGCCGCAAGCGATTCCAGAGTACGCACCGAGGTGGTTCCCACGGCGGTGATATGCCCCCACTTCTCCAGCAGGCGGACCACCGTCGCACGGCGCACCTCGAAATGCTCGGTGTGCATCGGATGCCGCGCGGCGTCCTCGTCCTTGACGGGCAGGAACGTGCCCGCCCCGACATGGAGCGTCACCTCCTCGAAGGCGAATCCGCGCGCCTTCATCTCCCCGATCAGCTCGGGCGTGAAATGCAGCCCGGCGGTCGGTGCGGCCACCGAACCTTCGAACTTCGAATAGACCGTCTGGTAGCGCGTGTTGTCGATCTCCTCGCTCTCGCGGTTCAGGTAGGGCGGAATCGGAATCCGCCCGAGGTATTCGAGCAGCTGCCCGAAGGTCATCGGGGCCGTCCACTCGAAACGCACGACGCACTCGCGGCCGTGGTCCTCGACGATCCATGCACGAAGGTGCTCGGCGCAGCCCCCGCGTTCGAAATTGATCTCCACGTACCCCTCTTTCCACTTCTTGCGGTTGCCCACGATGCACGACCATGTGCAGCCGCCCGTGACGGCGAACGCCCGCTCGTAGTCGGCCGGGTCGTGCGGCTCGAGACAGAAGACCTCGATGCGCGCCCCGGAGGGCTTGTGCATGACGATCCGCGCCCGGATCACCTTCGTGTTGTTGAAAACCAGCAGCTCCCCGGCCGGCAGCACGTCGCCGATGTCGGCGAAACGCTTTTCCGCGATTTCTCCGCCGCGCCAGACGAGCAGCTTCGAGGCGCTGCGCTCGGCGAGCGGGAATTTGGCGATCCGCTCGTCCGGAAGGTCGTAATCGAAGCGGCTGATGTCGATATGTCGTTCCATATTTTGCCCGAAATTATGTGGCAAAGTTACTATTTTTTGTAACTTTGCGGCGCTGCAAGGCAATAGAAAAAGGAAAAACCCATGAAAACCGACTTTCTGGTTATCGGTTCCGGCGCCGCGGGCCTTTCGTTCGCGCTGAAAGCCGCAGCCCACGGACACGTTACGATCGTCACCAAGGGCGCGATCGAAGAGTGCAACACCAATTATGCACAAGGCGGCATCTGCTCGGTAACGTACGCTCCCGACACATTCGAGAAACACATCCGCGACACGCTGGTCTGCGGCGCAGGCAAATGCGACGAGAAGGCCGTGGAACTGGTCGTGCGGCGGGCCCCGGAACTGATCGCCGACCTCATAGCCTGGGGCACGCGTTTCGACAAGACCCCCGACGGGCGTTTCGAGCTCAACCGCGAAGGCGGACACTCGGAGCACCGCATCCTCCACCACGAGGACCTCACGGGAGCCGAGATCGAACGGGCGCTCGTGCAGTCGGTGAGGGAGCATCCGAACATCACGGTTCTCGAACGCCACTTCGCCATCGACCTGCTGACGCAGCACCATCTGGGCGAATTCGTCACGCGCCACACGCGCGGACTGGCCTCGTTCGGGGCCTACGTCCTGAATCTCGACACCAACGAGATCGAGACCATGCTTTCGAAATTCACCGTCGTGGCCACGGGCGGCTGCGGCAACGTCTACTCCACGACCTCGAACCCCGTGGTCGCCACGGGCGACGGCATCGCCATGTGCCACCGCGCCAAGGCGATGACCGAGAACATGGAGTTCATCCAGTTCCACCCCACGACGCTCTACAACCCCGGCGAGAAGCCCAACTTCCTGATCACCGAAGCCATGCGCGGCTTCGGGGCCATCCTGCGGCTGCCCGACGGCAAGGAGTTCATGGACAAATACCACCCGATGAAATCCCTCGCGCCGCGCGACGTGGTGGCCCGCGCCATCTACCGCGAGATGACCAAACGGGGTTCCGACTTCGTCTACCTCGACGTGACGCACAAGGACCCCGAGGCCGTGAAGAGCCATTTCCCGAACATCTATGAAAAATGCCGCTCGATCGGCATCGACATCACCAAAGACTGGATTCCCGTGACCCCTGCGGCGCACTACTGCTGCGGCGGCGTGAAGGTCGACACCAACGGCGAAACCTCCGTGAAACGGCTCTACGCGCTGGGCGAGACCTCGTGCACGGGGCTGCACGGCGCCAACCGTCTGGCCTCGAACTCGCTGATCGAAGCGGTGGTCTACGCCGACCAGGCCGCGCGCCACACGGCGTCGCTGCTGGAGAAAGTCGATTTTCAGGAGGGCATTCCCGACTGGGATTTCGAAGGCACGCAGCACACCGAGGAGATGCTGATGATCATCCAGTCGAAGCGCGAGATGCAGACGATCATGTCCAACTACGTGGGCATCGTGCGGTCGAACCTCTCGCTCAAGCGCGCCATGCACCGGCTGGAAATTCTCTGGCAGGAGACCGAGGAACTTTACAACAAGACCAAGCCCAACCGCGAACTGTGCGAGCTGCGGAACATGATCGCCATCGCCTACCTGGTCATCAAGCAGGGCCGCGAGATCAAGGAGTCGGTGGGCTGCCATTACAATGCGGATTATCCAAAGGAGGGATAATCCGCATAATTAAGAATTAAGAATTAAAAATGAAAAATTTAAAAATGGGATTCGCAGGCAAACCGTCCAAAGCACAGGTTTTTCGATAACGCATGTCAAAAAACCGTCTCTTTCACAATCGCCAAGGAGGCTATTTTTCATTTTTAATTCTTAATTTTTAATTGCGCAAGTCATGACACAACAGGAAGAGATAACCCGGCGGCGGACCTTCGCCGTCATCGCCCACCCCGACGCGGGCAAAACCACCCTTACGGAAAAACTGCTGCTGTTCGGCGGCGCCATCCATGTGGCCGGAGCCGTCAAGAGCAACAAGATCAAGAAGGGCGCCACGTCCGACTTCATGGAGATCGAACGCCAGCGAGGCATCTCGGTGGCCACGGCCGTGATGGGATTCGAATACCGGGGCTGCAAGATCAACATCCTCGACACCCCGGGCCACGAGGATTTCGCCGAGGACACCTACCGCACGCTGACGGCCGTCGACTCGGTGATCATCGTCATCGACGGCGCCAAGGGCGTCGAGGCCCAGACCCGCAAGCTGATGGAGGTCTGCCGCATGCGCCAAACCCCCGTGATCGTCTTCATCAACAAGCTCGACCGCCCGTCGAAAGAGCCGTTCGACCTGCTGGACGAGGTGGAGAAGGAACTGCATATCCGCGTGCGGCCGCTGGCCTTCCCGATCTCGAACGGACCCACGTTCAAGGGCGTCTACAACCTTTACGAGAAGAACCTCTCGCTCTTCACGTCGGACGAAAAGCTCACGGCCGACGCCTCGACGGCCGAAATCTCGGACCTCGCCTCGCAGGAACTCGAAGGCTACATCGGCGAGAAGTTCGCCGCCCAGCTGCGTTCCGACGTGGAACTGGTCGAGGGCGTCTACGACCAGTTCGACCGCGACGCCTACCTGCGGGGCGAACTGGCCCCGGTGTTCTTCGGCTCGGCGGTGAACAATTTCGGCGTGCGCGAACTGCTCGAATGCTTCGTGCGCATCGCCCCCTCGCCGCGCCCGGCGCCGACCGAAACCCGGCAGGTGGAGCCTGCGGAGCCGAAAATGACCGGCTTCGTCTTCAAGATCCACGCCAACATGGACCCCAACCACCGCGACCGCATCGCGTTCCTGAAGATCTGTTCCGGCACGTTCGAACGGAATAGGAACTACCTCCACGTACGCAGCGGCAAGCAGCTGAAATTCTCCTCCCCGACGGCCTTCATGGCCGAGAAAAAGTCGGTGATCGACTTCGCCTATCCGGGCGACATCGTGGGTCTGCACGACACGGGGAACTTCAAGATCGGCGACACCTTCACCGAAGGCGAGAAGCTCCGCTTCACCGGAATTCCGTCGTTCGCCCCCGAGCAGTTCCGCTACATCGAGAACGCCGACCCGCTGAAATTCAAGCAACTGGCCAAAGGCATCGACCAGCTGATGGACGAGGGCGTGGCGCAGCTGTTCACAAGCTCGCTCAACGGCCGCAAGATCATCGGCACGGTGGGCGCGCTCCAGTTCGAGGTCATCCAGTACCGTCTGGAGCACGAGTACAACGCCGCGTGCCGCTGGGAGCCGATCTCGATCTACAAGGCCTGCTGGATCGACAGCGACAACGCCGCGCAACTGGCCGACTTCAAGCGCCGCAAGCACACCAACATGGCCGTGGACAAGCACGGCCGCGACGTTTTCCTCGCCGACACCAGCTACGGGCTGGCTCTCGCGCAGGAGAACTTCAAGGATATCCGCTTCCACTTCACCTCGGAGTTTTAGGACGCCGCCTGACACTAAAAAACCGCCGGAGTATCGACTCCGGCGGTTTTTCACATCAGGCTGCCGCACATCAGATCATCGGGACCTCGATGACCAGCAGCCGTGCGTTTTCGGAAGCGCGGATCAGGAAATCGTCGGCGTCCGATATGCCCATGCCGTCACGGGGACCGAGCGGTTCGCCCGCGACCTCGGCCGTGCCTTCGATCACGAAAACATAGGCCCCGTTGCCGTGAAGGTTCATGCGATACCGGGCTTCCCGACCGGCGTCGAGGTCGAGCGTATGGAACCATGCCGTCTGATGAATCCATCCCACGTGTTCCCCGCCGCGGCCTTCGGGAGCCACGATCAGCCGGAACTCGTTGCGCTTCGCGGGCGCGAGTTCGATCTGGTTGTAACGGGGCGTATGGCCCTCGGCGTCGGTGATGACCCAGATCTGCAGGAACTTCACCGGCTCCTCGCGGCTGGCGTTCATCTCGCTGTGCGTGATGCCCGTACCGGCGGTCATCACCTGCAATTCGCCCGGCTTGAGGAGCTGCATGTTGCCCATGCTGTCGCCGTGCCTCAAGGCGCCCGAGAGAACGAGCGAAACGATCTCCATATTCTCGTGGGGATGCGTTCCGAACCCCTCGCCCGGGGCCACGGTATCGTCGTTGAGCACGCGCAGGGCGCCGAAATGAATCCGCCCGGGATCGTAGTATCCGGCGAAGCTGAAAGTATGGTGGGTCCGGAGCCAGCCGTGATCGGCATACCCGCGGGTCGCGGCTCTGTGAATCGTCTTTTTCATAATTTGCATTCATTCAATAATCATTGAATACAAACGCAAATCATATGCCGGTTATTGCGTCACTCCAACTCCAGGTTGCTCACCCGGTCGGTCGTCGCGAACCCGAAATCGGGATAGACGTAAAGCCCGAAACGCGGCTCGGTCTCGCCGTGCGTATAGGCCCAGATCGAAGCGTAGTCCTCGGGGTCCTCGCCCATCTTGCCCAGCTGGCGCAGGTAGGCGGCCAGCGACTTGTTCTCGACGATGAAGATTTCGCCCATACTGTCGATGATCGGGCTGTGGCGGCGCGTCCGGTCGTGGTCGAAACGCAGCAGACGCTTGCCCTCGGCCGTGATGCCCACCAGCCGGAACGACATGCTCTTGCCGATGGCCGGGAGGTTCAGCACGCTGCGGTCCGTGGCCAGAAACGGCAGGTGGTGACGACGCATGAAGCGGCGGATTTTCGCAGCCGTATCCGTCCCGTCGGCCAGCAAATCGTCGAGTTCGGCCGCCTGCTCCGGAGTGAGCCGCCCGTAAACCTTCTCCTCGACCTGCTCCTGCATCGAGCGGCTGTTGGGGGTGAAAACGGCGTAATTCTCCTGAAACCCCTTGACCGAGAAGGTATAGTAGCAGACCACGCCGAGCGAATTGAGCACCTGGCGCAGGCGTGTGGTGTGCCCGCGGCGCGAAGCGGCCACGGTGTAGACCAGCTGGTTGGTGATGAGCCACCCCGCCGAAAGGATCTTCCGGATGGCCTCCTCGGCTTCGGGCGTCACTTCGAGCGGCGTCTGGAAATGGGTCTGGATGACGAACTGCTTCACGCCGACGGCCGAGGCCTTCTCGTGGAATTCGCGGAGGATTTCGACCAGTTCGTCGTTGACGCGCATCGGCAGATAGGCCGGCAGGCGCGACCCGAGGCGCACGCGCTGCAATTCGGCGTACTTCTCCCCGTCGGGGCGTCGGGCATTGGCCCGGCGCTTGCGGCCGGCCATGCGGCAGACCGCTTCGAGAATGTTACGCAGCGTTTTGTTCTGGCTCATCAGGGCGTCGCCGCCCGTGATGAGGATGTCGCGCAGCTGGGTGTCCTCCTCGAAATAGTTCATCAGGCGGCGCAGCTTGTGGTCCCAGCTCTCCTTGGGGCGCAGGGTCTCGAATTCGAAATTGAGGCGTTCGCTCTGGAAGTCGTACATGCGCTGGCACGAGGCGCACAGCCCGCCGCAGGCGCGGCCCATCGTGTCGGGAATCAGGATCGCCACCTCCGGGTAACGGCGGTGGATGTTGTGTCCGTCGGGCAGCAGCCACCCGGCGGCATTGGGTCGTCCGGCCTCGACGACGTCCTCGCGCTCCCAGGCGCGGATCTGCCCGTAGGTTTCGACCAGCTGCGGCGAATAAAGAATGTAACTGCGGATGGCGGCATCGTCGTAGCCGCCGCCCGTGACGTCGAGCAGCGAAAGGTAATAGGGCGTGGCGAAGAAAGGCATCCCCTTCTTGCGGGCTTTCGAAAGCAGATACATCGTCTCCGACGAGAGCGAGCCAGCCAGAAAGCGGTTCAGTTCCGAGGGGCTTTTCACGGCCATCGCCAGCTGGAAGCGGAAATCGCCCCACCAGGCGGCCACCTGCCGGTACTTCTCCTCGTAGGTCATGCCGTCGGCGAACTGGAAGCGCGACGGAACCTTCGACTTGCGGTTCTCGATCTTCTGGATCAGCAGGTGGAGCATCCGTTCGCGGTTGTCGGCGCGGATGGCCCGCACCCCGTCGTCCTGTCCCGAGAGCCAGCGTTCGGTGCGGCTGCGCACGCGCTGGGACGAAGGCAGCGGAATCTCCGGAGCATCCAGCAGGCGGAAGAGATGGTACAGATCGACGAACAGGTCGGAAGGCATTTCGGGGTTTTCGAGCCTTCCGGTAAGAAACTGCCACAGCAGCGTGAGGGTCCTGACTTCCAGCTGCCGATCGGTGGATAATTCGCGGACGCTGCGTCCGTCGTAGTCGATCAACAGTCGAATCTGCTCCGCCGCTTCGCCTTCCGCCGCCCGGTGTGCGTCCACGAACTCCCGGAGGCCCATGCGAAACCGTTCGCCGTCGCCGCTGGCGTCGGCAAGGGCCGCAAGGCCGGGAAACTCCTGACGATAAAGCAGTACGAGTTGGGAAAGGGTCAGTGCAAGCATTTTCTTTTGTTTCATAAGCATTGTCTTTTTAGAAATGGAACCATTCAAAACAGGCCGGCAGGAGCGGGGATATTCCGGCCTTCGGGTTATATGCGGGGCAACAATATAGTAAAAATTTTTAAGATCACAAGGAACCTCCCCGCAAATTCCTGCACTTTCAGCCGAAAATCCGTCAAATTTTCAAAAACCGGCCCTTGAAGGCCTCTTCACCGGGTAAAAACGAAAGGTTTCGTTATATAACTTGCGAAAGTTTCGTTTTTTTATTATTTTTGTTCCGACACAACATTTGCCACCCCCAAACCACCGAAAAATGAAAAGACTGCTGTTGCTCGCACTCTTCGCCGCCACGGCGGCCTCGGCGAAAGCCCCCGCCGAACGCTGGCTCGATCCCGAATGCTTCGAAGTCGGCCGCGCGCCGATGCGCACGAGTTTCATCGCCTTCCCCACGGCCGCCGAGGCCATTCCCGAGAACGACTACACCCGCTCGCCCTTCTACCGCACGCTCAACGGCGAATGGTCCTTCCTGCGCGTGGACCGACCGGGAGCCGAACCCGAAGGGTTCTTCCGCTCCGGACACGACGACTCGTCGTGGGGCACAATGCCCGTGCCGGGAATCTGGGAGCTGAACGGCTGCGGCGACCCGGTCTACACGAACAAACCCTACCCGTGGCACAAGTTCTTCGAGGTGAAACCTCCGCTGATTCCCCATGAACAGAATTACACGGGCCTCTACCGCCGCACGGTGACCGTTCCCGCCGACTGGAAGGGCCGCGACATATTCATCCACATCGGCTCGGCCACCTCGAACGTGACGCTCTGGGTCAACGGCCGCGAAGCGGGTTACAGCGAAGACAGCAAACTCGAAGCCGAATTCGACATCACCCGTTACCTGACGCCGGGCAGCGACAACCTGATCGTGATGCGCGTCAACCGCTGGTGCGACGGTTCGTTCCTCGAAGACCAGGACTTCTGGCGGCTTTCGGGCATCGGCCGCGACTGCTACCTCTATGCCCGAGACAAACGCCGGCTGGCCGACGTACGGCTGACGCCCGATCTGGTCGACGATTACCGCAACGGCACGCTCCGCGCCGAAATCGCCACGACGCCGGGCATCGGCAGCGTACGGCTGACGCTCCGCGACGCGGCGGGCCGCACGCTCGACGCACGCACGCTCCGCCCCCGCCGCAACGCAGCCGAAACGACGTTCGAAGTCGCCGCCCCGAAGCAGTGGAGCGCCGAAGCCCCGAACCTCTACACGCTCACGGCCGAGGCCCTCGCCGCCGACGGTTCGGTGACCGAAGCCGCGGCGTTCCGCGTGGGATTCCGCAAGGTCGAGATCCGCGGCGGGCAGCTGTTAGTCAACGGCAAACCGATCCTCATCAAAGGTGTCAACCGGCACGAAATGGAGCCGAACACGGGTTATTATGTCACGCGCGAAGAGATGGTGCGCGACATCCGCGAGATGAAACGCCTCAACATGAACGCCGTGCGCACGTGCCACTACCCCGACACGCCGCTGTGGTACGACCTCTGCGACGAATACGGTCTCTACGTCGTGGACGAAGCCAACGTCGAATCGCACGGCTACCACTACCGCGACAAGTCGAAGAACCTCGCCGGCAACCCCGCCTTCGCCGCCGCGCACCTCGACCGCAACCGCCGCATGGTGCTGCGCGACTACAACCACCCCTCGATCATCGTCTGGAGCACGGGAAACGAGGCCGGAAACGGCCCCAATTTCGAACGCTGCTACGACTGGATCAAAGCCTTCGACCCGTCGCGCCCCGTGCAGTACGAGCAGGCCTCCTACCACGGAGACTATAACACCGACATCGTCTGCCCGATGTACTGGAGCTACGGGCAGTGTGAGAAATACCTCGCCGAGAATCCCCAGAAACCGCTGATCCAGTGCGAATACGCCCACGCCATGGGCAACTCGATGGGCGGATTCAAGGAGTACTGGGACATGATCCGCCGCGAACCCAAATACCAGGGCGGATTCATCTGGGACTTCGCCGACCAGGCCCTTGCCTGGCGCAGTCCCGAAGGCCGGCTGACCTACCGTTACGGCGGCGACTACAACGACACGGACGCTTCGGACAGCACCTTCTGCTGCAACGGCGTGCTGGCCTCCGACCGCTCGTGGCATCCCCACGCCTACGAGGTGAAGCACCAGCACCGGCCGATCCACACCACGCCCCGCGACCTGAAAAACGGCGTCGTGAACGTCTATAACGAAAATTTCTTCACAGACCTTTCGCCCTACCGCCTGCTCTGGGAGATCGCCTCCGACGGACAGCCCGTGTTGAGCGGCGCGGTCGAGCGTCTCGACGTGGCTCCGCAGGCCACCGCCGCCGTGACGCTGGGCTACAAACCCGAACAGGTCTATGCCTTGGGCGGCGAACTGCTGCTCACGGTGCGTTACCAGCTCCGCGAACGGCAGGGACTGCTCGACGCACTTTATGAAGTCGCCGCCGACCAGCTGACGCTGCGCGGGGACGACGCCGCGGCACGCTTTGCCGCGACCGCTCCCGCCGGGACGCTCCGCGTGGCGGACAAAACCGTTTCGGGCGAAGGATTCTCGGTCTCGTTCGATCCGAAGAGCGGCTTCATCCGTTCCTACCGCCTGCGCAACGTCGAGCTGCTGGCCGGTCCCGTGCGGCCCAACTTCTACCGCGCAGCCACGGACAACGACCTCGGCGTGCGCCAGACCGGGAAATACCCCGACAGCCGGATGTGGGCCAAGGCCGAACCGCAGCTCACGGGCTTCGCCCTTACGCCCGGCGACAGCGAAGTGAAAGCCGTCGCAGACTACGCGATCCCCGCCGTCGGCGCACGGCTCCGTCTCACCTACACCGTTGCGGCCGACGGCTCGGTGCGCATCAGCGAAACGATGACCGCCGACCCCGCGCGCAAGGACGTCGCCGACCTGATGCGCTTCGGCATGGCCTTCGAAACCCCGGGCATGTTCGACGCCGTGGAATATTACGGCCGCGGCCCGATGGAGAACTACGCCGACCGCTCCGGCGCCGCCTTCGTGGGACGCTACGCCCAGCGCGTCGCCGACCAGTTCCATATGAAATACGTCAGCCCGCAGGAGTCGGGAACGCGCAGCGGACTGCGCTGGTGGCGGCTGACCGACGACTCGGGCCTGGGCGTGGAGATCTGCTCCGACCGCCACTTCTCGGCATCGGCCATCCCGTTTGCCATCCCGCAGCTCGACAACGGCTCGCCGGAATATGTCCGCCACCCGGGCGACCTCGTGCCCGACGGCCGCACGCACGTCAATATCGAGAGCGTCCAGTCCGGACTGGGCTGCGTCAACAGCTGGGGACGGCTCCCCCGTCCCGAATACCTGCTGCCCTACGGCGACTACTCGTTCAACTTCCTGCTGCGGCCCGTCGCCGGAGGACGATAGCCGACGGACAACCAACGCAAAAGCCGCAACCTAAAAAGGTTGCGGCTTTTGCGTTTACATATAACGAATAAGTCCCAAAGCATAAACTCCGGGACCTGCCAATACACCGCCGTTACTATTTTTACCTTTTCGTTTTAAGATATGCTTCGTGAAGACAGTAATATTTCATCGCAATTATATAGTATTTTGACCTAAACACACAGTGTAGATAAATCTAAATAAGTCAAAGATTTTCACCATCTTGCACTATATTAAATAGTGAAAAAATATGCAAAATCACGGTTTAATCTACTTCATGCACCGCTTCCCCGATGATCTTACATGCTTAAAACATTTGGAGAAACGACGTTGGCCCGATGGAAACACAGTTTGCCCACATTGCGGACATCAAAAAAAAAGATTTACCGCTCTAAGGATGGTAAAACGTTCAAATGCAGTTCTTGCAGTAAACGATTCAATGCCAAAACTGGGACCTTGTGAAAATAGCAACATTCCATTGCAAAAATGGTATATTAACAACTATTCCTCCAAAAAAAAAGGAATTAGCTCCGTAGAACTTAATAAATCGGCATATTCCAAAAT
The DNA here is from genome assembly GCF_025145845.1 of Alistipes shahii WAL 8301. NCBI lineage: Bacteria > Pseudomonadati > Bacteroidota > Bacteroidia > Bacteroidales > Rikenellaceae > Alistipes > Alistipes shahii. The sequence goes on along the minus strand of NZ_CP102253.1, from coordinate 2,258,468 downwards.
ATGTCACTCGTCATAGCAAATGCTGCATCACAGCGTCGATTTAGCTGTTCTCAAACGCACCTAAATATATCTGGGTGGTCTTTAGACTGTGATGCCCCAACGCTTCCGATATGATACCGATATTCACACCCGATTTCTTCAGCACGGTTGCGAAACTATGCCTTGCACAATAAGTCGTCACCTCTCCCGAAATATTCAATCTGCGGGCTAATTGGCGCAATTCGGTATTGACTTGATGGCAGACTTTATGCACCCGATTCCGTTTCTGCATCGGCATCGTATGCCTGCGCGAATCAAGTATCGGAAACAGATAGCCCGACTGTTCGCAGGCTTCGGCATAGCGGTTTACAATCCGCATCGCCCTTTCCGACAGCGGAACATGGATTGCCCCGTGCGTTTTCTGATGATTGTACGACAATCGCCCGTCCACGATATTATCGGATGTCAGATTCGCCACATCGACGAACGAAATTCCCCCGCACAAATAAGAGAATGTAAAAACGCTTTGCGCCAATCGGCAAGAATCGCTCTCCGCCGAGCAATCCGCATCGACGATTTTCATTACATCCGTCTTGCTCAACGCCCGTTTCGGGGTGCGGGTGTTGAATCGGCTAATCTTATAGTCGGTGAACGGGTTCTTCTCGCGGGCAACGGCTTTCAACTTAATCGCCCGATTGAACACGGCTCGCAAAGTACGCATCTGAAAACTCATCGACGTATCTTTGTTTCCCCGCACCCGCATCCACTCCTCGAATTTTTCCAGATAATCGGCGTCGATACGACTGAACGTGAAATGAAGCGGTTTGTCCCGATTAAAGGATTTCAGTACGTTGTAGGAGTTCAGATAGGCATAGGCATTGCCGGCACTCCCCCGTTCTTTCAACTCGGCGATAATCGCTTTGTAGACCTCCTCAACGGTCTGCGCCTTGATGCGCTCCTTTTGTTCGGCTACAATCGTCTGCGGGGTAAATTCTTCCTCGTTGATTTCTTTCGTCAGAATCTTGCCGTTGTATTCGGTTTCGTATTTCAATACGATTTGACGAATCAACTGCCGATTCGGACAGTTGGGTTTGGGTTGATTGGTGTCGAAATTCCAGAATTTAGGATCGACCGACACGCCCAGACTTTTCATCGTACGGCGGCCCTCTTTGGAAATGCGGAGCATCAGCGGGGATTCTCCGTTTGCAAGTACCTTGTACCTGTAACAAACGACGGAAACGGATGTTTTCATCGGATTCGGTTGACTTCTTGGTTGACTTTTTCGCGTCAACCGTGGCGTCAACCGCCCATTTTCGGCAGGTGCGGATAAAAAAGAAAAGCACCGATAATTGTTGAATTATCAATGCTTTCCATCAGTCGGGGTGACTGGATTCGAACCAGCGACCACACGCCCCCCAGAATTAAATTTTACTTTTTCCAATAAATTTAACAAACTACATTCCAGCGGATTTTACACTCTTTCAAAGAGTTGCAGTTTGCCATTATCGGGAGTTGTTGCGATTTCGCGTGTTCCACCTGTGTTCCACGCATCGTTCACTACCCGATCAAAATTGAAAAGTGAATCCCCGACATCCGAAAATGCCGGGGATTATTCATTCGGACAACCGACCCAAAATTTCTATTTCAGATCACGGGCCTTGATGCGCACGACCTTTCCGTCGCGCACGACAACCAGTTCGCCGTCCTCCTTCTTCGTCTTTTCAATCAGACGCTTACGGGCGAGCAAAATACCTGCGTTGATTTTTTCTTGCATTTGTTTGATTTCAATCTCGCTCATAATTCGTAATCAGTTTATAGGATAACGCGTCTTCAACATGAATTGTTATGTTTTTCTCACCCGACGCAACTATTTTAATCTCTTCGTCTGCCGAGCTGTTGTCGTAGATTGTCCAGAAATCACAAATCGGGGTATAGAGGGTCGTTAAATTCTTGATGCCGTTCGCATAACGCCGCCGAATCACATCCGACGGAATATTGTGCCCGCCCTCGCTTACTCGTGTTGCAACACGCTCGATAGCCTGTTCGGGTGTCGGCAACCAAAAGTATAGCAATGTCACAAAATAGCCTTTCGCCTGCGCCCGCTCCACGAATTTCACATAGGAACGGGTCGCCAACGTCGTTTCAAACGCAAAATCCTCGCCTTCGGACAAAAGATCATCCATTCGTTGCAGCATCAACCGTCCTGCCTCGATCGCCACGCTTTCGGGATTGAACGGCGACAGCCCTTTTGCTATTTCGTCGGCATTGACGAACTCTCGGCATCCCAGCATTTCAGGCAACACAGTATAGGATGCAGTCGTTTTCCCTGCACCGTTGCAACCCGCTATGATATAGAGTTTCGGCATACTTCGTAACAAAGGTACGCACAAGCCGCACATAAAAGCAAATTTTATTTGCGTTTTGTCGGGGCGGAGTACCTTCGACAAAGTCAAAGGTAACTATTTCAGCCGATTTACGGCCAAATACCAGTCTATAAAAATCACATTATACCGAGCAGCGACATTAAAAATCCGGATTTTTCCCATATAATTTATTTATCCACATGGCAAATAATCGGTCGGTTACAGAAAAAACCTTGTTAATTTCGGTGATAAGATCCTTTTCGAGTAGTTTCTTTGCGGCCGACTGTACCGAACTGGCCGAAGTAAGACTGTGCCGTTTGATGAAATCGGCAGATGTAATACGCTCGGCTTCGCCCTCCTTGGCGATGGCATAAAGCAACTCCTTCTGCTTTTCAGGAACGTTCGACAAAATCTCCCGGAAAATCGTATCGTTCGAAGCAATCATATTATCGATGGCAGCCCGGATCGTCTCCAACGTACATTCGTCGCCTTCGGGCGTATCGGCAAACGATTCGTTGAAGGTCTTTTGGATATAGTAGGTGTGCCCCTGAAAAAGTGCATAAACCTTTTCCACATCGACGGCGGCTATCGAACGGTTGCGCCGCTCGAAATGCCCGACGATAAACGGGATGTAAATCTCCGCAGGAATGGCTTTCAGCTCCAACATGTCGGCACTATGGTAGAACGGCCGGGCGGCCGATGCAAACATCTCCTGCATCATGTGGCGTTCGCTCCCGGCAAAGATAAAATGGCTGTTCTCCGACCTTTGGATGTGAGTCCGCAACAAAGCCTCTATGTTCTTCTCCGGATATTTGGCAATTTGCTGGAACTCATCGATCGCTACGATGCAAGGCTTGTCCGCATGAGACAAATATTGAAAAATCTCATCGAGCGTATATTCGGGTCGCTCGATATCTCCCAACTCGACATTGAAAGTGGGAAGATTGGAGATGGGGTCGAACCCGAATTTCCCGCTGATGGACTTAATCGTCTGAATGAAAAGAGTCGCCATTTTACGACTGCGAGGCAGGAGTGTTTCGTAAATCTCCCGACCGAGCAGATAGGTAAATTCGCGGAGGCTCGACGTATGCAGAATATCGATGAAAAAAGTATAGTACTCCTTACCGATTTCCGGCTTGTCGTAACAGAACTGAATCAGCCCTGTTTTACCCATACGGCGCGGTGAAATGACAACCAAATTATTGCCGTTGGTAACCGACTTGACAAGCCGGGCTGATTCGCTCACCCGATCGCAAAAATACTCCGGAGCGATCTTTCCGGTCACAATGAATGGATTTATAATCTTCGCCATAGGAATATCATTTTTGCAAAAATAATTATTTTATTCAAATTATGCAAATCAAATAATTATTTAGGTAAACTAATTGTACCATTCCGCAAACACAAGACCGATGCCGAGTAAATTGAGCAGTGAATAAAATATCAAAATATCGAGATTTTTGCAAAATCTCGATATTTTTATCTATACAAATGCGAATCCACTGTTTGTAACAACACAATGTACAGATTTATTATTAGGTCTACAATTAAAACCAAAAAATATTTGCAATCGCTTCATCGACATATTATTTTTGCCTCGTCTACGACAGATAGGCAATTTAGTAATCGCATCATACTCTGCAATTCTCGGGTAGGCGGTTAGTGCTTCGGCCGGATCTATCGAATCCAGCTTTGACAGTATCTTCATTCGCTTGTCGTATGACATTTCGATAACTATCAGCGAATCAAGAAGAAAAACTGTGCAAAGCTATGGCTTATTCCATCCGGTTTCCCCGTCGTCACGACAAGGCCGACCGCAACGGCCGTTACGCCGTCAGGTTGTGTATCACCAAAAACAAGCGGCGCAAATATATCGCGCTCGACCTCTACGCCGATCCCGCATATTGGGACGAGGCCGGTGAGCAATTCATCATCCTGCGCAACCTGAAAGGAGCCGAACAGAAAGCCGAGAATAAACAATGCGAAGCCGGCAATGCGCTGCTGGCGAAGTACAAGGTTCGCGCCCGCGAGATCGTCGAACGCTTCGAGATCGAAGGTATCGACTGGACGCTGAACCAGTTCGAGGACGCCTTTCTGAACACCTCCAAACAGGGCAAGTTCAACGCCTATTTCACCGACCGTATCGCGGAACTGCACGCAACGGGACATATCGGCAATTCCCAAACCTATAAGCAGACGCAGGACATATTGAAAAGCTATGACCGGAAGCTGGATCAACGTCTCTTTTCCGACATCGACCTGCGTTATGTCCGGGGATTCGATATGTTTCTTCAAAAGCGGGGCTGTTGCGGCAACACGCGCAAATTCTATTTCAAGGCGTTGCGGGCCATTCTGAACCGGGCCAATGCGGAGGGCGTCGGTTCGGTAGCGACCTACCCGTTCGGACGGGGCGGGTTCGAGGTCTCCAAACTCGAAGAGGCGACTGCCAAACGTTACCTGCCTGCCGCCGAGCTGTCGAAACTCAAAAGCACCACGGCCAGCAATCCGCAATGCGAATACGCTCGCAAGCTGTTTCTCTTTTCCTACTATTGTTACGGCATTTCGTTCATCGACATGGCGATGCTCACGGCCGCCCAGATCAAACAGATGGAGGACGGCGACTATATCGTCTACAAGCGGCAGAAGATCAAGCGGCAGAAAGGTGTCAAACCTATTTCGATCAAGATCACGCCCGCAATCCGGCAACTGATCGGGAGCCTGCAAGCGGCCTCGCCGACCGTGGACGATTTCCTGCTGCCGATCGTCACCCGCTCCGGCTATACGGGCGAGCGGCTCTACATGCACATTCGGGCCCGTTACAGCAAGTATCAAAAATACCTGCGCCTGCTCGCCGAGGAGCTCGGAATAGATTTTCACCTGACGAGCTACGTCTCCCGCCATACGGCGGCCATGACCTTGCAGCGCAACAACATTCCGCGCGAGGTGATTTCACAGATGCTCGGCCATGCCGATCTGGAAACCACGAACATCTATCTCGACAGCTTCGACAACGAAGTGATCAACGAGGCGGCGAAAGTGCTCTAACGGCCATCACGGTTTAATTCTGCTCGCCTTTTTACGCTATTAGCACAAATATACGATTTAAAATCAACCGAATATGTATTTTTTCCAATCATCGCCTGTCAGTTATAAAAGGTTCATCAAACGGTTCCCCACCGAAAATAGTCTTATAAAACTGTACGCCAAGACTTGTGTTGATTTTGATATTGAATCAAAGCCCAAAAAACGACGATGCCCGCATTGCGGCAGCTGTCAAAACGGCCCTTTCAGAAAGAATAATGAAAAATTACGCTTATGTAAAAGATGCGGAAGGACTTTCTCTATATTCAGAAATAGCATCTTCGACAAATCCAAGGCCGATTTCCGAATTTGGATGTATATAGGCTATTGTATGTTCTACTACCACCACGTCTATTTTAATGTGGACAAAATTTCTCGAACACAAATAATCCGAGAAACTCATGCACCCTCAAACGCTACGATCTATCATATATACGATGTCCTGTACAAATTATTCAAGAGCCAAAACAAGGTCGATATGCTACTAATATTCAACATACTCCTGCCATTTATGAAGATTTTCCACAACATGAACCCATATAGGAAAAAAGAATATTAGATAATCCGCTGTTTAACAGCGGATTATCTCCATTAAAAGTCATTAAACAGTCCGGCTGGTAAATTAGATTGTAAACTTTCAAATTATTTACAAGAATATGAAAAATATTACCGACGACACCCCGATCGCAATGCTGACGGTAGGACAGTTGAAAGAGATCTTATCAATCGACAAAATTATGGGGCATCTAACTCCGAGCCGCGCTCCGGACAAAGAGTTGCTGACAGTTGCCGACGTTGCCCGGCTTACAGGGTACAGTATCTCTACGGTCTATAAGCTCACAAGTGAACGAAAGATACCGTTCCACAAACCAGAGCATAAAGGCCGCAAACTTTACTTTAACCGTGAGGAGATTCTCGACTGGTTGCAGAGCGAATCACACCCGACGATCGAACAGGAAAACATCCAGAGAATAAACCAATTAAAAAAGCATTAACCATGAAAACTGAAACAACAACGACCAAGCCCGCATTCGACCCGGAGGTTCCGCCCCGTGAAGGGTTCATCTTCTACCGTACCTTTTATGAAGCGTTGGCCTCGATGAAGAACAGGGCAAGATTACACCTCTATGATGTGATTATGAGATATGCTCTCTACGGCGAGGAACCGACGGATCTCAACGGGGAGCAGATGCGAACCTTCATACTGATCCGTCCCCAGCTGGATGCCAACGAACGGAAACGGCAAGCAAAGTACAAAAAGAAGGCAATCAAAAAGAATAACGACGAAGAACTCAACAAATTTTTCACAAAAACCGAAGACGAAGAAAATGACAATCTACGAATACTCAACGATATACAATATGAATAGGTCGCTCCTAAAAGATAATTCTAACATGAAAGAAAACGAATATGACAAGACTTATTAGTCAAAACGGGTGCTGAAACGCCTCAAAAACAGGAAAACGCCACGCTATAGGTCAAAACGGGTGCCGATAGCGTGGCATTCTATTTGATTTTCAGTATATTTTGGCATTTGAAAATATAGAAATTGCATTATGAACAAAAAAATGCCCGACATGCAATTCCCCCATTGTAAAGAAGGACGGAAAACGCAAAAGCGTCCAACGATACAAGTGCATGGTTTGTGGACGCCGCTTCAGCGGCGGGCGTGATTTTACAAAAGAAGACATCTGGGAGATGTACCTGCACGGCAAGCAGACAATAGCCCAGATCAGTGAAACTACAGGTCTCAGTGCTTCGACCGTGACACGTCGGCTTGCCTCCATTTCGTTCAGCTGGGAACAGCCTAGGATCAAAGGAAGCGGTGTGATACATCTCGACGCCACGTATTTTGGGCGCAATACAGGAGTGCTGCTGGCTCTGGAAAGCGGAAGCGGCAGACTTCTTTACATGAAGCATATCGCCCACGAGCACATCAGTGATTACGAGGACGCTGTGAAACATATAGTAGGATGCGGGTATGCCATTCAGGGGATTGTCATTGATGGTTTTCAAAAGCTGTTTACCGTCCTTTCGGAATACAGAATACAGATGTGCCAGTTCCACATGGTGGCGATAATAAGAAGAAAACTGACCAAGAATCCGCAACTTGAGGCAGGAAAGGAGTTATTGGATCTTGCATACCGTCTAAAAGACATGAATGAAAGTGCATTCGTCAGTGCATTTGAGAAATGGAAGAGGAAATGGCATGACTTCCTGAAAGAAAAGACGGTCAACGAGATTACCGGACGCACGATATATACCCATCAACGGCTCAGATCTGCCATGGTCAGCATATCGACCTACCTTCCTTTTTTGTTTACATACGAGAAAGTCAGAGGTATGCCCAACACAAACAATATGATCGAAGGCACATTCACCGACATGAAGAAAGCCTTGCGGAATCATCCGGGAATGATTGAGGAAAACCGCAAGCGGATGATGAACGGGTTTTTCTTGGCATATGCCAAATTGCATAATGAAAAAGGAGACAACCGCTAAGGCCATCTCCTGAATCGCATTATGCATATTGGACGGCTTTATTCCTGGCGGAGGTGCTCCCCAGCAGAGCTCCGTTACGCTTTAAGCCGCAATGCAAAATAACAAAATACAGATGAATCCACCAAAAACGGGTGCCATTTTCAGCACCCGTTTTGACCTATAGAGCGAAAGCGCTCGCATCAAATATGTGTTCAAAAGTTTTGAATGGTCATATCATACTGACAGACACCAGTATTACAACGATTTTAGCACCCGAAATGACCTATACGCCTATGACAATGGGTACATAGAAAGGCAAACAGTCAGTTCGAATCCCCCGGAACTCCCTCAGATCAGGGTCTCCGTGTTCGAGAACTACTTCGCACAGAAACCACTCGGCGATGTTGACCTGATAAAGTGGTGTAAGACTGCCAAATTCAAGGAGCAGGTTATCGCGTTCCGCACGACCTCCAACGAGAAGGTTCGCCAACGAATTAAACGCAACCTGCCGTGCATCACTCCCAGCGGGATATTCAAGACTCGGAGCCGTGACGGGCTGGTTCAGCACACCGGGTTCATATGCATCGACATCGACCACAAGGACAACGGCGTATTCGGACTGGAGTGGTTCGATAAGAAGAGACTCGTCGCCAAGACCTTCGACAGCTTGTTGTGTGCAAGTATGTCGATCAGCGGGAATGGCTTGTACCTGATTTTCCGCATCGCTCACCCGGACATGCACCTGGCACAATTCGACGCTCTGGTTCGGGAGATCTACGAGAAAACGGGGCTCGTCGCCGACCAAGGGTGTTGCGATGTCTGCCGCTTGCGGGGAGCCAGTTACGATGCCTACCCATACATCAATCCGCACGCGAAGCCTTATCGGGGCGTGCTGAAAGAAAGAACCGCAAGGGCCAAAGTCCGGACGGCCCGGGAAAAGGAGCTGCTCGATGCAAAGGTCTATAAATTAATCAAGAAAATCCGTGAAAAGAAGAAGGATATCACCGACGACTATCACGACTGGTATTGCATCGGATGCGCCTTGGCACACGAATACGGCAAGGAGGAGGGGCTGCGGCTATTTCATCTGGTCAGCATGCACTCCAAGAAGTATTACCCGACCGACTGCGACGAGCAGTTCGCCAAATGTCTGCGGAGCCGAAAAATCGGGATCGAGACCTTTCTATGGATTTGCAAGAAACACGGGGTGACGTTCAAGTAGCCCGCCGTCCTGCACGCCGAGCCGGAACCTTTTCGAGGGGTTTCGGCTTTTTTTATGATGGCCTCGGAACGTAGAGAATCCCGAAGCCGATTCCACCGAAATTTATACAGCAATACCCCATCGAGTGTTGTTCGAGCGAAAATAATTTCTAACTTTGTCTCTGCCTACGTCCGCAAGGACTGCGGCGGACATATTGAAAGTGTTTTCGCACTGTCCTTGACGGAAAATGTAGCAGTTTTCAACATGTAAGAGGACGACGAACAGCACTCATTCTTGTTTAGATCATGGCAGGGCGCATTCGGTGCGCCCATATTCCATATCTATTCGAGCGTGGGGTATTGCCTCGTTTATTCTTACATGGGTTCTGCTACAACCTTCCGTTAGATAGACGAAATCGACTCCACGCTTTCTTTTTGCTACTAACCCAGCCATACAGGAGCCGGATGGCAACATAAAAACTTGTTGCTATGACCTATTACAAGGACACCTTACAGGCATTCTTGGATAATCACATCCACGAAATCCTCGGAAAGCTCGGCCGCGAGTTCGATTCCAACGATTTTATTACAGCATTCAGGCTGTTATTCCCCAATGAATATGCAACCGTGCTACGAAGAAGCAGCTCTTATCGAGCTATCCATACTTGGGTTGCCCGATGGTATCTTTCCGGCCGAACCGATCTACTTCAAAAAGGCGATATTCGGCAGAGGCAGAGCGACAACCGCAATCCAACAAAAAATCGCACGTGGATCAAACTTTAACATTTCAACAATATGGGCAGAAAATTCATAATAGAGGAGGTCGAGGAAGAATCTAAGTTCGGCTGCGGTAGTATCGTAGCGACGATAATTATTGCTCTTGTCATCGGACTGTGCGGCGGATTCAAATCATGTAAGGAAGACAAAAAACCGAAAGCCGTCGAGAGCCGGACGGAACAACCGCAACGTTTGGACGAAGTAAAAGTCCAATCACCGCCCTATGTCCCGAAAAGTTCGCATCCGAGTGTTTCCGCACCGACTTCAACCACCGCATCCAAGCCGCAGAAAGAAGCCTCAGTCGAACCCATAACGGAAACATCCTTCGATGATGATATTGAGGTGGAAGAGCCGCTTGTTTCCACGCCCCCGACCCAACAAGATAATAGCATCGTCACGGAGACCTATTCCGAAACGCCCGCTTTGACGGAAAAGGAACGCCGCAAAGCCGAACGTCAGGCCAAACGAGAGGCCCGACGTAGAGAGAAAGCGCAGAAAAACAATTAAAATTATCCTCAAGATTGATAAATAAACGGTTATTACCATGACAAGAATTACTGCTTATGTGATCCTCAAAGAATTAGGTAACGATGCGCTGCACAAGTACATTTACGAGAACATTGCCGAACCTACCTTTGACTCGCACCGGATCACCAATCCTTTTCCGCAGGATTTCAGAGACTATTACGAACGTATGCTGATCGCACATGCGGACGAAGGCGACATCCGGAATCGTAATGTAATCATCGCAAACCGTATAGGCATCTATCTCGGTCACAACAGCAGGGATTTGCAGATTGAAAAGATCGGAGAAGTTACGTCTACAAACATGAACGGAGAAGAAACCCCGACTTCGCTTTGGAGAAAAACAACCATGTAACACTACCTTTACTATCTAATAATAAAATTATGGAAGAATTTTACTCACCTGTATGGCAGGAATACCTCGGTGGAGTGAGCGGCATTGTATTTACAATCATCATCATTCTTTTATTCGTTTTCACGTTTCGATACTTGCGTAAAAAGCCTATTTCGCCCACTGCTCCGTCCCAAGTTCCGCAGGCACCGGATGAATTGCCGACAGTCGAAACCTCACAACCAGAACCGCTATTGATTCATTGCCCGGCCTGCGGGACGGAAATATCCCGTTACGCCCCGTCGTGCCTAAAATGCGGGCATCCAATCTGCCCGACCACGAATCCGAGAACCACATCACCGACAGATCATAACCAGACGATCATCATTCAGCAGCCCGTTCGTCAATCTAACGGGACAGGAACCGCCGGATTCGTTTTATCTCTTATCGCCCTGATTCTATCATGGTTCCCGGGAGTAGGCTGGGTGGTTTGGTTTCTGGGATTCATACTGTCTTTCATCGGCATATTCAAAAGCCCGCGAGGCTTAGCGATTACGGGCTTTATCATTTCAATAATCGACCTGATTATTTTAGTTGCACTGGTCGGAACCCTTGCCGGTATAGCCTCAATTTTATTGTAATATATAAAAAAATTAACTATATGCAAAGAATCACAAACAATATTTCAGCAAATTTAACATCAACCCAAGCGACAGAAAAAGCAATGTATAACATGGGTAAATTAGGATTTATACTATCTCTTTTTTCAATTCTTGGAAGTGGTGTCATATCGCCAGCATCCCTTATTATTTCCTGCATTGGAGCAACTTATCGTCAAACGAAACTAACAACGGCAGGAATAATTATTTCATCAGTCATGTTGTTACTATTCTTAATCGGCTCTTGTTTTGTCTATTATTACCTCTCTCATGAAGAATATTAATAGCACCTTTAGTGTATGCCGCAGCGTTCTTACGTTCAACTTATAATCTTTTCCCATGAATACAACTATTAGCTCAGACAATAATGAACAGACTCAAATACAAAATAATCGCATTGGAACAGCCGGACTTGTATTAGTCCTTATGTCGTTCATATTATTTTCTTTCGAAGGGTACATCATAAATTCATTAAACGATAAGAGTCTGTTTTTCACACTTATTTTACCAGTCTTAATAGGGAATTTATGGTTATTGGGACTAATATTTTCTATTATAGGCCTCCGCATTAACCCCAAGGGCAGAGCAATAGCAGGATTAATCATCTCTCTATTGCCGATTCTATTTGCTGCAATAAGTACTATGAGTCCCCAAATATCAACACCTATCCATTTTGAAAACGAATTAAAAGAACGCAAAGCACAGGTCATCGAACGCATCAAGGATGTCCGCACCGCTCAGCGTGCGTTCAGAGCCGAATATCAGCGTTATGCCGAAGATTTCGACGAATTGGAGAGATTTCTTCATGCAAATCCAACCGAATTAAGATGCGACATCGAGCAACTCCGTTACATTCCCAATTCCGACAACGAGTTTATCTTGGAAACCGGATTTACCAAGACATCCTCTAATCGTACCGGCCCTTTCATAGAAGTTCGTGCCCCCTACAAACTCTTCCTCGATACGATTAAATACCAGCAGGAAATAATCAATCTAATTGATGAAGAAGTAAATGTTTCCGACCGTTATCCCGGCATCAAATTCGGCTCGACAGATGAAGCCGATAATGATATTGGCAATTGGGAATAAAATTAATTTCTCGTATATAATTCCGGTCGAGGATAAAGCACATAGTTATAAGTTGTTATCCACATCCTTTCCGAGTCTTTATCCCGACCATTCTTAGTTGTCCCGACCTGCCGCAACCCGGCAGGTCGCTTTGTTAAATCCCGACAGAAGATACTGCGATGCGATTACGGCTCATGTAGTCGGGGACTCGATAAAATTCATTAACCACCTGTTTCGAGCCAATGTATAGGGCTTAAATAAGCAAGCCGCAATGATGGTCTCCAGTACATATCGGCTGAATCGACCTGCGTATTCACAGCCAGAATGTATTACCCAAAAACAAAATCACATGAAAACCAAAGAAGAAATCAGACACTATCTCGACACCCAATTCAGCGCATCGGAAGACGACATGGTGCAAATCGTCCGGAACGATTTCGACCGCATTTTGAATAGCGAGGCATCTTGTGCCCTAATTACGGTCGAGGGTGCAATGCCCGTCTTGGCGGAGCGACTCCGCACCGAATTGGAAGCCCTACACACAGGAGCTGACCTCGACGTGATTGTAAAAGTAAGCTATCATCCCGCATCGGAAATTAGTTTCGACGACCTATGCAGCCTCTTAACCGTCATCCACGAATTTGCCCCGCAGGTAAATATCGTCTGGGGTTGCGGTACGGATGCAAAACTGGCGGAAACCGACTATTCGATACTGTTGCTGATCGGGACATCGGCAAAGTAACAATATTGTAAAGATCAATAAATATCATTGATGATGTACAAATTCCAATTTTTGTTATTATATTTGCCTTCTATTTGAGAAATTCTTAAAGAAGATGTATATTTTTGCAAAAGCCCAAGAGAATCTAAAGGCTGCAGAATTACTAATTGCGAATGCTATGTATGCATCATCAATCCACTGTTCCTATTATGCAAGTTTACAACTTTCTAAACGAAAATTAATGGAATCTGGCGGGCTTTCTTATGACCAGCAAGACCAAGAAGTTAAAAAACAGCAAACCGACACTCATAATTTTGTTATTTTCTCAACAGAAAATTGCGTTACAGATACTATTAAATACAGACATTTAATGTGTAGTTTAAAGCGATTGCGAAAAAAAGCAGATTATCAAAATCACCCTATTTCGCAAATAGAAGCGACTGAGGCACAAAAAATGACAAAAGAAATTCTTAACACATTAGTTTAACAACATGATTGAGGTTATCAAAACATATATAAGTAAAAAGCTCATTGATATAAGAGATTTAGTAAAAGATATTAATCTAACTTATGTCTACGAAAAAGCAATAGATTATCATACTATAATCGTAGAACCTACCTACACATATGAAAACAATCCACTATTCCATTCTTTAGAAAAGGATTTAATAGAGGAAATAGGTAAGAAATTTGGTATTTACGACATTTTATTCACACAAGCAGTACCATATATATCTATTAACGAAAAAGAGGTCGTTCTCCGTCTGACTTCTATAAATACAACAGAAGATTCTGAAATGAGGTTTAATTACGATATCTTAGATATTCCTCAATTTAATGAAATCTCAAAGAATGATTATACAGAACTAATATCATCCTATGCATTAGCAGCCTAATTATGGATAACACATCAATTGCTAAATTTCGTTTTAACGGATTTACAATCCGCAAATCAACGATTGATATAAAAGGGGAATCTATTATTTCTCCAGAAATGTCATTAAAAATAGACCTAAATGGAGAGCATTTTGTCAAAGAATGCGCGTTCACATTGTATATGAAAGTCTCAATAACAAATAAAGATAAATCTATAAAAGTTACAACGGAGGCTGTTGCTCGTTATGAATTTGATAAAGAATGTAATAATACAGAATTAGATAACTATTTCTATGTTAATGCACCTGCTATATTATTCCCTTATATTAGAGCATATATAGCTACCTTATCTACATTATCGGGCTTGACTAATCCTATTATGTTGCCAACATTAAATCTCAGCAAATTGGCAGGGCAACTAAAAAACAATACTTTGTCTAAATAAAAAAATGCGAGGCCTTTTTTAAGGCCTCGCATTTTTTTCAACAATAGCTAAATAGATTAACTATCCCTTTTACTCATATACGCGACTTAAAATACTGTGATTCATAGAAATCAAAGTTTGATGGTGGATAGTGAAATTTTTCGAATAGCGACCATTTATGTACCACTTGTGTACCACCGCCATTTTTCCGGCCATACATCACAAAAGAAAAATCCTTGATATTCGATTGAATATCAAGGATTTTCCATCAGTCGGGGTGACTGGATTCGAACCAGCGACCACACGCCCCCCAGACGTTCCTCAAAATAAATAAATTGCTATTATACAGTAATTTACAAACACGAATGCTCTGCGGTTTACACGTTGGTTTACACAGTTACAGAAACCATGATTGATTAATAAATAGGTGAATTAGCTGTATATCTTATAGATACATAGATAAAAGCCATCATTAGATACTAAAAAATCGGCGAAAAATTTTCCCCTCTCGCCGTTCGTCTGTTTTCAGCAATTTTCAGTAGCTTTGATTGCTATAAAGAAAAATCCCCGACCGTATGGCCGAGGATATATCTTTTATATAAACTGCTCTAAATACTTTTCTTTGAATCCAGTCAGCGGGAATTTGAAAGAACTCGGTTTCCCCTCCGTCGATGTGTAACTAAATACGACTGTATCGCTCTTGATATGGGTTTCAAACAAATTGAGGGTGTGATTGGACTTGGGAAATGTTATAAGGTTGGATCATGGAAGCACGAGAATCCCTGCTTTTCAATCTTGCGGGTCTAACCGAAAGGAGAATCCTGCTATGTCCTGCCCTCGTTTGCGGAATCAAATTGACATATCCTTTTCAGGGGCGATGTCGAGTTCTAAATAATAAGTGAATTTCAATGGTGTAGGTTCTGCTGTTTTGCGTCCTACAAATAGGCAGACATTACAATCCCGTGCGTAAGTTACGGATTTGGCAACATAGGAGTACTGAATATCATCGACAGTTTCCGTCTTTGCCTCTCAATCAATTTTTGGTGTTTTATACATTTTAGCTAAAATTTATAGTGTTATTAAATCTTTGATTATGATGTAAATATACGAAAAATTTATGAAATATGCAAGTGATATAGAAAGGACAAACTTGGGCAGAGGGTCTATATATTAACCCTTTTGCACAAGTCTGTCCTAAAAATAGCAATCAATGGTTTTGAACTATATTATCAAGAATTGCAATTATCTTTTGCTCTAAAACTTTATCATCATTGTCATACGAAACCATGCCTGTTTTAGAATCATATACTCCCAATTCTGTTAATTCTTCAATGATTTCTCTAATTTTTTGAGTTGAAATACGGTTGGCCTCAAAGACCATCTTAAATGACTGAATCATATCAAATTGAATAATACACCTTTGTAATACCGAAGTATCGCAGACTAATGTTTAACATTTATTCATCTAATCCTGTAATGCTTGCAAAGTTCTTCCAACCACTTGCGGCTTTGTATGCGTTAATACACCCTGACGGTACTTTAAGTACAGAATTAGAGTTTATATGATAGAATGTATTGTTATCGCATGTAGGAGGTATTGAGGTCCCAATTCTAAATATTTGAAGTTCAGAATTATTAGAAAATGCTCCTTCTCCGATTTCTTCTACTTGGGTACATTCGGACATATCTAAGGTCGTAAGATTCTTTAAGCTGCAGAAAGCTCCATAATAAGTAACAGGAGAAGCACTAGCATCACGACCCCCACCAATGATTTTTAACTGTGAATCTTTCTCGAATGTTATAGTTGTCAGAGAGGAGCAACCCTTAAATGCAGCCGCTTCAATTGTTTCTACACTTGCAGGAATTTCAATAAAAGTCAATGAAGTGCAATTAGTAAATGCACCTTTTGTTATATTTGAAGGAATTATTTCTCCAATAGTTTTGAGTTGAGAGCCTTTTTCAAAGGTAACCGATGCCAGTTTGCGACAATTGGAGAATGCACCAGCTTGAATAGTTTTTACACTTGCAGGAATATCTATGGAAATCAATGAAATACAACCATAGAACGCTTGCAACTTAATAGATTCTACATTTGCAGGAATATGAATTTTTTTCAGAGAAGCGCAACCTCGAAAAGCAGCTACATTAATTGAAATAATATTATCGGGTAATTTTATTGATAACAACTCGTTACAATTCAAAAATGCGTCGTTAGGAATTGAGGTTAAGCCAGTAAAATATTGTAATTCATTAAATGCATATATCCCTTTTTCGCTGAACTCTGTACCAATTGTTGTTACAGCAGCGGCTTCCTCGTATGACAGGGCTCCATCTTCATTTTTATCCCAATTAGTAATACAGATAGCCTTTACTAATGCATCTTCAAATTGAATGATATTCGGGTCTGCCGATTGTCCCGTTTTGGAAATCGTGATTACCGTACCATCTGCCAATTCAAAGTAAACATTGTTCTCATCCTGCGTGATTTTAATGCTGTCTGCATCCTTGCCGTCCTCTCCCGTGGCTTTGCCTAATTGTGTCCAATTCGTTCCGTTATCATAGGAAATCCACCAATATCCCTCTCGAATTTCGAGTTTAGGCGTAACACCGTCTGAACCATCCGCACCATTATTACCGTCTGTCCCTTGTGCTTTTATCTTCTGCCCGTCCACAACGATAAACTCTCCGTCCAGCGTCCAATAATAGATGCCGTCCGTGTCTTTCTTCACACCGATAACGGGAGTGTTTCCATCTGCACCGTCTTTACCGTTGTAAATCACAATCGGGTTACTCTTGGCAAACTTAATCGTGTAGCCTACCACCTTGCCGTTCTCGGTCAGCGGGTCTACACTTGTGATATAATCATTGTTTTGGAGTGCTGTTACAATCGTCTGTAAGGCTGAAAGATTGGTATTCGTTTCGTTACAAAGACGCTGTAAGGCTTCAAATGCCGACCATGTGGGTAGTTTGATTTGCGTACCGTTCGATAAAGTGAAAATTACATAGTCCGTGCTGGTTTCATAATCCACGCCTGAAAACATCGAATCACCACCTACACCATCTTGTCCATCCTTGCCATCTTCCCCTGTGGCTTTGCCCAACTGTGTCCAAGTATCGCCGTCGTCGTAGGAGATAAACCAATAATCATTTTCGATCTTGAATTGCGGGGTCGTGCCGTTGGTTCCGTTTGTGCCGTCTTTGCCCTCGGCTTTAATTTTCCCACCATCAACCACAATAAATTCACCGTTCAACGTCCAATAATAGACACCATCAGTATCTTTTTTTACGCCGATGGTGGGTGTTGTCCCGTCTTCACCGTCTTCACCGTTTTGTCCGTCCTTGCCGTGATAAATGGTAATAGGATTACCTTTGCTGAAAGTAATTGTATAACCGATTTCTTTACCGTCTTGCATAAAAGGTGTAGTCCCCGTAACATAGACGTTGTTCTGTAATGCTGTTACGATGGTCTGCAACGATGCAATATTGGTGTTCATCTGTTTGCAGAGTTCCTCTAATTTTGCGACACGGTTTTCCAATCCGTGAACGCTGTTCCAAAGGTCATCATCATCGTATTTACACGATGTGAGCGCAACCACCGCAAATAATGCGGCAAAAGCCAATAGTTTTTTCATAATGAGATTATTTAAGTAAAACAAGTGACGCACGTTTTACCGTACAACTCCTATGCGGTGGATAAATACAAAAAAGAAAGTGTGGAGTTGTTCGTTATCTGTACCGAGGTTCTGACAAAACCCAAAGACGAATAAGAAACAATACCCCACACCGAATAGAATATATCAGATGATATATGCCTATACACGGTGATGAGCGTTGTCGTTATCCTCGTCTTTGTAGAAACTGTCAGATTTCGGTACAAGGATTAGCGAAACACTTTCACTAAACTAATATGTTACCGCCCATTCGGGACAGCACCACAAAGTTAGAAAATGTTTCTCAATACGCAACACTCGTGGGGTATTGTAGTTACAAAGAACGCGCTAAACTTTCAGAAAATCAAGATTGATGTTCTAAAAAGTTCTTCATTGGTTGGGATATTCCGTTATAAAGAATAAGCCGACATATTCCCTCTAATCGGGAGTTGCAAATCATTCCAACCCTCAATTATCGAGAATATGCCGACTTAAAATCTGTTTTGACGGTTTGGTAATAGCCGTAAGGATTACAAGTAGCCGATAATCAGCCAACCGACCGACAGCGTATATAGAGTGTTCCGCACGTTATCCTGCGGCTATCTCTTGTATAACGCTGTCCATACAGATTGCCTGCCCACTCGCTAACCTGCCCCACCAACAGCAACCGTATTCCTCGATGATAACTTCTCCCTCGCGTTTCAGACGTTCTGCCAGCCAACTGTCAATAAGCCACCATTCCATAACATCGCCCAGGAACGGATAGATATATTCTTCTGGTAGCAGGTGCTTGTTCAGCATTTCGTCCACGACTGCGGTTTGATTCGTCAGTACGCAGTTCTCTACCAATCGTTGTGCTGTCATAGGATTCCTTGTTGAGCGGCTATGTTACGGAGCCATTGATTAGCGAATGTGGTGTGTTCTGCCTGCAAGCGAGGATTCAACGCTATTCCATCTTCCGACCATTTCACGCTGTTCTGCTCGATGCCGCAGTAGTCATTGCGGTAATAGTACGGAATGAATTGCTGTGTTTCTTTGTGCAGGGCAAAGAGCATTTCGGGGTCTCGCATGGCATCTCCGTTTTGCTGTCCGTAATGAGCCAGCGAGAAAAAGTTGTAGTTGTCGATACGGCCGATCAGTTCAAGGTAGACGGGCATATAAGTACCGTCCGAGTTGTCGATTTTGGTTGTTTGCAGAGCCAACAATGCGCGGAAAATCTCCGCCGCCTTTCTGTCAAGTGTTTTCATATTATAAAACGGTTTTACATTTGACAATAGGGAGGGGGCTTTGATTCATGTATCTGTTTGTGGGCAGGATAAAAAAGGGATGCCAAAACGATGGCATCCCCAATATTACGCTGTTTTTTTATCTTCTTTTGCGCGTGTTAATGGTTGAAGTAAAGAATTTAAGTAACTCATCGCTGTTAAATATTCATTATCATCTGGTAGACTATCTAGCCCCTCCATTATGCGTTGTATTTGCGTTGTAAGCAACTTGCAATCTACCTGTTTTAATGAATTGAATGACTGTATTATGCCTAATACGACATTTACATTCTCATTTTTATTTAGCATATCAGAGAACATCCCTGCTAAATAACTTTTCTGTTGCATATTACCATTTTGAGCCAGATAAGTTAAGAAGTCTGGATATTTCTTATAATTTTCAATGTTTGTTTTATTGATACTATTTACAGCCAGATTCATCAAGTCCTTTGGTAAAGTTTGTATATCTGCAATCGTTTTTTCCGATATAATAGGAATTAACATAGCTTTAATCCTCTCACTTTTAAGAGAAATTGCATTCAACCAATCAAACATTTGGGAACTATTATGTTGAATGGCAAATTTTAACATCTCATCTAATTTCGTTTGTATTATTTCTTCCGAAAGAATATACCTATTGTTAGGTTTAGCTGTAAAATGATCTGCAAATAATTCCATTAATTTATCGTTGTTATACGACTTGAATTTAAGAATATAATTCGCCAAAGGATACAAGTTAAATCCCCATCTATTTTTTAACCATAATAATTGATCTAAAATTATATTTGAGGATTGAGCGAAGAATGGATCTATTATATTGTCAATTGCAATTCGACCACTTGACACCTTATATGTAATGCAACCAAATTTAACAACGGTTTCAATGGCTGTATCATCATTAGTACACTCATCTATAAACCTAATGTTTTGATCGTAATTCCGATGTGATGGATATGAGGGATGAGGCATTGGCCTCGTTCCAGCGATTAGAGTAACAATATTTTGAATAGAGGGCAGATTATTGGTTAATGATAAATTTTCTGTCACAATATTTATGGCTTTCAATTTTTCTAGAATAATACTTTGAGAAACGCCCCTCAAGTCTCCTAAAATATGGTGTATTTTCTCATAAATCTTTATAACAACATTTTCTGAAATCTGGCGCTTCTGTGATATGTATACAACATCCTTGATGTAAATATTATCATTGTCTAAATCTGGCCATTGCTCTATTGCATATGAAAGTAAATCGTCATTAACCAAATAATCTATTTGCGCTTGATTTAGTTCGGTCAAAGAGAAATGGTCTTGTTTATACACCTTGGTGAATAGTACACCTAAAGGTTTTATTACAGAGGCATCATTATATTGTCGGATACATTCATGAAAATAACTATCCCAAATCCCAGCAGAACGCTCGTTCTTTAGAAGGTATGATGAGATACCGTCTGTTATGTATCGTAATCCTTGCCTATATAAATTACAAGAATAGGCTACAATCTGTTCTGGGTTATTTGCAACAACGATAATTTCATCTAATGACAATCTGAATTTTTCTTCAAATCTTAAATTGTCATTATATGTAAATTGTACTGATGGATTGACTGCTGCAATAAACTCAAAATATGCTTTGAATTCAGTATCCCATAGTTTATGTCTTATCGTTCTATCTATATTATGTAGGCAATAAGTAGTTAATTTGTCTAAATGCGAAACATTTTCAGCAAGCCATATTGGAAGCTCCTTCAATGCATCTGTAACATTATGCGAATCTATTATATCCTTTATTTTTTGTGGTATATCGGCAAATAGGCTATCCGAATTTGTTAGTATTTTAGAAATGACAAAACTATCGCAATTAGATGTATAACTTCTGGTATCATCCAATAAGCGTTTGAGTTCCGAATTTTTCTCTAAACTCTTTGGAACAATACCTTTCTCGAATAGAGAATAGTCTTGTAATACCTCTTGATAATAAGCATAATACTCCTCTCGTATTATTAATAATTTACAAATTAAAGTTTCATATTTTACTGCAAAATCTGCAGGGAAATTATTTAATTCTGCCGATAGATTATTGAATAATTGGATAATACGACGAGGATTTCTTGCATACTCTTTAGATGCAATATTGATAGTTGCGTTAGAAAACTCTAGATTATATTTATCGTTTAGTTTTTTTGCAAATTCATACATTTCAGTTGGTTGATGCGGTTTTATTCTTATCGCAACATTAAAAAATTTACGTAAAAACTCCTCTTTTTCCTTTGCGCAATCGTCCGTTACGTTTTTTACTGAACCTAATATGTGTTTCCTCAATGCCTCATCATCCACAGGAATAATAAAGATAATATTATATGGTTCATTACTTAAGAATGTTTTGATGTCTGTTAATAGATTATACGCCTGTTCATTATTACATCTATCCACATTGTCAATTACTATTATTATTTGTTTCTGACGGTCCGTGTTCGGTAAAATAAACTCTAAAACGCGTTTCAATATATCTGGCTTTAGCGTTGCCTCTATCATTTCTTTAAAACATTGCTCGAATTGTTCTGGCGCAAAAATATGAGGTCTTTGGACAGATACTTTAAGTTGGTTGAAAGCACCTGTTAATATTCCGCCCAACACTCCTACAAGAGCTATAATAGAATATATAGAAACTTTAGTATCAATTTCCTGAACGGAAAATTGCACCAAGATAATCGTAATTATTAATGCGGCGATTAGTGAAAATATTTTCAGGGGTGAAATTTTATTCTTGACATCACTACTGTCCCGTAAAAGCGGGCAAGTCGGTCTTTGAAATAGTTGAAACATAGTCTATTAGAAGTAATTTTTCATGTGCGACGATTTGAATTTGTAATTTTGCAGCCCATAAAGGGACTGCTCTATGAACAAAGACAAATATGTATTCGCTCAATTGGTTGCATTTCTCGACAACAACAAGTTCCGTCACCTGGTTGACAAGTATGATGGGAACAGGTATGTCAAGAACTTCACCTGCTGGAATCAGCTCATGGCACTCATGTTCGGACAACTCTGTAACCGTGAGAGCCTGCGTGATGTTGTCGTTGCATTGGAGACTCACCAATCCAAATGTTATCACCTTGGAATGGGGCGTAATCCAATAGCGAAAACGACATTTGCCACAGCGAATCAGAATCGTGACTACAGGATCTTTGAAGACTTTGCCTTCTTCATGATGGAACAGGCTCGCAAGAAACGAGCAACCGACATCTTCAAGCTGAAGGGGAATGTTTATGCATTTGATTCAACAACGATTCCGCTCTGCTTGTCAGTATTCTGGTGGGCAAAGTTCCGCAAGAAGAAAGGAGGCGTTAAGGCGCATGTCCTTTATGATCTGGAGTCCCAAGTTTCTGCTTTCTTCCATATTACGACTGCATCGGTACACGATTCAAAGGCAATGAAGGAGATTCCCTATGAATCAGGTTCTTACTACGTATTTGACCGTGGTTACAATGCATTCAAGGAACTCTACAAGATTTGTCTTAATGAATCATACTTCGTGGTTCGGGCGAAGAAGAACTTACAGTACAAGTGTACGAAATGGAAACGTAGATTGCCTAAGAATGTGCTTTCTGATTCCGTTATTGAACTCACGGATGTGAACACACAGAAGAAGTTTCCTGAGAGGCTGCGACTTGTGAGATTTCACGATGACGAGCAAGACAGAGACTTCGCATTTTTGACGAATGCATTCCATCTTACCGCTCTCGAAATTGCTAATCTCTACAAGAACCGATGGCAGATTGAGTTGTTCTTCAAGTGGCTCAAGCAGCACCTCAAGATTAAGAAATTCTGGGGCACTACAGAGAACGCTGTCAGAATACAAATTTGCTCTGCAATCATAACTTATTGCCTTGTCGCCATCGTCCAACACGACATGCGACTAAAGCGGTCAACTTATGAGGTCCTGCAGATTTTGAGCATCTCACTAACGGATAAGACTCCACTGAGAGATCTCTTCGAAAAGACTAATTTCAACGATGTCAAAGAACTCGATTATCCCCTCTTGGAGGGACTATTTGATTAATATTAACTTCGTCCCAATTTTAACGGGACACTAATGTCTTGACATCTATATCTTGACTACTATTTTGATAGAACTTATCCATTAGGGACGTTCTTTGATGTCCAAGCCCTCTTTGAACTTCAAACAAAAACATTCTTCTGAAAGAATCATTAACGTATTTCCACGCATCATAAGATATGAATTTGACTTTTGACTTTCTATTCTTTGTCAAATTCTCTCTTACGGTTTCAATAATTGATGATTTTCCTGACCCCCAACTTCCAAAAAGACCGATGGTAAATACACGCCCTTGAGGGGCATTCTGGATTATTTTAGTTATATTTTTGGCATATCCCGCTGTATTTAACAAATCGGTTTGCTCATTTAGGACAATCTCTTTGTCAAGTATAAATTGTCGTCTCATGGTTAGATAAGTTTGAGTAAAATTCTTTATTGCAAATATAGTGAATATTTTAGAACACAGATACTTTTGATTTTATATAAATATTTGATTAATAGCTGATGACACAATTAATAAGGTCTATATAAATCAAATATCCGCAAACTATGTCATATTCTTATTCTTATTAAATGGGAAAAGCACTGCATGCGTAAGCATGAGGGCTGGATATGGATGATTTATTTGCTGACTATCTAAAACTCAAAACCTTTGAACTCTTCCTTAAACTGTTTTGCTTGTTCTGCTCGTTCCGTAACGGCTTTATATTGTTCCTGCATATCGAGCACCTTTATAAAATAGGCCAACGATACCTTTTCGGGTAGAGTCTTGCATCGTTTATCGAGTTGGTAGGTTATGCTTATTGGCTCTGTTCTCGATAAGCCTATTGCATTATACTTGATAAGCAGTACGGACATCGCTCGTTTATCCCACTTGGGAACGGCAACACCTTTCACCTTGCAGAAATCGCATATCTCCTTATAAATCCCTGCATTGGTCTTTTTAACAGAGGAATTGATAAAACAGCCTGCCGTCAGTTCATAGCCTTTAGAAATAGGCTTTATAAGCCTTAATTGCAGGCACTCTTTAATGAGGACTGTGGTTGTGTTCCTCGATAAACCGATACTCTTTGCAATTTGGGAATTGCTTCATTGGATGGTATCCGTATTATTAAGGCATATTGCCTTTAATAAGAGCAGGAAGCCTGCAATCTTGGCGGGATAGTTCCGCTTAAAGAAACTGTTGTCGAGGAAGAAATAGTTTTTGTTTGCTGGCTTTATATAGTAGGAATTTCGCTTTATAAATCCTCTGTCTGCATCTTCTTTAATGGTAGTCTGTACGGTCAGGTAACCTGCATCCTTTAAGCGTTTGATAACACGTCGGATTGTTCGTTCATCCAATCCCGTCAGTAAGGATAGCTTTTCTTCTGTTACATGGGAAATGTTCGTCTCGTGATTGGAACAACATTTAATGGTTGCTCACACGTAAATATCGACGGGTTTACTGTTTCCCGTCTGAAAGTTCACGATTGATTTGGGGATTACGGTATAATTCATCGTTGGCAATGGAATTTTGATTGTTCGTAAATATGATTTCTTTTAGATGCAACAATTTTCGAAAACAGGCAATGCCGTAATGGTCTTTGGCCTGCTTGCGGTTGTCGAATCATTTATGGTCTTTGATATGGTAGTACATGGTCTGCAAGACTTATTAGGTTATGTATAAGTAGGTAGTGTATATATAGGACACTTTTGAGCAGTTTGCACAGGACAGTTTTGAGCAATACCTACTATCTCGTTATCCGTATCTTCCATAATTTTTGATTCTGGATTGATAGTATTAAAGGAAATCTTCATTTCACACTCAAAAAATGTGGAAATAGGAAGCAAAGACAAGGACAGCAAATAATGCCGTCCTTATCCGTCCTATAAACTTATTTTCTATGGAAGCAGTAGAATTTCCCTATTCTCGGATTTGCTATTACAAATATAATAAAAATCTTTAATAAATACAAGTTTAAGGGCTGGTTGTTCAGCGGAATTTCAGGCGAATTTTCCTATCTTTGTTTAACCGAATGTTACTGCTATGGACCCGCTTTACGATTATGTTTCCGAGATTGCTAACCGAATGTATCCTACATGGGAGTTCGACGACAGTTGTGGAGAGTATTTTCAAACCGATTCTTTCCGCGGATGGGATTTCGTGCATCAGTTGGAGGACGGGCGGTTGAAAAGCCCCTTTACGAAAGAGCAGTATTTGGAGAACGCTCCGATTATCCGTTCCCTGCGGGCCATGGGTATCGACACCGAGAAATTTTGGATGGCGATACTCTTTGTCTATGATGTGGTACAGGAACGGACGGAAAATGTGCAGCAGGTTCCGACCTCGGTATTCGAGGAGTTTCGGACTTTCGCCAAGTACCTGCAAGAAAATCCCGATGCCAAAATCCGTGCATGGCGAGGGCGCGAGCACGGTGCGACCCTTGAATCCGACCTTGCAAAACGGATGTTGGGCAAGTTGCTTGCTGACAACGTGGCAGAACTCTATGCCAAGTTGTCAAACACCCGTTCTTTCGGATTGGACGGATTTTCGGTGAATCTCAAAAGTTGTTACAAGATAACGCTTGCCATCAAGTGTTTTTTGCCGCTTTTGGAAAAGTTCAAAGAGGAAGATAACCGCAGTACGAATCCCAATAAGGTTTCCTATAACAGAATGCTGTTGATTTCGCGCATCGTCTATTTCTTCGGCTATACGGACAATCCGAAATTCCTTGACAATGACGAGAGTATATCGGGAATCTGGACATCTTACAAGGATAAGGAGTGGACGACGGTAGGCGCGAATTTCAGATAAATCCAATTACATATCGGATGATAAGGGACGGCATGAGCCGTCCTTTTTTTATTCTGCCGATAAGGGGAAGTAATAATCATGCACTTTTCTGCTATCCGCCAACTATTTCTGCCATAATGAGTTATGTATGATTTTCGTAGTATTCAACATTGAAAACGCAAACGCAGGTTCTTTGACATATACTCCGCTTCTCGGTAGGGAGAGAGAATCCGAACCGAAAGGCCGCAGGTCGAATCGCACGGCAGGACGATGACGGGAGTTTGCCCAAGCCATCACCCGACTGCCGCCAGAGCTGGCAAGAGCTCACCAGTCAGACCTAACGCCGAGAAAATGAGATATATAACTTAATCTTAATTATATGATAGAAACATCAAAATTAACTTTTGGAACTCTGCAAGGTACAGGGTTTAAGAGCGTCAACGGGAACGAAATCCCGCAATTCATTGACAAACTGGTAGATTCGGAGCACCCTAATGATGAATGTATAAACTGGGAATCCAAAATTTGGGCGACATTCAATCTTGCCAGAAGCTACCTTAAATATAGAGGGCTGACAACAGAATCGACGAGTGCCGAGGATAAGAAAGAAGCACTCGGTCAGGCAATCAATGATATTTGGGAGAATGCAACAATGTTCGATACCTGCTTCCAACTCTTTTCGGAGGTGTTGCGGACGCATACTCCCGATTTTGACAGCTATTGTGCCGTAATAGGAGTTAATCCCGAAGCAGTTGCACAGCACATCTTATATGAAGGTATCGGAAAAGTAAATGAGGTGCTTCGTTATGGTCTGGAACAAACGTATGGCCCTCTTGTCATTCTAAAACTTGCATTCATTCGATTTAATTTAGAGGAGAATGTTCAGTGGTAGTAAGTGTTTATAAAACAAATATTTTTGTAAAATATGGGAAAAACAAAGAAAAATCGTAATGCCAAGCAAGGCATTGACACTATGGGCGTTTCAACATCTGAAATCGCAAAAGAAATTAGCAAACCTCAAACTGCAATGCCTATTTACGAATCGAATGATGATGATACGGACTGGCAAACAATGCTTTGGGAAGTTACAAAAAATGCCAGAAAACTGTATGACGGTATCTCGACACTCTGTTTGTCCTATACCGAAAAACAAGATGCCATCGCAGAGGTTGCAGAAATAACATATGATGATCCAGCCATGATGATAGAGCATATCAAAATGATGGCAAAGCGTCTTTGTCAGGTTCCAGGATTTCGGGCTTATTGCAGTAAATTAGGCGTTGGACCAGACTGCGTCGCTCAGCATATTATTTTTGACGGGTATGCGAAAGTCAAGGCAGTAATAGAGCGTGGATTGGAGCCTGTATATGGAGAAACAATCGTCTTGTTCTCAATGCCGATAGTTGGTTATGAGTTAGAATAATTCAATAATCTGTTTTTATATCTTTTAGAGGGGACTATCCAGCAATGGATAGCCCCCTCAATCTTTTTCATAATAGATTCTGCATCGCCGCGTCTATCTGCGAGTTCTCGAACGAATCGAGGTAGATTTGGGTGGTTTTCAAACTATGGTGGCCTAATGCCTCCGATATGATACCGATATTCACACCCGATTTCTTCAATACGGTGGCGAATGAATGCCTTGCGACATAGGTTGTAACGGTCGCTTTAATCTTCAACCGTTTAGCAATGTTCCGCAAAGCGACATTTACCCTGCTACACATTTTATGCACTCGGTTCTTCTTTTGCAGAGGCGTGATATGCACCCGTTCATCCAATATCGGAAACAGATAACCTGCCTGCTCACAATGGCTGTCATACTTGCCAATAATCGCCTTTGCCTTTTCCGACAGCGGAACATTGATTGCTCCGTGCGTTTTCTGACGGTGATAGATCAGCCGCCCATCCGCAATGTTGGCAGGGGTCAGATTGGCAATATCCACGAACGATATGCCACCGCACAAGTACGAAAACACAAAAATATCGTGTGCAAACTGCTCTATCTCCTTTCCCTGTGAACAATCAGCGTCGATAATCTTCATCATGTCTGCCTTGCTCAACGCTCGTTTCGGTGTACGGGTGTTGAATTTGCTAATCTTGTACTCGTTGAATGGGTTTTTCTCCCTGCTGACAATCTTTGCCTTAATTGCTCGGTTGAACATAGCCCGTAAAGTCCGCATTTGAAAACTCAATGTCGTTTCCTTGTTGCCTTTCGACCGCATCCATCCCTCGAAAGCACTCAAAAACGCTTCGTCTATCTGACCGAACGTATAGGACAGCGGTTTGTCAGCATTAAAGGATTTGAGCACATTGTAGGAGTTCAGATAGGCATAGGCATTGCCTACCGCCCCCTCCCGCTTGAGTTGTTCCACCGTCCGCAAATAGAAACTCTCGACCGTCTCGGACTGAATTTGCTCACGGGTCTGTTCCTTTACGAGCGTTTCAGCCGTGTAGTCTTCATCGCGGGCGGCTTTCTCCAATAACTTGGTTTGATACTCGGATTTGACTTTCAGAATGATTTGCTGAATGTACTTGCGGTCGGGACACTTGGGTTTAGGCTCGTTGCGGTCGAAATCCCAGTTAGACGGATGCACCGACACGCCTAAACTCTTCATCGTCCGTTTGCGGTCTTTCGTAATGCGCAACATGAGCGGATGCTCCCCGTTGGCGAGGGTCTTGCTTTTGAAACAAATAACTGAAATAGTGGCGTCCATAGCCTTTTGGCGGTTTACACCACGGTTTACACAGACCGTGTAAACCAACGTAAAAACGGGGTCAGAAGCCACGAATCAATCAACCGCCAACAAAAGAAAAAGGCTCGATAATCATCAGATTACCAAGCCTTTTCATCAGTCGGGGTGACTGGATTCGAACCAGCGACCACACGCCCCCCAGACGTGTACTCTAACCGGACTGAGCTACGCCCCGATTCCTTCGGCAAAAGAGCAAAACCCTTCGCTTTGGGACTGCAAATATAGTATATTTTTCAAAAACAAACACATTTCCGCAGGATTTTTTTCTATTTTTGCGGAAATGAAACGATTTTCACGTCTTCTGCTAACCTTTTCCGCGGCCCTCGCATCGGCCTGCGGAGGCTCTTCGGGGCCAGTTTTGAGCGATTTCACAACCGAAATTTACACCCCGGCCTACGCGTCGGGCTTCGACATCCGCGGGAACGGGAATAATGCCTCGACGCTCGTCTCGATCCGCAATCCGTGGCAGGGCGGCACGAACGGCGAACAGCACCTGCTGATCCTGCGCGACGACGCCAAAGCCCCCGCCGACTTCGCCGGACAGGTCGTAAAAGCTCCCGTGCGCCACGTGGTGTGCATGTCGTCGAGCCACGTGGCGATGTTCGACGCCATCGGACAGGCCAAGCGTATTTCGGGCGTCTCGGGCATCGACTACATCTCGAATCCCTATGTCCGGGAACACCGTCTCTGCGGCGAGGTCCGCGACGTGGGCTACGACACGAACCTCAATTTCGAACTGCTCGCCGCCATGCGCCCCGACCTCATGCTGCTCTACGGCGTGACGGGCGAAAACACCATCGTCACGGGCAAACTCCGCGAACTGGGCATCCCCTATATATATATCGGCGACTACATGGAAGAATCCCCGCTGGGCAAGGCCGAATGGCTGGTCCTCGCGGCCGAGCTTTGCGACCTGCGCGCGGCCGGGGCCGACACGCTGCAACGGATCGCCCGGGACTACCAGGCCCTGAAAGCACACCCCGCCCCGGATGCACCGCGCCCGAAGGTGATGCTCAACACCCCCTACCGCGACACCTGGTTCCTGCCCTCATCGCAGAGCTACATGATCCGCCTGATCGAGGATGCCGGCGGGGAGTACGTCTACACGAAGAACGATTCGGACACGTCGGTGGCCGTCGACATGGAGGAGGCCTACCTGCTGGCCAACGCCGCCGATTTCTGGCTCAACGTCGGTCCCTGCAACACGCTGGCGGAACTGACGGCCCAGAACCCGAAATTTTCCGGCATTCCGGTCGTGCGCAGCCGGAACGTCTACAACAACAACCGCCGCCAAACCCCGGCCGGAGGTTCCGACTTCTGGGAATCGGGCGTCGTACGCCCCGACCTCGTGCTGCGCGACCTGCGGACGATCTTCTTGGGCGACAGTGTCCCGACCTGTTATTACAAACGCCTCGAATAAGATGAAAAACGCCGCCATTCTCCACCTTTCGCCCCTCTGCCTTCAGCCCGCCGCGCAGGCGCAGGGGTCCGGCACGCGATTCCGCCACTACGCCGACGGACGGGCCGACGTCAGGCGCGATTCGCGCTACGGCTTCGCCGACGTCCGTTACGAAATCTCGTTCAAATTCCAGTACCGCTAAATGACCGCACGCAGAACCACGTTCCTTTTCACGGCGCTCGGGCTGCTCACCGCAGCGCTTTTCATCGCCGACCTCGCCGTCGGATCGGTCGCCGTGCCGTTGGGCGATGTCTGGGCGGCGCTCACAGGCGGCTCCTGCGACCCTGCCACCAGCGACATCATCCTCAAGATCAGGCTCCTGAAAGCCGTCACAG
This sequence comes from Alistipes shahii WAL 8301, assembly GCF_025145845.1. Lineage (NCBI taxonomy): Bacteria > Pseudomonadati > Bacteroidota > Bacteroidia > Bacteroidales > Rikenellaceae > Alistipes > Alistipes shahii. The sequence continues at coordinate 2,227,691 of NZ_CP102253.1, read as the reverse complement.
CCCTGTTCGCCGGCGCGGCCCTCGCTGCCGGCGGACTCGAAATGCAAACCCTTTTCCGCAACCCGCTGGCCGGTCCCTACGTGCTGGGCGTCAGCTCGGGCGCAGGACTCGGCGTCGCGCTGTTCCTGCTGGGCGCCCCCCTGCTGGGCGTCGCGGGACACTCGTTCGTCCGGTCGCTGGGCGTGGCCGGGGCTGCGTGGCTCGGCTCGGCGCTCGTGCTGGCCATCGTGATGGCGGTCAGCCGCCGCATCAAGGACATCATGGTCATCCTCATCCTCGGCATGATGCTCGGTTCGGGCATCAGTTCGGTGGTCGAAATCCTCCAATACCTGTCGAGCGAGGCGGCGCTCAAATCGTTCGTCATCTGGACCATGGGGTCGCTGGGCGACGTCACGGGCAGCCAGCTCGCGCTGCTGCTTCCCGTCGTCACCGCGGGACTGGCGCTCGCCGTCGCCGTCATCAAGCCGCTCAACCTGCTGCTGCTGGGCGAGAACTATGCCCGCACGATGGGACTCAACGTGCAGCGCACGCGCACGCTGATCTTCCTCTCCACGGTCCTGCTCGCGGGCACCGTCACCGCCTTCTGCGGCCCGGTGGGTTTCATCGGGCTGGCCGTGCCGCACCTCGCACGCATGCTTTTCGCCTCGGCCGACCACCGCATCCTGATGCCGGGGTCGATGCTCGCGGGCGCGGCCCTGCTTCTGGTCTGCGACCTCGTCGCCAAGAGCCTCGCCCTGCCGATCAACACCATCACGGCCCTGATGGGCATTCCGGTCGTCATCTTCGTCGTCGTCCGCAACCGCAATATCTTCTGACATGAGTATCGCCCTCAACCATATCACGCTCTCCTACGGCAGCCGCACGCTGCTCGAAGATGTCACCGCCGCCTTCGCCCAAGGGTCGCTGACCGCGCTGATCGGCCGCAACGGCACGGGCAAAAGCACCCTGCTGCGGGCCATTGCAGGTCTCGGAACGACCGTCTCCGGCGATGTGGCGCTCTGCGGCCGCCCGCTGGCGTCGCTCACGCCCCACGAGCTGTCCACGACCGTGGGGTTCGTCACCACCGACAAGGTCCGTATCGCCAACCTCGCCTGCGAGGACGTCGTGGCGCTGGGACGCGCCCCCTACACCAACTGGATCGGGCGCATGCAGGAGGCCGACCGCGCCGTCGTCGAACGTTCGCTCCGCCTGGTAGGGATGTCGGCCTTCGCCCGCAAGACCATGGACCGTATGTCCGACGGCGAGTGCCAGCGGGTGATGATCGCCCGCGCGCTGGCCCAGGACACCCCGGTCATCCTGCTCGACGAACCCACGGCGTTCCTCGACCTCCCGAACCGCTACGAGCTGGCGACGCTGCTCCGGCGGCTGACCCGCGACGAGGGCAAGTGCATCCTCTTCTCGACGCACGACCTCGACGTGGCGCTTTCGCTCTGCGACTCGGTGGCGCTGATCGACACCCCTTCGCTCCACCACCTCCCTGCGGGGGAGATGGTCGGCAGCGGACTGATCGAGCGTCTCTTCTCGGGCGAAAACGCCCGCTTCGACCCCGAGACGCGGACCGTACGGCTGCGCTGACAGTTCAAGAAACGACCGTCCGAGGGACTTCCGGCAAAAAATCCGTAATTTTTTCGCATATTTTTTGTACAAGTCACTTTTTTGCTTACCTTTGCACCGCTAAAGCAACCCCGTTCGGGGCATGCGATAGTGGTAAAGGCCCATTCGTCTATCGGTTAGGACGCAAGATTTTCATTCTTGAAAGAGGAGTTCGACTCTCCTATGGGCTACGAACGAAGGGGCCGGAAGAGGGGCGCGAAAAAGGAAGACGGGAGACCGGAATCGAAAAATGCACCGCCGAACACGCCCCCTACGGGTGAAAAAACTTTTCGAGGAGCGGACCCCCGGGTCTATCCGAAAGCGGCCAAGGCCGTTTCAAGCCAAACGACTGAAAAAAAGTAAAAAATAAAAATTAACGGATTATGGCAAACCATAAGTCATCGAAGAAGAGAATTCGCCAGACCCTGACGAAGCGTGCTCACAACCGTCTGTTCCACAAGACGGCCCGCAACGCCGTGAAGGCCCTGCGCACGACCACCGAGAAGAGCGCCGCCGAGGCCCTGCTTCCGAAGGTAACCGCTATGCTCGACAAACTGGCAAAGCACAACATCGTGCACAAGAACAAGGCTGCGAACCTGAAGAGTTCGATCCAGCTTCACGTGAACGCACTCTAAATCTTCGTCCGAGGGAGGAGCGCTCCCGCACCGAGACAGAAAAGCCGCACCGGAAACGGGCGGCTTTTTCCGTATCCCGCCCGGCGCGACGACAAGCGACGTCCGGCGGATTTGGATTTCACACAAATCGTCCCTGCCGGAGACAACTCCGGCAGGGACGATTTTCATTTCGGGAGCGCTTCCCGGCCCCTCCGGGCCTGCCCCGCTATTTCAGGCCTTCGATCACCGCGGCGATGCGGGAGAAAACCTCCTCCATCGTCCCCGTACCGTTGACCGAGGCGTATTTACCCTGTGCGGCGTAGTAGTCCGCCACGACGGCCGTCTGCTCGCGGTAAACGTCCAGACGCCCGCGAATCACCTCTTCCGAAGCGTCGTCGGCGCGTCCCGAATCCTTGCCGCGCAGCAGGATGCGGCGCACCAGCTCCTCCTCGGGGACGTGGATGTCGATCATCACATCGACCTTCAGGCCGTGTCCGGCAAGGATTTTGTCGAACTCCTCGGCCTGAACCGTGGTGCGGGGAAAGCCGTCGAAAATACAGCCGGCGGCGTTCATGTGCCCGGTGACATAGTGGTCGATCATGCCGATTACGATCTCATCGGGAGCCAGCTGCCCGGCCTTGATGTAGGCTTCCATGCTCTGTCCCAGTTCCGTACCCCGGCGAATCTCGTCACGGATCACCTCGCCCGTGGAAACGTGATCGATTCCGTAGTGTTCCTTCAGGCGCTGTGCCTGCGTGCCTTTGCCGCAACCCGGAGCGCCGAATAAGACGATATTTACCATAACTAACCCTTTTAGTAATTTGGACCGGGCAAAATTACGTTATTTTTTGGGGAAACAAGAGTATTTCCTTAATTTTGTAAAAAATTTTAGATTCATGGACCAGAAAAAGCGCACCGAGATCGCTTCGCTCGGACAATTCGGACTCATCGACCTGCTGACCAGCGGATTCACCCCGAAGAACGCCTCGACGCTCAAGGGCGCGGGGGACGACGCCGCGGTGATCGCCCCGGGACGCGGCGAAGCGGTGCTCTGCACGACCGACTCCTTCTACGAAGGCGTCGACTTCGACCTCACCTATTTTCCGCTCAAACACCTGGGTTACAAGGTCGTGACGGCCGGCGTGAGCGACATCCTGGCCATGAACGCCCTCCCGGCGCAGATCACCGTGTCGCTCGGCGTCTCGTCGAAACTGCCCGTCGAAGCCCTTCAGGACCTCTACGAAGGCATCGCCTTCGCCTGCAAAGAGCAGGAGATCGACCTCGTGGGCGGCGACACGCGCGCCTCGATGACGGGGCTGGTCATCACCGTCACCTCGCTTGGCTACGCCAAAAAGGAGAAGGTCGTCTACCGCAGCGGTGCGCAGCAGAACGACCTCGTCTGCATCACGGGCAACCTCGGGGCCGCCTACATGGGCCTGCAACTGCTCGAACGCGAAAAGCGGGTGCTCGCCGACGTGGAGAACCCCGAGCCGCAGTTCAAGGGCTACGAATACCTGCTTGAAAAATACCTCAAGCCGCGCCCCCGCACCGACATCGTCCGTGCGCTGGCCGAAGAAAAGATCCGCCCCACGTCGATGATCGACCTCTCGGACGGCCTGGCGAGCGACCTGATGCAGATCTGCAAATCGTCGGCCTGCGGCGCGCGCATCTACCTCGAACGCATCCCGATCGCCCGGCAGACCTCGGCGCTGGCCGAGGAGATGCACTCGGACCCGGTCGTTGCGGCTCTGAACGGCGGCGAGGACTACGAACTGCTCTTCACCGTGCCGCTTTCGATGCAGGAACAGATCATGCGGCTGGGCCTTGTGGACGTCATCGGCCACATCACCCCCGCCTCCACGGGCTGTTACCTCGTGACGCCCGACGGGCAGGACATAAAGCTGAAGGCACAAGGGTTCCCGGAAGAATAAGCGTCTTACCGCCGCCCGCCGCCGATGGCTATTCCGAACGTGAGCGACAGATGGCGGTTGGCCCGCTCCGTACAGGTGTAACCCAGCGTGACGCGCAGCCGGTTCCAGCATTCGCAGCCAACGCGCGGCATCACGCAAAATGCCGCACAGTCGCTGGACGGAGTATCGGAGACAGCCCCTTCGGCCGTTCGGAGGACATACGCCCCACCGATCCCTGCTCCCGCGAACAACGCCACTTTCGGCGTCAGATGCAGGTTGTAATCCGCAACGGCCATCAGGCTGAACATCATAAAAGGGTCCTTCGAGCAGACGCCCGCAGCCAGCCGCGAGTAACACGACCCGCCGAGCCGCAGACCCGCGTCGAAGGGTATCCGCCGGAAATTGTAGCGGCCTTCGGCGGCCAGACAAAAACCCGCCGCATCGTTGTCAAAGCTTCCGAGCGAGGCATAGCCAAAGGTCGCCCCGACAGCCACCTCACCCTCGAAACACCCGGTCCCCGGATAACGGGGGCTTATGGCCGTATCCTGCGCCTGCAAGCCGCAAAACGGAAGCACGGCAAAAATCAAGAAAAAGCAATGTCTTATCATCGGGTTAGCATTAGGATTGAATTCGCTGATAAGATACGCAAAATCCCATAATCCGGCACCATTTTCAGGAAACAAATTGCGGAAGTCCGCCCGAAGCGCAGTCGAGAGCAGGCCCCCCGCAGTTCTACCCTGCGGGGAGCCTGCGTAAGCGGCAAGAAGTCTGCCTATTCCTCGCCAAAGAGAATTTCCTACGTTCGCTTATCGGGAATAAACTTACACTTTCCGTGTTTGTCAGTATGTTCCACAAAGATAGGAAAAAGCAGAGATAATCCAAATACTGACAAATTTTTAATTCTTAATTTTTCATTTTTAATTTAAATGTGTATCTTTGCGGTCCCTTTGGGGATTTAATTAACTAATTAAAAGCATTATGAACAATTACGAAACCGTTTTCATTGTCACGCCGGTTCTGTCCGATGCACAGGTGCAGGAAGTCGCTGACAAATTCCAGGGTGTCATCACCGAAAACGGCGGTCAGATCGTGAACAAGGAGTCGTGGGGCCTTCGCAAGCTCGCCTACCCTATTCAGAAGAAGACCACCGGTTTCTACTTCCTGGTAGAGTTCACGGGCGAAGGCTCGCTCGTCAACACGCTCGAAACGCAGTACCGCCGCGACGAGCGCGTGATCCGTTTCTTAACTTTCAAGCAGGACAAATACGCCGTGGAATATTCGGAGAAGCGTCGTGCAAAACTTTCTAACAAGCAGGAGGAGTAAACCATGGCACAGGACAACAAAGCACAGTCGGAAATCCGTTACCTGAATCCCGTATCGGTAGACGTCAAGAAGAAAAAGTACTGCCGTTTCAAGAAGCTCGGCATCAAGTACGTAGATTATAAGGACGGCGAGTTCCTCAAGAAGTTCCTCAACGAGCAGGGCAAGATTCTTCCGCGCCGCCTGACGGGTACTTCGCAGAAGTTCCAGAAGAAGGTCGCCCAGGCCGTGAAGCGTGCGCGCCACCTGGCCATCCTGCCCTTCGTAACCGATTGCATGAAATAATTAAAAGGAGGACAAGACCATGGAAGTAATTCTGATCAAAGATATCGAAAACCTGGGCTACGCCAACGACATCGTGAACGTGAAGCCCGGCTACGCCAACAACTACCTGATCCCCCAGGGCTACGCCAAGTCGGCTACCACCGCCGCCAAGAAGGTCCTCGCCGAGAACCTCAAGCAGCGCGCCCACAAGGACGCCAAGATCCTGGCCGACGCACAGGCTCTGGCCGAGACCATCGCCAACCTGCCGCTGTCGCTGTCGGTGAAGGCCGAGGAGGGCAAACTCTTCGGTACGGTCACGGCAACGGACCTCGCCGAGGCGCTCGCCGCCAAGGGCATCACCGTAGACCGCAAGCAGATCAGCGTCGAGGCCGTCAAGACCGTCGGCGAGTTCGAGGCTACGGTCCGCCTGCACAAGGAGGTCAAGGCTACGATCAAGTTCTCGGTTTCCGCTGCCGAGTAACGCGAAAAGACATTTGTACGAAAAGAGCCTCCCGATGCGGGAGGCTCTTTTCGGTTGACGACGTTCGTCAATGCGGCCCCGCAGCAGGCGGATCGGCCTGCCGCGGCTTCACCGTGTAGGACCGGAGCACCAGCCCCACCCCCACGAAAATCACCAGTGCGAAAATCACCGTATCGGCATGCAGCTTGTCCAGCCCCATCCCTACCGAAATGGCGATCGCCAGCACGGGCTGCAAATAGGTGTAGATGCTCGACACGGTGGGCTGTACCGTTTTGAGGGCATAGTTGAGCATCAGGTTGGGGACATAGGTCGGAACCGTCAGCACGAAAAGCGTCGGAAACAGGGCGTGACGGGCAATGGCCGCGAAATCGGTGTGAACGATCGGACCGATACCGAACGGCAGGGCCATGACCGCCGCCGCGCAGTAGAGCCAGCGCAGCACGGTCGTAATGCGGTACTTGGCGATCAGCCGCTTGAACCACACCATATACACCGACGTGACGCAGGCGCATAGAAAGATCATCACGTTTCCCCAGAGATGCGAATGCGCGTGCGACGACGAGGCCCCGGCCAGCACCACCGCCACAGCTCCCGCCATGCCGAGCACGAGTCCCGTGATCTTGAGCCGGGTGAAACGGTCCATTCCCAGCAGCACGGAGAGCGCCAGCACCAGCAACGGCACGATGGTGTCGATGATCGAACCGTCGATCGGCGAGGTCATCGACAAACCGTACATGATGAAGACCTTGCGCAATACGCCGATCAGCAGCGCGGCGCCGATCAGTTTGCGAATATCCGCCCGCTCGACCTTCTCGGCCTTCTGCCACAGCAGCGGCACGAGCGAAAAGAGCGCCGTGGCGACGAGCGACGCCGAGACCATCGCCATCGGATGCACGTAATGCGGCAGGACTATGTTGTAAAAAGGGTAATCCATCGCCCAGAGGACGTTGCACACCAACAGGGCCAGATGGGGTTTCAGTCTGTTCATTCGTTTCGTCGTTTACCCCGCAAAGACAAAAACAGTGCCCGAATCCCCGCGCGGCACGGCGCAAAAAAAGGGCTTCCTGCAAAGAAAGCCCCATATATAACGCAAATCACCCGTTACCGCCGGTCCGGAATACGGAACGTCGCCGGGGAAGCACCCGGAATCACCTCGCCGCAGTAGTAAACCTTCCACGCGTCCCTGGCGTAACCCCACCCAAGCTCTTCAAACGACGACGACGATGCGCCCGGCACTTCGCGTCCCTGATAGACCACCTTCCAGGGATCCTTGCCGTAACCGCCGCCCAGATATTCGAACGACGAAGCCGAAACGCCTTCCACCTTTCGCCCCCGATAATATACCGACCAGCTGTCTTTCGCATAACCGCCGCCGAGCATCCCGTCCGGCGACTGCCCGGGCCGGAGCTGCTCCCCGCGGAAATAGGTATTCCAGTTGTCCTTGCCGTAACCCCGTCCCTTATACTCGAACGACATGGCCGAGGCACCTTCCAGCTTCCGGCCTTCGTAAAACACCGTCCAATTATCCTTGCCGTACCCGCCTCCCAGATCGGCGAACGAGGATGCCGAAGCCCCCTCGACCTTCCAGCCGCGGTAATACACCGTCCAATTGTCCTTGCCGTACCCGCCGCCCAGATCGGCGAACGAGGATACCGAAGCCCCCTCGACCTTCCGGCCGCGGTAATATACCGACCAGCTGTCTTTGGTATATCTCCCGCGCCGATCTTCGTAACGCTCCCCATGACAATTCGCGTGAGGGTTCGCGCAGTGATCCCTGCGAGGAGACTGCACGGCGAAGGTTTCGGCGGCGCGGACATCCCCGCTCCGCAGCATGCCGCCCGGAAGGAGCGCCAGCGCGGACAACAGGCCTAAAATCAACTTTTTCATCATCTATCGGTTTGCTTCTTCAGTTCTGACTTGTAAATATACCGGGTTATTGCGCACGGTGCAAGAAATCCGCCGTAAATATTTCGGCGAACGCAAAAAAGGCCATTCGCCCCGCCCCGGAAACATCCGGCCTGCAAACCGGCCGCCGACCGATCCGACCACTGACCACTGACCGACCGGACTTCCGCCCCCGATTCCCCGATTCCCCGATTCCCTGTTTCCCTGTCCGGTTCCCCGGTTCCGGCCCTGACCTCGTCCTTGAAAAGATTCCGGAGCCGCAAACTGTCCGCCCCATAGACAATCCCGCAGACAGTCCCGCAGACAGACCATCCCATAAACAAACCGCCCCGCAGACAGCTCCCGCCGCGCGCCGCCGTCCCGGCACAAAAAAAAGACGCCCGCACAGTTTCCTGTGCGGGCATCCGGTTATCGGATACGGAGGGGCATCTTCCCCCCGTCCTCTTTTCAGCGGAGATTACTCTTCGTCCTCTTTCTTGGCGGCAGCCTTCTTGGCCGACTTGGCCTCGGCAGCCTCCATGGCGCTCTTCAGAGCGGCCAGTCCGGCGATGTCGCCGAGCGTCGTCTTCTCGACCGAAGCGTTGATCTTCTTCACGGTCGACTTCGTAGCGTCGGCAGCAGCGCGCTTCTCGGCCTTCTCGGCAGCGATTTCGGCACGCTTCGCCTCCTCGTACGTACGCAGGTGCGAAAGGGTGATGCGCTTGGTGGCCTTCGAGAACTCCAGGATCTTGAAGTTGAGCTTGTCGCCCGTCTTCGGGGTCGTGCCGTCCTCTTTGACGAGCTGACGCGCGGGGCAGAAGCCCTCGATGTTCTCGCCCAGGGCAACCACTGCGCCCTTGTCGGTCATCTCGGTGATCGTACCCTCGTGGATGCTATCCACCGAGTACTGGTTCTCGAACTCATTCCAGGGATTCTCCTCCAGCTGCTTGTGTCCCAGCGACAGACGGCGGTTTTCCTTGTCGATCTCCAGCACCACGACCTCGATGTCGGCGCCTACCGACGTGAATTCGCCGGGATGCTTCACCTTCTTGGTCCAGCTCAGGTCCGAAATGTGGATCAGACCGTCGATGCCCTCCTCGATCTCGACGAATACGCCGAAGTTCGTGAAGTTACGCACCTTGGCCGTGGTCTTCGTGCCGACGGGATACTTGACTTCGATATTCTCCCAGGGATCGGGCGTGAGCTGCTTGATGCCGAGCGACATCTTGCGCTCCTCGCGGTCGAGGGTCAGGATAACGGCCTCGACTTCGTCGCCGACCTTCATAAACTCCTGTGCCGAACGCAGGTGCTGGCTCCACGACATTTCCGAAACATGGATCAGACCCTCCACACCGGGAGCGATCTCGACGAACGCGCCGTAGTCGGCCATAACGACCACGCGGCCCTTCACCTTGTCGCCGACCTTGAGCGTCTGATCGAGCGCCTCCCACGGATGCGGGGTGAGCTGCTTCAGACCCAGGGCGATGCGCTTCTTGGCCTCGTCGAAGTCGAGGATCACGACGTTGATCTTCTGATCGAGCGCCACGATCTCCTCGGGGTGGTTTACGCGGCCCCACGAGAGGTCGGTGATGTGGATCAGGCCGTCCACGCCGCCCAGGTCGACGAATACGCCGTAGGAGGTGATGTTCTTGACGGTTCCCTCGAGGATCTGGCCCTTCTCCAGCTTGGACATGATGACCTGCTTCTGGGCTTCGAGTTCGGCCTCGATGAGCGCCTTGTGCGACACGACCACGTTGCGGAACTCCTGATTGATCTTCACTACCTTGAACTCCATGGTCTTGTCCACGTATACGTCGTAGTCGCGAATGGGTTTCACGTCGATCTGCGATCCGGGCAGGAACGCCTCGATGCCGAACACGTCGACGATCATACCGCCCTTCGTGCGGCACTTGATGTAACCCTTGATGATTTCGTCCTTCTCCAGCGCTTCGTTGACACGGTCCCACGACTTGAGCTGCCGGGCTTTCTTGTGCGAAAGGGCCAGCTGGCCGTTCTTGTCCTCGGCCGACTCCACGTAGACTTCGATCTTGTCGCCTACCTTCAGGTCGGGGTTGTAGCGGAACTCCGATACGGGGATGATACCCTCGCTCTTATAGCCGACATTGACGATAACCTCGCGCTTGTTGACGCCCGTTACGGTTCCCTCGACCACTTCGCCGACGTTGACGTTCGAAAGCGTCTTGTCGTAAGCCTCGGTGATCCGGGCTTTGTCCTGGTCGTACACACCCAGGTCGTTTTCAAAGGCGTTCCAGTCGAAATTTTCGTTTGCAACTACATTCTTTACTTCTTCCATTGTGGAAATTTTTGCGATACAATCGCTCGTTAATTGGTTAATATTAAAAGTTATAGCCCTCGCTTACGGCATCATTGCGCGCGCGAGGGCTACAAAGGTAATTCTTATAATTCAGAATTCAAAATCCGGAATTCAGAATTATTCAGTTTACAGACAAAACCCGGCTCTGCAAAATCCCAAATTGTGAATTCCGAATTATGAATTATGAATTATGAATTCCGAATTATTTTCTGCCGCGGCCTGTTGTCCGGAGTCAGCGGACCGTCATCCTGCAACTCTTCGAGCAGCACGCCCGCGACCGCCGTTCCCGTAAGTTTCCCGTCGGTGTAGTTCAGGTCCTTGTAATTCCTGTAAACATAGTCGCTGACCGCAACTTCGTACACCTTGCCTTCGCGCAACTTCGGGAAACGCACGTCGAGGGCGTTGTCCGCGGCGTCGGTCACGATGACGTAGGGCGTCGTCGAGATCAGGTCGATCCGGTGCGCCTCCTTGCGGTTCTCCTCGTCGTTGTACTTCGAGAGGATCATCCGGCGCATGTCGGCCGGAGTCATCCGCATCGTGGCGATCTCGGTTCCGAACGGCTCCAGGTCGTACACCTTCGCCGCACCGACCCCGCCCGCCGGAATCGAGTCGAGGCGCACGCCGCCGATGTGGTAAAACCCGACGTCGGCATCGGCTTCGTCGGCCACCGACGCGGCCATCCAGTTGGCGAGGCCCCACTTGTCGGCCGGTCCGGCGAACGCTCCGACGGGCTTGTTCAGCTCGGGATCGGCATAGTAGCGGTCCACCTCGGCCTGATACGACGCATCGGGCGCATAACCGTCCAGCGGCACGAGGCGCGATTCGATGCCTTCGATCTTCCTGCCGCGGAACCGGACCGCCGTAACGCCCACGTTCTTAAGATATTTCCCGGTCTGTGTCAGGAGCGTGCCGTTCACCAGCGAATCGACCTTCACATGGGTATGTCCGCCGATCACCACGTCGAACCGGGTCTCCTTTCCGAGCAGCTCCACGTCGCGGTCGTCGCCCATGTGCGACACGAGCACCAGCAGATCGACCTTCGGACGCAATTCGGCAGCATACTTCATCGCCATCGCCTGCGGATCGGGAAACTCCAGTCCCTCGAAGCTCGACGCATTGCCCGCAGGATGCCCCGGGCCTTCGTAGTTGGTCACCACGCCGACGAAACCGATGCGGATGCCGTCCTTGTCCAGAACGACATAGGGCGGCAGCTGCGGAAAGGTGCAGGTGTCGCTCGTCACGTTGGCGCACACCACCTCGAACGCCATGCTGTCGATCATGCGGCCCAGAAACGCCTGCCCGTGGTCGAACTCATGGTTGCCCAGCGTCGCCACGTCGTAGCCGAGCCGGTTCATCAGCGCGATCATCGGCATGCCGGGCGTCGCGGCCATGTCCACATAGGCGTTTCCGGTCCAGCGGTCTCCGGCATCGACCAGCACCACCAGCTGCGCGGTGTCACGACAGTTCTCCACGGCCGCAACCAATCGCGGAAAATTCTGAATCTTGGCGTGCATGTCGTTCGTCGAGAGCAGCACGAGCGTCCGTTCACGGGGTGCGCAGGCCGCAGCCGCAGCCGCAAGGAGAATCAGGCCCGTCCGGAACATTCCTTTCATATTCGTCGGCATTGTTTTTCTTTATGGATGAAGATTTGCCAAAAGTACAAATAATTCCTATCTTTACGAATCGAACATTGTAAAAACTTTTCCATGAACGATACGATCAAAGTCATCTGCGAAAACGGCTTCGGCGAACTGGAGGTCCCGATGGGAACCCCGCTGCTGGAGGTCGCCGAACGCCTCACGCCCGGCCTTCACCCCTTCCTCGCAGCCTTCGTCAACAACCGCATCAAGGAGTTGAGTTACAAAATATATGCCCCGGTGACGATCCGTTTCGTCGACATCACCTCCTTCGCCGGCATCCGCGTCTACCAGCGCACCGCGTGGTTCCTGCTGCAAAAGGCCGTCAAGGACCTCTACCCGGGGCAGACGCTCCACATCCGCCACTCGATGGGCCAGAGCGGGTTCTACTGCGAGATCGACGGCATCGACGAGTTCACCCCCGACGAGGCGGCGCAGCTCCGCGACCGCATGCGGGAACTCTCCGTGCGCAACCTGCCCATCACGCGCCAGCGCATGCTCACCACCGAGGTCCGCGCCCGCTACGCCGAGGAGGGTTTCACGGACAAGATCGCGCTTCTGGACACCCGTCCGCGGCTTTACAGCCAGCTCTACACGCTCGACGACACGGCGGGTTACTTCTACGGCTCGCTGGCCCCCTCGACGGGCTATGTCACGCTGTTCGACATCGAACCCTACTACAACGGCTTCTACCTGGCCCTTCCGCTGCGCACGTCGCCCGACACGCTTCACCGCAACGTGCACCAGGAGAAGATGTTCGGCATCTTCCAGGAGTACCAGTCGTGGGTCCGGATCATGGGCGTTCCCACCGTCGGCGACGTCAATTCGAAGGTGCTCGCGGGCGACGGCGGCGGCCTGATCAAACTCGCCGAAGCGTTCCACGAGCGCAAGTTCGCCTGGGTGGCCGACACCATCTACGACGCCCACCTTTCGCGCGGCGCCCGCATGGTGCTGATCTCCGGCCCCTCCAGCAGCGGCAAGACCACCTCGGCCAAACGGCTGGGCATCCAGCTGGGCGTGCTGGGACTGAACCCCGTGCTGATCTCGCTCGACGACTACTTCGTCGACCGCGAGAAGACCCCGCGCGACGCCGACGGCAACTACGACTACGAGGCGCTCGAAGCCATCGACCTGGAGCTTTTCAACGACCATCTGGCGCGCCTGATCCGGGGCGAGAGCGTCGACATCCCGCGCTACGACTTCATCACGGGACGCCGCACGTGGCACAACGCGCCGCTGACGCTCGACGAACGCTCGATCCTCATCATCGAGGGCATCCACGGGCTGAACCCGCGCCTCACGCCCTCGATCCCCGACGCGCAGAAGTTCCGCATCTACATCTCGTGCTTCACGTCGGTGGCGATGGACAACCTCTCGCGCATCGCCACCACCGACAACCGCCTGCTGCGGCGCCTGACGCGCGACTACCGCCAGCGCGGCGCCGACGCGCTCTCGACGCTTTCGCGCTGGGCCTCGGTGCGCCGGGGCGAGGAGAAACACATCTTCCCCTATCAGGAGAACGCCGACATCATGCTCAACTCGTCGCTGTTCTACGAGATTTCGGTGCTGCGGCCCTTCGCCGAGAAGATCCTCCGCGAGGTCCCCGACACGGTTCCGGAGTACGACGAGGCGCGGCGCATGCTCAAGTTCCTCGACAACTTCATCCCCATCGCGCCCGACGAGATCCCACCCACGTCGATCCTGCGCGAATTCATCGGCGGCAGCAGTTTTCAATATTAGGCGCGGAAAATTTTGTGCGTCCGTTTCTTTTATTTTACCTTTGTGTGTTCGTGCAACGGCACAACTGTACGAACCGTGCGGAGCGTACGCCATCTCCCTCCCCGAGGGAGGGCCGGGATGGGATCAGAATTGCAAACGCCGCCACAGGCGGCGAGAACGGCTTGCCGGGATGAAAGACAAATGTGAAAAGTACATACAGACAACATAAAATATCGTTCAATGTTCGATAAGTTTTCCGAACGCCATATCGGCGTCAGCAACGAAAAAGACCTGAAGGCCATGCTCGATGTGATCGGCGTGAAATCCGTCGATGAACTCATCTCGCAGGTGATCCCCCAATCCATCCGGCTCCGCAAACCGCTCGCGCTGCCCGCCGAGGGGATGAGCGAATACGAATTCGCGGCGCACATCCGCGAGCTTGCCGACCGCAACCAGCCCTACCGCTCGTTCATCGGCATGGGCTACTACCCCTCGGCCGTCCCGGCCGTCGTGACGCGCAACGTCTTCGAGAACCCCGCCTGGTACACCTCCTACACGCCCTATCAGGCCGAGATTTCGCAGGGACGCCTCGAAGCGCTGCTGAACTTCCAGACGGCCGTGATTTCGCTCACGGGCATGGAGATCGGCAACTGCTCGCTGCTCGACGAGGGCACGGCCGCCGCGGAGGCGATGGCGATGATGTTTTCATTACGTTCGCGGGATGCCGTCCGGGAAGGTCGGAATCAACTCTTCGTCGACCGCAACATCTTCCCGCAGACGCTCGACGTGCTGCTCACGCGCAGCGAGCCGTTCGGCATCGAACTGATCGTCGACGAATACGACGAATACGAATTCACGGGCCGGGAGTTCGGCGCCATCGTGCAGTACCCGGCCGCCGACGGCCGGGTGCGCGACTACTCGGACTTCACGGCTGCGGCGCACGCCAAGGGCGCGCTCGTAACGGTCGCCGCCGACCTGCTGTCGCTGGCGCTCCTGAAAGCCCCGGGCGAGTGGGGCGCCGACATCGCCGTGGGTTCGGCGCAGCGCCTCGGCACGCCGATGGGCTTCGGCGGTCCCGCCGCGGGTTACATGACCACGCGCGAGGCGTTCAAGCGCAACATGCCGGGCCGCATCATCGGCGTCTCGGTCGACCGGCTGGGCAACAAGGCGCTGCGCATGGCCTTGCAGATGCGCGAACAGCACATCAAGCGCGAGCGCGCCACCTCGAACATCTGCACCGCCTCGGCCCTGATGGCCTCGATGACGGGCTTCTACTGCGTCTACAACGGTCCCGAAGGGCTGCGCCGCGCGGCGGAAACCGCCCACCTGGCCGCCGCAACCGTCGCCCGCGCGCTGGAGGCGATGGACTACCGCCTCGCGTCGAAGGAGTTCTTCGACACGCTCGAAGTCGAGGCCGAGGCAGCCGTCGTGCAGTCGCTGGCGCTCGAACAGGGCATCAACTTCTACTATCCCTCCGAAGGGCGCGTGCGCATGTCGTTCGACGAGGTGACCACCGCGGCGGAGATCGAGACCGTCGTGAGCATCTTCGCCGCAGCCAAAGGCAAGAAAGCCAAGGCGGTAAAGGCCGTCACCGAAAGCTGCGTCCCAACTGCCCTGCGCCGCCAATCGCCCTATTTGCAGGAACCCGTATTCAACGCCTACCGCTCGGAGAGCGCCCTGATGCGCTACATCAAGAAGCTGGAATTGAGGGATATTTCGCTGGCCAATTCAATGATCTCTTTAGGTTCGTGCACCATGAAGCTCAACGCCGCAGCGCTCATGCAGCCGCTCTCGCTGGCCGGCTTCCAGAACATGCACCCCTTCGCCCCGGCCGACCAGGCCAAGGGCTATATGGACCTGATCGCCGGGCTGGAACAGGACCTGGCGACGATCACCGGCTTCGCGGCCTGCTCGTTGCAGCCCAATTCGGGCGCGGCGGGCGAATACACGGGGCTGATGGTCATCCGCGCCTACCACCAGAGCCGCGGACAGGGCTACCGCAACGTGGTGCTGATCCCCGCGTCGGCCCACGGCACGAACCCCGCCTCGGCGGCCATGGCCGGCATGAAGATCGTGACGGTGGCGTGCGACGAGCGCGGCAACATCGACGTGGCGGACCTCGAAGCCAAGGCCAAAGAGCACTCGTCGGAACTGTGCGGCCTGATGGTCACCTACCCCTCGACGCACGGCGTCTTCGAGAGCCGCATCCGCGAGATCGTCGACGCCGTCCACGACGCCGGCGGGCAGGTCTACATGGACGGCGCGAACATGAACGCGCAGGTGGGACTGACGAACCCCGGCTACATCGGGGCCGACGTCTGCCACCTCAACCTCCACAAGACCTTCGCCATGCCCCACGGCGGCGGCGGCCCGGGCGTAGGCCCGATCTGCGTCGCCGAGCACCTGCGGGCGTTCCTGCCGTCGCACCCGGTCGTCGCCACGGGCGGCGACGAGGGCATCACGGCCGTCGCGTCGGCTCCGTGGGGTTCGGCGCTGCTCTTCCCGATCACCTACGGCTATATCAAAATGCTGGGGGCCGAGGGACTTCGCAGAGCCACCGAGATGGCCATCGTCAACGCCAACTACATGTCGGCGGCGCTGGCCGCGGAGTACCGCACCTACTACTCGGGCGAGACGGGCCGCGTGGGCCACGAGATGATCCTCGACCTCACCTCCTTTAAGAAGGACTACAACATTGACTGCGGCGACATCGCCCACCGCCTGATGGACTACGGATTCCACGCCCCGACGCTCTCGTTCCCCGTGCACGAGACGCTGATGGTCGAGCCGACCGAATCGGAACCCAAGGAGGAGATGGACCGCTTCATCGAGGCGCTGATAAGCATCAAGCGCGAATGCGAGGCGGCCGCCGGCCAGGCGGACAACGTGGTGGCGAACGCACCCCACACGGCCCGGGAACTGGCCGGAGCGTGGGAACACCCCTACTCGCGCAACGAGGCGGCGTTCCCGCTGGCGTGGATCGGCGAGGCGAAGTTCTTCCCCTACGTCTCGAAGATCGACAACGGCTACGGCGACAGAAACCTCTGCTGCCGCAACTGCGAGTAACGGCAATATCCGGCATGAAAAAACGGCGGCGACATCGACAGCGCCGCCGTTTTCATCTGTTATGGCACAATTATTTCCTGCTATTATTTGGCAACTTGCCCCGAAGTGCGTACCTTTGATGGCTTAAGAAGCCATTTTTCTAAAAATGGTGGCGGAAAATCGCTTTTGAGCCGTGAATGCCGGGCAACGTCCCTGAAAAACGACGATAAAAACAACTAAACTTTATAACAATCGTATGAAAGTAGAACAAAACAAAATGGTCGGCGTAGACTACAAGCTCACCGTCGACGGACAGATCGCGGATCAGTCGCGTCCGGGCCAGCCGCTCGAATTCATCTTCGGAACGGGCATGCTGCTCCCCAAATTCGAGGAGGCGATCCTGGGCAAGGAGATCGGCGAATCGGTTTCGTTCACGCTCGAGGCCAAGGACGGCTACGGCGAAGTGATCGCCGACGCCATCGTCGACCTGCCGAAAGACATATTCATGGTCGACGGCAAGCTCGCCGAGGACATCCTCTTCGAGGGCAGCCAGGTTCCGATGAGCGACGCCCAGGGCAACCGCATGATGGGCATCGTCAAGGAGGTCGGCGAATCGACCGTGAAGATGGACTTCAACCACCCGATGGCGGGCAAGACGCTCAACTTCGACGTGGAGGTGGTTTCGGTGCGCGACGTGACGCCCGAGGACCTGCAAGGCGGATGTTCGTGCGGCGAGTGCGGCGGTGACTGCGGTGAAGGCTGCGGAGACCACGACGGCCATTGCAATTGCCATTAGCGGACGCAGGCGTAAGAGGCCTGTTTTCGGGGCGGCCGCAAGCCGGAACGCTTTCGGAGAGAGGCTGCGCCTTCGGGCGAACAGATACCATCCAACGAAAAAGCCGGGCCTTCGGGTCCGGTTTTTTAGCGGATTTTCGTAACTTGCGCCGTCTCCGACAAGTCGGACGACGCTAAAAATCCGATTCCCGCCACGTGTTTACCCTCCGTCAATACCTGCTGGCTCTTCTCGACTCCCGCGGCCTGACGCGCACGCTGGGTGAAATCGACGTGTGCCGCGACGAACAGGGCCGCCCCTGCTTCAGCGCCGGCAACTCCGCCGCCGTATTCCGCATCCGCCTCGGCGGACGCATCCGCTCGCTGCGCTGTTACCTGCGCCCGATGCGCCACCTGAAGGAGATTTACGGCCAGCGGCTTCTCGAAAAGGAGCTTTACCTGCACACCTCGCCCGAAACCGGCGTCTGGGTCGATACGGTCCTCGGCGACTGGATCGAAGGCTCCACCCTGCACGAAACCGTGGCGCAGGCCGCCGCCCTCCGGGACCGCGAGAGTCTGCAAATCCTCGTCCGGCTGTTCGACCGGCTGGCCCTCGCGCTGGTCACGGACGACCGCGCCCACGGCGACCTGAAACCCGAGAATATCATCGTCGGCGACGACGGCACGCTCTGCCCGATCGACTTCGACGCCTCGTACCTGCCCGCCTTCGCCGGGGAGATCAGCCCCGAACTGGGCACGGCGGCCTACCAGCACCCGGCCCGCACGGCGGCCGACTTCGACGAACGGATCGACGACTACCCCGCGGCGCTGATCTCGACGGCGCTGCACGCGCTGGCCGAGGACCCTACGCTCTGGGACCGTTACGGAAGCTCCGACGGATTGCTGTACACGCCCCAGCGGATCGCCTCCGACCCGGCCTACCGGGAGACGCTCGCGCTGTTCGAAAAACGCGGCATGGCCGTTCAGTACCGCATCGCGCAACTGCTCACGGCACCCACCCTGCGGCTCTTCGGACTTGCGGAGCTGCTCGCCGAGGCGGTCCGGGAGAAACCCGCCGTCCGGAGCGGGACGGAGGCCGAAACGCCCGAACTCTTCGTCGAAAACGGGCGCTGGGGCTACCGCACGGCGGAGCGGGTCGTCGTCGCGCCGCTCTACGACAACGGGTTCGACTTCACCGAGGGACTGGCCGCCGTTCAGCTCGGCGGCACGTGGCACTACATCGACACGGCGGGCCGCACGCGCCTGAGCTGCCCGGGCTGTGCGGCGGTGAAGCCGTTCCGCGGCGGAAAGGCGCAGGTCGTGCGCAACGGCGAACGGCAGGAGATCGCACATCCGCTGAAAACGCCCCGATACCAGTGAGGCAGGGCAGCGGAAAGAGCGGGATCAAAAATCGCTTTCGGGCAAAATCCGCCCCCGCAGGCACGCCGCTGCGGCCCGCGCAAACCCGCCCCGGAACGGTCCCGGCCGGAAGAAAAGACGAGTTCCCCAAAAGGGTTCATGCAATTTAAATGCAATTTGTTATATTTGCATCTAAATAACTCCACAATCAATGACTCCATTCAGAAAATTAACCTCCGCGGAGACCGCCGCACTCGAAGCACTCGGCAATTCGGCCGAAGATTGGTCGAAGGTGCTGGTCTCGGAGGATTTCAAACCCTTTCAGCTGTTGCAGAGCCACCTGGAAGGAGATGTAGAAATAGCCGCGGAGGCCCGCATCGTCCGCTCGCGCGTGGCGAACTACCGCATCGGAACCGGCTCGCTCGTAGAAGGCGTCACGGCCCTCGAATGCCGCCGCCGCTCGGCCTTCGGCAACGGCGTCGGCGTGGCCACGATGAACGAATGCGGCGGCCGCACGGTGAAGATATTCGACCGCCTGTCGGCACAGGTCGCCTACGTCATGGCCGTTTACCGCCACCGCCCGCAGACCATCGCCGCACTCGAAAAAATGGTCGACGCCTACGCCGAGGAACGCTCGTCGGAGATCGGCGAGGTGGGAAGCGACTGCCGCATCGTCGGGGCGCGCTTCATCCGCGAGGTCCGCATCGGCAACGGAGTCGAAATCGACGGCGCCTCGATCCTCGAAAACGCGACGCTCTGCGACGGCGCGCGCGTCGGCGTGGACGTCAAGGCCTACGACCTGATCGCCGCCGAAGGGTCGGTCATCGACAACGGCTCGATCGTCGAACGCTGCTTCGTCGGCGAAAGCTGCCGGCTGGACAAGGGTTTCACAGCCGCAGAGTCGCTGTTCTTCGCCAACTCGCACTGCGAAAACGGCGAGGCCGCCTCGATCTTCGCAGGTCCCTACACCGTCTCGCACCACAAATCGTCGCTGCTGATCGCCGGCATGTTCTCGTTCTTCAACGCCGGCAGCGGCTCGAACCAGAGCAACCACCTCTTCAAGAGCGGCGCCGTGCACCAGTCGGTGCACCTGCGCGGCTGCAAGTTCGCCAGCAGCGCCTACATCATGTCGCCCGCGCTCGAGGGCGCCTTCACGATGGTCATGGGACACCACTCCTACCACCACGACACCTCGGCCTTCCCCTACTCCTATCTGATCGAGAAGGAAGGGCGCACGCACCTCATGCCGGGCGCCAACCTCACCAGTTTCGGCGCCGTGCGCGACATCGAGAAGTGGCCCGCCCGCGACCGCCGCTCGGTCAAACGCGACGTGATCAGTTTCGACGAATACAATCCCTACATCACGGGCGCCATGCTCCAGGCCGTGGACATCCTCCATTCGCTCCAGGAGCAGGACCCCGACGCCCCGGTGTTCACCCACAACAAGACCCTGATCCGCTCGGCAGCCCTGCAACGGGGGCTCAAGCTCTACAACAAGGCCATCGTGGCGGCGTTGGGCGCAATGCTCTCCAGAGGAGGGTCGGACCCGCGCTACGACGGCGACGGGCAGTGGCTCGACCTGGGCGGGCAGTACATCACGCGCCGCGAGACCGAGGCGATCCTCGCAGCCGTGGACCGCGGCGAACTGACCACGACCGAGGCCGTGGACAACCGCTTCCGGGTCTTCGCCGTCCACTACGACGACTACGCCCACAGCTGGGCCAAACAGGTTTACGCCGCCCTGCTCGGGCACACGCCGACCGTCGACGAGATCGACGAGGCCATCTCCGCGGGGCACAACGCCCACGCCTCGATGCGCCGCACGACCGACGCCGACCGCGACCGCGACTGTTCGCTCGACATGGCCGTCAGCTACGGTCTCGACTGCACGAGCGAGGAGGAGCGCCGCGAAGACTACTACTCGGTCCGCGGCCTGAAATAGAAGAACATACGACGCAACATGTATACACAGAGCATCACACGCACCCATCGCACCGCCATCATCCTCGCGATCGACGGCTCGGGTTCGATGGCCGAAAAAATCCGGTTCCGCAACCGGCAGATGACCAAGGCAGAAGCCGTGGCGACCATCACGAACGGCATGCTGTTCGAACTGATCGAACGCGCCCGCCGCAGCGACGGCGTGAGGGACTACTACGACATCGCCGTGATCGGATACTCGGGCGACGACGAGGTCTACTCCCTGCTGCCGGGCGGCAGGGAACTGATCTCCGTGGCGGAGCTGGCGGCCGGGGAGCCTCCGATAAAGACCGAAGTCATCGAATACCGGCTGCCCGACGGCAGCATCTCCCTGCGCGAAATTCCCTACCCGGCATGGGTGGAGCCAGAAGCCGCCGGGCAGACTCCGATGTGCGAGGCCCTGCGCCGCGTGCGCGACATCGCCGCGGCATGGTGCGCCGACCCGGCCCATGCCGAAAGTTTCCCGCCGATGGTCTTCAACATCACCGACGGCGAGGCCACCGACTGCGACGACGCCGAACTGCGCGCCGTGGCCGGACAGATCAAATCGCTCCGCACGGCCGACGGCAACGTGCTGCTGGTCAACATCCACATCGCCGCGGGCGACACCCCGCACACGGTGTTCTTCCCCTCGGCCGAAGAGGCCTCGTACCCCAACCGCTATGCGGAGGTGCTCTACGACTGCTCCAGCCCCATGCCCGAGGTCTTCAACGAGGCGATCCGCGAAGCCAAAGGCCCCGGCGCCCTGCCGCCGTTCCGCGGCATGAGTTTCAACGCCTCGGCCGAAGAGCTGATCACCATGCTCAACATCGGTTCCATCAGCGTAAAAACCGAATAGCCATGACACCGACGCTGCAACTCTTCACCCGGGCGCTGCTGACGCCCGACCTCTCGTTCAAAACGCTCGCCGACGCCCGTGCGGCGACCGGGGCGGACGGACTGCCGCGGCTGATGCGCACGACGCGCTTCGCCGAGGCCGAGATCACGTGGCGCGGCCGGCAATGGCTGCTCTCGATGCCGCTCTCGCCCGCTGCGCTGGCCTCCGTGGAACGCACGGCGTCGCAGCTCGGACGCCTCAACACCGACCATCTCGCGGAATACCGCATCCTGCGGGACGAACTGCGGTGGACGGACCCGGCAGGCCGCGAACGCCGTTTCGACCTGGCGCTCCAACACCTTCCCGCGGGCAAACCGTTCGCCGAAGCGCTCCACACGGAACCCGCGGAGCGGCTGCTCGCGGCGCTCGACACCCTCGAAACGGCCCTGCGGGAGCTGAACTTCTCGCACAACAACCTCCGGGCCGGAAACCTGCGCTGGTCGGGCGGGCGGTTCGTGCCGCTGCGCTACCACGACGCGCATTTCGGCCCTTCGGGAGACGGCGCGGCCTTCGAAAGCCTGCGCGAACAGGTCCGCCGGACGGCCGATCCGATGTGCGTCGGCGACACGGAGGCCGTCTACACCCCGCACCGCCGCCTGACGGGCCACCGCTGGACGAGCCACGTCTTCGAAGGACTGGTCTGCGTCGAGGACGACGAGGGATTCGGGTTCGTGGACACGGAGAACAACCCCGTAATCCGGCCGCAGTACACCTGGGCCGGGGATTTCCGCGAAGGACGCGCCGAGGTCGAGACCCCATCGGGGATGGGGCTGATCGACCGCCAGGGACGCTACGTCATCCCGCCCGAATACGAGATCGTCGACTACGCGCCGGCCGAAAGCGTCGTCCGGGTGCGGAAAGACGGCCGCTGGGCGGAATTCGACTACCTGGGACGACGCCTGACGGAATTTGGAACGAATAATGATTGAAACATGCAAACAACAACCGATACCATGGAAGAACAAGTAAGAGTCCTGATCATCGGCAGCGGCCCCGCAGGGTACACCGCCGCCATCTACGCCTCGCGCGCCAACCTCAAGCCGGTGCTTTACGAAGGCATCGAACCGGGCGGACAGCTGACGACGACCACCGACGTCGAGAATTTCCCGGGACATCCCGACAGCGTGAGCGGTCCCGACCTGATGGGGCTGATGCGCAGGCAGGCCGAGCGGTTCGGCGCCGACATCCGCACGGGCAACGTCACGCGCGCCGACCTCTCGTCGCGTCCGTTCCACGTCGTGATCGACGGCGAGAAGGAGATCAAGGCCGAAACGCTGATCATCGCCACGGGAGCCACGGCCAAATACCTCGGTCTCCCGTCCGAGACCAAATTCCGCGGGCAGGGCGTCAGCGCCTGCGCCACGTGCGACGGATTTTTCTACCGCAAAAAGGACGTGGCCGTGGTGGGCGGCGGCGACACGGCCTGCGAGGAGGCCACCTACCTCGCATCGCTCTGCCGCAAGGTCTACCTGATCGTGCGCAAGCCCCACCTGCGCGCCTCGAAGGCGATGCAGCAGCGGGTGTTCAACACGCCGAACATCGAAGTGCTGTTCGAGCACAACACCGCCGAGGTGCTGGGCGACGACTCGGGCGTAACGGGCGCGCTGCTGCGCAGGAACGACGGCTCGGAGCGGAAGATCGACATCGCGGGATTCTTCCTGGCGATCGGCCATCACCCCAACACGGAACTTTTCGCCGAACAGCTGGCGCTCGACGCCGAAGGCTACATCAAGGTCGAGCCGGGAACGTCGAAGACCTCGGTCGAAGGCGTCTTCGCCGCCGGCGACGTGAAGGACCCCCACTACCGCCAGGCCATCACGGCGGCTGCGTCGGGATGTGTCGCCGCCCTGGACTGCGAACGGTTTCTGCTGCAATAAGGCAAAAGACGGACCATGAAGAAGCTCCTTTTACTGCTGGCGGCGGCATGCTGCATCGCCTCGTGCGCCGAAATCCGCACCACTTATATCGGCAAAGCCTATCCGACAACCGGAACCGCGCCGGAACTTTATTTCGACTGGAAGGACGTTCCCTCGGACTACGAAACGATGGGCAGCATCAAGGCGACACCCTTCGGCAAGACGCTGGAGGAGGCGCAGGCCCTCATCGAACAGATTGGCCGGGAGAAAGGAGCCGACGCCATCGTCTTCGAAGGCGTCGTGAGCGAAACCTCCGCCCCGACCTACACGACGACCGAAAAGATCGAGAAAAACGACGACGGCAGCAAAACCCGAACCGCCACCACATCCCAGAGCGTTTTCACGACCAACCGGCTTCTGGCGACATTCATAAAGTATAAAACACAGACGAATTGAGTTTCTCGGTCACCATACTGGGCTCGTCCTCCGCGAAGCCGACCGTCGCCCGCCACCCTTCGGCGCAGGCGGTCAACGTCCACGAACAGTATTACCTCGTGGATGCGGGCGAAGGCGTGCAGCAACAGCTGGTCCGCTACGGCGTCAATCCGCTGAAAATCCGGGCCGTATTCATCTCGCACCTCCACGGAGACCATGTTTTCGGGCTGTTCCCGCTCATCTCGACGCTGGCGTTGTACGGACGCAAAACCCCGCTCCGGGTCTTCGCCCCGGCGCCCTTCGGCGAGATCCTGGCCTGCCACCTCCGGTACTTCGACACGGAGCTGCCCTACACCGTCGCGTGGACCGAGGTCGACACGACCAAGCACGCCCTGCTGCTGGAAAACCGTACCCTCGAGGTGTGGAGCGTCCCGCTGCGCCACCGCGTGCCGTGCGCCGGGTTTCTGTTCCGCGAGAAGGAGCCGCCGCTGAACGTCGAGAAATTCAAGATCGCCAAATACGGGCTTTCGATCGCGCAGATCACCGCCGCCAAGCGCGGCGAGGAGATACGGCTGGCCACGGGCGAGGTGATTCCCAATGCCGAGTTGACCTACCGCCCCTATGCGCCGCGCTCGTACGCCTACCTCTCGGACACGAACTACTCGGCCAAGGCCGCGGGACTGTGCCGGGGAGTCGATCTGATGTACCACGAAGCGACCTATGCCGCCGCCGAACAGCGGAGCGCCCGCGACCGCGGGCACTCGACCACGACGGACGCAGCGAAAGCCGCCCTGAAAGCGGGCGCCCGGCGGCTCGTGATCGGCCACTATTCGTCGCGCTACAAGGACGAAACGCCGCTGGTCGAGGAGGCGCGGACGCTCTTTGCCGAGAGTTACCCGGCGACCGAAGGAACCACCTACACCATCGAAAAACAACGATGACAAAAGCCGACATACAACTCGTCCGCGCGCTGGCCGACAAACGCGGCCGCACGGAGCACGGACTTTTCGTCGCCGAGGGGGAGAAACTCATCGGCGAACTGCGCGCATCGCACCTCTCCGTACGCAGGATATTCTCGCTGGAAGGGGTTTTCAACGGGCCCGAGGTCGAGACCGTCGCCCCGCGCGACATGGAGCGGCTCTCGCAGCTCAAAACCCCGAGCAACTCGCTGGCGCTGGTCGAAATCCCCCGCTGCGACCTGAAGCCGGAGCGGCTGCGGGGACGGCTGACGCTGGCGCTCGACGACGTGCAGAACCCCGGAAACCTGGGCACGATCATCCGGCTGGCCGACTGGTTCGGCATCACGGACATCGTCTGCTCCGAAGCCTCGGCCGACTGTTTCAACCCCAAGGTCGTACAAGCCACGATGGGGGCGATCCTCCGCGTAAGGGTCCACTACACCGACCTCGCGGCGCTGCTTTCGAAGGCCGCCGCGCTGGGACTTCCGGTCTGCGGAACCTTTCTGGAAGGAGCGAACATCTACGAAACCGAACTGAAGCCGGCGGGCATCGTCGTGATGGGCAACGAAGGGCGCGGAATCACCGACGCCGTGGCCCGCACCGTCACGCAGAAACTCTTCATCCCGCCCTGGCCGGCCGACCGCCGGGGTTCGGAATCGCTCAACGTCGCCATGGCCACGGGCATCGTCTGTGGTGAATTTCGCCGCCAGGCGAGCGCAAAAGCCGGAAAATAAAGTCCGAAGGACTAAAACGCATCAGGCCCCGCCGGAAATTCATTTCCCAGGCGGGGTCCGTTGCGTTTTAAACCGGCTCCGGTTTTTCCGGCTTTTGCCGAGCCGCCCAAGAAATCACGGAGCGCGGTTATCCCGAGCGAAGGCGAGGGATGCGACGTAATTTCGGCGGCAGGAGGAGCCGCCCAAGAAATCACGGAGTGCGGTTATCCCGAGCGAAGGCGAGGGTGCATGACAGAATCCCTGCGACCTGCGGTCGCAGGGGCCGGGCGGAGCCGGCATCCCGCAGCTATTCCGAATCGTGCGAAAGAGCCGCCGCAAGCCCGGCGGCGCAGGCCGCAGGCAGCGCATTCCGGATGCGTCCGACCAGTTCCTGCGCCTCGGCACACTCCACGGGCGAAAACAGCCGCGCTTCGGCGATCTGCCGGACGGCCCGGTCGAGCGCTGCGACGGTCTTTCCCAATTCGTATATCTGCGCCCCGGAGGCCGAGGCGAAGTCGATTTTACCCAACAGCACCGACGCATGGCGCGCATGACGTTCGAAATTGACCAGCACCGGGAAATCCCGCCGCAGGTCGTAAGGGGCCACCCAGAACGTTTCGAACATCAGACGGAATACGATATCTACAAGTTCAGCATTGCATTTCAACATTTTCCGCTCACATCTTCTCATTTCTCCAAACTTGCTTGGTCCGGAAAAAAGCGCGGGCAGACTTGCTGCTCCACCGTCGAGGTATTGGACGACCCGTAACGTAGAATGCGGCAAATGCCCACGCTGGAAAACAGCGAGAGCATCAACCCTTATTCCTTATGTTACACAAAAGTGTCCAATTTTCGGCGGTAAGAAAAAAAGCCGATGCGCTTTTTATCCCAAAAATGTCAGCAATCCTCACAGACTGCTGTAACAAAGATAGTGAAAAATTGCACTTCCGGCGCAAAGCGGGGTAAAAATTCATTTTAATCGAATCCGAGGCATTGTGTATTCTGAATATTTTATAACTTTGTAAGTTGAAATAAAATTGATTATGCCGGAAAACAAATTCAAAATAGGCATCACGCAGGGCGACACGAACGGCATCGGCTGGGAAATCATCCTCAAGGCGCTCGCCGACCCGCGGATGACGGAGCTTTTCACACCCGTCGTCTACGGCTCGCCCAAAGCCGCGGCCTATTACCGAAATACCGTCGCGGAGATCGAAGCCTTCTCCTTCAACCCCGTGGCGTCGGCCGCCGAGGCGCGCCGCGGAAAGGCGAACCTCGTGGCATGCGGGGAGACGGCCGACATCGCGCCGGGCAAGCCGACCCCCGAAGCCGGACGCGCGGCCGTAGAGGCGCTGTGCGCGGCCATGCGCGACCTGAAGGCGGGACACCTCGACGCGCTCGTGACCGCACCCTTCGACAAGGAGACCGTGCAGGCGGACGACTTCCGCTACACGGGACACACCGAATACCTGGCCGCCGAACTCGAAGGCGAAGCCATGATGATCCTGTGCAGCGACGTGCTGCGCGTGGGGCTGGTCACCAAGCACATCCCCGTCTCGGAGATCGCCCGCAACATCACCAAAGAGCGGATCGTTCGCGACCTCGACACGCTGCGCCGTGCGCTCATCGAGGACTTCGGCATCGTCGAGCCGCGCATCGCCGTCATGGCGCTCAACCCCCACGCCGGCGACGGCGGACTGCTGGGACGCGAGGAGCAGGAGATCATCCGCCCGGCCATTGTCGAGGCGTTTTCGAAAGGCGTGCTGGCCTTCGGGCCTTTTGCCGCCGACGGGCTTTTCGCCGGGGGCGGATACGCCAAGTACGACGGCATCCTGGCCATGTACCACGACCAGGGGCTGGCGCCGTTCAAGAGCCTGTCGCCCGACGGGGTGAACTTCACGGCGGGGCTTTCGGCCGTGCGCACCTCGCCCGACCACGGCACGGCCTTCGACATCGCCGGGAAGGACAAGGCCGACCCGCAGTCGATGCGCAATGCGATCTATGCGGCCATCGACATCGCGGAGCACCGCCGCGCATGGGCCGAATGGACGCGCAATCCGCTGCAACGCGCCGAACGCGACCGCGGCGGCCGCGACGTCTCGGTCAAGGACCTGCCGCAGACCGAAAAGGAGGTTTGACAAAGACCCGAACAAAAACACCGGGCAACCCGGAGGCGTATTCCGTCTCGTAATTGTGGAAGCGCCGAAGGCCCCGAAAACTTAATTTATACAACAAAATGATCAAAATCACTTTTCCCGACGGCTCCGTACGTGAATATGCCAAAGGGACTACTGCGTATCAGATCGCAGAGAGCATCAGCCCTCGTTTAGCTGCTGACTCGCTCGCGGCCGCGGTAAACGGCGCGACGGTGGACATGACGCGCCCGATCGAAGAGGACGCTTCGGTCAAATTCTACAAATGGGACGACGAAGAGGGCAAGCACGCCTTCTGGCACACCTCGTCGCACCTGCTGGCCGAGGCTCTCGAAGCGCTCTACCCGGGCATCAAGTTCGGCATCGGCCCGGCCATCGAAAACGGCTTCTACTACGACGTCGATTCCCCGACGCCCATCACCGAGGCCGACCTGCCGACGATCGAAAACAAGATGGTGGAGCTGTCCCGCAACAAGGAAGCGCTCCTCCGCCGCGAAGTCCCCAAGGCCGAAGCGCTGAAGACCTTCACCGAGAAGGGCGACCAGTACAAGGTCGAACTGATCACGGACCTCGAAGACGGCACCATCTCCTTCTATACCAACGGTGCGTTCACGGACCTCTGCCGCGGCCCGCACATTCCCAACACGGGATATATCAAGGCCCTGAAACTTACGTCCGTGGCCGGAGCCTACTGGCGCGGCAACGAGAAGAACAAGATGCTGACGCGTATCTACGGCATCTCGTTCCCCAAGAAATCAATGCTCGACGAGTACCTCGCGATGATGGAGGAGGCCAAGAAACGCGACCACCGCAAGTTGGGCAAGGACCTCGAACTGTTCACTTTTTCGCAGCGCGTGGGCCAGGGCCTGCCGCTGTGGCTGCCCAAGGGAGCTGCGCTGCGCGACCGGCTGGAGCAGTTCCTGCGGGGCGTGCAGAAGGAGTACGGCTACCAGCAGGTGATCACGCCGCACATCGGCAACAAGGAGCTTTATGTCACCTCGGGCCACTACGCCAAATACGGCAAGGACTCGTTCCAGCCGATCCACACCCCGATCGAGGGCGAGGAGTACCTGCTCAAACCGATGAACTGCCCGCACCACTGCGAGATCTACCGCTCGAAACCCCGTTCGTACAAGGAGCTGCCCGTGCGTCTGGCGGAGTTCGGAACGGTCTACCGCTACGAACAGTCGGGCGAGCTGCACGGACTGACGCGCGTGCGCGGATTCACGCAGGACGACGCCCACCTGTTCGTTCGTCCGGATCAGCTTCTGGAAGAGTTCGAACGCGTGATCGACATCGTGCTCTATATCTTCAAGACGCTGAAGTTCGACAACTACACCGCCCAGATTTCGCTGCGCGACCCGAACAACAAGGAGAAATACATCGGTTCGGACGAGAACTGGGAGAAGGCCGAGTCGGCCATCATGCAGGCCGCCAAGGAGAAAGGCCTTACGACGGTCGTGGAGCTGGGCGAAGCGGCCTTCTACGGCCCGAAGCTCGACTTCATGGTCAAGGACGCCATCGGCCGCAAGTGGCAGCTGGGAACGATCCAGGTGGACTACAACCTCCCGGAGCGTTTCGACCTCACGTACAAGGGCGCTGACGACCGTCTCCACCGCCCGATTATGATTCACCGCGCGCCGTTCGGCTCGATGGAGCGTTTCGTGGCAGTATTGTTGGAGCATACGGGCGGCAAGTTCCCGCTGTGGCTCTCGCCCCAGCAGGTCGTGGTGCTCCCCATTTCGGAGAAGTTCAACGACTATGCCCAGAAAGTGTCGGAGTTCCTCAACCGCAGCGACGTGCGCACCGAGGTCGACGACCGCAACGAGAAAATCGGCCGCAAGATCCGCGACAACGAACTTAAACGCATCCCTTATCTGCTGATCGTCGGCGAGAAGGAAGAGGCCGAAGGGCTGGTTTCCGTCCGTGCGCAGGGCGAAGGCGACAAGGGACAGATGTCCCTGGAGGCGTTCCGCGACTTCATCGCCGGACTGGTCAAAGAGGAGATCGAGGCCAACAAGCTCGAAAAGAAATAAGCAAGGAATAACCGGGGCTTTCCGACAAAGTCCCCTCCGAGGGAGAGGATTCAGGAGAGGGTAAAATTTACAAACGCGGCGCAGCCGCGAGGATTACCACTCTCGGAAGCCCGAAAGCAAAGAACAAAATTTAATTAACCATTTTAATACTTAACGATTATCGCAGCACCGAAACCATTCCCGCCGAGGCCGTTTACCCCCGGGAATAACAGACCAAGACCGGCAACAGGCAACAATCCCCGCTTCGGACGCAGGCCGCCCGAAAAGGAGAATCCCCACCGCATCAACGAACAGATCACGGTTCCCGAGGTGCGTCTGGTGGGGGACAACATTCCCCAGCCGCAGGTGATGTCGATCCGCGACGCACTGCGTCTGGCGGACGAGATGGAACTCGACCTGATCGAGATCTCGCCCAAGGCCGAGCCGCCCGTATGCCGCATCGCCGATTATCAGAAGTTCCTCTACCAGCAGAAAAAGAAGGCCAAGGAACTGAAGGCGAACCAGACGAAAGTCGTCGTGAAGGAGATCCGCTTCGGCCCGCAGACCGACGACCACGACTACAACTTCAAGCTCAAGCACGCGCAGAACTTCCTCAAGGAGGGGGCCAAGGTCAAGGCCTACGTCTTCTTCCGCGGACGTTCGATCGTCTTCAAGGAGCAGGGCGAAATCCTGCTGCTGCGCTTTGCCACGGACCTCGAAGAGTTCGCCAAGGTGGAGATGATGCCGAAGCTCGACGGCAAGAAGATGAACATGATGCTCGCGCCCAAAGTCAAGAAATAGCGACAAGGCGAGGGCAAAGCGAATGCCGAAGGCATAAATGCGAAAACAACGACTGCGGGGCGGATGTATCCGGACCGCGGGTTGTTGTTTTTGCGTTTACAGCGAAGCGGTGCTTTGCCGAGCCGCGAAAGCTGTTCACGGAGCGCGTCTTGTCTCGCCAAAGCGAGACATACGACGTAAATAACGCCCCGAAACATTGCGGGCCAAAAGTACAAATGCGAAAACAACGACTGCGGGGCGGATGCATCCGGACCGCGGATTGTTGTTTTTGCGTTTACAGGCGACGGAACCGACGCTTCGAGAAGAGTCTCGTTTCAATTTTTTCATTACCTTTGGGGGCGTTACGCCCCTTTCAGAAGTCGAAACCTTTTGCCGAACCGGACACGATTCGGTTTTGGAATCGTCCGTTTTTTTGGTAACTTTGCATGTAATGATCACCCCCGACGACATATTCCGCATTGCGGACGGAGCGGCCTTCGACGCCGCGGCGCTGGAAATATTCCGCCGCCAGGCCCGCGAATGCGCCCCCTACCGCGAATACCTCGCCCGGATCGGCGTCCGGGCGGAGCATGTCGACACGCCTGAAAAGATTCCGTACCTGCCCATCGAACTGTTCAAGACGCATACGGTCTATTGCGGGGAGACTCCGCCCGAGGCGGTCTTCACTTCGTCGGCCACGACCGGAATGACGCCCTCGCGCCACCCGATGCGCTCGCTGGCGCTCTACGAGCAGGCGTTCCGCACGGCATTCCGCAACTTCTACGGCGACCCCGCCGGATTGAGCCTCTACGCCCTGCTGCCCAATTACCTGCGGCGCAAAGGTTCGTCGCTGGTCTACATGGCCGACCGGCTGATCGCCGACTGCGGATCAGGCGGATTCTATCTGGATGACTGCGAAGGACTGCTGGCGGCGATGGAGCGCGACCCGAAGCCGAAAATCCTGCTGGGCGTAAGCTATGCGCTGTGGGACCTCGCGGAGCGGTACGCTCCGAAGCTCCGCGATACGGTGGTGATGGAGACGGGCGGCATGAAGGGTTACCGCGAGGAGATTCCCAAAGAGGAGTTCCACCGAATCCTCTGCGACGCCTTCGGGGTCGGGGAGATTCATTCGGAATACGGCATGGCCGAACTCACCTCGCAGGCCTATTCGCAGGGAGGCAACGTGTTCCGCTGCCCGGACTGGATGCGCGTCACGGCACGCGACGTCAACGACCCGTTCGACCCGCTCCCGGCAGGCGCACGCGGCGGGCTGAACATCGCGGATCTGGCTTCCTGGTGGTCGTGCGCCTTTATCCAGACACAGGACGTGGGGCGCGTCGGCGCGGACGGCGCGTTCGTCATCGAAGGCCGCATCGACCATTCGGACATCCGGGGCTGCAATCTTCTGGTACAATGAAATGCCGGTTGAAATATCGGCAATGCATCGCAGCGCGGAATGCCGTTCCCACGGTGTTCCGCCGTGTTTGCAAATCCGCCCCACCCCTGACTCCCCGCCCGGGGCGGGAAGTTGAACGCCGCAAGCGGCAGCGTGTCGCGACGAACCCCTTTACAAATTATCAGACTCCATGAAAACCGTAGCATTCGTTCCCATCCGGCTCAACAGCCAGCGCGTCGCAGGCAAGAACCTCCGCCCGCTGGACGGATCGCCGCTGATGTGTCATATCCTGAAAACCCTGACTGAAGTGGAGGGCATCGACGAGGTCTACGTCTTTTGCAGCGACGAAGGCATCCGCGCGTTGCTGCCCGAGGGGGTCCGGCTGCTGCTCCGCGACCCGTCGCTCGACAGCGACACGACGCTCGGACGGGAGATTTACGACAGCTTCACCGCCCGGGTCGGGGCCGACCTCTACATCCTCGCCCACGCCACCTCGCCGTTCATCCGCGCCGCGACCCTTGCCGATGCGCTCGGCAAAGTGCGTTCGGGCGAATACGACTCGGCGTTCAGCGCCGAAAAAATCCAGACTTTCGCCTGGTTCGAAGGCCGTCCGCTCAACTACGCTCTCGACAACATCCCCCGCACGCAGACCATCGAGCCGGTTTACATCGAGACCAGCGCCTTCTTCATCTTTTCGCGGGAGTTGTGGTGCGGCCGCGGCCGCCGCATCGGCGATCGTCCCTACATGGCCGTCGTGGACCGCATCGAGGGTTTGGACATCGACTACCCCGAGGACTTCGCCATGGCCGAAATCATCGCGGCGAGCCGGAACCTGCCGGGATAAATAAAAGCCGATTCTGCGAACTCGCAGGCTCGGAAGATTTTCGATTTGCCGGAGGCGAATCGGCAGGCCGCAGCTCCGCCTTGCGGAAGCCTGCTATTCCGCACGCTCCATAGCAGGCCACCGCGAGCAGCTGCCTGAAAACAGAGCCGAATTGCTGAAAAATGAGTCTTCCGACCCTGCGAATTTTCAGAACCGCCCTTTTTCTATTTTCGCTCCCGCTCGTAGGCGTCGATCATCGACCCCCCGGTCCGGTTTATGATCCGCGCCCCGAGCGATCGGGCGTAATCGCGCAACGCCTCGTGGCCGCGGAACAGTTCGGCGACCTCGGCCAGATAAACGGCCATCGTATAGGGACGGTGCGGAACCTTCTGGAAGATCGGCTTCGGAACGGCCGGAGCGTCGTCGTAATAGTGCCTGTCGGCCCGGCAGAGACGGTTCTCGTCGTCGACAGACAGTCCGTCGAGCAGCGTATGATCCACCCCATAGAGTTCCAGCGTCTTGTAACCCAGCAGCAGGGCGACGTACTCGCACACCTGCACCACGGTCCCGAAATTGGCGCTTCCCAGACCGTGGCGGTAGAGCCAGAACTCCACGCCCCGGAACCCGCGGTAGACCTGCGTGTGGAACCGCACGATGCGGATATTGGGGTTGGGCAGCGCGGCACGGTAGTCGAACCGCTCGGGGTTGTAGTACTGCACGTAGAGGTTCATCGGCCACGTCACCTTTTCGGCAAGCGTGCGGTAGAGTTCCGCCACACGGTCGCGGCAGACACTGTCGCGGAAGAACATCGGATCGGAAAGCACGTAATAGGCGGGACGGACGGTCCCGAAACGCTCGTCCAGCGCAAAGTAGTTGACCGCCATGACGTCCTTTGCCGTGTGTTCGCCCCGGGCGATCAGCCGCGGCAGGTCTTCGGCCAGCGAAGGGCCGTTGCCGAGGATCAGGACCGACGGCTTCGGCGCGCCGACCGTTCCGGCTCGGCCGACGTAGTTGCGGAAATTCTCCTTCACGGCCATCACCGCAAAGTAAAACGCCGTCTCATAGAGGTTGCGCAGGAATCGGTCGGTTTTTTCGAATACGGTCATGGTACGGTTTTATTTGCAAAAGTAGCAAAAGATCAATATCTTCGCAACAAAACCCGGCAGAACAGATGTCAGAACCCACCATTTCGGTCGTCATACCCCTCTACAACAAGCAGCTGGAAATCGGCACGGCCGTACGCTCGGCCCTGGCGCAGACCCGCCCCCCGCAGGAGATCATCGTCGTGGACGACGGTTCGACCGACGGCGGCGCGGAGGTCGTGCGTGCGATCGGCTCACCGCTCGTAAGGCTCGTCCGGCAGTCCAACGCCGGGGTCTGCGCCGCACGCAACCGCGGCATCGCAGAGTCGACAGGCGAATACATCGCCCTGCTGGACGCCGACGACGCCTGGGAGCCGGGGTTTCTGGCCGAAATCGCCGCCATGATCCGCGAGTTCCCCGGCTGCGGACTCTACTGCACGGCATTTTCAATAATAAGCCACGACGGGACCTATCCGGCCCCGACACCCTCCGAGCGGGGCGTCGTGGCGAATTTCTTCCGCGAATCGGCCCACCGCTACATCGCCATCCCGTCGGCCAGCTGCATCCCGCGGCGCGTGTTCGACACCGTGGGGCTGTTTCCCGAGGGCATGAAGATCGCCGAAGACCTCTACATGTGGATCAGGATCGCCCGCCGCTACGAAGTCTGCTTCTCGCCCGAACGGCTGGTCCGCTACTCGCGGGTGGCTTCGAACCGCTCGGCGGCAAGCTACACGCCCGAGAAGACCGTCCATTCGTTCGAGGAGCTGTACGACCCGCTGGCCCCCGAGGAGGACCGGGAGTTCGTGGCCCGCGCCGCACTGGGAAAAGCGCTTATCATCAGCGCCAAAGGCGGCACGAAGGAGGCCGCCCGCGCCGCCCGGTTCTTCGCCTGGACGCGGACCTACCGCCGCACGCTGCGCAAGGTCCGCGCCCTGAACGCCCTGCCCGCCGGCTGGCGCGGTCCCGTGATCCGGCTTTACAACGCGCTGGCCTGGCGCCTCGCCCGCAAAGGACTCTAATGCTCAAAATGATGAAATACCTCCTGCACACCCTTTCCTGCCTGCTGCTTTTCGCCGCGGGAACCTGCCTCGCGCAGACGCCCGGCCACACGCTGCGTTCGGGCGGCATCGACCGCACCTACCGCCTCCACCTGCCCGAAGGGCTGCCCGACGGCGCGCCGCTGGTCATTGTCCTCCACGGCTACGGAGGACAGGGCGACCCGGAACGGTTCGACATGAACCGCGTTGCCGACCGCCACGGTTTCGCCGTCTGCTACCCGCAGGGCGAACGCGACGGCCGCGGCAAGACGTGCTGGAACGTGGGTTACCCCTTTCAGGCCGATATGGCCGTCGACGACGTGCGGTTCCTCTCCGAACTGATCCGGCACCTTCAGAAAAAACATGGTTTGAGCCGCCGCAACGTCTTCTGCACGGGTATGTCGAACGGCGGGGACATGTGTTACCTGCTGGCCTCGCGCTGTCCGGAGACCTATGCGGCCCTCGGACCGGTCGCCGGGTTCATGTCCGTCGAAATCCTCCGCTCGGACCGCAATCCGCATCCGATTCCGCTGTTCGAAATCCACGGCACCGAAGACCGGACGACCCGCTGGGAAGGCGACCTCGGCAACGAAGGGGGCTGGGGCGCCTATGTCTCCGTCCCGACCGCGGTCGGCTACTGGGCCGCCAAGAACAAATGCCTCGCAGAGCGGGTCGACACCCTGCCCTCCCGCCCCGGCGGCTTGCAGGTCATCGCCCACCGCTACACGGAGGGCACGGACGGAAACGAGGTCTGGCTCTACGAGACCGTCGGCGGAAAGCACTCCTGGAAAGAGACGGGCGTAGACACGGGCGAAGAGCTGTGGAAGTTTTTCAGCAGATACGTCCGGTAAACGAAAAAGGGTTCCGACGATTCGGAACCCTTTTTCACTCTGCCGGGCGGCGTCAGTTCGAGAACGTCAGCCCGTCCTGCCCGGCGTCAATCGCGATCGGCTTCGAGCGGTCGACCTCGCCGGCAAGAATCCGCTTCGAAAGGTCGTTGACCACATAGCGCTGGATGACCCGCTTCACGGGACGTGCGCCATAGAGCGGATCGTAACCCGCCGAGGCGATCCATTCGCGCGCCTTGTCGCTGTACTCCAGCCGGATGCCGTTCTCCGAAAGCATCCTGCGCACGATGCCCAACTGGATGTCGACGATGCGTTCGATGTCCTTGTGCGTCAGCGGCTCAAACATCACGATCTCGTCGATACGGTTCAGGAACTCCGGTTTGAGTTGCTGTTTCAGCAGGTCGATCACCGCGAGGCGCGTCCGCTCGACAACCTCTTCGGGCAGCTTCCTGCCGTCGAAGGCCTCGGCGAAGTTATCCTGGATCACCTGCGAACCCATGTTCGAGGTCATAATGATGATCGTGTTGCGGAAATCCACCGTACGGCCCTTGTTGTCGGTCAGCCGGCCGTCGTCGAGCACCTGCAACAGGATGTTGAAGACGTCGGGATGCGCCTTCTCGATCTCGTCGAGCAGCACCACGGAATAGGGCTTGCGCCGCACGGCCTCGGTCAATTGGCCGCCCTCGTCGTAACCGACGTATCCCGGAGGCGCCCCGACGAGCCGCGACACGGCGTGCCGCTCCTGGTACTCGCTCATGTCGATACGCGTCATCATCTGGTCGTCGTTGAACAGGAACTCGGCCAGCGCCTTGGCCAGCTCGGTCTTGCCGACGCCCGTCGTACCGAGGAAGATGAACGAACCGATCGGCTTGCGGGGATCGTTCAGCCCGGCGCGCGAACGGCGCACGGCGTCGGAAATGGCCGCGATGGCCTGCTCCTGCCCGATGACGCGCTTGTGGAGTTCGTCCTCCATGTGGAGCAGTTTCTCGCGCTCCGAGGCCAGCATGCGCGTCACGGGAATGCCCGTCCAGCGCGACACCACCTCGGCAACGTCCTGCGCGTCGACCTCCTCCTTGAT
This sequence comes from Alistipes shahii WAL 8301, assembly GCF_025145845.1. NCBI lineage: Bacteria > Pseudomonadati > Bacteroidota > Bacteroidia > Bacteroidales > Rikenellaceae > Alistipes > Alistipes shahii. The sequence continues at coordinate 2,190,727 of NZ_CP102253.1, read as the reverse complement.
CATCGAACCGCTGGCCGAAGCGAGGCGGTACTCCTCCTGAAAAGCGGCGATCTCCTTCTCGGCCTCCTGAATCTTGCCGTAGCGGATTTCGGCCACCTTGCCGTAGTCGCCCTGCCGTTCGGCCTGCTGGGCCTCGACTTTCAGCGACTCGATCTTATCCTTGTTGGCCTGAATCTTTTTGAGCAGATCGCGCTGGCCCTGCCACCTGGCACGCATCTCGGCGTCACGGGCCTTCAGTTCCTCGATCTCCTTGGTCAGGTGCTCGACGCGCTCCTTGTCCTTCTCGCGGCGGATGGCCTCGCGTTCGATTTCGAGCTGGCGGACCCGGCGGTCGAGCGTGTCGATCTCCTCGGGCACGGAGTTCATCTCCAGACGCAGCCGCGAGGCGGCCTCGTCCACCAGGTCGATGGCCTTGTCGGGCAGGAACCGCGAGGTGATGTAGCGCGTCGAAAGCTCGACGGCGGCCACGATGGCCTCGTCCTTGATCCGCACCTGGTGGTGGTTTTCGTAACGCTCCTTCAGGCCGCGGAGGATCGAGATGGCGTCCTCCTGCGAAGGCTCGTCGACCATCACCTTCTGGAAACGGCGTTCGAGGGCCTTGTCCTGCTCGAAGTATTTCTGGAACTCGTCGAGCGTCGTGGCTCCGATGGTCCGCAGCTCGCCCCGCGCAAGGGCCGGTTTGAGGATGTTCGCGGCATCCATCGCCCCCGACGACTTGCCGGCGCCGACCAGCGTGTGGATCTCGTCGATGAAGAGCAGTATCTCGCCCTCGCTGGCCGTAACCTCCTGCACGACGGCTTTCAGACGCTCCTCGAACTCGCCCTGATACTTGGCGCCTGCGATCAGCGCACCCATGTCCAGCGAGTAGATGACCTTCGACTTCAGGTTCTCGGGCACGTCGCCGTCGATGATCCTGCGGGCGATGCCCTCGGCGATGGCGGTTTTGCCGACGCCGGCCTCGCCCACGAGAATCGGATTGTTCTTCGTGCGCCGCGAAAGGATTTGCAGCACGCGGCGGATCTCCTCGTCACGCCCGATGACCGGGTCGAGTTTTCCCGAGCGCGCCTGCTCGTTGAGGTTGATGGCATACTTGCCCAGCGCGTCGAACTGCTGCTCGGAGGTCTGCGAATCGACCGTCGCACCCTTGCGGAAGGTGCGGATCGCCTCAATCAGCTCCTTTTCCGTCGCGCCGCTGCGTTTGAGGATGTCGGCGGCCTGCCCGCGCTCGGCCACGAGGGCCAGCAGCAGGTGTTCGACGGAGGCGTATTTGTCGCCGAAATTCTTCGTGAAGTCCACGGCGCGCTGGATCGCCTTCGAGGTGTCCTGCGCAAAGAACTGCTCGCCGCCGCCCTCGACGCGCGGCAGCGACGCCACGGCCCGGCCGACCTCGTCGCGCAGCGAACGTACATTCACTCCCACGCGCCCCAGCAGGAACGTCGAGAGCGAATCGTCCTCGCGGATCAGCGCCGCGAGCAGGTGGAGCGGTTCGACAGCCTGCTGTCCCCGCTCCCGCGCCAGTGAGAGCGCCGCTTGCAGCGCCTCCTGCGCCTTGATAGTAAGAGTGTTGATGTTCATAGTAATGCTAATTTATTGTTTCTGTTCTTCATTTTGTCAATTCCGTTTCCGAACGCCGTTATCGCGGCGTCCCGCCGCGTTTACAAGTCTGACCCACCCCCAAGCCCCCGCCTCGGCGGGGGTTTAGTCGCAACGCGACCGGGATTTCGTCCGGAATGCGGAAACAACTCATTCGCAAGACTATTCCACAAAACCCCTGCCAACTCCGAATCCAGGACATAGTGTCATTATTTGTCACAGAACAACTGCCAACAACCGCCAATTTGTCGTGCCGGAGCACGGCACATAATTTTTAATTCTTAATTTTTAATTCTTAATTCATATTTCGTATCTTTGCAACACTATGAGTGATTTCATCGTCAGCGCACGCAAATACCGCCCCGCGACCTTCCGGTCGGTCGTCGGGCAGAAACATATCACCTCAACGCTCCAGAACGCCATCGAGCGCGGCCAGCTGGCCCACGCCTATCTCTTCTGCGGTCCCCGCGGCGTAGGCAAGACCACCTGCGCCCGCATCTTCGCCAAGGCCATCAACTGCCTCGCACCCGACGGCGCCGAAGCGTGCAACGAGTGCGAATCGTGCCGCTCGTTCAACGAGGGACGTTCGCTCAACATCCACGAGCTGGACGCCGCGTCGAACAACTCCGTGGAGGACATCCGCACGCTGATCGAACAGGTGCGCATCATCCCGCAGGTGGGCCGTTACTCGGTGTTCATCATCGACGAGGTCCACATGCTCTCGACCGCGGCCTTCAACGCCTTCCTCAAGACGCTGGAGGAGCCGCCCGCCCACGCCATCTTCATTCTGGCGACCACCGAGAAGCACAAGATCATCCCCACGATCCTCTCGCGCTGCCAGATCTACGATTTCAACCGCATCCGCGTCGAAGATTCGGTCGAATACCTCAAATACATCGCCTCCCAGGAGGGCATCTCGGCGGACGAAGAGTCGCTGAACCTCATCGCGCAGAAGGCCGACGGCGGCATGCGCGACGCGCTGTCGATGTTCGACAAGGCCGTGTCGTTCTGCGGCACGGCGCTGGACTACCGCAACGTGGCCCAGACGCTGAACGTGCTGGACTACGACACCTATTTCAGCGTGACGGAGATGCTGCTCGCGGGCAACTACGTCGACGTGCTGGTGGCCTTCGACAGCGTGCTGTCGAAAGGCTTCTCGGGCCAGACCTTCATGTCCGGCATGAACCGCCATATGAGGGATCTCCTGATGGCCAGGCAGCCCGACACGCTGCGGCTGATCGAAATGACCGGAACGCTGCTCGAACGATACCGGACGCAGGCGGGCGCCTGCAGTGTCGAGTTCCTGTTCGGAGCCATCTCCGTACTGACGGAACTTGACGGGAAGATCCGGCAATCGTCGAACCAGCGATTGCTTGTCGAGTTGGGCCTGATGAAAATCGCCGGACTCGGTCAAAAAAAAAATGACACCCTGACATCTTCCGGGGAGTATCCGCTTCCCGAACTGACACCCCGAACGGCGGCCGCGGCCGTCGCGGCGACGCCTGCGGCGCAACCGCAGCCCGACCCGGCGACCCGCCCCGGTCCGAATCCCGTTCCGGCGGCTCCGCAGCAACCCGCAGCGGTTCAACCCGGGCAGGCCTCACAACCGGCGTCCGCGCCGATTCCCGCCCCGGCTCCGCAGCCGGCCGCACCCCGGCCGGAAACGCCGGCGCAACCCGCAGCCGCCCCGGGACCCGCTCCCGCTCCGGCCGCACGGCCCGAAGCGTCCAAACCCGCGCCCCAGCCCGTGCGGAGGCCGCTGATCTCGGGAACCTCCCTTTCGGAACTGCTCGCCTCGGCGGGCAGCAATCCGGACGAGGAGCCTTCCGAGCAGGAAACGGCCGAACCGGAGGTCGCGACGATCGACCCCGAGTGCGAACGGAAACTGGAACGCGCCCGGGAAAAGATCCTGAACCTCATCCGGGAACGACGTCCGCGGTTCGTCCCGGCCTTCGAACTGATGAGGGTGCAGGGCAACACGATCTCGCTGAGCGTGCCGACGAGCGAACTGCGCGAAGAGATACTCCGCAGCAAGACAGGGATGCTGATGCGCATCGCCGAACTGGCGGGCATCACGGGAGCGATCGAACTGGAAGTGGTCGTCAACGAGGAAATTCGGGCCGCACGCCCGATCAAACTCGAAGACCGGGTGAAATACATGACGGAAAAGAATCCGCTGATCGCGGAACTCCGCAAAGCATTGGATTTGGAAGTGGAGTAACCCGCTTAAAAAGCGGGATTTATGGGCGATGGAGCGTCAGACGGAAGCAGATTCCGAACTGCGCTTCCACCGAAAAACAAAGTGAAAATTAAATAACGCAATAATGGCAACAAAGAATTTCATCGAAGAACTCGAATGGCGCGGCATGATCCACACGATCATGCCCGGAGCAAAGGAACAACTCGAAAAAGAACAGACGACGGCTTACCTGGGCATCGACCCCACGGCCGACTCGCTGCATATCGGCCACCTGGTGGGCGTGATGATCCTCAAGCACTTCCAGATGTGCGGCCACCGTCCGCTGGCCCTCGTGGGCGGTGCGACGGGCATGATCGGCGACCCCTCGGGCAAATCGCAGGAGCGCAACCTGCTCGACGAAAAGACCCTGCGTCACAATCAGGAGGCGATCAAACGCCAGCTGGCCAAACTGCTCGACTTCGACTCCGACGCCCCGAACGCCGCCGCGCTGGTCAACAACTACGACTGGATGAAGGAATTCACGTTCCTCGATTTCATCCGCGACATCGGCAAGTGCATCACCGTCAACTACATGATGGCCAAAGACTCCGTGAAGAAACGCTTCAACGGCGAGGGCGACGGCATGTCGTTCACCGAGTTCACCTACCAGCTGGTTCAGGGCTACGACTTCCTGCACCTCTACGAGACGATGAACTGCAAAATCCAGCTGGGCGGCGCCGACCAGTGGGGCAACATCACCACCGGCACGGAGCTGATCCGCCGCAAGCTGGGCGCCGAGGCCGAGGCCTTCGGCATCACCTGCCCGCTGATCACCAAGGCCGACGGCACGAAATTCGGCAAGACCGAGAGCGGCAACGTATGGCTCGACCCGCGCTACACATCGCCCTACAAGTTCTACCAGTTCTGGCTCAACGTCAGCGACGAGGACGCCAAACGCTACATCAAGATCTTCACGCTGCTCGACCGTGAGACCATCGACGCGCTCATCGCCGAGCACGACGCGGCTCCCCACCTGCGCGTATTGCAGAAACGGCTGGCCGAGGAGATCACCTGCATGATCCACTCGCGCGAAGAGTACGAAAAGGCCGTCGAGGCCTCGGCCATCCTCTTCGGCGGCGCCACGTCGGAGGCTCTGCGCCGTCTCGACGAGCAGACCCTGCTGCAAGTGTTCGAAGGCGTGCCCCAGTACCGCGTGGCCCGCACGGAACTCGCGGCCGGCATCCCGTTCGTGGACCTCTGCGCCGAGAAAAGCGACATCTTCGCCTCGAAAGGCGAGTGCCGCAAGCTGGTGCAGGGCGGCGGCGTGTCGCTCAACAAGGAGAAGCTGGCCGACGCGATGCGCCCGGTGACCGACGCGGACCTGATCGCGGGCAAATACCTGCTCGTGCAGCGCGGCAAGAAGAACTACTACCTCGTGATCGCCGAATAGGATGGAATACCGGATCGTTCTCCAGCGCATGGAGTTCCGGGCGCTGCACGGCTGCTACGAACTCGAACGGAAGGTCGGCAACCGCTTCACGGTCGACCTGGAGATCACGGCCTGCCTGGGCGACGCGGCCGCCGAGGACAGCGTCGAACAGACGGTCAACTACCTCACGGTCTACGAAGTCGTCTCGCTCCAGATGCGCATTACCCAGCGCACGATCGAGCGCGTGGCGATGAACATCATCGAGGCGGTCTACGCCTCGTTCCGGCAGGTTCGGCACGTAAAATGCACCGTCTCGAAACTGGCGCCCCCGCTCGGCGGCAAACTGGAGAAGGTGAGCGTCGTACTGGAGAAATAGAAAACTGCGCGCACGCGGCTGCGTGCGCGCAGTTTTTCAAATAGAACCGATATATGCATCATTCACACGGCCGCGCAACGCTGGGCGGCAAATTGAGCGCCGTGCTCGTCGCGGCCGGAAGTTCCGTGGGGCTGGGAAATATCTGGCGGTTCCCCTATGTCGCCGGAGACAACGGCGGCGGAGCTTTTCTGGTGATTTACATTCTCTGCGTCCTGCTGCTGGGACTGCCCATCATGGTGGCCGAATTCTCGGTCGGACGCGCCTCGCACCGCAATGCCGTGGGAGCCTACCGGGCGCTCGCCCCCAAGTGGAGTTTCCTGGGCTACAACGGCGTCGTGGCGGCGTTCCTGATCCTGGGCTTCTACTTCGTGGTGTCGGGATGGACCGCCGAATACATGGTTCACTCCGTGACGGGAAGCCTTGCCCGGTACACCACCGCCGACGAATACAAGAGCGTTTTCGAGAATTTCATCCAGAACCCGTGGCGGCCCGTGCTCTACACCGCGCTGTTCGTGCTGGCCACGCACTTCGTCATCGCGATGGGCGTGCAGAAAGGCATCGAACGCTCGGCAAAGGTGCTGATGCCCCTGCTGTTCGTCATCCTGATCGCACTGTCGATCCACTCGCTGCTGATGCCCGGCGGCGAGGAGGGGCTTCGGTTCCTGTTCCGGCCCGACTTCTCGAAGGTGACGCCCTCGACGGTGCTCGTGGCGCTGGGGCAGGCCTTCTTCTCGCTCTCGATCGGCATCGGCACGATGGTCACCTACGCCTCCTACTTCAACCCCGACACCAACCTGCGCCACACGGCACTCAACGTCACGATCCTCGACACGCTGGTAGCCGTGCTGGCCGGCGTGGTGATCTTCCCGGCGGTGTTCAGCGTGGGCATCGAACCCTCGTCGGGACCGTCGCTCGTATTCATCACCCTGCCGGGCATCTTCAACTCGATGCCGCTGAGCATGGTCTGGTCGTCGGTATTCTTTCTGCTGCTGGTCGTTGCGGCGCTCACCTCGACCATCTCCCTGCACGAAGTCATCACGGCCTACATGCACGAGGAGTGGCACATGAGCCGGCGGGCCGCCGCATGGTCCACGACCGGAGCCTGCATGGCGCTGGCCGCCGTGGCATCGCTGTCGCTGGGCGTTCTGAAGGGATGGAACATCTTCGGACTCACGATTTTCGACTCGCTCGACTACCTTACGGCCAACATCCTGCTCCCCGCCGGCGGATTCTTCACCTGCATATTCGTCGGCTGGCGCCTCGACCGGAAAATACTCAAGGCCGAAATCAGCAACAACGGCACGCTGAAATTCCGTATCTACGGGGTGTTCATCTTCCTCGTGCGCTACGTCTGCCCGGCGGTGCTGCTGCTGATCTTCCTGGATAACCTGGGCCTCTTTTAGCGGCCCGCACCGATCAGAACGAAACCCAAAACCTACCGAAACCATGAAACGATTCATTGTCCTGCTGCTCGTCTGCTGCCTCGGCGCAGCCGTTACGGCCCGCCCGATCCGGGGCACGGTCAAATGCGCCGGGACGCCGGTCTCCGGCGTCACCGTCACGGACGGCCACTCCTTCACCGAAAGCGGCGCCGACGGAACTTTCACCCTCGACGCCGACGACGACGCACTGTTCATCAGCATCGTAACCCCTTCCGGCTACCTGGCCCCCATGGAGCAGGACATCCCGCAATTCTTCCGGCCCTACGCCGCTTCCACGAAGCGTTACGATTTCGAGCTGCGTCCGTGGCCGGCCACGGACGAGGTTTACGAATTGCTGGCGATCGGCGACCCGCAGCCCAAAACCGCGGCGCATTTCGACCGGCTCCGAACCGAGATCATCCCCGAACTGCGACGCGCGACCGCCCTCGGAAAGCAACGGGGCACGGCACAGGCGGCGCTGCTGCTCGGCGACATCGTCTGGGACTCTCCGGAGCTGTTCGCCGGCGTCCGCGAGCAGTTCGCATCGCTCGGAATACCGGTCTACGGCGTGATCGGCAACCACGACCACGACCGGAACAAATACACCGACCGGGAGGCCACGGAGAACTACCGGAACCATTTCGGCCCCACCTACTACGCCTTCGACATGGGACGGACCCACTACATCGTCCTCGACGACATCGTCTACCACGGAGCGAAGAAATACGACGAGCAGATCGACTCGCTGCAACTGGCCTGGGCCGCGGAATACGCCCGGCGGCTGCCCGCCGGGTCGCGCGTCTGCGTGGCCATGCACGCCCCGGCCATGAAGGCCTGGAAAGGCAATCAGGTCATGGAGTCGGCCGCCAGGCTGATGGACGCCTTCGCCGGCCACGAACTGCATTTCATCACGGGACACACGCACGTCAACTCGAACTACGACATCCGCGAAGGAGTCGTGGAGCACAACGTGGCACAGATCTGCGGAAATCTGTGGTACGACCCGATCAACAAGGACGGCACGCCCAAAGGCTACCAGCTCTTCCGCGAATGCGGCGGAGAGTTCTCGTGGGAGTACCGGAGCCTCGGATCTCCGGCCGTACGGCAACTGCGGGTATGGCAGCCCGGGCAGGTGGAAGCGTTTCCCGGAAGCGTCGTGGCCAAAATCTGGAACTGGGACCCCTGCTGGACCGTCGTCTGGTACGAGGACGGCCGTTACCGCGGCGCAATGCAGCGCATCCAGATCGTCGATCCCGACTATGCGGCGCATCTCGACTCTCTGAAAAACGCCGGGCGGAAACTCGCCAAATCGCAGCAACCCCGCATCTCGGACTTCTATTTCAAAGCGCGTCCTTCGGCTTCGGCACAGACGATCGAGGTAGTCGCCACGGACCGTTTCGGACGCCGCTATTCGGAGCGCATCACGCTCGAAAAGGCCCAATGACCGGCCGAAGCGGCGACAGCTGAACAAGTCCGGGCGAGCGGCGGGAACGGATCAGACGAACGAACGCCGGACAGCAAAAGAACGAGGCGGATGGAATGTACTTCGGTACTGTCCATCCGCCTCGTTTAAAGGATGTGCGAAAGATCGCCGCCAGAAAGCGGCAATCAGTTGATATTGCGCCGGTCGGGTTCGTGGTCGGGCGAAGCCGCCTCCATGTCGATCTGCAACTTCACCATGTTGATGGCCGTGGCCGCAGCCTCGTCGCCCTTGTTGCCGTGACGACCGCCGCAGCGGTCGAGGGCCTGCTGCATGTCGCCCACCGTCAGCACGCCGAAAGCGATGGGCATGTTCCACTGGATTTGCAGCTGCGTAATGCCCTGCGTCACGCCCTGACAGATGAAATCGAAGTGGCGCGTGTCGCCCTGGATAACGCATCCGAGAGCGATGACGGCGTCCACGTCGGTATACTCCGCGAAGAACTGCGCGCCGAGCGAAAGCTCGAACGTGCCCGGGACATATTTGACCTGAATATTCATATCGGGGCACCCGGCGGCACGCAGCGTGCGCACGGCTCCCTCCAACAGGGCCTCGGTGACCTCGCGGTTCCACTCGGCCACGACGATACCGAACCGCATGTCAGCGGCCGAAGGCAGGGGTGAGTCGAATTTGGAAAGGTTGTGATTCTTGGTCGCCATCGTCTTTCGCTATTTGATGCTGCCGAGCAGCTTTTCCGCATCGCGGGCCTCCATCGAGGCGGGATACGAAGTCAAAATCTCTTCATAGAAAGCCGCGGCTTTCTGCTCATTGCCCTGCGCCTGCTCCGCAAGACCTGCCTTGCGCAGGTACATCGGGGCCGTCAGGTTGTTGTCGGCGGCCTTCACGGCCTTCTCGTAGAACTTCACCGCCCTGGCGTAGTCCTGCTGCTCGACGGCGATATCGCCCTGCAAACCGTAGTTCTGTGCGTTGATCAGCTCCCCGGGGATACCTTTCAGCTGCGAGAACTTCGCCAGGTATTTGGCGGCGTTCTCCAGATCGCCCGTACGCAGGTAGCAGATGCCCGCATAATGCTTGGCGAGGTTGCCCGAAGGCGTCGAGCCGTACTTCTCGATCACGTCGAGGAAACCGGCCGCGTTGTCGTCGCCCAGCAGCGCCGTCTCGAAATCGGGGTTCTCGCCTTCGAAACGGTTCTGCGCCTCGGCGATCATCTCGGCGGCCTTCGTGGCGCGGGGCTGGAGGATCAGCGAGCGGTAGCCGAAAACGAGGGCTGCGAGGACGAGCAGACCGAGGAAAACGTAGGACATCGTCCGGCCGTTCCTCTCGAAAAACAACTCCGTTTTGTTCATTGCTTCGCCGAGGGTTTCCTGCTCGGCGACGTTCTGCTTTGCCATATTGCTTATTGTGTTATTAGTTTATAATTCGTACGATAGTTTGCAAAGATACAAAACTATTCACAATGTGCAATGTCGTGTCCGGATTTTTTGTATTTTTGTCCTATGCATCTGAAGAAAATAGCGCTGCTGAATTTCAAAAACATCTCCCAGGAGGAACTCGCGCTGTGCCCCGGCATCAACTGCCTGGTGGGCGACAACGGCGCGGGCAAAACCAACGTCGTGGACGCCGTTTACTACCTCTCGATGTGCAAGTCGTCGCTGCCGATGACCGACGGGCAGAGCATCCGCCACGGCGCCGACTTCTTCCTCGTCGAAGGGACCTATGCGAGCGATGCCGGCAAGCGGGAAACCATCGTGTGCAGCTTCTCGCGCAAGGGCGGCAAGGTGCTCAAGCGCAACGGCAAGGAGTACGAACGGCTTTCGGACCACGTGGGACTGATTCCCGCGGTGATCGTGTCGCCGGCCGACAGCGCGCTGATCTCGGACGCCGCCGACGAGCGCCGACGCTATCTCAACGCCTTCATTTCGCAGCTGGACCGCGCCTATCTCGGTTCGGTGATGCGTTACAACGCCGTGCTGGCCGAACGCAACCGCCTGCTGAAAACCCGGCCCGACGAAACCATGCTCCAAATCTACGACATGCAACTGTGCGAACACGGCAAGGCCATCCACGCCCGGCGGCAGGAGTTCGCCGAGCGGCTGCAACCCGTGACCGCGGCCTATTACAGCATCCTCTCGGGCGACCGGGAGCAGGTCGAACTGCACTACAAATCGGAGCTGAACGACCGTCCGTTCGAGGAGATACTGCTCGATGCGCGGCAGAAGGACATCGTCAACGAATTCACGACGGCAGGCATTCACCGCGACGACCTGGTGCTGAAAATCGGAGGTTATCCCCTGCGCAAATACGGGTCGCAGGGACAGCAGAAATCCTTCCTGATCGCCCTCAAACTGGCGCAGTACGCCGTCGTCGCCCAGACGAAGGGCGAACGCCCGATCCTGCTGTTGGACGACCTGTTCGACAAGCTCGACGCCGGGCGGGTCGAACAGTTGATCCGGCTGGTCTCGGACAACACCTTCGGGCAAATCCTGATCACCGACTGCAACCCGACACGCCTGAAACGGATTCTCGACAAGGCGGGCGGCGACTACACGCTCTTTTCAGTCGCCGAAGGCACCGTGACGCAGGAGCGGGCCGCGGCGGAAGATCCGGCGGAAGGCCCGGCCGGGAATGCAGCGGGAAATGCCGCAAACACCCCGGAGAACGCCGCAGGAAATGCAACGGAAGATTCCGCGAAAGGCGCGGAAAAAGAGCGATCCGTACCCGAATCAACCGACGAACAGCCATGAGACGAACCAAAACCATGCTGATGGGCGACCTGCTGGAGGAGTTTTTCAAACGCCCCTACATCGCCGCGAAAGTCGCCGAAGGCAAACTGCCGGACACATGGCGCGAGATTGTCGGCGACCGCGCCGCGGATGTCACCACCGAATTGCGGCTCGAAAAGCACATCCTGTACGTACGCATACAGTCGAGCGTCCTGCGCTCGGAACTTTTCTACCAGCGCGAGGCGCTCAAGGAGGAGATAAACCGCCGTTCGGGCGTACGGCTCGTCAACGCCGTCATCATCCGGTAAGTCCGGGTTCGGCAAAAAAGCATACCTTATATATATATGAAAAAAGATGCTCCTTTTCGAGGAGCATCTTTTTCTCTATGGCGGGAAGGTTCCATTCGCCCTCCCCAATACGGCCCGGCCTTATTTGATGATCACGGCGCGGTTGGCCTTCTGGTTGTTCTCGTAAACATTGGCTGCGTTGCCCTTGCCTTCGTAGGTCAGCTGTTTGGGGTTCACGCCGCATTTTACGAGGAAGTCGTAAACGCTCTTGGCGCGGTTCTCGGCAACGCGCTTGTTGCCTGCCGCCGTACCCGTCTGCTGGTCGGCGTGGCCCTCGATCTTGTAGACCCGGTCTTTCGGACCGCTCTTGATCAGGTCGGCCATCAGTTCGAGGCGGGTCTTCTCCTTCGGCGTCAGCTTCGACATGCTGTAATCGTAGAAAATGATCGAAGTCGGGCTGAGGGTGTTCACCTTCTGTGCGGCAGCGGCCTCGGCGGCGGCTTTGGCAGCAGCAGCGGCGGCAGCGGCTTTAGCGGCGTCGGCCTCGGCCTCGGCAGCCTTCAGTCTGTTGGCCAGATCCGCATTCTCCGACCGGGCGGCTTCGAGGGCGGAATTGCCCGCAGCCACTGCATTCTGGAAAGCACGGATGTCATCGGCCGTATAGCCCGGAACGCCGCGCTCCCAGCCACGCTGGTTGAAGCGGTAGGTGATACCAGCCGTAGCGGAAAGTCCGGCCAGATAAGAACCGTTCATCTCCGCAGGGCAAATATCCGACTTGGCGAGCAACCCCTTGAGTTCGATATTGAAATCGAATGCGGGCGACAGGCGGAACTTGCTGAGCAGACCCGCCGTGAAGGCGAAGTCCTGACGCGAACCGGATGCATTCTCACGCTGGCTACGGTCCGTGAAGTTCGAAGCCATGTAACCGAAACCGGCGAACGGCACGGCATACCACACACGGTCGGCACGGTAACCGCCGATCCAGTTCGAGGCGTTAACCATGAAATCCATGTGTCCGAACATGTACGGCCACGTCATCTTGCCGATCTGGGAATCGAAATTGTTGAACCATCCGCCCTGCAATTGAGCGCGCATACCGAAGACCGGATGCACCCACTTCGTCACCGACAGGTTGCCCTCGAAACCGAAACGGTCGCCCCAAGAGCCGGAGTTACCGCCGTTGGAGAAGGCTGTGCCGGTTCCGAAACCGGCCGAAATCTCCCAATTATCCCAGAATCCGTTCGACACGAATCCGGCAACGCTCGGCTTCTTCGGCGTTCCTTCGGCAAATGCGGCAGAGGCGAAAGCCACGAGCAAAAAAGTCAAGAAAATCTTTCTCATAATATTCATCTTTAATACGTCTTACATACTTGTCGTAAAAGTACACAATTTTTTCACAAAAACCATTCAAATCCGGTCAAAAAAACAGAAAAAAAGAGGGCTTCAAAATGTAAAAAGCCCCAAATGCCTGGGCATTGGGGCTTTTTAGAACACAAATCAGGTGGAAACAAACATCAGCCGCACTTGGAATAGCCGCACGACATGCAGGTCAGACAGCCGTTCTGATAGGCCATATTCTCCTGTCCGCAGCTCGGGCATTTACCCTTGGATTTCGTGCCGTCGACGATATACTGTTTCAATGCACGGCACACGCCGGTCTTCCACGTGTTGATCGACTCGCTGTCCAGATGCAGGGACTCGATCAGCGACACGGTCTTCTCGATCGGCATGCCGTGACGCAGCACGCCCGAAATGAGCTTGGCGTAGTTCCAGAACTCTTCGTTGAACAGACGCGAAATGCCGCCGATGGTGTTCGTATAACCGTAACGGTCGGTGTACTGGAAATCATAGCGTTTCGTACCGTCCGCCTCGCGGACCTTGATGATGAAGCCCTTCTTGATCTTCGGGGGAATGAACATGGCGTCCTCCTCGATCTTACCCGTGAAGACCTCGTAGGGACGCCCGCCCTGCAAGCCCACGAAGGCGATCCAGTCCTCCGTGCCGTTCTTGAACCGCACGATGTCGGCAGGAATCGACTTGGGACGCTTCTGCACCTCGCCGGGATGCTCCTCGCACTTCTTCCGGCTCTTGGAGTTCTTCTCCAGCAGCACGCCGTCGCGGCAGCCGTCGCGGTAGACCGTGACGCCCTTGCAGCCGCACTCCCAAGCCGTGCGGTAAACATCGGCCACCAACGCCTCCGAGACGTTGTTCGGCAGGTTCACCGTCACCGAGATCGAATGGTCCACCCATTTCTGGATGGCGCCCTGCATCTTGACCTTGGCCACCCAGTCGATGTCGTTGGCCGTGGCGCCGTGGTAGGGCGACGCGGCGACCCACTCGTTCAGTTCGGCGTCGGAGATCGTCGCCAGCTTCGAGGTGTCGTATCCGCTGGCTTCCAGCCATTTGACGAAATTATGATGGTAAACGTTGTACTCCTGGAACTTTTCGCCCGTTTCGTCCTCGTAATCGACGTGGGTGTCCACGTCCGAAGGATTGATCTTGCGGCGGCGCTTGTAGACGGTGCGGAACACCGGCTCGATGCCCGAAGTGGTCTGCGACATGAGCGACGTGGTTCCCGTGGGCGCGATGGTCAGCATGGCGATATTGCGGCGGCCCACCTTCGTCATCTCCTCGTAGAGCGCCGGATCGGCCTCGCGGATACGGGCGATCATCGGGTTGTTCACCTCCTTCGCGGCGTCGTAAACCGGGAAGGCGCCGCGCTCGGCGGCCATCTTCACCGAAGCGCCGTAAGCCGCCAGAGCGAGGCACTTCTGCACCTCGACGGCGAAGTCGATCGCCTCCTGCGTGCCGTAGCGCAGACCCAGCGCGGCGAGCATGTCGCCCTCGGCCGTGATGCCCAGACCCGTACGGCGGCCCTTCCGCGCCATTTCGCGGATCTTCTTCCAAAGCTCCAGCTCCACGCGGCGCACATCCAGGTCTTCGGGGTCGGCGGCGATCTTCCCGATGATCTGTTCGACCTTTTCCAGTTCGAGGTCGATGATGTCGTCCATCATGTGCATCGCCTTGTATACGTGGTCCCTGAACTTGTCGAAATTGAACTTCGCATCGGCCTTGAACGGGTTGTCCACATAGCTCAACAGGTTCATCGCCAGCAGGCGGCACGAATCGTAGGGGCAGAGCGGGATCTCGCCGCAGGGGTTGGTCGAAACCGTCACGAAACCCTCGTCGGCATAGCAGTCGGGAATGCTTTCGCGGATGATCGTATCCCAGAACAGCACGCCCGGTTCGGCAGACTTCCACGCGTTGTGGATGATCTTCTCCCAGAGCTTCCGGGCGTCGATGTCCTGCTCGTATTTGGGGTTGTCCGACTTGATCGGGAACTGCTGGTGGTATTTCTTCCCGGCGAGAGCCGCACGCATGAAATCGTCGTCGATCTTGATCGAGACGTTGGCGCCCGTCACCTTGCCCGTGTCGACCTTGGCGTCGATGAACCGCTCGGCGTCGGGATGCTTGATCGACAGCGACAGCATCAGCGCGCCGCGCCGCCCGTCCTGCGCCACCTCGCGCGTCGAGTTCGAGTAACGCTCCATGAAGGGCACGATGCCCGTCGACGTGAGTGCCGAGTTGAGCACCGGGCTACCCGTGGGGCGGATGTGCGAAAGGTCGTGGCCCACGCCGCCGCGGCGTTTCATCAGCTGGACCTGCTCCTCGTCCATGCGGAAGATGCCGCCGTAGGAGTCGGCGGGGTTCTTATGGCCGATGACGAAGCAGTTCGACAGCGACGCCACCTGGAAATTGTTGCCGATGCCGGTCATCGGGCCGCCCTGCGGAATGACGTAACGGAAATGGTCGAGCAACGCGAAAACCTCCTCCTTCGGGAGCGGATTCGGGTATTTTTGCTCGATGCGTTCGATTTCGGAAGCGATGCGCTCGTGCATCTCGCGCGGCGATTTCTCGTAGATGTTTCCGAAAGAGTCCTTGAGGGCGTACTTGCTGACCCACACCGTGGCGGCGAGGTCGTCCCCGTCGAAATACTTCTTCGACTCGGCAACCGCATCGTTGTAATTGACCTTCTGCGGCGTGTCGGCTTTGGTGGCTTTTGACATAACTATTTTCAGACTATTATTTCTATATTTTCAGATTTCAGGCGTCACGGCGGGCAAAACCCGGTTCTACAAAATTGCGGCTTTTCCGGATAAAAAGCCAGCATGAAGAGCCAAACTTATTCACAAAATATCTACAAAAGAGCAAAAGGCACGCCCCAGATACCCGGAGCGCGCCTTCGGTCCGAAGGCGGGATTATTTCACCGCCACGGCGTCGATTTCGACCAGCGCGCCCATCGGCAGCGCCGCGACCTGGTAGCACATGCGCGCCGGCATCTCCGAGGTAAAGAACTCCGCATAGACGGCATTCATGGCGGCGAAATCGCCGATCGACTGCAACAGGACCGTGGTTTTCACCACGTCGGAATAATCGTATCCGGCTTCGCGCAGAATATGGCCGAGGTTCGTGAGCGACCGGCGCGTCTGGGCCTCGATGCCTTCGTCCATCTTTCCGGACGCGGCGTCGATCGGGAGCTGTCCCGAAACATAGAGCGCGCCGCCGGCCTCGACGGCCTGCGAATAGGGACCCACGGCCTTGGGCGCATGGGGAGAAGCGATGATGGTTTTCATAAAAAATTATCTTGAAATTATTTAAGCCTTCGTGCTTTCAACCGCCGTACTCGCAGCCTCTGGCCGCATGTACAGGCCCGACCCTCCCTTGAATCCACGCCGAAGCGGGGACTTATATCCGCCTGCGGCGGAAATATCGGGTCCGGAAGTTGTACAAAGGTATAATTAATTCCCTATATTTGCCATATGATCCAAATGGAAAAACGATGAAGATTTTACTGAAAATTGCGATAGTCGCTGTCGCTGCGGCCTTTATGGCCGGATGCTGCAACTGCCGCTCCTACCAGAAAAAGACCCGCCGCCCGCTGGCGGGCACCGAGTGGCAGCTGATCCAGCTCGGCGGCAAGGCGGTCAAACCCGAGGAGGGCAAATTCACCGTCACGCTGCTCGCCGAAGGCAACCGCCTGACGGGCGTCGGGGCCTGCAACCGCCTGACGGGCGCCTACAAGACCGACGGGAAACGCACGCTGAAGATCGGGCCTCTGGCCGCGACGATGATGGCCTGCCCGGGCATGGACGAGGAGGACGCCTTCACCAAAATGCTCGAATCGGTGACCCATTACGACATGGACGGCCCGATGCTGCTGCTGTTGAGCGACGGCGAACTGCGCGCCGTGTTCCAGGCCAGGCCATGACGTTCCGGGGTCTGATCGGCGCCTGCGTCCTGCTCACCGCCCGACAGCAAGTTGTCCGCCGAAGCGGTCCGGGCGCTTGAAAGCTCCCCGCACTGGAAGCCGGGAGAGCTGTACGGACGAAAGGTCCCCGTGGAAATCACAATTCCCGTGGACTTCCGCTCGTCCAATTAAAAAGGGCCGGATGCATCCGGTCCTTTTCAGTTTTGCATTGCCCGCTATTTCAGGTGCGGATTCAGGCGGCCCCACTCGCCGACGGGAGGCAGAATGCCCATCGCGATCACCTCGTCGCGCAGTTTGCAGAGGTGTTCGTAACTCTCCGTCAGTTTTTGGCGCTCCCCGGCCGTGCCCTGCACGTTCTTATACGACACGCCCTCCTTCGTGATGACGGTCTCCATCGCCATGAGGATGTGCTTGAACTCGTCGTTGTGGACGAATACGCCGGCGGGATAGGTGAACGGCTTGCCGCCCATCGCCGCCGCGATCATCGAGATCGAGATATAGGCCGGACTCTGGAACGACGAACGGCCGCGCAGGTCGATGATGTGCTTGCCGCCCTGGATCACCCGCTGTTGCAGGTCGGCCCAGTCGCCCTCGGGCATTTCTTTGCCGATCAGCTCCGAAAGGGGCCGTCCGGCGACGAGCGTCGTCGAGGCGAAGACCGCCATCTGCTCGCCGTGGCCGCCGTAGGTGCGGCAGTTGCGGATTTCGTCGGGCGAGATTTTGAAATATTTGGCCAGTTCCGAACGCAGGCGCGTGGAGTCCAGCGCCGCGAGGGTCGAAACCTGCGAAGGCTTCAGCCCCGCATAGATCAGCGTGATCAGTCCCGTGATGTCGGCCGGATTGAAGACCACCACGACGTGCTTCACGTCCGGACAATAGGACTTGATGTCCTTGCCGAACTGTTCGGCGATCTGGGCGTTGCCTTTCAGCAGATCCTCGCGCGTCATGCCCGCCTTGCGGGCCGCGCCGCCCGACGACACGACGTAAGCCGCATCGGTCAGCGCCTCGCGGATGTCGGTCGTCCACGTGATGTTCGCCCCCTCGAAGGCGCAGTGGTAAAGCTCCTCGGCCACGCCCTCCAGCGCCGGTCCATACGGATCGTAGAGGCAAATGTTCGGCGTCAGGCGCATCATCAGCGCCGTCTGCGCCATGTTCGAGCCGATCATGCCGGCCGCACCCACGATGGTGAGTTTCTCGTTCGTTACAAAGTCCATAGTGTTGTTATTTTATTGAAACCACAAATTCGTCCCCTAAAACCCGCCTCCCGAGCGGGCCGGCTACTCGATCTCCCGGCGGTTCATCAGCGCGTGGGTGATCGTCAGTTCGTCGACATACTCCAGTTCGTCGCCGAAACCGATACCGCGCGCGATCGACGTAACTTTCAGCCCCGGGAACTGCCGCAGGCGGTTCATCAGGTAGAAAAGCGTCGTCTCCCCTTCGACCGAAGTCGAGATGGCGAGGATCACCTCCTTCACCCCGCCGCGGGCGATCCGTTCGCACAGCAGGTCGATCTTCAGGTCCGAGGGCGAGATGCCCTGCATGGGCGAGATGACGCCGCCCAGCACGTGGTACATTCCCCGGTACTGGCGCGTATTCTCGACCGACAGCACGTCGGCCACCTGCTCCACGACGCAGATCGTCGCATGGTCCCGTTCCCGGTCGGCGCAGATCGGACACACCTCCTCGTCGGAGAGGTTGTTGCACTGCGAACAGTAGCGGATCTCGTTGCGGAACCGGTCGATGCTCTCCGTCATCTCGGCCACCGAATCCCGCTCCATGCGCAGGATGTGGATGGCCAGGCGCAACGCCGTGCGGCGTCCCACGCCCGGAAGCTTCGAAAGTTCGCCGACGACGTCCTGTAAAAGTTTCGACATTTAAATCGTTTCGACGGTTTTACATTCGAGCCACCCCTTCTTGCCGTCGGCAATGGTGATCTCGCACCAGTTGTCGAGGCGGTCGGTGATCTCGACGAGCGTCCCCTCGTGCAGCACGAAGAGGTCGGTCGCCGACTTGTCGGGCGAACTCTTCACGGCCGTCGAGAGCGACATCACGACGGCCTGCGTGTCGTCGAGCATCTCGCGCCGCTCGCCCATGGCGAACCAGCTCGTGAGCATGAAGACCGCCGCGGCGACGAGGGTTCCGTAGAACCCCGCCTTGCGCAACGGCAAACGCTGTGCCAACAGGTAGGCGAGGAACAGCGCCAGGGCGCAGACCAACGCCGCGAGCGAGAAGACGCTCCACGCCGTGCAGCTCATCAGACGGCGCACGCCGCGCATCCATTCGGTGAAGAAAAATTCGGGTATCTGCTCGATGTTGTCCTTCGTGCGGGCCTCGGCGACGCTCAAATTATAGCGGATGTCGTCGTTGCCGGGAGCCAGCCGCAAGGCCCGGTGGTAGAAAAGGATCGACTTGCCCAGCCGCCCCTCCTTGAAACAGGCGTTGGCCAGGTTGTAATAGAGTTTCATGGAACTCAATCCGCGGGCGAGAATCTGCTCGTAGAACTCCGCGGCGGCATGGAAGTCGCCATTGATATAGGCCGTGTTGGCGCGGTCCCACAACTGCTCGGGCGACGCCTCGGCAGCGGGTTCCGGAGCCGCCGTCACGGCAGGCTGCGCCAGCGTGTCGGCTCCCTCCTGCGCATGCGCGCAGAGCATGCCGGACAGCAGGATCAGGAATAGGGTCAATCGTTTCATAACACTATCGTTTTATCACCGATTCGATGCGCGAGATCAGGTTCACGCCCTCGGAATAGACGTCGTTCATGCGGGCCGACTCGACGGGCGAATACTGCGCCTCGTCGCACCGGGTGATGATGTCCGTGAAACGCTGCGAGTCCTCGGACGAAACGCCCCGTTTGTGCAGCTCCTCGCGGACATTCTCCTTGGTGAGGTTGGCCACCGGGATGTTGAACTTGTCGCTCATGTACCCCCACAGCGCGCGGAGCATCTCCTCGTAGAAGGCATGCCGGTTCTGCTCCTCCATATACCGCTTCGCGGCGCGGAACCGCTGCACGGCGACCTTGTTGGCCCGCTTGCCCCGCACGAGGGCGACGTTCTGCGATTCGCGGATCTGCTTGCGCAGCGCCACGTAGATCATCGTGAAAAGCGCCAGCACACCTAACAGAAGAATCCAGTAGGCGGCGCTGAAGATGAACGGCACGCGCTCGGAGCGCAGCTGCGCCCCGCCCAGCTTGATGAAGCGGATGTCCTGGCCCAGCATCTTCACCTCCTCCTTCGACATGCCGCGCCCCTGCATCACCACCGCATCGCCTCCGCCGCGGGCATCGGGCGTGATTTCGAGCGTCAGCGGCTTCGATTTCAGCGTCACGTACTGCACCCGCTGGGGGTCGAAGTAGGTGAACTCGATGGGTTCGAGGTCGTAAGCGCCCTCGGCCCGTGCGATGAAGGGATATTCGAACTGGCGGTAGCCGGAGATGCCCGAGGCCGACGTGTTGATCGACTCGGTGGTCTTGACGTTATACTGCTCGAAGGAAGTGGGCAGCGGCAGTTTCGGGGCCTGTACGAAGGTGAGGTTGCCCGTGCCGGAAATCTTCACCGTGACCGTCGCGCCCGAATTGGCCGCGATCCGTTCCGAAGGGAACTGGGTGTCCATCGTGAAATTGCCCACAGCGCCGCTGAAGCTGGCCGGAGCACCTGCCGGAAGCGCTTTCACTTGGACCGTGGCCCGCTGGCTCTGCACCTTGCGCGGAACGTTGAACACCTCGCGGCCGCCCCCGAAGAAGGGATCGGCATGGCGGCTCTGCACCACGACCTGCGCCACGACGGTCATGTCCACGGGGTCGATCGTGAGCGAGCCGACCTGCTGCGGATAGAGCAGGTAGTCGTACAGCACACGCGTCTCGTACACCTTCCCGGCATAGGTCTCGCGCCCCACGCGGGCCGAATTGGGATCGGAGAGGTCCTGCGACCAGAAACCGTTGAACGACGGAGCCGACTCGGGAACGATGTTGACATAAGGAACCCGCGTATAGAGCTTGAAAGCCACGTGCAGGGGTTCGTTCTTGTAGACCGACGAGCGCGACACGACGGCCCGGAGCAGAATATCGTCCTTGCCGATCCGGCTCTGGGCATCGGCCTGCGTATCGTCCGCACGGTTCGAACCGCCCTGCTGCTGTTGCGCCCGGGAGCCTTCGCCCTCGTTCACGATCTCGATGGGCAGCGGCCGGGTCCGGTAGGACGAGCCGTCGACCTTGACCTCCGCGGCGCCGATGGTCACGTTGCCCGCGGCCTGCGGCAGCAGCACGAAAGTGTAGGTATAGCTGACGCTCTTGGTCATCGAGCCGTTGACGATCTGGACCGACGACCCCTGCGAGATGGCAGGTCCCGCCAGCACGTCGAATCCCTCGAACGAAGGCGCCTTGAAAGTATCCCCGTCGGGTTTGGCGTTCAGGGCGAATTCCACGCGGAACGCCTCGCCGACGGCGACCGTCAGCGGCGAGTTGGCTTCAAAAGTGACCTTCTCGGCAGCGGATGCCGAGAAGATCGTCAGCACGAAGAGTGCTGTCAGGGATATTTTTGCAACAAAGTCTCTCATCACAAAACGATATGTCTGTCAATTCGCACCGCACCCCGTACCGGCCGGCCGCTGTCGCCACCGGCGTTTGCCGATCCGGCTCCGCACGGCCAAAAGCCGGAACCAAGGGGCGGCGCCCGGTCCGCCGGGATACGGACCCGGCTCCACGCACCCTCTTCCGAAAGCCGTCTCTCAAACGGCCACAGGGAGGGGCTTGTCGCGGCGCGACCGGAATTTCGCCCGGATTATCTGCCGGATTTCATACCTTACGACGGTCTTTTTTACAATTTTACAACGCAAAGTTTTGCGCGTTAGTATTTTTTCATGCAACTAATTTACACCTGCCGTCCGAAACGCCAATTTTGCCGCTTGCGCCACCAAGCCCCTCCCTGAAGGAGGGGTTTGGGGTGGGGTCGAACCTGTAACCGGCACCGCAGGCGGCGACAACACCGATCGGGAGCGGGAAACAGTGCATGGTATAAACGACCGTTCTTAATGCTTGAAATCGGCGAAAAAGTCGTTCCCCTTGTCATCGACGATGATGAACGCCGGGAAGTTCTCGACATAGATCTTGCGCACGGCCTCCATGCCCAGTTCGGGGAAGTCCACGACCTCGACCGACTTGATGGAGTTCTTCGCCAGGATCGCTGCCGGGCCGCCGATCGAACCGAGGTAGAAACCGCCGTGTTTGCGGCAGGCGTCGGTCACCTGCTGCGAGCGGTTGCCCTTGGCCACCATCACCAGCGAACCGCCCTGCGACTGGAACAGGTCGACGTAGGGGTCCATGCGCCCGGCCGTCGTGGGGCCGAACGAACCCGAAGCCATGCCCTGCGGCGTCTTGGCCGGACCGGCGTAGTAAACCGGATGCTTCTTGAAGTATTCGGGCATCGGCTTGCCCTCGTCGAGCATCTGCTTGATGCGGGCGTGGGCGATGTCGCGGGCGACGATCAGCGTGCCGCGCAGATTCAGGCGCGTCTTGATCGGGTATTTCGTGAGGATCGCACGCACCTTGTCCATGCCCTCGTCGAGGTCGATGTCCACGGCCGGGGACATCGAGGGAGCCTCGGCCGGCAGGAAGCGCGCGGGATTCTTCTCCAGCTCTTCGAGGAAGATGCCCTCGGGCGTGATCTTGGCCTTGATGTTGCGGTCGGCCGAGCAGCTCACGCCGATGGCCACGGGGCACGAAGCCGCATGGCGCGGAGCGCGGATCACCCGCACGTCGTGCACGAGATACTTGCCGCCGAACTGGGCGCCGACGCCGCTCTCGCGGCAGATTTTCAGCACCTTCTCCTCCCATTCCAGGTCGCGGAAGCAGCGGCCGCCCTCGTTGCCCGAGGTGGGCAGCTCGTCGAGGTAGCCGGCCGAAGCCTTCTTCACCGTCGAAAGGCACATCTCGGCCGACGTGCCGCCGATGCAGATGGCCAGGTGGTAGGGCGGGCAGGCCGACGTGCCGAGGTCGAAGATATGCTGTTGGATGAATTTCGTGAGCGACTCCTCGTTCAGCAACGCCTTGGTCTGCTGGTAGAGGAAAGTCTTGTTGGCCGAGCCGCCGCCCTTGGTGATGAAGAGGAACTCGTACTCCATGCCGGGCTTGCCGCCGTAGATGTCGATCTGCGCGGGAAGGTTCGTGCCCGAGTTCTTCTCGTCGGTCATCGTAAAGGGCACGACCTGCGAATAGCGCAGGTTGCGGTCCTTGTAGGTCTCGTAAACGCCCCGGGCGATGCACTCGGCGTCGTCGGCCCCCGTCCAGACATCCTCGCCCTTGTGGCCGATGCAGATGGCCGTGCCGGTGTCCTGGCAGGTGGGCAGTTCGCCTTCGGCCGAGACGGTCTGGTTCAGCAGCATCGTGTAGGCCACGAACTTGTCGTTGTCGGTGGCTTCGGGGTCTTCGAGAATGTTGCGCAGTTTCTGGAGATGCGCGGCGCGCAGGTAGAACGACACGTCGGCATAAGCCTCCTTCGAAAGCAGTTCGAGGCCCTTGGGATCGACCTTGAGGATCTTGCGTCCGTCGCACTCCACGACCTTCACGTACTCCTTCATCAAAAGACGGTACTTGGTTTTGTCTTCCCCCACGGGGAACGGCTCCTGATAGATGAAATCTGCCATAGTATTTATAATGTTTGTATGTTGCTTCCTGTCTGCCCGCCGCGGACCGCCGTCCATTCGCGGCCTTCAGCCGCGCCTGCAAATCCGGCCCGCCCGAAACCCGTTCCCGGGAAGGACTTGCCGCATGCGGCCGGAAAATGCGGTCGCATGTCCCGCCCATCCGAAAATCCCTGCAAATTTACGAAAAACAATCCGGATTGTACAACGATTTCCCGGTTCGTCTGTTATTTTTTTCACAAAAAAGGCCTGTTATTTAGAATTTTTAGTAAATTTGTGCGGTTTTTTGAGTGCAACAAATTCACTAATATTTCAAATACTATGGTATCGTACAAAGATCTGGGTCTTGTGAACACGCGCGAGATGTTCGCCAAGGCCATCAAAGGAGGTTACGCCGTTCCGGCATTCAACTTCAACAACATGGAGCAGCTCCAGGCTATCGTCATGGCTGCCGCCGAGACCAAGTCGCCCGTCATCCTCCAGGTATCGAAGGGTGCGCGCAACTACGCCAACCAGACCCTGCTGCGCTACATGGCCGAAGGAGCCGTGGAGTACGCCAAGGAACTGGGCTGGGCCAAACCCCAGATCGTACTGCACCTCGACCACGGAGATTCGTTCGAACTGTGCAAGAGCTGCGTGGACATGGGATTCTCGTCGGTGATGATCGACGGCTCGGCGCTCCCCTACGACGAGAACGTCGCCCTGACGAAGCGGGTCGTGGAGTACGCTCACCAGCACGACGTGACGGTCGAAGGCGAACTGGGCGTGCTGGCCGGCGTCGAGGACGAGGTAGCTTCCGAAGTCAGCCACTACACCAAGCCCGAAGAGGTCGTTGACTTCGTGACCAAGACGGGCGTCGATTCGCTGGCCATCTCGATCGGCACCTCGCACGGAGCCTACAAGTTCACCCCCGAGCAGTGCACCGTAGATCCCAAGACGGGCCGTCTGGTTCCGCCTCCCCTGGCTTTCGACGTACTGGCCGCCATCGAGAAGGAGCTTCCGGGCTTCCCCATCGTGCTGCACGGTTCGTCGTCGGTTCCCCAGGAGGAAGTCGAGACGATCAACAAGTACGGCGGTGCGCTGAAGGCTGCCGTGGGCATTCCCGAGGAGGAGCTTCGCCAGGCCGCCAAGAGCGCCGTCTGCAAGATCAACATCGACTCCGACTCGCGTCTGGCCATGACCGCCGCCATCCGCGAGGTCTTCGCCACCAAACCCGCCGAGTTCGACCCCCGCAAGTACCTGGGTCCCGCCCGCGACAACATGAAGAAGCTCTACATCCACAAGATCAAGGAGGTTCTCGGTTCGGACGGCAAAGCCGAATAAGAGATTCCCGCCGGAAGGAGCGTTCCTTCCGACAAACGAAAAACCGGAGGTTCAGACCTCCGGTTTTTCGTTCGTCCAGCGGCTCCCGTCAGGACCGTCCCTTTCACGCAGTTCTCGGCGGCCGGGCGGTAAAGCCGCCCGCGCACTTCGGCCGGGAGTTTCCCGACGGTCTCCGCCAGAATCCGGCAGAAGGCCTGCGCCTGCTGCAAATCACACGCTTCCACATCGAGGGCGGCTCAATTCACTCCGGCCTGCCGCCGATATACCGCCCCACGAACTCCCCGACGCGGCGCGTGTACTCCTCCCGGTTGTCGCGGTACGAATTGGCATGCGACGCTCCCGGAACCACCCACAGCTCCTTGTCGCCGGGCTTGGCCCCGTAAAGCGGATAGACCATCCGCGTCGGCACGTAATCGTCGGCGTCGCCGTGGATGAACAGCATCGGAAGCCGGCTCTTTCGCACCTGCTCCAGCGACGAAGCCTCGCGAAAAGTCCAACCGTATTTCAGGCCGCACATCCACCCGGCCACGTCGAGCAACGGAAACGCAGGAAGCCCGAACTGCTCTTTCAGCTCCTTGGCAAACTGATCCCGGACGCTCGTGTAACCGCAGTCCTCGACAAAACATTTCACATAGGGTTTCTGCGCTTCGCCCGCAACCATCATCGTCGTCGCAGCGCCCATCGAAATTCCGTGGACCACCATACGGGTACGGCCGCCGAAGATTTCGTTGGCAACGTCCATCCACCGCAGCACGTCGAGACGGTCCTTCCATCCCATCTGGATGGCCCGGCCTTCGCTCTGGCCGTGATAACTGAGGTCCGGCAGCAGGATGTTGTAACCCAGGTCGTGGTTATAGAGGTAACCGATCATCAGCATCCGCACGGCATTGTCCGTATAGCCGTGAACGATCACCGCCGTACGGTCCGTCGGGCGGGGCGCCGCCGCATAGAGCGCATGCAGCCGCTCGCCTCCGCTCCCGGCGATCACCGTATCCCGCAGGGCCCCGGCACGTTCGAGGCTGTCGCCCCACGGCCGCAGGAAGGGATATTCGCCGTACATATATTCATACGACGACGCATTCTTGGCCTGCATCGTCGCATCGGGCGTCAGCGAATAGGAAAGCATGTAAAGGCTGCCGCCGGCAATGGCTGCCGCCAACAGCACCAAAAGGACAACAACGCTCCGGACAATTCGTTTCATAGCTGCGATTTTCGGTTATTCGATCGGTTCGGACAAAGGCAAATTCCCTGCCCCGGCGTAAAACGTAATGACTTCGGCGGCCCCGTCACCCGCAGCGTTCCCGCAGGATAGGCCGGGAGGGTCTCGCCGACCCGGTTTTCGGAGGCAGCGATGAGGGGAATTATCCCGACATCACTCACTCCGCAGCCAGTTTCATGCGGATATGCTCCAGCATGTCGTCGGTCATGCGCGAAAGGTCCCATTCGGGTTTCCAGCCCCACTCCTCGCGGGCACAGGTGTCGTCCAGCGAGTTGGGCCAGCTTTCGGCGATCTCCTTTTTCACGGGATCGACGTTGTAGTCCATCGTGAATGCAGGCAGGCGCTTTTTGATCTCGGCACAGATGATCTCGGGCGTAAAACTCATCGACGCGAGGTTGAAGCTGTTGCGGTGAATGAGCGTCGCCGGGTCGGCCTCCATCAACTCGACGCAGGCGCGCAGGGCATCGGGCATGTAGATCATATCCATATACACGTCCGACGGAACGGGACACGTGAACCGGCCGCTGCGGATCGCCTCGTAGTAAATTTCGACCGCATAGTCCGTCGTGCCGCCGCCGGGCAGCGTGACGCTCGAAATAATGCCCGGAAAACGCACCGAACGGGTGTCGACGCCGTATTTGTGGTGGTAATAGTTGCCCAGCAGTTCGCCTGTGACCTTGCAGATACCGTAGATCGTCGTCGGCTGCATGATCGTATCCTGCGGCGTCGAATCCTTGGGCGACGAGGGTCCGAAAGCGCCGATCGACGACGGGGTGAACAGCGCGCAATGGTGCTGGCGGGCCACTTCGAGCGAGTTGTTGAGCGCCCCCATGTTGACATTCCACGCCATCTGGGGATTGCGCTCGCCCACGGCGGACAGCAGGGCCACGAGGTTGAAAATCGTATCGATGCGGTAACGGGCCACGACCGAGGCCATAGCCGTCGCGTCGAGGGCGTTCAACACCTCGAACGGACCGTCCTCGGCCAACGTCCTGCACTCGCGCATATCGGTTGCGACGACATTCCCGCCGCCATAAATACTGCGCAAATAAACTGTCAGCTCGGAACCGATCTGGCCGCCTGCGCCTACTATTAAGATGCGTTTCATCTGATTTCTATTATGAATTGGTAGTAAAGGTAGAAAATAATTATGAAAAGTGTACAATTTTTTGGTCTTTTCATTTTTCTTGTGTACTTTTGCACCACTCGAAAGAGAAATGTTGCTGACATAGCTCAGTGGTAGAGCACTTCCTTGGTAAGGAAGAGGTCCCGGGTTCAAGTCCCGGTGTCAGCTCAGAAGACGGCACACAACCTTCGGAAGGCGGGTGTCATTCAACAGAAAATCAATTGCATAATCCTTGTAACAGGCTTGTTACAAGGATTTTTCTTTTTCGTTCCAACCAATCTTTCCGAAAACCGGCTGCAACCGATCCGCACAAAACAACACCTCCGGAAACAAAACAGCCGGAAAAATGAATCTTCCGGCTACGACCGGCTCTGCCCGGTCTATGCAATGTAAGTTATCGGAAACGGTTATTCGTCCATGCGAATCGTTTCGCCCGTCCGGCGGCTGCGTTCGGCCTCGTAACAGATGCGGTGGCTCTCGATCGAATCCTCGATCGAAGTCAGGAAAACATGGTCGGGGTCGTAGAGCGCCTGAATAAAATCGTCGATCAGATAGAGGTCGGCCCCGGCATGGAAAGACTGTCCGGCAATGTCCGAAAAGTCGTACGTCCGCTCATAACCGCCGCGGAACTTCCGGACCCGCAGCGTCCGCTCGTCACCGTCGATCTCGCCGCCGGTCATCCAGATATGCGTCCGCCGGAAATCGTCGTTGGAGAACATCTCCATCGACAGGCTCACGACGACCGCGTCATCCATCTCCATCGACAGCAACTGCCTATCCACCACATCGTTATCACAACGGTAAACACAGCGGCCGAAAAGCCCCGTACGCAATTCTTCCAGAATAGCATCGTCGAGGGTCATCCCTTCGGGAACATCGAAACTGGCCACCCAGTCCCGGCGGACATAATAGAGATCGCGCGCCGAAAAGGGGCATTGGGGCTCGATTTTACAGTCGAGACACCGTTCTCCGGCTCCTGCGGGAGCATTCTCGGCCCGAAACCATTGCAGCGATCCGAACGACGAGAGTTTCGAACAACGCGAACGGGTCAGCCACAACAGGAAGTCGATGTCGTGACAGCATTTGGCCAGCAGGATGGGATTCGCTTCGCGCACCCGGCGGAAAATCCCACGCACATAGCTATGTGTAGCCCGGTCCAATCCGACCGATGCAATGTGATTGACGGAGACGATCCGTCCGAACTCGCCGGAAGCGACCAGTTCCCGGATTTTGGCAAAATAAGGATGATAGCGCAGCACATGGCACACTCCGACCCGGACTCCGCGTTCCCGGGCGCGCCGCGCAATCTCACGGCATTCGTCCAGGCGCTGCGCAATCGGCTTTTCGAGCAGAAGGTGGTATCCGGCGTCGATCGCCTTGATGGCCGGGTCGAAATGGGCATTCTCCGGCGTCGAAACCAGCACCATATCGGCCTCGACACGATCGGCAAAGAAATCGTCGTAATTCACATAGCGGCGATCCTCCGGCAGTCCGAACCGGTCGGCCATCGCACGACGGCGCAACTCGTTCAGTTCGACGACGGCCACGAGTTGCAGCCGGCCGGGATAACGACGGGCATATTCGAGGTATTTGTCGGCCCGGTTCCCGGCTCCGATCACGGCGATCTTCACAGGACGGGACACGACCGGTTTAATTTTCATCAGGTCTTCACAGATGTTCGAACAGTCATACATATTCCGGATACAGCCGCAACGTACGGAACCGGGCTCGACAAATGTCCCGTCCTGAAAAAGGTTTACAGTGATTGATAATTAAAGATAAACATTTTGGTTCAAAAAATATTGTCCTGATATAAGTTTACATATGCCTTCCGAACAACCGTCTTTCGGCCCCAATGATGTTTGAGTTTCCCGGTTCTAAGTTCCGCTTCCAAGGGCGTAAGCCAATCGCAGCTGGCATGAGGTCTGAATGAATTATAAAGGATAACGATCTGGTCGATGCGTTCTTTTGCTGCCTGAAAACTTTCAAAACATTCCTCGTCGATCCATTCGCTCTTCAGAATACCGTTCACCCGTTCGGCAACGGCATTCTCATACGGATCGCCCTTTTCAGTCATGCTGATGCGAATCCCATTATCGGTCAGCAATTTCACATATTCTTTCGAACAATATTGGCATCCTCTGTCCGAATGATGGATTAACCCTTGCCGTTTTTGCTGCGGAGTCTGGTCTATGGCCATCCTCAGTGCACGGAGCGCTCCGTCCCGTTCCAATGTCGTATTCAGATCATAGCCTACGATCCGTTTGGAATAGGCATCCGTTATCAAAGCCAGATATGCAAATCCTTCTTTCAAAGAAATGTACGTAATATCTCCGACCCATAAACGATGCGGCCGCTCGAGGTCGAAACCCCGGATCAGATTCGGATATTTACGCATCCAGTGCCGCGAGCAGGTCGTAACGCTGTATTTCTTCCGACGTTTGACCAGAAGATTGTTTTCCGAAAGCAGCGTAAATAACCGATCCCGGCTGACCGGAAATCCGTCTTGTTGCAGCAAATGCCACAGTTTACGACCGCCGAGCCTGGGCATCAGTTTCCGGTAGTAACCCACCCGCTCCAAAAGAAGGGTGTCGGACAAGGATCCTTCCCTATTACGCCGTAAATGTTTATAATAGGCCTGACGGGTATAGCCGAACAACCCGCACAGAAACGACAGGCTCATTGCTGTGTGTCTTTCTTTGAGACGCTGGACTGTCCGGCTGCGGATTTTTTTAGCAGGTCGATACCGTATTCTTCCTGAAGGATATCTCCCATGATCTCATAGCCTTCCAGACGTAATAAAGCCTCTTCCAAGCGCCGCCGAAGGGCTTTGTTCTCGGATAATAATTCACTGGCTTCTTCACTCGTAACGCGGGACATGATCGGATAAGGATTAGGGGTACTCACAAAGCTACAACTATTTTTCGCTTTCCAGCGCTGACCCATCTTATGAATCGTAGACATGGGAATACCATGTTCTTCGGAGAGTTGGCGAGCCGTCTTGACTCCGCTCAAATACTCCTGTAAAATCAGATGACGCAACTGACGCGGTAAATAATGACGTGATAAGTCTGAATTCGTTGTTTGCTGCATAAGATTTACTCTTTTCTGTAAACCTTTTTCAGGACGGGACAAAAACCCGGTTATTCGCACTTCCGGACAACGGCGGTCAAAAGCGGACGGGGTGAAAGCCGCCGCCCGTCCGGATTTCTCCGGACGGGTAACGATTTTCAGCCTATTTACGCCCTGAAGCACTCAGGTCCAACACCCGCAGATTGCGGAACTGAATACCTGCGCCATGCCCCAGCAGACCAAGGTGACCGCTCTTGTTGAACAGTCCCGGATGATTCCGATGGTCGATCATATAGTGGTTGCCCTTCTCGCCCGGGTCGCCTACGCAATGGCCCTGACAGGCTTCGCGGATGTTGCCATCGAGAATCACTTCTCCGTTGACCGTCACGGTGATCCGATCGCCCACGGCGCGGATTTCCTCCACGTTCCAGTCACCGAGCGGCGGGAATTTCACTCGCTTGGCGGCAATTACACCGTAAACCGAACCATGCTGCTGGTAGTTTTTGATATCCTTGTAAATCGGTGCGTCGTGGTCGAGAATCTGAATCTCCATCCCCTCGAACGCAGCGTCGACGCCCATCGGCGTGCGGATGCCGATACCGTTGTTGACGCCCTCCCGAATGAAACGGAACTCGAAACGCAGCACGAAGTCGCTATACTCTTTCTTGGTGTAGAGGTTGCCCGAACCGCCGTATTGCGCCGTCACATCGATCGTACCGTTCAGCGGCACATAATTGGTCGTATTGCCGGTCCATTTGTGGAGCGACCGACCGTCGAAAAGCACTTCGAATCCTTCAGCAGCCTCTTCCGCCGAAAGTTCGAAAACAGGCGTCGAAGGCAGCTCGTTTACATATACATTGCGGAATTCGACGGGAGCCGCGCCGGCAATCAGTTCGATGCAACCGCAGATACCGACGGGTTCACCCGGCATATCCGGATTGGTCATCACGGCATTCTCGACTATTTTCACATCGTTTTCGAAGACGGTGATACGGTCGTCCACGACCTTTACATAGAGTGTATTCCAATTACCCGGCCGGTTATCGGCATCCGCAACACCTTTATCGTCCGCCAGCATACCCGTACCGGACACACCGCCCAAACGAATCTGCGGAATGGCCCTTACCGCGATACCGGCCTCTCCAGGAGTTTTCCAGTCGAGAATCATCTCGAAGTTTTCGTATTGCTTCGGGAATTGGATCGCGGGAGCGTTTGCTTGGGCCGTGAGGATACCGTCTGTCAGGGACCATTTTTGCGCCATTGCTGCGTCAGCCTCCAGTTGTGCCTTTGCCAGGGCCTTTGGCTTCATGGCCTTGCGGGTCTCGGGGTTTCCGACTACGGCTTTCCGGTTCTCCGGTTCGAGCGACAGGGGCTCGAATCCGGCCTCGGGGAGTTTTGCCATAAGTCCCTTTATCTCGTCGACGGCATATCCTGCATCGGCGTCGGCCTTGGCGAGTTCGACGTATACTTCCAGGGCCTTTTTCAGGGCTGCGGCTACCGTCTGACCACCCATGCCGGGGTTCTTCGCGGCGACGGTCTTCACGACCAATGCCGCCGTTTCGGCCGTCGCGGGAGCGTCCATATACTTCACGGCGAGTACCAGGGCGGGGAATACCGGGGTCCTGGAGAGCGCTTTGAGCAGTTTGTTCTGCGTTTTGGCCGAAGGGTTGGCTTCCAGTCCTTTGCGGTAAAGCTGGTATTTGCGCATCGGCGTATTGTCGGAGGCCGTTGCGAAATCGGTGTAACGCGAGATGGCGGCATCGGTCCAGTCGGGGTTCTTCCCGGCCAGTTCGTAGAGCACGTCGATCATCACGGGGTTCTTCACCGTGAGCAGGGCTGCGAAGGCGGCTTTCGGGTCGTCGGCTTTCAGCAGCGCGCCGATGGCCTCATCGGTGGCGGCCTGCGCCAGCAGGGGGTAGTAGCGGGCCTTCTGCGGGGCTGCGGCCATGCGTCCCGCCACCAGCTTGTACTGCATGTCGGGAGCCGCCGGCGCCAGGGCGTTCCTCAGTCCGGCCTGCAGGGCCTTCACGTCGTCTCCCTGCGCCTTGTCCAGCAGGTCGCACAGGCGGTCGAAATCGCCGGCGGTCGTGACGCCGGCCAGCGCGTCGTAAGCTGCCGTGCGTACGGCCTTGTCGCCGGATCCGAGCAGGGCGAATACCTTGTCGGCCGCGGTCGTGATGCGCCGCTTGGCGACGAGCTTCAGCGCATTGGCCTGCGTGGCGGGGTCGCCGTCGAGGGCCGCGACGAATGCGGCGTTGGGCTTTCCGTTAAAAGCCGCGAGGGCTGCGGAAGCCTCTTTGGCATGCGCGCCTCCCAGTTGTGCTATCAATGCGTCGAGCGCCTGCTGTCCGCCGATCTTCCCGGCGGCACGGACGGCTGCCAGGGCCAGCTCATCGTCCGGCGACGACATGGCGGCAACCACGGCGGCGCTCTGCGATGCGGCGTGGCGCGCTCCCAGCCAGCTTACGACATCCGTTTGCGCGGCGTCGCTCAGCGACGGGAGCTTCTTGACGAGGGCGGCATAGAGCGCCTCGTCGGCGAAGGCATTCGCGTAATCGAGCGCAGCGCAGCGGTAGGCCCTGTCGGCGTCTTTGAGCGCGGCGAGCAGTTCCGGCGTCTGTTTTTTGGCGTCCGTGCCGAGGACTATTCCCAGACCTGCGGCCCGGACGTTCTGCGGCATGCCGGTTTTGCGCAGGGCCTTGGCGGCGGCGACGGCCTTGCTGTTTCCTGCTGCCGCGAGCCGTGCGAGCAGGGCGACGTAGGCGCCCGTTGCGTCCGTTTTCGTGAAGGCGTATCCGTCGGCCTTTGCGGCTGCTGCGAGCGGCGCGATCGAGGCGGCTGTGCCGCACTTGGCCAGCGCGTTATAGACAGCCTCTTTCGTCGGCGTGCCGGCCTTGGGGTCTGCGGCCCATTTCAGCAGCGCGGGCTCTGCGGCCGCAAGGCGCTTCTCCGCGGCGGCATAGGCCAGCAGGGCGTCCGGGGCCGGGCTTGCGTCGATCAGTGCGAGGATCTCCCCGTCGGTTCCGGGCGTGGAGATCAGTCCGCGCACGGCGTAGTCGGCGAGGTATTCGTCCGCGGCGTATTTCACGAATACGGGGGCTTCGGCCGCCGTTGCGCATAGTTGCAGCTGCGAGAGCAGGAATGCCTGGTTGGGTTTGTCCGTCGAGGCGGCGACGGCGTCCGTCAGTCCGGCGCGGATCTCCCGCGCCAGCTCTTCGCGGCCTGCGGCGGTCACGTAGCTCACCACCCCGTTGATGGCGTATTCCACGGGGGCGTTCTTGCCTTCCGCTGCGGGCACGAGCATGGCGGCCATCATCCGGATTCCGTCGGCTCCGGTCGCCGCGAGTTCCTGCATCAGGCTGTCGAACGCCTTGGGCGTCTGGGCCGGGAGTTGGGCCAGGGCGTCCGCAACGATCGTCTCGGCGGTGCGCTGGCGCGCGTCCTGCGCACCGGCTGCGAAGGGCATCAGGGCGGCGAGGAGTATGGTGATAAATATCTTTTTCATGTTTTTTTCAGGTTTTGGACGTTATCAGATTTTCCACGGCGTGCGCATCGGCTGGTCGATGAGCCGGTTTGCGGCCTCGTCTCCGACGAAGAGCTGCTTGTCGGGATCGAAATGCAGCGTGCGGTTCAGGCGCAGGGCGCATGCCCCGAGGTTCACGAGCGTGGAGCTGCGGTGTCCCTTGAGCTCGTCGAGGGCGAAAGGCTCGCGGTTGCGCACGCATGCCAGGAAATCGGTGTTCTGCGGTTCGGGGTCGGGCATTTCGGCGATCTTCTCCATGACGTCGGGAATCGTGCACTCGAAACCCTGATACACCTTGCCCAGCGGACCTTCGATGTAGGGGACCTTGCCCTTGCTTTCGTAGCCCTCGCCTTCGAGGACGATCTGACAGCCGTCGTCGTAGGTGTATACGATCTTGCGCCAGATGCCCACGGCGTCGGGATGCTGCTGCGGAGCGTCGACCTCGATCTTCACGGGCGAGGTGTCGTCCTTGCCCAACAGGTACTGCACGGGGTCCATGTAGTGCTGTCCCATATCCGTGAGTCCGCCGCCGTCGTAGTCCCAGTAGCCGCGGAACGTGGCGTGCACGCGGTGTTTGTTGTAGGGTTTGTAGGGCGCCGGGCCGAGCCACATGTCGTAGTCCAGCTCTTCCGGGACGGATTGGGGCTTGAGGTTCTCCTGCCCCACCCAGAAGAATTTCCAGGTGAATCCCGTGGCTCCGGAGATGGTCACCTTGAGGGGCCATCCCAGCAGGCCGCTGTCGACGAGTTTCTTGAGCGGTTCGACCGTCGTGCCCAGTCCGTAGAAGGTGTCCTTGAAGCGGAACCAGGTGTTCAGGCGGAAGATGCGTCCGTTCTGCCGGACGGCCTCCACCACGCGCTTGCCCTCGCCGATGGTGCGCGTCATCGGCTTCTCGCACCAGATGTCCTTGCCGGCCTTGGCCGCCTCGACGGCCATGATGCCGTGCCAGTGGGGCGGGGTGGCGATGTGTACGATGTCGACGTTGGGGTCGGTGATCAGATCCCGGTAGTCGTGATAGCTTTCGAGGGTCTTGTCGAACTTCTTGCGGCCCAGCGCGATGGCGCTTTCGAGGTGTTTGCGGTCGACGTCGCAGACCGCCACCAGGCGGCATGCATCGTTGGAGGTGAAATGATAGCTGCTCTTGCCGATGCCGCCCACGCCGATGATGCCCTTCGTGAGCTGGTCGCTCGGGGCGACGAATTTGGTGCCTCCGAGCACGCTGCGCGGCACGATGGTCAGCAGCGCCAGCCCGCCTGCCTTTTTCAGAAAATCTCTGCGGTTACTCATAGTATTTCAGGTTGTGTTTTTTTGGATGCAGTCAATAAAATAGGTAGAGGAAACAGCGGTTCCGTCGGATGGGAACCGCCGTTTGTTTACAGGGTCGTCAGCCGGATGTTGCGCCAGAGGACCTTGATGCCTCCTCCGTCGTGAATCTGCAAGGCGATGCGTCCCTGCGCGGCGCCGATCTTCGCGTCGGTGATGTCCACCATCTCCTCGCCGTTGAGCCACGTCTGCACGCGGTCGCCCTGGACCTTCAGCCGCAGCGTGTTCCAATCCCCCTCCTTGAGAATCGACTCCTTCTCGTCGGGAATCTGCACCAGCCATCCGCGGCCGTAGGACTCGTAGATGCCCGCCGTGTCGTGGTTCTTCGGTGCCACTTCGCACTGCCAGCCGTGGACCTTCACCGGCGGCTCGACGAACGAGCGGAAAAAGACGCCGGAGTTGCCGTTGGCGAGCTGCTTGAACTCCACCGTCAGGTCGAAATCATCGTAGTATTCGCGCGTGGCGAGGTAACCGTATTTTTTGTCGGGACCGCTCTCGCAGACCAGCAGGCCGTCCTTGTCGACATACCATTTCTCGGTTCCGTAGGCTTCCCATCCCGTGAGGTCGCGGCCGTTGAAGAGTTCGACCTCCCGGCCGGCCTTGCGGGGCAGCTCCTTGATTTTCAGGTTGCGGAACGAAGCGGGGTAGCCGTGGTCCTGGAGGCACAGCACGCCGCGGTGCGCCAGTCCGTATTCGGGAGCCGTCTCCCATTTGCCGCTGTTCTTGCGGGCGAACCAGTCGTCGGTCCAGGCTTCGAATTCGAGGATCTTGCGGCCGTTGAGCCAATGCTCCACGTGGCCGTTGTCGCAGACGATGCGCGACGAGTTCCACTCGCCCTGCGGATTGACAAACAGGGAATCCGCAGTCGGAAGGTGCATCGCGTAGTCCACGCCCAGCTTCTGCCACTCTTCGAGCTTCGTCGGAGCGTTCTGAGACTCCCAACCATCGTTGTCGATCAGTTGGTACTCGGGACCCGTGACGTAGGGAACCTTGAAATAAGGATTCTCGACGACGTGGTAAAGCATGCCGCTGTTACCTCCGTAGGAGAGCTTCCAGTCCCAGTCTACGATGAAGTTTTCGTATTGTTTCTTGGTGACGATATAACCCGAAAGGTCGCTCCCGTCGCCGTTAGCCTGGATGCACCCGTCGACAACGTGCCACGGCTGGGTCAGAGAGTCCCCGTTGAAGTCTTTCCATTGATCCAGGCTATTCCCGTCGAAGAGCAATTCCCAGCCGGAGGCGATCTCCGATTCGCTGAGTGTGTTGTGGCGGGGACCGCAGGAAACGGCCATGGTGAGCAGCAGCGCAAAGCCGCACACGCCGGTGACTTTGCCGCAAAAAGTAGTTGGTAGTATCATTTTATGTTGGTTTAGTGGATATCTTTAGCGGATGTACAAAGTTATCCATTTTCAGGCATGCCGCTACACGCGCGATGCACTATATAGACCGATATAAGTCTATATACAATTAATAATCAAACTAATAGAAACAAGTATGACACCCCGTATTATATAGATTTCCGGAGATCTTTACAACCCGATCCGGGCGACCTGCGACTCGAAATCGTCGCGGTCGAGCGCGGCATTGCGCAGTTTGGTGCGGTAGGTATAGACCGTAGCGGAGGCGCAGTTGAGCAGCGAAGCGATATGCCCGCTGTCGGTAATTCCGAGCCGCAGGGCAGCCAGAATCCGCAGTTCGGTCGTCAGTGAAGAGTCCGTGCGGGGAGCGAAGCGCGATTCGGGCTGCAAAAGTTCGTTGACCTGCTCGATGAAATGCGGAAAAATATCGAGAAACGAGGCGTCAAACGACTGGTAGAATTTGAGGTACTCGCCGTTGATGGTCTGCGACATGCTGAGCTGGCGCACCAGTTCATCGGCGCCCTGGGTCTTGGCAATGTGGCACACTTCGCGGCGAAAAGCGTCCATTTGTCCGATATAGCGCACCGAGAGGTCGATATAGTGACAGACATAACGGTCCTTGATGCGGTTCGAATCGACCAAAGCGCCGTTGATCTGGCGGATATGATCGTTCTTGCCGAGCAATTCGTGGTTCTTTTCGCGGAGCATATCGCTCATGCGGATCAGTTTTTCGTGGTTGTTGTGCAGGCGGCGGTGCTGCCACAGCACGAACCACAGCACGACAGTCAGCACCACAAGGAAAACTCCGGCCAGGCAGATGACCACGATCATCATTGTCTGCCGTCCGGCGATATTGGCCGCCACGGCCTCGCTGATCTTCATTGCCGCCGCCGAAGAGTTGGGAATCCGGGCGATCGACTTGCAGCGCACGGCATCGTCGAAAGTGGAACCCATATAGGCCGCGGCACGGTCGAAGTCCCCGCGGTCGAAAAGCCGGAGCGCCAGGTCGTAGAGCGAATAGTAAGAACGGGTTCCGGCGCACAGGTCGGAGATCGACGACTCGGCCAGGCAGTACGCCGACAGGTCCTCGTCGCCCATTTTCCGGGCGATGTCCGACATGGCATAATAGAGCAACGCACGTTCGGGATAACTCAGGACTTTGGCCGTGAATGGCTCCAGCAATTGCAGCGCCTCCGCACAGCGCGCACTGTCGCGAAGACTCAGCGCCTCCATGCGCGCCCGGGTAAATTCGCTCAGCCCCGGAACCGAAATGCGGCGCGTCAGGAACACCGTATCACGCCATGCCTGCTTCTGGTGCGGGTCCTCGACCTCGGAATAACGCCGGGAAGCCACCGAGCAAAAACACAGATACCATGCTCCATACTCAAGCGGAGTCATACCGACGGTATCTATTTTCCGGAAAATAGCTTCGGCGTAACTGGTCTGCCCGCGGCCCAGCCAGACATCGATATCGGCCAGCAAGGCCAGCCGCCGCTCATACCGCGAACCGCTCCGTTCGGCCAGCCGGTAGAGCCGGTCGACGTAATAGGCCGAAGAGTCGAGATCGAAAGTCACGAAAACCTGCGCCACTGCGAACACCTGCTCCGCCTGTTCAGCCGTCGGGGCCTTGGCGTCGATGCGGCCGCGCAACTCGTCGGCCTGCTCCTGGCGCCACTGCTGATAGCGGGCTTTCTGCGCCAGCTCCGCATCCAACCGCTCCAATGCGGCCCGGGTCTGCAATGAATAGCTCTCCTGCGGTGTACATCCTACCGGCAGGAGGCACGCCGCAGCCAACGAGAAAAACACGCAGAAACGAAGGATAATCCGCAGAGGCATCGTCAATAGTTTTGGGTCGGACAAATTTAACAAAAAAGCCAGGCTTTGCAAACCGAATACGTCAATTTAAACCGAACAACAGGGATAAGAGACCGGAAAGCAGCGCCGAAAGGCACTCGCCGACGGCTTCCGGAAGACGACAGCAACACCCGTACCGACTCCTAAATCAGCTCCTTACGGATTATCCCCGAAGACCGGACGACGGTTACAAGTCGATACGCCGACAGGAGGCTCCGGCCATCCCGACCGGTTTGCCGACACCCGGCAGCGAGACCGTGTGCGCCTTGTCGTCCATGTTGACGATCAGGTAAACCCGCTTTCCGTCGGGTTTTAGCCACTCGGCGGCCAACACCGAAGCATCGTCGCCGAATCCGGGAATCCGGACGACCGGATTATCGCCCGACGGGGCGAACTCGCGGATAAACAAGCCCCCGTACACCACATCATGCACTCCCCGGCGGAAGTCCATGAGCGTCTTCATGAAGCGGGCCTCTTTCGCCGCGCGCTCCGACATCAGCGGCCGCGGATCGACCCACCCGATCTGCGAACCCCACAACAGGGCTTTGGCCAGTTCGTAACGGAAGTCGCCGAGGCCCATTTTATCCGCCGTGGCGGGCGTGTAGGTAAATGCGCTGGTAACAGCACGGTCGGAGTAAACCATCGGGAATACGGGTTTGATGACGCAGGCGTTCTCCTCGTGGGGTGTATTGACCACCAGCAGCATGTCGAACAGGTCGATGTAACACTCGGCGTTCTCTTCGCTGGTCAGAATTTTCCCCTCCTGCAAATGGTTGGCGCGGATTTCGCCGATGAGCCTGCGGTAGCCGTCGTACCAGAAACTCCCGCCGCCGACCGGGTGGTCGTGGCGCTCGTTCCAGCAGGGCTCCGGCGCCGCTGCCGAAATCTGGTCGATATAGACGCCGTCGACGCCGAGCCCGGTCTGGAGACTGTCGACCAGTCCGATAATCTTCCTGTGCCAGATGGCGGTCGAAGGGCATGTCACCGTATTGAGAACCTTCGAGGTGGGATAAATTTCGGTATAGAGCGATCCGTCGGGCTTGCGGCACGAAGCATCGTAACCGCGGTCGCGCTTATAGCTGTCCGCCGCGGGGTCCCAGAGACGGCCGTTGATGTAAGGCGTGACCCGGGCCCCCGACTGCTGAACGGCGCGGACCATCCCGGCAAAGCCCTCTTTGGCAGGCAGGTAGTCGGGATAGTGCGTATCGTAGGGATGGTTGTGCCAGAAGTACCAGTGTACACCCAATCCATCGCCGAAGTATTCGGCGGCGCTTTTGACCGCATCGAACGTATCGTCGCCGACGTATTTAGCGCGCACCCATGCGTCGGCGTTATAGCACCACTGCGGAATGTTACGTGCAGAGAGCGGTTTGCTGCCCCACTCGGTCGTAAAGGTGAAAGGACGATACCACCGGACGACGGCGTCCTCCCAACCTTCGGGGGCAAAGCCCACGACCGAAGTCCAGGGCAGGCGGAACGTTCCGTTTTCGATCCAGCCGGCCGAAGCAGGAATCGCGTCATTGAAGACGACCGTTTTGTGCGTACACTGCACCGAGTAGGTCTTGCCGCAGCCCCGGCGGTCCTCTGTGCCGTAGTAAAGGGCTCCGTCGCCGTTGTGCACCAGCACGAACTGCATAGCCGAAGCATGCGAGGGATAGCGAGCCTCGAAAGTGGCAATGTCGAGCGGTTTTTCGACACCCCAGCCTTCGGTCGTAATCACTTTACCGGCCGCCGGACGGTCGATTACGATGCGGGGAAACTTCACGTCGGTGACCAGCCATCCGGCAGGCAGATCGGCCTCCAGGTTCCATTGCAGCAACTCGCCGCCGTCGGGCAGCGTGACGTACATCCGGACAGGATATTTCACCGGCGAGTAATCGAGTGTCAACTGCCACGTGAAGACAAGCGTTTTGGCCCCGGCATCGTCGCGTACCCCGACTCCCTCGTAAACAGCGTGTTCGGGCAGCAACTCGGGATTCTCGCCCTGCGGGCCTTTGTAGACGAGCGCCCACGGCCGGTCGTTCTGCCCTTCGGGAGCCACAGAACGGCCGTTCAGCACCAGTTTTTTAATCCCGAAAACCTTGCCGGCGCCGAAAACGGCCTCCACATATCGATTGGACAGGGTGTAATCGTCGCCGGTCCGGCTTACCGCAGTCTGGCATCGGGCGAAAGTCGGCAGGTTCAGCAATAGCAGGCATACCGACAGCTTGCAGATTCGTTTCATCATATTTTGACAGTGTATTTCGGGTTGTCCGTCGTGTGTTGCCGCTTCGTACCGACGACCGGTTGTTACGGGCATTTCCGGCGCTTTATATTATAAGGTATATATCCGGCAGGGAGTTATATGGTTCGGAAACGTCCCTTTCGAACAAAAGTAAACAAAAAATATTTCTCAAACAACGGGAAGTTCATAAAAAACTTTTCGATCCCCTTCACGAACGAATCGGGTATCGCATTTTAAGAGGCCACAGACCCTTCCACCGCGCCTAATATCGTTCAATATTCTAATCAACAACAACTTATACAACAAAACCATATTCTTTTACCGAGTTGATTCCAGCCATAGGCAAGGAAATATTTTTATTCGGAAACGCCCCGCCGAAGCAAATAAAACCATTGATTATCAATAGTTTAACCCCCAAAAACCAACCTTACCGGACATCCTCCCTGTCTTTTTAAAGTAAAAAAACTTACCAAAAATACACGTGATAATAATTTTATTGTTATATTTGCTTTTGCATAATGAATACTTTTAACCGAGCATTGCCGTAAAATTATGTGATACGAGTCCTATAAACGACACACCCGACTCCGCCAAAGACCGATAACTAACTGAATACCAATACCGACAAACTATTAACTTTACCTAAAAAAACGGACGCCTATGGTTAAATGACACCGGCCAAATCGAAAACTATTGACTTCCCGAATTTCACAATCTCTCGTTGTTTTGCAGTTTGCAATAACAAAATTGAACCTGGACGGACCGTCCGACGGACACACGTAGGAACCGTACCAAACTTTATCAAGTAATTTAAATGAGGAAATATGACAATGACTATACAAAAGCTCTTTTGTAAAATAGTGCCCTGGGTGTGTGTGTTGATTCCGGGGCTTATCCCGATTACGGAATTGAGCGCGAATCCAAGATTCGAGTATACCGTAAACGACCTTTCCGAGGCGGTATCGGCTCCGCAAGAGAGGGGGGGGGAATTTAAG
Source organism: Alistipes shahii WAL 8301 (assembly GCF_025145845.1). Lineage (NCBI taxonomy): Bacteria > Pseudomonadati > Bacteroidota > Bacteroidia > Bacteroidales > Rikenellaceae > Alistipes > Alistipes shahii. Next base: position 2,149,355 of record NZ_CP102253.1, on the reverse strand, counting down.
CTAACCGGTCAGGTATTCGACGAGACCAAGGCCGGAGTCCCGGGTGCGACAGTCACCGTCAAAGGCAGCACCCGCGGCGTTATCACCGGCAACGACGGCAGTTTTACGCTCGAGGTCACTCCGACCGATGTGATCGTGATCTCCTACCTGGGTTATGAAACGCAGGAGATTCCGGTGGGCGCCCGAAAGAATATCGTCGTCGAACTGGTCCGCAAAACCTCCGAACTGGAAGCTGTGACCGTAGTCGCCTACGGCAAACAGCGCAAAGAGAGCATCGTCGGAGCCATCAACACGCTCGACGCCAAAGAGTTGAAAGTATCCACAGGACAACTTTCATCGAGCCTCGCCGGAAAACTCGCCGGTCTGGTCGTCATGCAGCGTACGGGCGAGCCGGGATCGAGCGCCGAATTCTGGATCCGCGGCGTGAATACGTTCGGAACAGGCAGCACGACGCCTCTGGTGCTCGTCGACGGTATCGAACGCAGCATGGACCTGGTCGACGCAGACGACATCGCCACCTTCTCGATCCTGAAGGACGCCACCGCAACGGCTGTTTACGGCGTGCGCGGAGCGAACGGCATCATCCTGATTACCACCAAGCGCGGTATGGAGGGAACGCCGAAGATCAACGTGAAGGCCGAATTCGGCATGACCCAGCCGACGAAGCTGCCCAAGATGGCCAACACCAGGCAATGGCTCGATTTCTACGACGAATTGTGCCGGGACAGCCCGACCGGAGAGCAGGGTTTTTCGGATTATGAGCGCCAGATGTACCTGAGCGGCAAAGATCCCGACCTCTATCCGTCCGTCGACTGGACGAAGGAAATTTTCAAGAACCTGGCCATGACCGGCCGCGTCAACGTAAGCGTGGCGGGCGGTTCCCCCAAGGTGCGCTATTACGTGGGGTCGTCCTATTACACCGAAGGCGGTATCTTCAACATCGCCGACAACAAGCGTTACGACGCCCAGATGAACTACAACAAGTTCAATTTCCGTTCGAACATCGACATCAACATCACCAAGTCGACGGAACTCGGGCTCTCGCTGTCGACCCAATACACGACGACGAACCAGCCCAACAGCTCGTTGGCCGACCTGTACAACTACACCATGCTTTCGACGCCGATCTCGACTGCACCCATCTATTCGGACGGCACGCTCGCCATCGCTTCGGACAACGGCAGCACCAACCCCTACAACATGCTCAACAACTCGGGCTACGCACGGACCGCGAACGTCGTCGCCCAGTCGCTGATGTCGCTGACCCAGGACTTTTCGGATATCATCACGCCGGGCCTCAAGGCCAACGTCAAGTTTTCATGGGACGCCCAGAACTCGACGACCCTCAACCGGGCCTACTCCCCCAACGTCTATTCGGCCACCGGCCGCGACGAGGACGGCAACCTGATTTTCGACCAGACGGTCGTCGGAACGGGCTACATGTCGCTCGCGCGGTCCAATGCCGGCTGGACGACGATCAACTTCGAGGGAAGCCTCACCTACGAACGGCTCTTTGCCGATGACCACCGCGTAAGCGCCCTGTTCCTTTACAGCGTACGCAACCGGACCAATAACGTCCCCGGAACCTATATCGCGGCTTTCCCCTATCGGAACATGGGTATTGCGGCCCGCGTCACCTACGCCTTCCGGGACAAATATTTCCTGGAGTTCAACTGCGGCTACAACGGTTCGGAGAACTTCGCTCCGGGCAAGCGATACGGTTTCTTCCCCGCCTATGCGCTGGGTTACATGATCAGCAACGAGAAATTCTGGGAGCCGCTGCGCGACAAGATCAATGTACTGAAGATCAGAGGTTCTTATGGCAAAATCGGTAACGACCAGATCGGCGGAAGCCGTCGTTTCGCCTATAACACGACGATGAACGTCTCCGCCCCCGGTTTCGTTTGGGGAACCACGGGCCCCAGCGGCACGATCTATACGGGTATTCCGACGAACGGTTACACGACCGGAGAGATCGGCAATGCCAACGTGGCCTGGGAAGAGGCGACGAAGGCCGACGTAGGTATCGAATTGGGACTGTATAACAAGGTCCGTATTCAGGCCGACTACTTCTACGAGAAACGCGAAGGCATCTTCATCCAGCGCGAATCGACTCCGTCGGTGGTAGGAACCAAGGTCGCCCAGTATGTCAACCTGGGCCGGATGCAGAATCAGGGCGTGGATTTGTCGCTCGAATTCGACCATCAGTTCAACAAGGACCTCAGCCTGTCGGCACGCGGTAACTTCACCTACAACCGCAACAAAAAACTCTACGACGATAAACCGGATCAGATCTGGAAATACCAGAACCTGGCGGGATTCGCCCAGAACCAGCAGTTCGGACTTATCGCCGAGGGTTTGTTCGAATCCGAAGAAGACATCGCCACCTGGCCGAAACAGAATTTCGGCGATGTCCGTCCGGGCGACATCAAATACCGCGACATCAACGGCGACGGCGTAGTCGACACGTTCGACAAGGTGGCCATCGGTTATACGACTATTCCGGAGATCAACTACGGCTTCGGCGCCAGCCTCAACTGGAAAGGATTCGATATTTCGGTATTCTTCTCGGGCGTCGCCAATACGACCCGTATCATCAGCGGTTTCAACCTGTTCGGACAGGCTTCGAACATCAAACGGTCGGGACAGATTTTTGCCGACGTAGCCGAAAAGCGTTGGACGCTGGACAACCAGGACCCCAACGCTCCCTATCCCCGCCTGGCCATGAAGAAGGTCGACAACAACCAGCAGGCATCGACCTATTGGCTGCGCGACATGAGCTTCCTGCGCCTGAAGAACGCCGAAATCGGCTATACGCTTCCCAGGGCATGGACCAAAAAAGCAGGTTTCTCAGCGGTTCGATTCTATGTTCAAGGCGTCAATCTGCTTACATTCAGCGATTTCAAATTATGGGATCCCGAATTGAGCGCCAGCTACGGTAACCAGTATCCTCAAGTCCGCACCGTTACGATCGGTGTAAACCTGAACTTCTAAACCAAAATACCTGAACTATTATGAAACAAATGCGAATATTGTGTGCTATCCTGGTATTTTCCCTGGCATCGACCTCCTGTGAATCGTATTTCGACGTAAAACTGGACGACCAGCCCAATATCGAGGATATATTCAGCACGACAAACGGCACCAAAAAGTATCTCGCCCATATCTACTCCTACATTCCGATGGAGGAAGAGATCGTAGGCAGCGAGGGTTGGGTAGTTCCGCGCTCCGACGAAGCCCAGTACTCGTTCTTCCAGTGGGTGAACTACCTTCAGATCAAAACCGGCAGTTACAGCAGCGGTACGGTCAACGGGACCGGAGGCGACCTGGTAACAGCCGACGCGGCTTACTACAACTTCTGGAGAAAGAACTACGTGGCGATCAACCAGTGTTCGACGTTCCTCAAATACGTCGATCTAAACAAAGGCGAGAGCCCCGATAAAATCAAGGCCATGAAGGCCGAAGCCCGGTTCCTGCGTGCATTCTACTACTTCTGCCTGTTCCGTCAGTTCGGTCCGGTTTACATCTGGGGCGACCAGATGCCGGACGAAACTATCATGGGTTCGACGATCGACCGCATGACGGTGGACCAGAATATCGATTTCATCGTCGGCGAGTTGGACGCAATCAAGAACGACCTGCCGCTGCGGATGTCCGATATCGGAGAACCGGAGGCAAGTTTTGTCGGACGCGTTACGCGGGGAGCTGCACTGGCCCTGAAAGCACGCGTCCTGCTCTTCGCCGCATCGCCGCTCTACAACGGCTGCGACCTCTATGTCGGCAAGATGAAGAACATGCGCGGCGAATTCCTCTTTCCGCAGACCAAAGACGACACCAAATGGGAAGCTGCGGCACAGGCAGCATGGGATGTGATCGACCTGGGCATGTACAGCCTGTGCGAGGACAATACACAGACCGATCCGTTCAAGAAAGGCGTTGCATCGTATCAGAAAGTCATGTTCGACAACTGGAACAGCGAAACGATCTGGGGATGGTGGTTCCGGACGACCAAGGGTTACGAATACTTCGGCCCCACCGGCGGGCAGATCGGCCCGGCCATGCCGCCCAACGCACTGGAAACACTGGGTGTCCGCGGCGGATACGGCGGCATCGCCCCGTCGCTCAAGCTGATCGACACCTATCCCATGTGGGAAACCGGACGTTACCCGGTTACCGGCTACCAGGGCCAGAACGACCTGTCGAAACCGATCGTCGATCCCCAATCGGGATACCAGGCAACGGGATTCACCGAAAACTACAAGCAGCCGGCCGACGCCGACTGGGCCCCCGCTTTCAAGGCGCACAACAGTTGCGTCGGACGCGATCCGCGCTTCTACGCCTGCCTGGTCCCCAACGGATTCTACTGGCCTAACAAGACGTTCCCGAACCGGTTCACCTGCTATGACAACGCGGAGTGCACGTCGAGGTATTCCGCCACTTCGGACGCCAACCGCCTGGGTTATACCTGGCGCCGGCTGCTGAAACCCGACTATTCGCTCAACGACGAATACGACATGTACAAAGCAATCAAGTACGTGTATCCCGCATTCCGCCTGGCCGAGGTCTACCTGAACTACGCCGAGGCCTGCAACGAGAAACCGCAGCGCGACGAAACCGCAGCCCTCCTTTACCTGAACAAGGTACGCAACCGGGTCGGACTGAAGGATATCGAGGAGGCATACCCCGAAATCAAGGGCAACAAAGAATTGCTGCGCTGGTGTATCCAGAAAGAGCGCATGGTCGAATTCGGACTGGAAGCAAAACGTCACTACGACGCCTGCCGCTGGATGATCGCCAAGGACGAATACCCGGGCACTCCCTGGACGCTGCACCTGACTGCGACAAACTACGAGGATTCTTACCAGCGCGTGAACAACGAGCTCAGAATCAGCACCTATGTTTTCCAGGACAAGGACTATCTGTATCCCATCGGTGCCGCTCAGTTGGCCGAGATGACCAATATGACCCAGAATTACGGATTTTAACTAACGCTTGATGTGATATGAAAATAAATATGTGGAAACTGTTGTTTGCAGCCCTGATCGCATCGACCGCCATGGTCGCCTGCAAGGATGAGCGCAACAACTACATGGTAGACGATACGATCTCATTTCTCGCGACAGACAACCAGCTTATCAATGTAGCCCTGTATAATGAAGAATGTGATCTGACCGTCATTAAGAGCGGCAAGGGACAAACCGGCGCTACGGCGCGGCTGGAGGTTTCGGAAGCTGCGCTCGAAGCGTACAATACGGCCAACGGCACGGACTACAAGGCCCTGCCGGCAAACTACGTGACATTCTCTCCGGCGATCAAGTTCTCCGAAAAGGATATCCGCAAGACGGTTAAGGTAACCTGGGACGACGAGAACATCAATTCGCTCGGAGAAGGAAACTATGCCGTCGCAATCGAATTATCCGTCGACAACAACGCGCTGGAGGTTCCCGAAGCCCGCAAGGTAATGATCGTCAGCATGGCATGGTCGCACCTGGGCATGGAAGCGGATGTAGCGCCCGTGTTCAGCCCGGCCGCTTCGCGCGAAACCGCGGTTTACGAAGGCCCCGTCACCATCGACAACCCGATCTCGGTGATGGATATTACCGTCGACTACGAAATCGACAACAGCCTGATCACCGCTTATAACGACGCGAACGGAACCGACTACAAGGCCGCTCCCGCAGACCTGGTTTCGCTGGCCGCGACATCGTCACAGCTCGAGGCCGGCAAATCTTCGACGGCGTTCAGCCTCCAGATTCTCTCCGAAAAATTGTTCAACGGCAACGAACTCAAGGCGGTCGACGATAATCAGTATCTCGTACCCGTACGCATCAAGTCGCTGTCGAACGAGGCCATCGGCATCAGCCGCTCCGTCATGTACGTGCCCGTATCTTTCAACAGAGATGTGAAAGGCCCATGGACGTTACTCGAGGGTGAAAACAACTGCTATGGCAAGGATCCTAACGCTCCTGCATGGGCATTAGGATATACTGCGAACAAATTGTTCGACGGCATATTGACCGCCGGCGGCGAATGGATCTCCTCGTGGGACAACGGCCCCATCTCATTCCCGATGACCTTTGTCGTAGATATGGGCAAGGCCCGCGTGTTTACCAAGTTCCTGATCAGCGACTATACGACTCACCAGGGCAACTACCGCGAATACGAAATCTACATAGCAGACAAGTATAACGGGGCAAGTACGCAGTGGACACTCGTCGCCGACGGGAAGCGCGATTTCAAAGGCTGGACCGGCACGATCGAGACTTATGATTATCCAGTTAAGACGATGATCGCCGGTCGTTACCTGAAGTTCATAATCCTAAAACCAGAGAATCCGCAAACGGGCGATTATCTGAATGGACGCGGTAAATTGGCCGACGTTCAGGGCATAGGCTTCTAACGACTGATTTTCAATAAATTAATCCCGTTGTGAGTCTGAAAAAATTTCACAGCGGGATTAATTCGTACAACATGAAACACGACTCATTTTGCGTAAGTTATATTTCGTTGCACTGGTATTGGCTGTGGCGATGGGGTTCCTGGCGACATCGTGCACCGGCACGCGCGTTGTTAAACGCTATCCGTGGGAAGAGGCTCGGAAAAGCCTTGCGACTACGACCGACGCCATTTTGTGTTATGGTGGCAGCCACCACCGGACTCCTTATTTATGGGATCAGGCCCGGTTGGCGCCGCTGGTCACCTACACCGATCCGGCAGGCCGGGAACACTGGCTTTTCGACGGATTCATTTTCCTGGAATTCCAGGACACCAACCGCCCCGACAATGCCCGATATGCGTTTGAAACAGGCCAACTTCGCGACACGGGCGTCTCAGCCGGAAAAGCGCAGTGGCAGGAACTGATCGATTACTATTTCAGGCCGGGAAACGGTGTGGATGCACTGGATAAAGCCGTAAAAGAGGCCACAGGACGGTTGGGCAATGCCCCGGCCAAACGCCGCGTGATCATGGTCCTCCCGGATCCGGTGATCTACGAACACTACATCGACACGACCTCTTCGACGACCTATTGGGGCGAACTGGACGGCCGCCGGCTCGATTTCAGCAAAAACGAGGACCGCCTCGCCGCCTGCAAATGGTATATCGACCGGGTGCGTGCCGCATTTGCAGCCGGAAATTACCGATATGTCGAACTGGCCGGTTTTTACTGGCTGCGCGAGATCGTAACCCGGCCGCAGGATACGGCGTACAGTTACTTCCTGACACGTTCGGACATTCTGCTGCCGCACGTCGCCGACTACCTTCACCGCCTGAATTACAGTTTCAACTGGATTCCGTATTACGGTTCGCGCGGCTACGACGTGTGGCCGACATTCGGATTCGACCAGGCTTATCTGCAACCCAACTACTACTGGAAAGCAGAGCACGACATGGAGAAAATCTTCGACCAGATCGCGCAATACGACATGGCGATGGAGTTGGAGTTCGAGCCTACGCTGCTCCACGCCCGGGAGGGAAGCGAAGCCTTCCGGAAGCGGTTCCGCAGCTACATGGAATATGCAAAAAAGCGGAACATATACGGGACCAAGCCATTCGCCTATTACCACGGGACCAACGGATTCTACGACCTGTGGGCATCCCCAGACGAGGTAGACCGGGAACTCTACCACGAACTCTGCCGGTTCGTGATCGGGAATCCGCTGCGGCAACAACCGAAATAAAAACCCAATAACGACAAAATACACAATGACGACCCAACGATTTTTAACGATGTTCCTGTGCTGCGTTTCATTCTTCTGTTGCAGCAAGAGCGCCTTCGGAGCGCAGCAAACCCGCCAAGCCACCACCGAAGCGGCGGACCCCGCGATGTATGCCTGGGAGCAGGACCGCAACGGGATACTCTCCTTTTCGGACCTGGTGCTGTGCTACGGAGGCAGTACGCACCGGACGCCTTACAGGTGGGATGAACAGCGGTTTGCGCCGTTCGTCGCCTATACCGACAAACAGGGAAAGGAACATTGGCTGTTCGACAGTTTCCTTTGTCTCGAATTCCAGTTGGGATATACCTATGCCTACGAAGTCGGACACCGGGGCTACACTTCGGCCGGGAAACCCCAATGGCAGGAGCTGATCGACTACTGGTTCGACAAGGACAACGGTATAAATGCGCTCGAAGAGGCCGTGAAAGAGGCTGCGCAACGCATGGGAACGCCGCCGTCCAAACGCAAAGTGATTTTCAGCTTCCCCAATCCGGTCATATACAGACTGTACGACAAGACGAACGAATCGACGGTCTACTGGGGCGAACTGAACGGCCGGGAGCTGGACTTTTCGGTCGGCAAAGACCGCGTAGACGCCTGCAAATGGTTCATCGACCAGGTACGCCGGAAATTCGACGAAGCGAACTACCAATACGTCGAACTGGCCGGGTTCTACATCATTTCGGAAGAGATCGTCGTATCGCCGGCGGTCGAGGACGGCTGGAACCACGAGCTGAAGCGGTCGGAGGAGGTTGTTCCTCCGGTTGCGGAGTACCTGCATGCCCTCAACGAATGCCTCTGCTGGATTCCCTACAACCGCGCCGGGGGATACAAACGGTGGAAACAGGTAGGCGTCGACTACGCCTATATGCAGCCCAACCATTTCTGGGACGACAAGGGCGAACGGCCTCTTCCCCGGTTCTTCTCCGATATCAAGGCGCACGACCTTGCAATGGAATTCGAATTCGACGAAGCGCTGCTGGAAGGGAAACCCAACTGCGACGTGTACAAAAAACGCTTCCGGGAATATATGTCCAACGCCAAATCGGAGGGAATCTACGGCAAACAGCCGCTGAGCTACTATCACGGGACCAACGGGTTCTACGACCTGTGGGCGTCCCCGGCAGAGAAGGACAAGGAACTCTACCACGAATTCTGTCAGTTCGTGATCGGAAACCCATTGCGGAAATAAAAATCGGATACCGGCATGACAACCACAAGATTCATAACAATGCTCCTGTGCTGCGTCTCATTCATCTGTTGCAGCAACGGCAAAAGCGGCGAGGACGAGGGTTTGCAGCCCGCGATGAGCATGAAGATACTGACCTCATCGGCCTCATCGGTGACTCTGCGCGTAGAGAGTGTGAACGCCTCGCACTACCGCATCCTGTGCGCGGCGACCAACGACGAATCCTCACGGACGGCCCGGCAGGTCTTCGACGAGGGTAAAACCTACACCGGCAACAGGATCGTAATCGACGGGCTGTCGAAACTCACGACCTACACGGTCTTCGCCGTAGCCTGCAACGACAAAGGCGACTTCGGAACCCTGCAATCCGTTAAATTCACCACCGAAGCGACAGACCCCACGATGTACGCCTGGGAACAGAGCCGCGGCGGAATCCTCTCCTTTTCGGACCTGGTGCTATGCTACGGAGGCAGTTCGCACCGAACGCCTTACCGGTGGGATAAGCAGCGGTTCGCACCGTTCGTCACCTATACCGACAAGCAGGGAAAGGAGCACTGGCTGTTCGACAGTTTCCTGGCCATCGAGTTCCAGGTAACCAGCAGCATCGACAGCAAGCCCTACTCCTATATGGTGGGATTGAAACTCACTTCGGCGGCAAAGCCCCAATGGCAGGAGCTGATCGACTACTGGTTCGACAAGGACAACGGTATAAATGCACTCGAAGAGGCCGTGAAAGAGGCCGCACAACGCATGGGAACGCCGCCGTCCAAACGCAAAGTCGTCATGATCATGCCCGATCCGATCATTTACAGGGAGTACGCCGACGAATCCGCATCGACGGTCTACTGGGGCGAACTGAACGGCCGCACAATGAATTTTGCAAATGCCCAAGACCGCACAGCGGTTTACAAGTGGTATATCGACCAGGTGCGCAAGAAATTCAATGAAACAAATTACCAGTATGTCGAACTGGCCGGGTTCTACATTATTTCGGAGGATCTCACCACGCCGAGCTACGGCTGGAACAATGAACTGAAGCGGTCGGACGAGATTATTCCGCCTATTGCCGAATACCTCAACTCGCTCAACGAATGTCTCTGCTGGATTCCCTACAACCGGGCTTCAGGATATAACAAGTGGACCGATTTCGGTATCAACTACGCCTACATGCAGCCCAACCATTTCTGGGACGATAAAAACGAGCACCCTCTTCCCCGCTTCTTTTCCGATATCAAAGCCAATAATCTGGCGATGGAATTCGAATTCGACGAAGCGCTGCTGGAAGGAAAACCCAACTGCGACGTGTACAAAAAACGCTTCCGGGAATATATATCCAACGCCAAATCGGAGGGAATCTACGGCAAACAGCCGCTGAGTTACTACCACGGAACCAACGGGTTCTACGACCTGTGGGCGTCTCCGGCAGAGAAGGACAAGGAACTCTACCACGAATTCTGTCAGTTCGTGACCGGGAATCCGCTGCGGAAATAAAATTCAACGTTCAATATTGTTATGAAAGCCTTTAAATACTTTGCATTTTCCGTGTGCTTGGTACTGTTTGCCGGAAGTTCCGGAACTGCCGCCGCACAAAACTACCAGACGACCGACATTCAGGACCTCGCGCTGATCTATCAGGGCGGGAAACACCGGCTGGACTGGACGGTCGACGAATTCCGCCCCTACGTCGTACACCGATTCCTCGACGGTTCGAAACATTGGCTTTTCGACGGATTCCTGTTCCTCGAATTCAAAAACGGCACGGGCCGCTGCTACACCGTCGGGTATGAGAAAGAATTTGCCCGCAAACCCGAATGGGAGTGGCTCCTGGACCGCATCTTCGACGAGGGCAAGTCGCTTTCCGCGCTGGACCGATGCATCGGCGAGCAGATCGCAGAGATCGGCAAACCGGCGTTCAGGCATAAGGTCGTGCTGGGACTTCCCGAAGCCGTGCGCGACCAGAAAGACTGGGGCGAACTGGATGGCCGCAGGATGGACTTCTCGAAAGACGAAGACCAGATCGCCGCAACCAAATGGTATATCGACCAACTGATCGCGCGGTTCAAAAAAGCCGGGTACAAACACCTGGAACTCTCGGGCTTCTATTGGGTCGCCGAAGACACCAACCATTGCGGCGACCTGACCGTCCCGCTCAGCGAATATATCCACGCGCAGAAGAAACTTTTTTACTGGATTCCCTACTGGCAGGCCAAAGGCCACGAGGACTGGAAACGCCTGGGATTCGACGTGGCTTATCAGCAGCCCAACCACTTCTTCAACAAGTCGATCCCCGACAGCCGCCTGGACGAAGCCTGCGCCGTCGCCCGCAAAAACGGCATGGCGATGGAGTTCGAATTCGACGAGCGGGCTACCATTGCCGCCCCCGATACGTTCTATGACCGGATGCTGGCCTATATCGACCGGTTCGAAAAGAACGATGTCTTCAACGCATCGGCCGTAGCCTACTACTGCGGCAACCGCGGCGTACTGACGCTTTTCGAGTCGAACGAACACAAAGACAAGGTCATCATGGACCGGCTGGCCCGTATCATCTATACGCGCCAGGTAATGAAATACGGATTGCCCGTCAAAAACAAAACCCGCGTGGTGGCCCACCGCGGATTCTGGCATACCGACGGTTCGGCGGAGAACTCCGTTTCCTCGCTGTTAAACGCCGACAAACTGGGCGCCTACGGTGCGGAGTTCGATGTCTGGATGGCTGCGGACGGCAAACTGGTAATCCACCACGACGACAAACACGGCAGCTATGAGATGGAGAAAAATCCCTCGACCGTACTGACGACGCTCGAATTGGCGAACGGCGAGAAAATCCCCACGCTGGAACAGTACCTGCAGGCCGCCCGGAAAACGAAACTCGAACTGGTACTGGAGGTCAAGCCCCACGCTACGCCCGAAGCCGACGCCGAAGCGGTCCGCAAGATCGTGGAGATGATCGGCAAATACGGACTTACAAAGCGCGTAACCTATATTTCGTTCTCGTTCCATGCGCTGAAAGAGTTGGTGCGCGTGGCCCCGGCCAAAACCCCGATCATGTACCTGGGCGGCGGCACGCTGCCCGAAGACCTGAAAAAAATGGGGATGACGGGATGCGATTTCAACTACTGGGTTTTCCAGAACAATCCGACATGGCTCCATTCGATCAAATGGCTGAAAATGGCTTCGAACGTCTGGACGGTGAACAATCCTGTCGAAATGTTGTGGGTGATCGAAAACGGGTTCGATTTCATCACCACCGACCGTCCCGACCTGTTCCTCAGGCTCGTCCGGTGACACCACGCCAAAAACGAAAAAAAATGAGACACCGAATTTTACGCCGCCTGCTGATCTGCTGTCTGCTCCTGCCTGCGTCCGCCTGCGCCGACAAAGGTTCCGGCGAAGAGAACGGCGGCAACGGCGGCAATGCCGACGACGGCAAACGCCCCTATTCCGAGATGATGTACGTCAAGCGCCAGGGCGACAACCTCTACATTTCGGCCAAAATGGACGCTTCGACGGATATCCTCTACTGGTTCAAGCGCTGCCTGTTCAACGAAGTCTATACCTTCTACCGCGTGGGAACCCTTCCCAATACGGACCGGACGCCCACGACCCGCCCGGAAAGCGAACCCGCCGAGGTGCTCAACCTGGCTTACAGCGACAATATCGGCCCGTTCAATATCCAGGGCGGCGGCTGGTGCGGAGCGAACCACAAATACATGGAGCGTACGGCCCGGACGGCCTACAACAAGAGTTTCAGCGTAACGGTGGACGGGCAGCCCCTCGAAGGCGACAAGGCCGTATGGAGCCGGCAGGGAATAACGATCGAGGCGGAAAACGTGATTCTCGACCCGACGCATCCGTACAAAAACGCCGATAACGAGGAGGAACTGCGCGATGAGCTGTGCCACGAGTTCGCAACCTACCGGATCTTCCGCAACAACATCGACGTGACGGTACGCCACGATTTCTGCTGCAAAAATCCGGTGACGATAGCGATTTACTACGGCATGCAGTCGATGTTCGCGAACAAGACCCATTTCGCCACGCCGGGCGGGGCTTACAGCGGCTGGACACCCCCTCCCGCAGCCGGGGAATCGTCATTCACCAAAGCCGACTACCCCGATTTCCGACGATTCGTGGAGAAAAATGCAAAGGCTTACCAGTCGGCATATCTGTTGCCGGACGGGTTGGGCGACCATAGCTGGCTGGCAGATGCCGACGTGATGTTCATCTGTGCATCCTACGGCAAAAGTTACCACAAGCTGATTTCGAACAAACCGATCCAAAACGGCGATGCGATCGACTGGCGCGGCGTTTACACCTGGTTCGCAGCGCCGATTGCCGACGACGGCGACATGCTGTGCTACGAAGGAGCGGTGAACGGATATCCGGCGGTCTTCATCGACACCAAAAGAGCGTGTGAAAAAAGCATAACGCTGCCTTCTTACCTCGACCCGGAGAAGTACGAAACGATCGGCCCGAACGGGGGAATCCGCATCACGCCCGGCGGAGCCGGGAAGCTCCGGATTTCGGCCGATAAGGCCGGCGGATGCGTCCTGTCGTTCTGCAAGTGACCGAGCGCCCCCTACCGGGAACAGCCAAAGAAAGAGGTCGACGGCAATCGTCGACCTCTTTTTTTGTGCAGATACCGGCCCGCAGGCTATTTATGACGCTTGGATCCCGTGTGTTTGAGCGCAGCGCCGATCACCGGCTGCACGATCGCCTCCATTACATCGTAACCTGCCTCCGTGGGGTGAACGCCGTCGCCGGTATAGGCGGCGATCATTCCCCCGTCCGGCTCGGCCATCGGCGTGTGGTAATCGACATAGGGAATCTTCTCCTGCGCGGCATAGGCACGAATCATCCGGTTCAGTTCGATGATCTTCGGAGCGGGCTCCAGCCCCTTGTGCCAGCCGAAATCCCGGGCAGGCAGCAGCGAACAGAGAATGGGAGCGATGCCGTTCGCCCGCGCCAGTTCGACCATCGAAACGATGTTGCCGAAAATGTGCGGCAGCGAGATATAGCCGTTATTCTGGGCAATGTCGTTCGTACCTCCGCAGATCACCACGACCTGCGGATGCAGGTCGATGACATCGGCCCGGAAGCGCACGAGCATCTGCGAAGTCGTCTGGCCGCTGATGCCGCGGCTCACATAACCGTTCGAAGAAAAGAACCCGGGGTGTTTGCCGATCCAGCCCTCGGTGATCGAATTGCCCATGAAAACCGCTTTCGGCGCGGAAGGCTGTTCCCGGTTCGCCTGTTCGAACCTGCTAAAACCGGCCCAGTCATTCTGGGCATGCGCATCGGCGCAGATCGCAATGCCGGCAAGTACGGCAACGACAGTCAATAGTTTTTTCATCTTATGCTGATTTTATTCGATTGCCCGCAGCGGCATCTCCCAACCGGTGATCGTTGCGATGTAGGGAATTACCGCCGCGGCTATTTTGCGGTGTCCGCGGTAGTTGGGGTGATAGCCCGCTCCCAGATCTGCATCCATGTCGTGAATCTCGTCGAATTGCAGGATACAATGCAGGTTCTTATCGTTCAATCCCTTGATAATCGTTCGGGCGAAATCGTAAAACGGCCCGGCGCCCTGCGGCACGACGTAGAGGATCGGCACGTCGCCGTATTTTTCACGCAAATTGCCGCACATGCGCCGGAAAGCCTTCCCGAACACACGCTCCGAAGGCACGATGTCCGCACTCAGATCGTTGGTTCCCAGCTTGATGACCACAATATCGGGTTTATAGCCCTGAAAATCCCATCGGGAATCGGCGACCTCGTCGAACGTACGCATCATGCGGTCGGTCATGGTTATCTCCGAAGCCGCTTTCGGATCGCCCCAATTGCGCACGATCCCCCGTCCCGAATGAGCGATCAGCACGTAATCCGCATCGAAGTAGCGGGCCGTAATGCAGGCCCAAGCCAGGTCGCAATTCTCGGTCCGGGGCGTAAACGGCTCGCGGGGCGACAGCCCCTCGGTTCCGTAACCGCAGGTATGCGAGTCGCCGATAAACTCGATCAACCTCCCCGGTGCGGGCGGCGGCGCCAGCAGCCTGCCGTCGGTCTCTATCGCGTAGAGCGTCGTTCGCCCCTGCTCGGCTTCGGTCCGCTTCTGAACCGTCACGGTGTGCGGTCCGCGGCGGAGTTTTCCGACAAGCGGGATGACAGAGGCCCCGCCCTCGACCGTCACCGTGCCATAGAACTTACCATCGACGAAGACATTGTAGTAGTTACACCCGGTGTCCGAAGCGCGCATCGAGCAAGCCGTACCGTCGAAACGGAACGAAAAATGGCTGCCGCTCCAATCGAACGACAGGCTGCCGGCGGCGTCTCCGGCGGCACGCCCTACAAAGCGGACCAGCTCCGAATCCGCCCGGCAGGAACGCGGCCCGCCGCCGGCCGCACCGGCCCCGGCCGACAGGAACAGCGCGACAGCAAAGAACAGGACTTTCATAGCCGGATTATTTTACGTACGGACGAATCTTGTCGATCCAGACTTTATAACCGTCGGCCTTGAGGTGAATCCCGTCGAAATGGTATTTTTCGGGCAGTTGTCCGTTCTCGGCCATGCTGCTCCAAATATCGATGTATTGCAATCCGCGCGCTGCTGCGGCCTTTTGCAGCAGGGCGTTGAACTCGGCGATACGGACATTCTTGCCTTTGAGCGATTCGCCGCGCGACTCGTCGACGGGCAGTGCGCTCTGGATGTAAACCTTCGTGCGGGGAGATTTGTCCGCAATAATGTCGAGCATCCGCTCATACTGCCCGAGCAGGTCTTCGTTGCTGATATCCGTAAACACCAGATCGTTCACTCCTGCCATAATAAAGATGGCGCGCGGCTGCCCTCCGACGATGGGGTCGAGGCGGGCAAGCATCCCGACGATACGGTCTCCGCCGATACCGCGGTTGAGCACCCGCTTATCCGGGAAATACTCGGACCAGAATCCGCGTTCGGTGAGGCTGTTGCCGAGCATGACGATATTACGGCGTGTTACGGGCACGAGTTCCTCGACATTGCGCTTGGTCGTGTAGTAGTCCTGGGCAGAAACGGCTGTCGTCAGCAGGGCGGCCAGCAGTAAAAAAATCATTTTTTTCATGATCGGATGGTTTATTTGAGATTTCCTTCAAAATCGATGTCCCGCTCGAACGGATGCAGCGCCTCGTCGACCATGCGGGCCGCTTCGCGCCGGGTCAGTGGCGTCGTATCGGCGCTCGGGGCAATCCGTCCGCCGGCCCTGCGGAGCAGGTCAGCCGCTGAAGCCGCCGTGAGGGGCGCCGGGTCGTCCTCGACCGCGATCTGCGGGGCATAGTCGTGCAACCCCAGCGTAAATTCCCCGACCGATACCGTCCGCTCGGGGTAAAACCACGAACGATTCGCCCACTGGTAGGGTTCGCCCGTCATGCGCAGGATGCCCGTGGAAGCGATACGCTGCAACAACCCGAAATCCGGATCGTCGGGCTTCACGTCATAGAGCGGCTGAAGATAAGCTTTCTGGGCCAGCAAGGCAGCCTGAAGCCGCCGTACGGGGACTTCGCGGGGCGTACAGCCGGCCTTGACCGCAAGGGCCGCCAGCGTCCCCGCGGCCTGTCCGGTAAGCATGACGACGGGCTGCACGCGCGTCGACCCGTTGATCAGGTTCGAGACCGAGATCGCTTTGTCCGAAACGATAAGATTGTCGGTTCGGGCCGGAATCATCACTCCCGCCGGAACACAAAACGACGGCACGGGCAGGAATGCGATGCCGGGAACGTCGGGACGGCATTTGTGGTGATGGTCCACCGGGTAGTCGCCTACCGAAATACCCGTCCGGTAAAGCGGCGCAGGCCGGTCGTAACGTGCCATCACGTCGTCGAAAGTCAGCATGACGACCCCTTCCGCCCGGCGTCCCTCGCGATGGTAAGGCAGATAGGCCAGTCCGTCGGGAGTGTCGAATTCGTCGTCGGCGATACCCAGGTTGCGGTATCCCAGTTCGGTCTGGATGTAATAAATGAAACGCAGCGTCTTTTCACGCGCCGGACGCAACGCGGCTTCGCGCCGTTCATACGGCAGTTCGACGACATTGAGGTAGATGTCGTTGCCCTTGGTCGGCCAGTTGATCATGTACTTGCCGTTGGGCAGGCGACCGTAGGTAATCACCATTTCGGGCGGAATCGGATCGCCGACAGCCGTCGCATTACAACCGGAGAACTCCGCGGGATCGTAGCCCTCGGGGCGCGGGATCGTCCTGTCGGTCCCGGGGCCGTAGTCCTTGAGAATCGCAGTGACCGTCAGGTCCTGTACGATATTGCGGGCCTTCTCCGGGGCCAGCGACTCGCCCGTCAGGCTGCGCGAATCCATTCCCAACCGGTAAGGCGTACCGCTCAGGGGAAGCGCGTCGCCCAGGTCGGTGGCGTCGACGGTGACTTCGGCCGAAACCTCCAGCCTGTTGCCGGCTTTGTCGACGAACCGCGCCCCGGAGACTTTACGGCCGCGCCTGAATACCTTCACGGGGCGGAATCCATACTCGACCGACAACGCCGGTTCGGCCGCAGCCATGGCTTTGAAAATACTGTCGGCGACATGGGGTTCGAAGAGCGTATTGCTCACCCATCCGGTAGCCAGAGCCGGGGCTCCTCCGTAATGGGCCCGGAGCGCCTCGCGGAATTCATTCCACAAGCCCGAAGGCAGATTGGCATTGCCGTCGACGGCCGGAACGCCCTGCGCCGTAAACATTCCGCCGAGCATCGGCGTGGATTCGACGACGAGCGTCGTCACCCCCTGCCGCGCCGCGGCAACGGCCGCTGTCGTGCCGGATGTCGTACCGCCGATAATCAGGACATCGACCACCCGACGGGTGGTTTTGGCGGCTGCCGACAGTGCGAAAGCGACGGTTACGACCAATACGGCCGCGAGAAGGAATCCTGTACGTTTCATGCTTTTGACTTTTACGAATGAAACTCGCGGCTCAGGTTCGGGCCGCGAGTGAATTGAATTTGTATACAGGCCCGCCTACTCGCACTGTTCCAGAATTTGCCATATCTGGTACATGCCGCGCGGGACGTGGAAGCATCCCTTCCATTTGCCGCCCTTGAGCGGAAGCAGCACCTCGCCGCGGCGGTTCAGGTAGCCGAACCATTCGGGGTATTCGGAATCTTTGAAGTGCGTCCACATATATTCGTGCAGTTTCCCGAACCAGGCCAGGCACGCTTCGTTGCCCGTCATCCGGTAGCCTTTGATCATCGTGATCGCCGACTCGATATGCACCCACCACAGTTTCTGGTCCCATTCGAGCTGCTGCTGGGGATGGCCCAGCCGGTCCATGAAGTAGAAGATGCCGCCGTACTCCTTGTCCCAGCCGTATTCGATGGTCGACAACGCGATCTTCACGGCTTTGTCGATCAGTTCGGGACGGTTGAGCCGCTTACCCAGGTCCATAATGAACCACATGGCTTCGAGCGAGTGTCCGGGATTGATCGAACGCCCCTCGAACGAGTCCACCAGCGAATTGTCCGCCGCCGAGACATTCTCGACGATCAGCCCCAGGTCGGGTTGATAAAACACGTCCAGCACCTCGTGCAGACAGGTTTCGACAATCTGGTCGATGAGCTTCGGATCGATCAGGTGCTCGATTTCGAGCGAGAGGTTGCACAGGATCATCGGCAGCGCAAAGTCCTTCATCGGACGCGTGCCGGGGTGGCCCTTGCTCCATTTACCCTTGGGATTCGAGCGTTTTTCAAGCACCCGGTCGAAGGTCTTCCTGGCAATCAGGGCGTACTCTTCGTTGCCGGACGCTTTGGCCAACTGCGCAAAAGCCATCGTGGCGAAGGTATAGGAGAAGATGTTGTAGGGATCGACGATCGGCTGTCCGTCGCGCGTGAGCGAGAAGTACCAGTTGTAATCGCCGTCATGCCCGTATTTCCGGAGAAACTCGCCGCCCTGAACCGCACAGTCCAGCCACTCCTTGCGTTGTTCCACCTGGTTGTAAAGCATCGAGAACATCCACACCTCACGGCCCTGCAGCCAGATGAATTTATCCGTGTCGTAGACGCTTCCGTCACGATCGAGGCAGGTGAAATAACCGCCGTACTGTTCATCCTGCGAGTGCTCGAGCCAAAAGGGCAACACACTGTCCAGCAACTCCGACTTATATTGATCGGCTAATTCTTGAAAATTCATCATATTACTATTCGGTTAATTTCGAGGTTGTTAAAACCGCGATGAAAACATTGGTAAACTATTTCTGCCAGTACTTTTCGATCTCTTCGAGCGAGCGCCCCGTGGTTTCGGGAACGGCCTTCCAGATAATCAGGATATAAGGAACGCACATGGCGGCGAAGAGGAAGAACGTACCTGCGGGGGTGAGGTTTTCGAGCATCCACGGCGTCAACTGGCCGATCAGGTAAGTGCCGATCCACAGGGCGAGTCCGGCGATCGACATCGCCAGCCCGCGGATGCGGGTGGGATACATCTCCGAAAGCAGCACCCAGATTACGGCGCAGATCGACACCGCGCAGCAGAAGATGTAGGCCAGGAAGAAGATCAGCAGGAACGTACTGGACACACCCCATGCCGCTCCCCACAAGAAGTAGAGCCCGATGCAGACCAGCGACAGGATCATGCCCGACACGCCCCAGTATACCAAACTTTTGCGCCCCACACGGTCGATAATCACCAGTGCCAGAACCGTAGTCAGCATATTGACCATCCCCACGAGTATCTGCGAAAAAAGCGAGTCCCCGCTCGAAAGGCCGGCGTTCTCAAAAATCGTCGGACCATAGTAGAGCACCGCATTGACCCCCATGAACTGCCCCAGCACAGCAATAAACACGCCGATCAGAACCGCCTTGCGGATACCCGGAGCGAACAGCATACGCCATTCCGACTTTGTCTGCTGCGATCCAGCGGCGCGCACGGCCGCGATCTCCGCCGAGGCGACTTCCGAAGAGCGGTAGATACGCTCCAAAACGGTATGGGCCCGTGCGTCGCAGTTGCGCAGCACGAGCCAGCGCGGACTTTCAGGGATAAAGAAGATGACGATGAAGAAGAGAAGCGCCGGAAGCGTTTCGCTTCCCAACATGCCGCGCCACATCTCCGTTACCAGGATTTTCTGCATCAGGGCGGATGAATAGACGGCCGTTTCGGCCGATCGGAGGATCAGGAAATTGACCAGATAGGCTCCCAGGAATCCGATCGTGATGGCCAATTGGTAGAGCGACACGAGCGTACCGCGCCAGCGCGCTACGGCGACCTCCGAGATGTACATCGGCGAGACGATCGACACGACGCCGATACCCACCCCGCCGATGATGCGGTAAATGACCAACTGCGTGAAATCGGGACTCAGGGCGCAGCCGATGCCCGATACGGTAAAGAATACGGCCGAGATAAGCATCGTCATCCTGCGGCCGAAACGGTCGCTGAGGATGCCGGCCACCGCAACGCCGCCGATCGAACCGACGAGCGCACAGCCGACGAACCATCCCTGCTGCATGGCGTCGAGTCCGAATTGGGCCGAAACCCCGGTCACGGTTCCCGAAATGACTGCGGTATCGTATCCGAACAGGATTCCGCCGATAGCGGCTACGACCGAGAGGAACGCAACGTAGCCTGTGTTTGTCTGTGATTTCATAGTAAGGCTACCTGATATTGAAGTACTCTTTGTAACGGTCATAGAGGTGTCCGGCCTGCAAATAGGCCGACTGCGGACTCATGAAGTGCGAGAACTCGAAGGTGATCGCCTTGTCGTACCCGGCGCGCTTGGCCGCTTCGAGTTTCATGCGCAGTTTGTCGAATTTGATCGGCAGGAATTTGATCGGCATATCGCGGTCGAACGACTCGGCGTTGGTCCAGCACTGCATACCGTATTTATCGGCCATCTTCTTGTTGACGGAGAAGAAAGCGTCCAGTTCGTCGTAGTCGATGTGTCCGTCCTGAAAGGCGCAGGCATCGACCACGTCGTGAATCCCGTCGAAAATCTCGCTCCACTCCTTCTCGTGCTGCTCGACCGACACCGCCTGTTCCTTGGTCAGTTGGCTGCCGCTCGCCATAACGGCTTTCTTGCCGTCGATCCACGGGGAAATGAAGGTCGGCAGTCCGCCGGAAACCGCTTTGCACTGATTGCCCATGGCACGAAACGCCCCGATAGCGCCTTTGGTACTGCGGCTGATCTCGCCGCTCAGATACCAGCCGCCGAAACTCCGATACTTTTCACCGTACATCCTCCAGACCTCGTCGATGACGTATTTATTATGCTCGACTTCACTCGACATGTCGCCCGTGTCCCAGTACCGGCCCGAGTCGTAGAGGCCGAAATAGAATTTCATACCATATTTCTGGGCCAGACGCAGGTACATATCGACCAGGTCGACCGAGGGCATATAGCATCCCTGCCCGAGCAGGTGGGGCGACGGATAGGTGATGAACTTGCGGTATCCCGAGCGAATCAGGATCACGGTATCGATGCCGACGGCTTTCATGTAGCGGAAGTCGGCGTCCCACTCCTTCTCGCCCCAGTTCTGGTGGGGAATATCGTGGGAAATCTCATCCAGGAATGTTCCCGAAATCTGTAATCCGTTCCCTTTGGGGACAATCAGACCGCCCGGGCCCGGGAACGCCTCCGCCGATTCGGCCTCTGCGGTTCCGAGGTTTTCAGACGCCTTGACCAGCCCAGGTACGGCAACCGCTGAGGCGGCAGTAATGGCAATTTTTTTCAGGAAATTCCTGCGGGTCGAGGTTTTCATATTGGGTTCCAATTTTATCACACACTCAAAATAAAGTAAATTTTATCACTCTACAATGCAAATATAATTAATTTATTTACAATGAAGCAACCTTTTGCCTTTAAAATTCACGATCGAGCAAAAATAAATACGTTTAGCACCGGCAACCGGAGTTCGGCGTGTCATCCTAAGAAAAACCGGTGCGCATACCGACTTCCGTCAGCCGATTTTGCCGGTCCCGATCGGCGATACCGGTCCGCTCCGCGCCTGCGCAGGTGCAGGTGCAGGTGCGATCGCGATAAAAAACCGGGACAGCCGAAAAGCCGTCCCGGGTACAGAAAATTTACCGGCCAGCGAATATGCCGCCGTTTTCTCCGCTACTTGAATCCAAAAGCGCCCTGCACTTTCTTCGACGCCTCCACAGACCCTTTGGAGTTATCCACGGTCTTCTGACCGTTGATGAGCATATCGGGCGAGCTGGACCGTTCGAATACGATGGCCGAAGCGCAGCCCGTATCCTTCATGACCTGCGCCGTTTCCGGAATCGTAAGGCCCACGCTTCCGTTGATCTGCTGTCCGCAGAATGCGATCACCTTACCGTGAGGAGTAAGTCCTATCGACGAGGTCGCATACCGGTTGACATCGGTGGGATAACCCCAGTTGATTCCCGTATTGCAGATCATCTCGTCGGCAGTCTGGATTTGTCCGTCCCATAAGATCATCAACAGGCCGGAAGCTGCATTCTGCGCGTCCCAGACCGTTCCTTCCTCCTTTTTCCGCTCGACATAGGTCGAACCCGGCTTGTAGGGGAACGCATAGAGTTTGTCGTCGAATTTCTGCGACCAGGCCATCTTGTACACACCCTTGCTGTCCTGTCCCAGCGTGCCGAAAGGATAAAGCGCGCCTTCCTGCACGAATTGTCCGCCGCGGAAGATCAGCGGCTCTGCCGTAGATTCGATACCGACCAGCAGGACATTCCAGGAGGGTTCCTCCGAAGCAAAGGTATAAATCGATTTCTTGTTATCCTTGCCGGCTCCGAGCGCTCCCATCGTCGATTTGCCCGGCGACATGATTGCGATGTAACCGATGCTCTTGGTGGCTGCATTGTTGAGCAGGTCTTCGTTCTTGTAAACTTTGATGTAGTTGGGAAGCGTGCCGTAGGACGAAGTCACGTTCGTCCAGCCCTTGCTCAGCAGCGGATCTACATAATCTTTCACCTTGACGGTATAGTTGTAGTCTTCACCCTGATAGGTAACCACCAATTTACCGTCCTCGAGTTCGAGGTTGAACGTCTTGTCGGCGGGCGACTTGACGGTGGCGCCGCTC
Organism: Alistipes shahii WAL 8301; assembly: GCF_025145845.1. Classification (NCBI taxonomy): domain Bacteria; kingdom Pseudomonadati; phylum Bacteroidota; class Bacteroidia; order Bacteroidales; family Rikenellaceae; genus Alistipes; species Alistipes shahii. The sequence continues at coordinate 2,126,423 of NZ_CP102253.1, read as the reverse complement.
AACAGGCTGAAGTCGAACGTCATGGCGTTGATCTCCATCTCGGGTTTGTAGCCGATCGTGATGAGCTGACCTTCGACCACCGCGTCGGTGTCGCCGACCTTGGCCCCAACAACCGGCTGGAGGATCTCTTTGGGCGTTGCCGTCATCGTATAGGTCACCTCTTTCACGCCGTTGTGCAGTACGACCGAATAAGGAGCCGATAGATTGAGCGTCGAAGTGGCTTTGCCCGGGGTTTTCAGGAGCGCACCCTTGGTCATGTTGATCGTAACCGACACACTGGTCAGGTCGGACAACTCCTCGAATGCGAATTTGATGGTTTTGTCGGCATCGGAAATCACGGCATTGGCTGTTTTAGAGCCGTCGACCGCCACGACAGACGCAATCGGATTGGCAATCTCTTTCGAATCGCCCTCACCGTCGTCCTTATCCGAACACGAAGCGAGCCCTCCCCCTACCAGGAGGCCGAGCAATAAAGTCATCAGACTAAAATGTCTTTTCATAATTAAAGGTTTTTAGGTTACAGGAGGTTTGATGTTTTAATAGTATGTAGTTTCAGGTCCCCTTTTGCTATAAGTTTTTTCATTGACAACGGCGCTACATCTTTCGATGTCCTCAAAACAACATTTATTCATTTTGAAATAAAAATGCAACACCTTTGACACACAAACATAGTAATTATTTTTATCAATTATTCAATTTTGAATAAAATAAATAAACATATTTATCCAAATGGCAGAATTACCCGAAAATATCACACCCATCAAGCCGACACTTGGCAAAATCACATAACAACCATGAAAGGCCATTCGCAGAAATTTTATTTCCGCAAAACATTATTGCCGAAAAACAGAAGAATGAAGAGACACAACACATGCAACGGGGATGTCCGTACGGACATCCCCGTTTTCCGCACGGCCTATAAACAAAAGAGAGCCGGCGACAGGCCGGAAAACAAAAACGGGAACCTTGCAAGGTGTGGGATTATAATGATGTAACGACTTGATTTATCGGGTCGTTACATTTTTGTATAGGATAATAGGTAACGAAAAGGCAACGGTTTATTTTCAGTTAATTGCACGAAAATACCGCATTTCAAATAACCTACTGCAAGATACGAAAAATTTTCCGACCGGGCAAATTTCGGGACAGCCTTTACCAATGTCAAGTTCCGGAGTGATTTGCTCCGGTATCTGATAAAAAGTTTTGGTTCAAACATAGTTAAGTTTGTTTCTCCGTAGTTCTTTGAGTAAAATTATATAAACCCGTTGGCGGAATTAAAATTACAAAAGATTTATGCATAAAAAGTTATGCATAATACTAATTATTAACACATTAATGGTTTCCGATCAATTAATAGCTAATTCATATATGCACAACCTATATGCAATATTCGCAAAATTTCGCGACATCTGCAAGCAGTTTGCAGGGAACTTGATCAACGAAGAATATACCTCGATGTGGTGTCGTTCCCAGATTTTCCGACTTGGAAGTGGTTGCTCTCAATATGGCTTCTGAATCCATTGGTATTGACAGCGAATCCCTTTTATTCGTTAAACTGAGAGAATATAAATCTGAGATTCCTCATTTAATATCTCGTCAGTAATACAATGGCAGACGAAAGTTCACGGCTTCTCTTTGTGCTGCCATTCGAGAAAAGATGGCAGCAGCTATTGATGGTGGTGAAGACTACTTCTGTATAGATTCAAAACCGATAGAAATCTGTCGTCCTGCCTGTGCCAAGCGATGTTCCATGGGCAAAAATGAAATAGAAAAAGCTCCTTCGTTTGGATATTGTGCATCACAAGGAGTTTATTACTACGGTTCATTAGTGTCCACTAAAAAATCATAAGAGTTCTTTGAAATTATTGAAATTCAAATTGTTATAGCAGATTTTGAGGCGCAACGATTTGAAATTACTTTTGCAGTCTGAATCAGGCTGTTATGAATAAAGACAAATATGTTTTCGCCCAATTAGTCGGCTTCCTGGACAATTTTAAGTTCCTCCGCATTGTAAAGAAGTATGAAGGCGACAAGTATATAAAGAGTTATACTTGTTGGAATCAACTACTTACGATGATGTTCGGACAGCTGTCAAATCGAGAGAGCCTGCGGGATCTCATTGTTGCGATGGAAGCGCATGCCGGAAAACTTTATCACCTCGGCATCGGCAAATCCGTGACCAGAAGCAATCTTAACAAGGCTAACGAGCAGCGCAACTACCGCATATTCGAGGAGTTCGCGACCGACAGTAGTGATGCCAAAGAACAAAAAAATAACATTACCTTTACGGAACGATTTCGGGATTTGCCGTGATCCCAAAATCGTCCCGAATACAACCTCTGACACAGTTTATTTTACGATCCCATCAAGTTGAAGAATTCTTGCACATTCCGCTCCGATTTAGGGCAGACACATTCCTCGAACTTCATTCCGTCATTGAGACTGCCAAGAAGCACAACCATACTTCTTTTAGTGCCATTCAAGCCTTGTTTGAGGTCTGAAACCTTGACATGCACCTACCGCTGAATAGTTACTAAAAAACATTGATTATCAATCATGCGTAAAATTGCGACATATCTGTCAGCAATCATGCTGCTGACGGCCTGCATAACGAATAACCGGCAGAATAACAGAATTTTATACGTTTCGATACAACCGCTGCAAAGTCTTGTGGACAGCATTGTCGGCGGAGATTTCGAAGTCGAAGTACTCGTGCCCGCCGGAGCCAGTCCCGAGACGTTCGAACCTACGCCCAGACAATTTGTGGAGCTAAACGAAGCGCAACTTATTTTCAATGTGGGACTTATCGACTTCGAAACCTCGCTGTTGGGCAAAATCGAACAACAGGAGAAAGTCATCGACCTGAGCCGCGGAATCGACCTGATCGAAGGCTCTTGTTCGCACAGCAGCCACGGACACAATCATACGCACGGTGTCGATCCCCATGTCTGGACCTCCCCGAAGGCGTTGCAGAAGATGGCGGCAAACGCTTTCGAAGCCATTCGCAAAGCCTATCCCGATTCGGTGAAATACGAAACCAATTATAACCGGTTGCAGAAAGAGTTACAAGCATTGGACGCTCGCACGGCGGAGAAAATCGCACGGAGCGGCATCGAATATTTCATCGTCTACCACCCCGCCCTCACCTATTATGCCCGCGACTACGGGCTGCGGCAAGTCGCCATCGAAGCAGACGGTAAGGAGCCCTCGGCCAGGCAGTTGACGGCGATCATCCGGCAAGCCCGGGAGGATGGAGTCCGCCGGATATTCTACCAAAAGCAATTCCCGGCATCGACCGTGGAGGTCATAGCCCGAGACATCGACGCCGAATACGTGGCGATTGATCCGCTGGACCGGGACGCCATAGCGAACATCGACACGATAACCGACTTAATCACCGCAAAATGAATCTGGTAACGATGCGCGACGTAAGCGTCGCATACGACGGATACGAAGCCATTCAACATGTCGATCTGGAAATCGGCGACGACGATTTCCTGGGTGTCATAGGTCCCAACGGCGGCGGAAAGACGACGCTCGTGAAAGCCATACTCGGAACCGTGCCCCATACGGGCGAAATATGTTTGGCGCCGGAGTTGTTCCGGGGCAAGGAGCGGCTGATCGGCTATATGCCGCAGTTGTCGGATTTCGACCGGGAGTTTCCGATCTCGGTGCTCGAAGTCGTGCTGTCGGGATTGCAGGGCCGCCGCGGGTTCCGCTCCCCCTACACCCGGGAGGACCGCGAAAAGGCGATGGCGCTGCTGGCCTCGTCGGGGATTGCCGAAACGGCCCGCCAGCCGATCGGAGAGGTGTCGGGCGGCCAGATGCAGCGGGCGCTGCTGGCCCGGGCCGTGATCTCGGACCCGAAGCTGCTGATTCTGGACGAACCCGCGAATTTCGTGGACAACAAGTTCGAGAAAGAGCTTTACCGCACGCTGCACGAACTGAATACGCACATGGCAATCGTCATGGTGTCGCACGACATCGGCACGATCACGAGTGTCGTGAAAGAGATCGTCTGTGTCAACCGCCGCGTGCACCGTCATCGCTCGAACGTGCTGACCGAAGAGCAGCTGCGCAACTACGACTGCCCTATCCAGCTCGTTTCGCACGGCCACATTCCCCACACCGTGCTGGAGCACCACCCGGGGGACGGATGCTGCGACCACGATTCTGTCCGATAACGACCACCGCGACAATGGTCATACAGCCGGGCGCATTAGGGCGGAGAATGCCTCCCTGCGGCGTTATTCGTTTATATCTTTCACGCAGCGCACGCCGCCATAATTGCCTGTGCCGGTCAACAGATACAGCACACTGTTGCCTTGGCTGACGGAGAATCCGGGGCGGTTCGAGCCGAACTGGAAACGGGTGCGCGAAAAATGGTTGTTGAGCGTCCAGTTTCCGTCGTTGCCGATTCGGGAGTGCATCAGCGCCAGTTCCCGCTGATTGGGGATGCGGTATCCCGTCGGACAGGGGGAGTCGCCGCTGCTTGCATCGCTTCTCAGCGTCTCCCAGTTATAGGTATTGTTTCCGGATGTCGTGTTCATGACCTCGAATGTCCGCCACGGTTTGTTGGCCGCCTCGCGTTCGTGGTGTTCGGGCAGTTCGGCGGTCTGGAAATAGCCGCGGATGGATTGCTGATCGATTCGGGCAAGCGAGATCCTGCGGGTCATCGCATCGTAGGTAGCCAGATCGTCGGGCTTGACGGTTCCGGCGGCCGTGCGTGGAATTCCTAGATTACGGACACAACGATAATAAACAGGAGTAGAAATCGAACCGGAATAATTTTCGGAAAGTTTTCCGGTCGAGGAGCCTTCGGATGACCATAGGATTATGGGATTGTCATAGCCAAGGTACTTCTCGTGAACCGTACTGCTGGCGAAATACTGCTCCTGCCCCTCTGTCCAGGTCGTTTTCCTGTAAAGCCTGGCTCGCGGGTCGAAGGACCATTCGCCGATCCATAGATCCGTCAACTGGTGGATGGCCGCCAGATACCATTGCACCTCGTTCTCGTCGATCGTGCCGTCGCCGTCGTTGTCGCGGTTCATCCGCAGACATTTGTATTTGGCAGCCTCGTAATCAGACTTCATGGTCCAGGTCGACATCGTGACGTAATCGCTCCAGCGTTTGGTCGTACTGCCGCCCAGCCACATCCGGAGCGTATTCGCACGTCCGTTGTTCGAGTCGTTGTATGTCGGGTTGGAAACGTCGTTCGTGTTTTTTTCGAATGCGACCGGCGTTTCTTCCTGGATCATCTGCGTGCCCCAGGCCGTGAAATTCTCTTCGTCCATGATGTTATACATGGTCTGGATCGAGGACTGGCGGATCGAGTAGATGGCGTTGGTCTTCGTGCTCTGGCGATCGGGGCTGTACGCCAGATTCGAAAGGATGTTCATGACCCGCGCCTGCTGGTTGACGAATTTCTTCCACAAGCCGTTCACGGCCGTTTCCGAAGGATCGGTCGGGCTCGTCTCGTAATAGTATTCGTCGACGAATGCCGTGAAGCGCATGTAGTCGCTACTGTCGAACAGGTGGTCGGAGCCCCCGCTTCCGCTGGTACGGTAACGCTCCTTGCAGGCCTGAAGGATATTCACCAACTGGTCGACATACAGCAGTTTGTCCGTCCCGTTCGCCACGTCAGTCATATAGGTGTCCAGCGAGACCGTCCCCGTGTAGACCGCATCGTTGCCCGGATAGGCGCGGAAATCGGTGCTACTGTAGAAGTTGCTGCTGTTCTTGCTGTTGATCCGGAACTTTATCCACTTGTAGTCGGCCGGATGTTCGCCGGCGGCGCCCCGCGAGAAGGGGGTGTTGACGTCCCAGGTCATGGTCTCGTCCACGTTGCTCTGGTGGAAACTCAGGGTGAACACCTCGTTGTACGCGTCCAGCTCCTTGATCTGCAGCGCCATCACGACATCGCCCTCGGCGCCGGGACGCTGCTCGTCCTCCTCGGTCTTCTTGCTCGAATCGACCTCGATGATGATTTTGTCCACCGACACGATTTTCACGTTATAGGTATAGTAGGTGTTGCGGAGCAAGTTGTAGTCGTCGACGCCTTCCACGCCTCCGAGATGGATCGTATAGACCACATCGGTCGATATTTCCACGCCCGACGACGCGTCCTTGTAGCGTATGTCACCCCGCAACTGGACGCAGGTTCCGGTCTTCGGCGCATAGGTATAGTCGCCGTTGGCGACCTCGATTCCCGCGCCGGTCGGGGTCTTGTCTTGTTTCTCGCGCAGCGCATACTGCTCCTCATAGGTGCCCGCCGTGACGGGAATCTCGGCCCGGGGCGTCAGGACGCTCTCCAGCGAATAGAAGGCGAAGGTCTTGCCGTCCTCCTCGAAATGAGCCCACTCCGTATCGAAGCACTCCGCGGGGTCGGTGCACAGGTCGGTGCGCGAAGCCATCATCCCCGCCTTGCGTGGAACCGACACGACGCGCCAGTCGTCGGAAGTGAAGGTGACGCCCGAAGCCTCGGTGACGCGGAAGCGGATTTTGGAGTCGACGCGTGTCAGCGGCACGGTAGCCGAGACGGGACTGCCGGCCGTGACGGTGACATTCTCGGCGACGCCCGTCATCAGGAAGTTGGTGCCCCGTTCGATGAACTTGCCCCGGAGGTTCACCACGCACGAATCCAACGCCGCACGCGAGGCGATGCCGTCGAGCATCTCGCGGGTAATGTCGACGACCGTATTGTCCGTATTGGCAATGGCGGCCACGCTTTTCCCCGTGCCGCACGTCAGGCCGCCGATGGTTCCGGTCCAGCTCGATGCGCTCAGGCTGGAGATATAGTTGCGGCAATCGACCGACCCGTCCGGGTTGAATATGAAGATGTAGAGGTTGTTGATCCGCTGTTCGTCGGCATCGGCCGACACGGCGCGGGTCTTCACGTCGTTCTGCGAAGAGGCGACGCTCAGCGTCAGCGAGGCAAACTCGCCATGCGTTCCGGGCAATTCATCCTTCGAGCACGCCGCGACGGCCAGACACATCCAGGCTATATGGAATAATCGTTTCATAATCGTCAATCGAAATCGGGGACATCAATGGTTTCCTGGTTCCAGTCCTGCACCACACAGGTCAGCGCCATCTCGCCGAACGGGGTGAACTTCAGTCTGAAAACATATCGCTTGCTGGCTTCGATGCTGCCGGAGACGACGAAATCGCCGATATTCCGAACTATTGCAGATTCCCGCGTCACGCCGTTCGACGTGTAGCGGACCGTGACGGTGAGCAGGTCGTCGTCATCGATCTGTTGCGGCCAAAGCATCGCGCAGCCCGTTGCGGAGGAGACCGGCTGGTAGACGGGATAGACGGCAACCAGCGAATTGCCCTGCAACGTGCCGTCCGCCTCCGAGAGAGCGTACTCCCTGTCGGCGGCGTCCGTCGCTAAGGTCTGCGTGATGGCGTCCGGCAGTTCGTGGTGGCAGGTGGCCTTATGCAGGAACTTTCCGAGACGGATTCCGGTTATGCGTATCGACTGTCCCTCGGAGAGCGTGCCGTCGACGCTGGCTTCGAAGACCACGGCCGCCAACGCATGGCGGAATGTCAGCGGCACCCTGCCGCCCTCTTTCGTCCGGTCGAGGGCCGGGGCGCTCAGCAGCAGGTCGCGGTGATCCGCCACGGCGTCGGGAACGGCATAGGTGACGCGCGGAGCGCCTGTCCCGCATGAGACGGAGACCGCCGCATCGGTGTCATACGGAGCATAGGCGAAGAAGCTGACCTTTCCCTGGGGCCAGTATTTCGTCGGAGAATAGGTCCAGTCCCCTCCGGCGGGGCGTGTCACCCGGACATTGTACATGTAATCGGGCTTCGAAGCGGCGGCATCGTAGCTGCCCTGGGGCGAATAGTAGGCGAAAACCCCGAAGTCGGCAAAGTTGCCGTCGTCGGTCTGTACGCCTTTCGTCCATGGAACGGCCGAATCCCCTATCCGGTCGTCGAACCGGATGGCGTCGTCCGCGGGTTGCAGGGCTTCATCCCCTCCCCTGCCGCACGATATAAGAGTCGTCAGGCTGAAAACCGCCCAAAGCCAATATCTTCGTGTTTCCATATCCGTAACTTGTAAATCGTATCGGACCGCCGGGCGGTCCGGTTTGTACTCCGGGAGGGACATTCAACCCTCCCGGAATTTCGTGAGGCCGGCGCATGCGTGCGGCCAGAGCGTCTTAGATCTCCATGTCTGCGTTGGAATCCTCCCAATCCACTACCGACGTCTTGAACAGGATAGGTTCGAGGTTGCCGGTGACGGTCAGCGTATAGGTAATGCGCTTGTTCATCTTCCAGATCTCTTCCCCCTCCGTATCGCCGGTAACTTTCTTGCTGCTGAACGGAACCGTGTAGTCGGCATACGTGTCGGCCGAACCGAACAGATACTGGGGGGTTGCGTTATTATCCTTGTAATAGATCTTGCAGGAAATCGTAAGGGTGCCGCCGGTCATGTCTCCGTCACCGGTTTTTGCAGCGAACTCCTGCGGAAGCAGTATCAGTGCCTTGTCCGCATCATAGAGATTTTTTGCTTCCACATTGGTGATTTCCTTGGTCTCGGGGAAAACTGCCGTATATTCGGTCAGGTTGCCTTCAGTAATGCTCCAGCTGGCAGCGCCGGCGGCCGAGAGGGTGAAGGTGCCCTTCGACTTGAGGTTGCTCAGCTTGATGCCGTTCTCCTTCACGTCGATGAAGACACCGTCGCCCTTGGCCTTGGCCTTGAAACGCACCTGCGTCATCGCGTGTTTGAACTGGAGGGGAACCTTCACGGCCGGACTTGCCTTGGCGACATTCAGCGCCGAGGCGTACATGAGGTCCACCTGGCCGGCATCGTCGGCAGGAACGGTATAGTCCGTCATGATCATTCCGTCGCCCTTCGTATATGCAACCGGAATCGCAACGCCGTTCTTGGTGTAGGGCGCATAGGCGTAAAAACTGAGGGTTTCTCCCTGGGTCGGCCAGTAGCGGATGTCGCTCGTGTTCTTGTAGTCCCATTTCGTGCCGTCGGAAACGATCTCGGTGCCGGCATCGGCCTTGCCCATGTAGGGGCTGTCCGAGGTGCTAATAAAGGCCGTTACGCCGAAGACGTTGCCCGATGCGGCGAACTCGGGGTTGTTGTCGAACGGATTGCCGCGGGTGATGTTCGAATAGGTGTTGAAGCCGATAGCGTTGCCGGCATTGGTCAGGGCGGAGTCGACCACGCTTTCCTTTGCGCAGCCGGCCAGTGCGAAGGCCGCCAGAGCGATGAGAACAGATCTTTTCATTTTTTTCTTTTTTTTATGGTGTTTGTAAAATCATGTTTCGTCGGTTACATCGGGATGTCGACATCGATGTCCTCCCATTCCTCCAGGTCGGGGTCGAAGGCGCCGTCGCCGTTGCCGATCACCTCGGGAAGTTCGATCTCCACCTCGATATGGATGATCTTGTGCGTCGCGCCCTGCGTCACGCGGATGGCATCGGTGACATCGAGCGAGACGGGATGTTTTTCGCCGTTGAGCAGCACGAACTCCATCTCCATCAGGTAGCGCACGCCCGTCTCATCGTGCAGGCCGAACGTCGCCAGCTGTCTGGTGATGGTGCCGTTGCGCGGGTCTTTCGCATCGAAGCAGCGGTTGTTCAGCACGAACTCGTGGCAGACCTGCAGCGAATGCGGCTTGTCCGAATCGAGGTAATAGCCGCCCGAAAGATTCTTCAGGTGGGTGCGGGGCGCCCCCGCGGCATATTTGAGCCCCTTGACATGCACCCTGATGTCGGCCACCGAGATGATGCGGGTCGGAGCAGTCTGATAGACTGCCGCCGGGGCGGGTTCCATGCCGTGGGGTTTGGTCCGGAAATATTCGATCATCTTGCGGGTCACCTCGATATTTCGGACTACGCTTCCGGCCACCGTGTCGGGCTCCCCGATGAAGGATTCCGCTCGGGTGCCGCCGCCGAGCGACGTGAAGTTGGGGGACACCGCCCTGCCCATCAGGGCGAAGGTCTCCAGCCGGTCGGTTCCCGCGCTTTCGATATTCCTGTATTCATCCAGCGTATTGTTCAGCACGACAACACTATAGAAGCCTTCGGGCAGTGAGAGGTCCGCTTTCCGGGAGTCGTTGCTCCGGACCACGTCGAAAGCCGCGCCGTTGCGGTCGAACACGAATGCCGAAACGCCGTTGGGCGTCAGCCGCGCCGGAGTCCAGTCGGCCTCGATACGGACGGTGGCGCGGTCGACGGTGGCATAATAAAGGTCGTCGCGCCAGCAGGAGGAGAGCGCCAGAACGCCTGCAAGAGCCGATATAATCAGTATGTTTTTCATTTTGCAACCTCCTTTTTTCTGTAATGCAACAGCCATACCAGCGAAATCCGCGCCCTCGTAGGACCGATCCAGTTCAGCCGACGGGTCTCCCACGGGTAACGGACGACCTTGATGTCGCCGTACTTCGTGTCGCGCACACGGTCGTAGGCCTCATAGTTCGAACGCAGGTAACCGACTCCCAACGTGTATTCCATACGCAGGCTGCGGCTGCGTCCGATGCGGTGCGCATAGCCCAAGCTCAGCCCGGCATCGAAGAAGTCGCCCTGGGAACCGTCGTCGTTGAAGACCTGAAAGTCGAATTTTCCGCCGCCGCCGTACAAGCCGAGGTGCCAGCCCGTCATGACATCTCGTTTGGCGCGGTCGCCCAGCCAATATCTTATTTCGCCATGTCCTGCCAGAAGCTGCATCGTCAGGTCCGACTTGTTGCTCCGCCACCACGGGAACATCCACTCCCCGGCAACGGACCAGCGTTTGCCCATCGGGACTTCGAGCTCGACGTTGAGCGCCGAGGCCAGGTCGAAGAGCAGGTTGCTCTTCACGGCCAGCAGGGGCTTGCGGACGAACGTCGGTTCCATGGCCGGCGACTCCGGAACGGGTTGCGGAGCCGGCATCTGCACGGTGTCTGGTTCTACGACCGGTCCGGGTTCTGACTCGGGTTCCGGCTCGACCGTCGGTTCGGGCGCATGGGGAACCGACTGGAACACGATGATGCAGGTTGCGCCGGCCCGCAGATAACGCAGATGGTTGTTTACGATGTGCCGCCATGCCGCACCGTCGCCCACCTGTTTTAGCCGCCACTCTTTGGTCGCGGAGTCAACGTCCGAATTGATGATCTCCAGAACTCGCGCCCGATGGGGACATCGGTCGTCATCGGCAATCCGTTGGGCCAGTCCCGCCCAATCTTCGCCGATAGAACATATCTGCACCCTCTCTCGCACGATGTCGGGATGCTTCCAATACACATAAGTGCGCGTAGCCCGAGCCCGTTCTTCCGCGAGTTTGATGTTGCGTTCCAACATGCCCTCGGGAGATGCCGACGCGATGATGACAATGGAATCGAGATTATCCCTGACTTCCGGTCTGTTAAGCATGGTGTCGAGTTTGGCGAGCGACTCCTCGTTTGTCAGATACTTCTTTTCGAGCAGAGACCGGTCGAAACGGAAATACAGACGAATGATCACGCTCGTATCCCTCCGCAGGGATAAATCGGATACGGCATGTTGCGCATGGCTGTCATTCAGACAACAAACGCACGCCAGCATCAATAAGAATATCTTCCGTCGCAACTCCATTGGACCTGTTTCGATAAAGTTTCTAAAAAATTCCAATCCGTCTCTGCCTTTGAGTTTTTCCTCCGCTCTTTTTTCATTTTTGTAGCCCCGCATGACGAACCAGCGAGCGGTCGTGACTTCTTCTATATTGCGCGAAGCGATATCCATTCATGTTTATTATTTTTCAATCAGGACTCATACCCTTAGTCCATGCCAATAGGGGTATTAATATGTATTACAATCGTTTATATCACCCCTCCCGGAATATCAATCATCTATTCCGTAAATCCGTAAAAAGATATTCTGCTCGTTTTACGCCCTTTCTCTCCGCAAGAGAAAGAGCGATGGATATAATAGGTTGTAACTATCTGGTAAACAAACGGAAATCACACTCAACGGGCGGTTTATTTATATAACATTGTTGGATAAAAACCTTTCGGCGAGTTCAGCAGCCGAAAATTTCATCCGTTTTATACCGTTATTTCCATTAAATTACATAACTTTGTGTTTGTCAATATTTCTCTTGCGGAGAGAAGCAGTCTGTTTCACAACATTTTATCTTTCTACTCTCCCTATCAATCAATCGAAATCATCCATCGGAAATGTCTCTCTGCTCCATTTTTACCGGTTGCAGGCCGTTTGCGATTTCCTTGGGCGGATTCCGTCTGCCGATACATCTCTTCATGAGAGAAATAGCGAAATGATTAGCGTTTATTCCCAGCGCCCTACGCACGAAAGCCTCCGAATCAGTTCAACAAATTCTCCTGATTGTTTAACATTTCGAATTGAAATGACCGGGATAATTTTATTTTTCACCGAATTCTGTTGCCGTATTTCATATTTTTCATAACTTTGCGGCAGTGAGATATTTCTCTCATGAAGAGAAGTTGCATCTATCGGTCAATCCGTTAAATGCTATTTCGAGGATTTAGCCGTCGTTTATTTCTTCAATTATCACTACCGAACCACCGATTCCTTCCGGAGAGAGATTTTCCGGTGGATTGATCCGTCGGAAAAAATATCTCTTTCAAGAATAAGCCTTGAAAGAGATTTCCGAATGAAAGCCGGCTGAACAAAAATCTTTGTACGACTACAATGCTTTCAGAATTCGGCTGTTAGCCTTGTCCACAGCCGATGTGTCCAAAGAGGCGAGATAGATTCGCGTGGTTTTCTCCGAATCATGTCCCATCGCCTCGCTGATGATCGCGAGCGGAATGTTCCTGTCCTTGGCGATGGAAGCCCACCCGTGGCGGGCGACATAGCTGGTCAAGGGTATGTCCAGTCCCAACTGCTCGCCTAATTTTTTCAATTTGTCATTGACCAGATGCGCCGCATTCTTGTACTGCCGGCGAGCGTCGGCATGCATGTCCCGAATTACCGGCAGCAGATAAGGAGTGGCGTTCGTATCATATTTATCGACGATCTCCTGCATGGGTTTTTCCCATTTGACGAACAACTGCTGTCCCGTTTTCTGCCTGCGGTAAGAGAGTATGCCGTTTTGCAGATCTTTCTTCTTCAGGTAAGCCATGTCGATGAACGACATTCCCCGGGTGTAGAATGAGAACATGAAAATGTCGCGGGCGAAATCCATCGCCGGAAACAGTGCCAAATCCATATCCCGGATCTGGCGGATGACTTTCAGGGGTACCGCCCGCTTAACAGTTTTGCCAATGCCCGTGTAGACATACTTGAACGGATCGCGCTGCACGGTCATTTTCTTCTCAACGGCCCGGTTATAAATGGCTCGCAGTCCCCGCATATAGTAAGAGGAGGTATTCGGGCATACGCCCCTCGATTTGAGATAAGTCTCGTATTCGATCATCAGGTCGGAGTCCATCTCATCCCAAGACACCTCGGTATTCCTGCGGAAACGCCCGAAGCTGTTCAAGACGGTCGTGTAGCGTTCGCCCGTGCGAATTTTCCCGATCTGTCTCAACTGCCCGACAAGACTCCGGGCGAAAGAGAAAAAGCCCCCGGTATCCGAAGGCGTAAGATAACGTGCGACCACATCCCCGGCCGTATAACTTTCGCCCGTATGTTCCAACCGGGCGATAATGCGCTCCAGGCGGGCGGTGTCTTCCACGATCCGGCTTTTCAATGCGACAAGGTAAGCGTGTCGGGGCCCTTTGCAATCCGGCCGGAGCAATCCTGCACGCAGAGCGGCCCATTCCGACGGTAACAGTTTATGGCCGCTGTTGATCTGTCGGGTTACACGGTTATGGATGATCTGATAATACAGTCGGCCTTCACGATCCGCAACGGACGAGGCCCGGAATTTTACTTTTACGCTTGCCATACGTTTGTTGTTGTTAAAGTTGCCGGGCCAAGGTAACGAGCAAGCGTACAATTCTATATTGGAATCCGATAACGCTGCCGGTCGGGCGACAATCCAACTCTTATATTCGCAATCGCTCCTTAGCCTGTTTTGCAAGGTTGAGAATCTCAAGACTCAGAGCTTTCAGCTCGCGGGTCCGTTGCTCCAGCATAGCGATCTGATGCGGGATAGCAACGTTGGAAAAGTGTGCGTTGATGGCTTTTACAATCTGGTTATAGTTGTTCCCGAACTTTTGAAATTGGAAATAAAAATCATTCAGCCGGGCGATAAACTGCGTCTTTGACGGGTCGCGTTTGATGACGACGAACTCTTCGGCGAAGATGCGTTTGACGATAAACCGACTGCGGTTATGCTCAAGTCCGGCTTTGCAGAGCAACTCGTTGAAGCGGATGTTTTGCTCTTCATTGAGCCGGAAGGAGTATTTATAACTCGGAGTTCGAAATTGTTGTGTGTGTTTTCGGTCGGTATTCATAATATCGGTTAAAAAGGCGTTCGACTTGGGAGAACGCCCGGCCTCGCAGAGCGGGCACCTTTCGTATGCCGAAAAAATTTTCGGCATACGAAGGTACAGCTCGCTCCCATCTGGCGATGGGAAAAAGCCGCGCCGGAGAACTGCTATCGAAAGTTTGAAAACTCCTCCGCTACGGCTTCCGGGACTGGGGCTGTTCCCGGTGCAATATTACAACCGTCCGGTACGAAAAAAAAGCCCGCCGAACGGACTGGAGCGGTCGTGAGCGGACATCGGAATCGAGGTATTTCTGTCGGTTGTATCTTGCAGCATGAAAGGCAAGTTTTCTTATTCCGTTCATTATCCCGATATAAACTGTATTAAACAGAAAACGGTATTTTGAATGGTTTAAAACATAAAACCAAACACACGAGCTTTATGACCGTATAACGAATATTCAATCTCAAAAACATTGTACCATGGATTCATTAAAAGAAACTGACAAACCTGCAACAAACCTTCCGAAGCATCCCCGTATCGAAGTCGATGAGGAGTTGATGCGTCAGATGATCGCCGGACAAGCTCCTTTGGACTCGAAAGTCGTCCGTAGGATTCCCGAGCCGGAAGAGGAAAATACGGACGCTCCCGAGGGAAACACATCGGCACCAACTGCTGAAAAAACAAATGTCGACACCCAAACGACTACTGTAAAGGAGCCTGCTGGATTCCGACGGAAAAAGATCATACTGCCGGATTTCGAACGCACCTTCTTCGCTCCGGTAGATTGCCGTAACCGCTCGGCGATTTATGTCAGTGCGCAAACCAAGCGCAAAGTGTCGGAAATCCTCCACCTGTTGGGGAATGAAAGCACAAGGCTTACGGCTTTGGTCGACAATATGCTGCGCTTTGTCATGGACATTTATAGCGACGAGCTGAATTATCTCCATGAAAAGAAAAATAAAAGACGGCCGTTTTGAAAAAGCAGAGGAATTTCGACGGCAGATCACAGGACGGGATGAAATCCGCCGATCGCGGCTGAACATCAGAACCGGATCGTCAGGAGCCGCAGAATGTCGCCTTTTCCGACGGTAGCGACCAGCAAAACGCCGGGGATGGAAATATGCAAGGCTCGCCCCTCGGGCGATTCGCATGGCCTTGCATATTTCCATCTCTGACGATAAATTCCCTGCCGGCGGGAAAACTTACATCGAAAATTACCCTGCTATTGACGAAGTAAGATCGGGAATCGAATTAGCTGTAAGATAGGAGGCCATTACCGTGCGACCTTGAAGACGCTGCTGAGTTTCTCGCTTAATGCCGCCATATCCTGTCCGATTTTATCATTGGTGATCTTAGCATAGATTTGGGTCGTGGTGATCCGCTTATGCCCCAGCATCTTGCTGACCGTTTCCAGAGGTACGCCCTGCGTGAGCGTAACCGTCGTGGCGAAGGTATGCCGCGCGAGGTGGATCGTGGGGTTGAACGACAGACCGGCGTGTCTGGCAACATGCCGCAAGGACATGTTCAGCGTATTATAAGTGCCTTTGAGCGGAAAGACCCGGTCGCCTGAGAGGTGCATATCCTTATAACGCTCGTAGAGCATTCCGGCAACGGGAAGAAGTTTGACACGGAACTGCGTACCTGTTTTCTGACGCCTGTCGATAATCCAGCGCTCCCCGTTATCGTCCGTATGGATGTCCGCGTGGGTGAGTTTCACCACGTCCGCATGGCTCAGGCCCGTGAAAGCACAGAAGACGAAGGCATCCCGGTTGATACCCGTTCGGTAATTGGGGAGCCTGACATCTATCACGGCTTGTAACTCCGAAGCCGAAAGGTAACGGCGTTCTGAGTATTCCGGCCTCACGTAGAAACCTGCGAAAGGATCGGCGGCAATCCAGCCGTTCTTATACGCCGTGTAGGTCATCAGCTTCAATTTCTTGAGCGTAGAATGGATCGTCCCGGAGCGCATCCCTTGTACCGAGGAGAGGTAGACTACAAACTTTTCGATGAAATCCCGCTTCAGCTCTTTGAAAGGAATATCTTTTACACGGTATTCGTATTCGAGGAAAGAGGCAAGCCGGTTACGGCGTTTGCGGTAATTGTCATAGCTCGAATAGGCGCGGTCTTTGCCCACACGTTTGAGGAACCCTGCAAGGTATTCGTCGAAGGTCTGCAACAGCAGGCGGCAGTCGTCGCCCATACCGAGGAAGGCGTTGCGGACTTTTTCGGCCGTAACATACGAATCACGGTCGCAGAGCCGCTGGTACTGCTTGCCGATATTGGTCTTGATATTTTCCAGTTTTTCATTGAGACGCTGAGCTTCGAGGCTCTTACCGGAAGCCTTGTTCGCCTTGGCATCCCAAAGGGTGGAGCGAACGGTGAGTTTGCAGCTGAACTGCGACATCGTACCATTAATCGTGATACGACCCATGACGGGAACCTGACCATGTTTTTCCGACTGTCTTTTCACGTAGAAAAAGACTTTGAAAGTGCTGCGTTGCATGATAACCTGAACTTTGTGGATTTGTTAAACGTTAAGTCAGGTTATTTGTTATGCGGAAATCCAACACAATAAGCTGAAAACAAGCACTTTAGTGTAAATCAAAGCATTTCGGGCAGGTAACGGATAAGTAACACAACTCACCGTTAATCCTGCCCGATTCTGCTATTTTATTGCTTCGGGCACATGCGGAAAAGAGAATTAAATACTTATAAACAAGACATTTACTCTTTTCTGCATATTCCGTTACCTACAAATACCGAACCATACCGGTTCCCGTTTTTATTTTCTATAACAGCAGGTTGCGCACCGAACGCCGGATAATCAGCGACGGCGGCAGGTGCAGGTGCGAAGGCGCCGCACCGGGTTCGCGGATGGCGCGGATAAGCAGTTTCACAGCCAGCGTGCCGATCTCGTCCGTGGGCTGCCCGATGCAGGTGATCGCCGGGTCGAGGTAGTTGAAAAGCATGTTGTCGTCGAACGAAACGACAGAAATATCGTCGGGAATCCGCAGGCCCGATTCGTGGACCGCCTTCACCACCCCGAGCAGGATCAGGTTGCTCAGCGCGAAGATCGCCGTGGGCCGCTCCTCCCGGGCCAGCGCCAGCTTGGTCTCCAGATAACCGTTCTGCACCGAGAAATCCTCGCCCGTCACCACGATCCGGTCCCCGAGGCCGTGCGCCCGCAGCGTGTCGCCGAATCCCCGCACGCGGTCCCGCACAGGCATCGAATGGGGCGTGCCCTGGATGCAGGCGATGCGGCGGTGTCCGTTTTCGAGCAGGTACTCGGTCGCCATCACCGCGCCGCGGTAATTGTCCGTCGTGACATAGGAGAGCATCCCGGCGTCGGGCAGATAGCGGTCGATCAGCACCAGCGGCATGCCGCCCTCCTGCACACTGGCGAACAGCTCCGCATTGCTGCCGCACGGCGCGGCGACGATGCCGTCCACCCGCCGCGCCAGCAGCGCCGACAGTCCGTCCTGCTCGTTGCGCTCGTCCTCCTGCGTGTCGACCACCACCACCTTATAATTATAATTGCGCGACTCGCGGATCACCACGCCCGCAACGCCGGCGAAAAACGAATTCTCGATGTTCGGAATCAGCAGCCCGATCGTATCGGTACGATTTGTGCGTAAACCCTTTGCCAGCAGGCTGGGCGTATAGTTGCAGCGTTTGACCTCCTCTGTCACGCGCGCCACGGTACGCTGACTGATGCGGTATTTGGCCGCATTGCCGCTCAAAACGCGCGAAACAGTGGAAATCGAACATCCGGAACGTTCGGCGATGCTAACGAGAGTTTCTTTTTTCATTGCTTTATTTTCAGTTCACCCATGACAAATATATGAAAAATATCGAAAAAGAAAAGAAAAACGGTAAAATAATTTTGGAGGTTTCCAAAAAGTAATTATATTTGCGCAAACGATAAGCGCAAACAGAGCTAAAAAGATAGCATCCGAAAACCGAACATCTGCCACAGCCCCCATAAGAACCGTATTCTGCAAAGACACCCTATGAAAACAACGGGCGCAAAACGGCAAGAAACGGCATCGGGGACAATCGGCGGACGACCTGAAAACCAAAAAACCGCATCTCCGCGGGGTTGAGCCGCATCCGGACCCCGCAGGGCGAAAAAACGACAGAAATTAACCAACGATAACCGAACATGAACAAGATTCTGGTAATAGGCAGTACCAACATCGACATGATTGCCTGCGTCAAACACCTGCCCCGCCCGGGCGAGACCGTCGGCGAGGCGCGCTTCATGCAGTCCAACGGCGGCAAAGGGGCCAACCAGGCCGTCGCGGCCGCACGCCTGGGCGGCGACGTGGCCTTCGTCTCGTGTCTGGGCGACGACGCCGGCGCCGCAGCCCTCCGGCAGCAGTTCGCCGCCGACGGCATCAACACCGAGGCCCTCTTCACGGCCAAGGACACCCCGACCGGTACGGCGCTGATCTTCGTCTCGCAGGACGGCGAGAACTGCATCGCCGTGGCTCCCGGCGCCAACCACAGCCTCACGTGCGAGGCGATCGACGCCGTGGCGGACCGCATCGCCGGAGCCGAATACCTGCTCGTACAGCTCGAAATCCCGATGGAAACGGTGGCCTGCGCCATCGAAAAGGCATATGCGGCAGGAACCCGCGTAGTGCTCAACCCGGCCCCGGCCATGCCGCTCGCCGACGAACTGCTGCGCAAGGTCTACCTGATCACCCCCAACCGCACGGAAAGCGAAACGCTGACGGGAATCCCCGTGCACACCGTGCAGGACGCCTCGAAAGCGGCCGGGGCGCTGCTGGCGAAAGGCGTCGGCAACGTCATCGTCACGCTGGGCAGCGAAGGCGCGCTGATCCGGACCCCCGCGGAGGAGCTGCTGATCCCGGCGCGCACGGTCACGCCCGTAGACACGACCGCCGCCGGCGACGTCTTCAACGGCGCCCTGCTGGTGGCGCTCTCCGAAGGCCGCAGTCTGGCCGACGCCGTGCGGTTCGCCGCACACAGCGCCTCGGTCTCGGTGACCCGCATGGGCGCACAGGCCTCGATACCGTGGCGCGGGGAGCTGGAGACCCTCGCCTGAACCGAACGAAAACCTTAAAACTCAAATACTATGTTCGTTGTTAACAGCTACTCTTTGGCAGTCATCTTCTGCTTCATCACGATGCTCTGCTGGGGCTCGTGGGGAAACACCCAGAAACTCGCCGGCAAGACCTGGCGTTACGAGCTTTTCTACTGGGACTACGTGATCGGCATGGTGCTCTTCGCCATTCTCCTGGGCTTCACGATGGGAAGCATCGGGACCGAGGGCCGTCCCTTCCTCGAAGACCTCGCGCAGGCCGAATGGGGAGGCATCGGCAGCGTCGTGCTGGGCGGCGTGATCTTCAACGCCTCGAACATCCTGCTCTCGGCCTCGGTATCGCTGGCCGGGCTTTCGGTGGCCTTCCCGCTGGGCGTGGGACTCGCGCTGGTGCTGGGCGTTATCGTCAACTACGTCGGAGCGCCGAAAGGCGATCCCGTCGTGCTTTTCCTGGGCGTTGCGCTCATCGTTGTCGCAATCATCTGCAACGGCATCGCCTCGGGGCGCATGCGCAAGAGCGGCGACTCGGCGGCCCAGAACCGCAAAGGCATCATACTGGCCGTCGTGGCGGGCGTGCTGATGTCGTTCTTCTACCGGTTCGTCGCGGCGGCGATGGACCTCGACAACTTCGCGGCCCCGACGCCAGGCATGCTGACGCCCTATTCGGCGATCTTTGTCTTCTCGGTCGGCGTGCTGCTGAGCAACTTCGCCTTCAACACCTACGCCATGCGCCGTCCCTTCGTCGGAGCGCCCGTCAGCTACCGCGAGTACTTCCGCGGCTCGCTGCCCACGCACCTCGTGGGCATGCTGGGCGGCGCCGTCTGGTGTCTCGGAACGGCCTTCAGCTACATCGCCGCCGGCAAGGCCGGGGCCGCCATCTCCTACGCGCTCGGACAGGGCGCGCCGATGATCGCCGCCGTGTGGGGCGTCTTCATCTGGAAGGAGTTCAAGGGCGCCGACCGCAAAACCAACACGCTGCTGGCCGTGATGTTCCTCTTCTTCATCGCCGGACTGGCTTCGATCATCGCCTCCGGCGGCAACTAAAAACCCGAATCCGAAATGAAAACCTCACTGCTCCCCGCAGCGGCCGCCCTGCTGCTCGCGGGCACGGGCTGCGGCTCCCGGTCCGCAGCGCCGGCGCCGGAACCGATCCGGCTGATCGTCGAAACCGACATGGGCAACGACATCGACGACGCACTGGCCTTCGATCTGATCTACAAGGCGATGGACGACGGCCGCGTAGACCTGCTCGCCATCGGCAACCACAAACTCAGCCCGACGGCCACCGACTACATCGACATCCTCAACACGTGGTACGGCTACCCCGACATTCCGCTGGCGCAGTCGCCGACCCCGGTGCTCAACGACCACGCTCCCGACTACACGGCGGCGGTGTGCGCGATGACCCGCGAAGACGGCTCCCCGGCCTTCGCCCGGAGCAAGACCCCGGAGCAGATCGAGGACCCCGTCACGCTCTACCGCCGCACGCTGGCCGCGCAGCCCGACTGCTCGGTAACCGTACTTTCTTTAGGATTCGCGACCGAACTGGCAAAACTCCTCGACAGCCCGGCCGACGACATCTCGCCCCTCACGGGCCGCGAACTGGTGGCCCGCAAGGTGAAGACGCTCTCGATCATGGCGGGCAGCTACGGCGAGAAGCAGCGCGCGGAGTTCAACGTCGTCAACGACATCCCCGCCATGCGGAAACTCTTCGCCGAATGGGACACGCCGATCGTGCAGAACCCCTTCGAGCTGGGAAAGCAGGTCATGTATCCCGGTGCGGCCATCGAGAACGATTTCGGCTGGGCGAAACTCCATCCCGTCGTCGAGGGCTACAAGAATTACCACAAGATGCCCTATGACCGCGCGTCGTGGGACCTGCTGTCGGTGGTTTACCTGCTCCATCCCGAATACTTCACCGAAAGCGAGCCGGGAACCGTCGCCGTCGACGACAAAGGATTCACGAATTTCACCCCCGGTCCCGACGGACGGCACAGATGGCTGACCGCCACGCCCGAACAGCTGACCCGGCTGCGCGACTGCATCGTCCGGACGACGACCCGCGCCCCGAAACACACCGAACTCTGACCCAAACACTTCAAAGAACCTCGTATATGAATCTTTTTAACTACCGATCCGCAATCCGCCGGAAAATCTCGGGGGGGGGAATTTTCATCCTCCTGATGCTGGCGACGGGACAGGTCCTCGCCCAAAGCAAGGCCGTGTCCGGAACCGTGAAATCCCAACAGGGTGAGCCGCTCACAGGCGTCACCATCCTCATCGAAGGCACCACGCAGGGCACTTCGACCGATGCGCAGGGAGCCTTTACGCTTCAGGCAAAACCCGACGACATGCTGGCCGTCTCCTATCTGGGCTACAAGAGCCAGCGCGTCAAGGTCGGAACCCGCACCAAACTGGAGGTCGTCCTGACCGAGGACCAGAACCTGATGGACGAGGTCGTCGTCGTGGGATACGGAACCCAGCGGCGGCGCAACATCGTCGGGGCCGTGGAGAACATTTCGGGCGAGGTGCTCGAAAACCGCCCCAACGCCTATCTGCTCCGGTCGATCCAGGGCCAGATTCCGGGCTTGAACATCACGATGGCCGACGGCAAGCCGAGCCGTTCGGCGTCGATCAACATCCGTGCGAACACGCAGTCGATCGGCGCAGGCGGATCGGCGCTCTGCCTGATCGACGGCGTGGAGGGCGACCTGACGGCGATGAATCCCGAGGACGTGGAGAGCATCTCGGTGCTCAAGGACGCCTCCTCGACGGCCGTATACGGCGCCCGGGGTGCGTTCGGCGTGGTGCTGGTGACGACGAAAAGCGCCCGCAAGGATAAGATTTCGGTCGATTACAGCGGCAGCGTTTCGATCATCAGCGAGACCGTACGCCCGAAATACGAGACCGACAGCCAGACCTGGTACGACAACTACATGACCGCCTACGTGGGCTACTCGCACCATCTGCCGACGGGCATCAACAACTTCTTCCCCTGGACGCAGAGCTGGGAGGACGAGTACAAAAAACGCATGAACGACCCCGACCGGAGCTATCTGGAATGGGAACTCGACGCCAGCGGCAAATACCAGTATTACGGACGCAACACCGACTGGTACGACCTCTTCTACAAGAAATCGACCACGGCCCACCAGCACAACATCCGGATTTCGGGCGGCGGCAAAACCTCCAGTTTCATCGCTTCGGCCCGCTATTACGAGCAGGACGGCATCTACCGCGTCGGCGACGAGAAATTCCGCCAGCTGAACGCCCGGGCCAAAGGTACGGTCAACATCACCAAATGGCTGACCGTGGAGAACAACACCGACTTCGTGCGCCGCAGCTACCACCAGCCGACGACCTATGCGCAGAACCTGCTGGTGCGCCGCAACCTCGAACACCAGGGATTCCCGATCACCCGCGTCACCAACCCCGACGGGACGTGGACCGCGGCGGCCGTCTACACGGGTTACGCCAACATGGCCGAGGGCAACTCCTACCGCGACAACCTCAAGTTCGACATGAAGAACACGACCGTCGTGACCATCGACCTGATCAAGGACGTGCTGGTGGCCAAAGCCGACTACTCCTACCTGTTCAACCACTCGCGCCAGAACGACGTGATCTCGCAGGTCACCTACTCCAACGGTCCGGGTATCCAGATCTCCTATCCGGCGAGCAGCTCGATGCGCACCACCGAGACGCAGATCGAGTACCACAGCGGCAACGCCAACCTCTCGTTCACCCCGCGGCTGCCCGAAGACCACTCGCTGAACGTCATGGCCGGATGGAACATCGAACACAAGCGGGCGCGCAACACCCGCATGGGCCGCGACGGATTCATCGTCGACGGCAAACCCAACTACTCGCTGATGAACGGCATCGACTACGTCCTGGAGGACGCCAACAGCTACGACTGGGGGTTCGTCGGCATCTTCTACCGCGCCAGCTACGCCTACAAGGGCAAATACCTCGCGGAATTGAGCGGCCGCTACGACGGCAGCTCGAAATTCCCGAGCAACGAACGCTGGGGCTTCTTCCCGTCGGCCTCCGTGGGCTGGCGGATGTCGGAGGAGAACTTTATGAAGGACATCTCCTGGATCAACAACATCAAATGGCGTTTCTCGATCGGCAAGGCCGGCAACGGCAACGTCTCGCCCTACAAGTACATGGAGCTGTTGGACTTCAACAAGGCCGGCGTGATCGTCGACGGCAGCCAGCGCACCTACACCTCGGCGCCCTCGTCCGTGCTGCCGGCAAACCTCACGTGGGAGACCTCCTCGACGATCAACCTCGGACTGGACGTCAACCTGCTGAACAACCGCCTGAGCTTCGTGGGCGACATCTACCAGAAGGAGACGACCGACATGTTCGTCACCGGAGCCGAGCTGCCGGCCGTGACGGGCTATTCGGCGCCCTACGGCAACAACGCCGACATGCGCACCCGCGGTTTCGAGGTTTCGCTGGGCTGGACCGACAGTTTCCGTATGGCGAACAAACCCTTCAACTACAGCGTGCGCCTCTCGCTCTGGGACAGCAAGTCGATCATCACCAAATACACCAGCAAGTCGAACACCCTGCCCACGCTCTACGCCAACGCCTACTACGAAGGCATGGAGCTGGGTGAAATCTGGGGTTACCACGTCGTAGGGCTTTTCGCCACCGACGAGGAGGCGCAGGAGTGGGGTCTCAAGGCACAGGAGAAGACCTTCTGGAGCGGCGACAACAAGTCGTGGAACGCCGGCGACCTGAAATTCGCCGACCTGGACGAGAGCGGCGTCGTGGACAACGGCAGCAACCGCCTCGACGACCACGGCGACCTGCGCAAGATCGGCAACTCCTCGCCGCGCTACCACTACGGCATCAACTTCAGCGCAAACTGGAACGGCATCGACTTCGCGGTCTTCTTCCAGGGCGTCGGCAAACGCGACTGGTATCCCGCCGGCGAGTCGGGACTCTTCTGGGGACAATACGACCGCCCCTACGGATACAGCCTGCCGTGGCAGAACGCCGACCGCTGGTCGGAGGACAACCCCAACGCATACTGGCCCCGACTGCGCGGCTCGCTGGCCGTCAGCGGACGCGGCACGCTGCGCGCCGCCAACGACCGCTACCTGCAGAAAGCGCGCTACTGCCGCCTGAAAAACATCTCGCTGGGCTACACCCTGCCCCAGCAGATCACCCGCAAGGCCCACATCGAGAAACTGCGCATCTACGTCTCGGGCGAAAACCTGTTCTTCTGGTCGCCGCTGAAGAAGTACGCCAAGAACTACGACCCCGAAATGATCACGGCGGGCGACGCCGACTTCGCATCGAAGACCGGCACCGACGGCCAGGGCTACGGATACCCGATGACCCGAAGCGTAACCATCGGACTGAACATCAACTTCTAACACGCAATCCCATGAAACCCATACTGAACAAGATAGCGATAATCGCCGGATTGTCCCTCCTGGCCTCGTGCCAGAGCTTCTTCGACGAAGACCCCGTCTATTCGACGACCACCGACACCTTTTTCAATTCGGAAACGGCGCTGGAAACCTATGCGATCGGCTTTCTCGAAAGCCACCTGCCCTCGGCCGCGACGCTCACGCGCGGCGACCAGTACAGCGACATCTGCGTCACGACCCAGACCGAAGGATTCCTCAAGACGGGCGGTTACAGCGCCCAGCAGGCCAACAACTGGGCGCGGGGCAACTGGCGTCCGCTCTACAACGTCAACTATTACCTCAAGCACATGAAGGACGCGGCCCCCTATGTGGACGACGCGACAATGAAGCATTACGAGGGCGTCGGCCGCTTCTGGCGCGCGTGGTTCTACTGGGACAAGGTCAAGACCTTCGGCGACGTGCCCTGGTACGACGAGCCGATCGACCCCGACGACGACGAACAGCTCTACAAGGGCCGCGACCCGCGCGACTACGTCATGCAGAAGGTCCTCGAAGACCTCGACTTCGCCGCCACCTGGTGCTCCAAGGCCAGCAAATACGTCAACACCAACGTCATCAACCGCTATGTGGCGCTGGCCCTGAAATCGCGCATCTGCCTCTACGAGGGAACCTGGCGGAAGTACCACGGGCTGGACGGCAGCGAGGAATGGCTCCGCGCGTGCGTCGCCGCCTCGGAGGAGCTGATGGGCGACAGCCCCTATTCGCTGGTCTCGACGGCCGGCGAGGAGACGACCAATTACAGCAAGGTCTTCAAGAGCGAGGAGCCGCAGTACACCGAAGTGATCCTGGCCAACGAGTTCAACGCCACGCTCAACCGGTTTCACGACGCCTCGTGGTACTACGCCTCGGGCAGCTACGGACAACGCAACTCGGGTCCCAAAGCGTTCGTCAACATGTACCTGAACCTCGACGGGACGCGCTTCACGGACAAGGACGGATACAACAAGACGCAGTTCAAGGACGAGTTCGCCGGCCGCGACTACCGCCTGCGCCAGACCTTCATCACGCCCTACTACGTCAAGAAGGTCGGCGGCAAGGAGACCAACGAATTCGCAAAGGTCTTCCCCGGCCTGACCACGCAGCTGACCTACTACCGCATCATCAAGTGGAACACCGACGACGATGCGAACGAGAGCAACACCTCCAGCGCCAACTCGCTCCCGGTGTTCCGCTACGCCGAAATCCTGTTGAACGAGGCCGAAGCCAAGGCCGAACTGGGCGAGATGGACCAGACGGTGTGGAACAAGACGATCCGCCCGCTGCGCGAGCGTTCGGGCGTAAGCGGCGCGATGCCCGCCACGGCCGACCCCTATCTGGCCAGCTACTACGACGGGGTGACCGACAAGTGGATACTCGAATGCCGCCGCGAGCGGAGCATCGAGCTGTACATGGAGAACACCCGGCGCGACGACCTGATGCGCTGGCGCATGGGCCACAAACTGACGGTCGAATTCGCTGGCATCCACATTCCCGAACTGGGCAAGCCGTTCGACATGAACGGCGACGGAAAGAACGACCTCTGCTTCTACTCGAAGAGCCATCCCAAATCGGGCAGCAACCAGACCGGGGTTTCGTACGTGGAGGTGACCGCCGAAGAGGGCGACAACGTCACGACATACAGTGTCAACAAGGACAACTGCCTGGTTTACATTCTCGACCGGGAATGGGCAGACTACAAGTACCTCTACCCCGTTCCGAAGAATGCGCTCGACATCAACCCCAACCTGCGGCCGCAGAATCCCGGCTGGGACGACTAACCCGCTTACCCGAAACGATCAAAAATCCGATTTTATGAAAATACACGCTATAATTTCGTTTTTGTGCCTGGCGTCGGTCGCCCTCGGCACATCCTGCAAGGACGACGAAACCCACTTCCTGCAGCGGAGCCACGACGCGCTCTCGTTCCCGTACCTCAATTCGACGAAGGAGCTGCTCGTCCTGACCAACGGGTCCTGGAAAATCACGCCCGACGACACGTGGATCAGCTGTTCGCCCGGGGAGGGGAACGGCGCGCCGAAAGAACAGGCGGTGAACATCACCGTCGCGCAGAACGACGGCGCGGAGCGTACCGGCAGCGTCACGCTCTCCGACGGACTGAAAGAACTGGTCATCCGGGTTACGCAGGAGGACGGATTCTTCACCGTCGGCTCGCCCGAGATCGCCCCCAGTTTCGACCTCTACGAGGAGCTCGTGGACAAGCGGGTGACGATCCCCTACCAGAAATCGAAGCCCGGCTATAAGGCCGACGTCACGGCAACGCTCGAAGGCGCGGGAGCCGAAGGCATCGCCATCGAATCGCTCTCGGGATACGAAATGGAGGCGGGCGACGGAGCGATTCCCCTCGCCTTGAGCGGAACGCCGACCAAAAAAGGCCCGATCACGGTCAAACTGCACGTGGAGATCTCGTCCGTCGCGACCCCCTACGACCTCACCGCCGAGAGCCGCGCCAAACTGGCCGGCGAAGTAACCGTCACGATGTTCAAACTGCTGCCCCGCCTGGCAGTCCTCGACTGGGGCGACTACGAGAAGGGTACCGGCACGAACTTCAACAACGGCACGCCCCGCTCGTTCAGCTTCGGCCTCGCGCTGGAAGAGGAGGGCGACAACCTGCGCAACTACACCTCGAAGACGGCCAATTGGCTCACCGCCAGCAGCATGTTCTTCGCACACAACCGTTTCGCCTTCGGCAACCTGCAACCCAGCACGACCTACTGGTTCTGGATCGTCGCCCACGAGCTGGGTCCCAATAAGGAGGATTCCGACAAGACGTGGTTCTCGTTCACCACTCCCGAGGAGAATCTGGCGCCGAACGTCATCCTCTACAAGGATTTCGACGATTTCTGGTTCAGAGGCTGTCCGATCTACCAGGCATTCGGCGTCGAAGTCACCAACGCCCAGATCGGTGCGAACATCGACCCCGACGACCCGAACTGCCCGGCGGCCACCGGAAAAATCGTAAACCCCGTCAACTCCACCGACTCGTTCTTCAACTACGTCGGGAGCGCGACCGACAACCGCGGTCCGGTGAAAGCGGCCAAACTGTGGGAAGCATGGTGGGAAGGCGACACCTACGGCACGAACTACGCCGACGCCGACTATCCCGGCTGGCAGGGCTTCTGGGTACGCACCCAGACCGGAGCCGCACTGCTCTCGACCGCATCCGTTTCGGGCTACATCAAGACGCCCAAGCTGACCGGAATCGGCGAAGGGACGGCCGACATCACCGTAACGTGCCACACGGCGCCCTACTTCGAGCCGTACCACTCGTGGGGACAGGACCACGAACAGCACTACATCCAGGTCGAAGGTCCCGGAACCATCACCGACGGAGGCCCGACCAAGGCCGAACCGACAGGGGCCGCCACGGCCAACACGGACAAGCAGGTGACCGTACAGTGCACGACGCACGTGGACAGCGACAAAATTCCCACGACCGACTACGTAAACCCCACGGAGCATGTGGTCAAGATCGCCGGAGCCACCAAGGAGACCCGCATCGTAATCGCGGCGCATCCTTACGGAACCAAGCACTACCGCCTGTGGATCGACGACATCCAGGTAACGAAAGACCGATAATCACAAATTAGAAACAACAGGTTTTATTCGGTATTGCCGCCTCGGGCGGCAATACCGAATTTACCGCAACTAAAACGACATGCTATGAAACTGTTGAAATTCACGCTTATTTCAATTCTGGGCCTCTCGCTCTGCACCGCCTGCGGCGGCGACGGAGACGGCGGCGAAACGCCCGGTCCCGGCAAACCCGAAGGTCCCGACAAATCGTCGACCACGGGCATCGACCGGTTCGATGCCTCGAACATCTTCAGCCGGAACACCTACCTGCCGGACAACACGGCGATGCAGGGCTTCAACCTCGACTCGGACGGCTCGGTCTGGTACACGCAGCTCTCCAACACGAACCAGGCGCAGCTGAACTGGGTCCGCGCGCAGCCCAACAAGACCCCGGACGTGCAGACCGAGAACAAGGACTACATGAAACTCACCTACTTCGGCCACGGGACGAACACCGCCCTCGAAGAGGACGGCGCCGACCGTTACCTGTGGGCCGGAGCCTACGGCGTCTGCAACGCCAAAGGCCAGTACTGGAACGAAAAACTGGTGGGGCGCGTCAAATACGTGAAGGGAGCCACCGTCAAGACCAACGAGTGCAACGACTACTATTACATCGGCGACTACACCGACCTGCACCCCTCGATCGACGCGGAGAACGACCTGCTGACGATCAACTACGGCGACAGCAAAAATTCGTCCTACCGGTGTTTCGTCATCTACAAGCTGAGCGAGGCGAAAAAGGCCCCGATGACCAACGTAACGATCACCTGCACCGACGGCTTCCAGACCGACAGGCCCGCTTCGACCAACCCGGTCAGCGTGGTGGTGCGCTGCCACGACCTCACGACGCTGACGCCCGTCGCCCGGCCGCGCTTCCTCAAGACGGGATACGGCGCGAGCGGCGCCACCTACTACGACTGGCAGGGCTACGACGTCCACAAAAACCGGCTCTACTACACCGAGGGGCAGTCGAACTACAACCTCTTCGGCTCGTTCTACTCGGGCAGCTCGTTCGCCTACGTCACGGTGTTCGACTTCGAGGGCAACATCGTCGAGGAGCGGACGCAGGTGGCCGTCGTGTCGGACAAGGACAAACTGACCCAGATCGGCGTTTCGGTGTTCGGGACGCTCGAAGCCGAAGGCATCAAGGTCTGCAAGGACAAGCTCTATCTGGGATACACGGCCCGCGGAATCACCGCCGACAATACGAAACACTACCAGAACATCTTCGTATTCGACCCCTCTTCGAAATAACGCGCCCCACGGAAACCCGTTTCCGAAAAACCGGTGCTGCGCGCTGTCGCTGGCGACGGCCGCCGCGGCCGAGGGCTTCGCCCGGGGACCGGTCACGCCCAACGATTTCGGCTGCACAAGATCACCTACACGCGCGGCACCAGACCGTTCCAGACGGCCTGCCTCCCCACATGTGGCGTTACCGCACCTCGGGACCTGCGACGACCGTCCGCATCGAGGTCGCCGACTCGTTCGGCCGCACCTCCACGAAGACGATGACACGCCCCAAAGCGTTCCACATCCGGATGAGATAAATCCTGAAAACGAGCGGAAAAAGTTCCGCTCGTTTCATGCCCGTCCGAAACCGCACCCGGCCTTCGGGGAAAAGGAGCGCGTTCTCCGCACGCCACCCGATGAAATCCGCCTTTCTTTTCCGTTTCAGAACAACTTAACAATCAAACAGGACTAACGCCTTACGCCGCGGGTGCGTACCTTTGTTGCGGAAAAAACACCGCAATGCACATTCACGTCAATACGGCCTCGGAACACCTGCGGGACTTCGCGGAACGCCTGCCCGAACTCTTCGACCGGGAAGGCGAGGTCCTGCACGCGGGACGCAACACGATCAAAGCCTTCGAGGCGGAGGGAGAACGGCTGGTCGTCAAACGGTTCAAGCGCCCGAACCTGCTGCGGGCCGTCATCTACACCTTCTTCCGCCGGAGCAAGGCCCGCCGCTCGTACGAACACGCCGTGCGGCTCCGGGCGCTGGGCGTCGATTCGCCCGAACCCGTCGCATGGAGCGAATACCGCCGCCGCGGACTGCTCTGCGACAGCTACTACGTCTCGCGGCGCTCCGACTACACCCCGCTGTCGCAGACCACCGCACGCTTCCCCGCAGCGGGAACCCTGCCCGTGCTGGAGGCCTTCGCCCGCTTCGCCGTGCAGCTCCACGAGAAAGGCATCGAGCACCGGGACTTCAACCACGGCAACATCCTCTGGGACCGCACCCCCGCGGGCGCCTACCGCTTCCAGCTGATCGACATCAACCGCATGCATTTCGACGACCGGCCCCTCTCCTCCCGGGCCTGTATGATCAACCTCCGGAGGTTGTCCTGCCCCGCCGTGGCATTCCTCTACATCCTCGACCGCTACGCCGAAACGCGCGGATGGGATGTCGACGACACGCTGCTGCGCGGGACCTTCTTCCGGCTGGCGTTCGGCCGCCGCAAGCAGTTGCGCAAGCGGTTCCGGCACCGCAAGGGCTGATTTTTTCGCAAAAAAATACGGTGGACGTTTGGTTTTACGGATTATTTCGCTACATTTGCCAACGATAAAAGCCATCGAATGATGAGAGCATACGGTTTTGCATACTATTTTTATTACTTTTTCTTTTATAGCAAGGGAAAAAGCGGGATCGCATGCAATTAACTGTATACAGATAGTATAGATTAATATGACACGAAAATCCCGCTCGGTTGAGCGGGATTTTCTTTTTCAAACCATTATGGAACAAATCGCAATACAGGGCATCGCAGGATGCTATCACGAAACGGCGGCGCGCGGCTATTTCGCAGACCGGGAAATAGAGGTGCTGCCCTGCTTGAGTTTCGACGAGTTGTTCGCCCGGATGGCCGCCGATCCGGCGCTGCTGGGCATCGCGGCCATCGAAAACACCATCGCCGGCAGCCTGCTGCCCAACCACGAGCTCCTGCAACAGAGCCGCGCCCGGATCATCGGCGAACAGAAACTCCGCATCTCGCACGTCCTGGCGGCCCTCCCCGGGCAGACGCCCGACGACATCGCCGAAGTCCGCTCGCACCCGATCGCCCTGATGCAGTGCGGCGATTTCCTGAAAACCCTCCCCGGCATGAAGATCGTCGAAAGGGACGACACCGCAGGCAGCGCGCGCGAAATCGCCGAGGGACGCCTCGCAGGCACGGCGGCCATCTGCGGCGCCGACGCAGCCCGTCTCTACGGACTCGAAATCCTCCGGCGGGGCATCGAGACCAACAAACACAACTTCACACGCTTCCTCCTGCTCGCCGACGAGCGCCGCGCCGCGGAATTCGCCGATCCCGCCCACACCGACAAAGCCTCGCTGCTCTTCACCCTTCCGCACACCCGGGGGAGCCTCTCCAAGGTGCTCACCGTCCTCTCGTTCTACGACATCAACCTCACCAAAATACAGTCGCTGCCCATCATCGGGCGCGAGTGGGAATACCGCTTCTACGTCGACGTGACGTTCGACGACCCGATGCGTTACCGGCAGGCCATCGACGCCGCACGGCCTCTCACCAGCGACTTCCGCATTCTCGGCGAATACGCCGAATGCCCCAACCCCGCGATCTGACGCCCCGGAACGCCGCGCACCGCAAGCAGCCGGAAAAAGGAAAGACACTAAAAAAACAAACAAAAATAACGCAACCATGAACGACATTCAACCCATCACACTCCCGGGAATCGACCCCCGGCGCCCCCTGGTAATCGCAGGCCCGTGCAGCGCCGAAACCGAAGAGCAGGTCCTCGGCACGGCCCGCTCGCTGGCAGCCGAAGGCATCCGCATCTGCCGCGCCGGACTCTGGAAGCCCCGCACCAAACCCGGCGGCTTCGAAGGCGTCGGAGAGGCGGGCATCGCCTGGCTCCAGCGCGTGAAACGCGAAACGGGCATGTACACCTCGACCGAAGTGGCCACCCGCGAGCACGTCGCCACGGCGCTGAAAGGCGGCGTCGACCTGCTGTGGATCGGCGCACGCACGGCGGCCAACCCCTTCGCCATGCAGGAGATCGCCGACGCCCTGCGCGGAACGGACGTCCCGGTGCTGGTGAAAAACCCCGTCAGCCCCGACCTCGAACTGTGGATCGGCGCCATCGAGCGCATCTACAACGCCGGCATCCGCCGCATCGGGGCCATCCACCGCGGGTTCACGTCGATCGACAAGAGCCTCTACCGCAACCACCCGATGTGGGCCATTCCCATCGAGCTGCACCGCCGCCTCCCCCGCCTGCCGATCTTCTGCGACCCGAGCCACATCGGAGGCAAGCGCGAGCTGATCGCCCCGCTGTCGCAGCAGGCCATGGACCTCGGGTTCGACGGACTGATCATCGAAGCCCACTGCTCGCCCGACTGCGCCTGGAGCGACAAGGCCCAGCAGGTGACCCCCGAGGCGCTGGCCTATATCATCCGCAACCTGGTGATCCGCGACGAGTCGATCACCACCGAGAGCCTCACCGAACTGCGTTCGCAGATCGACAAGCTCGACGACCAGCTGCTGGAGCTGCTCTCGCGCCGCATGCGCGTCTCGCGCGACATCGGACAGTACAAAAAGGAGCACAACATGCCCGTCCTGCAAACGCAGCGTTACGAGGAGCTGCTGGCCCGCCGCGCCGGGCAGGCCGGGCAGATGGGCATGGACCGCGAGTTCATGCGCACCGTCCTGCAGGCCATCCACGAGGAGTCGATCCGCCAGCAGATGGAGGTGCTGGGGAAATAGATTTTCCCGCGTCGCCCGACACGAAAGGCTCCCGGCCGCCGGGGGCCTTTTCGGGTTTTTGCAGGCATCCGGCAAAGGCCCCCTGCGCTTCTTGACCGCAAAAGCGCATGAGACAACATTACATTTCGGTTAAATGTCATGCCGGGGGCATGCAACATCGGTGAATGATGCGTAAATTTGCTGCGGACTCAAACCCGCATTTATGGCAAAACACAAAATCCTGGTGGTCGACGATGAAGAGTCGCTGTGCGAAATCCTGCAATTCAACCTCGAAGTCGAAGGCTACGAAGCCGACGTGGCATACAGCGCCGAGCAGGCCCTCCGGATGCATCCCGAACGCTATTCGCTGATCCTGCTGGACGTTATGATGGGCGAGATGAGCGGCTTTCGGATGGCGCAGCTCCTGAAAGCCGATTCCGAAACGGCCCGGGTCCCCATGATTTTCTGCACCGCGAAGGACTCCGAGGACGACACGGTGGCCGGGCTGAACATCGGAGCCGACGACTACATCACCAAACCCTTTTCGGTCCGCGAAGTGCTGGCCCGCGTGCGCAGCGTACTGCGCCGCACGTCCGCCGCACGCGCCGAATCCGAAAGCATCCACTTCGAAGGTCTGGAGATCGACCTCCGGCGCAAAGTCTGCACGCTCGACGGCAAGGAGCTGCAACTCACCAAGAAGGAGTTCGAAATCCTGGCTCTGCTGCTCTCGAACCGGGGCGTGATCTTTTCACGCGAGGAGATCCTGCGCCGCATCTGGAGCGACGAGGTGATCGTCCTCGACCGCACGGTCGACGTGAACATCACACGCCTGCGCCGTAAAGTCGGGCCTTACGGGGAACACATCGTAACGCGCCTGGGCTATGGCTACGGCTTTGAAGCATAAACTTTCCTACCACCGGCGGCTGTTCCTGCTGCTGCTCGTCTTTTCGTGGACGCTGGTGGGGTGTTTCATCCTTTTCCAGTACGGGCGCGAAAAGCACTTCAAGGCCGAGCGGCTCGACGCGCAGTTGCAGCTTTTCAACCTGCGGATGCTCGACGCCGTGAATGCGGGCGTGCCCCCCGACGCCTTCATCGCCCGCTCCGGCGCACCCTGCGAAGGAGTGCGCGTGACACTGATCGACCCGGCGGGACACGTCGTTTTCGACAATTCGCTCGACACGCTGCCCGGCGCGAACCACCTTGACCGCCCCGAGGTCGCCGAGGCGCTGGCCCGCGGGACGGGGTACACCATCCGCCGCCACTCCGAAAGCACCGACCGCAACTATTTCTACTCGGCCATGCGGGGCGACCGCTACATCGTCCGCTCGGCCGTACCCTACTCCGTGCCGCTGGGTGAAATCCTGGCCGCCGACCGCGAATTCCTCTGGTTCATGCTGGGCGTGACGCTGCTGATGAGCGTGGCGGGCTATTTCGCCACGCGCCGCCTGGGCCAGAACATCACCCGGCTGAACGAATTCGCCGAACGGGCCGAGCGGGGCGAGCGGATCGACGACCTCCCGGCATTTCCCCACGACGAACTGGGCGAAATATCGAGCCACATCATCCGCCTCTACGCCCGTCTGCAAAAAACCACTGCCGACCGCGACCGCGAGCACGCCCTCGCGCTGCACGAGGAACAGGAGAAAATACGCATCAAGAAACAGCTCACCAACAACATCAACCACGAGCTGAAGACCCCCGTGGCGGCGATTCAGGGCTATCTGGAAACACTGCTGGCCAACCCGTCGCTCGACGCGCAAAGACGCACGGACTTCCTGGAAAAAAGCGCCGCACAGACCGAGCGTCTGCGGCGTCTGCTGGCCGACATCTCGACCATCACGCGCATGGACGAGGCGAGCCAGCTGATCCAGAAGGAGCGCGTCGTGCTGAACGACCTGATCGCCGAGGTCACGGCCGACATGGAACTGAAACCCGCCGACCAGCGGCTGCGGGTGAACATCGACTTCCCGCAGCAGGTCGAGATCGTCGGCAGCCCGTCGCTGCTGGCATCAATATTCCGCAACCTCGCGGACAACGCCGCGGCCTATTCCGGCGGACGCGACATCTTCATCCGGCTGCTTTCCGACACCCCCGAAGAGTGCACGGTCTCGTTCGCCGACAACGGCATCGGCATCGGCGAGGAGCACCTGCCGCACATCTTCGAACGCTTCTACCGCATCGACAAGGGCCGATCGCGCAAACAGGGCGGCACGGGACTGGGGCTGGCGATCGTCAAAAACGCCGTTGCGATCCACGGCGGCACGATCACGGCCCGCGAACGCGAACGCGGCGGGCTGGAGTTCGTCTTCACATTGAAGAAACACAGTTAACAAATTCCAGCTACACGACAACCCGCCCGGCCGCATTCGCAGCCTTCGGCTGCGATTACGAATCGGAGCCACCCCTGACTCCCCGCCTCGGCGGGGAGTTAAGGCGCAAAAACACACGCCTTGACTGCTGTGGCGGCCCGGCAATTCGCAAGCGATTGCGCTCGTCTGTCGCCTGCAGTTGTCGCACGCGGCCGGACAGGCGGCCGGATCGGTTTTTTACCGCTCCCCGATATTTTTTCACTCCCCCGCAACGCCCCTGTAACGCCTTTGTAACATCGGTTTCGGACCTTTGCAACGGTAAAGAACCATAACAATTACGAAAACGGATAATCCATGTCCCCGCTATTCACCGCAATCGTCGTCATCCTGGCCCTGCTGGCCGTGATGGGCATCGTCGTGGGCGTCGCCAACGACGCCGTCAACTTTCTCAACTCGGCCCTCGGCTCGAAAGTCGCACCGCGCCGCGTGATCCTCTGGGTCGCAGCCGCCGGCATTCTGGTCGGCACGCTCACCTCGAGCGGCATGATGGAGGTCGC
Organism: Alistipes shahii WAL 8301; assembly: GCF_025145845.1. Classification (NCBI taxonomy): domain Bacteria; kingdom Pseudomonadati; phylum Bacteroidota; class Bacteroidia; order Bacteroidales; family Rikenellaceae; genus Alistipes; species Alistipes shahii. The sequence continues at coordinate 2,090,424 of NZ_CP102253.1, read as the reverse complement.
CCGCAGCGGCGTCTTCTACCCCGGACAGTTCTCCTTTCAGGAGATTATGATGCTGTTTCTGGGCATGATGCTGGGCAACGTGCTGCTGCTGGACCTCTACAACACGCTGGGACTGCCCACCTCGACCACCGTATCGATGGTCTTCGGTCTGCTGGGCGCCGCCGTCGCCGCCGCCCTGTTCCGCATCGCCGGCAACCCGGGGACCTCCTTGCAGGACCTCTCGCAGTTCATCAACACGGGCAAAGCCATGGTCATCATCGCGGCGATCCTGTTGTCGGTGGCGCTGGCCTTCGTGGCCGGAACGCTTTTCATGTACATTTCGCGCCTCATCTTCTCGTTCCGCTACGCCGCCGTCTTCCGCCGCTGGGGAGCCGTCTGGTGCGGCATCTCGCTGGCCGGAATCCTCTATTTCGCGCTGTTCAAGGGGTTGAAAAGCTCGGGACTGATCCCGACCTCCGTTTCGGCCTACGTCGGCGACCACGTCCTCGTGACGCTCCTCGCCTTCTGGGCCGCGGCGTCGCTCCTCCTCTACATTTTCCAGCGCATGCGGCTCAACATCATGCGCATCACGATCCTGTCGGGAACCTTCTCGCTGGCCCTTGCCTTCGCAGGCAACGACCTGGTGAACTTCATCGGCGTGCCGCTGGCCGGCTACGACGCCTGGCGCATCGCCGGCGAGGCGGGCAGCGAAACGATGATGATGGGGGCGCTCGAAGCTCCCGCCCGGGCCAACTTCCTGCTGCTGGGCGTCTCGGGACTGATCATGGTGCTGACGCTGTTCTTCTCGAAAAAGTCGCAGCACGTCACCGAGACCGAACTGTCGCTCGCCTCGCAGCACGAGGGCGACGAACGCTTCGGTTCGACCCTCATTTCGCGCAGTCTGGTGCGCGCGACGCTGGTGATGAACACGATGTGGACCGGGCTGATTCCGGCGCGGGTTCAGAAGGCCATCGACCGGCGTTTCGAGCCGCTCCCTGCCGAAGAGCGTTCGTCGGCCCCCTACGACATGGTCCGCGCCGTGGTCAACCTCACCGCCGCGTCGATCCTGATCGCCATCGCCACCTCCTACAAACTGCCGCTGTCGACGACCTACGTGGTCTTCATGGTGGCCATGGGATCGTCGCTCGCCGACCGCTCGTGGGGCCGCGAAAGCGCCGTCTACCGCATCACGGGCGTGATGGCCGTCATCTCGGGGTGGTTCATCACAGCGCTCGGAGGATTCCTCATCGCGCTGGCCGTGACGGCCCTGCTGCTGTGGGGCGGCTGGATCGCCGTGGCAGCCCTCACGGCGCTCTGCGCCTGGCTGCTCGTCCGCAGCCACCTCAAGACGCCCGGACTGAAAGAGGAGGCCGAAAAGGCCCTGCTGCCGCTCGAAACGGCCGAGACCCCCGACGAGGTGCTGTGCGCCTGCATCGGCGAGGTCTGCACGACGATGCAGGAGGTCACGCGCATCTACAACCGCACGCTGGTAGCCGTCTTCAAGGAGAACCGCAAGGTGCTCAAGGAGATGGTGCGCGACTCGAACCGCCTTTTCGAGGAGGCCCGCATCCGCAAATACAACGTCATGCCGACGCTGCGCCGCCTGCAACGGTGCGACATCGACACGGGGCACTTCTACGTGCAGGTCACGGACTACCTTTCGGAGGTGACCAAGGCCCTGATCCACATCACGCGCCCGGCATTCGAACACATCGACAACAACCACGAGGGCATGTCGAAGGAGCAGATCGTCGACCTGATGCGCGTGAACGACCAGGTGGAGGCGATTTTCGACAAGATCAACGACATGCTGGCGACGAAGGATTTCTCGGACCTCGATCTGGTGCTCGAAATGCGCGACAAGCTCTTCGACACGATCGTCGAGGCGATCAAGAGCCAGCTGCGGCGCATCAACGACGTCCCGTCGGGCAGCACCCGCGCCGGGGTGCTCTACCTCACGATCCTCAACGAGACGAAGACGATGATGCTCCAGTCGCGCAACCTGCTCAAATCGCAGCAATATTTTCTGGAGGCCAAAAAATAATGCCGATACGCCATCGTGCAGACAATCCACCCAAACCCTCCTTTGAAAAGGAGAGCTTCAAAAAGCGCCGTGTAACGAAAATGCAACGGGTCCGTCATTTCAGCGAAACGACGGACCCGTATCTTTGCACTGTGAAAACCGGAGAACCGGATTCACAAGTTGGTTTTAGGTTACATAAGTAGGTTAGTGGGAGATGCAGTGACGCGACGTCGCGGCATCTTCGTTTTTGTCAAAAGATGCCGCTTCGCTAAATCACCCTTAAAAAAGGGCGGCTTGAACACGACCGGACAATTATTCCGAATCCCGCTTGTCAAGCGGGTTCTCCATATCCTTGAGGTGAATCTCCAGCGCCCGGACCGAGATCTGAATCTCCCAGATCGAAACGCCCAGCGAACCGACCAGCAGCAGCAACGCCGCACCGAAGACATAAGCCGAAAGCAGCATCAGCCCCACGTAGATCAGAAACATCGTCACCACGCACAGGAACAGGCTCGTGACGCCCAGCAACTGCATCGTGCGCGTGAGGTGGAGCCGCCGGCGGAGGTTGTCGATCTGCGCGCGCGTCACCTTCGAGGGGTGCTGCAAATGCTGCTCCTTGAGCGTGCGCACCAATTGCGCGTAGGACAGAAACCGGTTGGTGTAGGCCAGCAGAATCAGCGACACGGCCGAAAACAGCAGGGCGGGGGTCGTAAGCGAGAGTTCTTCCATCGTTATCGGGATTTACGCTGCAAAGATACGCTTTTTATCAAAGCCAAAGGCGAAAGGTTGTAAATGAAAAATTCACCTTTCACCTTACAAAGCGGCGGGACCCGGGGGCCGGATGCGCAACTCAAACCCCCGGGCCGTAATCCGCCGCACCAATCGTCGGCCGTCAGTGATCGGTCTCCACCAGCCGGAAACGGCGGTTGAATTTCAGTTCCAGTCCGTTGTCGAGGGTGATCTCATGGTTGCGGCCGTCGCGTTCGACACCCCGGACGTGCCGCCCCGGATAGTTCGCAGCCACGAATTTCAGGATCGGCTGCGGAATCAGCCCGTCGGGCACGACACCCCCCGGCCGCTCGACATCGGTCCACTCGCCGCGGGCGTCGAAGTCGATCTTCGTACCGTCGGCCAGCTTCACCTCATAGCTCGGGGCCACGCCCTTCTCCATCGTGGCGGAAACCACCTCGATGTCGTGAAAATACTTTTTCACCAACGTCTTCGCCGCATCGGGCAGTTCGTGCATCCTGACCGGAACTTCGTCACCGCCGGCGAACGCCGCCGTCGCAAAAAGCCCCGCACCCAGCAGGGCAATCCAGAATCTTTTCATCGTTTTTCGTATTTATACACTCCCGCCCCTGCAAAAGCAGGGCCACAAACGCCGCAACGCCTTCCTGTAACTATTGCATGTCCCGGAAGGCGCCGTCAATACCTGATCGTAGGTATTTTTTAAATTTTTATAAAAAATTGTAACCGCTCTTTGGCCGGTGTGAAAAAAATAACGTATCTTTGCCGACCGAAATAGGACAATTATCATCTCAAAACGAACAATATCATCTATGGAACTGAACAAAACCTTTATCGACGGGCTTTGGAGCAAAGAGATCAACGTGACGAGCTTCGTACAGACAAACATCACCCCCTACCTGGGCGACGCCTCGTTCCTCGCAGGACCTACCGAGCGAACGAAGCACATCTGGAACCTCTGCCTCAAGGCCCTCGAAGAGGAGCGTCAGCATAACGGCGTCCGCGCGCTGGACAACAAGACCGTTTCGACCGTCACCTCGCACAAGGCCGGCTACATCGACCGCGAAAACGAGCTGATCGTGGGCCTGCAAACCGACGAACTGCTCAAGCGCGCCATCAAACCCTTCGGCGGCATCAACGTCGTATCGCGCGCCTGCAAGGAGAACGGCGTGGAGGTCGACGAGAAGGTGAAGGACATCTTCACCCACTACCGCAAGACGCACAACGACGGCGTGTTCGACGTCTACACCGAGGAGATCCGCTCGTTCCGCTCGCTGGGCTTCCTGACGGGTCTTCCCGACAACTACGCCCGCGGCCGCATCATCGGCGACTACCGCCGTCTGGCCCTCTACGGAACCGACCGCCTGATCGAGGCCAAGCAGGAGGACCTCCGCAACCTCACCGGCCCGATGACCGACGCCCGCATCCGCCTGCGCGAAGAGGTCGCCGAACAGATCAAGGCCCTGAAGGACATCCGCACGATGGGCGAATACTACGGACTGGACCTCAGCCGTCCGGCGCATTCGGCGCAGGAGGCCGTGCAGTGGGTCTACATGGCCTACCTGGCCGCCGTCAAGGAGCAGGACGGAGCCGCCATGTCGCTGGGCAACGTATCGTCGTTCCTCGACATCTTCATCGAATACGACCTCGCGCACGGGACGATCGACGAGTCGTTCGCCCAGGAGCTGATCGACCAGTTCGTCATCAAGCTGCGCATGGTGCGCCACCTGCGCATGCAGTCCTACAACGACATCTTCGCCGGCGACCCGACGTGGGTGACCGAGGCCATCGGCGGACGCTTCAACGACGGCCGCACGAAGGTGACGAAGACCTCGTTCCGCTTCCTGCAAACGCTCTACAACCTCGGTCCTTCGCCCGAACCGAACCTCACGATTCTCTGGAGTCCCGAGCTGCCGCAGGGATTCAAGGACTTCTGCGCCAAGGTTTCGGCCGACACCAGCTCGATCCAGTACGAGAACGACGACCTGATGCGCGAAGTGCGCCACTCGGACGACTACGGCATCGCCTGCTGCGTCTCGTTCCAGGACATCGGCCGCCAGATCCAGTTCTTCGGCGCCCGCACCAACCTGGCCAAGGCCCTGCTGCTGGCCATTAACGAAGGTCGCTGCGAGAACACCGGCACGCTGATGGTCAAGGGCATTCCGGCGCTGTCGGAGGGTCCGCTGCGCTTCGAGGAGGTGATGCGCAACTACAAGATGGTGCTCAAGGAGATCGCCCGCGTCTACAACGAGGCCATGAACATCATCCACTACATGCACGACAAGTACTACTACGAGAAGGCCCAGATGGCATTCGTCGACACCGATCCCCGCATCAATCTCGCCTACGGCGTGGCCGGTCTCTCGATCGCCCTCGACTCGCTCTCGGCCATCAAATACGCCCGCGTGACGCCCCGCCGCAACGCCGAGGGTCTCACCGAAGCCTTCGACATCGAGGGTGAATTCCCCTGCTACGGCAACAACGACGACCGTGTCGACCACCTGGGCGTGGATCTCGTCTACTACTTCAGCGAGGAGCTGAAGAAGCTGCCCGTCTACAAGAACGCCCGCCCGACGCTGTCGCTGCTGACGATCACCTCGAACGTGATGTACGGCAAGAAGACCGGCGCAACGCCCGACGGACGCCTCAAGGGCGTGGCCTTCGCCCCGGGAGCCAACCCGATGCACGGCCGCGACAAGAGCGGCGCCATCGCTTCGCTCGCCTCGGTGGCCAAGATGCGTTACCGCGACTCGCAGGACGGTATTTCGAACACCTTCTCGATCGTGCCCAAATCGCTCGGTCCGACGGCCGGAGAGCGTATCGAGAACCTCGTGACGATGCTCGACGGCTATTTCACCAAGGGCGCACACCACCTGAACGTCAACGTGCTGAACCGCGAGATGCTCGAAGACGCCATGGAGCACCCCGAGAAATATCCGCAGCTGACGATCCGCGTCTCGGGCTACGCCGTGAACTTCACCAAGTTGAGCCGCGAACACCAGCTCGAAGTCATCAGCCGCAGCTTCCACGAAAGGATGTAACGGCTTGAAAAGCCGCTTTTAGGGGCGGGCGCAGGATTTGCATACCGGAACCCGGTTTGCGCCCGAACCCCCTTATTCAAAAACAAGGAACAATCATGCTTCGTGTACATTCTTACGAATCCATGGGAACATTCGACGGGCCGGGACTCCGGCTCGTCGTTTTCCTCCAAGGCTGCAATTTCCGCTGTCTCTACTGCGCCAACCCCGACACGATCGAGGCCGGAGCGGGCACATTGACCGACCCTGCGGAGATCCTGCGCATGGCCGTCGACCAGAAGCCCTTCTTCGGGCGGCGCGGCGGCGTGACCTTCTCGGGCGGGGAACCCACCTTCCAGGCTGCGGAACTCGTTCCGCTCGTAAAGTCGTTGAAGGAGGCCGGCATCCACGTCTGCATCGACTCGAACGGCGGGGTGTGGAACCCGGCCGTCGAAGAGCTGCTGGGGCTGGTCGACCTGGTGCTGCTGGACGTGAAGCAGGCCGATTCCGAACGCCACCGCGCCCTCACCGGACGCGAAAACGCGCAGACGCTCCGCACGGCCGCCTGGCTCGAAGCCCACGGAAAACCCTTCTGGCTGCGCTACGTGCTGGTTCCGGGCATCAGCGACGCCGAAGCCGACATCCGTGCGCTGGGCGAACGCCTCGGCGGCTACAAGTCGGTCGAGCGGGTCGAACTGCTCCCCTACCACACCCTCGGAGTGCATAAGTACGAGGCGATGGGGCTGGAGTACAAACTCCGCGACGTGCGGGAGAACACCCCCGAACAGCTCGACCGCGCCGCGGCCCTGCTGCGCGAATACTTCCCGACGGTGGTGGTCAACTGACCCGAAGGGGACGTCCGCCGGAGGGAGTGCGGACAACCAAAAATCCGGGACGCCGCGGCGAAAACGCACGGCGGTCCCGGATTTTTTTCGTACCTTCGCCGGAAATCCATTTCTGCGACAATGAAGAACCGACTTCCCGACCTGAACGTCCCGGCCCGCGAACGCATCGGCTGGGTGGACCTCCTGCGCGTGATCGCCTGCTTTCTGGTGGTCTTCTCCCACAGCTGCGACGCCTTCGTCGCCGTGTTCGACAGCGACCGCGCCACCTTCCTGCAAGGAGCGTTGGCAGGCAGTTTCGTCCGGGCCTGCGTGCCGCTGTTCGTGATGATGTCGGGCGTGCTGCTGCTGCCCGTGCGGACCGGAACGGGGGCTTTCTACCGCAAGCGGATCGGCCGCGTCCTCCTGGCGCTGGTCTTCTGGTCGCTGACGCTGCCCGTGCTCTACTACCTGTATATGCGCTACGTCGGGACCTCCAGTCCGTCGATCGACCCCGCGCTGTTCACCGGCGAAGCGACGCTGCACAAGATGTGGACCTTCGTCTTCAACTTCTGCTACGACACCACGCCGCTCTGGTATCTCTATATGCTGATAGGACTTTATCTGATCATGCCGCTGATCAGCCCGTGGCTCGAGCGGGCCTCGCGGCGCGAGTTGCAGAGCGTCCTCGCGATCTGGGGCCTGACGCTGCTGCTGCCCTACGTGAAGATGCTCGCCCCGGCGCTCGGCTACACGGGCAATTACGGCAACACGGGGCTTTACGGCGTCTGCGACTGGAACGGGTTCGGCACGTTCCACTACGTCTCGGGATTCGCCGGTTACCTCGTGCTGGCCTTCTACCTCGTGAAATTCCCGCCCGCGTGGAGCTGGCGCAGGACGCTGGCCATCTGCATCCCGTCCTTCATCATCGGCTACCTCATCACGGGACTGGGCTTCATCACCATGCAGAAGCATTTCCCGGGCAACTACGCCTACCTCGAAATCGTCTGGTATTTCGCCGGCATCAACGTCTTTATGATGACCGCCCCGGTCTTCATCCTCGTGCAGAAGGCCGCCGCACGGCCCCGCGCATGGCTCTCGCGGCTGGCGGGCGCGACGTTCGGCATCTACCTCTGCCACTTCATCTTCGTTCAGGCCGGCTACGACCTCGTGCAGCGGATTCCGGGACTTCCCGCGCTGGCGCGCATCGCGCTGATCGCCTGCGGGGCCTTCGCCGTGAGCTGGGCGGTGGTGCGGCTGATGCAGCGGTGGAGCGTGACGCGCCGGCTGGTAGAGTAATGCGCTACCAGCACTCGGCCTTGTCTTTCAATTCGGGAATCCGGTCTTTCGTGAAGACCGGATTTTTGATGCCCTGCCGCTTCTGGGCCGTGTAGTCGGCCAGCAGCAGGAAGGCCTGACGGCCCAGCAGCACGATCGCCGCCAGATTGCACAGCGTCATCAGCGCCATCGTCACATCGGCCAGGCTCCATGCCAGATCGAGCGTCGCCACGGATCCGAAGAGCACCATCGCGCCGACCAGCAGCCGGTAGAGCGTCAGCGCCCACGGCCGCGGAGTGATGAAGCGGATGTTGGCTTCGCCGTAGTAATAATTGCCGATAATCGACGAAAAGGCGAACAGGAAGATCGCCACGGCGACGAACACCCCGCCCGCGGGACCGATCTCGCTCTCCAGAGCCGCCTGCGTCAGCTGAATGCCGTTGAGCGAGGCGTCGGGAACGCCCCCGAACAGGATGATGAAGGCCGTGCAGGTGCAGATGACGAGCGTATCGGTGAAGACCCCGAGGGTCTGGATAAGCCCCTGCTTCACGGGATGCGAAACGTGAGCCGTGGCGGCGACGTTCGGGGCCGAACCCATACCGGCCTCGTTGCTGAAAAGTCCCCGCTTGATGCCCTGCATCAACGCCGCGCCGACCGCGCCGCCCAGCGTCTGCTCCCAGCCGAAAGCGTCGGCGACGATCAGTTCCAGCACTTCGGGCAGCCGCCCGAGGTTGAACAGCACGACGCCCAGCGCCAGCACGATGTACCCCAGCGCCATAATCGGGACGATCACGCCGCTGACACGCGCAATGCGCCGTATGCCTCCGAAGATGATGAGCAGCGTCAGCGCCGTGAGCACGACGCCCACCCACACATGATCGGCGCCGAAAGCTCCCTCCCACGCGGCGCAGATCGTGTTGCTCTGCACCGAGTTGAAGGCGAATCCGAAGGTCACGGAGATCAGCACGGCGAACAGCACGCCCATCCACCTCCGCCCGAGGCCGCGTTCCATGTAGTAGGCCGGACCGCCGATGAAAGAGTCCCTGCCGCGGCGTTTGTAAAGCTGTGCGAGGGTCGACTCGACGAAAGCGCTCGCGGCGCCCACAAGGGCGATGACCCACATCCAGAAGACCGCGCCGGGTCCCCCGACGACGATGGCCGTGGCGACGCCCGCGAGATTCCCCGTGCCGACGCGGCTGGCCAGCGACACGGCGAAAGCCTGGAACGACGAGACGTGCCGCTCGCCCTCCGGGCCGCTTCCGGCCGACTCGCCCAGCACGCGCATCATCTCGCCCAGCAGGCGGAACTGCACGCCCCGCGTGCGCAGGGTGAACCACACGGCACACCCCAAGAGCGCCGCGACCAGCACATAGGTCCACAGCACGTCGTTCACGCCGCCGATCCAACGGGAAAGAGTCTCCATCAGCATACTTTACACGATCCGACAGCAAAGTTAATGCTAAAACGCATTTTCCGCCGGACATTCGCCGGAAAGATGCGGCGCGGCACGAAAAAAACGCCCCGCCTGCGCAGGGGCGTCCGTCGTCACCGCGCCCGCAGGGTATACTCCCCGGCCCGCTCCGTAACGGCCTTCTGCAACTCCCCGAGGCCGATTTCCGGCCCGGAGAACTCCACGGCGGCCACCGGAGGGTCCAGCGTCACGACCGCCTTCACGCCGTCGAGGGCGTTCAGCGCATGTTCCACATGCATCCGGCAATGATTGCACGTCATGCCGTCCACGATAAATTCCTTTTTCATCTTTTCTTCGGTTTCAACCGGTTCGTCATGTTCACACTCATCGCCGATCCGCCGGCGTTTCAGCCGCAAGCTGTTGGCCACGACGCTCACGCTGCTCAAGGCCATGGCCGCCCCGCCGATCATCGGGTCGAGCAGAAACCCCCAGAGGGGATAGAGCGCCCCGGCCGCTACGGGAATGGCGACGAGGTTGTAAATGAAGGCCCAGAAGAGGTTCTGGCGAATCGTCCGCACGGTGAGTTGCGACAGCCGGATCATCTCCGGGATTTTCCGGAGGTCCGACGAGAGGATCGTCACCATCGCGGTATCCATCGCAATGTCGCTCCCCTGCCCCATGGCGACGCTCAAATCGGCCTGCGCGAGAGCCGCGCTGTCGTTGATCCCGTCGCCGGCCATGGCCACCGTCCGGCCTTCGGACTGCAACTGCCGGACGAATCCGGCCTTTTCGTGCGGCAGGACGCCCGCCCGGAAACGGGTGATCCCGGCTTTCCGGGCCGTTTCACGCGCCGAACCGGCGTTGTCGCCCGTCAGCATCCAGACCGTGATTCCCAGCGCGTGCAGCCGGGCGACGGCCCCGGCCGACGAGGGTTTCAGCGCATCGGCAAGGGCGAGCACGGCGTGCGTCCGCTCCTCGTCGGCGAACCAAACCACGGTCTTCGCCTCCTGCACCCACCCTTCGGCCAGCCGTTGCAGGCGGGCGTCGGGCACGATGCCGTGGCGGGACAGCAGCGCGTCGTTCCCGGCATACCAGGTCCGCCCCTCCGCGACGCCCCGGACACCCTGCCCGGGAATGCTTTCGAACCCGGTCACGGGAACGTCCCGCTCCCCGCCGAGCGATTCGACGACGGCCTGCGAAAGCGGATGCCCCGAGCGTTTTTCGAGGCTGAACAGAATCCGCCGCGCCGTCTCCGACCCTTCGGCCCACGCAGCGTCCACGACCGACGGACGGCCTTCGGTGAGCGTTCCGGTCTTGTCCAGCACCACGGTGTCGACCTTCCGGGCCACCTCCAGGCTCGCAGCGTCCTTGACGAGGATGCCCTGTCCGGCGCCCTTGCCGATCCCGACCATGAGGGCCGTGGGCGTCGCCAGACCCAGCGCACAGGGGCACGCGATGATCAGCACGGTCACCAGCGCCAGCAGCCCGCGGGTGAAGCCCTCCTCCGGCGCGAAAAGCATCCACGCCGCGAAGGTCAGCACGGCGAGGACGATGATGGCGGGAACGAAAACGCCGGCGATCCGGTCGACGGTCCGCTGCACGGGGGCCTTGCTGCCCTGCGCATCCCGCACCATGCGGATGATCCGGGCCAGCACCGTGTCCTGCCCCACCCTGTCGGTCCGGAAACGGAACGCACCGTTGCCATTCATCGTTCCGGCGAACACCGCCGCACCCTCCTGTTTGCAGACGGGGAGCGGTTCCCCGCTGAGCATGCTCTCGTCGACATACGACGCGCCTTCGGCCACCGTGCCGTCCACGGCGATGCGTTCGCCGGGATGCACGGCGACCAGATCCCCGGCGCGAAGCTCCGCAACGGGCACGGAGCGTTCGCCCGAAGGGGTGATCACCGTGACGGTTTTCGGTTGCAGGCCCATCAGTTTCGCGATGGCCGTCGTCGTGCCGCGCTTCGCCCGCTCCTCAAGCAGCCGCCCCAGCAGGATGAAGGCGACGATGACGGCCGCCGACTCGAAATAGACGTGCGGCTCGATGCCCCTCGACAGCCAGAATTCCGGGAAAAACAGGTTGAAAAGGCTGAACAGATAGGCGATTCCGGTACTGACGGCAACCAGCGTATCCATGTTGGCCGCCCCGTGGCGGAGCTGTTTCCAGGCGTTGACGAAGAACTCCCGTCCCAGTCCGAAAACGACCGGGGTGGAGAGCGCCCACACGGCGTATTTCACGGCCGGAGCGTCCATGAACAGCATGCCTCCGGCCACAATCGGAAGACAAAGCCCCGCCGCCCAAAGAGTCCGCCGTTTGAGCGCCCGGTAATGCGCCGCACGAACGTGCGCCGCCTCGTCCTCCGCCGGGCCTTCCGCGTCGGTCAGCAGGTCGTAACCGGCCGCCTGCACGGCCCGCTTCAGCGTCCCGGGAGAGCACTCCCCCGAACGGTAGTCCACCCGCGCCGTAGCGGAAGCGTAGTTCACATGCGCAGACTCGACGCCCGGCAGGCCGTTGAGCGCCTTATCGACCCGGACTGCGCACGAAGCGCAGCTCATGCCTGCGACCGGGAACGTATTCGTGATGATCTTACTCTTTTCCATGGGAACAAAGGTAAGGTCCCGACACGCTCCGGGTGTTACAGAATTATGGATATGATTTATACCTACACTTCATCCAGCGGTTTCAGGCCGCGTCCTTTCAGCCGGCGGAATTCAGTGGGCGACATCCCGGTCTGGGCGCGGAACTGGGCGCTGAGGTGCGCCACGCTCGAATAACGGAGTTTGTCGGCGATCTCGCTGACGGTCAGGTCGCCGTAGGCCAGCAGTTCCTTGACCCGCTCGATCCGCTGGGCGAGGAAGTATTTCTCGATGCTGATGCCGTTGACCTCCGAAAAGAGCTTGCTCAACGCACTGTAATCACGGTGGCAGCGTTCGCGCAGGTAATCCGACAGGTTGACTTTCGAGGCATCTTCGCTGTAATGCACCAATTCGATCACGGCCGTCCGGATCTGCTCGATGAGGCGCATCCGGCTGTCGTCGATCAGTTCGAACCCGTAGGCTTCGAGCAGTTTGCGGAACGCCTCCCGCTGCTCCCGGCCGGGCTTCTCCTGCACGACGACCGTTCCCAGTCCGACATCGAGGGGCGTGAACCCCGCTTTTTCGAGCAGCCGGGTGACGACCAGAATGCAGCGGTTGCAAACCATGTTTTTGATATAAAAGACGTTCTCCCGTTCCATAACCGCATTCGTTTTATCCGTAAATATAACACAAAAACGATTCCGTCCCGCCGACCGTCTTCCAGCCTTTCAGGTTCCGGCCGTTGAAAAGCGTCGGCCACGGGACCTGCGCTCCGACGAAGGTGCAGGGTCCCCAACAGTGCAAGAGTCTCTTTTTCCTATCAGTCGGGCAGTTTTGATCGTACGAATATAGTCTATTTTTTTCGGGTCTTCAGCCTGTTCCCCTGCAAAATTAACCTCTGACCCGCTCCGTATTCCGAAAAAGTTTCGTAACTTCGGCACAGCAAACCCATAGACGAAGCCATGAAACATGCGCACATCCTGCTGCTGCTCCCTTGCGGCATGCTGCCGCCGCTCGCCGGGGCGCAGCGCACGGAGCCGCCCGGCCGGTTCGACATCGCACCGGAATAACCACCCCGAAAACAAGCAAACCAACCAAAAACAACCATGAAGAAAACCGCAATCACCCTCTTTTTCCTGCTTCAGGCCGCGTGTCTGTTTTCGCAGATCCCCCGCCCGGAATATCCCCGCCCGCAGTTCGAGCGGACGGACTGGATCAACCTGAACGGCGAATGGACCTACACGTTCGATTTCGGCGCAAGCGGCCTGGAACGCGGCTACGCCGGCTCGAAGGGATTCGACGGCAAAATCATCGTGCCGTTCGCCCCGGAGAGCAAGCTCTCGGGCGTCGGCCACACGGACTTCATCGGCCGCATCTGGTACCAGCGTACGATCGACATTCCGGCAGACTGGTCGGGACGCAACGTGATGCTCAACTTCGGAGCCGTGTACTACACCTCCGAGGTGTATGTCGACGGCCGCTTCGTCGGACGCCACTTCGGGGGCAGCACGTCGTTCTCCTACGACATCACCGCATTCGTGAAGTCGGGCGGCAGCCACAGTCTGGTCGTCTTCGCCACGAGCGACCTGCGCAGCGGCAAACAGACTGCCGGCAAACAGTCGCTGCAATACGCCTCGCACAGTTGCGACTACACCCGCACGACAGGCATCTGGCAGACGGTGTGGATGGAGGCCGTGGCTCCCGAGGCCCTCGCACGCGTCCAAATGACGACCGACATCGACCAGCAGCAGCTGATCGTCGCCCCGCAGTTCTTCCGGGAAAGCCCGAACACGCTCCGGGTGACCCTTCGGGACGGCGGCAAGGTCGTCGGCACGCGGCAGGTCCGGGCGTCGAACAGCAGCGTCGTCGTCATCCCGGTCAAAAAGGCCCGGCTCTGGTGTCCCGAAGACCCGTTCCTCTACGACCTGACCTACGAGGTGGTCGCCCCCGACGGCCAGGTGCTCGACGCCGTGAAATCCTATGTCGGGATGCGCAAGGTCCACATCGAAGGCAACAAAATCTACCTCAACAACGAACCCTATTACCAGCGGCTGGTGCTCGACCAGGGTTTCTACCCCGACGGTATCTGGACCGCTCCATCGGACGACGCCCTGCGCCGCGACATCGAACTGGGACTGGCCGCCGGGTTCAACGGCGCGCGCCTGCATCAGAAGGTTTTCGAGGAACGCTACTATTACTGGGCCGACAGACTCGGCTACATCACCTGGGGCGAAAGCCCCAGCTGGGGAATGGATGCCAACGACGTGGAGACGGCCCGCAACTTCCTCTCCGAATGGGCCGAATGCGTGGTCCGCGACCGGAACCACCCCTCGCTGCTGACGTGGACGCCGATGAACGAGGAGTGGTGGCCCGACAACACGCAGTTCCCGCGCTTCGCCTCCGACGTCTACGACCTGACGGGGCGCCTCGACCCGACGCGCCCCGTCAACACCGTCAGCGGCGGCGCCGTCGTCAGGACCGACATCTGGGCCGTCCACAATTACGAGCAGAACCCGGCCAAACTGAAAGAGAAAATCTTCAGCGACGGCACGTTCTTCCATCCCCGCCTGCGGACGACCCGCGACCAGACGCGCAACATCGGATTCAACGAGGTGAAGGCGACCGCAAACTACGCCTGGCCGCAGTACGATGGCTCGTGCCCCTACCTGGTCGATGAATTCGGCGGCATCAAATGGGTGAAGGACCAGGAGAAGCAGGCCACGGATTCCCAGACCGAATCGTGGGGTTACGGACAGGCGCCCCGTACGCTCGAAGAGTTCTACACGCGGCTCGAAGGCCAGGTAGACGCGCTGCTCTCGCTCTCCGGACAGGTGTGGGGCTATTGCTACACCCAGCTCACGGACGTGGAACAGGAACAGAACGGCATCTATTGCTACGACCGCTCGGCCAAGTTCGACATGGACCGGATCAAGGCCATTTTCAGCAAACGCCCGGAACATCCCGCCCGATAACGCGCCGGACAGCCGCCCGCCCGAATGAAGCGCACCCCGAAAATCCGGAAAGGGATTTCGGGGTGCGCTTTTTATCCGGTTCGTCATCGTCCGCCCGCGGCAGAGCCTCGTGCACGAATGCGCCCGGAAACAGAAGGCGTCGCTGAATTTCTATTCGCGTGTTTTCCCGGTTTCAGAGTCTCGATATAAAGTATTCCTGCATATTCCAACGATATGCCCTTGATGAACGCTGCAATTGGAGATGCTTCATGTCGGTGCGTCGCACGGCGAGTGGCGGACGGTCCGACATGCGACCTTCTGTTTTCGGCACCATGAACTCCCGAAGGCAAAAAGCCACAGCGCCGGCACACTCCGCAATAGCAACCGAGGGTTTTTAAATTATTCACGAAATATAAAAAAGTCTCCACGGAGTACGCGGAGACAATAGGTTGAAAACCTTCGGCATATAGCCTTATTGTGATAAGATGTAGAATTCTTACACCACAAATATAGTAAAAAAAGATGAATTTCTGCAATTTTTTATTTAATTTTACAGAAAACACTTTCTTCATATGGCAAAAGTATTGGGTTTGGACCTTGGCACCAACTCACTGGGATGGGCCCTTGTCGATGAATCGGAGAACGAATATACGCTGATTGACAAAGGTGTAGACATTTTCCAGGAGGGAGTTGCCCGCGACAAAAACAATGAAAAACCTGCCGTTCAGGATCGGACGAGCGCCCGGGCACTGCGCCGCCACTATTTCCGGCGGCGTCTGCGAAAAATCGAACTGCTCAAAATACTCATCCGTTACGACCTTTGCCCGCCGTTGCCCGAGGAGCTGTTGACCGCCTGGCAAAAAGAGAAACGTTACCCGCAGGACAATGAATTCCTCCGTTGGCAGCGAACCGACGACAATGGGGATCGAAATCCTTACCACGATCGTTATGTAGCCCTGTCCGAGCGGCTCGATCTCGGGAATCGCACACAGCGCTGGCTGCTTGGCCGGGCGCTTTATCATTTGGCACAGCGACGCGGATTCCTCAGCAATCGCAAGGAAGCAGGAAATGAGAAAGAAGACGGCACGGTCAAGGAGTGTATCAAAAATCTGTCGGCTGAAATAGCAGCGGCAGGGTGTCGGTACCTCGGAGAATATTTCTACGGACTGTACCAACACAAGGAACGAATCCGCGACAAATACACCTCGCGCAACGAACACTACCTGGCCGAGTTCAATGCCATCTGCGACCGGCAGCAATTGCCCGACGAATGGCGTAAGGCGCTGCATCGGGCAATCTTTTTCCAGCGCGACCTCAAATCGCAGAAGGGGTCAGTCGGCCGATGCACCTTCGAGCCGACGAAGAGTCGGTGCCCCGTTTCGCATCCCCGTTTTGAGGAGTTCCGGATGCTGTCGTTCGTCAACAACATCCGGATTACAGGACCGGGCGACAATGCTCCACGACCTTTGACACAGGAAGAGTTCGAGACGATTCGTTCGCTCTTCTTCCGGAAAAGCAAGCCTTATTTCGATTTCGAAGAGATCGCCCGCAGAATCGCCGGCAAAGGGAAATATGCCTGCAAAGAGGAGCGTACAGAAGCTCCTTATCGTTTCAATTTCGCCCGCACGGCCACCGTATCGGGATGCCCCGTCACGGCATCGCTGCAAGCGATCTTCGGAGACGACTGGATTACGGAGATTCGCAGCCTTTACCTGCTTGGAGCAGGAAAAAACGAGGACCAGATGTTGAATGACGTATGGCACGCCCTCTTTTCGTTCAACGACGAAGGTCGGCTGCGTAGCTGGGCCTGCGAAAAATTGCAACTCACGGATGAACAAGCCAAAGCGTTTGCAGCCATCAAACTCCCGCAGGATTACGCGGCGTTGAGCCTAAATGCCATCGGCAAGATTCTGGTCTATCTGCGCTGTGGCTATCGGTACGACGAGGCGGTATTCCTGGCCAACCTGCGGGCGGCACTTCCGAAGGAGGTCTATGCCGACGAAAGCCGTCGGCATGAAATCGAACAGGACATCGCCTCGCTGCTGCTTGACTACAAGCGAAATCCGTATAACAAGTTCGATTCAAAGGAGCACCGCATTGCCGACTATTTCAGCGATCATGGATTGGATGCCTCTCGTCTGATGCGTCTTTATCATCCCTCGAAAATCGAGACCTATCCGGATGCGCAACCCAAGGCAAATGGCATTCTGCAGCTCGGCTCTCCACGTACTGCGGCCATTCGCAACCCGATGGCCATGCGGGCCCTGTTCCGATTGCGCAACCTGATAAACACGCTGTTACGCGAAGGCAGGATCGACCGAGACACGAAGATCCGGATTGAATTCGCCCGCGGACTCAATGATGCGAACAGGCGGAAGGCCATCGAGCAGTATCAGCGGGAACGGGAGGTTGAGAATCGGAAATATGCCGAAGAGATCCACAGCCAGTATGCCGCCGAAACCGGCCGCGAGATAAAACCCTCGGACGACGAAGTGCTGAAATACCGGCTGTGGGAAGAACAGCAGCACGTCTGTCCCTATACCGGGCGGCAAATCCGCATTTCGGACTTCGTCGGGTCGGCTCCGGATTTCGACATCGAGCACACGCTCCCGCAGGCTCGCGGCGGCGATGACTCGCAGATGAACAAGACGCTCTGCGAAAACCGGTTCAACCGGGAGACAAAACGGGCGAAACTGCCGGCCGAGTTGTCCAACCATGTCGAGATCATGGAGCGGATCGAATCGTTTGGTTGGCGGGAAAAAATGGAGAGTCTGCAAAAGCAGATTGAAGCCCAGGTTCGCAGGAGCAAAAGCGCAGCGATTAAATCCGAAAAGGACGACGCCATTCAGCGCCGTCACTATTTGCAGATGCAACTCGACTACTGGCGCGGGAAATACGAACGCTTCACCATGGCCGAGATTCCCGAAGGATTCAGCAATCGGCAGGGAGTCGACATCGGCATCATCGGCAAATATGCACGGCTCTATCTGAAGACGGTTTTTGACCGAATCTATACGGTCAAAGGTTCCACGACCGCCGCGTTCCGCAAGATGTGGGGACTGCAGGAGGAGTATGCCCGCAAGGAGCGCACGAACCACGTCCACCACTGCATCGACGCCATCACGATCGCCTGTATCGGCCGCCGGGAGTACGACCGCTGGGCGCAATATGTCGCCGACGAGGAGCGATACGGCTACGGCGAAAGCGGCAAACCCCGCTTCGAGAAACCCTGGCCGACCTTTACCGAAGATGTCAAGGCGGCGGCCGACGAACTGCTCGTTGCCCACCACACGCCCGACAACATGACCAAACAGACGCGCAGGAAGTTACGGGTTCGCGGCCGGATAAAGTTGAATGCCGACGGGGAACCAATCTACCAGCAAGGAGACACGGCTCGCTGCCGGTTGCATCAGGATACCTTCTACGGCGCTATTAAGCAGGATGGAGAGATCCGCTATGTCATCCGCAAATCGCTCGCGCAGTTACAGCCGACGGACATCGACAAGATTATCGACGATGCAGTCCGGGATCGCGTACGGGAGGCAATCGACAAGGTCGGATTCAAGACGGCGATGAATCCCGATGAATACACGATCTGGATGAACCGGGAAAAGGGCATTCCCATCCGCAAGGTGCGGATCTTCACACCGAGTGTCAAACATCCGATCGCGCTAAAAAAACAGCGCGACCTATCTGCAAAAGAGTACAAGCGGGATTATCATGTCGTAAATGAGGGGAACTATTGCACGGTCATCTATGAGGGCCAGGACAAAAAGGGCAAAACGAAACGCACCTTTGAACTCGTCAGCAACCTCGAAGCTGCCCAATATTTCAAAGCCAGCGCTGACCGGGAAGCCCGCCCCGATCTGGTACCGCAGACCGACACGAACGGTTTCCCCTTGAAATACATCTTAAAAACGGGGACCATGGTCCTGTTTTATGAAAATACCCCGGCAGAACTTTATGAATGTACCCGCAAGGAGTTGGTAAAACGACTCTACAAGGTAACAGCAATGGCTGCAGAAGGACGGGTACAGTTCCTCTTTCATCAGGAGGCCCGAGATCAGAAAACACTTACCTCCTTATATGGAGCTGGGACCTCTCAATTCTGCCAATCCAATCCATCACCGAAATTGCGCCTCAGCGTTTCCAATTTTAACATGTTGGTGGAAGGTTATGATTTCGAACTGACCGTAACGGGCGAGATAAAATTCAAAGATGACCGGCCATGCTGAAACGAACCTTGTTTTTTTCGACACCCTACTGTTTGAGCCTGCGCAACGGCCAGATGATCATCCACACGCGCGAGGCCCCCGACCAACGGAAAAGCATCCCGATCGAGGATATCGGCTTCGTGGTGCTGGAGGACCAGCAGACCTCCATCACGCTGCCGCTCTTGAATGCGCTGTCGGACAACAACGTGGCAGTTATCCTGTGCGGAGAGAACCGAATGCCGAACGCCTTGTTGATGAATTTGGATTCAAACAGAACGCAAGGTGAACATTATCGGATGCAGATCGCTGCATCCGAACCGCTGAAGAAGGGCCTTTGGAAACAGATCGTCGAGACCAAAATCCGCAACCAGGCTGCCTTGCTGCGGAAGCTGGGGTATGACGGAGACAAACTGAAACCCTGCTACATGAATGTCAAGAGCGCCGACGCCGACAACCGGGAGGGCATAGCAGCGAGAATCTACTGGTCAGAACTGTTCGGTGCCGAATTTTACCGTTCCCGCGAAGGTTCGCCGCCCAACAACCTGCTCAATTACGGCTATACGATCCTGCGAGCCGCCGTGGCCCGTGCGATCATGGGCTCCGGACTGTTCCCAGCATTCGGGATCTTCCATCGGAATCGTTACAACTCCTTTCCGCTGGCCGATGACGTAATGGAACCCTATCGACCGTATGTCGACGAATTGGTCTACCAACTTTACAGAAACGGGAATACACAACTGACCAAAAAGGTGAAAGGCGAACTGTTGCGGCTCCTGTTTGTCGATACTCGTTTCGACAAGGTTGTGCGACCTCTCGAAGTAGGACTTATGTTTTCAGCCTCTTCCCTGGCCAAATGCTTTGCTGGAACCCAAAAAAAGATTGCATATCCTTTATTGGAGTAGTCGAATGTCAGAAGTACGCTTGAATGCTTATCGAATCATGTGGTTGTTTGTCTTTTTTGATTTGCCAACCAATACAAAAACGGAACGACGTCATGCGGCGCAATTTCGCAAGGCGTTGGAAAAAGATGGTTTCACAATGATGCAGTATTCAGTCTATGTGCGCCATTGTGCATCGAAGGAGAATATGCAGGTTCACATTAAGCGGGTTCGACGATCGATGCCTCCGACAGGATTTACAAGTATTCTTGCTGTAACGGACAAACAGTATGGAGACATATTAAATTTTTGGGGTAAAAGCGAACGAGCAAAACCGGAAATTCCGCAACAATTGGAATTTTTCTGATAAATCGTTATTTTCGTTCTTTGAAATACGGAAAATGCATCAAACTGGCTTCGTCGGAACACCCGATCGTATTTTTATAGTGGCAGACAGCCCGTAAGTAACACTTTATCAATCAATATGAGGCCCGACGTTGTGGTTTGATGTAGAATTTCGATAAGATACAACTGAGTGGCCGAGCTTATGGCGAACTCGCTGTTGTGGTTTGATGTAGAATTTCGATAAGATACAACATCCCAGTAAGCAAGAAGAGTGTCGGCGTGTTGTGGTTTGATGTAGAATTTCGATAAGATACAACACAAGGCGAACGTATCAAGAGATCGCTGCTGTTGTGGTTTGATGTAGAATTTCGATAAGATACAACGATATAGGAAAGCATGTATATCATTTATCGTTGTGGTTTGATGTAGAATTTCGATAAGATACAACTCAGGCGACTCTTTTTGTGCCCTTGGGTAAGTTGTGGTTTGATGTAGAATTTCGATAAGATACAACAACTCGTCCGGGATATTATACCGCGCCTTGTTGTGGTTTGATGTAGAATTTCGATAAGATACAACCGATGATGCAACAGGTAACTGCGACGATTGGTTGTGGTTTGATGTAGAATTTCGATAAGATACAACGGAATGCCGTGGATACAGGTCCATCGCCTTGTTGTGGTTTGATGTAGAATTTCGATAAGATACAACGCGCCCCCTTACGTAATTGAACGGCTTGAAGTTGTGGTTTGATGTAGAATTTCGATAAGATACAACGATGATCTACACGGAGAAGAGCAAAGGCGTGTTGTGGTTTGATGTAGAATTTCGATAAGATACAACAGGATACTGCGTAAAATACGTAAGTAAGGTGTTGTGGTTTGATGTAGAATTTCGATAAGATACAACTCGGCCGTCCTTAACGGCAGCGCGAGGATAGTTGTGGTTTGATGTAGAATTTCGAGTGGCAAATGTCGTTTTCGCTATTGGATTACGCCCCATTCCAAGGTGATAACATTTGGATTGGTGAGTCTCCAATGCAACGACAACATCACGCAGGCTCTCACGGTTACAGAGTTGTCCGAACATGAGTGCCATGAGCTGATTCCAGCAGGTGAAGTTCTTGACATACCTGTTCCCATCATACTTGTCAACCAGGTGACGGAACTTGTTGTTGTCGAGAAATGCAACCAATTGAGCGAATACATATTTGTCTTTGTTCATAGAGCAGTCCCTTTATGGGCTGCAAAATTACAAATTCAAATCGTCGCACATGAAAAATTACTTCTAATAGACTATGTTTCAACTATTTCAAAGACCGACTTGCCCGCTTTTACGGGACAGTAGTGCACGATTTTATGTATCACACTCTGTATCACAAACGGCGATTTCAAGGCATTTTGTGTTACACAACGGACATCTGTAACACACGGTAGAAAAAGAAAAACGAGCGATAATTTATTGATTATCACTCGTTTATTAAGAGCGGAAAACGGGACTCGGACCCGCGACCTCAACCTTGGCAAGGTTGCGCTCTACCAACTGAGCTATTTCCGCAAAAGCTATCTTCTCCGCCCCGGGAAAACATCGTTTCCTGCGTTTCGAGACTGCAAATATAAAATGAAAAATTTATTCTGCAAAATTTTTCGGCTACTTTTGTCAAAAACAAAATGTCCCCGGCCGCAAAGCCGGGGACATCCGTATCGGAAACCGCCTTTAGCGGACCATAAACCCTTCGTCGGCACGTGCCGGAATGGGCATCGAAGCGTATACGCCGGTTTCGAGTTTCTCGCGAACGGCCTTGAAAGCCTCAATCGTAACCTTCACATCCTCCAGCGTATGCACCGCCGTCGGGATGATGCGCAGGATGATCTCACCCTTCGGAATCACGGGATAAACCACCATCGAGCAGAAAATACCGTGGTTCTCGCGCAGGTCCACGACCAGATTCGTGGCCTCGGGAATGCCGCCCTTCAGGAAGACGGGCGTCACCGGCGAGTTGGTCACACCGATCTCGAACCCGTTCTCTTTCAGGCTGCTTTGGAGCGCACGGACGTTCTCCCAGAGTTTCTCCTGGAATTCGGGGTGGTTGCGGATCAGCTCCAGACGCTTCAGCGCGCCGATCACCATCGGCATCGGGAGCGACTTGGCGTAAAGCTGCGAACGCATGTTGTAGCGCAGCAGGTTAATCAGCCAGCGGGGACCGCTCACGAAAGCGCCGATCCCGGCCATCGACTTGGCGAAGGTGTTGAAGAGCACGTCCACGCCGTCGACAACGCCGAAATGCGCCGCCGTGCCGCGACCGCCCGGACCCATCGTACCGAAGCCGTGGGCGTCGTCCACCAACAGACGGAACTGGAAATCCTTCTTCAGCGCCACGATCTCGTCGAGCTTGCCCAGGTCGCCCTTCATGCCGAACACGCCCTCGGTGATCACCAGCACGCCGCCGTTCTGCTCCTCGGCCAGATCCGTGGCATGCTGCAACTGCAGACGCAGCGACTCCATGTCGTTATGTCCGAAAACGAAGCGTTTGCCCTTGTGCAGGCGCAGTCCGTCGATGATGCAGGCGTGCGCCTCGGCATCGTAGACGACCACGTCGCGGGGGGTCAGCAGGCAGTCGATGATCGAGATCATGCCCTGGTAACCGAAATTGAGCAGGAAGGCATCCTCCTTGCCGACAAACGCGGCCAGCTCACGCTCCAGACGCTCGTGGTAAACGGTCTGTCCGCTCATCATGCGGGCGCCCATCGGGGCCGCCATGCCGAACTGCGCGGCGCCTTCGGCGTCGGCCTTGCGCACTTCGGGGTGGTTGGCCAGTCCGAGGTAATTGTTCAGGCTCCAGTTGAGCATCTTCTTGCCCCGGAAAACCATGTGGGGACCGATGTCGCCTTCGAGTTTGGGAAAGGCATAATAACCGTGGGCGTACGACATGTACTGACCGATCGGTCCGCCCGCATTTTTCTCGAGGCGTGCAAAAATATCAACCATATTTGTCTTGTAATTATGAGTTTATGTCTCTTTTTTCCGTTTTGGACGCACAAAAGTATACATAAAACGGAATCGGCATTCAAAAGTAGCCGTTTTTTATTCCACAAGGATACGCATTTATACTTATTTTCCGAAGAATCCCGGCAGCACATCCACAAACATACATGGGCAGAAACCGGCAACAATTCAATGTCAATATTTTATGAATCAACAGACAACCTGCTGAAAGACGGTCTTTGTTTGCTCTTCTTTGGTTGCATTCTGTTACTCGTTTGTTACTCAATGGTTCCCTCGTTTTGTTACTTGCTTGTTACTTGCTTGTTACTTGCTTGTTACTCGAAAAATCGAAAAAAGTTGCGGCAGAATCGAATCGTTTTGTTTTTCCTCGAATATAATCTATGAATTTTAAAATAATGGCATATGAAAGAAAAAGAAGTCATAAGATTACGCAGGAAAGCAACCCAATCAGGAGAATCCCTCTACCTCGACATTTATTTCAAAGGAAAACGTCGGTACGAATTTTTGCGTCTGTATCTCATTCCGGAACGGACAAAAGCAGACCGACTCAAAAACGAACAAACACTCCGACTGGCAATTGCAATCAAATCCCGGAGAACGATCGAACTGTTCAACAACAAATACGGATTTGCAACGGAAAAACCGGATGTCAATCTGATAGAGTATATACAACTGGTTGCCGCAAACAAACTGAAACAGGGAAGAATCGGAATCAAGGGAACTTTCGACACTCTGGTTTACCATTTGACAAAATATCATGGGGATAAGATTGCACTGCAAGATATTGACATCCGTTATGTTAAAGGATTCGTACAATACCTGTCGACAGCAATTGCAAGGACAAGTGGTGAGGTATTGAAATCATCATCCCAACACAACATTTACACCAGTCTCAAAATAATCATCCATCAGGCAATCAAGGATGAACTGGTGACATCCGATCCGACCAAATCGGTCGATCCTCCCCGAATGGTTCTACCCCACAAGGAACACCTGACGGAAGAAGAGTTGAAGAGATTGATTCAAACCCCATGTCCGAAAGAGATGGTCAAGAGGTCATTTTTGTTTTGCTGTTTTACCGGATTACGAATTTCGGATGTTCAAAAACTAATATGGAAAGAGGTGGTGACGACCAATAATGAAACCTATATCAACTTTCGGCAGAAAAAAACAAAAATTGAGAATTACGTTCCTTTGTCCGAAAACGCAATATCGGTTCTTCCTTCCAAGAGAGAGAATACAGAGACAGATTCGGTTTTCGATCTACCGAAGGAATCGACAATTCGCAAAGTATTGAAAAAGTGGGTATCGGATTCCGGTATCGACAAACACATCACATTTCATTGTGCAAGACACACCTGCGCAACTCTGTTGCTGAATTCCGGGGTTGACATCTATACCGTCAAGGAGATATTGGGACATACCGATATCGGAACCACCATGCAATATGCAAAGGTCGTTGACAAAACGAAACGAGAAGCAGTCAATAGCATCCCTGTCCTATATTGATCTTTGTTGAACCTGGTGTATTATCTCAAAAAGACCGGGATTGTCGTTACAGTTGACCCGTATCGAGTCGGAACAAGGTGTGACATCGAGTGTTTTAAGTAAATTGTTGCAACATGACAAAAATCGTAGGGAATAACAATAGTCGAGATTCAAAGTTCGGAGACGATTGAACCTGCAATTCAGAACCGTAAGGAAATGACACAACATTATATCGAGGTGGGACAATTCACATCCGGGACAAAACAAATAATTCAGTTTATAGTGATTCCGTAATTCGAGTTTTTTGACGGGATTCCATCCGCAATTCAAATAGGTCAGATTCGGGAACGATTCGATCCCTGCAAACGACTCGATCCCTCGGTGGGAACAATCTATCTTCGTAATTCGTAAAGTATCGTAGGGGGAGATTTTGCCATCTTTATCGACGATGAGATCATAGGTACTGACCAGATAATCGAAGAAATTGGAATCGGGGATACGAACTCCGTATCGATAAGTTCGTTCGGTGACTTTGTAAGTAGGAAAATCCATAGGTAAATTCGTTTTTTTGTATTTATCGAACGAAAAACCGGAAACATACAGAGAAGATACTGAAAGTAAAATAGTGATTTTTTGGAATATTCGGGTTAAATTTGTTCTGCAATACCCCGTTGAGTGTATTGATATTAGCAAACATTTTTATAGCTTTGTGGTGTTCCCGTGGGAACAACATATTATTGATGAAAGTGTTTTGCTTTTATCCTTGACAGGAAATCTGACAGTTTTCAAGAATACAAGGATAACAATAACACTCATCACTTGTATAGCTATGTATCGTTCGGATATATACTATTCAAGTGTGGGGTATTGTTTATTTGTATTCGGGTTTTGTCAGAACCTCCTGTCAGATAAACAAATAACTCCACACTTTCTTTTTTGATTGAATCCACCATTTGGGAGTTGAATGGTAACTACAATTTGAATGTTCAACCAATTCAAACAATAGTTGCTATGAAAAAAATTCTATCGGTATTTTGTATTGCCACATTGTTATTTGCAAGTTGCAGTGATGAGTATGAAGACAGTAAACTGTGGCAAAATGTCAACGATCTGAAAGATCGGATTGCATCCTTGGAGAAAACGGTACAGACTATGAACTCGGACATCGGTTCAATTCAGAGTATTGTCGATGCAATCAATGCAAGGGATTACATTGTCAAAATAGAAGAACTTGCAGACAAGAGTGGATATACAATCACTTTTGCAAAAGGGAATACCATTACCATTAAACATGGCAAGGACGGAATCGATGGCAAAGATTCCCATATTATCGGTATTGACATCTACGAAGGTATCTATTATTGGACAATCACAACCAATGGAAACAAGACTTGGTTGTTGGATAACGATGGAAACAAACTGAAAGTTTCCGGAGTAGATGGCAAAACTGCATATGATCTTGCAGTTGAAAAAGGTTATAAGGGGACATTGGAGGAGTGGTTGGAATCATTGAAAGGTTCAGGTTCCGAAGGGAAATCTGCATATGAACTTGCTGTTGAAAAAGGATATGAGGGGACATTGGACGAGTGGTTGGAATCATTGAAAGGATCGAATGGTTCCGACGGACAAGATGGATCGAATGGCAAATCTGCATACGAACTGGCAGTCGAGAAAGGATATTCCGGAACCATCGAAGAATGGCTGGAATCCTTGAATGGAACCGATGGTAAGGATGGTTCTGATGGAGAAAACGGCAAAGATGGTATTACTCCGATTTTGGGTGTCGATTCCGAAGGATATTGGACAATCGACATGGGGAATGGTGTTCAGAGACTGAAAGATGCAAACGGAGAAGATGTAAAAGCAATCGGACAGGATGGAACAGACGGTAAAGATGGGGTTGACGGTAGTTCTTTCTTCAACAATGTCCGTTATGACGATAATTTCGTGTATTTTACATTCACCGATGGAAAAACGGTATCCATTCCCTTATCCAAAGGTGTATCTTTCACGGTAATAGGAGTTTCGGCAGAACAATCATTCGAATACGGGGAAACAAGAACGTTTGATATTGTACAGAACAATATTGCTAAAATTTCAATCTCGAAACCTGACGGATGGAAAGTTTCTGTTCTTGGTGATATAATGACTGTTATTGCACCTCCCCAAGAGAATACTTTTGCAGAAGAGAGTGGTGAAATTGCAATTACTGCAATGGGTACGGACTCCAAGAGTTTTGTCATGTTCTTGTTTTCCGTAAAAGTTGAACCATACATCCAGTTCAAAGATTCTAAATTTGAGGAGTATATCCTTGCAAATTTTGATAAAGATGGCAATGGTTCTATCAGTCAATCAGAAGCAAATGAAATTATTTCCATCAATTGTAATAACATGGGAATCGAATCATTAGATGAAATCAAACAATTTCTCAACCTTAAAGTATTATATTTTTTTAAGAATCAAGTAACATCATTGGACGTTAAAGATTGTAAGAATTTAACAACTCTTGGTTGTATTGACAATCCAATAACTTCATTAGATGTTAGTCAGTGTATTAATTTGGCTATATTGCAATGTGGAAGTTCATATGGAAGTCCAAAATATTTAAAATCATTAAAAGTAAATAAAACAATAAAACATATTGATTGTAGATGGTCTCTTATAACATCATTAGATGCAAGCAATTGTATTAAATTAGAACAGATATATGTCCCAGACAACAAATTGAAAACCTTATCTCTGAATAATTGCACTCAATTGAATTCTATTATTTGTTATACCAATGAGATACCAGAACTTAATATAGAAGGTTGTATCAATATAACAGACATCGATTGTCGTTATAATGCACTTACAACTTTGGATGTGAGTGGATGTCCGAATTTGGAAAGTTTGACTTGCGATAACAATCCGAACCTTACATTATATTTTAAGACCGGTCAGTTTATTGAAAATTTAACCAAAGACGTACATACTCAAATTGTCTATAAATAGAATTGACAATTACATCTTATGGAAAACGATTCTGTGAAACATCATCGTTTTCACAACCGAACGTACCGATAATCAAACAAATGTAATCTACAAGTGAATATCAATAGCAATTCCAATTCGTTTCATTTTTTGAATTGATATTCACAACAAAAATCAATTGAAAAACCGAGAAAAATTCGTCAAAAAATGATTGATTTTTCTCGGTTTTTCTTGTAATTGTATATTTGTTTACACCCCCTCAACGAGTGTATTCAACTCCTCGATAAGAGGACTACGGACTACTCCTATCGAATTGTTTTGCATCAATTCTTTGGTTTGACGTTTGATTTCCGAACGTTGTCGTTTATCCAGTCTCCCTGTGTTGTATTGTTGGTCCAATTTTTTGAAGAACTCGTTCATCCCTCCCTGTTGTTCGACCAACAATAATATTCCGATTTTGTTCAAGTCTCTAATCCCTTTGCAATCGGTAATGTCGATCTCATATTCATTTTGCTTGACAATCTTTCGGTATTCCGATTTCCAGTAATCGACAATTCGATTGTAAAATTCGACATCATACAACATCGGAACAGTCACCTTGTTCACTTTGAAAATTTGTTTGATGCGATTTTTCAAACGAAGTTCATACCGCAATAAATTTTTGTTTTGATATTCCGGTGGAACGTAATCTTTGCGATTGGTTGTTTCCTTGATCTTGTCGTAGAACACCAATTGTTTTTTGTCGGAGACCGAACTGTAATACAATCCTTCGACCCCCTTGTAGAACATCTGTTCCAAACGTTTGTAGTAAGGTAAGTTCCCCAAATGATAGAAATAAGATTCCGGAGGATAGGTAACATCGAAATTGTATGCAACATCCATCCGGGAAACGGTTGCATTGTTCAACGAGATATGCAACGTGTCAGACAATTTTTCAAATGCAAGTCGGGTGTCAGTCCTCGTAAAGTTGACAATATTGTTCCCGTAAAGGAACTTGCAAAGACTGCCGTTGCCGATGGATACTCCTTGTGTCGTTGTTCGGATAGTCAGGTTGTCAATATGGGAGGTATATGTGGTTCCATATCGGGATGTGGTTGTATCGACATTCAGATCACGAGTAACCGTCTTGACAAAATTCAATTGGTGGGTATCAATCGATTTAAGATTTATATTGATAGTATCGAACATGATTCAAACAAATATTTTGTATTAAAAACAATATTAATATGTGCAACGGATTCGTCGGAGGTCATCGAGTAATTCCCGGTACAAATCCACTGCATGATATTGATGTTGTTCGTCATGGTCGTTCGATACGTTGATTTATAATATATATTCGTCATCGTACTCCTCCCTTATTTTTCAAATTGTACAACGTTGCTTTTTGCTGTGTTTCTTCGACGGTATCCTGTCGGTTCTGCAACAACCAATTCTCTACCTCCTCCTTGTCGAAGAAAATTTTTTTGCCGTTCGGTTTATGAAACGGGATCACCCGTTCACTGGTCAGGTGATACAAGTAGTCTTTACTCAATCCGTACATCAACGATACTTCGTCGGGTGTCAATACGGTTTTGTTGTTCAACAACAACAATTGTTTAATCTCTTGTAGTTCAGTTTGTAATTCTGTTCTCATATTTATGAAATTTTAATTTTTAATTAATATTTATATATAGTATATCATCGGTTTTTGCTTTTGATTAAAAAATTGCAACAAAAAATCCCCGACCAGTCAAGGTTGAGGATTTGTAAGAATCTATGTATTAATATCTTATATTTGTGAAAAAATCATTGAAATTAGATATTTTTGTTACCAGTTTGTTACTCGAAACAAAGACACAAAAGCACAACTATATGATTAACAATACATTGGATGCAAATTTTCAAATTTATACCTATTTATACTTATTTCAGTCCTAAATAAGGAAAAGGGCCGCCGACGGCGGCCCGGGAACGGAGTTTTTCAACGCCGCCGGTCGATCGCATCGACGATCACCGCCACGGCGCCGTCGCCCGTCACGTTGGTCGCCGTTCCGAAGCTGTCCATGGCGATGTAGGTGGCGATCATCAGCCCCGCGAGGGTCTCGTCGAAACCGAGCATCGACTCCAACAGTCCCAGCGCCGCCATGATCGCCCCTCCCGGCACGCCCGGAGCCGCCACCATCGTCACGGCCAGCAGCAGGATGAACCCCGCGAAGGTCGACGCCGGAATGTCCAGCCCGGCTATCATCGACACGGCCAGCGCACAGGCCGTGATCTTCATCATCGAACCCGAGAGGTGGATCGTGGCGCACAGCGGCACGACGAACGACGCCAGTTCGGGCCGCACGCCGAGCTTCACGGTCTGGGCCAGCGTCACGGGGATCGTCGCGGCGGACGACTGCGTTCCGAGGGCCGTCATGTAGGCGGTGAGCATCGTGCGGAGCATCTTCAGCGGATTTTTACGCGCCGCAAGCCCCGCGACGGAGAACTGCACGAGAAGCAGCACGACCGTCATGCAGAAGATCACCGCGATCAGTTTCACGAAGACGTCCAGCACCCCGGCCACCTGCCCCGACTGGGTCATCGACAGAAAGATGCCGAAAATGTAGAAGGGCAGCAGCGGAATGATGACGCGCAGAATCACCAGCTCGATGATCCGCTTGAAATCGTCCATCGCCGCCTTGAGCGTCACCGAACGGATATAGGCCATGCCCAGCCCCAGCACGAAGGCGAGGACCAGCGCCGACATCACACCCATCACGGGAGGCATTTCGACCGTGAAATAGGGCGCAAGGGCCGCCCCTTCCTCGGGCAATACGGCGGCGGAGCCTTCGAGCAGCGCCGGAAAGAGAAGCCGCCCCGTCAGATAGGTCCCGAACCCCGAAAAGAGCGTGAAGGCATAGGCCAGCGCGGCGGTCAGGGCCAGCAGACGCCCGGCGTTCCGGCCCAGATCGGCGATGCCCGGAGCCACCAGCCCGAGAATCAGCAGCGGAATGGCGAATCCCAGAAACTGCCCGAAAATCGCATTGAAGGTCAGCGCGATGCGCGTCGCCCAGCCGGGGAGGAAGAATCCGCAGGCGACGCCCAGCGCAATGGCCAGCACGACGCGCGGCAAAAGTCCGAATTTGAATTTCATAAAACGGTATTTTGGTAAAATTAGGAATTAATTTTGAATTCCTAATTCTTAATTCTTAATTTCGCACCATGACAGCGCTATTTCACGACATTATCTTCGGCCCGGTGCATTCGCGGCGACTGGGCCTTTCGCTGGGAGTCAACCTGCTCCCGCTCTCCTCGAAACTCTGCTCGTTCGACTGCATCTACTGCGAGTGCGGCTGGAATGCCGAGCACCCGGGCGGACGACGCTTCAACAGCCGCGAGGACGTGCGCACGCAGCTCGAAGCCACCCTGCGGCGCATGGTGGCCGACTCCACGCCGCCCGACGTGATCACCTTCGCCGGCAACGGCGAACCGACCATGCACCCCGATTTCGAAGCCGTCATCGGCGACACGATCGCCCTGCGCGACGCGCTGTGCCCCGCGGCGAAGGTCTCGGTGCTCTCCAACGCCACGCAGATCCACCGCGACAGCGTCCGCCGCGCCCTGCTGCGCGTGGACAACAACATCCTCAAACTCGATTCGGCGTTCGACGCGACGGTGCGGCGGATGAACAACCCGCAAAGCGCGTCCTACACGGTGCGGGGCATCGTCGAAGCGATGAAACGCTTCGACGGGCGCATGATTCTGCAAACGATGTTCCTGCGCGGGGAGTGCGGCGGACAGCCCGTCGACAACACCACCGAAGAGGAAGTCTCGGCCTGGCTCCGGCTCGTCGCCGAAATCCGCCCGCGGCAGGTGATGGTCTACTCGCTCGACCGCGACACCCCCTGCCCGACGCTCGAAAAAGTCACCAAAGAGGAGTTGCAGGCCATCGCCGCGCGCGTCGAAGCGCTCGGCATCCCCTGCTCCGTAGCTTAACGCCCGAACGCCATGCAGCTGCTTCTCTCCTGCGCCAAGACGATGACGGAGCGCAGTTCCGTCCCGACGCCCCGCACGACCCGGCCCGCCTACCGCAGCGAGGCCTCCGAACTGGCCGCCGGGCTGGCGACGCTCCCGACCGACGAACTGGCCCGGCTCCTGCGCGTCAACCGCCGTATCGCCGCCGAAAACCGCCTGCGCTACGGCCGCTTCCACGGCGACGACGATGCGGCGATCCCGGCCCTTACGGCCTACACGGGAATCGTCTTCAAACGCATCGACCCGGCGAGTTTCACCGACGCCGATTTCGAATACGCCCAACGGCACCTCAACATCACCTCGTTCCTCTACGGACTGCTCCGCCCGCTGGACGCCATCCGCACCTACCGGCTCGAAGGCGACGCCGTACTGCCCGGCCGCGGCGACGAAACGATGTTTTCCTACTGGCAAAGCCGGCTGACCGACGACCTGCTGGGCCGGATTCACGCCGACGACGGCATCCTGGTCAACCTGGCGAGCGGAGAGATGAAGCGTCTGTTCGACTGGAAACGCATCTGCCGCGAAGCGCGGGTCATCACGCCCGAATTCCGCGTCCGCGAGGGCGACCGGCTGAAAACCGTCGTGGTCTATACGAAAATGTGCCGCGGAGAGATGACGCGGCATATCCTGAAAAACCGCATCGCCGATCCCGCGACGCTCCGGTCGTTCGAATGGGAAGGCTTCCGCCTGGACCCGGCCCTCTCGAAAGGCGACGACTGGGTGTTCACGCTCTGACAAATGCCTTTACGGCGAAGACGGCGGAGTTCCCCGCCCCTGATCCACGAACAACAGTTACCCGGTGCGGCAGCCCCGCGCTTCGGCCGGCCGCAGGTCGAACACGGCGACAGGCATGCGGTCGGTGCGGTCCGAAGCCGCCGCGACAGCCACCGCACCCAGAATCAAAAGGGCGGCAGCAAGCAATAAAATGACGATTTTCATTTCCCGGTCGTTTTGGGAAGCCATCACACAGAATTTGTGCCGAAAAAATGCGTTGCGGAAAATTTACGCGCGGGTATCGAGCAGGGCGCGCAGAATGCCCTCCTCGTCGTAGCCGCACAGGGCGTACAACTGCCCGGGCGTGCCGTGTTCGACCCACTCGTCGCCGATGCCGAGCCGCTGCACCCGCACGTCGTAGCCGCGGCCGTTGAAGAACGCCGCGACGGCTTCGCCGACGCCTCCGCGCAGCGAACCGTCCTCGACCGTGACCACACGGCGGAACTTACGCCCCACTTCGTCCAGCAACGCTTCATCCAGCGGTTTCACGAACCGCAGGTCGTAATGCGCGACGCTCACGCCTTCCGCGGCAGCGCGTCCGGCGGCCCGTGCGGCGGCGTTGCCGACGGTCCCCACGGTCAACAGCGCCACGTCTGCGCCCTCGCGCAGGCGGCGGCCACGTCCGACGGGCAGCGTCTCGAACTTCTCGCCGCGCCACGGCAAGCCCTCGCCGTGCCCCCGCGGATAGCGGATCATAAAGGGATGTCCCGATCCGAGGGCCGTATACATCATGTTGCGCAGTTCGGGTTCGTTCATCGGCGCGGCGATCGTCAGTCCCGGCACGGCGCCGAAAGCGGCCATGTCGAAGACCCCGTGGTGCGTCACCCCGTCCTCGCCCACCAGGCCGCCCCGGTCGAGACACATCACCACCGGAAGATCCTGAATCGCAACGTCGTGGATCACATTGTCGTAGGCCCGTTGCATGAAACTCGAATAAATGTTGCAGAAGGGAACCATGCCTGCCGCGGCCAGTCCGGCCGAAAAGGTCACGGCATGCCCTTCGGCGATGCCCACGTCGAAACAGCGGCCGGGCATCTCGCGCAGCAGAATGTTCATCGAACAGCCCGACGGCATGGCGGGCGTGACGCCCACGACGCGCTCGTCGCGGCGCGCCAGTTCCAGCAGGGTTTCGCCGAACACGTCCTGATAACGCGCTGCGCCGCCCGGAGCCGAAATCCGCTC
The DNA here is from genome assembly GCF_025145845.1 of Alistipes shahii WAL 8301. Lineage (NCBI taxonomy): Bacteria > Pseudomonadati > Bacteroidota > Bacteroidia > Bacteroidales > Rikenellaceae > Alistipes > Alistipes shahii. The sequence goes on along the minus strand of NZ_CP102253.1, from coordinate 2,056,762 downwards.
GCCCGTATCGGGATTGAAACGCCCCGGGGCGTGCCAGGCGGGCTGGTCGTGCTCGGCCGGCAGGTAGCCCTTGCCCTTGACCGTCATCACGTGCAGCAGTTTAGGCCCCTCGATGTCGCGCAACGCCCGAAGCGTCCGCACCAACTCCTTGAGGTTGTGACCGTCCACCGGACCGAAATAACGGAAATTGAGACTTTCGAAAAAATTGCTCTTGTTCAGCAGCCCCTGCTTCACGGCGTTGCCCGCCTTCTGGCAGAGCCGCAGCAGCCGCGGCGTATGCGACATCAGCCCCCACAGCCGTTGTTTGAAACGGTTGTAGTGCACCGAAGTCGAGATTTTCAGCAGGTAGTTTTTCAGCGCTCCCGTGGCCTGGTCGATGGCCATGTTGTTGTCGTTGAGAATCACCAGCAGGTTGGTGCGCTTCGAGGCCCCGGCGTTGTTCAGCCCCTCGAACGCAAGCCCTCCGGTCATCGAGCCGTCGCCGATCACGGCCACGACCTGCCGCTTCTCGCCGCGCAGTTCGGCGGCCTTGGCCATGCCGAACGCCGCGGAGATCGACACCGAAGCGTGCCCGCCCCCGAAAGAATCGTATTCACTCTCGGACATGCGCGGAAAACCGCTGATGCCGTTCAGCTGCCGTTTGGTTTTAAACGCCTCGCGGCGTCCCGTGATGATCTTGTGGGCGTAGGTCTGATGGCCGACGTCCCAGACGATCCGGTCCTCCGGGGTGTCGAAGACGTAATGCAGGGCCGCAGCCAGTTCCACGGCCCCGAGGCTCGATGCCAGGTGGCCCGGATTGACCGCACACTCGTCGATGATGTAACGCCTCAGCTCGTCGCAGTAGGCGGACAGCTCCTCCGGCGGGAGTTTTTTCAACTCCCGCGGTGAGGAAATCGTATCGAGCAGTTTATATTCTTCCGACGACATAAGGATTGCAAAGATAGAAAAAAGAACGGACGCCTCCAAAACCGAATCGCGCGCGGCCCGGCAAAACGCTCCGACCGGTAAAAGTGTCGTTACGACACCAAAGATAAGGAATATATATGAATTTTTTCGAAAAAATACCTATCTTCGCACTACGATAAAACGCGACCCACGATGAAATACAAGCGAATACTCCTGAAATTGAGCGGCGAATCGCTGCAAGGCGGACAGAAATACGGGCTTTCCCCCGAGACGCTGCAATCCTACGCCGAGCAGATCAAAGCCGCCGCAGCAACGGGCGTCCAGATCGGCATCGTCATCGGCGGCGGCAACATCTTCCGCGGCCTCACGGGCGCCAAAAAGGGCTTCGACCGCGTGAAGGGCGACCAGATGGGCATGCTCGCCACGATCATCAACTCGCTGGCGCTCCAGTCGGCGCTCGAAGACAACGGCGTCCGATGCAAGGTGCTCACCTCGATCCGCATGGAACCCATCGGCGAATACTACTCCAAAGCCCGTGCCATCGAATACCTCGAAGCGGGCTACGTGGTGATCGTCGGAGGCGGCACGTCGAACCCCTACTTCACGACCGACTCGGCGTCGGCGCTGCGCGGCATCGAGATCGAGGCCGACGTGATGCTGAAGGGCACCCGCGTGGACGGCGTCTACACGGCCGACCCGGAGAAGGACCCCGCAGCGACGAAATTCGACGAAATCACGTTCGAGGAGGTCCTCGACCGCCGTCTGAAGGTCATGGACCTCACGGCCTTCACGCTCTGCCGCGAGAACGGTCTCCGGATCATCGTCTTCGACATGGACACCGCGGGCAACCTCGGCAAGGTCCTTGCCGGGGAGAAGATCGGAACGCTGGTAAAACTGTAAGACTATGGCAACCAAGAAAAGCAACAAATCGCTGTGGGTGATGCTGGCGCTGATCGCCGCGATCATCGCCGTCATCCTGCTGCTGCCCTCGTGCGGCAACCGCAACGCCAAGAAGGGCGCCGAGACGGACGCCGAATCGACAACGCTCGTAAAGGCCGGAGACACGGCTCCGGACTTCACGGTCGAGATGGTCGACGGCAGCTCCGTGACGCTCGGCGACCTGAAGGGCAAAGTCGTGCTGCTCAACTTCTGGGCCACGTGGTGTCCGCCCTGCCGGCAGGAGCTGACCCGCGTGCAGACGGACATCATCGACCGCTTCGCCAGCAAGGAGTTCGTCTTCCTGCCCGTATCGCGCGGCGAGAAACGCGAGGCCGTGGAGGCGTTCCGCGAAAAGACCGGCTACGCCTTCCCGATGGGACTCGACCCCGCACGCACCGTCTACGACCGCTACGCCTCGAACTACATCCCGCGGAACTTCGTGATCGACCGCAAGGGCAAGGTCGTGCTGGCCACGGTGGGCTACGACGAACATGAATTCGAGGAGCTGATCCGCACCATCGAAAAAACACTCGGAAATTAAACCCCAACACTTATGGATACCAAGACGATTCTCAACGAAGCTACGGGCCGCATGCAGAAGGCCATCGACCACCTCGAAGAGGAACTTTTGAACGTTCGCGCCGGCAAGGCGTCGCCCAACGCCCTGAACGGCGTGATGGTCGACTATTTCGGCTCGCAGGTTCCCGTTTCGGGCGCTGCCAGCGTCACCGTACCCGACGCCAGGACCATCCTGATCCAGCCGTGGGACAAGAACATGCTGCGCCCGATCGAGAAGGCCATCATCGACTCGAACATCGGCCTGACGCCCTCGAACAACGGCGAGCAGATCCGCCTGACGATTCCGCCCCTTACGGAGGAGCGCCGCAAAGAGCTGGTGAAGCAGGTGCGCGCCGAAGCGGAGACCGCCCGCATCAGCCTGCGCAACGCCCGCCGCGACGCGGTGGAAGCCTTCAAGAAGGCCCAGAAGGAGGGCATGCCCGAAGACGAATCGAAGGACGGCGAAACGCAGTCGCAAAAACTGCTCGAAAAGTTCTCCAAGACGCTGGACGAAGCGCTTTCGAAGAAGGAGAAGGAGATTATGACGGTCTGACCTGCCGGCTTCCGCAAGACGAAAAGCCCGGCTGGAAATTTATTCCAGCCGGGCTTTTTCCATCCGTTTGTCCGGCAAACCCCGCACGCACGGGCGCGGCAACCCCGCATCGCCCCGGCAAAACCGACAGCGACCGACAAAACCGACAGCGACCGGCGCAGACGGATCGCCTCCGATCGCAAACCCGTCCGCACACATCCACCGTCATCCGCCGCCCATCCACCGTCATCTGCCGCCCATCTGCCGCCCATCCGCCGGACCGTGCCTGTTCCACAACATAAAAAATCCCGGTCTCCAATTGCGGAAACCGGGATTCATCTATTTGCAGCGGCTCAAGCCGCAGGGAATTACTTTACCTTCGGGCCTGCGGTTACGAGCTTCTTGCCCTCCTCGTTGCCCGTGAACTTCACGAAGTTCTTCACGAAGCGGTTGGCCAGATCCTCTGCCTTAACCTCCCAATCCTTGGCGCTCTTGTAGGTGTCGCGCGGATCGAGGATAGCGGGGTCTACGCCCGGCAGGGCGGTCGGAACCACGAAATCGAAGATAGGCATGGTCTTGGTCGGAGCCTTGTCGATCGAACCGTCGAGGATCGCGTCGATGATGCCGCGCGTGTCCTTGATCGAGATACGCTTGCCGGTTCCGTTCCAGCCCGTGTTCACGAGGTAGGCCTTGGCGCCCGACTTCTGCATCTTCTTCACCAGCTCCTCGCCGTACTTGGTGGGGTGCAGCGACAGGAAGGCTGCGCCGAAGCAGGCCGAGAAGGTCGGCGTAGGCTCGGTGATGCCGCGCTCCGTGCCTGCGAGCTTGGCGGTGAAGCCCGAGAGGAAGTAGTACTTCGTCTGCTCGGGGGTCAGGATCGAAACCGGGGGCAGCACGCCGAATGCGTCGGCCGAGAGGAAGATGACCTTCTTGGCGGCCGGAGCCTTCGATACGGGCTTCACGATGTTCTCGATGTGGAAGATCGGGTACGATACGCGGGTGTTCTCCGTAACCGACTTGTCGGCGTAGTCGATCTTGCCCTTCTTGTCCACCGTCACGTTCTCCAGCAGCGCGTTGCGGCGGATGGCGTTCCAGATGTCAGGCTCGTTCTCCTGCGAGAGGTTGATCACCTTGGCGTAGCAGCCGCCCTCGAAGTTGAATACGCCATCGTCGTCCCAGCCGTGCTCGTCGTCGCCGATGAGCTGACGCTTCGGGTCGGTCGAAAGCGTGGTCTTGCCGGTTCCCGACAGGCCGAAGAAGATAGCGGTCTCGCCCTTCTCGTTGGTGTTGGCCGAGCAGTGCATCGAAGCCATGCCCTTCAGCGGAAGCAGGTAGTTCATGTAGGAGAACATGCCCTTCTTCATCTCGCCGCCGTACCAGGTGTTGATGATCACCTGCATCTTCTCGGTGAGGTTGAAGACAACGGCCGTCTCCGAGTTCAGACCCAGCTCCTTGTAGTTCTTCACCTTGGCCTTCGAAGCGTTGAGCACCACGAAGTCGGGCTCGCCGTAATTCTCCAACTCCTCGTCCGTCGGACGGATGAACATGTTCTTCACGAAGTGAGCCTGCCAGGCCACCTCCATGATGAAGCGGATCTTCAGGCGCGAGTTCTCGTTGGCGCCGCAGAACGTGTCCACAACGAAGAGTTTCTTGCCCGAAAGCTCCTCGACGGCGATTTTCTTCAGCTCCTTCCAGGCCTTCTTCGTAACCGGCTTGTTGTCATTCTTATATTCGTCGGAAGTCCACCAGATCGTGTCCTTGGTGGTCTCGTCCATCACGAAAAACTTGTCCTTGGGCGAACGGCCGGTGTAAACGCCGGTCATCACGTTCACGGCGCCGGTCTCGGTCAGCTGACCTTTCTCATAGCCGCGCAGGCCTTTTTTCGTCTCCTCACGGAACAGTTCGTCGTAGGAGGGATTGTACACGATCTCGGTCACGCCCGTGATCCCGTACTTTTTCAGATCCATTTTGTCCATAATTGCAATTTATTTGATTAAAATCCTCTTTTCAACCTGACGTTTCAGTCCGCAGGTCCGGACTTCAACGGCACAAAGGTAGAAAAACTTTCATAATTGTGAAAAAAATAACAGCCGAAATTACAAAAAATATTTATTATTTTTTCCGATAGCGCTATACGCCTCATTGATAGCGTCGTACAACGCCGCCGAAAAGCCCTTCGCAAACCCTTGCGAGGATCGCCCGGCAAAAATTTTGCCGCAATTTATCCGCGCCGGACGGGACGCTCCGGTTTTCTTCCGCCGGTTTTTATCACCTTTGGGGGAGCGCGGATTTTCCGCCCGGAAACAGCCCTCTCCCGGAACACGTTTCCCGCCGACCCGCAACCGCCGGCCCTCCATGAAAACACGGCCGGAAACGACTCCGACGCTCTGCCCGCTGCCGCCCCGTGCGTTCCGGGCGACAGACGGGGAGCATCGCACTGAAAATGAAAAATCGCCGCCCCGACTTCCCGGCCTCCCGCGGGCGGAGGCGGAGCCGCAGCCGGAAAAATTTTCCGAACCGGATACGATTCCGTTTTGCAGTCATCCGTCTTTTTCGTATCTTTGGATAACATGGCCGGACTTTATTTCCACATACCCTTCTGCAAGCGCGTCTGCGCCTACTGCGACTTCTACAAAAGCGTCGACCTGCGCCGCATGGACCCTCTTCTGGAGTCCATGCACCGCGAACTGGACGCCCGGCGGGAATATCTGGGCAGCGAACCGGTGCGCACCCGCTACTTCGGCGGCGGCACCCCCTCGCTGTGCGCCCCGGAGGCCGTCACGGGGCTGCTGGACCATGCCGCAACGCTGTTCGATTGCACTGCGGCGGAGGAGACCACGCTCGAAGCCAATCCCGACGACCTCACCCCCGCCTACCTCGCCGCGCTGCGCCGCGCGGGCGTCAACCGCCTGTCGGTCGGCATCCAGTCGTTCGACGACGCGTGTCTCAAGCTGATGAACCGCCGCCACAACGCTGCGCAAGCCGTCGAGGCCGTGCGGAGCGCGCAGCGCGAAGGTTATGAAAACATCACCGTCGACCTGATTTTCGGCGTCCCGGGTTTCGGGGACGACACGCTGCGCCGCTCGCTCGACAGCGCCCTCGCGCTGGGCGTGCAGCACATTTCGGCATACCATTTGACCGTCGAACCCGGTACGGCCTTCGGACGGCGGGCCGCCCGCGGACAGTTCGCCCCGGTGGACGAAGCCACCAGCGAAACGGAATACGCCCTCGTGCACGAAACGCTGACCGGAGCGGGGTTCGAGCACTACGAGGTTTCGAATTTCGCCCTGCCCGGCTTCCGCGCCCGCCACAACGCGGCCTACTGGCACGGCGTGAAGTACCTCGGCATCGGCCCCGCAGCCCATTCGTTCGACGGCCGGGAACGCCATTGGAACGTCGCCTCGGTGACGGAGTACATCGGCGGCACGCCCGCCGAAGCGGAAACCCTCACCGACCGCGACCGCTTCAACGAATACGTGATGACCCGGCTGCGCACGGCCGAAGGCATCGACCTGCGGGAGGCGGAAAGACTGTTCGGCAAGGAGCGCGCGGCACGGGTCCTGCGCGATGCGGAACCGTGGCTGAAGAGCCGCACGCTCGTTCTCGCAGCGGGACGGATGGCCGTCCCGCCGGCTCGGATGCTGGTCTCCGACGCGGTGATCGAAACGTTTTTCGAAACGGAACCGGACACCGCAACCAAGTGAAACTGAAATGTTAAGTTATTATTAAATATTTTTATAAACATCCACTCCCGATTGTTTAATATAAATATAAGTGTTACCTTTGCGGCCGAATTCTTCTTCGGTTCGTCACGAAAATTACAAATTAGCATAAGTATATGAGCAATGCCAAACACTCCCCCGATTTGCTGTTCGAAGTAAGTTGGGAAGTATGCAACAAGGTCGGCGGCATCCACACCGTCATTTCGACCAAAGCGCAGACCGTCACCCGCAAATTCGCAGACCGCTACGTCCTGCTGGGTCCCGACCTCTCGCACGAGGGCGTCAACCCGGAGTTCGAGGAGGACCCCAACCAGCTGAAGGCCTGGCGCCAGAGCCTCTACAACGAAGGCATCCGCGTCCGCGTCGGCCGCTGGAAAATCAAGGGCGAGCCGACGGTGGTGCTGGTCGATTTCTCGTCGCTGATCCCCCGCAAGGACGAAATACTCAAAAGCCTCTGGGAATCGTACCACGTGGACTCGATCTCGGGCCAGTGGGACTACATCGAGCCGGTGCTGTTCGGATGGGCCGCAGGCGTCGTGATCGCCTCCTACGTCGAGACCTTCGGCACGCCGACCGAGAAGGCTGTCGCGCATTTCCACGAGTGGATGACCGCCGCGGGCGGGCTGTACCTGCGCAAACACGCCCCCTACATCGCCACGGTGTTCACCACCCACGCCACGGTCATGGGCCGCTGCATCGCCGGCAACCGCCTGCCGCTCTACAACGACCTCCCGAAATTCAACGCCGACGAGCTGGCGCGCCAGTTCAACGTCACGGCCAAACACTCGATCGAGAAGATGGCCGCCGCCTACCACGACGCATTCCTGACGGTGAGCGACATCACGGCCAACGAATGCAAATACCTGCTGGGGCGCGAACCGGACGGCGTGACGCCCAACGGCTTCGAGAACGACTTCGTATGGGCCGGCGAGGAGTACTACGCCAAACGCGACGAAGCCCGCCGGGCGATGATCTCGGTGGCCGAGGCCTGCCTGGGCGAAAAATTCACGGGCGACCCGCTGATCGTCGGAACCAGCGGCCGCTACGAATTCCGCAACAAGGGCATCGACGTCTTCATCGAGTCGCTCAAGCAGCTCGCCGCCTCGGACCGTCTCCGGCGCGAGGTGCTGGCCTACATCACCGTGCCGGCCGGCAACCGCGGCCCGCGCCTCGATTTGCAGGCTCATCTGGCCGACCCGTCGAAGCCCATCGACGCAGGCCAGTACAGACATTCGACCCACTACCTTGAAAACGCGACGTGGGACCCCATCGTGAACGCACTGAAGAACAGCAACCTCACCGATCCCGGATCGAAGGTGAAGGTGATCTTCGTCCCCACGTACCTCAACAAGGCCGACGGCATCTTCCACAAGGATTACTACGAACTGCTCGTGGGCATGGACATCACGGTTTTCCCCTCCTACTACGAGCCGTGGGGCTACACCCCGCTGGAGTCGGTGGCCTTCTCCATCCCGACGGTCACCACGACGCTGGCCGGGTTCGGCATCTGGGTCGACAAGCAGCGCGAGCACGCCGGCGTGGAGGTCATCCGCCGCGACGACTACAACGACAAGGAGGTCGAGGCGAAGATCGCCGATACGCTGCTGCGTTTCAGCCTGCTGGACGAAAAACACGTCAACGAACAGCACACCTCGGCCTATGAAATCTCGCTGACGGCGCTCTGGGAGCACCTCTTCGCGGCCTACGAACAGGCCTACTCCGAGGCGGTCGAGAGTTCGATCGTCCGCACCAACCGCGCCGTGCTCGACGGCGGCACGAAAACCGAGCAGATCAACTTCGTGCGCCAGCAGCTTTTCGTCGAGAAACCCGTCTGGAACCGCATGATGGTCGACAAGACGCTGCCCAAGCGGCTGCACGCCCTCGAAGAGCTTTCGCGCAACCTCTGGTGGTGCTGGAACCCCGGCGCCCGCGACCTGTTCGAAGGCATCGACCCCGCGCTGTGGGCCGAATCGGACCGCAACCCGATCGCCTTCCTCGACAAGATGAGCGTCGAGCGGATGAAGGAACTGGAGAAAGACACGAACTTCCTGGCGCAGCTCGACGCCGTGCACACGCAGTTCCGCGACTACATGAACGAGAAGCCCGACCCGAAGGCGACGACGGTTTCGTACTTCTCGATGGAATACGGCCTGCACTCGTCGCTGAAGATCTACTCGGGCGGCCTGGGCATCCTGGCCGGCGACTACCTGAAGGAGGCTTCGGACAAGAACGTTCCGATGGCCGCCGTGGGCCTTCTCTACCGCTACGGCTACTTCACCCAACGCCTTTCGGCGCAGGGTGCGCAGGAGGCCACCTATGAGGCGCAGAATTTCTACAAACTGCCGATCTCGCCCGTGCGCGACGAGGCCGGAGGCTGGGTGACGGTCACCATCGCCTTCCCGGGCCGCACGCTCTCGGCGCGCGTCTGGAAGTGCCAGGTGGGCCGCACGGACCTCTACCTGCTCGACGCCGACATCGAGGACAACCTCGAAGAGGACCGCCAGATCACCCACTACCTCTACGGAGGCGATTGGGAGAACCGCCTCAAGCAGGAGATCCTGCTGGGCATCGGCGGCATCCGCGCGCTGCGTCAGCTGGGCATCAAGCACGACGTGTTCCACTGCAACGAGGGCCACGCCGCATTCATCGGCGTCGAGCGCATCCGCGATCTGGTGAACCACCGCAAGCTCTCGTTCTCCGAGGCGCTGGAGGTGGTGCGCTCGTCGTCGCTCTTCACGACGCACACCCCCGTGCCCGCAGGCCACGACGCATTCCCCGAGTCGATGATCCGCCAGTACATGTCGCACTATCCCGACGTGCTGGGCATCACCTGGGAGCAGTATATCAACCTGGGCAAGACCAATCCCAACGACCCCAACGAGAAGTTCTCGATGTCGGTGCTGGCCTGCAACCTCTCGCAGGAGGTCAACGGCGTTTCGTGGCTCCACGGCGAGGTCTCGAAGGAGATCCTGGGCAACATGTGGCCGGGCTACTTCAAGAACGAGCTGCACATCGGCTACGTCACCAACGGCGTGCACTTCCCGACGTGGATCGCCTCGTCGCTGCGCCGCCTCTACGCCCGTTACTTCGGCGACGGATTCGAAGGCCACGTCTACGACATCCCGGCCTGGCAGAAGGTCCACGACATCCCCGACGCGGAGCTGTGGGAGGAGCGCATGAAGCTCAAGAACAAGCTCATCAAGCATATCCGCCGGCGTTACAGCGACCCCCGGCAGGTGCGCCTCGACTCGCCGCGCCAGATGCTTCAGGTCATCGAGGGCATCAAGCCCGACGTGCTGACCATCGGTTTCGCACGCCGCTTCGCCACCTACAAGCGCGCCTACCTGCTGTTCACGAACCTCGACCGTCTGGCGGCGATCGTCAACAACAAGGAGCGTCCCGTGCAGTTCATCTTCGCGGGCAAGGCGCACCCCAACGACAAGCCGGGACAGGACCTGATCCGGCGCATCGTCGAGGTGGCCGCCATGCCGCAGTTCGTGGGCAAGATCCTCTTCCTGCAAAACTACGACATGGAACTCGCCCGCCGCATGGTGCAGGGTGTCGACGTATGGCTGAACACGCCCACGCGGCCGCTCGAAGCCTCGGGCACCTCGGGCGAGAAGTGCGTGATGAACGGCGTGCTGCAATTCTCCGTGCTCGACGGCTGGTGGGTCGAGGGCTACAAGGAGGGCGCCGGATGGATGCTTCCGATGGAGCGCACCTTCGCCGACCAGCACTACCAGGACGAACTCGACGCCGAGATGATCTACAACACCATCGAGGAGCAGATCGCCCCGAAATACTACGCCCGCGACACGGACGGCATCCCGCACGAGTGGGTTTCGTCGGTGAAGAGGTGCGTGGCGGACATCGCCTCGAACTTCACGACCAACCGCATGCTGACCGACTACGAGAACCGGTTCTACGACAAGCTCGCCGCGCGCAAACGCGAGATGAGCGCCGAGGCCTACCGCATGGCCCGCGAGATCGCGGCCTGGAAGCGCAAGGTCTCCGCCGCATGGGACCAGGTGCGCATCGTCGACGTGCAGCGCGTGAAGATCGACAAGGAGGCCGTCTGCGTCGGCGAGAAGTACCAGTTCGCCGTGACGCTCGACATCGCCAACCTCCGGCCCGAGGACATCGGCGTGGAGATGGTCGTCGCGCGGCAGATCGTCGGCGGACAGTCCGTCAACGTCACCCGCACGATCCAGCTGGAACGCACGAAGGCCGACGGAAGCCGGGTCACCTACTCGCTCGACTACACGCCCGACGAAGCCGGCACGTTCGACGTGGCGCTGCGCATCTACCCCTCGAACCCGCTCCTGCCCCACCGCATGGACTTCGCGCTGGTGAAGTGGGCCTAATGCCAATAGAAGGTATTAAATTTGAATAATTAACAATAACAAGTTGTAACTGTTCGAAAATTTCAATATCTTTAAAGGACGAACCGTATTTTTTAGCGATATGTCAGCACTTACTTTCGACAAAAGCGAATTGGGCAATCTGGAGTACTCGCTCCAGCGCGAAATGCTCGCAACGGACCGTATCGGCGGCTATATGAGCACGACCATCGTCTGCTGCAACACCCGCCGTTACCACGGCCTGATGGTGGCCCCGATCGACGACAGCGACCGGACCTACGTCCTGTTGTCGGCGCTCGACGAAACGATCATCCAGCACGACCAGACGTTCAACCTGGCGCTGCACCGTTTCCAGGGGACCTACGAGCCGCGCGGCCACAAGTACATCACCGATTTCGAGTACACTCCGACCCCCACGATCACCTATCGCGTAGGCGGCGTGATCCTCAAGAAGGAGATGCTCTGGATTCACAAGCGCACGCAACTGATGATCCGCTACACGCTCGTCGACGCCCATTCGGAAACGCGCCTCCGGCTGCGCCCGTTCCTCGCCTTCCGCGACAAGCATGCGCTGACGCATGCCAACATGGAGGCCGACGGGCACTCCTATCCGGCCGTCAACGGCGTGAAATGCCGCCTCTACGGTTCGTTTCCGTGGCTGTATCTCCAGACCAGCAAACCCGGCGCGGAGTTCGTGCCCGCGCCCGACTGGTACTACAATTTCGAATACCGGCAGGACATCGCCCGCGGCTACGACGGCTACGAGGACCTGATGACCACGGGCTATTTCGAAACCGAGCTGAAGAAGGGCGAGAGCATCATCTTCTCGGCGTCGCTCGACGAAATGGGCTCGACGAAAACCATCGAGGAGGTCTTCGGCGGCTCCATCGCGCGCCGCACGCACAAGATCGACTTCATCAGCTGCCTCGAACACTCGGCGCGGCAGTTCGTGATCCGCCGCCCGGGCAACCGGACGGAGGTGGTCTCGGGCTATCCGTGGCACGGGGTTTCGGGCCGCCAGACCTTCGTCTCGCTGCCGGGCATCACCCTGTGGCAAAACCACAAGGAGGACTGCATCGACGCCCTCGACACGCAGGTGCGCGGCATGCAGGACGGCATGTTCGCCGGGAACGCTTCGGCGGCAGCGGCCGCGGACGCCCCGCTGTGGTTCTTCTGGACCCTTCAGCGGCTCGAAGCGCAGATCGGCGCGAAAAAGATCTGGAAACACTACGGCGAGGCCATGAAACAGGTGCTCGAGTCGTACAAACGGGGCGTCGCGGGCCGTGTCGCGCTCAACGACAACGGGCTGGTGTGGGCCTCGTCCGACGAGGTTCCCCTCACGTGGATGAACTCCGTGATCGACGGCCGTTCCGTCACCCCGCGCAACGGCTATCAGGTGGAGGTCAACGCCTTGTGGTACAACGCCGTCCGCTACGCTCTCCGGCTGGCCGGCGAGGCGGGCGACACGAAGTTCGTGAAGGCGTGGGAGAAACTGCCCGAACGCACCGCGGCGTCGTTCAACGAACTCTTCCGCCTGCCCGAAGGCTACCTGGCCGACTGCGTGGGCTGCGACGGCGCCAACACGGACATCCGGCCGAACATGATCGTCGCCTGCGGGCTGCCCTACAAGATGCTCGACGAGCAGACCCAGCTGGAGGTGATCCGCACAGTGCGGCAGCACCTCCTCACGCCGAAGGGCCTGCGCTCGCTCTCGCCCCGCAACCCGCTTTACAAGGGTTCGCAGGAGGGTACGCCCGCCGAACGCGACTTCGCGGGCAAGAACGGGTCGGTATGGCCGTGGCTGCTGTCGTTCTACGTCAGCGCCTGCTTCGACATCGACGGCGACGCCTTTCTGCCGCAGGCCGAGGAGATTCTCGCCGGATTCGAGGAGGACATCCAGACCTACGGCATCGGTTCGATCGGCGAACTGTTCGACGCCGATCCTCCGTTCGCGCCGCGCGGAGCCATTTCGCAGGCGTGGAGCGTCGCGGCCGTGCTGGACATCTACGGCATGATCCTCGCACGCAAACCGGAAGAGACGCCCGGAAAGTCGGAAAAACCCACAAAAAAAGCGAATCCGAAGACTGCGAAGGCCGCAAAAAACGTTGGTAAGGAGAAGGTTGCCGCGAAGGCCGCGAAGGCCGTGAAACCCGCGGCAAAGGCCGCCGCGAAGAGGACGGCCGCCAAAAAGACAACGAAGAAGAAAACGACGGAAAAAACGAAATAACGAATACGGCCCGGGCGCACAATGTGAAAGAGAGTTGTGCCGGATGGCGAGGCTCCTTCCGAGGGGAGGGGTTCGAAGCGGAATCTGACTTACGGACACGGCCGGGCGCCGTGAAGGGATGCGGAGAGGAAGCGCACAGGCGGCAAAATGAAACAACAAAAAGATAAGGTATGAGAGTTTTAATGTTCGGATGGGAGTTTCCGCCCCACATTGCAGGCGGGCTGGGAACGGCCTGCTACGGAATGACCCGCGGACTGGCGCGCAACGGCGTAGACGTCACTTTCATCGTCCCGCACGCCTACGGCGACGAGGACCAGCGTTTCACGCACGTCGTGAACGCCAGCGACGTGGAGGCCTTGTACGGTTCGACGGGCAGCGGCGCGGACGACATTCTGGAGAAGATGTCGTTCATCCACATCGACTCGAACATGGTCCCCTATATCTCCCCCGAGGAGTACGAGTCCTACCACGAGCAGTACGTCAAGTCGGGGCGGAAGACCTGGTCGACGACCGATGCCTGGAAACAGCGCTACACCTTCTCGGGCAAGTACGGCGCCAACCTCATGGAGGAGGTGGCTCGCTACGCCGTGGTCGCCGCGCAGGTGGCCAGGGACCTCGAAGGACAGTTCGACGTGATCCACGCCCACGACTGGCTCACCTACTACGCGGGCATCGCCGCCAAACGCGTCTCCGGGAAGCCGCTGGTGGTGCACATGCACGCCACGGAGTACGACCGCTCGGGCGAGAACGTCAACACGCAGGTCTACGCCATCGAACGGGCCGGCATGCACGCCGCCGACCGCGTGATCGCCGTTTCGAACCTCACGCGCAACATCGTCATCAACCGCTACGGCGTTCCCGCCGAAAAGATCGTCACGGTGCACAACGCCGTGCGCTTCGCCCAGAACAGCGGCAAGGTTCCCGAGCGGGGCGTCACCGACAAGGTCGTGACCTTCCTGGGACGCATCACCTACCAGAAAGGCCCCGACTACTTCGTCGAGGCGGCCGCCAAGGTCCTCAAGCGGGTTCCCGACGTGCGGTTCGTGATGGCCGGCTCGGGCGACATGATGAACCACGTCATCCGCCGCGTGGCGCGGCTCGGCATCGCCGACCGTTTCCACTTCACGGGGTTCCTCCGCGGGGAGGACGTGCACAAGATGTTCCAGCTGTCGGACGTCTACGTGATGCCCTCCGTCTCGGAGCCTTTCGGCATCTCGCCGCTGGAGGCGATGCGCTCGAACGTCCCGGTGATCATCTCCAAGCAGAGCGGCGTGGCCGAAGTGCTGGACTACGCCGTGAAGGTGGACTACTGGGACGTGGACGCCCTGGCCGACGCCATCTACGGACTGATCAAATACCCCGCCCTGTCGGGCATGTTCGCCTCGAAGGGTCTCGAAGAGGTGACCAACCTCAAGTGGAACGACGCCGCGGCGAAGATCAAATCGGTGTACGAAGCCGTGATCGAAGAGAATAAGAAACAATTAAAATAGCAACCCGCATGAAAACCGTCTGTCTCTATTTTCAGGTGCATCAGCCCTGGCGTCTGAAGAAATACCGCTTCTTCAACATGGGCAAGGACCACAACTACCTGGACGACCTTATAAACCGTTCGATCATGCAGAAGGTCGCCCGCCAGTGCTACCTGCCGATGAACGCCCTGCTGCTCAAGCTCATCAGGGAGAACAAGGGCAAGTTCCGCTGTTCGTTCTCGATCACGGGCATCGCCATCGAACAGTTCCGCGCCTTCGCCCCCGAAGTGCTCGACTCGTTCAAGGAGCTTGCCGCGACGGGCTGCGTGGAGTTCCTCGCCGAGACCTACTCCCACTCGCTGGCATCGCTGGCATCGAAGGAGGATTTCACGGAGCAGGTCAAACTGCACACGAACCTTATCAAAAAGGAGTTCGGGGTGAAACCCACCGCTTTCCGCAACACGGAGCTGATCTATTCGGACGAGATCGGCGCGATGGTCGCCGGCATGGGCTTCCGCACGATGTTGGCCGAAGGAGCCAAGCACGTGCTGGGGTGGAAATCGCCCAACTACGTCTACGCCAACGCCATCGACCAGAAACTGCGCCTGCTGCTGCGCAACTACAAACTCTCGGACGACATCGCTTTCCGCTTCTCGAACAAGAGCTGGGACCAGTGGCCCCTGACAGCCGACAAGTACGTGCAGTGGCTCGCCTCGGACGAGACGCCGGGCGAGGTCATCAACCTGTTCATGGATTACGAGACCTTCGGCGAGCATCAGAACGCCGACACGGGCATCTTCGAATTCATGCGCGCGCTGCCCAAGGCGATCCTCGCCAGGAAGAACGGCCTGGAGTTCGCCACGGTGACCGAGGCCGCGAAGAAGCACCAGCCCGTCGCCGTGCTCCACTGTCCGCACGTGATGTCGTGGGCCGACGAGGAGCGCGACGTGACGGCCTGGCTGGGCAACGAATTGCAGAACGAGGCTTTCTCGAAGCTCTATGCCCAGAAGGAGAAGGTCGCGGCGCTGAAAAATCCCGATTTCGATTATGTCTGGAGTTTCATGCAGACCTCCGACCATTTCTACTACATGGCCACCAAGTGGCTGTCGGACGGCGACGTGCACTCCTACTTCAACCCCTACGATTCGGCCTACGACGCCTTCATCAACTACATGAACGTCCTCTCGGACTTCATCATCGAGCTGGACAAGGCGGTAGCTGCCAAGGCGGCGAAAAAACGGGCCTGACGCCCCGACGGACAACCAGAAAACGGGTCTCTGCGGAGGCCCGTTTTTTTATTTCGCAAAACGGCGCGCGGCATGTACAACGGATGCTTTATTTGCTTACATTTGGCGCATCGAAAACACACATGCATGAATAGCGTCTTCATCCTGCTGAACAGCCTCAACGACTGGAAACCCTACTGCGAAACCGATTCGCTGATGACCGTCACCGACTACCTCGAACACCGTTACGGGGAGCGGACGCCCAAGCTGGTCATCAACTTGAGCGACGAATACGGCTACAACTCCGAAGGCTACTACTGCTCGCTGCTGGCCCAGGCCCGGGGACACCGGGTGCTGCCGGGCGTCGAGACGCTCAACAAGCTCGAATCGGGCGCCGGAATCCGCATGAACCGCAACCTGCAACAGCTCTGCCAACAGTGGATCGAACGCAACCGCATCACCGACGAAACCTGGCAGCTGAACATCTACTTCGGAACCTGCCGCGAGAAGGGTCTGGAGAAGATCGCGCGGTTCATCTTCGACCACTACCCCTGCCCGATCCTGCGCGTGACGATGAACAACCACGCCCGCAACCAGATCGAGTCGGTGCAGGCCCTTTCGCTGCGCCAGCTCTCGGAGAGCGGGCAGGACGATTTCGCCAATGCGCTCGACTGCTTCAACAAGAAGGTATGGCGCTCGCCGCGCTCGGCCAAGCCCGCACGCTACAACCTCGCCATCCTCTACGACCCGGACGAAAAATTCCCGCCCAGCGACAAGGACGCCCTCAACAAGTTCCTCGAAGTGGCCCGGAAAATGAACATCCACGCGGAGCTGATCACCGAGGAGGAAGCCACGCGGCTGATGGAGTTCGACGCGCTGTTCATCCGCGCCACCACAGCGCTCAACCACTACACTTTCCGCCTCGCGCAGCGTGCCGCGATGAACGACATCGCCGTGATCGACGATCCCGAGTCGATCATCCGCTGCACGAACAAGGTCTACCTCTGCGAGCTTTTCGAAAAGGCCCGCATCCCGGCCCCGGCCTCGCAGCTGCTGTTCCGCAGCAACGAATACTCCTTCGGCGAGATCAGCGAACGCCTCGGCGCGCCCTTCATCCTCAAGATTCCCGACGGATCGTTCTCGGTGGGCATGCACAAGGTGGCCAGCGACGAAGAGCTGCGCGCGGCGCTCGACGAGATGTTCCGCCACTCGTCCGTGCTGCTGGCCCAGGAGTTCATCCCCACGGAGTTCGACTGGCGGATCGGCCTCCTGGACGGCGAACCGTTGTTCGCCTGCAAATACTACATGGCCAAGGGCCACTGGCAGATCTACAACCACGCCCACGACGACACAGGCCGCAACCTGTGCGGCGCATGGGAGACCGTACCCATCTACAAGGCGCCGCAGAAAGTGCTCGACACCGCCGTAAAGGCCGCGGCGCTGATCGGCAAGGGATTGTACGGCGTGGACCTGAAACTCATCAACGGCAGGGCCGTGGTGATCGAGATCAACGACAACCCGTCGATCGACCACGAAGTCGAGGACGCCGTGCTGGGCGACGAACTTTACTACCGCATCCTCAACCACTTCGTCCACTGCCTCAACCGCCTCCACGCGCAATGAACCCCGCAGTCGGAATACGTCCCGCGACGGCCGGGGACCTCGACGCCGTGGAGTGCGTCGAGCGGCGTTCATTCCCGGAAGGGGAGGCCTTCACGCGGCGGCAGCTGCGCTACCTGCTGACGCATGCGCAGGGAGCGTCCTACGCCGCCACCCGCGACGGTGCGGTCGTCGGCTACATTTCATTGCTGATGCGGCGCACGGCGCAAAACCTCCGCATCTACTCCGTGGCGGTGGACCCCGCGGCGCGCGGCTGCGGAGCCGGACAGGCGTTGCTGGACGCCGCTATCGCGCTGGCCCGGCGGCTCGGGCTGCGTGAAGTGACGCTCGAAGTGCGCACCGACAACGACTCTGCCATAAGGCTTTACGCCCGCAAAGGCTTCCGCCCCGGAAAACTGCTGCGCGGCTACTACCCCGACGGCACGGACGCGCGGCGGATGTCGTTCAGGACCTCCTGCGGCCGTCCAGAATAGCCTCCTTGTTCGCCTCGGCCCATTCCACCAGTCCGAAAATATGCGGCAGGAGACTCCCGCCCCGCTCCGTAAGACGGTATTCCACCCGCGGCGGAACCTCGGCGTAGACTTCGCGGCGGATCATTCCGTCGGTTTCGAGCATCCGCAGCGTGACGGTCAGCATGCGGTGCGAAATGTCGCCCAGCGTGCGGTGGATCTCGCTGAAACGCATCACGCCGTTGGCATTCAACGTCAGCAACACCAGCATCGACCACTTGTCCCCCAGGCGGCACAGCACGTCCCGGACCGGGCAGGAACCCGTGGGCGTGAAATTTTTCAATTTTTTCTCCGGCTCCATCCGTTTGGTATCCAGCAATGGTTACACGCATGTAACCATCTCATTTTTAAGTGCGTTATTGTTTTTACGGGCTGTTTGCCCTATCTTTGTACGCAAAGATAACAAACTTACCGAAAATAACCATTGTATCACTAAACGAATTGCAATCATGGCAAAAAAAACAGCTGTCGTGGCCGTGAATCCCGTGAACGGGATGGGCCTGTTCCAGTATCTGGAAACGTTTTTCGAAAACAAGATTCCCTGCACCGTGTTCGCCGTGGCCGAAAGCCGCGAGATCCGCACCAACTCGGGCATCGGCCTGACGGCCGACGACGTGATCGCCAACCTCAAGGGTCACGAAGAGGAGTACGACGCTCTGGTGTTCGCCTGCGGCGACGCCGTGCCGGTCTTCGCGCAGCATGCCGGCGAGCCTTGGAACAGGGACCTGATGGAGGTGCTGAAAACCTTCGGGGAGACGGGCAAACCGATGATCGGCCACTGCGCCGCAGGGATGATGTTCGGATTCGCAGGCGTCGCCGCCGGACGGCGCGTCGCCGTGCACCCGATGGCCAAGGCCGCCGTGACGGGCCCCGTGGCGACGGACGCCCCGTTCGAAATCGACGGCAATTTCTTCACCGCGCAGGAGGAGCACGCCATCCCGGCGATGATCGGCCGCGTGGTCGAAGCGCTGAAATAGCGGCGTGTCATAGCGGACACCCGCGAGCCGCCACCTGAAAAACAAGGTTCGGTTTTTTGATTTTAGAGGAGCGGATTTTGTCCTGACACAGTTCGACCCGGACGGGACATACAAACGTATTTTCCGTCCGGGCCGGACAAGGCAGGGCGGAAGAGGCCCTGTAAAATCGAAAACTATCCTTTCCGCTTGTAACGCGAGGGCGAGGTTCCGGTGTGCTGTTTGAAATACTTGCCGAAGAAGGACTGCGTCGAGAAATTGAGGTGGTAGGCGATCTCCTGAATGCTCATTCCGGAATACTTGAGCAGGGCCTTGGCTTCGAGGATCACCGACTCGTCGATCCACCGCGCGGCGGTCTTGCCGCTCACCTCCTTCACCACGGACGAGAGGTATTTGGGCGTGATATTGAGCTGCTTGGCGTAGAAGCTCACGTTGCGCTCCCTCTTGTTGTACTGTTGCAGCAGCGACATGAACTCGTCGAACAGCACCTCGCAGCGCCCCTGCTTCATCTCGCCGGGCTGCTCGCGCTGGTTGATCTCGGTGATGATGTAGAACGCCGTGGTGAAGAGCGTGCGGATGATCTCGTGGCGGTAACGCTCCTTGTCGCTGCGCAGCATGGTCTTGATGAGCTGGAACAACTGGCGGATTTCGTCCACGTCCTGCGGCGTGACCTCCAGCACGGGGGCCTTGCCGAAGCGCATGTAGACCGGCAGCGAGGTCGAGAGGTCGATCTGGATCTCGTTGACGAACGATTTCGAGAAGGCCAGCAGGTAGGCCGCGGCGTTCGACGAACACTTGATTGTGCGGATGATCGAATCGGGGTTGAAAAAGACGATCGTGTTGGGCTTGATGCTGTAATTCTGCATGTCGATCGACACGGTGGCCTCGCCCGTCATCATAATGATGGCCGTAAAGCCGTCGATCGAGGTCGGATAATCGGCCGTGGTGTTCTTGTCGGCCGTGAGTGCGGAAATCACCAGATCGTCCGAAAGGTAAAAGACGTCACTCATCTCCTTCTTGATCCGGGAGATGGAGACCTTGCGCAAACTTTCGCGTCCTCCGCTGCGCGCCGTTTTGCCGTTATCCGCCATATCGTCGTAATTTTTCCGACAAAAGTATGAATTTTCGCAGAATCAAACAAGCCGGACCGTAAAAATCAGAAATTGCCCGAGGCCTGTTTGGCGCACATCACGCGCAGGCCGCCCGCCAGACACTCGATGTGCAGCGGGAATTCGGCGCCCTTCTGCCCGTCGACGTCCGTGGGTTCGTTGACCGACGAACGGATGTCGATCCGCCGCGCCCGGAGGTGGCGGACGATCTTCGGGCTGCCGCCCGCCAGATAGCGGCACATGGCCAGCGTCGAACGAAAGAAATTCTTCTTCTCCAGCAGGATGCAGTCGAACAGCCCGTCCTTGATCGACGACCGCCGCGCCAGGTGGAAACCGCCCGCCGTCTCGCCGTTGAAGATCAGCACCATCAGCGACCGCAGGTCGAACCGCTCGCCGTCGGCCTCGATCTCCAGCGGCACGGCGTGCATCGTGCGGAACTCCTTGACCCCCTCGATGATATAGGCCAGCTTGCCGATCTTGTGCTTGCGTTCGTCGGGCGTGCGCTGCGAGGTGGTCGTGAAGATTCCGAACGAAAAGATATTGACGAAATACAGGTCGTTCACCCGGCCTACGTCGACCCGGTCCACAGCCCCCGAAGCGATCTGCCGCGCCGCTTCGAGCGGCTCGCGCGACATGCCGACCGCCCCGGCGAAATCATTGGCCGTACCGGCCGGAATCACGCCGATGGGAATGTCCAGCCCCTTGCGTTTCATGGCGTTGACCGCATAGTTCACCGTGCCGTCGCCGCCGGCGACGACCATCAGGTCGATGGTCTCGTTGCCGTCGAACGGATTGGCCGTAAAGTCGATCCGCTGCGGCGTGACGTCGTAGCCGTAGGCCTGAAAAATCGTACTGATGCACCCGACGTTGCGGGCGATTTTGCCCTTGCCCGATTCGGGATTGTAGAGGAATACCGCTGTTTTCATTTATCTCGCTATTTCAGAATCAACGCTTCCATGGCCGGCGAGACGTACTCCTCGTACTCTCCGCCGTCACCCGCCAGGATGAAGTACGCCTTCACGCCGGGCATCCGTTCCACGGCCGCCAGCGCATCGTCGGCGCCCATCGCCAGAAACATGGTCCCCAGCGCGTCGGCCTCGGCGCAGGTCGGAGCCGCAACGGTCACCGACAGCAGGCGCGACAGGGCGCTGCGCCCCGTGCGGGGGTCGATGGTGTGGGCGACCTTGTTGCCCTCCCCGTCGAGGTAGAAACGGCGGTAGTTGCCCGAGGTGGCCAGCCCGCCGCCGGTCATCTGAATCCGTTTCTGGAGGTATTCGCCGTCCGACATGTTGCCGTCGAAAGGCGTTTCGACGCCGATGCGCCACGCCCGGCCCTGCCGGTTGAGTCCCCGGCAGCGGACCTCGCCGCCGATGTCGACGATGTAGTTTTCAGCCCCGTATTTCTCGACCAGTCCGGCCAGCAGATCGACCGTATAGCCTTTCGCCACGGAGTTGAAGTCCAGCTGCACGCGCGGGTCGTCCTTCACCAGCCGCCCTCCCTCGACGCGGACCTTTTCGCGGCCCACGAATTCGAGGATCGAATCGACGTTCGGGTTTTCGGCGCGCTCCCGGCCGGCGAAGCCCCACGCCTCGACCAGCGGCTTGACGGTCACGTCGTAACGCCCGTCGCTCAACGCGCCAATGCTGTCGGCCAGATGCAGGTTGAAGGCGATATGACGGTCGACGCTGTCGGTCTCGTTGCGGTTCAGACGGCTCACGAGCGACGTCGAATCGTAAATCGACATCGACGCCTTGGCCTCGCGGTCCAGCTCCATGACGGCCGCATAGAGACGCTGCCGCGAGACGCCCTTCACGTCGGCCACCACATGCAGCGTCGTGCCGAGCATCGTCCCGTCGACGGTGACGAAATCCGGCTCGCTCCCGCAGCCGCACAACACCGCGGCGACAAGCGCGGCGAAAGTTCCGCGCACACCCGTTTTCCCCATAATTTTCACTTGTTTAGCCGCAAAAATACGATTTTCTCGATTAATTTGTTATTATTAGACGCCAAATTGAAAATAATTGTGAATTATGAATTATGAATTATGAATTATTTCGTACCTTTGCGGAACGCTCTGGCGTTATCCACGGTAAGGGGGATGCGTCGTAGAGTGGAACGTAAAATAAATTTACACAATGGCTTATTTAACAGCTGAGAAAAAGCAGGAGCTTTTCGGCCAGTACGGCAAGTCTAACACCGACACGGGTTCGCCCGAAAGTCAGATCGCGTTGTTTTCCTACCGTATCAGCCACCTTACGGAACACCTCAAAAGCAACAAGCACGACTTCGGAACCCAGCGCGCACTGCTGCGCCTGGTCGGCAAGCGCCGCGCGTTGCTGGAATACCTGAAGGAGGTCGACATCGAGCGCTACCGCGCAATCGTGAAGACGCTGAATCTCCGCAAGTAGTCCCGAGGAAGAAATGGAGGCAATTCCCGAGAGGGGTTGCCTTCATTTTCGTTGCGAAAAACAATTCGAAAACATTATAGGTTTAAAATTTTTATGGAAGAAAAGAAGCTGTACAACGCAGTCCGCAAGATCATCACGCTGGCCGACGGTCGCCAGATCGAGATCGAGACGGGCAAACTGGCCAAGCAGGCCGACGGCTCGGTCGTCGTCAAGATGGGCGACACGATGCTGCTCGGAACCGTCGTGGCCGCAAAGGATGCAAAACCCGACACCGATTTCATGCCCCTCCAGGTCGAATACAAGGAGAAGTACGCCGCCGTAGGCCGCTTCCCCGGCGGTTTCATGAAGCGCGAAGCGCGCGCCAACGACAGCGAGGTGCTCGTCGCCCGCCTGATCGACCGCGCCCTCCGGCCCCTGTTCCCCGCGGATTACCACGCCGAAGTCTACGTGACGGTCAACCTCATCTCGGCGGACAAGGATATTCAGCCCGACGCGCTGGCCGGTCTGGCCGCCTCGGCGGCGCTGGCCGTATCGGACATTCCCTTCGGCGGCCCCATCTCGGAGGTCCGCGTCGTACGCCGCAACGGCGAATACGCCATCAACCCCACCTATTCGGAGATGCCCGAATGCGACCTGGACATCATGGTCGGCGGTACGATCGACAACATCCTGATGGTCGAGGGCGAGATGAAGGAGGTTTCGGAAGAGGTGATGCTCGGCGCCATCAAGTTCGCGCACGAGGAGATCAAGAAGCACTGCGCCGTACAGATCGAGCTGTCGAAGGAGTTGGGCAAGGACGTGAAACGCACCTACTGCCACGAGGTCAACGACGAAGAACTGCGTCAGACGATCATCAGAGAGCTTTACGACAAGGCCTACGCCATCGCCACGAGCGGCACGATGAAGCACGAGCGCGAAGACAAGTTCAACGCGCTCGAAGCCGAGTTCGCAGCCCGCTATTCGGAAGAAGAGCTGATCGAGAAGGCGCCGCTGATCCACAAATATTTCCACGACGACGTGCAGAAGAAGGCCATGCGCAACATGATCCTCGACGAAGGCGTCCGTCTCGACGGCCGCAAGACCGACGAGATCCGCCCGATCTGGTGCGAGGTGGGCTACCTGCCCGCAGCCCACGGCTCGGCGATCTTCACCCGCGGCGAAACGCAGTCGCTGACGACCGTTACGCTCGGCACGAAACTCGACGAAAAGGTCAAGGACGAGGTGCTCGTGCAGGGCACCGAGCAGTTCGTGCTCCACTATAACTTCCCGCCCTTCTCGACGGGCGAAGCCAAGGCCGCCCGCGGCCTCTCGCGCCGCGAAATCGGCCACGGCCACCTGGCATGGCGCGCCCTGAAGCCGATGATTCCGCTGGGCGAGGACAACCCCTACGCCGTGCGCGTCGTGTCGGATATCCTCGAGTCGAACGGCTCGTCGTCGATGGCCACGGTCTGCGCCGGAACCCTCGCGCTGATGGACGCCGGCGTGAAGCTCCGCAAACCCGTGTCGGGTATCGCCATGGGTCTGATCTCCGATTCCGAAACCGGCAAATGGGCCGTGCTGTCGGACATCCTGGGCGATGAGGACCACCTGGGCGACATGGACTTCAAGGTGACGGGAACCAAAGACGGCATCACCGCCACGCAGATGGACATCAAGGTCGACGGACTCTCCTACGAGGTGCTGGCCGCCGCGCTGGAGCAGGCCCGCAAAGGCCGCATGCACATCCTCGGCAAACTCACCGAGTGCATCGCCGAGCCGCGCGAGGACTACAAGCCCTGCGTGCCGCGCATCGTGCAGATCGTCATTCCGCAGGATATGATCGGTCCGGTTATCGGCCCGGGCGGAAAGGTGATCCAGGACATCCAGAAGACCACCAACACCACCATCACCATCACGGAGGTGGACAACAAGGGCATCGTGGACATCTTCGGCATCGACAAGGAGGCCCTCGACGGAGCGCTGGCCCGCATCAAGGCCATCGTGGCCATCCCCGAAGTGGGCGAGACGTACCACGGCAAAGTCCGCTCGATCGTCGCCTTCGGCGCATTCGTCGAGATCATGCCGGGCAAGGACGCCCTGCTCCACATCTCGGAGATCGACTACAAGCGTTTCGAGACCATGGAGGAGACGGGTCTGAAAGAGGGCGACGAGATCGACGTCAAGCTGATCGGCGTAGACCCCAAGACCAACAAGCTCAAACTGTCGCGCAAGGCGCTTCTGCCCAAGCCCGAAGGCTATGTGGAACGTGAGCGCCGTCCGCGTCCCGAGCGCGGTGAGCGTGGCGAACGCCGCGACCGCGGCGAACGCCGGGAGCGCCACGAGCACAAAGAGGAATAAAAAGACTGTTAATGTGGATATTTCGGACGGAAAAAAGCGTTGATTTCCGTCCGGAATATTGCATAATCAGCAAGAGTTTTCTATATTTGCACTGTTCCGCAGCCCGGCAAGCGCCTGCACGGACGGACAACGAAGAACGGACAACGAAGAACGGACAACGAAGAACGGACAGCGGGCGGACAGAGAGGCGGCGGAACGAACGAAAGAGGCAAACAAATTCAAAATAAACACATTAACTTTTACCTATTATGAAAAACTTAATGAAATTGAGCGTTGTGCTCGTAGCTGCCGCACTGGCATTCTCGAGCTGCAACTGCTTCAAGAAGATGGCCAAGAACCGGGACGACATCAAGCTGACGGTCACCCCCGAGATCCTGACGCTGAACAACGGCACGGTTGCCGCAGACATCAATGTAACCTTCCCCGTTGAGTATTTCAACAAGAAAGCCATCATCAAAGTTACTCCCGTCATCGTATTCGAAGGCGGCGAAGTGGCCGGCGCCACCCAATACTACCAGGGTTCGAAGGTGGACGAGAACTATGCAGTCGTAGACATGAGCAACGGCGGCAATTACACGCAGCACGTCGAGTTCCCGTACGATCCCCGCATGGACCAGTGCGCCCTGCAGCTCCGCGCCGAGATCAAGTGCCCGAAAGGCAAGGCCAAGGAGTTCGTGCTCGTCAACCTGAACACCGGCGCCATCCCCACCAAGGAGCAGGCTGCCGTGCTGGCCGGCAACGACGCCGCTGCCAAGGCTGCCATCGCCAAGGAATTCGGCCTGACGGTAGCTTACGGCCTGAACACCCTGCAAAAGGACCTCAAGTACGGCGACCTGATGGATCAGATGGCCAACAACTACAAGAAGGTCACCACGGTAGTCGACAAGACCGACCTGCTCTACGCCATCAACTCGTCGGTCGTGACGAAGAAGAACGAGAAGAACGCCAACCTCGGCGCATTCAAGGAGAACGTGGACAAGAACCTCACGAACGACCGCGCCACGCAGAACATCGCCGTGAAGGGCTACGCTTCGCCCGACGGTCCGGTGAAGTTCAACGACACGCTTTCGAAGAAGCGCAGCGAATCGGGTAAGAAGGTCGTTGCCAAGCTGCTCAAGGACGCCGGTCTGGACATCGACGCCGCCGCTTACGGCGAAGACTGGGACGGCTTCAAGGAGCTGGTCGAGAAGTCGGACATCAAGGACAAGAACCTCATTCTCCAGGTGTTGAGCCTCTACAACTCGCCCGCAGAGCGTGAGACCGAGATCAAGAACATGTCGACCGTATTCAACGAGCTGAAGAAGGACATCCTTCCCGAACTGCGCCGCTCGCAGATCGTCAACAGCACCGACCTCCAGGGTCTGACCGACGCCGAGATCATGGCTGCATACCGCAACGGCGGCGACCTGACCGTAGAGCAGTACCTCTATGCCGCCCAGGAGTTGGCCAACGGAGCCGAGGAGCAGGTTGCCATCCTGACCGCCGCTTCGAAGAAGTTCAACGACGCCCGCGTATGGAACAACCTCGGCGTTGCCCAGACGCAGGCCGGCGACAAGGCCGCCGCTCTGAAATCGTTCGAGAAGGCTGCCAAGCTGGATTCGTCGAAGGAGCTGAGCAAGAACCTGCTGCTCGCCAACCTGGCTAACGGCAACACGGCAGAGGCCAAGAAGTACGCCGCTGCCGCCGACGCCCAGGCCAAGGCTGCCATGGCTGCCGCCGAAGGCGACTACAAGGCTGCCGCCAAGAACCTCGAAGGCTACAACGCAGCCATCGCCCTGGTTCAGTCGAACGATCTGGCCGGCGCCAAGAAGGCCATCGCCAAGGACAACTCGGCCGACGCCGACTACCTGCGCGCCGTTATCGCCGCCAAGGAAGGCGACCTGAAGACCGCAGAGGCCCAGCTGAAGAGCGCCGTTTCGAAGAATCCCGCGCTGGCCCAGAAGGCCGCCAAGGACATCAACCTGAAGGCGCTGAAGAAGTAATCGGCTTCATCGGATAAAAAAGAGTCTGGCCCGAGAGGGTTCAGGCTCTTTTTTTGCATCCTGCCCCGTGTACCCCGCAGCAAAAGCGCAGGTGCATCCGTTTTTCGGAGAAACGGCCCGGCGCCATCCCCGGTGCCGCGTCCGGGCGGCGGCCGATGTCGGACACCGTTAAAATAATTGATCCGGAAACGATGCGGGATCGAATAATTTTTCTAATTTTGTAAAAAACACGATCGTATGGAATACGCCAACCATCTGAAAGAATACGCCCCGGCGTGGAGCGCATCGCAAGTCGACGAAGAGGTCGCACGCATCCGCAAGGCCGCAGAGGCCCGCAACCACAACACCGAGGTCTACAAATTCTGCTACTCGGCCATCGACCTCACGACGCTGTCGTGCAACGATTCGGTGAAATCCGTCACGGAATTCGCCCGCAAGGCCGCGGAGTTCTACCAAAAATACCCCCACATTCCCAACGTGGCTTCGATCTGCATCTATCCCTCGTTCGTCGAGACCGTGGGGCTGGCCGTGGACGGCACGCCGATGAAGATCACGAGCGTCGGCGGGGGATTTCCCGCGGCGCAGACCTTTCTCGAAGTGAAGGCCCTCGAAGTGGCGATGGCCGTGGAGAACGGCGCCGACGAGGTGGACATCGTCCTCAACGTGGGGCGCATGCTCACGGGCGAATACGACGAGGCGGCCAACGAGGTGGAGGTGATCCGCACGGAGATGGACGACGATGTGGTGCTGAAGGTGATCATCGAGTCGGGAGCGCTGAAAACCCCCGAGCTGATCCGCAAGGCGTCGCTGCTGTCGATGCTGGCAGGGGCCGATTTCGTGAAGACCTCGACGGGCAAGATCGACGTGGCCGCAACGCCCGAGGCCGCCGTGGTGATGTGCCAGGCGATCCGGGACTACTACGACAAAACGGGCCGCAAGGTCGGTTTCAAGGCCGCAGGCGGGGTCCGCACGGCCGAAGACGCCGCGCTCTACTACACGATCGTCGAGGAGATACTCGGCAAAGAGTGGCTCACGACGGAGTTGTTCCGCATCGGAGCCTCTTCGGCCGCGAACAACATTCTTTCAGCCATCGAAGGCTCGGAGGTCAAATACTTCTAACCGGCGCGAAACCGGCTGGCGGAGATCTGCGGGACCGTTTCTCTCGGACCGCCCCGCCCCGACGCACGAAAAACGGCGGCCCCTTGCGGGGCCGCCGTTTCATACATACCGATCCCGGCTTACGGAAGCGAATCCGTAATTTCGATGCTCAACGAATCGACCGTCCCCGCAGCCGGAGCGTCCTTGGCCGGGACGCCTTCGGCCGGAACGTCGAGTTCGGCGGGCGAGATCAGGTGCGGAGGTTCCGCGGCCGGCTCGACGCCGTTCAACAATTCATCGCGCCGCACCATCGACTGGAAGTTGTCGCGCCGGATGGCCGCAACGACGATAATGACGACTACCGCCACGGCCACGATAATACCGATCAGTTTTTTAATCATTTTCATTCTCCTCCTTTAAGATCCCGATGGCGCGTACGACGACGTTGTCCACGGGATAGATGTTTGCGTAAAAACCATTGTCCTCCAACGCCGTATTGCGGCCGATATAGGCCCGGAGCTGGGCCTCGATCAGCCTCCGCGAACGGGCGATGTCGCCGTAGCGCGGCGCAACGCCCTTCCGGGCGGCATAGCGGACGAAATCATCCACAAGGGTCTTGTCGCTGTCGAGCAGCGCCTGCAACTCATCAATGGTCTTCACCGCATTGAGCGCCTCACGGTGACGGTCGGCATACTCGATCGTATAGCGGTAGAAGATGTTGCGGCCCGCCACCTCGACGAAATACTTCGTCACGTCGGTCGTATCGGCCGGAATGAACACATCCGGCATGATGCCGCCGCCTCCGTAGACCACCTTTCCGCCCGGCGTCACCCGCTTGAGCGAGTCGGCAAAATGGATGCTGTCGGCCGAGAAAAACTCGTTGTTCCGGTAACGGTTCCAAAGATCCTCCTCGTAGTCCGCGTCATCCCCGATCGTGTAGGGCTTCTGGATCGAGCGGCCCGTGGGCGTATAGTAGCGCGCCGTGGTCAGCCGCAGGGCCGATCCGTCGCTGTACGGTATCTGACGCTGTACGAGACCCTTGCCGAACGAACGACGACCAATAATCGTACCACGGTCGTTGTCCTGCAACGCTCCGGCGAGAATTTCGCTCGACGAGGCGCTTCCCTCGTCGATCAGCACCACGACCTCCATGTCCTGCGCCGAGCCTTTGCCGTCGGCGTATTCGCGCAGCTGCTCGTGACGGCGGTCCTCGGTGTAGACGATCAGCTGGCCCTCGTGCAGAAACTCGTTGGCCACGGCGATCGCCTGATCGAGGAACCCGCCGGTGTTGCCCCGCAGGTCGAAAATCAGTTTCGTCACCCCTTCGGCGCGCAGCGATGCCAGCGCCTTGCGGAATTCGTCGAAAGTGGTCCGCGCGAACTGCCCCAGCTTGACGTACCCCACGCCGTCGGCGATGCGGAAGGCCGATTCGATGCTCCTGATGGGAATGACGCCGCGCACGACCTCGACCTCGACCAGGTCGGAGATGCCCTGCCGTTCGAGACCGAGGCGGACCGTCGTGCCGCGCGGTCCGCGCAGCATTTTGACGACGTTGTTCTGGGGAATCTTTCGCCCGGCGACAAGCGAATCGCCGATCTCGACAATGCGGTCCCCGGCCTTGACGCCGGCCTTGTCGCTCGGGCCTTGCGGAATGACGTTCAGCACGATGACCGTGTCGGTGGCCATGTTGAAGACCACGCCGATGCCGTCGAACTCCCCTTCGAGAGGTTCGTTCAGAGCCTGCATTTCCGCGGCGGGGATATAGACCGAATGGGGGTCCAGCTCCTTGACCAGCATCGGGATAACGTGCTCGGCGAGCGAGTCCATCGACACCGAGTCGACATACTGGTTCTCGATCAGCGAGAGCGTATAGGAGAGCTTGTTGTTGGGCAGCGCCATGCGGCTGAGCATGCCCTTGAGCTGCGACGTGGTGGTGTTGCGGCCCAGATACTGGCCCAGAACGAGGCCCAGAACGACTCCCGCGGCCAGCAGCAGCGGGAAGAGGACGGTGTGTTTCGAGTTTTTGTACATCGTATGATGGCGCCAAAGACGCCGGTTCGGTATTTAAAACTTATCAGGGTTTCGGCTTGTTTTTGAAAGTATAGGTGAGACCCACCTGCAACAGCGTACGGGTCTGCACGTCGACGTTCTGCGCCCGGTTGTAGTAGAGCTGGAAACTAACCTTCGTGGAGAGGTATTTCGTCGCCTTGATTTCGAGCGTGTTTTCCCAACGCACCGTGGGATGGATCGGCAGGCGGGGCTTGTCCTTGATGTCATGCCCGACGCTGGTGTCTTCCTTGTCGGCCCACTTGTCGTAGGCCTCCAGGTACTTGGTGTAGTCGCTGATCTTGTTCTTCTGGCCGATGTCGGTAATCCAGCCGTAGAAGGAGAAGACCGTCGTGATGTAACGCAGGTAGCCCGTCTTGCCGAACGTGCGGTCGAAACCGATCTCGACCGACGAACCGCCCTCGTATTTCGAGGTCTTCTCGGGGTCCTCGATACCATAGGGATAGGCCGGTTTGATCTCCTTGCCGTCGCCGTCGACCTGCCGCATGCGAATCCAGTCGCTTTCGGCAAAGGTGGCGTTCAAGGCGAGCGGAGACATGTTGACCGTGATGGGGAATTTCTTTTGAGGGCTTTTGTAGGTGATACCCAGCGAAATGTCGAGGTAACCCGGAGTCATAAACTTGCTCTTGAGGTGCTTCTTCTCCTGCTCGGAGCGCGATTTGTAACCGTTGACGAACTGGCTGCGGAATTGCAGAATTGAACCGTAAGTCCAGTTCTTCGCCATTTCGAACGCCGGGTTCACCCAGATGACGAACTCGTCCTGATTCTTGAACCATACGCCTTCGCTGTCCATGATCTTGTTGCCGCTCTCGTCGACCATCGGCTTGCCGTCCGGCCCCACGCGCTGCGTCTCGACCTTCATGCGGTTGTAACCCAGCTTGGCATTGAACTTGGTTTCGATGGAAAAGAGGTTCTTCTTGAAGATATGCCGCAGGTTGAAGGTCGCCACCAGCGCAATGGAGTTGTCACCGCCCGACACCGAGATCCAGGGATCGTTGTACGAAGTCAGCGTTCCCTGCAGGCCGCCGCCCAATTCGAGGTAGTTGCGCTCCTTGCGGATTGCGGCGCGCTCGGCCTTGTAGCGGGCGAGGCTGAAATAATCGGCATCGACGGACGTGGACTTCAGCCGGTCGCGGAACGTCACGTTCCGCCGTTCGGCATTGACTTCGTCGATTGAAATCTGGGCCGAGACCGGAACGGAGGCCCCGACGAGTGACGCCAGCGTGAGAATCAGGTAAAAATGTTTCATAACGAAGCGATTGTATTTGATTTTCAATCTACAAATTTATGAATTTATTTATAAAAACTTTAACTTTGTCTGAAAGTTAAACGGAAAGGACCAACTATGAAATATTTCGGAGCGCACGTAAGCGCTGCGGGCGGCGTGGAGAACGCTCCGGCCAACGCACACGCTATCGGAGCCACGGGCTTCGCCCTTTTCACCAAGAACCAGCGGCAGTGGGTCGCCAAACCGCTCGCCACGGGCGAGATCGACGCCTTCCGCGAGGCGTGCGAACGCTACGGCTACACGCCCGCACAGATTCTGCCCCACGACTCGTACCTGATCAACCTCGGACATCCCGAGAAGGAACCGCTCGAAAAATCGCGCGCGGCATTCCTCGACGAGATGCAGCGGTGCGAACTGCTGGGCCTCGACCGGCTGAACTTCCATCCCGGCAGCCACCTGCAGAAGATCACCGAGCAGGAGTCGCTCGACCGGATCGCCGAGTCGATCAACATGGCGCTCGACCGCACGCACGGCGTGACGGCGGTGATCGAGAACACCGCGGGGCAGGGTTCGAACCTCGGATTCCGCTTCGAGCACCTCGCCTATCTGATCGAGCGCGTGGAGGACAAATCGCGGGTGGGCGTCTGCATCGACACCTGCCACGCCTTCGCGGCGGGGTACGACCTCCGGACGCGCGAGGCGTGCGACGCCACGTTCGCCGAACTGGAACGCGTCGTCGGATTCGGATACCTGAAAGGCATGCACCTGAACGATGCGATGAAGATTCTGGGCAGCCGCGTCGACCGCCACACGCCGCTGGGCGAGGGCATGATCGGCATGGAATGCTTCCGCTATATCGCTTCCGACAAGCGTTTCGACGGCATTCCGCTGATCCTCGAAACCCCCGACGAAGCGCGCTGGAGCGAGGAGATCGCCAAACTGAAGGCGTTTGCCGAAGAGGCATAGAAAAGGGAGGCTCCGAAGCCTCCCTTTTGTTTTTACAACCGGTCCAGACAACTGCGGATCAGCGCGGCGCTTTCGCGCACTTCGTCCTCCGAGATCGTGAGGGGTGGCGAAATGCGGAACGCCGTGTCGCAGAACAGGAACCAGTCGCTCAAGATGCCCGCCTCCCGGAACAGTTCCATGATGCGGTAAAGTTTCGCCGATTCGCCCAGCTCGACGGCCAGCAGCAGGCCGCTGCGGCGGATTTCCCGCATGGCGGGATGATCCTTCAGCAGCATTTCATACAACGCGCCCTTCGTTTCGACCCTTTCGACCACCTTGTTGTCCACCAGGTAATTCAGCGCCGCAAGTCCCGCCGCACAGCAGACCGGATGGCCGCCGAAAGTGGTGATATGCCCCAGCACGGGATTTTCCTGCAAGGTGTCCATCACCTCGTGACGCGCGACGAACGCCCCGAGGGGCATGCCCCCGCCGAAGGCCTTGGCCAGACAGACGATGTCGGGCGTGACGCCGTATTTCTGCATGGCGAACAGGCGGCCCGTGCGGCCCATGCCGGTCTGTATCTCGTCGAAAATCAGCAGCGCGCCGACTTCGTCGCAGCGTCTGCGCAGCGCTTCCAGATAACCCGGACGGGGCGGACGGACGCCGGCCTCGCCCTGCACCGGCTCGGCCAGCACACAGGCCGTGCGGCGCGTAATGCGCTCCAGTTCGGAGAAATCGTTGAACTCCACGGCCTGCACGTCGGGCAGCAGGGGCCGGAACGCCCCCTTCCACTCCTCGCCCTCGGGCGCACCCATCATGCTCATCGCGCCGTGCGTCGACCCGTGGTAGGCGCGGCGCATGGAGACGATCTCCGTACGCCGGGTAAAACGTTTCGCCAGTTTCAAAGCCCCCTCGACCGCCTCGGCGCCCGAGTTGACGAAATAGACGCTTTCGAGCGGCGCGGGCAGCAGCGACGCGATCCTGGCGGCATACTCCACCTGCGGCGTCTCGACCAGCTCGCCGTAGACCATCACATGCATGTAGCGCGCAGCCTGCTCCTGCACGGCGCGCACCACGGCCGGATTGCCGTGACCGACATTGCTGACCGAAACCCCGGCCACGAGGTCGAAATAACGCTTGCCTTCGGGCGTATAGAAAAACGAGCCTTCGGCGCGCGCGACCTCCACCAGCATCGGCGACGGGGAGGTCTGGGCGACATGCGCCAGAAATTGTTTGCGGAGAATCATACTATTTTATCCATTTGCGCGGATTCGGGCCAGGAGCGCCGAAGCCGCCTATAAATCCGGGACCATACCCCGGCGTTGCAAAATCGCTTCGGAATCCTTCACGCTGCGCCGCATCCAGCGGCAGAGCGTTTCGGCCTGTTCGGCGTCGGACATCCGCCAGTTGCCGACCGTGAGGCGCATGCGCTCGGAGAGCGTGTAGATCAGGATCGCCGCCGAGGCCGAGACGTTCAGGCTCTCGACCATGCCGCACATCGGGATGCGCAGGAATTCGTCGGCCGAAGCGATCACCTCGTCGGAAATCCCGGCGTGTTCCGTCCCGAAGACCAGCGCGAAAGGTCCCCGCCCGACATCGAACGTCTCGGGCGTCGCGTCCTCGCGGTGGGGCGTGGTGGCCACGATCCGGTAGCCCGCCCCCTTGAGGGCGGCGACGGCCTCGCCCGTCGAGGCGTGGCGGCGCACGTCGACCCACTGGTGCGTGCCGCGCGCAATGTCGGGATTGGGTTCGAACGGGCAGAGCGTCTCCACGGTGTGCATCTCCTGCACGCCGAACGCCTCGCAATGGCGGATCAGCGCCGCGGCATTCTGCCCGTGGTACATGTTCTCGGCCAGCACCGTCATGTAGCGCGTGCGCATGGAGACCGTCTTCCGCAAAACGGCATACCGTTCCGGCGTCATAAACCCGGCGAGGCAGGCGATGCGCTCAGCGGCGTGTGCGGCATCGGGGCCGAAATCGAAGTCCGGTCCCGGGGAGTCGTTATTTGCGGTATTTTTCATCTTCATCGCGGATTTTCAGGTAGCTTTCGTAACGCGGCCAGGCGATTTCGCCCGCCTTCACGGCTTCGGTCACCGCACAGCCCGGTTCGTGGGTGTGGGTGCAGTTGTAAAAGCGGCAGGCGGGCGCAACGCGCATCATCTCGGGAAAATAGTGCCACAGCTCGGCCTCGTCGATGTCGATCAGTCCGAACCCCTTGATGCCCGGCGTGTCGATCACCGCGCCGCCCCCGGCCAGGGGGTACATCGTCGAAAATGTCGTCGTATGGCGGCCCTTGTGGTGACTTTCGGAGATTTCGCCCGTGCGGATGTCCAGCGAGGGGTCGATGGCCTGGATCAGCGTCGACTTCCCGACGCCCGAATTTCCCGAAACGAGGGTCGTGCGCCCCGCAAGCAGTTCGCGCACCTCCTCCACGCCCCGGCCCTCCCGGACCGACACCTCCAGCACCCGGTAGCCGGCCCCCTCGTAGACCGCGCGGAACTCCGCGACGGCCTCCGCGTCCTGCAGGTCGAGCTTCGACAGGAGGATCGTCACCGGGACCTTGTAGGCCTCGCAGGTCACCAGAAACCGGTCCACGAACTCCGTGGGCGTCTCGGGCGAACGCAGCGACGCCATCAGCAGCGCCTGGTCGACGTTGGCGGCGATGATATGCGACTCTTTCGAAAGGTTCGAAGCCCGGCGGATCACGTAGTTGCGCCGCGGCAGGATGTCGGCGATCACATAGTCGCCCCCCTCGTCGGCCTCGCACGCCACTTCGTCGCCCACCACCACGGGATTGGTCGAACGCACCCCTTTCAGGCGCAGTCTGCCCCGGATGCGGCAGCGCACCGTCTCACCGTCGTGCAGCACGTCGTACCAACTGCCCGTCGCCCGGACCACTGTGGCTGTAAACTTTCTATCCATCGGTCTCCGTTTTTTCCTCCTGCCGGGGAACCCGCTCGCCGACCCACTCCAGAAAAGGGAAAATGGATTCGGAAAGCCACCGGACAGGCTTGTAGCTTTTCGACTGCTCGATCGTCCGCGGCCCCACGAGGCAATAATCCTCATTCAGCGCATCGAAGGCCGAGAAGAGCACGCTCAACACGAGCAGGTACTTCAAAACCGATACGGCAATGCCCAGCAGCGTGTCGGCAACGCCCAGTCCCGCAAAGTGAAAGACCTTGCGCACCACCCTGCCGGCGATCGCCACGACGAGGATCACGACGACGAGCGCCGTGACGAAACCGCCCGCGGCGGCCACTTCGTCATCGAGCCGCAGCCATCCGCCGACCTGCGCGCCGAAACGCGCCGCGATCCAAATGCCCGCCACAATCCCTGCAAGGGAGCATATCTGCACGACGAAGCCTTGGCGCCATCCGTTCCAGACGGCCAGCGCCAGCACGAGGCAGACGATTAAATCAAGCGTGTTCAATAAGCCGTTAAATTATCACCGTAAAGATACGAATTTTAAAGAAACGGCCCAAAAAAAGCATACAACGAACGATTAGGCGCAATATATATAAATATAGGTATATCGTCCTAACGTATTACATCGCGCATATTAACACTCAACGCATTACAGATGCTGCAAATGGTTTTTACGGTAAGATTAGTCCGCCCCGCCTCGATGCGGCTCAAGTTGGATCTTTCCATGTCACACCGGTAAGCCAGCTCCTGTACAGTCAGCTTGCGTTCCTTCCTCAACTCCTTGATCCTCGTAGAGATATAAAGGATTTCATCTTGATAGTTCATTCCCATTTCAAAAATTTGGACAAAAATTTTGCTGTGCAAATTTTTATATATATATTTGCACCATGCGTATCATATATGATACTAACAAAAAGAGGGTCGTCCGAATAACAAATTGAAAACTAAATACAAACACATCTTTATTTCAACCATTTTTACTATGAAAAACAACAACTTGTTTAGAAAATTCCTGGCATTGTTCTTAACCGGAACCATGCTGGCCGGTGTCGGGTGTAAGGACTACGACGACGACATCGACGACATCAACAAAAAGATCGACGATCTAAATGCGAAAGTCGAACTGAAGGCCGATGCTTCCGCCCTTCAGACAATTTCAGACAAACTGAAGGATGTCGATTTCTCGAAATTCGTCACCGATGCCGAATTGAGCCAGGAGCTGGCAGCCTACGTCAAGGACGCCGACCTCAAAAAGAAAGTCGGAGACCTCGGGTTCCAGACCGTGACACAGGTGCAGGATCTGATCAAAGGCCTGCAAAACGAAGCGCAGGTGAAGGCCCTGATCGAGAATCAGCTCAAAGCCGCTGACCTCTGGTCCAAAATCGGCGGCGAGGTCAAAAAAGGCATCCTCGAAGAGCTGGCCAAAAACAGCGAGCTGACCACTGCCGTGAAGAATCAGGCTGTCGCAGCCGTCCTGGCCGCCATCACCAACGACCCGGCCGTGAAGGACATCAAGACCGCCATCAGCAAAATTGCCGGCGAGGAGGCCTCCGAATTCGTCAAGGAATACATGGACGTCAACAACAAAGCCTGGATCGAGAACGTGAACTCGGCAGCCGCCGAAGCGGTAAAGAACGCCGAATCCGCATTGAGCAGGCAGATCATCAGCCTCATTTCGACGCAGGGCTACCTGAAGAAGAGCGACCTGACTGCGGAACTCGGCGCCTTCAAGCAGGCCATCGCCCAACTTCAGGCCGATGTCACTGCGCTGATCAACCGCATCCAGTCGCTGGTAAACGTTCCCGGAACCATGTATGTTGGCAGTGGCGGAGCCTATACGACGATGGATTTCTACAAGGTCGGAGCCACCCCCATCGGCAACGGAATGGTCACGCTGACCTACCGCGTCACGCCGGCCTCGCTGGCCAAAGACCTCGTAGATGCCTATGCTAACGGAAAAGCGACGTTCGCTATTGTCTCCGAGCAGATAAAAACCCGTGCCGCAACGGCAACTCCCGCAGCCACCATCACCGACGTTCGGTTTATCGAGGAGGGTAAGTTCGCCGTAACCGCCACCATGTCGGCGGAAGAGCTTGGTGAGCTTTACGAGAAAGAGGAGAAATGGATCACGCTGGCCCTTTCGATCGAGAACACCGTGAATCCCGGAACCGGCGCCGAGGACGAAACCGCCTCGGAGGTAACGAACAACGTGCTGTCGAACTTCGCCAGCATCATGCCCGACGAGGCCCAAGAGATCGAACTCGGCGTTTACACCAAGGACGAGGAGCCGGTCGCCTACGACTACGCCACCATCGAAATGCCGTTCAACAAGCAGGCCGTCAGCAAGAAGACGCTGCTGGAGAATACGCAGCTGCTGGCTTCGCTCGACGGAGGCAAGACCCTGATGACGCTGGACAACGTCAACAAACTGCTTGGCTCGAAAATCAGCATCGGCGCTTACACCGTAACGCCCAAATACTACGCCGACCCCAGCCAGTCGGCCGAGATTACGGACAAAACCGAGATCGGCAAATTCATCCTGCGCGTCGACAACTCGAAACTCGTTTACGACACGAAACTCGCTACGGTGGACTTCCGTGCAGCAGGCGTTTCCGGCGACGTAGGCAAGAACGTCGTATGCGCACACAAAATCGTGATCAACGTCGACGGGAAAGCCACGACGGCAACGATCGAGGCGCCGCAGACCTACATCATCACCAACCAGGCCGGCGCGACCTTCACCTTCAAGGAGACTCCCAAACCGCTGGCATGGAGCTATGCGTTCGTCAAGAACGGCATCGCCGGGCAGACCGCCACTCCGGAAATCTCCGATAACATCTTCGGCGAAATCGCTTTGGTGAACGACATCGACCTGCCGAAGGAGGTCACCATCGAGGATATTATCACGCTGGGCAACCTCGACACGGACCGTTCGACGGTCAAGGTCGCCGGCAAGGAGGTCGACAACGATCTCGGCATCCGATTCACCGCATTCGCCAGCCAGATCGCCATGGGCGTGAAAGCCTCCGTTCAGGCAGATGCATACGAGTGGGGCAAGGCCTATGACATCGAGTATGTCTATGTATACCAGAACGTCGACTACAAACTGAAGGGCCAGATCGCCTTCGGAGCCGCCCCGGCGCCCGTCAACTACATCGTCGACAACGCCATCGGCTACGAGACGAAGAGCGTCAGCAAGACGTGGAAGGACGTTTACACAGCCAACAAGGCCGGATTCGCCAGCGAAGCGGAGTTCGCCGAGGCTATCTTCGCAGCTACGACCGATCCCGCAACGCCCGCAGGCGTAACGAAACTCTTCAACAAAGCAAATGAGAAGGGCACGGTGATCGAGAACACCAACGGCACGGCAATGACCGTCACCGCATCGACCCTGAAGGGCGTGCTGAATGCCAAGGACATCACCGCGACGGGCGACAAGTTCGAGCAGAAAGCCGAATGGACGACCTGGTACGGCCAGAAGATTTCCGTAACGTTCAACTACAATGTCACGATCCCCGACTTCGACTTGAGGTACAATGTCGGACACGTAACCGACATCGCAGGCGTGATGACGACCGTAGTCGAAGGTCTGGTCAACGGGACGACCAACCTCTGGGAGTGGCCCAACATCACACTGCCGACCTACTTCAACGAGGTGGACGCCGAGAAGTACGACTTTACGTTCGAAGTGACCTCCAAAGACGACAAACCGAACAAGGGCGACAAATACGCCGTCGTCAAGGGCGACAAACTCGACTGGAGCGCAGCAAACCGCAACTATGTCGACATCAAGGCTGTCGTTAAGATCAAGGACACGAACATCCAGGTAGCTTCCCTGCCGCTGCGCGTGGAGATCCAGACCCCGATCAAGACGCTGGCACAGACCAAGGCTA
The DNA here is from genome assembly GCF_025145845.1 of Alistipes shahii WAL 8301. Taxonomy (NCBI): domain Bacteria; kingdom Pseudomonadati; phylum Bacteroidota; class Bacteroidia; order Bacteroidales; family Rikenellaceae; genus Alistipes; species Alistipes shahii. The sequence goes on along the minus strand of NZ_CP102253.1, from coordinate 2,017,727 downwards.
TCGAGGTCGCTTACAAGACCAACGAGGCGACTACGGCCAATATGTTCGAGAACCTCCAGTTGATCGACGCCGACGGTAAGTCGTGGATCGAATACAACAAAGACACGAAGGCCTGGGAAGCCGTTACGGTAGGCAACGGCAAGACGGCCTACGACGTATTCCAGGCAAAACCCGAAGCAGCGAAAAATACCGCCGGTATCGTATTCAAGATGAAATCGGCCGAGTATGCAGATACCCCTGCCAGCGACAAGGATGCTTCCGCATATATCAAAATCACAGACAATACGCTGACCTACGAGAACAACAGCGCCACGCTGCTGAAGGACATCATCATCAAGGTAACGCCGAGCTTCACCTACCAGTACGGCGAGATCACGGGCGAGGAGATGACGATTACCATCAAACGCTAAAGTTCACACGCTTCGCGGTCCGGCACGGCAACCGGCTGTGCCGGCTCCGCAAAAGCGATCCTCGGCAGGGGATGACCCCCAAGGAGTTGTTTTTTAGTTAACAAGTTTCACACCCATCCCCTGCTTTTTGGCGGACCGAAGAGGCGCGGTCCGCCATTTTTTCGTACCTGCCGCCCCGATGCCCGCCGGGCGTAAAACCGGACCCCGTTCCGGCTTTGCGCCCGGCGGGCATTTCCCCTTCGGAACACAAACGACGCAACGGCAAAGACAGATAAGTTTGATTTTCAGCCCGGCTTGTATTATCTTTGCCAAAGATAAACCCCCGCACGGATAGGCGGCGCCACGGCAAACCCCAAGCAACGCTTGGTTCTGCACCCGGCTTGCACTATCTTTGCATCATACAGCATTTAACCAGCTCTGCCATGAAAAGATACCTAACGATTCTCCTGCTGCTGAACGTCGTCGCAATGACGGCCAGCGCCCGCGAGGTCTTCCCGATCAACGAAGGGTGGCGCTTTTTCTTCAAGTCGGAGAAAACCTCCGACAACGCCCGCCACGTAACCCTGCCCCACAGCTGGAACACCGATCCGCTGGCCCAGGGCTACTGGCTCGAAACCACGGGCAGCTACCAGAACGGCATGTATATCCCCGTCGAATGGGCTTCGAAACGCCTTTTCGTGAAATTCTACGGCGTACAGTCGGTCGCCGACCTCTTCGTCAACGGCTATCACGTCGGCACGCACCGCGGCGGCGCCACGGCCTTCACGTTCGAAATCACCGACAAAATCCGTTTCGGAAGCGACAACTCGATGCTCGTGGTGGTCAGCAACAGCAGCCGCGACGACGTGCTGCCCACCTCGACCGACATGAACCTCTACGGCGGCATCTACCGCGAGGCGGAACTGATCCTCACCGAGCGCACGGCCATTTCGCCGCTCTACCTCGGGTCGGACGGCGTGCTCGTACACCCGCAGACGGTCGGTCCCGAAAAGGTCGAGGGCGAGATCGAGGTGCACATCACCTCGAAGGGCGACAACAGCTGCACGCTGAACGTCGACATCACCAGTCCGCGGGGAGAGCGGGTCTTCTCGAAACGCCAGAAGGCGCGCCTCGACGGCAAACCCGTCTCCGTGGCCTTCTCGGTGGACAATCCGACGCTGTGGAGCCTGCGCGACCCGGCGCTCTACACCGTGACGGCCTCCATCGGCGAGGACAGCATCACCGACCGCGTCGCCGTCCGCACGGGCTTCCGCTCGATCGGAGCCAGCACGGCCGAAGGGCTGACGATCAACGGAGAACGCACACCCGTCCGCGGCGTCACGCTCTACCACGACAACGCCCTTTCGGGCGGCACGCTGACTCCGGAGGATTACGACGCCGACCTGCGGATCATCCGCACGATGGGAGCCAACGCCCTGCGCTCGGCGGTAATGCCGCACGCGCAGTACCTCTACGACCGTTGCGACGAACAGGGAATGCTCGTCTGGATCGACGCTCCGCTGCACCGCTCGTCGTTCCTGGGCGACGTCTCCTATTTCGCCACGCCCGCCTTCGAACAGAACGGACTGGACCAGTTGCAGGAGATCGTAGCCCAGAACATCAACCACCCGTCGGTGGTGATGTGGGGTATCTTCTCGCGTCTCTGGATGCGCGGCGACGACGTGACGCCCTACATCCGGCGGCTGAACGAGACGGCCCGCACGATGGACCCCTCGCGCCCGACGGTCGCTTGCAGCGACCAGAACGGCGACATCAATTTCATCACCGACCTGATCGTCTGGCAGCAGGACGTCGGCTGGCGGCGCGGCTCGACCGATGACGTGATCGTATGGCGCGACCAGCTGCAAAAAAACTGGTCCCACCTGCGTTCGGGCGTCTGCTACGGCGGCAGCGGATTCCTCGGACACAAGAGCTACACGGCGCAGTCCGAGCCTCGTTCGAACTGGATGCCCGAGGAGAAGCAGACGCGTTTCCACGAGGAGTATGCCAAAAACCTGCAAAACGACTCGCTGTTCTGGGGCGCGTGGATCGACAACATGTTCGACTACGGCTCCTCGCGCCGTCCCTACGGGATCAACGGCGCAGGCCTCGTGACGCTCAACCGCCGCGAGAAAAAGGACGCCTACTATCTGTACAAGGCGATGTGGAACGGCGCAGAGCCGACGCTGCATATCGTCGACAAACGGCGGCGTCTGCGCGATTATGAGAAGCAGGCGTTCCGCGTCTACTCGTCGGCCGGGACGCCGACGCTCATCGTCGGCCGGGACACGCTGGCGATGAGCGAATACGCCCCCTTCCAGTACCGGTCCGATTCGGTGGCCATACACGGGATGATTGAGGTGAAAGTGGCGGCGGGGGATCTGCGCGACAGCGTGACTATCCTTGTCGGCAACGTCCTAAAACCGAAACGGACGCAGGTCCTTCGGCGAACAGCAGGTCCGCAAACGACAAATTAGGGACGAAAGGCATCCTTTCGGAGAAGACCTGGAAATAAGGCTCGGCGATCAGCGCCAGGCCTTCTTTGCGTTTGGGGCGCAGGTCGAGGTCTCCGGGGGCCGCCTCGACATACGTCCGGGAGAGTTCGGGCATCGGCACTCCGGCCAGCGAACACAACACCTCCAGCAGACCCAGATTGTAATCGGCGAGAAACTCCCACTCCCGGCGGTAGAAAGGCTCGAACCGCCCGGCGTAGAAATCGAAATAGGGCGACGAGCGGTAGGAGGCCACCAGCGCGCCCCAATGCTGGTGCTGCCAGCGTTTGGAATAGTCGAGACGCACGTCGCGCACGGGCTGGCGGGGACGGTTGGCGTTGCGGACATGCACGGTCAGCTCCATCACGCCGTCCGAGGCCAGTATCCGCGCACGGTTGCGTTCGGAACGCTTCACGAAGTGCTCGCCGAGGTCCACGACGCAGCCGCCGCGCAGGAGGTGCGTGAAATACTCCACCGAAGGAAGGTATGCAAGAGGCAGTATAGTAGACATAAGTAAAAATTCAAAATTAAAAATCACCTGAAACGAAGCGGTCGAATCGGGTGAACCCCGCCTCTCGGGCGGGCGGCAGCGCGCAGGGCTTTGCTATGGAGCGACGCGCAATAGCAGACCTCCGCAGGACGGAACTGCGGCCTGCCGACGCAAAACACCGTTTTTATGCGTGTGAGCGCAGAACAGGAGCGGAAGCAGAACGAAGCTTCCTGCCGCCTCTTAAAACCGGCGTCTTACGCCGGCGGATTTTAGGCGGGCGTCCAGTCCCCGTTCTTTTTGATCAGCTCCACCAGCCGGTCGAGGGCCTCCTCCTGCGGAATGTTGCGCTCGACGACCGTGCGGCCCTTGTAGAGGGTGATGCGGCCCGGTCCGGCGCCCACGTAGCCGTAGTCGGCGTCGGCCATCTCGCCGGGACCGTTGACGATGCAGCCCATCACGCCGATGCGGAGGTTTTTCAGGTGCGACGTGCGGGCCTTGATGTCGGCGAGGGCCTTCTCGATGTCGTAGAGCGTGCGCCCGCACGAAGGGCAGGCGATGTATTCGGTGTGTGAAAAACGCACGCGCACAGCTTGCAGGATCATCAGCTCGATGTCGCGGATTTCGCTTTCGGCAAATCCCGGAGCGTCGATCCAGATGCCGTCGGCCAGGCCGTCGAGCAGCAGCGGTCCCAGGTCGGCGGCGGCCTTCACGGCGAGCGTCTCCAGCGAACGCTCTTCGTAGCGGCGTTTCACGACCACCGGTTCGTCGGGGATGTCGAGATTCAGGATCGCGGCGCGCAACTCGGCCGTCGGGTTGCCCGAAAGGGCTTCGAGCACCCGGAAACCCTCCAGCGGCTCGGTGTGCACGACGGGAACCGTCACCTTCGAACGGCGGCGGTATTCGGTCGGGAAGTAACGCTCGGGATGGAGCACCTCGAACTCGCCGGGACGGTCGGCAAAGTGTTCGACCAACAGCTGCGCCACGGGGATTTCATTTTCGGGGGCCTCGGTCAGCGAGACGCGGATCGTGTCGCCGATGCCGTCGGCCATCAGCGCCCCGATGCCCACGGCGCTCTTCACGCGCCCCTCGATGCCGTTCCCGGCCTCGGTGACGCCCAGATGGATCGGATAGTGCATATCTTCGGCATCCATCGCCTCGACCAGCAGACGGTAGGCGGCGACCATGACGCGCGTGTTCGACGACTTCATCGAGACCACCACCTGATCGAAATCGCACTCCCGGCACACCCGCAAAAACTCCATGGCCGAGACCACCATGCCCTGGGGCGTGTCGCCCCACTCGTCGAAGACGCGCTTCGCCAGCGACCCGTGGTTGACGCCGACGCGCAGGGCGACGCCCCGCTCGCGGCACTGCGCGATCAGCGACTGAAGATCGCCGCGGTCGAGGCGGTAATTTCCCGGATTGACACGCACCTTGTCCACATACCTGGCGGCGATGGCCGCGACCTCGGGCACGAAGTGGATGTCGGCCACAACGGCTGTCCGGAAACCGTCGGCACGCAGCTGCCGGACGATGTTTTCCAGATTTTCACCTTCGCGCCGTCCTTGCGCCGTAAGGCGCACGATCTTTCCCCCGGCGCGGTCGATCCGCTCGATCTGGGCCACGCTCGCGGCGGTGTCGTTGGTGTCGGTATTGGTCATCGACTGGCAGGCGACGGGATGCCCGCCGCCGATCGTCGTCCGCCCGATGCGCACTTCGCACGTTGTCCGGCGCATGAATTTCGAAAGATTCATCGGTTTATCAATTAGGTAATTACGCACTTTCTCACATCACTTTCCGCTGTCGGGCGGCGTTATCGCCGCCTTCGGCGACGTTTACAAATCCGACCCCACCCCAGCCCTCCCCCAGGGAGGGAGATGGCGTACGCATCGGACAGCAGTACAACGTACCGCCTCCCACTACCGAGAGCCGTTATCACCCCGCAACGGATTCAGGAAGCAGCGGCAAAATGAACGCTCTCGACAGCCGGTACAGTGTACAAAGATAGCAACGATTTGGCGAACGGCGAAATAATCGTTATATTTCGGAACATCTCTAAAATGCGAACGCCATGAAAGAGAAACTACTGCTGGCAGCCGCCGCGCTGCTCGGATTTGCAACGGCATGCAACAACGAGGAAGATCAACCGAAGGTGGTATCTATGTACGGGGTCCCGTACAACAACTACAAGATCAAGGGCAAGGTGACCGACAAGGCCGGACGGCCGATCAAGGGCATCGAGGTCCGGAGCAACGCCTACCTGCCGACACCGGAGGCGACGACCGCAGCCGACGGAACCTATGATCTTTCGGGCAAGGGAGTCGGCAACACGGCAAGAGTCACCTTCACCGACACCGACGGCCCGGCCAACGGCGGCGACTTCGCCGCAAAGACCGTCGACATCGAATTCACCGAGGCCGAACGCACGGCCAAAGGAGACGGCGACTGGGATCAAGGGGCATTCGCCAAATCGGGCGTCGACATCGCCCTCGAGGAGAAGGAGTAGCCCCTGCTCCCGACCAGCACGTCTCCCGGGACGGAAAAACGCACCCCGCCAATGCCCAAACAAGTTTGGCATTGCGCCCGGCTTTCACTATATTTACAGAACATAGGATGCGTCTCGGCAATGCCCAAACAAGTTTGGCATTGCGCTCTACTTTCACTATATTTGCCGGGTGGATACACTCGATAACGACATCAAATTCGTAGCGGGCGTCGGCGAGGCCCGGGCAAAACTCCTCGAACGGGAGCTGGGCATCCGCACGCTGGGCGACATGCTCAGCCACTATCCGTTCCGCTATATCGACCGCACACGCATCTACCGCATCTCGGAGATCACCGAGGCCGCAGGCCTGTCCTACGTCCAGTTCCGCGCCCGCATAACGGGCGTCGCCTATGCCGGAACAGGGCGCAAACGCCGCTTCACGGCCTTCGCGCAGGACCCCACGGGACAGGCCGAGCTGGTGTGGTTTCAGGGCGTCAAGTGGATCGAGAAACGGATCGAGGTCGGACGCGAATACCTCGTCTTCGGCCGCCCGTCGTTCTACCGCGGCGAACTGTCGGTCGCCCATCCCGAGCTGGAAACCATGGAGCAGGCCCTCTCGCGCAAGGCCGAAAGCGGCATGCAGGGCATCTATCCCTCGACCGAGAAGCTGGGCAATGTGCTGGGTGCGAAGGGCATGTACCAGATCATCTGCAACGCCTGGACGCTCGTGAAGGACCGCATCGCGGACCCGCTTCCCGAGGCCGTGCGCACCCGGTACGGACTGATCGGCCTGCGCGACGCCATCTACAATATCCACTTCCCGCAATCGCAGGAGGCCCTGCGGCAAGCGCAGTACCGGCTGAAGTTCGACGAACTGCTGGGCGTACAGCTCAACATCCAGCAGCGGCGCACCGAACGCCTCGCGAAAAGCAACGGCTTCCTCTTCACCCGGGTCGGGGGCGTGTTCAACACCTTCTACACCGAAAAACTCCCCTTCCCGCTCACCGGGGCGCAGAAACGGGTCATCAGGGAGATCCGCCGGGACACCGTGACGGGGTTCCAGATGAACCGCCTGCTTCAGGGCGACGTGGGCAGCGGCAAGACCCTCGTGGCGCTGATGTCGATGCTGCTCGCGGTGGACAACGGCTTCCAGGCCTGCATGATGGCCCCGACGGAAATCCTCGCCCGCCAGCACTACGCCACCGTCTGCAAGATGCTCGACGGAATGGACGTGAAGGTGGCCGTCCTGACCGGCGCCTCGAAGGCCAGGGAACGCCGGGCTTCGCTCGAAGGCATCGCCTCGGGCGAAGTGGACATACTCATCGGCACGCACGCGCTGATCGAGGACCGCGTGCAGTTCTCGAACCTGGGCTTCGTCGTGATCGACGAACAGCACCGCTTCGGCGTCGAGCAGCGCGCGCGGCTCTGGACCAAGAACCTCCAGCCGCCCCATATCCTCGTGATGACCGCCACGCCGATCCCCCGCACGCTGGCGATGACCCTCTACGGCGATCTCGACGTGTCGGTGATCGACGAGCTGCCTCCGGGACGGCGGCCCATCAAGACATTCCACTACACCGACGCCGCGCGGCTCAAATTGTTCGGCTTCATGCGGCAGGAGATCGCCAAAGGGCGGCAGGTCTACGTCGTCTATCCGCTCATCAAGGAGTCGGAGGCGATGGACTACAAGGACCTCACCGACGGCTACGAAGCCATCTCGCGCGACTTCCCGCTGCCGCAGTACGTCACGGCGATCTGCCACGGCAAGATGAAGCCCGCCGACAAGGAGGAGTCGATGCGCCAGTTCAAACAGGGCGAAGCCCACATTCTCGTGGCCACGTCGGTGATCGAGGTGGGCGTCGACGTGCCCAACGCGACGGTCATGGTCATCGAGTCGGCCGAGCGTTTCGGGCTTTCGCAGCTCCACCAGCTGCGCGGGCGCGTGGGCCGCGGCGGCGAGCAGTCCTACTGCATCCTGATGTCGGGCGAAAAACTCTCGCGCGAGTCGCGGGCGCGGCTCGAAGCGATGTGCGAGACCAACGACGGGTTCCGCCTGGCGGAACTTGACCTCAAGCTGCGGGGCGCGGGGGACATCAACGGCACGTTGCAGAGCGGCATGGCATTTGATCTGAAGATCGCCAGCCCCACGGCCGACGTGCAGATACTCACCGTCTCGCGCGAGGCGGCCGCAGAAATACTCGCCGCGGACCCGGCGTTGGCGCACCCGCAGAACCGGGGTCTCGAAGCTCTGCGGCGACGCTACTCGGGCCGCGAAGAGATTGATTTTTCACGCATTTCGTAATATTCCGTCCCGAAAAAACGTTAACCCATTAAAACCCTGTCCGATGAAACGGTTTCTATTCTCCATATTCCTGCTCGGCGTCCTCTCGCCCCTCGCCGCGCAGCTCTACCATCCGGGCGAACAGCTCTTCTACCGCGTGAGCTACAAGGCCAAGATGTTCCCCAATACGGAGGTCGGGACCGTGGAGGTCAAGACCTCGGAAGATACGGCCGACGGCAAGTCCTACTACAAGGTCGAAGGCGCAGGGCGCACGCTGCCCACCTACCGCTGGTTCTTCAACCTGGAGGATGTCTACACCGTGTGGATCGACACCGCGTCGCTGCGCCCCGTGCGCTTCGAGAGCGACATCCGCGAAGGCGACTACACCTTCCAGAGTTACTACACCTACATCTGGCCCGACTCGACCATCCACACCCGCTGGCGGAGCCGCAAAAACCCCTTCAGCGAGAAGCAGATGACCCTGACGGCCGAGAGCATGGACCCGATCGCGCTCTTCTTCAACCTGCGGTCGGCCCAAGCGGAGAATTTCCGCGTCGGTGAGCCGGCGACGCTTCAAATGGTCCTGCAAGACACCATCCGCCACCTGCACTACCGCTACCTGGGGCGCGAAAACAAGAAGATCCGCAACATGGGGCGTTTCCGCACGCTCAAGTTCGAGTGCCAGTTAGGGACGACCGAAGGCTACTCGTTCACCGACGGCACGATCTTCACGATCTGGATTTCGGACGACGACAACAAAATCCCCCTCTACATCGAATCGCCGGTCAAGATCGGCAGCATCAACGCCTACATTTCGGGCTACAAGGGACTTAAATACCCGGTGTCGAGCCTGATGAAATAAATTTTTTCCTATCTTTGCCCCGACAAACCCCGACGAAGAGCGCGCGCATCCCGACCCGGCAAAAAAATTTGCACGAAACCCCGGTTTGCACTATCTTTGTTGAAAAGCTATCCATATGGAAAACAAACAGGGATACGATCCTTCGGAATTCGAAGACGACGACTACACCACCCCGCAGCCCGATGCGGGCAAATCCATCCGCGGCTACCGCATCGTCATCATCATCCTCTCGGTGATCCTGGCTGCGCTTTCGGTGCTCTACTTCAGCATCCACCGCCAGCAAATGCTCGACAACGAGCTGTTGCAGGCCGACCGCGACTCGATCCAGAACGACCTGGGGCGGCTGATGACCGACTACGACGGGCTGCGCATCTCGAACGACTCGATTTCGGCCGGGCTGACCCTCGAACGCGAACGCGCCGACTCGCTGATGACGCGCCTTAAGAAGGAGCGTTCGTGGAACCTCGCGAAGATCAAACAGTATGAAAAGGAGGTCGGCACGCTGCGCACGATTATGAAAGGTTACGTGAAGCAGATCGACTCGCTCAATACGCTCAACAAAAAGCTCATCAAGGAGAACGTCGGCTTCCGCAAGGAGATTTCGTCGGCCAAGCTGCGCGCCGACATGGCCGAAGAGAAGGCCGCCGAACTGGACAACAAGGTCAAGGTGGGTTCGGTGCTCCGCGCCCGCGACATCCGCCTCTCGGCGCTCAACGACCGCAGCAAGCCCGTTTCGCGGGTCAAGAACGCCGCACGCCTGCGCGTCGACTTCGCGCTCGCGGCCAACGAGCTGGCCACCCCGGGCAACAAGGCCGTCTACGTGCGCATCACCTCGCCCGACGGCTACGTGCTGACCACCGAGGCCATGCCGACCTTCGAATTCGAGGGCGAACGGTTGAGCTACTCGGCCATGCGCGAGGTCGACTACCAGAACCAGGACCTCGAAGTGGGCATCTACTACAACTCGACGGGATTCGCCGCCGGAACCTACCAGATACAGCTCTACTGCGAAGGCCGCCTGATCGGCCAGACGCAGGTGGTGATGAAATAACGTCGGCGCACCTCCGTTCATAAGCCGGGCGACAGTCGTGTCGTCCGGCTTTTTCGCTTCAGAGCCGCCCGCCGGACCATCCCGGACCGCCGGACCGGAGAACTTCCGGAGCGGACCGCATTGCAACGTTGCGGCGCCGCAGCGTCGCAACCGTCGCAACCGCCGCGGGAGCGCCCCGCGGCACCCGGTCGGCGAAGAGGCCGACTGCCGCCTGCGGACCGACGGGTTCAGGGTGTCGCAGCAAAAGCGATTCCGACACGTGCAAAACAAGAGGAGGAGGCTCGTTGCGAGCCTCCTCCTCTTGTTTCCGGTAAAACCCGCCGTATCAGCGGATGCCGCACTTCCTGAATACCTTCAGCAACTCGGGCTGGAGGTTCTGCGCCCAGCGCCAGTAGCCCAGATCCGAAGGGTGCGTGCCGTCGGCCGAGGTCACGTGGTCCGTTCCCGTGAGGTCCGCCTTGTCGACGAAATAGACGTTGTCGAAACGCTTCATGGCTTCGGCCATCTGCCGACGGGCCATGTCGCGCTTGTCCTCTTCGATTTTGCGGGAACGGAGGTCGAAATTGCCGCTCTCGCGGTAGATCGTCTGCACGAAGATCAGCGGCGTCGAAGGCAGCTTCGCGCGGATGCGTTCGATGAAGGGAATCAGCCGCTCTTCGATCATCTTCGCGTCGGGATTCGAAAAGGCGTCGAAAACCATCGCGTCGGCGTCCTTTACGTCGCCGAGGTAGTCGGCGAAATAGGGTTGCAGCTTGCAGTTGCCGCTGCACGCGATGCTGCAAAAGTAGAGGCCCGTGTTGCGGCCGATCTGCATCGGGTAGCTCATGCCCGCGCGGCTGGTGCTGACGCCGTGCGTGAAACTCGACCCGAAGATCACGATCTTATGCCGGAAGGGATTCTCCATCGGGGTGATCGTCGCCCCCTCGTCCACCCCGACGCGGAGCGACGTCAGCTCGCTGTAATTGGGCAGGTACAACAGGCACTCCTTCTCCGAAGAGTCCATACGGCTGATCATCGTGTAGGCCTCGCCGCGTTTCTTCGGGGCGCGCGACGCGGCGTAAAGCCACTCGCCGTCCTTGCGGATGTAGAGGTCGAAACCCTCCGAAGCGACCCGCGGGGTGCTTGCCCCCGCGTAGACGAACGAGGTGTACTGCGGCTCCAGGTCGATGCGCGTGGAGTTGGTTTTGAAGACCAGCGCGAGACCCGCCGAGCAGCGCACCTGCTGGTTCTCGCCCTTGGTGAAGCCCTTGTAGGCGACCGTGTCTATCCGGTGGTAGGGATGCGGCGTCGGCAGGGCCTTGCCGATGAGGTTCAACTCGGTGGCGTCCACGAACCGCATCTGTGCGGCCGCGGCCCAGACCGTCAGCAGCGCGACGGTCAGAAGAAAGAAACGTTTCATTGCTGTGAATTTAAAGTTTTCGGTTTTCAAAAAAGGGCGAAGTCCGGAAACTTCGCCCTTGCGGCACAAGCCGTATCCGGCTATTTGGCGGCTTCCTGCCAGATCAGCGCCGAGGCGCCGAGGATGGCGGCGTTCTTGCCCTGAATGCCGCTGGGAAGCAGTTTCACCTTGTTCTTGAAGACGAAGAGCATGTTCTCCTCCATGTACCACTGCGTCGGTTCGAAGATCAGCTTGCCGGCCTTCGAAAGTCCGCCGAAGAGGAAAATGGCCTGGGGCGAGGTCACCGTCACCACGTCGGCCAGCGCGCGGCCCAGCATTTCGCCCGTATAGCGGAACGCCTCCAGCGCAATGGGATCGCCCTGCTCGGCGGCAGCCGAGATCATCGAGGCGTCGAAGTCGTCGAAGGCGATGCTGCGCAGTTTGCTGGGGGCGTTCATCTTCGCCATCAGCTCGAACGCCGTGCGCTTGATGCCCGTCGCCGACACATAGGTCTCCAGACAGCCCCTGCGCCCGCAGCCGCACTCACGGCCGTTGCGCTCGACGATCACGTGGCCGAACTCGCCGGCGAAGCCGTCGTGGCCGTAGACCATCTCGCCGTTGGCGACGAATCCCGAACCGAGACCCGTGCCGAGGGTGATCATAATGAAATCGCGCATGCCCTTGGCGTTGCCGTAAATCATCTCGCCGATCGTCGCCGCGTTGGCGTCGTTGGTAATGAGCGTCTTCACGCCGCCGAAACACTTCGAAATATCGTCCGCCAGCGGGAACACGCGGCGCGACTCGTCGGGATTGGGGTCGCCCTCCTTAAACTTCCAAAGGTTCGCAGGGGTTTCGATCGTGCCCTTGTGGTAGTTGGCATTGGGCGCGCCGATGCCGATGCCCGTCAGTTCGTACTCGAACGAAAGGCTCTGCGCCAGAGCGCGCATCGAGTCGCAAAGGTCCTCGACATAAGCCGGATAGTCGTCAACATAAGGGTACTTCTTGGTCGAGATGACCGATTCGGCATAGAGGTCGCCGTTTTCATCCACGAGGCCGAAAGCGGTGTTGATGCCGCCGATGTCCACGCCGATCGCGAGTTTTTTCATATCGTGTTTCAGGTTAAAAGTTAGTTTTATCCTGTCAAAGTTAATCGAAAATTCGGCTACTCCAAAGTTTTTTCCTATTTTTGGGACAGTTTCCGACCCAAAAGTACCATTCAAGACTATGCAGACCAACGAGCAGATGCTCTCCGCCATCGAAAATTACCTCGCCCAGACCGAATTTCCGGCCGAACCGGAACTCCTATACGCCCCGATCGGCTATTCGCTCGCCGGGGGCGGCAAACGCCTCCGCCCCATGCTGCTGACGCTCTCCTGCGGCATCTTCTCCGACGACGTGAAACAGGCGCTGCCCGCGGCTGCGGCCGTCGAGGTGTTCCACAACTTCACGCTGCTGCACGACGACATCATGGACAACGCCGCCGTGCGCCGGGGCAAGCCCTCGGTCCATGCCAAATGGGGGCAGAACGTGGCCATCCTCTCGGGCGACGCCATGATGATCTACGCCTACCGCCTGTTGAGCAGCGTCCCGGCCAACCTGCTGCCGCAGGTGCTCTCGACCTTCAACACCATGGCGCTCGAGGTGTGCGAAGGACAGCAGTACGACATGGATTTCGAACAGAAACCCAAGGTCTCGGTGGTCGAATACATGCACATGATCGAGCTGAAGACCTCGGTGCTGCTGGCCGGATCGGTCGTGATCGGCGCGATGCTGGGCGGCGCTTCGGACGAGGACTGCCGCCGCCTGCGGCGCTTCGCCGTCGAGCTGGGGCTGGCATTCCAGTTGCAGGACGACCTGCTGGACAGCTACGGCGACCAGCGGCTGGGCAAAGCCATCGGGGGCGACATCCTCGAAGGCAAGAAGACCTACCTGATGATCACGGCGATGAGCCATGCCGACGAGGCGACGCGCGAGATGCTGCGCACGGCCTACCGCGACCCGGCGCTCTCCGACGCCGAGAAGATCGGCAAGGTGAAGTCGATCTACGACCGGCTGGACGTGCCGCGCCTGACCGAGCAGCAGATCCAGCTGCGTTTCGAACGTGCGCTGTCGATCCTCGACACCCTTTCGGTGGCCCCTTCGCGGACACAGCGCATGCGCGACTACGCCATGAGCCTGATGGACCGGAAAAACTGAACGATGAAACGCTCCGACATTGAAATAATGGCTCCCGTCGGGAGTTACGAATCGCTCGCGGCCGCCATCCGGGCCGGGGCCGACGCCGTCTATTTCGGCGTCGGGAAACTCAACATGCGTTCGGCCTCGGCGGCCAACTTCACGCTCGACGACCTGGGACGGATCGTCGCCTCGGCCCGCAAGGCCGGGGTGAAGACCTACCTGACGGTCAACACGATCGTCTACGAAGACGAGATCGCCGACGTGCACGCCGTGATCGACCGCGCCAAAAAGGAGGGTGTCGACGCCGTGATCGCCTCGGACATGGCGGCGATCCTTTACGCCCGCCGGATCGGGCAGGAGGTGCACATCTCGACCCAGAGCAACATCTCGAACTCCGAGGCGGTGCGCTTCTACGCCCAGTGGGCCGACACGGTGGTGCTGGCGCGCGAACTGTCGCTGGAGCAGGTGGCGGCGATCCGCCGCCGGATCGTCGAGGACGACATCCGCGGCCCGCGGGGCGAACTGGTCGAGATCGAGATGTTCGCCCACGGCGCGCTGTGCATGTCCGTCTCGGGCAAATGCTACCTTTCGCTCTACGAAACCAACTGCTCGGCCAACCGCGGCGCCTGCCGCCAGCTGTGCCGCCGCAAATACACCGTCACGGACAAGGAGACGGGCGCGCAGCTGGACATCGACGGACGCTACGTCCTGTCGCCCAAAGACCTATGCACCATCGACTTCCTCGACAAAATGATCGCCGCGGGGGTCCGGGTGCTGAAGATCGAGGGACGCGCCCGCGGCGCGGAGTACGTGAAACGCGTGGTGGAGTGTTACGACCAGGCGCTCAAGGCGATGGAGTCCGGGACCTACACTCCCGCTTTAACTGCGGAGCTGAAAGAGCGGCTCCGCACGGTTTTCAACCGCGGTTTCTGGGAAGGCTACTACGCCGGACGCCCCGTCGTGGAGCACAGCCCCGCCTACGGATCGTCGGCCACCCAACGCAAAGTGTATGTGGGAAAGGTGACGAACTTTTACCGAAAGCTCTCGGTAGCCGAGGTGTCGGTCGAAGCGGCTCCGCTCGCTGTCGGGGAACCGATCTTCTTTCTCGGCGCGACCACGGGCGTCGCCGAACAGACGCTCACCGAACTGCACGGACCCGACGGACAGCCGGCAGAGTCGGTCGCCCAGGGGGAACTCTGCGCCATCCGCACGCCCGGCGTCGTCCGCCGCGGCGACCAGCTCTACAAATTCGTCCCCGCCGAAACAACCTGAAACCCGATACCGATGAAACCTCAACCGACCCAACCGGCCGCTTCGCAGCGGCTTCTTTCGCTCGACGCCCTGCGGGGCTTCGACATGCTCTTCATCATGGGATTCGCAGGACTGGTAACAGCCCTGTGCAAGCTCTGTCCCGGAGAATTTTCCGACTGGATGACCGCCCAGATGGGTCACGCCGACTGGAACGGATTCTTCCACCACGACACCATCTTCCCGCTGTTCCTCTTCATCGCGGGCATCTCGTTCCCCTTCTCGCTCGCCAAACAGCGCGAAAAAGGGATGAGCGAACGAAGCATCTACCTGAAAGTCATCCGCCGCGGCCTGACCCTCGTGGCGCTGGGATTCGTTTACAGCGGACTGTTCAAGCTCGACTTCGCCACGCTGCGCCTGCCGAGCGTGCTGGGCCGGATCGGTCTGGCGTGGATGTTCGCGGCGCTGCTGTTCGTCAATTTCAACGTGCGCACGCGCGCCGTCATCGCCGCCGCGATCCTCCTCGGCTACGGACTGCTGCTGCAATTCGTCGCCGCGCCCGACGCCGGAGGGGCCGGGCCGCTGACCCTCGAAGGCAATATCGTGGGCTACGTCGACCGAATCGTCATGCCCTCGCACCTGCTGGGCGGCAGGGGATTCGACCCCGAAGGGCTGTTGAGCACCCTCCCGGCCATCGTGACGGCCATGCTGGGCATGTTCACGGGCGAGTTCGTCCGCCGCTCCGAAGAGCGGACCTCCGGCAGCCGCAAGACGCTCTGGATGGCCGCCGGGGCGGTCGCGCTGCTGGCGCTGGCGCTCTGCCTCGACCCGTTACAGCCGATCAACAAGAAGCTCTGGACTCCGGCCTTCGTATTCGCCGCCGGAGCCTACTCGCTGGGCATGTTCGCGCTGTTCTATTATATAATAGATGTGTGCCAATGGCGGCGGTGGACCTATTTCTTCAAGGTCATCGGCGTCAATTCGATCACGATTTACATGGTCCAGCGGATCGTCCGCGTGAGCTACACCTCGGAGTTCTTCTTCGGCGGGCTGGCTTCGAAACTCTCGCCCGAGGCGGCCGCCGTGGTTCTCTCGGCGGGGTACGTCGCCGTCTGCTGGCTGCTGCTGTGGTTCCTCGACCGGAAAAAGATATACCTCAAGATCTGACCGTCCCCCCCCAATGACGGGAAGGCGCATCCGAAAGGTGCGCCTTTTTTCGTGACACGAAAACCGAAAACGGCCAACTATCGAAAATTATTTATCGAATTTCAATAAATATTATTTGTTTTTCAAAAATTGTTTCGTATGTTTGCAGTGTCGAAAACAAAAAAGACATCCCATGGAAATCGAAAAAGTCATCCGCATTCTGACCGTTTTTCTCGTCGTCGCGGCTTTCGCCGTGAAGGTCGCCACACATCTGATGTTCCCCCAGTCGCCGCACGGGTTCAACCTGCCGATCGCGATCGTCCTGCTCCTCTGCCTGACGAACATCTGGCGCAAAACCGGAAAACAAGAAGAGAACTCAAACGAATAAATCCCATGAAAAAACTCCTGATCATCGCCGCAATGGCCGCCACGGCCGTCGCCTGCACCCCGAAAACAGCCCCCGAGCTGCCGATGGAGACCTTCTTCCGCAACTCGGAAAAGTCGGACTACCAGATTTCGCCCGACGGAAAATACTTCTCCTACATGGCCCCCTGGGAGAGCCGCCGCAACATCTTCGTACAGCAGGTCGGGTCGGACGAGGCCGTGCGCATCACCTCGGAGAGAGAACGCGACCTGGCCGGATACTTCTGGGCCAACGACAGCCGCATCCTCTACCTCAAGGACACGGGCGGCGACGAGAATTTCCAGCTCTACGGCGTCAACATCGACGGCACGGACCCGAAGGCCTACACCGCCGTCCCGGGCGTGCGGACCACGATCATCGACCCGCTGGAGGAGATCGACTCGCTGATGATCATCGGCACGAACGAGCGCAACCCGCAGATATTCGACCCCTATCGTTTGAACCTCAACACCGGGGAGAAAACCCTGCTCTGCGAGAATCCCGGCGACGTGCAGGGCTGGCAGACCGACCACGACGGCAAGCTGCGCGTGGCCTACGCCGTCGTCGACGGCGTCAACACCCAGATCCGCTACCGCGAGAGCGAGGCCGAAGAGTTCCGCCCCGTGCTGACGACCAATTTCAAGGAGGGGGTCAGCTTCGCGACGTTCACCCCCGACAACAGGATGGTATACGCCATCACCAACCTCGGACGCGACAAGGACGCCCTCGTGCTGATGGACCCCGCGACGTGCGAGGAGAAAGAGGTGCTCTATACGAACGACACCTACGACCTGGCGGGCGTCTGGTACAGCGAAAAGGAGAAAAAACTGCTCGGCGTATCGTACGAAGGACACAAGGGGACGACGCGCCACTTCTTCGACCGTGAGGCCGGCGAGCTGTTCGGCCGCATGGAGCGCCACCTGCGCGGCTACGAACTGGGCATCGTCGGTTCGGACAAGGCCGAGGACAAATACATCGTCTACGCCGGCAGCGACCGCACGGCGGGCGCCTACTACATCTACGATGTCGCCACCGACACGATGACCAAACTGGCCGACCTGCGTCCGTGGATCAAACAGGAGGAGATGGCCGAAATGCTCCCCATCGAATACACCGCGCGCGACGGCGAGCGCATCGAGGGTTACCTCACGCTGCCCGTGGGCAAGACCCTGCGCAACGCCAAAAACCTGCCCGTGGTGGTGAATCCCCACGGAGGTCCGTGGGCGCGCGACTCGTGGGGCTTCAACCCCGAGGCGCAGTTCCTGGCCAACCGCGGCTACGCCGTATTGCAGATGAACTTCCGCGGCTCGACGGGCTTCGGCCGCCGCTTCACGGAGATCGCCTTCGGCAAGTGGGGGCAGGAGATGCAGGACGACATCACCGACGGCGTGAACTGGCTGATCGGGAAAGGCATCGCCGATCCCGCCCGGATCGCCATCTACGGCGGCTCGTACGGCGGTTACGCCACGCTGCAAGGCATCGTCAAAGACCCCGACCTCTACGCCTGCGCCATCGACTATGTAGGCGTCTCGAACCTCTTCTCGTTCCTGAACACCATTCCTCCCTACTGGAAGCCGCTGCTCGACCAGATGTACGAAATGGTCGGCAATCCCGAAACGCAGCAGGAAATGCTGCGCGAAAACTCCCCGGCGCTCAACGCCGGGCGGATCAAGACCCCGCTGCTGGTGGTTCAGGGCGCCAACGACCCCCGCGTGAACATCAACGAGAGCAACCAGATGGTCGAGGCGCTGCGCGCACGCGGCGTGGAGGTGGACTACATGGTCAAGGACAACGAAGGCCACGGATTCCACAACGAGGAGAACCGCTTCGACTTCTACCGCGCCATGGAGAAGTTCTTCGGCAAGCACCTCAAGGGCGTCCGGCCCGAGGGCGACATCGTCCCCGAAAGCTGCCGCCGGTAAAGGCAGCGGAAACAGAATCTGTGAACCACAACCATTCAAAATAAAAAGTTCAAACCCGGGCCGACCCGGAAGACGGCTCTCTTACCGGCCGCCGCGACGGAAAAGCCCATATGACAGTTGTGCGACGAAGGCCCGGAATTTCCGGGCCTTTTGCCGGAAAAGCCCGGAAAAATCCCTACTTTTGCTGTCGCAATGCACGCCGCGCCCCACATACCCCAGCGTCCTGCGGACGGACTGCCCATGCCCCAACGGCTCGGAGCCATTCTGGCCGTGGCCTTCGGCGTATCGCTCTCGGTGATCGACGGGACCGTCGCCAACGTCGCCCTGCCCACCATCGGGCAGCAGCTGGGCATCTCGGCGGCCGATTCGATCTGGATCGTCAACGCCTACCAGCTGGCCATCATGGTCTCGCTGCTCTCCCTCTCGGCGCTGGGCGACGTGGTGGGTTACCGCAAGGTCTACATCGGCGGGCTGATGCTCTTCACGGTGGCGTCGGTGGGCTGTTCGCTCTCCGGGTCGCTCCAGGCCCTCGTGCTGGCGCGCGTCATGCAGGGGTTCGGAGCCGCGGCCATCACCTCGGTCAACACCTCGCTGATCCGCTTCATCTACCCCAAGGCCCGGCTGGGACGCGGCATGGGCGTCAACGCCACGGTGGTCGCCACCTCGTCGGTGGCCGGGCCGACGCTGGCGGCGGGCATCCTCTCCGCGGCCGACTGGCCGTGGCTGTTCGCCGTGAACGTCCCGATAGGGCTGGCCGCCCTGGCGCTCAGCCGCCGGTTCCTGCCGGAGAATCCCGTACGGGTGCGCGAACACCGCTTCGACTGGCGCGACGCAGTGATGAACGCCCTGACGTTCGGACTGATGATGGCCTCGGTCGAGGGTTTCTCCCACGGGCTGGACCCGCGCGTGCTCTCGCTGGGCGTCGCGGCGCTCATCGTCGTCGGCTTCTTCTTCATCCGCGGCCAGCTGCGCGAACCGTATCCGATCCTGCCGTTCGACCTGCTGCGCATCCCGATCTTCTCGGTCTCGGTCGCAACGTCGGTCTGCTCGTTCCTCGGGCAGATGCTCGCCATGGTGGCGCTGCCCTTCTACCTGCAACAGGCCTGCGGCTACAACGACGTCGAGACGGGACTGCTGCTGACGGCCTGGCCCGCCGTGATCATGGTCGTGGCCCCGGCGGCCGGGCTGCTCGTCGAGCGCATTCACGCCGGGCTGCTGGGCGGCACGGGGCTTACGATGATGGCCGCGGGACTGTTCCTGCTGGCCTTCCTGCCGGAGCATCCGACCGATTTCGACATCATCTGGCGGCTGGTGCTCTGCGGCGCGGGATTCGGACTGTTCCAATCGCCCAACAACAGCATCCTGATCGCCTCGGCCCCGCCCGAACGAAGCGGTTCGGCGAGCGGCATGCTGGCCACCGCACGCCTCGCGGGACAAACGACCGGCGCCGCGCTGATGGCCCTGCTGTTCCACGTCGTGCCCGAAAACAGCACCCACACGGCCCTGCTGCTGGCGGGCGGATTCGCCGTCGCGGGGGCCGCCGTCAGCCTCGCGCGCATCCGCCTGCCCCTGCCCGAAGGGCTGAAGAGAATTAAAAATGAAAAATGAAGAATTAAAAATTAGTTTTTCGTATATTTGCTGAAAACAGCAACACTATGTTTTCAGCAAAAACCTATACCGCGCGCCGCCACGAGCTGCGCACGAAGATCGGAAGCGGCATCATCCTGCTCCCGGGCAATTCGCTCTCGCCGAACAATTATCCCAACAACGCCTACTACTTCCGGCAGGACTCCTCGTTCCGCTACTATTTCGGGCTGAACGTGCCGTCGGTCGTCGGCGTGATCGACGCCGACACGGGCGAAGAGGCGCTGTACGGCGACGATTTCACCGTCGAGGACATCATCTGGACCGGACCGCAGCCCACGCTGCGCGAAATGGGCGCCGGAGCGGGCGTCACGGCGACGTTCCCGATGGCGGAGCTTGAAAAACGGCTGCGCAGGGCGATCTCCCTGGGCCGCAGGGTCCACTACCTGCCGCCCTACCGCGGGGAGACCAAGCTCCAGCTGTCGGCGCTGCTGGGCATCAAACCCGCGCTGCTGCACGACTACAAGTCGGTGGACCTGATGTTCGCCGTGGCGGAGATGCGCGAGAAGAAGAGCGCCGAAGAGGTCGAGGAGATGGAACGCGCCTTCCGGATCGGCTACGAGATGCACACGACGGCCATGCGGATGTGCCGCCCGGGCGTCGTCGAACGCCAGATCGCGGGAGCCATCGAAGGCGTCGCCAAATCGCAGGGACAGGGCGTGTCGTTCCCGTCGATCGTGTCGCAGCACGGCGAGACGCTCCACAACCTCAACGCCGACGGCGTGCTGGAGGAGGGCCGGCTGCTGCTGTGCGACGCCGGCGGCGAAACCGTCGAAGGCTACTGCTCGGACCACACGCGCACCTATCCCGTGAGCGGACGCTTCACTCAAAAGCAAAAAGACATTTACAACATCGTACTGGCGGCGCACGACCACGTGGCGCGCATCGTGAAGCCCCACATGATGTACACCGAGGTGCACAACGCCGCCTACATGACCCTCGCCGAAGGGCTTGTCGGACTGGGCCTGCTGAAAGGCCCGGCCGCCGACGCCGTGGCCGCAGGAGCCATGACGATGTTCATGCCCCACGGACTGGGCCACGGACTGGGCATGGACGTGCACGACTGCGAGGCGATGGGCGAGAGGTCGTTCGACTACGGTTCGATCGCCGAACGGGCCGCCGAGTCGGGAACCTGCGTCTACCGCGCGGCGTGGCGGATCGAACCGGGGACCGTGATGACCGACGAACCGGGTCTCTACTTCATCCCCGCGCTGATCGACAAGTGCCGCGCCGAAGGGAAATACAAGGGCATCGTCGACTACGACGCGCTGGAGGCCTACCGCGATTTCGGCGGCATCCGCATCGAGGACGACATCCTCGTGACGGAGTCGGGCAGCCGCATCATCGGCGACCGGAAAATCCCCGTCACAGTCGAAGAACTGGAAGGCTTAAAAAGCCTTTTTTAGGGGCGACGGCAGGAATTGCATATCGGAGCCTGTACTGCGCTTCGGTCCTCTTTAAAACCCGGCTTTTAGCCGGAGCGGAAAAAGAATAATCTCAATAATACGACTATGGACAAAAAATGGACAATCGGCCTGGGCCTGCTGGGCATCCTGATCGTCTTCCTGCTGCTCTGGAATTTCGCTCCGGCCATCCAACGGTGGCTGGCGAGCGTCTTCGTGGACATCATTCTCCTGCTGGCCGCCTTCGCGGCGGGATGGCTCTTCGGCCGTTTCGGAGGCAAACGCCGCCGCAGCGACGACGAACGCAACGCACGCAACATCACCCAAGCTCAAAAAAAGTAACGACCTCCATGAAAAAACTGATTCTGCTGATCGCGCTCGCACTTCCGGCCCTGCTGACGGCCCAACAGCGCGACTGGGCCAACTACGGCCGCTATGCCGAAGCCAATGCGCAGCTCACGACCCCGCCCGCGGTGGTGTTCATGGGCAACTCGATCACCGACGGATGGGACAACGCCCATCCCGAATTCTTCACGGCGAACAATTTCGCCTGCCGCGGAATCGGCGGGCAGGTCACCGGCCAGATGCTCTGCCGCTTCCGGGCCGACGTGATCAACCTCCATCCGCAGGCGGTGGTGATCCTCGCCGGGACGAACGACCTGGCGCAAAACAACGGGCCGATCGCCACCCAGCACATCGTCGAAAACATCATCTCGATGGCCGAGCTGGCAATGGCCGCAGGCATCCGGCCGATCATCTGCTCCGTGCTCCCGGCCGGAAAATACCCCTGGAGGACCGAGATCGAGTCGGTTCCCGAAAAAATCCGGGACCTGAACGCACGGCTGCACCGGTACGCCTCCGACCGCGGGCTGATCTGGGTCGACTATTACACGGCGATGGACGCCGGAGACGGCTCGATGCGCAGCGAGTACACCAAAGACGGCGTGCATCCCACGCCCGAAGGATACGACGTCATGGAGCGGATCGTTCTGCCCGCGCTGGCGCACTACTGTCCCGCGGCCGCAAAGTGAATCCGCGGTTCCGACAGACCGAAAAATCGCCCTCATGGGGCGATTTTTTCATTCCCGAAGTTGTTTTTCACGAATAATTTGTATATTTATAGTCGGCTAACCGAAAAACCTTAAAACCATACGAGAATATGAAAAATTATTCAGCTAAAGAGATCAAGAACATCGTACTCATCGGCGCGCCCGGCACGGGTAAAACTACCCTTGCCGAAGCGATGGCCTTCGAGGGTAAGGTCATCGACCGCAGGGGTAGTATCGAGGCGAACAACACGCTCTCGGACAACACGGATATCGAGCACGAATACAAACGCTCGATCTATTCGACGATCCTCTTCACCGAATTCATGGACCGCAAGTTGAACATCATCGACTGCCCCGGCTCGGACGACTTCTGCGGAAGCCTCTTCTCGGCCTTCAAGGTCGGAGACGTGGGCGTCTTCCTGTTCAACGCCCAGAACGGCTGGGAGGTGGGCAGCGAGATTCAGGCCCGCTACGCCCGGCTGCTGCAAAAACCCGTGATCGGCGTGGTGAACCAGCTGGACGCCGAGAAGGCCAGCTTCGAGGCCACGGTCGAGTCGATCCGGGCTTCGTCGCGCGTGAAACCCGTCATCGTGCAGTATCCCGTCAACCAGGGTCCGGAGTTCAACGCCTTCATCGACGTACTGCTGATGAAGATGTACCGCTTCAAGGACAACGACGGCCACCGCGAGGAGCTGGAAATTCCGGCCGAAGAGCTTGAAAAGGCCCAGGAGCTGAACAAGGAGCTGGTCGAGATGGCCGCCGAACACGACGAGGCGCTGATGGAACTCTACTTCGACAAAGGCACGCTCACGCAGGACGACATCCGCTCGGGCCTGAAGATCGGCGTCTCGAAACGCGAAGTGATGCCCATCTTCTGCACCTCGGGCAAACGCGACATCGGCACCAAGCGTCTGATGGAGTTCATCATCAACGTGGCGCCCGGTCCGCAGAAAGCCCCGGCATTCCTTTCGACCGAAGGCGAGGAGATCACGGCCGACGAGACCGCACCCGCCGTGGCATTCGTCTTCAAGAGCCAGGTGGAACAGCATATCGGCGAGATCACCTATTTCCGCGTCATCCGAGGCAGGATCGCCGAGGGAGCGGAGCTGGTGAACACCCGCACCGGAAACAAGGAAAAACTCTCGCAGCTGTTCGCCGTGGCGGGCAAGAACCGGATCAAGGTCACGGAACTCATGGCCGGCGACATCGGCTGCACGGTGAAGCTGAAGGGCACGCGGACGAACGACACGCTTTCGGCCCCGTCGGCTCCCGTGACCGTCGAGCCGATCGCCTTCCCCGAACCGCGCTACCGCGCCGCCATCAAATGCAAGGACCAGGCCGACGAAGAGAAACTGGGCAAGGTGCTCAACGACGCCAAATTCGAAGACCCGACCATTCTGGTCGAATACTCCAAAGAGTTGAAGCAGACCATCATCCAGGGTCAGGGCGAACACCACCTGAACATCCTGCGCTCGCGCATCGAGAAGGAGAACAAACTCGCCTACGAATACATCGCGCCGAAGATTCCCTACCGCGAAACCATCACCAAGGTCGCGCAGGCCGACTACCGCCACAAGAAGCAGTCGGGCGGCGCAGGCCAGTTCGGCGAGGTGCACATGATCATCGAACCCTATTACGAGGGCATCGGCGAACCGAAGAACTACAAGGTACCCGGCAAGGGCGACATGGTGCTGAACCCCAAGACCAAGGAGGAATACGACCTGCCGTGGGGCGGCAAACTGCAATTCTACTCGGCGATCGTGGGCGGCGCCATCGACGCGCGCTTCATGCCCGCCATCCTGAAAGGTATCATGGAGAAGATGGACGAAGGCCCGCTGACCGGATCGTACGCCCGCGACATCCGCGTGGTGATCTACGACGGCAAGATGCACCCGGTGGATTCGAACGAAATTTCGTTCAAGCTGGCGGCCCGCAACGCCTTCAAGGAGGCTTTCCGCAACGCGGGGCCCAAGATCATGGAGCCGATATACAGCGTCGAGGTGCTCGTGCCGAGCGAATACATGGGCGCCGTGATGTCGGATCTCCAGAACCGCCGCGCGATGATCGCCGGCATGGAGTCGGACAAGGGATTCGACCGGCTGAACGCGCTGGTTCCGCTGGCTGAACTGTACCGCTACTCGACGACCCTTTCGTCGCTGACGTCGGGTTCGGCCACCTACTCGATGAAATTCGGCAGCTACGAGCAGGTTCCCGCCGACGTGCAGGAAAAACTGCTCAAGGCCTACACCGACACCGACGACGAATAACCCGGCAAAGGCCGGGCTTCAGGAGGCGAGAGGCCAGTCGGAACGGCACAGCCCATTCTGCGCCCGGCCCCGCTTAAAAGACCGGCTTCAGGGACCGCAGCAGGCCCTCCGCGTACCGTCCGGTTCCACGCCCCCCGCAAAGAGCCGGGTCCGGAGGCGGCACACAGGCTTCGGATGTCGCCATCCGGCGCTGCGCCCGATAATGCAAAAGCGGCGGACCAACAAGGTTCGGTATTTGTAGGTAAAGAGAAGTGCAGGAAAGAGTAAATATCTTGTTTGCAAGTATTTAATTCTCTATTCTGCATATGCTCCAAGCAATAAAAAAGCAGAATCGGGCAGGTTTGACGGTGAGTTTTGTTACTTATCCGTTACCTGCCCGAAATGCTTTTGTTTGCATTAAGGCGTTTGTTTTCAGTTTGTTGCATCGGATTTCCGCATAACAAATAACTTGACTTAACGTTTAACAAAACCACAAAGTTCAGGTTATCATGCAACGCAGCACTTTCAAAGTCCTTTTCTATGTGAAGAGGCAGTCCGAGAATCGGGTCAGGTTCCCGTCATGGGTCGTATCACGATCAACGGTACGATGTCGCAGTTCAGCTGCAAACTCACCGTCCGTTCTTCTCTCTGGGATGCCAAAGCGAACAAAGCCGCAGGCAGAAGCCTCGAATCGCAGCGCATCAACGAGAAGCTGGAGAATATCAAGACCAATATCGGCAAGCAGTACCAGCGTCTCTGCGACCGGGATTCGTATGTTACGGCCGAAAAAGTCCGTAACGCCTTTCTGGGTATGGGGGACGACTGCCGCCTGCTGTTACAGACTTTCGACGAATACCTCGCAGGCTTTCTCAAACGTGTGGGCAAAGACCGCGCCTATTCCAGCTATGAGGACTACTGCAAACGCCGCCGCCGTCTTGCCTCCTTCCTCGAATACGAATATCATGTCAAGGATATTGCGTTCAAAGAACTGAAGCGGGAGTTTATCGAAAAGTTTGTGGTCTACCTCTCCTCAGTACAAGGGATGCGTTCCGGGACGATCCATTCTACGCTCAAAAAACTGAAGCTGATGACCTATACGGCGTATAAGAACGGCTGGATTGCCGCCGATCCTTTCGCAGGTTTCTACGTGAGGCCGGAGTACTCGGAACGGCGTTACCTCTCGGCTTCGGAATTGCAGGCCGTCATGGACGTCCGACTGCCCAATTACCGGACGGGCATCAACCGGGATGCCTTCGTCTTCTGTGCCTTTACAGGCCTGAGCCATGCGGACGTGGTGAAACTTACCCACGCAGATATTTATACGGACGATAACGGGGATCGGTGGATTATCGACAGGCGCCAGAAAACGGGTACGCAGTTCCGGGTCAAACTGCTTCCCGTCGCCGCAATGCTCTACGACCGTTATAAGGACATGCATCTCTCGGGAGACCGGGTCTTCCCGCTCAAAGGCACCTATAATACGTTGAACATGTCATTACGGCATGTTGCCAGACACGCCGGTCTGTCATTCAACCCGACGATCCACATGGCCCGGCATACCTTTGCCACGACGGTCACGCTTACGCAAGGCGTGCCTCTGGAAACGGTCAGCAAGATGCTGGGGCACAAGCGGATCACCACGACCCAAATCTACGCTAAAATCACCAATGACAAGATCGGACAGGATATGAAGGCATTGAGCGAGAAACTCAGCAGCGTCTTCAAGGTCGCACAGTAACCCGGCGCGATCCCGGAATAGCGCATATCTAATATCTTCGGAATTTATTTCCGCCGGCAGGGAATTAAACGCCGGAGATGGAAATCCGCAAGGCCATGCGAATCGCCCGAGGGGCGAGCCTTGCGTATTTCCATCCCCGGCGTTTTGCTGAACGCATGTAGATTTGCAGCGTGATGTAATCACAGGTTATTTTGATATGGAGTCGCAGTGAACCGGGGCTGGACGTAAGCTTTGAGGCTTGGCGGTAGATTTGGACTGCGATTCCATTAACCTGAGAGAATGGCTGTTTAGAATTGTAGGTTTGAAGACCTGGTACATGTGATAGCATACGACTCTCACAAAACTAACAAGTTATGCACTATTTGTATTATGTGGGTCTGGATGTGTCGAAAGAGACTTTCGATGCGTCTTTGGTCGCCTTCGAGGATGCAAACGAGATGGCTCACCGCAAATTCGCCAACTCCCGAAAAGGGATCTGCTCGTGTCTGCACTGGGTTGAGAAGCGGCATGGTATTCGGCTCGACGATGTGATTTTCTGCGCCGAGGATATGGGGAGCTACATATCCGAGATGGCGGTTTGTGCTTCCGACAGGACGCTGACTTTCAATTTTTCACTGATCTCGCCGTTGGTAATCAAGTATTCGATGGGTATTGCCCGTGGCAAAACAGACAGAGTGGATGCCCGGCGTATCGCCGAGTATGCGATCACTCACTATCGGAAGATAGCCCTTTATCTGCCTGCAGAGAAGGAGCTGTGTCAGTTGCGCACATGGCTGATCTTAAGGGCTCATCTGGCAAAACAACGTGTAGCGAAACTGGTGTTGCTCGAAAAATTAGACTACAAAGAGAAATTCGCGGATGTATCTATTCAACGTTCCATGCTCCAGGAGGAGATCGCGTATGCAGAAATTCATATGAAAACCATCGAACGGGAAATGAAGGAACTGATAGCCGCCGACAGCAACATTTGCCGGAACTACAAGCTGCTGACCAGCATCAAAGGTGTAGGGCCGATCACGGCCATTGTGATGCTCTGTTCGACGCTTAATTTCACCAAAATCACAGACCACCGCAAGTTTGCCTGCTATTGCGGGCTGGCTCCGTTCGAACATAGCTCCGGCACAAGCGTTCGCGGGGGATGCCACACATCGAGCATGGCGAATCGAGACATTAAAGTACAACTGAACCGCAGTGCACTGATTGCCATCAGGTGTGATCCGCAACTAAAGGCATATTACGAACGCAAAGCGGCTGAAGGTAAACATAAATTCAGCGTCCTGAATGCTGTGAGGGCCAAAATCGCCGCCAGATGCTTTGCCGTCGTAAGGCGTGGAACACCATATGTAGCGTTGCAGATATAATCCGGCATACATATCTGCCATTCGATAAGATTTTGAGATCATTCAAAATCTCAAAATCTTATTGTCGGAACAGTCCGTCTAATTGGGAGCCGAACCTACTCATAATTAATGTATTGTCATTTCCGTACTCCGCAAATTAACGATTCTGACTATGGGATGCAAGGCTATACAAGCGCTTCGCGGCCTTGCATCCCATAACCAGAATCATTTTGCTAAACGCTACGACAAAAAATGACAATTTCCGGGCATGAAACTTTTTGCAGCTTTTATTTGGTTTTATCTTAGAATTCTACCGTCGGAATAGGCGGCTTTCTGCGGCCCGGACGCTACCCTGCGGACTGCCCCTCCAATAGCCATAATCCACGACACGCACGTCATATACCCCAATAGGCATAACAACCGCTCCCGACGTTTCGTTCAGCTGTCCGTTATAATTCGCATTGTCTGTTCAAAACGGTCGTCTGTTGTTCTTCTTCTCGTGGAGATAATTCAGCTCACCGCTGTAAATGTCCATGACAAATCGCAGCATATTGTCGACCAAGGCCGTAAGCCTTGTACTCTCATTCCCTAACAGGTGGAGTATTTCCGATACTTTGTGCTTGGTTCGGGTACTGACATAGATCGCAGAGCGGTTGCGGCAATCCACCGGAGCGAAGAACGTGCGTTCAAAATCCGGTAGCGTGAGCTTTTTCCGACGGAAACCGGAATGTTCTTTTACGGTACTCGCAGTGGAGTCTATGCCTGTTTTCTCAGCAGTCGGTGCCGATGCTCCGGATACCGTTTCCGATGTGTTTTCCTCAAGAGCGTTCGTATCTTCCTCTTCCGGCTCGGGAATCCTGCGGACGACTTCCGAGTCCAAAGGGGCTTGTCCGGCGATCATCTGACGCATCAGTTCCTCGTCGACTTCGATACGGGGACGCTTAGCAGGATTGGGTGCGGGGTTGTCTTTTTCCTTTAATGAATCCATGGTGCAACGTTTTTGAGATTGATTGTCAGCCATACGAGCATAGAGTATGTATGTCTGGTTTATTGGGTTAAACCATTCAAAATACCGTTTTCTATTTCATGCAGTTTATATCGGGATAATGAACGCAATAAGAAAATCGACCTTTCATGCTGCAAGATACAACTGGGTGAAATACCTCGGTTCCGATGTCCGCTCCAGACCGCTCCAGTCCGTACCGAGGGTTTGTTTTGGCGCCCGCATGGTTGTAATATTGCAGAGGGAAACGACCCACCCTCGGAAGCCGTAGCGGAGGTTTGGCATAGATTTTTCGAAAATTTTTCCGCCGCGGATTTTTCGCCTCACTTGAGGCGAGCGAGCTGTACCTTCGTATGCCGAAAAAATTTTCGGCATACGAAAGGTGCTCGCTCTGCGAGGCCGGGTGGCGTTCCCGAGTCACGCCACCTTACAACCTACGATATGACAAGTTCAAAAAAGAGGATCGGACGCCCGACAACGACAGATCCCAGAGTCCACAGGTATAATTTCAAACTCACCACGGAGGAGAATATCCGCTTTAAGCAGATGCTTTATAAGGCGGGATCGGAGCATAACCGGAGCCGTTTTATCGTCAAAAGAATCTTCGCCGAGGAGTTTGTCGTCATCAAACGCGACCCGTCGAAGACGCAGTTTATTGCCCGGCTGAATGACTTTTATTTCCAATTTCAAAAGCTGGGGAATAACTGTGTGCCCGTCAAGGCGATATAATAAATATAGCGATGGCAAGCTATTAGGTAAGTGTTCTTTGAAAATAACCTATCATCAACCGACTTATCTGAAAGGGAAACCGGACAGGGAGTGTAGCATGTCGGGGTAAACCATAAGTCAGTTAGTTACCGAACTGCGACTGAATGGGGTGATGAAAGACAGATATGAGGATAAAATCCGGATTGATTGAATGACAGCCTGAGCGGTACCTAGCGAAACTGTGACGTTAAGGTAACTATACTCGTCATATCGTGATACACTCATTGTAGTAGTTGTACAGAGAGCAAGAACTTATCACGACGCAACTGTAATAAGCAGTAAAAGGCGGACGTCATATCCGACAATCTGTCGCGCCATAGTTATTATATCGTAAACGGGGATTACCTAAACCGGAATGCCGTAAGGCTATTGGACGAAGGTCTATGAATATCCGGCATGGTAACGGAGCCGCCGTAGTAGTCCGAGCGAGGGAAAGCCTCGCACACGGCGAAGGGCGGCAGCTAATATTCATTAATACGATTAACGGAAAATGCGAGAGGCATTATGAGAAGTCCCGCAAGAGTATTAAACAGTCTGACAAAGCATAGTCAAACCACGGAATACAGGTTTGAGAGGCTTTATCGTATTCTTTTCAATGAGGAAATGTATTATCTGGCTTATCAGCGAATATATGCCAGGCCGGGTAATATGACACAAGGTGCAGACGGGAAAACCATCGACCGTATGAGCCTTTCCCGCATTGAGAAACTGATCCTTTCGTTGAAAGACGAAAGCTACTCTCCCCAGCCATCGAGAAGAGTGCACATCCCGAAGAAAAACGGAAAGACACGACCTCTCGGCGTACCCTCTTTCGACGACAAACTGGTGCAGGAGGTAGTACCATTCGTACAATCCATTTGCCCCGTTCTTTCCGATGCATAAAACATGCTCGCCGGAACTCCCATATCCGGCTTTCAGCCGGATAATCCATCCCGGGAAACAACCCGGTGCAGGCCGCACTTGCTCGCCGGAAAACACACATAAACCCTCTTAGCCGGGAATTCCATGCAATGAAAATAGTGTGTAATTTTCAGATATGCCCTTATTTGGGGGACTAACAGTGTAAAAGTTTTTGCTTTTGTGGGTGTTGGTGTTGATTTTTCTTATTTTTACAGGCGTTTGGAGTTAAAATTATTGAACTGAAACTGCCTGAATGAATAATCGTGCCTATGCCGTGGACATCCTGCGGGGACTTGCCATCGTGGGGATGGTCCTCTCGGGTTACATCGCCTGGAATCCCGACCTGCCGGCGTGGCTGTTCCACGCGCAGCTGCCGCCGCCGTCGTTCGTCTTCGATGCGTCGGTGGCGGGAATTACGTGGGTGGACCTCGTCTTCCCCTTTTTCCTCTTTTCGATGGGCGCGGCCTTTCCGCTCTCGCTGGGCCGCAGGCTGAACCGCGGCGACCCGCCCCGGCGGATCGTCGTCTCGATCCTCAAACGGGGCCTGCTGCTCGCCTTTTTCGCCGTTGCGCTCGGCAACACGGGGCTGTGGACGCTCGACGCCGTGTTGCAGCGTCCCGTCGTGAGCGCCCTTGTGACGATGACGGTCTGGGGCGCCTTTTTCGCGATGTTCGTGCGGATTCCCGGCTTCATCCCGCGGCAGAACGGGTGGCTCAACGCCGGCGGCATTGCGGTCCTCGCGGTCCTTATGGGCGTGTACCGGTGGCTGGGCGTCGGGGTGAGCGTCGTGCGGTCGGACATCATCATCCTGATTCTCGCCGACGTGGTCGTCGCGGGTTCGCTGATCTGGTGGCTGACGCGCCGCAACCTCTGGCTGCGGATGGGCATCGTCGCCCTGATTGCCGCCCTGAAGCTGGGCGCGGCGGTTCCGGGGTCGTGGAACGAGGCGGTGTGGAACTTCTCGCCTGTGCCGTGGCTCTTCCGCACGGAGTTTCTGCAATACCTCTGCATCGTGTTGCCGGGAAGCGTGGCCGGCGATCTGTTCGCCCGCTGGCTGGCGCGCGGGCAGCAGGAGGAGCGTCCGGCGCTTTCCGGACAGATCGCCGCCGCAGGGCTCACAGCGCTGCTCCTTGCGGTCAATATGTGGGGGCTTTTCACCCGTACGCTGACGCTCAATCTGGTGCTGACGCTCGCGCTGGGCGCGGCGGCGTGGATGTTGCTGCGCAAGCCCCGCACTGGGATCGAATCCCTGCTTTATCGACTGTTCACGACCGGATTTTTCTGGCTCCTGCTGGGTCTTGCGTTCGAATCGCTCGAAGAGGGCGTGAAGAAGGACCCCGCCACGGTGAGCTACTTTTTCATCACGGCCGGAATGGCTTCGCACGTGCTGCTGGTCACGTCGGTCCTGCTCCGAAAGGGCCGTTCGCGGGGCGGTCTGCTCGTCCTTTGCGGGCAGAACCCCATGATCGCTTACACGGCGGCGGGTTACGTCGTCGTGCCGCTGCTCGTCTTCGCGGACCGGGCCGTGGCGCTCCCGTGGCTGTGGGGTCAGTGCGGCTGCGTGATGGGAGTCGGGCGCGGGGTGATCGTCACCCTGTTGATGATGCTCTTCACGGCGGCCTTCACGCGGAGCAAAATCTTCTGGCGCACCTGACCAAAAAAACGGGGCCGAAGCCCCGTTCTGTCACTTGTCGGAGAGCGCCCGTTCGACGACGGGCGGCAGAATCCGCTCCATCACCCGATACCCCGCTTCGGTGGGATGCACGCCGTCGTAGGTGTATTCGGCGATCATCGAACCGTCCGCGGCCGCCATCGGCGTATGGTAATCCACATAGGGGATGCCCTCCCGTTCGGCGTAGGCGCGGATCATCGCATTGAGCCGGACGATCTTCTGCGCCGGTTCCAAACCCGGACGCCAGGGGAAGTCACCGGCCGGGAGCACCGAGCAGAGGACGGGCCGGATGCCGTTGGCGCGCGCCAGCTCGGCCATCGACTGGATGTTGTCCAGAATGTGCTCGAGCGAGATGTAGCCCGTGTTTTGCGCCAGGTCGTTCGTGCCGCCGCAGATCACCGCGACCTGCGGATGCAGTTCCACGACGTCGGCGCGGAAGCGCACGAGCATCTGCGAAGTGGTCTGTCCGCTGATCGCGCGGCTCGCGTAGCCGTTTTCGGCGAAGAAGTCGGGACGCTTGGCGATCCACCCTTCGGTGATCGAGTTGCCCATCAGAACGACTTTCGGATGCTCCGCCAGCGCGGCGTTCTCCTTTTCGAAACGTCCGAAGTTGGCCCAGTCGGCCGGGGCCTGTGCGGCGGCCGTCGCGGCGGTGAGGGCGGCGGCGAGGGTGATGATAAGATTTTTCAGCATGTCTAACGGTGTTTATCGGTGATTTATTCGTCGGTCAGTTCCTTTTCCACGGCCTGGGCCGCTCCCTCCTCCGTGTCCGGATGGGCGAAGGGGATGCGCCATGCGATGAGGAATATGGGGATGGTGGCCATGAGGGCCCAGAGGAAGAAGCGGTGGTAGCCGACCTGGTCGCAGAGCCAGCCGCTCGCCATGCCCGGCAGCATCACGCCCAGATTGGCCAGCGACGAACCGAAGGCGTAGTGGGCCATTTTGTGCGGTCCGGGCGCCACCTGCTGCATGATGAAGAGCGTGAGGCCCACGAACCCGAATCCGTAGCTGAAATATTCGAAGACGATGCCGCCGCAGATCAGCAGGGGCGATGCGGGCTGGAACCAGGCCAGCAGGGCGTAGACCACGAACGGGATGTTGAAGATCGTGATGAGCGGAAACAGCGCCCGCCGCAGTTTGAGCCACGCGATGAAGTAGCCGCCCAGGATCGAACCCACGACGAATGCGATCACGCCGAACGTGCCGTAGTAGAGGCCGATCTGCTGTTCGGTCAGGCCGAGACCCTGATTGTCGAGCGGGGCGTTGAGAAACAGCGGAACGATCTTGATGACCAGCCCCTCGGCGAAGCGGTAGAAGACGATGAAGGCGATGTAGATGCCGATGTACCTTTTCCGGAAGAATCCGCGGAAGATGGCGCCCGTCTCGCGCAGCGCCTCGCCGACGCTCCCCGCATGGGCCGTGGCTTCGCCGCCCGAAGGCAGCATCCGCAGGTGGTAGATTCCCAGCAGGAAGAGCAGCGCGCCGCAGAGCGCCATGACGATCATCCACGCCTCGACGATCCCGACCCGCTCTTTGAGCGCTCCGGCCAGATAGACCAGCCCGCCCATGGCGAACACCTTGGCGATGTTGTAGAACGCCCCCTGCCAGCCGATGAACCGCGCCTGCTGGTCCTTCGAGAGTTCGGTGATGTACACCCCGTCGGTGGCGATGTCGTGCGTGGCGCCGCTGAAGGCGATGACGCCCATCAGCGCCACGGCGTAGGGAAAGAAGTCGGGCAGGGGCAGCGTCAGCGCCGTCAGCGCCAGCCCCAGTCCGGAGATGAGCTGGGTCGACACGACCCAGAATTTCTTGGTGCGGAACATCTCCATCAGGGGGCTCCAGATCGGTTTGAGCGACCACGGCAGGATGATGAGCGAGGTCCACAGCGCGATGCGCGCATCGTCGATGCCCAGACCGCGGAACATCAGCGTGGAGACCATGTTCACGAGGATGAACGGCAGTCCCATGGCGAAGTAGACGGTCGGAACCCAGGATAGCGGCGAGCGGCGCCGGACGGTTTCGGGTTTCATGCGTTTTTGCGTTTAGTAGTTAGGCACGGACATTACGGACGGAGGCGGGAGCGGTTGAAAACGACCCTGCGGCGGCCCTCCCCTCCGGTTTCGGCTTATTTGCCGCAAAGATAACAAAAAGGCGGAAGGGTGCAAAACCGGATTCCCGGCGGTTCGGCAAAACCCTCCGACCGATAAAAGTGCCGTTACGACACCAAAGATAATTATTTGCGGCTAATTATTCGACATTCCGGTCGGGCATTTCCCACCCCGTGATCGTGGCGATGTAGGGAATGACGGCCATGGCCATCTTGCGGTGTCCCCGGTGGTTGGGGTGGTAGTTGGCGCCCATGTCGCGGTCCCAGTCGGTGATGCCGGGAAGCATGGCCGTGAGGTGGAGATGCGCGTCCTGCCGCTCGCGGAGGAAATTCTCCAGATAGCGCAAGATCACTGTGTTGTCGCTCGGGGCCACGCACAGCACGGGAACCTCGCCGTAGGCCGCGCGCAGCTGATCCAGCGCCTGCGCGTAGGAGGCGTTGAAGGCCTGCTCCGAAGGGGTCACGTCGGTGCTGAAGTCGTTCGAGCCGAGCTTGATGACGACGATGTCGGGCGTGCAGCCGCGGAAATCCCAGCGCGACGCCGGGTCCATGTCGAAGGTGCACAGCATGCGTTCGCGCATGGTGCAGTCGGAGACCTCCTTTTCGTCGCCCCAGTTGCGGACGATGCCCTGTCCCGAGTGGGCGATGAGGGTGTATTCGGCGTCGAAATAGCGGGCGATGACGCATCCCCACGCCAGATCGCAGTTCTCGGTCTCGGGCGTAAAGGGCTCCTCGACCGATTTGCCCTCGGTGCCGTAGCCGCAGGTGTGCGAGTCGCCGATGAATTCGATGTGGCGTGTGCGGGGTGCGGGAAGCGGAAGCAGTGCCCCGTCGGTTTCGACGCCGCGGAGCGTCGTGCGGCCCTGTTCGCCCTCGGTGCGTTTCTGTACCAGTATGGTATGCGGCCCGCGTTCGAGCCCCTCGGCCAGCACGACGGTCGAATCGGCCCCGGAGGTGGCGGCGACGCCGGTGTGCCGGCCGTCGACGAATACGTTGTAGTAGTTGCGGCCCGTGTCCGCGGCCCGCATGGCGCAGCGCGTGCCCTCGAATCGGAACGTGAAGTGGCTGCCGCTCCAGTCGAACGACAACGCTCCCCCGGGGCCCTTTGCGGCGCGGCCCGTGAAGCGGATTTCGGGCGAGTCGGCGGGGGTGAACACCGGGCCGCTGCCGCGGCCCGAAGCGGCCCCGCAGGCGAAGAGCAGCAGGGCGAAAATCAGTTTTTTCATCGGTTTATTCTTTTTTCAGCGCGGTACGTGTTTCCGAAGCGGTCGCGGGCCGTGACCTCGACGCGCCGCGTTCCGGCGGGCAGCGGCGCCGCGTAGTAGTGATCCGACTGTGTGACCGTGATCCATTTGTGGTCGAGTTTCGACGCATCGGCGTAGAGCCTCCGGGCCTGGGGATCGACCGCCGTGGTGCGTTCCATCCACACGGGGCGGCCGCCGTCGGCGCGCATTTCGACCGTCCAGGCGGGGTCGCAGTTCCAGACGTTGGCCACGATGCGTCCGGCGAAGGCTTCGTCGTCCTTGGAATCGTAGATTTTCAGCTGGAAGGAGCGCGGATGCCCGACGGATTTGTAGTACCACGACACCTCGCCGCCGTCGACCTCGAAGACGGCGTAGCCGGCCGGCGTGCCATCGGTGCAGATCGCGCCCTGCCACCACGCCCCGCTCAGGGCCGCGACGTTGTGTTCGTAGAGCCCCGCGCGGACGGGGCAGTTCGTCGTCGTGTGCATGTGACCCGAGACGATGTGCGCGTCATAGGGCTCCAGCAGCCGGTGCAGGGCCCGGTGGTTGCAGAGCGACCGCTCGGCCTGCGCATAGTCGAAGGGTTTTTCGTCCTTTCCGGCGAACGCGGTCGGGATATGGAGCGCCACGACCACCGTCGTTCCCGCGGGAACGAACGACAGGTCCCGTTCGAGCCACGCCAGCTGCCGCTCCTCGAGATAGCCGATGTAGTACCAGTCGCGGCCGATGTAGTAGTTGTCGTTCAGCACCGCGTAGTGTACCTCACCCACGTTGTAGGAGTAGTACGCGGGGCCGTACATTGCTTCGAACGCCGCGGCCGACGTTTCGTGCGAGCGGCCCCAGAGCTTCATGTCGTGGTTGCCCATCGCGTTGCGGAACTCGATTCCCGTCGCCGACATAACCTCGTTGTAGGAGGTGTAGAACGTGTGGTCGCCCGAGGTGATGTCGCCCGCGCAGATGCCGTGCATCGGGCGTCCGGAGCGCTCGGCGGCGGCAGCGGTTTGGCGGATGTCCTCCGCCGCACGCTCCAGCAGGCGGAACTCCTTGCGGGCGAAGAGCTGCGGATCGGCGACGACGACGAAGCCGTGGCGGGTTTCGCCGGATGGTTTGCGCCGGAGACGGAAGTCGTGGGAACTGCCGTCGGACTTCGCCGGAAGGTAATGGCGCACGACCCCCTCCTCCGAGGGCGACGCATAGCCCGCGGGGGTCGAGACGAAGACGAAGCGCGCCCGGTCGTTCGCCGGAAGCACGAAGCGGCCCGCCGAGTCGGTGGCGGCGCAGTTGTCGCCGTCGCTCACCACAACCCCCGCCAGACCTCGGCCCGCGCAGGTCACCGTGCCGATACGCGCCCCGGCCGACGTGACGTAAGGGCGCAGTGCCTCGACCCAGACGGCGTAGCCCGCCGGTGTGAGGTGGATGCCGTCCACGGTATACTCCGCGGGGAGTTTTCCGTCGCGGAGCATGCGGCTGCGGATGTCGATGAATTTCAGTCCGCGCCGGGCGGCCATCCGCCGCAGCAGGCGGTCGAAAGCCTCGATGCGGGCGTTCTTACCCGTGAAATATGGTTCGTTGCGCGCCTCGTCGAGGGGCAGCGGACTTTGGATAAAGACCTGCGTCGCAGGCGATTCGGCGGCGATGCGGTCCAGCAGACGTTCATACTGCCGGAGCAGCGCCTCGGGCGCGATGGTCGAGAATATCAGGTCGTTGACGCCCGCCATGAGGAATATCGCCCGCGGCCGTCCCGCCACGATGCTGTCCAGCCGCGCGGCCATGCCGGCAACGCAGTCCCCGCCTATGCCGCGGTTAATCACGTGCGCTTCGGGGAAGTATTCGGCCCAGGCGCCCCGCTCGGTGAGGCTGTTGCCGAGCATCACCGTGTGGTGCGGCCGCACGGGGAGAGACTCCTGCTGACTGCGTTTCGAGAAGTAGTAGTCGCCGCGGTAGTCGAGCGAGTCGGGCTGAGCAGCGAGCGTGACCGCCGCGGCGGTCGACAGAAGGGTCAGAATCAGTCGTTTCATAAGCAGTTAGCGGTATTCTCCGTGAAGATCGACCGGGCGGGCGAAGGGATCGAGACACTCCTCGAGAAGCAACGCCAGTTTCCGGCGCGTGAGGGGCCTATCCGCATCCGCGGGGCGGATCCGCGGGGCTTTGCCGCCCGCCTCGGCGATGAGCTTCGCGGCGCGTGCGGCGGTGAGGGCGGTCGTGTCGGTCCGGACGGGGATTCGAGGGGCGAAGTCGTGCAGTCCGCGGGTGAATTCCCCGACCGGGATCGTCCGCTCGGGGTAGAACCACGAACGGTTCGCCCAGTGGAACGGCTCGCCCGTCATGCGCAGGATGCCCGTCGCGGCGATGCGCTGCAGGGTCGCGAAGTCGGGATCGTCGGGCTTTACGTCGTAGAGCGGCGCGATGTAGGCTTTCTGGGCCAGCAGGGCCTCCTGCACCTCGCGCACGGGAACCTCCCGCGGCGGGCAGCGGCGTTCGGCGGCCAGCGCCGCGAGGGTTCCCGCGGCCTGTCCGGTAAGCATCACGACCGGTTGCAGGCGCGTCGAGCCGTTGACGAGGTTCGAGACGGAAATGGCTTTGTCCGAGACGATGAAGTTCTCGGTCCGGTCGGGAATCAGCGCCCCCAGCGGCACGCTGAACGACGGCACGGGCGGGAAGAGGATCTTCGGCAGATCGGTCCGGCAGTTGCGGTGGTGGTCGACGGGGTAGTCGCCGACGGAGATGCCCGTGCGGTAGAGCGGCCTCGCGTAACGATCGGTCACGTCGTCGAGCGTCATGCGCACCACGCCGTCCATGCGCCGCCCCTCGCGGTGGTAGGGCAGGTAGGCCAGCCCGTCCGGCGTGTCGAATTCGTCGTCAGCGATGCCGAGGCGGCGGTATCCCAGCTCGTGCTGGATGTGGTAGACGAAGCGCAGGGTCTTCTGCCGCGCCGCTTCGAGGGCCGCTGTGCGCTCGGCATGGGGAAGTTCCACCACGTCGAGGTTGATGTCGTTGCCCTCCTTGGGCCAGTTGATCATGTATTTGCCTCCCGGCATACGGCCGTATTCGAGCATCCGGTCGGCGCTGCGCACCCCTTCCGACGAGAGGTCGTAACACCCGGCGAACTCCGCGGGGTCGTAGCCCGCAGGCCGCTCGATGGTTCGGTCCGCGCCGGGCCCGTAGTCCTTGAGGATGGCCACCACCGTGAGGTCCTGCACCACGTCGTTGGCCTCGGCCGGAGCCAGCTCTTCGCCCGTGTCGGCGCGGGCGTCCATGCCAAGACGGTATGAGGTGCCGCTCAACGGCAGCGCGTCGCCCAGATCGGTGGCGTCGACGGTGATGCGGGCCTGCACCAGCAGGCGGCCGCCGCGCGCGTCGGTGAACTCGGCGCCCGTGACCCGTTTTCCGCGGCGCAGGATACCCGTCAGGCGGTAGCCGTGCACCACCTCGAGCGTCGGCTCGGCCGCGGCCATCGCGTGAAAGATGCTGTCGGCCACGTGCGGTTCGAACAGGGTGGTGCTCACCCAGCCCGTCCACAGCGCGCCGATACCGCCGTAACGCTTCCGCAGGTGGTCGCGGAACTCGTTCCACAGACCCGACGGCAGGTCGAAATTGCCGTCCGTGGCGCATACGCCCTGGGCCGTGAGCATGCCTCCCAGCATGGGAGTCTCCTCGACGACGAGCGTCTGCACGCCCTGCCGCGCCGCGGCGATGGCGGCCGTCGTGCCGGAGGTCGTGCCGCCGATGACGAGCACGTCGGCCCGGCGGCGGATGGTGTTTTCACAGGTGCAGCCCGCGGCGAACGTCAGACACAGCAGGGCCGGAATCAGGATTTTTTTCATCGGATCGGTGTTTTTTCAGGTGCGGCGAACCTAACGGCGCATCCGCCGCCCGAAGCCATGCTCACGGTCAGCGTATCGGCGGCCGTTACGGGACG
The DNA here is from genome assembly GCF_025145845.1 of Alistipes shahii WAL 8301. Lineage (NCBI taxonomy): Bacteria > Pseudomonadati > Bacteroidota > Bacteroidia > Bacteroidales > Rikenellaceae > Alistipes > Alistipes shahii. The sequence continues at coordinate 1,978,369 of NZ_CP102253.1, read as the reverse complement.
CTCTTCGTAGTCAACGGCATAGGGATTGGTTTTCCAGTCGGCGCCCTCGCCGTCGGCGTAAATCTGCGCCGTGTAGGTCACCCCGGGCGCGAGGAACGTGAGGGGCACGCCGACCGTGCGGGGCTCCTCGTCGGTGACGGCGCCGAGGTACCAGTCCTCCGAGCTGCGGTCCTGCCGCACGAATACGGCATAGTCGCCGATCACGGCCGCGGGCACGAGCGTCCGCTCCCAGTCGGTGGGTACGTCGCGGATGAAGTCGAAGGCCTTGTGTCCGCGGTAGTTTTCGGGCAGGTCCGAGGCCATCTGGAGCGGGCTGTAAATCACCACGTAGTGCGCCAGCTCGCGCGCGATGGTCGACTGCACCCGCGCGAAGGGCGAGACGGGGTTGTCGAAACGGAACGTCCCGAACGTGTAGTCCATCGGCCCGGCCAGTCCGCGCAGGAACGGCACCACGGTGGTGTGCTCGGGCGGATTTCCGCCGTCGGGCGACCAGGCGTTGTACTCCTGACCGCGGACGCCCTCCTGCGTCATCAGGTTGGGCCACGTGCGTTCTATCCCCGTGGGCATGACCGGTTCGTGGTTGTCGATCATCATGCCGCAGCGGGCTGCCGTCTCGATCACGCGGCGGTAGTGCCGCACGCCGTACTGGCTGTCGTGCAGCTCCTTTCCGTCCATCAGCACATTGACGTAGCCCGTTTTGACGTAATCGACGCCGTGATTTTTATAGAACGCGAAAGCCTCCTCCAGCTGGGCCTCGTAATTCTTCGTATCGGCCCCCGTTTCGTGGTGGCCGATCAGTTCCACGCCCTTTTGGGCGGCGTAGCCGGCAACGGCTTCGATGTCGAAGTCCGGATAGGGCTCCGTGAAGCGGATCCGGTCCGTGTTTTTGGTCCACTCGCCGTCCCAGCCGACGTTCCACCCCTCGACCAGCACGCCCTCGATGCCGTGTTCCGCGGCGAAGTCGATGTAACGTTTCGCGTTTTCGGTCGTGGCGCCGTGGCGGGGTCCCTGCGCCCAGGTCTCCTGAAAGAGATGCATCGACCACCAGATGCCGACATATTTGGCGGGGCGGATCCACGAGGTGTCCTCGATGCGGCACGGCTCGTTGAGGTTGAGCATGAGCCGCGAAGTTACCAGACCGCCCGGCGTGTCGGCGACGATCATCGTGCGCCACGGCGTGCGGAAAGGCGTCCGTGCGTAGACCTTCACCCCCGTGGACCACGGGGTGAGGTGGCAGCGCAGGGTGGTTCCGTCGGGGTAGAGGCTCATTTTGGCGTAGTCCGTCAGATCGGCCTCGTGCAGGGCGAGATACCCTCCGCCGGCGCATTCCAGCGTGAGCGGCGTGTTGACCGTGTCCATCCGCGAGATGGGGGTGTGGCGGGCGAGGCTCTCGTAGTAGGGTTCGCGCGCGGGCATCCACCAGGCGTTGTGGTCGGACGGAAAGCGGTATTCGGTCAGCTCGTCCGTGATCGCGAACTCGCCCAGATGGGGCTGTTCGGGAAATTCGAAGCGGAAGCCATAGCCGTCGTCGAACAGGCGGAACACCACGTCGAAGCGGCGGCGGGGTGCGTCGCTTTCGCGCACGCTGACCCTCAGTTCGTTGTAATGGCTGCGCACGGTGCGCTGTTCGCCCCAGACGGTCTCCCACGTCTCGTCACGGCTGTCGCGCGACGTGCCCGTGATTTCGAGCCCTTCGCGCAGCGCCGGGGCATCGAGCAGTTCGAATCCCAGCGTCGAGAAATCCAAAAGGGGCGCGCTGCGGCGCGTCACGGAGTAGCCGATGCGGCCGCCGCGTTCGGCCACCTCGAGACAAAGCGTGCCGTCGGGCGAGCAGACGCGGCCTGAGCTGCCGCAGGCGGTGCAGAGGAGTGCGGCGAGCGCCGCGAAGAGGATCGAAAGAGGTTTTTTCATCGTGCTGTCATGGTTTTTTCGGTGTCGAATAGCCCGTGCCGCTCTCCCAGACCGAGAGCCGGCCGAATCGGTCGCGGACTTCGACGCGGATATGCGCATCGGGCGACGCGGGCAGGGCGTGGAAGAGGTGTTCGGTGCGGTCCGCGCCGATGTTTTTGTGCTTGAAATGCTCGCTGTAACGCGCCACGTAGTCGTAGATCGACGCGTCGTACCCCGTGTAACGGGTCATCGGTCCGCGCGGCTCGCCGTTCTCGTACCAGACGACCTGCCAGGCGGGGTCCCAGTTCCAGACGTTGACCGTCACGGCGTCGGGGCGGCGGCGGTCCTCGCCGACGCCGTAGGCCGTGAACTGCCGGCTGCGGGGGTGGTCCGCGGCCTTGTAGTACCACGTGAGGCCGTCGCCGTCGAACTCGTAGACCCCGTACCCGGCCGGAATGCCGTCCATGCTCCACGGGGCCTGCCAGAAAAGGGTGCTCAGCGGAGCGTGGACGTGCTCGAAGAGGTGCGGCTCGGGGGTGTAGTTTTCGTTGTAATGTTCGTGCGCGGAGAGGATATGGGCGTTGTAGGGTTCGAGCATCCGGTAGAGCGCCCGGCGGTTGTTGAGCACCTTGTGCGACTCCTCGCGGCTCCATTCACCGCTCCGCGCCGCGCGCGACCAGGTCGGGATGTGCAGGCAGACGACCACCGTGCGGCCCGCCGGGACGGTGGCGAGGTCCTGCTCCAGCCAGCGGAGCTGCCGCTCGTCGAGATACCCCACATAGAGGTAGCTGCGGCCGATGTAGAAGCAGTCGTCGAGCACCACGTAGTGCACGCGGCCGCGGTCGAAAGCGTAGTAGGTCGGGCCGAAGTGCTCCTTGAACGAGCGTTTCGCCCGGTCGCTCGTCCGCACGCCGAGGTCCATGTCGTGGTTGCCCGCGACGTAGAAGAACGCGACCCCGCTCGCGGCGAGGGCCTCGCTAACCGGTTCGAAAAGCGGGGGCCTGCGGTCGATGTCGCCGATGATGTCGCCGCAGACCACCCCCAGCGTCGGCACTCCGTCGGCGGCCGTCAGCCGCATGTCGTCCGCGGCCCGGCGCACGCTGTCCAGCTCGCACTCGAAGTAGACCTGCGGATCGGCGACCGCCAGCAGGCGGTGGCGCGTCATGTCCTGCACCGCGGGCTCCAGCGCGAAATCGTAGCGCCGTCTGCCGGGAGCGATGCGCCGGTAGATGCAGGGCGTGCCGTCGCGCAGGGGGATTTCGTACCCGTCGGGCAGCGTCAGGTAGACGAACTCCGCCTCCGTGTCCGACGGCAGGCGGTAGCGCCCTTTGGCGTCGGTGCGCACGATCGTGCGGCCGTCCGTGACGCAAACTCCCGTCACGCCCCTGCCGGAAGCCGTCACGCGGCCGCACAGATCGATCGTGCGCGTGGCCGCCCGCCCCGTGACGGAAAGAGACGAGGCGGCGAGCAGCGCCGCAAAGAGGATGAACGCGCTGGTTTTCATTTCACGGGTTCGAGAACGGCGGCCCAACCGCCTCCGGGGGCCATCCGCAGGGCGATCGCGTCGTCGCGCGTGACTTCACGGGTTTCGGTGCGGTAATCCCGCGCGATGCGGTCGGCATTCACCCCGTCGGCGAAGACCTTCATGCGGTAGCGGCCACCGTCGAGGAACTTCAGCGGGGCCTCCAGCGTGCGGGCCGTCCAGTCGGTGATGGCTCCGATGTACCACTTCTCACCGCTGCGGCGCGCCACGGCGGCGTACTCGCCCACCGAGGCGGCGAGCCCCACCGTTTCGTCCCACACGGTCGGCACGGCGGCGATGAAGGCAGTGAACTCCGCTTCGCGCAGGTAGTGCGACGGCGAGTCGCAGAGCATCTGAAGCGGACTTTCGAAGACGACGTACAGCGCCGCCTGATGGGCGCGCGTGCCCTGGCTCATCGGGTTGTCCCAGCTGATGGCGAAATCGGCCCGGGTGGCGTTGCGCGTGGCGCCGGGCGTGTAGTCCATCGGTCCGGCGACCATGCGCGTGAAGGGCAGCGTGCAGTCGTGGACGGGCGAAATATCGGTCGAGCATTTGTCGTGCTCCATGCCGTAAACTCCTTCGAACGAGAGGACGTTGGGGTATTTGCGCTGGAGCCCCGCGGGTTTGAACGACCCGTGGAAATCCACGATCAGACCGCGGTCGAACGCCGCGCGGGCGATCTCATCGTAAAATCGGACCATCTCCTGATCGGACCGCTGCATGAAGTCGATCTTGATGCCCTTCACGCCCCAGTCGCGGTAGGTGTCCAGGATGCCTTCCAGGTCCTTCTTCATGGGGTTCCAGAGCGTCCAGAGCACCACGCCGACGCCCTTTTCGCGGCCGTGGCGGATCAGCTCCCCGAGGTCGATCTCCCGGCGCGGCTCCTTGATATTGAGCGTGCTCACGGACCACCCTTCGTCCAGCAGGATGTAGTCGATGCCGTATTTGGCCGCGAAATCGATGTAATACTTGTAGGTCGCGGTGTTGACCCCCGAGCGGAAATCGACCCCGTAGATATTGAGCGAATGCCACCACTCCCACGAAATCTTGCCCGGCCGCACCCACGAGGCGTCGCCTTCGACGGGTTTCGACGCGAGCTGGTAGGCGAGGTTGTTCTCCAGCAGCGCGCGGTCGTCGGGGTCGATGGTCACCACGCGCCACGGAAACGTGCGCGTGCCTCGGGTCCGGGCGATGTAGGGCGCTTTTTTCACCAGCTCCTCGTTGCGGTCCGAACCCTCCCTGAGCCGGGCTTCGAGCACCACGGGCGGGAACTGCGCGCGGAGGCTGTGTCCCTCGCCGCCGAACAGGAACAGGCAGGGATAGTCCTCCAGATCGGTTTCCGTCACGACCATGCGCGTGCCGCGCGGCGAGGAGAACCACACGGGCAGGTAGGCGTACCGCTTCGCGTCGAGCTCCGAGAGGTGCTTGCGGTCGAAGAACGCTTCGCAGTGGGAGATGAAATCGGGGTTCTCCTCGCGGGGCCAGAGGGTCTCGAAATCGGCGGCGAAATTCAGCTCGGCGGTCTCCGACTCGATGTCGACGGTCCCCTTTCGCGCCGTTTCAAAACGGTAGACCGCGCCGTTGTCGTAGACCCGGAAGCGGACGGCCCAGCCGCCGCGGAACGTAAGCAGAAGCTCTTCGCAGCGATCGTGCAGCGTGCGGAACTTGGTCGGAACGGGCGCCGTGCTGCGCTCGTCGATGCGCCGCCGTTCGGCCCGCCGCACGACGGGCGCCGCGCCGAACGGCTCGGCCCCGGCGATCTTCATGCCGATGCGGCTTGCGTCGAGCAGCCGTTCGCCCTCGCGCGTGACGCTCCAGCGCAGTTCGGGCGCGGTCGATACCGTCACCGTGATTTTTCCGTCGGGAGATATCGCCGTGTACTCTTGGGCCCGGAGCCCCGAAGCCCCGGCCAGCACGGCTGCGGCGATAAGAAGGAGTTTTTTCATGGTGCAACTGTTTTACTTATTCGGTTGCCGTCTCCGCTTCGTAACGGTCGATGCCCCGCTTGATGGCGACCCACATATCGTTGTTGATGACATGAACGATGTCGAAGACCATCAGCCCGGCCGTGCGTTTGAGGCAGTAATAGCAGGCTTCCTCGATGTCGAATGTCTTCTGCGAGCAATCCACCGTCGCGTAATAGGTACAGGCGTTGAGCAGGAAGCGCTCGGCACGGTTGATACCGTATTCGATCGACTCGCCGTCGTCGGGTCCGTACACGCGGGGCAGGTAGGTCCCCAGCAGGAACGTGTCGAGCTGATCGGCGAAACCGGTCTGGTGGTAATTGATCGAACACCAAGAGTTGAACGACCACGCATCCTGATCCGTTAGCGGACGGAACGCCTTGCTGGCCCAGTTCTGTCCGTTGGCATAGAGTGCGCCCCACCACGAAGCGGCCCAATATTCCAATTTTACGTCCGGTTTGATTGCCTTGATCTCCTTGCGAACGCGGGCTACGAAGTCGTGGATTATCATCGAGCGGAACTCCCACCACTCTTTGTAGTATTTGCCGGGGACTCTTTCGCCGGAAGCGTTGTAGGTGAAGACATCGCCCGGCCACGTCTCGACGAGTCCGCCAATGTACTTTTCGAACGCCTCTTTGGATGCTTCCGAGAAATCGCTCTGATAGTCCGGAAAACGGCAGTAGTCGAGCGCGTAGGCATCGAAATCGTAGTTGGTGACTATTTCACGAATGAAACGCAGGGCGAACTCCTGAACTTCGGGCAGGACGGGATTGAGGAACGCTGCGACCTTCGTGGGGTCATCCTTGATGTCGACCATGCCCTCGGGCTTGTATTGCATGCAGGTTTTCCCCTTCCATGTCGTGCCCCGGTAGGCGGGTCCCTGTCTGGTGCTGGGCATGCCCATGGGGAATACGGTGGTCGAGACGGTCACTTTCAGGTTCCGTTTATGTGCCTCGTCGAGGAAAAACTGGAGGTAGTCCCAACCTCTGTCGGCAACGTTAACTGAACCGATAGTCGTCGCTTGGGTCATGAACTCGCTTTTGTAGAGTACGTCCCCCTCGACGGGCTTCACATCCACGACGATCTTGTTGAATCCCGCTTCCTGTGTTTTGTCGAGCATGGCGATGATACCGGCCTGTGTCGAGAATCGCTGGAAGTTGGCCTCGGCATCGAACCAGAGCATTTTTTCCTTTCCCTCTGAGGGTTCCGGTTTCGGATCGGGGTTCGGCCCGGGTTGCGGCTTGTCGAGTTCCGGAGGGGTTTTATGCGATTCCGTGCAGGCGGACGGAATCGCCGCCATCAGCAGGACACAAAGTATCAGGATGGATTTTTTCATCTTGTCATTTTTGAGTTTTCTGTTCTTTTTCAGCCCGGTCGATACCACGTTTGATGTCATCCCATAGATCGTTTTCGATGACCTGAATGATGTCGAAGACCATCACACCGTCCGTGCGCGAAAGACACAGGTATACGGCGTCTTCGAACTGATCGACATGGTTCTGGGCGTAGAGCGAACCGTAGACCGCACAGTCGCCGTCGACATCCTTCAGCGAGCGGGCGAGACCGTACTCGATGGATTCGGGATCGTCCATGCCCCATACCTTTTCGAGGTAGGTTCCCGTGATGAAGACATCGAGCAGATCGGCGAATCCGGTGCGGTTGTAGGTCGGCGTGGCCCAATCGTCGAGATAGGCTTCGTGGAAGCGCGAACGCGGGCTGGCCCAGTTCTGGCCCTGCGTGTAGATGGCGTGCAGCCACGAGGCGGCCCAATACTCCAGTTTCACGCCGGGTTGCAGCTCATCCACCGTCGCGCGTATTCGGGCGATGAAGTCGCGGATGACTCCCGAGCGGAACTCCCACCACTGTTTATAGTAGGGGCCTGCCACGCGGGCTCCGTTGGCGTCGTAGGTGAATATATCCTCCGGGAAACGGTCGATACCGTGTCCGAGGTAGGTTTCGAACGCTTCGCGCGAAGCGGGCGAGAAATCGCTCTCAGCATCGGGGAAGCGGCAATAGTCGAGGGCATAGCCGTCGAACTTGTATTTTGTGAGCAGTTCGTGTGCGAAACGCAGCACGTACTCCTGATTTTCGGGCAGTACGGGATTGAGGAACGCTGCGACTTTCGTCGGGTCGTCCTTGATGTCTTTCCTCCCTTCGGGCGTGTATTCGACACAGGTTCGGCCCGCCAGTTCCGGGTCGGAGTAGGCCGCTCCCTGGCGGAACGTGGTGAATCCCGCAGGGAAAATCATCGTCGAGACGGTCACTTTTAGTTCCCTTTTACGCGCTTCGTCGAGGAAGCATTGCAGGTAGTCCCAATCGCGGCGGACGGTGTCCGGACCGACGACGGTGAGCGGTTCCAGCATATCGCTTTCGTAGAGCACGGTGCCCGAAATGGGGCGCACGTCCACGACGATGTGGTTGAATCCGCACTCGACGGTGCGGTCCAAATAGTAGCGGATCGAATCCTGCGAAGCGAAGCGCTTGAAATTGGCCTCTGCGTCGAACCAGAGCATTTTGGGTTTTCCACCGTCGGCGGCGCGAAGCGTCCGGGCGGAGTTTCCGCCGCAGGATATCGATGTCGCTGCAACGAAGAGGATGACTGTAAAAAAGGTGCTTATTTTCATGGGTCGTGTTAAAAGAACCGCATTCCTCCGGCCCGAGAACGGGCCCGGACCGGGAAGAATGCGGATTGATACGGTTTCGTCAAGACCTGTCGTGACAGGTGTAAGGTTTGTTAATCGTAAGTGATCTCCAGTTTCCAGCTCTTGACTGCGTGCCCGGGAACCAGTACGTATACGTAACCGCAGTTTTCCTTTTCGTTATACACGAATGTTCCGACGGGGCGGTAGGGGTTGGCGTCCGAGATCGCGTAATTGAGCGTCGCCTCGGTGGGGTTGAGCAGGAATTCGCCGTTCGAGTCCACGATCGAGACGTAGGTGCAGGGCCAGCCGGTGGTGAAGACGGCGGCATAAGCCTTTTCGTTGAACATGAAAGCGCGGATCGAACCTTTGGTGTAGTTACCCCAGTTGTTCGGACCGTTGGGCGCTGCTCCCGGAATCTGCTTCAGATTGAGCGAGGATGTGCCGTCCCAGCCTTCCCAGGTCAATACGTTGTGACCGCCGGCCACGGCATCCCACATGAACCAGGTGCCCGAAACCTCTCCCGAGCAGGCCGAAACCATCTGGCTCCACGAGCCGTCGTTCGAGGGCTGTCCGGTAAGCAGGTTGTAGTAGTCGCCACGCACGCCGTCGGCGAAACCCCAGCAGAAACTCGGGCCAGTGGCTACGCGTGCGCCCAATGCCGTAATGAGCGCTTTGCCTTCGACGAGGTTGCCGCCCACGGAGAGGAACGCTGCGATGGCGCTGTCCGACGGACCGAGGATCGTTTCGGCGGGCTGGTCGCATCCGTTCTTCCAGCAGGCGTACGTAACAGGAGCCGATCCACTCGTGCCGTCAGCGGTCAGTGAAGCGATCAGATGTCCTGCCTCGTCGTTAGCCAGCGAGGTGACCTGCAATCCGTCGTAACCGGTCATGTTCAGATTGCCTGCGGCAGCGAGCGTCTTGCCGTCGAATACCTTGGTGCCGATGACGATCTTGTCGCCGCTGACGCCGATTTGCAGGTATTTCGTGTGATCGGTGATGTCCATCTGAGTGGCCGTTTTCTCTGCCAGAGCACCGATCTTGGTATAGGAAACGACAACTTTTTCAACGGGCTTTGTTGTATAAATGCGGGTGGTCTTGCCGTCGGCTCCCGTCACCGTGAATGAAATCGGCTGCGTATAGTCGGCCGCCACGGAGGGATCGGGCGTGATGGTTGCGCCTTCGGAGAGTTTCACCGTGGCGGTGGCCGTCTTCATGGCTTCCAGCTGCGGCGTGGTATAGGCAAGGTCGATCGATTTGTCGTAGTCGTAGACATCGCCTGAAAGCGTTTCCCCTTCGGGGAGATTCAGAACGAAAGATTCGATACGGCATTTTTCGCCGCGGTCGATCTGCGGGCCGGGTTTGCTGATTTCCGGATCGTCGTCCGTACAGGCTGCAAACGACAGCGCGAGACCTGCCAGGGTGGCGTAAGCGAACAAATTGAACTTTTTCATATTGGTCGAGTTAATTTTAGATTTATTCATTCGTTGTAATTCGTTATCTGCGCGTGTAGAAAGCCCACAGCGTATAGGTTCGCGATCCATTGTCGCCTGCCCGAACCTTGATCTCCATCGGATCGGAGAGGTCTTTCAATCCCGACAGTGACGGATAGATATAGGTGTCATAAGCCACGTTTGCGCGTACCATCAGCTTTTTCACGTCGTATTTTTCACGAAGTTTTTTGGGAATGGGGAAGAAAATCTCGCCCGTCGTTTCGTCGATGATTCCTGCGATACCGGCTCCGCCTTCGGCGGGCTGGATTTCGATGGAATTAATCGTACTGTCCGTGTGGATGAATTCGTCTTCCGCTTCGGCGCATGATGTCGCAAGCGATGCGAATGCCGCTACGGCCAGTACTGCAAGATATTTACGGAGTTTCATAGTCGTTCTGTTTTTGCGGTTAATCATTAGATCCATCCGTCGTTGTTCGTACAGAGCGAATTGTTCGAACGCTCCGAAAGCGGAATGGCGAATCGGTAATAACGGTCGTAGAAGATGCGCTTGTGTCCGCCGTCGGCATCGACCTGCTCGTAGGTAAATGAACCGTCGGACTGTTTGGAGATCTTAACGCCGTGCACGTTCTGCCCGTCGATGACTTTTTCGGCCAGCCGCCAGCGGCGCAGGTCCCAGTAGCGGAAACCTTCGCCGGCCAACTCCACCTTGCGTTCGTGACGCACGTATTCCAGGAAGGTCTCCTTGTCGGCGGTGGCACGCGCGGGCAGTCCGACGCGGGCGCGGACATCGTTGAGCGCCTGCAGCGCTTCGGCGCTGTTCTTGTTCCAGTTCTCCATGGCAAGTGCCTCAGCCTTGTTCAGGAGGACCTCGGCATAGCGCAGTACGATCCAGTCCTGTCCCGAGCCGCTCGTGACCCACGTCTTGTCTCCGTCTATGAGGTATTTGCGCAGGTAATAACCCGTTACGGTCGTTCCGGCGGCTCCGGCGTTTTCATAGGCCTTGTATCCGTCCTTGCCGCCAACGAAGCTTTCGATCTTCCGCCCCATCCAATCGGCTCCGTTATAGAGAATCGTGGCGTAGAAGCGCGGTTCACGGTTCGCATAGGGATCCTTACCGTGTTTCTCCCAGGAGAAATTGCCGCCGTCGCCTGCCATTTCATAGCTGTCGACCAATTCGCTGGTGGGAACGAATCCCGAATAAACCTGCTTGCCTAACTCCTTTGTATCGCCCGAGGGCCGCACGTAGGCGTCGTAGGCATGGTCGATCACGCTGGATTTGAATTCTACGGCAAAGAGTACTTCGGGACTGTTGATGCCGAGTTCGAAGATTTTGGCATAGCCGTTCTTCGACAGGTCCAGATTACCCTCTGCCGTGGCGCAATCGCGTGCGGCCTGTGCGGCGACATCCCATTTTTCAGCGTAGAGCGCTACGCGGCTCAACAGACCGTATGCGGCTTTTTGAGTGGCGCGGCCCGAGTTGTCGCTGTCCCATTTCAAGGGCAGGTCGGGAGCCAGTTCCTTCAGTTCGTTAATGATGAAGCCCCAGCACTCTTCCTCCGTCGAACGGGCTTTGTCGTTCTGCTCAGGGCCGTCGACTTCGGTGCGAAGAATCACCCCGCCGTAAACCCGGCACAGCATGAAATAGGCGTAGGCACGGCAGAAACGCACTTCGGCGATACGAATCTTGAGCCAGTCCTCACCGAATTTGCGGCCGAATTCGGCCGCGTCGCGCAGGAATTCGTTTTCGCGGCGGATGCGGTCATAATGACTCGACCAGCACTCGAACGCACCGGCGGAGTTGCTGTTGAAAGCCGTTTCCTGGAGGAGCGTGGCGTTGAAGTTGTGGTTGTACTGATTCCAGGAGGTGCTTTTCAGGATGTCGGAATAGGCATCCGATAATCGGGGCGACGCATAGGCATCGCCGCCGCGCATCTCGGTGTTTGCCCCGAAGATGGAGTAGAGTCCGATGACGTATTTATCAGCCGTAGTGGTGGTGGACCAGACGGTCGCCGGCGAAAACCGGTCCGCCGGATTCAGGTCCAGCACGTCGGAACAGGAGGTGCCCAATACGACGGCCGCCAGACCGAGTATGAATATGATCTTTTTCATAGGTTCAGTTGCTTTAGCGGTTAGAAGGATAAATTGACTCCGATACTGTAGGTCCGCTGTTGCGGGTAGTAACCGTTGTTGACCGACGGCATTTCGGGGTCCACGTATTTGAATGCACTGAAAGTCAGCAGATTGGTTCCTGCCACGTAGATATTTACCCGGCCGATACCGGTATTTTTCAGAATGTGTTCGGGGAGCGAGTAGCCGATCTGGAGGTTCTTCAGACGAAGATATGCCCCGTTTTTCACCCACCAGGACGAAGGCCATGCGTTGTTGCCGTTGGCTACGGTGCTCAGACGCGGATAGTCGGCATTGCGGTTGTCTTCACGCCAGGCGCTCTCCACGAGATAATAGGGTGCGTTGCCGTTGCCGTAGAAAGGACGGGTGTACATCGTGTTGTCGAAAACGCCCGAATAGTATGCCGCGCTGAGCTGATAATCGCAGATGGCTACACCCTGCCAGAGGGCTGTAAGATAGAGGTTTTTCCATGCCACCTCCATATTGAGCGAGAAGTTCATCTCGGGGGTATAGCCGCGGCCGATTTTGATGAAGTCCTGCGACTGCTCGATCTTGCCGTCGCCGTTGACGTCGGCATACATCAGGTCACCCAGACGCTTCTCTCCCGAAGGAGCCGTCGGCGAATTGGCGATCTGCTCTTCGGTCTGATAGAGTCCGATCGCCTTGTACCCGTAGAGCGTACCCATCGGTTTGCCCAGGATGGCACGGTACATCGGATGGTTGTCGGAAATTTGTTTGGCGAGAACCCGGTTGCGGGCCCACGAGAGACTACCCGTCAGCGAATACCGCCAACCGCTGGCAAAGTGATTGTTGTGTTTTAGCACCAGCTCGAAGCCGCGGTTATCTACCTTGCCGGAGTTTTTGTATGACGGTACGTTGCCTCCCAGGGAGGGTGCGTAGGAACCGCCGACCTGTTCGAGGATATTGTCGGTAACCTTGTAGAACCAATCGAATTCGATGCCCAGTTTTCCGCCCCAAGCGTTCAGGTCCAGGCCCACGTTGAAACTGCGCGAACGCGACCAGGTAAGGTCCTTGTAGACATAGTTGCTGGTGTAATAGGTCGTCTGACCCTTGCCGCCTATGATATAGCTGTAGGAGGGTGCGGTCGATCTGTAGGATTGCACATAGAGATAAGGGCTCGTATCGTCCATACCCAGTTCGCCGTAAGAGGCGCGCAGCTTGAAGAAGTCGATTTTCGGGAGTGCCTGCTTGAAGAACTTCTCTTCGGACATGACCCAGCCGACGGCTGCGGACGGGAAGAATCCCCAGCGGTTTTCGGGGGCGAACTTGTAGGAACCGTCCGCGCGGAATGTAAATTCGACCAGATATTTCTTGTCAAATGCATAGTTGAAACGGCCGGCGTAGCTGGCGATACTCGTTTCGCTGAACGAACCGGTTACGGGGGTTGTGATGCCTTCCCACGTGGTGCCGATCGAAAGATCGACCGGATAGGGGGCGAAATACCCCGCCTTATAGCCGGTCATTGTGTCCGAGTAGGTTTTTTTCTGCTCGTAGAAGAACAGGCCGCCTACGCTGTGACGCCCGAATTCGCGGTTGTAGGTCAGCGTCGGGCGAACGGTGAATCCGTCTCCGAACGACGACGATTTGTTGAAGCTGCTGTTGACATTGACTCCCGATGCATTCACGACTGTGGAATTCATCGTCGTGGGCGAGAATGACATCAGCTGGTACGATTGCAGCATATTGCGGTTGCCCGTATTCGAATAGTCGTATGCAACGTGTACGGCGGCCTTGAGTCCTTCAAGCGCCTTGATGCTGCCGAAATCGTATTCCAATTTGGCGTTTCCCTCGAACTGCCAGCGCTTCGTATCCTGAAAACCGCTCTTGTTGACCGCGGCAATGGGCTGCTGCGTGTATACGCCGCTCATATAACCTTGCGGCAGGTCATTATAGGTCGGAGCGATGATCGGCAACGAGAAGAGCGCCTGCGAGATGGGGTTGAACTCACCCTGCGTGCCAAGAGAGTATCCGGGTGCGTGGGTGTCTTCGCGGAATGCGGCGATATTGACGTTCAGATTGAAATTCTTGGCGATCTTCGTGTCGATGTTGGCGCGCACGTTGAAACGCTGGTAAGAGGTATTGGGCAGGATACCGTCCTGATTCATCATACCGATGCTCGTATAGTATTTTACGCGGTCGGTACCTCCCGTAGCGGAGATGTTGTGCTGGTGTGTGAAACCGTAGTTCTTGAAGAGCAGATCCATCCAGTCCGTTTCACCGTATATCCCTTTTTCCTTCATACCGGCGATCACCTCATCCGTCCACAGCGGATTCAATCCGTCCATCTCGCGAGCCTTGTTGTGCCAGCCGATGTAGTCCTGGGCGTTAAGCATCTCGGGCATGGCGACATTGGTGGTGAAAGTCGCCGAGCCGTCGTATGAAATGGTAGCAGCGCCCTTCGAGCCGGTTTTGGTGGTGATCAGAATAACGCCGTTGGCTCCGCGTACGCCGTAGATGGCCGAGGTGGCGGCATCCTTGAGGATGGAGATCGATTCGATGTCGTTGGGGTTGACCGTATTAATCATACGCTCCACCCCGTCGACGATGCAAAGCGGGCTGGAATTGTTGAACGAGGAGACACCACGGACGAAGATCGTGGTGCCGTCGCTGCCGGGCTGTCCCGAACGCTGAATACTCGTCACTCCCGGCAATTTGCCGGTCATCATGTTCGATACGTTGGTCATCGGGGCCTTCAGCAACTCCTTGCTGGAGACCTGGGACACGGAGCCTACGAGAAACTGTCGTTTCTGTGTGCCGTATCCCACTACGACCACTTCATCCACCAGCGTGGCGTCCTCTTCCAGTTGGACGTTCAGGGTTTTGCGGCCGCGGACGGCCACTTCTGCAGTTTTGTAACCGAGGAAACTGAAGACCAGCACATCGTCGGAGGACAAGACCTCGATAGCATACTGTCCCTGTGCATCGGTGGTAGTTCCCCGGGTGTTGTCACCTTTTACGATGACCGTAGCACCCGAAATTTCCCCCCCCCCTTGCGTCGGTCACTCTTCCGGAGACTGAAAGTCCTTGCGCCTCAGCTACATTGGTGCCTGTGATCGCCATGGAGACCACGGCTAATACGCTGCTCAATAGGCAGCGAATGCCTGAAGGTTTCATTTTGTAAACGTTTCTCATAAAATTAGGGTTGCAATAGGTTTAGATTTTTGTGACGGGAGACGTGCTCCGCTCGAAATGGTTGATTAAGGCATTTTTCGCATAGTTTTATGTTTGGGTTATTGGCACTCGTCGAGTATTTTCCAGCACTGGTACAGACCGCGAGGTACATGGAAACAGCCTTTCCATTTGCCGCCCTTGAGCGGGAGCAGCACCTCGCCGCGGCGGTTCAGATAGCCGAACCATTCGGGGTATTCGGGGTCCTTGAAATGCGACCAGGTGTAGTCGTGCAGCCGGAGGAACCAGTCGAGACACGCCTGCGAACCGGTGAGGCGGTATCCCTTGATCATCGCGATCATCGCTTCGATATGCACCCACCACAGTTTCTGGTCCCATTCGAGCTGCTGCTGCGGGTGTCCGAGCCGGTCCATGAAATAGAACAGGCCGCCGTACTCCTTGTCCCAGCCATATTCAGCCGTGTCGAGCGCGATCTTTACGGCCTTGTCGATCAGCGCCCGGTCGTTGAGCCGCACGCCGAGGTTCATGATGAACCACATAGCTTCGAGCGTGTGGCCGGGATTGATCTGCCGGCCTTCGAACGAGTCGGAGAGCTCGCCGTCCGCTGCGACGTTCTCGACGATCAGCCCCAGCTCCCCGCGGTAGAAGACCTCCATGACCTGGTGGATGCAATCCCGGATCGTCGCGTCGAGCAGCGCGGGGTCGATCATCTGCTCCGCTTCGAGCGCCATGTTGCAGAGGATCATCGGCAGGGCGAAATCCTTCAGGTCGCGCGTGCCCGGGACGGTCTTGCACCACGGTCCCTTGGGGTTGTCGCGTTTTTCGAGAATCCGCGCGAAGGTGCGCTTGGCGATTTCGGCATATTGGTCGCTGCCCGTGGCGAGAGCCGCCTGCGCGAAGGCCATCGTGGCGAACGTGTAGGAAAAGATGTTGTAGGGAGCCACGAGCGGCCGGCCTTCGCGCGTGAGCGAGAAGTACCAGTTGTAATTGCCGTCGTGGCCGTGTTTACGGAGGAACTCCGCCCCCTGTACGGCGCATTCGAGCCATTCGGGACGCTTCTCGACCTGGTTGTAGAGCATCGAAAATAGCCACACCTGCCGTCCCTGCAGCCAGACGAATTTGTCGGTGTCGTAGACGTCGCCCCCGCGGTCGAGGCAGGTGAAGTAGCCGCCGTATCGTTCGTCCTGCGAGTGGGTGAGCCAGAACGGAACCACGTTTTCGAGCAGTTCGTCCCGGTTCAGACACGCCAGTTGTTTGAAATCGATCATGGGAGGTTCTTTATTTTTTGTGTTGGAGATAGTTCATGTATTCCATATAGCGGTTGTAGAGGTGTCCCGCTTGGGTGTAGGACGAATTGGGGCTCATGAAGTGCGAGAATTCGAACGTGATGACATTCTGCATCCCGGCGCGCCGTGCGGCGTCGAGCTTGAAGAGGAGTTTCTCCCATTTGATCGGCAGGAAACGGATGGGCATGTCGCGGTCGAACGATTCGACGTTGGTCCAGCACTCCATGCCGTAGCGTTCGGCCAGCTCGCGGTTGACCACCAGGTAGTCGTAGAGTTCGTCGTAATCGACCTGTCCGTCCTGGAAAGCGAGGATGTCCACGGCTCCGGCGATGTCGCTCAGAATCGCGTCCCACTCGCAGCGGTGCTCCTCGACGGTGATCGCCTTGTCGCCGGCCATCACCTGATCGGTCTTGACGCCGTGGATGTAGGGCGAGATCATCGTCTTCAGCCCGCCCGATATCTCCTTGGCGTGCCGGCCCATCGCGGCGTATATCTTCGATACGTTGCGGGTGCGGCGGCTGATCTCCTGCGAGAGGTACCAGCCCCGGAACGATTTGTGGTGGCCGTATTTGGCCCACACCTCGTCGATGAGCTGCATGTTCAGTTCGATCTCCTTCTCATACTCTCCCACGTGCCAGTGGTAGCACGAGTCGTAGGTCCCGAACCAGAAATCCATTCCGTACTTGTCGGACAGCGCGAGGAACATCTCCACCAGATCCACGGGCGGATACTTGACCTTTCCGGTCCGGAGCAGGCAATCGAACGGCGCCGCGATCCAGCTGCCGAGCCCGGCGCGGATCAGCACGACGGTGTTGATTCCCATCTGCTTCATGGCCTTGAAGTCGGCGTCCCACTCCTTCACGCCCCAGTTCTGATGGGGAATGTCCCAGCTCACCTCGTCGAGGAACGTGGCGCGGATGGGGAGGGCTTCGAGGATCTTTTCGGTGCGGAAATCCGCATCCGTGAATTCGCGCGTCTTCTTCGGACCTTTGCCGCGCGATGCGGCGGGCAGGCAGACAAGTATCGTCAGTGCGGCGCCGAGCAGGCCGCGGAACAGCGTTTTTTTCATTTCTTCGAAGTATTTAAGTATTCGAGGTATCGGTCGTAGAGGTGCCCCGCCTGCAGGTAGGCCGACTGCGGGGACATGAAATGCGAGAATTCGAAGGTGATGGCCTGATCGATACCCGCCTCCTCGGCCATCCGCAACTTCAGACGCAGCTTCTCCCACTTGATCGGCAGGAACTTGATCGGCATGTCGCGGTCGAAGGTCTCGGTGTTGGTCCAGCACTCCAGGCCGTAGCGGTCGGCCAGCCGCTTGTTGATGCGGAGGAATTCCGGAAGCTCGTCGTATTCGACGTGCCCGTCCTGAAAGGCCACGATGTCCACCGCGCCCTGAATCCCCCGGAAAATGGCGTCCCACTCCGCCTCGTGGCTCTCGGCCGTGACGCCGCCCGTGCGCGTGGTCCGGTCGGTGTACTGGCTGATGTTCTTGCTGCCGTCGATGTAGGGGGAAATCAGCGTCGGCAGTCCGCCCGAGACGGCTTTGCAGTGACGGCCCAGCCGGGCGTAGAGGTCGATGATTTTGCCCGTGTTGCGGCTGCACTCCTGCGAGATGTACCATCCGCCAAAAGCGGCGTGATGCCCGTAACGGGCCCACACCTCGTCGATCAGGCGGCAGTTGAGCTCCACCTCGTGCAGATAATCCCCGGATGCCCAGTATTTGCCCGAGTCGTAGAGCCCGAACCAGAATTTCATGCCCCACTTTTCGCTCAGGCGCAGGAACATCCCGACCAGGTCCGCGGGCGGTTCGTAACAGCGTTCCTCCGAGGTGAGCACCTGCGAGGAGAAGGTCTGCCAGCGGCGGTAGCCGCAGCGGATGAGTATCACGTGCTCGATACCGGCCCGGTGCATGTGTCCGAAATCGGCGTCCCACTCCTTTTCGCCCCAGTTCTGGTGGGGAATGTCGTGGCTGATTTCGTCCAGAAAGGTTCCTTTGATCTGCATGGCGGTTTGGTTATAATAAAGGTGGCGTTAAATCACGAGCAAATGTAATAATAAAAATTATTATCACAAGCGGTTTTGGTGATAAAATTTTATTCAACAGCGGTTTTGTCACAAATATGTTTATTTTGCAGGTGGAGCTCGTTCGCAGGAAGGGCGGCGGCCGATCGGGGTACGATCGTAAAATTTCTGCGAATGAACGGTCCGCATGGCGACATTCGTTATAAATTCGCGGCTCGGGGCGCATTTTCCGCAGAATGTTTGCCCGACTCGCTATTTATTTTTATCTTTACCCAATCGTAAAGACGTAAATCAAACACCCCGACGAAATGACCAATTCGTTCCTCAAACTGGCCACGGAAGGCAACAAGGCCGCTATTCTCAAACAGCAGATTATCTGTCAGTACATTCTCGGCGGCGATTCGAGCATCACCGATCTGAGCAAGGCCGTGAATCTGAGCGTGCCGACCGTGACCAAACTCATCGGGGAGCTGATCGACGAGGGCTTCGTGCACAATTTCGGCGAGCAGGGGACGGCCGGCGGACGACGGCCGAATATCTACGGCCTGAATCCCTATGCCGGGTATTTCGTCGGCGTCGATCTGCGCAAGGATTCGGTCATGATGGCCGCCATCAATTTCAAGGGACAGCTGATCGATGAAACGACGGTCGATTTTCTGATGGACAACGATCCCCGTTCGCTGGACCGTCTTTGCGACGTGATTCAGAATTTCATCCGTGCGCGCAAGATCGCCCGCGACAAGGTGCTGGCCGTCGGGGTGAATATTTCGGGCCGCGTCAATTCGCAGACCGGATACAGTTACAGCTATTTCTTCGTCGAGGAACAGCCGCTGACGATGCTGCTCGAAGAGCGTCTCGGCACGACGGTCTACATCGAGAACGACACCCGTGCCGCCACTTACGGCGAATATATGTACGGCGACGCCCACTCCGAGAAGACGATGCTCTACATTAACGCCAGCTGGGGACTGGGGTTGGGGATGATCATCGACGGCAAGATATTTTACGGCAAGTCGGGCTTTTCGGGCGAATTCGGCCATTTTCCGCTGCTCGACAACGAGATCATCTGCCGCTGCGGCAAACGCGGCTGTCTTGAGACGGGGGCTTCCGGTTCGGCCATGCACCGGATTTTTCTGGAGAAACTCAAGGAGGGACGCGTGTCGATGCTTTCCGAGAAATACAAAAAAGGCGAGGAGATCACGCTGAATGATATTCTGGCCGCGCTGCTGAAGGAGGATGTGCTGGCCATCGAGATTCTGGAGTCGGTGGGGCACACGCTCGGCAAGGCCATCGCGGGGCTTATCAACATGTTCAATCCGGAGGTGATCGTTATCGGCGGTACGCTTTCGGTGGCCAAGGAGTACCTGATGCTGCCCGTGCGCAACGCCATCAACAAATACTCGCTGATGCTGGTCAACAAGGATACGCAGATACGCCTCTCGACCCTGGGCGAACGCGCTGGAGTGATGGGCGCCTGCATACTGGCGCGCAGCAAGTCGCTGGGGCTGTTCTGAGAAGCGGCCCTCTGCGAACGGAAAACTCCCGGACTGAACGAAAAAGTCCGGGGTTTTATATAAATAGGTACGACGCCCTACCGCTCGGCGTCGAACAGCGGTTTGTATTTCGAGGCCAGTTCGCGCGCCGTCCGCACGGCGTCTCCCGCTTCGGGGAAAGTAAGCGGGTGGGAGGCGTCGGCCCATCGGCATTCGAAGTCGCGGATTTCGCGGTCGAAAGCCTCATGATCGAACATCCGGCCCGTGCGGGCCGCCTCCATCACGCGTTCGATGAAGAGCCGCCAGCGGGGAGCGTAGTAGGTCGAAATCATTCCGGACCATGTGCGGCTGGCGTAATCGGTAAGGTGGTAACTGTCGCCCCAAACCGAGATGAGCATGCGGGCGTTGGTTTCGTAGTAATCTTTCGAAGCGTTGTCGCTGCCGAAGCCGCGCGCCGCGGCGATCCACCGCTCGAGCGAAAACTCGGGGTGGCAGGCCGTGAGCAGGTTGATGTCCGCAAGCAATCCGGTCATGCGTCGGGCGGCGGCGTCCATCGCCTTCCGATCGTGCTGCGCATAGGCCGCGGCGAAACGGTCGCGTTCTATCAGGAAGTAGTCGCCCAGCACCTGCCGGCCGATGTTCACTACGTCGAAACGGTAGGTGTCGCGTTCGCTGTCCACAGCGAGCAGCTCTTCCCAAACCCGCCACAAGGTCGGGAAACGGTAGCCCGTCGTGGGCTTGGTGGTCCAGTGCCAGTTACCCTCCAGCGCGGGATGCGCATTGGTCAGCGGAGACTGTCCGGTCTGCGCGGGCAGCGTGTAGACGCTGTCGCAGAGCGTCCGCCAGCCGGTGCGGGCCGCGGGGTCGCGGAATCCCGTGCGGCGGTCGGCCAGGCGTGCGATCCACTCGTCGTCCGCAATGCCCGTGTTCCACGCTTTGTCCAGCACGAATTCGTACATGAACTGGTTAACGCCGAAGCCTTCGAGCGTCGAGCCCACGCCGCGCAGGTTGTCGCCGCCATGGGCGAAAGCGTCCTCCATGCGGGCACTCACGGTATGGAAATTGCCCGATAGCATCGTGTTGCCCCCGAAATTGCCGAGGTAGCACCACAAGTAAGGCTGGCCGTGGAATTTTTCGGTCTGCTTCCAGATCTCTGTGAATTCGCAGAAGTAATCCAGCATCAGCAGCCGGTCCTGCGGCACGGCGCCGAGGAAGGCGCGGATGTTCTCCGCGGTCCAGTGCGTCGGATCGGCATAGAAGAGCCAACCCATCTGGAGCCACACCGCCTCGGGATCGACCTCCGCCATCGACTCGTAGATGTGGCGCGACATTCCGGCGAGCGTTTCAGGATCCCACGTCGGGGCGTCGATCTCGTTGAACGGATCGGCGCCGTAGATATGGCCCGTGCCGAACAGACGGGTCTGTTCGGTGAGGAACTCCCGCTGGATGACCGCGAAAAGCGGGTCCATCGGGTCGAGGAAACTGCACCGGTATCGATCGTCGAAGCCGCCCCAGTAGCTCACGCGTGTGATCCGGGCATCGGGATGGAGTCTTTTGAGCTCCTGCGGAACGTGTCCCGCGAAGGCCGGCAGCACGGGTTTCATCCCCAGTTCGCGTTCGCGCGCCAGAATACGCTGCTGCAACGCCAGCTGGCCGTCGATCCACTCCTCGGGCAGCGGACCCTGCCAGCGGTCGATGTTCGACATGCGGTGCCAGGGCAGGTGGGCCGGACCGGTGAAGTAGGCGCGGACCTCTTCGTCCGAAAGTCCGAGCCGGGTCCATACCCGCTGCCAGACGGCTTCCTGCCCCGTGATGGCCAGCGGCATGGTTACGCCCTGAAGCGCCATCCAGTCGATGAAGCGTTCCCATTCGGTCCATCCCCACCACGGCATGGTGTACCCGAACGTGCAGTAATTGAGGAAGAAACGCTCCCGTGCGCGGGATTCGACGCGGACTTTTTCGTCGATCCGCGGTAGCACGGCAGGCATCTCCACGGGATTGCAGGCATGCCACGAGACAGTCGTCAGGCAGTAATTCTTCAGGTAATGGTTCAGTCCCACGGCAATCGAGGCGGAGCTGTTGCCGCGCACGACGATCTTTGAGCCGCGGGATTCCAGTTCGAAACACTCGGTCGTATCGGTAAGACGCTCGAAGCGGAACTGTTTTTCGTGCTCGGGAATGATCCGCCGGGCCAGTGCGCGGACGGCGGCATCGTCCTCAGAGCGGCAGCCAGCGGCCATGCAGAGCAGCGCCGTAAGGCAGGCAATAAATCTCGGTATTTTCATATCGGGCAGGGTTTGGGTGAGCGATCGATTGCTTTGATGGCAAAATTAATATAATTATTCAAAACATCATACAAAGTAAAAATATTTACGCTGAAGAGTTTTATGTTACCGTAAATTAATTATCTTTGCTTCCATGAAATGAATAAACATTTGTATGATGCACATGAAAAATCTCGGTTATATGCTGTTGGTAGCCCTTCTGTTGTGCTGCACCTGCGTACAATGCAGCGAGAAGGAGCACCAGACTCCTCCGGCTCTCTCTGAAGGGGACGATCCGGGCGGCGACGGCGGCGAAGAAAATCCGGAAGGTCTGCCCGGTTATCCGAAGGGTCTTACGGTCGATGAGTTTACGCAGGAACTTGCGAACGGCTCGAAGTGCCTGGGCTTCTACGCCATCGTCGATTTCAAGGCGAATCCGAACCTGCGGTTCCGTCCGCAGTTCTCCGCAGCGAAGAAGCCGACGGCCTATTTCTCGGCATTCGCCGAATCGGGAGACGGTACGCCGTATTTGGCCGTCAACGGGGGTTTCTTCGGCGGTACGACTTCGGTTAGCCTGCTCATCGACCGGGGTGTGGTCCGATCGCTCGCCGTGCAGGAGGATTGGATATGGTCCACAAATCCTTACACGCATTTCTTCCCCGTGCGGGCCGCTTTGGGGCAGCTGCGCGACGGAAGTTTCGAGGCGGCCTGGGTCTATTGCGTGGCCGACGACGACAACTGTCCCTATGCTTTCCCGTCCGCGCTCGGCAACAACGAGAAGACCATGACGTTCATGCCGGCGCCACCGACCTCGCACACGGCGGGCGGACGCCGCTGGCAGCCCTACAACGCCATCGGCGGCGGCCCGATGCTGGTCCACGGGGGCCGGAACGTGGCCGAGGAGAACTACTGGAAAGAGATTTTCGACTGCGGAGGTCTGCAGGGACTTGCGCGGCATCCCCGGACGGCCATCGGCGCCACGGAGGACGGGAAACTGGTCATCGTGGTCTGCGACGGACGCAACAAGCGGGGCAGCGCCGGTATGACACTGCCCGAACTGGCCGACAAAATGATCTCGCTGGGATGTGTCGAAGCGATCAATCTCGACGGCGGCGGCTCCTCGACCTTCGTGGGCCGGGAGGGACGGGTGCTCAACATGCCCAGCGACACGCCCGGTACGACTGCGCAGGACGTCGCGCTACGGGAGCGAAGCGTTCCCACGGCGGTAATAATCGCCGAGCAGTGACGCGAAACCCAATACTTTACGGGCGGCAGGCATTCTGCCGCCCGTTTTTGTGGTGCGCATTCATTCACTTTTGCCCGAAATTTGTCAAAAAAAGGATTAATTAACATCTTTTGACACGGCTTTCAGATAATCTTTTATACTCGTTGGTTGAATTAAATTTCCCAATATTTATAAATGAAAAAGTTGCACAAATTGCAGATTATTAGCAAATTAGTGGTAATCACACCGTTAACTACTATTGCTCTGCTTATGCGCAACTTCATAGCAAATTTCGTTAGAATTCTCGGAATCTGCAAGGATTTCGCTGGGAATCGTGTAAATGAACTTGGAAACGTACCCCGTTGTGGCGTTGTTCCGAAGTTTTCCGACCTCGAAGTCGTCGCTCTCGGCATAACCGCCGAGGCTTTCGGATTCGATAGCGAAAATCTTCTTTTTCATCGTCTGCGACATGAGTGCAAGGACGATTTGCCAAACCAGATCAGCCGCCGGCAGTTCAATGTCCGTCGTAAGCTGACGGCCAGACTTGCCGAGGAAATCCGCAAGGAGGTTGCTGTCGCCATTGACGGATCTGAGGACGTGTTCTGCATTGATTCCAAGCCGGTAAAGGTCTGCCAGAACGCAAGGGCGAAACGTTGTGTCATGGGCCGAGACAACGCGGAGGCCGCTCCGGATTGGGGATACTGCGCCTCGCAAGGTCTGCACTATTACGGTTATAAACTCCATGCTGTGTGCGGGATACGAGGTGTGATACATTCCTATGACATGACTGCGGCAAGCGTACATGACATCCATTACCTCAATGATGTGCGTTGGGAATATCATGACTGTATGATGCTTGGAGACAAAGGTTATCTCAGTGCCGAGGTTCAGAAAAACCTCTTTGAGACAGCTAATATAACTCTTGAAGTCCCGTATCGGCTGAATCAGAAAAACTGGCGTCCGCCATCCCGGACATACAAGAGATTCCGCAAGCGTATAGAAACAATATTCTCCCAACTCAACGACAATCTCATGATGATACGAAACTATGCAAAGCAATCCTGCGGTCTCTTTACCCGTATGGCAGGCAAAATCGCAGCTATGACGTTTATGCAATAGGGCAATTTCGTTAATCTTCGTCCGATTGGGCTGATAAAATATTCACTAATCTAATTCAACCAACAGGTTTATAATTATAGAATAATCAAAGACCACTCATCCTAAGCAAGTATATATACCGGATGCTGGATCTTAGAAGGAGTTGCGTTTCCAGATTCTAAACAGCAGAAACAGCTTCACGCAAAAATTGATGAGCTGAGAAAACTTATTATAGATACTGACAATGAATCTGTTCATCGATTTTTTTTATAAAAAGACCGTCATTAAATACACGGCCAATATCTATCAGGAAGATTCCCAGACATATCCTTCAAGAAAACAAGATACGTCTGAACTCTTTTTTCTTGGAACAGGAATCTGTACAGGAGAAAGGAACTCAGTTTATATTCAAATATGCATTCTAAAGTGGTAATAGTAATCATAAAACATATAACAAAAATCACAAATACGGAGGTTCGATTTTGGACAATACACTTCAGAAATTGTAAAAGAAACAGGTTGCATCTAACAACTCTTGACTATTTGCCAATTCCAAAAATTTTTCGTATCTTGCAATAGGTTATTTGAAATGCGGTATTTGAGCGCAACAAGTTGAAAATAAACCGTTACTTTTTCGTTACCTATTATCCTATACAAAAATGTAACGACCTGATTTATTAGGTCGTTACATCATTTTAATCCCGCTCCGAATCATCGGTCCGCCGCTTTTTTGCGTCAGCCGGGGGGGGCAAGGTTTCACCGCAGGGCCGCAAGTTTGTCCACGACCTGCGGATCGCGGGCGCCGGGCGAATCGAACGCGCAACCCGAAGAGGCAAAACAGGCGGAACAGAAGCGGCCGCGAGAACAGGCTCCGGCAATAGGGAAAGCCCCGAGCAAAGGAGGGGAAACGGCCCCGCAGCAGACAGCGGGCCGGCAGTCAGGGGAACATCCGGCATCTTCCGCCGGAACGCTGTGTTAAATTAATGTTAACAATCCATGTCATAACCATTTCATCGGAAAAAATGGCGTAAATTTGTTCACAATTTGCACTAAAACCCCAACATGAGCGAAATCTACACCGTCATTGTCGGCATTCTGGGAATCCTCGCTGTTTCAGGTCTTTTCGTCGGCGTCACGAACGACGCAGTCAATTTTCTCAACTCCGCTATCGGCTCCAAAGCCGCCTCGATGAAGATTATCCTCACCGTGGCGTCCGTCGGCATCATCATCGGCGTGGTCACGTCGAGCGGCATGATGGAGGTCGCCCGCAGCGGCATGTTCAACCCCGGACTGTTCACCTTCCACGAAGTGATGATGCTTTACCTGGGCGTCATGTTCGCCAACGTCATCCTGCTGGACCTCTACAATTCGTGGGGACTCCCGACCTCGACCACCGTATCGCTGATCTTCTGCCTGCTGGGCGCAGCAATCGCCGTGTCTATCTACAAAATCTCGAACGACCCGGAACAGAGCGTCTCCTCGCTCGGACACTACATCAACACCTCACGCGCCATGGGTATCGTTTCGGCCATCCTGCTGTCGGTGGTGATCGCCTTCACCTGCGGCACGCTGGTCATGTACGTCTCGCGCATGATCTTTTCGTTCCGCTACACGGCGCTTTTCCGCCGCTACGGATCGCTCTGGTGCGGGGCCTCGCTGACGGCGATCGTCTATTTCGCCGTCTTCAAGGGTCTCAAATCCATACTCGCGGACCATGCCTTCATCCAGCTGATCGACAACCACCTGCCCTCGGCCATCGCCATCTGCTGGGTGGTCTGCTCGCTGCTGCTGTTCTTCATCCAGCGTTTCAAAGTCAACATCCTGCGCATCACGATCCTTTCGGGAACCTTCGCGCTGGCCCTCGCCTTCGCGGGCAACGACCTGGTGAACTTCATCGGCGTGCCCGTGGCCGGGTTCGACGCCTACACCATCGCCCGGGAAGCGGGCGACACGCAGATGCTCATGGGCGCGCTGAACGAGAATGTCCCGGCCAATTTCCTGATCCTGCTGACGGCGGGCATCCTGATGATCCTCACGCTGTGGACTTCGAAGAAGGCCATGCACGTCTCCGAAACCGAGCTTTCGCTCTCGGCGCAGGACGACGCCGGCCAGCAGCAGTACGGCTCGTCGGTCTTCTCGCGGACGATCGTCCGCGCGGCCCTCAACGTCAGCGCAGGCATCGAGCGCGTAGTCCCGAAACACCTCCGGGAGAGCATTTCGCGCCGTTTTGAATACGAGGACGTGGAACACAGCGGCGCGCCCTACGACATGATCCGCGCCACGGTCAACCTGACCACTTCGGCGCTGCTGATCGCCATGGCCACCTCGCTCAAACTCCCGCTGTCGACCACCTACGTCTGCTTCATGGTGGCGATGGGTTCGTCGCTCGCCGACCGCGCGTGGGGACGCGAAAGCGCCGTGTACCGCATTTCGGGCGTTATGACCGTCGTGGCCGGGTGGTTCATCACCGCGCTGGGCGGATTCCTGATCGCCTTCGTGGTGGGACTGGCGCTGATCTACGGCGGAACCCCGGCCTTCATCGTCATCACGCTGTTGTGCGGGTACATGCTCATCCACAGCAACTTCTTGAAAAAGGACAAGGAGAGCGCCATCGTCAAGGAGCATGAAGACACCAACGAGGACATCATCGCCAACCTGCGCGACGAGGTGTGCCGCACGATGGAATGCGCCACGAAGATTTACGACCGCACGCTGATCGCCGTCTTCAAAGAGAACCGCAAGGTGCTGCGCGACATGGTCAAGGAGTCGAACGACCTGTTCTACCAGTCGCGCGAACGGAAATACTCGCTGCTCCCCACGCTCAAGAAGCTCCAGGGCGGCGACGTCAACACTGCCCACTACTACGTGCAGGTGGTCGATTACCTCAACGAAATGACCAAGGCGCTGATGCACATCACCCGCCCGGCGTTCGAACATATCGACAACAACCACGAGGGGCTTTCGAAGGAGCAGGCCCGCGACCTGATGTCGATCAACGACGACGTGGAGTCGATCTACCGCCACATCAACCTGATGCTGCGCGAGGGCGACTTCTCGGAGATCGAAACGGTGCTGACGATGCGCGACCAGCTGTTCGAGTCGATCGCCGAAGCCATCAAATCCGAGCTTACGCGTATCAACGAGGCCCGTTCGAACACCAAGGCGAGCATGCTGTACCTCACGATCCTGACCGAGACCAAGAACATGGTGCTCCAGTCGCGCAACCTCCTCAAATCGCAGCAGTACTTCCTCAAGCACCTCACGGGGCCGAAAACGTGGATTAAATAATGCAAAATTCACAATTCATCATTCACAATTGTTGAGTTTGCGGATGCTGATTATTTCAGCAAAGTAAAATTATGAATGATGAATTGTGAATTATGAATTCTAACTATGGACATCGCAAAAGCAAAACGGCGGGAGAATATCGCCGAATACATTCTCTACCTCTGGCAGCTGGAGGATCTGCTCCGGGCGCTGCAATTCAGCCCCGAGGCCATCTTCTCGACGCTGATCGCCCCGCGCAAGGACATCGGCGAGGAGCAGAAGCACGTCTTCCTGCTCTGGTACATGGATCTGGCGAACCTGCTCCGTCAGGAAGGCAAGGAGGAGAAAGGGCATCTGGAACATACGCTCCACCTGATTCAGGACCTGCACGACCTGCATCTCCAGCTGATGAAACTCCCCGTCGGCGCGCATTACCGCCAGACGTACGCCCGCCTCGAACCCGAGCTGCCGCGCCTGCGGAGCGTTCTGGGCAACCCGGGGATGAACGACACGGAACTCTGCTTCCGCGCGCTCTACGCCGCGATGCTCTACCGCATCAAGGGCGAGGGCGACAAATCGGCCGTGACGGACACGCTGGAATACATATCCCCCGTAATCGCAGAGTTGGCCGACATGCACGGCAAGGTCGAGCGGGGCGAAGTGAACCTGTTCAAGACGGAGGCCGAATAACGCCCCCGAATCGCACCGGAAGATGAAACGCCTGACCCTGCTGTTCGGAGCGCTTCTGGCCGCAGCGCTCTGCACCCTCCCGACGGCGGACGCCGCAGCACAGCCGAAACCGACGAAATACAACCTCTGCCGGAAACACCCGGCCGACGGACCCTATATCGTCTACGACGCGGAAAAGGGCGCCTATGCAGCGACCGCCGACAAGCGGGGGCGCGTCCGCGTGATGCCTTACGGAGGCGGCCCGGTCGAGGTCCGTTCGAGCCGGGGCGCATACCTCTTCAGCGTCACGCCGCACGCCGTCGAGCGAGGTCCCCGGGAACTCCCGCAGGCCCCGAAACTGTTCGTCACGTCCGACCTTCACGGCGATTTCCGAAGTTTTGCGACGCTCCTCCAGGCCCACGGCGTGATCGACGACGACTGCCGGTGGAGCTACGGAAACAACCAGCTGGCGGTGATCGGCGACATTTTCGACCGCGGCTACGACGTGCTGCCGCTGTTGTGGCTGATGTACAAACTCGAACAGGAGGCCGCCGACGCGGGAGGCGCCGCCGTGTTGCTGTTGGGCAATCACGAAGGAATGGTGCTGGCCGGCGACGTGCGCTACACGCGCGGGAAGTACCTCGAAACGGCGCGGCAGCTCGGCATGGAGAATTACCGCCAACTGTTCTCGCCCGACACGGAACTCGGCCGCTGGCTCGCGACCCGCAACACGATGCTGCGCATCGGCCGCAACCTCTTCGTACACGCGGGATTGAGCGCCCGACTGCTCGAACGCGATCTGGAAATGGATACGCTCAACGCCCGGATGAGCGAAGGGCTTTACCGGACCTCGAAGGAGCGCAGGGAGGACCCGACGCTCGAATTCCTGTACCGCTCGGCCGGGCCGGTCTGGTACCGCGGGATGGTCTGCACGGATGAAAAATACGATCCGCTGACGCCGGAACAGACCGACGCGCTGCTGCGCCGTTACGACGCCGACCGGCTCCTGGTCGGACACACGATTTTTCCCGACATTTCGACCTTCCACGACGGCCGCGTGATAGCGGTCAACGTACAGAACGAACTCAACCGGCGGAAAAACCGCGGCCGCGCCGTGCTGATCGAAGGCAGCCGCATATCGGTCGTCGGAAACCGCGGCGTGAAACGGGTGCTGGAGGAATAAGCAGAAAACTGAAAACGGGGTCAGACGATCTCCAACCCCATGATGTAATCATTCATATAATAACCGTCGCCGATCGGGAAATCGCCCTCGCGCAGGCGGCGCATGCCCATCCGTTCGTAGAAATGCAGCGCGCGGTTACGGCGGTTGACGTTGAGTTCCATCATGCAGGGTCCGGAATGCACGCTGCGGATGTATTCCACGGCGCGGCGGAACAGAAACTCCCCGGCGCCGAGACCCTGAAAACGGGGCAGGACGTAGATTTTCTGGAGGAGGAACAGATCCTCGTCCTGCCGCTCGACCGAAACGTAGCCGCACGGCTCGCCGTCGGACGAGGCGATGAACCAGACATGCCCCGCACGGAACTGCCCTTGCAGGCTCTCTTCGGAGTACATCCACTCCATCATGTAATCCAGCTGCGCGGGCGCGAGGATCTCGCGGTAGGTGGCGGGGAAGACCTCCCCGGCCAGACGGCGGATCAGCGCGCAATCGGCTTCGGAAGCCCGGCGGATCGAAAGCATAACGGCACAACAGGCATTAAACGAAAGAAGGCCGGCAAAAAGCCGACCTTAAATCTTTCCTGCAGGAAATTAAGCGTACTTGAACGTCGACTCGTCCGATACGGTCAGTTTCTTGCGGCCCTTTGCGCGGCGCGCAGCCAGCACCTTGCGACCGTTAGCCGTAGCCATACGAGCGCGGAAACCGTGCTTGTTGATACGCTTGCGACGCGAAGGCTGGTATGTTCTCTTCATTGCCATAGCTATATAGTTTTTATTGTTTCAGACATTTTTACGGATTGCAAAAGTACAACAAAAAAGTTATCCGCAAAAGTTTTTCGCGAAAATATTTTCCAAAACCCCGAAAAAAGCCCCGAATCCCACTATCTTTGGCGCCGTTAGGGCACTTTCAGGGGTCGGAAATTTTGTCGGACGGCATGCAATTCAGTTTTGTTTCCGTCCGTTCTTTTTTCTACCTTTGTAAAGTAAAGGAGGCTCCGGAAGCCCGCATGAGCGCCGACCGGTCCGGAGCGGTTTGTTTTTCAGACGGATAACACACGACAGCACATATGGCAGTTTTCAAAGTCGAAGGTGGCCACCGACTGCGGGGCGAAATCACGCCCCAGGGAGCCAAAAACGAAGCGTTGCAGATACTCTGCGCCACGCTGCTGACGCCCCAGCGGGTCGTCGTCAGGAACATCCCCCGGATTCTCGATGTGATGCAGCTCATCGAACTGCTCCGCTGCATGGGCGTGGAGGTGGAGCAGCTCGCGGAGGACGCCTACGCGTTCTGCGCCCGCGACATTGATTTCGAATACCTCAAATCGGACGATTACCGCCAACGCTGCACGCGATTGAGGGGTTCGGTCATGCTGATCGGCCCGATGCTGGCGCGGTTCGGCGTGGGATACATCCCCAAGCCGGGCGGCGACAAGATCGGCCGACGCAGGCTCGACACCCATTTCCTCGGATTCCAGAAACTCGGCGCGAAGTTCAACTTCGACATCGCCGACGAGTTCTTCATGGTCGAAGGCCGGGAGCTGAAGGGGACCTACATGCTGCTGGACGAGGCGTCGGTGACCGGCACGGCCAACATCGTGATGGCCGCCGTGATGGCCAAAGGCCGGACAACGATCTACAACGCGGCCTGCGAACCTTACCTCCAGCAGTTGTGCAAAATGCTCAACAGAATGGGCGCGAAGATTTCGGGCATCGCCTCGAACCTGCTCGAAATCGAAGGCGTCGAAGCGTTGGGCGGCACGGAGCACCGGCTGCTGCCCGACATGATCGAGGTGGGCAGCTTCATCGGCATGGCCGCCATGAACCGTTCGGAGCTGACGATCAAGGATGTGTCGTTCGAGAACCTGGGCATCATCCCCGCGCAGTTCGCCCGCATGGGCATCCGTTTCGAACAGCGGGGCGACGACATCCACATCCCCCAGCAGGACCATTACAGCATCGACACGTTCCTCGACGGCTCGATTATGACCATTGCCGACGCCCCGTGGCCGGGACTGACGCCCGACCTGCTGTCGATCTTTCTGGTGGTGGCCACGCAGGCCAACGGCGCCGTGCTGATCCACCAGAAAATGTTCGAAAGCCGCCTGTTCTTCGTCGACAAACTGATCGACATGGGCGCACAGATCATTCTCTGCGACCCGCACCGCGCCACGGTCATCGGCCACGACCACCGGCTATGCCTGCGCGCGACCCGCATGACCTCGCCCGACATCCGTGCGGGCGTGGCGCTGCTGATCGCGGCCATGTCGGCCGAAGGGGTCTCGACCATCCAGAACATCGACCAGATCGACCGCGGCTACAAGGACATCGACGGCCGTCTGAATGCCCTCGGGGCCAAAATCACCCGCATCGACGACTGCAAGTAAATCCCCGGCTTTCCGGAAAACAACCCCTGCCGCGCAATATTCCATCAGCCGCGCGGCAGGGGTTTTGCGACCATAGGGCAGCAAAACCGCCCGCCGAACCCCGTTTTCCGGGATTTGCGGCCGAAAGGAACAGGGTCAAAAAACGGCCGAAATGTACCATTCGGCCTATTTTTTATATCTTTGTGCGTCGACCCCGCACCCGAACAGGATATCGGCAAAAACAAATCATACGACAAAACGATTTTTTCTTAACATTCTGAAACTTAAACACGTTATATACTTACAAAAATACGTCTATTCACCAATTTTACTTATATGCGTTCACTATCCAAACTCTGCGTCCTGCTCCTGGCGGCAGGCCTACTGATCGCCCCGGCGTCGGGGGCGGCGGCCTCGAAATCCAAAAAGAAAAAATCGAAAACCGAGGAGGTCGCCAAACCCAAAGTCGACAAGTACACCAAAATGTTCGTCAACGACAAATCGTGCCTCACCGCCAAAGGGCCTTTCCTGACGCTCCACAAGCTCAAGGGAAAGCTCTACGTGGAGGTTCCCCTCAAGACGATCGGCCGTGAAATGCTGATCGCCTCCACGATCTCGGAGGCCAGCGACACCAACCTCGGGACCATCGGCTACAAACCCACGGACCCCATCCACGTCAAGTTCACGCGCATCGACACGACGATCTACCTCTCGCAGGCCGTCGTGCCGCCCGTTCACGACACGAACGATCCCCACATGTCCAAGGCCATCGGCCGGAGCACCCTCCCGCCGATCATGCACTCCTACCCGCTGGTCTGCTACAACCGCGACAGCTCGGCAATGGTGATCGAAATGACCAAGTTCTTCTCGGGCGACAACGAACTGCTCGCCCCGATCAAAAGCACCAAGGGCGGCGTGGTGAACATCACGGGCAAGTTCAAGTCCGAAGGTTCGGTGATCGACCAGATCAAGTCCTTCGAGGACAACGTGACCGTCAAATCCTATCTCTCCTACTCGGTGACGGCCGACCTGCTGGGCCTGATGGTCATCAAGAAGGACGAGCCGATGACCGTGAAGGTCACGCGCACGATCCTGCTGCTGCCCGAAGAGGCGATGCGGCCCCGCCTGGCCGATTCGCGCATCGGCATCTTCCTGACCGACATGTCGCGCATCAACGGCAAGAAGGACAAGATCGAGGATTTCTCGGTCATCAACCGCTGGAACATCCAGCCCAAAGACATGGAGGCCTGGAAACGCGGCGAACTCGTGGAGCCGGCCAAGCCGATCGTCTTCTACCTCGACGACGCGTTCCCCGCGCTGTGGCGCGAACCGATCCGCCGCGGCGTGCTGCGCTGGAACAAGGCCTTCGAGAAGATCGGATTCAAAAACGTCATGCACATCGAGGACTTCCCGAAGGACGATCCCGAATTCGATCCCGACAACCTGAAATACTCCTGCATCCGCTACGTCCCGGCCGCCGTGGCCAACGCCATGGGACCCTCGTGGGTCGACCCCCGCTCGGGCGAGATCATCAACGCCTCGGTGCTGATGTACAACGACGTGGTGAAGCTGGCCGCCAACTGGCGTTTCGTGCAGACCGCACAGGTCGACGAGCGCGTGCGCGGCAAGGAGCTGCCCGACGACGTATTCCAGGAGTCGCTGGAGTACATCCTCGCCCACGAGGTGGGACACTGCCTCGGACTGATGCACAACATGGCCGCATCGAGCGCTTTCCCCGTGGATTCGCTCCGCAGCGCATCGTTCACGCAGCAGCACGGCACGACCCCCTCGATCATGGACTACGCGCGTTTCAACTACGTGGCCCAGCCGGGCGACAAGGGCGTGAAACTCACCCCGCCGGACCTCGGACCCTATGACGACTACGTCATCAAATACGCCTACACGCCGCTGCCCGACAAGAAGGACATGTTCGACGAGGAGAAGACCATCCGCGGATGGATCGACGAGAAGGTCGGCGACCCGATCTACCGTTACGGCCGCCAGCAGGTGATCGCCCGCTACGACCCCACCGCCATCGAGGAGGACCTCGGCGACGACCACATCAAGGCCGGCGACTACGGCATCGGCAACCTCAAATACGTCCTCTCGCACATGGAGGAGTGGATCACCGACGAGGAGGACCCCGACCTGAAAATCCGCACGGAGCTTTACGAGGCCGCGGCCGGACAGTTCGCGCGCTACGTGAACGCCGTGATGCTCAACGTGGGCGGCATCTACCTCACGGACGTGAACAGCAACACGGCGGGCGGTCCGCAGGCCGTTTCCGTCCCGAAGGAGTTGCAGCGCGCATCGCTGAAATGGGTGCTTGCGCAGATGAAGGACTCGGCATGGCTCGAACAGCCCGCGCTGACCGAAAAACTGCCGCTGCACGTGGACCTCTCGTTCATCCTGCGCTTCAACTTCTGCCGCGCGTTCTTCACCTATTATAAGAACGTCACGCTCTCGTCGCACATCGCCGACGATCCCTACACGCCGCAGGAGTATATGGACGACCTCTACAACATCGTCTTCGAAAGCACGATCAAGGGACGCCCGGTGTCGCCGTCGGAGCGGCTCATCCAGCGGATGTTCGTCGACGCGGCCGCGGACGTCGCCTCCAGCGAGGCCAAGCGCATGAAGCTGGGCGGCATCGCGGAGGCCTACGCACCCTCGGTGGACGAGATCGCGCTGCTGGGTCTCGACCGGAGCGGCATCGTGGAGCGTTACCTCGGCCCGCTGCGCGAGGCCGAAGAGGAGCATGGCAAGGGATACGTCGCCTCGCAGCTCTGGAACAGCGACGCCCTGTCGTCGGGCTACGGCTGGCAGTACAACGTGCAGCTGCGGTCGATCGACGAGTCGCGCGCGCTGTTCGTCAACGTCAACGACCGAATCCTGAAACTGCTGCGTTCGCGCGTGAAAAGCGCTACGGGAGAGACCCGCGCCCACTACCAGGGCATGATCTACGTACTCGAACGCAGCCTGTTCCCGTCACAGAAGAACTAAAACCCGAGCAGACCGGCCGCCCCGGCCGGTCTGCCTAAAACCCAAACACATGCAAAGAATTCTACAACTTTTCAGCCGTGCGCTGCGGCTGTCGCTGGTCGTGGGCTTGTTATGCTGCACAGCCGCTACGGCCCGGGCGCAGGGGGGGGGTGAGCCGATCAACCTGAACGCGACGCTTACCGTCACGCTGACGGAGAGACCCGCGACGGCGGTGCTCGACGAAATCACCCGGAAGACAGGCATCAAATTCGCCTACGACCCCGAAGACATCCGCCGGCTCCCGGCCGTGAGCGGCGAATTCAAGAAAGTCACCGTACACGAACTGCTCGACAAGTGCATCGCCGGGTCGACGTTCAAATACGCCATCGAGAACAACGTCGTGCTGGTCTACGACTCAACGGTCAAGATGCGCAAGTTCACCGTGAGCGGAACCGTGCGCGACGCCGGCAAGACGGTGCTCCCCGGCGCATCGGTCATTCTGAAAGGCGGCTCGGGACAGGGCATCTCGACCGATGAAAAGGGCCAGTTCACCTTCACCTTCTCGACCAAGACCAGCCCTGCGGTCCTCGAAGTCGGGTTCCTGGGCATGGAGACCCAGCAGGTGATCATCACCGGCTCGGCAAAGGGCCTGAACGTCACCCTCAAGGAGGGCGGCACGCGCATCGACGACGTGGTGGTCAACGGCATGTTCACCCGCAACAAGAGCACCTACACGGGTTCGGTGACCTCGATCAAGGGCGAAGACCTCGTGGCCATCTCGAACACCAACCTGATGTCGGCCCTGAGCGCCGTGACCCCGGGCATGGTGGTCGTACAGAACAACGCCCTCGGCTCGAACCCCAACGCCATTCCCGAAATCCTGATCCGCGGCTCGAACTCCATCGCCACCTCGGCCGAGGAGAAGGCCTACAACAACCCGCTGATCATCCTCGACGGCGCCGAAATCAGCATGGAAGAGCTGTACGACCTCGACATGTACGAAATCGAGCGCATCGACGTCCTGAAGGACGCGCAGGCCTCGATCGTCTACGGCGACCGGGCGGCCAACGGCGTAATCGTCATCGAACGCCAGCAGGTGACCGACAGCAAACCCCGCCTGAGCTACAACTTCGTGCCCGAGCTGAGCATCCCGGACCTGAGTTCGATGAACCTCTGCAACGCGGCGCAGAAACTGGAACTGGAACGCCTGGCCGGGCTTTACGAATCGGACAACGGCGCGATGGACAAGGCTTACGCCTACAAATTGCAGAACGTCCGCCGGGGCGTCAACACCGACTGGATACGCGCCCCGCTGCGCGTACCGTTCAGCCACACCCACTCGCTCTCGTTGAGCGGCCGCGCACAGAAGATCGACTACCGCGCGTCGCTGCGCTTCAGCGACAAGTACGGCGTCATGAAGGGCGACAACCGCCGCAACTACACGCTCAACTTTTCGATAGGCTACCACATGCGCGACAAACTCACGCTCCGTTACACGGCCAACTACACGCTGACCGACGCAACGGATTCGCCCTACGGCAAATTCAGCGCCTACACGAAACTCAACCCCTACGAGTCGCCCTACGACGAGTACGGCGAGCTGGTCAAAGCCTTCTACTTCGACCCCGAGGACACCTCGACGACGAGCGAAGGCTACCAGGCCAACCCGCTCTACAATGCCACGCTGTCGAGTTTCAGCACCTCGCGCAACCAGACCCTCCGCAACACGGTCGACGCCAAATGGTACGTGACCAAGGATTTCTACGTCT
Source organism: Alistipes shahii WAL 8301 (assembly GCF_025145845.1). NCBI lineage: Bacteria > Pseudomonadati > Bacteroidota > Bacteroidia > Bacteroidales > Rikenellaceae > Alistipes > Alistipes shahii. Next base: position 1,942,006 of record NZ_CP102253.1, on the reverse strand, counting down.
CGGGACAGTTCAACATCGACGTCAAGAGCAGCCAGTCGGACAAATACGTTTCGCCCGACGATGCACAGTTCCTCGGCGAGAACGACCCGGCCAAGCGCGGTCTCTACGGACTGGGCACGGGCAAGGCGTTCAACTACGACGGCAAGATCGTGCTCAACTACGGCCGCAACATCGGACAGGAAGGCTCGGGATTCGTGATCAACGCCGGAAGCGACATCCAGCACACCAACGCCACGACCTCCTACATCACGGCGATGGGTTTCCTGAAGGACAACCTCTCGGACATCAAATACGCCCTGGGATACGACTCCTCGAACCTCCCGAGCGGAACCGAGACGCTGCTGGCAAAGGTCGGCTTCTTCGCCAGCGGCAACATCTACTTCCGGAACCGGTACTTCGCCGACGTTTCCTACCGCACGTCGGGATCGTCGGCCTACGGCAAGGAGAACCGGTTCGCCCCGATGTGGTCGTTCGGCCTGGGATGGAACCTCCACAAGGAGAAGTTCCTCGAAAACGTCGAATGGATCGACGTGATCCGCCTCAAATGGTCGTGGGGATACAACGGCCAGACCACCGGCAGCCCCTATCAGGCCATCACGACCTACAAGTACAGCAACAGCAACATCTACTACACCGGCGTGGGAACCGTGCCGATCCGCATGGGCAACCCCGAGCTGAAGTGGCAGCGCGTGCTGAAGAACAACTTCGGCATCAACCTCACGCTCTTCAAGGAACGGCTGGTGATGAGCTTCGACTACTTCCGCAACACCACCAAGGACCAGCTGATGACGATTCCCCTCCCGGCGTCGACCGGTTCAGAGGACATCGTCGTGAACTTCGGCGAGAACCAGAACGTAGGTTACGACTTCTCGGTGGCGGGGCAGGTGATCCGCAACAAGAACTGGGCGTGGACGAGCGTCATCAACGGTTCGCACGTCAAGGACCGCATCAAGCAGATCAGCGACAAGCTGAAGAACACCGCCTATCAGCTCGAAGAGGACAACCCGCTGAAACTGCGCTTCCGGGAAGGCGGCTCGCAGTACGACATCTACGCCGTGCGTTCGGCCGGTATCGACCCCGCCACGGGACAGGAAATCTTCATCAACAAAAACGGCGAATACACCTTCAAGTACGACGCCGAGGACGAGGTGGTCGTGGGCAACACGCAGCCCAAACTGCAAGGCACGTGGCTCAACACGCTGCGTTACAAGGGATGGTCGCTGAACTTCGTCTTCAGCTACACCTTCGGCGGCGACACCTACAACAAGACCCTCTGGGAGAAGGTGGAAGACATCGACCCGCGCTACAACGTCGACGAACGCGCCTTTACGGACCGCTGGAAGAACCCGGGCGACCTGTCGCGCTACCTCGCCATCAAGGAGCGGCGTTCGACGACCCCGCACAACTCGGAGCGTTTCGTGGAGCGGCTCAACGAACTGTGGCTTTCGAGCGCGACGCTCACCTACGAGTTCCAGCCGAAATTCCTCAAACGGCTCGGATTCAAGCGTCTGGCCGTAGGTGTCGGCGTATCGGACATCGTACGCTTCTCGACCGTCAAGTACGAACGCGGTACGAGCTACCCCTACTGCCGCACCATCAACCTGACATTCCGTCCCACGTTCTAATATTGCCGAGACCATGAAACGAATGAAAAAATACAGCTACATCCTGCTGGCCCTGCCGCTGCTGCTGGGCAGCTGCGAGGCGTATCTCGACGTCAATCCCAAATCGGAAGTGACCGACAAGGAGCTTTTCTCGACGGCCGAAGGCTGCGAAGACGCCATCTACGGCATCTATACCGAGATGGGAACCAACAAGAACCTCTTCGCCTACGCGCTTACGTTCGCCTATCCGGAACTGATGACCGGCAACTTCACCATCAGCCAGAGCGACAACCTGGCCTACGTCGTACAGCGCCTGTGGGAGCACGAAAACGCCATCACGGTAGCCGAAAACCTCTGGATCAACGGATACAAGGCCATCGGATACGTCAACAAGGCGCTGATGCACGTCCTGCCCAAATCCGACGACGAATTCCGCCACATCCGGCTCTACAAAGGCGAACTGCTGGCGCTGCGCGCCTACCTCCATTTCGAAATGGCCCGCATCTTCGCCGTGCCGTTCGCATCGGGCGACGCCGCGGCCAAAGCCAAGGCCATTCCCTACGTGACCACGTACGGCATCGAAGTCACCCCGTACAGTTCGCTGGACAAGGTGTTCGAACTGATCGTCGCGGACCTGACCGAGGCGGAGAAATACCTCGCGGCGGACGAGGAACTGGTGACGGCGACCCGCAACAACGCCTCCGACGGCTTCACGAGCTGCCGCATCACGCACCTGAACCTCTACGCGGTACAGGCGCTGCTGGCCCGCGCCTACTGGACGATGGGCAAACTGGACCTGGCCGAGGATTACGCCGAGAAGGTGATCGACAGCGGCAAATTCCCGCTGATGACGACCGCCGAGGCCTGGAACGCCGTGGAGACCGGCACGCTCAACATGCAGGAGACCGTCTTCGGGCTCTACTCGACGCAGTACACCTACAACTTCTACCGGAATCACATCTACCAGGGCGGAACCCTTGCGCTCTCCAGCCAGTATTCCGAAATCTACTCCACCGACCTGGCCGGCACGGACAAGCGTTACTCGACCTGGTTCGACACGGGCAATTCGTGGTGCATCAAGCACTACAACAAGATGTACGCCCAGGGAGAGAGCAACCCCACGTACAGCGGCAAATCAATCCCCGGACCGAGTCTGATCCGAATTCCCGAAATGTACTACATCGTGGCCGAAGCCAACCTCACGAAAGACCCGGACAAGGCGACGGAATACCTCGACTACGTGGTGAAGTCGCGCGACCTGACGCCTTTCGCCGAGCGCGAAACGGGCAAAATCACCGAAAACAACATCATCAACGAACGCCGGAAGGAGTTTTTCGCCGACGGCGAGGATTTCTTCAACATGAAACGATTGCAGCTGGACATCGCGATACCGGGAGGCAATTTCGCGGGAACCGACGACGCGACCTACACGATGCCCATCCCGCAGAGCGTAGAGGACAATTACAGACAATAACGCAAGACTTATGAAAAACCTCATTTTCAAAATAGCCGTCCTGGCCGGAACCGTCGCGGCATTCGCCTCCTGTTCCGACACGTGGCTGATGTACGACACGTCGCAGAAGGACAAACTCTATTTCAAATACGAGAACTATCCGAGTCTGGACCAGTATCTCTCGACCGACTTTTCGTTCGCCCTGCTCGACGAATCGGTGAAAGAGGTCAAGAAGACCGTAACCGTGACCCTGCTGGGAATGCCGGCAGACCGCGACCGGACGTTCGAGGTAAGGGCCATTCACGACACCACCTCGAATTACACCACGGGCGGCGTACAGCGCGAGCTGATCGACGCCGTCGAGAACGAAGACTACACGATCGACAGGCTCATCGTCCCGGCCGGCTCCGTGGAAGGGCAGATCGACGTGACGCTGAAGCGCACGGAGAAGATTATGACGAAAACCGCGTCGCTGGTGCTCCAGATCGCCCAGAACGAAGAGTTCGAAGGCGTGCCCCGGAACGTCTACCGGTTCCTGATCTCGGACGGAACCGCCGCCTGCCCCTACTGGTGGTACTACTCCGCCACCCAGCAGTGGTATCAGTACACGGGCGAATTCCGGCAGGACAAATACCGGAAACTGCTGGAACTCTACCACGGAATCGCGGAGACCAACCCGACGCTCTACGCGTCGATGGTCGAACAGTACGGCGAGAACATCGACAACGATTACTACACGGGACTCAACGGACAGCAGCTGCGCATGAGCATGGGATTCATGGTCAACCGGCAGAACCCCCACAAGATGGCCTGGCTCCGCTACGTGCTCTGCCCGCTGTTCGACTACTATTCGACCAATTACCCCGACCTGGAGTATTATACGACCGGAAGCGTCAACGTAACGACAGGCGGCTGGAGAGACCCGGCAAATAACTATTAACCGAAAGCGCCATGAAACAACTTGCGAAATATCTGTTGCCGCTCTGCTGCGGAATCGCACTGGCCTCCTGCTACGGACTCGACAAAGAGGAGTACCGGGAGCTGGCCCCGATCACGGTGAGCGGTCTGGACCGGACCATCTACGCCAAGGCTACCGAAACGCTCCACCTCGACAAACTCCGCGTGGAGAGCGAAAGCGGGCAGGACCTCGTCTACGAATGGTCCTACGGAAAACCTGCGGGAGACTTCCCCGGCATGGTCGACACGACGTTCATTTCCAGTTCGCCGACGCTCGACTACACCTTCGACAAGGCCGGCAGCTACGTGCTGCGCCTGCGGATCGACAACGGCGAAAGCATAGGATTCCATTACTACGACCTGCGCGTGCAGGCCGGCTTCGACGAAGGTTTCCTGATCCTCTGCAACGACGACGAGGGCGCCGGATCGCTCGCCTTCGTCAAGAAACGCTCTCCGCAGGAGGAGGCCGAAGGCGCCCAGGAGATCTGGGACAATCTGCTGACGATCAACCCGGAATACGACTTCCGAAGCCTGCGCGACGTCTACGTATTCTCCTCGCCGGGATACGCTTCGGGAATTCTGATCTCCTCGGGCGACGACGAAGGCTCGATCTACCGCCTCGACCCCGTGACGCTGAGCGTCACCTATCGCATGAAGGGGATGGACGAATACGGAGTCCGCACCGGAGAGATTCTGGGCGAAAGAACGTCGGGAACCGCTCACTGGGCCTATCTGATCGGCGACGACGAGAGGGCCTACCGCTACGAATTCTCGACCGACATGCTCATCGTGCGGGAAACGCCCTTCCCCGCACGATACGGCCGGCAGGGACTGTTCGCCTCGAAAACCGCCGGAGTGCGCGACATCCTCATGTTCTCCGAGGCCGGAATCACCGGATTCCCCAATTCGAGAATCGCGGGATACGCCGCACCCGACGGGTATGAATTCATCAACATGGCAGCGGGCCGCATCGGGGCGGGACAGTACGACGCTTCCAAATACTACTGCATCGCCCGTACGATCGAAGGGGCGCCGAAAACCGTCAAAATCATCAGCACCAGTTCATCGCTTTCGAGTCCGACCGAAATCAAGACCTACGACGAGGTGCAGCCGATGCTGATGAATGCGAACACCCGGATCGTCACGACGAAGCTCAACGGAAACGCCTACTACGATTACGACAACAAGATCTATCACTGGGCGATGACAGGCGTCGACCCGGTCGTTCCCGCCGAAGGGGCCAAGCCCGACATCACGCTGCCCGACGGCGAACAGATCATGGACATCTGCACGAACGCCGTACCGTCGACCTCTTCCGCGGTGGTCGACGACGACCAGCTGCTGATCGCCACCTACAACCCGACGGCGACCGGCCGCAAGCCCGGCAGCCTCTACGTTTACAGTCTGAAGACGATGGAGAAGGTGAAGGAGTATGTCGGCATCTGCGAAAAACCCGTGGCCGTGGCCTACAAGTTCCCCACATCGAACTGACGATCCGCCCGGCACGGCACGTTCCGCATCCGGCCTTCCCCTCGCGGGAGGGCCGGATCGTTTTTCGGGAACCGCCGGGGCGTCATAGCCCCGGTTTCGCTTTGCAGAAAAGAAAAAACCGGTTATCTTTGTATGCCGGCCCCACAAGACAGCCCTGCGGAGGCTCCCGGACAGGACACCCTCGGGCCAAAGTCACCCCTTTTCAAGGGGAGGAGGGGGAGGCAGGGGAATTATCTGCGCCGAAACATAAGCCGCGGAAACCGACTCCTTCGGAGCTGCGGCGAACCTGATAAACAAAAAAAGAGTTATTTACACTTATGTTTTTAGAAAATGCCAGCCGCAAGGGCTGGATCGAAGTCGTATGCGGTTCGATGTTCTCGGGTAAGACCGAGGAGCTGATCCGCCGCCTGAAACGAGCCAAATTCGCCCACCAGCGGGTCGAGATTTTCAAACCCCGGATCGACGTGCGCTATTCCGAGGAGGAGGTCGTGTCGCACGACGCGAACGCCATCCGCTCCACCCCCGTCGAGTCGCCGCAGAACATCCTGCTGATGACCGCCGACGTCGACGTGGTGGGCATCGACGAGGCGCAGTTCTTCGACGAAAGCATCGTCGACGTGTGCCGCCGGCTGGCCAACAACGGCGTGCGCGTGATCGTCGCGGGTCTGGACATGGACTACACCGGAAAGCCGTTCGGCCCGATGCCCGCGCTGATGGCAACGGCGGAGTACGTCACCAAGGTTCACGCCATCTGCGTCCGCTGCGGCAACCTCGCCCACCATTCGCACCGCCTCACGAGCGACGAAAAGCAGGTGATGCTGGGCGCGCAGGACAGCTACGAACCGATCTGCCGCCATTGCTTCAACAAGCTGATGAACGGAGAGAAAGCGTAGGCCCCCGGCCGCAGGGAGGAGGGTACGACAAAAAACCGCAGTCCGGAAATCCGGGCTGCGGTTCTGTTTTGCGGGACAGGGGCTTCGCCCTCCGGCACGCGGGCGCCCGTCAGCGGGCGGCGCGCAGGGCGTCGATGAAGCCGGGCCAGAGCACCCAGAGATTCTCGGTCTGGAGCCACAGTTCGCGGGCCTGTGCGGCAGGCGAGGGTCGTTCGCTCCCGATGTCGCGCAGATACGCTTCGTCGGCCGGATGCTCGTCGGCGGTAAATTCGGCGAAGAAGGGCGCAAAATGCGTCCGGAATCGCTGCAACTCCCCTTCGGGCAATCGTCCGTCACGGCGGAAAGCCGACCACAGCAGCAGCACCTCACGCCCCGGATGCTTGTCCGACACGTCGTTGATCACCTCGTCGAACAGCTCCTGCTCGTCCAAGGCCAGGTAGTCGAAGGCCAGCAGTTCGCTCCCTTCCAGATGGTCCTCGGGGTCGAGTTCCAGCAGCATTTCCAAGAGCGCCGCCGACATCTCGAAATTGTTGATCAGGAAGTGGTCGATGGCCGAGGCGAAGATCAGTTCGAGCGCCGCGCGCGAATTGCGGTGGCTCCATTCGAGATTGATCTCCTCGTCCTCGGGAATCAGCTCCGCAAGACGCTGGAAGGCCTGAAAACGCTCGTTGCAGGCTCCTTCTATATCGCCGGCGGCCTGCATCTCGCGGGACCGGGCGAGGACTTTCACGAAATTACAGGGTCCTTCGCCGACCACCTCGAAAGTCTGGTCGGGCGTAGGTTCAAGATATGCCTTTTGCATCGTTGTCTTTGAGTTTGAAAATCATGGCGACAAGGACCGCGAGCGTCACGCCCCCGCCCAGCAGGTAAGCCGCCGTACGGTTCTGCATGCCCAGCATCAGCGGCGAAACGAAGATATAGCTGGCGCAGACATACGTCATAACGAGAGCCGGAATCAGCCCCACCCACACGGCGCGCCCCCGGTGGCGGAGGTAGGCGACGATCATCCAGAGCGTCACCGCCGCGAGGGTCTGGTTCATCCACGCGAAATAGCTCCACATGGTCTGAAACGGCAGTCCGAAGATGATCAGAAGTCCCAACGCGAAGAGCGGAATACAGATATAGATGCGTTTGCGCAGCGTGCGCTGCTCGACGCCCATGAAGTCGGCGACGATCAGCCGCGCGGAACGGAAGGCCGTGTCGCCCGAGGTGATGGCGCAGGCCACCACGCCGAAGATCACGAAGACGGCCAGCGCCGGGCCCAGCGTCTTGTTGGCGATCACGTCGATCATCACGGCCGCCTGGCCGCCGTATTCGGCGATGGCGCCGTTCAGCCCCGCGACATCGCCCCAGAAGGCCATGGCAATGGCGGCCCAGACGAGGGCGATGATCGACTCGGAGATCATCGCGCCGTAGAAGACCGAGCGGCTCTCGCGTTCGTTGCGCATGCAGCGGGCCATCAGCGGCGACTGCGTGGCGTGGAAGCCCGAGATGGCGCCGCAGGCAATGGTCGTGAAGAGCATCGGGACGATCGGGAAGGCCTTCGCATCGGCGATGCAGTTTTCGAAGGAGGTGAATTCCGGAATGGTGTATTCGCCGCCGAAAAGCAGCACGACGAGGATGCCGACGGCCATGAACAGCAGCGCGAAGCCGAAGACCGGGTAGATGCGGCCGATGATCTTGTCGACGGGCAGCAGCGTGGCGGCGATGTAGTAGACGAGAATCACGCCCAGCACGATCAGCAGCAGCCACGAGAATCCGCCGAAAGCGATGCCTTCAAGCGACGGGACGTCGAGGCGGGCCGCGACGAGCGATGCGGGCTGCGAGAGGAACACCGCACCGACGAGGATCATCAGCCCGGCGGAAAAGAGCCGCATGACGATCTTCATGCCGCCGCCGAGGTAGACCCCGGCCGTCTCGGGAAGACTCGCGCCGTCGTGGCGCAGCGAGATGACCCCGGCGATGAAGTCATGCGCCGCACCCATGAAGATGCCGCCGAAGGTGATCCACAGAAACGCCACCGGCCCGTAGGCCGCACCGAGCACGGCGCCGAAAATCGGGCCGAGCCCCGCAATGTTGAGCAGTTGGATCAGGAAAATGCGCCACCTCGGCAGGGGCACGTAATCCACGCCGTCGTAAAGGCGGCTGCAGGGCGTCCGGGCCGCCGGGTCGATGCCGACGAGCCGTTCCAGATAGCGTCCATACGTGAAATATGCGGTCACCAGCAACGCCAGGCACACCAGAAAAGTAATCATCGTAAAACAGTTTCGGGTCAGTTTTAGCGCGAATATAGCAAGAAAAGCGAGAATTTTCGCAAAATTGTTGCGAGAAAAAAATATTTTTCAGATATTTGCAGTCCCAAAGGGAACCTCGGTGTTCCCGAAAGGCTGAATTAGCTCAGCGGTAGAGCACTTCACTCGTAATGAAGGGGTCCCGAGTTCAAATCTCGGATTCAGCTCCAGGAGGCGTGAGAGAGAAGGAACGGATTACGTCGTCCACTGCAAAAAGTCTTATGTGTCAACGACATGTAAGACTTTTTCGTTTTCAGGCGTCAGGAGAGAGCAACTGCGCGCAGGCGTCCGCCTCCCGGCCGGCGCAGCTGTTCCGTCCCCGGAAACGACCGGAAATGAACCCCGGGCGGCGGGACCTTCGGCAGGCCGCCGGCATAAAATTCGACCGGCGCGTCTTCTTTTTCATCTTTTTTCCATACCTTTGCTGCGCAACGGTTCGCCGAACGAGGCCCCCGGCCCCGGGCGATTAAAAGGGAATGCCGTGAAAATCGGCAACAGTTCCCTCTGCTGTAAGTTCCTGCCGCCGAAGCGGCACATCAGACCCCGACAATCTCTTGCCACTGGTTTTCACGCGACCGGGAAGGCGTCGGGACCGGAACGAGTCAGAAGACCTGCCGCTGCAATGGTTTTACAATCCAGGGGGAAATGGATCGTGATCGGCAGGAAAAACGGTTTCCGGCATATCCCCGAATGTAAAATCAGGCTACTGCGAAATTCCGGCCGGACGCATGCCGTGCGCACGGCACGAATGCGGATCTCCGGAACATCCGCAAAGATTGGTTGAACGATTTAAACGAAGAGGATATGAGCTGTTTTTTCAGTCATGCCGGACGGACGGCGATACCGGCGCTGCTCTCGGTAGCGCTGGCGGCCGCAGCCTGCAACAAGGACGGAGAGATTACGCTGCCGGACAGCAAACCCCGAATCACCCTCGACAGCGAGACAGGCGTCTACGCGGCCAAGATCGGCCGCGCGGTGACGATCACGCCGACCGTGGAAAACGAGGGAGAGGCCGCTTACAGCTGGACGATCGACGACGAGGTCGTTTCTACGGCGCGCGTGTTCGAATACGTATTCAACGAGGAAGGCCGCGTCTATGTGACCCTGCGGGTCGAAAACCGGGCGGGATACGACGAGAAGGAGGCGCGCATCGACGTGAACCGGCTCGCTCCCCCCGTCATCTCGCTCATCGTGCCGCAGACGGGGCTATACGTGCTCACGGGACGGGAATACACGTTCGCACCGGAGGTGCAGAACGGCGAAAACGCCCGTTACGAATGGTATCTGGACGACTCGTCCGTACCGGTCTCCACCGAAAAGGACTACATCTTCATGCGCACCCAACCGGGAGACTGCTCCCTGCGGCTGACGGTGACCAACGAGGACGGCACGGCCGAGAAAACGGTTGCCGTACACGTCGTGGACGTCATTCCGGTCCGCATCGCGTTCATCCCCTCCTCCTACCTGGCCGACCCGCTGGTGCGGAGCGTATCGCTCGGGCGGACGCTGTTCCTGCGGCCGCAGGTGAGCGACGCCGTCGGGCCGGAATATGCATGGTACGTGAACGGCTCTTTGCAGGAGGACGCAACCCAACGCATGTTCGCCTTCACGCCGGAGAAGGAGGGCGAATACGAAGTCACCTTCCGGGTGACGGACACGGACGAAAGCCCGGCCGCACCCCTCTCGCGCCACATCACGCGCGCATCGTCGAAGCGAATCACCGAAAAAACGCTCCGGGTGACCTGCTACGAACGCGAATCGGAGCGCGTCATCACGACGACGGGACAGCCCGCGTCGAACCGGGTGCTCGAATTCCTGCCCGCGCCCGGACAGTTCGTCAACGAAACGGGCATGGCCGGATACACCGGCCAGAAGAGCTTCGAGGAGGCCCGTCTCTACGCCGAGAACCGGCTGAAAAAGGGTGAGTTCGTCTCGCTCGGCAACTTCGGCGGCTACGTGATCCTCGCCTTCGACCACAGCGTGGAGAACAAGGGCGGATACGACTTTTCGATCCCCGGCAACCAGTTCGAAGGGAGCAACGAACCGGGCGTCGTGTGGGTGATGCAGGATGTCAACGGCAACGGCAAGCCCGACGACGAATGGTACGAACTCCGGGGCAGCGAAACGGGCGGCGAATGGACCGTCCAGGAGTATGCGGTGACCTATTACAGACCCGCCGGGCCTCGCCAGGGGGTGAAATGGACCGACAATCTGGGCCGGAGCGGGCAGGTAGCCTATCTGGGACAGTTCCATGCGCAGGACTACTACTATCCCCTGTGGCTCGAAGAGGAGTCCCATACCTATTACGGCACGGGCCTGCGGCAGAACACCACGCAGACCCCAGGCGGAGACTGGTCGAACAACTCGTTCGAATGGGGGTACGTCGACAACGCGGGCAGCGACAATCTGGAATCTTCGTCCAAAACCGGCAAGACCTGGTTCAAGATCAGCAACGCCATGACGCCCGACGGACAGCCCGCCGGATTGCGCTACATTGATTTCATCAAGGTGCAGAGCGCCATCAACGGCAGCGCCGGAGGACTGGGCGAACTCTCGACCGAAGTCGCCGGAATGGCCGTCGACGAGAACCTCAACCGATAACCCCATTCCCGACCGCAACGCATGAAACGATTCTTACGACAGATTCTGCCCGCGGCTTTATGCCTCTCCGCCCTCGGCGGCTGCATGAAGTGGGACTACGGCCGCACGGAGGATTTCTCGGCGACGGAACGGGGGCTGTTCATCGTCAACGAGGGCATGTTCCAGTACGGAAACGCCACGCTGTCGTATTACGACCCGGAAACGAAAACCGTCGAAAACGAAGTTTTCCACCGGGCCAACGCCTTCAAGCTGGGCGACGTGGCGCAGTCGATGACCCTGCACAACGGCGTGGGATGGATCGCGGTGAACAATTCGCATGTCGTTTTCGCCGTCGACCCCGACACCTTCCGCGAGGTGGGACGCATCACCAACCTCACCTCGCCGCGGTACATCCATTTCGTTTCGGACGAAAAGGCCTACGTCACGCAGATCTGGGACAACCGCATCTTCATCGTCAACCCCAAACGCTACGAAATCACGGGATATATCGAGTGCCCGGACATGACGGCAGAATCCGGCTCCACGGAGCAGATGGTGCAGTACGGCAAATACGTCTTCGTGAACTGCTGGTCCTACCAGAACCGTATCCTCAAAATCGACACCGAGACCGACCGGGTCGTCGGTCAGCTGACCGTCGGCATCCAGCCCGCGTCGCTGGCGATGGACCGGAACAACAAGCTGTGGACCGTCACCGACGGCGGCTACGAGGGCAGCCCCTACGGATATGAAGCCCCGTCGCTGTACCGCATCGACGCCGAAACGTTCTCCGTGGAGAAGCAGTTCCGGTTCCGGAAGGGGGACTCCCCGTCGGAGATGCAGCTCAACGGCACGCGCGACACGCTCTACTGGATCGACCGGGACGTCTGGCGCATGCCCGTCGCCGGGGAGCAGCTTCCGGTGCGCCCGTTCCTCGAATACAGGGAGACCAAATATTACGGACTGACGGTCGATCCGGCCAACGGCGACGTGTACGTTGCCGACGCCGTCGACTACCAGCAGCAGGGAGTCGTCTACCGCTATACGGCCAAGGGCGAGCCTGTCGACGAATTTCACGTGGGCGTCGCGCCCGGAGCGTTTTGCTGGAAATAACCGGAGAGCATGAAAACAACCGCCTTGTTTCTTTGGATGCTGCTGTTTCCGGCGCTGCTGCGGGCGCAGGGCGAGCCGGCGCCGTCCGACGTGCCGGAAACCCCGCAGAACGCCGGCGCGGGGGAGTGGCGCGGGAAAGGCGCCATCGCCATCCGGGAGGTTCCGGTCTGGGGCCGGCGTCCGATGAAAAGCATCGGCGTCGAGGAGACGAAACTCGACTCGGCGATCCTCAAGGAGAACATCGCCCTCTCGATAGCCGACGCGCTGACGTTCAACACACCGGTTTTCGTCAAGCAGTACGGCCGCGCGACCCTCTCCACGGTATCGTTCCGCGGCACGGGTCCGTCGCATACGCAGGTGACGTGGAACGGCATGCGCATCAACAACCCGATGCTGGGCATGACCGACTTTTCGATGATCCCCTCCTATTTCATCGACGACGCCTCGCTGCTCCACGGAACCTCGTCGGTCAGCGAGACGGGCGGCGGACTGGGCGGACTGGTGAAGCTCTCGACTGCGCCGGCGGCGGCCGACGGATTCGGGCTGCAATATATCCAGGGCATCGGCATGTTCCGTACTTTCGACGAATTCCTGCGCCTGACATGGGGCGACGAGCGCTGGCAGGTATCAACCCGCGCCGTCTACCAGTCCTCGGCCAACGACTACAAGTACCGCAACCGCGACAAGAAGGAGAACATCTACGACGACGAGATGAACATCGTCGGGTCGTACTATCCCACCGAACGCAACAAGAGCGGCGCGTTCGACGACGTGCACGTGTTGCAGGAGGTCTACTACAACACCGGGAAAGGCGACCGCTTCGGGCTGAACGCCTGGTACATCAATTCCAACCGGGAACTGCCCCTGCTGACGACCGACTACGCCGACGACACGCAGTTCGAAAACCGCCAGCGCGAACACACCCTGCGCAGCGTCCTCTCGTGGGACCACTACCGCCGGAACTGGAAGGCGGCGGCGAAAGCCGGATACGTGCATTCGTGGACGGCCTACGACTACCGGCGCGACAAGGGCAACGGCATCCTGGAGGCCATGACCCGTTCGCGGAGCAGGATCAACACCCTCTACGGGCAGGCTGACGGAGAGTATTCCGTCGGCGGCAAATGGCTCTTCACGGCCGGGCTGTCGGCACACCAGCACTTCGTCGAAAGCGCCGACAAGAACATCATCCGCCAGCAGGGCGACAAGGCCGTCGTCGGCTATGACAAGGGACGCATCGAACTCGACGGCTCCCTGTCGGCCAAGTGGCGTCCCACGGAGCGGCTGGGCTTGTCGGTCGTCGTGCACGAAGCCATGTACGGAACCTCCTGGTCGCCGGTCATCCCTGCCTTCTTCGCCGACTGCCTGCTTTCCAGGCGCGGCAACGTCGTGGCGAAGGCCTCCGTCTCGCGCAACTACCGCTTCCCGACGCTCAACGACCTCTACTTCCTGCCGGGCGGCAACCCCGGCCTGAACAGCGAAAAGGGCGTCGCTTACGAAGCCGGACTGTCGTTCGCCGTGGGAAAGGAGGGCGCGTACACGCTGTCGGGGTCGGCGTCGTGGTACGACCAGCACATCGACGACTGGATTCTGTGGCTGCCGACGGCAAAGGGATTTTTCTCGCCGGTGAACATCAAAAAGGTCCACGCCTACGGCGTGGAGATCCGGGCCGACCTGGCCGCATCGCTCACCAGGGAACTGAAAATCAACCTGAACGGCACCTTCTCATGGGCGCCGTCGATCAACGAGGGGGGAGCCGATGTCCCCGGCCGACCGGTCGGTCGGCAAACAGCTGCCCTACGAACCGGAATATTCGGCCACGGCGACCGGAAGGCTCTCCTGGCGCAGCTGGGGCCTGCTCTATCAGTTCTGCTATTACAGCGAACGCTACACCATGTCGAGCAACGACATCACGCTCACCGGACGCCTTACGCCCTATCTGATGAGCAACCTCTCGCTCGAAAAGGGTCTCTCGCTCCGGTGGGCGGACCTGACGCTCAAAGGCACGGTCAACAACCTGTTCAACGAGGAGTACCTCTCGGTGCTCTCCCGGCCCATGCCGCGCATGAACGCCGAATTCTTCATCGGCATAAAGCCCAAATGGGGGACGAAAAAGAGGTGATCCGGCGCGAAGGAGCCTTTCTCCGCGTCTTATTTCCCTTCGGGGACCAGCTGGCCGGCATCGTTCACAAAGAGGGACTTGCGCTGTTCAGAGGGTAGAAATCCCCCCCCCCTCGCGGTTCTCTCCACCGGGGTCGATACCGATGGGATGCGCGAAGACGAAACGCGTGCCGCCCGTGTAAGCGGAATCGACCCAGATGCGGCCCCCGACGATCATGGCGATCTGGCGGCAGATGGCAAGGCCCAGCCCCGTGCCCTTCTTCTTGTTGCCGTCGAGCTTCTCGAAGCGGTTGAAAACCAGATCCTGCTTGTCGGGCGGAATGCCCGGTCCGGTGTCGGCCACCGAGAAAAGCACCTCGCCCCGCTCCTCGTCGATCTCCACCCCCAGCGTGATGCTGCCCTCGGAGGTGAACTTGCCGGCGTTGGTCAGCAGGTTGATCAGGATTTGCGAAAGACGGTGGGCGTCGGTGGTGAGCATGAACGATCCGACGGGACACGCGAAACGCCCCTCAACCCCTCTCTGCCGCGTATGGGCCGTGGTCATCATCACGTGCTGACAAATCTGCACGATATCCTCCGAAGCGTAGTTGAACCTGATCTTGCCGCACTCGAGCGACGAAATGTCGAGGATGTCGTTCAGCAGCGTGAGCAGCATCTCGGAGTTGCTGACCACGATGGCGCAGTACTCGGCGCGCTCCTCCTGCGAAAGCTCCTCGCTCTGCATCAGCGAAGAGAAGCCCACGATGGCGTTGAGCGGCGTGCGGATTTCGTGGCTCATGTTGGCCAGGAACGCCGACTTGAGCATGTCCGACTCCTCGGCCTTCTCCCGGGCGACGACCAGCTGGCCCTCGCGCTCCTCAAGCGTGAGCTTGAGCCGCCGCATGCGCAACAGCAGCCACGTCACGAAGAGCAGCAGCACCAGCAGCAGGATGCCCGCCACCAACAGTTCGATGTAGTGGGAGTATTTCGACAGCTTGGCCGCCATCGTATCCTCGATGACGCTGCCCTTGGGCAGGGCGTATTCAGCGATTTTCCACTCCTTGAGCTTGCGCGAATCGAACAGATAGAGACTTTTGCTCGTATGGAAATGAGCGTCTTCGATGTCGTCCGTGTCGTAATATTTCCGGATCTGGTTCGCAATGACCTCCGCGCCGTTCTCGTATTCGGGCACGTAACCGCCGATCGCCGTGTCGCCGATGCCCGTACCGGTCACCGAGAAGACCGGAACGCGGGGGTTGTTCTGCACCAGGTCGTTCAGCGACCGCTGCATGAAGTATTCGCCGTCGCTGCCCACGCGCCACGTGCCGAGCATCACGGCCGAACGGGGCGGCAGCGTCGCATAGGTCCGGAACGCCGTCTCCTCCCCCTCGCGGCTGTCCACCAGCACGAGATTCAGGTCGGGGTAGTTCTCCCACTCCGCGCGCACGAGCGCCTGCAACGAAATGCCGCCGTAGGTATTGTCGGTCACCAGAGCGATGTTCTCCACCTGGGGATAAAGCGAACGGATCAGGTCGATCGCACGGGGTCTCCACGTCTGCAACGAATCGGGCGGCGCGGGCAGCATGACGCCGTTCTCGCTGGCGAAGCAGCTGAAGCACATCACCCCTTCGGGAATGCAGCCCAGCGATACGATCGGCTCCCATCTGTGCGAAAGGCTGCTCGCGGAAGGTAACGACATCATCTGCATCGACAACTATTTCACCGGTCACAAAAGCAACATCCGACACTTGTTGTCGCACCCCAATTTCGAGGTCATCCGCCACGACATCGTCTATCCCTACATGGCCGAGATCGAGGAGATCTACAACCTCGCCTGCCCCGCTTCGCCGATCTACTACCAGCACGACCCGATCAAAACCACCCAGACGTCGGTGATCGGCTCGATCAACATGCTGGGCATGGCCAAATACAACCGGGCGAAAATCCTCCAGGCCTCGACCTCGGAGGTCTACGGCGACCCGCTGATCCACCCCCAGCGCGAGGATTACTGGGGCCACGTCAACCCGCTGGGCATCCGCTCGTGCTACGACGAGGGCAAACGCTGCGCCGAGTCGCTCTTTATGAGCTACTACCGCGAACACGGCATTCCCGTGAAGATCATCCGCATATTCAACACCTACGGTCCGAAAATGGACATCAACGACGGCCGCGTGGTCTCGAATTTCATCGTCCAGGCGCTGCGGGGCGACAATATCACGATCTACGGCGACGGCGGACAGAGCCGTCCGTTCCAGTACATCGACGACCTGATCGAAGTCATGGTGCGCATGATGGACGACACGCCCGACGACTTCACCGGTCCGGTGAACATCGGCAACCCGAACGAATTCACCATCGCCGAACTGGCCCGCGAGGTGATCTCCCTGACGGGTTCGAAATCGAAGATCGTCCACCTGCCCCTGCCCGCCGACGATCCCCAGCAGCGGCAGTCCGACATCTCGCTCGCCCGCAACATGCTCGGCGGCTGGGAGCCGAAAATCCAGCTGCGGGACGGTCTCCTAAAAACCATCGCCTACTTCGAGGAGGTGCTTTCGCGGGGAGGAATCCGGCGGTGAGGCTCGACCGGCACGTGCAAAAACACGGCCACAACCTATAAGGAAAAAGCGGCAGACCGATGATTCGGTGCGGGATTAAAGCAATATAACGACTTGATTTATCGAGTTGTTACATTGCTTTAATGGAGAATAGGTAACGAGAAGGTAACGATTTATTTTCAGTTAATTGCACGAAAATACCACATGTCAAATAACCTCTTGCAAGATATGAAAAATTTTCGGGATGGCAAATTTTATTCGATCGAAGAAAAAATGGCTGAATCAACAAGCTATTGCAATAGTAACTTAGAAATTGAAGGATTTATTTTATTAAGATAAAAGGGTTCCAAACTTTTGCATCCAAAATATAATTAAACATAAATATCCGACAAACAATACAATGAGAAATTTTAGGTAATAATTTGTCAACTCTGAAGGCCATTTTCCTTGTATTTCATTTCAAATTGTCAAAGTTCCCGTTACAAAGACATGAAAGCTACATAATGTAGATAAATATTCTATGGAACAAATATAGCGTTAATTTGTGAATTTCCGCTGCCGGGCCGGGAAAACCCGCCGTTCGGCGGCGGGTTTTCCTGCGGCCTTGTTATTTCGTTTTCGGGGCGGGCAGTTCCTTGATTCGTATGTTTCGGAACTTGATTCCGGCTCCGTGTCCGAGCAGTCCGATGTGTCCCGAGGCGTTGAAGAGTCCGGGATGGTTCTTGTGGTCCACGGTGTAGGGGTTGTTTTTCCCGCCGTCGGGGGCCACGTTGTGGCCTTGGCAGGCCTGCCGGATGTCTCCGTCGAGAATCACCTCGCCGTTTACCGTCACGGTGATGCGGTCTCCCACGGCGCGTATCTCCTCGACGTTCCATGTTCCCAGGGGCGGGAATTTCACGCGTTTGGCCGGGATAATTCCGTAGACCGATCCGTGCTGCTGGTATACGCGCAGGTTCTTGTAGATCGGAGCGTCGTGGTCGAGCACCTGAATCTCCATGCCGTGATAGGCGGCGTCGACGCCCATGGGGGTGCGTATGCCGATGCCGTTGTTGACGCCCTCTCTGTCGAAGGCGAATTCGAATCGCAGGACGAAATCTCCGTACTCCTTCTTGGTGTAGAGGTTGCCCGATCCGCCGTACTGCGCCGTCACGTAGATCGTTCCGTCGACGGGGACGTAGTTGGTGGTGTTCCCGGTCCACTTGTGCATCGACGTACCGTCGAAGAGCACCTCGAAGCCGTCGGCAGCCTCTTCCTCCGAGAGTTCGAAGCGCGGCGTGGCGGGCAGTTCGCGGATGTACATTTCGCGGACGTTGAGGGGCGCATTTCCCGCGATGAGCAGGATCTGTCCCTCTGCGTAGGCGGGAATCTCCCGGTTGCATGCGTTTTCGAGGATTACGTTCTCGGCGGTCGTGACGCCGTTGAGTACGACCGTCACGCGGTCGCTGACCACCTTCACCTGCATCGTGTTCCACTCCTGCGGGCCGTTCGCGGCCGCTTTGGGTGCGGCGTTGTCGTGGAGCATGTTGCCCGTCAAGGCTCCGGAGTTCTTTCCTCCGAGTGCGATCTGCGGGATCGAGCGGATGCCCATCGCGGCCTCGCCTTCGGTCTTCCAGTCGAGGATCAGTTCGAAGTTTTCGTAATTTTTCGCCGATCCGATCGTTCCTCCGTCAGCGGCCCCGGTCAGGACGCCGTTTTCTGCGATCCAGTTCTTCGCCATCGCGGCCCGGGCCTCTGTTTGCGCTTTCGCCAGCGCCTTGGCCTTCATCGCCTTGCGGGTCTCGGGATCGCCGACCACGGCTTCCCATCCGCTCGGTTCGAGCGATACCGGGAGGTATCCCTCTGCGGGGAGTTTGGCCAGGAGTCCCTTGATCTCGTCGACGGCGTAACCTGCGTCGGCGTCGGATTTGGCCAGTCCGGCATATACCTCCTGGGCCTTTTTCAGGGCTGCTGCTACCGTTTCTCCTCCCAGCGCGGGGTTCTTCGCAGCGACGGTCTTCACGACCATTGCGGCGGTTTCGGCCGTCGCGGGTGCGTCCATGTAGTTCATGGCGAGCGTCAGCGCCGGGAATACCGGGGTTTTGGAGAGCGCTTTAAGCAGTTTGTTCTGTACCTTGGGCGAGGGTTTCGCCTCCAGTCCGCGGCGGTATAGCTGGTATTTGCGCATGGGCGTATTGCGCGACTTCGAGACGAAATCCGTGTAGCGCGAAATTGCGGCGTCGGTCCATGCGGGGTTCTGCCGGGCGAGATCATACAACACGTCGACCATCGCGGGGTTTTGAACCGTCAGCAGGGCCGCGAATGCGGCCTGGCGGTCGTCGGCGGCCAGCAGGGCGTCGATCGCCTCTTTGCTGGCGGCCTGCGCCAGCAGGGGATAGTAGCGGGCCTTTTCGGGGGCGGCGGCCATCTGCCCTGCCACCATCTTGTACTGCATGTCGGAGGACTCTTTGGCCAGTGCGTTCTTCAATCCGGCCTGAAGGGCCTTCACGTCGTCCTCCTGCGCCTGGTTCAGCAGGCCGCACAGACGGTTGAAGTCCGCGGGGGTCGTGACGCCTGCCAGCGCGCCGTAGGCTGCCGTGCGCACCTCCCTGTCAGGGGAGTTCAGCAGCGCGAACACCTTGTCGGCTGCGGAGGTGATGCGCCTTTTTGCCACGAGTTTCAGGGCGTTGGCCTGCGTGGCGGGCGTGCCGTCGAGAGCTGCGACGAACGCTGCGTTGGGCTTTCCGTTGAATGCCGCGAGAGCTGCCGAGGCCTCTTTGGCATGTGCGCCTCCGAGCTGTGCGACGAGCGCGTTGAGCGCCTCCTGTCCTCCGATTTTCCCGGCGGCGCGGATGGCGGCCAGGGCCAGTTCCTCGTCGGCCGAGGAAATGGCCGCGATCACGGCGTTGGCCTGCGATGCGGCGTGGCGGGCGCCGAGCCAGCTCACGACGTCGGTTTTCGCGGCGTCGGAGAGCGACGGCATTTTCTTCACGACTGCGGCGTAGAGGGCGTCGTCGGCGAAATCGCCGGCGAAGTCGAGCGCCGCGCAGCGGTATTCGCGGTCGGCGTCTTTCAGCGCGGCGAGCAGTTCCGGCGTCTGTTTTTTGGCGTCCGTGCCGAGGACTATTCCCAGACCTGCGGCCCGGACGTTCTGCGGCATGCCGGTTTTGCGCAGGGCCTTGGCGGCGGCGACGGCCTTGCTGTTTCCTGCTGCCGCGAGCCGTGCGAGCAGGGCGACGTAGGCGCCCGTTGCGTCCGTTTTCGTGAAGGCGTATCCGTCGGCCTTTGCGGCTGCTGCGAGCGGCGCGATCGAGGCGGCTGTGCCGCACTTGGCCAGCGCGTTATAGACAGCCTCTTTCGTCGGCGTGCCGGCCTTGGGGTCTGCGGCCCATTTCAGCAGCGCGGGCTCTGCGGCCGCAAGGCGCTTCTCCGCGGCGGCATAGGCCAGCAGGGCGTCCGGGGCCGGGCTTGCGTCGATCAGTGCGAGGATCTCCCCGTCGGTTCCGGGCGTGGAGATCAGTCCGCGCACGGCGTAGTCGGCGAGGTATTCGTCCGCGGCGTATTTCACGAATACGGGGGCTTCGGCCGCCGTTGCGCATAGTTGCAGCTGCGAGAGCAGGAATGCCTGGTTGGGTTTGTCCGTCGAGGCGGCGACGGCGTCCGTCAGTCCGGCGCGGATCTCCCGCGCCAGCTCTTCGCGGCCTGCGGCGGTCACGTAGCTCACCACCCCGTTGATGGCGTATTCCACGGGGGCGTTCTTGCCTTCCGCTGCGGGCACGAGCATGGCGGCCATCATCCGGATTCCGTCGGCTCCGGTCGCCGCGAGTTCCTGCATCAGGCTGTCGAACGCCTTGGGCGTCTGGGCCGGGAGTTGGGCCAGGGCGTCCGCAACGATCGTCTCGGCGGTGCGCTGGCGCGCGTCCTGCGCACCGGCTGCGAAGGGCATCAGGGCGGCGAGGAGTATGGTGATAAATATCTTTTTCATGTTTTTTTCAGGTTTTGGACGTTATCAGATTTTCCACGGCGTGCGCATCGGCTGGTCGATGAGCCGGTTTGCGGCCTCGTCTCCGACGAAGAGCTGCTTGTCGGGATCGAAATGCAGCGTGCGGTTCAGGCGCAGGGCGCATGCCCCGAGGTTCACGAGCGTGGAGCTGCGGTGTCCCTTGAGCTCGTCGAGGGCGAAAGGCTCGCGGTTGCGCACGCATGCCAGGAAATCGGTGTTCTGCGGTTCGGGGTCGGGCATTTCGGCGATCTTCTCCATGACGTCGGGAATCGTGCACTCGAAACCCTGATACACCTTGCCCAGCGGACCTTCGATGTAGGGGACCTTGCCCTTGCTTTCGTAGCCCTCGCCTTCGAGGACGATCTGACAGCCGTCGTCGTAGGTGTATACGATCTTGCGCCAGATGCCCACGGCGTCGGGATGCTGCTGCGGAGCGTCGACCTCGATCTTCACGGGCGAGGTGTCGTCCTTGCCCAACAGGTACTGCACGGGGTCCATGTAGTGCTGTCCCATATCCGTGAGTCCGCCGCCGTCGTAGTCCCAGTAGCCGCGGAACGTGGCGTGCACGCGGTGTTTGTTGTAGGGTTTGTAGGGCGCCGGGCCGAGCCACATGTCGTAGTCCAGCTCTTCCGGGACGGATTGGGGCTTGAGGTTCTCCTGCCCCACCCAGAAGAATTTCCAGGTGAATCCCGTGGCTCCGGAGATGGTCACCTTGAGGGGCCATCCCAGCAGGCCGCTGTCGACGAGTTTCTTGAGCGGTTCGACCGTCGTGCCCAGTCCGTAGAAGGTGTCCTTGAAGCGGAACCAGGTGTTCAGGCGGAAGATGCGTCCGTTCTGCCGGACGGCCTCCACCACGCGCTTGCCCTCGCCGATGGTGCGCGTCATCGGCTTCTCGCACCAGATGTCCTTGCCGGCCTTGGCCGCCTCGACGGCCATGATGCCGTGCCAGTGGGGCGGGGTGGCGATGTGTACGATGTCGACGTTGGGGTCGGTGATCAGATCCCGGTAGTCGTGATAGCTTTCGAGGGTCTTGTCGAACTTCTTGCGGCCCAGCGCGATGGCGCTTTCGAGGTGTTTGCGGTCGACGTCGCAGACCGCCACCAGGCGGCATGCATCGTTGGAGGTGAAATGATAGCTGCTCTTGCCGATGCCGCCCACGCCGATGATGCCCTTCGTGAGCTGGTCGCTCGGGGCGACGAATTTGGTGCCTCCGAGCACGCTGCGCGGCACGATGGTCAGCAGCGCCAGCCCGCCTGCCTTTTTCAGAAAATCTCTGCGGTTACTCATAGTATTTCAGGTTGTGTTTTTTTTTGGATGCAGTCAATAAAATAGGTAGAGAAAACAGCGGTTCCGTCGGATGGGAACCGCCGTTTGTTTACAGGGTCGTCAGCCGGATGTTGCGCCAGAGGACCTTGATGCCTCCTCCGTCGTGAATCTGCAAGGCGATGCGTCCCTGCGCGGCGCCGATTTTCGCGTCGGTGATGTCCACCATCTCCTCGCCGTTGAGCCACGTCTGCACGCGGTCGCCCTGGACCTTCAGCCGCAGCGTGTTCCAATCCCCCTCCTTGAGAATCGACTCCTTCTCGTCGGGAATCTGCACCAGCCATCCGCGGCCGTAGGACTCGTAGATGCCCGCCGTGTCGTGGTTCTTCGGTGCCACTTCGCACTGCCAGCCGTGGACCTTCACCGGCGGCTCGACGAACGAGCGGAAAAAGACGCCGGAGTTGCCGTTGGCGAGCTGCTTGAACTCCACCGTCAGGTCGAAATCATCGTAGTATTCGCGCGTGGCGAGGTAACCGTATTTTTTGTCGGGACCGCTCTCGCAGACCAGCAGGCCGTCCTTGTCGACATACCATTTCTCGGTTCCGTAGGCTTCCCATCCCGTGAGGTCGCGGCCGTTGAAGAGTTCGACCTCCCGGCCGGCCTTGCGGGGCAGCTCCTTGATTTTCAGGTTGCGGAACGAAGCGGGGTAGCCGTGGTCCTGGAGGCACAGCACGCCGCGGTGCGCCAGTCCGTATTCGGGAGCCGTCTCCCATTTGCCGCTGTTCTTGCGGGCGAACCAGTCGTCGGTCCAGGCTTCGAATTCGAGGATCTTGCGGCCGTTGAGCCAATGCTCCACGTGGCCGTTGTCGCAGACGATGCGCGACGAGTTCCACTCGCCCTGCGGGTTGACCAGCAGCGAATCGGGATTCGGCAGGTGCATGGCGTAGTCCACGCCCAGTTTCTGCCACTCTTCGAGCCGGGTCGGGGCGTTCGTGGCCTCCCAGCCTGCGTTGTCGATCAGCTGGTACTCCGGCCCGGTGACATAGGGAACCTTGAAATAGGGGTTCTCGACCACGTGGTAGAGCATGCCGCTGTTGCCGCCGTAGGAGAGCTTCCAGTCCCAGTCGAGGATGAAGTTCTCATACTGCTTTTTGGTGACGATGTATCCCGACAGGTCGCTGCCGTCGCCCGCGGCCTGGATGCAGCCGTCCACCACGTGCCAGGGCATCGTGAGCGAGTCTCCGTTGAAGTCTTTCCACTGGTCGAGGCTTTTGCCGTCGAAGAGCAGCTGCCAGCCGTCGGCGATTTCGGCCTGGGTGAGGGTGTTGTGTTTGGGGCAGCAGGAGCAGAGGCCGGCTGCGAGGAGGCCTGTCGCGAAGAGCGTGCGGAACAGGGTGCGGCTTGGGTTCGATTTCATTAAGATAGAAATTTAAGTAGTAATTCTTTATCTCGTCTCGCGAAGTAAAAATAGATGAAAAGTTTTCCGCTGTACGATAAAATAGTACATATCGAGGCCAATAATCTGAATGGAAAGGAAAAATCGAATTGTCGCGTCATGAAACGTCGTCTTGCAACACCGAGATGTACGAAATTGGCCTTTTTCTGCATCATATTATCTTTGTAGAAAGTCCTGCATTTATTACATTTGTCAATAATCCAAATTTCTATGAAACGAATTTTCCGCTGTATTGCTGCATTTTTGTTTCTACTCTATATCTTGTTTCTGCCGGGGCGTGCCGAATCGGCGAACGCCTCTGTTTATCATAATCTGCGTAACTATACTGTGGATGACGGCCTGTCATCCAATCACGTCTATGGCATCGTTCAGGACTCGATAGGATTCATCTGGTTCGGAACCGACAACGGATTGTGCCGTTTCGACGGCTGTGAGTTCCGCAGTTACACCCATACCGATGGCGACCGGTCGAGCATTTCGAGCAACAATATCCGCCGGCTGATGCTCGACAGCCACGGGCAGATCTGGCTCGCACTTGATAACGGCGTGGACATTTACACACCCGCGACCGACCGTTTCCGACATTTCGATGTCAGAACTTCCGACGGAGCATGCGTTACGGGACAGACGACCGAAGTCATTGAGGACAGGGAAGGTGAAATTTGGATTGCGACTGTCAATTCGGGGCTTTTTCGCTGGAATCCTGTAACGGAATGCCTTACGGTTTACCGCCATGTTCCCGGTGATGACACCTCCATCGCGCAGGATTATATCTCTACCATTTACGAAAGCAAGGATGGAACCATATGGATTGGAACTTACAGCGAAGGGTTGTGCGCTTTTTCCAAGCAGACAGGATGCTTCACTCATTACCGGAAGGAAACAGACGGACGGAATTGCATTTCGGATAATTCGATCGATGCCATCACAGAAGATTCATACGGCACGTTGTGGCTCGGGACGGTAAGTTCCGGTCTTGATCGCTTCGACCGGAGCACAGGCCGTTTCACCAATTATGACGATAGGAATGGGGAGGGCCGATTGCAACGTATCCACTGCCTGGCAGAGCGGGCGCCGGGCGAATTGCTTGTCTGTGCGAACAGTGGTGCGACACTCTACCGTATTTCTGAATCGGAACTTCGTCCCATAGAGGACACTGAAGTTCCCTTCATGCGTACCAAGTGTTGCAACATCTTCTCTTTTCTATACGACCGCGAAGGAAATTTCTGGTTCGGATCTTGTTATGAGGGTGTAGAATTTCACCCGGCCCGTAACAGCTTCACTTGCTATGCCACACGAAAGAACGATAGTTCCGACCGGGGTAAGGTCGTCAGCGCGGTCTGTGAACTGAAAGACGGGCAGTATCTATTGGGAAACGAAAATGACGGCATCCTGCTCTTCGACAGACATGCCGGCATGGTCGTTCCGTACCGCACGGCTCAAAACGTTGGGACTGCCATTTACAACGTCTTTTCAATGCTTGTCGATGACCAAACGCTCTGGATCGCCGCTTTCCAACGGGGTATCGAAGCCGTGGACTTGAAAAGCCGAACCGTGAAATCCTATCTTGCAGATCCGTCGGATCCCAGTTCTCGTGTCTTCGTCCTATTCCGGAGCAGCAGCGGCCGCATTTGGGCCGGAACTTCCGTGGGGCTTTTTTATTACGACCGGTTTGAAGATCGTTTTGTGACACGCGACCCCAAGGTGCGTATTTCAGACATTACGGAGGATCATGCTGGCCGTCTTTGGATCGCGACGAACGAAGACGGCCTCTACTCCTACGATGCCCGTACCGACCTCCTGCAGCACTACCGGTACGATCCCGACGACCCTGCGACGATCAGCCGCAATGCGGTCAACACGCTTGCCGTCGACCGCACGAACCGGTTGTGGATCGGAACCAACGGTTACGGACTTTGCAGTTATAACGAAAAGGACGGTTTCGTTCGCCATGAAACCTTGCCTCTGCCCAGTAAGATCATTCAGCGGATCATCCCTGAAAACGACAGACTCTGGATCACGACGGACAGGGGGCTGATCGTCTTTTATCCCGCAACTGGACAATTGAAACGTTATTCGCGCGCCGACGGGCTTCACACCGAACAATTTATGTCCAATTCGGGTATCCTCACTTCCGACGGGCGCATCGTGCTGGGTACGACCGATGGTATATGTACGTTCACCCCCCCCCATGACATCATGGGCAACTTGAACCTCTATCCGGTCATAATCACCCGATTTTCGCTTAACGGACTGCCTGTATCCCATGCGGAAGACGGAAGCTCGCCGCTTTCGGTTCCTGTCGAATACACCCGGAAGATCACGCTGTCGCACCGCCAGACCTCGGTGGGATTCCGTTTCGTTTCGCCAACCTACCTCTTTCCGGGAGATTGCCGCTACCGTTACCGACTCGACGGACTCGACGATCATTGGTCCATGACCGATAGCCGGAACGCTTCGGTCAACTACAATAACCTGCGTCCCGGAGAATATTGTTTTCGGGTGCAGGTTGGCAACGGCGACATGCAATGGAATTCTGATGAGACGAAACTCTGGATTCGTATCCAGCCGTCGTTTTTCCGGTCGAAAGGTGCTTTGGCAGGTTACGTGGTACTGACGCTTATCGTAATCGCTGTCGGTCTGTATTACTGGATGCGGCGTACCGAGCAACAGCAGCGAGAGAAGATCGAATCGGTCAAACGCGAGAACGAACGGAATCTCTACGAGCAACGCATCAGTTTCTTTACCAATATCACCCATGAGATCCGAACTCCTTTGAGCCTGATTATTGGGCCGCTGGAACAAGTCATGAAATCGCATCGGATTTCCGAGGAGGACGGAGAGTATCTGGCTGTTATCAAGCAAAATTACCACCGACTTCATTCGCTGGTCAACCAACTGCTCGATTTCCGGAAGATCGATTCGAACAAATACAGACTCCGCTACGATATCTGCGATGTCGGCCAGCTCGTCCGGGAGCAATTGGCTATGTTTGGTCCCACGGCGCAACAGCGGCGCATCCGTTTGATCGAAGAGATCCCTAATCGCCTGATGCAAATCACCGACCGGGAGGCGCTGACCAAAATCATAAGTAACCTGTTGTCCAACGCTCTGCGTTTCGCCGCAGAAGAAATCCACATTTGCATCGATCGCAGAGACGACGGTCTTGTGATGGAAGTGTGGGACGACGGTCCCGGTATCCCGGCTGAAGAGCGGGAAAAGGTTTTCGAAGCTTTTTACCAAACTCGGAACAACGGATTCGCGTCCGGAGTCGGAATTGGCTTGCATCTGTGCCGAATCTTCATCCGCCTGATGGGCGGAACAATTACGGCGACAGAACGTCCGGACGGCAAATCCGGAGCGCTGCTGACGGCATTCATCCCTGAACCTGCGAGCGAAAAGATGGATATTCGTGTGGAGACACGTCTCAATACGGAAACCGTCGGGCAATCGCAGCCGCAGAAAGAACCCGGAACGGACCTGGCGATACAACGGCCCTCCGATATGACGGTCCGCCATACAGTCATGGTTGTAGATGATGACAGCAATATCCTCGATTTTTTGGTCAAGGTGCTCGGAAACGATTATTTTGTTATCTCAACGGATAGCGGGAGCCAGGCGCTCAACCTGCTTCGAAACAACGATCCCGATTTGGTCGTAAGCGACATCATGATGGCCGACATCGATGGAATAGAGCTCTGTCGGCGTATCAAAAACGACATTTCCACAAGCCATATCCCTGTGATCTTACTCACGGCTCGGACTGGCATAAGCTCTAAAATCGAGGGTTTCGAATGCGGCGCTGACGCCTATATCGAGAAACCGTTCTCGCCTGACCAGCTCAAAGCGCAGATTTTCAGCCTGCTTCGTACGCGTGATGAAATCCGGCGCTTCTATGCAGGCAAATTCATGACCGAATTCGATACGGGTTCTCAACAGAACCGGTTGGACGAAGAGTTCATCCTTAAATGCCGCGACGTGATCATCGCCCATATGCGGAATCCGGATTTGTCCGTGGGACTTCTTGCTCGTGAGTTGGCGATGGGCCGCACGCTGATTTTCCGAAAACTGAAAGCCGTTACGGGCTTGACGCCAAACGATTTTATGAAACTCATTCGTTTGAACGAGGCGAAACGGATGATCATTGAAGGCCGATACCGCATTACCGAAATCGGATTTCTTACCGGTTTCAGTTCGTCGTCCTATTTCGCCAAATGTTTTGCCAAGCAGTTCGGGGTTCTTCCGACGGAATTCCTCGAAAAGCAGGACCCCGGAACGCAGTAGCCAGGGGCAGAATGAGCCATTTCTCAACTCCCGGGGCCTCCGAGCCGATTTTATCGTAAAAGTGAACGATATTTTTCAACACGGAATCCCGGATTCAGTAATTTTACATTGAATTCGGCAGGTCGCAGTATCAGCCGGCCAGGATTGACAATGCGGAATCAACCAACCCAAAATTACCCATATGAAACATTACTTACTTTTCTTGCTGGCTTCCTTGGCCTTGTTGACCGGATGCGAGAAGGATGACGATCCTACATCTGTTTCACTCCGAAGTATTACGCGTGAAAAATTCGACTACAAGGGCGGTCTTGCCAGTGCTATTGTAGATGCCGGTGGCCGGGATGTAACGGCGGAGTCGAGCGAATCGTGGTGTCGTACTGCAGTCATCGGCTCGACCGTCAATTTCAACGTTCTTGCGTATACGGGCTCAGAGGAGCGTTCAGCCACGGTCACCGTGAAGGCGGAAGGACTCAAGCCGTTGCTGATCAACGTTGTTCAGGATAAATTCAGGGGGCTTGTCGTTGTACCCTCGACGCTCATCTTCTCCGATACGGACCGCACGCTCTCCGTTGCGGTAACCTGCTCCGGAGTCTACGATGTAAAACTCACAGAGAACCCGAATAACGCGTTCTCGTTCTCGAAGAGCGAAGACGGCGCGAGCGTCAGTTTCACATCGAACAAGGCGTCGAGCCGTGTCGAGGTGAAGGGGCGCGCGGAGTTTACACCTGAAGAAGGCGATCCGGTGATCGTTACGCTTATACAACCTAAAAAGAGCACCTATGATTTCCTGCTCGGCACGTGGAACGTAACCAAAACCGATATTTTTGCCGGGAGCATCCAGAATCTCTCGTCGGTCACATTCTCCGCCAAGGAAAATCAATATTCGTACAAGGTCACCATCAACGATCCCGCACTCAAGGATTATCCCTTTACGGCGGAGTTCGCCGATGGCAAAGTGGTCATTCAGACCGGTCAGGAACTGGGTTTTTCGGGAACAAAGTTCTACACCCTCCATTTCAATGGCCCGAATAACGGGCAAGGCAACTATATCTGGTCACAGGCGGGCGTGGTCGCCTGGGCGGCGGAACCTGTCTTCGATGAAAATGCAGGCACGATCCAGCTCGTGTTCAGCGATAACGGCCAGGGCAATGGCCGGGAGGCCAAGACGCTCTGTTTCTGGGAGAACAACGACCGGTATTGGTCGTTTACCGGGCAGCTCTGTTTAACCAACGCACTGGAACTTTCCAAAAACTACTAACCGACTCCGAATGCAGCGGGCGGGCCGCGACTTTTGCCGACCGCGGCCCTGCCTGCGCCCCGGAACCAAGAATTTCAATGACTGACCAATGAAAAAACTGACCATACTCATTCTGCTCGCCATGGCAGTGGTGTGCCGGGCTTCGGCACAGAACCGCGTGGTAACAGGCACGGTATCCGAAGAGGACGGTACGCCGCTGACGGGCGCCGTCGTCCAGGTCGTCGGCACGAACAATGCCGCCACGGCAGCGATCGACGGGCTTTATACACTCAAAAATGTCCCCTCCGGAGCCGTACTGCGTGTCTCCTTTCTGGGATACGATCCGGTCGAGAAGAAGGTCGATGCCGACCGCATGGATTTCATACTCAAAGCGAGCGCACAAGAAATCGCATCGGTCGTAGTGACCGGTATGCAAAAGATGGACAAGCGTATCTTCACCGGAGCCACGGACCAACTATTGGCCTCGGATGTCAAACTGGACGGCATCAGTGAAATCAGCCGCGGTCTTGAAGGCCGTTCTGCCGGCGTGTCCGTGCAAAACGTTTCCGGAACTTTCGGCGCCGCCCCGAAAATCCGCATTCGCGGCGCTACGTCGATCTTCGGAGACTCCAAGCCGTTGTGGGTGGTGGACGGTGTGATCATGGAGGATGTGATCAACGTCGACGCCAATTCCTTGTCGTCGGGCGACGCCACGACGCTCATCAGTTCGGCCATCGCCGGACTTAACGCCGATGACATCGAGAGTTTCCAGATTCTCAAGGATGGTTCGGCAACCTCGATCTACGGCGCCCGCGCCATGGCCGGAGTCATCGTCATCACCACGAAGAAAGGCACGCCCGGTATTACGAAAGTCAGTTACACCGGCGAATTCACGATGCGTATGGTTCCCAGCTACTCGAACTTCAACATCATGAATTCGCAAGAGCAGATGGCCGTCTACCAGGAGATGTACGACAAGGGATGGCTCAACTATGCCAATACCGTTTACCGCTCGGAAAGCGGCGTCTACGGCAAGTTGTCGCAACTGATCAACACCTACGACCCTGCCACAGGGCAGTTCGCCGTGCTGAACACCCCCGAAGGGCGCAACGCCTACCTGCGACAGGCGGAGTTCCGCAATACCGACTGGTTCAAGGAACTCTTCCGCAACAGCATTCAGCACAGCCACTCGGCCAGCATCTCCTCGGGCAGTGAAAAAGGCTCGTATTACGCTTCCGTCGGTGCGATGGTCGATCCGGGATGGAGCATCCAAAGCAAGGTGAACCGCTACACGCTTCTGGTCAATACCACGCAGCACATTCTCAAGGACAAGCTGACGCTGAACCTCATCGGCAACGCTTCGTACCGCGAACAGCGTGCACCGGGATCGCTCTCGTCGGAGGTAGACCCTGTGTTCGGAACCGTCAAACGCGATTTCGACATCAACCCCTACTCCTATGCATTGCGTTCGTCGCGCACGCTCGACCCTGATGAATTCTACACACGCAATTACACTCCGTTCAACATCAAGGACGAGTTGTCCAAGAACTATATGGACTTGAACGTGAGCGACGTAAAATTCCAGGCTGAACTCAAATGGAAGATTACTCCGAAAGTCGAAGTTTCGGCCCTTGGGGCAATCAAATATCAGGCTTCGAGCACCGAGCATCACATCGAGGACAGTTCGAACCAGGCGCAGGCCTACCGTTCGATGGCCACCTCAATCATTCAGAGCAACAATCCCTACCTTTACGACAATCCCGATGAGCCGAACCGTGACAAATACTCGATCCTTCCCCAGGGTGGTATCTACAAACGGAGCGACTTCCGCGCCAAGAGCCGCGATTTCCGGGCTTCGATCAGCTACAACGACACGTTCAACGACAAGCACATTCTGAATCTGTTCGGCATTGTGGAAGTCAATGCCATCGACCGCCGCGCCACCTCGTTCCAGGGCTGGGGCCTGCAATACGACATGGGCGAAACGCCGTTCTACATCCTGGATCTGTTTAAGAAACAACTGGAGGAAAACACCCAGTATTACAGCCTGTCCAATACACGGGAACGCAACGCCGCCTTCGCCGGCACATTCTCCTATTCCTACGACTACCGCTATACGATCAACGGTACGCTCCGTTACGAGGGTTCCAACCGGTTGGGCCGATCGCGTAAGGCGCGCTGGTTGCCGACCTGGAATATCGCCGGCAAGTGGAGCATCGACCAGGAGTCATTCTTCGAATCGTTGCGTCCGGCCTTCTCCAGCCTTGCGCTGCGACTCTCTTACAGCCTCACTGCCGACCGGGGCCCCACATGGGTCAATAACTCCACGGCTACGATCTATCCGCTGAACCCGTGGCGTGGTGCGACTGAAATCCGGGAACCTGCATTGAGTATTTCAGCTCCTGAGAATTCGGAACTGACCTATGAAAAAAAGCATGAGTTAAATGTCGGCCTCGACATGGGATTCCTCGACGACCGCATCACTCTCTCGATGGACGCCTACCGACGCAATAATTTCGACCTGATCGGCAACGTTGTAACAATGGGTTTGGGCGGTGCCGTGGATAAGCAGGGTAATGTCGCGGAGATGAAATCGCAGGGTGTGGAACTTTCGCTTTTCACCCGCAATATCGAACGTAAAAACTTCAAATGGCAGACCAATTTCATCTTTGCCTGGATGGACAACGAGGTAACCAAACTCAAAACCATGACGCGCATGATCGATTATATCACCGGCACAGGTTACTCGATGGAGGGTACGCCGCGCGGTTCGCTCTTTTCCCTGAAATTCAAGGGACTTAACGAGATGGGCATCCCGACGTTCCTCGCTGCTGACGGCAGCATTACCTCAACGAACATCCAGTTCCAGGAGACTGTGAATATGAGCAACCTCGTCTATGAAGGTCCTGTCGATCCTACCATCACGGGCAGCCTGGGTAATATCTTTAAGTGGAAGGGATTCACGCTCAACCTCTTCATGACCTACTCCTTTGGAAACGTCGTCCGTCTCGATCCGATTTTCTCGAACGGTTATTCCGATCTGACGGCCATGCCTCGGGAATTCGCCAATCGCTACCTCAATCCCGGCGACGAACGACGGACCAATGTCCCGGTTATCGCCAGCACGCGACAGAATAACGATATTTCCAATCTCTACGTCGCGTACAGCGCCTACAATTACTCTGATGTACGGGTCGCCAAAGGCGATTTCATCCGCATGAAAGAGATCTCACTCTCGTACGATTTTCCGCAATCGGTCTCTTCGAAATTGCGCATGAGCGGATTGTCGCTCAAATTCCAGGCAACCAACCCGTTTTTGATCTATTCGGACAAAAAGCTGCAAGGCCAGGATCCCGAGTTTTTCAATACGGGAGGTGTTGCAGTACCGATGCCCAAACAATTCACGCTGACGCTTCGTGTCAGCTTCTAAACCCGCTCCGCCATGAAAATCAAACAACTGATATCACGCATAATGCTTCTCGGCGCCGGTTCGCTCACACTCGCTGCCTGCAACGATTTCCTCGACGAACTGCCCGACAACCGTACTGAGCTCGATACGCCGGACAAAATCAACCGGCTGCTCGTGTCGGCCTATCCTTCACGCAGTTTCACCCGCATGTGCGAAATTGCATCGGACAACTGCGACGACATGGGAGCGAACAATCCTAACACCAGCCTGCTGCTGGAGCACAACAGCTACTGGATGGACATGAACGAGGCCGAGAACGATAGCAACAAAAATACCTGGCAGGCCTACTACTCCGCGATTGCCGCAGCCAACACCGCTCTGGAAGCGATCGAAAAACAGGGTACGCCCAAAGAATTGCTTCCGGCCAAAGCCGAGGCCCTGCTTTGCCGGGCCTATTCGCATTTTTGCCTCACGATGCTCTATTGTCTCCCTTATCATCCTGAAAAAAGTGGCGAATACCTGGGAGTCCCTTACATGGAAGCTCCCGAAACGACGCTCAATCCGGTTTATCACCGGGACAATCTCAAGGAGGTATATGAGAAAATCGACCGGGATATCGAGGAGGCGCTTCCTCTGGTCAGCGATGCCAACTATGCGGTTCCGAAGTACCACTTCAACCGCAGCGCCGCCTATGCCTTTGCCACGCGCTTCAACCTCTATTATCTGAAGTGGGAAAAGGTGGTCGAATACGCCTCCGAGGTCCTCGGCAGTGCCCCTTCGACCGTCATGCGCGACTGGGCGGCAGTCAAGCAGCTGGCCTGGGACGGCTCGGTCCGTACCCTCGACTACATCAGCGTCGGACACTCGTTCAACCTGCTGATGATTCCCATGGTGACCGGTAACGGATCGCTTTTTAACGCCTGGAGCAACTCCGGCGCGCGCTTCACTCACAACTACCGCGTCGCCAAGAGGGAGACCTACCGCGCGAAGCGGCCGATGGGCGGTCCGTGGGACCGGTGGAAGGACAACTGCATCGAAAAGGTCTACCAGCATCCTCCTTTCATTTGGCAGGACAACGATGTCAACAAGATCTACATGCCCAAATGGCCCAACCAGTGGGAGGTAACCGACCCGGTAACCGGCGTAGGAATCGGTCGTTCGACGATGGTGGCGTTCACAACCAATGAAACGGTGTTGAGCCGTGCAGAGGCCTATGTCCATCTCAAGGAGTACGACAAGGCAGTTGCCGACCTCAATGCCTGGATCGGCTCTTTCTATCTGGTCGGACAGAACGGCATCGAATCTCTGACCCGCGAACGCATCGCCGAGGTCTACGGTGATCCGTCATCGGATCGATACATCGCCGAATACACCGCTTTGGAGCCGACATCGCGCAAGCCGCTCCATCCCCACGGCTTTACAGTCGAGGCTGGTGAACAGGAGCACCTTATTCAGACCACGCTCTTTTGCCGCCGCATTGAGACCATCGCCGACGGACTGCGTTGGGGGGACATCAAACGCTACGGCATCGTGATTGATCGTTTCGACGACTCGGCCTACAACGATGACAATACAACCGGATTCACTGTTGCGGCCACGCTCGGCGAGAAAGATCTTCGACGTGCGCTCCAACTGCCTCAAGAGGTTATCACAGCCGGATTGGAGGCGAATCCCCGCAATGAGAATCGTCCTGACCATCCGTTCTGCCAATAACCAATTCGCCAAATATTTATATTGAATTATGCAACCGACAATCATATCCCTGTTCTTGCTTCTGCTTGTCGCAGGCGCAACGACCTCATGCGACAAGGACGAACCGGACGGCAAAAGCATCTTTGTCGATCCCGCCGAGGAAAAGACCGAGTTCGATTTCTGGCTCGACCGGCACTATACGGAACCTTACAACATTCGTTTCGAATACCGCATGCCTGACCGCGAAACCCACTTCAACTACTGGGTCTCGCCGCCGCCCGTGGACAAATCGATCGAGGTGGCCAAACTGATCAAATACTCGACGCTTGACGCCATGGCGGAACTGATGTCCGATCAGAAAGATCCATTGCTCTTCGCAAAGAGTTATTTCCCGCGGGTACTCTATTTGGTGGGCAGTTTTGAGATCAGCAGCACCGGAAACACCGTGCTGGCATCGGCTGAAAATGGCCTTCAAATCAATGTTCTCGGCGTAAAATTTTTCGACCGGGAAAAGGACAGCGAACGAATCGCCGGAACGATGCTTCATGAGTTCATGCATATCCTCGATGGTACATATCCCGTACCGAGCGACTACGATACCATTACGCAAAGCGATTATGTGGGTGACAAGTATGCCCAAAGCGGTAATGACTACATGGAGCTGGGCTTCGTTTCGAAGTATGCACGTTCGAGTCCCGCAGAGGACATCGCCGAAACGGGCGGACGCCTGATCAGCATGAGCGAGGAGGAGTGGGAGGCAATGCTCTCCTCGATCGAAAGCGCGGACGGCCGCGCCAAAATCGAGAAGAAGCGCTCGATTCTCATCGCATGGCTCCGCGACGATTTTGGCGTGGACGTTGCGAAGTGGAGCGACATCTACCTGCGCCGTCTTTCCGAACTCGGAGACATCGACTGGACAAATCTTGAAGATTAAACTGAATGTATGAAAAAGAGAATCAATATATTACTGCTGGCTGGGCTGTTATTCTCAGCCGTTGCATGCGACGATTCGGAAAATAACTTCAGCGAGTCGACCTCGACCCGGATCGAGCAGACGCTTGAACGCTACAAATTCGCATTGCAGGCCGGGAAGACATGGGTGATGGAGTATTTCCCTGACGAGAATCTCGGTTATGGCGGTTGGATTTATATCGTCGAATTCCAGGATGACCGTATGGTTAAGGCCTGGTTCGAGGGGAGCACTTTCGTCGAAGCCGACCCGCTGCGGACGGAATCGGAATATCGGGTCGAATTCTCGACCGGTCCCATGCTGAAATTTGCGACCCATAACGATTACCTGCATTTCTTCTCGTTTCCCGGAGACAACGGCGCCGGCTACCAAGGATGGAAAGGAGATTACGAATTCACGTTCATGTCGCTCTCTCCGGCTTTCGATGAAATCATTCTGCGGGGCATTAAAACCGGCAACCGGATTCGCATGACGCCGCTTTCGGGACAATACACGCCGGAGAGTTACCTCGAAACCATCCGCAGCAGCCAATTGGCGATCACCGAGACCGAATTCAAGGTAATGGCCAATGGCGAACAAATCGGGACACTCACGCGGCCCAACGCGACGCTGACGACCAATTTCCGGCAATATGCCGCCAGCAAAGTTTGGTCGTTCCGCTACAGTTATCGCCAACAAGCCTTCGACGATTATGGACGGCCGAAGGTGGACGAACATGGGAAACCGGTCTACGAAACGGTCGAAGCCAATGATCCCGTCAGCGTCATCTACCTGCCAGACGGCATCATGCAGTTTTATGCCCCCTACACGTTTCGGGGTGAATTGTTCGGACTTCCGAACCAGACGGTGCAAACCTTCAAATGGCAATTGGGACCTACCTCGGCATCGGATTGTTACGTTTGCACCGACTCGTTTCTCGACATCAAATTGGTTCCGTGATCCTTAAGAAATGTTTATTCGGTCCGGATGCCGTCTGCCGGCTCCGGACCTTTTTCCTTTAAAACCGATGAAACACTTCTCTTTCTTTCTGACGCTCCTCCTGCTGACGGCCTGTACCAGAGACCCGGAATCCGGCCCGGCTCCCGGCGTCGGACAAACCCCGATGCAGGAGTTTTACATACCCGGCGTATTCCGTATTAAGCTGCGCGAAACGGCAGCCGAACTCGACACCCGTGCCTTTACCCGCAGCGGTTCCGGCTCGGGAATCGCTGCATTCGATGCCGCCGCCACCCGTGCCGGGGCAACTGCCGTACAGCGTGTCTTTTCCGATGGCGACCGTTTCCGCGAACGCCGCCGCAGGGCCGGACTTCATCTGTGGTACGACGTTCATTTCTCCGGGGCGATTTCTGTCGCCGAGGCCATGGAACGCTTCGGCCGGGTGGATGAAGTCGAGTGCATCGAACCTGTTCCGCGTATGGTTCCCGCCGGGGCGACGGTCTCGCAAGCCGATTTCAGCCGCACCTCAGGTTCGGACAATGTCGCAATCCCCGGATTCGATGATCCGCTGCTGGTCAATCAGTGGATTTACCACCGGGTGGGCGCTGCGGTCGGATCGACGGCCGTGGCCGACCTCAACATTTTTCCGGCATGGAGCGTCAGCACCGGACATAAAGACGTCGTCGTCGCCGTGGTGGACGGCGGCATCGACTATACGCATCCCGATCTGGCAGCGAATATCTGGCGCGACGGACAGGGCGCCTGCGGCTACAACTTCTGCCGCCATAATACGGAGATCACCCCCAGCAGCCACGGCACGCATGTCGCAGGTACGATCGGCGCCGTCAACAACAACGGCATCGGCGTCTGCGGCATCGCGGGGGGCGACGGAACGCCCGGAAGCGGTGTGCGGCTGATGAGTTGCCAGATTTTCGACGAGCCGGGACGCGATGCCGCGACGATCGAGGAGATCATGGTCTGGACGGCCGACCATGGGGCCGTCATCAGCCAGAACAGCTGGACTTATGTCCCCGGTCTTCCGGACTTGTCGCAGTCGGGTAAAGCGGCCATCGACTATTTTATCGAGTATGCCGGGTGCGATGAGAACGGCAATCAGACAGGTCCCATGAAAGGCGGCATCGTCATTTTTGCCGCGGGCAACGACGGCATTTCCGACCCGGTGTTCCCGGGAGCCTACGAGAAAGTGGTGGCCGTAGCGTCGCTGGGCATCGACGGTCGTAAGGTCGCCGGGTCCAACTACGGTCCGTGGATCGACCTCGCGGCTTTGGGCGGCCATGCTACCGGCGACGAACGATTCCGCGTTTTCAGCACCACGACGAACGGCGGTTACGGTTACTCCGCAGGAACCTCGATGGCCGCGCCACAGGTTTCGGGCATTGCGGCCTTGGCTGTCGCCGCATTCGGCGTGCAAGGACCGGGGTTCACCAGCGAGAAATTGCGGGAAATGCTCGTGGGTTCGGGCCGAAAGCAGTTTACGGAAACGATCAATCCCGAGTATGCCGGAATGCTCGGTAACGGACTGGTCGATGCCGAATACGTTCTTTTCTATGATACCCGGCCGGATCCGGTCGACGAACGTACGATTGCGGTTTCGGGATACCGCACCCATGCGGAACTGTCGTGGCGTGTTCCGCGATGCTATCTGGAGCGTCCGGTCTCATCATTCGACGTTTACATCGACACCCGGACATTTTCGGCCGCTACGGTCGACGACATTCCTGCTACGGCCGTCAGACACACTTTTGCTTCCGATGCGGGTCTCGGTGAGACCTTCGCCTGTCGGATCGAGGGGCTGGAGCCGCGGCAAATCTATTGCTTGGCAATCGTCGGCCGAAGTCCGTCGGGCGTTCCGTCCCGCCCGGCCGTCATCTCCGTCCGGACCGGGGAAAATACCCCGCCCGAGGCAACCGTTCCCATTCCGAACCTCTTTCTGCAAAGTGACGACAAAGCGGGCAGGAGCATCGATCTTCAACTTTATTTTACCGATGCCGATGCTCCGGGCGATCGGCTCTCCTACTTTGTTTCGCCTTCCGCGGAAAAGGTCGTGGAGTGCCGCGTACAGGATTCGGAACTGCTCGTACGGCCCTGCGCTGCGGGCCGCACGACGCTGACCGTAACGGCAAGAGACCTCGACGGCGCCGCGGCGACTTCGGAATTCCAGGTGATCGTCGACGGTACGGGCGTTGCGATGGAGCTTTTCCCCAACCCATGCCGTGATGTACTCAACGTACGCATTCCGGACGCCGAGGGCGATTTTCCCATCCGGCTCCACAATGCGGCGGGGCAGCAGGTGCTCGCTACGCAGGTTTCGGTCCGTGCCGGCGACAACGGTAACACGGGGCGCATCGACGTATCCGGGCTTTCTCCCGGGACTTACAGCTGCACGGTCGAGTGCCGCGGCCGCAAACTCAACAGCCATATCATCAAACGATAACCGCAAACATCATGTCTATCTGCCAATCAATCAGATACTTTTCCGCGACATTTCTTTTCGCGACAGGCGGTTATGCGGCGCAAGCCCAGACCACTGATGCCGGGATCATGCCGTTCCTCGGCCTGGAAACCAATGCCCGTACAGCCGGTATGGCAGGGGCCGCGACAGCAGTTACGGACAATCCGTTGGCCGTTTACACCAATGCCGCGTTAAGTCTCATCGGCGAACGACATGCCGGAGGCACTCTGTTCTCCGGACCTTGGAATACGGCTTTCGACAGCGCCAATGTGCTTTACGGCGTGGGGGGATTTTATACTCCCGACTCGCGGAACGCCCTGTTGGCCGGAGTGCGTTATTTCCGCGGACCTTCGGTCGGGTTGACCGACGAACAGGGATTTCCCGCCGGAACGGCCCGTCCGCAAGACCTTTCGGCAGAGGTCGGTTACGGCCGTCGGATCGGCCGGAATCTGGCGTTTTCGCTGACGGCCCGTTACGTCCGTTCCGATCAGGGATTCGGGGAGAAACCGATGCAAGGCGTCTCGTTCGATATCGGTGCGGCCTATCGCGGGACGCTCCGCGCTGTGGAGGGTGCCCGCTGGATCGTCGGGCTGCGGCTGGCCGACATCGGCCCCGATGTGAAAGCCTCCGACGGAGAGCGCTGTGGCCTGCCGATACGTGGGTCGCTCGGAGGTTCGCTCCACCTGCCTTTTCGCTCGAACCACGTGCTCGGCATCGCTCTTGATTTGAGCCACCAGTTCCGGGGAGGGATCACCGGTTTGGCCGCAGGAGCCGAATACACCTTTTTTCGGCACGGTGTCGTGCGCGGCGGATACCACTTCGGTCAGAAGAACAAAGGAACAGGCAATTACGCTTCGTTGGGTTGCGGATTCATTGCAGGCCCCGTGCGGTGCGACGCCGCATGGCGCTTGGGCGGCGATAAATTCAATCCGCTCAACGACACGTTTCTCTTTTCGGTCGGATTTCTGTTGTAAACGGCGGTCGGCATCCATACGAAAGCAGCGGCATCTTCCGATGCCGCTGCTTTTTCCGTTGCAGGTCTGCTACTCGTCAATCCGGATGCAGCGAACCGACGCCCCTCGGTCGGAATAGGTATTCTGAGACTGACAGGTGACACTGTCTCCTTCTTTGTAGTTCGGAGCAGCCTTGAAAGCTCCGACCCGCCCCCAGGGGGAATAATCAGGGCCATCCATGTAATAAGCCGTACAAACTTCCACACCGCAACTTCCGGTATAGCCATTGGATCCCCCATCCGAGTTGCGCACATGCTGCGCACCTCCGGTCAGCGGAAAATACCACTTATTGTCCAGCAGGATTCCGCGCATCGTCGTAGCCACTACGGCATCGGGTGTTTCATTGTCTGTCAGCGCTATCCAGGCCTGGCTGCTCATCACTTTCCATCCCGGGGGACACGGGTCGTAAATCGTCTTCACACCGTGCGCGTCCTTCGATGGATTGCCCCATGCAGCCAATCCGGCCTTATCGGTCAGGTAATTTTCATTCTTGTAAAGCCAGAGGTGGGGGTTG
Source organism: Alistipes shahii WAL 8301 (assembly GCF_025145845.1). Lineage (NCBI taxonomy): Bacteria > Pseudomonadati > Bacteroidota > Bacteroidia > Bacteroidales > Rikenellaceae > Alistipes > Alistipes shahii. The sequence goes on along the minus strand of NZ_CP102253.1, from coordinate 1,901,749 downwards.
GCCCGGCCCAGGTCGAATGCATCCTGCGACACATAACCCGTTCCGAGCGCCGTGTTGATGTCGATGGCGACCGTCGCCTTCGTATTGCCGATAATCTGGTGATGCGCCTCTCGGCCCCATGCTTCAAAAGTACCTCTGTCCAGCGCGGGAATTGGCGTATAGGCAGGAGCGAACCATAATCCGGTCATATAACTGACTTGTACACTCGTATAGTCCGGCAAGCCAGGGAACGGGTCTTTGCGTCCCCATTGGTAACAATTGCCCGTGGTCGAGGCCAAAGCGACATTGTTCAGCTGACCGCCGATATACGCTTGTTCGGGATCAATCAAAGCTCCCAGATCTCGATTCATCCATGTATAGCCGCCTTTCACGATCCAGTTCTCCGCAGCGTCGGGGTCATACCCCTCCGAGAAAACGATATTCCAGCTCCAGAGCACCTCGGCGTTCGTAATGCGCTTGTCCGCATCGGCTTCGATCTGATCATAGCCGAGCTCCTTGTCGATCGCCACGATCACCACATTGCCGTTGACGAAAGTTTCGGGCGTATCGAAATAAATATAGCCATCTTTCTTGAATTTCACGCTGCTGAGCACCACGGGCGACGCCTGTATCCATGGCAAATAGCTCGTCTGCAAACAACTGTACCACAGTACGAGGGCTGCTTTCGGCTCGATCCGGAGGTCCTCCTCCGTGTAGGAGAGGCCGCCGCAGGTCAGCGCCTTGCCGTTGCCCTTCACGTCGGCACGGAAGCGGTAGAATGTATTGGCCGCATCGGCATAATAGGTATTGGCCGTGCCCTCGGCACTCAGATCAATGACGGGAAGCGCATCCTCGGGGTCGAGCGTAGCCTCTCCTTCGACGACCACCGTTTTGCCCGTCGGAATACCGCCGTCGGCCGGAGCCTTCACGGTGGCGAAGATGTACTCTTTGCCATTGACGAGAGCGACGGCTTCGAATGTTTCACCGGCATGTCCGGGTGTTACGACCAAATGCAGCACCAGTGCCTCGGTGTCGGACGTATTGCCTGAACAGTCGAGTCGCACGGCATTGGAAACCACAGCTTCGGAGACGTTCACTTCACCTGTGCGCAGATCGACCGTGGCGTTTTCCATCGACACGGCGGCATTTTCGTTCGAGACGCAACGGAAAATCACGCCCTCGAGTTTCGCCCGCAGGTCGGTCGTCAGCCGGATTTCGAGTGCTGAAAAAAGATGTTTGAATTGCAGGTTGACGGCGTTGTCGCCCTTTTTGATCCCGCACGTAACGGCATAGAGAAAATCATGGGCTGCCAAAGTCGCCAACGGATCGCTTTCCGAACGAGTCTGCACAGCGGGCACCGACACCGGGATGGCCGTTACATCGACTGCGGCTCTGTCCGTATAGGGATAGTAGGCATAGAAATCGTGATCGGACGTTTCATCAGCCCAGCGGATCACATTGAGCCGGGAAGCAGCTGTAAAATCGCTCGTCGCTCCCGACACAGCCGCCTTGTAGGCGAAATTGGCTCCCAGGTTCTTGCCGCCGGACTCGGCGAAAAGGCCGATCAGATCGTTTTTGACCCAGTTCACCCGGAGCGCTGTTTCCGTATCCTCATAGGAGGTCCGGACTTTGGGACCGACAGTTGATCCCGAGAAAAGGATCTCGCCCTCCTGCGGTGTCGGCGACATGGTGTCGCCGTTTCCGGCGCATGCGACCGTCAGCAAGGCGGCCAACAGAATTATATAGTTTCGTTTCATCGTGTTCTAAATATTTTAAGGTTACTCCCAGCCTTCCCATTTGTCGAGGTCATCAATCTGTCCGTCGCCGTCAGTTGCATTTGGATCGAAGAGTGCTTTGTCGACGGCTTTCTTAAGGATTTTCTCCATTACGGCATAACCTGCCGCACTGGGATGCACACGGTCGTCCGGTGTCCAGGAGTATTCGAGTTTCAGTCCGTTCTGATCGTCTTTGAGCGCAGAATGGTAGTCGGCATAAACGAAGCCCCTCTCTTCGGCATACTGTTTCAGCAGCCTGTTTAACTCGACAACGCGCTGTCCAAGATCGGCATGAGCGGCATTCCATTCCTCGCTCTGCCACCAGATCCGGTTGGCCGGGGGCGTCGAGCCAATGACTACCTTGAAACCTCTTGCAGCGCCTGTTTCGGCCATCAGCCGGATGTCTGCGAAAACTCGTTCTATCGAGCAGGGCTGGCCGTCGTTTTCAGCCAGGTCGTTAACCCCGCAGGCGATAACCACGCACGCCGGATCGTTGACAATTACGTCGTTGTAAAAACGCGCGCTGATCTGGAGCGAGGTCTGACCGCTGATGCCCTTGGGCAGGTAGTCGTTGTCGGAAAAGAAGGTCTTGTTGTCGGTACGTCCCTGCCATACTTCCGTAATGGAGTTGCCGATCAGTACGGCTCGCGGACCCTCCAGACGCCCTTTGGGCATTGCCGTCGTCTGCTCGCGAACGCAGCGCAGCTGGTAGCCGGCTCCCGTATACGAGTTGTAGGACGAATATCCGCCCAGGCCACCCTGGACCGGGTAATAGTTGCCGCTGGCGCTGGAACTGGTCAGCACGAGCATCTTGTTGGTGAGCGAACGGATATGGCTGCCGTTGAAGGCTGACTGCCGCTGTCCGGTATAGGGGAAATAGAGATCGTATGCACGGGAGTAACGCCCGAACGGTTTTTCATCGAGTTCCGCAACGTTGCCGAGGGCGAAATCGAGGGCTTCGGGCGGCGCCACTTTCCAGCCCGCGGGACACGGGTCGTAAATGCTCTTCAGATTGTCGCCGACGTATTCGCTTCCCCACAACCAGAACCATCCGGTCTGATTCTCAGCCGAACCTGTATTATTGAACCACGAATAGGAGGGGGTGTGCCAGTTGTCGGCCTGAACGCCGCTGACCTCTTTGGCCATCCAACGGTAGGGATATTTCACAGACAGGGCAACGGCGTCGTCAACAGCCTTGTCACCCACGGCATAGGCGTTATTTGCCCCGATCTTGCCGAACATCATGTTCCGAGCGCCCCAACTCTCGGAGGAATAATCCTGCTGCAATTCTTCAATAGGCGTATAAGTTGGAAGTCCCCAGTACATCTCGCTGCCGAATCCCGTGTCGTCGTACTCCGCAGCTGCCGGGAACGGGTCCTTGCGCCCCCACTGATAATAGTTGCCTAAAGCCCAAGCCGCAACGCGTTTATCCGAGGAGTTCATCGCCTCGCGTCCCGCCATGGCGCCCAGATTACGGTCCATCATCATATAACGGCCGACCTGTCGCGCTTCGGCGTCGCAATCGTAATTCTCGACAGCCCAGATATTCCAGCTCCAAAGGACTTCGCCGCCGGCATCATAAGCTGCAATCAGGGCATTGCCGGGAACGAACTCGGCCGGGGTAGTGAAGTAGACGTTACCTTCCCAGTCGTCATACTCTACGGATTCGATAGTCACGGGGCTTTCGCGTACCCAGCCGTCGGCCGTTTTCGGCGAATTGTACCACACGAGTTTTGCCGCCATAGGCTTGATAGCCAGATCAGTCTCGGAGTAGGATTTGGTTACCGGATGGCCGTCTACCGAGTACGAGTAGGTGCGCGGCACCCCGTTGCCCTTGGTCGTTGCACGGAACTTATAGGTCGTACCGGGTTTGGTTATCAGATAAGTGTTCGCCGTACCGTTAGCGCTCAAGTCCTCCGCGATGCGCTGTGGAAATTCGTAACCCAATGAGAATATGGTCAACCGTCCGGCAGGAATTCCGGTTTCGGGAACGGTCACCGATCCCAGCGACAGATGCTTTTCTCCGTAATCGACCAGCACTTCCAGCGTTTTTCCAGCTTCTACGGGATTCACAGCCAGGAAAAAGCTCGTCGGCGTGCGTGAAATCGTCGCTTGTCCTTCGATTTCATAGTTTATCTCGGCTGCCGTCTGCTCTCCGGGTGTTACCGCCCCGTTCCGCAGATTCAGCGACCCCGTTTCGAAAGCCAATATCCCGCCGTCGATACTGCGCAACGTTATGTTCTTGACATCCGATAATGTCCGGTCGGCGGCAAGTCGGAGTTCGATGACCGCAGCAACGCTTTCGAATGGCAAGGATACGGTTTCGACAGGATCTTTCACACCCTTGCTCACGGCATATAAATTGACCAGTTTTTTCAGATGCTTCGTAGCGCCCGGCGCTCCTTTCTGTTTCGCAGCAATCGCCACCGGAACAGCCGTCAAATCATCGTATGTCGTACGATAAGGATAATAGGCGTAGAAATCGCGTGAGGCAGCACCGGCGCTCCACACGATTCGCCGGTCCTGCGAAGGACAGACGAACTGCGTATTTGCCGCCGATGAAAAGGCCGCATAATAAATATTGGCATGCTCGACGGTCTCGCCGTCGGCTGCAAACAGCCCGATCCGGTCTACATCGGCATTCCAGATCAGATCAAGCCCTTTTTCAGCCGGGTCCACAGTCTTGAATGAAACCGATCCCTGGAATGAGACCACATCCGGATCAGATGATCCATTCTGCGTGGGATCTTTTTGACAGGCCGCGATAACCACCGTCAAAAATAAAAGTGTTAAGAGTCGCAGTTTCTCCATAATTTGAGGTTGAAATTTAAGGTTGGTGTCATTGGAACCCTCTCGACGTTCAAAAATACCAGATACGGCAAGTTCCAAATGATATTTCAAATATACGCAGACCTCATTCCTCACAGGGCGAAAATCGTACATAATAAGGCCAATTTTAGTTGCCAGACTATAGAAGGCACCTTGGCTGCATCCTGATTGCTCTGTTTCATAGTCCTTAATACGGAAAAACTCCGTAAAATAATCCACTCTGAATATTTTGTCTCTGTGCAAAAGATCGAAATCTTAATTAATCAGAGCTGTATTTTTAGAGACCTGATTTGACCCTTTTTTGTTAATAGCAATATGAACAGAACGGAAGACTTTCCCAAACTATGGATCGGCTCTTTCATCAAGACATGCCTGGTTAATTTCCTCATTTTCATTAACTTTCATGCGCTGCTGCCCACGTTCCCCTTTTTTATCTCCTCTCTGGGCGGAGATGCCGTACCATAGATTTGGCAACAGCGTTGTTCAGCATCGCGCCCATCCTGTCGAGACCCTTCGTAGGATGGCTCGTCGACACTCAAGGCCGTCGCCTCGTCCTTATATGCGGACTGGCAGGAGTGGCGTTCGTCCCGATGGGGTATTTCATCTCGGCAGGCATCGCCACAGTCGACACGCCGTTAAAGCTCGGCGAATTGTTCGAACCGATGTCCGTGCCGGCCGCTGTTACACAACTCTTCTTCATGATGGCATACGGAGTAGTCGAGGTATATGTCGCGATCTATGCCGTACTCCACTGTCTGCCCAGCGAAGGTATTTATTTCATCGGCATTGCCGTAGCTGGGACGTGTGGTGGTAAGTCCGGTGAGGCGCGACTGGTGTACACAGGAAATGCAGCTATTATCACCGGGATACTTCTGCTGGTATTCGCGCACAACATACCGTGCTACCTGTTGTTGTGGCAGCACTGCTGGGATACAGTTTCGGAGCTGTGCAGTCTGCCCTGCAGACCATGGCCATGCTTGTCGAAAGACGAGGTGCCGCAAGCTCTACGTTTTTCGTGGCTTTCGATTTCGGGATTGCATTGGGAGGATTTTAGCAGGATTACTCGTGAAATACCGGGGATATGACGACATGTTCCTCGGCATGCTCTTGGTATTGCTTCTTTCTATAGTATTACATTACTTGTTCGGGCGTCGACACCCTTCGTCTTCCCCCCCCCTCCCAAAAAAAAAGAATACGGCATGAACCGGATAACGCGTAAGTCAGACATCTTCGGTCGAATATGTTTCAAACCGACATACCTGTTTTAATTTCAAGGATTTATACGATAAACAATATGTTATTGATGCGGTTTTCGTTTTTTCGCCTCTGTATTATCCTTTGCTGTTCCTCATACGCCTTCGTATCAGCCAAATCCAATAGGGTGTCGGCAGCTTCGGTCAGGGGATTGGTCGTATGACTTTGCGGGTCGAGTTTTCGTTCCGGATATCGCTGTTCTGCAACCTGACATTCCTCTTTCGGTGCCGGATACAAGTCGTTGAAGACATTGGCTGAAAACTCCTTTCCCAGTACCGATCCGTTGGCGACGATACCTGCATTGTGGTCGATAAACGTCACGCCGTAGATTCTGCCAATCGGATTGATGCGGAAGATTGCGTCGATGTTTTCCGTTTTGAGCAGCCGCCGGAACTCTTCCCGCGTGTTATGCGGGCTCATGGCATCTTTGACTGTTTGTCGCCGTTGGTCGAGCGCTCCCGGTTCTTTCAGTTTGTCTTTCGACATCCCGTAATACTTTGAAGGCCTTATAGCCGATATCCTTTCCGATACGACTCGACTTGAACGGCGTTCCGACACCATAGCCGTCATCGGTCAGGGCACTCATGCGCTCCATGTACTCGCAGGCGATTTCCCGGAGCTGTCCGTCTGTCAGTTTGTCCTCCGGTGAGGGGTTCGGCAAAACATGGAAGACCGTATTGGTCATCCGTCGGTTGGCTTCGAGGTACGGCAGGAAACTCTCCATGCAGGCGTCGACATCCATTCGCCTGTGTTTGTCGAACGGCTCCAGCATCTTTTGCCAATAGAGGATTTCAGCTTCATCCCGGTCTACTTTCTCCTTGTTGTAGTACAGAGTCCCGCCGGGTGTTGCCCCCGACCTTATATTCGCAACCATTCCTTAGCTTGTTTTGCGAGGTTCAGAATCTCGATACTAAGGGTCTTCAACTCGCGAGTCCGTTGTTCCAGTGCGGCGATCTGATGCGGAATCGTGACGTTGGAAAAGTGCGAATTGACAGCTTTTACAATCTGATTATAGTTATTTGCGAGTTTCTGAAATTGGGAATAAAAGTCATTCAAACGGGCGACGAACTGCACCTTCGAAGGATCGCGTCTGACGACAACGAACTCCTCGGCGAAGATTCTTTTGACGATAAAACGGCTGCGGTTATGCTCCGATCCGGCTTTGCAGAGCAGTTCGTTGAAGCGGATGTTCTGCTCTTCATTGAGGCGGAAAGAGTATTTATAGCTCAGCGTTCGGGGCTTCTTTCCGGTTATGTCTGTCAGTTTTCGGTTGGTATCCATATATAGCTTAAAAAAGGGTCGCGACTTGGGAGAACGCCCAGCCTCGCAGAGCGAGCACCTTTCGTATGCCGAAAAGTTTTTCGGCATACAAAGGTACAGCTCGCTGTTGTCTGGCGACAACAAAAATCCGCGCCGGAGAATCTCTGACCAAAGTTTCGAAAATCCTCCGTTGCGGCTTCCGGAGCCGGGTCGGTTCCCGGTGCAATATTACAACCGTTTCGGGGTGTCCCGTCCTGAAAAAGGTTTACAGTGATTGATAATTAAAGATAAACATTTTGGTTCAAAAAATATTGTCCTGATATAAGTTTACATATGCCTTCCGAACAACCGTCTTTCGGCCCCAATGATGTTTGAGTTCCCCGGTTCTAAGTTCCGCTTCCAAGGGCGTAAGCCAATCGCAGCTGGCATGAGGTCTGAATGAATTATAAAGGATAACGATCTGGTCGATGCGTTCTTTTGCTGCCTGAAAACTTTCAAAACATTCCTCGTCGATCCATTCGCTCTTCAGAATACCGTTCACCCGTTCGGCAACGGCATTCTCATACGGATCGCCCTTTTCAGTCATGCTGATGCGAATCCCATTATCGGTCAGCAATTTCACATATTCTTTCGAACAATATTGGCATCCTCTGTCCGAATGATGGATTAACCCTTGCCGTTTTTGCTGCGGAGTCTGGTCTATGGCCATCCTCAGTGCACGGAGCGCTCCGTCCCGTTCCAATGTCGTATTCAGATCATAGCCTACGATCCGTTTGGAATAGGCATCCGTTATCAAAGCCAGATATGCAAATCCTTCTTTCAAAGAAATGTACGTAATATCTCCGACCCATAAACGATGCGGCCGCTCGAGGTCGAAACCCCGGATCAGATTCGGATATTTACGCATCCAGTGCCGCGAGCAGGTCGTAACGCTGTATTTCTTCCGACGTTTGACCAGAAGATTGTTTTCCGAAAGCAGCGTAAATAACCGATCCCGGCTGACCGGAAATCCGTCTTGTTGCAGCAAATGCCACAGTTTACGACCGCCGAGCCTGGGCATCAGTTTCCGGTAGTAACCCACCCGCTCCAAAAGAAGGGTGTCGGACAAGGATCCTTCCCTATTACGCCGTAAATGTTTATAATAGGCCTGACGGGTATAGCCGAACAACCCGCACAGAAACGACAGGCTCATTGCTGTGTGTCTTTCTTTGAGACGCTGGACTGTCCGGCTGCGGATTTTTTTAGCAGGTCGATACCGTATTCTTCCTGAAGGATATCTCCCATGATCTCATAGCCTTCCAGACGTAATAAAGCCTCTTCCAAGCGCCGCCGAAGGGCTTTGTTCTCGGATAATAATTCACTGGCTTCTTCACTCGTAACGCGGGACATGATCGGATAAGGATTAGGGGTACTCACAAAGCTACAACTATTTTTCGCTTTCCAGCGCTGACCCATCTTATGAATCGTAGACATGGGAATACCATGTTCTTCGGAGAGTTGGCGAGCCGTCTTGACTCCGCTCAAATACTCCTGTAAAATCAGATGACGCAACTGACGCGGTAAATAATGACGTGATAAGTCTGAATTCGTTGTTTGCTGCATAAGATTTACTCTTTTCTGTAAACCTTTTTCAGGACGGGACAGTCCGTAATTTTTGCCTCGGTGCGGACTGGAGCGGTCTGGAGCGGACATCGGAACCGAGGTATTTCAGTCGGTTGTATCTTGCAGCATGAAAGGTCGGTTTTCTTATTGCGTTCATTATCCCGATATAAACCGCATTAAACGGAAAACGATATTTTGAATGGTTTAAAACATAAAACCGAACACACATGCTTTACGACTGCAAACCGAACATTCAATCTCAAAAACGTTGTACCATGGATTCATTAAAAGAAACTGACAAACCCGCACCCAATCCTTCTAAACATCCCCGTATCGAAGTCGACGAGGAGTTGATGCGTCAGATGATCGCCGGACAGGCCCCTTTGGATTCGAAAGTCGTCCGCAGGATTCCCGAACCGGAAGAGGAAGATACGGACACTCCCGAGGGAAACACATCGGAAACGGTATCCGGAGCATCGGCACCGACTGCTGAGAAAACAGACGTCGACACCCAAACGACTACTGGAAAGGAGTCGGCCGGATTCCGGCGTAAAAAGCTCGCGCTTCCGGATTTCGAACGCATGTTCTTCGCTCCGGTGGATTGCCGTAATCGCTCTGCGATCTATGTCAGTACCCAAACCAAGTGCAAAGTGTCGGCAATCCTCCACCTGCTGGGAGACGATACGACAAGGCTTACGGCATTGGCCGACAATATGCTGCGGTTCGTCATGGACATTTACAGCGACGAGTTGAATTATCTCCACGAGAAGAAGAACAACAGACGGCCGTTTTGAAAAAGCGGGGTATTTCGACGGCAGATAGCAGGACGGAAGGGGCCGTCGAACGGGCAGGCCGCTCGCGGCTGAACATCAGAACCGGATCGTCAGGAGCCGCAGAATGTCGCCTTTTCCGACGGTAGCGACCAGCAAAACGCCGGGGATGGAAATATGCAAGGCTCGCCCCTCGGGCGATTCGCATGGCCTTGCATATTTCCATCTCTGACGATAAATTCCCTGCCGGCGGGAAAACTTACATCGAAAATTACCCTGCTATTGACGAAGTAAGATCGGGAATCGAATTAGCTGTAAGATAGGAGGCCATTACCGTGCGACCTTGAAGACGCTGCTGAGTTTCTCGCTTAATGCCGCCATATCCTGTCCGATTTTATCATTGGTGATCTTAGCATAGATTTGGGTCGTGGTGATCCGCTTATGCCCCAGCATCTTGCTGACCGTTTCCAGAGGTACGCCCTGCGTGAGCGTAACCGTCGTGGCGAAGGTATGCCGCGCGAGGTGGATCGTGGGGTTGAACGACAGACCGGCGTGTCTGGCAACATGCCGCAAGGACATGTTCAGCGTATTATAAGTGCCTTTGAGCGGAAAGACCCGGTCGCCTGAGAGGTGCATATCCTTATAACGCTCGTAGAGCATTCCGGCAACGGGAAGAAGTTTGACACGGAACTGCGTACCTGTTTTCTGACGCCTGTCGATAATCCAGCGCTCCCCGTTATCGTCCGTATGGATGTCCGCGTGGGTGAGTTTCACCACGTCCGCATGGCTCAGGCCCGTGAAAGCACAGAAGACGAAGGCATCCCGGTTGATACCCGTTCGGTAATTGGGGAGCCTGACATCTATCACGGCTTGTAACTCCGAAGCCGAAAGGTAACGGCGTTCTGAGTATTCCGGCCTCACGTAGAAACCTGCGAAAGGATCGGCGGCAATCCAGCCGTTCTTATACGCCGTGTAGGTCATCAGCTTCAATTTCTTGAGCGTAGAATGGATCGTCCCGGAGCGCATCCCTTGTACCGAGGAGAGGTAGACTACAAACTTTTCGATGAAATCCCGCTTCAGCTCTTTGAAAGGAATATCTTTTACACGGTATTCGTATTCGAGGAAAGAGGCAAGCCGGTTACGGCGTTTGCGGTAATTGTCATAGCTCGAATAGGCGCGGTCTTTGCCCACACGTTTGAGGAACCCTGCAAGGTATTCGTCGAAGGTCTGCAACAGCAGGCGGCAGTCGTCGCCCATACCGAGGAAGGCGTTGCGGACTTTTTCGGCCGTAACATACGAATCACGGTCGCAGAGCCGCTGGTACTGCTTGCCGATATTGGTCTTGATATTTTCCAGTTTTTCATTGAGACGCTGAGCTTCGAGGCTCTTACCGGAAGCCTTGTTCGCCTTGGCATCCCAAAGGGTGGAGCGAACGGTGAGTTTGCAGCTGAACTGCGACATCGTACCATTAATCGTGATACGACCCATGACGGGAACCTGACCATGTTTTTCCGACTGTCTTTTCACGTAGAAAAAGACTTTGAAAGTGCTGCGTTGCATGATAACCTGAACTTTGTGGATTTGTTAAACGTTAAGTCAGGTTATTTGTTATGCGGAAATCCAACACAATAAGCTGAAAACAAGCACTTTAGTGTAAATCAAAGCATTTCGGGCAGGTAACGGATAAGTAACACAACTCACCGTTAATCCTGCCCGATTCTGCTATTTTATTGCTCGGAACAGATGCAGAACAGGGAATTAAATACCTGTAAACATGATATTTACTCTTTTCTGCATATTCGTTTACCTACAAATACCGAACCGATGATTCGGTCTGCCGCTTTTCACATTCCTGCGCCCGCAGCGTCAATCCCGGTTGACCGGGCCGTCTTTTCGTCCATACGGTCTCCGGATCACTGCACCAGCATCGCGTGCCGGTAACCGTCGGTCTTGTTCCAGTCGCCGCGCGTGAAGTCGGGAACGGCCACCGGGACGCTGTTGTGTTCGAGCGACATCGCCGTAAGGGCGCCGATGCACGACCATTCGGCCGCATCGTAGACATCCTGATCTAGCGGCAGGCCATGTTGCAGGCAATAGACCAGCCGGTAGTCCATGATGAAGTCCATGCCGCCGTGACCGCCGACCTCGCGGGCCTTGGCCTCGATGTCGAGGACGATCGGGTCTTTGTACCGCGCCATCAGCGCCTCACGCACCTCCTTCGACACGAAACGGTGGGCGTTCAGGTTCTCGTGGTCGGGCACGCCCGAATCCGCAAGCTGGTCGGGGTTGAAGGCATAGCCCTGAACGGGGTATTTGTTGGCGAATCCCTTCGTGCCGGTCAGCTGGTACATGCGGCTGTACGGACGGGGCGTGTAGACATTGTGTTCGAGCAGGATCGTGCGGCCCTTCTCGGTCTTGATCAGCGTCGTCGTATGGTCGGCGTTGGCGAATTCTTCAGCGCCCAGCTTCTCGCGGGCGAGTTTCAGCCCGTTGACCGAGCGGGTGTCCATCGCCACCAGGCAGTTCATCTTGTCGCCGCGGTGGATGTCGAGCAGCTGGCAGGCGGGACCGAGGCCGTGCGTGGCGTAGACGTCGCCGCGGTGATCCCGGTTGAATTTCAGACGCCAGCTGTCCTGATAGTAGTCCCAGAAAGCGTCGAGGTCGTGGATATACGCACCTTCGACATGGAGAATGTCCCCGAACAGTCCCTGCCGGGCCATGTTGAGCGTCGTCAGCTCGAAGAAATCGTAAACGCAGTTTTCGAGCATCATGCAGTGCCGCTGCGTCTTCTCGGCGGTGTTCACCAGTTGCCAGCACTCTTCAAGCGACGTGGCGGCGGGAACTTCGACAGCGACGTGCTTGCCGTGCTCCATGGCGTAAACGGCCATCGGGACGTGCAGCTGCCACGGGGTCACGATGTACACCAGGTCGATGTCGTCACGCTCGCAAAGCTGTTTCCAGCCCTCCTCGCCGCTGTACGGAGCCGCCTCGGGAAATCCGCGACGCACGAGAATCGCCTGCGCGCTGTCCACGCGCTCGGGATAAAGGTCGCACAGGGCTTTGATCTCGACGCCGTCGAGGTGCGTGAAGCGTTCCACGGCCCCGGGACCGCGCATACCCAGCCCGATGAAGCCCACACGGACCGTCTCCATCGGCGCGGTTTTGAGTCCCAGCACCGATTTCTGGCCCGGTTCGCGCGCGGGCGTATCGAAGACGATCACGCCGTCGACCGTCTTCCATCCTTTCGATTCGCAACCGGAAAACAGGAGAATGCCTCCAAGGGCAGCCAGTAAAATGAGCAATTTCTTCATTAGTATGACAGATTGGTTAGTTTCGTTACAAAAGTATGAAATATTTTGAAATCTGCGCCCATTTGACTACTTTTGCCGTCGTAAAAATCTCATTTCATGTTTCGTAGATTCGCGGCGGTAATCCTATCGGCCATCCTGCTCTCGCCGGGGTGGCTCGGCATGACGGGCATGACGCTCCTGATCGGGTTCGTCCCGCTGCTGTGGGTGAGCGCGTCGTACGACGACACGCGCCGCTCGTGGTGGGGCATGTTCGGCTGGGCGACGCTCGCGTTCGTGCTGTGGAACGCCCTGACGATCTGGTGGATCTGGTACGCCACGCCCGTAGGCCCCCCGGCCGCCACGCTCGCTTCGACGACGATGAACATGATCGCCTTCATGCTCTTCCACACCGTTTCGAAAAAAGCCCCCAAAGCGTTGGCCTACGTCACGCTCGTCACGGCGTGGATCACGACGGAATACTGGTACACCGTGGGCGACTTCTCGTGGCCGTGGCTCATCCTGGGCAACGGCTTCTCGCACGAAGTCTGGGCCGTGCAGTGGTACGAATACACGGGCGTTTTCGGCGGCACGCTGTGGGTGTTGCTCTCCAACATACTGATTTTCGAAGCGTTGCAAGCCCGCCGCAGCACACGCCGGTGGGCGGCGGCAGCCTGCTCCGTCGCACTGCCGATGATCGCGTCGCTGTGCATCTGGCAGAGCTGGGAGCAGCCCGACGAGGGGACGGCACGAGTGAGCGTCATCCAGCCCAACGTGGACTGTTACGACAAATTCCACGGCGACACCCAGCGGCAGGAGCGCAACATCGCGGACCTCATGGCGGAGGTCCCCGCCGGCGCGCAGTTCATCCTGCTGCCCGAGACCGCAGTGCCGGGCGACTACCTGGAACCCGGATTGAGCGATTTCTATTCGGTGGGCGAACCGGGCGCATTCTGGCAGGAGCTGACCGACTCGCTCCGCAGCCGGCATCCCGAAGCCCTGCTCATCACCGGAGCCGGCACCATTCGCCGCTACCCGGCCGGGGCGCAGACCGAGACGGCCCGCCCGGAACGCTTCGGCGACGGCTATTACGACCGCTTCAACACGGCCGTGGGGCTGGACTCCGCGGGCCGCATGCAGCTGCACCACAAAGGCCGGCTGGTGATCGGCGTCGAAAACACCCCGACGTGGGTCTTCGACGCGATGAAATTCCTGGTCATCGACCTGGGCGGCACGGTCGGACAGATCGGCAAGGGCCTGCACGGCACGGCTTTCGAGCACAACGGCGTCAAAACCGGACCGGCGATCTGCTACGAAGGGCTTTACGGCGACTTCTACGGCGGATTCGTGCGCCGCGGCGCGCAGTTCATGGCCATCATTTCGAACGACGGCTGGTGGGGCGACACGCCCGGTTACAAACACCTGTTCTCGATCTCGCGCCTGCGGGCCGTCGAACACCGCCGCGCCATCGCCCGCTCGGCCAACACCGGGAAATCGGGCTTCATCTCGGCCCGCGGCGACGTGGGCCAGACGCTCGGCTGGGAGCAGCGCGGCGTGATCACCGCCGAGGTCCCGCTCAACTCGGAACTCACCTTCTACACCCGCTACGGCGACTGCCTGGCCCGCATCTCCGAATACATCCTGCTGCTGTCGGTGCTCTACTACGTGGCCTACCGCTACAAACGCAGGAACCACCTCGTCAAATAAACCCCTTGCTGATATGAATTACACCCAGACACTCGAATTCCTCTTTCAGTCGCTTCCCGTCTTCGAAACCCAGGGCGCGACGGCTTACAAACCGGGATTGGAGCGCATCACCGCATTCTGCCGCCACATCGGAAACCCCCAGCGCAACTTCTTCACGATCCACGTCGCCGGAACCAACGGCAAAGGCTCCGTGGCGCACATCATCGCCTCGGTGCTCCAGCAGGCCGGATACCGCACGGGACTGTTCACCTCGCCCCACTTGCAGGACTTCCGCGAACGCATCCGCGTCGACGGCGAGATGATCCCCAAGCAGAAGGTGGTGAACTTCGTGGACAAGCACCACGACAAGATGGTCGAACTGGAACTGTCGTTCTTCGAGATGACCGCCGCAATGGCCTTCGACTACTTCGCCCAGAGCGACGTCGAGGTGGCGGTGATCGAAACGGGACTCGGGGGACGGCTCGACGCCACGAACATCATCGTGCCGATATTGAGCGTCATCACCAACATCGGACTGGAACACACCTCCCTGCTGGGCGACACGCTGCCGAAGATCGCCGCGGAAAAGGCCGGAATCATCAAAAAAAGCATCCCGGTGATCATCGGCGAGGCCGACGCGCGTTACAACGGGGTTATCGAACAGGCCGCCGCGGCCAACAAGTCGCGGGTGATCTACGCCGAACAGGAATTCTCGTGCGAGGAACACCACATGAAGGGCACGGGCCAGAGTTTCCGCCTCCACCGCTCGCGCGACGGAAGGGCGTTCGACGTGTCGCTCGACCTGCAGGGCAACTACCAGAGCCGCAACATCGTGACCGCCTCGGCGGCGGTCGACTTCCTGCACGAGGAGACGCCGCTCACCATTTCGCGCCGCGCCTATCTCGAAGGCATGCGCTGCGCCGCGGCCAACACGGCCCTGATGGGACGCTGGCAGACGCTGGCTGAATCGCCGCTCACGGTCTGCGACACGGGCCACAACGCCCACGGCATCGCCTACGTCGCCGACCAGCTGAAAGCCACGCCCCACCGGGAACTCTACTGCGTGATCGGCTTCGTACGCGACAAGGATCTGGCGCACATCCTGCCCCTGCTGCCGCGCGACGCCCACTACATCTTCACGCAGGCCCACTCCGAGCGCGCCCTCCCGGCCGCCGAACTGACCGCGAAAGCCGCAATCTACGGACTCCGCGGCGAGGCGGTGGAAGAGGTGACGGCCGCCGTGGCCCGGGCCAAAGAGCTGGCCGCCCCCGAGGACATGATCTTTATCGGCGGCAGCACCTACGTCGTCGCCGAAGCGCTGTAAAGTCCCGTTCATAAAAAAAGCCCGCTGCGTGAGCAGCGGGCTTTTTCGTCATCGGAGCGCCCGGACGGCCACCCGCCCCAGCCGCAGCACGAAGGGCTGGCGGAAATCGGCCGTGACGACCCCGCCGGCCGAGTCGTCGGCCGGATTCTCGGGAATCGTGGCCATGACGGCCGAAGCGGGCGTCAACCGCACGGTGAGCCGTTTGCGCCCGAGCAGCGAAACCGGGAGCGGCACGCTGTACTCGGTGAATCCCAACGCGGCGTCGTACGAAAGGCGGCGCAGGCCGAGGTCTTTG
This sequence comes from Alistipes shahii WAL 8301, assembly GCF_025145845.1. Taxonomy (NCBI): domain Bacteria; kingdom Pseudomonadati; phylum Bacteroidota; class Bacteroidia; order Bacteroidales; family Rikenellaceae; genus Alistipes; species Alistipes shahii. Next base: position 1,885,688 of record NZ_CP102253.1, on the reverse strand, counting down.
ATCACGGCATCGTTGTAAACGACCGGCCGCAGTACGAAAATACGTCCGGCATCTATGAACGGCAGCCCGTCGGCCGAATATTCGACCTTCCACTCCACGGGATAACCCCACGAACGGTTGATGTCGTGGTTGCCCGCAAGGAACGAGAAATCGAACGAGAGGCCGCGCCCCTCGACGCCTTCGGTCGAAGTCTCGACGACGATGGCTTCCGCACCGCTCATGCGGCCGCGGTTGTCGAACCGGAACCAGTCGCGGGTGTCGGAATCGAGCCGCAGGGCGGCGTTGACGCGCATGGCCTTGCCGTCGCCGTCCTGCGCATAGCGCGTGTCGTACTCCGTATCGAGCCGCATCCTGGCCCCGGAGGTCGTCGAGAGAAACCCCTCGCCCGCGTCGGGAAGGACACGGTCGCCCGCGACGCCCGACTTCGGGGAGCGGGGCGTGTAGCCCTGCTTCTCGAAGCGGATGGCGCCGTCGTAATTGCGGTCCCAGTTCCACTCGGCGACCACGACATAGGAGGAGGCCGTATCGCGCGGAATGGCGATGTCGCGCTCGTCGAGCGGACGGATCGCATAACGTCCCATGTCGCCTCCGTAACGACGCATCGGAGTATGGACCAAGACGCCCGAGACGGCTCCGACGCCGTGCGGAACGCCGCGGCCGTCGCGCCGCCACGCGCATTTGGTATTGACGAGCATGTAAATCGAACCGTTGTCGGCATCCTTGAGCAGCGACGCCCACCCGTCGGTGCGGCGCGACGGCTGATCGAAGGCGTTGAGCCGCGACCGCTGGACGCACGATTCGAATACGTTCGCATAGCATCCCTGCTTGCTCAAAAACTCCGTTCCGGCAAGCGTCACATAGGTATAGAGGTCCTCGTCCTTCAGGTCGGCGATGCGCCGCTCCTTCGCGGGCAGTGCGACGCCGCGTTCGAGCACCTCGACGTTCGCGGCGCACAGACCGTCGACCGTGTAGCGTTCGGGGTCCGTCTCCCCGGTCAGCGAACAGCCGCCCAGGTCGAGCCGCACGCGGTCGCCCCGTTCGAGGCGGTTTTCGTAGATGCCGGCGAAACGCAGCCTGAAGCCGTAACGGCCGTCCGGGCTTTCGACATAGGCCGTGCGGAGATTCTCGCCGAGATCCACCTTGTCCCAGGAGACATTGGGGTTGAGCTCCATGTTCTGCGAGCGGTAGTCGCTGACGACAAGGGCTTCGAGCTGCGTACCGGGAGCCAGCCGCACCGTGCGGCCCGCAGCCTCGGCCCGCAGCGCCGCGAAATCGTCGGCCCGCACGCCCGCGACGGCGGCAAGGCAGAGCAGGGCGGCCATTGCCGTTCGGATCGTATGTTTCATAATCGGTAGGTTTTAGTTGTCGAACAAATCGTTGAGGACGCGCGCCAGCCGGTAGGCCCCGCGCAGGGCCTGGTCGACGGGCAGGGCGCCGTGTTCCCGCAGAAAACCCTCGTCGATGTCGTCGCCGGGCTTGGCCCAGTCGTAAACCACGCGGCAGCTGCGGGCGCACTCCAGCGCCCAGTCCGCAGGTGTGCCCTCGCCCACGGCACGCTGCTTTTCGGCGGGCCACTTGTCCAGTTCGCGGCGGAAATCCTCCTCGGTCCAGTCGGGATACTGGCGCGAAACCGAACCGTCCCAAACCCAGTGGTAGGTCACCTCCTTACCCTTGTATTTCAGGAGAAAGAAGTCGTAGTGCCGCGGGGCGTCCATGCCGCCCGGCAGATCGGCGAAATAGATGTGCCCCGGGCAGTGCATCTCGCCCACGAGGTGGATGACGTACTTGAGATTGACGTTGACCGTCGAATCGGAGAGTTCACGGTAGTTGCGCAGCCGTTCGATGGCGCGCGTGAGCTGGCGCACGGCGTCGCCGTCGCCGTTGGGACGCAAAGGTTCGGGCGGCACGCTGCCGTCCTTGTCGATGGTGACCATGTGCCAGTAGGTCGTGATCTCGTAACCGGGGGCCGTGCGGTAGCGGTCCATCCAGGTCGAATACTCGACGATCGACTGATCGAGGTAACGATCGAGCACCTGCCGGGTGCGGGGCGTGAGGTGCGCTTCGGCGATATAGGCGATCAGGCGGTGTTCACGCCCGCCCCACGCGAAGGCCGCCGTGCCCGCACAGAGCATCAGCAGCAGACAAATCAGTTTTTTCATGGCGTTCATTTTCGGTTGGCGTACTCCCGGAAGGCGGGATACAGGTAAGTGTCGTAGTTATGCGCAATGGTCCACGGAGCCGAAACGTTGTCGCTGCGCTCCTCCCCCGCGACCGTGCCGAACGTGCGGGTGGAAATCTCGTAGGTGAAGGGACCCCGGTAGCGGCATTCGGCAAGCAGCGTATGGTAGAACTCGCCCCACAGCCCCGCCCGCCCGATGGCGTCGGCATAGCCCAGCCGCCCGGCGTAGCCCGGCATCAGGTGGTCGTCGTTGATCCGTCCGTTCCAGCCGCGGTTGCCGTGAATGTGCAGCTGGCCGATGCGCGCACCGGCGGTACGGAGCCAGTCGACGACGGTCTTTCCGGGCTGTTCGCGCGTGAGATAGAGGTTGGCGTGGCCCGTGTCGAAAGCGATGCGGACTTCGTACCGGTGGCTGCCCAGCGCATTGGCCTCGTCGACGGCCGCGGCGAGCACCGCGGCATCGGCGCCCACGCCGTAGGACATGTTCTCGACACAGACGTGCGCCCCGATCTCGTCGGCAACCGTCTGCAACTCGTGCAGCGACAGCGCGAGGCTCGCGGCCGAACTGCCGTCGCCGAAGGCGAGGGTCTGGTTGCAGTGGACCAGCACGTTTTTCGGCTTCAGGGGTGCGACGGCGCGGATCGCCCGCGTGAAGAAGGCCACCGAGGCGGCACGGTCGGCGCCCGCGGCGCAGAGGTCGCGGTTGCGCGCGGCGGTCGTCGATCCGTAGGGCAGGTGGATGCACCACACCTTGCAGCCGTTGGCGGCGAGCTGCTTTTCGGCGAAGGCGATGTCCCGCGTCCAGACCGACTCGTCGGACGAGAGGCTGGGGCAGATCCACGTCATGCCGTAACCCGGCGTGACGGTGTAGGTCGTCTCGTTGGCCATCGAGAGCACGGCGCTCGGACGCAGACGCAGGCGCGAGACATCTTCACCCGCGGCGGCGCGTTCGGTCGTGGGTTCGACCGTGACGCAATCGCCCGCATGGGCGTAGCGGCCCGTGCGGCGAACCTCCACGTCGTCGATCCAGAAGCAGTTTTTGACGTCGCGGATCACCGTGGGCATGAAGCGGAACGCACTTCCGGCAGCCACGGCCCCGAACGACATCCGCACCTGGTGCCACACGCCGGACGTCAGCTTCGCGGCGCGCAGCAGGACGGCCGTACGGGTGACGCCCTGCACCGACTGCGAAATGTCGGTCCCCGTCGCGACATCGACATCGACCGGCATGCCGTCGACCTCGCACCCCAGCAGCACGCCCGACTCGGCCATGCAGGCCACATCGCTCTCCATGCCCCGTTCGAGGCAGATGCGGAACGACAGTTCGGCGCAGCACGGTTCGCCGGCGGCGGCCATGCGGGGCGTCACCAGGATGCCCCGGTTGCCGTAACCGCCGACGTCGCCGCCGCACAGGCAGCCGCGATATTCCGCGGCGTAAAAGAGCCGCTGCCAGTCGTAGAGTCCGCGGTTGCGCAGGTAGTCGCGGCGCACGGCGAGCGTCGCGCTTGCGGCAGGCGCGGAATTATAGTCCGAGGTCTCGAAAAGCGCGCTGCCGGGCGTTCCGGCCCCTTTGGCGACATAGGCCGCCTCGGTCCCCGCCGATGTGGCCGGCGACGGCACGGAACTGCCGGCCCCGACACCGTAACCGCCCGTTTCCGCAGCGTAGTCGCACCCCCAGACGCAGTTGTCGAAATGCTCGGCGAAGAGCAGGTCTTCGCCGGGAGCGTAATTCAGCGGCACAAGGGTCTTCACCCCGCCCGCCGCGACGGCGCACGGACCGGGAATCTCCCAGGTCGCCGAGCGGTGGGCGCAGTCGGTGACGCGGACGGAGAGGCCCGACGCGTAATAGCCTGCGGGAACCGCCACGCAGAACTCCGTTCCGGAGGCCGCGGGCCGAACCCCGCCACCCGTCCCGGCACAGTCGAGCACCACCCACGGCAGGTTCCCGGAATTGCCGTTCCGGACAATCTCCGGCGTCGCCGGATCGAACGGAAACAGGCCCGAAACGGCCCCTCCGGAGCGATCCTCGACGCGAACCGAAGCGATGTGCGCATCGCCCGCGAGCGGAATCCGCACGACGCCGCACAGCGGCGAGAGCGTCACGTCGGCCGCATCGCCCGTGGTCCGGACCGTGCCGTACATCGGGCATGCGGCGGCCTGCAGGCTGCCGCCCGAAACCGGAAACTGCGCGGGAGGCAGCACGAAGGCCCGCTTCGCGCGGCTGTAAGCATCGGCCGGGAAATGAACTGTATAAAGACCGTCCGCAGAGACATCGGCCCCCACGACCGGCACGCCGTCGGCGTCGAAGCCCACCGTGCGAGCCACGCCGTTGACCAATGCACGCGGCTCCCCGGACCAGTCCCAACGCATTCCGGACTCCCCGGCAGCCACCTTCAGCCGCAGGATCACCCCGCCGCCCGCAGGCGGACGGGGTTCGTCCCCGTCGTCCGCACCGTCCCCGCCGCAGCCCCCGAGGAGCAGCGGAAGGACGAGCAGGACACATACCGTATGACGGATCGCAAGCATGACGCTACCGGTAACGCAGGGTGATGACGCCCCACCGCAATTGGTTGTCGTAGGTCGTGGCGGCGCTGATCTCGGCGGTTTCCGTGTCGCCGTTCCAGACGAGCGGCAGCACGGTCATCACCTTGTCGTAGGGGCGTATGCGGACCATCACCCGCTCCCGGCCGAAGACCTCCGCGGGGAGGCGGAAGAGATGGTCGGTCAGTCCGATACCCGCCGAGGAACAGGTGTTGTAGCGGTTTCCGGCCAGCGAAGCGTCCCACCACGGCAGCGAACGCAGGTGCACGTAGTCGACGCCCGTGGCGGCGCTCGGGCAGAGCGTATAGCTCTGTCCCCCGTCGACGGAATACTCCACGCACCAGTGCGCCGGATAGGTTTTCGAGGTGGTGGCCGAAATGGTCCCCGCGGCGAACGAGAAGCCGAGGAGCATGTGCGAGCCGTTGAGCGAGGCGGTCGAAAACTCCATGCGCAGGCCGTTGTAACCCACCACTTCGTTCCCTTCCCAGCGATACCAGCCCTTCACGCCGGCCTTGACGAAATAAGCTTTGCAGGTGAGCGACGTTCCGAGCGAGCCGACCTCCGGATTGTTGTAATTGCCCGTTCCTGCAATGGGCCAGGCTTCGGCAGCAGTGGTTTCGACGTGGTTTTCGCAGAACAGTTCGGCATTCGGCACGGTCTTGCCCGACGAGATGTCGTCCGACGGCGTGATCGACTCCAGCCGGTTATAGGCATACCGGCTGTTGAACTTGGCATAGGTCCCGAACGAGTATTTGTGAGGGTTGCCGTCCCATTCGGCAAACTCCGTATAGGCCGACTCCCCGGCCCATTCCATGCCGAAGCCCGACTCGTCGAGCACGCGGATCTGGTAGCGCCCCACGTTGCCGTAGCGCGGCAATTCGTTGTGCACCACGATGCCGTGGGTCGTGCCCGTCCCCTGCGGGACGCCCTGACCCGAACGCCGCCAGAGGCAGAGCATGTTGACCGGTGCGTAGATCGAATTTCCCGCGTCGTCCATCAGCAGCGACGCCCAGCCGTCCATGCGGTTGTTGTTGCCCGTCTGCGAGGCGTTGACATCGGACGAAAGGCTGTAATTTTCGTAAACGTTGGCATAGCTGCCCTCCTTGAACAGAAATTCGGTGTTTTCGAGCGAGACGAAGGTGTAGACGTCGTCGTCGGTCAGTTCCGAAATCCGACGCTGCTTGACGGGAATCGCCTCTCCGGCAGCGCTTTCGACCATGTTTTCGCCGACCAGGCTGCTGATCGTGTAGCGCTCGGGATTCTCCTCGCGCGTGAGGACCGTGCCGCTGAGCGAGAGCGAGAGGCGCGTGCCGCGCGCCAGCACGTTGTCCTCCGGCGTGTCGAAGCGCAGGCGGAAGCCGTAGCGGCCGTCGGGGCTTTCGAGGTAGGCCGTGCAGTCGTTGACCGTCACGTCGACCTTGTCGTACGAAACGCTGGGGTTGGCCTCCATGTTCTTGCTGTGGAAGTCGCTGACGACGATGCCTTCGATCAGAATATCCTCGTCGACGGCCGTGCCTTCGGCCGTCGCCAGCGCCCGCACGTCGGCGAACGACACCTCGCGGCCGAACTCGTCGTCCTTGTCGGCCTGCGTGATGTAGAGGTTGGCCGAGAAGGTCTCCTCCCAGCCGTCGACGTAGCTCAGGTTGACGACCGCCTTGCAGACGTCTTCGCCCGGGTTGGGTTTCGTGTCGACGACCAGCATGCCCTGCTCGGGCTGCACGCTGCGAATCCAGTCTCTGGTCGGACCGACGTAGGCAGTCGCGACAGCGAAGTCCCCGAGCGGGATGTTGGTGTCGATCTCGAACTGGGTGAAGGTCTCGACGCTGCCGCGGATCGCCTTGTAGGGAGCCGGACATTCGAGCGACGGAACCACGCCGTACTGCTTGATGCAGACCGTGTCGGCCCGTGTGCCCCCGTCGAGCACGAAGCGCAGCTTGGCCATGCGGCGGAACGAATCGTTCTCCGTAAAGGTGACCGAAACCATCCGGTCGCCGTCGAATTCCGACCGGTCGACCGAAGCCCAGCCTCCGATGTCGCTGAGCGCCTCGACCCGGACCCGGCCGTTGGAATAAAGCTGTATCTGGGCGGTTCCGCCCGACGCCGGAACGAAAAGTTCGTGCTCGGCGGCCGTGAGTTCGCGTACGCGGATGGTTTCGGCGTCATCGACCGAGCAGCCGACGGCCGCCAGGGCCGCCAGGCCGCACACCGCGCCGTAGCGTAATATCTTGCAGGATTTCATGTTCAGGTTCTGTTTTGGGGTTATTTGTAATCGACCGTGATCGTGCCGAAGCGGATGACGGTGGTTTGTTTGCTGTTTTTACGGACCACCGAGGTCGGGATCAGCACGTCGGCGGAGGGATTGCCGCGAATCTGCGACAACAGGCCCGAGGCGGGCGAGAGGCGCACGACGACCTCGTCACGGCCGAAGGCCTCGGCGGGCAGACGGAAAATGCGCTGCTGGAGACCCATGCCGCAGTCGTAGGGTGTGCGCAGGCGGTCGGCATGGCCCGAGCCGTCGATCACCTTGTCCCACCAGGGCAGCGAACGCAGCACGAAGGTCTCACGGCCCGTGGCGGCGTCACGAAGGGGCTGGAACTCGCCGCCGTCGACCGCATATTCGGCCTTCCACTCCAGCGGGAAATTCCACGAGAAGTTGCCGTCCTGGTTGCCTGCGCCCCACTCGAAGGCGAGTTGCAGGGCCGTGCCGCGGGCTTTTTTGGTCGAGAAGGCGATATAGAAGGCGTTCGAACCGACCATGCGCCCCATGTTGTCCCACTTGTACCAGTCGGGCACGGGAGCCTTGAAGACCACCGCACCGTTGCCGACCCATCCCTTGTTCTGCGTCCCGAGGGCGTTGTAGTCGCCGTCGACGTGCACGAAAGCGCCGCAGTCGGTCCAAAGATAACCGCGCGAACTTCCGGCGTCGTTGAGCACCCGGTCACCCTTCCGGCCTTCGGTTCCGAGGTTTTGGTAGCCGAGCAGTTCGAATTCGAGCGACGCGCCAGCCGAACCGTCGAGCAGCCACCCCGTGAGACGTTTCCACGGGGAGTTGCGCTTGCGGCTGACGCCGATGCCGCCCTCGTCGAGCGGGCGGATCGAGTAGCGCCCCATGTCGCCGCCGTAACGGCGCATCGGCGTATGGACCACCACGCCCGAGAGCGGCCCCATGCCCTGCGGCAGGGGTTTGCCGGCGCGGCGCCATGCACAAAGGGTGTTGACCAGCATGTAGATCGCACCGCCTTCCGAGTCGCGGACGAGCGACGCCCAGCCGTCCATACGGTTGTTGATGTCGTATTTGTAGTGGTGGAGTTCACCGCAGGATTGGGCGTAAGGCTCCCAGATGTTGGTGTAGGAACCCTCCTTGAAGACGAACTCCGCATCGCGCAGCGTCACGAAGGTATAGAGGTCGTCGTCGGTGAGCGTCGCGACGCTCCGCTCCTTCACGGGAAGATCCGCGGCCGTGCCGGGCGCGACCGAGAGGACGTTGAGCGCCTGCACGCCCGTCAGCGTCATGCAGTCGGGCGCGGCCGTGCGCGTGAGACGGCAGCCGTTGAGATCGAGGCGCACGCGGTCGTAACGGGCGAGCCGGTTTTCACTCGCCTCGTCGAAACGCAGGCGGATGCCGCAGCTGCCGTCGGCGGCCTCGACATAGACCGTGCGGTCGTTCTCCTCCAGATCGACCGAATAGTAGTTCAGGTTGGGATTCAGCTCCATGTTGGGGCTGCGGTAATCGCTGACGACGATGCCTTCGACCACCGTCGGGGCGGTCAGCAAGACCGACTTTCCGGGTTCGCACAGCCCGCGGAGCTGTCCGAACGGCCCGGCGGCCGCAGCCTGTCCCCAAAGGAGAAGGGCCGCGGCGGCGAGCAGGTATTTCAGCAGGTGTTTCATGGTTCGGCACTATTTGTATTGGATCGAAAGGTCCTCGACATAGACGCCGTTGGCGATGTCGAACGGATAGGTCCGCGCTATGCGCAGGTTGCGGTGCGTCTGGCCCAGAGCATAGCCGTCGATGCCGGGATTCCACGTCGCGATGACGTCGGACGAAGGGCTGATGCGCACCCGCACCTTCGCCTTGCCGAGCACCTCGGCGGGCAGCACGAAGCGGTAGGGCACCAGACCGAAACCGAAGTCGGACTGGGTGTAGACGCCCGACCGGTTGGCCGTGTCAAAGACCGACGTGCGCGTCGAGCTGTTGTTGATGCACCACGGCAGCGAACGCATCTCGAAACCGCGCTCCCCGGTGGCGGCGTTGACGGCTTCGGTGTAGTCGCTCCACGTCGCCCCGTCGGCCGAGGTGGCGTACTCCACCTTCCAGTAAACGGGGTATGAGCTGGCGTTGGTCCACGAGCAGGCGGCTTCGTTGGTGCTGTGCTTGCCCGCGGCGGTCGAGAAGCTGACCGCAGCGGCCGAGCCGCCGACGCCCGCCGTCGAGAACTCCATCACGATGCCGTTGGTCTTACCGGTCCATGTATCGCCGTTCCACTCGTACCAGCCGGCAACGTTGCCGAGGAAACCCAGCATCGTGTATTTCGACATGCCCATCGTCGTGCCGTCGCCCGGCACGTAGTTCGAGACGTTCAGTCCGCGGTAGCCGTGAACGATGGCGATGGGGTACGAACGGTCGGCGGTAACCGTCTGATTGAGCATGCGGTTCTCGCTGTAAAGCCGCGCCCCGCCGCCCGTGTTGTCGGTCGTGGCGTGCATCCGGTTCTGGACGAGCTGCGTGGCCGAATTGGCCGCCGAGCCGACCGTGTAGGTTCCGTTGTCGTTCCACTTGTAGGCGCCGACCGAAATCACGGCCTTGTCCAGCCGCCACTCGACGAGCGTCGCATAGGCCGACGCCGCGGCGCGCGGGATGTCGATGTCCGCCTCGTCGAAGGGCCGGATCGAATAACGGCCCACGTTGCCGCCCCAGCGTTCCATCGGCGTGTGGACCACGATGCCGCTGACCGTGCCGACGCCCTGCGGCACGCTCCGTCCCGTGCGGCGCCAGCCGCAGTTCATGTTCACGAGCATGTAGATCGCGTCGTTGTCCCCGTCGTAGAGCAGATTGGCCGCGCCGTCCTTGGCCTTCTGGGCCTGCGTGCCGCCGGCGAACGAGAGGTTCGCATTGCAGGGATTGCCGATGGCGTCGTACTCGCGGACATTGGTATAGGCGCCCTCCTTGACGGAGAACTCCAGCCCCGAAAGCGCGCAGTAGGTGTAGATGTCGTCGTCGGTGAGCGTCGCGATGGTCCGCGCCTTGGGCTCCAGGGCGGAGGCTTCGGCCGCCTTTTCGATGTTCCCGGCCTTCAGGCCGCGCAGCGTGTAGCGCATCGGGTCGCTTTCGCGCGAAAGGGTCACGCCGTCGAGCAGAATCTTCACCTGCTCCCCGCGCAGGCAGACGTTGTCGGCCGGGGCGGCGAACTTCAGGCGGAAGCCGTAGCGGCCGTCCAGGCTCTGCACGTAGTTCGTACAGTCGTTCTCGTCGGTGGTGATGCTGTTGGGACCCGTATTGAGGTTCTGATCCATGTTCGGGTTCCCGGCGTCGCCGATGACGCGGCACAGCAGGTAGTCGATATGGTCCTCGTCGCTGGCGTAGGATTTGTCCTCGGCCGTGAAGAGCGCCCGCAGATCGGCGAACGACACTTCGCGCGGCTGGGCCGTCACCCGCTGCGTGATGTTCGAAGAGGCTGAAACCACACCGCCCGCAAGGTCGGCGCAGGAGACCGTGATCGTCGCATAACGCTTCTCCACGCCCTCGTTCGCCGTAATCGCGTAGGTCAGCTCCCCGGCGCCGAGTTCGACATCGGAGATAAAGTCCGCGACAGCCGGATCGGCGTACGTGACTTCGACCTTCATCTCCGCAAGCAGCGCCCCGAGATTGGTCGAGAAGGCCACGGCGCGCCGGCCGCCCTCGATGGGAGCCACGTCGTCGGCGAGCGTGATGCGGGCCTCGTCAGCGCTCTGCGTCACGGTGAACGAGTCGCCGAAAACATTGCCGTCGGCATCCGTCACCGAGAAGCCGACCGTCGCCGTGCGGGGTTCTCCCGTGGCGTTGGCGGCCGTGGCGAAGGTGATCAGCCCCCGGCGGGCCAGCGGAATTTCGGTCTCGCCCGCCTCCTCGTCGTCGGCATGGTAGACGACATCGGAAATCCACGCGTCGCCCTCCGCGGCATAGGTCACCGCGGGCACGACATCGCGGAGAAGCTCGTCGGGCAGGTTGGTTTCGAAAGCCGCCGTGCCCTTGTAGGCGCCGTTGGCGAAGGCGAGGTCCTTCGAAAGGAAGATCAGTTCGGGGGCGGTGATTCCCGCCTTCTGAACCACGGTGACGGTCTTTTCAAGCCCCGAGCCGCGCAGCACGACCCCGACCGAACGGGTCAGTCCGGGGTTGTCGGCGTAATTGAGGCGGATGGTCGTGATGCCGCTGCCGGCCGTGCGGTCGAGCGTCGCCCACGCCGACTCGGCGGTGAGTTGAGCGGTCCACGCCCCCGAGCAATAGACCGTGACGGGGAGTTTGCCGGCCTCGGCCGTGACCGAATACCGGTCCGTATTGACGGCCAGGTCGTAACGCTCCTCGAAGGTGTCGGCGCACGCGACCGCGAAGAGTCCCGCGAGCGCCAGTATCAGGTTGTTGATTCGTTTCATCGGTTCTGGTTTTTATAATCCGTCGGCAAGGTATTCGTCGTTGGTCAGCACGTAGCCCGAAAGGGCGCACTGCGCGTCGGGAATGGGATAGTAGCGGTGGCAGGGGCGCATCTTGCCCTTGAGCGTCGCGTTGTTGGTATAGGCGTAGGTCTGGTCGTACCAGATGCCCCAGCGCACGAGGTCGAACTTGCGCTGGAACTCGCCGCCCAGCTCCCGGGCGCGCTCGCAGCGGACAGCCAGCGTGAGGTCCTCGAAGCCCGTGAAGTTGGTGACGGGATCGACGCCCGCACGCTGGCGGACCATGTTCAGGTAACGCATCGTCTCCTCGGCGTTCTCCAGGTTGCAGTAACATTCGGCCATCATCAGAATGGCGTCGGCATAGCGGAAAATGCGGTAGTTGTTCGAATCGTAGTTCTGCTCGATGTCCGGACACCAGAATTTCGGACCGGGCCAGGGCACTCCGTAGTTGTGCGTGATCTTGAAGGTCTCGCCCGCCTCCAGGTCGCCCAGGCCGAGGAAGTACTGCACGCGGCGGTCGATCTTCTGCCCGCGGATCTCCCCGGCGGCCAGCGCCTCGCGGTCGATCTTCACCGTATAGCGGTTCAGCGTCGCGTCGTAGGTGTCGTAGGTCAGGGGCAGGGGGTTGAACAGCGCGTCGACGTAGGCCGCATTCTCGGTCTGCGTATTGCCCGTCGCGGGGCGGAAGATCGCATAGCGGTTGTTGGCCCGCAGCGACGACCAGCCGGGCATCGACGTGCCGTAACCCTTCAGGGGTACGCCGTCGAAGACCCCGTCTCCGTTGTGCGTGGGCATCATGATCGCCGCCACGTTGCCGTTGTACTGCGTGCCGGTGAGCGACCAGGCGTGCTGGATCTCGAAGATGGACTCCGCAGGGTTCTTGTAGCGCCACTGGGTCTCGGCCAGCGGATAGTTGCCTTCGTTGAAGTCGCCGTAAAGCTCCTCAAGGGCTTGCAGGGGGACCAGCGCCCCGTTCCAGTCCTCGTTCCACATGGCGAACTTTGCCATCAGCATCAGCGCCAGCGCATAGCCCGAACGGTTGTCGACGGCCTCCGAGGCGCGGCACTTGCGCCCGTTCTCGGCGGTGAACCACGGCAGTGCGTTCCGCTCCAGGTCATCGTACAGCTCCTGGCGGATTTCATGGGCCGGGGTTCGGGGCAGGCGGCGGATTTCGGCCAGCCGCTGGTCGGTGTCGACCATCGTGGTGTAGAACGGCACGTCGCCGAACATGCAGGTCAGCACATAGTAGTAAAACGCGCGCATCACGCGGGCTTCAGCCGCCAGAGGCATCTTCACCCCGTCGGCCAGGTCGGCGGACGAGATGCACTCGACGCACTCGTTGCAGTACATGACGCCTTTGTAACCCTGCGTCCAGACGTTCTTGCCGTATTGCGGCTTGGCGGGAGTCACGTCGAGGCAGGCGTCGACGGTCGTCGAGGAGGAGTACCAGATGTCGGTGCAGGCCTCGGTGACCAGCATGAAGTTGGCCGTATAGATCGCATTCGCAGGCATGTAACACGAATTGAGCGCCGCAATGCACTGCGACTCGTTCTTGTAGAACGATTTGCGGTTGACGAACGAGGTCGGCTCCTCCGTCAGCGAACAGGAGGCGAACAGTCCCGCCGCGAGGAGCGTCAGTATGAATTGATTGAAGTTTTTCATCTTCTTCGGAAATTGTCGGGTGGATTTAATAACGCAGCTGGATGCTGAACACGAACATCCGCGAACGGGGATAGGCGCCCATGTCGACGCGGCGCAGGGTCGAACTGGTCCCCTCGCTCGAAACGTCGGGGTCGAAACCGTTGTACTTGGTCCAGAGCCAGAGGTTCTCGCCCGTGACGGCCAGCGTGATGTCGCGCAGCAGGCGGGTTTTCTTCCGCAAGTCGAACGTATAGGAGACCGTGGCGTTCTTCAGACGCAGGTACGAGGCATCGTGCACCTGCAACGAACTGGGAACCAGTCGGTCGTCGGTTCCCGCACGGGGCAGGTCGGAATCCGGGTTGCGCACGGGATGCCACGCGTCGAGCATGTAGCGGTACTGGTTGGTGGCGTAACCGCCGGCCATCGCAAGCTCGGAGTAGTTGTAGATCTTGCCGCCCAGCGAATAGGAGAAGTAGAATCCGATGCGCAGACCGCCGATGTTGAAGGTGTTCTGCAAACCGCCGTAAAGCACGGGGTCGGAGTTGCCCAGATAGATCAGGTCCTCCTCCGACAGAATGCCGTCTCGGTTCTGATCGACGTACTTGGGATACCCCAGCATCAGCTGGGCGTCGCTGCCCGTCGACGAGGATATATAACTCTTGGTAAAGCGATTGCGCTCGAACTGGTCGGTCGTCTTCCAGACCCCGGCGTACTGGAATCCCCAGAGTGCATTGAGCGGATAGCCCGTCTTGTAGCCATACATCATGTAGTTGGTATTGCCGCCGCTTTCGAGACACGAAACGTACTCTTCGTGGCCGATGTCGTCGACCATCTGCTTGTTGTGCGAAAGGGTGAAACTCGTCGTCCAGCCGAATTTCGGCTTCACGATGTTACGGCTCTCGACCGAGACCTCGACGCCGCGGTTCGACGTCTTGCCCAGGTTCGTGAAACGGCTCGTGTAACCCGTCGTATGGATCGTCTGCAAGGAAAGCAGCAGGTCGCGGGTGGTCGAATAGTAGCCGTCGACGGTGATGTTCAGGCGGCCGTCGAAGGCCGAGAAATCGAGACCCGCATTGTAGAGCGTGGTTTTCTCCCACGTCAGGTTGGGATTGGCCACACGCGAAGGGAAGAACGACGCCGACTGCGTGCCGCCGAACAGATAACCGTTGGTGGTCGTGCCGTAGGCTTCGAGCGAACGGTAGGTCGCGATGGCGTCGTTACCCGTGCGTCCGGCGCTCAGGCGCAGCGACAGTTCATCGAGCCAGCGCACCTGCTTGAGGAAATTCTCGTTCTTGGCGTTCCACTTGACGGCCGCCGAAGGGAAGAAACCCCATTTGTTGTTCTCGGCGAAGTTCGACGACCCGTCGTAACGCCCCGTGAAGGTGAAGTAGTAGCGGCTCTTGTAGTTGTAGTTCAGGCGCATGAGCACCGACTCGCGCACGACTTTGTTCGAGCTGGTCGAAGCGTTGTAGTTCTCCTTGCTGCCGATGCTGTTCATGTTGTTCCACTTCAGGTCGTCGGTGAGCAACCCTTCGGCCTTCAGCGAGAAAAAGTTGGCCGTTTCGTGCGTGGCCGAGAAGCCCGCCATCGCATCGAAATAGTGCCCCGAGGCGAATTTCTTCGAATAGGAGACCGTATTTTCCGAAGTCAGGCGGCGTGCGTCGCCCTCGTAACGGTAGGCATCGGCCCCTTCACCCTCGGTGCGCTTCGGCAGATAGCTGGGCCAGAACTGGTAGTCGTGACGCTGGTAGACCATATAGGAGTTCTGACTCTTGATGATCAGCCCGCGCACGGGCTTGATCGTGAACTCCAGCACGTCGGTATTGGTCATGCGCTCGCTCTCGTTCTCGTTGCAGTCGATCTTGGCGCGGGGCGTATCAATGCGCACGCCGTTCTCGTAGAGGGGGTTGATGTAGTCTTTGGGACCCATCGTCGGGGCCAGGTAGACGGCGCCGTCCCAGATGTTCGCGCCGCCGATGGTCGCCCGGTTGGGATTCTCGTCGCGGAAGGTATAGCTGCCCTTGAAACCGACGGTCAGCCACTTGGCGAAGTCGTACGAAAGATTCAGACGGGCCGTGATGCGGCGGAATCCGCTGCCGTCGACGATGCCCTGCGTATCGTTGCCGCCGAGCGCCGCGAAGTAGCTCGACTTCTGACTGCGGCCGCTGACCGAAAGGTTATAGTTCTGATAGAGGGCCGTGCGGGTGATCTCGTCGATCCAGTCGGTCCCGCGCCCGTACTCCGAAGGGTCGAAGCGCGGCGGACGCTGCGGATCGCGCGAGGAGAAATAGTTCCGGTCGTTGAGGTAGCGGACGAACTCCTGCGCGTCCATCAGATCGAGGTCGCGGGCGAGTTTCGAGACGCCGAATTCAGCCTTGGCCGTGACCGACGGCTTCGAGGTGACGCCCTGCCGCGTGGTGACGATAATCACGCCGTTGGCGCCGCGCGAGCCGTAGATGGCCGTCGACGAGGCGTCCTTGAGGACCGAGATCTGCTCGATGTCGGCCGAGTTGATGTCGTTCAGGTCGCTCACGGCGTCGATCACGCCGTCGACGACGATCAGCGGTTCGTTCGACGCCGAGATCGAACGCGTGCCGCGCACGCGGATCGAAGTCGTGGCTCCCGGCGCACCCGAAGTCGACATGATGTCCACACCGGCGATGCGGCCTTGCAGAGCCTGGTCGACCGACGTGTTGGGCACGTCGCGGATGTCGGACATCTTCACGTTGGAGACCGAACCCGTCAGGTCGGATTTCTTCACCGCGCCGTAACCGATGACCACCACCTCGTTGATGGTGTTTTTGGCATCGGGGACCAGGTTGACGTCGACCTCCGTACGGTCGCCGATGACGATCTGCCGGGTGACGTAGCCCAGGTAGGAGACCGAAATCAGAGCGTCGCCGGCGCCGAGCGTCAGCGAATAGCGGCCGTTGCTGTCGGTGACCGTGCCGCGGCGTCCGTCGGGCGTGGCGACGGCGGCGCCCACCATCGGCGCTCCCGTTTCGTCCAGCACCGTGCCTGTCAGGGTCTTACCCGTCCCGGCTGCGGGGGGGGGAGTCGCCGACGCCTTGTAGATCACGATCATCTTGTCCTTGATCGAATACTGGACGGTGCGGTCGAGCACCTCGCGCAGCACCTGCGACACGGGCGTGCGGTCGAACGAAGCCGTGACCGGACGTTCGAGGTTCAGCTCCCGGGTGTCGTACATGATCGACAGCCCGGTCTGGGCCTCCACCTCCTTGAGCACGTTTTTGAGAGGCGTTTTCCGGAAGTTCTTCGTGACGGGCTGCATCTGCCCCCACGCCGGGAGCGTCAGCAACACGAACAGGCACGGCAGAAACGCCCGTTTCAGATTGGAGAATTGCTTCATTTGTTTAAGGTATTGGTTGTTTTAAAGTTGTTTCAGGATGCGGCGTCACTTGGCCGAGAGACGCACCGAAGGGCCTTGCCGGTGGACCGAGACCGGAACGATCAGGTCGAGGGCCTTCAGAACGCTGTCGAGCGACTCCTGGTTGCTCAAGCGGATGGTGATGAAAGTCCCGTCGGCGCGCAGGCGGTCGTCGAGCGTGATTTCAACGCCGTAAAGGCTGCTCAGGCTCTCGCACAACTGCACGATCGTCACGTCGATGAACTCGATGCGCCCTTCGATCCAGGCCAGGTACTGCGCCGTGTTGACGTGCGTGATGGCCGTGGTCTCGGCGAAACGGTCGTAGGTGAGCGACTCGCCCGGGCGGAGCAAGGTCTCCCCGCGCGGCGCGGTGAAACCGACGGCCCCTTCGAGCAGCGTGGTGGTGATGAGCGAGTCGTCGGGATAGGCCGTCACGTCGAATTTCGTACCCTTGACCACCACCGAACAGTTTCCGACCTTCACCTCGAAACGGTGCTTTTCATCGGGCGAAACGTCGAAGTAGGCGGCCCCCGAAAGCTCGACGGAGCGGTTCGTGGCGTTGAAATTGGCCGGATAGGTCAGCGTCGACGACCCGTTGAGCCGCACCTGCGTCCCGTCGGGCAGGCAGACCGTGCTGCGGTCGCCGCTCTTCGTGGTCACGGTGTAGCGCTCCGTGGCGCGCTCCAGCAGCAGGCGGTCGTAGAGCCGCGCGCCGAAGAAGGTCGCGCACACCACCGCCACGGCAGCCGCGGCACGCCATACCGCAGCGAACCGCCCCGGACGGGCGCTCCTCGCGGACCCTTGCAGGCGGATACGCGACCGCAGGCGGCGCCAGTCGCGGTCGGTCGCGGCGTCCGATGCCGGCATCGCCTCCCATTCGAGCCGCCACGCAGCGAACTGCCTGCGGCACGCAGCGTCGGAGGTGACGAAGCGGAACAACTCGCGCTCCTCCTCGGCAGCGATCTCTCCCGCAAAATAGCGTCCGGCCAGACGCCGCATCTCTTCCTGATCGAATTTCATCTCTTCCATTTCCGTTACATATTTTAAAACAACCGAATTTGCCTTTCCCCAACCCTCCCGATCACAAAAAAATCAAAAAAAGTCGCAAAAAGAAAAAAACGACAACAGCGGAGAGAGAAATCTCCGCTGCCGGGTCAATGATCGTCTATCCGATTTTACAGGTAATTCGCCAGCAGGCACGAAAGCACGGCCACCGAAAGTTCGAACGAACAGCTTCGCCGCAAATGCTCGCCCAGCCGGCCGACGGCACGGGCCAGGTGTTTCTCGACGGCCGTCTCGGAGATGCCCAGCCGCGCGGCGATTTCGCGGTTTTTCAGCCCTTCGAAGCGGCTCATCCGGAAAACCTCGCGGCAGCGGTCGGGCAGCGCGTCGACAGCCTTCTGCACCTCGCGCTGCAACTCCTCGTAAAGGCAGGGCTGCTCGGCGTCGCTCAAAAAATCGTAGCTGTAAATCCGCTCCTCACCCCGCATGCGGGCCGTGTACTCCAGTTCGTGACGCGCCACGACACCGTTGTGTTTCAGATAATTGAGACAGGCATTGCGCACCATCGTGAACAGCAGCGAGGCCAGATCCAGCTCGCGCAGTTCACACCGCCGCTCCCACAGGCGTGCAAAACTGTCCTGCACCAGATCGCGCGCCGTTTCATGCCCGGCGACGAACCGGGCGGCATAGTTCACCAATCGGGGATAGTAACGCCGGAAGAAGCATTCGAAATCGGCCTCGTTGCCGAATCGGATGCCTTCGAACAACCGCTGGTCTGACGGCGAGGGTGTGGGCATGGCGGAATCTGGACTTTTGCCACAAAAGTAACGTTTTTTTCCACGCCGCAAAATTTTCGGCCGTGACAAAAACGTGACACGACGCGCCGGGCGCAAAAAAAGGCGCTGCCGTGCAGCGCCGCCGGTTTTCAGGCCTGACCCATCTTGGGACCCGCGTCGGGCGTGGGCTGGGGCGAGGGAATCTCGATCTTGCCCACGTTGCTTTCGTAGCGCACGATGTTCTCCTGCAACGAGCGCAGCAACCGTTTGGCATGCTCGGGCGTAAGAATGATGCGGCTCTTGACGCGCGCCTTCTGCACACCGGGCAGGACCGTCGCGAAGTCGATGATGAACTCCGAAGTGGAGTGCGATATGATCGCCAGGTTCGAATAGTGGCCCTGGGCCACGGCGTCGTCCAGTTCGAGATCGATGCCGAATTGTTTCATCTCTGCCATTGTGGAGTACTGTTTCTGCAAATTTATTCATTTTCAACGAACGATATGCAAGCCCGGGGCCAAAGTTTTCGATATTTTATCAACAGATCCGACCCGCGGGACAACCCGCCGCACCCTTTTTTTACCTTTTCATAGGCGGATGTCGGAGCTTTTTTGTATCTTTGCTTCGCAAATACGGAAAGCCGCCGCAGAGCCGAAGACAACGCCTTTTTCCGGGCCGTCTTCCGCGCAGGGGCGATAGTAAGTAACAGGTGCGTCGCTGACGCGCAGCAAACCGAAAAAATGGCATTTGAAATCGTCGAAACCCTGTTCCGCGGCATCTGCGTAGGCGTCGCCGCTTCGATCACGGTAGGTCCCGTGGCAGTGCTCTGCATCCAGCGCACGCTGTCGAAAAGCCGCCGCTCGGGCATCGTTTCAGGCATCGGCGTCGCCTGCGCCGATACGTTCATGGCCATGGCCGCACTGTTCTTCTACTCGATGCTCCAGACCCAGATCGAACAGTACAACACGCTGCTGCGGGTGATCGGCGGCATCTTCGTGGTGATCGTCGGCGTTTTCATCTTCGCACAGAATCCCGTGCCGCAAATCCGCCGCAACCGCGCGGGCAAAACCTCGCTGTGGCAGGATTTCGCCTCGATCTTCGGGCTTACGATCGCCAATTTCATCATGGTCATCCCCTACATCCTGGCCTTCTTCGCGGTGTTCAAGATTTCGGGCGGCGACATGGCCGACCACACCTTCGGGGGCTTCATGCGCTCACTGTTCGTCATCGCCGGGTTCTTCGGCGGCGCGGTGGCGTGGTGGACCCTGCTGGCCTTCGTCATCAACCTCTTCCGCCGCCGCTTCCGTCCGCGGCACATGCTCACGATCAACCACGTCGCGGGACTCATCATCGGCATATTAGGCATTTACACCATATTATCGACCTTCTTTGATATATTCCCCAATGTCGGACACTAAACACAGGATCATCATTGCCGTCGACGGCTTTTCGTCGTGCGGAAAAAGCACCTTCGCCAAAGCCATCGCGGCCCGCCTGGGCTATATCTTCATCGACACGGGCGCCATGTACCGCGCCGTGACGCTCTACGCCCTCGAGCACGGGGCCATCCGTTCGGGCATCGTCGACGAAGAGGCCGTCGTGAAGCTGCTGGACCGCATTTCGATCACCTTCCGCTTCAACCCCGAGCGCGGGGCCAGCGACATCTACGTCAACGGCGATCTGGTCGAGGGCAAGATCCGCACCATCGAGGTCTCGAACTGCGTGAGCCGCGTGAGCGCCATCCCCGAGGTGCGCCGCAAACTGGTGGCCATGCAGCAGGAGATGGGCCGCCGCCGGGGCGTGGTGATGGACGGCCGGGACATCGGCACGGTGGTGTTCCCCGACGCCGAGCTGAAACTGTTTATGACGGCCGACACCGCCGTGCGCGCCTGCCGCCGCTACAAGGAGCTGACGGGCAAGGGCATGTCGGTGACGATGGAGGAGGTCGAACGCAACATCCGCGAGCGCGACAAGGCCGACATGAGCCGCGCCGTATCGCCGCTGCGCCAGGCCGACGACGCCATCGTGCTCGACAACAGCCACATGAGTGTCGACGAACAGATGGCGTGGTTTATGAACGAGTTCCAATTAAAAATGAAAAATTAAGAATTAAAAATCCGACGGCACAGGTCTCGGCCTGCAAGCCGGAATCGGTTCACAACCAATTTTTAATTTTTCATTCTCAATTTTTAACTACGCAGTTATGCGTGTTGAGATCGACGATAAATCGGGCTTCTGCTTCGGCGTTGTCCGCGCAATCACGGAGGCCGAACGCGCCCTCGCGGAGGGCGGCACGGTCTACTCGCTGGGCGACATCGTCCACAACCGCATCGAGGTCCAGCGCCTCGAACAGCTGGGGCTGCGGACCGTGACCCACGCCGACATGCCGCACCTGGCGGGCTGCCGCCTCTTCATCCGCGCCCACGGAGAACCTCCTACGACCTACGCCGCCGCCCGGGAAATGAACATCGGGATCATCGACGCCACCTGCCCGGTGGTCGCACGGCTGCAACGCCGCGTGAAGGAGGCCCACGAACGGATGCGCCCCACAGGCGGGCAGGTGGTGATCCTCGGCAAACGGGGCCACGCCGAAGTGGTGGGCCTCACGGGACAGGTCGCGGACCCGACGATCGTGATCGAACGGGAGGAGGACCTGGAGCTGATCGACTTCTCGCGTCCGGTCTATTTCCTTTCGCAGACCACGCAGAGCATCGGGCTGTTCGAACGGCTGGGCGCCGAAATGCGCCGCCGGGCCGCCGATGC
This sequence comes from Alistipes shahii WAL 8301, assembly GCF_025145845.1. Classification (NCBI taxonomy): domain Bacteria; kingdom Pseudomonadati; phylum Bacteroidota; class Bacteroidia; order Bacteroidales; family Rikenellaceae; genus Alistipes; species Alistipes shahii. The sequence continues at coordinate 1,864,753 of NZ_CP102253.1, read as the reverse complement.
GGGGCAGGTGTACATCGACGACACGATCTGCCGGCAGGTATCGAACCGCGAACAGCACCTCACGGAGTTTTCCGGACGGTTCGACGCCGTGGTGTTCGTCTGCGGGCGCAAGTCGTCGAACGGCAAGGTCCTCTCCGAGGTGTGCCGCCGGGCCAACCCGCGCACGCACGTCGTCGAGGAGGCTTCGGAAATCGACCCCGCATGGTTCGAAGGGGCCGCGACGGTGGGCATCTGCGGCGCCACGTCGACGCCCAAATGGCTGATGCAGGATGTTGCCGACGCAATCGGCAACCTCAATTCAGAATTCAGAATCCAAAATTCATAATTATCGCCCGCCATGAAAAAGTATATCGTCCGTTCGTTAAAATATTTCTTCGCCCTGTGCGTTCTCTGTATAGCCCTGATGGGGCTGATGCTGATGACCGGGACCTCGGCGCTGTCGCTCGACGACACGCTCTACGTCATGCTGCACACCGACCGCTACCTGATGCTCTTTGCGGCGATCGTGGCGCTGGCGGCAGTCTACCCCAGATTCGGGTTCGTGGTGCGCCGGGTGAAGGGCGACATCGAGGAGAACCGAGAACAGATCCTGAACGCGTTCCGCTCGGCAGGCTTTTCGCTGCGCTCGGACGAGGACGGGGTGATGACCTTCCGCGCCGACAATTTCGGCCAGAAGCTGATGCTGCTGGGCGAAGACGAGATAAAGGTTTCACAGTACGGACAATGGATCGTGCTCGACGGCATCCGCCGCGGCGTCGCCCGGGTGCAGTACCGGCTCGATTCGTATATACACATGACACGCAATGATTAGAAAATACCGTTACCTGCTCACTGCGGCGGCCGCTGTCGGCGCCGCGGGACTTCTGACATTCGCCGCCCGCAACGACTTCGGGCTGGGCCGCAACATGGAGATCGCCGTCAACATGATGCGCGAACTGTCGCTCAACTACGTCGACCCCGTGGACCCCGACCGCCTGATGGAGGGGGCCGCCGCCGGCATGGTCAGCGACCTGGACCCCTACACGGAGTATATCCCCGAGGAGGGGATGCAGGATTTCGAACTGCTCACCACGGGCAAGTACGACGGCATCGGGGCGCTCATCCGCCAGAAGGACGACTACGTCCGCATCGCGCAGCCCTACCAGGGATCGCCCGCCGACAAGGCCGGGCTGAAGATCGGCGACAAAATCCTCTCGATCGACGGCAAGGACGCCAAAGGCTTCACGACCGAGCAGGTCTCCTCGCGTCTCAAGGGCGAGCCGGGCAGCAAGGTCAAAGTGACCGTCGAGCACCTCGACGGCACGCAGCAGACGGCGGCGATCCGCCGCGAACGGATCGCGATCCCGGGCGTGCCCTACGCCGGATGGGTCGCCGACGGCATCGGCTACATCCGCCACAGCGACTTCACCGAAGGATGCTACGAGGAGATGCGCGCAGCCATCGAACGGCTGCGCACCGAAAGGCCGCTGAAAGGGCTTGTGCTCGACTACCGCTCCAACGGCGGCGGCATCATGCAGGAGGCGGTCAAAATCCTGGGAATGTTCGTCCCCAAAGGGACCGAGGTGGTCAGCACCAAGGGGCGTTCGGAAGATTCGAAGCAGGTGTTCCGCACCGACACGGAGCCGATCCTTGCAGACCTGCCGCTGACGGTGCTGATCAACGGCAGTTCGGCGTCGTCGGCGGAGATCGTCGCCGGGGCGTTGCAGGACCTCGACCGCGCGGTGCTGATCGGCCAGCGCAGTTTCGGCAAGGGACTCGTGCAGTCGCCTCGACCGCTGGGCTACAATGCCATGCTCAAACTCACCACGGCCAAATACTACATCCCCTCGGGCCGCTGCATCCAGGCCATCGACTACTCCCATTCGCAGGAAGGTTCGGTGCGCGCGGTGCCCGACTCGCTGATCTCGGAGTTCACGACCCGCGCGGGCCGCAAGGTCTACGACGGCGGCGGCGTGATGCCCGACATCGCGACCGACCCGGAGTACATTTCACGCTTCGCCCTGACGCTCTACGCGCTGGGATTCATCGAGGATTTCGGCGACGAATACACGCGCCGCAACCCCGGCCGGCAGATCGACATCCGCACCTTCTCGATCACGGACAAGGACTACGCCGACTTCGCGGAGTTCATGCAAGACAAGAAGGTCCCCTACGAATCGGACACCCGCCGGGCGCTCAAGGCGCTGAAAAAAGCCGCCGAGGACGACCGTTTCGCCGACTTGAAGAACAAGTTCGAGCAGGTGGAGGCCGAGTTGAAGGACGACACGCAGACCAACCTCGAAACCTACCGCACGCAGGTCGTCGAGACGATCAACAACGACATCGTCATGCGCCACGGCTACCAGGCCGGCGTGATCGAGCACTCGCTGTCGGGCGACAAGGAGGTGAAAAAGGCCGTCGAGGTGCTCGGCGATCCCGCAGAGTACGCCCGAATCACCCGCGAGCAGGACACCAAGCGCAAGTAAAGACATGAAAATCAGGACTGAATTCTTCTCGTTCCGCAACCGGGTGGTGGTGATCGTCGTCGGGGTGACGCTCGGCGCCCTGTCGCTGCTCTACACCAACGACATGGCCCGGCGGCTCAAGGAGAAGGAGCAGCACGACGTAGCGCTGTGGGCCCACGCCATGGAGCGCGTGACGCGCGACGTGCTGGGCGGCTCGATCCAGGACCCGTTCGTGGCCGACATCATGTCCAACGGCAACAACATCCCGTTCATCATCACCAACGAGAACCTCGAAGTCATCAACTCGCACCTCATCCCCGAGAAGATCATCAACCATCCCGGACGGCTCCGGAAACAGATCGACAAATTTTCGGTCGACAACCCGCCGATCCCGGTGAAGTTCGTCTGGTCGTCGCAGCATTACCACATCATCTTCTACGGCAAGTCGGCGCTGCTCAAGTCGCTCTACTACTTCCCCTACGTGCAGCTCCTCGTCATCACAGCCTTCATCGCGCTGGGATTCATCGCCTTCCGCTCGTCGAAGCACGACGAGCAGAACCGCGTCTGGATCGGACTGGCCAAGGAGACCGCCCACCAGCTGGGAACCCCGACCTCGTCGCTGCTGGGATGGATCGAATACCTGCGTTCGCAGGATGTGGACCAGACGGCCGTCGAGGAGATGAACAAGGACCTCACGCACCTGATGAAGATCGTGGACCGTTTTTCGAAAATCGGCTCCGAGACGCCCCTCACCCCGGCGAACATCAACGAAGTGGTGGGCGAATCGGTCATGTATTTCCGCAAGCGCATTCCCCGCAACGTGACGCTCGACTACAACGGACTGGCCATCGCCCCCGTGCAGGCCAACATCAACGCCGCACTGTTCGAATGGGTCGTGGAGAACCTGATGAAAAACTCGCTCGACGCCCTGCAAGGCCACGGAGCCATCGACGTGCGGATTTCGTCGGACGACAGGAGCGTTATGATCGACGTGAAGGACACGGGCAAGGGCATTCCCAAGAGCAACTGGAAACGCATCTTCGAACCGGGATTCACGACCAAGACCCGCGGCTGGGGCCTCGGGCTGTCGCTCTCGCGCCGCATCGTCGAGGAGTACCACCAGGGTAAGATCGCCGTCATCGACTCCGAAATCGGCAAGGGAACCACCATTCGCATCACACTCAAACGCCACTTCGCCTGATGAACTCCTCGCCGGCACATACGCAATCCGCAGTGCCTGCGGCGGACTCGGTGTCCGGAACTCCGGACGCACCGGCCCGGACGGGATATGTCCCCGGTCCGGATACGCTCCGGGCGGAAACGGCCTTTGCGGGAACGAACTTTGCAAATCCGGCCTTTGCAAACCCGGCCTTTGCGGACGGCGGTTCCGCGCCGTTCTCCGTTGCAGCGACCGGTGCAGCCCCTTCCGAATGGCGCGACACGACCTCCGCCGCAATTTTCGGAGCGCAATCGACCCTCGCGGAACCCGCACGCATTCCGCTCGCACCGCCTCCGCCGCTCGCGGAAAACGCCGTTTTCCAGAGTTTCGTGCTGCTGCTCGCCGCCACCTACGCCATGCTGCTCTACCGCAACCTGGGCGACGTGCGCACGCTGCTGGGCCGCATCTCGCGCGACGCGGCCACGGGAAAACGCTTCTCCGAGGACCCGGGCGGAAGCGGCTACTCGCGTTTCCTGAACATCGCCACCGCCATCGGCCTGCTCTTTCTGGGCGTCGCGGCGGTCAAATACAGCGACACGCTGATGCCCGGCCGGCTGGCAGCGTCCATTCCGCAGGGCGCAGCCCTGATTTTCAGCCTGCTGGTTTCGCTCGCCTCGCTGGGCATAGCCGCCTATCAGACAATCGCCGTGCGGCTGGCCGGAGCGCTGACCCTCTCGCAGCCCTTCATCGCACAGCTCATGCTGCTCAAACGCACCTGTTTCGCCCTCGGGATGATCCTCATTTCACCCCCGCTGCTGCTCTTCGCACTCTGCCCGCAGGGCACGGGCGGCGTCTGGTTCTGCATCATCGCCGTCGAATTGGCCGCAGCGGCCGCCTTATACCTCAAGGAGACATTAAACCTGTTTCTTTCCAAAAAAGTTTCGATTTTGCATTGGTTTTTGTACCTTTGCACCGTGGAAGTCTTCCCTGTCAGCCTATTATGGCTGCTTGCAGTAAGATGAAACGGCAAAGACAAACCTAAATCAATTCGCAACATTGAAAGTAAAGAGTGTATTAGTTTCGCAGCCGAGGCCCGCTGTCATCGAAAAGTCCCCGTTCTACGAATTGTCCCAGAAACACCACGTGGAAATCGCCTACCGGCCCTTCATCCGCGTAGAAGGCGTCTCCCTGAAGGAGTTCCGCGCCCAAAGGGTCGAAATACTCACGCACACGGCCGTCATATTCACATCGCGTACGACAGTCGACAGTTTTTTCCATATCTGCGAAGAGGCGCGCATCACCGTGCCCGAAACCATGAAATACATCTGCCAGACGGAGGCCGTAGCGCTCTACCTGCAGAAATACATCGTCTACCGCAAACGCAAGATCTCGTTTGCCGACGGCTCGTTCACGTCGCTCATCGAACTGATCATCAAACACAAGGAGGAGAAATTCCTGCTGGCGTTGAGCGAACCCCACAAACCCGAACTGCCGGAAACGCTCGCCAAGCTCAAACTCTCGTTCGATCCCGTCATCCTGGCCCGCACGGTCGCCGGGGATCTGGACGACGTTAAAATGGCCGACTACGACCTGCTGGCGCTCTATTCGCCCTCGGACGTGAAAACCCTCATCGAGAAGTTCGGAACCGACGGCCTGCCCGCCGTGGCGGTATTCGGCGAAGGCACGCTGCGCGCCGCCCTCGGGGCCGGAATCACCGTGCTGGCCAACGCCCCGACGCCCGAAGCCCCCTCGATGGTCAAGGCCATCGACATCTATCTGCAAAAGGTGCAGAAAGGCGAGGAGATCGAGCCGGTGGAACTGGTTACCGACGCCCGCAAGGAAGAGTTCATCCGCAGCCAGCAGCACAAGCTGGCCAAGAAGGGCCGCACGCGCCGTCCGACCACGGAATCCCGCAAATAAGGGCCGCAAGCCCCCTGCCGCCATGTCCGCACACTCGCTACCCCGCACCGAAAGGCTCCGTTCGCTCGGGGCCGTGCGCCGTCTGTTCGAGAGCGGCGAAAGCGGCTTCATCTTCCCGTTCCGCTACGTGTGGTTCGCGGAGCCTGACACCGAGCAATCGGTCGAGGTGCTCTTTTCCGTCCCCAAAAAGTTCCACAAACGGGCCAACAAACGCAACCTCGTGCGGCGGCGCACGAAGGAGGCCTACCGCCTGCAAAAGCAGATTCTGCACGACGGCCGGCCGGTCAACCTGGACCTGGCGCTGATCTACTCGTCGAAGGAGACGCTGCCTTATAAAACCGTCGCAAATGCAGTCCGCAGGATTCTGGAATCGGTCGTGGAGCATCTTTAAACAGGCCTGCGCCCTGCCGCTGATCGGACTGGTGAAGTTCTACCAGCTCTGCATCTCGCCCTTCACGCCCCCGTCGTGCCGGTTCACCCCCACCTGCTCGCAGTATGCGCTCGAGGCGTTGCGCAAATACGGCCCCCTGAAAGGACTGTGGCTCGCCCTGCGGCGGCTGTCGAAGTGCCATCCGTGGGGCGGCAGCGGCTACGACCCCGTGCCGTAGCGCAAAAACGGCCGGCCGACCGGCCCCCTCCTTCCGAAGAGTCGCGTCACCATTTGCTTTTGAACCCATTTTCCTTCCGGCAATAAAGATCATATCCTTTTCGGAGAAAAACAATCCCGACCCTGACGATCAGGGTCGGGATTCCGCCTTTAAACAGAACGATTCGGCCCGGACGGACAGATCAATCGTGCAGGTCGTCGCACCGCTCGGCCGCGGACTCGAATTCGAGCGTCGCATGGGAGATTCCGGCATGGTTCAGGAGGTCTTTCAGATCGTGTTTCACCTCCTCCATACGGGACAGGCTTTCGAGCATGACATGGGCCGTCAGGGCGTTTTCCGTCGTACTGATAGCCCAGACATGGATGTGGTGGACGGCCTTCACGCCCGGAACGTCCGTCATCTTCCGCCCGATCGCGGCCACGTCGATCTCCCCGGGAACGCCGTCGAGCGACAGACGCAGGCTGTCGCGCGTCAGCGACCAGACCGACGCCACGATCACCGCGGCGACGACCAGTCCCACGACAGGGTCGACGATCGTCCAGCCCGTCCACGAGATCACGAGTCCCGAAACGAGCACCCCGACCGACACCAGCGCATCGGCGGCCATGTGCAGATATGCGCCCTTGACATTCAGATCACGGTCCTTGTCCTTCAGAAACAGCCACGCCGTGAAGCCGTTGATCGCCACCCCGACGCCCGCCGTCCAGGCGATGGCGCCGCCTTCGACCGGCGCGGGATGCAGCATGCGGCCGATGCTCTCGGCGACGATAACCCCCACGGCGATCAGCAGGATCACCGAGTTCAACAGTGAGATCAGCACCGTGCTTTTCTTGTAGCCGTAGGTGTAGCGGGGCGTAGCCTGCGCCTGCGCCAGCCGGAAGGCCAGCATGGCCAGCAGCAGGCTGGCGACGTCGGAAAGGTTGTGCCCGGCATCGGACAGCAGGCCCATCGAGCCGTAGGAGAGGCCGACGGCGAATTCGACGACGACGAAAGCCACGTTGAGCGCAATGCCCAGAATGAAGGCCTTGTTGAGCGACGTAACCGTGCGCTCGTGGTGATGGTGTTCGTGTGTCATGGCTGCGGATCGGTTATGGTGTCCTTGATTTCGGAGAGTTCGACCAGTTTGTTGACGATGGCGTAGATCGTAAGTCCCGCCGCGGAGTGAATTTGCAGTTTCGCGGCAATGTTGCGGCGGTGGGTGATCACGGTATGGGCCGAGATGCAGAGCGCATCGGCGATCTGTTTGTTGGTCATGCCCTTCACCACGCAGACGATGATCTCCTTTTCACGGGCGCTCAACGGCTCGGGTTTCACCGTGCGGGGGCCCGCCGCCGCCAGCCGCTCGACGGCCGGGATGAAGAGTTCGTCCTCCACGGCGTTGTGCGAGGCGAGTTCGTGCTCGCAGTTGAAGATGTCGAACAGCACGCCGTTGAGTTCGTTCGAGCTGCCCGAAGGGTAGTATTTGATGATGATATTCTTCAGCTCGCGCAGCTTGATATCAATCTGGTCGTGCTGGCGGCGGAAGATGTCGATCGAATAGGCCGTGTTCTTCTCGCCCGAGAGCAGCGACTCGACATACGGAAAAACGGTCTGCTCCTCGTAGGACATGTGGCGCTGCACTTCGGCGGCATACTCGTCGAAAAAGCGCATGATGGCGAACGAAACGTCGCTTAGGGCGCAGTCGACCGCCTCGATCAGTTTCCGCCGGATGGCCGGAAGCCGGAAGTCCAGGAAATAGCCGTGGGAGTTGTGCAGATAGTCGGTCAGCGAACGGACCGAGACCTCGCCGGCCAGCTCCGCGCCGTTGCCGAAGTTCATCAGCATGTTCACCACGGCGAGGAACGTCGCGGCGTCCACCCTGCTCTCGGCGCACACCTCGGCGATGGTCTTGTCGCCGAATCCCAGCGCAATGCCGAAACGGCTCATCACCTGCAACACGGCATAGCGGTCGCAGACCAGATCGCACATCCGGTCGTCACCCGCATATCCACCATTTTTATACATAGACAACGTGAATCCGGTGCATCGGATTGAATTTTTTTCGCCCGGATTTCAAACATGGAATGCACCGGATTCCCGTTACAGCGCCTACCGCGCCGGTTCCATATTGACAATCCTCCCCAATCCCCCTTTGCCAAGGGGGACTTATACCTGCCATCAGGTATTCATTTCGACGCCACAAAGATATGCGGACAAGCGCCGTGCCGCAATACCTAAAAAAGGGTATTTTCAGCGGCGTCCGATATCCACGTAGGTCGTCTGCAACATCGTGCGCCCCACGTCGAGCAGTTCGGGATTCGTCTCCGTCACGGCACGGCCGCCCGTCGCGTCCCACACCGCCTCGCCCGAGGCGTCGACCACGCCGAAACCGTCGTTGAAGGCGTAGTAGGCGAACTTACGGGGGGGGGTCGGTGCGAAAATGTCCTTGCTGTAATCGAAATCGTCGTGCGGAACGCCCAGTTGGGCGAGCAGCGTCGCGGCAATGTCGATCTGCGAGGCGTAGTCCTCCACCACACGCGGCCGGGCGACGGCCCCGCCCGTCCAGATCATCGGAATGCGGTGGCGCAGCGGTTCGTTGTAGGCCAGCGTCCGCGGGTAGGGATAGCCGTGGTCGGCGACCAGCACGACGAGCAGGTTTTCCCACGCGGGCGAAGCCTTCAGACGGTCGATCATCTTCCCCACGCAGTCGTCCGAAAAGGCCATTGCGTTCAGCACCCGGTCATCGAACTTCGCATAGGGGACGTCGAAGGGCGTATGGCTGCTCAACGTCAGCAGTCCCGCGAGAAACGGCTCGCGGGATTCGCTCAACGCGATCACGCGGTCGGCGAACCAGTCGCACATCAGCCGATCGTCGTAGCCCCAGTCCGAAGCCGGGGCGTCGAAGCGCAGGTCCTTCTGCCAGATCAGCTCCTGCCATCCCGTGGCGTACATGTAGGAGGCCTGGTTGGTGAAATTGAGGTCGCCGCCGTAGGCGAAACTCGTCTTATACCCCTCTCCCGCGAGCGAACGCGCCACCGAGGGCAGGTTGCGGCTCTTGGCCGGGAGTTTCATAATCGACATGCGCGTCTGCGCCGGGAATCCGCTCAAAATCGCCACCTCGCCGCGGTCGGTGCGGAACGAATTGGCGAAGAAATTCTCGAACCAGACGCCCTCGCGTTTCAGCCGTTGCATGTTGGGCATGACGGGTTCTCCGTCGACCTCGGCGTCCATCACCGTCCGGGCGAAGCTCTCCAGAATGACGATCACCACATTGGGCCGCAGCGTGTCGAGCACCCGCTCCGTGGGTCCCGCAGCCGGACCGTTGCCCCGCAGGGCGTCGAACTTCGCGGCCCGCGTCTCTTCGTCGAAGAAGGGGTATTCGCCGGCATAGTCGGCACGGTCGCCGAGACTGGACAGGAACGAGAAAACGGGGTTCGTGGCCGCATGGTTCAGAAACGGCACGGGGCTGAAATAGACCTTCGAAACATTGGCCACCGAGGCCCCCAGCCCGCCGCGGATCGCCAGGAAGTCGAATCCTGCGAGCACGACGACGACGAGACTTCCGGGCAGGGCCAGCCGCCAGCCGACGGGACGTCCGTCGAAAATGCGCAGGATGCGACAGTAGGCCCAGAGCATCGGCGCGGCATACGCGGCGGCCAGCAGCGTCTGCCGCACGCCGAGCCAGAAATCGACGCTCGCCATCGCCTCCTCGGGATCGGAGAGGTAGATCAGCACCGTCGCATCAATGCGGAACCCCCAATGCTCGTACAGCGCGACGTCGACGGCGAAGATCACGGCCGTCACCACGGCGATCAGCGCAAAATAGGCTGTCAGCACGCCCCGCCACACCCGTTCCGGGATACGCACCCACAGCGAGAGAAGCACGGCCAGGAGAGGCAGCGCGGTGACATAACCCGCGACGGTCATGTCGAGCGTCAGCCCGTGCCACAGCACCTCCATCCAGCCCCCGAAACCCGCCCCGGCCGCCTCTGCGGCATACCACGCCATAAAGACGGGTTTCTGCACGGCCATCGCGAGGACGGTCGCACAGAACACGGTAACGAGGAAAGCGAATTTTCGGCGCATTACTTATTCCTATTTTTTGATTTCAGACAGGGTGGTTTCGGGCATCGCGCCGCACGGGACGGATGGGCAGCGCCAAAGTACGCCCCAATCGTCACGCGCAAGGGATGTGCGGAAATAGCCGCATAAAACCGAAAAACTATATTTTTTCGCCGTAGGCCAGGTCTCCCGCATCTCCGATGCCGGGAACAATGTAGGAGCGCGAAGTCAGCTCCTCGTCGACGACGGCCGTCCAGATCGTGGTGGTCTGCCGCGGCATGTTCTTCATGGCATAGTCAAGCCCCTGCTCACTGGCGACGACCGCGGCGACATGGGTATGGGCCGGCGTACCGCCCTTCTCGCACAAGGCGTTGTAGGTCAGCACGAGCGACGATCCGGTGGCCAGCATCGGATCGACCAGCAGCAATGTCTTGCCTTCGAGGCTTCCGCACGAGATGTACTCGACCTTCACGGTGAACTTGCCGTCCTTGGTGCTCTTGCGATAGGCCGAGACGAAGGCGTTCTGGGCGTCGTCGAAGTAGTTGAGAAACCCCTGATGATAGGGAAGTCCCGCACGGAGAATCGTCGCCACCACGATCTGCTCGTCGATCATCTCGACGGTGGCTTCACCCAGCGGCGTCTCGACAACGCACGGTTTGTAGCTGAACGCTTTCGATATTTCGTAGGCCGTGATCTCGCCGATGCGCTCCATGTTGCGGCGGAAACGCATCGAATCCCGCTGAATCCGCTTGTCGCGGATTTCTGCGATGAATTTGTTGAGAACGGTGTTCTGCTGGGAGAGGATATGCAACGTCATGGTTGAGTGGGTTTGGTTGGTTGTCAGTAGAGGAAATTGTTGAACGGATAACGCCCGGCGTGAATCTCGCGCACCATGCCGTACAGATCCGAGCGGAATTTTTCCAGATTGGTCTTCGCCAGCGCCGAGAGGAAGATGCAGGGCGTGTTGGCCCGTGCGATCCAACTCTTTTTAAGCTCCTCCAGCGAGAGGTTCTCGCGCGTGGCAGGCGTCAGGTCGTCCTCCTCCTTCTCGATATAAGTATAGGCGTCGACCTTGTTGAAAACCAGATAGACGGGTTTGTCGCCCGCGCCGATCTCCTGCAGGGTCTGCTTCACCACGGCGATCTGCTCCTCGAACTGCGGGTGCGAAATGTCCACCACATGAACCAGCAGGTCGGCTTCGCGAACCTCGTCCAGCGTCGATTTGAACGACTCGATCAGTTCCGTGGGCAGTTTGCGGATAAAGCCCACCGTGTCCGAAAGCAGGAAGGGCAGATTGTCGAAAACCACCTTGCGGACCGTGGTGTCGAGCGTGGCGAAGAGCTTGTTCTCGGCGAAAACCTCGCTTTTCGAAATCAGGTTCATCAGCGTCGATTTGCCCACGTTGGTATAGCCGACCAACGCCACGCGGACCATTGCGCCGCGGTTCGAACGCTGCACGGCCATCTGGCGGTCGATCTTCTTGAGGTCCTCCTTCAGTTTGGCGATGCGGTTGCGGATGATGCGGCGGTCGGTCTCGATTTCGCGCTCTCCGGCGCCGCCGCGGGTTCCCGTACCGCCCCTCTGGCGTTCGAGGTGGGTCCATAGACCCGACAGCCGGGGCAGCATGTATTCGTAATTGGCCAGCTGCACCTGCGTCTTGGCGTAAGCCGTCCGGGCACGCGACATGAAGATGTCGAGGATCAGACGCGTGCGGTCCAGCAGACGGCAGGGCATCTCCTTTTCGATGTTGCGCGTCTGCGAGGGAGTCAGTTCGTCGTCGAAGATCACCACGTCGATTTCATGCTCCCGGCAATACGCGGCGATCTCCTCCAGTTTGCCGGGACCGACGTAGATGCGCGACGAAGGCTGCGGCAGCCGCTGGGTGAAACGTTTCACCGAACAGATGTCGGCCGTCTCGGCCAGAAACTCCAGTTCATCGAGAAACTCCTCGGTCTGGCGCGGGTCCTGGTTGTCGCGGATGACGGCGACCAGCACGGCGCGTTCGCGGCAATCGGCCGCGGCGACAGGCTGGGGATTCAATTTATTATCTTCCAAAACAATTCTATTTTATTTCCGGTTTCAACTCCGGCTTCCGCCGGGTCGGACAACGTGCTGCAAACACGATGCTACAAATAAGGGTATCCGCCCGAAAGCAGGATACCCTCAAAAAGTTCAGCCGTAACGCCTTAATTTGCATGCGGAACTCGACCGGCAGGGCGTATCTGACATGCACCGTCTGATTCCGCCGTTTCCCGGGGCTCCATTCGGCGATTCGTTCGACACACGGCCCTTTCATCCGCCGGCGAACGGCCGGGCGGATATTCCCGTCCCGGACTTTAGTTATGTACGCGGAAGTCTACCGGCAGGGTATACTTCACGCGAACCACCTGGTTACGCTGTTTGCCGGGGCTCCACTTCGGAGACTTGTTCAGTACGCGGATGGCCTCCTCGGAGAGCGAACGGTCGGGCGTCTGAAGCACCTGAATATTGGTCAGACGGCCGTCCTTCTCGATCACGAACGAGAGAACCACACGACCCTGGATACCGTTTTCGAGGGCGATCTGCGGGAACTTCACGTTCTGCTGCACCCAGTTGCGGAAGGTATTGAGGTCTCCGCCCTGGAACGAAGGCATGGTCTCGGCGATCAGGAACGGCTGGTCGTCCTCGATGGTCTCTTCGGCCACCTCGACCTGCTGGATCACCTCGGTATTCTCGTCGAACTCGGCGAAGTCCACTTCGGTGGTGATCTTCGTGTCGTTGGTAACGACCTGCAACAGGTCGGCGATAACCTTCACCTCTACACGCTTGGGAGGCTCGGGAGGCTTCTGGTCCTGGCGGGTGATCTCGACGATCTCCTCCTCGACGATGGCAGCCTGCAAATCCATCTTTTCAATCGTGCGCTCCTTCGGGGTGTAGGCGAAAGCCCCGATCACGAGGCAAAGCGAAATGACCAGACCGATTTCGAGCAAAAGACCCCGCTTGTTCCGGAGGTCCGCTTTGGGTGATTTCTTAATTTCCATTTATCTCAAATAATTTTAATGTTCGGGCAAAAAACGGGCATAGGGGCGCTATGCACCACAAATATATGGATAAAAATTCAAAAATGAACATACAGACGCAAAAATCTTCATTTTTTACCTACTTTTGTCGCAGGAAACAGCCCCCGGAATCGCAGGAATGACACATCAGGAATCGTTATACGGCAAAACGCCCGACCAGCTCGCAGCCCTTTGCGGCGAGCTGGGAATGCCGCGCTTCGCCGCGCGGCAGATCGCCCGCTGGCTCTACGTCCGCCACACGGAAGACCCGCTGCGGATGACCGACATCGCCGCCGCGCACCGCCAGCGGCTCGCCGAATGGTTCTCGCCGGCGTTGAGCGCCCCGGAGCGCGTCACCGAGTCGGCCGACGGCACGAAGAAATACCTGTTCCGCACGCTCGAAGGGCATTACGTCGAGTCGGCCTACATCCCCGACGGGGAGCGGGCCACGCTCTGCGTCTCGTCGCAGGCCGGATGCCGCATGGGCTGCCGCTTCTGCGCCACGGGGCGGCAGGGGCTTCAGCAGTCGCTCACGGCGGCCGAAATCCTCAACCAGGCGGTTTCGCTGCCCGAGCGCGACAAACTCACGAACCTCGTGTTCATGGGCATGGGCGAACCGCTCGACAACACGGACGAGGTGCTGCGGGCGCTCGAGATAATCACCGCCGAGTGGGGTTTCGGCTGGTCGCCGACACGCATCACGCTCTCCACGGCGGGCGTCGTGCCCGAATTGCGGCGTTTTCTCGACGCGACGAAGGTTCACCTGGCCGTCAGCCTCCACAACCCCTTCCACGAAGAGCGTATGGAGATCATGCCCGTCGAACGGGCGTGGCCGATCGCCGAAGTCGCCGCGATCCTGCGCGAATACGACTTCACCCACCAGCGGCGGGTGTCGTTCGAATACATCGTGATGAGCGGGCTGAACGACTCCCCGCGCCACATCCGCGAACTGACGCGCCTGCTGAACGGCATCAAATGCCGCATCAACCTGATCCGCTTCCACCGGATTCCCGACTCGCCCTACTTCTCGCCCGGCGACGAGGCGATGGTCCGCTTCCGCGACGCGCTGACCGCCCGCGGCATTCAGACCACGATCCGCGCCTCGCGGGGCGAGGACATCCAGGCCGCATGCGGGTTATTGAGCACCCGCCTAAAAGGCGGGATTTAGGGGGGGGGCCTTATCGCGCTGTCGGGCCAATTCTGCGCCGCTACCCTTAAAAGCCGTTTTTCAAACGGCCGGTTCGGTTTTTGCACCCATCACCGGAAAACTCGATTCGTATGAAAAAGCTACTTTTTTTGCTGATGTTCGCACTCGGAACGGGCGCGGCGCAGGCGCAGGTGAAGTTCGAGACCAAATCGACGGACGCCGTGCGCGAAATGGCGATCAAGCAGGGCAAGCTGGTCTTCATCGACCTCTATGCCAGCTGGTGTCCCCCGTGCCGGATGATGGAGAGGCAGGTCTTTTCGCGCAAGGACGTCGGGGAGTTCATGGACCAGCGGTTCGTGGCGGCCAAATACGACACGGACAAGACCACGGGCCGCGAACTGATGAAGAGATACGGCCGCGACGCCATTCCGCTCTACCTCGTGTTCGACACCCGGGGCGAACTGCTGGGACGCATCCAGGGCGCGGCCGACGCCGAGACCTTCATGGACAACCTCCGCACGATCATCGCCCGGCAGAAGCCGCACAAGCAGCAGCCTTAAAGGCTTCGGAACGAAGGCCCTCCCGACGCTTGTCCGCACAATCACGGCCGCCGGCAGCAGCTTCCGCCCCGCACGAAAGAGATCCGGAACACAGGCTGCGAATCAAGCCCTACCTCGGGGTATAGACCACCTTCTTGGTTTCGAAGAACTCCTCGCCGAAGAAGCGCGGAATGTCATAGATATGCCACCGTTTGCCGGTTAGGGCCAGTTCTTCAGCCAGGTCGCCGCCCTTGAGGTAGAGAATGCCGTTGGGCAGCGACCCTTTCTGTCCCTTTTCGAGCCGGTTCCAGATCCAGCCGACAAATTCGGGCATGGCCGTCACGGCGCGCGAAACGACGTAGTCGAATCGCTCCGTCAGGGTCTCGACCCGCACGCAGCGGGGCGTGAGGTTCGTAAGCCCGAGGCCCGCCGCAACCCCTTCGACCACGGTTATCTTCTTGCGGATGGAGTCCGCAGCCGTGAAACAGGCCTCCGGAAAGAGGATCGCCAGCGGCACCGAAGGGAATCCGCCGCCGCACCCCACGTCGAGAATCCGCGCTCCGTCGCCGAACGTGCAGACCTTGGCGATGGCCAGCGAATGCAGCACGTGACGCAGGTAGAGCTGGTCGAAATCCTTGCGCGAAACGACGTTGATCTTCGCGTTCCAGTCGGCATAGAGGTCGTACAACGCCGCGAACTGCTCCTTCTGACGCCCGGTCAAGTCCGGGAAATATTTAATTATCAGCTCCAATTGTGAATTATGAATTGTGAATCGTGAATCGTTCATCGCTCGTCGCCCTGGGCGATGAGCCGGCACATCTGTTCGCGGGCGCGGTGTATCTGGGTTTTCACGGTCCCGAGCGGCAGCGAGAGCTTCGCCGCGATCTCCTCGTAGGAGTACTCCTCGAAAAAGCGCATCAGGATCAGCTGCCGGTAACGGGGCGCGAGGTGTTCGAGATAGTGCTCGATCTGCGACCGCTGCTGGAGGTTGATGACGCTCTCCTCGGGAGTCGGGGCGTTCGACGCCGGGGCGGCGAAACGCTCGTCGATCGGCAGGTCGTCCTGGCGGCGGCGCACGAAGTCGATGAACGTGTTGCGCGCAATGGTGTAGACCCACTGCCCGAAGGTGTAGTCCGCACTGTACCGGTGGAGGTTGATGTAGACTTTGATAAAGGTCTCCTGCAACAGGTCGTCGGCATCGTTCACACCGCCGAGCCGCTGCACGAACAACCGGTGGATGGCGTCGCGGTAGCGGTTGAAAAGGTACTCGAAGGCGTCGTTGTCCCCCTTGAGCACCCGGTCGACCAGCTCACGGTCTTCGGCTACGATATAGTCGGCTATCTCCATACGCGGTTGTCACGGCGGAGCAGCATCGCCCCCAGCGCCGCGGCCCACAGCGGGCCGAGCAGGTCGTAGATGAAGTAACGCCCTGCAATGCCGCCCTCGCCCAGCCGCCGCGCGATGCGGCGCACTTCGAACGCCACGACGACATAACGGATGACGGCGAGCAGCAGCGCGGCGAGCTTGTACTCGGGAGGCATGACCGCAAGGGCGCAGACCACCGTGGCGAAAAAGAGCACGCGCGAACCGATCTCCCAGCGGACGAAGGTCTTCACCGCGCGGGGATAGAAGCGGAAGGCCGAGCCGAAATAACGCAGCTGGCTCATCCACCAGCCCATGCCGCCCCACATTTTTTCGCGCAGCGAGGCGCGGGGCGAGAGGATCACGCTCACGTTGTCGCGCGTCATGACCCGCTGCATGAACAGGTCGTCCTCGCCGATGTTCATATTGAGGTGGCTGAAGCCGTTGGCCCCGAAATAGAGGCTCTTGGTGAAGCCGTAGTTGTGGAGCGTCCCGCGGTAGGCGCGGCGCTGCACGGCCCGGGCGATCCAGTCGGCCGAGTGCATCATCCGCCAGGCGCGCATCATGTAGTTCGAAAAGCCCTTTCCGCGCTCCACGCCGCAGTAGCCCACAACGATTTCGCCGCGCATGAACCCCTTGGCCATCAGCGACAGCCAGCGGTCGGTCTGCGGCACGGCATCGGTCGAGGTGAAGACCATGCACTCGTAGTGGGCCGACTTGATGCCCACGTTGAGCGCCATCTTACGCGAAATCGGGAAACGGGGGTCGAGGTGGATCTTGGTGGTCGTGATCTGCGGAAACGACTGTTTCAGCCGCACGAGGTCCTCGTAAAAATCGGAGTCGTGGCCCACGTAGACGATCACCACCTCGAAATCGGGGTAGTTCTGGGCCAGGATCAGCGGCAGGCGCTCCTCGACGAACGAATAGTCCTCCGAAAAGAGGGGTACCACCACCGACACGGGCGGCTCGCGGTCCATCGTCTGCGGACGGCGGTTGTTCTTGTAGCCGGGAATGCGGCCGTAGACGAAAATATAGTAGTACAACTGCACGCCGAGCATCAGGAGCGTCGCCCCCGCGAGGGCCGCACCCTCCCAGCCGTAGCATGACAGAATTTGTTCGAAGAGTTGCATATTGACGAAATATGCGCAAAGATAGAAATATTTTGTGTATTTTTGCCGAATATATGAGTATGAAATTCACCCTGCAACATAAAGACCCTTCGTCGCACGCCCGCGCGGGCGAACTGCATACGGATCACGGCGTCATCCGCACCCCGATCTTCATGCCCGTGGGCACGGCCGCGACGGTGAAGGGCATTTTCCACCGCGACGTGCGCGACGAAGCCCGCGCGCAGATCATCCTGGCAAACACCTATCACCTCTACCTGCGCCCCGGCATGGAGATCCTCGAACGCGCCGGCGGCGTGCACCGCTTCTCGACCTGGGAAGGCCCGATGCTCACCGACAGCGGCGGCTTTCAGGTCTTTTCGCTGGCCGCGTGCCGCAAGCTGAAAGAGGAGGGATGCCATTTCCGGTCGCACATCGACGGCTCGAAGCACCTCTTCACGCCCGAAAGCGTCATCGACACCGAGCGCACGATCGGAGCCGACATTATGATGGCCTTCGACGAATGCCCCCCGGGCGACGCCCCGCGCGAATACGCCGCCAAGTCGCTCGGCCTCACGGAGCGGTGGCTCGACCGGTGTTTCAACCAGTATCACCGGACCAGTCCCAAATACGGCCATTACCAGGCGCTGTTCCCCATCGTGCAGGGATGCACCTACCCGGACCTGCGCGCCCGGGCCGCGGAGAACGTGAAGCAGTACGACGCCGACGGTTACGCCATCGGCGGACTGGCCGTGGGCGAACCGACGGAGGTCATGTACGAGATGATCGAAGTGGTCAACGCCATACTGCCGGAGGACCGTCCGCGTTATCTGATGGGCGTAGGCACGCCGGTGAACATCCTCGAAGGCATCGAGCGCGGGGTGGACATGTTCGACTGCGTGATGCCGACGCGCAACGGCCGCAACGGGCAGCTCTTCACGGCCGAGGGCGTCATCAACATCCGCAACAAGAAGTGGGAGGACGACTTCTCGCCCGTCGACCCCGCGGGCACGGCCTTCGTCGACCGGCTCTACTCGAAGGCCTACCTGCACCACCTCTGCGTCTGCGGCGAGATGCTCGCTGCCGAGATCGCCTCGCTGCACAACATCGCCTTCTACCTGCGGCTCGTGGGGGCGGCGCGCGAGCACATCCTCGCCGGGGACTTCAGGGCGTGGAAGGAGGGAATGGTCGAAAAACTGACACGAAGACTGTAAAGGGACTTTTCCGGACAACCTAATGTAAAGAAAATTATGAAACGAACGATCCAAGTCATCCTGTTCGGGCTGTGGGCCCTGGCGGCCAGCGTCTCCTGTTCGGGGAACAGACCGGCGGCGGCACCTTCGGCGGTCGGCGTTTGGGCCGACAGGGACTGCGAACTGCTCCGCACGGAACGCTTCGCGCTGCTGTTCGAGAGCAACGGCGACACGACGACCTCCCTCCTGCAACGCATGGATGCCACGGACACCGTATTGTTGGGCAAAACCGTATTCACGCCCGACTCGGTGCTCATGCAGTATGTCCACAGGCCCGGAGAAGCGCGGCAGTACGCCGACCCGGGGGCCGTACAGCCCGACGGACGGCTGCGCATCGTGGTAGAGGGCCGGGAACGGATGCTCGAAAAGATAGAAAGCTTCGCGGTCTCCGCTCCCTACGAGATGCTGAAAGCCTCGCCGCTGGAGATCGGCTCCTGCATCCAACAGTGGAGTCTGGGCACGAGATGCCGCTGCGAAAACGGGAGCATCAGTTTCGAAGCGGGTACCAACCGGCACAGTTATACGTTCAACATCGAGCCGGGATTCGTCTATTGCCGGGCCGCCCGCCTACGGTTCAACGAACGCGGCGGACTCTTCGCGCAGAACATCCGCATGATGGCCAACGCGCGGGAACACACCGCCTACATGGCCCCCGACAACCGCGCCGAGAGCGCCGAACCGCTGAAAATCGACGACTCGAAATTCAGCCCCGACCAGTGCGTCTTCGATGAGGACGGCATCTACTGGTCATTCATTCGCTTCGAAGGCGATACAGCTGTCATCCACGGCTGCGGAGAGTTGTACCGATTCGCACGACCTGCGATCGACGATCCGGACCAAACCGAATGGATCGCATTCGAAAAATATTGACAACCGAAGAGATGAAAATGCGTTTTCCGGGGTTCAAGATTCTGGACCGTTACATACTGGGCAAGTTCCTGTCGACCTATTTCTTCGCCATCGCCATGATCATCGTGATCGTGGTGGTCTTCGACTACGTGGAGAAGATCGACGACTTCACGGAGCTGCACGCACCCCTGAAATCGGTCATCCTCGACTACTACCTCAACTTCATCCCCTACTTCATCAACCAGTTCAGCGGCCTGTTCACCTTCATCGCCTGCATCTTCTTCACCTCGAAGATGGCCTACCAGACCGAGATCGTGGCCATGCTCTCGGGCGGCATGTCGTTCCGCCGGCTGATGTGGCCCTACTTCCTCGGGGCGCTGATCATCGCCTCGCTGTCGCTGACGCTCAACCTCTGGCTGATCCCCATTTCGCAGCGGCACATCGTCGCCTTCGAGCAGCAATACATCAAACGCAAGCAGAACACCAAATACGACCGACACATCTACCGCCAGATCGAGCCGGGCATCTTCGCCTACATCCGCGGCTACAACGACGGCGCCCGCCAGGCCTCGTTCTTCGTGCTGGAACGCTACGAAAGCGGCACGATGACCCACTCGCTCGAAGCCTCGGACGCCAAGTTCAACCCCGAGACCAAACGCTGGACCGCCCCGCGCTACACCAAACGGGAGTTCGACTCCGCGGGCACGGAGACCTTCGAGCAGTTCCGCAACCTCGACACGCTGATCAACCTCGAAGCCACCGAGCTGGGCGAGATCAACGACCTGATCCAGACCATGAACATCTCGGAGCTGAACGCCTTCCTGGACCAGCAGCGGGCCAAAGGCTCCGACTCGATCAACCTCATCGAGGTCGAGAAGCACGCGCGCTACGCCTATCCGCTTTCGACGTTCATCCTGACGCTGATCGGCGTGTCGTTGTCCTCGCGCAAGGTCCGCGGCGGCACCGGCCTGCACATCGGCATCGGCACGGGACTCTGCTTCTCATACATCCTTTTCAACCGCTTCTTCGAGGAGTTCGCCAAAAGCGGAACCCTCCCGCCCGGGCTGGCCGTGTGGCTGCCCAATATCATTTACCTCGGCATCGCCGTCTACCTTTACCGGAAGGCCCCGAAATAACCTGCGATCTATGGAGAAACCCCAGAATTACCTGTCCCGGCTCCGGCGGCATCCGCTGCTGTGGAACCTCGCGCTGATCGCGGCGATCATCCTCGCGATGGCCGTCGCCGCGCACATCCTCATGCAACTGGGCACACGCCACGGCGCGCGGCGCACCGTGCCCGACCTCTCGGGCGTTCAGCTCGACCAAGCTCAACGCATCGCCCGCAAGCACGACCTGCAACTGCACATCAACGACTCGCTGTTCGTCCCCGCCTACGAAGGGGGCATCGTCCTCGACCAGCTGCCCGAAGGGGGCGTCGAGGTGAAACCCGGACGCACGGTCTACATCACGATCAACTCCTTCCGTCAGAAGATGGTCCCCGTGCCCTACGTGGCCGGGCGTTCGCTGCGGCAGGCCAAGAACATGCTCGAAATCGCCGGACTGGAGATCGCCGAGCTGGTCTACCGCGCCGACATGGCCACGAACTACGTGCTGGAGGAGTACTGCGAAGGCAAACCCGTGACCCCCACGACCCGCATGGAGGCCGAAATGGGTTCCGGCGTGACGCTCTACGTGGGCGTCGAAGAGGGCTACGGCACGACGATCGTGCCGCGGCTGGTGGGGCTGCCGCTGGCGCAGGCCAAGGGCCGCCTCTGGGAACTGGGCCTCAACGTCGGGCGCGTGGACTTCGACGAAGGGGTCAACCTGCTCAACCAGAAGGACACGCGCGTCTACATCCAGACGCCGGGCGCCGAGCGCAGCGCAGCGCTGGGGTCGAAGGTCGACCTGCGGCTGACGCTCGACGAGAAGAAACTCGCCCGCTACCGGGCCGAGGCCGAGAAGCAGGCGGCCGTCGCCGCCGAGGAACGCCGGGCCGAGGAGCAGCAGCGGGCCGACTCGCTCGCCCGGACGGTCCTGGAGGAGGCTTCGGCGGAACCCGCCGAGGAGCGGCCCGCAAACAATAACGAGGGATTTTTCGACTGATGACCGACAGACACCCCACCGACGATCCGGAGCTGGACGCCGTTCCGGCAGATGCGGAGGACGAAGAAGAAGCGGGCCTCTACGAACACTTTGCGGTGACGGCCGACAAGGGCCAGACCCCCATGCGACTGGACAAGTTCCTGACCGTGAGGATGGAGCACTGCTCGCGCAACCGCATTCAGGCGGCGGCCGACAGCGGGAACATCCTCGTCAACGGCAAGGCGGCCAAGTCGAGCTACAAGGTCAAGCCGCTCGACCGCATCCAGATCGTGATGCCCTACCCGCGGCGCGAGGTGGAGCTCGTCGCCGAGGACATTCCGCTCGACATCCCCTACGAGGACCAATGGCTGCTGCTCGTGGACAAACCGGCCGGACTGGTCGTGCACCCGGGGGTGGGCAATTACAGCGGCACGCTGGTCAATGCGCTGATGCACCACCTCAACAAGCAGGGAATCCCGGCCGAAGAACAGAACCGCGCGGGACTGGTGCACCGCATCGACAAGAACACCTCGGGGCTGCTGGTGATCGCCAAGGACGAGCAGACCCACGCGCGGCTGGCCAAACAGTTCTTCGACCACACGATCCAGCGCCGCTACGTGGCTCTGGTGTGGGGCAATTTCGACGAGGACGAGGGGACCATCACGGGCAACATCGGCCGCAGTCCCAAGGATCGGCAGAAGATGTTCGTCTTCGCCGACGGGTCCGACGGCAAGCACGCCGTGACGCACTGGAAGGTGCTGAAACGCTATGGTTACGTAACCCTCGTGGAGTGCCGTCTCGAAACGGGGCGCACCCACCAGATCCGCGTCCACATGGCGTGGATCGGGCACCCGCTGTTCAACGACGAACGCTACGGCGGCGACCGCATCCTCAAGGGCACGACCTTCGCCAAATACCGGCAGTTCATCGAAAACTGCTTCGCGGTGATGCCGCGCCACGCGCTGCACGCCCGCCTGCTGGGCTTCGAACACCCCGCAACGCACGAAAACGTGCTGTTCGAAAGCCCGCTTCCGGCCGATTTCCAGTCCCTGCTGACAAAATGGAATATTTACACTTCAGCGGCAAAAGAAACCAAAGAAAATTAATCGCCGCATTCCGGTCGCGATGCGACAAGCCCCTCCCGAGGGAGGGGTTTGGGGTGGGGTCAGACTTGCAAACGCGGCAGAGCCGCGAACAACACCGGTTGCAAGAAATGCAACCGAAACAAAACAAATAACGCACGATCTTGTTTTTACCTACGACCATCAAGGAGGTCCGCGAACGCGGATGGGATCAGTTGGACGTGATCCTCTTCTCGGGCGACGCCTACATCGACCACCCGGCTTTCGGGGCGGCCGTCGTGGGACGCCTGCTCGAAGCCGAGGGCTACCGCGTGGCGATCGTTCCCCAGCCCAACTGGCGCGACGACCTGCGCGACTTCCGCAAACTGGGCGCTCCGCGCCTGTTTTTCGGCATTTCGGGCGGCTCGATGGACTCGATGGTCAACCATTACACCGCCAACCTCCGCCTGCGCCACGACGACGCCTACACGCCCGGCGGCAAGGCGGGATTCCGCCCCGATCGTGCCGTGACGGTCTATTCGCAGATCCTCAAGCGCCTCTACCCCCACGTTCCGGTGGTCATCGGGGGCATCGAAGCCTCGCTGCGCCGCCTGACCCACTACGACTACTGGAGCGACGCGCTGAAACCCTCCATCCTGGCCGAATCGGGCGCCGACCTGCTGATCTACGGCATGGGCGAACGGGTCGTGCAGCAGGTGGCCCGGGCGATGCGCAACGGCTATAACGCCAAACTGCTGCGCAAAATCCGGCAGGTGGCGTTCCTCTCCGACGAAAGCTACGTCGCGCGGCTCGACCCCGCCGCGACGATCCGCCTCCGCAGCTACGAGGAGTGTCTGGCCGACAAGACCGCCTTCGGCGAGAACTTCACCGTCATCGAGACCCAGAGCAACCTGATGGAACCCACTGCGACACTCGTGGAGGCTGTCGGCGACCGGTGCGTGGTCGTGACGCCCGCCAACACGACGCTCACGACCGAGGAACTCGACCACTCGTTCGATCTCCCCTACGAGCGCGCCCCGCATCCGCGTTACGCGGGCAAGGGCGACATTCCGGCCTGGGAGATGATCCGCCATTCGGTCAACATCCACCGCGGCTGCTTCGGCGGCTGCTCGTTCTGCACCATTTCGGCGCATCAGGGCAAGTTCATCAATTCGCGCAGCGAGCGGTCGATCCTCGCCGAAGTGGAGCATGTGGTGAAATCGCCCGGTTTCAAGGGCTATCTCTCGGATGTCGGCGCACCCTCGGCCAACATGTACCGCATGGGCGGCCGCGACAGGGAGCTGTGCCGCAAGTGCCGCCGGGCGTCGTGCCTCCACCCGAAGATGTGCCCCAATCTCGACAACGACCACCGGCCGCTGTTGGCCCTGTATGAAAAAATCCGGGCCGTCAAGGGCGTCAAGAAGGCCTTTATCGGCAGCGGCATCCGCTACGACCTGTTCGACCGCTCGCCCTATCTGGAGACTGTGCTGAAGCATCACACCTCGGGACGGCTTAAAGTGGCGCCCGAACACACCGAGGACAACGTGCTGCACCTGATGCGCAAACCGCCGTTCGCGCTCTTCGAGCGGCTGACCGCCGACTTCCATCGCATTTGCAGTCAGGAACATCTGCCCTATCAGCTGATCCCTTACTTCATCTCCTCGCACCCGGGATGCACCGAGCGGGACATGCAGTCGCTGGCCGGAAAGGTGTTGGGAAAGCTGCATTTCAATCTGGAGCAGGTGCAGGACCTCACGCCCACGCCGATGACCCTCTCGTCGGTGATGTTCTACACGGGAGAAAACCCCTACACGCACGAGAAAGTCTATGTCGCCCGCTCGCAGGACGAGAAGCGGCGGCAAAAGGCGTATTTCTTCGGCGAAAAGCCGGCCATGGGGCAACCGGGCGCAGGCCATCCCGCACGCGGGAAAGAGACCCGCGGAAAGAGCGGCCCGGGATTCCGGCCGGGACGGAAATTCACGAAAAAAGGCTGACGGTTTCGTCAGCCTTTTTTCGTGACCGGACCGGGAGCCGTGCAGAGCCGGACCGGGAAAGGGCCGCCCTGCCACCGCCCCTGAAAGCGCGTCCTTAAAGCGCCGGCTTTAGCAGGCCGAAGAGCAGGCAAGCGATCACGAACGTCACGACGATATTGAATGTCTGCGCCACGAGAAACGACCGCAGGACGTTGCGGTTCTCCTTCGAGACGATGTCCTTGAGACGCGTGTCGAGACCGATGCAGACGAAGGCCAGCGAGAAAAAGACCGTCGAGAACATCTTCGCCACGCCCGGTTCGAGCAGTTTGCCCTTGGCGCCCAACGTAAAGAGACCGTTCGACTGGCAGAGGCTGAAGACGAGCGACGCGGCGACGAACCCGAGGATGAACTTGGGGAACTTCTCCCACACGATGCCCAGCGAGGGAGCCTGCCCGCCCTTCTCGCCGCGGGTCGAGAGGTAAAGCGCAATGAAGAACGCCACCACGCCGATCAGCACGTTCTGCGCCGCCTTGATGATCACGGCGTGCTGGTTGGCGACCTCGCCGACGATCATGCTCGACGCGGCGACGCCCGACGTGGTGTCGATCGTGCCGCCGATCCACGCCCCGGCGACCTCCTCGGCCACTTCGGGAGCGAACAGGTGCGGCAGGATCAGGTTCGCCAGCCACGGCATGAGGTAGATCATCGGCACGACGACGATCAGCACCAGCGAAACGATATACGAAAGTTTCCGGTCGTCGCCGCCGACCACGCGCGCCGCGGTGATCGAAGCCGAGACGCCGCAGATCGAGAGCCCGCTCGCAAGAATCATCGCCGAACGCTCGTCGACCTTCATGCGGCGCGAGAAGCGGAAGGCGAAAAACCACACGACGGCCACCACGAGGCAGGCCTGCACGAGTCCGAAGACCCCCGATTTCATCACGTCGCTGAAAAGGATCGTGGCGCCGAGGCACACCACGCCGATCTTGATGAAGAACTCGCCCTGAATGGCGGGCTTCATCCACGCGGGGACGCGCCACACGTTGCGGATCACCAGGCCGAACAGCACCGAGAAGAAGACCGACTCGAAGCCGTAGTAGGAGACGGCCGGGATTTTGGCCACGACCTGCGCCAGCAGCGAAACGGCGAAGACCACGACCAGCGACGGCAGCAACCCCTTGAGGGGACGCCGCAGCAGCAGGCAGCCGACGTAGAGCACCACCAGCACGATGGCGAACAGCAGGCCGATGTTATACCACGCCACTTCGCCCACGAGGGTCGCGGGCACGCTCGGCAGGTCGGCGGGGATGAGCGCCGCAAGCAGCAGCAGCGGGATCGAGACCCAGACCACCACCCAGTCCTCGACGCGGAGTTTTTCGAAAAAGTTTTTCATGGCAATTCAATTAAAAAATTCCGGAGAGCATCAGCGACACCACATTGCGGTTGGCGGCGGCGCGGGACGCATAATCTTCGTAGGTGTAGTTGAGCTGGCAGCGCAGGTATTTCACGGGCTGCCACACGACGCCCGCCGTGTAGTTGGTCTGGCGCGAGGCGCTCTCCGAGGAGTTTTCGAGGAACGTATCGTAGCGCACCACGGACATCAGCGACGGCGTCACGCGCCACCCGCCGACGGCGTACCAGCCGTCGCTGTCGAGTTCGCCGCCCGCGGGAAGCCCCGTCGTGCCGCAAATCCACTCGGCGCGCACGACCAACGGTCCCTCGTCGTAGCAGGCGCCCGCACCGTAGCGGACGCGCTTGAGGTAGTCGGAGCCATACTCGCCCCAATAGTAGGAACCGGCGATCTGCAATCCCCGGACGGGACGCAGCGTCAGCCGCGCCACAAGGTCCTTCGATTTGTTCTTGTCCTTGACGTTCAGCCCTTCGCCGTTGAACACGCCGAAGTTGTAGCCCAGAACACTGTACCCTTTGCGATTGAAGAACCCGCCGTAGAGCATGGCGCCCATGTCGCGGCCCGTGGCCGAGAGTCCGCACACGTCGTTGAAGCCCATCAGCCGGCGCAGCGACAGCGGGTATTCGATGAACTCGTACTTGAGGGGCACGTAGTCGGTATTCTCGATCGAAAAGGGCAGTTTGTACTCTCCCAGCTGGAAATTCAGCTGTTCGAAAGGCCGGTAGCGGATGTAGGCGTCGACGATTTTCGGGCCGCAGAACTCGATCTGCACCCGGTAGTCGAGTTTTTCGGCGATGTCGCCCGCAAGGTTCAGGCGCACGCGCTTGATGAAGAAGGTCGAGGAGGTTTCCGACCACTCGTAGCCGGTCTGCACGTAGCCCGAGATCCGGGGCAGGCGGGCTGCAATCTTATCCCAGGTCGAAGTCCTGGCTTTGAGCGCTTCGAGCTGGGCCGAAAGCTCGGCGACGGTGGGTTCGCCCGCCGCGGACGCGGGAGCCGGTTCCCCGGCGAATGCCCCGAACGGGAGCAGCGACAACAACAGTATAATAATCGGTTTCATTGGCAGTGATTCTTTCCGGATGCAAAATTCGGAATTTCATCGCTGCGGATCAATACGCGTAAATACCTAAAAAGCCGGACGAATCCGGCCTTTTTCCGTCAACACGCCCTGCGACGGCGTTACCGCGGCATGGGGAACGAAAGCGTACGTGCGTCGAGGAATGCGTCGGGGAAAGGACTCCAGTTCCAGGCCTGACCGTTCGAGAGGTTGAAATGCTGACCCAGACGCAGCGTATTGTTGTCGATGACGGTGATGCGCGAGGGGAGGTTCTCCTTCTGGATCACCACCACCGAAGTCATCGACACCGTGGGTTTGGTCCTGACCGGGGCCATCGTCTTGTAGTCGGGTTTCCACGGCGACATGTGCGCCAGCGAATCGGGAAGCGTGAAGCCCGAAGTACGGGTCGAGTCGCGCCTGAAATCGAATTTCGGCTCCTGGGCCGAGGCGGCGAGCGCTACGGCGAGCGCTGCGGCCGCAAGCAACATCTTTCTCATAATCTTCTTCCCTTGTATCTTTAGAATTTAACGTTAAAACACCTCTTTTAGTATGCGCACCGACTGCACGGCGCTGATGGCGTCGAGGTGGTAGCCGAAATAGGCCAGCATGGCGTTGAGGAACTCCGACCGCCGGTCGCGGTTCAGCCCCACGTCGCCCAGACGCCGCACGTCGCAGGAGAGCATCCGGTCGAGCAACGAGGCGCACTCCTGCGTCATCACTCCC
Source organism: Alistipes shahii WAL 8301 (assembly GCF_025145845.1). Classification (NCBI taxonomy): domain Bacteria; kingdom Pseudomonadati; phylum Bacteroidota; class Bacteroidia; order Bacteroidales; family Rikenellaceae; genus Alistipes; species Alistipes shahii. Next base: position 1,836,980 of record NZ_CP102253.1, on the reverse strand, counting down.
GGGTGCGCAGGCCGCACGACGCTGTACAGTCCCTCGCGGATGTCGAACCACGCCCCCGGCGTATAGTCGTTGCCGGGACGGAAACCCAGCAGACGGCTCAGGTTGGCCAGGAACCAGAGGTGGAAATTCGGCACCCCTTCGTCCATGGCGTCCAACGCCTCGGCCGAACCCCACACGAAATCGAAAAGCGGCCGGTTCGGCTCGCTCTCCCGGACGAGGCGGTACAAAACCTCGGCCATAAACAGCGCCATGGTCGATTTCCGGACATCGAACGGAAGGCTTTGCAGCACGAACCCCGCGCGCACCTCCTTGAAGCGGTCCATCTGCTGCCGCGGGGATTCCAGCCCCTCGAACTCGACGGGGAACATCGGCTGGAACAGCGCCAGCTTCGAACCCCGGCCGCTGCGGCTGCGGACCCCCTGCACCATGTAGCTGCGGCGGCCTCCGACATCGGTCAGCAGGTAGGCGACCATCGACGTGTCGCCGTATTTGAGCGTATGCAGCACGATGCCGCGGCCCTTGTAGGTTTTCAAATCACAGAATTAATCTCTTTTCCTGAACGCTTTCCGGATCGGACCGCTGTTCCCGCGGCGGAACGCCGCGTTTACAAGTCTGACCCACCCCTAAATCCCCGCCTCGGCGGGGACTTATCGCATGCGACCGGGATTACTTCTTCTTTTTAACACGTATCATCATCCAGCCCTCGCGGGTTTCGGCCGCGACGGTCTCCATGCCCTGTTCCGCAGCGGCTTGGGTGACGGCCGCAGTGTCCGCTTCGAGGAATCCGCTCATCACCAGGTCGCCGCCCGGGACCAGCGCCGCGGCATAGGCCGGCATGTCGGCCACGAGAACGTTGCGGTTGATATTGGCCAGAATGAAGTCGTAGCGCCGCCCGGCAATCCGCCCTACGTCGCCCAGCATCGGTTCGACCCGGTCCGCGACACCGTTCGCGGCGACATTTTCACGGCAGTTTTCGTCCGCCCAGTCGTCGATGTCCACAGCGTCGACGTGCGCCGCGCCGCATTTGGCGGCGACGATCGCCAGCACGCCCGTGCCGCTGCCCATGTCGAGTCCCGTGCGGCCCGCAACTCCGAGGCCGAGCACCGCGCGCGACATGAGCCACGTGGTGGCGTGATGACCCGTACCGAACGACATCCGGGGCAGCACGACCGCTTCCATCTCCCCCGCAGGAGCCGGATCGTGGAACGGGGCGCGGATGCGCAGGCGGCCTTCGACGTCGACCGGCGGGAAATCGCTCTCCCAGGAGGCGTTCCAGTTTTGGGTCGGGATGACGGCATAACGCCCTTCGACCCCGCGGCGCGCCAGCAGGGCGTCGACATCGGTCTTGCAGCCGGAGAGCCGCACGGCCGGAATATAGGCTTTCAGCAGACCGCCTTCGGTTTCGAAACTCTCGAACGGAAAATCGGCCAGTTCGGCGGTCAGGATTTCAGCCTGTTCGTCGTCGGAGACCGCGATATGGAGAACCGTATAATCCATATTATGTAAAATTTTCGTACCTTCGTTCGGACAAAGTTACAATAATCCCGGATTCAGCGGACCAAAAGATGGCAGAAAATACAAAAAAGTGGGACGAAACCGGCCGCCGTTACCGTAGCTATATAAAACTGGAGAAACGGCTCTCGGAAAACACCGTCGAATCGTACATGCGCGACTACATGCAGTTCGCGCACTTCATCCTGCGCCAGTGGGACGTCGCGCCCCACAAGGTCGAACCGCAGATGGTCGAACGCTACATGGCGTGGCTCTACGAGCGGGGACGCGAGAAGACCTCGCAGGCCCGGGCGTTGAGCGGCATCAAGAGTTTCTTCAACTTCCTGATGATCTCGGACAAGATCGAATCGTCGCCCGCGGAGTTCGTCCTGACGCCCAAATTCGGCCGCCAGCTGCCCGACGTGCTGACCACCGCCGAGATCGACCGCATCATCGCCGCCGTGGACACCTCGACCGTGAAGGGGCTGCGCGACTGCGCCATGCTCGAAGTGCTCTATTCGTGCGGACTGCGGGTCTCGGAACTCACGTCGCTGCGCATGCAGGACCTCTTTTTCGGCGAAGGGTACATCCGCGTGATCGGCAAAGGCGACAAACAGCGGATCGTGCCGGTCAGTTCAACGGCCCGCGACCGCATCCAGCGCTACCTCGAAGAGCGGCGGAGCGTCCGGACGGGTGAGGAGATCGTCTTCCTGAACAACCGCGGGGGACAGCTTACGCGGGTGATGGTCTTCACGGTCCTCAAGCAGGCCGCCCGTCGGGCCGGGATCGAAAAGCGCATCAGCCCCCACACCTTCCGCCACTCGTTCGCGACGCACCTGCTGGAAGGCGGCGCCTCGATCCGTCAGGTGCAGGAGATGCTGGGGCACGAAAGCATCCTCACGACCGAAATCTACACCCACCTCGATCGCGAGCACCTGCGGCGCACGGTCGAGGAGCATTTACCGATATAACCCCGGAAGTCGAAAAATCGGACCGCCGGCCGCCGCTCCCACGGCCTCCGGCCCTGTTCGCCCATCCGAACCCGCCCCGTTTCTCCTTCAGGGAGGAGGACGGCGTACGTTCGGCCCGGATACGGCAGCCTCACAACTTCCGGATCTGCGACTGCGGCGTGAGCCGCAGCGAGTCGTAGTCGAGTCCCGAGATGACGACCAGCGCCCCGCCGGGCGTCACGATTCGCGGCAGCAGTTCGGAAAGCGGCAATGCGGCGGCGCGCATGCCGTCGAACGCGGCGCGGTAGTCGGCCGGGAAATCCGGGACCAGCAGCCCCGCATAGAACTCCGTGGCGGCGAGACGGTCCGGATCGGGACAACACTCCGCAGAGAGCACGCGGCCGTCCGCCCCGAGTGTCAGGAGCGGATGCCGGACGAGGCCCTGCGGCGTCCACAGCAGGTTAGAGGCTATCCTTCGGGATGGCCGCGGCGCGGAGGAAGTCATCGGCGAAAATCCGGATGTCGAGCTGCTGTTCGTAGAGTTTTTCGACGGCCGTGCGGGTCGGGGGAATGTACTCCACCTTGAGGTCGGTGACCGTCACCGAAGGCCGTTCGGGCCTGGCGTTGAAGGTCAGGAAGTCGATGCGCAGGCGGCGGTGCGTCGTGTCGGTCGTAAACCGGCGCGAGAAGCTCTCCTCGCGGTTGCGCCGCAGGGTCGTGGTGTAGACGTTGGTGCGCGAGCTGTCGCGCCGTTCGAGCCACACGGAGCCTTTCAGCCCCCGCTGGTTGCGGTCCAGCGAATCGACGAGGTATTTGAGCGAAAGGCTGTATTCGCCCGGCTCGACGTCGAGCGTAAAGCTCAGACGGGCCGTGTCGCGCAGCGACCCGACGCGGATGAGCGAATCGGCGAGCACCGTGCGCGTGAAGGTGCGGCGGGCGACGTTGTCGATCGTGTCGAGCACGGCGACCTCCTGGTTATAGATCTTACCCTCCCGTTCGAGCATCTCGATGGCCCGCTCGACCACGTCGCCCAGACGGGCGCTCTTGCGCTTCGAGAAGTTGCCGATGGTGTAGTGCACGTCGTCGGTCGTATAGCCGTAGCGGGCGAAGATCGGCTCGTAGATGCGCAGCGAGTCGGTCTTCACGCCCTCGCTGCCGATGTAGGCGTTGGTGAGGAACGCATCGTGGAAAATCTGCGCCAGCGTGTCGTCGGGGATGATCTTGTGGCGGGCGCAGGCGGACAGCAGCAGCACGAAGGCCGCGGAAGCCGCCATGCGGAGGAATCGTTTCATAATCGGTCGGTTTTAATCATACTGCGGACGGTGATGTTCGAAAGGAGGGCGGCCACGGCGGCGAACGACGCGGCGACGACCGCCAGATCGGTCGGTCGGAATTCGACGGGATAGCTCTTCGTGAGGAAGGTCTCGGCCGGAATCTCGATCAGCCCGAAATATTGCTGCGCGAGAGTCGCGGCAACACCCAGCGTCATGCCGGCGACAGCGCCCAGACCGCATATCAGAAACCCTTCGGTGCGGAACACGGCGCGGACGAGGCCCGTGTCGGCCCCCAGGGCGCGGAGCGTGGAGATGTCGTCCCGTTTTTCGACGATCAGCATGGCCAATGCCCCCACCACCGAGAACGAAGCGATGATGAGCACCAGCAGGGCGATGAAGAAGATGCCCCACTTCTCGTAGGTCATAATGCGGTAGAACGAAGCGCGCAGTTCGTCGCGCGTGCGGACGCGGAATCCGTCGCCCGCAGCCTCCGCAACGGCCTTGCGGACCGCCGCGGCATCGGCCCCGGGAGCGAGGCGCACGACGAGCGCCGAGGCGCGGCCCGGATAGCCGAACAGCTCCTGCGCCAGCCGCAGCGAGGCGAGCACGTAGGTGCGTTCGGTTTCGAGGTCGAGGGTATAGACGCCGCCCACGGGTTCCGTGCGGCGCGTGTAGTTTTCGAGCGGCAGCAGCGAGGAGAACGATCCCCGCCGCACGGCGTAGAGCGTGACGTCGGCATCGGCCAGCGAGCGGATGCCCAGCATCCACGCCATCGACTGTCCGACGACCAGCCGTTCCAGATCGCCCAGCCGCACGCGCCACTCCCCGGCGGAAACGGCATCGCCAAGCTGAAAGACAGCCCCGTAGGCGTCGTCGACGCCCCGGATCGTGGCGGTGGCCTGACGCCCTCCGTGTTCGAGCAGGGCGCTCTGCTCCAGGGTGAACGACAGCGCGCCGACCCCCGGGATGCGTGCGAGGGCCGCGGTGTCGAGATCCCGCTGCGCAAAGGTCTGCCCCTGCCGCGGGGAGACGGTAAGATCGGCGTCGAAAGCCGAATACATCGACTTGACGAGCGATTCGAAGCCGTTGAAGACCGACAGCAGGATGATCATGGCCGCAACGGGCATCGCCACGGCCGCGACGCTCAATCCCGAGATCAGGTTGACCACCGACCGGGACTGGGACGAAAAGAGGTAGCGACGGGCGAAGAGCTGCGGCAGCATGGCGGGCGACGGATTAGAGCGTAAATCCCGAAGCCCCCGCCTCGGCAGAGGTTCGGGGGCGGATCGGACTTGCAAATGCCGCCGCAGGCAGCGGGAACAACCGGCAGAAGCGCATAACTGTCAATCTTCTTTCAACGCCTGCTCTATATGCTCGATGTATTCGAGCGAATCGTCGAGCAGGAACTGAATTTCGGGGACGTTCTTCAGCTGGTTGCGGAGCCGCTGGCCCAGGGCGCGGCGGATGAACCAGTTCTGGTGTTCGAGCCGCTTCATCACCTCGCCGCTCTGCTCAAAGGGGAAGATGCTGACGTAGATTTTGGCGTAGCTGAAATCGGGGGATATGCGTACGGCGGTGACCGTTACGAGCGAGCCGCGCACGATCGGGGCGCCCTCCTTCTGGAAGATTTCGGCAACGTCCTTCTGGATCTGCTTGGCGATTTTCTGCTGACGGGTAGTTTCCATAATTTGTGTTTTTTACAGCCCGAATTTGAAGACCTCGCGGTTCTTCTCCTTCTTGGATCTTGGTTTCCAGGCCTCGAAGCCCTGTTTGTTGAAGCGGTAGTTCAACCCCACGGAGATCATAAGGTTGTCGAGCGGCGAACGCAGCGGAGTGGCCCAGAAGGGATTTTCCGCGCCGTCGCTGTTGTTGTCGTAGTATTTGTTGCGGTTGCGGACGATGTCCGAATAACCGAACGAGTAGCGCACCCGGAAATTCAGCTCGAAACGGCGGATCAGGAAAGCGATGCCGCCGCCGCCCGCCAGTCCGTAGCCCCAGCGGTTGTCGCGCGCGAGCTTGAAGGGATAGTCGCCTTTCCAGCCGGCGGAGCCGTTGGCCCGGGCCTGCTCGTTCTCGTAGGTGGACGAGATGTTGTAGGAGAAGGTCGCGGCCGCTTCGAGGTAGATGCGGACGTGGTTGCGCAGCATGTAGAAGTGCGGCTGCCAGACGATCGGCAGCACGACGGAATTGACATGCCGCGTATAGTAGAGATAATCCTTCTTCTCCTCGACCTGCGAAGCGTTGGTCGCAAACGAAAAGCCCTGCTGCTGGAACTCCAGATCAATGCCGAAGCCCCCCACGAAGCGTTGCTTGCCGTAGTAGCGCCACGAAAGGCCCCCGCTGTAAAGTCCCCAGATCGCCCGCATCTCCTGCTGGGGCTGGAAGCGGCCGTTGCCCATGCCGTAGCCCACCGTGAAGCCGAGCGTATGCTGCGCCGAAGCCCCCTGCCATGCGGCGAGGGCCGCAAGGGCGAAGAGCGCCGTCCGGATATGTCGTTGCATCGTCATCTTATCTGAAATTATTGAACATCCCGCCCGCAGCGTTGAAGTTGCTGTTATTGTCGTTCTGCTGCCGGTTGCGGTCCTGATCGCGCTTCGGACCCTCCTTGGCCCGTTTCTCCGCCTCGCGGCGCAGACGCTGCGACTCGCGTTCGTCCAGCAGGCGCGAGAGCGACTGCATCGTGACCGGCGCGAAGATCCGGTTCATGTCCATCGAGAATTCGATCTCCCAGTTGGTCTTCGTGGCGAAGGTGTCCTCGCCCTGGTCGTTGGCGTAGATCTCGGCCCGCTCGGGCTGGAGACGTTCGACCACATTGCCCGAATCCCACTTGCCGTTGCCGTTGCGGTCCTCGATGACGCGGAACTTGATCTCGCCGGCGGGAACGTAATTGAACCGGATGTCGCCGGTCGTCACGTCCCGCTTCTCCTGCTTGAGCGCGTTGCTGCCGTCGAGCAGCTGGACGATATACTTCGTGCCGTCGTCGCGGCCCCTGACGTGGATGAGCACCGTGGCGAATTTCTCGGGGTCGAGAACCGTGTACTTCCTGATGATCGAGTCGTTGGAGAGGCCCGCAACATCGGTAATGGCGCCCTCGGGGATGGTCAGCGTATACTGTCCGCCCAGCTTCCACGGGGCGCGGACCTGCCAGCGGCGCAGCATCCCCGTATCGCGCACCATGCGCACCGGAATATCCTCGATCGAGTTATCCTCGAGCACGCGCGTCAGCAGCAGTTCGGCCGAATCGAGCTTCACGAGCGGATAGTCGAAATCGACCGTCAGGTGGTTCTCGGGGTTGATCTCGCCCGAAGTGGGCATCTTGAAGGCGAAGGGGTTCTCCTTCTTGGGTTCCACCCACTCCTCGCCCGCGGCCTCGGCCTTGCGGCGTTCGCGTTCGAGTTTCTCGCGTTCGCGCTCCTGCTCCTTGGTCTCGATCAGACGCCAGGCGAGCTTCAGCGGCTCGGTGACCTCCTGCAACTGGTTGACGGTGTCGTGTTTGAAATAGGTGATCTCGCCCTTGATCGTATCGGGAAGCGACGACGAGGGGACGTTGAACCACAGGGCGATCGTATCTCGGCCCACGGTCTGCGGATCGACGATCACCCGGTCGGCCGGAATGCTGTCGAAACGGAGCCGGGTGATCTTCGGACGCGCCGCGGCGAAGTAGAGCATCGCCTTGTGCTGCAACGGCCGCTCGGTCTGCGAAAGCACCTGGCGGCGGAACGCCTTGTCGGTGAACATGCGGAAATAGAGCTGCGGCTCGGCGGTCACGTACCGGCGGATCGAGTCGTACCACATGCCGAAATCGGGCATCTCGGCAGGGTTGTAGGTCCCTTCGAGGAAACCCACCTGGTCGCTGCCCGGCTCGTACATCTGATTGTCGTTCTTATCCTGAACGGCATAGACGCGGTAGGGGATCGGCTTGAGGTTCTGGGCGATGAAGATGCCGTTGTTCTCGGCACGGGCGATGGCCGCGGGTTTGTACTTGAAGATCGTGGAGTCGTATCCGGCGACCTGCTCGACCGAGTCGGCCGGGAAGAACCAGATGAAGCTCTTCGACACGGAGTCGGCCTTGTAACTGTCGGCCGTATAGCCCGAAAGGACCATCGAGTCGATCTCGGGACCCGTCGAGAAGACGTAGCGCATCGAATAGAGCGGGTTGCCCTCGTTGTTGTCGCGGATGGCGCTGCCGAAATTGAGCGCATAGGTCGTATTCGGGGCCAGCGTGTCGCGCAGCTGCACGACGATGCCCCGGCCGCGCAGGGTGATGAGCGGCTTTTTCTTCATCGCCGGCGAGGTGAAGAACTCCTTCTGCTGGTCCTTGAGCTGCACGAACTCATCGAACTCGATGTAGATCTTCCCGTGGCCGACCGTCGGCCGGCCGGTCGCGAAGTTGTCGGGCGTCATGTTCACGATGACGGGGGGCAGCGAGTCGCGGGGACCTCCCGTGGGGGTCATCATGCTCGCACAGCGGCTCATAAGGGCCGAAGCGAAGAGCAGCGCCACCGCAAGGCGCAGCACGTTAAGCATATGTCGCGGAGTGTTCATCGGCGTCGGGATTGTGTTTGGGGTTTCGTTTCAGGCGCGCGCGACGCATCGACGAAGCGCCAGCCGTCCTCGACGTAAATCCACGTCGCACGCCACGGACGGAAGACCACCGGCAGGGTCACGGTCTCGCCTTCGAGGTCGACCACCTGTTTCGAGTAGGCGTAGAGGCGGTTGGTGCGGTCGACCACGACCACCATCAGGGTCGAGGAGCTGACCTCCATCTTGTAAAGCCCGGTCTCCTTGTCCTCGTAGGCCGAGAACGGCGTGGCGGGCGGGGTGACGCCGGCGGTTTTCGCCGTGAGCTTGCCCGACACGGCATCGTCGTACGAGGCGATGTAGAACGCCGTGGTGTCGGCGGCATAGGCATACGCCTTCACGTTGGCGATCTCCGAGGTCTCGCCGCCCTCGGCAAGCTGGACCGAGGGGTCGATCAGGCAGTCGAGGTAGACGGGAGGCGCATAGAACTCGTTGTAGAAACTCCAGTTGCCCTCCTTGTAGGAAAAACCCTTCCAGGGTTTGAAAATCAGCGACACGTAGAGGTTGGGAAGGTTCACGTCCAATTCCTGCTGCGTATAGGCATAGACCCTGTTTACCGGGTCGACAGCCACGACCATCTGCGTCTCGGCCGAAAGCGGCATCTGCACCCAGCCCACGGTCCCCTCCCGCACGCAGGGTTCAGCCGCGGCGACCGGGGAGGCGATCCGGTCCGAAAGGTCGTCCTTCCGCGCAATGACGCCGTTGAGCGCATCCTCGTAGGAAGCCACGGTGTAAAAGGCCGTATCGGCGTCGAAAGCATAAGCCTTCAGCCCCTCGAACGGCTCGACAGGATCGACCGTCTGCGCCTGCGCAAGGGGTTTGAGGACGTAGTTCGTCTTGTACGACACGTCCTTGAAACACCCCGCGAGCAGCGCGGCGGCAGCCAGAAGCGGTAATATTCGTTTTGCCTTCATACCCGTTCTATTTGTTTCGGAGCGCGTCGAGCATCTCGCCGACGGTAGCTCCCGTCACGGGATGCCGCCGCTGGCGCATGATCTCGCAAAGCGGCACCAGCGCGAATTCCCGCTCGGCGAGCAGCGGATGGGGAACCGTGAGGCGTTCGTCGCCGATCACTTCGTCGTCGTAGAAAATGATGTCGATGTCGATCGGCCGCGAGCAGTAGACGGCTCCGGAAGAGGCCTTCTCGACCGCCTCGGCGGCGCGGTTGCGGCCCAGTTCCCGCTCGATCCGCTGGCAGGCGTCGAGCACCTCGTGCGGCGTGAGGTCGGTGGAGACCTCCAGCGCCTGGTTCGAAAAACGCTCCGCGGCCGGGAATCCCCACGGCTCGCTTTCATAACGGTGAGAGCAGCGCAGCACGGCCCCCACACGGGAGTTGACAAGCTGCTGCGCCGTTTGCAGGGTCCGTTTCACATCGCCCTGATTACCGCCTAAAAGAAGTGCCACACGTGCCATAAATCACAAATGTTTTATCATCTTGCTCACCGAGAGGGCAAAATGGGTGAATACGATCGTCGGATTGCCGTTCTGCGCAATCTGCGCGGCGGCGCTCTCGATCTCGGCGATCAGCGGCTCGATATTCCGCGGGCCGACGAAAGGGGCGAATTTCGAACAGAAAGCCAGCTCCTCGCCCCAGAGATAGCTGACCTCGCGGATACCGGCATGGAGCATGAAGCTCTCGCGCAAAAGCCGCGCCGCATCGCGCAGAAACGCCCGCTGCTGCTCGCGGGTGAGCTGCGCGGCATCTTCGGCCCAGGCGACCAGTTCGAGGTGCCGGTCATTGTAGCTCAAACGCATGAGGCTGCAAAAAAGGTCGAAATGCTCCTTGCGCATCGCATCGCTCTCGCCCGCCACCAGATGGCCCAGTTCCAGCAAATCGCCGCCTGCCAGGCGCGCCATGTTGCGGGCTTGCAGCGGATCGGCCACGCCCCGCTGCTGCGCCACCCGCTCCAGCACGTCGGGCGCGATGCGCGGCACGCAGACCTCCTGCGTACGCGAAACGATCGTCGGCAGCAGGCGGTCGGGATGTTCGCAGACCAGGATGAAAAGCGTGCGGTCCCACGGCTCCTCCAGAATCTTGAGGATCTTGTTCGCGGCCTCCTCGTTCATCGCCTCCGGAAGCCAGATCAGCATGGTCTTATAGTCGGCCTCGAAACTCTTGAACGACAGTTTGCGGATGATCTCGTCGGCCTCGCGGGCCGCGATCATGCCTTTGAGCGTCTTGCCCAGGTCGAGGCGGTCATACCAGTCCTGCGGCGAGAAGTAGCCCCCGCGCTCGGCGAACAGCGCGCGGAACTGCGGCAGGAACTCGTCGCTGCGCATCACCTCTCCCGACTTCTTGCCCTGTTTGTTGACCGGGAAAACCAGATGCAGGTCGGGGTGCGCCAGCGCCGCGATCTGTCGGCAGTCGGGACATTCGCCGCACGAGTCGCCGCCCGAGCGGTGGCGGCAGCAGAGATACTGGACATAGGCCACGGCCACGGCCAGCGCCCCGGAACCCGCCGTACCCGTGAAGAGCTGGGCATGGCTCACGCGACCGGCATCGACCGACAGCGTCAGATGCCGTTTCAAATCCTCCTGTCCTGTAATGTCCGCAAAACGCATTTTACTCCTTATTTTTCATACGCCGGAAGGTCTGCACCCCGGCAATCGTCAGCAAACCCGCGAAAACCACCGCGAGGATCACGGTCCGCGCCGTGCCGCGCTCCAGCTGGAGCGCCCCGGCCCCGCAGAGGAAAAGCGCGAAACTGGCGCCCATCACGGCGATTTTTCCGGTCGTCTTCTTCATGTTCAGTCTATTTTCGAACCGCTTCGGCCCGGATGATCCGCACGTCCTCCAGCGGCCGGCCGACCGAATCGGTCGCCACGCCCTGAATGGCCTCCACGATCTCAAGCCCCTCGGTCACACGGCCGAAAACGGTGTACTGTCCGTCGAGGAACGGCGTGCCGCCGGTGGTTTCATAGATCGTCCGCAGGGAATCGGGGATCACGATCTCCCCGTTCGTCGCAGCGGTCACGCTCTGCTGAATCCGGTCGAGCGTCGCTCCGTCGAAGGGCTTGCCCCAGACGATGTAGAACTGGCTGCCGGAGGATTTCCGTTCGGGGTTCACCTCGTCGGAAGTCCGGGCCGCGGCCAGCGCGCCGCGCGTATGCGCCAGCGCCGGATAGACGATCTCGGCGGGAATCAGGTAGCCCGCATCGGACTCGCCCAGCATCGTGCCCGCCGGGGCGCGGCGCGAGGCGGGATCGCCCGCCTGGATCATAAAATCGGCGATCACACGGTGGAACAGCACCGAATCGAAAAACCCTTCGCGGGTCAGTTTCAGGAAATTGTCCCGGTGAAGGGGCGTCCGCCCGTCGAGTTCGATGCGAATGTCGCCCGCCGTGGTATGCAGCAACACCTCGGCCGGGCCTTCCGGACGGGACTGGCCGCAGGCGGCGAGGAGCAGGAGGGCCGAAGCCGCGGCTGCGATTCTGGGGAAAAGTCGTTTCTGCATACTCCGATTCACTTTTTACCTGTGCAGGAATGCGCGCAGCATCGCCCCCAGGTCGATCCGCTCGCGGCGGACGAGGTAGGCGGCATACAACGCAAAGAGCACTATATTAAACGCATAGCTTACAAACATATTGTCCGCAGAGGCGGTCAAAGCCTCGCAAACGGCGAAAACCGCGAGCGCCGCGGCGACGTATTCGCCGATGCGCCGCCAGTCGTAGGGCGTCGGGTAATAGCGGCGGTTGAGCCACCAGCTGACGGCGACCATCACCGTTTCGCTCGCCAGGCGCGCCCACGCGGCCCCGTAGTAGCCCCACAGCGGGATGAGCCAGAACCCGAAAGCGACGATGGCGACCAGTCCCGCACCCGTGACGACGATGGCCAGCGAAGTGCGCTCCTCGCGCTTGTACCAGAACGAGAGGTTGAGCCACACGCCCGTCAGCACGTTGGCCCCGAGCACCACTGGAAGAATGAAGATACCCTCGCGGAAACTGCGCCCCACGATCAGCGCAAACACGTCGCGGAACAGCGCGATGCCGAGGAAAATCAGCATCGAGGCCATGACGTAGTATTTCAGCGCCGCGGCGTTCATCGCCACGAAGTCCGATTTCCTGAAGTTCGAGAGGAAGAACGGCTCGGCGGCCAGGCGGTACATCTGGTAGAAGAGCATCATCACCACGGCGATCTTCGTGATGGCCCCGTAGATGCCCAGCTGGGCCATGGCCCCCTCGGGAACGAGGTACTTGATCAGCTGCCGGTCGATGAACTCGTTGGCCGTACCGGCAAGCCCGCCCACCAGCAGCGGCAGCGAGTAGGCGAAGATCGCGGCGAGCAGCGCCCAGTTGATCTTCGGAACGGTGCGGTCGGCGGTCCCGAGGATCGCCAGCCACGTCACGACGCTGGCGATCAGGTTGGCGACGAAGACCCATCCCACGCCGAAGTCGGAGGCAAACAGCCCGGCGGCGCCGAACCCGAAGGCCAGCGCCACGTTCAGAACGACGTTCATGGCTTTCAGCCCCACGAACGTCATGGCCCGGCCCTGTTCGCGCAGCCGCGAGAAGGGGATGCAGGCCCAGACGTCGAAAAGGATGATCAGGCCGACCCAGACGACGTATTCGGGATGCGCGACATACGCCTCGCCCATCATGCGGGCGATGCCGTCGCGGAAAAAGGCCGTCGCCAGGAAGAACACCGCCGCGGCGAGCGACGTGACGCCCCACGTCGTGGCGAAAAGCCGCCGCTTGGCCGCCTTCACATCGCCGCCCGCCTCCTCGGCCTTGGCCGAAAAGCGGAAATAGCTCGACTCCATGCCCATCGTCAGCAGCGTGAGCGCCAGCGGAATAAGGGCGTAAATGTCGGTGACGACGCCGTAGGTCTCCTGCCCGAACACACGGGTGTAGTAAGGCGTGAGCAGGTAGCTCAGGAACCTTACGACGATGGTGCTGATGCCGTAGACGGCAGTTTGTTTGGCCAGTTTTTCGAGCATGACGGAGGCTTATAGCCCGGCAAAGATACAAATTTTAGCCGGAAACCCCGCATTGTTTCCCCTTCTTTCAGAGAAAGAAGGGAAAGGCGGCCGCGCCTTTTCGTCGGCCGGGAAGGGAACCGCGTCTCTTCCGGAACGCCTTACCGCGACGCCGCGAACGACGAGGGCGTGACACCCTGCGAGTCGCGCGCCCAGTCGCCGCGGGCGCGGAGCACCTGCTCGACGATGTCGCGCACGGCCCCTTCGCCGCCCCGGAACTCCGAGACGTAACGCGACGCCTCGATCACCTCCGCCGCCGCGTCCGCCGGGCAGACCGGAAGGCCCACTTCGCGCATGCAATCCAGATCGGGGATGTCGTCGCCCATGTAGATCACGTTGGCCGGATCGAGCCCCTGGCCCGCCATGTATTCGCGGATGGCCGTGATCTTGTCCATGCAGTCGACGTAGAAATGGTCGATACCGAGCATCCGGAGGCGGTTTTCGAGCGTCCGGCCCCGGCCGCCGGTGATGATGCAGACCTTGTAGCCGATCTTGATCGCGTAGGCCAGCGCATAGCCGTCCTTGGCGTTGTAGCGGCGGATGAAGTCGCCGTCGGGCGTGGGGATGATGCCACCGTCGGTCATCACGCCGTCGACGTCGAAGACGAAGGCTTCGCAGCGCGCTATATCTTCTTTGAAGTTTCCCATATGCTTTGACTTATCGTTGAGTAGATGTTTTTCAGTCGGAGGTCGAAGGCCAGCAGGTCGCCGTGGCGGGCCTTCGTGGCGAAATCGTTGCGCACGGCGGGTCCCGTCTGCACGTCGAGCGGCGAACGGGCGTCGCAGGCCTTGGCCGCGGTTTCGGCGATCAGCGGTTTCAGCACGTCGAAATCCAGCCCCGCACCGCGGACGATACGTTCGCCCACGGCATACATGTGATTGGCGAAGTTGCAGGCGAAAACCGCCGCGAGATGCACCTTGCAGCGCTGTGCCGAGTCGGCCCAGATGACCGTCCCGGAGAGTTTCCGGGCGAACGCCTCCAGCTCCGGACGCAGTTCGGGCGACGACGCTTCGAGAAACACGGGGATCACGGAAAAGTCCGCTTCGCGCCCTCTGGTGAAGGTCTGCATCGGATAGAAAACGGCACGCCGGGCGAATCGTTCGGGGATGGCCGTGACCGGCACGCTTCCGGCCGTGTGGGCCACCGCAGCCTCTTCGGGAATCGGGAGCGTTGCGGCCACCTCCGCCACGGCGCGATCGCTGACGGCGATCAGGTAGATGTCGGCATCCTTGCGGAGCATTTCGGGGCGCGTCTCCCAGCCGGTCGCGGCCAGCTCCGCAACGACGCGCGCCCGCTCGGCGTTGCGGGCGAAAATCTGCACGAGTTCCAGTTCGCTCTTGGCGACGGCGCGGGCCAGCGCTTCCGCGAGGTTCCCGCTGCCGATGATGACGGTTTTTTTCAATTCAGAATTCATAATTACAGCAGGTCGGTCAGCCGCACGTTGTCCTGCGACCGGCGGGCCGACTCTTTGAGCGTCTCCAGTTCGCGGTCGATGCGCGCCAGTTCGGGCGTCTGCCCGAGGTCGAAAGTGGTCTGCCCCGACCGTTCGACCGCCTCCAGCACGCCGTAGACGGTCATCGACGCGATGTCGTGCGCCGGAGTGAAGGCCGTTTCCCGCTCGCCGTCGCCGCTGCGCACGGCGATCAGCTGCCCGGCCTGCACGAGCTGGAACAGCACGTCGTTGACGATGCGCGTGGGCAGGTCGAGGCGTTCGCGGATCTCGTCCGCAGGCAGCGCCCCGCCCCGGTCGCGGAAATTCCGCACGACGGTGAGCATCACCGCGAGCAGCACCTTGCGCCGCTGGTCGTAGCTGATCAGGAGCGATTCGCGCTCCTCGCCGAAACGCGCGATATTCTGATAGGCGAACGACAGCTCGCCGCCGAAAAGGAGTATCTCCCACGAGGTCTGCATCCAGATCAGCAGCAGCGGCAGGGCCGCGAAACTGCCGTAGATGGCGTTGTACGAGGTCATCCACCGCTGCACGTAGACGTAGCCCCACTGGAAGAGCAGGAAAATCGTCCCGGCGACGATGCCGGCCATCAGGGCGCTGCCGAAACGCACTCTGGCGTTGGGTATGACGATGTAGAGGAAGGTGAACATCACCCAGATGACGATCATCGAGGCAAGGTGCGACAGCAGGTTGAAATACCAGCTGTCGTCGAATCCGAGCAGCTGCTCGGCATAGTTGCCCACGGCGTTGGCCACGATCCAGAGGATCGGCACGATCATCACCACGGCGATGTAGTCGGTCCACTGGCGGGTGATGCTGCGCTCGACCTTGACCTCCCAGATGTTGTTGAAGGCGCTTTCGATCGACCCGAAGACCCGGATCACGGCCCAGAAAAGCATGACCAGCGCCACGGCGGCCACCACGCCGCCCTGCGTACGTGCCAGGGCGTTTTCGGCGAAGTTGACGATGTAGTCGACAATGTCGGGGTTTCGGGGGAAGAGACCGTAGAGGTTTTCGATCAGTCCGTCGGCCAGCCCGAATCCTTTCACCACGGCGAATACCACCGCGAGAATCGGCACCAGCGACATCAGCGTGTAGAACGTGAGCGCCGCCGAACGGACGATGGTTCCGTGTTCGAGCAGGCCGCGGGCCGTGTAGAACAGCAGGCGGTATTGCTGCACGAGCCACCGCACGACGGGGTTGCGCCATTCGGTGACGTCGCGCCGGAAAATCGTGTCGGTGAAGTATGTCAGAAAATCGCTGAATTTCATAAGTCGCAGCCTGGCAATCAGGCAAATGTAGCTATTTTAAACGGATAACCCAAAAATCGTTCCCGATTTTCGTGAAGGCCAGCCGCAGGCCGGCCCCGGCATGCAGCCCCAGGCGGCGCATCAACTCCTCGGCGGCGAGCGGGAAATCACGCTTGAGCACCTCCGCCTCGCGGCCTTTCAGTTCGCGCTTGAGCCGTTTGGGATCGTAGGGTTCGATGCTTTCGACGGCGAAGGTCCGTCCCAGCACGCCTTCCGGCTCCTCCACGGCGAAGCCGTAGCCGTTGTCGCTCCAGATGTTGGCTTTTCCCGCAAGGTGAATCCGCGCGAGACGGGCCTTCTGCAACGACACGTCGGGGATCACCAGATAGCCGTAACGCTCCGGGTCGAAACGGCCCGGAGGGGGTGCGGTCTCGCCCGGAGCGGCCGAAAAACTCCCGCGCCCGAGAGCCGTGGCGGTGACGAGCGGTCCCGTGCCGTCGTCATAGACCACGACCTCCTTGCATTCGTCGCCGAGCGAGAGCACCTCCACGCGGCTGTCGGGAAAGAGCCGGAGGGCCTCGCCGACGTCGAACAGCGGGGAGTTCTTGACGCACAGACGCCCCGAAACCTGCTTCAGACGCGGCTTCAGGGCGACGATGTCGGGCGAACAATCCTCCAGCCGCACCAGTTTGCGGCCCTTGTCCGAGCGGCGGTCGGGATCGGCGTAAATCCAGTCGAAACGCAGGCCGTCGCGTCGGAGATACTCCTCGGCGGAGGCATTCACTACGTCGACATTCGCGACGCCCATTCTGGAAAAATTCTCCGCGGCCACGCGGGCCAGCATTTCATTGCGTTCGAGCGTCACCACACGGCGGAAGCGGCGGCTCAAAAAAAGGGCGTCGGCACCCAGCCCGCAGGTGAGGTCCAGCACCGTGTCGCCTTCGAGGAGTTTGTGGGCGGCGCACGCCTCGCTCGACGCCTGCTCGAAGGCCAGCGGCGGCAGGATGCACTGCGCCGCGGCGTACGAAGGGAGTTTCTGCGCAGCCCGCGCGAGGTACTTGACCTGCGTGGCCACGAGCCGGGCGTGGGGGACGGTGCGGTCCAGAGCCACCTCCAGCGGGTCGCGGCCCCGTGCGGCGGCGACGGCGCGCCGCACTTCGTCCGTGAGCAGAAGGGAGTATTCTTCGGGGGTAATCACGTCCGCAAAGGTACGTTTCTTTTCGGTTCGCCGCTCCACGCCGCAAGGGTCGCAAGCGCAAAAACGGCGTAGACCGCCGCCGTCGGCCATCCGCCGAGGGTGTAATCGGCCGTACCTCCGGGCAGCGAGGCGGTCAGCCGGGCCAGCGCGCTGATCCCTTCGGCGGCGCTCCCCGTGACGAACCCGAACGCCGGGGCGAGGAATCCGACGGGTGCGAGCATCCACAATGCGCCGCCGAACACCACGACCCCGGCCAGCGCGATGGCCAGCGGATTGACCGCCAGTCCGGCCAGCGGCACGACGCCGAACGTGTGCGAAACGAGCGGCGCAGTGGCGGCAGTCGCCACGAACCCGATCAGATAGGCGTCGACGACGACGTTCACGCCCTTCCACCGGGTCCGGCAGCGGCGGCAGAGCGGCACGCCCCAGGCGAGGATGGCCGCCACGGCGACGAACGACAGCTGAAAACTGATGTCGCCCAGCCAGTTGGGATTCCAGACCAGCATCCCGAATCCCGCCGCGGCCAGGGCGTTCAGCCCAACGTATTCCGACGCCGAGGCCAGCGCCGCCTGCAGGACCGTGCACATCGCCGCGGCCCGGACGGCGCTGGGCGGAAACCCCGCCGCCGCGACGAAAAGCCACACGGCAACGGCCGCCAGCAGGTTTTTCAGCAGGTGTCCCCGCCTGAAAAGCGGCAGCCACCACAGCGCGAGATTGACCAGCGCGAAAACGATCCCCGTGTGGAGTCCCGATACGGCCAGCAGGTGCGACAACCCGCTCCGGGAGTACGCCGTGCGGAGTTCGGGCGTGACGCCGCGCCGCTCGCCCGCCGCCATGGCCTCGACGACGGCCGCAGCCCCGGCGCTCATCGGCAGCCGGGAGAGCCTTTCGACCGCCCTGCGGTGCAGGCCCGCATGCCGGTCCGGAAGCCGTTCGAGAAGCGTCCGCTCCGCAATCCACAGGGTTCCGGCGTAGCCCCGCCGCGCCATCAGGCGGCGATAGCTTTCCGCACCGCCGCGAAACGGCCGCACCGCGCCCCGGCAGCGGATGCGCTCCCCGGCATGCAACCCCGCAAGCGAATCGGCGTATAGCCGGATACGGGCGTCCGAAGCGTGCCAGCGTCCGTCGACCGGATCGCGCCATGCCGCCACCGACGCATCGGCGACGGCATAACGGCCCCGGTCGGCCGGAAACCCCTCGACCGTAACCTCATAGACCGTGTGCACGCCCCGCGGCACGGTGGCCCGGGGCGCACGGAACTGCGCCGCGGCGAACCCCGCCGTGAGGATCATTGCGGCCGTGGCGGCCGACGAGCGCAGCGACAGGGCCAGCACGCCCGTCACGACGAAAGCCCCTGCGAGAAACCACAGGGGCAGTTCGTAGCGGCCCGCCAGCGCGATTCCCGCGGCGAAAAACACGAGAATCTTGAGCATCGGCATACGGTCGAGCCGGTCGGGCAGGCGGAAAATCTTCATCCGGACAGTCTATTGAGCCGTAAAGATAGCAAAATCAATCGGAAAACAGCGCCCAGCCGCGCTCGATTTCGCCGCGGTCCGCCGCCGTGCCGTTTTCCACGCGCGAGATGGCGGCGGCCAGGGGGATCATCGTCGCCGGGTCGAGCGTGTCGAGCGGCTCGTCGGGGTCGATGCCCGTGTCGGCGGCCACGGCGCGAATGTAGGCTTCGGTGTGATTCTCCACGGGCGGCGCCCAGCGGGAGATCATCCCGCGGACGGTCCGCAGGCCGTGGCGGACCCGGTAAGTATGCAACAGCACGAAGACGGCCCGGTAGCCCCAGGCCAGCGACTCGAACTGCTTGAAGGCCGGGTCCCGGGAGGGCTGCACTTCGCCCTTGTAACGCACCTTCGACTGCCGGATGTTCCCCGGATTGCAATTCGACAAACCCCTACTCATCGCCTGCCTCCTTCCGGATGCGGCGGTGCACGTAGCGGCGCAGCCAGCGGAACAGCGGAGCGTCGGAGAGCTGCGCGGCGTTTTCGAGAAACGACCACAGCTCCACGCCGCAGGTGAACCCCGTAAGAAGCCGCGCGAGGTTCAGCCGCATGAAATCCAGCACGCAGCTGTCGATCAGCCACGCCATCGAGATCGCCGTGAGCGCGAGGGCGAGCTTGAGCACCGTGCGCCACGCCTTGCAGCTCTCGAAATACCATGCGCGCCCTTCGCGGAGGGCCGCAGCGCGGTCGGCCGCCACTCCCGAGAGGAAATCGACGCCGATGAAGACGACGGTCGTGGCCGCCAGCGGCCCGATCGGTGCGAACAGCGCGGCGATCCCCGCCGCCACGCCGCTAACGAATCTGAACAAAGCCTCCATCGGTCGTACAGCGGTTGAAGATGTCGTTCTCGGGATCGTATTCCGGGAATTCATTCCGGTGTGCGCGAAGGTGCTCCGCGGCGCGGTGCAGCAGCGTGCGGGCCTGGGCCAGCAGGGCGCGCCGCAGGTGTCGGCGGGCCGTGTCCCCGGCCGGCTGGGCATAGGCGGATTTCGGAGCCGTCGTGCCGCACTGCCCGGTGCGGACGTCGAGCCGCGGCTGGAGGACGGCGCGCGTGAAGAGGGCTGCCGGGGAGGCGAGGTATTCGGTCCGGAAGTCGGGATAGGAGCCTGCGAGGAGCTTTTCGTAGAGCGCCCGCCCCACGACGGGGACGATGTGGCGCTGTTCGGCTCCGGCAATGTCGGCTTCGGCAATGATCTCCGGCGGCAGGTATTCCCCTTCGCCGAAGGCGAGTTTCAGCACCTGGAGGGGTGTGACTAACGTATTCATAAGGTGGAAGGTTAAAAGTGAAAAGTTGAAAGTTTGCCGATGTCACGTGATGAGAATCCCGCTCGGCAAAAAGCGTAAAGCGGTTTGAAACCGCTTTCAGGGGCGACGGCAGGATACTGCGATCCCGTTCTGTGCAAGCACCCATAAAACAGGCGTCTCACGCCTGCGCCGCCTTTGGCGGCGAAAGATCCCGGCCCGATGCCGGAGCCGTGAAACGAAGCCCCGGCTAAAAGTGGCAAGAAACGGGGCCGGTTTGCTTGCAAACCCGCGAATAGGCGCCCGTTTCGAACGTTAGACGGGACGGAGTAGGCGCAGGCATCTGCCGGGGATTTTTGGGTACCTTTTTGCGGAAAAAAGGTACAAAACGCCCGCGACATCGTCGCGGATTTCTCTGTACTTTTGATGTCAACCGACGCACGCAGCACGAGCAGAGACCGCTTGCGGGCTATGCCGTGCCAGAAGGAGGAAAACGAGCGTAGCGAAGTTAAAAGCGCCAAAACCATCCGCATGTCGCTTTTCGCGGCAAAAGCGGCAGAATGCCCCGCGGAAGCTATGCATTTTATTCGATACTTCTAATATTATACTTCGTAATCTCGGATAAAAACGCCTGCTGGCGTTCATCCTCCGGGTCGTAGTCGAGTCCGTCGGCCTTGCGGGCCTCCCAGACCTTCATGTAGATGGGTTTCGAGCGGGTCGGCGGACGGTTGACGATTTGCAGCGACGTCGTGTCCAGCCCCAGCACCGAGGCGATGACGGCGCGGATCGGCTCCGTCAGCTCGTCCTGCTCGGCGAGGATCACCGTGTTGAGCGCCACCTCGTATTCGTGCAGAATGCGTTCGGCGCTGAATCCCGCAGCGTAGTCCAGTCCGCTCAGCGTCCGGAACCACGAGTGGGCCACGACGATGTCGCCGACGGCCTGTTCGTGCAGCGCCTGCCAGTCGCCCTCGTTCTGCGCGGCAATGGGGATGAAGCGCGAATTGTCGTCCTCGCCGCCGTCGCGGATGACGAACATCACCTGCCCGGGGTTCCCGGCGAACTTCTGTTCGGCGAGCCGCACGATGCGTTCGGCCTCGGCCTCGTTGTCCACCGACGAGTCGAGCATCATCACGCCCGACAGCTGGAACGAATTGTCGAGGCGCGAGATGTTCCAGCGGTCGGTCTTCCAGGCGATCGCCGAGACGCTGAACCCCGCGATGTAGGGCGGCACGCCGTAGTGTTCGAACATCGGTTCGTAATCCTTGTAATGGACGATCGAGCGCAGCGTGCCGTCCTCCTGCGCTTCGAAGTCGGGGTAGAGCGGCAGCGAGCGCGCCTCGGCGGGCTTGAACGCCGCCCAGTCGTGGTGCAGCAGGACGTGCTTCGAGTCGCGGGCCACGCGGCAGCGCGAGGCGTCCTGGTGGTAGAGCGACAGAAAGGTGTGCCCGGGGTCGGTGACCGCTTCGAGGAACGCGTTGCCGAACAGCGATTTGTCGAAGGCCAGCTTGCCCAGCACCTGGCGAAGGCTCTCGCCCCGGCCGTTGACGCACCGGACGAAGGCCGCCAGCTGCGGCTGCTGCGCCTCGTCGCACGTGAATCCCTTGCCGGAGATGTAGTCGGCCTTGTCGTTGATGATGCGCCGGTGGGTCGTCGAACGCCGGGCCATCAGCGCCAGCGCCGCCGGGAAGAGGTTGTCGTCGCCCCAGCGCCAGAATTTGTCGCTCTCGACCCGCGACGGCCCCAGCGCATAATAGGGGTCCGTGCGGTCGGCAACCCCCACGGCCGTCTTGATTTTTTTCGTTTTGCTCATGGCGTTTTTCGGATTTCAGGGACGCGGCATCCGCGGGGAAAGCCCCTGCGGATGCGCGTTCCCGGGTTTTTACTGCTTGTATGCAAAGGAGATCAGCGCCTCGTCGAGGATCTGGGTTCCGGCCATGAAGACCGCACGCTGGCGGTTCTCCATCTCGTCGGGGTTGTACCACATGCGCACCTCGTTGCCGGGCATGTCGGCCGTGTTGACGGCCAGCACGAGGTTGCGGCGGTCGGTGAGCATGACGAACGACTGGCGGAAGGAGGTGGCGCCGAGGTAGCTGCCCAGCCTTACGTCCACGACCGGAATTCCGTGGTAGGCCAGCGTCCGGCGGCCGTTCATCGCATCGGCGTAGGCCGCGTCGGCGCCCTTTGCATCGAGGTACTTCTCGTAGAGGCGGTAGATGTCCGACGAGACGAAGTAGGCCAGCCGGTCGTCGGCCTTGAGGCCCGGGATGCGGGGATCGGCCCCGGCCCACAGCTTGTCGAACAGCTCGACCGCATAGGCCGGGTCTTCGAGCGCGGCCGCCTGGTAGGAAAAGTTATAGACGCCGTCGTCGTCGACCAGACCGTTGATGCGCTTCAGCAGTCCGTCGAAGGTGTTGTAACCCGACGCCGCGGAGGTGTCGCCGATCCACATCGTGACGCGGATATTCTCGGCGAGGGCCTGTTTGAAAAGCGCCGTTTCGGCCTGTTCGAGCTCCGTGCCCGAGAGGTCGTCCATGTGGGTGTTGACCAGCGACGAGACCTTCTCGTAGACCATCGAGAAGTAGTTGGCGGCCGAGAATCCCAGTTCGGCCTTCACCCGGTTAAGATTGACCGTCTTCTCGTACTTGGTCGCCGCTTTGCCCCCGGCCCAGCCTGCGGAGGTGAATTTCTGGAGGATGTTGCGCTGGCCGTCCCAGAGCTGGACGTGCGTAGGCTGGGGCATGTTGTAGAGTACGCGCACGCCGAGGTCCTGCGCCGACTCCCCGGTGAGCATCGGGCGGAAGAAGATGTTTTCGAGGTCGGAACCGGTGTACTGTTTCGAATTTTCGAGGTAAGTCATGGTTGTTTTTGGTTTTAAATGGTTGATGAATTTGGTTGTTTGTTTTGCCTCCGCAGGGCGGGTATCGCCGGACTTCCATTTTAGGCCGAAACCTCCTTTTGTTCCTGACCGGCAGATTTTCGATTCGCCTCCGGTGAATCGGCAGCCCGAAGCCCCCCGCTTGGCAATTTTCAATTCTTAATTTTTAATTGCGCATGCGCCTGGCGTCTTCGGCATAGGCGCGTTCGTTGGCCGAGCGGACCGTGTCGCCGCAGGAAGGGTCCTCGCGCGGCTGCGTGGAGGTCGGCGCGGCCTGCCGGCGGGCTTCGTCGGCCGCAACAGCCGAACGGCTGCGCAGAGCCTGCACCTCCCCGTCGAAATGGAGAACGTTGCGGTCGGCGGGAAGCGCCGGGCCGGGCCGCAGACCGATATTGGCCAGCAAACGCTCCCAGCCCCGGGCGATATTCCGCGCCAGCGAGGACGCCGGCTGCTCCGCAGCTTCGACCACTTTGTCGGCCAGTCCCGCCGCAACGGCCTCCTCGGGTGCGAGCCAGCGGCCGTTGCCGTTGTTCTCGGCCATCAGGGCCTCGAACTCCGCGGCCGGACGCCCCGAACGGGATGCATAGACCGCGGCGATACGCGCATCGGTCTGGTGCAGCAGGTCGATCTTCCCGGCGATCTCCGCGGCATTTCCCTCGGTCGAACAGATGGCCGTGTGGATCAGATAGAGGGCATTGGCCGACAGGAGACGGCACCCCTCCGACGCCGCCTGGGCGATGATCGTCGCAGCCGAGGCCGTATAGCCGTAACAGCGGGTCGTGACCCGCGCCGGGAGCTGCCGGAGCGCGTCGTGGATCAGCAGCGCGTCGTTCACGTCGCCGCCCGTCGAGCGGATGTTGACCACCACCTCCGGGGCCTCGATCTCCGCAATGCGCCGCAGGGTGTCGCGGAAACGCTCGTAGGTCGCCACCCGGGCGTCAGGCTCTTCGAACTGCCACTCCTCGGGTACGCCGATGGTCCCTTCGATGTCGATCTGGCAGACCCCGGCCGTGTTGTTGATTTGAATTTCCGATTCCATGATTAATGTTTGTAAGTGTTGTAAAATGCGTTGCGCACCTTCTCGTAAGAGCAGCAGAGTTTCCCGGCTGTGACCTCGAAGGCTTCGCAACGGGACATGCCCTCCTTTTCGAGCCGCCCGATTTCGTCACGGATCGCGCACTGTTCACACCCCCGGCGGCTGACCAGCCCCAGTTCGAACAACCGCAATACCGCCTGCCGGGTCGTAAGCCCCCGGACCTCCCGAAGCACCGCTTCGGCCAACAGTTCGTCGTGCCGCGTCATCAGTCTTCCATGAGGCGGTTGAACGTGCAGCGCACCGAGGCTTTCGCCGGGTCGTAGTCGCCGACGGCGTGCAGCGCGGCCCGCACCACGCCTGCTCCGGTGTCGATGCGGAAGACCGAACGGATGTCCGGCGCTCCCGTTCCGGGCGTCAGAAGGGCTTCGAATTCGTGAGGCGCGAGCCGCAGCGAGAGGATGATCCGCTCACGGGAGGCCTCCCGGCGCACCTGCCCGTCGTAGAAGCGGTGCAGCCCCTGTTGTCCGTCGCGGTCCTCGAAACAGAGCGTGAACCCCTCCGCAGCGTCGTCCCCCGCGAAATGGAACGCCGCGAGCGGATACTCCGAACGCCCCGAAGGATACCCCCACCGCTCGTCGCCGGGCAGCGGATGCATCCCGGCGTAGCGGACGATGCGGAGTGTGAAGTTGGTTCCGTCCTCCTCCGCGTCGTCGCGGTCGCCGACCTCGGGAATCAGCGCCGACGGCGCATTGAGGTAATGCCCCGCGGCATTCAGCGAGGGACTGAACAGCGGATTGCGCAGCACCTTTTCGCCCTGCATCGCGGCGTAGGAATCCGCCGCAAAACTCCACGCCCCGAGCGGAGCCTCCTCCCCGGCGTCGAAGCGCGCCACCGCGCCGTCGCCGTCCCGGTACCGCCACGTCCGCACCTCGTGAATCTCCGGGGCGACCGGCCGCCGCTCGACAGGCTGCGAAAAGTCCGTCCTGCCGCTCCAGTCCGTCTCCGGCCCCGCACCGAAAAACTCCCCTTCCGGCTCGATCCAGACCCTCCGCGTCGCCTCCTCGGTGTAGAACCGCAGGTTGAACAGATGCGCAAGGGCATCGAGCAGTTCCGACTGCCGGATGCGGTGCTGCGCCACATCGGCGAATGCGATCCGCGACCCGAATCCCGGAGCCGAGAGGAAGCGCGGCCGCAGCGAGCACTCCTTGTGCAGGGTCAGCGCCATCCCGGGCTCCGCCCCCGCGAAGTAGATCAGATTGAAATACTTGGGCGATGCGGGCGAAACGCTCTCGGCGGCCGTGCGGAGCCGCACCTCGACCATCGTCTGCCCCGTCTCGCCGACGTAGCCGTTGTAGAGCGCCCAGTCGCCGCGGTAGGCGACCCACTGCGAACCGCTGCGGACCAGCAGCACGGGATCGGCGACGGTCCCCGAGGCCGGGGTGGTGACCTGCGCCGAACGGGCCGCAAAGTCGGTCCACACCGTGCCGGGCACGCCGTTGCGGGTGTAGGTCAGGCGGTACTGCGCCCCGGCGAGGTGATCGAAAACCAGCGCGCGGTAGGTGAAATTCGGCGCAACGGCCTCGCGGAGGTCCCTGTACCGGTTGGCCAGCTCGAACCGGAACTCGGCCCCGGGACCGAGATACACCGTATCGAAGCCCTTGAGCCGCGTCCGCGAGACGATGCGGTGGGCGGTGGTGTATTTCAGGCGGTATTCGAACCCGACGCTGATCTCCGTCGGCGGCGTGAAGACGATCTTGCCGTTGTCCGTCGAGAAACAGTTGCCGTTGTTGAAAAGCCCGTCGATCGCCTCGCCGTCGGCGTCGACGCTCTGGGGCGTGGCCGTGTCGACGATGTTGCCCACGGTGTTGGCGACGGCCTTGGGGTTGGCCGAAACCCGCCCCAGTTCGTTCGCCGCAGCCGTCGCTGGAGCCAGCCGCCGCGCCGAGAAGCCCATGCGGCCGGCCGCCGCCGTGGTGTCGCGCGAGGAGTAGGCCCCGCTCATGTAGAGCGACCGGAAAAACGCCGATTCGAAAAAGCGGCTCTTCACCTCGTAATCCGCCTCCCGAAAAATCTGCCCGACGAGCGTGGCGACGTGCAGGAACGGGTGGTAGTCCTCCACCGAGAGCAGGCGTTCCGCCGGAAGCAGGTCCGAGGAGCTGTTCTGCCGACGGTATTCGTCGCGGTGGATGGGGAAGAACTTCACCGGGGAGTCGTCCGTCCAGCTCTCGACGATCGCCGTCGGGGTCACGACATTGTCCCACGCCACCCCCAATCGGGAAAACATGCGGCGGGCGGCATTTTCGGCCCATCCGGCCCCTCCGTCGCGGATTTCGAGCGTGTACCCCTCTCCCGACGCGGCCAGCAGGCGCACCGTTCCGCCGATCAGCGCCGAACCTTCGGCCGACAGCTCCGCCGTGTGGAGCGCGTCGTTGAACCCGCCGGCGGCGTGCGGATCGCAGGCAAACCCCACGAGCGCATCGTTGCGCGGCGTCGCGGGAATCGGGATTTTCAGCGACCGCCCTTCGCGGCAAGCCTCCGGATCGGCGAGCCGTGCGGCATCGTAGCCGGGAACGGCAATGCTCCCCGCCTTCAGGTCGCAAATCTGTCCGTCGATTTTCAGTTCCATGCTGCGTGTTTTTTACGTTTGGGGCGAATGGCGATCTCCAGACAGCTCAACGTGCCGCGCCGCTGTACGACGGCCTCTTCGGTGGCGATGTCTACGGGTATATAACGCTTTTCGGTGACGATCCATGCCGCTGCCGTCGCTGTCAGTTCGGCCAGCGGCTCCAGCATGCTCCGGGTCTCGTAGGCCGATACGAGCACTATTTCGCGGTCTGTTTCCGCCGCCGCGACCACACGTCCCTGCGGACCCTCCGCCTCGCGCCTTTCGGTGCGCACGGTTGTCGTCCGCACGATGGGAAAGGTGTAGTGCTCGACCGATCCGGCGCTGCTCCGCCAAGCCAGCCGCACCTGTCCCTGAACGGCCGGAGTCACGGAATAGACGACCGTGCCGCACGTCCCGGCATCGACCGTCACACGCTCCGCGCCCGGGAAATCGCGCATGTCGAGACGAAACAGGTGCAGCCCCGCCTCGCTCGCGCGGTAACTTTCGGCCGTCGCGGTGTCCCCGGCCTCGGCCGTCACCGTCACGATGCAGGGTCCGTCGGTCAGCAGCGTCAGTTCGTCGCATGCGTCCTCCGGGATCAGACGCACGAGCGGCATCGAGGTCCGCAGGCCGGGCGTTCCGGGGGCGTCGCCGGGCAGAAACGTGCGCGCCGGAGCGACCGCCGCGGCCGCTTCCCCATCCGTCCCGGCAGCCTCGACGACGGCCGTGACGGTCCGTCCTTCGGCGGGGTAAAATCCGGTCCGCCCCGTTGCGGGCGTGAAATGCAGCCGTCGCCGGAGGTAGGGCGCCGCATCGAACGCGGCCTCGGCGACGGCCGCAAAACGTTTTGCACCCAGCAGCGCACTGCCGTCGCCGACCGGTCCGCGCGTGCCGGCTCTGTCTGCACCGCCGGGCGAGACCGCCGCGCCGATTCCGGCTGCGGACCCGGCCGCCGCATCGACGATGCGGATGTCGATGTTTCCGGCCGTCTCCTGACTGACGGCGTAGCGGAGTTCCCCGCCGAGCGGGGCGTACTGTTGCGGAATTCGAGTAAATAGCATAATGGATTTTTAAGAGAGATGACTGTATTCATTCGCCGCAGGACACGGCGCAATGCGGCATGCGGATGCTTTTGACACTTCCGGCATCACAGGCACAGAGGCGACCGGATTGTTGACAACGGGTTTAAAACTTGTCGATAAATGGAGATAACAATTCACAAAATGCGGAAACAGAAGCGTTTCCCGATGTTGATAACTTTGCCGTCCCTGCCGGCCGGCTGTGAATCGTACGGCAAATATACGACACCGGACACCCCCTTGTCAAGACCCCGATGCACTTTTTCCACATTTTATAGAAAAACTTCGGGATTTTGTCGTACCTTTGTTTCGCAAACCAACAGTTTTACACCTTATGGATGATGGTCATAGTTCCACGTATAGCCGTCGTGTCGTGCTTCAGCACGACGCCATTCATCTATGGTATCCAGCACGAAGATAACCTCCGCGCCGGATTGCTGTTGTCCGACCCCGCCGAAACAATCCAAGCCTTTTCCGAGCACAAAGCCGACATCGCCCTGATTCCGGCCGCCGCCATGCCGTCGCTGACAGACGCGCGCATCGTCACCGAATACTGCGTCGGAGGCGTTCCCGCATCGAAGGAGGCCCTGCTCGCCAGCGACGACGCGCTGGTCGGGGCGTGGAAACCGTTCGGAAAACTTCCCTGCGCCTTCGCCGTCTGGGCGGCGCACGCCGACACGGACCCCGACGCCGTCGAGACCTTGCAGCATGCCCTGACCTACGGACTCGAACACGGCTACGAGGCGATTCTCGAATCGGCTTTCGCGGCCGATCCCGGGCGCGCCTACGCGGAACTCGCACATTTCGACTACATCTTCGACAATCAGAAAGACAAAGCGCTGAAAAAGTTCTGGAACTCGGGCCTCAAGGCGGTTCCGAGAGCCAATCCCGGCTGAAGAGCTTAGCGGACCGGAGATCCGCCTCTCTGCACGTAAACGGATTCACGAACTTTAAGAGAGCGTCTTATGATTACAATTTACCTCAAGCAATACAACAAGATCATCCGCAATGCCGACACCAAGCTCTTCGATGAACTGGGCTACGACGACATCCTGTGGATCGACATGTTGCTGCCCACGATCAAGGAGCAGAAGGCCGTCGAGAACTTCATGGAGATCAGCCTCCAGACCAAACAGCAGGTCGAGGAGATCGAGTCGACGTCGAAATACTCCGAGAACGAGAACTCCATCATCTCCAACTCCAACTTCTTCGTCCCCACGGGCGACTCGTTCATCGTCGAACCGGTGTCGTTCATCATCTCGAACGAGGGTGTGCTGGTCTCGGTGCGCAGCGCCGAGTTCCGGACCTTCCGCGAGACGGAAAAACGGCTCCAGATGAACTACCGCAGCTATTCGACGGGCTACCACCTCTTCATTTCGCTGCTGGAGGTGCGCATCGACTTCGACGCCGACCTCGTGGAGCTGATCGCCAAGCAGGTCGCGGCGCTCTCGAAGGACATCAACTCCGAGAATTCGATCGACAAGGAGGTGCTGCACCGCATCAGCGCGTTGCAGGAATCGACCATGTCGCTGCGCGAGAATATCTTCGACCGCCAGCGCGTGCTGTCGGGCATCCTGCGTTCCGAACGTTTCCCCAACGACATCTATCCGCGCCTGCAGCTGATGATCAAGGACGTCAACTCGCTGATCAACCACGCCGATTTCAGTTTCCAGCGACTGGACTACATCCAGGACGCGGCGCTGGGTCTGATCAACATCGAACAGAACGAGATCGTCAAGATCTTCTCCGTGGCGGCGGTGATCTTCATGCCCGCGACGCTCATCGCTTCGATCTACGGCATGAACTTCAAGTTCATGCCCGAACTGGACTGGACGCTGACGCTCGGCAACGGCTGGAACATCCCCCTGGGCTACATCTTCGCCATCGGGCTGATGATCTTCTGCTCGGCCCTGACGATCTGGTACTTCAAGTACAAAAAATGGCTCTGACACTTCAAGTTCCGGCAGGACGCGGATTGCACCGAAACGCACAAGGGGGCTGTATTGCATACAGCCCCCTTGTGTGTCGTCAGTACGGAGATACCTCCGGCAATCTGCAACCTATTCGTCGATAAAGTCGATATTCACCTCGCGCTGGAACACCTCCTGCAACGAAATGTTCGTCTCGGTGGTGGCGATGCCCTGAATGCGCAGAATGCCGTCGAAAATCGTACGCATGAGGTGTTCGTTGTCCACGCAGTAGAGTTTGACGAGGATGTTGCCCTTGCCGGTGATGAAATGCGCCTCGACGATCTCGGGAATTTTCCGCAGTTCCTCGACGGTCTGTTTCAGCAGCTGCGGGTCCTTGAGCGTGATGCTGATGTGGGCGCAGACGTCGAAGCCCATCATCTTGGGGTCGACGATCAGGCGGCTCCCGAGAATCACGCCCGACTCGTCGAGCTTGCGGATGCGCTGGTGAATGGCGGCGCCGGAGATGCCGCATTCGCGGGCGATCTCCAGAAAAGGCATGCGCGCATTCTTGATGAGGTATTTGAGGATCTTGCGGTCGATCGCGTCCAATGCGGTTTTAGCCATGGCAGTAAGTTATTTGATGACATTCAGTTCTTTGCCGACCTTCGTGAAGGCGGCGATACAGCGGTCGAGCTGTTCGATGGTGTGGCCTGCGGAGACCTGCACGCGAATGCGCGCCTGACCCTTGGGAACCACCGGGTAGTAGAATCCCGTGACGAAAACGCCCTCGTCCTGCAATTTCGCGGCGAATTCCTGCGACAGTTTGGCGTCGTAGAGCATCACGGCGCAGATGGCCGACTGGGTGGGTTTGATGTCGAAACCCGCCGCCATCATTCCGGCACGAAAATGTTCGACGTTGGCCACCAGCCGGTCGTGCAGTTCGTGGCTCTCCGCGAGCATCTTAAAGGTCTCGATCCCGGCGCCGACCACGGCAGGGGGCAGCGAGTTCGAGAAAAGGTAGGGACGCGAACGCTGGCGCAGCATGTCGATGATCTCCCTGCGGCCGGTGGTGAATCCGCCTACGGCGCCTCCGAATGCCTTGCCGAGCGTACCCGTGAGGATGTCCACCTGCCCGCGCAGGTCGTAAAGTTCGGTGATGCCGCGGCCCGTTTCGCCCAGCACGCCCGCCGAATGGCACTCGTCGACCATCACCAGCGCGTCGTACTTTTCCGCCAGAGCGCAGATCCGATCGAGCGGTGCGGCGTTGCCGTCCATCGAGAATACGCCGTCGGTGACGATGATGCGGAACCGCTGGACCTGCGCCTTCTTCAGGCACTCCTCCAGTTCGCCCATGTCGGCATTGGCGTAGCGGTAACGCACGGCCTTGCACAGACGCACGCCGTCGATGATCGAAGCATGGTTCAGCGAATCGGAGATGATGGCGTCCTCCTCCGAAAAGAGCGGTTCGAACACGCCGCCGTTGGCGTCGAAGCAGGCGGCGTAGAGAATCGTGTCCTCCGTACCGAAATAGTCGGCGATAACCTTCTCCAGCTCCTTGTGGATGTCCTGGCAGCCGCAGATGAAGCGCACCGACGACATGCCGTAGCCGCGGGCATCCATTGCTTTCTTCGCCGCCTCGATCAGCCGCGGATTGTCCGACAGTCCGAGGTAATTGTTGGCACAGAAGTTGAGCACCTTCCGACCTGCAACCTCGATCTCGGCCCGCTGGGGCGAAGCGATGATCCGTTCCCGTTTGTAAAGCCCTGCGGCCTCGATTTCGGCGAGTTCATGTTGCAGGTGCTCCTTGATTTTCCCGTACATATCCGTTAATTTTTTGATGAAATTCCGAGTGCAAAGTGTCGATCTGTTACAAATGTACGATAAATTTCCGAAAACAGACACTCTCCGAACGCTTTTTTCTCACGCCGGGTTACAATTTGTTATTCGCCACGCCTCCAAGGCTTCCGGGAGGTTTTTTCGGCGGCGTTTTTTTGCCGCCGCATAATTTTTTAATACCTTTGTTGCTCAAATAACAACCAGCTACCTATGAAAAAATCGTGTGTATTGGTCAGCGGCGGTGCAGGCTACATCGGCTCGCACACCTCCGTGGAACTCATCAACGCCGGCTACGACGTGGTGATCGTCGACAACCTTTCGAACAGCGACCTCAACGCCGTCGAAGGCGTGCGCAAGATCACCGGCGTGGACATCCCCTTCGTCGAGGTCGACTGCTGCGACCGGGCGGCTTTCCGCAAGGTCTTCGAACAGTACGAATTCGACTCGGTGATCCACTTCGCAGCGTCGAAAGCCGTGGGCGAGTCGGTGCAGAAGCCGCTCGAATACTACGGCAACAACCTCACCTCGTTTATGAACGTCATCGGCCTGATGCGTGAATTCGGCCGCCGGAACATCGTCTTCTCGTCGTCGTGCACCGTTTACGGCGAGCCGGAGAAGCAGCCCGTGACGGAGCAGACGCCCCGCAAGCCGGCCACTTCGCCCTACGGCAACACCAAGCAGATGTGCGAGGACATTCTGCGCGACTCGCTCGCCGCCTACCCCGGCATGAAAGGCATCGCGCTGCGCTATTTCAACCCCATCGGCGCACATCCTTCGGCGCTGATCGGCGAACTGCCGCGCGGCGTGCCGCAGAACCTCGTGCCCTTCATCACGCAGACCGCCGCCGGACTGCGCGAGTGCCTCTCGGTCTTCGGCGACGACTACCCGACGCCCGACGGGTCGTGCATCCGCGACTACATCGACGTCGTGGACCTCGCCAAAGCCCACGTGGCGGCGATCAACCGCATGGCCGGCGACAAGAACAAGCAGGCCTACGAGATTTTCAACGTCGGCACGGGCCGCGGCGTCTCGGTGCTGGAACTGGTGCACAAGTTCGAGGAGGTCAACCACCTGAAGCTCAACTACAAGATCGCACCGCGCCGTGCGGGCGACATCATCGCCATCTGGGCCGATCCCACGCTGGCGAACACCGAACTGGGCTGGACTGCCGAGCGCACGCTCGACCAGACGCTCGCCGCCGCCTGGGCCTGGGAGAAGCACATTCGGGGAATTAAAAATTAAAAATGAAAAATTAAAAATTGGGCGAGTCCCGACTCTGATAAAGTCGAGGCTCGCTTTTACAACTCACCGCAGACGTCCAAACGTTTTGGACAATTGCGGGTTGTGAAACAATTTTTAATCCCTAATTTTTAATTCTTAATTATTTACCTTATCTTTGCGCTCCCAAAGCAGGCGGAAATGGGATGCGGTCCGCAGAGTCCGCATTGAGAACCGCCGAAGGCAACACACATTAAAAAACAAATTTTCATTATGAAAACCATTTCAGTCAAGGCCGTAAAACGCGCCGATTTCGGCAAGAAGGCCGCCAAGGCGATTCGCCGCGAGGGCATGGTCCCCTGCGTACTGTGCGGCAACGGCGAAACCGAGACCTTCTCGGTAGACCCCCGCGAGATCAAACCCCTGATCTACACCCCGAACTCCTACATCGTAGAGTTCGACATCGAGGGCAAGAAAGAGCAGGCCGTGCTGCGTGAGGCACAGTTCCACCCCGTACGCGAGGAGATCCTCCACCTGGATTTCTACCGCATCGCCGAGGGCAAACCCGTATCAATCGCCATTCCGGTACGCCTGACCGGCAACGCCGAGGGCGTGAAGGTCGGCGGTAAGCTGGCCCTGTCGGCCCGCAAACTGGTCGTCAGCGCACTGGTCGAGAACCTTCCCGACGAAATCGTCGTGGACGTTACGGAACTGGGCGTAGGCAAGACCATCTTCGTCGGCGACCTCGAGTTCGAGAACCTGAAGTTCATCACCCCCGCTACGACCGCCGTCTGCGCCGTTCGCGTAACCCGTGCGTCGCGCGGAGCTGCCGAGGCTGCGAAATAAGCCGGGAATATGAAATACCTCATTGTTGGGCTGGGGAATATCGGCGCCGAATACGCCGAAACCCGTCACAACATCGGTTTCAACGTGTTGGACGCCCTTGCAGAGGCGTCCAACACTGTTTTTACCACCCAACGTTACGGCGACGTGGCCGAAGCGAAGTACAAGGGCCGGACACTGGTGTTGCTGAAACCCTCGACTTACATGAATCTCTCGGGCAAGGCCGTCCGCTACTGGATGGACGCCGGGAAGATTCCGCCGGAGAATCTGCTCGTCGTTTCGGACGACATCGCGCTGCCTTTCGGCACGCTGCGCCTGCGCCCGAAGGGGAGCGCCGGAGGGCACAACGGACTGAAAAACATCTCCGAACTGCTCGGAACGGA
Source organism: Alistipes shahii WAL 8301 (assembly GCF_025145845.1). Lineage (NCBI taxonomy): Bacteria > Pseudomonadati > Bacteroidota > Bacteroidia > Bacteroidales > Rikenellaceae > Alistipes > Alistipes shahii. The sequence continues at coordinate 1,803,272 of NZ_CP102253.1, read as the reverse complement.
GGAGTATGCCCGCATGCGCTTCGGCGTGGGCGGCGATTTCCCGAAGGGGCACCAGGTGGAATACGTACTGGGCGAATGGACCGACGAGGAACGGAAGGCCCTTCCCGAGCGGCTGAAGGTCTTTGTCGACGCCATCCGGTCGTTCGCGACCGTGGGAACCCAATTGACCATGACCAATTTCAACAAGAAATAGGAAAAGCGGCTTTCGGGCCGCTTTTTTGCATTTCCGCTTTTTTTCGTTACCTTTGAGGTTGTACGGCCCTTTTAAGGGTCCGGAGGTTTTGCCGAACCGCAGGACGGTTCGGTTTTGGATACGTTCCGGCTTTTTAGTACCTTTGTAAGGAGAATTCCGACTTTATTGCGTTCTTGACATAGTACGTTGTATCGAAGCATCTGAAATTTTGGCGAATTTTATGCACAACAGATACAGCACCCCCGGAAGGGTGTGTGCTGTTTTCTGGTTGTGCAGGGCCCGCCAAAAGCCTCAGATGCCAGGATCGGCGCCGCCCTTTCGTTTTGCGCGGACCTGCCGGATTCCGCTAAAAAAAGAACCCGGCAGGATGCCTTCTTCTTCTCTTCAAATTCTTCAGGAAAAAGACGGGATTGCGCTCCTGCCGGGACTCTTCTTTTATTCCTCCTCGTCGTAATAGATCTCCTCCATCAGCCCGTCCAGTTCGCGCCGCTCCTTCTTGGTCGGACGGCCCGTACCGCGGTCGCGGACGATGAAGATCGTCTCGCGCGGAACGTTGAGTTTGTCCAGCTCCTCCTGCGGAGTAACGTTGAGACAGTAAAGAGGCACGTTTTTCGCCGGCTGACGGCTCGACACCAGATCGAGCACCTTGTAGGAATAGGTCACCTGCATTTTGCGCACGGCGATCACATCGCCGATTTTCACCTCGCGCGAAGGCTTGGCATAAGCGCCGTTTACCGTCACCTTGTTCGTGCGCACGGCATCTGCGGCATCACTGCGGGTCTTGAACACCCGCACTGCCCAAAGATACTTGTCCAAACGAATATCGTCCATATCACTTGATGTTTTGCTCCATTTTTTCCAGCAGGCTCCCCTTGCCGTAACCCTGCCATACATCCTGAATCCGGACGTCGGGAGCGATCAACACGAAATGCGGAATTTCCTTTACCCCATAACGCATCCCAAGCCCGGTATCTCCGTCTACAAGTTCGTTCCATTGGTTTCCGACCAACTGTTTTTCGGCAATAAACTCCTTCCACACCGGCTTCGGGTCTTGGCTGATGCTCACAACCGCAACCCTGCCGGCATACTTTCGTGCGATCTCTTGCAGTTCGGGAATCGCCTGTACGCACGGACCGCAGCCCGCACTCCAGAAATCGAGCAAAATATATTTCCCGATGAATTCCGCCAGGCGATGCAGATTCCCATCCGCATCGTACAGATCGCCGTCCACCAGCCGGTCTCCGGCTCCGACCGCCGGAGCCGGATTGAGATAAGCGTCAATCCGCCGGCCCATCGGAGACTGCCGCTGTTCTTCCGTCATCCGGTCGTAAAGCGCAAGCATTTCGCCCTTGTGAGCTGTACCTATTCCGAACTGCAAAAGACGGGCGCATTCGGCCAGTTTGTTCAACCAGACCCGCGTCACGGGAGCCGTCTGCATACGACGGACGGTTTTCTCCGACACTTGCCCGAACAGCTCCATATAACGGGCAAAATCCTGCTGTGTATTCAGCATGTCCTGAAACCAATTCAACTCACAGATTTGAGGTTCGACCAGAGCACAGTACATGTCTTCGTCCGCCTGCTCCGCAATGTCCGAAGCGGCCTCCCAAAGCCAAGCCTGCTTATCCTCACCACGGACCTCGATACGTTTGCCGGGGGCAACCCAAACATCGAGCGTACCGCCCCGGTAATCCCCAACCGTCACACTGATCTGAACAACTTTCGGGAAAACGACCGTATCCCGGAAGGAAAACCGACCGCCTGCCAGCGTATCCACGCCTATTCCCCGCAACATTTGCCCCTGCGGTTCATACAGACGCACTACCGCGCCGTCGGGCACGTTCTCGATTTTTCCGACAATCCGGAATTCGCCGGCGGGAACGGCGGGAGCGCAAGCCGTTGCGGCCACCGCGGCAACAAGCAGGGAGAGCGGTTGTTTCATCGGTTTTCTCCTATTTTTCGTACAACGTTTCGCTTTTCGGCCGGTCGTGCGACTGTTCGTCGTTCTGGCGGCTGACGCTCAGGATCATCCCGAAGGCGATCATCGTGAAGAGCATCGACGAGCCGCCGCGCGAAATCAGCGGCAGGGTCTGCCCCGTCTCGGGGATCAGGTTCACCGTCACCATGATATGCAGCAGCGCCTGACACGTGATCAGCAACGCAAGCCCCAGCACCAGCAATCCCGGAAAGGCGGTTCCGCACCGCCGGAATATCTCGATTCCCCGGAAGAAGACCCACAGGTAGAGCATCAGCAGCAGCACGGCCAGGATGAAGCCGTACTCCTCGACGAAAAAGGCATAGGCATAGTCGCTCTCGGGGTGGATCATCTCCACGCGCATGGCGCTCTGCCCGGCGCCTTCGCCCAGGATGCCGCCGTTGTAAATGGCGATCATCGAACGCTCCGTGTCGGAGAGGTGTTCGATGGGTTTCTCGGTCTGCGACTTGGTCCAGAGGTGAATCCACGTCGAAACGCGCCCTTCGGCGGTCTCGCTGCGCCCGAGGTTCAGCGTCATAATAACGACGATGGCCGCAACGCCCCATCCCACGAGTTTCATCAGCTCCCCGAAACGGACGCGTCCGATGAGCATCATCACCCACGACGCCAGGCACACCAGCACGGCCGACGAAGTGTGCGCCGGAAAGATCACCATTGCCGAAACGACGACCGGCAGCAGAATGGGGCGCGTACCCTCGCGCCAGATTTTTCGCTGCACGGGCGACGAACGCCACGTCCAGAACTTCCACGTCGGCACGATGCGTATCTTGTCGATCTTCGACTGCCGTCCGGCGAGCTGCCGGGCGAGGAACAGCACCGTGGCGACCTTCAGCGCCTCGGAGGGCTGGAACTGGAAGGGGCCGAGCGGAATCCAGCGGGCTGCGCCGTTGGTCGTCGCTCCGATGAAATAGACGGCGACGGTCAGCGCCACCGAAAGAAAATAGGCCGGCCGGGCCAGAAGATTGTAAATGCGGCAGTTGATCTTCTGCACGGCGACCATGATCAGCAGGCTGCCGACCAGCAGCAACAACTGCTGACGCAGGAAATGCGCCGTCGTACGGGCCGTATGGGCGTCGTAGGCCATCTTGGCCGTCGAGGAGTAGACCACCAACACCGAGATCACCGCCAGCGCGGCGACGATGATCCACAGCACGCGGTCGCCCGTAAAGAGGCGGAACCCCGATTTCCCGGCCGTCTCCGTCCCGCAGGCGCACTCCTCGCCGGAGGCCGCGTCACCGCTCCCCGAAGTCCGCCTGCCGCCGCGCGGCGCAGCGTCGCGCGCCGCCTCCGCCGTCGCCCGGTCGTCGTATCTGCTCTCGTCCCGCACCATCGGCTATGCTTTTTCTTCGACCCAGTTCTTGAACAGTTCGCCGCGGTTCTCGTAATTCCGGAAAAGATCGAAACTCGCGCAGGCAGGCGACAGCAGCACCGCATCGCCGGGACGCGCCGCGGCCTTCGAGGCCGTCATGGCCGCTTCGAGCGAATCGGTCGAGACCACCTCCGGGACCACGCCCGTGAACTCCCGGACCAGTTTGGCGTTATCGAGACCCATGCACACCAGCGTGTGCACCTTCGCCCGGGCGAAGGCCTTCAGCGGCTCGTAATCGTTGCCCTTGTCGGTCCCGCCGGCGATCCACACCACGGGGCGCGTCATGCTCTCCAGCGCATAGTAAACCGAATCGACGTTGGTGGCCTTCGAGTCGTTGATCCACAGCACGCCGTCCTTTTCCGCCACGGGTTCGAGCCGGTGTTCGACGGGCGCGAAGGCGTAGAGCGATTTGCGGATCTTCGCCGGGGCGACGCCCGCCGCAAGGGTCGCGAGGGCCGCGGCCATGGCGTTGTAGGCGTTGTGAAGCCCCTTGATCTGCAACTTTGCGGTGTCGATCTCCACCGACGCCTTGCCGGCCGTTGCGGTGAATTTCCCGTCGCAGAGAAACGCGTCGCCCGCACCGCTCGCCACGGCGTTTTTAGCGGCGAAGGGCAGCTGGCGCATCCTCAAATCGTACTTCGGAATCTCGTTCCAGATCACCTCGTCATCGCCCGAGTAGACGAACCAGTCGCGCGAGGTCATATTCTGCACGATTCTCATTTTCGAGTCGGCATAGTTCTGAAAACAATGGTCGTAGCGGTCGAGGTGATCGGGCGTAATGTTCATCAGCACCCCGACATGCGCCCGGAACCGATACATTCCGTCCAACTGGAAAGAACTCAATTCCAGTACATACCAATCGTAGTCGCCCGTAGCGACCGACCAGGCGAAACTCTCGCCGATGTTGCCGCCGAGGGCGACGTTCATCCCCGCGTCGCGCATGATCTTGTAGATAAGCGACGTGGTGGTGGTCTTCCCGTTCGATCCGGTGATGCAGATACATTTGGCCTTGCCCATATAGCGGCCCGCGAACTCCATTTCGGAGATCACCGGAATGCCCGCCTCGCGGATCTTGCGCACCATCGGGGCCGTATCGGGAATGCCGGGCGACTTGACGACCTCCGTGGCCGCGAGGATGCGCTCCTCGGTGTGGCCGCCCTCCTCGTAGGGGACCTCCCATTCGTCCAGCTTGGCCTTGTAACGGTCGGCAATGCGCCCCGCATCGGAGAGGAAGACCCCGAACCCCTTCTTTTTGGCGAGGATCGCGGAACCGTAGCCGCTGATTCCCCCGCCCAGAACGACGATCTGTTTCATATTATCTTATTTTCAGCGTTACCAGCGTAATGGCCGCCAACAGCAGCGAGATGATCCAGAAACGGAGAACGATCTTGGTCTCGAAGATGCCCTTTTTCTGGTAGTGGTGGTGGACCGGAGACATCAACAGGATGCGACGCCCTTCGCCGTAGCGGCGTTTGGTGTACTTGAACCAGCCGACCTGCATCATCACCGAGAAGCTCTCCACGAGGAAGACGCCGCACAGCAGCGGCAGCAGCAGCTCCTTGCGGATGCAGAGCGCGAAAACGGCGATCACGCCGCCGATGGCCAGCGAACCCGTGTCGCCCATGAAGATCTGGGCCGGGAAGGAGTTGTACCACAGGAAACCCACCAGCGCCCCCACCAGCGCCGCGGCGAAGACCACCATCTCGCCGCTGCCCGGGATGTACATGATATTGAGGTAGTCGGCATAGACGATGTGGCCCGAAAGATAGGCCAGCACCCCCAGCACGGCGACGATCGGGACCGAAACTCCCGTCGCCAGACCGTCCAGGCCGTCGGTGAGGTTGGCGCCGTTCGACACGGCCGTCACCACGAAAATCGCGACCAGCACGTAGAGAATCCATGTGGCAACGGAGTTTCCGCCCGTCAGCCATCCGTAGTCGAACTCGTTGTTTTTGACGAAGGGGATGGTCGTCTGCGTGGTCTTGAGGCTCTCGGAGCTGACGACCACGTGGCGCTGAACCGTTTCGAGCACCGTGCCGTCCTCGTTCAGATAGACCGTCTGCACGGGCTGCGTGACCTTCTCGCGCACGACGATGTCGGGCGAGAGCCACATGGTCGTTCCGACGATGACGCCGAGGCCCACCTGCCCCACGATCTTGAAACGGCCCTTCAACCCCTCCTTCCTGTGGCGGAAAACCTTGATGTAGTCGTCCAGACCGCCGATCAGGCCGAGCCAGACCGTCGACACGAGCAGCAGCTGGATGTAGACGTTGTCCAGCTTGCCGAAGAGCAGCATCGGGACCAGGATGGCGACGAGAATGATCACGCCGCCCATCGTGGGCGTGCCTTTCTTCTGCAACTGGCCCTGAAGCCCGAGGTCGCGGATCTCCTCGCCGATCTGCTTGCGGCGCAGGAAGTCGATGATCGAACGTCCGAAGATAATGACGATCAGCAGCGAGAGGATGATGGCTGCCGCGGCGCGGAAGGAGATGTACTGGAACATTCCCGAGCCGGGGAGGTCGTAGGCCTCGTCCAGGTACCTGAATAGATGGTAAAGCATGGTTTCAATTAAAAATTAAGAATGAAAAATTAAAAATTACCATACGGTGGCATTACGACAAGCGAACAAATGAAAAACAATTCTTAATTTTTCATTTTTAATTGAGAAGCGCAAAGCGCTTCTTTATCTCTTCCCGGTCGTCGAAAGGATGTTTCACGTCGCCGACAATCTGATAGGTTTCGTGCCCCTTGCCCGCCACGAGGATGATGTCGCCCGGACGCGAGAGCATCACGGCCGTGCGGATCGCCTCGGCGCGGTCGGCGATGCGCAGGTAGCGCGCACCGGGCTCCAGCCCCGCGACCATGTCGTCGAGAATCGCCTCGGGCGACTCGTGGCGCGGATTGTCGGAGGTGAAAACCGCCGTCGTGGCATACTTCACGGCAATGGCCGCCATCTCGGGACGCTTGGTCCGGTCGCGGTCGCCGCCGCAGCCGCACACCACGATCAGCTGCTGGCCGGGGGTGCGGATCTCCTCGATGGTCTGAATCACGTTCTCCAGCGCATCGGGCGTATGGGCATAGTCGACGATGGCCGTCGTGCCGTTCGCCGCGCGGATCTTCTCGAAGCGGCCGCTCACGGCGTGCAGCATGCTCAACACGCGCAGCACCTCGCCCCGGTTGAGTCCCAGCAGCGCCGCAGCGCCGTAGACCGCCAGCAGGTTGTAGGCGTTGAACCGCCCCAGCAGCCCCACCCACAACTCCTGCCCGTCGATGCGCAGAAGCATGCCGTCGAGGTGCATCTCGACGATCTTGCAGCGGAAATCGGCCATCGCGCGCAGCGAATAGGCGCTCACCGCCGCCGCGGTGTTCTGCACCATCACGCGTCCGTTCCGGTCGTCGGCGTTCGTCAGAGCGAAAGCCCCCTTGGGCAGCCCGTCGAAAAAGAGCTTCTTGGCCCGGATGTACTCGGCGAAGGTCTTGTGGTAGTCGAGGTGGTCGTGCGTGATGTTCGAAAAGATGCCGCCCGCGAAATCGAGGCCCCGCGTGCGTTCCTGCACGATGGCGTGCGACGAACACTCCATGAAACAGTATGCGCACCCGGCGTCGGCCATTTCACGCATCATAGCGTTCAGGCGGATCGAATCGGGCGTGGTGTGGGTGGCTTCGACCTCGCGGCCGTCGATCTTGTAGACCACCGTCGAGATCAGCCCGGCCTTGTAGCCCATGGCCCGCACCAGATCGTAGAGCAGCGTCGCGGTCGTGGTCTTGCCGTTGGTCCCGGTGATGCCCACGAGTTTCAGCTCGCGGCTCGGGTAGTCGTAGAACGCCGCGGCCATATCGGCCATGGCCCCCGCCGAGTCCCCGACGAGAACATAAGCGACGCCCTCCGCCGCATCCGCCGGCATCCGTTCGCAGACGATTGCCGCCGCGCCTTTTTCAACCGCTATGGGGATATAGTCGTGTCCGTCGCTCTGCGTGCCCGGAACGGCGAAGAAGCAGTCGCCCGGTTTCACGGCGCGCGAATCGTAGACCAGCCCGCCAATGGCGGCGGCAGTATCGCCGCACACCTCCCGGACGGGGGTATTTTTCAGAATATCGGTTAATTTTTTCATCCTATTTCAACGTTATGACGACCGCCGTGCCCGGTGCTATGCGCGCTCCGGCGGTGATACTTTGCTGCGTTACGGCTCCCCGTCCCGAGAAGCGGACCTTCAGTCCGCGGCTTTCGAGCACGAACAGCGCGTCTTTCAACCCCATGCCGCGCACGTCGGGCATCACGCCCCGGTCGCCGGGCAGGCTCGTGATGACGACGTTCGAGAGGCTGTCCACCGCGACGCGCCCCCAGCCCGTGCGGCTTTCGAACGAGGCGCGGGGCGACAGGCGGTCGGCCACGCGGCGGACCTGCGCGATGTCGCCGCCCTTCATCCGGTCGGGATAGCGGCGCGGACCGCCGTCGTCGACACGGCCGTACCAGTCGCGGCCGCGGTTGAAGATGTAGTCGACCATGCGCTTCACGACGGGACCCGCCAGCGGTCCCCCGTAGTAGGCTTTCCCGGCCTGGGCGCGGGTTTCGATGGTCGTGAGCACCGTGTAGCGGGGCGCGTCGGCCGGGAAGTAGGCCACCATCGAACCCAGGTAGTAACGTCCCTCGCGGCTGCGGGCATCGGTGATCTGCGCCGTACCGGTCTTGGCCGCCACCCGCAGGCGCGTCGTGTCGCGGAAAAAAGCGCTGGCCGTACCCTCGGTGCAGACCGCCTGCAAACACTGCTGCACCTCGCGCAACGCCGCCCGCGAGGCGATCGACGAGGCGATGGTACGGCTTTCGAAACGCTCCTCGACCCGATCGCCGCGGCGCAGTTCACGCACCAGCACGGGCGAAATCATCTTCCCGCCGTTGGCAATGGCGTTGTAGAAGGTTATCATCTGGATCGGGGCCAGCCGCACACGATAACCGTAGGACATCTTCACCAGCATCACGCCCGGGTCGGGAACCTTCCAGTCCGTGGTGACGGAGGGCTTCCGCTCGCCGAGCCGCTCCAGCCCCACGGTCTGGCCCAGATGCAGCTCCTTATGGAGAAAATCGCTGTATTCCTGCTTTCTGCCCGTACTTCCGTAACGGTCCCAGATCGCCTTGGCGAAGTAGACGTTCGACGACGAAGCCACGGCGCGCCGGAAGTCGATTTCACGGTCGCCGCGGTGCGAATCGCGGATGTTCCTGGCCGGGCCTACCGTCACCGGATCGCCGTTGTGGGTGTCGTAAACCGTCGAGACGGGCATCCGGGCGTCGTCGAGCAGCGTGAGCATCGTCGCCAGCTTGAACGTCGAACCCGGCTCCATGCTGCGGCCCAGGGCGTAGTTCTCCCGCTCGGCGAAACTCCCGTCGGCATTGCGGCCGAGGTTGACCATCGCCAGGATTTCGCCCGTATGGACCTCCATCACGATCGTCGTGCCCCACAAAGCATTCTGGGCTTCCAGCTGTCGCCTCAACGCCTTGTCGGCCACATCCTGCAAGTCGAGGTCGAGCGTCGTGACGATGTCGAAGCCGTCCACCGGGTCCTCGTGGTCCCCGCCCGCCACCCGGCCGTAAAAGCCGCGCGCGATGCGCTGGCGCAGGGCTTTGCCGTCGCGGCCCGCCAACTCCTCGCGGTAGGCCTCCTCGATGCCGTAATTGCCCTTGTCGCCCGTCAGTCCGATCGTACGGCGCGCCAGTTCGCCCTGGGGATAGATGCGTTCGTCGCGCTCGATCAGCCGGTAGACCATGCCCATGTTCCAGTTCAGCAGCGGATAACGCCGCAGGGTCTCCCACTCGGCGAAATCCACCTCGCGGGGAAAGATATTCACGGGCGTATGGTCGCGGATCGTGTCGTAGATGCGGCGTTTGACATATTCCTCGCCCCGCATGCGGTCCATCATGCGCGAAATCCACCCCTCGGAACGCAGGTAGGAGGTGTCGCGCGGATTGACCAGCCGGTAACGGCGGGCGTGCTCCTCGCGGAAACGTTTGGCATAGGCCGAGGCGGGCTTGTCCCGGAAGAAGGCAGCCAGCAGTTTCGCGAGCGAGTCGGCCTGTTCGCGGAAGGTCTTGAGCGAATCCAGCCCCGGCGACGCGAAGTCGAAGGCGGCCTGATAGCGGAAGATCGAGGTGGCGAGGGGTTCGCCGTCGCGCGAAAGGATGCTCCCTCGCTGCGCCGGGATGACCTCCTCGGTGAAGATGCGGCTGGCGAGGCGGTCGGCATTGTAGGCCACCTCCGCACTGAACAGCTGCACCCAGACGAGCCGTGCGAGCACGATGGCCCCGGCGAGGATGAAGAGCACGTACAGAAGCCTCACCCGCAGCAGAATATCGCTTTTGACCTTCGAACGTTCCTGCTTCATCGCCGTTTAGTTTTCGATGATCTCGCCCGGCGCCTGCGGGTCGTAAAGCTCGATGCCCCGCGCCCGGAGCTGTTCGACGATGGCCGAATGGGTCGTGCGCTGGTAACGCTGCTCCTGGAGGCGGATCGAGCGTTCGCGGAGTTTCTGCACGTCGCGCTCGAGACGCGTGTAACGCATGTCGAGGTGCAGCGACCAGAACATCACCATGATGCTCAAAAAAAACATCCCGGCGATGGTCAGCATATAGGGATAGTATTTCGAGACGCCCTCGCGCACGAGGATCGTACCCGAGAACAGCTGCCAGAAGGTGCTGGACCTGCGGCGTCGCTCGCGGCGTTCGCGTTCTTCGGCTTCGGCCCGCTCTTCGGCCTCGCGCTCCTCGTCGGCGCGGATGTCCTCTTCGGCTTCGCCCCGCTCCATGCGCCGCACCTCGCGGCGCACACGGCGCGCGAACTCCTCCTCCTGCTCGCGGCGGGCCTGCTCCTCGGGGGTCACCGGGTCGAATTCGTGGTCTCGGTACATCGTATCAGCGTTTTACGGCCGCCCGGAGTTTCGCCGAACGGGAACGGGGATTGCGGTCGAGTTCTTCGGCCGAAGGGGTCACGGCCTTGCGCGTCACGAGGTCGAACGGGGCCTGCGAACGACCGAAAAAGTCCTTTTCGACCTGCCCCGAGAAGTTGCCGCTGCGCATGAAATTCTTCACCAGCCTGTCTTCGAGCGAATGGTAGGAGATAACGACCAGCCGGCCGCCGGGCTTCAGCACCCGCAGGCTCTGCTCCAGCGCCATTTTCAACGCCTCCATCTCGCCGTTGACCTCGATGCGCAGGGCCTGGAAAAGTTTGGTCAGGAATTTCGCCTCGTCCTTTTTGGGCGTGCAGGGCTTCACGGCTCCGACCAGCTGCGCCGTGGTCGTCACGGGCGCCGCCGCACGGGCCTTGACCAGACAGTTGGCAACCTTCCACGGTGTTTCTACCTCGCCCCAGTCGCCCAGAATGCGGGTCAGGTCCTCCGCGGTGTAGTCGTTCACCACGTCGGCCGCCGTGAGCCGCCCCCTCTGGTTCATGCGCATGTCGAGCGGAGCCTCTCCGCGGAACGAGAATCCGCGCTCCACGGCGTCGAAATGGTGCGACGAAACCCCCAGGTCGGCCAGAATGCCGTCGACCTCCGTCACGCCGCGCAGCCGCAGCGCCCCCCGCAGGAAGCGGAAATTGCTCTCCACGTAGTGAAAACGCGCATCGTCGGGACGGTTCTCCAGCGTGTCGCGGTCCTGGTCGAAGCCGTACAGACGGCCTTCCGGCCCCAGGTCGGAGAGGATGCGGCGCGAATGGCCGCCTCCGCCGAAAGTGAGGTCGGCGTAAGTGCCCGCAGGTTCGACAGCGAGCAGTCCCACAGACTCTTCCAGCAGTACGGGAGTATGGTATTGCGACATAATAGTTATTTGCAAAGGTCTATTTGGGTGTAAAGTTAGGGATTTTTCAAAAAAGAATGCCTATATTTGTGGATATAATTTTCCGAACATTCCATGCCCAAAATCGACATCGGCGCCGTACTCAGGCAGAAAGCCCCGCGGCTGGCTCGCTGGATTCCCCGTCCGGTCGTGAACTGGCTGCGCCGCACGATCCACGAGTCGGAAATCAACCATATCCTCGAACACTACTGGTCGCTGCCTCCGCAGGAGTTCATCCGCGCCTGTTTCCGCGAATGGCAGGTCACCTATTCGATCGAAGGACTCGACAAGCTCGCCCCCGGAGGCCGTTACCTCTTCGCCTCGAACCATCCGTTCGGGGGCATGGACGGCATGATGCTCGCCGACAAGCTGATCGACCGTTTCGGCGACGCGCGGGTGGTGGTCAACGACCTGCTGATGTACCTCGAACCGCTGCGCCCGCTGTGGATTCCGGTGAACAAGCACGGCGCGCAGAGCGCCTCCTACGCCCGGAAGTTCGACGAAGAGTTCTTCGGCGATCTGCCGGTCCTGACCTTTCCCGCGGGTCTCTGCTCGCGCCCCAACGGCGGCGAGGTGACCGACCCCGAGTGGAAAATCAGCTTCCTGAAAAAGGCCTACGCCTCGCAGCGGCAGATCGTTCCGGTCTTCGTCGAAGGGCGTCTGTCGAAGTTCTTCTACCGCGTCTACCGGATCCGCAAGGCGCTGGGCGTCAAGTTTAACATCGAGATGCTGTGGCTGCCCGACGAAATGTTTTCGCAGAAGGGCCGCCATTTCCGCATCGTCGTCGGCGACCCGATTCCCGTGGCCGAACTCCAGCGTTTCGGGTCGCTGCACGAACAGGCGCTGGAAGTACGTAAAAAAGCGTATTTTTTGGAAAAAACGCTCGCCGGCCCGAATCAAAACCGCTAATTTTGGTATTTTTGCCCTGTCATGCAACAGAAAGAGAATACAGTACCCATCATCGAACCGGTCGCCCGGGAACTGCTGCTCGCAGAACTGACGCCCGCCCGCAAGATGCGCAACACCCACCGGGCAGGCAATGAAATCTACATCTTTTCGGCCGCCGAATGCCCCTCGCTCATGCGCGAGGTGGGCCGCCTGCGCGAAGCGGCCTTCCGCGGCGCCGGCGGCGGCACGGGGCAGGAGGTGGACATCGACGAGGAAGACCTCGCGGGCGACGGCTACTACCAGCTGATCGTCTGGGACCCCTCGGCGCAGGAGATCGTCGGCGGTTACCGCTTCATCGTCTGCACCACGCCCAACCCCCGCCATCTCTCGACCGAACACTATTTCCGTTTCAGCGAGCGTTTCCGCCGGAAGTTCCTGCCCCGGACCATCGAACTGGGGCGTTCGTTCGTGCAGCCCGCCTACCAGGCCCGCGGCAACGCCAAGAGCATCTATGCGCTGGACAACCTCTGGGACGGACTGGGCGCGCTGATCGTATTGAACCCCAAGGCCAAATACCTTTTCGGCAAAGTCACCATGTACACGACCTACAAGGCCGTGGCCCGCAACGCGCTGATCTGGTTCCTGCGCCGCTATTTCCCCGACCGCGACCAGCTGGTGGAGGGCATCCATCCCATACGGCTCGACCTGGACGACCCTTATTACGAGGAACTGTTCTGCGGCGCGACCTACATGGAGAACTACCGCATCCTGATCCAGCAGATCCGCAAGTTCAACGAGAACATCCCGCCGCTGATCAACGCCTACATGAACCTTTCGCCCACGATGCGGGTTTTCGACACGGTGTCGAACCCCGATTTCGGCGGTGTGGAGGAGACGGGCATCCTGGTGACGATCCGCGACATCTATCCCGAAAAACGCCTGCGCTACACCCGCTGGCTGGGGTGGCGGGCCAATCTGAAACACCGCCGCGAGGAGTTCAGCGAACGCCTGCGCGAACATTTCGAACGCATCAAGAAAAAGCGGAACGCCTGAAAACGCCCTGTTTCCCTCACGGCCGTCCGGACAATCGGGCGGCCTGAATTTTGCATGCCGTGCAGTAAACCGCACATTTCCGCATTTAACGATACGAACGACTCAACTAAAAAACACCTCGCATGAAACGATTATTTCGTCTTCTTCTGATCCTGGGCCTCGCGGCCGGAACCTGGTCCTGTGCGGACGACGGAACTCCGTCGGTCAGCATCAACGGCGGAACCGATTTTCTGTCGCTCGACCACCTCGCCCGCAGCGGCAAGATCACCGTCAATGCTCCGGCGCCCTGGAGCGTGACGCTGGCGCCGGAAAACTACGGTCAGGACGAAAAACCCGACTGGCTGACCCTCTCCGCAGAAGAAGGACCGGCAGGGTACTCCGAGATCGACGTGACCTTTGCCGAGAATCCGGGTCCTGCCCGCAGTGCGTCGCTTCTTTTCTCCTGCGACGGAAAGACCTTGGCTTTCACCGTCTCGCAAAGTGCGGGCGGCACGGGATTCGACGCCCCGGACTACTATTTCTACATTTCGGTCGGAACCATGCCGACCCTCTATTCGGGCCTGCACCTGCTTTCGCACGACAAACCGAGCTACGTCTCCTACGAACGCGCAAGCACCTTCGACGCCGCCGAATTTCCCGACCGGGCCTTCGTGTACCCCGTCGCCGACCCCACGGGCCATGCCACCAACGAGGAATTACGGGCCATGAGCGAAGCGATGAAACGCCGCATCCTGGAGATCAACGCCGAGGACCCCACAGCGGTCTTCGGGCTATGGGTCGACGACCTGCGGTGCCGCCTGGGCTACGACTGGTTCGTGGCGCAGGGCATCGACTCGGCACGCGTGAAGGTGACGATGCTCTCCGACGGCACGGCGACCTACAACAATTTCCACAACTACTTCGGCGATGCCGCCACGGCCGAGCAGAACTGGAACGACTACGCCGCCGAAGTCGAAGCCCTCGACTGGAACCACGGCGGCCGTTATCCCGAGACCCGCGCGCCGGAGGAGTTCGCCTCCTACACCTGGCCCTACTACCTCTCGACGCGCCCCGATTACCGGCTGATGCTGCAAAACAGCAGCCTGATGGAGTCCTCCTGCCCGTTCATCGCCGACCGGCTGGCTGCAATGAAGATGGAGAGCGTCCAGCCCTACGAACTGCTGACAGCCCTTCCCGAGGCTTCGAAACAACAGTTCTACCGCATGGCCAAATTCGACTACGCCCGCTTCGCGGGGCTGTTCGACCTGTCGCCGAAGAAAAACCTCATCATCATCGGCACGAGCCACAGTTCCGCCGCGAGCGAACAGCAGCAGGCGGCCTATGTGGAACGGATCATACAGCAGTACGGCAGCGATTACGACATCTTCTTCAAGCCCCATCCCGCCGACAGCTCGTCGGCCGGTTACCCCGACCGGTTCGAGGGGCTGACGCTGCTGCCGGGCCAGATGCCGTTCGAAATCTTCGTCTGGGCGCTGCTCGACAAAATCGACATGATCGGCGGCTACCCCTCGACGACCTTTATCTCCGTACCGCTCGACAAGGTGGGCTTCCTCTTTGCCGCCGATGCCGACGGACTCGTCCGGCCGTTGAACATCCTTTTCCGCGACGCCGCGAACGTGGAATGGATTCAGTAAATGCCCCCGGCACCGAAAAACGCCACCCGGCTCGGGCGGCGTTTTTTTCGCGCAAAAAAATCCCCCGCCGAAGCAGGGGACCAGGCAAACAATTGTTTAACTAAATGATTTCGGGCGGAAGATTACCGGACGACCTCTCCCGACTGATTCTCCAGGCTTGCATTCTTCTCCGTCTTCACCGGCTCCGATTTTTGCTCGGCGGGCTCCGATTCCGGCTCTGCGGGAGTCTGTTCCGGCTTCACGGGGTCGGGTTTCTCTTCCGGAGCGGTAGGCTCCTGCTTCTGCTCGGGAGCGGTGGGATTCTCCTTCTGGGGCGTGTCTTGCTTTTCGGGCTGCTGGGCATAAACCATTCCTCCGGCCGTCAGCATCAGCGCCGCCATCATCACAATCGTCTTTTTCATAGCTTTAAAATTTAAATGGTTGAACTTCATTCTTTCGTTAGCGGGTCGTCTTACTCGCGTTCTGACTTCTGAAAGTTCAAGCGAAGTGCCACAACGGCGCAAAACACGCAACAAACAGATTTCCAACGCAAACGCCATTGCGCTAAAAATCGGAGAAGGTGTGGAAAAATGTGGAGACGGGACAGAAAGTGTGGAAAAATTCCACAGCCGGAGTGTGGAACGGCCGTCCGGAAACCGGAACGGGACAGGCGGGAAGCCTCCTATTCGATACCGTAAAGATGGAGTTTGTTGTAGAGCGTTTTGCGGTCGATGCCGAGCAGTTTGGCGGCCTGCGACTTGTTGCCGCCCGCCGTTGCGAGGGCGCGGCGGATCTGCTCCTCCTCGGAAGCGGGATCGCGCAGCGAAAGAGGCGCCTCCGCAGGTTCCGCCGGACCTCCGGTGACTTCGGCCGGCAGGTCGCGGCAGGTGATGTACTCGCCCGCGGCGAGCAGCGTCGCCGACATCACCGCGTTTTTCAGCTGCCGCAGGTTCCCCGGCCAGTCATAGGCGGCAAGGGCCGCGGCGACCGCGGCGTCGAACCCGACGATCCGCTTGTCCAGCTCCCGGTTGGCCTGGTCGAGAAAGAAGTCGGCGAAGAGCGGAATATCCCCGCGCATCTGCCGCAGGCAGGGCATACGCAGCGTGAAGGAGTTGATGCGGTGGTACAGGTCGGCGCGGAACGTCCCGCGCGCGATGGCCGCTTCGAGGTCCTCGTTGGTCGCGGCCACGAGACGGATGTCGACGGGAATCTCGCGGTTACTGCCGACGGGACGGATACGCCGCTCCTGCAGGGCGCGCAGCAGCTGTACCTGCGTTTCGTAACCCAGGTTCCCTACTTCGTCGAGAAACAGCGTGCCTCCGTCGGCCGCCTCGAAAGCGCCCGTCTTGTCGGCCAAAGCCCCCGTGAAGGCCCCCTTGACATGACCGAAAAACTCCGAAGCCGCCAGATCGCGGGGAATGGCCCCGCAGTCGACCGCCACGAAGGGCTTTCCGGCCCGCTTGCTTTCCCGGTGGATCAACTGCGCCACATGCTCCTTGCCCGTGCCGCTCGCACCGTTGACCAGCACCGACATATTGGTCGGGGCCACCAGCCGGATGTGTTCGTACAACTGCCGGGCGGCGTCGCTGCGGCCCTCGATGTAGTTGAGCGGCTGCTCCGAAAAGCTCCCGGCCGCACGCGGCGCGGGCTTCGAAGCGGATTTCGCGGCCGGCGCCGCCGGAACATCCAACGCTTCACGGATCTTTTTCAGCAGTTCGTCGGGATTCACCGGTTTGGCCACATAGTCGCGTGCGCCGAGCTTCATGCACCGCACGGCGTTCTGGATTTCGGCGTAACTCGTCATCACGATCACCGGCGCCGCGACACCCGCTCCCGCCATCCATTGCAGCAGGGCGATGCCGTCCTCGTCCGGCAGGCGCATGTCGCTCAGCACGAGCGAGAAGCCTCCCGCCTCAAGAGCCGTGCGCGCCGCCGCCACCGACGAGGCGGTCCCGACTCCGAAACCGCGTTTCGAGAGCCACGTGCGCAGCATCAGGGCAAAAGTAATATCGTCGTCGACAATCAGAATCCGCTCTTCCATAGGCTTCACAAAGATAGCGTTTTTTCAGCTTCCGCGACAATCGCGCGGATTTTTCCCGCCGCCGCACGCAGTTCGCCGCAAAGGGCCTCCGGCAACGGCCCTTCGCACGTCTCGCCCCGGCGCAGCGTCTCGGCGACCTCCGCCGCCCCGAGCATCGTGAAGATCGGCAGCATCTTGTGCGCCAGCGTCTTCACCGTCGCGACATCCCCCTCGCCGAGCGCCCTTTCAAGCTCCGCGCAATTTCCCGCCGTCTGTTCGGCAAACGAGCGCAGGATGCTTCGCGCCGCCTCGGGATCGTCCCCGGCATAAGCCGTCAGGGCCGTAAAATCGGCCCCGTCCGCCGACGGGATCTCCGGGTCCCCGCCCTGCGGGACGATCTCCCCGCTGCCGCAGGCCGCCCGTATCGCCGCCACCAGTTCGCTGTAAGTGAACGGCTTGCGGAGGCACCCCGCAAACCCCCGGGCCGCGAAATCCGCAGCGCCCAGGTCCCCGCGCGCCGACACGGCGACCACTTTCAGCCCGGGATCGACCCCGCGCACCGCCTCCAGCACGCCGAACCCGTCGGCCGACGGCATCTGCAAATCGGTCAGCACCAAATCGAAACGGCTCTCGCCGACGAGTTTGGCGACATACTCGGGATATTGGCAGCTCTCGCATCCGACCCCGGCACGGCGGCACATCGCGGCGGTCATTTCGAGTTGCAGGGGATCGTCATCGACCAGCAGCACGCGCAGTCCCGCCTGGGGCGCAGACTCTTCGGCTCCGGCAGCCGCACTCTCGGCCGCCGCTTCGCCGACGGGGACCGACACGATGAATTTGCTCCCCTCTCCGAGACGGCTTTCGAGCGAAATCGTACCGTCCAACAACTTCACGAGACGGTCGACGATCGACAGCCCCAACCCGAATCCGTCGACTCCCTGCGCCGAACTCAAACGCACGAACTCGGCGAAGATGCGTTCCCTCTCCTCGCGGCCGATGCCGCGGCCCGTGTCGCGCACCGAGAAGACCAGCCGCCCCCGCACCACGTCCACGCGGAGCGTCACCGACCCCTCGTCGG
This sequence comes from Alistipes shahii WAL 8301, assembly GCF_025145845.1. Classification (NCBI taxonomy): domain Bacteria; kingdom Pseudomonadati; phylum Bacteroidota; class Bacteroidia; order Bacteroidales; family Rikenellaceae; genus Alistipes; species Alistipes shahii. The sequence goes on along the minus strand of NZ_CP102253.1, from coordinate 1,785,240 downwards.
TGAATTTCAAGGCGTTGGAAATCAAGTTGTCGGCGATCTGACGGATGTGGAGCGCATCGCCCGACACCTCTCCCGCGGCGGCCGGTTCGGCCTCCAGACGCAGTTCCAACCCCTTTGCGGCGGCCGCGGCGGCAAATCCCGCACGGATGTTTTCGAACAGCTGCGCGGGACTGAACGCCACGCAGCAAACCTCGATCTTGTTAATATCCAGCCGGTAGAAATCCAGCAGACTGTTGACCAGCGCCAGCAGGTGTTCCGACGACCCTTTCATGTTGCGCAGGTAGAGTTCCTGCCGCTTGTCGCCCGTCAGCCGCGCAAGCAGGTCGATATAGCCCATCACCGATCCCAGCGGGGCCTTGATGTCGTGCGTGATGGCCAGCATCAGCTTCTCGCGCGCCTCCAGCAGCGACTCCTTGTCGCGGTTGGCGCGCTCCAGCTCGCGGCGGTAGCGGTTGCTGCGATTGATGTCGCGCCAAAGCATCCCGACGAACAGGAGCATCAGCACCACGGCCCCGATGGCCACGCCGCCCAGGATGCGCGACGACCGCCTGCGGAAAGCCTCGTTGCGCTCGATACGCTGCATCAGGTAGGCCGTGTCCTCGGCCTCGAAGTCCATGATCAGGCGGTATATCTTCGTATTGACCAGTTCGTTGCTGTAACTCAACCGCAGCCCCTCCTGCCACGCATGGTCGTAGATGCCCTGCCGGTTGCTCGTGACGCTGTCCTGCAAGGCTTGCAGCACCAGCACGATGGTGTCCTTCACCGCGTCGACGGGGATGACCGGGGCGATGGTCTCGCGGCGCGAGATCACGAGGCTCGAATCGGCCTCCGGGGGACTGAACAGATCGCCCAGCCGCTGGAAAAAGCGGCGTTTGGCACGCGGCACGGCCGTCGTGTCCTGCCGCACGATGCTGCGGAACGGGATCGTATCGGCCACGACGGCCTCCCGGGGACCGATCAGACTGCGGATGTTCTTGTCCAGCAGGCCCGCCGTGGCCCCGGCGCGGATCGAACGGCGCAGGCTCACCGTGCGGCGCTCCTTGTCGGCGATCAGCCGCGTGATGCTGTCCAGACGCATCGTCTGCAACGAATCCCCGCCGACGGTCAGCGCCCGGAGCGAGTCGATCGAGGCCCGCACGGTACGCAGTTCCCGTCTGTAACGCGCCTCGTAAGAGGCGTATCCGGCGATCATCAGCTGCCCGTAGCTTTCGGCCTGGTAGAGGTGGTAGAGGGTCCGGTTGACGGCGCTGCGCTTGGTATGCAGCAGGGCGTAACTGCGGTCGGGCGCCGAAAAACGGACCGCCACCCGGTAGACGTAGCCCACCGAGAGAATACAGACCGCAATCAGCAGGAGATAGCCCGCCACGATCTTCGTTTTGACGAATTTCGACTCCTTCACAGGCCCAAATATACGAAAAAGCCCGGAAACCCGCGTGCGGAAAATGCACGGCGGCACGATTTAATGCTTATCTTTGCGACGAGGGCACGGACAAAACCGGCGCACGAAAACCATGAGAAAGCATTGGGTACTGATTACGATAACGATTGCCGCCGTGCTGGCGGCGGCTGCCTACTTCCGGTTCTTCTTCGTCTTCGGCGAGGGCGTCAAGAGCGGAGAACTGAACTACGTCGTCTACAAGGGCGTGCTTTTCAAGACCTACGAAGGCAAACTGATCCAGACCGGCATCCGCTCGAAAGCCGCCGGGTCGATCCAGTCCTACGAGTTCGAGTTCTCGGTCGAGAACGAAGCGCTGGCGCGCGAGCTGATGCTGCAAGGGGGAAAGACGCTCGAACTGCACTATAAGGAGTATTTCGGGGCGCTGCCCTGGCGGGGCTTCACGAAGTTCGTCGTCGACAGCATCATCACCGTCCGGCCTGCGGAGCAGGGAAAACAGGGCGTCGACCGATAAAGCGGTCCGCTCCGCACAAACGAAAAAACGTTGCAGGCAAAGGCCCTGCAACGTTTTTTTCGAATCTGTTCCGGGTTTTCTAAAACTCCTTGACCTTGCCGCGGTTCAACAGCGGCAGCAGGAACGAGATGACCGCCGCCGCAAGCCAGAAGATCGCCACAGGGCCGAAATCGTAGTGTTTCACCCCGTCGGCGGCAACGGTGATGTTGGAGTCGATCAGCCAGCCGCTCGCCACGTCCTGAATGCCCGCAGCGATATAGGAAGTCATCCCCACGACGCCCAGCGCGGCGCCCGTAGCCTTCCGCGGCACGATGTCGACGGCCATCAGACCCCCCAGGAAGCAGATCAGCACGCCGATGGCGATGCCGAACAGCACCATCGACAGCACGTTGACCCACATGGCGTTGCCTCCGTAGAAGAACAGCGCCAGCGCCGCGGCGTTCAGCACGCCGAAAATCAGCGCCGGAACCTTCCGGTCGCCCTTGAAAAGCTTGTCCGAGAACCACCCCGAGAGCACCGTGCCGAGAATGCCCAGCAGCGCGTTGATCGAGACCACCGAGATCGCCTCGACGTCCGAAAAACCCTTCGCCTCCTGCAGGAACAGCACGCCCCAGCCGTTGATCGCGTAGCGCGAGATATACATGAAGGCGCTCGCAGCGGCAAGAATCCATACCGCGGGGGTGCGCAGCACCTGCTTCTGAATCTCCTTCACCGACTTGTCGGCCGAGGCCGCCGGTTTCTCGTGCGCCAGCGCCTCCACCGGAGGCAGACCCTTCGATTCCGGGGTGTCGTGCAGCATCAGCAGGATCACGACCACGCCGATGGCCCCGGCTATCGCCGAGCCGAAGAAGCCCGCCTGCCAGCCTGCGAAGGTCACGATCGAACCCACGAACAGGAACGAGAAGAACTCCCCGAGGTTGTGGCTCGCCGAGAAGAAACCGTAGTAGGTCCCCCGCTCTTTCAGCGGATACCAGCGCGAGAGCGAGATGATCGCCGGGGCGGCGCCCATCGACTGCGACCAGCCGTTCAGGCCCCACATCACGGCGAACGCGATGAAGATCACGGCCGTGGGGATGACCGAGTGCATCAGCCCCAGCACGCCCATCAGCATGTTGGCCGCCGCAGAGACGATCAGGCCGGTGGCCATGAAGCGTTTGATGTTGCAGTAGTCGGCGATGAATCCGTTGACGAATTTGCCGATGGCATAGGCGAACAGCAGCGCCGAGCCGATAACGCCCAGCTGCGAGGCGTCCAGCGAGCCGCTGTCGAGAATCGGTTTCTTCATCACGTTGAGGCTCGTCCGGCAGACGTAGTAGAGGCTGTAACCGAGCGTGGCGGCGATGAAGGCCTGCATGCGCAGGCGGCGGTAGTATTTGTCGCGGGCGGCCTCGTCCATCTCCCGGGCGGGAGCGGGGGCGCTGATGCGGTAGAAGCGGGAAATGCGGTTCATTGCAGCTCCTTAATTATGCAGCCCGCGCGAGCGGAGGTAGGATATCAGCAGTTCGGGACGGTCCGTCTGGATCATCGTGGCCCCCATGTCGACCAGCTTCCCGTAGACTTCCGCCGGGTCTCCGCCGAAGGCCGCATCGTCGTCCAGCCCGCCGCAGAGCGAGGCCCAGAGCGAGTTGACCCACAGTTTCGAGCCGCCCGCCACGACCTTGTCCATGCACTCCTTCACCTCGGGGGTGTATTTGTTCCAGCAGACCTCGTAGGCAAGCGGCGCGATGCCCTTTTCCTGATACTCGGCGAAAAGCGCCCTGCCCTGCGGCTTGAGGATGTCGATGATCGGCATGTACATCATGTTGCGCGGATGCTCGGCGAACTTCGCGGCCACGGCATCCGTGCTGCGCTTGCCCTTGATCAGAATCTGGTCCGTGACGCCCAGCTCCTCCGTGACGGCCAGCACCAGGTCGTAGTACTCGTAACCCTGGTCGACATTGACCACGATCCGGTCCTTGCACACCTCCAGCGCCTCGCGGAGCGTCGGCATACGGTGCGTCGTCTTCACGCCGTGGCCCGTCTTCAGCACGCACCGCCGGATCGAGTCGTAGGTGATGTCGCAGACGCGGCCCTTGCCCGAAGTCGTGCGGTCGATCGTCCGGTCGTGGCAAAGCACCAGCACACTGTCCTTCGTGAGTTTCAGGTCCAGCTCCATGATGTCCACGCCCATGCCGATCACCGATTCGATGGCGGCGATCGAGTTCTCGGGGTAGTTGCGCCAGTCGCCCCGGTGCGAAGCCACGACGACGTTTTTGGAGCGGGGGTTGTGGATTTCGGCGACGATCGCCGCAGCGCGGTTTCCGGAAACCGGTTCGGTTTGCGTGCAGGCCCCGAGCAGGGGAAGGCAGGCGAAAAGGATCAGCAGTTTTTTCATTTTTAGAAATTTAAATTGGGTTAAATAAGGTACATAAAACAGCGCTCCGCAAAACCATGCGGAACACCCACCCGGCCCTATTTTCTGCGAACGAAAACCGAAATCGTCCGAAGGCCCGTACAAATGTAACGAATTTTCGCGCAAATGCAACACTCCCGGATAAAAAATCGCAGTGTCCGTTACGTATGCCGGGGTCTTTTTTCGTACTATATACAGGCGAGGTCCCCGATTAACGGGCAAAACCGCCCGCCCGAACAAACCAAACCGACGAAACCCGAAGAACACCCCCCCCGGCCAAAACCGAAACCGATTCTCGACACCGCCCGCATTCCGACACCGGAAATTTCCGCCTCCCGGCAGCTCCCCGGGATGAAATTCGCCATCTCCGAAACCCGCCCGACGCCTCTCCCGCCGATCCGAAAGCCCCGTCCGCCCCGTCGTCCTGCGAACCGGATCATAACCCCTGCATGGGGTCCCGCCCGCCATACGAATGTCCTGCAAAGAGACATTCGAAAAACTTTATCGAAAAACGATAAATATTTTTTGATATTCAAAATTTGTTCCTATATTTGTCGCCGTAACGATCCAAAAACAAAACATCAGCGACTATGGATTTACTCACAGTAGAACACGTCACCAAACGCTACGCTTCGCACACGGCGCTCGACGACGTATCGCTCGCCATCCCCAAAGGTTCGGTCTACGGACTGCTCGGACCCAACGGAGCCGGCAAGACGACCCTGATCCGCATCATCAACCGCATCACGGCGCCCGACGCGGGCCGCGTGCTGTTCGGCGACCGGGAGATCGCTCCCGACGACATCTACCGCATCGGCTATCTGCCCGAGGAACGGGGTCTCTACAAGAAGATGAAGGTCGGCGAACAGGCCGTCTTCTTCGCCCGTCTCAAGGGCCTTTCGCGCCGCGAAGCCGTCGTGCGGCTGAAGCAGTGGTTCGTCCGGTTCGGCATCCAGGAGTGGTGGGACAAGAAAGTGGAGGAACTTTCGAAAGGCATGGCCCAGAAGGTGCAGTTCATCGTCACGATCCTGCACGAACCCGAGCTGCTGATCTTCGACGAGCCGTTCTCGGGCTTCGACCCGATCAACGCCAATCTGCTGAAAGACGAAATCCTGGCGCTGCGCGACAAGGGCGCGACGATCATCTTCTCGACGCACAACATGTCTTCGGTGGAGGAGATCTGCGACCACATCACGCTGATCAACAAATCGCGCAACATCCTCTCGGGCGAGGTCGACGAAATCCGCCGCCGCCACGGCTCCAACATCTTCGAAGTGGCCTACCGCGGCGAGGAGCAGACCCTGCGGCAGGCCGTCGCGGGCCGCTGCGAAATCCTCGACGGCACGCAGGAGGAGTCGGTCTACCGGACGCTCAAGCTCCACGTCGAGAGCGACACCGACGTGCGCGGGGTCATCAGCGCGGTCAACGACGCCGTCGAACTGCGTTCGTTCCGCGAGATCATCCCCTCGATGAACGACATTTTCATCAGAGCCGTGAACGGCTCGTTATGAAAAGCCGTTCCGGCCAGACGACAATCCCCCGTTGAAGAGGGGAGGAGTTTCGAAAACCAACGACAAACGACTTAATCACATCCTGTCATGTCCAACATATCCATCATCATCCAGCGCGAGTTCAACGAGCGCGTACGTAAAAAATCCTTCATCATCACCACTTTGCTGATGCCCGTACTGATGATCGGGCTGATGGCCGCCCCGGCGCTCATCATGCAGTTCTCGCGGGGCGACGAGAAGGTCATCGCCGTCATCGACGACAGCGGGCTGGTGGCCCCGAAACTCGAAAACGACGAGGAGATCCGTTTCGAGACCACGGAACTCCCGACCGAGGAGGCCCGCAAGCAGTTGACCGACAAATTCGGCGTGCTCTACATCGGCGGCGACATCCTGAAAAACCCGAACAACGTCCGGCTCTACGCCAACTCGTCGTCGTCGCTCTCCCTCGAAAGCAACATCACGGGGCAGATCGAGCGCATCCTCGAAGCCGAGAAACTCAAGGCCTACAACATCGAAAACCTCTCGCAGATCCTCGACGAGGTGAAGACCTCGGTCAACATGCAGACCTTCCGCAACGACAAGTCGCAGGAGGAGGACACGCAGGCGCAGTCGTCGGCCGTGGCCACGGGCGTGGGTTACGTCCTGGGATTCATCCTCTACATGTTCCTGCTGATCTACGGCTCGATGGTCATGCAGTCGGTGATCGAGGAGAAGAACAACCGCGTGCTGGAGGTGATGGTCTCGTCGGTGCGCCCCTTCGACCTGATGATGGGCAAAATCCTCGGCGTGGCCTCGGTGGCTATCGTACAGGTGCTGCTCTGGGGCGTGCTGATCGCCGGCGTCGGAGCTTTGGTGATGCCCCATCTGATGCCCGAAGACGTGATGGCGAGCGCCCAGGCCATGCAGCAGGGCATGCCCGACGCGGCTTCGATGTCCGGCATGAACCCCGAGATGCTACAAGCCGTGGCCGCCATGACCGACCTGGGCTATATCGTCAAGATCTTCGTCAGTCTGCTGCTGTTCGTCTTCGGCGGCTACCTGCTCTACTCAGCGATGTTCGCCGCCGTGGGTTCGGCCGTGGACAACGTGCAGGACGCCTCGCAGCTGCAAATGCCCATCACGCTGCCGATCATCCTCGCGCTGTTGATGATGTTCGTCGTCATCAAGGACCCCAACTCGCAACTGGCCTTCTGGTTCTCGATCATTCCGTTCACCTCGCCGATCGTTATGATGGCACGCATCCCCTACGACATTCCGCTGTGGGAGGTCGCTCTCTCGCTCGTGGTGCTCTACGCCTCGTTCGTGGGCATGGTGTGGTTCGCGGCGAAGATCTACCGCGTGGGCATCTTCATGTACGGCAAGAAACCGTCGCTCAAGGAGCTGTTCAAGTGGATACGGTACAAGTACTGACGCCGGGCGTCAATTAAAAATGAAAAATTAAGAATTAAAAATTGGCACCTGTTTTTCTGTTATCAAAATAACAGATTCTTAAAATATTTTCATAAATTTGTCCCGAATTAGGACTTACCGAAAATCATTTCAACAAAATACTTAAAAATCAAATAGCTATGATCTCGATCGACAACTACGATTTCAAAGGCAAGCGCGCGATCATCCGCGTGGATTTCAACGTGCCCCTCAACGAGAAGGGCGAAGTGACGGACGACACGCGCATCCGCGCCGCCATCCCCACCATCAAGAAGGTGCTCGCCGAGGGCGGCTCGGTGATCCTGATGTCGCACATGGGACGTCCCAAGAAGAATCCCGATCCCAAATACTCGCTCGAGCAGATCGTTCCCGCCGTCGAGAAAAACCTCGGCACGAAGGTTGAGTTCGCCGGCGACTGCATCGGTGAGAAGGCCGCCGAAATGGCCAAAAACCTCAAGCCCGGACAGGTTATGCTGCTGGAAAACCTGCGTTTCTACGCCGAGGAGGAGGGCAAGCCCCGCGGCCTGGCCGAAGACGCCTCGAAGGAGGAGAAGGACGCCGCCAAGAAGGCCCTGAAAGAGGGTCCGCAGAAGGAGTTCGTCAAGAAACTCGCTTCGCTGGCCGACTGCTATATCAACGACGCGTTCGGCACGGCCCACCGCAAGCACGCTTCGACCTACCTGATCGCCAAACAGTTCCCCAACGACAAGATGTTCGGCTACCTGATGGAGAAAGAGGTGAAGGCCATCTCCTCGCTGATGGAGGCCCCGGCCCATCCGTTCTGCGCCATCGTGGGCGGATCGAAGGTTTCGTCGAAGATTGGCGTGATCAAGGCGCTGATCGAGAAGGTCGATTCGATCATCATCGGCGGCGGCATGACCTACACCTTCGCGGCTGCGCAGGGCGGTAAGGTCGGCGGCTCGATCTGCGAACCCGACATGTTCCCCGTAGCGCTCGAGATCCTCGAGCTGGCCAAGAAGAAGGGCGTGCAGCTGGTCATGTCGCCCGACGCGCTGATCGCCGACGCATTCTCGGCAGACGCCAACACCAAGGAGGCGCCGGCCAACGACATTCCCGACGGATGGGAGGGTCTGGACATCGGCTCGGAGGGCAAAAAGGTCTTCCGCGAGCACATCCTGGGCTGCAAGACCATCCTCTGGAACGGCCCCGTGGGCGTGTTCGAGATCGACAAGTTCGCAACCGGCTCCAAGGAGGTGGCCCAGGCCATCGCCGAGGCTACGAAGAACGGCGCCTACTCGCTCATCGGCGGCGGCGACTCGGTAGCCTGCATCAACAAGTTCGGCCTGGCCGACCAGGTGTCGTACATCTCGACGGGCGGCGGCGCGCTGCTCGAATACATCGAATTCGGCGACCTGCCGGGCGTTGCGGCCATCCGCGACTAACCGGGCATACCGTAACAATTACAACGGCGGGGATTTCCGGTTTTCACGGAAGTCCCCGTTTTATCAAACCCCGAACGACATGAAAAAAATCATTCTTTTCGCAACAACAATGGCTTGCATGACAGCCTGTCAGAATACCCCCAAGACCCCGGCCCTCGACATGGCGAACTTCGATCTGTCGGTAGCCCCCAACGCCGATTTCTACGAGTACGCCACGGGCGGCTGGCAGAAGAACAACCCCCTGAAGCCCGAATATGCGCGCTACGGCTCGTTCGACATCCTGCGCGACAACAACGAGAAGCGCATCAACGAACTGTTCTCCGGCATGACGCAGCAGAAAGCCGAGCCGGGAAGCGTCGAGCAGAAGATTTCGGACCTCTACAAGATGGGGCTCGACTCGGTGCGCCTGAACGCCGAGGGCGCCGCTCCGATCAAGGCCGCCGTCGACGAAATTCTCGCCATCGGCGACCGCTCGCAGCTGACCGCCGCAGTGGCCAGGCTCCACTCCTCGATCGCCAATCCGTTCTTCGGTGTGGGCGTGCAGTCCGACCTGATGAACAGCGACATCAACGCGCTCTACGCCTCGCAGCCCGACCTGATCATGGGCGACCGCGACTACTACCTCGATCCCGAGAACGAGTCGATCCGCACCGCCTACAAGGAGTATCTGGGCAAAATCTTCCGGCTGTCGGGCGTTCCCGAGGCCGACATCGACAAGGCCGTCGCCGGCGTGCTGTCGATCGAAACGAAGCTGGCCGAGAAAAACTGGTCGAGCGTCGAACTGCGCAACATCCCCGCCATGTACAACCCCACGAAGAAGGCCGATTTCGAGAAGGCCTACGATGCCATCGACTGGGCCGAGTACTATAAGACAATGGGCATCGGCGATTTCGAGCAGATCATCGTGACGACCCCCTCGGCCCTGGCCAACGCCAACGAACTGATGAAAACCGCCCCGCTGGAGGACATCCGCTACTACCTCGCCGCACAGTACATCGGCGCAGCCGCCAGCTACTTGAGCGACGACTTCATCAACGCGTCGTTCGACTTCTTCGGCCGCGTGATGTCGGGCAAGCAGGAGCAGAAACCCCGCTGGAAGCGCGCCATGTCGGTGCCCAACGGAACCCTTTCGGAAGCCGTCGGCGAGATGTACGTGGCCAAGTACTTCCCCGAGAAGGACAAGGTCCGGATGCTCGACATGGTGAAGAACCTGCAAACGGCCCTCGGTCAGCACATCGCCGCCCTCGACTGGATGTCCGACGCCACAAAAGCCAAGGCGCAGGAGAAACTCGCGGCCTTCACCGTGAAGATCGGCTATCCCGACAAGTGGAAGGACTACACGACGCTGAAGATCGACCCTGCGAAGAGCTACTGGGAGAACATCGTCGAGGCCAACGCCTGGTATACGTCCGACAACATTTCGAAACTGGGCAAGCCCGTGGACAAGGACGAGTGGCACATGTCGCCCCAGACGGTGAACGCCTACTACAATCCCACGACCAACGAAATCTGCTTCCCGGCCGCCATTCTCCAGCCGCCGTTCTACAACCCCGACGCCGACGACGCGGTGAACTACGGCGCCATCGGCGTGGTGATCGGCCACGAGATGACCCACGGGTTCGACGACCAGGGCCGCAATTTCGACAAGGACGGCAACATGAACAACTGGTGGACCGACGAGGACGCCGCCGCGTTCAAGGCCAAGACGGACATTCTGGTCAAGCAGTTCGACGCGATCGAGGTTCTGCCCGCCAAGGAGGGACAGCCTGCGATCTTCGCCAACGGCGCATTGTCGCTCGGCGAGAACATCGCCGACCAGGGCGGCCTGCGCGTTGCCCGCACGGCCTACCGCAATTCGCTCGCAGGCAGGGAGGCTCCCGCCCCGATCGACGGATTCACTCCCGAGCAGCGTTTCTACCTGGGCTACGCCACGCTGTGGGCGCAGAACATCCGCGACGAGGAGATCGCCCGTCTCACCAAGCTCGACGTGCATTCGCTGGGCAAATGGCGCGTGAACGCCACGCTGCGCAACCTGCAGGATTTCTACGACGCCTTCTCGATCGCCGACGGACCGATGTTCCTGCCCGAACAGGATCGCGTAATCATCTGGTAACCCGCTTAAAAAGCGGGTTTCAGGGGCGATGCCGGGCCATTCTGGCTTACGATCCCGTTCTGCGCCCGCCCGCTTAAGAAGCAGGCTTCAGGGGGCGACGGCCGGCCGGCAGGATTCCGACCAAGCTCTGCGCCCGTCGGCTTGAGAAGCGGGCTTCAGGGGCGGTAAACGCCCACCGGAATCACGCCCCGGTCCGGAACGCTTCATTCAATAAAAAAGACGGCAGGGAGTTTTCCCTGCCGTCTTTTTCGTCTCCGGGCGGTGCAGCCCGGCTTTCCCCGCCGCGCGCCCGGTCCGGCGGCGGAGAACCGAAAAACCGGGCTTCGAAGCATCCATTTTTCGCTTTTTCTTTTAACTTTGTGCTAAAGAAGAAACGATGACCCGACATAAGGCATATACGAAAATTCCGTTTGCGGCGCTGTTTTTCGCCGCAACGCTGATTTCTCCGGCGCTCCATGCCCTGAACATCCCGGACTACCGCTTCCACACCATGCCCGAGACCTCCTATTACGGAGGCATCCACAGCATCGCCAAGGACAGCGTCGGGCGTATGTGGTTCAGCGGCTACGACGCCCTGTTCATGTACAACGGCACGTCGTTCGTACGGATGACCGACCTGGTCACGAACCTCTTGCCGAATTCCTACTGGTCCTACGGACAGGTGATCACGGACAACCGGAAAGGCCTGTACGTAGGGACTAACCAAGGGCTGCTGCGCTTCAACTACCGGAAGCTGGAGTTCGAATTCGTTCTGGAGGGCAATATCGGCTCGGTCACGGCGAACAACGACGGGACGGTATGGCTGATCCGCAACAACGGCATCGAATCGTTCAGCCCCGAACGGCTGCCCGCCGTGACCCGCTATCCGATGCCTCCGGAGATGTCCGCACCCGGGCGGACGCTGACGCTGGTGTGCACGAAGGAGTACGTTTACGCCGCGTCGGGCGGCGATCTCTACCGCCTGAACCGGGAGACCGGGCAATACGTCCTCTTCGCATCCGTCGGCGGCGGCAGCTGCGTGATCCGCGACGTGGTGGAGTGCAACGGGTCGGTATATGTCCTCACGCTCATGGACGGGCTCTACGAATGCGACGGCAACGGCAGGATCGGACGGTATTTCCGACTGCCGCTCGAATACGAGAAATCCGCCGGCGCCAAGGAGCTTCACCTCGATTCGCAGGGCATCATCTGGGTAGCGACGCAATCGGGACTGCTGCTGCTGGAGCCGCTTACCGCCAGCACGCAGCTGCTGCGTTCCGACCTCCACTATCCCTACTCCCTGCCCAACAATTCGGTATGGTCGATCTTCCCCGATCCCGACGGCGGGATATGGGTCGGCACATACGGCGGCAAACTGGCCTACATGACCTTCGCGGACAACGGCGTGGACTATTTCAAAGCCACGCCGGGCGGGCTGAACCATCCCATCGTCAGCTGTTTCGAAGAGGATTCGGAGGGCAATCTCTGGATCGGAACGGAGGGGGGGGGAATTAACCGCTGGGACCGCCGCGACGGCCGGTTCGTCTATTACACGCAGGAGAGCCGCTGCGGCCTGACGTCGAACATGATCAAAAAGCTGTGGCACGACGGAAACGACAGGCTGCTGGTCTCGGCGTTCAACGGCGGAATGCGGGTCTTCGACGAACGGCAGGGACGTTTCTCCGACCTGTACATGAACCATCCGGCCTCGGGACAGCCTTTGAGCGTCTATGACTTCGCCAAGGAGGGCGACCGGGGCATCTGGCTGACCGACCCGGACGCCGAGCTGATGTACAAGGATGCGAGTACGGGACGCGTGGAGACGGTCCGGCTGACAGACGCACAGGGAAACGCCGTCCGCATCCATATCGAAACGCTGTTCCACGACGAGCGGGGCGACCTGTGGCTCGTCGGGCACGACGGCGCATACGTCGTCGATCCCGCCACACGGCGGATTCTGAAGCGCCATTACATCGCAGAGGCCCCCTATTCGGTCAACAACCTCTGCTCCTACTGCGTCACCTCCGACTCCGACATCTGGTTCGGAACCCGTGGCGGCGGGGTCAACCTGCTGCGCCGCAACGGCAGTTACGTCAATTTCAGGGACCGGAACGGCGAAGGGCTGGAGGGCAAAACAGTCTTCGGCATCCTCGAAGACACCCCCTCGAAAGATGTCTGGTTCAGCACCAACGACGGGCTTTACTATTACGACCATACCGACGGGGTGATCCGCAAATCGCAGATCGACATCCCGAACCGCTGCGGGGCCTACTACGTGCGGGCTTGCTACAAGACCTCGAAAGGCGAAATGCTGTTCGGAGGGACGGACGGCTTCATCCTCTTCACCCCGGGAAAGATCAAATACAACGACCAGAAGCCAAAAGTCTATTTTACGGACCTGCTTATCAACAGCCGGCCGGCCGTGCCCGGCGCCAAGAACTCGCCTCTGGAGAAAGCCATTTCCACGCTCTCCTACCGCGGAGGCGAGGGCGACGTGATCGAACTGTCGCACCGGCAGTCGAATTTCGAAATCCGCTTCTCGGCGAACAGCTACCTGAACGCCGAGAAGAACCAGTATGCCTACCGCCTGCTGGGACACTCCGAAAGATGGTCCCTGCTGCCGCAGGGACAGAAGGTGGTGCAGTTCTTCAACCTGCCCGCCGGAAACTATGTCTTCGAGGTCAAGGCGGCCAACAACGACGGCCTGTGGGGCGACGAGGTTTCGGCGCTCGGCTTCAGGGTGCACCCCTCGCCCTTCCTCTCCCGCTGGGCCTACCTCGTTTATGCGGCGCTGCTCTCGGCGGTGGCCTACTTCATCTGGCGGTATTTCACCAACAAGAAGATTTTCGAACAGCGGCTCGAACTGGAGCGGATCAAGGAACAGAACATGAAGCAGCTGACCCAGGCCCGGATCAACTTCTTCACGAACATCTCCCACGACCTCAAAACTCCGCTCACGCTGGTCGTCGACCCGCTGAAACAGCTCAAGGAACACCTGCCCGCCAATGCGCCTGGCAATGCCTACGTGCACCTGATCGAGAAGAACGTGGGGCGCATCCAGCGCATGATCAGCCAACTGCTTCAGTTCCGCGAAATCGAGAGCCAGAAGATCACCCTGAACCGCCAGCCGGGCGATCTGATCCGCTTCATCGACAGCATCTTCTCGCTGTTCGAGTTCTACGCCAACAAGAAGGGGATCGAAACCGGCTTCAACTCCCAGTATGAAAGTTTCTACACCAAGTTCGACCACGACGTGATCGAAAAAATCTTCACGAACCTCTTCTCCAACGCGATCAAGTACGCCTCGGAAAACGGCTATGTCGGCGTGAGAATCTACCCGGCGCGGCAGGAGCAGCGCCCGGAGTCCGCTCCGCCGGCCGCCGGCACCGAATACATCGCCTTCACGGTCACCAACACCGGGGCGGAAATCCCCGACGACAAGAAGGAGGCCATCTTCGAATCGTTCAACCACCTCTCCGACCGCCGTCCCCAATTCGAGAGCAGCAGCGGCCTGGGACTGGCCATCGTCAAGGAGCTGGTCGGCAACCTCAACGGAACCATCACCCTCCGTTCGGGCAACTCGAAAGTCGCGTTCACGGTGGTCCTGCCCTTCACGCTCAACGCCGAAAAGACCGACAGCGCCGCCGAATCGTACGAATACACGGTCTCCGAAATCGACAACCTGCTGACCGAATCCGACGTCATGGCTCCCAACGACCGGCACGACCGCAAGGCGTGCAACATCGTGGTCATCGAGGACGACCCCAACCTGCGGAGCTACCTCGAACAACGGCTGTCGAAACACTACAACGTATACACCGCGGCAAACGGCAGCGAAGGCATCGCCAAAGCGGAGAGAATCTGCCCCCAGATCGTTATCACCGACCTGATGATGCCCGAAGCCGACGGCTTCGAGGTATGCCGCTCGCTGCGTTCGAACATCAAGACCAGCCATATCCCGGTGATCATGCTTTCGGCTCTGGGCAAAAACACCGAAAACAAGATCAAGGCACTGGAATGCGGAGCCAACGTGTTCATCGACAAGCCCTTCGATATGGATTTCCTGCTCAAACAGGTTGCCAACCTCATCCGCACCCAGCAGGAACTCAAGGAGCGTTACAGCAAGAAGTACATCGCCGAACCGTCGAAGATCACCATTTCGTCGATGGACGAGGAACTGCTGAAAAAGGCGATGAACTACATCGAACGGAACATGGACAACAGCGACTACAACGTGGACTCGTTCGTGTCGGACATGTCGATCGGACGCACGCTCCTCTACCAGAAGATCAACGACATCACGGGCATGTCGATCAAGGAGTTCATCATGGACGTCCGGCTGAAACGGTCGGCCCAGCTGCTCCGGGAGTCGGACCTGACCATCTCCGAGATCTCGGTCCTGACGGGATTCGCCAATCCCAAATATTTCAGCATCTGTTTCAAACGGCATTTCGAACTGACCCCATCCGAATTTAAGAAGAAATCCTGACGCAAACCGCACGAAAGGAGCCCACCGAACCGGCTATGAATATCTCGTGCTTTCGTATCCGCCGGAGCAGCGTCCGCATCTGCCCGCAGAAACCTTCCCGCCGTCGCCCCGCGCGACCGGCAGGGAGGTTTCATTTTGTCCGGGCGGGACTCTTCGCAGGTCTGCGCAGCGCCCGCAGCGCCCGGATATGATCCTTTTTTTTACCCCTCCGTACGAAATGGAACCATTTCCGAATAAACGACGCCCATCCGGTCGCCCCGTTTTATTGACCTTTGCAATACGGGGTCCGAAGTCCCCGGCGTCCGCTTTTCCTTCGAAATACATAAAAAAATTTAAAAAATTAAAACCTGAAACCTATGAAAAGATGATCGGAAAACCACACCAGGCGACGAAGTGTCTCCCGCCCCTCCAGACAATCCCTTTATAACGGAGATACAAGCACTAACCAAAAAGAAACCTTTTATGATAATGAGCATGTACAAAAAGCTTATAGGCAGCCTGACGATTTCCCTCTTATTCCTGCTGTCTGCAACACCGTCGTTCGCCCAGCAGAACGACGTCAAAGTAACCGGTAAAATCACCGACGGAAGCGGCGCCCCGCTGGCGGGAGTCGTTGTCGTGGTAAAGGACGGCAAAAGCAACAACGGAGCCGTATCCAATACGCAAGGTGTTTATGAAATCAAAGTTCCCGCATCCTCGACGCTTCTTTTCACCTGTCTGGGCTATACCGACCAGGAAGTGAAACTCGGCGCATCGAATGTCGTAAACGTGACGATGACCGAAGACGCCCAGTCCCTCGACGAAGTGGTCGTCGTGGGTTACGGTACGCAGAAAAAGAAAGACCTCACGGGAGGTCTCGCCGTCGTCAGCAAACAGACGCTGGAAATGGTCTCGACCAACAACCTGATGGACCGTCTGGTCGGCCAGGTCGCCGGTCTGAACATCACGACCGGCAACGAAGCGCCGGGCAGCAACCAGACCCTGCTGATCCGCGGCCAGAACTCACTGACGGCCAGCAACGACCCGCTGATCATTCTCGACGGCATTCCCTACTCGGGCGGACTGGCCGACCTCGACCCGAACATCATCGAGAACATGTCGGTGCTGAAAGACGCGTCGGCCGTGGCCATCTACGGTTCGCGCGGCTCGAACGGCGTCATCCTGATCCAGACCAAGCGGGGTTCGCAGGGCGATTTCCATGTCACCTACAAAACGAAGCTCGCCATCGCCGAGCCGATGCAGCGCATCGAAACCATGGGTCCCAACGAGTTCATCCGCCTCAAACAGGACATGGGCCGGCTCAAGAACAATTACAGCGGCGAGCAGCTCGATCCGCTGGTAGGTTCGATTATCAGCGCCAGCGAGAAGGTAAACTACGCCAAGGGCATCACCAACGACTGGCAGGACTACGTCTTCCGCACGGTCTTCACGATGGACCACCAGCTGAGCTTCCAGGGCGGCAACGAGAAGACCACCTATATGGCCTCGGTTTCCTACCTGGACAACCCCGGCGTGGTTTACAATTCGAATTACCAGCGCACGAACGTCTATGCCAGCATCAACCAGAAAATGAACGACTGGCTGTCCGTAGGTCTCACCACGCAGTTCGTGAACCGTGAGACCGGCGGTGCGACGCCGAACCTCGAACATGCCATCAAGCAAAGCCCCTACGGCATCTACAAGGACGAGACCGGCGCCTACTACGAAGAGCCGATGGACTACTCGAACCTGCCCAACCCGATGAAGGACGTCAACGCCGACCAGAAACGCACGGGCCGCAACTTCATGGCCAACGGATTCCTCGATCTCAAACTTCCGGTCAAAGGGCTCTCTTTCCGGTCGCAGTTCGGCTACAACTACCGCAGCCAGATGAACGGAACCTACTACGGCCGCAACACCGTAACGGGTAAGAAAGTCGACGGCCGCGCCGAGCTGGCCAACAACCACACGACGGACTGGACGTGGGAGAACGTGCTTAAATTCGACCGGAATTTCGGCAAACATCACATCGACTTCACAGGTCTCTTCTCCATGCAGGAGGCCCAGTATACAGCCGCTTCGCAAAGCGGCGAAGGCTTCGTGAACGACGACTCGAGCTTCTACCGGATGGACGGCGCCGAGAACAAGATCGCCATCAGTTCGTCTTTCTGGAAGGAGAACACGGTTTCAGGCATGTTCCGTGTGAATTACGGGTTCAACAGCAAATACCTTCTGACACTCACCGGACGCGCCGACTCGTTCTCGGCCTTCGCTGAAAACCACAAATGGGCTTTCTTCCCCTCGGCTGCCGTTGCCTGGCATCTCGGCGAGGAGAGCTTCATCAAGGACAACGCCTCTTGGATCGACATGCTGAAGATCCGCCTCTCATACGGCGCCAACGGGAACAACGCCATTTCACGTTATCAGTCGCTCGACCGTCTCTACTCGACCAATGGTGTCAAATATATTTGGGGCGACAACAGCGACGCCGCCAACTCGGCCTACCTGCCGAGCGACGGTATCGGCAATCCCGACCTGCGTTGGGAGACCACCTATACGGCCAACCTCGGTATCGACTTCCAGTTCTTCAACGGCCGTCTGGGCGGTACGATCGACATGTACCTCTCCAACACGCACGACCTGCTGATGTCGCGTACCGTTCCCATTATGAACGGTTACAGCAAGATTCTCTACAACGTCGGCCAGACCCGCAACAAGGGTATCGAACTGACGCTCCATTCGCAGAATATCCGCAAGAAGGATTTCAGGTGGGAGACCGACTTCACCTTCTCGCTCAACCGCGACCAGATCGTCGCGCTGCGCGGCGACGGCAAAGACGACATCAACAACAAGTGGTTCATCGGCCAGCCGCTGTCGGTCTACTACGACTGGAACATGATCGGCATCTGGCAGGAAGGCGACGAGTTCACGTTCATCGACAAGGACGGCAAGGAGGTGGCCCACCAGACCGGAGCCACGCCCGGAGCCGCCAAACTGGAGGATGTCGACGGCAACGGCGTCATCGACTCCAAAGACCGCAAGGTGATCGGCAGCAAACAGCCGAGCTTCACGATGTCGATGGGCAACCGTTTCTCCTACAAGGACCTCTATTTCTCGTTCCTGTTCAACGGCGTCTTCGGCAAGTGGATGACGGACAACGTGGCCAACATCTCCTCGTATACGTTCGGTTCGGGCAACTACATCCACGGCGTGAAATACTGGACGCCGGAGACCCCCGACGCAGAGGTCGTTTCGCCGGGTTACCAGGCCTCCTTCAGCCACGGCTACTACAAGAAGCTCAACTACGTGCAGCTGCGCAACATCACGCTGGGCTACCGTGTCAATCAGAAATTCGTCCGCCGGATCGGCTTGAGCGCCATCGACGTGAATTTCAGCGTGAACAACGTCTGCGCCTTCTCCAACATGCGCCAGATGCTGAACTACGACAACACCTGGTTCGCATCGTTCCCGACCGCCCGTTCCTACGTACTGGGATTAACCTTAACCTTCTAATCAAGACCTGACTATGAAAACGATGAATTATATCAAGATCGGCATCGCGAGTTCGATCCTCTCGATAGCTGCGGGCTGCACCTCCTTCCAGGAAGAGGATCTGAAAAGTTCGCTGGCCCCCGACAACACTTACACCAGTTCACTGGGCTTCGAGGTGGGAGCCACGGGGCTCTACGCCATCGCCCGCTCGGAATACAACACCTGGGGTGAAAACGGCGCTTTCATGCACAACGGCGCCTGCGCCTACGAGGTGCTCCAGATTTCGACCGACCTCTGCCGCATGGGAACCGTCCGCGACGGTTCGCTGGTTCCGTTCGCCGAAATGACGCTCAACCCGTCGACGCTTTTCGTCGGTTCGTACTGGAACTGGGCCTACAACCTGATCGCTTCGGCCAACGAACTGCTGATCTATTCCGAAAAGAACGACAACTGGGACTATCCCACCGACAAACAGCTTTACCAGGCCGAAGCCCGTTTCTTCCGGGCTTACGCCTACCGCACGCTGGTCTACCTCTACGGCGACGTGCCCTGGGTCGAAACCATCCAGAAGCCCTTCCTGCTCTCGTTCTCGCGCGATCCCAAGATCGAGGTGCTGGGCAACATCATCAAAGACCTGGAATTTGCCAAGACGTACCTTCCCGACAATCCCGACAACGTGAAGGAGGGCAAGCTTACGACGTGGGCCGCACGCCACCTGCTGAGCGAAATGTACCTGCTGCGCGGCGCCGAAGGCGACTATAAGCTGGCCAAGGAGAATGCCCAGGACGTGATCGACTGCCCGTATTACAGTCTGATGAAAAGCCGCTTCGGCAACGCCAAGAACGATCCCGGCGACTATTTCAGCGACATGTTCGTCGAAAACAATCAGAACCGTTCGGCCGGCAACACCGAGGGTATCTGGGTCATGCAGTTCCAGTACAACACGGTCGGCGGCGGCACGAATTCCGACGACTGGACCCGCCGCGCCTGGAATCCCCAGTACCACGCCATCGACGGATTCGCACTGGCCGACTCGCTCGGCGGCCGCGGCCTGGCGCAGATCTATCCGCTGAAGTGGTGGATCGGCGTCAAGGGGACCAACGCCACGACAGCCGGAGAAAAGGAGGGGTTCCCCGATATTCAGGAAAAAGGCATCTTCGAAGACGGCGACATCCGCAACTCGGAGTACAACATCAAGCGCAACTGGTACTACAACAACCCGCTGACGCCCAACAAGCTGGGACAAAAATGCCCCATCGACGACAAATCGTGGTCGCAGGCCCAGCTCTTCCCGGCGCTGAAGAAATTTTTCTTCGGTAAGGAGGAAAACCTCCAGCTTACCGGCGCATACAAGGACCGCATGAAATTCCGCCTGGCCGAGACCTACCTGCTGCTGGCCGAAGCCTACCTGCGTCAGGACATGCCCGATAAGGCCGCCGATGCCGTGAACGAAGTGCGCCGCCGCGCCAAAGTGTCCGACGTTTCCGACGAGGAGATGACGATGGATTTCCTGCTCGACGAGCGCATCCGCGAACTCTACGGCGAAGAGAGCCGCCGCTTCACGCTGATACGCACGGGCAAGCTGCTCGAACGCGTGAGAAAGTACAACCCCGAGGCGCGCGACCTCATCCAGGATTTCCACGTGCTGTGGCCCATTCCGCAGGCTATCCGCGACGCGAATGTCGGCAATTTCCCGCAGAATCCCGGATATGAAGGTTACGAAGGCTAAAAACCTTCGTCCCCGCCTCCGGGCGGATCAGACAAGAATGTGTCCGGCAGATTCCGGACCGTATCAGCAACCACGAAAAAAACAGTTATGAAAAAGATAAAATTTGCATGCAACCTGTCGCTGCTGACCCTTCTCGCACTCGGCCAGTGGGCCTGTGAATGGGACCCGTACGAACACGACAGCGACCCGGTCCGGGAAACTCTGGAGCTGACCGCCTCCGCCTCCCAGATCGCTTTGGACGAAAACGACCTTTCGGCTACGGTACTGACCTTCGACTGGACGCCCGCGCGTCCGATGCCCGACGAGTATCTGGTGTCCTACACGACCAAACTGGACCTGCTGAACAACAACTTCGGTTCGTCCACTGCCATCGTGACGAGCGAAGACGACGGCATCTTCAGCCGGAGCTACACCTCCGAGCAAATCAACAACTGGGCTAACGAGCGCTGGAAGGTGCCCGTAAACAAGACCTTCACACTGGCGTTCCGCGTCATCGCGGAGTATGCGGGCGGCCCCACATACGAAATGCCCGAAGTGCGCACCGTGGAGGTGACCGTAACCCCGATCAAGGTCGATGTCTTCGATGCCGACAAGGTGTCGCTTTCCGGCACGGCCATCAGCAGCGTGACGGAGATCGAAAAGACGGTCGAGAATGCGAACCTCTATGCCTGGTACGGCGAATTGAGCATCGGCGAGTTGCAGATTCCCGTCGAGCTGGAGGGCCAGACCTACTACATCGTTCCGAGCGACGGCAACGGCGCGCTCCGCGACGGGGAGCTTGTCGACGTGAAGATGACGGAAACCCCCGTTTCGTGGAATATCCCGAACGCTGGCAACTACCGCCTGCTGATCGACATGGAGAACAAGCAGGTGCGCATCTACTCGTCGGCGACCGACCTGAAGCCGCTGTCCGTCACATTCCACCCGAGCGGAGCGGAAGCCAATCCCGAGGCAACGATCGAAGTGCTCGATCTCTACGCCTACGGAGCAGGTACGGGCTGGGGCGTGCGCAAACTCAACCTGAAGCAGAGCTTCGCCGACCCGCAGATCCTGATCTATGACGCCGAAGAGCACAACGGCACGAAACTTTCCAGCGGCATGAAGTTCTGCGTAGCCCAGAATTTCTCGGTCGGCGATGCGGATTACAACCAGAACAATGCCTATTGCTTCACCTGTCCGCTGACGGCAGAAGGCAAGAAGCAGAACCTCACGCTGACTCTCGGCAAGGTGGGCGAACTGCACGGAGGCGCCGACGGAGAGACGCGCAACTCGTATTACACGATCCCCGCTTCCGACCTGCTGATCTTCGATCTGCGTCACGGAACGATCCTGGCCCGGAACAAATAACGCCGGACCGCACGACTGAAAAATATTGCCGTATCGGAATGGAGACTGGGTTCCGGCCGACAGGAAGATACGGCAATATTCCATTACAACGACAATCAATCGTAAAAACAGCAACATGA
Organism: Alistipes shahii WAL 8301; assembly: GCF_025145845.1. Classification (NCBI taxonomy): domain Bacteria; kingdom Pseudomonadati; phylum Bacteroidota; class Bacteroidia; order Bacteroidales; family Rikenellaceae; genus Alistipes; species Alistipes shahii. Next base: position 1,763,349 of record NZ_CP102253.1, on the reverse strand, counting down.
TACACATGAGAAATCTGATGACCGGCTGTCTTCTGGCAGCATTTCTTTGCGCCGCTTCCTGCGGTTGCTCGAAGGACAACGGCGGCGGCGAAGAAGGCGGCCAAGTTGCCGGTGTGACCGTAAAGCCCGCCTACAACAAGTCGGAAGTGCTGCACAACCCGCTCAACGGCTGGGTGATGTATGTCAGCGCGGACTACGATCCCTCCTATTTCGACAAGGAGATCTACGTACCGCTGCTCGGAAAGAACGTAAGGGTGGCGGACTACGCTTCGGCCTGCTATATCCGCACGAAATGGTCCGTGCTGAATCCCGCAGACGGGCAGTACGCCTGGAAAGACCCCGATTCGAAGGTTTACAAACTGGTTCAGAAAGCCCGGGAGCTGAAACTCCCCATCGCTTTCCGCGTCGTGGTGGACGGACGTGACCAGGGCGCCAATACGCCCCAGTTCGTCTACGATGCCGGAGCCGAATACGCGATGTCGGAGCCGAAATACCCCGACCGCAAGACCCCGATGCCGCAGGACCCGATCTTCCAGCGCTACTACGAGAAGTTCGTCGCAGCCCTCGCCGAGGAGTTCAACGATCCGGAATACACCTCGTTCATCGACGGCTACGGCCTCGGCAAGTGGGGCGAGGGCCACAGCGTGGCTTACAACAAGGACGACGTATCGGCTGTCGATGAGAATACGGAAACGGTGAAGCGCGAAGTCCTCGACTGGATCACCAAGCTCTACGCCAAACACTTCACGAAGGTTCCCCTGGTGATCAACTACCACCGCGTACTGGGCCATCCCACGAGCCAGGGCACGGCGAACCCGAACAGCGAAAGCCTCGTGGCCCTGGCCATCAGCAACGGCTACTGCATCCGCTCCGACGCCTTCGGCATGAACAACTCCAGCTGGGGTTACAGCACCTGGGAGAAGGCAATCGCCGCACAATGGCGTTACAAGGTCCCCATCATCATGGAGGGCGGATATATCGTCAGCAGCCACAGCTACTGGAACGACCCGGCCGGCTACCGCCAGGGACACCCCGAAGATGTCCGCCAGGGCGAATTCGACTCCTCGGCCGAAGCCCGCGTCAACATGATGGACTTCCGTGTCGGCCAGGAGACCGAGTCGTGGTTCAACGATGCCTTCAGCCTCGTGCAGCGCTTCGTCTCCGAAGGCGGCTACCGTCTCTATCCCGACCAGGTGATCGTTCCCGACCAGGTGAGCGCAGGCAGCCGTGTCAAGGTCGCTTCGCGCTGGCGCAACATGGGCTGGGGCTATTTCCCGAACAACCTGCCGCAGTGGAACTACAAATACAAGGTGGCCTTCGCTTTGATCGACGCTTCGGACAAGGCGCAGAAGGTCTTCGTCGACAAGGACTGCGAGCCTTCGACCTGGGTCGAGAGCAAGCCCTTCTCCTACACCTTCGAAACGCCGGCCGTCGATCTTCCCGCGGGGAAATACACGTGGGGCATCGCCATCGTTGACACGACGAAGGAGAACCGGCCTGCCATCCAGCTCGCCGTGAACAACGAAAAGACGGCCGAAGGCTGGGTGAAACTGCACGAAGTACAGATCAACTAACGCCTGAAAAACCATGAAGAGGGTTGCATTGCTTTCCGCAGCGCTGCTGCTGTCCGTCACCGCCTCCTTCGGGAGCGGCGTCCTGGTCGAGGCCGAGAGTTTCCGCGACAAGGGCGGGTGGGCCGTGGACCAGCAGTTCATGGACCAGATGGGTTCGCCCTACCTCATCGCGCACGGCATGGGCAAACCCGTGGCGGACGCCGTGACAACGGTCGAATTCCCGGAAACGGGAACCTACCGGGTCTACGTCCGGACGTTCAACTGGGTCGCCCCCTGGTACGACGGGGAAGGTCCCGGAAAGTTCGCCCTCCGGGTCGGCAGCCGGAAACTGTCCGCGACGCTCGGCTGCACGGGCAGCGAGTGGATGTGGCAGTGCGCCGGAAAGGTCTCCGTCCGGAAAGGTCCGGTCAGCGTTTCGCTGACCGACCTTTCCGGATTCGACGGCCGCTGCGACGCCGTCTATTTCACCACCGAAGAGGGCGACGTCCCTCCGTCCGGAAGCGCGGAACTCGCTGCGTTCCGCAAACGGATGCTCGGCATCCCCGCAACGCCGCAAACCGCCGAATCGTTCGATTTCGTCGTCGTGGGCGGCGGCATCGCAGGCATGTGCGCCGCGGCCGCGGCGTCCCGGCTGGGGTGCAGCGTCGCTCTGGTCAACGACCGCCCGGTGCTGGGCGGCAACAACAGCTCCGAAGTCCGCGTGCATCTGGGCGGCGTCATCGAGCTTGGCCCCAACGAGGGACTGGGCCGCATGATCCGCGAATTCGGCCACTCGCGCGAAGGCAACGCCCGGCCGGCCGAAAACTACGAGGACGCGAAGAAAAGTGCGTTCATCGCCGGGGAGCAGAACGTGAAGCTGTTCTCCAGCTGCCGCGCCGTAGCGGTGAACAAAGAGGGCGGCCGGATAAAATCCGTAATCGTCCGCCACATCGAAACCGGGGAGGAGACGACGCTCGAAGCGCCGCTTTTCGCCGACTGCACGGGCGACGGAACCGTCGGATTCCTGGCCGGAGCCGACTACCGCATGGGCCGCGAGAGCCGCGACGAATTCGGCGAAACGCTGGCGCCCGAAACCGCCGACCGGATGACGATGGGTTCGTCCGTCCAATGGTATTCGGTCGACACGGGCCGCAAAACCTCGTTCCCGACGTTCAGCTACGGCGTGGAGTTCAACGCCGAAAACTGCGAGCGGGTGACGATGGGCGAATGGAAATGGGAGACGGGCATGAACCTCGACCAGATCCGCGATTTCGAACGCATCCGCGACTACGGCCTGCTGGTGATCTATTCGAACTGGAGCTTTCTCAAGAACGGCCTGAAAGACAATGCCAAGTACCGCAACCGCGAGCTGGGCTGGGTGGCCTATGTGGCCGGCAAACGCGAATCGCGGCGGCTTCTGGGCGACTACGTCCTCAAACAGGACGACATCGACAAGAACGTCTTCCACGAAGACGCCTCGTTCACCGCGACGTGGGACATCGACCTGCATTTTCCCGATTCGCTCAACTCCGTGCGCTTCCCGGACCGGGAGTTCAAGGCCGCGACCAAACACATCCACATCTATCCCCATGCCGTGCCTTACCGGTGTCTCTACTCCCGCAATGTGGACAACCTGTTCATGGCCGGGCGGAACATCAGCGTGACGCACGTGGCCCTCGGAACGGTGCGGGTGATGCGCACGACGGGCATGATGGGCGAGGTGGTCGGCATGGCAGCTTCGCTGTGCCGCAAATACGACGCTTCGCCCCGCCTGATCTACCAGAAACACCTCGGAGAACTCCGCAGGCTGATGCGCGAAGGCGTCGGCAGAAAAGAGAGGATTCCCAATAACCAGAAATTCAACCAGGGGGCTTCGCTGAAAGCCCCGCGCGCACTGCGCAACGACTGAAACCGCAACAATGAAAAAACTACTGACACTGCTGCTTGCGCTGCCCCTGCTGTGGGGGCATGCCGCAGCGCAGGAGAACGCGAAATATACGATCCTCCTCACCGGGGCCTCGTTCGCCTCGCCGCAGAACGGCTGGTTCGAAATCGGATGCCGGCAACTGGACGCCCGGGCTATCAACCGGGCCATCGGCGGCGAGTCGATCGCCGACACGGCCAACCGGATGGCCGAGGGCACGCTCTGGAACGCCGGGGAGCTGGACGAGATGGATGCGCTGGTCATCATGCAGGTCCACAACCGCGACGTCTCGGCCACGGGCGGCCTGAAAGAGAAGTACACCGATTACACGACGCCGTTCGACCGAAGCAACTACGCCGCGGCGTTCGATTACGTCATCAAACGCTACCAAAGCGAGTGTTACGCCCTGAAGGACGACCCGAAATCGAAGTACTACGGCACGAAATCGGGTAAACCCGCCGTCATCGTCCTCTGCACCGACTGGCACGACGCGCGGACGACCTACAACGCCGCCATACGGCGCCTCGCCGCACGGTGGGGCCTGCCGCTCGTGGAGTTCGACAGGAACATCGGCTTCTCGAAAGACACTCCGAACCCGGCCACCGGAACCCAGCAGAGCCTGCTCCACGCCCAGGACACGCAAACCATCGAAGGCGTCGCCTACGGGTGGCATCCCCAGCGGGGCCAAGACAAATACATCCAGCAGCGGATGGCTGCAATCTTTACCGACACGATGCGCAGAATCCTGCCGGCAAAATAGAATCCCGACCATGAAACACACACTCCCGATACTGTTCACGATGCTGCTCTGCGGCACGTCCGCCTTCCCGCAGGAGGGCTGTTACAGCCGTTTGCAGAACGACACCCTGACGATCGGCAACTCCCGGATCGAACGCCGGTTCGTCTGGAACGGCGGCAACCTGATGACGCAGAGCCTGACCGACTTTTCGTCGGGACAGGTGTGGACTTCCCGTTCCCTGACGCCCGATTTCAAGGTCGCGGGCGATACCCGAAGCACCGGCGGACGCTGCTCGACGAAACGGATCGCCGAAACCGACATCCATCCGGCGCGGCTGGAAATCACCGTGGAATTTTCGCTGGGAACGCTCGACGTGCGGCGGGTTTACCGCATCTGCGCCGACACTCCGGCGATCGCCTGCGACACCTACCTCAAAGGCAGCGCCGCACAGCTTCCCGAGAGCCGGGCGGTCAACGCCGCCGACCGCAAGAACATCGAATCGACCGCCGACATGCAGTCGCAGCCGGTCGCCGCGACCCTCGACCGGTTCAACCCCGGCGGGTTCCACTGGCACACGCGGATCGTGGAGTTCCAGGACGTCACGGACTGGAACAACAACCTGGTCTTCGAAACCGACGTCATTCCCTACCGGAAAAACAGCTACCGGGGCAACCTGCTCTTCGCCCGCAACGCCGAGAACGGCCGCGGATTCTTCTTCCTGAAGGAAGCCCCCGGTTCGGGCGTGCAACTGGCCTATGGCGGCGGGGACTTCACGGCGGAGTTCGGCGATTTCACGGTGACGGGACTGGGCGTGACGGAGAAGGACCTCCGCGAAGGGGAGTGGGTGAAAGCCTACGGATGCGTCCTCGGAGTCTGGTCGGGCGGAGAACTCGAACAGTTGACGGCCCTGCGGAGCTACCAGAAAAATTTACGGAAGCTGCTTCCCGGACGCGACGAGATGGTGATGATGAACACATGGGGCGACCGCAGCCAGGACACGAAGGTGAACGAACGGTTCTGCCTGGCCGAGGTCCGCAAGGCCGCGCATCTGGGCATCACGCATTTCCAGATCGACGACGGCTGGCAGGTGGGCAAAAGCCCCAACTCCGCCGTGGCGAAGGGGTCGTTCAAAAACATCTGGGACAATCCCGACTACTGGAAACCCGACCCGGAGAAATACCCCCGGGGATTGCACCCTGTCGTGGAGCTGGGCCGGGAACTGGGCGTGGAGATCTGCCTCTGGTTCAACCCGAGCGTACAGGATGGCTATGCCGACTGGGAGAAGGACGCGCAGGCCCTCGTAGGTCTCTACGACGAGTACGGCATCCGCACGTTCAAGATCGACGGACTGGCAATCCCCGACAAACGCTCCGAAAGCAACCTGCGGCGGCTGTTCGACCGCGTGCTGGAGCGGACGGGCGGCCGAGTGGTCTTCAACCTCGACGCCACGGCCGGACGCCGCGGAGGCTACCACATGTTCAACGAGTACGGCAACATTTTCCTCGAAAACCGTTACACCGACTGGCAGAACTACTACCCCTACTGGACGCTGCGCAACCTGTGGATGCTCTCCAAATACGTCCCCGCGGAGAAGCTCCAGATCGAGTTCCTCAACAAATGGCGCAACACGGAAAAATATGCCGGCGACCCGTTCGCCCCGGCCAATTACAGTTTCGAATACCTCTTCGCAACGACCATGGCCGGACAGCCGCTGGCCTGGATGGAGGCGAGCGGACTGCCCGAAGAGGCGCTGGGCATCGGCGCGCTGATCGAACGCTACAAAGAGGTGCAGCACGATTTCCACCGCGGAGTGATCCTCCCCGTGGGCGACGAACCGTCGGGCCGCTCGTGGACCGGATTCCAGTCGGTCGACGGCGAGCAGGGCTACCTGATCTTCTTCCGCGAGCAGAACCCCGACCGGAAGGCCCGGATCGAAACATGGCTCCCCGAGAACTCGAAAGTGCGCCTCACGCCGGTGCTGGGGAGCGGGAAGGCCGCCGTGCAGAAGACCGGACGCCGCGGAACGCTGGAGGTGGAACTTCCCGCGCCCAACGACTACGCGATGTACCGCTACGAACAGATCCGCTGACGAACCACAAATCCTGATAACAATGAAAACACCGATAAAATTCATCCTGTCATTTGCTCTGCTGCTGCTCGCGGCGGCCGACATCGCAGCCCAGGAGCTGATCACCAACGTTTACGGACGCGACGTGCAGTCGCTCAACGGAAAGTGGGACGCCATCGTCGATCTCTACGATCAGGGCCGCAAAAACAAGATCTACCTCAACCGCAGGCCGGAGGGAAAGACCGATTTCTACGAATATTCGTTCGACAACGGCCTGCGGCTCGACGTTCCCTCGGACTGGAACTGCCAGATGCCCGAGCTGAAATACTACGAAGGCACGGTGTGGTATGCCCGGCGGTTCGACGCCCCCGAGCAGACCGGCCGGCGGCAGTTCCTCTATTTCGGAGCCGTCAGCTACCGCTGCCGGGTCTACCTCAACGGCGAGGAGATCGGCGCCCATGAAGGCGGATTCACACCCTTTGAGATCGAGGTGACGGGCCGCCTCAGGCCCGAAGGCAACTTTCTGGCCGTGGAGGTCAACAACACCCGCACCACAGACGCCATCCCGGCGATGGCCTTCGACTGGTGGAACTACGGCGGCATCACGCGCGACGTGATGCTCGTCAGCGTGCCCGACGCTTTTATCCGGGACTATTTCATCCGCCTCGGCAAGGATTCCGACGACCGGATCGACGCCGATGTGCAGCTGGCGGGCGCCGCTGCCGGAACGGCCGTACGGATCGAGATTCCCGAACTGAACGTAGACCGGACCGTCACTGCCGGAGCGACCGGTACGGCCTCGGCGTCGTTCCGGGTCAGGAGACTGCAACGCTGGTCCCCCGCCGATCCGAAACTTTACCGGGTGATCGTCTCCACGGACCGCGACCGGGTGGAGGAGTCGATCGGGTTCCGCAATATCCGCACCGAGGGCGAAGAGATCGTCCTCAACGGCTCGCCCGTGTTCCTCAAGTCGATCTCGTTCCACGAAGAGATCCCCCAGCGCATGGGCCGGGCACACTCCGAGGCCGACGCCGTGATGCTGCTCAGCGAGGCCAAGGCACTCGGCTGCAACATGATCCGTCTGGCGCACTACCCGCAGAACGAACATATCGTCCGGCTGGCCGAAAAGATGGGCTTCCTGCTCTGGGAGGAGATTCCCATCTGGCAGGGCATCGACTTCGCCAACGACCCAACCCGCGAAAAGGCGGGCCGCATGATCCGCGAGATGGTCACGCGCGACAAGAACCGCTGCGCCCTGACGTTTTGGGGCGTGGCCAACGAGACGCAGCCTTCCGGGCCGCGCAACGCCTTCCTGCGCCACCTGATCGCATGCTGCCGGGAGATCGACGACACGCGCCTGATCGTTGCGGCGTTCGATCTGGTGCGTTTCGACCGCCAGCGGCAGCTGTTCGTCATGGACGACCCGTTCATCGGGGAACTGGATGTCGTGGCCATCAACAAATACATGGGCTGGTATCACCCGTGGCCCCTCACGCCCGACAAGGCGGTGTGGGACGTGGCGCGCGGCAAACCGCTGATCATCTCCGAATTCGGCGGCGAGGCGCTCTACGGCCAGCACGGCCCGGCCGATGTGGCCAGTTCGTGGAGCGAGGAGTATCAGGAGGCCCTCTACCGCGACAACCTGCGCATGTTCGAGAACATCCCCAACCTGCGGGGCGTGTCGCCGTGGATTCTGTTCGACTTCCGCTCGCCGTTCCGCTTCCACCCCGCCAACCAGGAGGGCTGGAACCGCAAGGGGCTGGTTTCCGATCAGGGATACCGCAAGAAAGCGTGGTATCTGATGAAAGCCTATTACGACAAAATTAAAAGAAGATGAAGAAGTTTTTGACATACACGCTTCTCGGCGTCCTGCTCGCAGGTTGCGCCGGAGGCGGGCGGGAACCGCTGGAGACCGTCGTGGACAAGGCGCTGGCCGGCGCCGAGCGGCAGACGCTGCTGATGGCCGAGAAGTACAGTGCGCGCGAAGGCCGCCTGCCGCGCACGTGGGAGAACGGCGAGGACGTCTCGTCGGATTCGCGCTGGTGGTGCAGCGGCTTTTTCCCGGGCGTGCTGTGGTACGTCTACGAGAACGGCCGCAACCCCCGGGTGCTGAAGTACGCCCGGATGTTCACCGCACGCGTCGAGCGGGAAAAACACACCACCGACAACCATGACGTGGGGTTCATGCTCTATTGCAGTTTCGGCAACGGACTGCGCCTCACGGGAGACAAGTCCTACGAGGAGGTGCTGCTCACCGGGGCGCGCTCGCTGGCGACGCGCTTCAAACCCGAAGTAGGGCTGATCCGCTCGTGGGACCACAACCGCGACAAATGGCAGTATCCGGTCATCATCGACAACATGATGAACCTCGAACTGCTGATGTGGGCCGCCGACCGTTCGGGCGACAAGTCGCTGCGCGACATGGCCGTATCGCATGCTGACAAGACGCTGAAACACCATTTCCGCCCCGACTTCAGCTCCTGCCACCTGGTCTCCTACGACACGATCTCGGGACAGCCCCATCTCAAGCAGACCCATCAGGGCCTCTCCGACTCCTCGGCCTGGAGCCGCGGACAGGCATGGGGACTCTACGGCTACACCTGCATGTACCGCCTCACGGGCGACGCCCGCTACCTCGAACAGGCCCGCGGCATCGCCGGATTCCTCATCAACCACAGGAACATGCCCGCCGACGGGATTCCCTACTGGGATTTCGACGCTCCGGCCCTCGCCTCCACGCCGCGCGACGCATCGGCGGCCGCGATCATGGCCTCGGCGCTGGTCGAGCTGAGCGGCTTCGTGCCCGCAGCCGAAGGGGAGCGGTACATGGCTTTCGCCGAAAAGCAGATCCGCACGCTGGCCTCGCCCGAATACACCGCTCCGGCGGGTGAGAACGGAGGCTTCATTCTCCGGCACAGCACGGGAGCCTATCCCTTCTCCTCGGAGGTCGACGTGCCGCTCACCTACGCCGACTACTATTATCTGGAGGCGCTCACGCGCATCAAACGCCGATTGCAGCCATGACCGCCGTGAAAAAATACGCGCTGCTGCCGCTCTGCGGCCTGACCCTGTTCTGCGCCCGGGCGCAGATGCCCGCGACAAACTACGACGAATCGCAGGTTCCGGCCTACACGCTGCCCGACCCGCTGACAACCATCGCCGGCAAAAAGGTGACTGACGCCGAAACGTGGACTTCGGAACGCCGTCCCGAACTGCTGTCGCTGTTCGAAAGCGAGGTCTACGGAAAAGCCCCCGGCCGTCCCGAAGGACTGCATTTCGAGGTCTTGAGCGAGGACCGCTACACGCTGGGCAACATGGCCACCCGCCGGGAGATCGCCGTCTACTTCACCGAGAGCGACGCACATTTCATGACCATCCTGCTCTACATCCCCAACAAACGCACCGACGCCGTTCCGGTCTTTCTGGGGCTGAATTTCAAGGGCAACCACACGATCTGCGACGACCCGCTCGTCACGGAGTCGGTCTCGCGCATGAAGCCGCGCGAAGAGGGCGGCAGCGAAGTCCGCGCAAAAGGGTTCCCGCGCGCCGCGGCGGCATCACGGTGGCCGGTCGAGATGCTGATCGCCAACGGCTACGGCCTCGCCACGATTTACCGCGGCGACATCGACCCCGACTACGACGACGGCTTCCAAAACGGCGTTCACCCGCTCTTTTACCGCGAGGGGCAGACCAAACCGGCCCCCGATGAATGGGGCACGATCGCGGCCTGGGCCTGGGGCTTGAGCCGCGCGATGGACTACCTCGAAACCGACGAGGATGTCGATGCCTCCCGCGTGGCGGTCATCGGGCATTCGCGGCACGGCAAAACGGCCCTTTGGGCCGCAGCCGTCGATCCGCGCTTCGCCATGGCCGTGTCGAACGACTCGGGATGCGGCGGCGCGGCGTTGTCGCGGCGTTGTTACGGCGAAACCGTAGCCAGGATCAACAGCCTTTTCCCGCATTGGTTTTGCGGGAACTTCAACCGGTATTCGGGCAACGAGGCGGCTTTGCCCGTCGACCAGCACGAACTGATTGCGCTGATAGCCCCGCGCCCGGTGTATATCGCCAGCGCCGTCGAGGACCGTTGGGCCGATCCGAAAGGCGAGTTCCTCGCGGGGGTCCACGCCACGCCGGTCTACGAGTTGTTCGGCCTGGTGGGACTTTCGGGAACGGAACTGCCCCAAACCGACGCGCCCGTGCTGTCGGGACACATCGGCCACCACGTCCGTTCGGGCGACCACGACATCACGCTCTACGACTGGCGGCAATTCGTGAAATTCGCGGACAAACACCTGAAACGATAATCTAAAACAACACCATACATGAAAAACCGGTTTATAAAACTGCTTCTCGCGGCCGTGCTGTTGGGCTCCCTCTCCCCGGCGGCCGCCCAGACCCGCGAAATGGACCTCTCGGGAGAGTGGAGGTTCCAGACGGACGTGATGGATTTCCGCAGGGGATCGCTTTCGCCGCGCTACAACCACCAACTCCAGGAGACCATCATGCTCCCCGGCATCACCGACGACTACAAAATCGGCTACAAATCACCCTACCGCCATGTCGACCGCCTGACGCGCGTCTACGAGTACATGGGTCCGGCGTGGTATCAGCGCGACATCGAGTTCCCGGCCGACTGGAAGGGCAAGTGCATCTTCCTCTATTTCGAGCGCACCCACTGGCTCAGCTCGGTATGGGTCGACACCAAGGAGGTGAGCCGACTGGACTACATCAGCGTCCCCCACAACCACGACCTGACGGATTTCGTCACCCCGGGCAAGACGCACCGCATCACGGTGTGCATCGACAACCGGTTCCAGTACAACACCCACAAATGGAACCACGCCCACACGGAGTTCACGCAGATCAACTGGAACGGCATCCTCGGCGAGATGAAACTCGTGGCCGTAGACCCCGTTTACATCGACGACATGCAGCTGTATCCCGACCTCGCGACGAACAGCGTCAGGGTGGAGATGGCGATTGAAAACCACACCAAAAAGCCGTTCGAAGGCCGGGCGCAGTTCACCGTCACGGGCAGCGGGCTTGAGCTTACCCGCGAATTTCCCGTGAGCGGCGACGGGGAGAAGGTCAGCCTGAAGGAGACCCTCCAGCTGGGAAAGGAGGCCAAACTCTGGGACGAATTCAACCCGAACCTCTACACCGTGGAGTGCACGCTGCTGACCGGCACCGGAAAAGAGTCCTTCGAACATAAGAAGTCGGCGACCTTCGGCATGCGCGAAGTGGCGCAGGGCCGCAACCACATCCTGCTCAACGGCCGTCCGCTCCACCTGCGCGGAACCGTCGAGAACGCCGTGTTCCCGAAAACGGGCCACGCCCCGGTCTGCGACGCCGAATGGGAGCGTATCATGCGCATCGTCAAGGACTACGGACTGAACCACATCCGTTTCCACTCGTGGTGCCCTCCCGCCGCGGCGTTCCGCATGGCCGACCGCCACGGCGTCTACCTCGAAGTCGAGATGCCCATGTGGGGCAAGGACGCCGAGCCGGACGAAGCGCGCTACGACTTCTTCCGCCGCGAGATGCGCGCCATCCTCAAGGAGTACGGCAACCACCCCTCGTTCATCCTCTACTGCAACGGCAACGAGATCACCGGCAACTTCGACTTCATCGAGGAGCTGACCGCCGACGGCCGCAAACTCGACACGCGGCATCTGTACAGCGGTTCGACGGCCCGCACGCGCGTCCCGTCCGACCAGTATTACGTCTCGCAGCAGACCAACAAAGGCCCCGTGAAGGTCTACGAGGGACGGCCCTCGACCGACTGGGAACGCAGCAAGGAGTCGGACGTGGACGTTCCGGTAATTTCCCACGAGTCGGGCCAGCGGTGCGTCTATCCCGACTTCCGCGAGATCGGGAAATACACGGGACCGGTCGAGGCCCGAAACTTCGAACTGTGGCGCGAGATGCTCACCGCCAACGGCATGGGCGATCAGGCCCACGACTTCTTCCGGGCCTCGGGCGCGCTGACCGTCGTGGAGTACAAGGCCGTGATCGAGGCGCTGCTCCGCTCGTCCAAATCGGCCGGATTTCAGCTCCTGTCGCTCAACGACTTCCCGGGCCAGGGTTACGCCCCGGTGGGTGTGCTCGATCCGTTCTGGGACTCCAAGGGACTGGTGACGCCCGAGGATTGGCGGGCCTTCTGCGCGCCGACCGTGGCGCTGCTCCGCTACCCGAAAAGCGCCTGGTTCGAAGACGAAACCTTCACGGCAAAGGCCGAGGTCTACAACTTCGGCGCGGCGGCGCTCAAAAATGCGAAAATCCGCTGGTCGATCACCGACGGCAGCGGGAAAGCCATCGCCAAGGGCAGTCTGAAATCGCAGACCGTAGGCACCGACGGCGTGTTCCCCGTCGGGGAGTTCTCCGCTCCGCTCGGCAAGGTGCGAGGCCCGCAGAAGCTGACCGTGCACCTGAACGTCGGTGAAAAGACAAGCAACAGCTGGGACATCTGGGTCTATCCGCGCAACGCACAGCTGATGCAGTCGGATACGGAGGTGCTCTACACGACGGAGTTCGGCGAGCAGGCCAAACAGTACCTCGCCGCAGGGAAGAAGGTCGTCCTGACCCCCGCGCCGAACAAGGTCAAGGGGCGCAAATCGACCTTCCACAACCATTTCTGGAACCCGATCATGTTCGCCTGGGCGCCGATGACCATCGGCTGTCTGATTCACGCCGAGCAACCCGTGTTCGCCGACTTCCCGACCTCATACCACACCGACTGGCAGTGGTGGGACATTCTGGAGAACGCCAAGGTGATCGAGATGCAGCAGACCCCGCGCCAGCTGCGGCCCTTCATCCAGGTGATCGACAGCTTCGACAACAACGAGAAACTCGGCATCGGCTTCGAGGCCCGCGTCGGCGGCGGCAAACTGCTCGTTCTGGCGGTCGACACGAAAAAGAAGATGGACCAGCGCCCCGCCACGCGCCAGCTGCTCGAAAGCATCGACCGCTACGTCCGCAGCGACCGTTTCGCTCCCGAGGTCACACTCGACGAGTCGTTCATCACCTCCTTCATGCGCTAAAACCGCACGATTATGAACAAGATCTGTCTACTGCTCTGCTGCCTGCTGCCCGGCCTGTTCCGGGCAGGGGCGCAGGAGCTGAAAATGACCGAATGCGCCCCTCTGACGCAGATTTACGGCGAGGTCTGCGAGTCCGACGAACTGCTTCCTATGGGCGATGTGGGGGTGGAATTCGGATACGTCCTCTACCAGGCCGCAATCACCGTTCCCGCAGGGGAGGCCGCGCTCGAACTGGAGAACGTGCGGGACTATGCCGCGGTTTACCTCGACGGCGTGTTTCAGGGAACCCTGACCGACAACCGCAAAACGCTGACTCTGAAGGCCGAACCCGGCCGGCACACATTGCAGCTCTACGTCGAAAACATCGGCCGCATCACCTACGGCCCGGAGATTCTCGACAACTCGAAAGGACTCTTCGGCGAAGCCCGCCTCGGCGGCGAAACGATCGCCGGCTGGACGATCACCCCGCTCGAAGTGCGCGACACCGATCCCGAAACCCTCGAGTTCGAAGCCCTCGGCCCGTGCAACACGCCCTGTTTCCGGCGCGGGCAGTTCGACCGTGCGGCGCACGAAGGAGCCGTTTACCTCGACGTGTCGGGATGGGGCATGGGCGAGGTGTGGATCAACGGCCACTACCTCGGCTCGTTCTGGGACGAGGAGAAACAGCAGTCGATCCTCATTCCGGCCGAAATCCTCGCCGAAAAGGGGAACCGCATCGTGGTTTTCGACCTCAAAAACAACGACCCCGGCGCAACGATGCGCCTCTCGGACAAACCCGTGTTCAAATAACAAGCACAACCTATGAAAAAAATAACCGTTATCGCTCTGCTGCTGGCCGCCGCCCTCGGGGCGCAGGCCCGGAACGGGAGCGGAAAGCCCGCCTACAAGGACGCCGGACGCCCCGTCGAAGAGCGCGTCAGCGACCTGCTGTCGCGGATGACCCTCGAAGAGAAGGTCATGCAGCTCAACCAATACACGCTCGGCCGCAACGACAACGCCAACAACGTGGCCGATCCGGTGGACAAGATTCCCTCCGAAATCGGCTCGCTCATCTACTTCGACACCTCGCCCGAGCTGCGCAACCGGCTTCAGAAAAAAGCCATCGAGCAGTCGCGGCTCGGAATCCCCGTGCTGTTCGGCTACGACGTGATCCACGGCTTCCGCACCACTTACCCCATTTCGCTGGCCCAGGCCTGCTCGTGGAATCCCGCACTGGTGAAGCAGGCCGCCGAAGTGGCCGCACAGGAGGCGCGGATGTCGGGCGTCGAGTGGACCTTCTCGCCGATGATCGACGTGGCGCGCGACGGCCGCTGGGGCCGCGTCTCGGAGGGCTACGGCGAGGACCCCTACGCCAACGCCGTCTACGGAGTGGCGGCGGTCGAAGGCTACCAGGGCGACAACCTCGCCGACTCCCGCCGCGTGGCCGCCTGCCTCAAGCATTTCGTCGGCTACGGCGCCTCGGAGGCCGGCCGCGACTACGTCTACACCGAAATCTCGCGTCAGACGCTCTGGGACACCTACATGCCGCCCTACCAGGCGGGCATCGAGGCCGGAGCCGCTACGGTGATGAGCTGCTTCAACGACATCAGCGGAACGCCCGGCACGGCCAATCCCTACATCCTGACCGAGGTGCTCAAGGAGCGCTGGGCGCACGACGGATTCGTCGTCTCGGACTGGGCCGCCATCGAGCAGCTGCGCTCGCAGGGCGTGGCCGCCGACCGGAAGGAGGCCGCCGAAAAGGCCTTCAACGCGGGTGTCGAAATGGACATGATGAACCGCTGTTACGACGCCCATCTGGCCGCCCTGGTCCGCGAAGGCAAGGTCTCGCAGGAGAAACTCGACGAGGCCGTGCGGCGCGTTCTGCGGCTGAAATTCCGGCTCGGGCTGTTCGAACGCCCCTACACCCCGGAGTCGGAGGAGACGGACCGGTTCCTGCTTCCCGCGAGCCTCGCCGTCGCCGAGCGGCTCGCCGAGGAGTCGATGGTGCTGCTGAAAAACGAGAACAACACGCTGCCGCTGAAAGCCGCCCGCCGCATCGCGGTCATCGGCCCGATGGCGCAGAACCGGCTGCACCTGCTCGGCGCGTGGTCGGCACACGGCCGCGAAGAGGACGCGGTGAGCCTCTTCGCCGGGCTGGAAAACGAATACCGGGGCCGCGCCGAACTGCTCTACGCCCGGGGCTGCGACTTCGACGGCGAGGACCGCTCCGGATTCCGTGAGGCTGTCGCCGCGGCCGCGGCTGCCGACGTGGTGGTCCTCTGCCTCGGGGAGAAAAAGCAGTGGAGCGGCGAGAACGCCTCGCGCTCGACGATCGCGCTTCCCGAAATCCAGGAGCAGCTGGCCGCCGAACTGGCCCAGACCGGAAAACCGCTGGTCTTGGTTCTGTCCAGCGGCCGGCCGCTGGAGCTGTGCCGCCTCGAACCCCTCTGCGGGGCCATGGTGCAGATGTGGCAGCCCGGCATCCGGGGCGGAAACCCCCTGGCGGGAATTCTGTCGGGGAGGATCAACCCCTCGGGACGCCTCGCCATGACGTTCCCCCGCTCAACGGGCCAGATTCCGATCTACTACAACCGCCGCCAGAGCGGCCGCACCCATCAGGGCAAATATCAGGACATCCCCAGCACGCCGCTCTATGAATTCGGACACGGCCTGAGCTATACGACGTTCGAATACGGCGACCTGCGCCCGTCGGCAACCACGCTGCGCCGCGGGGAAAAGGTGACGGTCGAGGTCTCCGTGACCAACACGGGCGGCATGGACGGCGCCGAGACGGTTCACTGGTTCATATCGGACCCCGTGTGCCGCATCTCACGCCCCGTCAGGGAGTTGAAACACTTCGAGAAACAGCCGATCCGCCGCGGCGAGACCCGCACGTTCCGGTTCGAGATCGACCCCGAAAAGGATTTGAGTTTCACGGACGGCGACGGCAACCGGTTCCTCGAACCGGGCGACTACTTCATCCTCGTAAAGGACAAAAAGGTGAAACTGACGCTGACGGACTGATCCCCGCTCCCATTAAAGGACAGAGCTGTAACCTGAAAAGTTACAGCTCTGTCCGTATCAGGCCGCAGTCACCCGGAGAACGGGACGCCCCGCCGATTCGCAGGAAAGCCGCCCCCTCACAGGCCCTTTGTCCACACGGGTACGGGCTGGGGCGAGGTGGTCGGGCCGAAGACCTTCAGACGACCGTCTTCGGTCACCTCCATCGGGTCGATGAAGACCATGCGCGCATCGCCCGTCGGGGCCGTCCGGCCGTGGTAGACGCAGTACATCCCGCCGCCGGGAAGCTTCAGAACCATATTGTGCCCCGTTCCCGTGACCTCGCCGCCCTTGTCCGCATTCTTCTCGAGGACCGGATTGTCCGACGATTTCACGAAGGGACCCAGCGGCGAACCGGCCGTAGCATAGCCCACCGCATAATGCTGCCCGCCGTAGAAATTGGCGGAATACATCATGTAATAGGTCCCGTTTTCCTTGAAGGCGTACGACCCCTCGGTCCAGCGCCGGTTGACCTCTCCGGCGGTGACCGAACGGCTCTCCCACCCGGTTTGCGGGTCGGAGGCAGACTGCGGGGGCGTCAGCAGAGCGACCGGCTCGCCGATGACGCCGCTGAAATCGGGCTTCATCTCCACACCGTACACCCAACTCTCCTCGATCTCGTCGAAAAGCCCCTTGTCGCGCGCCCACACCGAAAGCTCGCTTTCGACGGGATGCTTGTAACAGCAGCGCGAATAATAGAGATACACCCGGCCGTCATCGTCCCACAATACGTTGGCGTCGATCACCGGATAGCCGGGATCGAACACCGGACGGTCATACAGGTCGGAAAAGGGACCCGACGGCGAATCGGCAACCGCCACCCCGATACGGAACGTTTCGAGGTCGCCGTTCGGGTTATGCCGCCAGTTGGCACTGAAAAACAGGTAATAGCGGCCGTCGCGTTCATACACTTCGGGCGCCCAGAAGCAGTCGGTTCCCCATGCCGAGGCATTGCCGTCGTAGACGACATCGCCCTTCTGCCAGGTAACGAGGTCGTCCGAGACGCAGACGCGAAAACCCCGGATGTCGCCGCTCGTTCCGTACATATAGAATTTTCCGTCAGCGGCGTGGAGGATGAACGGGTCGCCGAACGCAACGTCGAGCGGATTACGATATGCAGGCGAGTCGCATCCGAGCAGGATCGCCGGCAGGAAGAAGATGAGCAGTTTTTTCATACAGGTTATTTGAATGGTTTGAATCCGTCGTAAAATGCCATTTGGCGCGTACTCCGACAAAATTATTCGTTTTAGTTTTTTTTCAGCCATGCCGCCACCCGATGGGCCGCAATTGATCAAAGAGTTATACATTATGGAAATATTTTTCCATTTTGCGCCGGGCCGGACACCTATCTTTGCAGGGTCCGGAGACTCCGAAGCCCGTTCGTCCGCGGCCCTCATCCCCGGTCCCAACCTTAAATCTTACGACCTATGAAACGATTGCTTCCATTAATCGCGACGTTGTTCGCCATCGCCTGCTGTGCGGCGCAAAACCTCCGGAAAGTGCCCCTGGCCGATCCTTTCATCCTGCTTTACGACGGGGTGTATTACGCCTATGGCACAGGCGCCGGAAGCGGCATCGAGGTGTGGACATCCCGCGACCTCTCCACGTGGGAGAGGGCCAAAGGCAACGCCCGCGACGGACTGGCCCTGCACCGCACGGATGTCTGGGGCGAAAAATGGTTCTGGGCGCCCGAGGTCTATCGGCTGAATGACAAATTCTACATGTATTTCACGGCCGAAGAGCACATCTGCGTCGCCACCTCCGACTCGCCGCTGGGTCCTTTCGTACAGGAGAAGCGGCAACCGATGATCGCCGATGAAAAGTGCATCGACAACACGCTGTTCATCGACGACGACGGCCGGGCGTACATGTATTTCGACCGGTTCAACGACGGGCTGAATATCTGGGTCGTCGAGCTGGAAGACGACTGCACGACGCTGAAAAAAGAGACGATGCGCCCCTGCATCCATGTTTCGCAGGAGTGGGAAAAGGTCTGGCCCCGCGTCAACGAAGGCTGCTTCGTGATCCGGCGGAACGGCACTTACTACATGACCTATTCGGCCAACAGCTACGAAAGTCCCTTCTACGGCATCGGCTGCGCCACGGCCGACTCGCCGCTGGGCCCCTGGACCAAATACGACCGCAATCCGCTGTTGCAGAATCCCGGCGAACTGGTCGGCGTCGGGCACAGCGCCCTGTTCCGGGACAAGGCGGGCAACCTGAAGATCGTTTTCCATGCCCACAAAAGCAAAGGCGCGATCCATCCGCGGGAAATGTATATCACCGACGTGCGTTTCCGCCCCGTCGAGGGCGGCTGCCGGATGGAGATCGACCCCGGATACTCGCCGGCCCTGATCGCTGAATGAACGATGCCCGGATGCAGCGTGTGCATCCGGGCATCGTTTTTACAGGAGGATGGGATCGGCCTCGCGATCAATAGAACGTCCCTTTCGGGGCGAAAATCGCATACCCGAAATTGAAGGTCAGGTACATGTTGCGCCAGTTTTTCAGGTCGTATTTCGTCAGCGCGAGGCTCACGGGACCGATCGGCGTGTGGTAGACCAGCGACGCCTCGGCGATATAATGCCAGCGCTCGTCGGGATTCTTCAGGGGGTTGAAGTCCCGTTTTTCACGGAACATGGTGTAGAACCCCGTCCGGAAGAAGCAGTTGGGCAGCAGGTCGAAGGTCGGCATCAGGCCCCACGCCGCAAAGCGTTTGCCCCGGAAATCGGGCATGTAGATCATCCGGGCATGCGGCACGGGCGCATAGTCGGGCATCGACATCAGGGTCGCGGATTCGGTCCGGAACCGCGGGTGGTTGGTCCACACGGCATCGACGTTCAAACCGAACGAGAACCAGCTGACGCCCGGCACATCGAAGAACTTGTCCCACGAAAAACGCCCTCCGATCCACTGTCGGGTTTCGCGCGAAATGAAGTCTTTCGCATCGTAGGGCTGGTATTTGTCGCGTCCGGCGACATAGATGGCCGAGAGATGCAGTTCGGAACCGCGGCGGGGATAGAGGAACTTGTCGAGCGTATTGCGGGCGACCCCGGCCCGCAGGCCGAAGAACGAGAAGCGCGAATGGTCGGTGTCGTCGGCGAACAGCACGTCCGAATCGTAGCGGTAGTTGATGTGTCCGGCGTTGGCGCGCAGCGTCAGGAGGCTGCGGTGGGTCAGCGGCATCCCCACGCCCGTCGAAAAGAAGCTCTCGCTGTTCTTGACCTGCTGGGCGTTGCGGACCTTGGTGACGTTGCCGAAATAGCCGTGGCGGAAATTCCGGACCGCGAAATTGTAGGAATAGTCGAGGAATATCGGCTTCCACGCGTAGAAATCCGTCCGGCCCCCGATCGCTCCCCAGGTGTAGATCGGCCCCAGGTAGAGGTCTGCGCCCAACTGCTGCGCGACGCGGCCGATGTTCTTGTAATTGATGCCGATATAGGCCTGGTTGAAGGCCGTCGAGGAGATGTTTCCCCCGAGGATGATCTTGAAATTGGGCCGCGTGCCGAACTTGGCCTCGAACGAATAACGTTCCCGGACGGAGTCGTAGCGCACGGTGGGGAAGTCCATCGTGAAATCGCCGCCGGCAAGCACCTCGAAGAGATTGTCTTTCAGCTCCTCGAAGCCCATCGGCCGCTGAATGCCCGGCGTGCGGCGGTCCACCTGCACGAAATCGCGGATATACTCCCGCTGGGCGCGCTTCAGCCCTTCGAGTTTGTAGTCGTCGAAGACCAGCGGCGGACACTTGGCACGGAACGCCTCGCGACGCCCGGCGTAGTAGGCCGAGTCGCGGCGTTCGGCGACTTTCTCCAACAGCTGCGGCATGGCCGCCACGGCGTCCTCATAACCTGCGTTCATAATCGCCTCGGCCTGGTCGAAATCGAGCATGTTGACCCCCACGGCGCGGCGGATCGTGACGCTGCGCTCCTCGGGCAGCGTGTAGTCGGTATCGTGCATGGCCAGCATGAAAGCCTGGTCCATGATGTTGCTCTCCTCGCTGGGCGGGGTGTTGCCCTCGGTGCAGATCGAGCCGACGATCAGATCGGGCCGGAAATCTTCGTCGAGGGGTTTCCACGGGAAGTTGTCGTAGATGCCGCCGTCGTAGAGCAGCATCGAGTCTTTCACCATCGGCTTGAACACCAGCGGAATGGACATCGACGAGCGGACCGCCTCGCTCAAATCCCCCTCGCGCAGGACCACCGGCCCGCGGTGGTTCAGGTCGCTGGCCACGCAGAGGAACGGAACCATCAGGCGGTCGAAATCACCGTCCGCAGCGGCCGTCGCCGGAGCGAACAGCTCCGTGAGGGCCATGTCGATCTGCGTCGAGGAGATCAGGTTCCGGGGTACGCGCAGCCGCTTCCCGGAGGGACTCTCGACGTCGATGCGCAGGCTCAAAAACGCGGGATTGCTCCCCACCTGCCGGTAATAGGCCATGTATTTGTTGGGGTCGATGCGCCCCGAGACCCACTCCTTGACCACCCCCGAGTTGACGATCGCACGCATTTCGGCCGGGGAATATCCTGCGGCGTACATCGCGGCGATGATCGAACCCATCGAGGTCCCGGCCACATAGTCGATCGGCACGCCGTTCTCTTCGAGCGCCTCCAGGACGCCGATGTGGTAAAGCCCCTTCGCGCCGCCGCCGCTCATCACGACCCCTACCTTCTGGGCCGCAGCAGGGAGCGCCGCCAGCAGCAGCATCCCGACAAATGAGCCGATTTTACGCAACATATCTCAATTTTTTTATAACTTTGCACGTTACTACGATGTCGTTCAAAAGTAGACAAAAAAGAAACACGATCAAAATATGACTGACAAAATCAATGAACTCCTGCGACGTGTCGAGGAGTTTAAGCCGAAAGCCGCCGCCGAAATCGAGGAGTTCCGCATCCGGATTCTCGGCAAGAAAGGCGAGTTGACCGCCCTGATGGAGGAGTTCAAGACGGTAGCCCCCGAACTGAAACGCGAACTGGGCCAGCAGTTGAACCGTCTCAAAAACGAGGCCACGGAGCGCATCAACGCGCTGCGCGAGCAGTTGCAGAACGCCGCGGCCGACGAGGCCTCGTCGTCGGGCGACCTGACGCGCCCCGGCACGGCCGAGCACCTCGGTTCGCGCCACCCGATCTCGCTGGTGAAAAACCAGATCGTCGAGGTCTTTTCGCGGCTGGGCTACACCGTGGCCGACGGACCCGAGATCGAGGACGACTGGCACGTCTTCTCGGCCCTGAACTTCCCGCCCGAGCACCCGGCACGCGACATGCAGGACACGTTCTTCATCGAGAAGGACCCCGACATCCTGCTGCGCACGCACACCTCGTCGATCCAGGTCCGCACGATGGAGCGTCAGAAACCGCCCATCCGCGTCATCTGCCCGGGCCGTGTGTTCCGCAACGAGGCCATTTCGTACCGCGCGCACTGCATCTTCCATCAGATCGAAGGACTTTACATCGACGAGGGCGTCTCGTTCGCCGACATGAAGCAGTCGTTGCTCTACTTCGCCAAGGAGGTCTTCGGCGAGCAGGCCGTGATCCGCATGCGCCCGTCGTACTTTCCCTTCACCGAACCGTCGGCCGAGGTCGACGTGTCGTGCAACCTCTGCGGCGGCAAGGGCTGCAACGTCTGCAAGGGCACGGGATGGCTCGAAATCATGGGTTGCGGCATGGTGGACCCGAACGTATTGAAAGCCAATAATATCGACCCCGAGAAATATTCCGGATTCGCCTTCGGCATGGGTATTGAACGCATCGCCATGCTCAAGTACGGCGTGAAGGACCTGCGTCTCTATTTCGAAAACGACGTGCGGTTCCTCCACCAGTTCGACGAAGCGCTCTAAACCCCCTGACGCCCATGAAACGCCTCACAGCGACAACGGTCCTCTGCCTTCTGCTCTTCTCCGCGGCGTTCGTCACGGGAAAGGGTCCCTCGGCGGCGCCCGAATACCCCGATTCGCTGCGCAGCGTATGGCTCTACACCGAAGGCGTCAAGCAGAATGCCATCGCCGGAGACTCGGTGCGCGCCCGGGAGCTGTTCCTCGAGGCGATCCGCAACGACTCGACCTACGCCCCGGCCTACTACGAACTCGCGGCGAACGGCATGTACGCCATGCCCGACGAGGCCGTGGAACTGGCCCGGAAGGCTTTCCGGCTCGACACGACGAACAAGTGGTATCACCAGTTCTACGGACAGGCGCTCATCTACGCCGGGCGTTACGACGAGGCGCTGAAGGTCTACCGCCGCCTGCAAACGGAAAACCCGAAAGACCCCGACAACTACCGCATTCTGGCGGCCCTCTACGAGCAGAAGCAAAGTCCCGTCATGGCCCTCGTGACACTCGATTCGGCCGAACTGCGCTTCGGACGCATTCCCGTGTTGAGCGCCATGAAACGGCGTCTGCTGGTGGCGACGAACCAGATCGACAAAGCCGTGGTCGAAGCCCGGGCGATGGTCGAAGCCGCCCCCTATGAGGCGCAGCACCACGTGATCCTCGGCGACCTCTACGCCATCGCCAAGAAGGATTCGCTGGCCCGCGCCGAATACGACCGCGCGTTGCAGATCGACTCCACGAACGTACAGACGCTGATGGCGCTGGCCGATTTTCACGCCGGACAGCAGGATTACCGGGCGCTGCTGGCCGTCACGCGGCAGTTGTTCCAATCCGACGAACTGCCGCTCGAAACCAAGATCAAACGCTTCGGGCAGTTCACCTCCGACACGCGCTTCTACCGCGAATATTACTTCCAGCTGAACGACCTGGCCTCGACGCTGGCCATCCGCTATCCCGACGACAAGCGCGTCGTGGAGCTTTACGCCGGCCACCTGATCGCTTCGGGCGAACTGGAGCAGGCCCTCGCGCTCTACAAGAGCCACCTCGCCGACCAGCCTCCCGCGGAGGAGTATTTCCGGGCGGTGATCGACATCGAAAGCTACCTCCAGCACCCCGACTCGGTCGACAAATACGTCACCCGCGCCCTGGAGCTGTTCCCCGCGAAGGTCGATTTCCACCTCTCCAAAGGGCATGTGATGAGCAACTCGAAGCAGTACGTCAAAGCCATCGGCGCCTACAAGGGGGCGTTGCGCCATGCCGACACGGATTCGCTGCGCAGCGTGATCTGGGGCATGATCGGCGACGCCTGGCATCAGAAGGCCGAGGCCGGAGAACCGAACCTGGAGGAACGCCTGCCCCTGCAAATGGGTCTGCTCGGCAAAAAGGGCATTGCCCGCAAAGCCATGAAAGAGTGCTACAAGGCCTATGAGCGAAGTCTGCGCTACTGGCCCGACAACACAATGGTGCTCAACAACTACGCCTATTTTCTCTCGCTCGAGGAGCGCGATCTGGAACGGGCGCTCACCATGTCGAGCCGCGTCGTGGCGCTCACCGACAACAACCCCACCTACCTCGACACACACGGCTGGGTGCTCTTCAAGCTGGGACGCACGGACGAAGCCAGGAAGATTCTGCAAAAAGCCGTGGCGCTCGACGGACAGAAAAGCCCCGAACTGATGGTTCACTACGGTGACATCCTGCACCTCCTGGGCGAGCAGTTCATGGCTGAAATCTACTGGCGGAGGGCGCTTGAAAAGGGTTACGACGCCCGGCAGATCGAACAGCGGCTGAAACAACCCGCCGTCAAAAAGCCCGAACCCAAAGAATAGCCCTGCCATGAGACCGCTCCGCATCCTGACCCTTGCGTTCCTGCTCTTCACCCTCACCGCCGCCGCACAGACCGACCGCCGCATCGAGGAGCAGAAACGGGTCATCGCGGCCCTCGAAAAGCGGATCGCCACCGAAGAGCAGGAGATTTCGAAGATCCAGAAGGGCCGCACGGCCACCGAGGAACGGGTGCGCCGCCTGGCGCGCCAGATTGATTCGCGCAACCAGCTGCTCGACGAGACCGAAAAGCAGGCGCGCCTCCTGCGCGGAGAGATCGCCCGCACGGACAGCGTGGCCGGGAACCTTTCGGCAAAGCTCGAACGCGACCGCGCGCAGTACGGCGAAATGGTACGCGAAGCCTACCGCAACTACAAGCACAACAACTACCTGACCTATATCTTCTCCTCGCGCGACTTCACGGACGTGGCGCGCAAGATCACCGCCCTGCGCGAGGTCGCCTCGCTGCGCGAACGCAAACTGCGCGACATCGAGGCGCTGACCGCCGAGGTCCGCACCGAAAAGGAGACGCTCGACCGCCGCAAGCGGTCGCTCGACTCGGTGACGCGCAGCCTCTCGGCGCAGCGCGAGAAACTCCAGCGCGACGCCCGCAACGCCAAGGCCAGCATCCGGTCGATGTCGCAGAAGGAAAAGACGGCCCTGCAACGCAAAATCGCACAGGAGCAGCAGCTCGACGTGGCCATCGGCGAACTGCGCAAGCTGACCAAGGGCAACACCGAGGGCGCCTCGTTCTCGGCGAAAACCTCCGGGCTGCGTCTCCCGGTGACTGCCGGACGCGTGAAGCGCTACAAGGAGAACATGGCCGAGATCACCGGTCCGAAGGGAGCGCACGTCATCTCGATCTACGACGGCAAGGTCGTCGACGTGAAGCGCAACCGCATCACCAATAAATACGACGTTTACGTCGCTCACGGCGAATACATAACCTCCTATGCCAACATGGGGACGATCTGCGTCGAAAAGGGCCAGAAAGTGGCAAGAAACGCACAGATAGGGACCATCGGCTCGGCGGTCAACGTGATGACGATGGAAACCGAATACAAACTCGTCTTCGGCATCTACCCGCCCAACCCCGGACAGAAGATGCGGGCGGAGGAGTGTTTCCGAAAATAAAACCGCCGTTTCATGCGGTTCCGTGCGGTGGCCGGCACGCCGTCCGCCCCGGGACGGACAACGACATAACAACAACGAAAAAAAATGGCTGTCAGATACTTTACCGACGACTGCACCTACCGACTCCCGCAAAAGCGCCTCACGGCACGATGGCTGCACGAAGTGGCCGCAGGGGAGGGCTACGCGCTGGGCGACGTCACCTATATTTTCTGCTCGGCGCAGCGGCTGCTGGAGATGAACCGCCAATACCTCGGGCACGATTACTTCACCGACGTCATCACGTTCGATTACAGCGACCGCAAAGGCGCACGGATCGTCTCGGGCGACATCTTCATCGACGTCGAGACCGTTGCCGACAACGCCCGCCAGTACGGCGCGACGACCTTGCAGGAGATGCGCAGGGTAGTGGTCCACGGGATACTGCACCTCTGCGGGCAGGGCGACAAAACGCCCCGCACCAATGCACAGATGCACCGAAAGGAGGACAAATACCTGAAATTCTGGGAGGACCCCCGGCAGTGACCGCGATGAAACACGCCCGATTTATCGCAGCGACCGTCCTCGCGGCTCTCCTGCTGGCCGGATGTACGGGCCGCCGCACGGCCGGAGACGCCGCAGACAAGGCTTCCGCCGGCGACGGCACGTCCGAAACCGCAGTTTCCACGCCGGAGCTGACAGGAAAGGAGACGCCGGCAGGGGAGAGGTCTTCGCTCGCCGCATCCCGTACCTGGACCGGCCGCGACGGCAGCAGCAAACGGTGGGGACCCTTCGCGGAGAACGACACGACATTTCTCTTCGTCCACGAGTACCTTATCGGCAGCGATACGAACCGCTATAAGGTCTTTATCCGAAAAGGTCCGCAGCCGAACGACATTCCCAATTTTGCAAGCCTTTCACCGCAGAACGAGTCGGCATGGAAGGATTTCACCGACCTGCTGCACACGCTCAAGAAACGCCGTCCCGGGCCGCTTGCACACCATGCGGCGCTGGCCGGACTTCCGCACAGCTGGACGCCGGTCCGCTCTTTCCGGGGGAGCTACTACGTAAACTGTTTCAATCCCTATCCGGTGTGGATTTCGGATTCGCTTTTCGTCCGTCAGACAATGGACGGCCCGCGGCCCTCACGCATCAGCGCGGCGGAACGCATCGCCCCGACGCATTACCGCCTCCGGACAACGGCCGGAGACGCCGGCATCGACCGGGTGGACATATACCTTGTGGACACCGTGTGCAGGATGGCTGTGTTCGCCTTCAGCAATGACCGGAAAACAGAACGGTTTCAGTCGCTTTATGTTCCCTTTGAAACAGGACTTGAGATGGATATGATCGACTTTCACTCGCTGGAACTGCCCGACGAGAGCGAGGTGGAGTGGAACGAAACCGACTTCGAAGCGTTGATTTCCGGAGCCGTACCACTCCGGGAGACAGATCCGAAAACAGACAAAACGAATAACGAATGACACTCGATTACGACATTATCGTCATCGGCGGAGGACACGCCGGATGCGAAGCCGCCTCGGCCGCCGCACGGCTCGGCTCGCGCACGCTGCTGCTCACGATGGACATGGCCAAACTGGCTGCCATGTCGTGCAACCCGGCAGTCGGAGGAGTAGCCAAAGGTCAGATTGTCAGAGAGATAGACGCATTAGGCGGCCAAATGGGCCGTATCACCGACCTCACGACCATTCAGTTCCGGATGCTCAACCGGTCGAAGGGTGCGGCAATGTGGAGTCCCCGGGCGCAATGCGACAAAACCCGTTTTTCGGAGGAGTGGCGTCGCACGCTCGAAAACACCTGGAACCTCTATATCTGGCAGGACGCCGCGACCGAACTGCTGTTCGCCCCGGCTCCGGAAACAAACGCGGCGCCGTCGGACAATCTGCCCGACGAAACCACAACGTCGTTCAATTCCGCGCCCGGCACGATTTCTTCGGCAGCCGAATCGGATGCAGATTCAGATCCGACACTCCGAAATGCACCGTCGGCCGCCGGAAAACTCGCCATCCGGGGCGTTCGGACCCGCATGGGCGTCGAATTTTCCTGCCGGAAAGTCATACTCACCTCCGGCACATTCCTCAGAGGAGTGATGCACTGCGGAGCCTCGCACGCCGAGGGCGGCAGGGCGGGGGACGCCGCTTCGCACGGCATTACGGAGAGTCTCCGGGCCATCGGTTTCGAGACCGGACGCATGAAGACCGGAACCCCGGCGCGCCTCGACGCCCGGACCATCGATTTCGAAATCCTCGAACCACAATACGGCGACGAAAACCCCGCCAAATTCTCCTTTTCACCCGAAACGAAACCGATCAAAGAGCAGCTTCCCTGCTTTCTGGTCTACACTTCGAAAGAGGTTCACGACATCCTCCGCACCGGATTCGACAGGTCGCCGCTGTTCAACGGTACGATCTGCGGCATCGGTCCGCGCTACTGCCCGTCGATCGAGGACAAACTCCGCACCTTTGCCGACAAAGACCAGCACCAGCTCTTCCTGGAACCCGAAGGCAGTTCGACCAATGAATATTACCTGAACGGCTTTTCGTCGTCTCTGCCCTGGGAAGTTCAATGGAAAGCCCTGCACAAAATCCGCGGATTCGAGGATCTGCACATTTTCCGGCCCGGATACGCCATCGAATACGACTATTTTCCGCCTACACAGTTGCACCATTCACTCGAAACGAAACTGGTTTCGGGTCTTTACTTCGCCGGGCAGGTCAACGGTACGACAGGATATGAGGAAGCGGCGGCGCAGGGCCTGATAGCGGGCATCAATGCCCACCGAGCAATGAAAGGGGAGAGTCCGGTCGTTCTGAAACGCGACGAAGCCTATATCGGCGTACTGATCGACGACCTGGTGACCAAAGGCGTCGACGAACCCTATCGCATGTTCACCTCCCGGGCCGAATATCGCATTCTGCTCCGACAGGACAACGCCGACATCCGTTTGACTCCGCTGGGATACAAAATAGGTCTGATTTCGCAAAAACAATACGATCATTTCACCAAAAAAAACACACTCGTAGAATCGCTTATTTCATTCGCCCGCGAACAGAGTGTCAAAGCAGCCGAAATTAACGACTATTTAAAATCGGTCGATTCAGAGCCTTTATCGCAGGGAAGAAAGCTTTACGACATTCTGATGCGCAATAACGTCACATTCGATTCGCTGCAAAACGCACTGCCCAAACTGCGGAAATTCATCGCGGCAAACGAAATAACTCCCGAAGCGATCGAAGAGACGGAAATCCAAATCAAGTATAAAGGATATATCGAACGCGAAAAATTCATCGCAGAGAAATTGCGACGCCTCGAAAACATCCGAATTCCGGAAAATTTCGATTTTCATTCAATGAATGCTCTGACCATCGAGGCCCGGCAGAAACTCTCGCGCATCCGACCCGAAACGATTGGTCAGGCATCACGGATTCCCGGAGTTTCACCTGCCGACGTCAATGTATTGCTTGTAAAATTCGGGCGATAGGGTATAATGTTCCACGTGGAACAAGCGCAAGAAAAACACACCGGATACCCACACAAAACAACCAATATTAAAAAGCCACTCCTTCGGGAGTGGCTTTTTAATATCAATATTTCGCTATTTTACAGCACAACCGTACACCAGTCGTATTTATCCTCCGCACGACCATACTGAATATCCTGCAAGCGCGTATAGAGTTCCATGCAGTTCTTTCCTACCTCGTCGCCGTAATCATACGATTTTTCGGTCTGCATATCGTAAATATATCCGATAGGGGAGATAACCGCTGCCGTTCCGCAGGCGCCGCACTCCTCGAAAGATTCCAACTCCTCGACCGGAATATGACGCTCCTCGACAACTAAACCCATATCGCGTGCAATCTGACGAAGGCTCATATTGGTAATCGACGGCAAAACCGAAGGCGACTTCGGCGTGATATACTTGCCATCCTTGATACCGAAGAAATTGGCAGCTCCGCACTCTTCAATGTATTTATGCTCGGCAGCATCGAGGTACATGATATTCGAATAACCCATTTCATGTCCCTTTTCGCCCGACAACAGGCTGGCCGCATAGTTGCCTCCGACCTTCACATCGCCTGTTCCACGTGGAGCAGCGCGGTCCTGCTCCCGGTCGATAGCAACCCGAATCGGTTTGATTCCCGATTTAAAATAGGCTCCGACGGGCGAACAGTAGACGATCAGCAGGGCTTCCCTGGCCGGTTTCACGCCCAATCCGACCGTCGTTCCGAACATCACCGGACGCAGATAGAGCGAAGCTCCCGTACCGTAGGGAGGAACGAAACGCTCGTTGCGCTTGACGACCTCGATGCAGGCATCGACGATCATTTCAATCGAAGGAACCGGCAAGCACAAGCGTTTCGCCGAGGACTGGAGACGCCGCGCATTGTCGGCAACGCGGAAAAGACGCACTTTTCCGTCTACACCGCGGAAGGCCTTGAGACCCTCGAAAAGTTCGATGCCGTAGTGCAGGCATGAAGCCGACATGTGCATCTGGATATATTCGTCATCGGTAACCACCATATCGCTCCATTTCCCGTCGGCAAAGGAGTAGCGAACATTGTAATCGGTTTTGCGATAGTCGAAGCCCAAAGCGCTCCAATCTGTATTTTCCATATCCTATGTTTTTAAAAGATTTATCGAAAATTAGCTATATCAACGATCAACCCACAACAGCCCCGTTGTGGGTCGCCTCGCCGGGTTGCAGCAGGCGCAGTTTTCCGGAAGCGTCCTCCGCCATCAGAATCATACCGTTCGAAAGAATACCTTTCAGTTCGCGCGGAGCGAGATTCACCAGGACGAGCACCTGCTGTCCGACTAACTCTTCGGGCGTGAAATGTTCGGCGATTCCCGAAACTATCTCGCGTTTGTCGATACCCGTATCAATCGTCAGTTTCAGCAATTTCTTCGTTTTGGCGACTTTTTCGGCCGCCAGAATCGTCGAAACGCGAATATCCATTTTCTGAAAATCGTCGAATTGAATCGTATCTTTTTGAGGTTCAATATTTTGAGCAACTTCAGCGGCTTCATTGGCTGCTTTGGTCGCCGCAAGTTTATCCAGCTGACGCTGAATCACGTCGTCCTCGATCTTTTCGAACAGCAGAGCAGGTTCCCCGATGGCGTGTCCCGCCGGAATCAGGTCCATTGCACCGAGGCGTTCCCAGCCGAATTTACCGACAGCCAGCATCCGGAGGATCTTCTCCGCGGAGAAGGGCATGAACGGCTCGATGGCGATGGCCGTGTTGGCCGTGATCTGCAAAGCGATGTTGAGAATCGTCTCCACACGCGCCGAATCGGTCTTCACGACCTTCCACGGTTCGGTGTCGGCCAGGTATTTGTTGCCGATGCGCGCGATGTTCATGGCATCCTTCAGCGCCTCGCGGAAACGGTAATTTTCGATATTTCCTTCGAGCGAAGCCTTTACGGCGGCAACCTCCGCGATCGACTGACGATCGTAATCGGTCAGTTCACCGCAGGCCGGAACCTTGCCGCCGTAGTATTTCTGGGTCAGCACCAAGGCCCGGTTGACGAAATTTCCCAGCACAGCCACCAGTTCGTTGTTGTTGCGGGCCTGGAAATCCTTCCACGTGAAGTCATTGTCCTTTGTCTCCGGAGCATTGGCGCAGAGCACATAGCGCAGGACATCCTCCTTGCCGGGGAACTCCTCGAGGTACTCGTGCAGCCATACAGCCCAGTTGCGCGAGGTCGAAATCTTGTCACCTTCGAGGTTCAGGAACTCGTTGGCCGGCACGTTTTCGGGCAGGATATAGTCGCCGTGGGCCTTGAGCATCGACGGGAAGACAATGCAGTGGAAGACGATGTTATCCTTGCCGATAAAGTGGACCATCTTGGTGTCCTCCGACTTCCAATAACGTTCCCAATCGGGCGTAAGGTCCTTTGTAGCAGATATATAACCGATAGGAGCGTCGAACCACACATAGAGCACCTTGCCCTCGGCCCCCTCGACGGGAACCGGGATGCCCCAGTCGAGGTCGCGGCTCACGGCACGCGGCTGAAGACCTCCGTCGAGCCAGCTCTTGCACTGCCCGTAGACGTTCGTTTTCCACTCCTTGTGCCCGTCCAGAATCCATTCGCGGAGGAATTCCTCGTAACGGTCCAGCGGCAGGTACCAGTGTTTCGTCTCCCGCTTCACGGGTACGGAACCCGACACGGCGCTGTGCGGGTCGATCAGTTCGTCGGGCGAAAGGGTAGAGCCGCACTTCTCGCACTGGTCGCCGTAAGCGCGGTCGTTGCCGCACTTGGGACAGGTCCCCACGATATACCGGTCGGCCAGGAAGGTCTGCGCCTCCTCGTCGTAATACTGCATTGATGTCTTTTCGATGAACTTGCCTTCGTCGTAAAGTTTCCGGAAAAAGGCCGACGCCGTCTCGGCGTGGGTCTTGGACGAGGTCCTCGAATAGATGTCGAACGACATGCCCAGCCCCTCGAACGATTTTTTGATCAGCGCGTGGTAACGGTCCACGATCTGCTGGGGCGTCACGCCCTCCTTGCGGGCCTTGATCGTGATGGGTACGCCGTGTTCGTCCGATCCGCAGACCGAAATCACGTCGCGCCCCCGAAGCCGCAGGTAACGCGTATAAATGTCCGAAGGTATGTAAACTCCAGCCAGATGGCCGATATGTACCGGACCGTTCGCATAAGGGAGCGCCGATGTCACGAGGTAGCGTTTGAACTCTTTTGCCATAAATGTAAAATAGATACAGTATTACTAATTTCTGTCAAAATTACTAATTTTTAAGAGAATCGGGAACGAAAAGCACATATTTTGTGAAAGGTTTAAAGAAAAGAAGGCGCACCCACCGGGCACGCCTTCTCGATCTCACCGGAAAATCCGGCCTTTATTCGAACTGCAATTCGTCGAGCAGCCATCCGGCTCCGGCGAATTTGTCGATGACAAACAGCACGTAACGCACGTCCACGGCAATCGTCCGCTGCAATTCGGGTTCGAACGCCACATCGCCCGACATGGCCTCCCAGTTACCGTCGAAGGCCAGTCCCAACAGCGCTCCTTTGGCATTCAGCACCGGGGAACCGGAGTTGCCGCCCGTGATGTCGCAGTCGGCCAGGAACGCCACGGGAAGCTCTCCCCGTTCGTTGGCGTAACGGCCGAAATCCTTCGCCGCATACAACTCCTTGAGGCGGGCGGGAACGGTGAATTCGGTGGGATTCTGCGGATTCTCCTTCTCCATCACGCCCTTGAGCGTCGTATAGTAGTTATAGTGAATGCCGTCCGCCGGATCGTAGGGCAGCACGCGCCCATAGGTCAGACGGAGCGTGAAATTGGCGTCCGAAGCCCAGGCCTTGTTCGGCTGCA
The DNA here is from genome assembly GCF_025145845.1 of Alistipes shahii WAL 8301. Lineage (NCBI taxonomy): Bacteria > Pseudomonadati > Bacteroidota > Bacteroidia > Bacteroidales > Rikenellaceae > Alistipes > Alistipes shahii. Next base: position 1,730,874 of record NZ_CP102253.1, on the reverse strand, counting down.
TGCGCATCAGCCCCGCAATGTAGAGCCGCTGTCCGTCGGCGAACTTCCACTTCCCAGCCAGCTGCGCCGCCGCCAGTTCCCGCATTTTCGCCGTATAGGATTTGTTCAGCAGCACGGCGGGATCGTTCGAAACGTCCGTTCCGGCGGCGGCCGCAGCCAGCGCCTTCCGCTCGTCGGCGAACACCGAATTGTCGTAGAGATAATCCACATAGGCGTCCGTATCGCCGCCGAACCGCTTGCCGATCACCTCGGCGAACACCGAAGGCAGCTCCTTGCAGTTCTCCCCGACGATCCGGAACATCCGCTTCGCCACGCGCCGGTCGGTCGGCATGTTGTAGTCCTTGTAGAACGCTTTCAGCGCCTCGGTCAGCTCCCCGCCCTTCTTCGAAACGGCCAGGCGCGCCGGTGCGAGAATCTCCACCGAACGGCCTATCGCCTCGCTCAAGTACTGGCTCGAAGCGAAATAGGGGGCCGTCTCCTCCACCGATTCGCGGATCAGGTTCAGAGCGTTCGAATAACCTTCCGTAGGCAGCGTGTTCTTCGCCGCCCAGGCGGTGAAAGCCGCCTCCTGCTCCTGCTTGCGGCCCTTCACGTCGAGCCGGCGGATACCGCGCGACTTGCCGATCGAGTTCTTCCAGTAGTTCGACGACTGGGCGTACTTCGAAGCGTACTGAATGCGGACCTTGGCGCTGGCGGCCATGTCCTCCTTCAGAATGGCCTGCCGCTCGCCGCGGATGAAGATGCGCTGCGGGTTTTCCACTTCGAGCAGACGGTCGATCTCGTAGGAGGTCATGTAACGCTGCGTCGACCCCGGGAAACCCATGATCATCGCGAAATCCCCCTCGTCGTAACCGCCGAGCGAAATCTTCAGGAACTTTTCAGCCTTGTAAGGGCGGTTTTCGGGCGAATAATCCGCCGGCCTGTTGTCCGGTCCGGCATAGACGCGAAAGACCGAGAAATCGCCCGTATGACGCGGCCACATCCAATTGTCGGTGTCGCCGCCGAACTTGCCGATCGACGTGGGAGGCGCACCGACCAGGCGGACGTCCCTGAAGACCTCGATCACGAAGGCGAAATACTGGTTGCCCCCGAAAAAGGACTTGATCTCGACATCCATACCGGGGTTCTCCCCGGCGAGGCGTTCCGAAACGGCCTTCACCTGTCCGGCGACCAGCTCTTCCCGCTCCCCGCCGCCGGCGATGTCGGGCACGGCGCCCAGCACGTCCGGCGTCACATCGACGATCCGGCGGATAAAGCGCACCTTGAGTCCCGGAGCCGGCAGCTCTTCGGCGCGCGACATGGCCCAGAAACCGTTTTTGAGGTAGTCGTGCTCCACGGACGAAAGCGACTGGATCGACCCGTAACCGCAGTGGTGATTGGTGAACAGCAGTCCGTCGGGCGAAACGATCTCACCCGTGCATCCGCCGCCGAAAATGACGATGGCGTCCTTGAGCGAAGAGTTGTTCATGCTGTAAATCTCCTCGGCCGAGAGTTTGCATCCGCGGGCCTTCATGTCCTTGCTGTTCATTTTCTGGAGATAGGGCAGCATCCACATGCCCTCGTCCGCCGCCGCCGAGAGCGTGACGCACGCTGCGGCGAGCAGTAAAAAGATTTTCTTCATAAAGTGCATTAAAGATTAATCGTATGTAATCGCTTCAGATTATTTGACATTGATCATATTCAGAATGGACCGCTCCGCCGCCCGGCGCACCTCGTCGTCGAGCACGATCTCGGGCGATTCGTTCTCAAGGCACGCGCAGATGTTCTCCAGCGTCACCATCTTCATATACTTGCAGTCGTTGCATCCGCACGTCTCGTCGTCGGGAGGCGCCGGGATGAACTCTTTTTCCGGATAACGCCTCTTCATCTCGGCGAGGATTCCCGCCTCGGTCACCACGATGAACTCCTGCGCGTCGCTCCGGCCGCAATATTCGAGTATCCCCGCCGTGGAACCCACATAGTCGGCCACTTCGACGATATAGGCCCGGCACTCGGGGTGCACGACGACCTTCGCCGCCGGATGCTCCCGTTTGAGCGTCAGCAGTTTTTCGAGCGAAAACTCCTCGTGGACGTGGCACGCTCCGTCCCACAGCACCATGTTCCGACGCCCGGTGAGCTTCTGGATATAGGAACCCAGATTACGGTCGGGAGCGAAAATCACGGGCTGGTCGGCGGGAATCGACTCCACTACCTTCAGCGCGTTGGACGACGTGCAACAGATGTCGGTCAGCGCCTTCACGCCGACCGTGGTGTTCACATAGGAGACGACCGTGTGACCGGGGTATTTTGCCTTGAAAGCCGCGAATTCCCCGGCGTCGCACGACTCGGCCAGCGAGCACCCCGCCTCGGGACAGGGGATCAGCACCTTCTTTTCGGGGCAGAGGACCTTGGCGGTCTCGGCCATGAAGTGCACTCCGGCGAAGAGGATGATGTCGGCGTCGACCGACTGCGCCCGGACGGAGAGGGCGAGCGAGTCGCCCAGAAAATCGGCGACGGCCTGCACCTCGGGCGTCGTATAGTAGTGCGCCAGGATCACGGCGTTTTTCTCGCGCTTGAGATCCCCGATGCGGCGGCTGAGCTCGGAGGAGTTTTCCACGTTCATTTTTTATTTTTATTCCTTTAATTAATTTAAATAATAAAAAGAAGAATAGATATAATAGCTGTTGATACTGTTGACAAGTGGAAGTGTTATTTTCCAATCAACACTTTTTATTTTTATTGTTTCTTATTTTAAATTTTAATTGATTCAAAATCAAAAGAATATAAAAACAATCGACAATTGTTGAAACAGTTTGTCGACATATCGATAGCCTTTTGTTTTAAACATTCTCTTCCGGTTTCATCCCTTTTCCGGGTATGACAACTTCTTAAAACTATTTTTGGTTTCGGCGAAAAGATTTTTATACCCGTTCTCTTTTTCGAAAAGCAAATTTTTCAGCGTCGACTTTTCATTCTTTTTCATCGGTTATCAACGCGGTTTTCGACAAGTTGTCAACCGTTTTTCATCACTTTGCCGACAATCTTTTCGGCGATCCCGCGGTAGTGTTCCTCGACGCGGAAATCAATTCCCGCCGCCGGCGTCCCTGCGTCTGCTCCGTCCATAATCGACTGGATGATAGGTATTTCTCCCAGGAACTCCACCCCGTTTTTTTCGGCGTATGCGCGTGCCCCGCCGCGGCCGAAGATGTAGTAGCGGTTTTCGGGCAGTTCGGCGGGCGTGAACCACGCCATGTTCTCGACGATGCCCGCCACGGGGATGTTGACGTTTTCGTTGCGGAACATCTCCACGCCGCGCACGACGTCGGCCACGGCGATCTGCTGCGGCGTCGAGACAATCACCGCGGCGTCGATTTTCAGTTCGCCAATGATCGACAGATGCACGTCGCCCGTGCCGGGAGGGAGGTCCGTGAGCAGGAAGTCCAGCGTCCCCCACCGGGTCTGGTGGATCATCTGTTTGAGGGCGCTGACAGCCATTGCGCCGCGCCACAGCAGCGCATCGGTGGGTTTGATGAAGAAGCCGATCGACATGAGCTTTACGTCCATTGATTCGGCCGGGACGATGTGGTCCACCCCGTCCTCGGCGACGGCTTCGGGCACGTACCCTTCCACGCCGAACATTTTGGGCTGCGACGGTCCGTAGATGTCCGCATCGAGGACGCCGACGCGGAAACCCATGTTCCGCAGGGCGATGGCCAGGTTGGCCGTGACGGTGGACTTGCCTACCCCACCCTTGCCCGAGGCGACGGCGATTACCCTGGCGATGCCGCCCGTGGTGGTCTTCAATTTGGGTTCGGGACGCGGAGCCGCCCCGCCCTCCTTGATCACGACGAGCACCTCCGCGCCCGGAAACGCCTCGCGCAAAAGCGATTCGGCCTGGTTCTTGATCTTCACGGCGAACGGGTCGCGGGCCTTGGCGAAGCGCAGCACGACGGTGACTTTGCCTTCGGCGGACGCTGTATGTTCGATAAATCCGCTCGAAACGATGTCCTGTCCGGTTTCCGGGTGGACGACCGATGCGAGCAGGCGTTTGATTTTTTCTTCCATTGTCGTATTCAGTTTCTTTTCGGCAAAAATATGAAAAAGCGGAACGGGCTTAAAACCGAATCGCATGGGGTTCGGTAAAACGCTCCGGCAGATAAAAGTGTCGTTACGCCACCAAAGATAACGTATATTTTGGAGAATATATATAGTATGTCTAATTATTTTATCGAAAAACGATAAATTTTATTTGTTTTTCGTATAAAATCGCTATATTTGCGACAACATACGGAAGAAGACAACAATAAAATAGAGCGAACTATGAATTTTATCAAGACTTTTCTGGCAGGGCTTCTCGCGGTCGTCGTGGGGACGTTCCTGGTGTTTTTCCTTTGGATTTTCATTTTGCTGGGCATTGCCGGCTCGATGGAGAAAAGTGTGGCGGTGCATCCCGAGTCGATCCTGAAGATCGACTTCTCGGAGGTGCTGACCGACGCCCCGTCGTCCGATCCGCTGGCGGGTCTCGACCTGATGACGCTCCAGACCCAGCGGCAGCTTCCGCTCCTGAAGGCGCTCCGCGCCCTCGAAGCCGCGCGTGACGACGACCGCATCAAGGGCATCTACCTGCGGATGAACGGCACGGGGGGCGTAACCGGTTCGGCGATCCTGGAGGAGCTGCGCGAGGCGCTCGTGGAGTTCAAGCAGAGCGGCAAATTCATCGTCGCCTACAACGAAACCTATTCGCAGGGCGGCTATTACCTGGCTTCGGTCGCCGACAAGATCTACATGCAGCCCGAGGGCATGATGGAGTGGGCCGGACTGTCGATGAACCTGATGTTCTACAAGGGGCTGCTGGACAAACTCGACCTCAAGGCCGAAGTGTTCCGCCCCACGGCCTGCAAATACAAGAGCGCCGTCGAACCTTATATCTATGACAAGATGTCCGACGCCAACCGCGAACAGATGCAGCAGCTCGTCAGCTCGATGTGGGGCGTCATCGCCGAAAGCGTCGCCGAGGCGCGCGGCATCGAACTGAAGACGCTGAACGAAATGGCCGACAGACTGGAGGTGGCGCTTCCCGACGAGGCGCTTGAAAAAGGGCTTGTCGACAGTCTGATCTACGAGGACCAGATGGAGGATGTCTTTGCCGAACTGGGCGTTTCCGACGATTACGACTTCGTCACGCTGGGCGACTACGCCGCGCAGGTGGGCGCCGACCTGAAAAACATCTCCGCCGACCAGGTGGCCGTCGTCTATGCCGACGGTCAGATCGTCGACGGCGAGGGGTACGGCAAGGAGATTTACGGCAATACGCTGGCTGCGAAGATCGCCGGCGTGCGCGACAACGAGAAGGTGAAGGCCGTCGTGCTGCGCGTCAACTCCCCCGGTGGAAGCGCGCTGGCATCGGACGTCATCTGGCGCGAGATCGAACTGCTGCGTGCCGAGAAACCCGTCATCGTGTCGATGGGCTCCTATGCAGCCAGCGGCGGTTATTACATCTCCTGCCCTGCCGATGCGATCGTGGCCGACAAGATGACCCTCACGGGTTCGATCGGCGTGTTCGGCATGTTCCTCGATACGCGCGACGCCCTGAAAAACAAACTGGGCATCACCGTCGACGGCGTGAAGAGCAACGCTTCGGCCGATTTCGCGGCCACGTCGCCGCTGACGCCCTTGCAGCGGGCGATGATCATGCGCGGTGTCGACCGGGTTTACACCACCTTCACCAACCATGTGGCCGAGGGGCGCAATCTTCCGATCGGGAAGGTGCTCGACATCGCCGGCGGCCGTGTCTGGTTGGGTAAGGATGCGCTGGAAGTCGGCCTGATCGACACCTACGGCGGATTGAAAACGGCCATTGCGCTGGCCGTAGACAAGGCGGAACTGGGCGACGGCTACCGGGTCGTCGAAGTGAAGGAGGAGCCGACGGGTTTCGCTGCGATCATCGCGTCGCTGAACGTGAGCGTCCGCGAGGCTTTCGCCCGTTCGGAACTGGGACTGATGATGAAAGAGTACAACACCGTGCGCGAGGCCCTGAACCAGCAGGGCGTCCTGATGTACTCGCCCTGGAAGGTCGAAGTGCGTTGATCCGCACGTATCGTGAAAAAGAGGCGTCTCCGGATGAAGGGGGCGCCTCTTTTCAGTTCGTCGTATCCGGCGTGAGCGGCGAGGTTTTGAACCGGCTGCGGTAGTCGCTGGGCGTGGTTCCGAGGTGGGCGCGGAACAGATGGTTGAAATTCGAGACGTTGGTGAATCCGCAGCGGGGGCCTATTTCCGAAATGGGGAGCTGCGTCTCGACGGTGAGCTGCGCGGCCCGGTTGATGCGGAAGCTGTTGATGTATTCCCACAGGTTCTGGTGCGTGCGGCGTTTGAAGTAGCGGCACACCGACGACGGGGACATGTCCACCGAACGGCCGATCTCCTCCAGCGAGAGTTTGCGGGAATAGTTCTCCTCCACGAACCGGACGATTCGGCGCACCCGGTCGTCCTGGTAGGAACCGTCGTGACGCGAACCGATCTGCTGCACCTCGTCGGGCGGCGCTGTGGCAAGGTCGTTGAGGATGCTGAAAAAGAGCGAGACGGCTTCGAAGCCGTCGAGTTTGGGCAGCGATATCATCCGTTCGAGCACGGTGTCGATCGTTTTCGGGGCGAATCGCAGTCCGGCCGCAGGGCGGAGCAGCATTTCGCGGATGGGACGCATGTGTTCGAGCGAGAGGAACTTCCAGTCGGGCATCTCGCGGCTGAACATGACCGTGGCGGTTTCGCACTTGGCGTCGGCATACGCCGCGTCGCGCTTGAAACGGTGCGGGGTTCCGGGATTGATGAGCACGAGGTCCTTTTCGGTGAAATCTTCGACCGCGTCGTCCATGATGCGCTGGCCGCGCACGTGGAGCGTCAGGCAGAGCATGTAATCTTCGTGGTAATGGAGCGGAGGATCGGTCTGCTTGTCGGGCCAGTAGTGGGTCACGAATAAATTGTTGCTGCCCACAGGAGTAATATCGGCGAGAATCTGCTTCATAGTCGGGCAAATATAACTAATTTTAAAGAGAAACGTCCGATCGGGGTGAATATTTTGCGCTTTACATTATCTTTGCAATATGGCAGTTATCAGATTGACTAAAGAATTTTCGTTCGAGGCGGCTCATGCGCTCGACGGATACGACGGTCCGTGCCGCGAGATTCACGGGCACTCCTACCGTCTGTTTGTAACGGTTAAGGGTACTCCGGCCGAAGATGCGTCCAACCCGAAATGCGGCATGGTGCTGGATTTCGGCGTACTGAAACGGATCGTCAGCGAGGAGATCGTCTCGCGTTTCGACCATGCGCTGGTGCTGCGCGCCTCGGAATCCGGGGAGGAATTTTTCCGCGTGCTCGCCGAACGCTTCGGCAATGTGGTTACGGTGGGCTACCAGCCGACGTGCGAGAACATGCTCGGCGATTTCGCCGCCCGCATCGCCGCGCGCCTTCCCGAAGGCGTCGCGCTCCACTCGCTGCGTCTGCACGAGACGGCGACATCGTTCGCCGAGTGGTTCGCCGAGGACAATATGTAAGAAGACAGGCAGGGATTCCGGATGCGGCGGGTTTGTGAAAATGGCCGCAGCGGGGAAAAGGTGACTCTAATTGACGCAACTTATCTGATATGAAAAAACTCTTTCTGGTCGACGCCTATGCGTTGATTTTCAAGTATTACTATGCCTTTTTGGGCCGTCCGATGCGTAACCGCGAGGGGATGAACACCTCCGTGGTGTTCGGCTTCGTGAAGTTCCTGCGCGACATCCAGAAACGCGAAAGGCCCGATCTGTTGGGCGTGGCGTTCGATCCCAAGGGCGGCAGCTTCCGCCGCGACATCTTTCCGGAATACAAGGCCAACCGTTCCGAAACCCCCGAGGACATCCTGCTTTCGATACCCTACGTGAAACGGGTGCTCGACGCGATGTGCATTCCGATTCTCGAAGTGGCGGGTTACGAGGCCGACGACGTGATCGGAACCCTCTCGCAGAAGGGTGTCGAAGCCGGTTACGACGTCTATATGGTGACGCCCGACAAGGATTACGGCCAGCTGGTGCGCGACAACTGCCGCATCTACAAACAGCGGGGCGCCGAGGGCAGCATCGAGATCGTCGACCGCGAGGCCATCCGCGAGAAGTACGGCATCGACGACCCGCAGCTGGTGCGCGACATCCTTGCGCTGTGGGGCGATGCCTCGGACAATATTCCCGGCGTCCCGGGCATCGGCGAGAAGATCGCCTGCAAACTGGTCCGGGAGTGGGGAACGGTGGAAAACATTCTGGAGAATGTCGGCAAAATTCCCGGAAAGCAGGGCGAGAAGATCGCCGGGTGGGCCGACAACCTGCGGCTGGCCAAGCGCCTGACGACCATCTGCCTCGACGTGCCGATCCCTTTCCGCGAGGAGGACCTCACGGTTTGCGACCCGCATATCGACCAGCTGCGCGGGATCTTCGCCGAATTGGATTTCAAGGCTTTTATGAACGATCTGACGAACCTCGCACCCGCCGAGCCGCTTCCCGAAGGTCCGCGTCAGGAGGCGCAGACCCAGCTGGCGGAGATGGCCCGCGCCAAGTCGGCCGCGGCGAAGAAGGCCGCGCTGGCGGGACAGGGCAATCTGTTCGGCGACCCCGTCGTGCCGCTTCCTGCGGCGCAGGAGGTTCCTGTGGCCGAACTTCAGGCCGAAGCCGAGGCGATACAGTTCCGGACGGCCCAGACGACGCCCCACGAGTACACGCTTGTGGAAACTGCCGCGCAGCTGCGCGAGGTGGTCGCCGCGGTCGGCAGATACCCCGAATTCTGTTTCGACACCGAGACCACGGGTTTCGACATCTTCAACGACCGCATCGTCGGGCTGTCGCTCGCCGTGGAACCGTTCAAAGCGTGGTACGTGCCTTTCCTGGAGAAGGATACGCCCGAGTATGCGGAGATCGTGCGGCCGCTGTTCGAGGATGAGAAGATCGCCAAGATCGGGCAGAACATCAAGTTCGACCTGATGGTGCTGCGCCGGCTGGGCATCACGATCCGGGGCCGCATGTACGACACGATGATCCTCCACTACCTGCTCGATCCCGAGTCGCGCCACAACATGAACGCCCTTGCGGAGAAATACCTCAATTACAAGCCCATCGAGATCGAAACGCTCATCGGCAAAGGCTCGAAGCAGCTGACGATGGACCTTGTGAACGTCGAACGCGTCAAGGAGTACGCTGCCGAGGATGCCGATGTGACGCTGCAACTCAAGCAGGCGCTCTACCCCATGATCGAGCAGATCGGCCTCCAGCACCTCTATTTCGAGATCGAGGAGCCGATGATCGCCGTGCTGGCCGACATCGAGATGGCGGGCATGAGGATCGACTCCGAAGCGCTGGCGGTCTATGCCGTCGAGTTGAACCGCAAACTCGCGGAACTGGAGGCGGCGATCCGCACCGAGGCGGGCGAACCGAACCTGAACATCAACTCGGCGCGCCAGCTGGGCGAGGTGCTTTTCGGGAAAATGCGCATTGCCGAGAAGCCCAAGATGACCAAGACCAAGCAGTTCTGCACCGACGAGGACTACCTCCAGTTGTTCGCCCGCAAACACCGGATCGTCGATCTGATCCTCGAATACCGGGGCGTGAAGAAACTGCTTTCGACCTATGTCGAGGCGCTGCCCCAGCTGGTCAACCGCTCGACGGGGCGCATCCACACCTCGTTCAACCAGGCCGTGACGGCCACGGGACGCCTTTCGTCGACGAATCCCAATTTGCAGAACATCCCCGTCCGCGACGACATGGGCCGCCGCATCCGCAAGGCGTTCATCCCCTCGGACGACGATCACCTGCTGCTTTCGGCCGATTACAGCCAGGTCGAACTGCGGCTGATGGCCCACCTTTCGGGCGACGAGTCGTTGATCGCGGCCTTCGAGCACGGCGAGGATATCCATGCCGCCACGGCCGCCAAGCTCTTCAACAAAACGCTCGACGAGGTGACTTCCGAAGAACGCCGCCGGGCCAAGACGGCCAATTTCGGCATCATCTACGGCATTTCGGCCTTCGGGCTGAGCCAGCGGCTCGAAATTCCGCGCAAGGAGGCCAAGGAGATCATCGACGGCTATTTCGCCTCCTACCCCGGGGTCAAGAAGTATATGGACAACGTGGTCGAGAAGGCCAAGGAGGAGGGTTTCGTCTCGACGATTTTCGGCCGCCGCCGCTACCTCAACGACATCGCGTCGCACAACGCCATCGCCCGCGGCCTTGCCGAGCGCAACGCCGTGAACGCCCCGATTCAGGGTTCTGCGGCCGACATTATGAAGATCGCCATGATCAACGTTCACCGGCGTTTCGCCGCCGAAGGCATCCGCTCGCGGGTGATCCTGCAAGTGCACGACGAACTGGTGGTCGACATGCTCCGCTCGGAGCAGGAGCGTGTCACGGCGATCGTCACCGAGTGCATGGAGTCCGCCGCGCAGCTCAAGGTCCGGCTGATCGCCGACGCCGGCGTGGGCGGCAACTGGCTGGAAGCGCATTGATTGTGGAAAAGTCACAACCGATGCGCCTTGCGCCTCCATTTCGACAAAACCTCTGAACCTCCCTTTGAAAAGGGAGGCTTTCGGGAATAACTGTTTACAGCCATGATTGAATCACCCTATCAACCTTCGCCCGACCGTTACGACGACGGTATGATCTACCGGCGCGCCGGGCGCAGCGGCGTGCTGCTGCCGGCCTTTTCGCTGGGTATGTGGCACAATTTCGGCAGCGGGCAGGCCTTCTCCAACGTGCAGCGGATGGCCCATTACGCCTTCGACCGCGGAATCACCCATTTCGACCTTGCGAACAACTACGGGCCGGCGTACGGCACGGCCGAGGAGAATTTCGGCCGTCTGATGGAACGCTCGTTCCGCCCCTACCGCGACGAAATGTTCATCGCGACCAAAGCGGGTTACGACATGTGGCCGGGACCCTACGGCAACTGGGGATCGCGCAAATACCTCACGGCGAGCCTCGACCAGAGCCTGCGCCGCATGAAACTCGATTACGTCGACATCTTCTATTCCCACCGCCACGACCCCGAGACGCCCCTTGAGGAGACCCTCCAGGCATTGGTCGACATCGTCCGCCGGGGCAAGGCGCTCTACGTCGGATTGTCGCGCTACCCGCTCGAAGCGGCGCGTTTCGCCTTCCGCTACCTCGCCGAACGCGACGTTCCGTGCCTGCTTTTTCAGGACCGGTACAATATCTTCAGCCGCCAGCCCGAAACTTCGGGCGTGCTGTCGCTTTCCGCCGCGTCGGGTTCGGGCTTCGTCGCCTTTTCGCCGCTGGCGCAGGGACTGCTGACGGGTCGTTACCTCGACGGCATTCCGCAGGATTCGCGCATGGCGGCGGGTCGTTCGTTGCAGCGCGAGGTGCTGACCGACGCGATGCTGGAACGGCTCCGCGCCCTGAACGACATCGCCCGGCAGCGCGGCCAAACGCTGGCCGAAATGGCGCTGGCATGGCTTCTGCGCGATAAACGCGTTACGTCGGTAATCGTCGGGGCCAGCTCCGCGGCGCAGATCGAAGACAACCTGCGGGCGTTGGAAAACGCCTCCTTCTCCGACGACGAGCTGGCGCGCATTGATGCCCTTTCGCGGGAATGACCCTCTTCCGAAGCCGAAAAAAAGACCCGATTTCCTGCGAAATCGGGTCTTTCGTGTCATGGGAAGGCGCTGCCGCTTCTGGCCGATGTAGAAAAGGCGGGGATGCGGGCGGCCGCCAGGGCGAAATAGTTTTCGGTCCTGCAAGATAGGTTTTTAAACCGGAACCGTCAAATCCGGACGCATGAAAACGCCGAACCCTGCAACGGGTCCGGCGTTCCGGTGAGGCGTCACCCAACGGGCGTCAGAAGGAGATACCGACGCGGATGCCGAAATTGTTGATGTTGTCCATCGAGTAAGTCAGCACGTCGCCGCTGTTGGTCGAGTAGCTGTAATAGAGCGCTACGTGGAACCCCAGCCGGTAGTCGGGCCTCGGGAATATCGACACGCCGATTTCGGGCGAGAGGTAGAATCCCCAGGTGTCGGTGTACTGCTTGATGATGTAGTAGTACGATGACATTTCGGCGTAGTTGGCGCCCAGCTTCAGACCCGCATATGGCTGGAATACGCTGTCGGTAAGCCAGTTGTATCGTCCCGTGACACCGAACGGCAGCTGGAACAGCGCGTGTTTCTGGTTGGTCGTCAGCGCCGATCCGTTGCCCAGATCGAGCGTCTGGCGCGAAATGCTCTGGAGGTTGGTCTGGTAGGAGATGAACGGACCGACGGTGATGGCCGGCGTGACGAAGTATCCGCCTTCGAAGTTCATGCCCCAGCCCGAGGCCTTGTCGGCGAAACCGGCGCCCAGAGGCACGCCTACCTGCCAGTCGATGTTGATGTAGGTGTTGGGGAATACCTGCGCTTTGCCCGGCATGGCCGCAGCGAGCATCAAGGCGCAGAAAGCGATGGTTTTGAGGTATTTCGATGTTTTCATAATCGGACGATTTTTTGCTGTTAAACTATTTGGCCAGGTAAGGCGACTGTTCGAATGCCTGCTCGACGGCGGCGATCGTGCGCTGCTGGTTGAGGTCGGCGTCGGAGGTCAGCAGGCCGCCGATGAAGCTGTCCCATACGATAGGCAGTTTCTTGCCGCTCTCCTGGTCGGCCTGGAGGTCCAGCATTTCCATCAGCAGCGAACCGGCCGTGTACCCGTAGTAAACGCTGTAAGGATAGTGCCATCCCACCCAGTCGCCCCAGTAGCCGGGAGCCCAGTAGTAGGGATAGTACCACCACCAGTAGGGATAGTCGTAGCCTACGAAGTAGGTCACTTTGCGGACGTAGCTGAGCTGGATGCCCACGCTGGCGGCGTCTTTGTCCTCGGTGCGCGTGTAGCCCGCATCGTCGAGTTTGCCGACCACCGTGCCGATGATCGCCATGGCGTCGGCGTCTTTCCAGTATTCGGTTTTGTCGCTGTTCCCGATGATCAGGATACTGTCGGGAATGTAGTAGGTGTCGATCGCGGCGAAGTCGGTGCCGGTATCGTGGGCGGTGTAGACCAGATAATCCCTGTGGAGATCCGACGTCGAGGGTTCTTTCTGGCACGAGCAGAACGCAGCTACGACGAGCGCGAGTGCAATGTAACGGATTTTTTTGACGTTCATGGTGTTTGAAATTTTGTTTGTTTGCTGTCCTGCCTGTCGTTCCAAATTTCGTTCCCCGCGCGGACATTTCCCGGCTCATTGCCCGAAACGTGTATAAATGAACCGTTTTCGGGGTATAGAAACCGGGACTTCCCGCAGGAAGTCCCGGTTGAACGGAGGCGTTCTGTCGGTCGGAAGACAGCCGCCGGGAAACGAAAAAGTCCGCACCCCTCGACGGCGTGCGGACTTTTCCGTGCAGTTTCCGGTTTACCGGTAGCGGTGCGAAATGAGGGTCATAAACTCCTCGCGGGTGCGGTGGTCCGAGAGGAAGATGCCCGTGAATGCCGACGTTGTGGTCGCCGACTGCTGTTTTTCGATGCCGCGCATCTGCATGCACATGTGGCTGGCCTCGATCACCACGGCCACGCCCATCGGGTTGAGCGCCTCCTGGATGCAGTCGCGGATCTGCACCGTCAGCCGTTCCTGCACCTGCAGGCGGCGGGCGAAGCACTCCACCACGCGCGCGATCTTCGAAAGCCCCGTAATGCGCCCGTTGGGGATATAGGCCACGTGGGCCTTGCCGTAGAACGGCAGCATGTGGTGTTCGCACATCGAGTAAAGTTCGATGTTCTTCACCAGCACCATCTGTTTGTATTCTTCGCGGAAGGTCGCCGAGCGGATGATCTCCAGCGGATTTTCGTCGTACCCTTTGGTCAGAAACGACATGGCTTTGGCCACGCGTTCGGGGGTTTTCAGCAGCCCTTCGCGTGCGGGGTCTTCGCCCAGCAGGCGCAGTATTTCGGTGTAATGGCCCTTCAGCGCCTCGACGGTCGCCGGGTCGAACCGTTCCTCCTTGTCGTAATTTTTCAGTTCCATAGGGTGCAAAGATAACGATTTTATTCGGATATGATCCGGTCCATGACCCGGGATGTTCTCGCGGCCGAGGTTCCCGTCGAGGGACAGCGCCCCTCGCCGCGCAGTTCGGCGACGATCGTTTCGATCAGCGGACCCTGAATGTGCTCCGTAGGGTCGATCCGGAAACGCTCCGTGCCCCCGGCCGTCGTCAGTTCGATGGGGCTGAACGTGAAGGTGCTGAAGCGTATGATGCCCTTGCGGCCCGTGATGGCGACCGAATCCTCGACGGCCTGGGGCGGGGCGACGAAACACCACGTTCCGGTCCCCGTGACGCCCGAGCGAAAGCGGAACGCCGCCGTGACGGTGTCGGCCACGTCGTAGAATCCGCCGAGGTTGCTTTTGCAGCCCCGGGCGTCGGCGATCTCCCCGAGCAGGAAATCGAGGATGTCGAGCGTGTGCGGTGCGAGGTCGTGGAAATAGCCTTCGCCTCCGACCTCCCGGCGCAGCCGCCACGGAAGCCGGGCCGGATCGCGGTCTTCGGGTCTTTCCGGGCGGAGCAGGCGGACTTCCGCCGTCAACGGCTGCCCGACGGACCCTCCGTCGAGCAGTTCCTTGACTTTGAGGAAATAGGGCAGCGCCCGGCGGTAGTAGGCCACGAAGAGTTTCTGCCCGGCTTTTTCCGCCGCTGCGATCATTTCGAGGCACTCGGCGTGGTTCATTGCCATCGGCTTCTCGACGTAGACGGGCTTCCCGGCTTCGAGGGCCTGCACCGCGAGTTCCCGGTGCGTGCCGGGAGGCGTGGCCACGTAGACGATGTCCACCTCCGGGTCGGCGATCAGCGCCGCGGCGTCGGTGTAGCTTTTCGGCACGTTGTGGCGCCGTGCGAAGTCGGCCGCCTTCTCCGCGTCGCGGCGCATGACGGCCGCGAGGGCCGAGTGTGGGGTCTTGTACATCGCCGGGCCGCTCTTGCGCTCGCAGACGTTGCCGCAGCCTACGATTCCCCAGTTGACGGTTTTCATGGGCTATCGTTCGGTTGAATGGAGGTAAGCCGCGAGTTTGCGCACGGCGCGGGCGCGGTGCGAAACGGCGTTTTTCTCTTCGGTCGTCATCTCGGCGAAGGTCTTCGTGTAGCCGTCGGGAACGAACAGCGGGTCGTAGCCGAAGCCCTCGTGCCCGGCCTCACGGTCGATGATGCGCCCTTCGACGATGCCTTCGAACAGGAGCTCCTTGCCGCCCTGAAGCAGCGAAATGACCGTCCGGAACCGTGCGCGGCGGTTTTCGGCTCCTTCGAGGTTTTTCAGCAGCAGGCGGTTGTTGGCCGCGAAGTCATGGCCGTCGGTGGCGTAACGGGCCGAATGTACGCCCGGGGCGCCGCCGAGCGCCTCGACTTCGAGTCCCGTGTCGTCGGCGAAGCAGTCGAGTCCCGTGCGGCGGTGCAGGTAGCGGGCCTTTTGCGAGGCGTTGCCTTCGAGCGTTTCCTGATCTTCGGGGATTTCCTCCGTGACGCCGCAGTCGCGGGGCGTCACGAGCGTATAGGCGTCGCCCAGCACGGCCTGTACTTCCGTGAGTTTGTGGGCGTTGTTGGTGGCGAAAACGATTTTCATGGGTTGCGGTTTTGGACAAAAATACTATTTTTTCGGGAATCCCGCCGCGGAACCCGCTTCGCGGATTGCCCGTCGGAATTCGTAATGTTCGTAACGTCCCTGGACCTGCCCGCCGCCGAGCACGTAGAGATCGTCGCAGATGCCGTCGAGCAGGGCGAGCGAATCGGCTGCGACGAGCAGGGTCCGCCCCTCGCAGCCGAGTTGCAGGATCAGTTGCTGCACGACGAAAACGCTTTCGGCGTCGAGTCCGCAAAAAGGTTCGTCGAGCAGCAGAACCCGTTTGCGCTGCATCAGCAGCAGGATCAGCGCCAGCCGTTTCCGCTCGTTGGGCGGCATGGAGGCTGCTTCGGCGGCGGGCGGTACGGGCAGCCGCCGAAGCAACGGAGCCGGGTCCGATGCGGGATGGTAGCGGCGTACGAGGCCGAGGCAATCCCCCGCTGTCAGTCCCGGCCAGAAGCGCGGCTCCGCCTCCAGATAGGCCATGTCGCGCCGCCGCAGGGGGTGTCCGCCCGAGGTGACGCTTCCCGATTCGGGCACGGCGAGTCCGTATACGGCCCGGAGCAGTTCACTGCGGCCCTCGCCTGCGATGCCGTGGACGGCATTGGCCGTGAGGAGCATCGTCACGCCGTCGAGCGGCGTCCGCTCCCTGTCGCGGACCCGGAGTGCGTCAATCGTAATCATGGAGATAGCGGTTGAGATTGCGTTCGGCCCTCAAGGCGTAGCTCACCACAAGGCAGAGGCTCAGCGGCAGCAGCAGGGGGATGAGGAATCCCGTGGCGCCCAGTTTGGCGGCCAGCGGCCAGCGCGGGGATTCGTCCGCCGGGTCGTAGCGGGCGTATTTGGCCGCGACGAAATAGAGCAGCGCCAACGCCGCCAGCGGGGCCCACGCCGCGGCCATCCAGGCCGAACGGGGCTGTGCGAGGAGTGCCAGCACGGCGAAAGGGGCGGTCATCAGAAAGTAGTTGCGCCAGGCCGTGAAGATCTTGCGGGCAAGCAATCGCGCGGCGCCCTTTCCGGGCAGCAGCAGGAGTTGCAGAGGTTCGTTCGCGGCATAGAACGCCCCGCAGGCCGCCGCCGCGAGATAAAGGGCCGGGAATCCGGCATAGGGGATGCAGGCGCAGACGAGCAGCACGACGGCCGCGGCGACGACCGCAGTAGGATGCCGGCGCACCCCGGCGGTCCACTCGGGCGATCCGCCGAACAGGGCCGGGCGCACCAGCCGTCCGGAGTAGACTTTCCCGGCAAGCATGTTATCGGACGACCTCCAGTTTTTCCAGTCTGTCGTCGAGGTCGATCTTGTCGATGATGGTCTTCACGAGGATGTCCATCTCCGAACCCTCCGTGTAGTCGGCCGGGCATACGTGGCTCACGCGGTTGTCGTGGATCAGCGAGGCCATCTCCTTGCTGGCCCCCTTCCGGTCGGGGTTGTAGACCGCGATCGAATGGCCCCCGGAGTTCTTGACCAGCCGCATACAGGGGATGTCGGTGGTCCCGTCGCCCACGTAGATCATGTGTTTGAACGGTACGGGACGCTCGTTTTCGGGGATGTAGCGGTTGACCAGCTTCGAATCGAAAACCGACTCAACGCCCTTGTTGATCTTGAAGATGAACTGCGTCTTGTTGGTGTAGTTGACCGCCACGGCGGGCCAGTAGGCGATGCCGTCCACGTCGTAGAGGAACGAGCAGGCGTAGATCTTGCGGAACTCGTGGGCGATCTCCGTGCCCTCGATGATCTCCTTCAGCCCCGAGGAGTTGATGTAGTGCAGGATGCGGATGCCCCGCCCGGCCCCGTAGGCGTTGATGCGCGAAAACCACTCTTTGACCCCCGCGAAGAGCGTCACGCGGCGGCCCGAATCCTGAAACGCCTCGCGGCGCAGCGACAGGCCCTTCGACTTGGCCTCCTGGATCATCCGCGCCATGTACGTAAGGACCATGTCGGCGTCCTGCTCCTCGGCCAGCGTGTTGGCCTCGGTCCAGAACTCCTTGTTGCTCTTGCCGACGGCCGGAATGAAGTCGTATTCCTGCATGTTGCCCGGAGCGAGCGTTCCGTCGAAGTCGTAGATCAGTGCTATGGTAAATCTGAATTCCATCGTTTTCAAAGTTTTGATTTTAAAGCTGCTAAAAATCAGACGGCTGCAAAACCGTATGGCATGCGGTTCGGTAAAACCTTCCGACAGATGAAGGGGCCGCAGCGACCCCGACACCAAAGATAGCTTTTTTTTCGTATTTTTGCAAAAACAGCGCAAACCGGCCCCGACGCCGGTCGCTTTCGTGCCGGTCCGGGGCGCAGTCTGTCTGGAACAGAGGCTCTTTTCCGGCAATAACGTACGTAAAAACAACAGATTATGGAGTTCAAGGAATTGATTGCGAAACGCCGTTCGGTCCGTAAATTCACCGACCGCGAAGTTCCCCGAGAGGTCGTGGACCGCATCCTCGCCGAAGCCCTTTCGGCCCCTTCGGCACGCAATACGCGCACGACGCGTTTTCTGGTGGTCGACGATCCCGCGCTGGTGGCCCGCATGGCCGAAATGCGCGATTACGGGTCGGCGTTTCTGAAGGGCGCGCCGCTGGCGGTCCTGGTGCTGGGCGACACCTCGGCGAGCGATCTGTGGCGTGAGAACGCCGCGATTTCGGCCACGGTGCTCCAGCTGGCCTGCGTCGACGAAGGGCTGGCTTCGTGCTGGGTGCACGTCAACGGACGGCCCCGCCGCAAGGACGCCCCCGACGGAGAGAGGGCCGCCGATTACCTGCGGACGTTCCTGCCCGTTCCCGACGGCTGCGAACCCCTCTGCGCCATCGCCCTGGGCTATTCTGACTTTTCCCCCGCCCCGCTGCCGCCTGCGGACGACGAGGCGCGGATTCTCCGGCTCGGATAACGTTAAAGGACGCCCTTCGAGGCGTCCTTTAACGTTTCATATCAGCGTGATGCGTTCCCGCAGGATGTCGAGAATCTGTTTTTTGAGCTGCGGGGCGTTGATCGGCTTGGGCATGTAGCCCGTGAATCCGTTCTGCATGATCTTCTGCTCGTCGGAGGCGTAGGCGTAGGCCGTGACGGCGACGATCGGGATTTCCGCTGCGAATTTGCGGATTTCCGCCGCGGCCTCGTAACCGTTCATCACGGGCATGTTGATGTCCATGAGAATCAGGTGCGGATGTTCCGTGCGGCACAGTTCCACGGCCTGCTCCCCGTCCCGGGCGTGTATCAGCCGGTAGTCGCGGCGCAGGATCGTTTCGAAAAGACGGTAGTTGCTGTCATTGTCCTCGGCAATGAGGATCGTCAGTTTGTCCTTTTCGACCGAAACCGTCGGGATCTCCCCGCACGGGGTTTCGCAGGGCTTGCCGGTGACGTAGGGAAGCGTGAACCAGAAGGTCGTGCCGCGCCCTTCTTCCGACTTCACACCGATCTCTCCGCCGAGATGTTCGACAATGCTTTTGCAGATCGGAAGCCCGAGTCCCGTGCCCTGTTTGAAGGAGTTGAGTTTGACGAACCGGTCGAAAATCCGCCGCTGCCCTTCGGGCGGAATGCCGCAGCCCGTGTCGGAGACGTAGAAACGGAGCCGGCTGCCCTCCGCCCGGTAGCCGAAGCGGATCGACCCTTTGGCGGTGAATTTCGCGGCGTTGGTCAGCAGGTTGATCAGCAGCTGCGAAAGCCGGTTGCGGTCGGAGTGGAACAGACATGCGTCAAGCCCCGGTTCGAAGATCAGTTCGACGCCTTCGGCCGTTTTCATGCGGATGATGTTCTCCTTTTCGTGCATCAGTTCGTTCAGCTCGAAGTCCGAGAAGTTGAATTCCAGAGTTCCGGCCTCGATCTTCGAGAGGTCGAGGATGTCGCCGATCAGTTGCAGGAGCAGGGCGTTGTTGTTCTCGATGATCGAAATGTATTCCCGCTTTTCCTGCTCCTCGTCGGTCTCGGCAAGGATGCTCGAGAACCCTACGATGGCGTTGAGCGGCGTGCGGATTTCGTGGCTCATGTTGGCCAGGAAGGCCGATTTGAGGCGGTTCGACTCCTCGGCGCGGTCGCGTGCCGAACGGAGGTCCTGCTCCAGCCGCTTGCGCGGCGTGATGACGAGCGACGATCCGATGAGGTTCAGCGGGCGCCCGTCGTCGTCGCGCTGGTCCACGGTGGCCTGTGCCTCCACCCAGTCCAGATGCCAGCGTCCTCCGGCGTCGGAGGCTACGCGGTACTCCTCGCGCACCTTGTCCTTCCGTCCGGCGATCAGGTCGTCGTAGGCGCGGCGCACCCGCTCGCGGTCTTCCTTGTGGATCTTGGCGAAATAGCTTTCCGAGGGGACTTCCAGCTGCTGGTCGGCGTTCGTCCCGGCGAGCATTTGGCCGTGCACCGATTTGTTCACGTCGCACAGGATCGACCCTTTGCGCAGGTCCCATTTCCAGGGCACGATGTCCGCCACGTCGAGCGCCATCGCCAGCTTGTGGTTAATCGAATCGAGTTTCTGCTGCGTTTTGTAGAGCGCCGTGCCGTCGAGGCAGAAGATGTCGATGTGTTCTTCGAGGTACGAGCGGCTGATCACCACTTCGTAGAAGATGTCGCGCGGTTCGTAATAATAGGGGTAGGTGATGGTCCGGTTCTCGGTCTGTGCGATTTTTATCAGCCGCATGAATTCGGTCATCGGGAAGGGGAACAGTTCGCTGACCCGTCGTCCGATCGCCTGCTCGCGGGGGATGAATATGCGTTCGTAACGGGAGTTCACGTCGCAGTAGAGGGCGTCTGCGGGGTTGCCGTTTTCGTCGTAAATCACCTTCATCTGGATGTAGACGATCGACATGGCGTTGAACAGGTTCGAATATTTCGCCAGACTTTCCGATTCCCGCTGCCGGGCCGATTCCACGCGATACATCATGCGAATGCGCCACTGTTGGATGCCGATGAAGGCCAGCAGCAGCACGACGCCCCCGATCGCCCATTTGTACTGTTCGAGCGTCGATACCGGTTTGTTGTAGAAGAGCGTGTTGGCCGGGCAGGTGTGCGGCGAGAGGTCCTTGCGTTCGAGGGCTGCGTAGTTGAAGACCGGGCGGGCGTCCTGCGGGGCGTAGAACGGAATGTCGCGTGGCTGGTGTCCGGCCAGAACGGCGTCGATGGTCGAAATGACGTGTGCGTTCACCTCGGCGTCGTCGTATACATAGCCTCCGACCAGTCCGCCGTCGCGGATGTCTGCGGGCATCAGCGCGAACATCGGGGCCTGCACGCTGGCGATGACGCGGTAGGAGTCGGTGACGGAGACGATGTTGTCGCCGATTTTTTTTGTGTAATGCCACGACGAGAAGAGTATGCCCGTGCGGTGGATGTCGATGCGGTTGAGCGAGTCCAGCAGCGCTTCGGTCGACATTTCGTGTGCCGAGTAGAACCGGTAGTCGATCTGCGGGAATTCGCGGTCCAGCAGTTCGCGCAGGTCGCTGTCGGCCTGCTGGTTGATATAGCGGCCGTCGCCGACGAAGATCAGCGAATCCATCCCCGGGATCATCCGGCGCATCAGCTCGACGTTCTCGCGCAGGTAGAGCGGCGTGCGGATGAGCGTGATGTTGTCGGACACGGCTTTGTCGCACAGCGGCAGCCGCTCCTCGGGGCGCAGCGGGCGGCGGTCGAGGTAGGCGTTTTCAGGACCTATGTAGTCCATTTCCGAGCAGAGGATCAACGGCACGCCGGGCCAGGTCTGTTTCACGAAGTCGCGCAGCACGGCGATCGGAGCGCCCAGCAGCACCAGCATCCGGGGCGGATTCTTGCCGTATTCCCGCAGCAGGTTGTTTTTGAAGGATTCGATCTCGCCGGTTTTGTGTTTTTTGAACGTCATCAACAGCGAGTTCATGTTTTCGGTGTAGACTTCGAAGTTGTCCACCTGGTCGATATGCGCGACGATGCTGTTGATAATGTGGCTGCTCCAGGGCGCCGATTCGGTGTAGGTGTTCAGCACCAGCATGTAGTCGCGCTTGTCGCCCGGGGGGCTGCTCGCGGCTTCGGAGAAGGGATGTGCCAGCAGGCAGCTGAAAATCAGAACTCCCGCCAGGGCCTGGAGGGAAATGCTGAACGGTTTCTTCAGAAGATTCATTTGTTTGCAGTGAAGGAGCCGGATGACCGGCTGTGACGCTAAATGCAATGACGCATGTAAATTGAAAAAGAGAGGCCCGGAGTTGTGTTCCTGACCTCTCTTTCGAAGACGGAGACTACCTGTTCAGAACGGGTTTGATGTCCTTGATCCGGAGCTGGGTGGTCACAGTTCCCCGGTAGTGGTTTTCGACGATCTGGTAGCAGACGTCGATCGGGCGTCCCGAGCGCACCCATTCGTAATGCGTGGGCTGCTGGAAGGCGATGGCCTGGATCTTGGTGTTGGGCTTCTGCCGCTGCATCAGGTCCATGCGCAGGTGCTCGCACTCCATGCCGACGAGCTTGGCGTCGCCGTGGTTGCTCACGCCGCAGGTGGCGAAGACCGGCGCCGTGTTGCCCGGCCCGAAGGGCTGAAAGCGGTTGAGGTCCTTGCGGAAAGCCGGCGTGATGTCCGAGAAGAGCAGTTCGCTGTCGATGTCCACCTGCGGGACGAGCATCTGCGGGTCGATGTTCTCCTCCACGTATGCGTTGAACCGCCGCGTGAACTCGCCGACGTTTTCCGGACGCATCGTCAGCCCTGCGGCGTACATGTGTCCGCCGAAGTTTTCCAACAGGTCCGAGCACGACTCGACGGCCTGGTAAAGGTCGAATCCGGGAACCGAACGCGCCGATCCGGTCACGAATCCGTTGCTCATCGTCAGCACCACCGTCGGGCGGTAGTAGGTCTCGATGAGACGCGACGCGACGATGCCCACGATGCCCTTCATCCAGCGGGGATTGTAGATCACGGTGCTCTTGAGGGCCTTCATTTCGGGATTGCCCTCGATATAGTCGTGCGCTTCCTGCGTGACGGAGCGGTCGATCGACTTGCGGTCCTGGTTGTAGGCGTCGATCACGCTGCCGAACTCCTCGGCGATCGACTCGTTGCCCTCGATCAGCAGCTCCACGGCGGCGTGCCCGCCCGAAGGCGAGGCGTTTTCGTCGTTCTCGTCCATTCGCATCCGGCCGGCGGCGTTGATGCGCGGCCCGATCTTGAAGACGATGTCGTCGATGGTGATATTGTGTTTGTCCAGCCCGCAGATCTTGATGATCGACAGCAGACCTTTCGACGGCTCGCGGTTGAGGTTCTTCAGGCCGAAATAGGCCAGAATCCGGTTCTCGCCGACCAGCGGCACGATGTCCGAGGCGATCGACACGACCAGCAGGTCCAGCAGGGGCAGGATCTGCTCGAAAGGCATGCGGTTTTTCTGCGCATAGGCCTGCACGAGTTTGAATCCCACGCCGCAGCCCGACAGTTCGTCGAACGGGTAGGAGCAGTCGACCCGCTTGGGGTCCAGAACGGCTACGGCCTTGGGAATCTCCTCGGCCGGGAGGTGGTGGTCGCAGATGATGAAATCCACGCCTTTCGTCTTCGCATAGACAACCTTTTCCGTGGCTTTGATGCCGCAGTCCAGGGCGATGATAAGCCCCACGCCCTTGCGGGCGGCGAGGTCGATACCTTTGATCGAAATACCGTATCCTTCGGTATAACGGTCGGGGATGTAGAACATCAGGTTTTTGTGCCCGATCTGGCGCAGGAACTTGTAAACCAGCGCGACGGCCGTACAGCCGTCCACGTCGTAGTCGCCGTAAACCATGATCTTCTCCTGGTTCGCAACGGCCTGTTCGACCCGCTCGACCGCCTTCTCCATGTCCTTCATCAGGAACGGATCGTGCAGGTCGGCGAGGCTCGGTTTAAAGAACTTCTCCGCCTTTTCTACAGTGTCTATGCCTCTCTGTACGAGCAGATTGGCCAGTACTGGCGAGATCCGCAGAGCGGCAGCCAGCATGGCTGCCGTCGCGGGGTCGCCCTGTGGCTTCACTACCCAGCGTTTTTCTATAGGCATACGAATTGTTATTTATATATTTTAACATTTAATTTCCAATTATCGTTATTGCGTCTTTATATCTTTTCGGCGTGCCGCTGTCGCCGCCGCCTGTGGCGTCGTTTAAAAATCTCCGCTCCGGCCCTCCTTCAGGGTGGGAGATGAGTGAGATGCCGGGCCCTTTTGCCGGCCGTCTTTCACGAACCGCTCGTTATTTCACACTGCAAGGCTGTGGCCAATTCCCTGATGACCAGCTGTTTTACCTCCTGTATCGACGGCTGCGACCCCGTTTCGGCGGCGATCGACGTGACGCCCCGGTCGGTGAATCCGCAGGGGTTGATGCGCGAGAACCACTCAAGGTCGGTCGTCACGTTCAGTGCGAACCCGTGCATGGTGACATAACGCGACGAACGGACTCCTATTGCGCAGATCTTGCGCGGCCGCGCCTTTCCGGGGTCGATCCAGACCCCCGAGGCTCCGGCGATGCGTCCCGCCGCGATGCCGTATTCCGCGACCGTGCGGATCACGGCCTCCTCCAGCGCTTCGATATACTCCCGCAGGCCGATGCCGATACGCTCCAGGTCGAGGATCGGATAGCATACCAGCTGCCCGGGGCCGTGGAAGGTGATGTCGCCGCCGCGGTCGATGTGAAAGAACTGTGCGCCCATCGCTTCGAGCGCTTCCTGATTGACGAGCAGGTTTTCGGCATGCCCGCTCTTGCCCAGCGTGTAAACCGGCGGATGCTCCACCAGCAGGACCGTGCCCGCATCGTCCGCGCCGTCTGCGCCCGGGACCGGAATGGGACCGGTGCGCTTTCGGGCTACCCCGGCGTCGAACAGCTCCTGCTGCAAATCCCAGCAGGTTTTGTAGTCCATGCGTCCGAGGTCCCGGCAGTAGGCTTTCATCGCTACAAACTTTTTACGCTTCGCAGGGCTTCTTCGGCCATGTACGACGAGCGGACCAGAGGTGCGCTCGCGCAGTAGCTGAAACCCATTTCCAGCGCCCGGAGTCTGTACCATTCGAATTTTTCGGGAGTGATGTACGCCGCAACGGGGTAGTGCTCCAGAGTGGGCCGAAGGTACTGACCGAGTGTCACAATCCGCACGCCTGCGTCGCGCAGGTCGTGCAAGGTTTGCAAAACTTCATCATCGCTCTCGCCAAGTCCGACCATCAGTCCGCTTTTCGTTACGACGCCCTGCCTGTTCAGACAGCGCAGGGTCTCCAGGCTCGTACGGTACTTGGCTCTGGAGCGCACCACGGGGGTCAGTCGCTCGACGGTTTCGATGTTGTGCCCGATGATGTCGGGCTTCGACGCGACGATCACCTCCAGCAGGTCGGGCCGTGCGTCCAAATCGGGAATAAGAAGCTCAATTACGGCGTCGGGGTTCTGTGTGCGGATGGCCTCCACGGTTGCGGCCCAATGGGCTGCTCCGCCGTCGGGGAGGTCGTCGCGCGTCACGGAAGTTACGACGACATACCGCAGTTTCATCAGTGCGACGCTTTCGGCCACCTGTCGTGGCTCCTCGGCGTCGGGAGCAAGGGGACGGCCCGTTTTGGTTGCGCAGAAACGGCAGCCCCGAGTGCAGATGTCTCCCAGAATCATAAATGTCGCTGTCCTCCGGCTCCAGCATTCGGCCTGGTTGGGACACCTGCCGCTGCTGCAAATCGTGTGCAGATTGTGCTTTTCGACGATCTGCCGCA
This sequence comes from Alistipes shahii WAL 8301, assembly GCF_025145845.1. NCBI lineage: Bacteria > Pseudomonadati > Bacteroidota > Bacteroidia > Bacteroidales > Rikenellaceae > Alistipes > Alistipes shahii. The sequence continues at coordinate 1,705,675 of NZ_CP102253.1, read as the reverse complement.
CTTCGCCCCATTCGGGAGTGCGGTGGAGTCGGATTTTCAGCCATCCGGGTTTTTTCAGTACATCTACCTTGTCATAAAACTTCGGCATTTAAGTTCATTATTTTCCAATTGATGCAAAAATAAGAAAAAATAATTGAAAAACCCCGTGAAAAAGCCAATTATTGTTCCGATGCGGGGTCTGGGTGCGCCGGAGGGGATGCGGATTTTTTTGGAGGAAGCCGAAATTTGCCTTATATTTGTCCCCGCAACGGTTATCTCCGGCATGACCCGGGCCGTTTGTCCGGAAATTATGTGATTCTTTTACCTGCATATCATTCGCACATTTGAAAATCGGCAGTCTGTCGAAGACCGCATCGACGGGGATATTACGCCCTGTTGCGTTTTTTGATTCGCTTCGGCAGGCTCCGGCGTTTGTCTAATTTCAAAATGTGCTTTTATGAAAACAATGCAAACCGGCAAGGCGAATTACCGCCTTGCAGCCCGCCTGCGCGGAAACGAACTGTTGTTGGATGCGGATCTTCGCAAAGCCGTGGAGGAGGAACACCTCCGGGCCGTCCGCAGGGCGGAGGGGCTGAAATGCTGCGCCGACCGGCGCGCCTTTGCCGAAAGCGTGGAGTGGGAGCGGCTCGGCGATTTCTTTCTCCGCATCGGGTCGCACCCGTCGGCCGTGCGGGCTTACCGGGACGCGGCGCTCGCCTGCCTCGACGGCGACTATTACGACCACGGGACCGAGATGCTTCCCTGCCGGTTCCTGCGGCTTCGCTTTCTGCGGATGGCCGAAACGGCGACGGCCTGCTGCGCGGGCGACGCACGGCTGCGCGCCATGCTGGCGGATGATCCGCTGTTCCGGGAAGGATACCCTCTGCTGAAAGCCGGAGTTTAGCGTGCGCCCGCCTGAAAGGCGGGTTGTCGGGTGCGGAGCCTTGCCGCTGATGGTCCGGCTCTGCGCCCGCCCGCAAAAAAGAGCGCCCGCCCGCAAACACGCAAAAGAAAAGAGGTCGGACACCTGCCGGTATCGGACCTCTCTGGTTAGGTTAGTTAGGTTAATGAGAGTGAGAGAATCCCACGTTTGTTACACAAAGGTAATTGAAATTTATGAAACTCCAAATGTTTTGTAACATTTTTCTAAAACCTAACGTAATTTTGTTTATAGATTATAATTAAAATTTTTAAAATACCTGCGTGTTTATAAGTTTTTGATTAAAGCGCCTCGCGCATTTCCGCAGCTTCCGCCGTTTCGTTGAGGGCGGGTTCCGGGACCAGCGACGTGAGGTGCTTGTGCCGGTAGGTGGCGGGCGTCATCTGATACTCCTTCTTGAAGAGTTTGATGAAATGCGATGTGTTGGGGAACGTGCATTCGTTGCCGATTTCGGAGATGGATTTCGAGGTCGAGATCAGCAGCAGGCGCGAGTGCATCAGCCGCTGGCGGATGTACCACTTGTGGGGCGGCATCTGGAAGTGGCGGCGGAACTCCTTTTTGAACGAGGTGAGCGAACGGTTGGTGAGTTTCGAAAGCTCCTCGATCGAAATGTCCTTGAAGATGTGGTCGTAGACGGTCTGTTCGAAATTCTCCTTCGCGGCGTCGACGTTGCTCAACAGCTTGCTTTTGATGCAGCAATCCTCGTGCGAGGCGATCAGGTAGATCAACTCGGTCATCTTGATGTTCTCGGCTGTCTCGTCGTGGCGGAAATCCTCGTCGCGCAGGTAGTTGTTGGTGTTGATGAAAAAGTTTCGCAGCGAGTTCCACGCGGGCATGGTGACGTGCGAACGGTTGCGGCAGTTTTCGCACGAATGTTCGTTCGAAATGTTCAGCCCGTAGGTGATGTTCAGATGCATCAGGATGCGTTGCAGGTCGCCGGGCGTGTAATAAAAGAGCACCTGCTCGAACGGCTGGCCGCCTTCGGGGAAGTTCTCAATGTAGTGGTGTCCGATGCCCAGATAGAAAACGTCGCCGCGCGAAAGTGTCTGACGCTTATCGCCGTCGTAGATGTACTTCGTTCCGCGGAGGATGTAGCCGATTGCATAGCGCGAAAGGGCCTGCGACTGGATACCGTTGTGAAGCGACTCGACATACTTCACAATCATCGGTTGTTGAACCGACGAATTCATTGAATTCTTCATAGTAATTGTAATTTAAGTTTTTCTGAACAAAGCATTGCGTCACTGTTGTTCGTTCTCAAATATACAATTAAAACTTTTCAATCTACCATAAGCAATAGCACATTTGGGCACAAAGTGGCAAATAGAACCGTTTGTGCTATGTTTCGAACTAAATAGATTATTGTAAAACTGCGCTAATGACGGCAGAGGCGAGCAATAGCAGGTAGAGGGGAAGGGCGATCGCCCGGTGGATGCGCACGAACATAAAGGGCAGCAGGACGGCCGAAGGCACCGCCGCGAGGGCGACGGTTGCAGGTGTGGCGGCGGGACCGCACAGTGCGGCGGCGGTCAGCAGGAGCGCACTTATATTGAATATGAATATGAGACGCGGTTTGGTGCCGAGGGCGTAGATGTCCGAGAGGAAAAACAGCAGGGCCGTCAGGTCGAGGAGGAAGACGGCTCCCGGCAGGACGAGGTTCTGCACGGGCGTCGAGAGGAACAGCGACAGCGGCGTTCCGGCGATGAATGCGCTTCCCGGTTCCGCGACCTGAGCGAGAAACTCGCCTCCGGCGGCCCAGTTGACGTAGCAGAGCGTGAGAGCGGGCAGCAGCAGGCCCGCAACCGCGACGGCGACTTCGCGTAGCGTGCGCCGGAAAAGCATGACGGCCAGCGGCAGCAGGATCAGGAGCGGCGCTGCGGCCGTGGCGACGAGCGGCAGCAGTCCGATGTAGAGCGAGGCGCGGAAGATGGCGTCGAAGCCGAATCCGTTGCAGTACGAACGGCAGAAATTCTTCGTGGCGAGGGCCAGCAGGGCCGATGCGGCGAAGGTCGTCAGGCAGTCGCCGCCGACGGCGAGGCCGCAGGCGATCGCTCCGTAGAGCGGGATGGCGAGACAGGTTCCGACGGAGTAGAGGTTGTAGCGTACGGTGAGGCGCCCGACGGACATGCCCGTGAAGAGCATCAGCAGTCCGGCGATCCAGCGCGCCCAGACGGGATGTGCGGCCTGGAACTGCGCCAGCAGTTCCCCGGGGGAAGAGACCGCAAGTGCGCCGGCGGCATTCCGGCCTATATCGACGGTTCCTGCGGCATGGCCGGCCTGCACCGCCATGGACACGGCGGGGCCGCCTGCGTTCCACATCGCGACGACGGCGAGTGCGGCGAGGGTCAGGAAGGCCGGAACGAGCGGCTGCCGTGCGATGTCGAATTTCATGTCGGGGGCTTTTTCTCCGGACAAAATTAGCGAAAAAAGCCGGAATAATCCGTAACTTTGTGGTGCGATGTTAGAAAACCAGTATCAATACGACCTTCCGGAGGCCGGGTGTGACGAAGCCGGGCGGGGATGTCTGGCCGGGCCGGTGTTTGCGGCGGCCGTGATGCTGCCGCCCGATTTCCACGACCCGCTGCTCAACGACTCGAAGCAGATGACCGAGCGCAACCGCGAAAAGTTGCGGGCCGTCATCGAGCGCGAGGCCGTCGCATGGGCTGTCGAGGCGGTCTCCGCCGCACGGATCGACGAAATCAACATCCTGAACGCTTCGTTCGAGGGTATGTCGCTGGCTGTGGCGCGCCTCGATCCCGCTCCGGCGTTTCTGGCCATCGACGGCAACCGGTTCCGCACACGTCTCGAAATTCCCTGGCGCTGCATCGTCAAGGGCGATGGCAAATACGCCGACATTGCCGCGGCTTCGGTGCTTGCCAAAACCCATCGTGACGAGTACATGCTCTGCATCGCCGAAGAGTTTCCCCAATACGGCTGGGCGAAGAACAAGGGCTATCCGACGCGCGAGCATCGGTTGGCGATCCGCGAGCACGGCCTCACGCCCCACCACCGGCTGACGTTCAACCACGAGATTGATCAGTTGGAACTCCCTTTCTGACGCCCCTCCCCTCCTCTCTCTGACGTTTCCGGTGCTTGCGGCGTATTTGTCGCGTATTTGCCGCACATTCCCGGCATTCCCGGTCAAACAAAAAGAGCAGGCTGTAAGCCTGCTCTTTTTCAAAAAGAAATCTCCGGATCAGTAACCCAGCGACTTGGAAGCCGCATAGGAGAGTTTCAGGGCGTTGGCGCGACGCAGCTCCTGCTTGACGTCGGTCACGATACCCATTTTCGTAGCTTCGTCGGCCTTGAGGCAGATCGTCATCGAAGCGCGGTCGGCTTCGGAGAGTTTGTCGCGCTCGGCGGCAACGAAGTCCAGGATGTCCCGGGTCGATTTGTAAGAGTCGTTCAACTGGATGCGCGGCGCGGTTCCGAACTTTGCCTGCATCGTCATTGCCGGAGGACCGATGTGGATGAAACTTACGAGCGATTTCTTCTCGAGTTTCTGCACTTCGGTAGCTTCCGGAAGTTTGTATCTCACCAGCAGTTCCTGATCGCGCATGGTCGTCGAGACCATAAAGAAGAAGAGGATCATGAAGATCACGTCAGGAAGCGAAGCGGTCGAGATAGGGGGCAGACCTTTGCTGCCCTTCTTTTTCATTACTGCCATGGCTTACTTCTTAATGTTACGCGGTTCAGCCTCCGAAATCTTCAGAGGTACGGCCTTCGATACTGCATTGCGCAACTCCTCGGGAAGATCCGCGAATTTTGCGCCGAATTTACGCTGTGCCACTTCGTCACGCACTTCGTTGAATGCGCGCGTGAGTTCGTTCTGCACCATGATATAGGACTGGTAGCCCGTATCCCGGGTCGTCTGCAACGAGACGACGCCTTCGCTCACGGGATATACCCACTTGCCGCCGTCGGGAAGTTCAATGTCCTTGTTCGCCTTCTCGGGCAGGTTCTCGTCATCCAGCGGATTGAGGATGAACTCTTTGGTCCTGTCCTTGAGTTGACGCAGGTCGATCGCCTCCTGTTTTCCTGCGGCTCCTGCCATGATGTCGCCCCTACCGTTGATGAACACCAGGAAGAGGTTGCGCTCCTTGACCTTGATTTCATCCTGGGGTTGATCCTCAGGAGGCATCGGCGGAAGCATGCGCACCAGACCCGTGTCGGTATTCATGGTAGTGGCCACCAGGAAGAAAATCAGCAGCAGGAAGGCGATGTCGGCCATAGAACCGGCATTGATCTCCTGGATTTTTCTTTTATCTGTTGCCATTGTGTCTTACTCGGTTATTTGAATGCGCCCCAGATCTCGGTTGCTACGGCCGTCACGAATGCGGCGACGCATGCAACATAGGTTACGAGGATGCTCGTTTCGGTAATTACGGTTTCACCGTGGCCGAAGAACCCGTTGTTCTGGAGGTCGACAATGTTCACCGTGTGGCCTGCCGAGTAGAAGTACGACACGCCCACGATAACGATGATCAACGCCAGGGACAGGATGGTTCCCTTGATGCCTGCCGGGTTCTGAATCATTCCGAAAACGGCGCAGAAAATGGCCGCAGCGACAGCGAACACGAAGAGGAAGTAACCCCACATCAGGTTCACGCTGATCGATGCGTCCGAGCCGCCGGTAGCGATCGCGTAGACCATGAGGACTACGGTGATAGCCATCAGAATACCCAGCAATATGTTTAAAATCTTTTTCATAATTGCTTTTGACTATTTCAGCGTTCGATTATTTCTTGTTGTAAGCCGTCAGAATATCCATCAGCGTGATGGACGAATCCTCCATATCGTTCACGAGCGAGTCGATCTTCGAAACGATATAGTTGTAGAACAGCTGAAGAACAACCGCCGCGATAAGACCCATGAGGGTCGTCAGCAGGGCGACCTTGATACCGCCTGCAACCAGCGTCGGGCTGATGTCACCGGCAGCCTGGATGGCGTCGAACGCCGCGATCATACCGACGACGGTTCCCATAAATCCCAACATGGGCGAAAGGGCGATGAACAGGCCGATCCACGAAAGACCCGACTCCATCTGGCCGGTCTGAACCGAACCGTAGGAAACGACGGCTTTCTCGACGGCGTCGAGACCCTGGTCGTAACGGTCGAGACCCTGATAGTAGATCGAAGCGATCGGACCGCGGGTGTTGCGGCAAACTTCCTTGGCAGCCTCGATGCCGCCGTTCTTGAGCGCCTCCTCGACGGATGCGATGAGTTTCTTCGAGTTGATCGTCGAAAGCGACAGGTACAGAATACGCTCGATGGCCACGGCCAGACCGATCACCAGGCAGAGGAGCACCGGAAGCATCCACTCCCAGCCGCCTTCGAGGAACTTCTGCATCATGACGTGGTGCATGCTGTCGCCTGCGATCTGGGTTTCAGCGACAACCGTTTCGGTTGCGGCAGCGGCATCCTGTGCGAACGCACTAACGGTACCCAATACGGACAGGGCAGCCGACGGAATCAAAAAAAGTTTTTTCATAGTTGTGTTGGATAAATTAAATTTTGATTAGTTGATTTTTTATTGTTGTGTTTTGGTTTCTTCGTTTTTCCGGCCGGTCGGGGCCTCTTTTCTTTTCGGGCGTTTCCGCCGGGTTATTTTTTCGCTAAAAATAATTATTTTTTTTGTCTTTCGCAGCCTTTGCGGCGTCCTTTTGTGCTCCGGCGCAGTTGCGAAAGGTTATTCCTGCACGTAGAGCCGAATCCCGGATAATTCACCCCGGACCCGATCAAGTAGTTGTAAATCAATCTTTTTGCCTGTGCGCTACGCCGGCCTCCGCCCAATGGTCCCGGCGGAAAGGGTACGTTAGCAGTGCGAAATATAGAAAAAAAATTTGTTACGTGCAATGGCTTATGCCGTAAATTCTCCGCGCAGGGGCTTGCGCAGAAGCATGCGTGTCTCGTCGTCCGGAAGCCCCAGCCCGAGTACGTACATCAGTTTGGTCACGGCTGCCTCGGTGGTCATGTCGTAGCCGCACAGGACGCCGGTTTTTTGCAGTTTAAGCCCTGTTTCGTACAACTCCATCGAGACGCGGCCCCCGCCGCACTGCGTGATGTTGAGGAGGATGATTCCGCGTGCGACGGCCTCTTCGATGACGCGGATGAACCATTCGGAGGTGGGGGCGTTGCCCGCGCCGAAGGTTTCGAGCACCACGGCCCGCAGCCCCGGAGCCGAGAACATGGCCCGCAGGATCTCCTCGCCCATTCCCGGGAAGAGTTTGATCAGCTCGATGCCTCCGGAGAGCTTCGTGGCGATGCGCAGTTCCGCCGGCGACTCTTCGGGTTGCAGGATCGCCGGGAGGTTGTAGGCGATGTTGACGCCGACTTCGGCCAGCGGCGGGTAGTTGTAGGAACGGAAGGCGCTCAAGGCTTCGGCGCTGCGTTTGGTAGTGCGGTTGGCGCGGAAAAGCCGGTTCTGGAAATAGAGCGACACTTCGGGGACCTCGGGCCGGTCGCCGATGCGCGCTCCGGCGATTTCGATGGCCGTGATGAGGTTCTCGCGCCCGTCGGTGCGCAGCACGCCGATCGGAATCTGGCTTCCGGTGAAGACCACGGGTTTGGCGAGATTTTCGAGCATGAAGCTCAAGGCCGATGCCGTATAGGACATGGTGTCGGTTCCGTGCAGCACGACGAATCCGTCGTAGCGGGCGTAGTTGTCGCGGATCAGGCGGGCCAGGGCCACCCAGTTCGCCGGCTCGACGTTCGACGAGTCGATCACGGGCGACACCGTGTGTACGTCGATGTCGACGTTGAGGCGTTTCAGCGAGGGGAATTCGTCGTAGATGCCGCTGAAATCGAAGGGGACCAGCGCCCCGGTGGCGGCATCGGTCTTCATGCCGATGGTCCCGCCCGTGTAGATGATCAGAATGGAGGATCGCATAGCGTTTTTATTTCTCTAATGTTTCGATCAGAAAGCTCACGGGGCGAAACCCGTCGTTGCAGGAGATCATCGCCGAGGCGGGATTCTTCATCCAGCCCTCGTAGATGTTCGTGCCGCCGTGTGCCAGCGTCATGACGAACGGCGAAAGCGTCTGCCAGGCGCTGTCGCACAATCCGTCGGGTTTCCGCCAGCCGTCGGTCGTGAAAACCTGCCCTTCGTACAGGTCGCAGGCATGTTCGATGGGATTTTCGTACTGCTCCATCAGATCCCTGTGGCAGGTCTTGCGCAAGACCGTGATCTTTATTTTTTTCATGTCCGGTGTCGTGTTATGCTCTTTCGGGCCGGGAAAGGCCGTTGTCTGACGAGGGGGATGCGTGGTCGGAAGATTCGTTCTCCGGAACTTCGGTCGCGTTTTCAGGCGGCAGCTCGCGGGGGTCCGCTCGAAACGCAGTTGCGGGCAGGCCTCCGCAGGGCGGAGCTGCGGCCTGCCGATTCGCCTCGGGCGCATCGAAAAACTTCCGGCCATGACTGGGGGCGGGCCGGTTTTGCGGCCGTCCGAACATCCTTTCGGCATTGGCCGTCGTCGCTTCCGCGACCTCTTCCGGGGTCAGTCCCTTGATTTGGGCGACTTTTTCGCAGACGTAACGCACCCAGGCCGATTCGTTGCGCTCGCCCCGGTGAGGCGCGGGCGTCAGATAGGGACAGTCGGTTTCGAGCACGAGGTCCCGCAGCTCCATTTCGCCCGCGACCTCGGCCAGCCTGCTCTTTTTAAAGGTCACTACGCCGCCGATTCCGAAAACGAAATCGCCGCACTCCTTCAGTTTGCGATAGGTTTCGATTCCGTCGGAATAGGCGTGGAAAACGCCCCGGACGCCCCGGCCGCGGTATTCGCGCATGATGGTGACGGTTTCGGGCCAGGCGTCGCGCGTATGCACGGCGATCGGCAGTCCGTATTGCAGCGAAAGGTCGATCTGGCGGCGGAAGGCTTCGGCCTGCTCTTCCCGGAAGTCGCGGCTCCAGTAGAGGTCCAGCCCGATTTCGCCCACGGCGCAGAACCCCGCGATTCCCTCGGGCGGCGTCCGGAGGTAACTTTCGACCAGAGCGAGTTCGTCGCGCCAGCGGGGATTGTCGTTCACCGACGTGGGGTGCAGGCCCATCATCGGGATGCACCGCTGCGGGTGGCGGCGGCAAAGCCCGAACAGCCGTTCGTGGCTTTCGGAGTCGATGGCCGGGAGCAGCAGCTGCCCGACCCCTTCGGCCGCGGCGCGCGCCAAAGCCTCTTCGCGGTCGCGGTCGAACGCTTCGTCGTAAAGGTGTGAATGCGTATCTGTCAGTTTCATAGCTTCATATATCGGTTTCCGGGCAGCTGGCGCACGGCTCCTGCCAGCTCCAGACCCACGAGCAGCGTCGCCAGCTCGCCGGGATTCAGCCCCGTCAGCTCGCCGAGCGCCTCGACCGAAAGCGGGTCGTCCGTGCGGAAACAGCCCAGCAATCCCGCTTCGTCGGGTGTCAGTTCCGGTGTCGGGGGTTTTGCGCGCAGCGTTGCGGGATTCTCCCCGAGGTCCCACATCAGTTCGCGGATCACGTCGTCGGCTGTCAGCACCAATTGCGCTTTGCGGTTGCGGATCAGGTGGTTCGTCCCGGCCGACGCCCGGTCGGTGATGCGTCCCGGCACGGCCATCACCGTGCGGTCGTAGGAGTCGGCGCAGTGGGCCGTGAAAAGCGAACCGCCGCTGTCGGGCGACTCGACGACGATACACCCCGCGCTCAATCCTGCGATGATGCGGTTCCGCGCCAGGTAGAAGTTGCCGTTCTGTTTCGATTGCGAATGCAGTTCCGTGACCAGCGCACCCCCGCGGGCGAGTATGTCGCGCGCCACGTCCGTATGCTGGGCGGGCGTCACCCCGGGCAGGGGGTTGGCCACCACGGCGACGGTCGGTACGCCTGCTGCAAGCGCAGCGCGATGCGCCGCAACGTCGATGCCGAACGCCAGCCCGCTGACCACCGAAAGCCCCGGTATGCGCTCTGCAAGCCCTTCCACCAGCCGGTTGCAGGCCGTCTGTCCGTAAGGGGTCGCCTCGCGTGTCCCGACGATGGAGATACAACGTGCCGAGAGGGCTTCGACGCAGCCCTTTATGTATATTACGTGGGGATAATCGGGGATTTCGCGCAGCAGCGCCGGGTATTCCGGGTCGGTGGAGGCGACGGCCGCAATGTTGTTGCGGCGACAGTGGGCGAGTTCCTTTTCGGCGGCCGGAAATCCCTTCCGGCGGACGATCTGCTGCGCCGTGTCGGGACGCAGGCCGGCTTTGGCGACGAGTTCATCGGCGGTGGCGGCGAAAATGCTCCGCGCATCGCCGAACAGCTCCAGCAGATGCACGGCTCCTTTTATACCGATGCCCGGAGTCATCTGAAGGGCAATATCTTCGATGGTCATAGCCGCGAATGAAAAATCGTTTTTGCAGATGATAAAGGTAGCGGTTTTTGGGAAATAACGGGAATTTATTCGGGAAATAATGCAAAGTTGGGCAGAAGTTTTGCAAAAATCAGAATTGTTCGTATATTTGCACTCCCGATGCGCTTGGAAATTAGTTCCGAACGCTCCCCGGGCCGGAGAGGGGCCGTTTTTCGGTTTGAGTTCCGGTTGTGTGAAAGGGAGCGGAGAGAGCTGATAGGGTTAGGTTGGTGTAGAGAGGGCGCAGCGGGAAAGATGATGGTCTGATGGCCGAGTGGCTAGGCAAAGGTCTGCAAAACCTTGTACAGCGGTTCGAATCCGCTTCAGACCTCACTAAAACCGCGTTGCAGTTATCTGCAACGCGGTTTTCTTTTTGATTTGTCATACATTTGTCATACGGGGAGGACGGATGATGCTTTTGAAGCAGTTTGCACCTACATCATGAATCGCTCCAACTTGTCTTTCCAACGCCGCCAGTCGGGCATCTCGGTTTCGAGCAGGGTAAAGAAGGCCGCGGTATGGTCGGGATGCAGCAGATGACACATCTCATGCGTAATAACATATTCAATGCAGGGACGCGGCGCCTTGATGAGTTCCGTATTCAGAATGATTTTCCCCTTGGGGGTGCAGCTGCCCCAACGGTTTTCCATCTCCTGGACATAGAGTGAGGTTGGCGCAACTCCGTACCGTGCAAATCGGGAAATGATTGGCTCCGCATACTCGGCAAACTTGAGTTTGGCGTGTTCGCGGTACCAGGATCTCATCAACTCCCGGGCCCTGTCCGGAGAGGTGCATACCACTTCGAAGCAGCGCCCCTTGTAGCGGACGCTGTTGGTTTTGCCTTCCGAGACCCGGAGCAGGAACTGCTTTCCCAGATAGTAGTGCGACTCTCCGCTGACATACCGTTTTTCCGGACTCCGAATCCCGAAATCCTTGAAATAGGCCTGCTGCCGAAGAATCCACGGCGCCCGTTTGTGGAGTTTCTGCTCGATAACCTCTTCCGGCGTCCCTTCCGGAGCCAGCAGAACGACCTCGCCGGATGGATATACCTTGATTCCGAGTGTCCGGCGGGCGGAAAAGAGCACGCTGTAGGGAATCGTCTCTTTTCCGTAGACGAATATCTGCTGCATCACCGGAACCATTTTTGAGCCACGTCGACCGCCCGGTCGATGATGGCATCCATGTCGTCGAAGGTCATCGACAGATCATACTTGCGTTTGACCTCGTCAATCAGATAGTCCTCGATGTCGAGCTTCATCATGCCGACCAACCTGTCCTTGAGCGGCCAGTCGACAATGAGTGTCCCCTTCTCGAAGATGTGCTGACGAATGATGGCGTCGATCCGGCTGGCCGTGTCGAGTGCGATTTGCGTCAGGTCGAGCCCCTGTTCGGGCTTTATGACCGACTTGTAGACCTCCAGACTCAATCCGAAGTAGGCCCGCGCGGCATTGTTATCCTTCAGCACGTCGGGAATCTCGCTGTCGGTATGATTCAGCACCTTGTTCATCAGGTCCGTCGCCTGGGTCAGATACTCTGCCTCGTCGATTCGCCCTTGTTCGTATTGCGAAATGGTCTCCTTGAGCATCTGCGAGAACTTCTTGTAGAAGGCCGGATCGGTATCCATGTTCTCGGTGATGTACTTGGCCGTTCGCGAGGCAATCGTGTCTGCTTTGGCTGCTTTTCCGGAGATTTTCTCCACCTCTTCGGCGAACCGCTCCTTGTCGAAGATGTTCACCAGGTCGGTGATGACCTGCACCTCGCCGCTCTCGATGTGCGTGTCGATCAGCTTCTGAATCTGCCCTTCGTATTGCTTGTAGTCCACCGTGTCGGAGTAGCGCTCCTGCACGGCATTACGGAGCTTCATGAAGAAGGCCAGATCGTGCTTGTACCGTTCGACCTCTTCTTGAGGCGTGTTTTGATGGAATACGATGGACGAAAGCGCTACCTTCAGCGTCCGGGCAAAGGCCCGCAGCTTTTCGTAGAAGAGCGTGCGCCGGTCCTCCTCGCGCAGGACATTGCCGAAGGCCTCGAAGTCGGTTGTGTTGCGCACCTCCTTGAAGAGGTCCCACAACTCGGCATGCTTCTGGGGCAGCTTGGCCACCTCCTCCGAAATGTCCGTATAGGTTCCCTCCAGATCCTCCTTGTCGAAATCGGTGTAGAGCTCCAGCGCCGAATTGAGCGACCCCAATACGCCGTAATAGTCGATGATATACCCGAACTCCTTGTCTTCGCAGACGCGGTTGACGCGGGCAATGGCCTGCAGCAGCGTGTGGTCCTTCAACTTGCGGTCGAGATAGAGCACCGTGTTGCGGGGTTCGTCGAATCCCGTCAGGAGTTTGTCCACGACGATGATAATCTCCGGCTTGTCGCTGTTCTTGAAGCGGTTGATGATGCTTGCCTCGTACTTTTTGGCCGTGCCGTATTCATCCATCATGCGCTTCCAGAAGGCCACCTCCACGTTCGAGGTCTCGCCGAATGCTTCGTCTTCCCCCTCCCGGGTGTCGGGCGAGGTGATGAGCACCTCCGACGAGACGATGCCGATTTCGTCGAGATACTGCTTGTAGAGAATTGCGATGCGCTTGCGCGGAGCCACCAGCTGCGCCTTGAACTTCGACCCCTGCCAGTTCTCCCGGAAATGCTGCGAAATGTCCCACGCAATGGCGTAGATGCGCTGCTGCGTCTGGTTGAGCTGGTCCGCACGGCTGAACTTCTTCTTCATGTCGGCCCGCTGGGCGTCGCTCATCCATCCGCAGATCTTGTCGAAATAGCGGTCAATCGTCTCCTCGTGTACCACCTGCGGCACCATGCGACCCTCATACAACAGCGGTACGACGGCCTTGTCCGCCACGGCCTGATCCACCGTGTAGACCGGCTGGATGATGCCGCCGAACTTCCGGGCCGTGTTCTTCTCCTTCTTCATCAGCGGCGTGCCGGTCATGGCGATGAAGCAGGCATTCGGGAGCGTCTTCTCCATCTTGATGCCCATCTCGCCGTACTGGCTGCGGTGCCCCTCGTCGATCAGCACAAAGATGTTGGGGTCGGTCAACGGGGTGCGGATGCCGCGCACGGCCGTCTCGAACTTGTTGATAATCGTCGTGATGACGGCATCGCTCTTGCTGTTGAGCAGTTCGACGAGCTTGCTCCCCGTCGTGGCGTTCTCGACGCGAATCTGACACTTGCGGAACGTCCCCGTAATCTGTCGGTCGAGGTCCGTGCGGTCGGTTACGAGGATGATTTTCGGGTTGCGAATCTCCTTGTCGAGGATGATGGCCTGCGCCAGCATCACCATCGTCAGCGACTTGCCGCTCCCCTGCGTGTGCCAGATGACGCCGCCGCGCCGCCGCCCGCCCTCGATGTGGCGGATGCGTTGCATCGTCTGCCGCACGGCAAAATACTGCTGGTAACGTGCCACCTTCTTGATGCCGTCGTCGTAGAGCGTGAAACCGTACATCAGCTGCAACAGCCGTTCGGGCCGGCAGAGGCTGTAGAGGTATTCGTCCTGCACCGACGGGGTGACCGGCTGTTTGTAAAGGTCCTCAAAATTGCGGTGCACATAGTCGAACCGCTCTCCAAAGAGCTTGTCGTCCAACAGCGGCTCGTTGACCACCCGTTCCAGCTCCTGCCGGTAACGGGCCTCCTCCTCGCGGTCGGTAAACTGCTCGCGCCACCGCGCCCAGAACTTTTCGGGCGTGGCCGTCGTAGCGTAACTGCCCTCCTGGCGGTTGATGGCCAGCAGCAGCGTCGAGTAGAGGTACAACGAACGGATGCCGTCGGCCTTCTGGTTGCGGAGGTGCTGCGAAATGGCCTGTTCGATGGAGTCCTTCACGTCGGGACGCTTGCACTCGATGATGCATAGCGGAATGCCGTTCACGAAGAGGACGATGTCGGGCCGGTAGGTGTCGGTCATCCCCGTGCGGCTGACGGCAAACTCCTCCGTGACGTGGAAGACGTTGTTGCGCGGATTCTTCCAGTCGATGTACTGCATCACGAAGCTCTTGCGGTCGCCGTCGACAATCTGTTCGAGGGTTTTGCCCGAGGTGAGCAGGTCGTAGACCGTCTGCGAAGCCTCCATGAACCCCTCGTCCATCGGGATGTTGCGCAGGGCGTCGATTCCGGCGGTGATGTTCTGCTCGGAGAATACGGTAGTTCGCATCGAGCTGACTTGCACGACGTTGATGGCGGCGAGCTGTTTGCGCAGCACGGGTTCGAGCAGCACGTTGGCGAGATTCCCGCCGCGCAGGGCCAGCGCCTCATCGGGTGTGAGGTATGTGTACCCGAACTTTTCGAGCATCAGCAGCGCGGGGATCTGGCTGATATGGTCTTCTTTGAAGGAGATGGACATAATTAAGATTATAAACTATCCCAGATAGTTGCGAAACTATGTGCTTCACCTTGTAACAAGGGAAGTTCTTTTAAGTCGTGGTCTTTTTTTACATGGAATTTATTTCTGCGAACATCCAAGATGGCAAATTTAATTTCAGGTTCTTTCATTTTGCTTCTTAATTGCATTTCCATCAAGGTGAGTATTTGATCTGCTTGGGCTTTTTTCAAAGCATCATCCTTAAAATACAACTTTACGATGTAGAAGTTTGAAGTCCCGTCCTTTTTCTTCTCTTCCAGACCAATCTCTGGATTGATGGTAATGACGATGTTCCCTATCTTCCAATCTTTTTTAGGAGGTTTAATCCATTCGAACTGTTTCCTGCCTAAAAATTTTTTATATCCTGCAACAATTTCAGGGTAGCACTTTTTCTTCTTTTCATCTGTTAAATCCTCAAGGACTTTATCAAGGATGTCTTTGCTCTGTTTTTTCTTGTGCAGATTGATAATTGCAGTTCGAATCGCCTTATAAAAATCCATATAAGGTTCATATTCGGGGCGTTCCTTAATCGTCTTTACGTGATTCTGTTTAGCGGTTCCCATTTTGTTGACAAAACCAACGAAGTCTGTCAAACTGATTTCTATTTTTTCAGCCATAATATAAATTTTAGAATTATTATTTTTTGTCTTTAGGAGGGCACGGATCGTTGCCGTGGCTGTCCGGATTTTGGATTCGACCATCTCTTCCGTGAGGAATTAGTTCGGCGCCATCATTACGTGCCTTTTGTCTCGCCCAGTCCATTGCATCTTGTTTTCTCTCAAAATGCTTGGAGGCTCGTTCTGCATTGTTGTTTTTTGCGTCCCAGCCACCCCTGTCAGAGTTTGGAACTACATGAATTTCTTTACGTTTTGTCATAGTCGTAAAAAATTTAGTTAATATTTCACCCGTTTTTTGCCGGTTAGGAGTTGTTGCATCAGGCCGCGTTTCTGACGGCGGAGCCGTTCGAGCTTCTCTTTGGCCAGCTCAATCTCGCGGTCGGACGCGGTCAACACCTCCGCAATGGCGGTTTGCTCTTGATAGGTGGGAATCATGAATTTAAGATTTCCAAGATCTTTAATTTGAATATTGGGTAATCCTGATCCTACTCGTAAAGACATGATATATTTCTCATTGTTTTTGAGTAATTGATAGATACATAGATTATTTATTCCATCCTTTGCTTCAATCGTATAACAATGTCCTCCACTCCAAAAGGGTGTAGTCATAAAGTTGACATAATCACACGAATTGCCGCCTTCGCTTATTGTGATAGTATTTGCCTTCGTATTGTATATATCTAAATACCCGGAAGGAGTAATTCCTCCATTTATGACAGGATATTTTGCGTTAGAGAACAATACGTCTTTATTGACTTGTTCGCCTTTTCTTATTATTGTTATTTTATTTATTTTTAGCTCTTTCCAGGGGTCGGAGAAACCGGGGAGACGGAGTTTTGCGGAGAGGAGTCGCTGCATCAAGCCGCGTTTGCGCAGGGCGAGTTTTTCAATCAGCCGCGCCTGCTTTTCAATCGCCTCATCCCACACGCCCAACACCTCCGCAATCTTCCGCTGCTCCGCCAGGGGCGGAACAGCAATTTTTACTCTTTTCAAATCGCTGGTGCTAATACTGGCTTGATTGACAGCTGGCTTCGCTATTACTTGAGCCATATGCCGCATATGGTCAGTTAGCAACGTATAATATAAATATTGCTTATCAAGGCTCTCGTTGGCTCTAAGCAAAAGCAGGTTCATGCCATGATAAATTTCTTTATCACCTTTGTAATAAGCAACCTTCCCGATTTGAGAAAGACTATTTATGTGGCTATACAGGATGTCGCCTTTTTGCATTCTGAAGGTTTCATATCCACTTTCATTGGGGATATATCCGACCTTCGCATAATTTATTTCTCCCGTAGAAATGGTTTCGATACGAGTAACAGGAATCCCACAAGTGATGGAGACATCATATGTAAGGCCATTGGTACATCTCGAAAGGAGATCGCCTAAAAATTTCACCTCCCACTTCTGCGGAATAACCCCCAGCGCCGTCGCCTTATAGCCTTGTGGTATGTCGGTATCGTGTGTCATTGCAGTAATTGGCTTTACCATGTTTTTTCAAATCGGAATTGAAGAATTCCTCCCAGTATGTTGTTAAGATTCACTTTATCGACACTATATATGCCAGCTGGAACCGATTGCCGGATCTTGTCCAACTTGTTGTAGGTTTCCTCGGAGATTGGAGAAGAATCAAGATAATAGACCGTATGGTCAATATGATACACGTCTTGATACTTAATAGCAATCAAGTCGGACTCTCGGACTATTACGGAGGTCATGTAGGGTAGCTTGGGTATCAGCTTTTTGCTATGGACAAGACTATTCCATATTTTTGATGTGATATCGTGCAATTTGGTTCGATCTTCTTCCACGAATGGGCATTTGGCAACGACTCCATCCAGCTCCTCCTGGCAGCGACAGTCCTTGTATATATTGATGGGACAGCAGTATACGAAATTCTTTAACCCGTCTGGAAGAAACATGGAGGATTGTACATAGATCATCGAACCGATGGCAAACTCGATGGGGCGATTCAATTTTGTTCCACTATTGCAAATCGCCAAATGATCCTTTCCTCGTTTGAAGAAAAATAGAGGCTGATGCTCCATTTGTTGGATTTTCAGCTTTTCTTGTTCCAGTTTGTGCTGCTTTTGTTGCAGTTTATGCTGTTTGCAGAGTACGATTGCAGTAACAATAGCTGTGAATAGGGAACTAATGCCAAGAATGATATTTCCGATGTCACCCCAGGTCGATAGAGTTATGTCGTGACTCATAGCGTAATTCTTTATATTTTCATTGTCTCACCCCGATTAGCTATCTCAAATGAAGCCGGCGTTTGGTTCTCATCTTGTATGATTCGCATCCTTAAAATCCTAACTCCTTCAAATAACCCTCCATTCGGACATGTACTTCTGCAAGCTCCGTCTCCAGCGCATCGATCTCCCGCTGTATGGCCGCAATGTCGATTTCGGGCTCCTCTTCGAAGGTGTCCACATAGCGCGGAATGTTGAGGTTGTAGTCGTTATCGGCAAGCTCCTCGCGTCGGGCGACATAAGCATAACGCTCCTCGACGACACCCTGTGCGAGTTCGCTCTTTGCAAAGCGGCGGTAGGTCGTAACGATGTGGTCAATGTCCTCCTTGCGCAGCCGGTTCTGGTTCTTGCCATTCTCGAACTCGCGGCTGGCGTCGATGAAGAGTACGTCGGTCGTTGTCTTGGCCTTGTTGAAGATGGCGATGGCAGCCGGAATGCCCGTACCGTAAAAGAGATTGGCCGGGAGTCCGATGATGGCCTCGACGAGGTTCTCCTCGACGGTCTGCTGGCGGATTTTCCCCTCGCTGGCTCCGCGGAACAGCACGCCGTGGGGAACGACGACACCCACCTTGCCGTGTTCGTTGGCCACTTCGAGCATGTGGCAGATGAAGGCCCAGTCGCCCTTGCTCTTGGGCGGAATGCCGCGCCAGAATCGGTTGTAGGGGTCGTCGGCCGCCTCGTCGGCGCCCCACTTTTCGAGCGAGAAGGGCGGATTGGCCACGACGGTGTCGAACTTCATCAGCGCGTCGCCCTCCTTGAGCTTCGGGTTGCGCAGCGTGTCGCCCCAGCGGATGGTGGCGCTGTCGAAGCCGTGGAGCAGCATGTTCATCATGGCCAGCGCCCAAGTGCTGCCGTTGAGCTCCTGACCGTAGAGCGAGAAGTTGTCGGAGCCCACCTCGCGGCCTGCCTTGATGAGCAGTGAACCCGAGCCGCACGTCGGGTCGCAGATGCGCGAGCCGGGGGCGCTTTTGGTCAGCCGAGCCAGCAGGGTCGAAACCTCCTTCGGCGTGAAGAACTCTCCAGCCTTCTTTCCGGCGTCGCTGGCGAACTTTTCGATGAGGAACATATAGGCGTCGCCGATGACGTCGTTGTTCTCGAGGTGTGACTCGTCGAACTGCAGCCGCTCGTCCGAGAAGTCGATAAGCAGTTGTTTCAGCCGGGCGTTGCGCTCCTTCGTTTCGCCAAGGTTGCTGCTGTTGAAGCTGATGTTGCGGAAGATGCCGCTGCCGTCCTCGCTGCTCAGCTTTTCGCGGTTGGCAAATTCGAGGTCGGCCAGCGCAATGTCGATCAGTTCGCCGATATTGGACTCGTTGCGGTGCTCGAAGAGGTAGTCGAACGAACTCTTCTCGGGAACCTGGAACCTTTCGCGGCGCATGGCCCGTTGGGCACGCTCCGTATCGCCGTCGTAGCGCTGGAGGTACTCCTTGTATTTCGCCTTGCTGACATCGCTGACATACTTCAGGAACAGCATCGTGAGGATGTAGTCCTTGTACTGGCTGGGGTCAATCACGCCCCGGAAGGTGTCGCAGGCTTGCCATACGACTTTGTTGATCTCTTCCTGTGTAACTTTACCGTTCATCTTTATATATTTTTGTCAATTTATAATCGGTGATTTGCCGGCGGCGCTCTGCGATGGCCTTGTAGAGGGCCTGTTCGCGGCGATGCAGGCGGGTGAGGGCGATGCAGGCCCGCTGTCGCTCCAGCGGGGGGAGCGGTATCTCGAACTCCTCAAGGTCAGCCTTGCTGAGCGAGGCGATGGCCGACCCTTGGGCCTGCGCCGTCAACAGCTGCCGGGTGGATGGCAGATTGAGGAATCCGCAGAGGTATTCGGGCAGGATGCGGGTCGGGTCGTCGATTCGGATAATCAGAAACGAGGGTGAGGCCACGCACGGCCCGAGTTGCGTCGGGGCGATGGCGCAGAAATTCTTGCCACCCTTGGCGGCGAGCAGTAGGTCGCTTTCTGTCAGCAGGTGGCGGGCAGCCTTGGAGCTGACGGTGGTTGTCGGTCGGACGGTCGGACGGATGTTCCCCTCCTCGTCGAAATCGTTCACCTGAAGGTAGCAGGTGTCGGGCGAAGGGGTACTTTTCAGGTAAACTCCCGTCTGGATGGTGGCAATATCTTTCAGTTTTACCATTTTTTTCTTTGTAGGTTCATTACAAAAGTATGTGCTTTGCCCGAGAAAAGCAAATTATTTTCGAAAAAATCGCAATACAAACTCTACAAATGTTCCGATTAAGCGAGTTTCTTCACTTTGTGAAGAAAAATATCCGGCTGTCCGACCGGATATTCTCTTTGTCTTTCAGGGCAGGTGTTATCGTTTAATGGTATGTCGTCGGATGACGGAACGTTCGGGGCGGACGGGGTAGCCCAGGCGGGTCATGAGCTCCACATACCGTTGGCGGAACCAGGTGTGTGCGGGTTGGCGGTCGATGAGCAGCTGGAAGCCTCCGGGACCGTTCGGGTCGCGTTGCAGGCGGATCTCCGTATTCGAGACGTCGAAGCGGCGCGAATACTCCGGAGCGCGGAGCTCGCCCGAGACGTAGAGGGGCTTCATGGCGATGATCTCGCGGGCGCCCGACTCCGGGATTCCCATGTCGCGGCAGTATTCGCCCCAGCGGATGAGCGTCTGCGTGTCGGGCAGCCAGTGTTCGATGCGGTCGAGCTTCGCCTGCAGTTGCTGTTCAGCCTGCTCATGCCGGACCTTCTCCTCGCGGTTGGCGCGGTTCAGCGTCCCGATCTGTTCGTGCAGGGCGGCGTTCTCCGCGTTGAGACGGTCGATCTCCTGCTGTTGCCGCTTGATACGCGAGGTGCCGATCATCGCCCCGATCCCCTCGACGATATTCGACCCGACCTCCGCCGCGGCGTTTTTTAACCTGGCTCCCTTCAGCTCGCCCTTCACGCTCTTCAGCTCGGCCTCGGTGCGGTTCAATTCGGCGCTCTTCTGCGCCTGGAGTGAGGCGGTCTGTTCGTATTCGGTGCGCACTTGCCTCTCCTGTTGTTTGAGCAGCTCGACGACCTTCCGCTTCTGTTCTTCGAGACGGAGCAGCGCGTCGATGTTCTCCTGCAGATTCTGCTGCTGGGCGATGGCCTGGCGGTAGAACTCCTGCGTGGTGATGTGGCGCGCCTCCGAACCGTCGATGCCGCGCTCCAGTCCGTATTTGGACATCGCCGCGGCATAGGTGTCCTGATACTGCTTGAGGCGGACGCGCGACATGACGTCGTCGGCGCAGAGGCGGGGCCGTGCGGCGGATTTCGGGCGGTAGTGTCGTTTGCCCGGGGATTCGGATGCGGCGGTGCGGGCCTTGCGGCGCTCGCCCGTGACAATGGGCACCACGGCGGCGTGGATATGCGGGGTCGATTCGTCGCGGTGCACGACGGCCGAGACGACGTTCTCCGCTCCGAAGGTCTCGCGCAGCCAGGCGAGGTTGTCGGCACACCACTCCGGAAGCCATCCTTCCGCCTCGATGTGCTTCATCGCGTCGTGCGAACCGGTCAGCATGACGCGGATCACCCGCACCTGGTTCGTTCCGATCTTGCGCGTGAGACCGGCGTGTTCGAGTCGGTAGTTGATCGCCTCCGTGCGGTCGCCCACCTCCTCGGGAAATTCGACGAGCTCCTCGTTGAGGCAGGTGCGTTCGGGCGAAGCGTTGGTGGGTATCTTCGTGCGGGCGATGTGGGCGGTCATGGCCGCCTCGTTGCCCGGGGCTTTGTCGAGATGCAGGACGGCATATCCCATGGTACGGTCGTTTTTCGAGGGTTGTGTGGTTGAAGAAGGGACCGCCTTGGCGGTCGGCGTGCGCGGCACGACAGGGGGTGTCCAGAGGGGCTTGACCCTTTGGCCTATTGGGGCTTTTTCAGCGTCGGCGGGCCGATGCGTCGGAAAAAGCCCTAATAGGTTATGGCTTTTTCCTTGGGGGAAAAGCCGCGGTCGCGAAGCGGCCGATGGGTGGGCGACGGTTCCGGTGTCATTCCGGGTGACGTTACAACTTGCGGCCTCGACGACGCGGCGTGCGGGAAACCTTCGCGGACGATCGGAGCGATTCGTTCAGATCCTTGTGGGTGCGGTAGCTCTCCGCACGGTCGATGACGGTCGCATCGGGCAGGGCGCTGCGCAGTCGTTCAAGGGTGAGGCGCCCCGCCTCGTCGTTGTCGAGGAAGGCGTGGATCGTCGCGTGGCGTGCGAGAAACGGGAGGGCGCGGGGAAGGTTCACCACGGAGTTGAGCACGGCGGTGTCGACGGCCGGTTCCGGCTCATGTTGCAGCGTCAGGTAGGAGAGCAGGTCGAAGAACCCTTCGAAGAGCAGCGCCGTGTCGCCGTGCCGGTCGAAGGTCGTGATGGTTTTCGGGGCGCTGCTCCCTTTGAACTGCGGACTGCGCAGCTCCCATCCTCCGGCATCGTTGCGGAAGCCGATGGCGAAGAAGCGCCGCTCGCCGACGGCGTAGTGAACCTCGCGGCACAGTGCTCCGGCCACGGTGGGGTCGATGCCGCGTTCGCGCAGATAGCCGATCAGCGCCGGGTGGCGAATCGTCCCGACGCTGAGAATCCGCAGCGGGGAGTCTTCGCGCGGTGAGGCGGTCGGGAGGGGCTGGAAGGGGACTTCGTTCGCGGCCTCTTTGCGCAGGTGTCGGATAGCTTCTGCCATGCCGCACCCTTCGAGGCGCATGACTAGCTGTAGGAGCGTGCCCCCTTCATCCAGTCCGAAGTCGTACCAGAGCCCCTTGTCGTAGCGGACGCTGAAGCTGGGGGTGCGCTCTTCGCGCAGCGGTGAGAGGAACATGCCATGGGTGGCGGTTTCGCGGTGGGGGTGCAGTCCCCGGCGGAGGAGATACTCCCGGATGCCGATGCAATCTGAGGTCGTCTTCATGGCTATCGGCTTTTGATGGGGACAATCCGGTGCAGAGCCGCCTCGACGTCGCTGTCGCAGAAGAGCACGCGCCCGCCGATCTTGTGGGCGCGGATCCGCCCGCGGTTCACCCAGTCGTTGAGCGTCACGAGCGAAATGCGTAGGCGGCGGGCCGTCTCGCGACGGGTCAGATAGTTCGGTGTCTCGGCGGAGGGTTCGGGGTGGAGCTGCCGCAACTCGTTGCGCAGCGATTCGCGAATCATCTCCGAGAGCTGGTCGGCGGTCATGCCGCTCAGAAAGATTTCCTTGGTCATAAGATTCGAATTTGGTTGATGACGCAAAGAAAGGCTTTCCGAACCCCTTCCGAAAATGGCGAATGGCGTTACAAATCAGCGCCAACCGATGCCAACCGGTGCCACACCGAGGACATGCCGCCGCCCGTTCCCGGACTTTGGCATTCGTTTGCTTCGGTTGGTACTGCCGTGTAATCGGATTCCACCCGATGCAAAATAGGCCTTCTAATCATTTGGTTTCTTCCAAATGATTGTTTTTACCATTTTATATTCTTGTCTAATCTCTGCCATTGTTTTTCCATCTATTTTCCGGAATGCAGTGCAAGTGCGTGCATCTGATGGGTCTCGATATTTATCAGTCCCGAGTTTTTTGTATAAGCAGCAAAAAATTGGACGTTTATTGATTCTTATGTCGAACAGATCGTCGAATAATATGTCTCGGGGCCTATAATAGCGGCAGAGGTTGCATACTTTGAGGTTAGGATCCAAATCGTATAGTTCTACGATTCCATAATCATATAGAGAATATTCTGGGAGAAAGTCGGGATGAAAGTCGGAGGTTAACTCGAAGATAGCTTTGTTTCTGTGACATGAGAATGTCTGACAGTCCGTATTTCCACAATACATTTTATAGCTTTCAAAAACTGAAAACTTCACCAATTGCTTGGGATGTTGAGGTGGACCGGTAAAGTCTCCTTTCGGTTTGAAATTATATAATCTGATAAGATTTCCGTCTTCTGTGATGATGGGGCTATTGATGATTGATTTTATATCATCTTCCGAGTTGATCTTTAGTTCTATGATTTTATTTCCTAAGTCAATCTTTTGATGTTCGCAAGGATGTGAAACATATATTTCGATAAAGACCGGTGTATACTTTTTAATGGAATTTGAAAGGAGAATGTCTGCGCGAAAGTTATCGTAGAAGGCTTCAACTTCAAATGTGTTATAGAATTTTTTTAAATCATAATTTTTGTATCCAGTCCAGTTGCAAGATTCATCAAATGAATCTTCGTACCATATGCAGGTCTCTTTATTTTTACAAGTGAACGGAACTTTAATTTCGACTCCGAAAGGTTGTTCACTTCTGAGTTTTTGTAGGATTAAAAGTTTGGCCAATGAATGTAAGTAACTTTCATAGCTGCAGTTAGGAGAAAGAGCCTTGTGCGCAAAGTGCCATTGCCGTATTTTCCCCTGCTTTGCAATCATTTGACGATGGCAAAAAAGACAAAAAAATTCGTCATTGCTTGGATTAGCATCTTTTATGTGTCTAATGTTTCCGGAAGAATCCAATGCATAGTGTTGATCTTTGTTTGACGAATTATTCATTGGAAAACGTTATTAGTACCTCCCGAACGGCGTTGGTTGCAAAGAGGGTGTCGCCGCCGGCCGAGATCTGAACGCGGCACGGCTCCAGCCATCCGTTCGCTATCCATCGGTCGAGTGTCGGGCGTGCGACGCCTAGCGCCTCGGCCAGCTCCTTTTTGTTGAAGAGCCGGCTGCCGTTTGCCATCAGATACCGCTCGCCCTTGTGTACGCCCAGCCAGTAGTCGAAGCGGCGCAGAATCGCGTCGGCATCCTTCAACTTCGGCTCATACCGTTCGTAAGCCCAGACGTGCAGGCTCGACGGATCGAATCCGGCAAACTCCGGCCGCTGGTGCAGCTCCTGGACGAGCGTCTCGAAGCACTTCAGCTCGGAGGCCCGGATCGTTATTTTTCGACGGCGCGGCATGGCTGGTTATCTCTTTTTTGCACGGTATCGCTGATGGGGATGTTTCGGCATATAGGGATATTCACGTTCCAATAACCCTTCGGCAACCATGATGGGTATGGCTCTGTTTTTCAGGTATCGTAGACTCTTCCCTACTTTGTTAGCTATGGCCTCCAGCGATTCAAAATCAACACATGCCTGCAGAATGGCTGTGTGTAATTCGCTGGATGATAATCTTCTGCGCCTTTCCTTGTCTGGAGAGCTAGCAACATTACTAGCAACATTACTAGCAACATTACTAGCAACATTACTAGCAACATTACTAGCAACATTCCCGGGGAGTTCCCTCTCCCGGAATTTTTTGTTGATTCTGTAGTGCGTGCCGCGGCCGATTCCCTCGGGAATAAGGTATCGGTCATTGCATAACTCTTTGAGCAACTTTGTGATATCGGCACTGTGCTTGTCCAATACCAATTGCATCCGGTAGTTGGTGACCTCGCCCTCGCTGCAACAGGTTGCCAGGGTCATCAACTTGTTGTGTTCTATGGACGTTATGTCCTCACCGAACAGGGATTTCAGATAGGAGATGACCTCATCGGACAACAAACTGACAAGGGGCAATGTCAATACGACTTTGTCGGGATGAGTAATCTCCTCGATTCGCGGGTTACGGTAATTTGCCTTTTTCCAACCTTGCATGATCTTGTCGGCACCGCTTCCGGCCTTTTCTGCTGAACCGATCAGCATGAACATCGTTTGCAGGGCCTTGTTGCGGCATACGCTGTTGCCTCCTTGATAATATTGGGCAATGGAGAGCAGCAGGGAGCCTGGATTGGAGAATATGTAACAATCCTTGTGTAGCTCGATCGTAATGTTTGAGTCAACTGAATAGTCGCAATGGACCAGTGCATTGATAAACGCTTCGCGTAGAGCCGTATGTGTCGGTGTTTCGTCCTCTCTGATGCCGTCCTTCAGGGCGAAAGGCTTGGGCAGGGCTGCGGCCAGCTTGGGATAGACCCGGTAGTAGAATTGGAACAGATTCGCCTCCCAGGTGCCGTCCGGGCAGATGCGGTCTGTCCAGCGGTCGTCGGGATTGGAACTGAAATATTCGCGGTAATCGGGGAAGTATTGCGGACATCCGTAGGCGTCGGTGATGCTGTCCGTTTTGCCGAACATCAGCAGACCGGCAAGTGTCAGTCCCTCGATCTTTTCTCGGCGATCGATCCGGTAACCCTTCAATTTCATCAGGAAATGTTTGTCGTCCAGCAGCAGCCACGGATGATCGGGGCTTTTGGTTGCGACCAGCCGGCGGTATTGCTCAAGAGTTGCCTTGTCAATATCCTGCTCGATGGTAAATTCGGGCAGAATTTTGTAATCGCGGGGATGTTCTGTGATATCAGCGTCGGCGAACATGCGTTGTATTTCGCTTGCATCGCACCGATAGTCTCCTTCGTAATTCCGCTTGAATGTATTCTCGGGGTTGTTATGCAGATATACGGGTATCTTGTTGCGGGGAGCCCGTGGTACATTGAATACCAGGACATAGCTCCCGTTGTATTCGCCATCCTGCACGTCTTTCTCCTGCAGGACGTTTGCGCTGCAATGAGCCTTGTTGTTTACGTTGTCCCAAAACTCTTTTTTGTATTTGCGCGCCTGCTCCAGTGTGATGCCGTCAAGTGTGAATTTCCCGTCCTTCTCTTTGACGCCCAATACGATGACTCCACCTTGCGTATTGGCGAAAGCGGAGTAGGTTTCCCACAAGCTGCCCGGAAACCCTCCCCTGGCGGATTTGAACTCCACCTCGGCCGATTCACAGTCGGCCATCAGAGATTCGATTTTTTCTATAAAATCGTAGTTGTCGAACAGTGTTAATTCCTTCGTATCGTCTTTCATTGCATCAGTCTGTTTGGACAAAGTTAAGAAAATTCCCGGACAACACTCTTTAAGATTATCGTGTTGTGTTGCTTGCCCCCGAAAAATAGGGGTGGCTCATCAGCTCCAGGGCGGTCTGCTCCTCGGTGATCTTGATATACTTCATAAACTCCCGTTCGGTCTTGTGGCCCGTAACCTTCATGATGGCGATGGTCGGGATTCCCGCCAGGTACATATTCGTTGCGCCGCTGCGCCGCGCCGTGTGGGTCTTCACCAGGTCGCACTTCTCGACCAGCCGACTCTTCTTTTCGCCATTCTCGATGTAGGAGACCTCGACTTTCTCCGTGATGCCCGCCTCGCGTGCAATCTCCTTGATGAGGTGGTTCACCTTCTGTTCGTAGGTTCTCGGCAGCCGGTTGTCGTACTTTTCCAGGATGGCCTGTAGTTCGGGACGGACCGGAATGACGACGTGGTTACCGGTCTTCTGCTGTTTGAGGTCGATGACCTGCTGTCCGTTCTCCAGCGTGCGGATGTTGCCTTCGTTGATGGTCGAGTAGTCGCTGAAGCGCTGCGCCGTGTAGCACCCCACCAGAAAGATGTCGCGGGCAACATCCCTGTGCCGGTTTTTCGAGAGATCGAGCGCGGCGATGGCCCGGATCTCCGACTCCGTCAGGTAGATGTTCTCCACGTCGGCCGTCAGCACGCGGAACTTGCGGCTCTCGATCGCTCCGTTGTCGTGCAGACCCTCCTCGCGGGCCGCGCGCATGATGATCTTCAGCTCCTTGACGTGGCGGCCGATCGTATTGACGGAGTAGTTCTTGGCGGTGAACCAGGCGACGAAGTCGTCGTAGAACTTCAGGTCGATGTCGGCAAAGTCGAACTGCTTGCGTTTGGCTTTGCAGTACTCGTCGAACTGCACGACGAACCCCTTGTAGTTCTTGATGGTCGAGGGGCCGTAGCGGAGTTTGTGGATGTTCAGCCGGGTGCCCTCCTCCATCTCGCGCGTGAAGCGGGCAATGTAGTCGCCGAGCGATTCGCGGGTGCGGACGCGGCGGCCTGAGGTGAGGCTGCGCGGGTGGTGGAAACTGTAGATGATCTTCTCCAGCCGTGTCTTCGTCATCGCGTGTTCGGGATCCTTGGCAATCTCTCCGAGGATGTGGCTGCGCAGTTCGGAGAGATTCTTGGTCAGCTCGCGCCCCTGCTGCTCGGTGAAGTCATCGGTAAAGGTGAAGCGGCTCTTGACCGTCTGCCGCTTGTTGTCCCAGGCGTCCGTCAGCACCATATATTGGCTGTCGACGTAGAACTGATTCCCGCGGCCAACCGTGAAGAGAATTTGGATTTTGACCAGTTTGTTTTTCTGGGTCGAGCGGATGCGATAGCAGAATGAAGCCATAGGTCAGGAGGTTTTATCTGCTGCAAATGTAATCATTTTTGTCATACATTTGTCATACATCGGCCGAATTTTCGAAAACTTCCAGACCTCGCAGTTGATGAAAAACAGATGTAAAATATTGATATATAGATAAAATAAAATTAAAATCGGTAAAATTCGATTCAAATTTATGGCGTCCGCTTCAGACCTCAACTGAAGCAGCGAATGCTGCCGGAAAGTCGCCGGACGGCGTGCGCGGAAATGGCGCGAGAGCAATGCCGGACGGCAATTTTCCACCAAGAAAGTCCTTGGAAGCTAATAACTTCCGAGGACTTTTTCTTTGTCAGGACCCTTATCAGCCTCGGTTGTTTCGTTATCGCTTGTAATTCAGCAATAACAAGGCGTCAGCCTGCTCGTCAGTATCTTCGAGCATGTCCCGCGCCAGCTCGTTGCCGCCAATTGAAAACCTCCGCATTCGATTCCGGAATACGGAGGTTTTTTGATCGGAGCCGGACGGCGGTTCCGGCATCCTTCGACGCAGTTTCGCCCTTACCTGTTCCCGGCGTACAGGCCGCTCATTATGTCGGTGATCTGTTTCCAGGAATTGCCGCCGTCGTTGGCCGCTTTGGCTCCGGGCGTCGATCGGCCGTCCTCGATGTACTTCTTCACCCGGGCGGCCATCTCCCTGATCCGGCCCGCGTATTCCGGATTGTTTATCTGGTTGACCTTCTCTTCGGGATCGTTGACCATGTCGTAGAATTGCAGCGGGGGCTGTCCGTCGATCCTGTACTCTTCGCCGGAACCGTTTCCCGCGTTGAATATCAGCTTGTACTGCGGCGTTCGGTAGGTGAAATAGCCGGCTCCCGACGTGGCGATCAGGTCGGTCCGGGCGGCGTTGCCCGAGCCGTCGAGTATCGGCCAGAAGCTGAAACTGTCTTCGGCCTCGTCGTCGGCTATCCGGTAGCCGAGCATGTCGGCGAACGTGGCGTACAGATCGGTCAGCGAGACGAGCGAATTATCGGTCACGTGTCCGTACCGGTCGCCCCACGACAGGATGAAGGGAATGCGGTGGCCGCCTTCCCAGCCGTGCGACTTGTAGCCCCGGTAAATATAGGACGGATAGTGCCCTTTCCGGTTTATCCTGTCCATGTTGATGTAACCGGCGCAGCCGTTGTCGGCGGCGAACATGACGATCGTGTTGTCGTATTTGCCGATCTCCTTCAGCTTTCGATTGACCCTGCCGACGATGTCGTCTATCATCATCACCAGGTCGCCGTAGTCGCCGATCTTGGATTTGCCCTTGAACTCCTTGCTCGGGAAAAGCGGGATGTGGGGAGCCGTCAGCGCCATGTAGAGGAAGAACGGCTTGTCGGAATCCTTGTTTTCGTCGAGGTATTCGAGCATCTTGTCCGCCAGGTGGGGCTGCATGCCGTCGGAGCTCCAGTCGCTGTGGCCGATGCCGCCCTTGATTTTATACAGTCCGCCGCCTGATTCTTCGAATCTCGTGTTCGGCTGTTTCTCCGCCATGTCGTTGACCATGTAGAGGTGCGGAGGTCCGGACGGCGAGGTCAGCCCGTAGAAATAGTCGAATCCCCGATCGGTGGGACCGTTGGCCACGCGCTTCGTGAAGTCGATGTTGTCGACGGTTTTCGCCTTGCCTTCCTTGTATGTCAAATCCCACCCCAGATGCCATTTGCCGATGGTCGCGGGTTCTTTCCGAAGGCCCCGTAGCACGAGGCCAGTGCCCCCAGCAGGCACGACGAGGTAATGAGCAGGTTGTTTTTTCTCATCGGACAAATGGGTTAATGGTTTGAATACCCAAAGGTAGCGATGTTTTACGGACCGGGCGGACAATATTCGACCTTAAAAGGCCATTTTTCGACCAGGATGGCCGTTGCAGGGCCTCGCTTGATCCGGTCTTTTATGCTTCGCGGCGCATCGAGAGCGCAATGCGTCCGCGAACGGTGTCCACGCCCGTCACCCGCACTTCGACGTGCTGTCCCAGATGCACCACGTCGGCCGGCGAAGCCACGTAGCGGTCGGCCAGCTGCGAGATGTGCACCAGCCCGTCCTGTTTGACGCCGATGTCGACGAAAGCCCCGAAGGCCGTGATGTTGGTGACGATGCCCGGCAGAAGCATTCCCTCGCGCAGGTCGCCGATCGTGTGCACGTTGGGGTCGAATGCGAAGACCTGCAACTGTTCGCGCGGATCAAGCCCCCGTTTGTCGAGCGCCTCGAGTATGTCCGTCACGGTCGGCAGCCCCGTTTCTCCGCTCACGTATCGTTCGGCCTTGAGACCGCTGCGCAGCTGTTTGTCGGCCAGCAGGCGTTCGACCGTCACGCCCGCGTCGGCGGCCATCCGCTCGACGACGGCGTACGATTCCGGGTGCACGGCGCTGTTGTCCAGCGGATTCGCGCCTCCAACGACCCGCAGGAACCCGGCCGCCTGCTCGAAAGCCTTGGCTCCCAGCCGCGGCACTTTGAGCAGCGCCCTGCGGCTTTTGAACTCCCCGTTCGCCGCACGGTAGGCTACTATGTTTTGCGCCAGCACGGGTCCCAGCCCCGATATGTAGGTCAGGATGTGTTTCGAGGCGGTGTTGATATTGACGCCGACGCGGTTGACGCAGCTTTCGACGACCGTCCGGAGCCGCGCCTTGAGCTTCGCCGGGTCGACGCTGTGCTGGTACTGCCCCACGCCGATCGACTTGGGGTCGATCTTGACCAGCTCTGAGAGCGGGTCGATCAGGCGGCGTCCGATGCTCACGGCCCCGCGCACCGTCACGTCGTAGTCCGGGAACTCCTCGCGCGCCGCGGCCGACGCCGAGTAGACCGACGCGCCGTCCTCGCTCACCATGAATACCTCCACGCCTTCCAGCCCCAGTCTGCGGACCAGCTGTTCGGTCTCGCGGCCCGCCGTGCCGTCCCCGATGGCGAACGCCTCGGCCTTGTACCTGGCGGCCAGCGATTTCAGCGCCTCGGCCGCTTCGGCCGCCCGGCCCTGCGGCGGATGGGGGTAGACGGTCGTGTTGTGCAGCAGGTTGCCCTGCGCGTCGAGCGCCACGACCTTGCATCCCGTGCGGAATCCCGGGTCGATGGCCACGACGCGCTTCTGCCCCAGCGGCGAGGAGAGCAGCAGTTGGCGCAGGTTCTCGGCGAAAACCCGGATCGCCTCGTCGTCGGCCTTCTCCTTGGCCGCCGCGAGCTGTTCGGTCTCGATCGAGGGGCGTATCAGGCGTTTGAACGAGTCGGCCACGGCCGCTTCCATCCATTCGCGCGTCGCCGAGCCGGGCCGTACGAACAGTCGGCGGAGACTTTCGATGCAATGTTCGGCATCCACGTCGACCGCGATTTTCAGAATGCCCTCCTCCTCGCCGCGGCGCATGGCCAGGAAGCGGTGCGACGAGATGCTGCGCAGGGGCGTCGCGGCGTCGAAATAGTCGGCGTATTTCGCCCCTTCCGTCTCTTTGCCTTTGACGAGTTTCGAATGGACGATGCCTTCGCGGGCGAATGTGCGGCGCAGCGTATTGCGGGCGCGCTCGTCTTCCGAGATACGTTCGGCGACGATGTCGCACGCCCCGGCGAGGGCCTCCTCCGGGGTCGGCACTTCGGCCGAAACGAACCGCCGGGCCTGCTGCACGACGTTGCGGGACTGCTGCGCCAGGATGATTTCGGCCAGCGGCTCCAGGCCCCGTTCGCGCGCCACGGTGGCCCGCGTGCGGCGTTTGGGTTTGTAGGGCAGGTAAATGTCCTCCAGCTCCACCGCATCCCAGCACTCCGCGATGCGCCGGCGGAGTTCCGGGGTCAGCCTGCCCTGCCCCTCGATGGTCGTGAGCACCGTCTGCTTGCGGGTTTCGAGTTCGGTGAGCCGGTCGAGCCACTCCTTGACGGAGGCGACCTGCACCTCGTCGAGCGAGCCGGTCGCTTCCTTGCGGTAGCGGCTGATAAAGGGTATCGTCGCCCCTTCGCGGAGCAGACGCACGGTCCCCTGCACTTGGTGCAGCGGAATTTGCAGTCGTCGGGATATGATTTGTTCGATCATGTTCGGAAAAATGTTCTTCGGCAAAGATAGGAAAAAGCCACCCCGGCGGCAAATCCCGGGGTGGCTTTCGCGACGAAGCAGCTTCTATTCCGCCGTGAGCAGGAATACGCCGCTGTCGTAAATCTTCGGCATCGAGGGGTTGATGCCGGCGTTCGAGAGCATCTCGCCGCTGAAGGTTTTGCCGTCGAACCAGTTGCGCGATTTGTCGACGTTCAGTTCGCGGATGGTGTAGCCCGTCTTCGGGTCGAGGCCCTGCAAGCGGAATTTCGGGATCAGCGAGCGGCCCTGGTACCGGAGGCTGTACGTGAACAGCACGGCCTGCTTCCGGTCCTTCGAAACGTACATCAGGCCGTAGCAGCCGCTCTTGTCATAGGGCGTGCCGATGCGGTAGAGGTCGCCCTGCATCACGATGTCGCGGTACTCCTTGTAGCTGGCGATGGCCCGGCGGGCGAACTGCCGCTCCTCGTCGGTCATCTGCCTGGGCTGAAGCTCCATGCCGAGGCGTCCGGCGCAGGCCATGTCGAAGCGGAACTTGATGGGCGTGATGTTGCCCGTCTGGTGGTTGGGCGTGGCCGAGACGTGCGAACCCATCACGACGGCGGGGTAGAAAAGGCTCGTGCCGTACTGGATGCGCGCGCGCGAAAGCGCCTCGGTGTTGTCGCTCATCCACACTTCGTCGAAATACTTCAGGGCGCCGTACTCCACGCGGCCGCCGCCCGAGGCGCAGGCCTGGATCAGCACGTCGGGGTATTTGGCGCGGATGCGTTCCATCACCTTGTAGAAGCCCTGCGCGTAGTCGATCCAGAAGCGCGACTGTTCGTCGGCCGGGAGGTAGGCCGAACCCACGTTGTTGGCGTTGCGGTTGGCGTCCCACTTGATGTAGTCGATCTTGTCCGAGAGTTTCATCGTGTTGTCGAAGACTCCGAACACGAAGTCCTGCACCTTGGGGTTCGTGAGGTCGAGCAGCCACTGGTTGCGGGTCGTGGGCGCTTCGCGCTTCGGCGGACGGACGATCCAGTCGGGGTGCTTCTCGGCCAGCTCGCTCTTGGGGTTGACCATCTCCGGTTCGATCCAGATGCCGAACTTCAGTCCCTTCGAGTGGGCGTAGGAGGCGATGTGGTCGATGCCTTCGGGGAGTTTCGCGGCGTTCACCTGCCAGTCGCCCAGTCCGGCGTTGGAGTTGTTGCGCGGGTATTTGTTGCCGAACCAGCCGTCGTCGAGGACGAACATTTCCAATCCCATCGAGGCTGCGTCGTCGATCATCTGTTTCAGGACCTTGGCGTCGAACTTGAAGTAGGCGCCTTCCCAGCTGTTGAGCAGCGTGGGGACGACCTCGTGGCCGTGGTAGACGCCGTAGTTGCGCGCCCAGTCGTGGAGGTTGCGCGAGGCGCCGCCCGCGCCGCAGAACGAGTGGGTGTAGATCATTTCGGGCGTGGTGAACGTCTCGCCCGGGCGGAGCCTGTACTCCGAGGCGTTGGGGTTGGCGCCGGCCAGGACGGTCAGCACGTCGAATTCGTCGACCTCGAAGTTGAGGCGGAAGTTGCCGCTCCAGGCCAGCGCTCCGGCGATGACTTCGCCGCAGGTCTCGCTGAACGAATCGCTGTTCAGCGTGAGCAGGAACGCCGGGTTTTCGGTGTGGGTCGTGCGCACCTCGCGCGTCGACTCGATGCTTTTCGATCCGTGGGTCAGCAGCGTGTGGTCGACCTGCGCTTCACGCGCCCAGGCCCCGTAGAGGTGCGTCAGGAGGTATTTGTCGGCCTTCAGCGGGAGCGACGAGGAGTAGAAGCTGTGCAGCGTGACGGGACCCTTCTCGCGGTTGCGGATCACGGCGTGCGTGGTGATGACGTTTTCGCGGGCGTAGGCCGTGAAGACCAGTTCCACGTCGAGCGCCTGGCAGCAGTCGGTCATCTTCACGACGGTCTCCGTCACGTTCTTGTCGGAGAGCTGTTTCGAGGCGTGCGACACGTAGCGCAGTTCGGTGTTCATGTCGCCGTCGGCATGGGTGACGCGCAGGGCGGGTTCGCGGAAGTTGCGGCCTCCCGTCGCGGGATAGGCCAGGTCCTCGGTTCCGTGGTCACTGCGGCGGTTGCTCTTGTAGTCGGCCAGCGGCGCCGGGTCGTCGATGCGTCCGCCGAAGTGGCGGAAATAAACTTCGCCTCCGGGGGCGGCGGTGAGCACCATCGAGACCTTGTCGGTGCTGATGTCGATGACCTGCTGCGGCGCGGCGGCCGATACGGTGTTCGCGGCAAAGGCGGCAATCAGGGGGATCAGTAGTTTTTTCATACGCTTTAAACGGTTTCTGCGTCCAAAGATACGAAAATATGCGAAACTATACGAAATAAACCGAAATAACACCGTAATTCCGGGCGGCTTCCGATCAGAACGTGTAGGCGACGCGCAGGTAGCCGTAACGGCCCAGGTAGGAGGTTGAGGAGGTGACGATGTAATCCGTGTCGAAACTCGTGGTGGCGTAGTCGGGGCGGTTGAGGATGTCGATGACGCCCGCCGAAAGCCCCAGCCGGTTCTCCTTGCCAAACTTGCGCCCCGCCGAGGCGTTGAGGATCACGTTGTGGCGCGTGAGCGCGTGCGAGCGGCTGTTGCAGTAGAATTCGTAGAGCGTGCCGACCGACCCGAAATACTTGCCGAAGCGCAGGTCGACGCGCGCCGTGAGTTGTTCGCGCAGCTCCTGCGCGGTCTCTTTCTGCGTGGTGTAGGAACTCATCGAGGTGTTGGAGCGGATGTTGAGCTTGACCTTGCTCGAAAAGCCCGAGTCGAAGCCGAAGCCGAGCGAATGGCGGACCGAGTGGAAGAGGTCTTCGCCGGTGAAATAGGGCGTCTGGCTGAAGCCGTAGTTCACCGAGACGTTCAGGGTCGAGCGCAGCGGGTTGATCTGCTGTGAGTAGGAGACCCTGCCCCCGAGGTTGTAATTGCCCCCGACGTTGGCCTGCGTGGTGAGCTGCGCACCCTTCCGTGCCGTGTAGTCGTACTGGGGCAGGTAGGTGTCTTCGAGGAAGAGCGTGCGTCGCTGGGCGATGTAGTTGAAGGTGTAGCTGCCGTTGAGCCGCACGCTGAAGGAGAGGGCCTTTTTGACGTCGGTGAACTGGAATCCCGCCGATCCCGAGAGGTCGTTCTGCAACTTGAGACCGGGGTTTCCGGCCTGCAACGAAAGGGGGTTGGTGGCGTTGAGCGTCGAGCGCAGCGCGTCGAGCGGGATCATCTGCGGGAAGGAGGCCAGGTTGAACGAAAAACGCTTCCGCGACTTGCCGACCGAGAG
Source organism: Alistipes shahii WAL 8301 (assembly GCF_025145845.1). NCBI lineage: Bacteria > Pseudomonadati > Bacteroidota > Bacteroidia > Bacteroidales > Rikenellaceae > Alistipes > Alistipes shahii. The sequence continues at coordinate 1,670,777 of NZ_CP102253.1, read as the reverse complement.
GTAGACCGTCGGGTTGAGCTGGAAGAACAGCCGCGGGAAGCGCTCCTCCTTGGGGAAGCGCTCGCTGCGGGCGATGTCGTAGAGCACTCCGCCCAGTCCGGCCATTATCCAGACGTCGCCGCTCCGGTATTGCAGGCTGGTTTGCAGGCTGTGCGTGTAGGTGTCGGTCGTGTAATGGTAGGAGTTGACCGTGTCGACGACGCCCTGCGGGTCGGAGAGGAAATCGACCGCCAGCTGTTTCGAGCGGGTGTAATCGCGGCTGAAGTTGTATGAGGCGTTGACCGAACCCTTTTTTCCCAGTTTGTAGCGGTAGCCCAGATTGGCGCCGAACGAATAGTTGCGGCTGTCGCCGTCGTTGCGCAGTTTGACCTGCAGGCCGGGTGTCGAGGCCGTCGTGTCGACCCGCCAGCCGTCCCGGTCGCCGGGTGCGTATTTGCCCGAGACGTTGAACGACAGGGTCGACCGTTCGGAAATTTTCGAGTGGAAGAAAATGCTGACATTCAATCGGATGTTGCGTCTGTCGGAGTTGCTGTTGAGGTTCGTCCGGGTCTTTTCGTCGTCGATCCGCTGCTGCGTGCGGCTGTGCCCGAGTGTGGAGCCGTCGTCGATCGAAAAGGTGGTCATGGCCCCGAAAACCTTCTTCTTCCGCTGGATGTTGACGTAGTTCGAGATCTCCGCCGAAAGCGATTTCGAGAGCGATTCGTTCCGGCTCTCCTCGCTGCGCAGGGCATAGGCTTCGGTCAGGAAATATTCGGTCTGCGAGGACCCCGTGCTGCTCTGGCGGCTGCGTCCGAACCGGACGGCGGTCGATACGTTGGTCGAGTCGCCCCGGCGCAGGGTATAGTCCGCCTGGGCGTCGGTCTGTTTCGTGGGGGTCGTCTTCGAGTCGAACGAGACGCCTTCTCCCTGCCGGATGTTGTCCTTCGAGTTGGAGGCTTCGAGACGCCAGTTGCCCCTTTCGGTGTTGCGGTAAAAGCTTCCGGCCTCGGAATGGCGGATTTCATGCCGACCCGAGTAGTCCCTTTCGAGGCTCGCGCCGAGCGTGCCCTCCAGATTCCCGCCCAGGATGTAACCGCGCTTCGACTTGGTTTCGACGTCCATCACCTTCTCCTTTTCGGCCGTGTTGTCCCCCAGGCGCTTTGCCTCGGGGCTGAAATCCTCGTAGACCCGCACGCTCCGGACGTCCGAGGCTTCGAGGTCGGTGAGTGCGTAGGAGGTTTTCGAGCCGAAGAGGTTTTTCCCGTCGATCAGCACCCGTTTGACCTCCTGCCCTTCGGCGTAAATCTTGTTGTCCTTGATCTCGACGCCCGGCAGCTGTTTCAGCAGCTCCGCGAAACGGTCGTCGGCCATGGTTTTGAACGCCCCGCGTTGTAGACCGTCGTGTCGCCCCGGAAGACCATGGCGACCTGCTGCCCGACGACCACGACCTGCGCGATCGACTGTTCGTCGACCTCCATTTTGACCTCGATCCGTCCCCGGAATTCGGTGTTTCCGTAGCGTTTTTTGAACGGCTTGTAACCCACGTAGGTGACCTCCAGGTCGACCGAGTCGCGGAAAATCCGGTCGCAGCGGTAGACGGCCATGATGCGGTAGAAATCCTCCTTGACGGTCGTTCCCCGCAGCGTGTCGGCCCTGCTGACGAGCGAGACCGTGGCGCCCAGCAGCGGGTTGTGCGTCTCCTTGTCCTCGACCGTGACGACCGTGCGCGCCGGCCGGCCGAAGTTCATGGGTTGGTAAGAGAGGGCGAAGGATTGGAGCGCATGATTCCCCGCCGGATGTGCGGAGGGCATGCCGACAAACCCGAGAAGGGCGAGAATCAGTAGTATGTAACGCGTCAAACCGGGGGGGGTGAAGGTTTATTGGCCGCAAGATAGTAATTTCCGTCCATAGTACAGCCGGTCCGCAAAAAAAGAAATTTCGGCCCGAATGGGGCGTTTCGGATCGAAACCGCAGGCGGAAATCCGGTTAAACATTGTCGCGATATGCCGCAGGATGCGTTCGGATTGTAAGTTCGGTTAAATTCATGGTTCGAAAAGATGTTCGGAATGGTGTTTTTTTCTTATCTTGCGAAACAAGATTTGTCTTGAATCAAATGAAACTGGCATGAGGAAGAGTGGATTGAACCGCCGCCCGGCGACCGCCCGGATCAGCGTTCCGGACCATGCCGACGAATTCCCGGCCCGGGTTCCCCCCCCCGCGGGAATTGCCCTACCATCTGTTGACAGTCGCGTGTTTCCCGATGCCCGACAGTTGCGCCATGCAGCTGCCGGAAGCCGTTATTGTGTCCCCTGACCGGTGAAATCCCCATTTCTCGGGGTTGCCGCCTGTTGTGCGGCACTCTATCTTTGTCCCCCGAAAACGAATGACATTCTTACTATTCACATAACCCTGTTTGCCGTGAAGAAATTTTTACTAATGCTTTTATTGGCGGGCGTCTGCATTCCGCTGGGAGTGCGGGCCCAGGCTCCGAAGAAGGTCTCCATCGAAGGGACCGTGACGGAGTACAACACGAAGGAGCCGATTGCGGGCTGCGTGGTTTCCATTCCGACGCTTGAGCTGTGGGTGGTGACCGATGCCAAAGGCCGGTTCCGGATGCCGTCGGTGACCACCGGCAGCTACACCATCGAGGCAACCTGCCTGGGTTACGAGCCGCTTTCGTACAAGGTGACGGTCAGCGCTTCGATCGGGGCGCTCTCGCTGCGCCTCAAGGAGTCGAGCCTGCAACTCAACACCGTGACCGTAACGGCCCAGCGGGGCCGCAGCATCAACTCCTCGTCGACGATCGACCGTCAGGCGATGGACCACCTGCAAGCCACCTCCGTCAAGGACGTGATGCAGTTGTTGCCGGGCGTGCTGACCGCGAATCCGGAATTGACGAACTCCACTTCGAATTTCGTCGGCATCCGTGATCTGCCTAATTCGATGACGGACGGTAAGGATGCGAACAGCATCAACTCCAGTTCGGTGGGCGTCTATGTCGATGGAGCCGTTGTGAATAATAGCGCGATGCTGATGGGTGGAAAAGCGGCCGCTTTCGGGCAGCAAACCAGCCGGGGTATCGACATGCGCACCATTTCGACCGACAATATCGAGTCGATCGAGGTCATCCGCGGCGTTGCGTCGGCCGAATACGGCAATATGAGCGCCGGAGCGGTCGTCGTCAAGACCAAGCAGGGCCGCACTCCCTATGAAATCCGGGTGAAGACCGTGTCGGATACCAAGGCCGTGTCGCTGACTAAAGGTTATGCGTTGGGGTCCGACAAGGGTTTCCTCAATGCGTCGATCGACTACGCCAATGCGATGAAGGACATCCGTACGGTGGAGGAATCTTATGACCGCGGAACGTTTTCGGTGGGTTATACCAATACCTTCAACCGTGACCGCACGCCGTTTCAGTTCAATGCGAAGGTGAGCGGTTACCTTTCGCGCGGCACTACAAAGGCTGATCCGGACAATATCTCGCAGGCTGAACGCAAGGAGTTGGACGATCGGAACCTGTCGATCAACCTTAATGGTTCGTGGCTGCTCAACAAGTCGTGGATTACGTCGTTGAAATACGTTTTCAATACATCGATGACCCGTCAGTACGCCCGTCAGCAGATGGCGCCCAGCGCCCTCGGTGTCGCCAATCCCGGAGCTTTGGAAAACGGGGAGTATCTGACTGAATTCACCCCTGACAATTACTTGAGCGATATTCGGAATTTGAGTATGGCCTATTACACCACGGCTAAAATGGTGGCTGAACTTTCGGGGCGTTACGGCAAGGTCTACAACAAGGCGATGCTCGGTGTCGAGTGGAACAATTCGGGCAACACCGGCAAAGGACAGTATTACGAAGGCGTGCGTCCCATGTCGTTCCGTCCGGAGCCGTTCAGCGACATTCCTTTCCTGAATCAGGTGGCTGTCTTCGCCGAAGAAAAAGCGACGCTGCCGATCGGAAAAACATCGCTCACGTTGCAGGCCGGCGGACGTTTTACCTATATGGCGACGGATCAGCTGAACGATAAGTGGGCCGTCGATCCGCGTTTTAACGCCAAATATACGATCATCAGCAATCGCGCGCCGAAAAAGGTCCGCGAACTGTCGCTGCGCGCCGGCTGGGGCATCCAGACCACGTTGCCGGCCCTGCGGCTGCTTTATCCTTTTCCGGTGTATATTGACCGGGTTTCGTTCAGCTGGGGCGGAACTGCCGAGACGGGGCCTGTGGCGGCATGGACTACGTTCGTGACCCCGCAGTCCGATATGATTAACCGCGATCTGAAGATGCAGTACAGCAAGAACTTCGAAGTGGGTCTCGATTTCGATATGTTCGGTGTCAAGGGAGGCATTACCTATTATAATGAAAAGATGCGTAACGGTTATACCCTTCGTATGGTTCCGCAGGTATTGTCATTCCGGGAATACGAAACCTATAAAGGGACGGAAGTTCCGGTTTATATGGATGATCCGAACAATCCGGGACAACCGGTTCTGGGCGTGGGAGGCGAGCCGCTCGACTATCGGGATGAGAAAATATTCCATACGGCATCCGTCAAGAAACCGGCCAATGACGGTAAATACGACAAGTGGGGTGTCGAGTATACGTTCGATTTCGGGCAGATTCGTCCGGTCCGGACTTCGGTCGTTGTCAACGGAGCATACATGACCATGACCCGGAAGGATAGCGAGGGCGTGTTGTTGTACGATACTTATTCCTCGGTGAAAGTGCCTATTGACGGTAAGAATATCTACAACCCGTTTCTGGGAGCCTATTATGGAGGCAAATCCGTCTCTTCCGGTTCGGTGTACACCCGGTTCAATTCCAATATTAACCTGATCACGCACATTCCGAAGTTGCGTCTGATTACAACACTGACCGTCCAGTGTGTATGGCTCAACCGGACCCGGAATCTCCAGGCAGACGGTGTTTACATCCTCGATGACGACAATAATCCCGTTTATGGCGATTTTTCGAATGGGACGAATGGCAAGATGATCTACCGGGACCCCGATTTCTATATGAACATGGATGGTCAGCTATTGCCGTTCAATCGGAACTTGTACAACGATCCTACCTATGGAGCGGCTTACCGGGAATACCTTCAGACGGGCAGTGCGACTACGACCTTTGTCGAAAATTCGTTCAAGCCTTATTTCATGGCCAACCTCCGTGTTACGAAAGAGATCGGCAGGATTGCCCAGATTTCATTCTACGCCAACAACTTTACGAACTCGCATCCTAAAATGTTGCTGAAGAGTACGGGAACTTATAAGCGCGTAAATACGGATATTTATTTCGGCGCGGAACTAAAACTTAAATTCTAAAGAGTTGCAGATGATGAAAAAGATTTTATATTATCTGGTGCCTTTGGCGACGGCCTTTCTGCTGTGCGGCTGCCTCAAGGATATGAAAGACGGCGAATTGCTCCATGGCAACAGGGAGGTGCTGATCTCCATTGATTTGCCCGGAGAGTTGGCATCGCTCGACAAGTCGGGGTTCAAGGTGACTATGCGCAATACGAAGATCGGAAATACGTATACTTCCGAAACGGATGCGAAGGGTGAAACCCGGATCGACGCCGAATACGGAAATTACAGCGTGATTATCAGCAAAGTGGCCGATGTGGGCGGAATCAGCAAGTTCCTGCATGCCACCAGGGATTTCGTGCTGAATAAAGACGGTCAGTCGGCCGGGACGAACAATCTCGAGATTAAGGCTACGGCGCGTGGCACGATCATTCTGAAAGAGGTTTATTTTCACAAAACGAAGACTGCCGACGGGAAAGCGAATTATAACTATGACCAGTATTTCACGCTCTGCAACAATTCCGACGATGTGCAGTATCTCGACGGGGTGGGAGTCGGATTCCACACGTCGTTCAATTCGGGAAAATCGGCCGTGTACAATAAATTCTGGTTGGGAAGCACCAGCACCGAACTCCGCGATTCCATTCCGGTCAACGCTTTCGGTTTTGTTTTCCCGGGCGAAGGCCGGGAGCACCCGATACAGCCGGGCGAAGAGGTCGTGATTGCCTTGAGCGCCGTCGAACATACGGCAGACCAGACCAGCAGACCGATGAACCTTGCCGCGGATAATGTATGGGCGATGTATATCGACCGTTTTGCTGGCTCCGCGGTAAAAGCTCCGGCCGCGGGCGTTGAACGGCTGGAATGCTTCTGTGAGCTGGCATCCGGAAATTCGATCGTTCTCTCCATTAGCTCGCCGGCGATCGTTGTATATCGGCTGCCTGAAGATCCTTATGAGTACGTTAAGGACGGAGCCATCAAAGGCCGGCCCTACGGCAAGGTGATGTATCAGCCGACGAAGTATCAGAGTATGCCCTCGATAATGGTTCCCAAGGAGGGTATTCTCGATGGTGTGGAGTTCCGCAGTAACGATACGCACGTCCCGCGTCTTTGCTCCGACATCAGTCTCCAGCCTTTGTTTATCACGACGGCCTCGTACAGCGGTCAGTCCTATATCCGCAAGGTGGACGAAAGCGCTTCGGAGATCGTAGGTCGTACGGTTTATCAGGATACGAACAATTCGGCCGACGACTGGATTCCGCTCGATGAACCGACCCTTTGCACGGAGTACAAAAACCGATAAAACGAAACAGCCATGAAGAAAAAGATCTATGCGGTGCTCCTGTTGACTGCGGTATGTGCGGGGTCGGGCGTTTTCGCCCAGTCCTCCGCTCCGAAGGAGAACCTTGAAAAATATTATACCCTGGAACGGATTCGTTCGAAAAGCGGATGGCTCGTTTCGGACAATGCGGCGGGCCTGATGCTCAATCAGGCATCGCTCTCCATTGCGGAAGTGAATTATGATTTCGAGCAAGGCGGACTGCGCAACGTTACCGATGGAGCGGAAGTGAATGCGTTCGGGGTCCGGTCCGAGTCGTACCGCCGTTGGAATCGTCTTTCGTTCTACGGTAAGTTGAGTTATGATTATGCGGCTTCGAAGGACCGCAGTTGGGCGGGAAATGCCAACATCGGAGATTCTCCGATGCTGATCGGCGATTCGATTCCCGGAAATACGCGTGATGAAACCTATGCCATCGAGGCCGGGGTTGCCTACCGTATGGGGCGCTGGGTGGTTGGAGCGATGGGGAAATACGAGGATCGCAGCCTGGCAAAGCGTCGGGATTCGCGCAATAAAACCACCTCGATGTATTTGAGCGTTCAGCCGGGTGTGATGTTTACCTCGAAGGTGGTGGACGCAGGTCTTAATTTTACGTATGAACGCTCGACGGAGCAGGTCGGCTATGCGGCTTTCGGTACGAATACGACCAGCGGAATGATCTACTTCTTCGAAGGCATGTGGTTTTATACCAGCCAGCAGCTCGGGGGAAGCGAAAAATTCTATGACGTCTATTACAAAGGCTCCGAATACGGAGGCGCCGCCCAGTTGGAATTGAAATTGGGAAAGAGGGTGAAGTTTTTCAATCAGTTCTCGGCCGAATACGGCAAAATGGAGCGTTTCCGCTTCGATTTGGACCAGCATCTGGGCGACAACGATCAGTTGACCTACCGCTATCTGGGGGTGCTCAACGTTGCGGGCCGCGGGGTCGATCAGCGGCTTTCGGTCGACGCCTCGTGGGGCGACCTGCTGAAATACAACAATATTCAGGAGCTGGAACTTGATCCGGAGACCAATCAGAAACTGTACAAACAGTACGGTCGCTTCCTGAAATTCTCGCAGAAGCAGCGCAGCGTCGATGCCGATTACAAACTCTACGTCAAGCGCAACGAGTGGAGCAGTTCGTGGATCGTCGATGCGGCTTATACCTATTACAAGGCCGAATCGGAATATACGATCTCCCCGGCATGCTACGATCAGGACCTGCACTATTCGAAACTGATGCTGGGCGTGACGAAGAACTTCCGGTTCAGCGGCCGCAGCTGGCTCGACGCGACGGTGCGCGGCGGCTATACGTTCGGCGGCGGAACCGAACTGGAGAAGAGCTGCCCCGAGGGGGTGCAGATCGACAACGAGAACTATCGCGCCGACCTGCTGGCCCAGGAGTATGCCTTCCTGACCAACGACCGTCTGAACGGCGAGGCCGGCCTGCGCTATACGCACTGTTTCCCGGCGAAGAAAATGAGCCTGTACGTCGATCTGAAAGGGCGTGCGGCATGGGGGCGCAGCGGCCTGATGGACGGCAGCCGGCGCGGCGGCCTGTTCGCGGCCGTGGGTCTGAACTTCTGAACCGCGGGTCGTCATTAAAAACCCCGCAGGACGTGCAAAGTCCTGCGGGGTTTTTGTCGTCGGGGATTCATAAAAAAGGAACGGACCCCCGTTTTGAAGGGTCCGTTCCTTGGCGAGCGCAGGGCGGGTTATTTCACCAGCCGCATTTCGTCGATCAGCTTTCCGGCGCCAGCGTATTTGTCCATGATCCACAGCACGAAGCGGATGTCGACGCAGACCGTCTTGAAGTTGGTCGGGTGGAAATAGATGTCGCCCGACATCGACTCGCGGTTGCCGTCGAACGCCAGTCCGATCACGTCGCCCCGGGCGTTGAGCACCGGGCTTCCCGAATTGCCGCCCGTGATGTCGTTGTTGGTGAGGAAATTGACGTACAGCCGGCCGTTTTCGCCCCAGCGGCCCCAGTCCTTGCTGCGGATGAGCGAAGACATCCGGTCGTCGACACGGAATTCGTAGTCGTCGGGATTGTATTTTTCGAGGTAGCCGTCGATCGTCGAACGGGAGTCGTAGTGCACGGCGTCCTTGGGCGAGACCGGGCCTACGGTTCCGTAGGTGAGGCGCATTGTCGAGTTGGCGTCGGGATATTGGGGCGTGCCTTCCGATTCGCGCATCTCGTAGATGGCGTGGGTGTAGCGGAGTTCCTCCTTGTCGGCGTCGATGCCCGACGTCTCCTCGGCCTGTTTGAGTTTCTCGGCGAAACGCCGCGAGCTGACCGAATTGGCCATCGCCGCCATCGGGTCGGAGAGGATCTCCTCGGCCGTGCGGGGCTGTGCGAACCAGGCGCAGAGCTTTTCGTAGCTGGTGCAGCAGGTGTTTTCGAACGCGTAGTCGACCAGCGCCGGAACGTTGCCCTTGAAACGGTCGTAAAGCTGCGGCAGCTGCTCGCCCCACATTTCGCGGGGCACGTTGTCGATGAAACTCTCCATCATCCGTGTCAGCACCTCCTTGTCGGTGGCCAGGTCGAAGTCCTTCATCATCCGGCGGGTGTTGGACTTCACGCCCGCGAAGTTCTTGTCGCCGTCCTGCACCGAGGCGATGCCGTCGCGCTGCATGCGGTCGACGAGCGTGCCGAGACGGTTGGCCGTCATCATCACGTCGCTCGGGCGAATCCACGTCTCCTGGTAGTAGCACTTTTCGCGCACGGCTTCGGCGCGGGCCTCGTAGCCTTTTTTGAGGTTGGCGAGCAGGTCGCCGTATTCGGCCCTGCGGGCCGGATCGGCGTCGATCCAGGCGGCGAGGCGCGCCTCCTCGGCGGCGCGGATGCCGATAACGTCGTAACGGCGCAGGCAGATGTTCTCCCACTTGGCGTAGTCGGCGTAGTTGCTGATGTTGAAATACTTGTCGCTGTACATCAGCCGCACGTCCGGGTCGGCCTCCATGTGGCGCAGCATGATGTCGAGGCGGTCGCGGCGCGCCTTGATCACCACGGGGTTGGTCACGTGCTCCTTTTCGCGCACGGCCTGCGACGACATGTAGCGGTTGGTGCGGCCCGGAAAGCCGATCACCATGGCGTAGTCCCCGTCGTGGATGCCACTCGTCGAGACATTCAGCACCTTGCGGGGCGTGATGGGCACGTTGTTCTCCGAGTAGGCCGCCGGGCGGCCCTTCGCGTCGCCGTAGACGCGGTAGAGGGCGAAATCGCCCTTGTGCTGGGGCCAGCCCCAGTTGTCCTGCTCGCCGCCGAAGGCCCCGATTATCACGGGAGGCGCACCCACGAGGCGCACGTCCTTATAGGTCTCGTAGTAGAAAAGCAGGTATTTCTTGCCCTTCCACATCGAGGCGCATTCCACTTCGAAGGGGGTGTCCCCGCCGTACTTCCGTTCGAGGATGCCATAGACCTTGCGCGTCCCGAAGATGCCCAGGCTGTTGGCCTTTTCGAGCGAGTCGCGGATGGCCTGGGCCTCGTCCGTCACGTCGCGGACCTGCCGCAGGAAGGTCACGGTCTTGCCCTTGAGCGGCAGTTCGTCCTTTTGTTCGAGCGCCCAGAAGCCCTCTTCGAGGTAGTTCTTCGCGGGGGTGCTCAACGAGTGGATGTCGCCGTAGGCCACATGGTGGTTGGTGATGACGAGTCCCTTGTCCGAAATCACGCTGCCCGTGCCCATGCCGCCGTCGACGGCCACGATGGCGTTGCACAGCGCCGGGGACTCCTCGTTGTAAATCTCTCCGGGTTTGAGTTTCAGCCCCTCCTTCTTCATCTGGGGGTAGATCACGTCCCGGAACGTGCTGACCAGCCACATGCCTTCGTCGGCCGACGCCGCAACCGGGAGCAGGACGCAGGCCAGCAGGTAAAAAATCGCTTTTTTCATCGTCTTCTTGGTTTATCTCGAAAAAAGGGGCTTGCGTATCACAAGCCCCGGTGGTGTCAGAGGGTGTGTCCCTCGGTTTTGAAGGTGAACTTCGGCTCCTCGTCCTTGAGCGTGCCGTCCTTGTATTTCACGGGCCACACCTTGGCGTTGAGCAGTTCGTTCCAGATCTTCGCGTCGTCCCACATCGACTTGACGTAGACGATCCGCAGTACGGGAACCTCCTCGTCGTTCAATGCCACGTCGAGCCGCGTGATGCCCTCCTTGAGCGAGAGGAACCCGCGGAAGTAGGGGAAGCTGCGCTTGATGAGCGGCTTCTCGATGCCGCGGCACTCGACTTCGTAGACGCCTTTGGGGTACTTCGCGTCATCGCCGTAAGTCTCGGTGTTATGCTTGAACGGCGCCGAGAGGTCGCGGGTCTGCTCGAACATCAGGTCGAGGAACTCGCGGCGGCCGATCCTGCCGGCGGCGGGGTCGTAGCTTTTGAGCTCGTAGTGGACCGGAATCGCGCGGACCTTGCCGCCGTGGGCCAGCATGTGGGCCTCCTTGACCTCGATCGAGTCGCGGAGCATCTTTTCGGGGATCGCGGCCGACGGGTCGACGTAGAGCGTAACGGCTACCGGGCAGTCGTACTGTGCGTCGAAGCCGCAGATGCCGTCGATGTTGCGCAGGATGGCCCCGAAGTAGACCATGTCCATCTTATCGTGGAGTCCCTCGACGCCGATGCGGACCACCGACAGCGAGTCGACGCCGGCTTTCGGCGTTGCGAACTTCATGGTCGTCGGCGAGAAGATCGCCTTGTCGATGCTCGTCTCGTCGATCGCCTTGGGATCGTAGCTGATCACCACGGCGTGGCGTTTCACGAACGTTTTCACGCCGTAGACGCCCGGCACTTTCTGCATCTTCGCGGAGAAGGCCTTCGAGCTGCCGAAGCACTTTACCGAGGTGAGTCCCTCGATTTCGTAGGTCTGCATGCCTTCGACCTGCTCGTATTCGCCCCACTTCTCGTCGATGGTCGGAAGTTCCCAGTGGCTGCCGAACCACAGCGCCGCGCCGAAGAGCGCGACGGCCAGGATGCCGGGCAGCCAGCGCAGCGAGCGTTTGCCGCCGACCTGCAACGAATCTTCGGGGCAGGCCGAGACGCACGTTCCGCAGAGCGTGCAGTCGATATGCTTCACCTTGTCGAGGTTCTTGATGTCGATCGAATAGGGGCATTTGCGTCGGCAGACGTCGCACTTGGTGCACGTGGCTTCGTCGCGGACGATGCGCAGCAGCGGGAAGACCTTGCTCTTGAGATAGATCATCTCCCAGAGGTAGCCGATGACGCAGGCGGCGCCCAGTGCCCATACCCAGGCCGAAGCCACGCCCAGCAGCCCGAGCGCCCACAGCAGGATGACGATGCCCGCGAAGGTGAGGGTGAATTTGAAGATGTTGCTCAGCGCACCCAGCGGGCAGATGTATTTGCACCAGAACATTTTGACGAAAAAGCTGCCGAGGAAGAGCAGCGCAACCGAAATGACGGTCATCCAGACGGTGATCTCACCCTTGAAGCCCGTGGCGACGGCGTAATAGGGGTCGAAATTCTTGCAGAAAAGTTCGCTGCTCGACGCCGACATGTAGAACACGTAGAACAGCAGCGCGTATTTGACGGCGCGGAGCAGGCGGTCGGCGATGCTTCCCGGGCGGATTTCGACGCTGACCTTCAGTTTTTTGCCGCCCCGGCCCATCCATTCGCTGACGGTTCCCAGCGGGCATAGGTAGCCGCAGAAGAGTTTGCTGAAAAGGATCACTCCCACGGCGAGCATGACGCCCACCATGATCTGCGTCATGGACATCGTGCATGCCAGCGAGTTGTTGACCAGGTAGCTTCCCAGTGCCTGCAGTCCGCCGAACGGGCAGTAGGCCTCCACGTCCGCGGGTTTCTCCCCGAGCGTAAGCCCGTAGACCACGAATCCCACGATTGCCGCAAGCGTGCCCCATTGCAGCAAATTCTTTAACCAATTGCTTTTTCTTTTCATTGTTCGGGTTGTAAATGATGTGTATAACGCAAAGATAGTTATTTTGAAGTTTGATTGATCCGCGACGTCCGTTTTTTAGCGTCTCCTGTGCGACTTTTTTGTATATTTGCGAAACTGCACTGCATAATTAAGCGAATCCACGATGAAAAAATCTGTTCTGATCCGTGCGGCCCTGGTCTGTCTGCTGGCCGTTCCGGCGGCGGGGCAAGTCCCCGCAGGCCCGCAAGAGAAGATGCCGTTCGACGGCGAGGTCCGGGTCGGCCGGCTCGACAACGGGATGACCTACTACATCCGGCATTACGACAATCCCCGGCAGCGGGCGGATTTCTTCATCGCCCACGACGTAGGCGCCCTGCAGGAGGAGGACGATCAGAACGGCCTGGCCCATTTCCTCGAACACATGGCCTTCAACGGAACGAAGCACTTTCCCGGAAAGGGCATTCTCAACTACCTTGCGGCCAATGGAGTGCGCTTCGGATACAACGTCAATGCCTACACCTCGCGCGACCGCACGGTCTACAATGTTTCCAACGTGCCGCTGGTGCGCGAGGGACTGGTGGACTCGCTGCTGCTGATCCTGCACGACTGGTCCTATTACATCGCCTGCGAACCCGGGGAGATCGAGTCGGAGCGGGGCGTGATCCGCGAGGAGTGGCGGCGCGGCAACGACGCCCGCTCGCGCATGGCCCGCAAGTCGGCCGAGGTCGAGTACGACGGGTCGAAATACGCCCGGCGCGACGTGATCGGCGACATGGAGATCGTCAACAGCTTCGGGCGGCAGACGCTCATCGACTTCTACCATAAATGGTATCGTCCCGATTTGCAGGCGGTGATCGTCGTCGGCGACGTGGATGTGGACGCGATGGAGCGGAAGATCCGCGACGTGATGTCGTCGATCCCGAAGGCCGAAAATCCCGCCCGGAAGGAGGTCTACGACATTCCGCAGCGCGACAAGCCCCGCTACGGACTGGTGACCGATCCCGAAACCAAGGCCGTGGCCGTGAAGCTGATCTTCTACCAGCCCTACCCGTCGGAGGAGGAGCGTGCGACGGTGGGCGCCGTGAGCGACGAACTGGCGCGCAAGGTCTTTCTCGAAATGGCGCGCGCCCGGCTGGCCGAGGCGGAGAAACGCCCCGACGCCCGTTACAAACGCGTGGTGGCCGTTCTCGGGAGCCTCGCCACATGCCGGAACACCTTCATGCTGACGGCCCTGCCCAAGGAGCACGATATGCGCGAGGCGTTGGCCGGGGTGCTGACCGACGTGGAGCAGATCCGACGCTACGGTTTCAGCCGCGAGGAGTTCGAGGCCGCACGTGCCAAGGTGGCGCGGAGCGAGAAAGCCGCGCTCGAAAAGTACCGGCTCGCCACGAACACCGACCTGGCCGGGCGGTATGTGGAGCATTTCACGCGCAATGTGCCCTACGTGACGCCCGACGACCGGACGCGGATCGTCGGCGAGCAGCTCGATGCCCTGACCTGCGAGGAGGTGAACGGCCTGCGTGCCGGCATGACCTCGCCGGAGGGGATGCTCGTGCTCGTGTCGTCGTCCGAGGAGCATCTGGACAAGGTCCCTTCGGAGGCGGAGGCCTTCGACCTGATCGACTCGGTGAAGCGTGCGAAGATCGCCCGTCCCGAGCGCCGCGGGAAGTCCGCCGGACCGCTCTTTACGGAGAAGGTGACGCCCGGAAAGGTCGTCAGGACCCGCAAGGCGCCTCTCGGGGCCGAGGAGTGGACGCTCTCGAACGGCGTGAAGGTCTTCTGGCGCACCGTTCCCGAGGTGATCGGCGTCCGCAAGGTCGGGGTGACGGCGGTCAGCGAGGGCGGCTTCGCCCGCGACAGCGATGTGGAGGGCATGCACCTGCTTCAGAACTACATTCGCACGATGGGCGTGAAGGACCTCGACCGCGCCGGGATGCGCGACCTGCTTTTCGCCCACGACGCCAGTCTGATGGTGACGCTGGGGCGGACTGAAAGCGTCTTCTCGGGAGCGTCCGGCGTGGCCGACTTCGAACTGCTGCTGCAACTGCTGCATCTCTATATCACCCGTCCCAACTTCTCGGAGCAGGCCTACGGCGACTATCTCGACCTGGCCCGCGCGTCGCTCGGAAAGGAGAAGTCGCCCAAGGCGCTTTTCGCCGAGCGCGCCGACAGCGTAAAATACGGCGGCCATCCGTGGCTGCGGCGGGCGACGCCCGCGACGCTCGACCGTTTCGACCGCGAGGCGGCCCGCAGGCTCTATGACAAGCTCTTCGGCAACGTCGCCGACTTTGTCTTTTTCTTTGCGGGCGAGATGCCGGCCGCCGAGGCGCGGCCGCTCGTCGAGAAATACATCGGCTCGCTGCCCGCGGCCCCGAAGCGGAAATTCGCGAAGACGGATTTCAGGATCGTTCCCGGAGCGGCGGAATACGACGCGGTCGTCCCGGGCGCCGTGACGCCCAAATCGTCGATCGAACGCATCTACCACGGCCGGTTCGACTATACTCCGGAGAACTACGCCGCGCTGCGTTACGTCACCTACATCCTTGGCGCACGCTATTTGACGACGGTGCGCGAGGAGAAGGGCGGAACCTATTATGTCGGCGTGCATGACGAGGTCAGCGCCCGTCCCCGCGGCTACTGTCAGCTGGTGGTGAGCTTCGACACCGACCCCAAACTGTGTGAAATGCTGTTGGGCGAGGTGCAGAAGGGCATCGAACGTCTGGCCGCCGAGGCTCCCTCGGAGCAGGAGGTGAACGAGGCGATGCTCTATTTCCGGAAAGTCAACGCCGAAAGCCGGTCGAAGAACCTGAAATCCACCTCCTACTGGCTCAACAAGATGCGTGCGGAGTATTTCGACGGCGTGGATCTGGATAAGGACAACGAGGCGCTGTTCACGGCCGTGACGCCCGCCGAGGTGCGCCGCCTGGCGCGTGAAATCCTCGCCCAGGGCAACCGCTATACGGCGGTCTTCACGCAGGAGTGACGCGGGGCAACCCGCTTCCCGAAACGAAACCCGGGCGGCCTCGATGGGCCGCCCGGGTTTTTCGTGCGTGTCGCCGCGCGCTATTTGCGCGAGACCTTCAGGGCGAAGCCTCCTCCGGGAGCCATCTTCACCGTCAGCTTCCGGTCGGCGGGAATTTCGACCGACTCGCGTTTGTAGTCGCGGGCCGCCTTGTCGGCGTTGACGCCGTCGCGGAACAGTTCGGCGGTGTAGGCGCCCTCGCCCAGGAAGCCGAGGTCTATGGTCAGGGTACGGGCGTTCCAGTCGGTCATGCCGCCGACGTACCAGGTGTCGCCCTTGCGGCGTGCGATGGAGACGTACTCCCCGACGCGGCCGTCGAGACCCACGGTCTCATCCCAAGTCGTCGGGACGGAGGCGATGAACTCCGTGCATTCCGGCTCGCGCATGTAGTTCGACGGCGAGTCGCACAGCATGTTGAACGGCGATTCGAAGATCACGTATTCGGCCAGCTGGCGGCAGCGCGTGCCCTGGCTCATGGCCTCGGAGCCTACGGCGCGGAAGTTCCGGCGCGTGGCGTTGCGCATGGCGCCCTGCGTGTAGTCCATCGGTCCGGCGAGCATGCGGATGAAGGGGATCGTCACGTCGTAGGTCACCATGTCGGTCTTCTCGCTGGTCCACTTCATCTGCTCCAGCCCGAAGACGCCCTCGAAGTTGAGCACGTTGGGATAGGTGCGCTGGATTCCCGCGGGCTTGTGGTAGCCGTGCATGTCGAGGAACAGGCGGTATTTGGCGGCCGTTTCCGCGAGGCGGTAGGTGAAATCGGCGATCTTCTGGTCGTCGCGGTCGAGGAAATCGACCTTGAAGCCCTTAATCCCCATCTCCGAGTAATGCTTGCAGACGCGTTCGAGGTCGCGTTCCGTGGCATAGAAACCGGCCCAGAGGACGATGCCCACGCCGCGCTCCTTGCCGTAGGCGACCAGTTCGGGCAGGTCGATTTCGGGGACGACCTGGAAAAGGTCGGCCTTTTTGTTCACGGCCCAGCCTTCGTCGAGGATGACGTATTCGATGCCGTGGTCGGCGGCGAAGTCGATGTAGTATTTATAGGTTTCGTTGTTGATTCCCGACTTGAAGTCCACGCCGTAGAGGTTCCAGGTGTTCCACCAGTCCCAGGCCACCTTGCCGGGTTTGATCCACGAGACGTCCTCCACGCGCGAGGGTGCGGCGAGACGGTAGACCATGTCGTTGTCGGCCAGCTGGATGTCGCGTCCGGCGATGGCGAAGACGCGCCACGGGAAGGTGCGGGTCCCCGAGGTGCGGGCGATGAAGTCTTCGCGCTCGGTCACCAGCAGTTGCAGTTCGTTGTGGCCTCCCTGCACCTCCTTGGCCGGATAGGGCGCGAAGTTGCCCCGGAGGGCCTTGCCGCCCGTGGGGTTGTAGAGGTACATGCCCGGATAGTCTTCCAGGTCGGCCTCGGTGATGACGATTTTCGCCGTTCCGGCGTCTGCCAGGATCGGCAGGAAAGCCAGACGGTTGTCGGCGACCTTCGAGACGGGCTGGGTTGAGTAGGTGCTCTCGAAACTGTTGAAGTAGTAGCGGGCCAGCCCGGATTCCTTCTTGCCGTCGCGGGCGTAGGGGACCAGCGTCGTGAAGTCCTCCGGGAAACGGATGTCTACCAGCTCGTCCGTAACGGTGATTTCGTCCTTCATCGAGGTGCGGAACCGGTAGGCCGCGCCGTCGTCGTAGGCCCGGAAGTCGATGCCGTAATCCCCTTTGAACGTAAGCGTCAGCGAGTTGTATCGGTCCTCGACGGCGCTGCGCTTGTAAAAGGGCGCTTCGATGATTTCGTCGACGCTTTTTGCCGACGCCTTGCGCACCGAGGCTTTGCGGCCGAGCACGCGCCCGTCGGCGAGCGTGAGCGAAAGGGGCGAGGGGGCGATCAGCTCTTTGCCGTCGCGCGAAATGGAGTAGGTGACGGCGTCGGCGCCGACATCCACGCGTACGGCGATTTTCCCGTCGGGGGATTTCAGATCGTAGGTTTTGGCAGCGGAAATTCCGGTCCCGGCACTGAATAGCAGAAGTGTCAGAAGTAGTTTTTTCATAATGGATTATTGGGTTTGGGCTACGAAAATAGTGAAAAAAACGCGAAAACCGGCGTTTCGGGCGGAAAATCGGTTACTTTCCCTGCAATGCGTCCATCACGGCGTTGCTCTGGCGGCGGAAAAGACGCAGGTTGTAGGTGAACTGGAACGACACGTAGCGGCCGACGGCCAGGTTCGTCACGTTGCGCAGCGTCGTTCCCGACACCGTGCGGCGGAAGGTCGTGCCGTTCTGGTCGAGAATGTCGTTCACTCCGACGCTGGCTTCGCCCAGGCAGTTGCGGAAGAGCTTGACACCGAGCATCGCGTTGCAGATCAGCCGCTCTTCGAGGAACGTGTCCGTGATCCCCCGGTAGTAGTTGTAGTCGGCGTTGGCGCGCAGGACGAGGCGTTTCCAGAGGACGAACGTCGTCTCGGCTTTCGCCGTCTGACTGAAATAGGTGTTGTCGAGCGTGCGCACCTCGGAGGAACTCCGGCTTACGTTGTAGCGGCCCGTGTAGCTCAGGCGGAAGTCCACCGCTTCCGAGATGTTGCTGCCGAGCGTCAGTCCGGCATTGTAGACGTTGTTGTTCAGAAAGTTGCGTTCGCCGTTGATGATGCTCGGGATGCGGCCCGTCGAGATGCCCGCCCGGAAATTGAGGTTCGAGCGCAGCCACCGGACCGGCATGCCGTAGTTGACGCTGGCGCGCAGGCTCCAAAGTCCCGCGAGGTTGACCGGCTTGGTGTACTGGTTGCCTTCGCCCAGTTTGGTCCCTTCGTCGTCGATCACGAAATCCGGCGAGTCGATCACCAGCGAGTCGGTGATGGTGTTGGGGCTGGCCGTCGCTTCCGCCGAGACGGTGAAGGTGCGCCCTTTGGCGGGATTCGCCCGGATGTACTGGCCCGAAAGGCGGTGGGTGTAGACCGGGTCGAGACCGGGGTTTCCGGCGAAGACGTTTTGGCGGTTGGTGGTGTTGACGATGTCCTGCAAGTCGGTGGCGCGGGGATTCGACGTGCGTCCCGAAGCGTTGAACTTCAGGGTGTTGTTGCGGTTTACGTTGATGTTGGCCACCACGCTGTATGTCAGGTTGTCGAACGACGTCTCGGTCTTCCGCGCATAGGGAAAGGCGTAGTCGCTGCTGAAGGCGGCGTGCTGGTAGTGGAGCGTTCCGGCGATCTTCGTCTTTTTGAAATAATACTGGTACGTACTGCCGATGCGGTGGGTCAGGTAGGCGTAGTCGTATTCGGTGGACTGCCTGGGGTTGCGCTCGTCCGGAAAGACGTTCTCTTTGGTGAGCACGAACGTATTGCGTTCGACGCTGTTGTCGGTGTAGTTGATGCGGTATTCGAAGCTCAGGCGCGAGCGTTTCGAGAGCGAACGGGTGTAGCTCACGTTGCCGTTCACGTCGTAGCCCGGCTGGTCGCGGTCGGTGCGCGTGATGTTGCGCGAAGAGTAGTCCGACGTGTCGCACTCGATGTTGTCCGGGTCGCGGAAGGTGTACTGCCGCGGGCGGCTCAGCTGTTCGTAGCTGCGGTAGGTTCCCCCGGCTCCGACGGTCAGGTTGTGCGACTTGGCGCCCGGCAGGCGGTAGCGGTAGAGCAGGTGGTTCGAGACGTTGTAACCGTCGCTGTTGTTGTGGCCGAAGTTGCGGCGGCGGTAGACGAAGCGGATGTCGTCGTCGGAGAACTTGTTGTCGGTGCGGCTCCGCAGTTCGTTGCGGGAGTTGTTGTCCTGCAGGCTGAACGAGGTGCGCATCATCACCGAATGGCGGTCCGAGAACTTGTAGTCGATGCGCGAGTTGAAGCGGTGGTTGAGGTTGAGCGTCTTCGAGCGGTTCTCGTCGTTGTAGAGCACCAGTTTGTCCGTCGAAGTGAAGGTCTGCCGGTCGCTTTGGCTGGTGTTGCGGTTGTCGGTGCGGTTGAAGAAGTAGCTGGCCGTGACCTTTCCCTTCGCGCCCCAGTCGTCGCTGTAATTGACGCCGATGGCCTGCACCGTCGAGATGCCGTCCAGCGGGCGGACCATGAAGCTGCTGTTCGGGCTTTTCCGGCCCGACCGGTCCGTCGTGCCGAGAATGTCCTCGAACGAGAAGTTCTGGCGGCTGATGTTGTTCGCCAGGCCGATCACCGAGATGCGGCGGTCGTTGTCGAAAATGTTGACATTGCCGCCCCCGATGTACTTGTCCGCAATGCCGTAGGCGCCGTAGAGGCGGCCGAAGGCGCCCCGCCGCTTGTCGGGAAGCGTCACGATGTTGAGCGACGTGTGCCCTTCGCCGGTGTCGACGCCCGTGAACTCCGACTGGTCGCTCTGCGAGTTGTAGATGTCGATGCTCTCGATCATGTCGGCCGGAATGTTGCGGATGGCCGACATCACGTCGTTGCCGAAGAACTCGCGTCCGTCGACGTAGATTCGCTGCACGGTGCGCCCCTGGGCTTCGATGCCGCCGTCGGCGACCTCCAGTCCGGGCATCTTCGAGATCAGCGATTCGGCGTCGGCGCCGAACGAGACCTTATAGGCCGAGGCGCGGTAGGAGAGCGTGTCGCCGCGCACCGACGAACGGAGCGCCGGGGCTTCGACGGTCACCTGGTCGATGGCTTCGGCGCGGGGCGCGAGCCACAGCGAATCGAGCCGGACGGTTGCCGTGCCGACCCGCAGGTCGCGGCGCAGCGAGTCGTAACCGAGCGAGGTGACGGTGAGGCGGTAGTCCCCGTGCGGCACGCGGGGGAACGTTCCGCGTCCGTCGATGTCCGAAGTGGTGTAGAGGGGCGCCGCCGCGGTGTCGGTGCGGCTGCGCAGCTCGGCCACGGCGCCCACGACGGCCTCGCGTGTCGCCCGGTCGGCGACGCGGAAACGCACCGCTGCGGACTGTGCCGCAGCGGTCGCGGCGCAGAGCAGAAATTGCAGGAGCAGCAGCGTTTTTCCCGGGTTCATCGGATTAAAGAGGAATTCAGCCGTTAAAGATAGCGGTTTTGATCTTTCGGTCCCTCTTTTTAGGGGATATTTGTGCCATATTGGGACGCCGTCCGACAAATTTTGGCCATAAAATGGTCCCGATTGCCTTGTCGTTTGCGTATATTTGTCAAAATAATTGCGGATCCCGGTCCGTTTCACTCGTAAATCTGGGAACCTTAACATGAAGAACAAGGATATTTTCACCTTCCGCGATGCGGAGAAACAGGCGGGTCCGGTCGCCTTTTCGACGATGCTCAAGCCGGCCGGTTCGGTGTGCAACCTCGACTGCCACTATTGCTACTACCTGGACAAGGCCGTGCAGTACGGCGGCCGGCAGGCCGTGATGAGCGACGAGCTGCTGGAACTTTACGTGAAACAATATATCGAGGCCAACGAGGTTCCGACGGTGCAGTTCTGCTGGCACGGCGGCGAGCCGCTGCTGCTGGGGGTGGATTTCTACCGGAAGGCGATGGACTTCCAGCAAAAATACGCCGATGGCAAGAAGATCGAGAACATCCTCCAGACCAACGGCACGCTGGTCGACGAGGCGTGGTGCGACCTCTTTGCCGGGAACAATTTTCTGGTGGGGATTTCGCTCGACGGGCCGCAGGACATTCACGACGCGTTCCGCCTGACGAAGGGCGGCCGGCCCACTTTCGAGCGGGTGATGCGGACGATCGAAATGTTCCAGCGCAGCGGCGTGGAGTACAATACGCTGAGCGTGGTGAACCGTCTGTGCGAGGGGCGTGGCGGGGAGATCTACCGCTTCTTCCGCGACACGGTGCACAGCCGGTACATGCAGTTCCTGCCTGCCGTGGAGCATGTCGTCGACAAGCCCGGGTTCCACCGCCCGCTGATCGTCTCGCCCGACCGCGAGGGGGCGCGGCTGGCCGAATGGTCGGTGACGGCCAAGGGTTACGGGGAGTTCCTGTGCGACGTGTTCGACGTGTGGGTGGTGAGCGATGTGGGGCGTACGTTCGTGCAGATGTTCGACGCGACGCTGGCCCAGTGGTGCGGCGTGCCCCCGGGCGTCTGCTCGATGGGCGAGACGTGCGGCGACGCGCTGGTCGTCGAGCACAACGGCGACGTCTATTCGTGCGACCACTTCGTCTATCCCGAATACAAGTTGGGCAACATCCGCGAAACGCCGTTGTCGGAGATCTACCGTTCGCGCAAACGGGTGGATTTCGGCCTTGCCAAGCGCAATGCGCTGCCCGCCGAATGCCTGCGGTGCAAATACTATTTCGCCTGCCGGGGCGAATGTCCGAAGCACCGCTTCGAGACCGGTTCCGACGGCTGCCGCAAGAACTCGCTCTGCGAGGGATTGCAGCATTGGTTCCGCCATTCGGAACCCTACATGGAGTACATGCGCGACATGCTGGCGCGCGAGCAGTCCCCGGCGTGGGTCATGCCCTTCGCCCGCAAGCGCATGGGGCTGGAGTAGCGTCTTACCCGGTTTTTCCCGTTTTTTGCGTTTCAGGAGCGCCCGCACGAGCGGCACGGCCGATGCGGGGGGGGTGAGCCATCCCGCGACCGAACGCGCGTCGGCGACCCTTTCGGCGTAGGTTTGGGCCGCCGGGAGCGTTTCGTGCGCCGTGCGGGCCGCGGGGCCGGCCGGGACTTCTGCGGCGGAATGGGCCTGAAAACAGAGGAGGCGCCGCATTGCTGCGACACCTCCGTACGTGCAGGTCCTGTAAGCCGGGTTCTGTTCCCGGGGCGAACCCCGGGCCCCTGTCATTTATCTAGGACGGCAGTCTCCTGCCGCCTCAAGCAACCTACCCCCCGGCATCGGGCGAGCAACCCTTGATTGCCGGTATACACGGTCTTGCAACCCACGGGACGTACTGCCGGGCGACATTGCTGCCCCCGCGGTGGGCTCTTACCCCGCCTTTTCACCCTTACCCGCCGGAATTCCGAAAATCCCCTGCGGGCGGTCGTTTTCTGTTACGCTGCCACAACCTCACGGCTGTCAGGTCATTAGCCTGCGTGGCGCTCTGCGTTGCCCGGACTTTCCTCTCCCGGCTTGCGGCCGGCAGCGACAGAGCGGACCTGCGGGACAAAGGTAGGGAATTAAAAATTAAGAATTAAAAATTAAGAATTAAAAATGCAGTAACCGCTGATCTCTCTCTAATTTTTAATTCTTAATTCTTCATTTTTAATTCCTTATAGTATCTTCTTCACCCACCGGAACCCCTTGTAGGGCGGGTAGCGCAGCGGCAGGTCGGGCCGCGCCGGAGACTCGACCACGCCGCGGCGGAGGGAGAAGGCGTCGAAGCTGTCGTGGCCGTGGTAGCGGCCCATGCCCGAGTTGCCCACGCCGCCGAACGGCAGGCGGTCGTTGGCGATCTGCATGATCGTGTCGTTGATGCACGCGCCGCCCGAGGAGGTATGCAGCAGGACTTCGCGGCCCGTCTTTTCGGGTCCGAAGTAGTAAAGCGCCAGCGGTTTTTCGCGGTCGTTGATCAGCGCCACGGCTTCGCCGATGTCGTCGAAGGGGAGCATCGGCAGGACCGGACCGAAGATCTCCTCCTGCATCACGGGCGCGCCGGGGTCGACCTCCGCGAGCAGCGTCGGCTCGATATAGCGGTCGGAGGGGTCGGTGCGGCCCCCGACAAGGATTTTCCCCTGCGCGAGATAACTCGTTACGCGCCCGAAAGCCCGGTCGTTGACCAGCCGACCGTAGTGGGGGCTTTGCTGCGCGTCGTCGCCGTGAAGCCGATGCAGGGCGCGGGCGAAGGCTCGGGAGAACTCGTCTTGCAGCGATCGGTGGATCAGCAGGTAGTCGGGTGCGATGCAGGTCTGCCCGGCGTTGAGGGTCTTGCCCCAGGCGATGCGGCGCGCCGCGACCTCGATGTCGGCGCCTCGGTCCACGATCGAGGGGCTTTTGCCGCCCAGTTCCAGCACGACGGGCGTGAGGTTGCGGGCCGCGGCGGTCATCACGATCCGTCCCAGCGCGGGGCTTCCCGTGAAGAAAATCAGGTCCCAGCGCATGTCGAACAGCTGCGTGTTCACCTCCCGGTCGCCCTGCACGACGGCGACGTACTCCTCGTCGAAGATCTCGGCGATCATCCCCTCGAGCGCCTCGGCGACGTTCGGGGTGTAGGGAGAGGGTTTGAGCAGGGCGGTGCAGCCCGCCGAGATGGCTCCGACCAGCGGGTTGAGCAGCAGCTGCACGGGGTAGTTCCACGGCGCGACGATCAGCGCCTGCCCGAGCGGCTGGGAGACGATCCGGCTTTTCGCGGGCAGGAGTTTGAGCGGCGTGGGGCGCGGCGCGGGGCGCATCCATCTGCCGAGGTGGCGCAGGTGGCTGCGGATTTCGCCCCGGACGATGCTGATTTCGGTGAGGAACGCCTCCTCGGGGGATTTGTGCAGGTCCGTCCACAGGGCGTCGCAGAGGCGTTTCTCCCAGTTCGCGAGCGCCGCGTCCAGACGCCGGAGCATCGTGCGGCGGAACGCCTCGGAGAGCGTCGCTCCCGAGCGGAAGTAGGTTTTCTGGGCCGCCGCGAGGGCCGAAATGCGTGCGGCAGGGGTGTTTTCGAGGGACATGGGCCGTTATTCTGGGGTTGTGACGGAACCTTGCAAAGCCGCTGCCACACTCCGCGGCGCGGCTATTTCTCGCGGAAGATGTTCAGGTGCGCCAGCAGCGGGTTGCGGCGGTCGAGTACGACGAATTCCAACAGCAGCAGGACCAGCGCCGCGATGAGCAGGTATTGGTACTGCTCGTTGAACTCCTCGAAGCGGACCGTCGAAAGTTCGGTCTGCTCCATCTCGTTGATCGCCTTGACGATCTCGTCGAGACCGATCGACTGCTTCGACGAGCGGACGTAGGCGCCGCCCGTGATGTCGGCGATTCGGGCCAGCATCTCCTCGTTGAGCTTTGAGACGACCATTTCGCCCGCCTCGTCCTTGATGAATTCGCCGCCGATCTGAATCGGGGCGCCTTCGGGCGTGCCGATGCCGATGGTGAAGATCTTCACGCCCATCTGTGCGGCGCGTTCGGCGACGGCGATGGCGTCGTCGTCGTGGTTCTCGCCGTCGGTGATGAGGATGATGACGCGGCCGTGGCTCTGCTCCGTGTCGCCCGAGAAGGCCAGCAGGGCCTGTTCCAGCGCCTTGCCGATGGCCGTGCCCTGCACCGATACCAGCGACGGGTCGATCCGCCGTGCGAAGGCCCGGGCCATGCGGTAGTCCGAGGTGATCGGCAGCTGGACCTTGGGTTCGCCCGCGAAGACGACCAGTCCCACGCGGTCCTGCTGCAACCCCTCGAAGAGTTTGCCGATGGCGTATTTGGTCCGTTCGAGACGGTTGGGTTCGAAATCTTCGGCCAGCATCGAGTTCGAAACGTCGACCGTGAGCATCATTTCGATGCCCTGGGCTTTCTCCTCGCGGAGCTTCGAACCGAACTGCGGGCGCGCCGCAGCCAGTATGACCAGCGCGACGGCGGCGCAGAAAAGGATGAACCGGAGAGCCGTGCGCCCGGTCGATACTTCGGGCATCAGCTCCTCCAGAATGCCGGGGCGGCCGAAGCGTGCGAGCCGTCTGCGGCGGTTGCGGGCCGCCAGCCAGTAGAGCGCGACGAGCGCCGGGACGGCCAGCAGCAGCCAGAGATATTGCGGATTTGCGAAACGGAACATAATTAATGCGGACCCTGCGGATTGTATCCTGTTTTTTGCCCATATTCAACCCGCCGGGTCTGCATTAGGGCACTTGCAGTGCCCGTTGAATATCGACATTTCCTCCTGAATCCTCCCCTTGGCAAAGGGAGGACTTTGCCCGGGGACCGGAATCGCCGTTCCGTCAGGGTATTCGCTTCAGTACGAGGTTCGAAAGCAGGAACTCGGTGAACAGCAGTCCCAGCGCGGCCAGCGCCCATGTGAGGAACAGTTCGTGGTAGGAGATGTGCTCCATCACCTCGATCTTGCTCTTTTCGAGCTGGTTGATCTCGTCGTAGACGGCCTTCAGCTTCTCCTTGTCCGTGGCCCGGAAGTAGCGGCCGCCGGTCATGTCGGAGATCGCCTTCAGTACCTTTTCGTCGATCTCGACCTTCTGGTTGACGAACGTCAGGTTGCCGAACATGTCGATGGCCGGATAGGGGGCCATGCCCTCCGTGCCCACGCCGATCGTGTAGACGCGGATGCCCTGCGCCTTGGCAATCTCGGCGGCGGTCATCGGCGCGATCTGGCCCTGGTTGTTCACGCCGTCGGTCAGCAGGATGATGACTTTCGACTTGGCATCGCTCTCGCGCAGGCGGTTGATCGCCGTGGCCAATCCGTTGCCGATGGCCGTGCCGTCCTCGATCAGTCCGCTGCGGATGCGGGCCAGAAGGGTTTGCAGCGTGCTCTGGTCGGTGGTCAGCGGGCTTTGCGTGAAGGCTTCGCCGGCGAAGGCCACCAGTCCGATGCGGTCGCCGTAGCGGTCGGCGATGAACGATCCGGCCACCTCCTTGGCGGCCGTGATGCGGTCGGGCTTGAAGTCGCGGGCCAGCATCGAACCGGAGACGTCGATGGCCAGCATGATGTCGATGCCCTCGGTGTTGGTGCGGACGTTCTGTTCGACGTCCTGCGGGCGCGCCAGCGCCACGACGAGCAGCGCGAAGGCCGCCGCACGCAGCGCGAAAGGCAGGTGGCGCAGGTAGTAGCGCACGGTCCGGGGTGCGCGCACGACGCCGGCGACGCTCGAAATCTGGATCGAGGCTCCGCCCTGCAACGTCCGCCAAACGTAATAGCCGATCATCGGCACGAGCAGCGTCAGCAGCCAGAGATAATATGGTGAAGCAAAATGCATAGCTTACACAATTAAAAATTAAGAATGAAAAATTAAAAATTATTTTGTCTCTTTCATTGTTTTCAGGATACTTGCAAGAATATTCGTCAATTCCCGGCAATCGGTAAAAATACTTTTAAATTCGTTCTCCGCCAGGTAGTCCGTGCTGTATAACAATTCCAACCAATATTCGGTTTCATACGCTTCCTTTAATGCAATGTGCATTTTTGCGATGAAATTCTCTTTCGATTGTCCTCCGATTGCTTCCCGGACGTTTGCTCCGATACTCGTTCCGCTTTTAAGCAGCTGTTTCGAAAGTATGTACTCGTTATTCGTTTCGGAAATATGCTTATACAGCCGGACAATCCGGATTGCAAAATCGAGGCTCTTGTCCTTTATGGTGTTATCGGCCTTCAATTTTTAATTCTTAATTTTTCGTTTTTAATTAAAAAACTACCAGTTTTTCTTTCCGCGGACGACCACGCCCTGTTTCTCCTTGAGTTTCTCCTGGGTCTTGTCCTCCTGGGCCTGGATGGCGTCGAGCATCTGCTGCTGTTCCTGCGGCGAGATGCCCGAAGGCGTCGGCTGCCCCTGCTGGTCGCCCTGGTCCTCCTTGTCGCCCTTGCCCTCCTGCGGGTTCTGTTTCTGATCGCCCTGCTGGTCCTTGGGGTCGCCCTTTTGGTCCTTCTGATCGCCTTTCTGATCGGGGTTCTGCTGACTCTGATCGTTCTGGTTCTGATCCTTGTTCTGGTCTTGGTTCTGGTCCTTGTTCTGATCTCCGCCGCCACCGCCGCCGTCCTTGTTCTCGTCGAGCAGCCGCTTGGTGTAGGCGTAGTTGTACTTGGCCTCCATGTCCGAGGGGTTCAGGCGCAGCGACTGCTTGTAGCTTTCGAGCGCCTCCTGATACTTCTGTTGCTTGAACTGCGCGTTGCCGAGGTTGTAGAACGCTTCGGCGCGCTCCGTGTCCGCGCGCAGCGAGTCCGCCGCGGCCTGCTGCATGGTCTGCTCGGCACGGTCGAACCGTTCGGCCTTGTAGAGGGCGTTTCCGAGGTTGTAGATCGCTTCGAACTGTCCCGGAGCCGCTTGCAGGGCCTGCTCGTAACGGCCGGCCGACTGCTCGTAGTTGCCCTTGTTGTACTGCCGGTTGCCTTTGCGCACCAGCGAGCGTTCGGGCAGCTGTTGGGCCTGCACCCCGGAGGCGGCAAAGAGAAACAGAATGATATAGAGTGACTTGTACATCGTTGTCGCGTTTAGTTTTGCTTCGGGGACTCTTCCTCGGCGGGAGCCTCCTCCTCGACGGGTTTCGTCTCCTCGACGAAGTAGTACGCCTTGAGGTAGTCGGCCTCGTTCTGCTCGGCCTCGGGCGTCGCCTTGGCGAACTTCACCAGGTCGGCGTCGCGCAGGATCGCCGTCAGGTCCATCCGCGCCTTGTCGGGCAGCTCCTCCGGGCGCATCGTCTCGATGATCTCGTCGGAGGTCATCTCCATGGCGCCGAAGCCCCAGCGGGCGGCGATATAGGTGCGCAGGATGTCCGTAAGGCCCGAATAGTACTGCTTATGCCTGTTGTTCTGCCACAGTTTCTGGTTGTGGAGCGCTTCGAGGGCCTGGATGGCCGCCACGTGCGGCGGGAGCGGCGGAGCGGGTTTGAACAGGTCGCCGAAACCCTTGCCGCGGCTGGCGAGGTAACGCTTGAGCGCATAGCCCGCCGCGAGCAGCATCAGGAGGAAGAAAACGCCCCACTTGACGTAGCCGCTCACCTCGCGGAAGCGGAACGGCAGGTTTTTCTGGGCTTTCAGGTCGTAGATCGACTGCGACGTGGAGTCGATCTGGAACGTCGCAACCTCCAGATAGACCGAATCGGTGCTCCGGAGCGTGTCGAGGATGTTCTTGTCGGCGTAGAGCACCTGCGCCGCGCCGAGGTTGTATTTGCCCTCGTCGAATGCGGCCAGCCGGTAGCGCTTGCGCAGTTTGAGCCGCCGGCCGTCGCGTTCGAGCGTGTCGACCGGGCAGTTCTCGACCAGCTCGATCTTGCCGTCGCGGGGGTCGAATACGGGGAATTCCACGACCTGCACCAGATCCTTCTCCACGTCGATGACGTAATCGAAGCGGTCGCCGATCATAATGCTGTCGGGTTCTACGCGCGCCGTGACCGTGGGCGTCTCCTGCGCCCGGGCCGCGAGTCCCGCGAAAAGAAGCGCTATTGCAAAGAGTCGTTTCATCGCTGTTTGAACAGTTTTATCAATTCGGCCACATAGTCGCCGTCGGTCGAGATCATCGCCGTGTCGATGCGGTTGTGCTTGAGCGTCGCCTCTATTTCGCCGCTGCGCCGCTGCCACGAGGCGGCATAGTGGTCGCGCACGGCCCGCGACGAGGTGTCGACCCAGACCTTGCGGCCGCTCTCGGCGTCCTTCAGCTCGACGATGCCCACGTCGGGAAGCTCCGTCTCGCGGGGATCGTAGACGCGGATGCCCACCAGGTCGTGCTTGCTCCCGGCGATCTTCAGCGCGTCGTCCAGCGCCGACTTGTCGCCGGTCGAGTCCATGAAGTCCGAGAGGATGAAGGTCGTGCAGCGCTTCTTGTTGACATTCGTCAGGAAACGCACCGGCTCCGAGAGTTTCGTGCCCGCGGATTCGGGGCGGAAGCCGATCAGTTCGCGGATGATCATCAGAATATGGCTGCGGCCCTTCTTCGGGGGGATGAACTTTTCGATCCGGTCCGAAAAGAAGATGCAGCCCACCTTGTCGTTGTTCTGCGCGGCGGAGAAGGCCAGCACGGCGGCGATTTCGGTGATGATGTTCTTTTTCAGCCGGTCGGTCGAACCGAACATGCGCGAGGCCGACACGTCGACCAGCAGCATCATCGTCAGTTCGCGTTCCTCCTCGTAGACCTTGATGTGGGGTTTGCGCGAGCGGGCCGTGACGTTCCAGTCGATGTCCCGCACGTCGTCGCCCGCACGGTACTCCCGCACTTCGGAAAACGACATGCCCCGCCCGCGGAAAGCCGTATGGTACTTTCCGGCGAAGATCTCGTTGGAAAGACCGCGGGTCTTGATCTCGATCTTGCGGACGCGTTTGAGAATATCGTTCTCGGTTTCCTGCATCGTTAGGGTACGATTACGTTGTTGAGAATGTCGGTGATGATCTCCTCGGTGGTGATGTTCTCGGCCTCGGCCTCGTAGGTCAGGCCGATGCGGTGGCGCAGCACGTCGTGGCAGACGGCGCGCACGTCCTCGGGGATGACATAGCCGCGGCGGCGGATGAAGGCGTAAGCCCGGGCGGCCTTGGCCAGCGAGATCGACGCACGGGGCGAACCGCCGTAGGCGATCAGGTTCTGCAACTTCTGGAGGTTGTACTCCGCCGGCTCGCGCGTGGCGAAGATGATGTCGATGATGTATTTCTCGATCTTTTCGTCCATGTAGACGTCCTCGACCACCTTGCGGGCCTTGACGATGTCCTCGGGGGTGATGACCTTGCCCACCTCGGGCATGCCGGCGCCCGAGAGGTTCATGCGCACGATGTCGCGCTCCTCCTGCTTCTTGGGGTAGGAGATCTTGGCCTTGAGCATGAAACGGTCGACCTGCGCCTCGGGCAGCGGGTAGGTTCCCTCCTGCTCCAGGGGGTTCTGCGTGGCCAGCACGAGGAACGGCTGCGGCAGGGGATAGGTGTTGTCGCCGATGGTCACCTGACGCTCCTGCATGGCTTCCAGCAGCGCCGACTGCACTTTGGCCGGGGAGCGGTTGATCTCGTCCGCCAGTACGAAGTTGGCGAAGATCGGACCCTTGCGTACGACGAAATCCTCGTTCTTCTGCGAGTAGATCAGCGTGCCGATCAGGTCGGCGGGCAGCAGGTCGGGGGTGAACTGTATGCGCGAGAAACAGGCGTCGACAGCCTTGGCGAGCGTGGTGATGGCCAGCGTCTTGGCCAGTCCCGGGACGCCTTCCAGAAGGATGTGTCCGTTGGACAGCAGGCCGATCAGCAGGGTGTCCACCAGGTGGCTCTGGCCCACGATGACCTTTCCCATTTCGTTGCGGAGCGTATCGACGAAAACGGATTCGCGTTCGATGCGCTCGTTGAGTTCTTTGATGTTGATGACTTCGCTCATTGTATTTGTCGTGTTATTCTGTTTGTTTTTTCAATTTTGTTTTTCCAACGTTTTTTCATCGAAATTATTGCAAATTTAATAAAATAAAACCGGTAAAACAGTCCGGTTTCATCGGTTTTTTTCTATCTTGTTATCTGTTAACCCTTAATCCCGATTTTCTATGAGTAATCTCATAAGCAGGAGGGTCGATAAATCTCTCCTTTTGCATTGCAACTGGGGTTGGGATGGAAAGTACGACGGATACTTTGCCGGCAAAGCTTTCGATGCAGTGAAAGGGTGTTATTTGGCAGACGATAACGCTGCCGTTTCGCAGACGCGGGGTGCGAACGCGAAGAATTACACCTGGTGGTTCCGGATCGTTACTTATAATAAACCGTAGCGATTATGAAAAAACTTGTTCTTCTACTGTGTGTTTTGTCGGCTGTCGGTTGCGTCAAATCATATGAGGATTATTACACCCGTTCATTTGTACTTTCATATGGGAATATGAGGGGAATATCCGTTGCTATGACAGATTTCGGATTGGGGTATTCTGTCGATTTTGTTGGCGAGGGCGAATGGGATATAGCTATGAGCGGTAAAAAGAAGGATTTCTATAATCAATTGTGCGAAAAACACAACGATGTATCTTATAATCGTCGGGTTCGGGTTTATTTTTATGATCAGGGACTCAACCCGCGGTGTTTCCGGGATTTCGTCAATCTGGAGGTGTGGAGTTCCGCCGACTGGGATGCCGAACATCCTGCGGGGACGTCGCTCAACGATCTGGCCCGCTTTTCCAGCAATACGCCCTGGCCCTATATTCAGAGCGGCTATACGCAAAAATACCATGAACAACTGAACGGTGAATATTATCCTGTCGATAAATTGATTTCGGAGCTTACGCCGGATGATATGACGCTTTTGCCCAGAGGGGGTTTTTATTTTCGGTTTGTCACCCGGCCGGCGCAGCCCGGAAAGCATACGCTTTTCGTGCGCCTGACAGCCGATGACGGAAAGGTGTTCGAGGCGAGTTGCGACGTGGACTTTCAATAAGCGTGTCGTTGCTGTCGGGGACTGATTTCAGTGTGGGTTTTCATGTCCGCTATTTTGCGGCGCGGCGGTAAAATTTTCCGAAATCGGCGGAACTTTGTCCGAAGGGCGTGCAAAAAAGTATTAACTTTGCGGTCATGGAATCCAAAGAATCGCCGATATTACAAGGTCTGAACCCCGCCCAGCGGGATGCCGTGGTCAATTACGACTCGCCGTCGCTCATCATCGCGGGCGCGGGGTCGGGCAAGACCCGCGTGCTGACCTCGCGCATCGCATACATGATCGAGCAGGGCATTAAGCCCTGGAACATTCTGGCCCTGACCTTTACGAACAAGGCCGCCGAGTCGATGCGCGAACGCATCGCGCAGATGCTGCCCGACAACCGCAGCCGCTATATCCGCATGGGTACGTTCCACTCGGTCTTTTCGCGCATCCTGCGCGAGAACGCCGAAAAGATCGGGTTCACCGATTCGTTCACCATCTACGAACCCAGCGACTGCAAGAACCTGCTGAAGACCATCGTGCGGGAACTGAACCTTCCCGACGAGAAGTACAAGCCCAACGTGCTCTCTTCGCGTATCTCCTATGCCAAGAACTGCCTCGTCACGCCGGGCGCCTATCTGGCCAATTCGACCTGCGCGGCCGAGGACCGGCAGGCCCAGATCCCCGAATTCGGCAACATCTACAACATCTACTGCCAGCGTTGCAAGCGCAACGGCGCGATGGACTTCGATGATCTGCTTTTGCAGACCAACATCCTGTTGAGGGATTGTCCCGACGTGCTGGCCCGCTATCAGGAGCAGTTCCAATACATTCTGGTCGACGAGTATCAGGACACCAACTATGCGCAGTATACGATCATCCGCCGGCTGTCGCAGACCCATTCGAAGGTCTGCGTCGTGGGCGACGACGCGCAGTCGATCTATTCGTTCCGCGGGGCCAAGATCGAGAACATCCTCTCGTTCAAGAAGGATTATCCCTCGGCGATGGTCTTCAAGCTGGAGCAGAACTACCGTTCGACGCAGACGATCGTCGATGCGGCCAACTCGGTGATCGTCCGCAACTCGAAGCGCATGGAGAAGCATTGTTTCTCGGAGGGCGACGTGGGCGACAAAATCCGCATCCTGAAGGCATACACCGACCGCGAGGAGGCCGAAATGGTCGTTACGGACCTGCGCGACAAGGTCCGCGCGGCGGGCGACGAGTGGTCGGAGGCTGTGATTCTCTACCGCACCAACAACCAGTCGGCCGTGCTGGAGGACAACCTCCGCCGCCGGGGCATTCCCTACCGCATCTACAAGGGTTCGTCGTTCTACGACCACAAGGAGATCCGCGACATGATGGCCTATATCCGGCTGGTGATCAATCCCCGCGACGACGAGGCCTTCAAGCGCATCGTCAACTATCCGGCCCGCGGCATCGGCGACACGACCGTGCAGCGTATCGCGGCATTGGCCGCCGAGCGGGGCGTCTCGATGTGGGAGGCGGTCGACGCGCTGGTCGCCGAACCCGTCACGGACCCCGTGCAGCGCACCATCGCCCGCAAGGTGGCGGATTTCGTGGCGATGATCCGCGCGCTGTCGCTGGCGCGCAACGACAAGGGGCTGTACGATTTCGGACTAGAGATCGCCTCGCGGTCGGGCATCATCGCTGCCTACCGCACGGAGAACACCCCCGAGGCCGCTTCGGCGCTGGACAACATCGAGGAGCTGCTGAACTCGATGCAGGAGTTCAAGGAGCGGGTCGACGCCGAAATCCGGGGCGGCGAGCGTCCCGAAGAGGAGGAGGCCACCATCGAGGAGTGGTTGCAGAACATGATGCTGATGACCGACATGGATCAGGACGACCCCGACAGCAAGAACAAGGTGACGCTGATGACGGTCCATTCGGCCAAGGGGCTTGAATATAAGTATGTGTATATCGTGGGTCTGGAAGAAAACCTCTTCCCTTCGCAGCGGGCCGTCGAGTCGCCCGACGGCATCGAGGAGGAGCGGCGCCTGTTCTACGTGGCCCTGACCCGCGCCAAGGTTTCGGCGACGATCTCCTACGCCGAAATGCGTTTCCAGTGGGGAGAGTCGAAGTTTACGCGTCCGAGCTGTTTCCTGCGCGAGATCGACCCCCGGTACATCGAGTCGGACGCCGATTTCGCGGAGACGCGTCCGCAGCGTCGGCCCGGCGACGACGGACCCGCGGCCATCGACGAACTGCGCCGCCGCTTCGACTACCGCTTCCAGCAGAAACAGCAGGGGGGCGGACGTTTCGGAGGCGGCGGAAACGGCGGTTCGGGCGGTTACGGAAGCCGCAGCGGTTCCGGCGGAGGTTTCGGCCGTGCGGCCGACGGCGAGTCGGGTCCCGCGCGTCGTTTCGCGCGGGCTGCGGAGTCCCGGCGTCCGGCGGCGGCTCCCGATCCGGCGCTGGTGCAGACGCCCCGGCCTTCGACCGACGGCATGCGCCGTGTCGGCGTGCGGCAGGCGATGGACGGCGGCCTTTCCTCCGGAAGTGCGGCGGCGGTGAGCGGCGAATACGTCGTGGGACAGCGCGTCGAGCACCCGAAATTCGGCGTGGGCATCGTGCAGCGCATCGAGACGCTGTCCACGGACCACAAACTCGTGGTGGCTTTCGACAATGCGGGCGAAAAGACCCTGCTGGCCAAATTTGCGAAACTGACCAAACTCTGATCGCGATGGAGACGCCGCTCGTATCGGTCTGCATGACCACCTACAACCACGAACCCTATATCGCCGAGGCCATCGAAAGCGTGCTGGCGCAGCAGACCTCGTTCGGAGTCGAACTGGTCGTGGGGGAGGATTGCAGCACGGACCGCACGGCGGCGATCTGCCGCGAATATGCGGCGAAATACCCGGACCGCATCCGGCTGGTGACCTCGCCGGAGAATGTCGGCTGGCGGGCCAACTACCGGCGGACGTTCGAGGCGTGCCGCGGGAAATACGTGGCCTACCTCGACGGCGACGACTGGTGGTGCGATCTCCGGAAATTGCAGATGCAGGCCGACCTGATGGAGTCGGACCCCGGGTGCGGCATGTGCTATACGCGCGCCTCGAACTACTGGCAGGCCTCGGACCGCACGGAACCCGACCACCCGGACCATTACACCGATTTCGGGCGTCTGCTGTGCAGCCTGACCATCGCCAACTGCGCGACGCTGGCCCGCCGGGAGTTGATCGCACGGTATTACGACGAGGTTCGTCCCGCGGAGCATCCCGAGTGGAAGACCGACGACGCCCCGATGTGGCTCTGGTTCTCGGTGCGCAGCCGCATCAGCTATCTGCCCGACATCACGGCCGTCCACCGGCGCCTGCCCGACAGCGTGAGCCACAGCACGGCCTACCGGAAACGGATCGCCTTCTGCGATTCGCTGATGGACATAAGCCTCTGGTTCGACGCCCGCTACGGTGCGGGCCGCAACCGCTTCCGCATTCTCCGGCGGCGCAGTTCGGTGGCTTTGTGGGTCCTTTCGTGGGAAGGTCCGGTCGGGGAATACGTGACGCGCTGGCGGCGCGACGTTGCGGCCTGCCCGCGCCTCGCGCTCTGTCCCGAAGGGCCGGGACTGCTGGTGAAAAAGATTCTTTTCCGACGTAAAAAACAGCATTTATGACGACCAAACAACGTTATGACGGCGTAATCGCCTGGTTTTCGGAGCATATGCCCGTGGCCGAAAGCGAACTGCACTACTCGGACCCTTATCAGCTGCTGGTGGCGGTGATCCTCTCGGCGCAGTGCACCGACAAACGGGTCAACATGACCACCCCGGCGCTGTTCGAAGCCTTTCCCACGCCGTACCACATGGCCCGCGCCACGGCCGAGGAGATTTATCCCTACATCCGGAGCATCTCCTACCCGAACAACAAGGCCAGAAACCTCGCGGGAATGGCCCGGATGCTCTGCGAGGAGTTCGGCGGCGAAGTCCCGAGCGACCTGGAGCAGATGCAGCGTCTGCCCGGCGTGGGCCGCAAGACGGCCAACGTGCTGGGGGCTGTGCTGTGGCAGAAGGAGGTGATGCCGGTCGACACGCACGTTTTCCGCGTCTCGGAGCGCATCGGGCTGACAACCCGTTCGAAAACCCCGTTGCAGACGGAGCTGACCCTCGAAAAGAACATTCCCGGCCATCTGCTGCCTCTGGCCCACCACTGGCTGATCCTCCACGGGCGTTACGTCTGCGTGGCCCGTGCCCCCAAATGCGACGAATGCGGCATTGCGACCTGGTGCCGCAAATACGCCTCCGATCACCGCCAACCTAAAACCTTGAAGATATGATGAAACTCGCTTTCCGCCTTTTGCTGATTCTGCTGCCTCTGGGCGGCATGGCCCAAACGCCGCAGGATTCCCTGCGGGTGCTGTGGGTCGGCAACAGTTTCTCCTATTGCAACGATTTGCCCGGCATGGTGCAGAAGATCGCCTCGACCCAAAAGGTAAAACTCTCCTGCACGCGCTTTCTCAAGGGCGGCGAACGCTTCTCGGGACACCTGAAAAACAAGAAGCTGTTGCAGGCCATTGCCGACGGCGGCTGGGATTACGTCGTCCTGCAGGAGCAGAGCACGGCTCCCGCGATGCCGACCGGACAGGTGGCCCGCGAGGTCTATCCCGCGGCCCGGACGCTCGACAGTCTGGTGCATGCCGCGTCGCCCGACGCCCGGGTGATCTTCTACATGACCTGGGGGCACAAGTACGGCAACCGCAAGCCCGTGGCCGAATACCCGCTTTCGAACGGATACGAGGGGATGCAGGAGCGGCTGAAGACCAGCTACCTCGAAATGGCCTACGACAACGGCGCATGGTGCGCTCCGGTGGGCATGGCGTGGCGCGCGGTGCGCAGCGAGCGTCCCGACTGCATCCTCTACCGGCCCGACTGCTACCATCCCGCGGTTCCGGGCAGCTATCTGGCTGCCAACGTCATTTTCACGACGATCCTCCAGCGTCCCTACCAGACGGCCTTTACCGCGGAGCTTCCGGCCGAGCAGGCCGAATATCTCCAGCGTACGGCCCAGCGAACCGTGCTCGACAACCTCGTGCTGCTGAATATCCGGTAGGCCGGTTGGTTTATCGCCTGTTTTTTTCTATCTTTGTCGGGTCCACCAATGCGGACCAACCCGAATGAAGTTATCGAAAGAACATATCGAACGTCTGCGGGAGATGCTCGCCCGACCCGGGCAGCGCATCGTCGTCGTCTCCCACACCAACCCCGACGGCGACGCCGTCGGATCGTCGCTCGCATGGGCCGAGGTCCTGCGTACGATGGGACATGCGGTGACCTGCGTCGTGCCCAATAAATATCCCTATTTCCTCGACTGGATGCCCGGGATCGACGAGGTGGTGATCTTCAAGACCGACACCGAAGGGCGCGCACGGCGCGCCATCGCGGAGGCCGACATGATTTTCTGCCTCGATTTCAACGCCGTTTCGCGGCTCGAAATCCTCAGCGACACCATCGAGGCCAACACCACGGCCCGCCGCGTGCTGATCGACCATCACCTCTCGCCCGACGAGGGCTTCGACCTGATGTTCTCGCACCCCGATTCGTCGAGCACGTGTTTTCTGGTGTACAGCATCGTCGAGGCGATGTGCGGCGCCGGGGCTATCACACGCCGCATGGCCGAGTCGCTCTACGTGGGCATGATGACCGACACGGGCAATTTCGCCTTCTCGTTCCTCACCCCGGAGCTGTTCCGCGCCGTGGCCGTGCTGGTCGAGAAGGGCATCTCGATCCCCGACATTCACAACAGCGTCTACAACGCCTATACCGAGGGCCGCGCGCGGCTGTTCGGCTATGCCATCAACCGCAAGATGGAGGTGATCCAGGACGGGACGGTGGCCTACATGTCCTTGCTGGAGAACGAGATGCGCCGCTTTCAGTTTCAGCAGGGCGACAGCGAGGG
Source organism: Alistipes shahii WAL 8301 (assembly GCF_025145845.1). Classification (NCBI taxonomy): domain Bacteria; kingdom Pseudomonadati; phylum Bacteroidota; class Bacteroidia; order Bacteroidales; family Rikenellaceae; genus Alistipes; species Alistipes shahii. The sequence continues at coordinate 1,633,512 of NZ_CP102253.1, read as the reverse complement.
ATTCGTCAACTACGCCCTCACGATCAAAAAGGTCAAGATGTCGGCCATGTTTCTCGCCCACCGCAAATTCATCCGCGTGTCGCTGCGCTCGCGGGGCGACGTCGACGTCAACCTCTTCGCCCGGAAGTATTTCAGCGGCGGCGGCCACAAGAACGCCGCGGGGGGCAAGTCGTTCGTCTCGATGCAGGAGACCATCGACCACTACGTCCGTTCGGTCAGGGAGTTCGCCGACGAAGGGCATCTGGGCTGACGCCTTATGGACGATTTCCGCCTCAAGGTCTTTATCGCCGCGGCCCGGACGTTGAGTTTCACCCGGGCCGCCGAACAACTCTACATTTCGCAGCCCGCCGTCAGCAAGCATGTCGGCGAGCTGGAATCCCGTTATAAGGTGCAGCTTTTCACCCGCCGCGGCAGCCATCTGGAGCTGACCGATGCGGGGCGTACGATGCTGGAGGCGGCCGGGCGGCTTCTCGACGACTACCGCCGCCTCGAATACGAGATGAGCCTCTGCGCCGACCAGACCGGGGGCGAACTCCGCCTCGGGGCCAGCACGACCATCGCGCAGTACCTCCTTCCGCCGATTCTGGCGCACTTCACGGCGCGCTTTCCCGGGGTGCGGGTCTCGATGTCGTCGGGCAACAGCGCCGAGGTCGAGCAGGCGTTGGGCGAACATGCCGTGGATCTGGGGCTGGTCGAGAGCCTCAGCCGCCGGCAGGGGCTGCACTACACGCTTTTCAGGCCCGACGAACTGGTGCTGGTGGCCCGTCCGGGCGGGAAATACGCCCGCCGGGAGACGGTGACGCCCGAGGAGCTGCCGCGCATCCCGCTGGTGTTGCGCGAAAGCGGCTCGGGGACGCTCGAAGTGATCGCCGCGGCCCTTGCGGCCAGAGGCATCCGTCTCTCGCAGTTCGATGTGACGATGCGCCTCGGGTCGACCGAGGGGATCAAGGCCTTCGTCCGCAACAGCGACGCCATGGCCATCGTATCGGTGATTTCGGTGGTGGATGAACTGCGCAGCGGCGCGCTGCGGATCGTCGACATCGAGGGGCTGACGCTCTCCCGCGATTTCGTTTTCGTGCATGCCGAAGCCGAACCTGCGCGTCTGGCGCGGCGGTTCATCGACTTCGCCCGGGCGGATTTCTGATTGCCGGCCCCCGGTTTCCTTATCCCTGCGTCATAACTTCAGGTTATCCCGGATAACCAAATCTTGTTTCGTATCCCGATAAAAGATGCGACCTTTGCCGTCGCAATGAAGCAAAAGTTATCGGTCGTCATTAAAATTGCAAGGATATGTTGGAAAAAGGTAACAGGGCGAACACCCTGCACGGAATTCTCCTGATCGCGCTGTTTTCGTTCGCGGCATTTTACATCGCCGAAATCCCCGTTGTCAGACGGCTCTCGTTCAGCCCCCTGATCGTCGGCATCGTGCTGGGCATGCTCTACGCCAACAGCCTGCGCAACCGGCTGCCCGAAACCTGGGTCCCGGGCATCCGGTTCTGCACGAAGCAGGTGCTGCGCTGGGGCATCGTCCTCTACGGGTTCCGCCTGACGCTGGCCCAGGTGGCGGCCGTGGGCGTGCCGGCCGTCGTCGTGGACCTGATCGTCGTGACGGTCACCATTCTGGGGGGCGTTCTGCTGGGCCGCCTGCTGAAGATCGATCGCGACACGGCGCTGATGACTTCGACGGGCAGCGCCATCTGCGGCGCGGCGGCTGTGCTGGGGGCCGAGCCGGTGGTGAAGTGCGAGGGGTACAAAACCGCCATCGCCGTCTCCACGGTCGTCATTTTCGGAACCCTCTCGATGTTTCTCTATCCGGTCATGTACCGCACGGGCATGCTCAACGGGATGACCGACACGGAAGTGGCCGTCTACACGGGCAGCACGCTGCACGAGGTGGCCCACGTGGCCGGGGCGGGCAACGCGATGGACCCCACCGATGCGCTGGGGATCGCCGGAACGGCCACCATCACCAAGATGATCCGCGTCATGCTGCTCGCGCCCGTGCTCGTGATCATGGGCTTCGTGCTGGCGGGCCGCCGGAAGGAATCCGGGGGCGAAACGGGAAAACGCAGGATCGCCGTGCCGTGGTTCGCCTTCGGGTTCATCGGGATCATCGGTCTCAATTCGCTGCTGCAAAGCCTTTGCGGGGTGGAGACGGTCCGGGAAATTCCGCTCAACGGGACCATCGAGTACGTCGATACCTTCATGCTGACGATGGCCATGACGGCGCTGGGGACCGAAACGAGCCTCGACAAATTCAGGCAGGCGGGGGCCAGGCCTTTCGTGCTGGCCGGCCTGCTCTACGTCTGGCTGGTGGCGGGCGGTTACTTCGTCACGAAATACGTGGTCGGCATGTTGTAGCGACCGCTTTACAGTCTCGGCAGCTCCGGATTCTCGTGCTCGGAGTAGCGGAGCACCCGTTCCCGAATGAAGTCCGCGAAACCGCGGGCCTCTTCGTATGTAAGGGCCTCGGGATAGCTCATCAGCACCAGCCGGTGGGGATGGAACGGCCGCCGGAACGAGGGGTGGATGTACGCGTAGGGATTGGCGACGAAACCCAGCCGCTGGTAGAAATGCTGGCGGCGGACCGAGATTTCATCCTCCGGCGGGTCGATTTCCAGAATGACGCGCCGCCCTTGGCAAAAGGCCGCGAGGGCTTTTGAACCCATGTTCTGTCCCCGCAGGCGGGGCGAGACGGCCAGATGCTCGACGTAGCGGTAATCCCCGGCGTTCCAGTGGAAGAGGATGCCGATGAACTCGTCGCCGCGCCAGATGCCGTCGGCCTCGAAATGCGGGTCGCCGAAAGCGCGGTCGTAACCCGTGCCGTCCCAGCGTTCGCAGTCGGGGAAGGAGGCTTCGTAAAGCGCCCATGCTTCGGCCCAGCCCTTGTCCGAGCGTGATTTGAACGGTATGAATCGCAGTTGCTGTGTCATGGTTTCCAATTTTCGGCAAGATACGGCAAATTTCGCATAAAACCCAATTTTCACGACTGCCCGAACGAGCCGCAGCCGCTTCTGCGGCGCCCTGCCCGTTTGCCGGGAGCGGAAAAATCCCCGGAGCTTCGGCCCGGGGATTTCCGGTTTCCGGGGGGGGCGGAAAGGGACGCTCCGAAAAAAAATCGCACGGCGGGGGTCGGTATCCGGAAAAGGCGTGTCTATCGGGTGAAGACAAAGAGAAAAAATCTGTTTTGTGTAAATGATATGCAGAAAGAGATAGACAGACTGATCAATTCGTACCGGAGCAACGCTTTGAGTAAGGAGGAGGCCGGTATGTTGGCGGGATGGCTGGAGGAGTCGGATGAAAACCGGGCTTATTTCAGGGAGTGTCTCGCCAGACGGGAGCTGCCCGCGTCGGCCAAGGCGGAGCGGGAATGGGCGCGTTTCGCAGCCCGCAACAAGATCCTGTTCGCTGTCCCCGAGGTCGCCGGACGGCGCCGGAGTCGGTTCCTGCGCTATGTGGCGGCGGCCGCCGTGGTTGCGGCGGGCGTTTGCGCCGTGTGGTTCTGGCAGCGCACCCCCGATGTCGCGTCCGAAGCCGGGGCCGGGGCGGAGATCAGCGCCGCACAGCCCTTGGAATACCGCACGGCGTGCGGCGAGAGGCTCGACATCGTGCTGCCCGACGGGTCGAAGGTCTGCATGAATTCCGAGGCGACGCTCACCGTGGACCCGGGATTCGGGAAGGCGACGCGCGAGATCGAGTTCGACGGCGAGGCGTTTTTCACCATTTCGCCCGACAAAAACTGTCCGTTCATCATCCACAGCGCCAACAACAACTATACGGTGCTGGGAACGTCGTTCAACCTGCAATCCTACGCCCGGGAGAATTTCGCCGTGGTGACGCTCCATACGGGGTGTTTGCAGGCGCAGGCCCGGAAGGACGTCATCATCCTCGACCCCCTCGACACGGCGATCGTCTTCTGGATCGCAGCCTCGGCCCTGTCGTTCATCCTCGCGCTGTTCGTCTCGAAGAAGTCGCACGCGTAAGAACCTTCAGACTGAAACGATGTGCGTGCGATTCGATCTCATGCGCCCTTGCGGCGTGAATCGCTATGCGCTGGCCCTTGTTGCCCGGGCGCCGGCCGGGGATGGGGCCTTGCTGTCAATGTGACGAGCGGTGCAAGTGGGGGGGCGAACAAAACGAAAATGAAAAACCGCAGCCGATTGACAATCAGCTGCGGTTTTGTTTTCGTGTGCCCAGGACAAGACTCGAACTTGCACGAACGTAATTGTTCACTACCCCCTCAAAGTAGCGTGTCTACCAATTTCACCACCTGGGCATTGCTCTCCCGAATCAACTTTCGGGAGTGCAAATATAGGCACTATTTTGCGATTCGCAAAATTTTTGCGGAAAAAACGACAAAATTTGCATGGGGACCGCCCGGGTCGTTCTGCGGCGGTCCCGGAATGCTTTATTTGAGCGTCATCTCCTTGAGCAGGTAGCCCGCTCCGCCGACACGGTCCACAACGAACAGCACGTAGCGGATGTCCACGGCGATGTTGCGGCAGATCGCAGGGTCGAAGGCGATGTCGCTCATCGTCGAACGCCACGTGCGGTCGAAATTGATGCCGATGAGTTCGCCCCCGGCGTTCAGCACCGGCGATCCCGAATTGCCGCCCGTGGTGTGGTTCGTCGCCAGGAAGCAGACCGGCACGGTCCTGCGGCCGTCGATCACCGTGCCCCAGCGGCCGTAGTTCTTCGATGCGTAGAGGTCGCGCAGCGACTGCGGAATGTCGTAGTCGTAAATTTCGGGATTGTCCTTGGCGATGATGCCGTCGAGCGTCGTCTGCGGTTTGTGGTATTCGCCGTCGGCGTACTCGTATCCGGCCACGGAGCCGTAGGCCACGCGGAGCGTCAGGTTGGCGTCGGGATAGAAGGCCCGCTCGCGGTCCCATTCGCGCAGCCCTTTTATATAAGTAGTATAAAGTTCGTTGAGGATTTTGCTGTTGAGGTTGCGCAGCGACTTGGTTCCCAGCATCCACGAGATGTGGTCGAGCATGCGTTTGGTCTCCTCGCGCAGTCTGACTGCGGGTTGCATGGCCACGCTGTCGGAGCCTTCCCATACGGCCTCGAAAAGGGCGTCGGCGTAGGCTTCCGGCGATTTGTAACGGGCCATGCCTTCGGCGTAGGAGGGCGTGCGGTAAACCTTCGGGCAACGGCCGTATTCGCGGAACGCATGGCGCCAGAGCGCCTGCTCGGCGAACTTGCGCCGGGCGAAGCACTCTTCGGACCGTTCTTCGGGGGTGTAGGCTGCCGGCAGCGTCGAGAGCGTTTCGCGCGTGATTTCGTAAGCGAAATAGGCGTCCATGATCCGGTCGTACTCGGCGCGCAGGCCCATCACTACGCCGGCGTATTCGGGACGTCCCACGGACCACAGTCCGAACTGCGTCTCGTAATCGAATTTCGCTGCGACGGTTCCGCGGCGGTCGATGCCCAGCGCTTCGCCCTGCCATTTTTTCCAGGCGTTGGCGATCGAGGCGTGCTTGGCGGCGTAGTGGATGCGCAGCGCGGGGTCGGACTCCTGCGCTTTGGTGATGATGTCGAGACGGCCCGTGCGGACGGCGATCTTGGCCGGGTCGGAACGCTCGGCGATGTAGGCCACGGCGTCGGAGAGGATGTACTCCTGCGTGTTGCCCGGGAAACCGTAGATCATCGTGAAATCGCCCTCTTTAACCCCTTTCGTGGATATGCTGAAGTGTTTTTTCGGACGGTAGGGGACGTTCTGGGGCGAGTAGGCCGCCGGACGGTTGTCCTTCGAAGCGTAGACGCGGAACATCGAGAAATCGCCCGTGTGGCGGGGCCAGATCCAGTTGTCGGTGTCGCCGCCGAACTTGCCGATCGACGAGGGCGGCGCGGCCACCAGGCGCACGTCGTCGAACTGCTCGTAGACGAACAGGAACTGCTGGTTGCCGTAGTACATCTGTTCGACCGAGGCTTTGTAGCCCGTGCCTTCGGCCTTGGCTTTTTCGACGATCTGCGCGGCCGTCTCGCCCGCGGCGATCCGGTCGGTCACCTCCTCCATGCGGACGAGGAAGCGGACCCAGAGTTTTTCGTTGGGCAGCTCCTCGGCCCGCGACATGGCCCAGAAACCGTTGGTCAGGTAGTCGTGCTCGACGGTCGAATGTTTTTGGATGGCGTCGTAGCCGCAGTGGTGGTTGGTGAGCAGCAGGCCTTCAGGCGAAATGAGTTCGCCCGTACAGCCGCCGTTGAAGAGTACGACGGCGTCTTTCATCGAGGCCTTGTTGATCGAGTAGATGTCTTCGGCCGTGAGGCGGAAGCCTTTTGCACGCATGTCGTCGATGCGTTCGGAGATCAGGCTCGGGAGCCACATGCCCTCGTCGGCCAGCGCAGGCAGGAGGGCAAGGGCGGCGAGCAGGGTCAGCAGGGTGCGTTTCATGGATTCAAAAATTTATCTAATTCGGTGTATACTTTCTGGACGGGAAGTCCCATGACGTTGTAGAACGAGCCTTCGATGCACTCGATGGCGGCGTAGCCGATCCACTCCTGAATGCCGTATGCCCCGGCCTTGTCGAAGGGTTGGAAGGTGTCGACATAGTAGGCGATCTCCTCGTCGGTGAGCGTGCGGAACCAGACATAGGTCAGCGAAGTGAAGTGGGTCATCCGCGCGGCGGAGCGCAGGGTGACGCCGGTTGTGACCAGATGATGCGCGCCCGACAGGATTTTCAGCATGCGGCGGGCGTCGTCACGGTCGCGGGGTTTGCCCAGAATCTCCCCTCCGTGCCATGTCGTACCCTCGGCCGTCATCCGGAATTCGCCGCCGGCCAGCACGACGGTGTCGGCCGTGAGCAGGATGTCGTTTTCGAGCAACGGAACCGGATAGGCTTCGCTTTTGAGCGTCGAGAGGTACTCCGAAACGCCGATAAGCGGAAGGTCGTCGGGATAGGTCTCCTCGCAGTCGAATTTTTCGGCCAGCTCGTAGGGCAACCCGCAGCCGGTCATCAGCTCCCGTCGCCGTGGCGACTGCGACGCCAGCAGCAGGCGGTAGGGTTTGAGTTTGTCGTTGAGCAGCATGTATAAAGGTGAAAAGTTAAAGGTGAAAGGTTTTAGGAGCGGTTCTGCATTTTTTTCGATTTCGGAACAATCGTTTTTCTAGGTTCATCTGATGTCGAAATTTAACAGTTCGCGTCCTTCGAGCGCAGCGCGCAGCGTGTCGCCGGGGCGGACGGGGCCCACGCCGGCTGGCGTTCCGGTGTAGAGCAGGTCGCCCATGCGCAGGGTCATGTACCGCGACACCGTGGCGATGATTCGGTCGACCGTGAAGAGCATCTCCGCCGTGTCGCCTCTCTGGCGGCGCTCCCCGTTCACGTCGAGCGTGAAGTGCAGCCGCTGCACGTCGCCGCCCAGCTCCTGCAAGGAGACGAATTCCGGCGAGATCGCCGCCGAGCGGTCGAAAGCCTTGCAGCTCTCCCACGGAAGCCCCTCGGCGATGGCCCGCCGCTGGAGGTCGCGGGCCGTGAAGTCGATGCCCAGTCCCACCTCGTCGTAATAACGGTGGGCGAAACGCTCGGCGATGGCCTTGCCCACGCGGTTGATCCGCACCACCAGTTCGCATTCGTAGTGCACCTCCTGCGAGAACGACGGGATGTAAAACGGGTCGTTGTTGCGCAGCAGCGCCGTGTCGGGCTTGAGGAAGAACATCGGTTCCTCGGGGAGTTTCCCGCTGTCGTTGAGCTGTTCGTGCAACTCGGCGGCATGTTCGGCGTAGTTGCGGCCTATGCAGATGATTTTCATGCTCTCTCCTTATTTATTGTGGTCGTAGCGCTGTGCCCGGACCACCATCCAGATCACGTAAACCGGCAGGTAGACAGCGAGGATTATGGAAAAAGCCTCCTGTTGGCCGGTCAGTTCGAGTATTGTTGTAAATAAAATCAATAAACCTCCGATTATCACCAGGTGTCGTCGCATGAACGACGAAAGACCGTCGATGTCGACGTTTTTGCGTTTCTCCTTCGGCAGGGTGTTGTAACCCGAGATCAGCATCGGGAACCGTTTGACCAGCAGGCCGCATACGATTACAAATGCTCCGGCGAGCAGAGGAGCGAGCGGGTCGTTCATCGGAAGCTATTTTATTTTCTGTGCGTGTAGTTCTGCGACCATCCGTGCCGCAAACCGTTCGCTGGCTCCCGGGCCTCCGATGATCGTTTTCAGTTCGCCGAAGTCGGCGAGCATCTTTCCGCGCTTGCTGCCGCCGTGCAGGATCGCCCGCAGCTCGCGTTCGGCGCGGTCGACCGAGAAATCCGACTGGATGATCTCGGCGACGGCCTCGCGCCCCAGGTTCAGGTTCACGAGCGACACCCAGGGGACCTTCAGCACGTAGGGCCGCAGCCAGACCTGCCACCACACCGTGCGGTAGACCACCACTTCGGGAATGCCCAGCAGGGCCGTTTCGAGCGTCGCCGTGCCCGACGTCACCACGGCCGCCTCGGCCGCCGCAAGCGTCTCGTAGGTCTGGTCGCAGACGTAGCGGATGCCGCTTCCGGCTGTGTATTGTTCGTAAAGCGCCCGGTCGAGCCATGCGACGCCCGCCACCACGAACTGGCGCTCGGGGAATTTTTGCGACAGCGCGGCCATCAGCGGCAGGTTGTCGCGGATCTCGTTCCGGCGGCTGCCGGCCAGCAGGGCGACGATCGGGCGTTGGTCGAGGGAGTTGCGGCGGCGGAACTCCTCGGGCGTTGGGAGCGTCGTCCGCCGGGCCTCGATGGCGTCGACGAGCGGGTTGCCCTCGAAAACGGGCGTGATGCCGTGTTTCGGGAAATAGGTCCGCTCGAAGGGGAAGATGATGAAGAGCCGGCCGACGTATCTGCGGATCGCCTTCACCCGCCATTCGCGCCACGCCCAGACCTTCGGGGCGATGTAATAGAAGGTGCGGATGCCGTGCTCTTTGGCCCAGCGGGCCATCTTCATGTTGAATCCCGGGTAGTCCACCAGAATCAGCACGTCGGGGGCGAACTCCGCCACGTCGGCCTGACACTCCCGCATCTGCCGCCGGATGGTCCCGAGGTTCTTCAGCACCTGCACGATGCCGAAGAACGAGGTCTCCCGGTAGTGTTTGCGCAGATTCTCCGCGCCGCCCGCCGCGGCCATGCAGTCCCCGCCCCAGAAGCGGAATTCCGCCCCGGGATCGGCTTTTTGCAGCCCTCGGATCAGGTTTGCGCCGTGCAGGTCGCCCGAAGGCTCCCCGGCGATGAGGTAGTATTTCATCTTTTCGATTTTATAGGGCGCCTTTTGCCCTGCCTCGTCCTTCGCAAAAGGGAAATACACTGGTATGTCCCTTCTGCGTCGGCCTTCGTTATGTCAAAATCCGCTCCTCTAAAATCAAAAAGTGCGGGAGCGTAAGGGGGCTGCTATTCGTTGAGCAGGTCGGGGCGCAGGCGCTTGGTGCGTTCGTAGGCCTCGTTGTCCTGCCATTTGGCGATCTCGGCGAAGTTGCCCGACAGCAGCACGTCGGGGACCCGCCAGCCGCGGAACTCCGCCGGCCGCGTGTAGACCGGGGGAGCCAGCAGGTTGTCCTGGAACGAGTCCGTGAGGGCCGACGCCTCGTCGCCGATGGCCCCGGGGATGATCCGCACGACCGAGTCGGCGATGATGCAGGCCGCCAGCTCGCCGCCTGTCAGCACGTAGTCGCCGATCGAGATCTCGCGCGTTACGAGGTGCTCGCGGATGCGGTGGTCGATGCCCTTGTAATGGCCGCAGAGAATGATGATGTTTTCGAGCGTCGATAGGCGGTTGGCCTCGTGCTGGTCGTAGCGGATGCCGTCGGGCGAGGTGTAGATGATTTCGTCGTACGGCCGTTCCGACTGGAGCTTTTCGACCAGTTCGAACACTGGTTCGCACTTCATGACCATGCCCGCCTCGCCGCCGAACGGATAGTCGTCGGTGGTCTTGCGGCGGTCGTGGGCGTAGTCGTGCAGGTTGTGGACGACGATTTCGACCAGCCCTTTGTCCTGCGCCCGCTTGAGAATCGACTCGTTGAGCGGCGAGGCCAGGAGTTCGGGAACCGAGGTGATGATGTCAATGCGCATGGCGATTCATAATTCAAAAAGTAATCAAGTTGTTATTCTGCTCTGATTCTGGTTCCCGACCGCCGTATTCGTCGTCTTCGACGCCGTTTGCAAGTCTGACCCCATCCCAAACCCTTCCCTCGGGGAAGGGCTTGGTGCCGCTGTGCGGCAAAATCGGAGCTTCCGACCCTCGGAGCAAAATATAATTACCATTCATAGTCAGTTTCCGGGGCGGAAGATGATGTCTTTCGACGAGTCGTCCGTCAGCGGGATCTCCCGTCCGCGGTCGAGCGTGTAACCCGTGTAGCCCAGTCCGGTGAAGAGCGCGACGATCTGCGGGCGGTTTTCGCCGCCCGTCTCGATCAGCACCGTGGGGCGGTGACGCTCCAGCAGGGGGCGCATTTCCCGCATCACGATGACCTCGTAACCCTCGATGTCGCATTTGATGAAGTCGAGGCGCTCCAGTTTGCCGAACAGTTCGCTGCCGCGGCGCATCTGGGCCGTGAACTCCACGTCGGCTCGGCCGCCGGCGTCGTTTACGAAGTTCTGCCCCGTGCCGAAGTAGCCCGTCTCGCGCGCCGAGTCGTTGGCCATCACGATGGGTTTCGATTCCGTGCCCAGGGCGTAGGGAAGTATTTCGGTGTTGGCGCAGCGGCGGAGGTTGCGGCTCAGCACCTTGCGGATCGGGGCCACCGGTTCCACGGCGTAGACCTTGCCCGCGGGGCCTGCGAGGCGGGAGATCGTGCGGGCGTAGTAGCCGAGGTTGGCGCCGATGTCGATGCATGTGTCGCCCGCGCGGACCAGCTTCGGCAGGTGGTAGACGTACTCCGTGGCAGGGGCCTCGCGTCCGATGCCCAGCCGCTGCCAGAGGAAGAACAGCCGGCTCACGGCGCGCAGGTAGCCTTCTAACGGCAGGGTGCGGTAGAGAATCTTATGGATGAATTTCCCCAATTTCAATTTTTAATTTTTAGTTCCGGTAGTTGATCTCCTCGTTCAGCACCTCGACGATGAAGGGGTTGTAGAGCGTTTCGTGGCCGATCGTCGACTCGGGACCGTGGCCGGGATAGATGTGCACCTCCTCGCCCAGCGGAATCAGCGAGTCGAGGATCGAGCGCATGATCCACGAATAGTCGCCGCCCGGCAGGTCGGTGCGGCCGATCGACTCGCGGAAAAGCGTGTCGCCCGTGAAGAGCGATTTCGAATCCGGCTCGTACAGCGCCACATGGCCGGGGGTGTGGCCGGGGGTGCGGATCACGCGCAGGGCGGTGTTGCCGAAACGCACTTCGGACAGGGTGTCCAGGTCGAGGTCCGCCGCGGGCATCGCGCCGATCTTCACGCCGAAGACCGAACCGCTCGTCGCTGCGTTGTCCAGCAGGAACTGGTCCTTCGACGAGAGGGCGAAGGGGATGCCGTAGCGCTGTTTGAGGTGCTCGACGCCCAGCGTGTGGTCGAAATGGCCGTGGGTGTTGACCGCCATGACGGGTTTCAGCCCGTGCTCGGCGATGAAGTTGTCCAGCGCGGCGTCCTCGCGCGGGTTGCTGTTTCCGGCGTCGATGACGATGCACGCTTTGGTGTCGTCCCAGACGACGTAGGTGTTTTCCTGTATCGGATTGAATTGCAGGCAGGCGATTTTCATAATGATGGCTGTTTTAATGCAGTCGGTTTTGCAAAGATAGTGTTTTTTACGGGATTTTACCTATCTTTATGACCCAAAACGACCTGATTCCATGAAACGATTTTTTGCGCTTTTCGCGGCTCTGACCCTGTTCTGCACGGGGATTTCGGCCCAGACGGCCGCCTGCCGGACCGAAACCGGCATCGCCTACCGCGACGCGGCGGGCGACGGCTATGTCGATTCGCTTTGCCGGCTGGACATTTGCTGGCCGGCGGATAGGAAGGGATTTCCGACCGTCGTGTGGTTCCACGGCGGGGGACTGACCGGCGGGCGGCGCGAGATTCCGAAAGCGTTGTGCGGCAAAGGATTCGCCGTGGTGGGCGTGGATTACCGCCTCGCTCCGCGCGTGAAGGTCGCCGACTGCGTGGCGGATGCCGCCGCTGCGGCCGCTTGGGTGGTGAAAAACATTGCTTCCTACGGCGGCGACCCGCGGCTGATCTTCATCGCCGGACATTCGGCGGGCGGTTACCTGACTTCGATGATCGGGCTGGACAAACGCTGGATGGCGCCCTACGGCATCGACCCCGACACGGCGTTCGCGGCGCTGATCCCTTACAGCGGGCAGGTCGTGACCCATTTCGCGCGACGCCGCGAAATGGGGATTCCCGATACGCAGGTGGTCGTGGACGACATGGCGCCGCTGAACTACATACGTCCCGACTGCCCGCCGATCCTGATCCTCTCGGGCGACCGCGGGCGGGAGATGCTGGGCCGCTACGAGGAGAACGCCTATTTCTGGCGCATGATGCAGGTGGCGGGGCATCCCGACGTCGAGATCCGGGAATTCGACGGGTTCGACCACGGCAACATGCCCCAGGCGGGCCATTACGTCGCGGTGCGCTACATCCGCGACTTTGTGAAAAAACTGGAAAGATAATTGCGGGCCGGACCCGTAAACGGAATGACGATGAACGGATGGATGAAACTGGCGGCCGCGCTTTTCGCCGCGGCGTCGTTTGCGGGGTGTTCGCTGCTGAAGGTGGCCGTGGCCACGGGCGACCCTCTGTCGAAGGAGCAGATGAACGTGCGGACCATGACGCGCGGCTTTTACTACGACATGGCCGGCGAGGTGGCCCGTGCGGCCGACTCGATCGTCGCTGCGTCGCCCGACGTGAATGTGCGCGTAGCGGCCGTGCGGTGGAAGATCCGCGCCACGCGCGCCGGGGTGACCGCCGCCATGCAGGGCATTCCCGACGTGGCGCTGGCCGACCTGTGGATTCTGTGCCGCCGCATGAACGAGGGTTTCGCCCAGGCGCCCGATTCGCTGCTGTTCGGTCTTCAGAGCGACATCGCCCGCGACGCCGCTCTGCGGCTCGACCGCCGGGCCGGGAGGCTCGCCCGGCAGGTGCTTCCGGACGACCGCTATGCGCTGATGGAGCGGTTCGTTACGGACTACGTGCGCGACAACCCCGCCTCCGAGGGCGACGAGACCGACAACACGACCCTCGCGTGGCTGGAATACCTCCGGGCGGCCGGCGTCGAACACGATTACGCCACCGGCTCGATCGCCGAGGTGCTGGCCGACGTCAACGACCGGCTGAGCGGCCAGACCCAGCAGGTGACCAACAGCGTGAGCTGGTCGAAGGACATCTTCGAGATGCGGCTCCGGCAGGACAGCCTGCGCCTGCAGGTCGGGGCGCAGCTCGATTCGCTGGAACGCAGTTTCAACCGTATCGTGGTCGTCGCCGAGCACCTGCCCGAGATTTCGGACAAGGTGCTGGAGGAGCTGAACCGGCAGGCCACGCAGCTCATCTGGACGATGAACGCTTCGGTGGACAACGCTTTCGCCGACTTCGACCGCCAGCGCGGCGAGTTGCAGCAATACGTTACGCGTGAGCGCGAGGCGTTGGTCGAACAGTTGCGGGCGACGGGCGACGAACTGGTCCGGACGACGCTCGACGCCGTGCCGGGGCTTGTCGGCAAAATCCTGCTCTACGTCGTGCTGGCGCTTGCGGTGCTGATCGGCGGGCCTTTCGCGCTGGGCTTCTGGCTGGGCGGCGTGCGGGCCAAAGCCCGAATTAAAAATGAAAAATTGAAAATGAAAAATTAAGCGTTGACGGTTCCGTATGATGGTTCCGATACGTTTTGCGGGGAAATAATTTTGAATTATGAATTTTGAATTATGAATTGTTTTTAACTTTGCACGCAAAGTTAAAAACCGATGGCAAGAAAGAAAGCGAACTATCCCCTCGTCGAGGGGCTTGAAATAACGACCCTCGCGGCCGAGGGCAAGGCCATGGGCCGCTGGAACGACGTGGTGGTCTTCGTTCCGCTGACCGTTCCGGGCGACGTGGTCGACGTGCAGATCCGCTCCAAACGCCGCCGCTTCATGGAGGGCTTCGTGGTCCGCTATGTGAAGAAATCGCCCCTGCGGGCCGAGGCGTTCTGCGAGCATTTCGGCGTCTGCGGCGGCTGCAAGTGGCAGAACCTGCCCTACGGGGAGCAGCTGCGCTTCAAGACCGATCAGGTCCGCGACCAGCTGACGCGCATCGGCAAGATCGAGCTGCCGGAGATCGCGCCCTGCCTCGGCTCGGCCGAGACGCAGTTCTACCGCAACAAACTCGAATTCACCTTCGCCGACCGCCGCTGGCTGACGCGCGAGGAGATCGAGTCGGCGGGCGACATCGGCGACGCGCCGGCCGTGGGATTCCACATCCCGGGGATGTTCGACAAGGTGCTGGACATCCGCAAATGCTGGTTGCAGCCCGACCCGTCGAACGGCATCCGCATGGAGGCCAAGCGGTTCTGCGTGGAGAACGGCTACACGTTCCACAACGCCCGTTCGCACGAGGGGCTGATGCGCAACATGATCGTCCGCACGGCCTCGACGGGCGAGGTGATGGTGATCGTGGTCTTCAACAGCGACGACCGGCCCCGCATCACGGCCCTGATGGACCATCTGGCGGCCAAATTCCCGGAGATCACCTCCCTGTTCTATATCGTCAATACGAAGTTCAACGACTCGGTGGGCGACCTCGACCCGGTCTGCTACCGCGGCAAGGACCATATCATCGAGGAGATGGAGGAACTGCGCTTCAAGGTGGGACCCAAGTCGTTCTACCAGACCAATTCCGCGCAGGCCTACGAACTTTATAAGGTGGCCCGCGACTTTGCCGACCTCCGGCCGGGCGACGTGCTTTACGACCTCTACACCGGGACGGGAACCATCGCCAACTTCTGCGCCGCGCGTTGCGCCCGGGTGGTGGGCGTGGAGTACGTCCCCGAAGCCATCGCCGACGCCAAGGTCAATTCGGAATTGAACGGCATCGAAAATACGGTCTTTTACGCCGGGGACATGAAGGCGGTGCTCGACGACGGATTCGTCGCCGCGAACGGCCGTCCCGACGTGATCATCCTCGACCCGCCGCGCGCGGGCGTCGACGAACCGGTGATCGAAGTCATCCTGCGCGCCGCGCCCGAACGGATCGTCTATGTGAGCTGCAACCCCGCCACGCAGGCCCGCGACCTCCAGCTGATGGACGCCGCCTACCGCGTCGAGGCCGTGCAGCCCGTCGACATGTTTCCCCACACGCACCATGTGGAGAACGTCGTGAAGCTCGTGCGGCGGTAAACGGCGCGTCCGCGCGGGACGCAACCTGAACTGCAACCTGAACCACGGACCGATGATACGAATTTTTCTGACTGCATCGTTCGCCCTGATGTTCGTCGGGGCGGTCGCCCAGTCGCCGACCATCCGCACGCAGCGGAATGAGAATAACTCCGTGGATTTTATCCTGGAGAATAAGACGCGTCCGGGGACGTTGACTGTTTTTCTGACGCTCCGGGATTTGCAGAACTGTAACACCGCTTCGGGGACCTTCAGATACGAGACCCGCTATACCGGGACGCGGCTGCTGTCTCTCCGTCCCGCCGACGATACCCGGGGCGTGAGGTACGGTTATTCATACCGCTTTTTTTTAGGCCCTGTCGATAAGGGGCCCGATACCGCGTTTGTCTACCGCATGCCCACCACTGTTCGCTGGCCGGTGCGTGTGTCGCGCGGCGTGAGCGTTTACGACCGTTTCCGAAAAGAAAAGAAAGGGGCTTTGGGGTTGCATTTCGAAATGGAAAAGGGCGACACGGTCTATGCGATGCGGCGCGGCACGGTCGTGGAGGTCGGCATTCCCGAACGGGAACCCGATGCCCCGGCGGTGAGTTTTACCTCCGAAAGCCCCGATTTGCTGGTCGAGCAGCCCGATGGCACGCTGGCCTGGTATATCTGCCTCGACGGCGACAATGTGCTGGTCGAGGTCGGGGACGAAGTGCTGCCAGGAACGCCGCTGGCGCTGGCCGGGAGCTATGACGGCGAGCGATACAAAGTTTCCGTGCAGACCTTCTGGTGGGAGAGTAATCCGGACCCGAAGGAGCGGGAGCGAAAACCTTTCATCCGCAAGCATTTCTTTCCGCGGTTCGTTACGGAGGAGGGTGTCGTGTGCGTTGAAAAGGGTGTTTACCGACCCGTTGAAACCGAGGAATTGGTAATCCGCGAGATGAACAGGAAGGAGCTCAAGAAACACCGCGGAGGCAAAAAGCGATAGGGAGTTGTTCAAGGCCTGATTTCGCATCGGGGATGCAGTATTTTCGTTTTTCGGCGTTTTACTGGATACAAAGGGATGGAAACCGGCCCGGCTGAAAACAGTTCCGCGCGACGCCCGGCTTGCATAATCTTTGTAATAGGTTATTTAAAAACGAAAAGGCAATGAAACGACTGATTTTATTGGCGGCGGTGGCGTTTTTCGCCCTCCCCGCGGCAGCGCAGATGCAGGAGGCGTTCCCCAGCTACATTCAGGTCAACGGACGTGCCGAAAAGGAGATCGCGCCCGACGAATTCTACTTGCAGATCATCATCAA
Source organism: Alistipes shahii WAL 8301 (assembly GCF_025145845.1). Taxonomy (NCBI): domain Bacteria; kingdom Pseudomonadati; phylum Bacteroidota; class Bacteroidia; order Bacteroidales; family Rikenellaceae; genus Alistipes; species Alistipes shahii. The sequence goes on along the minus strand of NZ_CP102253.1, from coordinate 1,616,967 downwards.
CGAGCGCGACTCGAAGGGCAAGATTTCGGTCGAAAGCCAGCAGCGCGACATGATCGCCGCGCTCAAACGTGCCGGGGTCGATGTCGAGAAACAGCTCAAGATGGCCAACCTGTCGAGCGAGTTCTTCAAGAAAAACACCTCGGTGGCCACGGCCAAATACCAGTTGCAGCTGGGTTCCTCGGCGATGGTCGCCAAGGTGTGGCAGGCGTTGGACGGACTGGGCATCTCGAACGTCTCGATCCTGAAGGTCTCGCACTCGAAAATCGAACAGTATAAGGCCGAAGTGCGCGTCGAGGCGATGCAGAACGCCCGCCAGAGCGCCGCGACGCTGGCCGAAGCCGTCGGGCAGAAGATCGGCAAATGCTTCTACATCTACGATTCGAACAACAACGTGATGCCTGTTTTTTACGACAACATGGCCGTGATGCGCAGCGCCAAGGCGATGGGCGTCGCCGAGGACGCCGCTGCGGACGAACCGCTCGATTTCAAGACCATCAAGTTGCAGTACAACGTGCAGGCGAAGTTCGTGCTCGAATAGGACGGTTTCCGATTCTCTCGGGTGTCTTTCACCTCGCCTTGTCCGGGCTGAACGGGAAATGCGCTTGTGTGTCCCGTCCGGCCCGGACTTCGTTAAGGCGAAATTCCCTCCGCGATAGTCGCAGACGGCTCGCGGCGTCCGTCCGCCTCGTTCTTTGCGAGGTGCGGAACCCTCCGGCCTGCGGACCCGGCCGGCCGGTCCCGGCGCCAAATCCCCGTTCGTCGGCCGGAAGGTCCTGAAAATAAAACAATTCATCCGGGTTGAAAGCAAAGAGACTGAAAAAGTACGATTCAGTAAGCGATTTCTGAAAATTTTAGTATCTTTGTAGTTCACCCCTGTAAAAAAGGAGGAGTTATGGAAAAGCAGTTTTGTTTCGATTATGAACATTACGCGGCGCTGTCGGAGCTTTCCGAAGCCGACCGCAGGCTGGTCGCCGAGGCCGAACGGGCCACGGCCAATGCGCATGCGCCCTACTCGAATTTCCACGTAGGCGCCGCCGCGCGTCTGCGCAGCGGGAAAATACTCTACGGCAGCAACTTCGAAAGCGAGGTCTATCCCGCGGGACTCTGCGCCGAGCGGTCGCTGATGTTCTACGCCCAGGCCAATTATGCCGACGATCCGATCGAGACGATGGCCATTGCCTCGAACCCCTCGGAGCGCGAATGCTATCCCTGCGGCCAGTGCCGGCAGGTGATGGTCGACGTCGAGCGTCGTCAGGGTTCCCCGATGCGGGTGCTGATGAGCGGCCACGGTACGGTGACGGCGGTCGATTCGGCCTCCAAACTGCTGCCTTTCACCTTTATTCTGTAATTTCCGACGATGTTCAACCCGGACGACATTCTCTACGAAGACAACCACCTGCTGATCGTCAACAAACGCTGCGGCGATCTGGTGCAGCCCGACCCGTCGGGCGAGAGCGCCCTCGAGGACCAGATCAAGGCCTTCATCAAACGGCGCGACGCCAAACCCGGCGAGGTGTTCCTCGGCGTGGTGCACCGCATCGACCGCCCGGTGAGCGGAGCCGTCGTTTTCGCCAAGACGTCGAAGGCGCTCGTCCGTCTGAACGAGATGATCCGCGAAGGCCGTATCCATAAGGTCTATTGGGCGCTGACCGAAGCCACGCCCGATCCCGAGAGCGGCGAACTGCGCCATTATATCCTGCGCGACGGCAGGACCAACCGTTCGCGGGCCTGCGACGCCCCGAAGGGCGACGCCAAGGAGGCGCGCCTGCGTTACGCGACGCTCGGGGCGGGGACGAACTACACGCTGGTCGAGGTCGAACTGCTCACGGGGCGTCACCACCAGATCCGCGCCCAGCTCTCGAAGATCGGGTGCCCGATCCGCGGCGACCTGAAATACGGCGCCCGGCGCTCCCTGCCCGGGGGCGGCATCTCGCTCCACTCGCGCCGTGTCGAATTCGAGCATCCGGTGCGTCGCGAGCCGCTCTCGGTCACGGCTCCCGTGCCTGCGGGCGACAACCTGTGGACCTATTTCGAAAACCTCTGAATATCCCTGCCATGCGATTGCTCATTCAGCGTGTAAAACACGCTTCCGTCGCTATCGGCGGCGATGTCCGCTCCCGGATCGGGGCGGGACTGCTGGTGCTGCTCGGCGTCGGGTGCGACGACACCGACGAGGACATCGAGTACCTCGCCGGAAAACTCGTGCGGCTGCGTATCTTCGACGATGAAGCCGGGGTGATGAACCTCGACGTGGTGCAGACAGACGGCGAAATTCTGGTCGTGAGCCAGTTCACGTTGCAGGCCTCGACCCGCAAGGGCAACCGGCCGAGTTATATCAAGGCGGCCCCCGAAGCCGTTTCTCGCCCGCTTTACGAACGGTTTACGGCCCGGGTCGCCGAGCTGCTCGGCCGCGGGGTCGCCACGGGCGAATTCGGCGCCGACATGCAGGTCGAGCTGGTCAACGACGGGCCGGTGACGATCTGGATGGATTCAAAAAACAAGGAATAACATATTTATATCAAAATGAAGAAAATTTTTGCATTTCTGCTTCTGGGCCTTACCGTGGCCTTCGCCTCCTGCGGGGATGAAAAGACGGAGACCGGAACGGACTGGTTCCTGACGCCTGTGGCCGAGGTCAACGGCACGACGGTCGGATTGAGCTGCCAGACTCGTTTCGGCGAGGGCGTGCTCGAAAACACGAGCGTGGGTTTTTCCTATGCTGCCGTTGTCGACAATAAAATCGGCGCGTTTGCCGATGTGGCGGGTTCCGCGGTTGACGGCACCGGCATTGCCGCCACGCTGACCGGGCTTCAGCCCGAAACGAGCTACGTGGTTTTCGCCTATGCCGGCCTGTCGACCGGACGGGTTCAGAGCGCAGGGGCGGTCTTCAAAACCGGGCAGGACGACATGCCCGACCCCGATCCCGAACGGCCCGCTTTCGGAACTCCTGCGGCGTCGGGCGTGACCAAGACCGAGGCGACGCTGAGCTGTACGTTCAATTTCGAAGATACGGCCGACTACGACGTCTATTTCCGGTATAAGCCGGCTTCGTCGGGCAGCTATGACCGGGTAAACGTTTCGACGGGAACGGGAACCAAGACGGCGGCCCTGACCGGCCTGACGCCCGGCACGACCTATGAATTCGCGCTCTGCGCCGACTGGGACGGGCAGACCTACACCAGCGCCGCGGCGACCTTCACCACCTCGTCGGACGGCGGTGGCGGAAATACGGGTTCGGCCAAGTATTCGGGCTGGCCCGAACTGGTTCCGGAGGACAAGTCGAACAGCGACTATTATTATGCTTATCACCTTTGCCCGGACTATCCGGCGACCGGTACGAAGGCGCGTAATTTCTCGACCTGTTACAGCAAATCGTACCGCTGCCCGGTCTGGGTGGCTGCCCCACTACATGACTGCTATACAGGCGATGTGAAGCGGACAGACGCTTACCGGAATGACCCGGACATCAATTGTACGCAAGCGGGTCATTGGAGCGGCTACACGCGTGGTCACATGCTTGGCTCAAACGAGCGGCGCGTGACGAAGAACGTTAACCGTGACGTTTTCTATTATTCGAATATCGGTCCGCAGCTTCAGACTTATTTCAATACCGGCGGCGGTCAGTGGAATACGGCTGAAGACTGGGTCGACAAGCAATGGCGTGGCTTGGCGGATACTTGCTATCAGGTGGTGGGAACCTATTGGGAGAATACCTCCAAGGTTGTGGATGGTACGACCATTCCGACGCATTACTACATCGTGCTGCTCAAAGCCAAGAAAAGCGCTGGTAATAAGTGGGTGGTAAATTGTTCGCAGGGGGAACTTCAATCCATTGCCATCATGGTTCGGCATAAGACCTACGCTAAAAACGAGGTGGTTAAGGCTGTTGATTTTCAGTCGAAGGGGGTGTTTAAGACTGTTGCGGAGATCGAACGCCTCACGGGGCATACGTTCTTCCCTAATGTGCCCAACGTTCCGAAGGATACCTACAATCCGGGCGACTGGAATTTTTAGGCGGAGATGACTTACCCGTGGGGCGATACGAGGCGGTTCAACTCCTATGCGGGGTACTTCCGCCGTCTGTTCGGCTGCCGGGTGCAGAAACTTTCCGTCGATGCGGGCTTCACCTGCCCCAACCGCGACGGGACGATCGGAGAGGGAGGGTGTACGTTCTGTAACAACGGAGCGTTCACCCCTTCTTATTGCATGCCCTCGAAGAGCGTCGGGCAGCAGATCGCCGAGGGGATCGAATTCCACCGCAACCGCTACCGTTCGGCGCAGCGCTACCTGGTCTATTTCCAGGCTTTTTCCAACACCTACGCCCCGCTGGAGCGGCTGAAGAGGCTTTACGATGAGGCCCTCGCGCATCCCGGCGTGGCGGGAATCGTCGTCGGCACGCGCCCCGACTGCGTCGACGAGCGCAAGCTCGATTACTTCGCCGGGCTGGCCCGGGATCGGTATGTCGCCCTCGAATACGGCATCGAATCGACCTTCGACGCCACGCTCCGGGCCGTCAACCGGGGCCACGACTTCGCGTGCGCCCGCCGCGCCGTCGAGATGACCGCCGCGAGGGGCCTGCACGTCGGCGCGCACTTCATCCTCGGACTTCCCGGCGAGACCGACGCGATGCTGCTCGACCAGGTGGAGCGGATCAACGCCCTGCCGCTCACGACCGTGAAGTTCCACCAGTTGCAGGTTTTCCGCGCGACGCCGATGGCCGCCGAGTACGACGCCGCACCGGAGCGTTTCCGCTTCTGGGAGCCGGAGGAGTACATCGACCTGTTTGTCGAAATCCTCCGCCGGCTGCGTCCCGGCGTGGTCGTCGAACGTTTCGCCTCGGAGGCTCCGCCGCGCTACCATTACGGCCGCAACTGGGGCCTCGTGCGCAACGAGCAGCTGCTCGCGATGCTCGAAAAAAGATTGGAGGAACGCAATGTATACCAAGGCGAAATTTTTACTACCTTTGCCGCAGACAAACTTCGGCAGAGGTAGGCTGCGCCTCGGCAGAACGCGGGTGGACCCGGCTCTGCGTCCGGCCTGCGCCGCCTTTGCGGAGGCAAACCCCGAATAACCCCCTTCGTTATGAAACCCATCAATCCCGACATCGTGCTCAAACCCGTCAAGGAGTATGTTCTGATGGCTGTCGGCATGCTGATGTACTCTTTCGGCTGGATCGGCTGCATACTCCCGGCCGGCGGCGTCGGCGGCGGCGCCGCAGGTCTGTCGCTCGTGCTGTGCAATGCGCTCTCGACGGCGGGAATCGACCTGCAGATCGGTACGATGGTTTTCATCATCAATGCCGTCCTGCTGCTGGTCGCCGGGTTTATCGTGGGGTGGAATTTCGGTCTCAAGACCATCTTCTGCGTGGTGATCATCTCCTTGGGCATGAACTTCTGGCAGGAGGTGCTTCCCGATGGCAACTTCCTCGGGGTCGACAACCTGCTGGCCATCGTCATGGGCGGTATTCTGGCCGGCGCCGGCATCGCGCTCTGCTTCTCGCAGGGCGGCTCGACGGGCGGCACGGACATCGTGGCCATGATCATCAACAAGTACCGCACGGTCAGCTACGGCAAAATCCTCATCTACTCCGATTTCGTCATCATCGGTTCGGCCCTGCTGGTGGGCATGGGCATCAGCGCCGTGATTTACGGCTACGTGATGACGGCCGTCGTGGGTTACACGGTCGATATGATCATGGCCGGAAACCAGCAGTCGAGCCAGGTCTTCATCGTCACGCACGACTACGAGAAAATGGCCCAGGCGATCGTCGACAACGTCCACCGCGGGGTGACGCTCATCGACTCGCAGGGGTGGTATTCGAAAAAGGAGTCCAAAATCGTCATGGTGGTCTGCCGCAAGCGGGAGACCTCGATGATCCTCAAATTCGTCAAGACCATCGACCCCGAGGCCTTTATGACCGTCGGATCGGTCATGGGCGTCTACGGGAAGGGATTCCAGACAATCGGGAAGGGCTGATGCAGCTCTACGCCGACATAGTTCTTCCGCTGGCGCAGCCCGTCTACACGTTTGCCGTGCCCGGAGGCACGGACGTCGCGGCCGGGCAGGCCGTGGCGGTGCAGTTCGGCGCACGCAAATTCTATACGGGCATCGTGTGGCGGGTCCACGACCGCCGGCCCGATTTCAAAACCGTCAAACCGATCCAGCGCGTGCTCTACGATGCGCCTCTGCTCTCGGCGCAGCAGATGGCGCTGTGGGAGTGGATCGCCTCGTACTATATGTGCTCCCTGGGGGAGGTGATGCGCGTGGCGCTGCCTGCGCTGATGAAGCCTTCGGGCGACACGGAGGAGGAGTTCTCCGGCGACGAGTTCCGTCCCCGCACCGAGTGTTACGTGTCGCTGGCTGCGGAACTCCGCGACGAGGGGCGTTTTCACGAAGTCTGCGAGAAGATCGAACGGCGCGCCCCGAAGCAGTACGAGGCGCTGCTCGAGCTGGCTGCGGCCGGCGACGAGACGCGCATCGCGACGGGCGAGGTGGCCCGCCGCCTGCTCCGGGCCGATTATGCCGTGCTGCACGCCCTCGAGCGCAAGAAATACATCGTCTGCACCCAGCGCGAACGTTCGGTCGAGCGCGGCGGGTCGGCCTTCCGCCTTCCGGAGCTGACGGCGCACCAGCTGACGGCGTTGAACGCCCTGCGCGAACAGTTCGCCGCCGGGAAAACCACCGCTCTTTTGCAGGGCGTCACCGGTTCGGGCAAGACCGAGATTTACATCCACCTGATCGCCGAGGTGCTCTCCCGGGGCGGCGATGTTTTGCTGCTGGTGCCCGAAATCGCCCTTACGGCGCAGCTGATCGAGCGCATGGAGCGCATCTTCGGCAGCCGCGTCACTCCGTACCATTCCAAACTCACCAACCGCCGCCGCACGGAGACCTACCTGCGGCTGAACCGCTCCGACGGGGGCGAGTTCGTGGTCGGCGTGCGGTCGTCGGTCTTCCTGCCGCTGAAGCATTTGCAGCTGATCGTCGTCGACGAGGAGCACGACGCCAGCTACAAGCAGACGGAGCCTGCGCCGCGCTACAACGCCCGCGACTGCGCCGTGGTGATGGCGCGCCTGACGGGGGGCCGGACGCTGCTGGGCAGCGCCACGCCGTCGCTCGAAACGTGGCTCAACGCCGCGTCGGGCAAATACGGGCGCGCGGAGCTGACTGAGCGTTACGGCGACGCCCGCCCGCCCGAAATCCTCGTTTCCGACACCCTGCGCGCCGCCAGGCGCGGCGAGCGCAAGGCCCATTTCAACAAACTCCTGCTGGACCGGATCGGCGAGACCCTCGACCGGGGCGGGCAGGTGATGCTGTTTCAGAACCGCCGCGGGTTTTCGCCCTACGTCGCGTGTTCCGAGTGCGGCTGGACGGCCCGCTGCCCCCATTGCAACGTGACGCTGACCTACCACAAGGGCGGGCGGAAACTCGTCTGCCACTACTGCGGCCATACGGAGGACGTGCCGGCGAAGTGCCCTTCGTGCAAGGTCACCGATGTGCTCCCGATGGGCTTCGGGACCGAGAAGGTCGAGGAGGAGATTTCCCGGATTTTCCCCGAAGCGCGGGTTGCCCGTTTGGACCGGGACAGCGTGACCTCCGAAAAGGCGTTCAGCGCCATCATCGCCGATTTCGAGGCCCGCCGGACCGATATTCTGGTCGGCACGCAGATGATCACCAAGGGTTTCGACTTCGCGGGGGTGTCGCTCGTCGGCATCCTCAATGCCGACAACCTGCTGAACAACCCCGATTTCCGGGCCGCCGAACGGGCTTTCCAGCTGATGATGCAGGTGGCGGGCCGCGCCGGACGGCGCGATGACGGGGGCGAGGTGGTGATCCAGACCTCCGAACCGGGGCATCCCGTGATCCGGCAGGTCGCGGCGGGCGATTTCGAGGGGATGGCCCGCGCACAGCTCGCCGAGCGCAAAGCCTTTTTCTATCCGCCCTATGCGCGGCTCACGTCGCTCACGCTGCGCCACCGCGACCCTTCGGTGCTCCGAAACGGGGTCATGGACCTCGCCGCACGCCTGCGCACCCGTTTCGGCCGCCGTCTGCTGGGGCCGATGACCCCGCCCGTCGACCGCATCCGCGGCGAATACCTCGTGGGCCTTCTGCTGAAAATCGAGAGCGGCGCCTCTTCGGCCCGCGCCCGCGAACTGCTCGCGGCCGAGCTGAAAACCTTTGCCGGAAACCCGGCGTTCAAGTCGATCACCGTTGTCGTCAATGTCGATCCTCAATGACCTCGTCCGCGATGTCGCGTCGCTGCTGTTCCCGCCCCGCTGCGCCGTCTGCGGGGAGCCGCTTACGCGCGGCGAACGCACGGTCTGCACCTTGTGCCGCGCCACGGCGCCGCTGACGGGCTACTGGCGCGAGGCCGACAACCCCGTGGTGCGCCGATGCTGGGGCATGGTCCCCGTCTGTCAGGCTTCGGGCTTTCTGTTCTTCGTCCGCGCGAGCGGCTGGCGGCGGCTGATCCACGGCTTCAAGTACCGCGGGGCGTGGCGCACGGCCCGGGAGATGGGCGCGTGGTACGGGCGGTATCTGCGTGAAAGCGGACTCTACGACGACGTGGAGGTGGTCGTTCCGCTGCCGCTGCACCCCTTTAAGCGTTGCCGGAGGGGGTATAACCAGTCGGAATACATCGCCGAGGGGATCGCCGCGCAGTTGGGCGTGGAGGTCGACCGCCGCAGCGTCAGCCGGGTGCGCAACACCGCCAGCCAGGCCCTCAAGCCCCGCCGCGAGCGGGCCGGCAACGTCGAAGACGCCTTTGCGGTGTGCCGTCCCGAACGGCTCGCCGGGCGGCACGTCCTGCTGGTCGACGACGTGATGACCACCGGCTCGACGCTGCTTTCGTGCGCCTCGGCGATCCTGCGCGATGCGCCCGGCTGCCGCATCAGCATCGCCGCCCTCGCCGTCTCGCAGCGCGAACTGGGCGTGAAGGAGTAGGCGGCGATTCGAAAACTTATCAACAGGACGTTATTCCGGCCGCAGGCCGTGAACCCCTTCCGCGAAAGGGGTTTGGGGCAGGACAGGCCCCGAAACGCGGCGGCCCGCCGGGGACCGGCATCCGGTCCGTTCCGGCATTCGGTGGCGGAAGCTGTGTTATAAACATAGTTTTCGACAAACCGGGGTTCCGCCCGGTTTTGATTTCTCCCCGCTTATGCTTACTTTTGACCTTTGAAAGAATCCGATTATCCATGGCGAAAGATTTTACACCCTCCTCCCGCAACCGGGAGGCGTTCGAGGCGATGACCGATACCGTCGGCAACGTACCCCCGCAGGCGGTCGAGCTGGAGGAGGCCGTGCTCGGTGCGCTGATGCTCGAAAAGGACTGCATCATCACCGTGCAGGAGTTCGTCTCCCCCGAGGCGTTCTACACCGAGGAACACCGCCTGATCTACAAGGCGATCAACGAACTGTCGATGGAGCTGAAACCCATCGACCTCTATACCGTGACCGAGCGGCTCAAGGCCAAGAAGGAGCTGAAGAAGGTGGGCGGCGCTTCGTACCTCGCGCAGCTGACCCAGAAGGTCGGTTCGGCGGCCAACGTCGAGTTCCACGCCAAGATCATCGCCCAGAAATACGTGCAGCGCGAGCTGATCCGCTCGGCGACCGAGATTCAGAAACGCTCCTACGACGAGTCGACCGACGTCACGGAGCTGATCGGTTACGCCGAAGGCGAGATCTTCAAGGTCGCCGAGGGGCACGTCAAACGTTCGGTGCAGTCGTCCAAGGACATCCTGGCCCGGGCGCTGATGCAGATCGAGGAGGCATCGAAGAACACCAGCGCCTTCAGCGGCGTGCCGTCGGGCTTCATGGCTCTGGACCGCGTGACGCTGGGCTGGCAGCTGTCCGACCTGATCATCGTCGCCGCGCGTCCCTCGATGGGTAAGACAGCCTTCGTGCTCTCGATGGCCCGCAACATGGCCGTCGACCACGAGCAGGGCGTGGCGTTCTTTTCGCTCGAAATGTCCTCCGTGCAGCTGATGATGCGTCTGATCATCGCCGAGACGGGACTTTCGGGCAACGACGTCAAGTCGGGGCGTCTGACGCCCGAGCAGTGGCGGCACCTCGAATCGGCCACCAAGCCGTTGGGCACGGCGCCGTTGTTCATCGACGACACTCCGGCCCTTTCGGTCTTCGAGTTCCGCTCGAAGGCCCGGCGTCTGAAAATTCATAACGACATCAAGATCATCATCATCGACTACCTCCAGCTGATGACCGGCAATCAGGACACGAAGGGCAACCGCGAGCAGGAGGTGGCCTTCATTTCGCGTACGCTGAAGGCCATCGCCAAGGAGCTGAACGTGCCGATGATCGCCCTTTCGCAGTTGAGCCGCGCCACCGAAATGCGCGGCGGCTCGAAGCGTCCCCAGCTGTCGGACCTCCGCGAGTCGGGCGCTATCGAGCAGGACGCCGACATCGTGGCCTTCATCCACCGTCCGGAGTATTACGGCATCAACCAGGACGAGAACGGCATGCCCACGGCGGGCATGGCCGAGATCATCCTCGCCAAGCACCGTAACGGCGCGGTGTGCGACGTGAACCTGCGCTTCCTGAAGGAGCAGGCCCGCTTCGCCGACGTGGAGGACTCGATGCTGCCGCCCGCGCAGGCGGCGGAGAGCCAGCAGGCCTACGACGACTACGCCAGCGGTTCGAACAGCCAGCCGGGGACGTCGGGCCTCGGTGCGGCGATGGGCGGGGAGTTCGACGTCAACCGCTCGACGAAGATCGACGACGAAGCGCCTTTTTAGCCATGTTCGTTCGTACATTTGCAGGAGCGGTCGCCGGGATCGACGCCGTGGCGGTGACCGTCGAGGTCAACATCGCCGGCGGCGGTCTGGGCATGTACCTCGTGGGACTGCCCGACAATGCCGTGAAGGAGAGCGAACAGCGCATCCGGGCGGCGTTCGAGAACTCGGGCGAGCGGATGTCGGGCAAGAAGGTGGTCGTGAGCCTCGCTCCGGCCGACCTGCGCAAGGAGGGGGCGGGTTTCGACCTGCCGATCGCCGTGGGAATCCTCGCGGCGATGGGCCGCATCGACGCCGGGGCGGTCGCCGGGACGATGTTCGTCGGCGAACTGTCGCTCGACGGCTCGCTCAAACCCGTGCGGGGCGTGCTTCCCGTTGCGGTCCGGGCGCGTTCGGAGGGGCTGCGGCGGGTGGTGCTGCCGGCGGAAAACGCGGCGGAGGCCGCGGTTGTCGACGGCATCGAGGTGATCGGCGCCACGACCTTGCGCCAGGTCGTCGGATACCTGAACGGCGAGGCGGAGATTGCGCCTGCCGTGCCGGCCGACGACGAACCGTTCGCCGCGGCGGCGACGCACTATGCGGAGGATTTCGCCGACGTGCGGGGCCAGACGCATGTGAAACGTGCGCTGGAGATCGCCGCGGCGGGAGGGCACAACGTCATCATGGTCGGTGCGCCGGGTTCGGGCAAGACGATGCTCGCACGGCGTCTGCCGACGATCCTGCCGCCGCTTTCGCGCGAAGAGGCGCTCGAAACGACCAAGATACACTCCGTGGCGGGCAAGGCGGGCGTGACGGGCGGGCTGATGACCCGGCGGCCGTTTCGCGCTCCGCATCATACGGCTTCGCAGGTTGCCGTGATCGGCGGCGGGCAGTCGCCCCGGCCGGGCGAGGTGTCGCTGGCCCACAACGGCGTGCTGTTCCTCGATGAGCTGCCCGAATTCGGGCGCAGCGTGCTCGAAGTGCTGCGGCAGCCGCTGGAGGAGAAGAAGATCGTGGTTTCGCGGGCCAGATACAGCGTCGAATACCCGGCGAATTTTACGCTCGTGGCGGCGATGAATCCCTGCCCGTGCGGCTATTACAACCACCCGACGAAGGAGTGCACCTGTTCTCCGGGGTCGGTGCACCGTTATATGGGGCGCATTTCGGGTCCGCTGATGGACCGCATCGACCTGCATGTGGAGGTGACGCCCGTGACTCCGCAGGAGTTGTCGGCGGCTGCGCCGGGCGAGGCGAGCGCTGCGGTTCGCGAACGGGTCATCCGGGCGCGGGCGGTGCAGGAGGCGCGCTTCGGCGGTGTCGAGGGGGTTCATACCAACTCGATGATGAACAGCGCGATGCTGCGCGAATACTGCCGCCTCGATGCGGCTTCGGCCGCGCTGCTGGAGCGGGCCATGGAGCGGTTGTCGCTCTCGGCGCGGGCCTACGACCGTATCCTGAAGGCGGCGCGCACGATCGCCGACCTGGCGGGACGCGCCGACATCGTTCAGGCGGACATCGCCGAGGCGATCAACTACCGGTCGCTGGACCGGGGGAACTGGGGACGATGATTCTGCCGCCCCGGCGGCAGAATCAATTAAAAATTAAGAATTAAAAATTAGATACGATGAAACGCATCATTCTTTCCGGAGGTGGAACCGGAGGCCATATCTACCCGGCCGTGGCTGTGGCCGAGGCCTTGAAACGGCGTTTCGGCGACGGGGTGGAGATTCTCTTCGTCGGGGCCGAGGGCAAGATGGAGATGGAGAAGGTCCCGGCGCTGGGCTACCGCATCGTGGGCTTGCCGATCGCGGGCCTTCAGCGGCGGCTGGACTGGCGCAACCTGGCGGTGCCGTTCAAGGCGGTGAAGAGCATCCGGATGGCGAAGAGGATCATCCGCGACTTCGGGGCCGACGCCGTGGTGGGCTTCGGCGGCTATGCCAGCGCTCCGGTGCTGTGGGCCGCGCAGCGGATGGGCGTGCCGACCGTGATTCAGGAGCAGAACTCCTATGCGGGCGTGACGAATAAAATCCTCGCGAAGGGCGCGCGGCGCATCTGCACGGCTTACGAAGGCATGGAACGCTTCTTCCCGGCGGCGAAGATCGTCCTGACGGGCAATCCCCTGCGGGGCCGCTTTTCGAAGGAGGGCGCCGACCGCGCCGAGGCGCTGGAATATTACGGGCTGACGCCCGATCTTCCGGTGATCCTGGTGGTCGGCGGGTCGCTCGGCACACGGTCGCTGAACGAGATGATGAAGGCGTGGATCGTCGGGACGGACGGCAAGGCCCCCGTGCAGGTGATCTGGCAGACGGGCAAGTACTACGAGCGCGAAATGCAGGCCTTTCTGGCCGCGCACCCCGCCGCGCACGTCTGGCAGGGGGCTTTCATCGACCGCATGGACTACGCCTACGCCGCGGCCGATCTGGTCGTCTCGCGCAGCGGGGCCGGGACGGTCTCCGAGTTGTGCCTCGTTGCCAAGCCGGTGCTGTTCGTTCCGTCGCCCAACGTGGCCGAGGACCATCAGACCAAAAACGCCCGGGCGCTGGAGACGAAGGGCGCGGCGGTGGTCGTTCCGGACGCCGAGTGCCAGACGAAGGCGATGCCGCGGGCCGTGGAGCTGCTGGCGGATCGGGAGACGCTGGCGGCGATGAGCCGCAATCTGGAGGCGCTGGCCAGGCCCGACGCCGCGGAAGATATTGTCAATGAGATTGTAAAGGTAATGAAGTGATGGAATACAAGAACGTCTATTTTCTGGGTATTGGCGGCATCGGCATGAGTGCCCTGGCGCGCTATTTTCTGCACGGGGGGTATGCCGTCGCGGGCTATGACCGCACGCCTTCGCACCTGACCGGCGAACTCGAAGCGGAGGGCGCGGCGGTCCACTACGAGGACGACGTGCGGCTGATCCCCGAAGGATTTCTCGACCCGAAGAAGACGATGGTCGTCTACACCCCGGCCGTGCCGCAGGATCACGGCGAATACCGCTATTTTCGCGAACACGGTTTCTGCGTCGAGAAGCGTTCGCAGATGCTGGGGCATCTTGCGGAGGGCAAATACGTGATGGCCGTGGCGGGCACGCACGGCAAGACCACCACTTCGACGATGGTGGCATGGCTCAACCGCGCGCTGACGGGCGGCGGCTCGGCTTTTCTGGGGGGCATTTCGAAGAATTTCGGCGGCAATCTGGTGCTGGGCGACGGCGGGAGACTGGCTGTCGAGGCCGACGAGTTCGACCGGTCGTTCCTGCGGCTGTATCCCGACGTGGCGGTGGTCACCTCGGCCGACGCCGACCACCTCGACATCTACGGGACGCACGAGGCGGTGAAGGAGGCCTTCTCGCAGTTCGTGCGGCAGATCCGGCCGGGCGGCTCGCTCATCATCAAGCGGGGCGTCGACATCGTGATCGACAACCCCGGGATCGCCGTATACCGTTATTCCTACGACGAGCCGTGCGATTTCTACGCCCGCAACGTGCAGCTGCTCGAAGGGGGGCATTACCGTTACGACCTGGTGACACCCTCGGGCGCGTTCGAGGGGTGCACGCTGGGCGTTCCGGGGTGGGTCAACATCGAAAACGCGGTCGCGGCCGTCGCTTCGGTGTGGTGCGCCGCGAAGGCCGGAGGAACTCCGCTGGATGCCGATAAGCTGCGCGGCGCGCTGGCCTCGTTCTCGGGGGTGAAACGGCGTTTCGAGTTCTATGTCAACACCCCGAAGCAGGTCTATATGGACGACTACGCCCATCATCCGCGCGAGCTGGCCGCAACGCTCACCTCCGTGCGGAAGATGTTCCCCGGGCGGCGGATCACGGCGCTGTTCCAGCCCCACCTCTACACCCGTACGCGCGACCTCCATGCGGAGTTCGCCGAGGCGTTGTCGCATGCCGACGAAGTGGTGCTGCTGCCCATCTACCCGGCGCGCGAGGAGCCGATTCCGGGCATCACCTCGGAGATCATCGCCCGACGGGTCGCCGCGCCGTGCCGTATCGTCGACCGCGACCATTTGGCCGACGAGGTGGCCGCGATGGACACCGACGTTGTGATCAGCTTCGGCGCCGGCAATATCGACGCCTGCTGCCCCGCATTGGCGGAGCGATTAAAAATGAAAAGCTAAATATTAAAAATACAGGCATCTGTTTTTGGCATTTTCGTTTCCGGCTGGAGTTGATGAGGTCTCTTTTGCTTGACAAAAACGACTTCTTGCGTGGCTTGGAATCTGCCTGAATGATTTTTCATAATTTTTAATAGTGATGTCCCGCTACCTCCGATACACGCTTCTGACCCTGCTGTGGGTCGCCGTGGCCGCATACATCGTCTTTGCGGCCTCGGCGGTGCGGCGCGTGCGCAGGACGGGTACGGTCGGAAAGCTGGAGATCGAGGTGGTGGACAGCTCTTCGCAGGGACATCTGGTCTCGGCAGCGATGGTCCGCCAGTGGATTTCACATGCCGGAATCAAGACACTCGGCACGGCAGTTGATGCGGTGGACCTGACGGGTATCGAACGACTGATCGCCCGCAACGGATTCGTGGATAAAACGGTTGCCTATGTCTCCTACGGGGGAACGCTGCACATCGAGATCAGCCAGCGCAAGCCGCTGGTGCGCCTGCTTACCGACGGCATGAACGCCTACGTGACCGCCGACGGCTATGTCTTCGCCGCGCCCCGCGCCTCGTCGCTCTACGTGCCGGTGGTCACCGGCAGTTACCGTCCTCCCTTCCCTGCGTCGTACGTCGGGAGCGTGCGGGAGCATATCGACCTGCGTCTCGGCGAGATTGACGAACGCATCGCCGAACTCGAACGCGAGAAATACCCTCTCTACCGGCGTGAGATGGAGAACGACCGCAACATTTCGGCCCTGCGCCGCATGCGCATCAAGCGGCAGTGGTGGCGGCTGGAAGGTTCGCGGGAGTTCGATGCGCGGGTCGACGCGCTGCGCGAGAAAAAAGCCGGCCTGCGCCGCACCTACCGCTACCGGGCGGGCGTGATCCGCGAGGAGATCGAGCGTATCGCCGGGTTGCAGGAGGCCGAGCGGCGGAAACAAAAAAAGTTGGAGAAAAGCTACGAAGATTTCATGAAACTCCTTACCTTTGTAGAAACTGTCGAAGACGATGATTTCTGGAGGTCGGAAGTGGTGCAGATCACCGCGAAAACGACCCCCAGCGGAGCATTGGAGGTGGAACTTACGCCCCGCAGCGGCCGCTTCGCCGTGCTTTTCGGCCGGCTGGAGGACGTGGAGCGCAAGTTCGACAAACTGTTGCGGTTTTACCGCAGCGGCCTCTCGTCGATCGGCTGGAGCGAATACCGCACTATTGACATCAGATATAACGACCAGGTGGTTTGCAAGAAGTAAAAGGATTATACCGTGGAAAAAAAGAATTATACCGTTGCCGTCGATTTGGGCTGCTCGTCGGTCGTGGTGGCCGTCGGGGAGAAGACGCCCGAAGGCCTGCTTGACGTGGCGTGTGTCGTCACGAAGCCCGTCGAGGGAGTCAATGCGGGCCGGATCGAGAATATCGAACTGGTGAGCCGCGCCATCCGCGAGGCCGTGTCGGAGGCCGAGCAGCAGCTCGGAATCCGCATCACGGAGGCGTATGCCGGTATCTCGGGCGACTTCGTGCGCTGTGCGCGCCATACCGACCATGTCTTCGTCTACGATCCCCAGAACGGCGTCAACCAGAAGGACGTCGATGCGCTGTTCGACCGCATGCGCAACGTGCAGGCCCCCGACGACGAGACCATTATGGAGCGCGTGCCCCAGAACTACATGGTCGACGACAACCAGGAGGTGCGCAATCCCGTGGGTTCGTTCGGCAAGAAACTTTCGTCGACGTTCAACTTCATCCTTTGCCTCAAAACCCCGATGCAGCGTCTCGATATGGCCCTGAAACGCCTCGGCATCAAGATGCTGGGCGTCATGTCCGACGCGCTGGCGACGCCCGAAGCGGTGCTGCTGCCCGATGAGAAGGAGGAGGGCGTGGCCGTGGTCGACGTCGGCGGCGGCGTCACCGACGTGACGGTCTATTACCGCAACGTGGTGCGTTACGTCGCTTCGATCCCGATGGGCGCATCGGCCATCAACCGCGACATCCGCACGATGAGCGTTCCCGAGAAACACGTTGAGAGCCTCAAGCAGAAATACGGTTCGGCGGTCGCCGAACTGGCTCCCGAGGACAAGCTGATCCGCGTCAACGGCCGTACGGCCCGCGAGGCGAAGGACATTCTGCTGCGCAACCTGGCCACGGTGATCGAGGCCCGCGCCACGGACATCGCGGAGTTCGTGCAGCAGGAGATCAAGGATTCGGGATACGCCGGGAAACTGGCCTACGGCATCGTGCTGACGGGCGGTTCGGCCAAATTGAAGGACCTCGACGAACTGTTCCGCCGCGTGACGGGCATGGACGTGCGTGTCGCTGTGCCCGAGACGGGAATCACCGGGGAGTCGAAGGAGAAGGTTGCGGACGCCGCTTTCTCGACCGCCGTGGGCATCCTGCTCAAGGGGGCCGAACTGGGCGGCTGCGCCGTCATCGAGCACCCCGCGGCTCCTCGTTCCGAGCCGCACCGGCCTTTCACGCCGCCGCAGCCCGCAGCGGGCGGGTTCAAGGCTCCGCAGCCGCGTGCTGCCCAGCCCTATACGCCTCCCGTGCCGGCTTCGGAACCCGATTCCGGGGTGCCGGCCGGAGCCGAAGCGGCCGGACGGCCGGACGAAGAGCGTGCCGACGAGCCGCCGGTGATCGAACCGAAGCGCAGCCGCAACTGGGGTGCGATCTTCCAGAAGACCTTCGACAAAATCAATAAGAGTTTCTCGGCCGCCGAGGACGAAGAGATTTAGACATACCGGGGAATACGGAAGGCGATGGACGAATTGATGGCAGAGATACAGGTTCCGCGGGACGAATCCTCGTTGATTATGGTGATCGGCGTGGGCGGCGCAGGCTGCAATGCCGTGTCTAACATGTGGCATGCGGGAGTGAAAGGCGTCACCTATCTGGCCTGCAATACAGACCGGAAATCTTTGAATATCAATCCCGTCAGCAATAAGGTCCGCCTCGGGACCGAAGGCCTTGGGGCCGGAAACCGTCCCGAACGGGGGCGGGATGCGGCGATCGCTTCGTTGGAGGACATCCGCCGTTATCTGATGGAATCGGGTTGCCGGATGGTGTTCATTACCGCCGGCATGGGCGGAGGAACCGGAACCGGAGCGGCTCCGGTCATCGCCAAACTGGCCAAGGAGATGGAAATGCTGACGGTAGGTATTGTCACTTCGCCGCTGGTGAGCGAGGGAAAACGGCGTTGGAAACAGGCCATGGAGGCTATCGCCCAGTTGGAGCAGAATGTCGATGCGCTGTTGGTGATCGACAATGACAACGTGGTGCGGGCTTATGACGATCTTCCGCTGCATGAGGCTTTCAGCCGCGCCGACGATGTGTTGAGCACAGCTACGCGGGGAATTGCCGAGATCGTGACCCGGGAAAGCGACTTGGTGGGCGTCGACTTCGCCGATGTGGCCGAAGTGATGCGCAATTGCGGCCGGGCGCATATGAGCGTGACTTCGGCATGCGGTGAAAACCGGGTCGACGAGGTTCTGAAAGCGTCGCTTTGCTCCCCGTTATTGGGTCATCAGGAGATTACCGGGGCGAAAAATATCCTGTTGAATTTTTCGGTTCCGGACTCCGATGAACTGAAAACCCGGGAGGTGAAGCAGGTGCTGGACCTTATTCAGCGTTATGCCAATGGCGATCGGAAGAATGTGGGATTGAGTGAAACCAATATCATTTGGGGGACGAGTATCAATCCGCAGATGGAGTCGGGTACTTTGGAACTGGTGATTATAGCTACGGGATTCGAGGTCCCGGATACGAATCCCGGCGTTGCCGGATGGGAGGATGGTCCGTCACGGACGAGGGCGCATGTTTTTGCCGTGTCGGAAAATCCCGAACGCCCGGAAATCCCGGAAAAAGGGCGGGAAGAGCCTGTGATGGCCGGCGACGGTGAGACTTTGCAGGGCGTATGGGGTGAACTGTCCCGAAAGGTTTCGGGTTGGGTTGGCCGGGTTTTCGAGGGAGAGGACACCCCCATGGAGTGACGGAATTCCGGAATAAATTGAGTTAAGGAGATAAAGAATCAAAGGATATGACAGACGAATTGATGTCGGAAATCAAGGTCCCGCGCACGGACGGCTCGATCATTACGGTGGTCGGCGTCGGCGGCGCAGGGGGCAATGCCGTAAACCATATGTGGAACCTCGGGATCAGGGGCGTTACGTTCATGGTCTGCAACACCGACCAGCAGGCGCTCGACAAAAGCCCCGTTGAGCGGAAGATCCGCCTCGGCTCCGAAGGTCTCGGAGCCGGGAACGATCCGGAGAACGGCCGCCGCGCGGCCGTCGAGTCGCTGCCCGAAATCCGTCAGGTGCTCGAAGAGGCCGGTACGAAGATGCTCTTCATCACCGCCGGCATGGGCGGCGGAACGGGCACGGGAGCATCGCCCGTCATCGCCAAGCTGGCCAAGGAGATGGGGCTGCTGACCGTGGCCATCGTCACCTCGCCGCTGGCCGTCGAGGGCAAGATCCGTTACGAACAGGCGTTCCGCGGTATCGAGGAGCTGCGCCAGAACACCGATTCGCTGCTGATCATCAACAACGAAAACATTCTGGAAATCTACGGCCGCCTCTCGCTGAAGCAGGCTTTCGGCAAGGCCGACGACATTCTGGCCTCTGCGGCCAAGGGTATCGCGGAGATCATCACCGTCGAGAGCGATCTGGTGAACGTCGACTTCGCCGATGTCTCGAAGGTGATGCGCAACAGCGGCCGGGCGCATATGGCCGTGGCTACGGCCGACGGCGACAAGCGCGCCGAGGCGGTGGCCGAAGCGTCGCTGCGCTCCCCGCTGCTGGATCACAACCTGATTTCGGGCGCCAAGAACATCCTGCTGAATATTTCGGTGTCGGACGCCGACGCCCTGATGTACGAGGAGGTGGTGCAGATTCTGGAGTATATTCAGGCCCACGCCAGCGTGCAGGACGACAACGGGGTGATCCACAACGCCAACATCATTTGGGGTACGAGCGAGAAGCCGCAGCTGGGCAATTTCATCGAGCTGGTGGTCGTGGCCACGGGATTCGAAGGCGACGCGCAGCCCGGCGTGATGAAGCAGATCATTCCCCCGGCCCGCACCGTCGAACCGGCCGTCAAGGAGACGTCCGCCGCGGCACCCGTGCTGGAGCCGATCAAACCCCTGCCCCCCAAACCCGCCCAGCGTCAGCCCGAACTGGTGATGCTCGGCGCCAAGCCGACCCGTTACAGCAACATCGACACCCTGCTGGCCAAACCCGCCTACCAGTCGCGCAACTCGAAGTTCATCGTGCGCGTCCCCGGCAGCCGCAAGGAGGTGCTGAAGGACGATACGACCGATGCCCAGGCGCAGAAAGAGGAGTCGCAGGGCGGCTCGCTATTCGATTAACTAACCGATTTTCAATTTGGAAGACGCGCATTCCTGGATTACGTTCAACGGGTTTTCACCCCATATCGCCGTGCTTTGCGCGGTGACGCTCTGCCTGTTGTGTGTTTCGGCGCTCGTTTCGGGGGCCGAGACTTCTTTTTTCTCCCTCTCGCACAATGATATACGTCATTTGCAGAGCCGCAGAAGCGCATCGGCCGCCGCCATGCTGCGGCTGCTGGCGAACGTCGACCTGCTGCTGGCCACGATCCTGGTGGTCAACAATCTGGTGAATATCTGCATCGTCATCCTCACGGCCGGGATCATCGACTCGGTCTTCACTTTCCTGCGGTTCGAGTTCCTGTTCAAGACCGTGCTGGTGACTTTCCTGCTGCTGCTTTTCGGCGAGATACTGCCCAAAGTGCTGGCGCAGACGATTCCCCTGCGCTTCGCCTCGATGGTGGCCCGTCCGCTGCTGGTGCTGCGGTGGGTTTTCTATCCGCTCTCCTATGCGCTGGTCCGCACGAGCAGCCGCATCAGCGAAAAGGCCGCGCACAAGAGCGAGATTTCGCTCGACGAACTGGCCGACGCCGTCGACATGACGCAGAGTTCCAGCCCCGAGGAGCACGTGATGCTTTCGGGCATCGTCAACTTCGTCAATACCGAAGTGCAGGAGATTATGAAACCCCGTGTGGACATCACGGCGCTCTCCATGACGGCCGATTACGAGACGGTCAAGAGGACGATCATCGAATCGGGCTTCTCGCGCATCCCGGTCTACGAGGAGGATGTGGACAATATCCGCGGGACGCTCTACGTCAAGGACCTGCTGCCCTACATCAACAACGGCGGCGATTTCGCGTGGCAGCAGTTGATCCGCAAACCCTATTTCGTCCCCGAGCACAAAAAGATCAACGACCTGCTGGCCGACTTCCAGTCGAACAAGGTCCACATGGCCATCGTCGTCGACGAGTACGGTTCGACGCTGGGGCTGGTGTCGCTCGAAGACATCATCGAAGAGATCGTCGGCGAGATTTCCGACGAGAGCGACAACGACGAGTGCTTCTACACGCGGCTCGACGCCAAGAGCTATATTTTCGAGGGAAAGACCCACCTCGGGGATTTCGAGCGTATCCTCGACATCGGCGAGGACGTTTTCGCCGACGTCCGGGGCGAGGCCGAAACCCTTGCCGGGCTGATGCTCGAACTCAAACGCGACTTTCCGCGCAAAGGCGACGTCTTCACTTCGCACGACCTGCGTTTCACGGTGCAGGAGATGGACGGCCACCGGGTCGATAAAATCCGCGTCGACCTTCAATGATTCCGGCCCTGTGGACATCGCCGCCGCTGACGGCCGAAGAGTCCGCCCGGTGGACGACTTCCGAAGAACGTGCCGCGGCAGCCGGGTTCGTGTCGGAACGCCGCCGGGCCGAGTTCCTTACGTGGCGGGCTGTGGTGCGCCGCGAACTGGGGGACGACGTCGGGATCGCCTACGATGCGCTGGGCGCCCCGGTGCTGACGAACCGGGCCGTCCATATCTCCGTCGCCCATTGCGCCGGCCGCATCGCGGTCTGCGCCTCCCCGGAGCGTTGCGCCGTGGACATCGAACCCGCAACGCGCGATTTCAGACGTGCCGCGAGCCGCTACCTGACGCCTGAAGAGGAGGCCCTTTCCGACGACCCGCTTCTGCCGGGGATCGTCTGGTGTGCAAAAGAGACGCTCTACAAGTATGCCGGACGCCGGGAGCTGGATTTCCGGAGGGATCTGCACGTCGTGCGGCTCGACCTTGCTGCCGGGACGCTGGCGGGACGGATCGGAAACGGAGAGCCGGTCAGGCTCTCCGTCTCTCTGGACGAAGGTTTTATCCTCGTATATATTCTTTAGAATGCTTCCGAAGCGGTGAACAGGAACGCCGAGGATCGCTTGCGGTCCCACGGCAGATTCTGGTTGCCGAAATTGCCCCAGCCGTAATCGAGGCGGATGTTCATGCGGTTCTTGAATTCGAAGCGGTAGCCGCAGCCGAAACTGCAAAGCGTGTTTCCCCAGCGGAATTTCTCCGTGCCCCAGACCTGCCCGCCGCCGATCCATCCCACGATGCCGTGGCGGCGGTAGATTTTCTGCCGCAGTTCGATCTGCGTTTCCACCAGTTTTTTGTCGCGGTAGCGTCCCTCGTAGTAACCGCGCATGCGTTCCATGCCGCCCATTTTGGCGTACATGTGCCACGAGGGGGTTCCGGTCGTGGCGTCGGCGTAGAGGTCGCAGGCCAGCACGGCCCCTTTCCAGAGTTTCTGGTAGAAGTCGAAGGTCAGCGTGAAGCGTCCGAACGTGCGGCGCGTGTTTCCCAGCCATTCGGGATACCATTTGGCCTCGGCCTTGATGAAGATGCCCTTCGAGGCGTTGAACGTCACGTCGCGCGTGTCGTACTGGGCGAAAAGCCCGACATTGGCGTTGAAGGCGTTGGGCTTGTCGCCCGTCGTGGCGATGTAATTCGAGAACGGGTCCTGTTTCGCAGGGTCGTAGCGTCCCTCCTGCCAGAGGTTGTAAAGCTCGCCCATCTTGCCGCCCGGAACCGGTTTTCCGGACTCTACGTCGGCCTGGATGCCGTTCATGCGGTCGGCCATGCCCGAATTTTTGTACTTGGCTCCGGAGTAGTCGATGCCGCCGCTGACGCCGATGTAGAAGCGGCCCACGAGCGAGGTGCAGTAGGAGATGCGGAAGGCGCCCATCGTCGTGGTGAGGTCCTGGGCGTAACCCTCCTTGCCGGCGTTGTAACCCACGCCGTAGAAGGCGCCGGGGAAGTAGACGAATGCGCCCGAGTAGCTCAGCCGCTGTTTGTTGTGGTTGTAGATGTTGTCGCCCGAAAAGCGCAGCAGCACGAATTTCTCGGTCGTGAAGTTGCCGTAAATCGAAATGTTCGACGGTGCGGTGACCGAGTCGGTGCGGTCGAGCCGGTAGAGTCCCGCCAGCAGGAATCCGATGCCGAAGCCTACGTCCGAGGAGTAGTTGGGTCCCGGGGCGATGCTCCAGTCGATCTTCTTTTCGAAGGTGCGGTCCACGTTCGAACGGCTGTAATAGTCGATGATGCGGCGGATCAGCCCCGGACGTTTCACCGGAGCGGCGAGGGCTGAAGTGTCGGCCATCCGGACGTGCCTGGCGTTCGGGTGCGCCTCGGCCTGTCCGATCTGTGAAAGCGTAGTTTCGGTCGATGGGAAATTCTCCTTCGAGGTGTCCTTGTTCTGGGCCGACGCGCGCAGCGCGGCTGTCGTCAGCAAAACGGTGAGGAGAAGGAAACAGGTCTTTTTCATGAATTTGGAGCTCGGAGTCGACAGCAAAGATAACCAATATTTCCGGTTGCGCAAAATGAACAATCCCAACCCCCGGAAGTAGTAACGAAACGGGTAAAAATTCCTACCTTTGCGGCAATTCAAACAATTGCCGCCCATGGAAATCGCCGCACCGCAACTGCTCCGGGAGTCAGCAGCGTCCGCTGATCCCGTTCGGATGACCCGTGACGAGGAGATCGCCGACGCTTCGTTCCGCGCTGCGGACTTCGCATCGCTCGACCGCGAGCACCTTTCGGTGCAGGGATGCCTCTTCACGGGCTGTCTCTTCGCGGGGAGCGTGCTTGCCCGTTCGCAGTTTTCGGACGTGGTTTTCCGCAACTGCGATTTCTCGAACGCCGACTTGCTGGGGTGCAGTCTCCACCGCGTACGGTTCGCCGACTGCAAACTTTCGGGAACGAATTTCGCCGAAACCGCGCTCAACCACCTGCTGTTCGAACGTTGCAAGGGCGAGTTCGCCAATTTCGCCTTTTCGCGGCTGCGCACGGTGCGTTTTGCGGGCTGTCCGATGCATGGCGCCGCTTTCGGGGACTGCCGTTTCGAACGTGTCGAGTTTGCGCAGTGCGACCTGACACAGGCCGAATTCTTCGGCACCCGCCTGCGCGGACTTTCTTTCGCCGATTCGGACATCCGCGGCATTCGCGTTCGCGAGATCGGGTCGTTTGAATTGAAAGGATTGAAAATTAGTCCATTGCAGGCTGTTGAGCTGGCCCGTCTGCTGGGCGTCGAAATCGAAGAATAGAGATTTATTCAAAAAAATTACAAATTTTATAAAAAATCTTAATAAAATATTTGGAAGTTTGGTTTCCGCGCACTACTTTTGTCCTGTCTTAAATGATAAAATATTTTAAGAATTAATTAAAATTATTTAGTATGAAAGCAAGGATTAACGAGTGGTTCCGTACCGCCCTGATCATGTTGGGAGAGAGCATCAAACTGCGCGAGATGTAAAATCTCCCTTTCAGTAGACTTAAAAACTTAAACTTCGATAAACGAACAGCCCGGCTTGCAAAAGCCGGGCTGTTTTGTCGTTGCGGGGATCGTCGGTCTATTTGACGCCGATTTTCTTGAGAATCGCCTTCGGAACGGCGTTTTTGTTGACCAGCACGGTCATCGTCTTGTAGGCGACGAACGGGCGCGAGAAATACCAGTAGCCGTCGTAGGGACCTGTCGTGTTCCACGAGTTCTTGACCTTGTAGTAGGGCGTTCCGTTCTGGTCGGTGGCCGTGCCCACGATCTGCATGCCGTGGTCGTCGGTGGTCTCGTAGTTGTCGTAGCCTTTCTGGCGAAGCTCCTGCGTGACGGTGCGCTCCCTGCCGGGTTTGTCGAACTTGTAGAGCGCCTCGTCCTTCTCCTTCTGGGTGAGTTTGCCCCACTTCTCGGCTTCGGTTCCCTGCATGCCTTCGAGGTCGGCTTCAGGGACGATGCCCAGACCTTTGGTGCGGCTGAACCCCTTCTCGCTCACGTCGGTTCCCCAGGAGATCGTGTAACCCTTCTCCAGTGAGTTGTCGATGATCTGCATGAACTCGTCCAGAGGCACGTTCCATACCTTGTCCCAGTTCCAGTTGTCGGGGACCTCCATGGCGAACTCCGTGTAGAAGGGGTGGTGGGTGAACGAGGTGAATTCGATGTAGTCGCCGAGGTCGATCGGCAGCGACGCGGCGAACGACGCCGGGGTGTACTCCCTGCCCCGGTAGGTGAACTTCCCGGGCATCGGGCCGAAATAAGCGTCGAGGATGCCGTTCAGCCCGGCCTGCCAGGCCGTCGTGAGGCGGCTGTCGCTGCGCTTCCCGCCGGCCTTGATCACCGCGTCGGCGTAGGCCTTGATCACGGCGTCGATCTCATCGAAATTGGGCTTGTCGTAGCCGTAGTTCAGTCCCGGATAGACCTCCTCGGGGACGATGCCGTACGCCTCGATGCCGTGCAGCACATCGTGGGCCTGTCCGCCGACGGCGAGGTTCAGCGAGCCGTGCAGGCGGACGTATTTCACGGCCTTTTCGAAGTAGATGTTGCGCACGATCCACATCTCCGAAAGGTCCAGTTCGGGACCTCCGGCGCGGAGGATTTCGCTTTCGAAGAACGAGAGGGTCGAGTAACACCAGCAGGTTCCGCTGCGGCTCTGGTCCTTGACCGGGGTGACGGGCAGGATTTTGACGTCGGTGAAACGGTAGCCTTCCGGGGCGGCCGTGTCGGGCGTTTGTGCCGCGGCTCCGAGTGCGTAGCAGAGCGCAAGTGCGGCGAGAATCGGTTTTTTCATCAATCGTTCGGTTTTCGGTGTTTGCTTTCTTGCGGGTCGTTTCGCAGTCCCGGTACGGTTTTCCGTTTCGCGGCCAGACCCTTCCCCTCTTGTCCGGGGCGGTTACTTTTTCGATCCTGCGACGATCTTCAGACAGTCGTCGAGGGTGAGTTCCTCGGGCTTCGCTCCCTTCGGCAGGCGGTAGTTTTTGCCCTTGTAGGCGATGTAGGGTCCGTAGCGGCCGTTCTTAACGAGCATGTCGGCATCTTCGGGGAAACTCTTCATCGGCGTGTTGGCCGCGGCCGCGGCCGCCTGGTGTGCGCGGACGATCTCAACGGCGCGGTCGTAGCCGATCGTGTAGGGGTCGTCGGTCTTTGCCAGCGACGCGAACGACTTTCCGTAGCGCACGTAGGGTCCGTACTTGCCGATGCCGACCATCAGCTCCTCGCCGTCCAGCTGTCCCAGGTCGCGGGGCAGGGCGAAAAGCTCCAGCGCCTCTTCGAGCGTGATCGACTCGATCAGCTGGCCCTTTTTGAGCGACGCGAAGCGTCCCTTCTCGCCTTCGTTCCCTTCGATCTCGACCATCGGGCCGTAACGGCCGATGCGCGCCTTCACGATGTGCCCCGTCTTGGGATCGTTGCCCAGAATGCGCACTTCGCGCGTCTTGGCGGTCTGCGTCGTGATGGCCGAATCGACCATCTTGTGGAAGGGACCGTAGAACTCGTCGATCATCTTGTCCCAGGTGATGTCGCCCTCGGCGATGCGGTCGAACTCCTTCTCTACGCTGGCCGTGAAGTTGTAGTCGATGATCGGGCCGAACTGCTCCTCCAGGTAATCGTTGACCACCATGCCGATGTCGGTCGGCGAAAGTCGGTTTTTCTCTTTGCCGTAGTTTTCCGAGAGGGTCTTCGAGGCGATCTTTTCGCCCGTGAGCGTCAGCTGTGCGTAGTTGCGCTTCTGCCCGTCCCTGTTCTGTTTGACGACGTAGCCGCGGTTGATGATCGTGGTGATCGTCGGGGCGTAGGTCGAAGGACGGCCGATGCCCAGCTCTTCGAGGCGTTTGACGAGCGAGGCCTCGTTATAGCGCGCCGGAGCCGAGGTGAAGCGCTCTGTGGCGGTGATCTGCGACGGGAGGACCCGGTCGCCGGCCGTGAGTTTCGGCAGCAGCCCCTCGCCGCTCTCGGCAGCCTGGTCGTCGTCCGTGGATTCGGAGTAGAGGCGCAGGAAGCCGTCGAAACGGACCACCTCGCCCTGTGCGACGAACTGGTTCGAACTGCCCGACATGTCGATGGTGATGGTCGTGCGGTCCAATTCGGCGCAGACCATCTGCGAGGCGACCGTGCGCTTCCAGATCAGGTCGTAGAGTTTCTTCTCGGCGGGCGTGCCCTCGATCTCCTGACGCTCGATGTACGACGGGCGGATGGCCTCGTGGGCCTCCTGCGCACCTTTGGTCTTGGTCTTGTAGTTGAACCAGCGCGAATATTTCTCGCCGTAGAGTTTCGTGATCTCCTCCTTGCACTGGGCCAGCGCCTGCTGCGAGAGGTTCACCGAGTCGGTACGCATGTAGGTGATCAGACCCTGCTCGTAGAGGTGCTGCGCGACGGACATCGTCTGCGATACGGACATGCCCAGCTTGCGGCCCGCCTCCTGCTGGAGCGTCGAGGTGGTGAACGGCGGCGCGGGGTAGCGCTGTGCGGGTTTCTCCTCGGCCTTGGCCACCGTGAATGTGGCGCCGATGCAGCTTTGCAGGAAGGTTTCGGCCTGCGCCTCGGTCTCGAAACGCGACGAAAGTTCGGCCTTGAAGAGCGTCTTCTCCGGGTCTCCGGCGGCGTAGAACTGGGCCACGACACGGAAATAGGCTGCCGAGCGGAAGGCGATGATCTCGCGTTCGCGCTCCACGATCAGGCGCACGGCGACCGACTGCACGCGGCCTGCCGACAGCGCCGGACGTACCTTCTTCCACAGCACCGGCGACAGCTCGAAGCCGACCAGCCGGTCGAGGATGCGGCGTGCCTGCTGGGCGTTGACCAGGTCCATATTGACCGTGCGCGGCTTCTCGATGGCTTCCAGAATCGCCCGCTTGGTGATTTCGTGGAAGACGATGCGCTTGGTCCGGTCGACGGGGAGACCCAACACTTCGGTCAGGTGCCATGCGATGGCTTCTCCTTCGCGGTCCTCATCGGAGGCGAGCCAGACGGTCTTCGACTTGGCCAGCTTCGTGAGTTCGTCGACCACTTTCTTCTTGTCGCCGGGGATTTCGTATACGGGCTTGTAGCCTTCTCCGATATTGATGCCGAGATCCTTCTTCGCAAGGTCGCGGATGTGTCCGAAGCTCGATTTTACGATAAAGTCCTTGCCGAGAAACTTCTCGATGGTCTTGGCCTTGGCGGGGGACTCTACGATTACTAAATTTTCCTGCATTGCTGTTTTGATGGCTTTTTCAGAAAAGCGAAAACCTAAGCATTACACTTAGGTTCCGCAAAAGGGGTTATCTGTTGTTTACTTGATCAGGTTGTACGCCATACTGAAACGGATCGGGGCGTTGTTCGGTTCGGCAGTCCCGGCCTGTGTCGGCATGCCCTGCAACACGCCGAACGAGGTCGTGTAGAGGCCGTACGCTTCGGGTCCGATGTATACCGAGCGGTTCTTGACTTTGTCCCAGTCGATGTTCGCAACCTCGCCGCCCGCATCTGCCTTGGCTTCCATGTAACTGTTCCAGAGCTGCTGCATGTAGCCCGTGATGTCCATTACGTAGCAGCCGCGGCTGCGGTTGATCTTGCCGTTGTAGGCGAGCGTTACCGAAGAACCGTAGTTCTGCTCGTAGATGTAGGCGTAGTCCGAAATCGGCGTCAGCGTCTTGTAATTGGTGTACATGCCCAGCCGCGCCGGGTATGCGTTCATCTGGTCGGTCATGCGCAGGATGTCGCCGGCCGTTCCGTCCGCGATCTTCTCCCACTCGTAGTCGCTGTCGTTGAAGTAGATCGACATGCGTACCTGGCTGAACGCGAGTGTTTTGAAATTCTTGCCGTCGGCATTTCCCTTGGCGATCTCCGCCTCCAGCTCCGCGAAGAACTCCGGGCTGAAGGTCATCTCGGTCACCACGCCGCCCATGCCCTCGACATAGACGAGGGGATTTTCGGGCCGGTTCTCGGCCGTCTCGCGGGCTTCCTCTATGTTTATCCTTCGGGCGATCGTGGCCTCCTCGTAGTCGTGCTTGACGTTGTTTACCGAGACGCTGCCGAATTCCGCGCCGTCTTTGTAGAAGTAGTAGACCATGCCGATCGTGTCCTTGATCAGCGAGGGGTCGTCCTTCACGCGGTTACGTCCGTAGACCGACAGGCCCGAATAGGTCAGTTCCGTGGCGAAGATCGTTCCCTTGCCGTACTCGGTGAGCGGCTTCTCGGGGTTCGGGGCGATGTAAAGTCCCTTGAACGCCTCGACCCAGTATTTCAGGCTGTCGGCGCTGTAAATCGAGTAGTCGCCGGCATACTCGCCCTCCTGAAGCATCAGGCGGCGGATGTATTTTTTACCCGCTTCGGTCGGCTCCAACGTCACGGCCGACGTGGTCGAGGGGTATTTGCCCTCACCGCCGAGCGTGAAGGTGAAGAGCGGCTCGTCGGGGTTGTAGACGCCTTCCGCCACGGGGTCGAAATTGAGGTAGAAGGTCGAGTCGCGCTGCGATTTGTTGGGCGCTATGGGTTTCTCGGTGAGGTATTTGTTGCTGACGACCTCGTAGACCGCGAAGGACTGCTCGGTCACCGAGTCGCGGCCGAAGCTGGTCACCTTGAGCAAGATCTGCGCCGAGTCGAAGATCGGCATGTAGCCGAAGTAGCCTGAATCGACCTTGTAATAGTTGACCATCTGCGAAAGGAATCCCGCGGAACGGTGGCCCAGCGTGTCGTTGAGCATCGAACCCATGTAGCCGTAGGTGATGTTCGAACTGACGATCGAATCGGTCTGGAACAGGCGTGTTTCGACGTATTTCTTCGGGTTCAGTTCGTCGGCCCGGGGGAGCTGAACGTATCCCGCCCTCATCTGCTGGTTGTCGGGGATGAGGTTTCCGCCCAGCGTATCGTCCACCTTGGTACAGCCCCCGAGGGTCAGTCCTATCGTGGCAGCCAGCGCTGCAACGGGGAGCAGCATGCGGCGGAAGTTATTGAATCGCTTCATAGAATCGGTTGTAATTATCGAAAAAGTCCTCTGCCTCGGGCGATTGGTATTCGAGCATCGGCTTTCCGCTCGCGCGGGCCATGTCCAATACTTTCGGGTCGACATCCGGGGATGCCGCAACCACTCCGTCGGCATATTCCATAACGAAGCGACAGAGGTTTTCGTATGACGGAGTGTCGAGAATCGCAAGATTTTTGTCCTTGACGCCTTCGCCGGCGATCTTGGCGCCGAATCCGGGATCGAGTTCCCCGGAGAAGCCGTCGCCGTAGAGCGACACCACGACCTTGACGTCGCGGAAGATCGGGTCGTCGGCGAAGATCCGTTTCAGGTAAACGGGAACCACGGCCGTGAACCAGCCGTGGCAGTGCACCACCGTCGGGGTCCAGCGCAGTTTCTTGACCGTTTCCAGTACGCCGCGGGCGAAAAAGATGGCCCGTTCGTCGTTGTCCTGAAAGTAGTTGTCCGCGCCGTCGGTCAGCACCGCCTTGCGCGAGAAGTAGTCGTCGTTGTCGATGAAATAAATCTGTACGCGCGCCGCGGGTATCGACGCCACCTTGATAATCAGCTGGTGGTCGTTGTCGTCGATGATGAGGTTCATGCCCGACAGCCGGATAACCTCATGCAGCTGGTGCCTGCGCTCGTTGATGCAGCCGTAGCGGGGCATGAAGGTGCGGATCTCGTTCCCGCGTTCCTGCATTGCCTGCGTCAGCGCACGGCAAAGCCGGGAACCCTCCGTTTCTGGAAGATAGGGGGTGATCTCCTGACACACGTACAGAATTTTGCTTGCCATGGTTTTGAGGGTTTATATCTGCAAAGGTAGTGAAAAAAAATTAAAGAATGAGCATCGCGTCTCCGTAAGTGCCGAAACGATACCCCTCTTCCTTGGCTACCTTGTAGGCGTTCATCACGGTTTCGTAACCGCCGAAAGCCGCCACCATCATCAGCTGGGTCGAGTAGGGCAGATGGAGGTTGGTCACCATGGCGTCGGCCACGGTGAATTCGTAGGGGGCGAAAATGAACTTGTTGGTCCAGCCTTCCATGGGTTTGATCATGCCGTTGGTCGATACGGCGGTTTCGATCGTGCGCATCACCGTCGTGCCGATCGCCACGACCTTGCGCTCCTGCCGTTTGGCCGCGTTGACCGCTTCGGCGGCGGCCTCCTCGACGAAGAACTGCTCGGAGTCCATCTTGTGCTTCGAGAGGTCCTCGACGTCCACCGTGCGGAAGTTTCCCAGCCCGACGTGCAGCGTCACGAACGTCTTGTCGATGCCCTTGATCTCCATGCGCTTCATCAGGTGTTTCGAGAAGTGCATGCCGGCCGTCGGGGCAGCCACGGCGCCCTCCTTCTCGGCGAAGATGGTCTGGTAACGCTCGGCGTCCTCGGGTTCGACCTTCTCGCGTACCCACTTCGGCAGAGGCGTTTCGCCCAGCGCGAAGAGCGCATGCTTGAACTCCTCGTAGGAGCCGTCGAACAGGAAGCGCAGCGTGCGGCCGCGCGAGGTGGTGTTGTCGATCACCTCGGCCACCAGCAGGTCGTCGTCGCCGAAGTAGAGTTTGTTGCCGATACGGATTTTGCGCGCGGGGTCCACCAGCACGTCCCACAGCCGCAGTTCGCGGTTGAGTTCCCGCAGCAGGAAGATTTCGATTTCGGCGCCGGTCTTCTCCTTGTTGCCGTAGAGGCGTGCCGGGAAAACCTTCGTGTCGTTGAAGACGAACAGGTCCTTTTCGTCGAAATACTCGATGATGTCCTTGAAGATACGGTGCTCGATAGTGCCTTTGGCGCGGTTGATGACCATCAGACGCGACTCGTCGCGATTGTCGGCCGGGTATTTGGCCAGCATTTCGGGTGAAAAGTCATACCCGTACTGCGATAATTTCATAGATGAACGCTCTTTTTTACGTAATGTGGTTCGACATTTTCTGCGTTCGGCGGGGCCTGAAACGCGGTTTTGCCTCTGCCCCGCCTGCCGGAAAGGTTCCGGAAAACAAAGACAGATTATTTTTTATACGCAAAAAAGTCTATTTTGTTTCAAGTTTTTGCAGATTTTCAAGAAATTCGTCCAGCTCATAGGATTTTTCGAGCGTGAAGCCGCCGCTGCGCGTGCGGCGCAGCGAGGTGAGGTGCGCCCCGCTGCGGAGCGCCTGTCCGATCTCGTGGGCCAGCGAGCGGATGTAGGTTCCCTTGCTGCAACGCACGCGGATACGCACCCGCGGCAGGTCGTATTCCACGATCTCCATTTCGTAAATGTTGATCAGCGCCTGGCGTACGGCGACCTCCTCGCCGGCGCGGGCCAGTTCGTAGGCCCGTGTGCCGTCGATCTTCTTGGCCGAGTAGACGGGCGGGGTTTGGAGCCGCTCGCCGGTGAGCGAGGCGAGGGCTTCGGCGACCGCTTCCCGCGTGATGTGCTCCCACGGGTAGGTCCGGTCTATCTCGTGTTCCAGATCGTGGCTCGGGGTCGTGGCGCCCAGCATCACGTCGGCCACATACTCCTTCTCCTCGGCTTGCAGGGCGTCGACGAGTTTGGTGGCGCGGCCGATGCAGACCAGCAGGATGCCCGTGGCCAGCGGGTCGAGCGTCCCGGCGTGTCCGACCTTGATTTTGCGGTAACCCAGCCTGCGGAGCGCGAATTTGATTTTGCGCACCACGTCGGTCGAGGTCCAGCGCAGGGGCTTGTCCACGACGGCGATGTATCCGTCCTCGAAATTGATGCCGCGGAGGTCCAGTGCTTCTTTCATCAGCAGAAATAGCTTGTGATCGACACCAGTCCCGCAACGGTGCAGTAGACGGCGAACCAGATGAGTTTGCCCCGCTTCACGACCTCGATCATGAATTTGCAGGCCAGACATCCCGTGATGAACGATGCGAGGAATCCGGCGATGAGCGGCCCTGCGGCGATACCGGCGGTCAGATCGCCGCTTGTCGCCTGGAGCAGGGTCTCGCCCAGGATCGGAGCCAGCACCATCAGGAACGAGAACTGCGCCACGGCGGCTTTCTTGTTGCCCAGCAGCAGGCCTGTGGCGATGGTCGAACCCGACCGCGAAAGTCCCGGCATGGCGGCGCATGCCTGTGCCAGTCCGATGATCAGGGCGTCGCGGTAGGAGATCGTCTCCTTCTGCCGCGGCTTGGCGTAGTAGGCGAAGGCCAGCAGCGCGGCCGTCACGAGGAGCATCGCGCCCACGACGGCGAGGATGTAGGGTGCGTTGAGCAGGTCGTTGATCCGGTCCTTGAGCAGGAACCCGACGATGCCGATGGGGATCATCGAGAGGACGAGTTTCAGTACGTAGGCCTGCTCTTCGTTGAACCGGCGCGAGAACAGTCCTTTCAGGAGGCGCCAGACTTCGCTCCACAGCACGACGATCGTGCTCAACACCGTGGCGGCGTGGAGCGCCACGTCGAACGTGAGGTTTTCTTCGAGTTGTACGCCCAGCACCTCCTTGGCGATCTGGAGATGACCGCTGCTTGAAACGGGCAGGAATTCGGTGATGCCCTGCACGATGCCGAGCAGGATAGCTTGCAGTGTGTCCATTTATTTTTTAGAAAGGGTCTTGAGTTGTCGGCTGTTCCGGTCCGCCGGCCGTTGCCGGGCGGGTCTCCCCGCCGGGACGGCGTTCCGCAACGGGCCGGGAATTACTTGTAACGTCGCATGATCGCATAGATCTCGATGACGAAGCCGCCGATCACGAGGATCGGGGCCAGCGTGATGCGCCTCCACGAGAACATCGCGTAGTTGAATTCGTCGGGCGAGTCGCTGCCTCCGCCGGCCATCAGGACGAAGCCTAGGAGGATGACCGCGAAACCGATCGCCAGCAGGACGTAGTTGCGCCGCGTAAGGGGCATGCGGGGATTTTCCGGTACGGGGTCCTGCGCGTTCTTCTGTTCGTTTTTCATTTAATAAAGGTATATCTTGTTCGACTTCATGTTGATGAATTTGTTGAGGGCCGCAAAGGTGAAAAGCCCCGAGATGATGATGCCGCCCGCAATCATCGAGCCGAGGATGATGGCGATTTTGCCGGCTTCGGCAATGGTCATCAGTTCGGGAACCGCCTCGTTCAGTCCGTAGACGGCCAGACCGAACAAGGCCGAGGCGGCCGTGCCGGCCAGGATTCCCTGCGTGAGGCTGCTTCCGAGAAAGGGCCGCATGATGAACCACTTGGTGGCCCCGACCAGCTTCATCGTGTTGATCAGGTAGCGTTTCGAAAAGATCGCCAGCCGGATGGTGTTGCTCAGCAGGATCAGCGAAATGACCAGCAGCGCGCCGCCGAAGAGCAGCAGCACGAGGCGTATCTTGTTCACCGTGGCGTGCAGCCGCTCGGCCATCAGCGCCGGGTACGACACGCGGTCGACGCCTTCGATGCGTCCGGCGGCGGCGATGAACGAGTCGAGCAGCTCCTTGTCGGAGGATGCCGACGTGAGCGTGAGTTCGAACGAATCCAGCAGCGGGTTCTCCGGCAGGATCTCCTCGAACGAACTGCCGAACATCTTGCGGAACTCCTCCTCCTCGGCTTTCTCCTCCTTGGCGGAGTAGGCGATCGTCGCGACCATCTCCTCGGCGGTCAG
The DNA here is from genome assembly GCF_025145845.1 of Alistipes shahii WAL 8301. NCBI lineage: Bacteria > Pseudomonadati > Bacteroidota > Bacteroidia > Bacteroidales > Rikenellaceae > Alistipes > Alistipes shahii. Next base: position 1,582,509 of record NZ_CP102253.1, on the reverse strand, counting down.
GCGTTTGCTGATGGTCTCTTTCTGCGCCTCCGAAAGCCCGTTCTTCAACTCCACGGTGACGGCGATGCTCTCCTGGAGCGTGTCGGCGACCTTCAGCGCCGCGACCATCAGGTAACCCACCGATCCCAGCAGGAACAGCACGAGCGTGATGCTCACCGTCGACACGATGTAGGAGTTGCGGACCTTTCGCTTCAGTCTTTTATCGTCTTTCATGGCGTTTGTCGTGATAATGGCAAATTTCGGGCTTCCCTTGTTGCCGCGAATCGGAAATAGGCCGGCTGTGTCCGATCCGCAACCCCTGCGCGAAACCCGAAATTTTACGCACGCTGACGACAAACGGGTTTGCGCGGGTCGCCCTTTTTATTTCTCTTTTTCCGTTCTTTTTCTAAAACAATAGGCCAGCGCCGCGACGGCTCCCAGCAGGATCGCGAGCGACGCCGCGAGCGTCACGCCTTCGACGGCCGTCCAGCCCGGTGCGCGGAACCGCCATTCGACGGTGTGCGTGCCGGCGGGCAGCGTCATCGCCCGCAGGACGTAGTCGGCCCGGAAGTAGGGGCTTTCCTCGCCGTCGACATAGGCCTTCCAGCCCTGGTCGTAAAAAATCTCCGAGAACACCGCCACCGCCTCTTCGGGGAGCGTGTATTCGTATTTGAGGTAGTTCGGGCGGTACTCCGTGAGCTCGATCCGGGCGGAGGCGTAGATGCCGAGGGGCATGGGCCGCGATGCGCTCTTCGCCGGATTCTGCCCCGACACCACCGCTGTCGTGCGGAGGTCCGTCTTGCCCAGCAGGTCGATTTCCGCCTGCGCCGAGGGGGCGTAGATGACGCTGTCGACGAACCACGCCGCTCCGAAGGCCGTCGTGCGGCACTGCGCTTCGGGCTGCCCCTCCTTGCCCGGAACGATCAGGTAGCGCGTGTTGAGCATGTCGAGCACTCCGTCGTCGGCGTTGGAAAGGTAACGGTCGATCAGATCCTGGTAGCGGGCCAGCTTCGCCCCGTGGTAACCGCCCACCGAGCGGTGGAAATAGGAGGTCGTGGCGTCGTTGAAGGGGCTGACCGTGAGGTTCAGCACCCGGTAGCCCGGGTCCTTGTCCTGCATGATCGCCTTGTCGGCCGCCGAGGCCGTCACCTGGTTGCGGCGCGGCGAGACGAAATTCTCCGACGAGAGGAACCGCAGGTCGACCGGCACGAGGTCCAGCAGCATCACGCCCGCGAGCAGGCCCGTCAGTACGTATCGGTTGATCCGGCGCAGGGCGAACAGCGCCACGCCGCCCGCCGCCAGCAGGATCATCACGAGCGAACGCCATGCGTCGGCCCGCATCATCGCCGCGCGGTCGGCGGCCATCGCGTCGGCCGTCGCTTCGGCCCATTCGATGTCCATTCCGCGGTCGATGTACGACCGCATGTTGTTGCTTTCGAAGATGTGACGGAACGTATCGGTCATATAGTCCGCGCTTTCGGCGCGTCCGAAGTCGAAGAGCGATCCTCCGGCGACGGCCAGCAGCAGACACGCTCCCCCGGTGATTCCCGCAGCCCATGCCAGCGCGCGCAGCAGCCGTTCGCGGGGAATCTCCCCCTTCCAGAGCCGCATCAGGGCCAGCGCCCCCAGCAGCGGCACGGCCCATTGCACGACGACGAGCGTCATCGAGACGGTGCGGAATTTATTGTATCCGGGCAGGTATTTGAACGCGAATTCGGTGAACCCCATCAGGTTGCGGCCCCAGGCCAGCAGAATCATCACGACGCATGCGGCGATGATCCACCATTTGTTGCGCCCCCGGGCCAGCGCGATGCCCAGCGCGGCGAGGAACACCGCCGCGGCGCCCAGATAGGTCGGGCCGCCCGTGTAGGGCTGCGTGCCCCAGTAGGCCGAGAGCTGCTGCGCCGCGCCGCGCAGACCGTAGTCGTTCAGCACGGCCGCCGTCTGTCCGTCGGCCGGGAAGGTCGTGCCCGATTCGCGGCCCATGAAGTCGGGTACGAGCAGGTTGAGGGTTTCGGCCTTGCCGTAGCTCCACGCCGTCGCATAGTCGAGTGCGAGGCCGTTTTTCGAGGTTTCGGCCGTCGCGGCAAGCTCCGATCCGCCGCGGATGGTCTCCTTCGAGTGGCGGGCCGTGTACCACAGGGGCGAGAAATTCGATCCTACGGCCAGGATGCCCGCCGCGACGAGCGCCGCGGTGCGCAGGGAAAAATCGCGCAGACGTCCCTCCCTAAAAGAAAGGATTCCTTCGCTGATCCAGAATGCGGCCATCGCCACGAGGAAATAATAGGTGATCTGCGGGTGGTTGGCGCCGATTTCGAGCGACGCCGCAAGCCCCGTGAGCGCCGCGCCGCACCAGACGTTGCCCCGCAGGGTCATCCACGCGCCGCCCATCATCAGCGGGGCGTAGACCAGCGCCCACATTTTCGTGACGTGCCCCGCGCCGATGATCAGCAGGAAGTAGGTCGAAAGCCCGTAGGCCAGCGCCGCGACGATGCCCACCCACGGGTTGATCCCGACGATCAGCAGCATGAGCCACATCGAGACCATGGCGAAAAACAGGAATCCGGCGGGCGTGTCGATGATCTTCACGACCTGTCCGACGGTCCGCTTCACCAGCTGGGCCGGATAGGCCACGTTGATCAGGTAGGCCGGCATGCCGCCGAACATGCCGCCCGTCCACTGCGGGTCTTCGCCCGTCGCGGCGCGCATGTCGCTGATATCCTTGGCCATGCCTTCGTATTGGATGACGTCGTGCTGGGGCAGCGCTTCGCCCCGGAACTGCGGGGCGAAATAGGCGGCGCTCACCACGAAAAAGAGTGCGAAGGCCGCCAGGGCCGGCAGCAGTTTTGATCTTATAGTGTTCGAAAAATCCATTCCAGCGTGTCTTAACCGATTGCCAAAGGTACGAAAAAACATTGACAGTCCGTGTCTTCATTGCGAAAAATGACTATCTTTGCGGATATGATTACACTCGATGACATCCGCAAACCCGTGACTGCGGAACTGGAGGCCCTCGACGAATTCGTAGACCGCCAGTTCACGGCCGAGGGGGAGCTGCTCTCCGATATGCTGCGTTACGCCCTTTCGGCGCGCGGCAAAGGCATCCGTCCCATGCTCGTCATGCTTTCGGCGGCGATGAACGCCCCGGTGAAAGGGGCCGCCGCGGGCCGCAGGGCCTGTCTGGCCGCCATGCTGGTCGAAATGATCCACGTCGCGTCGCTGATCCACGACGACGTGATCGACGAGGCCGACATGCGCCGCGGCAAACCCTCGGCCAACGCCCGCTGGCAGTCGCACAAAGCCGTGATCCTGGGTGATTACATCCTTGCCAAAAACATGAACATAGGCTTGCAGAGCGGGCAGTTCGACCTCGTTACGCACGTCTGCGGGTCGATGGCCGCGCTGTGCGAGGGCGAGGTCCTGCAGGACGAGTGCGCCGCCAACAGCACGATGACCCGCCAGGCCTATCTTGACATCATCTATAAGAAAACCGCGAGCCTTCTGGGCGTCAGCGCGTCGGCCGGGGCGCTGGCCGTGGGCGCCACGCGCGACCGGGTGGCCACGATGCGGCGTTTCGGCGAAGCCGTGGGCATGGCCTTCCAGATTCAGGACGACATTCTCGACTATACCCCGACGGCCCACACGGGCAAACCCGCCAACAACGACCTGCGCGAAGGGAAAATCACCCTGCCGCTGCTGTCTGTGCTCGACCGCGCTTCGGATTCCCGCCGCAGGGAGCTGCTCGAACGGCTCTCCCGCTGTCACGAGAGCGACGAGGAGGTCGAGTACCTGCGCTCCACGGTCGAGAACGAGGGCGGCCTCTCTTTCGCCGCCGAGGTGATGCAGGGCTACATCGCCCGCGCCGTGGAGATGCTCTCCGACTATCCCGATTCCGAATACCGTTCGGCGCTGGTCAACCTCTGCGCCTACATCGCCGAACGGGACCGATGACCCCCCCCCGAAACTTATTAACCTAAACATTGATAGATTTTATGGAACAAAAGAAAAATTACACCTTGCCCATCGTCATGATGTTCTTGCTCTTTGCAATGATCTCCTTCGTGACGGGACTTTCGAATCCGCTGGGCGTCATCGTGAAGAATCAGTTCGCCGTGGCGAACTGGATGTCCCAGCTGGGCAACTTCGCCAACTTCATCGCCTATGCCGTGATGGGCATTCCGGCGGGCATGATGCTCAAGCGCATCGGCTATAAGAAGACGGCGCTTGCCGCCGTGGCCGTCGGTTTCGTCGGCGTGGGCATCCAGTACCTTTCGGGCATTGCGGGCAGCTTCCCGGTCTATCTGATCGGCGCTTTCGTTTCGGGCTTCTCGATGTGTATGCTGAACACGGTCGTGAACCCGATGCTCAACACGCTGGGCGGAGGCGGCAAGAAGGGTAACCAGCTGATCCAGTTCGGCGGCTCGCTCAACTCGATTTCGGCGACCATCGTTCCGATCCTCGTGGGTTACCTGATGGGTAACGCGGCCAATGCGACGATCAGCGACGCGGCTCCCGCGCTGTGGATCGCCATGGGCATCTTCGCCGTGGTGTTCTTCGTGCTGGCGGCGGTCCGCATTCCCGAACCCTTCGCGATCCAGGACGCCAAGAGCGAGAAGAAGGACAAGCACAGCGCCATGTCGTTCCGTCACTTCGTGCTGGGTACGGTGGCCATCTTTATCTATGTAGGTGTCGAGGTGGGCATTCCCAACTTTATGAACCTGTTCCTGACCTCCACGCCCGACGCGGCGACCCCCGGTATCGGAATGGCTGCTGCTGCGGCCGGTTCGCTCGTGGGCACTTACTGGTTCCTAATGATGTGCGGCCGTCTGATCGGCGGCGTCATCGGCGGCAAGGTCTCGAGTAAGGCGCAGCTGACGGCGGTTTCCGTCGTGGCGCTGGTCTTCGTGCTGCTGGGCATCTTCGCTCCGATCGACACGATGGGCCGCATGCCGGTGTTCACGGGTACGGGCTTCGCCATGATCGAGGTTCCTATCGGCGTCATGTTCCTCACGCTGTGCGGTCTCTGCACGTCGGTGATGTGGGGCGGCATCTTCAACCTCGCCGTCGAGGGACTCGGCAAATACACCTCCATGGGTTCGGGTATCTTCATGGTGATGGTTTGCGGCGGCGGTATCCTTCCGCTGATCCAGGGCTATGTGGCCGACATCTCCAACTACCTGTCGAGCTACTGGGTGATCATCGCCGGTCTGGCCTACATGCTCTTCTATGCGCTCGTAGGTTCGAAGAATGTCAACAAGGATATTCCCGTAGAGGATTAATTCCCGATTTTAGAGGGCGTTTTTGCTCTTGCTCTCGTGCGGCGCGAATGGGACGTACTCCGGTACTGCCCGTCCGCGCCGCACTCGTTCGAGCGCCAGCCGGCATCTTTGCGGTCAAAAGCGCCGGAACGCTTTCCGCTCCGTTCATCACGGTGGGGCGGAACTATATCGGGCATTTCGAAAATTCCAGTCCAAAAACAGGAAATTTCAAAGTTCAGCCTTGAAATATCGACAAAAAAGTGGCAAAAATAAAAGACCCTTTAAACCGAGTTTAAAGGGTCTTTGTTTGGAATGTCATTGCAAGTTCGTTATACTTGCAATAAATTGGGGTTAGTCACACCATTTTACAACGGGAATATGGTAAGGAACAATTTTAATAGCACGCTCATCGCCATTTGTCATTGTTTCTATCGCTTCGTGCAACCACCGCAGAGTAACCATAGCTTCCGCGACATCCGAACGGCCCATATTTTCAGTGTCGCTCAAAATATACTCTGTAAGTGTGAAATAAATCAGTTTTAAATGTTTAGCGGCCGCTTTCGGATCGAGGTAGTCGGTTAGACATGCGACCAGTTCGTCGAAATTGTACTGATTAGCAAACTGCGCAACTTGTGCGGCATCTCGTTGATAGGTAAACATAGCTTATAAGATTTAGGAAATGAAAAAAAGCCACTCTAAGGTGTCCTACGCTCTTATAAGAAAGCGCTGGGGCGTTTCCACTACCCACACCATAAGTGGCTATAATTCTGTGATTTGTTTTTGCAAAAGGCATGACTTATAAGATTTAGGATATGCAAATATAGTAAAAGAGACGGAATAAAATACAAAGTTTATCAAAAAATCGGATTGCCAAGGGTTGAAAATAATTTGTATATAGGTTATAAACAATTTTTTGCCATGGCGCATATATGAAGGATATTTGTGCTATCCAAATACTTTTACATGACATACACATTTATCATCTCCGACGAAAGCGTCAATGCGGACGGCTTTGTTATTCAGACAAAGGGCATCCGCACGGAACGTTTTAAAAAGGATCCCGTGATGCTCTACATGCACGCACGGGAAAAAGGCGTTATAGGCCGCTGGGACAACATCCGGACCGAGGGTTCGCAATTGATTGCCGACGCCGTATTCGACGAAAATAACCCGCTCGGAAAAGAGGTTAAAGAGCGTGTAGACGGCGGCTTTCTGCGCTCGGCGTCTATCGGCCTGTCTGTTCTCAATTACGAGAGGATCGACGGCGTAGACACCGTAACGGACTGCGAACTGACCGAGGTGTCGATCGTCGATATCCCGTCCAATCGGAACGCCGTCAAACTGTTCGACAAAAGGGGGCTTATCGTATTGAGCCTTAAAGAATCGGCAGACGGGGACAAAGACCTGCGTACGCAACTGATCGAGGTGCTGAAACTGCCTGCAACAGCGACGGATGGGGTGATCATAGAAACCGTAACAGCCCTATCCGGTAATGCAGGCCCGGCGGAACCCGACACGGAAAAGGCCCTGCGGCTGGGGTATGTCGAATCGTCGCAGCTCATGCTCCTGAAACACATGGCACGGACCGACAAATCGGCATTCCGCAAGTTCATGCAGGACAAGGAGCAGGCCGCGGCGGTGGATATAGACAAAGAGTTGAAACAAGCCGTCAACCTCGGTAAATTCGGTATGCCTGACCGTGTGTATTCGAGCATATCGGCAAACAGTTGGGTGTCAAGGCTCTGAAGGAGGTCCTCGAAGTCATGCCCGAAAAGGTGTCGTTTGCGGCTTTCTTCGGCCCGAACCGCAACGACATGACCAACCGGGCCAACTGGGGACTGAAAGAATACCGCAAATACGATCCGCAGGCATTGAGCGATGATCCGGAGTTATACGCCCGCCTGCGGGAGAAAGAATACGGGGAAGAACAGGAACCGTATCATAACCTGGCCTATTACCGCAAACATAACCCCGAGTATCTGGCACAACATCCCGACCAATACGAGCGGTTGCTTGCCCGCGAACGTAAAAACAAGTAACGAACAATCAATTACAAATACAATATTTATGGCATTAAACAGAGAGGTCTGGATAGACCAGGTAAAAGAGGGTTTCTACCCCGACGACAGTTTCCTGCAAAAGGCGACGGACTATTCGCAGTTCGTGGATCACAACCGCCTGCACATCGCGTCGGCGGGTATCGACCCGAAGGTTTTGGTCAATAATACGACCTATCCTATCTCGGTGATCGGGCGTGATGACGAGGACAACGAAATCCGGCTCGACAAGTTCGAGACCGAAAACACCATCGTCCGCCGCCCCGAAGCGCTGGAGTACAGCTACGACAAACTCGAAAGCGTTATCGGCCAGCACCGTTCGACGCTCCGGGCAAGTGTGGCGACGAAAGCCGCGCACGCTTATGCCCCGGCGGAAGATACCGAAAACACTCCCGTAATTATCACGACGGGCGAAAGCATCACGGGCCGCAAGCGGTTGCGGTTTGCGGACATCCTCGCGCTGAAAGAGCGTTTCGACGATGTGGACGTACCGCTCGATGAACGTTATCTCGTGTTGCATCCGAAGCACGTTTCCGACCTGCTGCTCGAAGACCTCAAACTCTTCAAGGATCTGACGAGCATCAAAGACGGCGAGCCGCTGAAATTCGCCGGGTTCGGCTGTTACGCTTTCTCGCGCATGCCGACGTACCGCATGATGGACGGCGTGCTGAAAAAGGTCGCATTCGGAGCGGCAGCGGCCGAGGGAGACAGGTTCGCCTCGTTCGCGTTCTACGCAAAGGAGGTGATGAAAGCCGACGGAGATATTCACATGTACGCCACGGAGAACGACCCCAAAGAGCGTGTGACGATCGTAGGTTTCGACAAACGGTTCGTAGCATTACCGATCCGCGGCAAGGGCATCGGCGCGATTGTCAGCGCATCCGTTTAAAGGGCCTTTAAACCCGCTAAATTTCGTATATTATGGCATACAACAATAAGAACTACCTCGAAAAGATAAAACAGGCCGTAGAGGTGACAAAAGCGCACTATGAACCGGGGCGGCAGGATCGGAATCATCGGTGGGTATGGAACAATTATATTTATGATATGTTTCATGTCGGATATATCACATATCTGTCCTGGTTGCGCCGGGACCCTGATTATAGCGCTTATATCAAGCGGTTAAAAGCCGAACGCAGGGCGGATATGGAAGCGCGAAAGGCCGAGAGGATGAAGAACCCCCGCAGGGCACGCAGAACACCCGCGCAGCACCGGGTTAGAAAGGTGTCCTGACCTGTTCCCTGAAGACTGCGAAACCCGAACAGTTGCCGCCCGTCGATCATTTCGGCGGGCGGTATTATTTTCTATTCCAAAACTCCGGAAAACGTGGTCAATGAAAAGGGCCACTATTTTGACCACAAACGAAAATTCCGAAAAACGTGGTCAAATACAGAATATCAGCCAGCAAAAAATCAATACCAAAACTCCAAAAAACGCCTACAATTTAAACGTAGGCAAAATTGTAGGCCTAAATGTAGGCAAACGAAAACTCCAAAAAGCGCCTACAAATACAGACTATCGAATCACCAAAAAACAATACCAAAACTCCGAAAAACGCCATGTTTTCAAAACATAGCAAAGAGCATGGCGAAAAGCATGGCAAACGAAAACTCCCAAAAACGCCATGCTTTAAGGAGAAATTTTACTTACCAAAATTCCTTATCAAATACAGAATACCCGAAAGGCGTAGATAGCATTCGTTGAATGCAGATTGGTTGCTAACAGGTCGGGGAGAAATTTTGCTTACCAAAACTCCAAAAAACGTCACCTTTTACTGAATACCCGACAGGCGAAGAGAGTTTCGAGAAGAATGTCGCCGATGTTGCTGTAGATAAGGTTTTCAAACTGCGAACCGATCGCCTGATTGATCGTCAGCAGATACCTAATGGTATCTCCGAAGAAAATCTATTGAGATTTCTCTCATATTATAACGATGTAAATCCTATTTGGCTGTTGACTGGAGAAGGAGAAATTTTGCTTACCAAAACTCCAAAAAACGTCACCTTTTACTGAATACCCGACAGGCGAAGAGAGTTTCGAGAAGAATGTCGCCGATGTTGCCGTAGATAAGGTTTTCAAGTTGCGAACCGATCGTTTGATTGACCGCCAGCAGATACCTATATATGACATGGAGGCCGTCGCTGGTCTTGTTCCGCTGTTTGCAGACCAATACAGCCAGTCGATCGTCGGGTCATGGAGACGACACTGATCCCCAAATGCGACGGAGGACTGCGTATCGTAGGGGATTCGATGTACCCGCTGCTGAAAAGCGGAGACATCGTGTTTTACAAGCAGGTACATGACATCATGCACAGCATTATATGGGGTGAAATGTATCTGATTTCGTTCGACATTGACGGAGACGAGTACGTTTCGGTGAAATACCTGCAAAAATCCGATATACCTGATCACATCGTGCTGGTCAGCTATAACGAGCACCACAAACCGATGGAGATACACATCAACCGCATCCGGGCGCTTGCTTTTATCAAGGCGTCGCTGCGTCTGAACTCGCTCAAATAGGGGACAGATCGGTCATTATACTATAAAGCCCGCACAAACCACGTTTAAATGGTCGTGCGGGCTCGTCTTTGTGGTGAATTACCACTGAATATTGCGGTTACGCATTGAATTGGGGCGTTTCGCCTTGAAATTCCTGCACTGAAATTACGGTAAATTACGCAGCTAAAATTTGGCCGTTCTATCCTAACTATCTACTTTACAATCGTTTCATCTCTTTTATCCCTTTTGGAGTTTTCGTTCTGCCCCTTACAGAACCATCCCGGCTGACGCCCGAAATCGTCGCCAGCCTGGGACTCGCTCCGGAGGAGGTCGCAGCCCTGCACGGTCTGGTCGAACGCTGCAACGAGGCGGCTTTGGCCCGGCTCCAGGCTGAATACGATGCGCTGAAAAGACCGGCGGCATCGTTCTCTGACGTCTCCGGTCGGTTCCGCGCTTCTTTCGGACGCAAAAAAACAGGATGCCTTTTCAGACATCCTGTTTTCTCTTTCCGACCGCGGGATTATTTCTTCTCCGTGCGGGTCATGCGCTTCTCCTTGATGCGGGCCTTCTTGCCGGTCAGGTCGCGCAGGTAGTAGATGCGTGCGCGGCGTACGACACCGATCTTGTTGACCTCGATCTTGTCGATGTGAGGCGAGTAGAGGGGGAAGATACGCTCCACGCCCACGCCGTTCGAAATCTTGCGGATCGTGAACATCTTGGTCTTGCCCGAGCCTTTGATCTGGATAACCACACCGCGGAAGCTCTGCACGCGCTCCTTGTTTCCCTCGACGATCTTGTAGGAGACGGTGATCGTGTCACCGGCCTTGAACGACGGCACGTCGGCGTCCGTCTTGGGCCACATCTGCTCGTTGACGAGCTTGATGATTGCGTCTTTGTTCATTGTTGCAACAATTTTTGTGTTTCGCATTCGACATTCCCGCTGCGCCGGGGCTACCATACAGGTCCTTTGCCTGTAATCCCGCGAATTGGTTTTCGCTGCGTCTGAAGCATTCGCTTTCCGCCCGCCGTACCCGTCCGCATCTGCCGTAGCGCCCAATGGAAGAGGTTGATATACGCCCGAAAGGGACTGCAAATATAGGAAGAATTTTCCGAACGGTGCAACTATTGCATGAAAAAAGCGCGATATTATTCGTATCTTTGCGGGAAAACGATTGGAAAGATGAATGAAAGACTGATACTCGTAACCAACGACGACGGATACGATTCGAAAGGCATGGAGGCCGCCATAGAGGTCGCCCGGGCCTTCGGCCGCGTGGTGGTCGTGGCTCCCGAGACGACGCAGAGCGGCATGAGCCAAGCCATCACGATGTACAATCCGCTTTACCTGCGCCGCATCCGCGAGGAGGAGGGCGTTGCGGTTTACGCGTTCTCGGGAACGCCGGTCGACTGCGTCAAAATGGCCTTCGACTACCTGCTGCGCGACGAGCGCGTGGACATGGTGATCTCGGGCGTGAACCACGGCTCCAACTCGGCCGTCAACGTCCTCTACTCCGGGACGATGGGCGCCGCCATCGAAGGCAGCTTCTACGGCTGTCCGGCCGTCGGGCTGTCGCTCGACGACCACGGGGCCGACGCCGATTTCGCCGCTGCGGTGGTCTACGGCCGGCGGATCGTCGGCGACATCTTCGCCGCGGAGGTCGAACTGCCGCTGTGCCTGAACGTGAACGTTCCGGTCGGCAGCGTCGGGGAACTCAAGGGAATGAAACTCTGCCGCCAGAACCGCGGTTTCTGGCGCGAAGAGTTCTACCGCCACGAAGACCCCCGGGGCCGGGAGTATTTCTGGCTCACGGGCGAATTCGTCAACGGCGAGCCTGAAGCCACCGACACCGACGAATGGGCGCTGGCCAACAAGTACGTGGCGGTGGTTCCCGTGCAGGTCGATCTGACGGATTACCGCCAGCTGAAGAATCTGACGAAGGTCTTGAAGTGACCGGAGAGGGGCGCCGGACCGGAAAATCGGCGGAGAGCAGTCCGAAGGCGGCATTTTTAATGCTTAATTCTTAATTTTTAATTATTTTTGTCAAAAAATGTCCGCTTATGCTGATCAAGATCCTGTTAGTCATAGCCATCGTCATCCAATGCGTCGCCACGGGCTATGCCCTGCGGTTGGTGCGCACCACCAAATACAATTCGGTGTGGATTCTTTTCATCGTGGGCTTTTCGCTGCTGTCGGTCGAACGCCTCATCCAGCTGCTTCTCGTATCGGGCTTCGAGATCATTCCCCGCTGGTGGTTCGGTTATCTGGGGATCGTGATCTCGGTCTGCCTGTCGATCGGCGTGATGTACGCCCACAAGCTGTTCAAATACATCAACCGTCTGAACCGTCAGCGGTCGCTGCTCAACAAGCGTATCCTCACGGCCGTGCTCCGCACCGAGGAGAAGGCCCGGTCGCGTTTCTCGAAGGAGCTGCACGACGGTCTCGGGCCGCTGCTCTCTTCGGCCAAAATGTCGCTTACGGCCCTCGCGCGTGAGGAGCACGACGCCGAGCAGCGCGAGATCATCGACAATACGACCTATGTGATCGACGAGGCGATCCGCTCGCTGCGCGAGATTTCGAACAACCTTTCGCCCCACGTGCTCAACGATTTCGGGCTGGCGCGGGGCGTGCAGAACTTCATCGACAAGAGCGCTGCGATGCACGACGTGAAGATCCGTTTCACGACGAACCTCCGTTCGGAACGTTACGACACCGACATCGAGGTGATTCTCTATCGCGTGATCTGCGAACTGATCAACAACTCGCTCAAGCACGCCGCCTGCTCGGCGATCAACCTTTCGCTGTCGCAGAACGGCTCGGAGCTGACGCTCGACTATACCGACAACGGCCGCGGGTTCAATCCGCAGGCGATGATGGACTGCGGCATGGGGCTTTCGAACATCGCGTCGCGCATCAACTCGCTGGGCGGCACGTTCGACATCGCCTCGGCCAAGGGCAAGGGCATGCGCGCCGCCATCCGCGTCAATACGCAGGAGGAGCCTGCGCCGCTGAACCGCAACCACAACCGCAAACGCCGCCGCCGATAATGGAACCGTACAAGATCATCCTGGTCGACGACCATTCGCTTTTCCGCAACGGCCTGCGGGGGCTGCTCGAACGCTGTGCGGCGTGCCGCGTGGTCGGCGAGGCGGCCAGCGGCGAGGAGTTTCTGGCGATGCTCGGCGGCGTCGACGCCGATGTCGTGTTCATGGATTTCGCCATGCCGGGGCTGGACGGGGCGCAGACGACCGAGCGGGCGCTGGCGCAGCGTCCCGACCTCAAAATCATCACGCTCTCGATGTTCGGCGAGGAGAGTTACTATTCGCGCATGGTCGAAGCCGGAGCGCGGGGCTTTTTGCTGAAGGATTCCGACATCGGCGACGTGATCGAGGCTGTCGAGACGGTGGCTGCGGGCGGCAGCTATTTTTCGCCGCAGCTGCTCTCGTCGCTCACGGGACGCATGCGCACGCGGGAAGACGCCGCGGACGAACAGCTGTCGTCGCGCGAACGTGAAATCCTGGTGGCCGTCTGCCGGGGGCTGTCGAATCAGGAGATCGCCGACGAACTTTTCATCTCGAAGCGCACGGTCGACAAGCACCGCGCCAACATCCTCGAAAAAACCGGCTGCAAGAACACCGCGTCGCTGGTGGTCTATGCCATCCGCAACGGCATCGTCGACATTTAGGGTTCGATTTTATGCGGCAATTTCCGCACATCCCTCACGCGGGGCGAACGGGACGTATGTCGGTACTACCTGTCCGCCCCGCGTCTTACGATGCACAAAACTTGCCGGTCTAAAATCACCCCCCCCCTCCGCCTTTTAGGCGGGATTACAGCAGCGGCGAGAACACCCGCATCAGCGACTCCGCCCAGCGGCGCGGCCGCGGGCGGTTGAACCATTCTCCGGGCGTCAGGGCATGACAGCGCGAGGCGTCGTCTTCGAATACCCCGGCCATGCGGGCCGTGAACTCTCTGTCGTAGACAAAGGCGTTGACCTCGAAATTGTGTTCGAAGCTGCGGAAATCCATGTTCGCCGAGCCGATGACGGTCAGGGAGTCGTCGATGATCAGCAGTTTGGAGTGTAGGAAGCCGGGTTTGTAGAAGAGAATCTTCACCCCGGCCTTCATCATGTCGTCGAGATAGGAGTGCGACGCCAGGTCCACGACCTTCGAGTCGGAGCGCGCCGGGAGCATCAGCCTTACGTCGATGCCGGCCAGCGCCGCCACTTGCAGGGCCGAGTTCAGCACGTCGGACGGGAGGTAGTAGGGGGTCTGTATCCAGATTCGCTTCCGGGCGTTCGAGACGGCGTAACTGTCGGCCTGCAACAGTGCCCGCCACTTGCCGAACGGTCCGCTCGGCACGATCTGCAGGATGTCGTCCGTAAGGCGTTCCGCCGCGGGGTAGTACTCCGCGCCTGCGATGTGCCGCTTCGTGGTCGCCGACCAGTCGCTCAGGAACGACGCCTGCAACCCCGCCGCGCCGCTGCCCTCGATCCGGAAGTGGGTGTCGCGCCACGATCCCCACTCCGTGCCGCGGACGTAGCGGTCGGCGATGTTCATGCCGCCGATGAAGCCGACGCAGCCGTCGATGACGGCTATTTTGCGGTGGTTGCGGTAGTTGACCTTGCTGGTGAAAAGCGGGAACTTGACGTGCAGGAACGCGAACGCCTCGATTCCCTCGCGGCGCATCCCCTCGAAAAAGGACTTTTTCACGCCGCTGCACCCCACGTCGTCGTAGAGGATGCGCACCTCGACCCCTTGCCGGGCTTTCGCGACCAGCGCGTCGCGCAGGCGGCAGCCCGTCGTGTCGTCGCAGAAGATGTAATACTGGATGTGGATGTGGTGCTTCGCCCGGGCGATCTCCGCAAGCAGCGCCTCCATCTTCGACTTGCCGTCGGTGTAGGGCGTGATGCGGCTGCCGTAGAGCGGCACGGAGTGGATCGTCGCGGCGAGCAGCCGGGCCAGCGGGAGGTGCTCGTCCGGGATGTCGGGCCGTCCGTCGTCGAGAGCCTCTTCGAGCTGCATGGTGATGCGTTTGCGCGTGCGGCGCGAGATGATGCGCTGCTTGGAGAGGTTCTGTCCGAAGAAAAAGTAGAAGACCAGCCCCACGACCGGGGCGAACACCAGCACGATGATCCACGGCAGGGTCTTCAGCGGGTTCCGGTTGTCGGTGATGATGACCAGGACGATGCCGAGGATCGTGACCGTGTAGATTACAAGAAAGGCATATGTCAGTATCTGCTGCATATCCGTCGGTTTCTTCTCATCGCGCGGTTGGGCGTTGCGCGCCGGAAGCGGGGGTTACTGCCTGGGGAAACGCACCGAGTAGAGCAGGTGTTCGAGTCCCCGCATGTAGTTGCGCTTGCGGGGTTTGTTCAGATCGGGGGCGTAGACGTAGCAGTCGAGCGTGAAGACGCGGTTGGTGGCCGTGTCCACGGTCGTATAGCTGACGAACGGGCCTCCCATGAAGTCGCCGTGCACGTCCCAGAATCCGCGGAGTTCGCACCACAGGCGTCCCTCCATGCGGAACAGGCGGTAGTCGGGGGCGAAAGCGTCCGAAGTGATCATGTACGAACCCTCCGACGGGCCGGGAATCTGCGCCGCGTACTTGTTGCGTGCGGCTACCAGCGCCTCTTCCGTGAGCGACTGCTTGCCTTCGTAGGGGTAGGAGTAGATGAAGAATCCCTGACTGGCGGTCGGGTACTCGTTGCGCGCCCAGATGAAGTCGGGTTTCTGTGCGGCCAGCGTGTAGCCCTTCGGAACCTTCATCTCCACGCCGAACGTTTTGAGAATGGCCGACTCGATGCCGGGGTTGCCATAGGTCTCGTTGGCCTTCACGGCGCGGTCGCGTTCGGCCTTTTCGAGCGCATAGACGAGGTTCTCCCGGTTTTCCGCGAGGTATTTCACCAGCGCTCCGTCGCTGGGGCCTTGCAGCGTCATCACGATCTGCGGATCGGACGTCACGTCGTACTGCACGGCGGTCGTGGTCTCCTTCAGCTCCGGATCGACCAGAATCTTGAGAATGTTGCGGTGATCGGCGACCATGCCCGTGAAGCCGCGTTCGGTGACGCGCAACACGTCGAAGATCGGCTCGATCTGGTTCAGATAGGGCACCGGGGCGGTGAAGATCGCGCGCAGCGAATCTCCGACCTCGCCCGTCCACTCCGCCTGGGGACATACCACGATCAGTTCGTAGGGTTTTCCCTGTGCACTTTTTTTCGAATTGTTCAGGGTCTTGAAGGCGTCGCAGCCTGCTGCCGTCGCGACGATCAGCGCTGCGATCGTTATCCGGAAAAGCGTTTTCATAGTCGGTCGATTCGAGTTGTCTTTATCACAAATATACGTATATTTTTCCAAATGGCGCGGAATTTCACTATTTTTGCCGCGTTATGCGTTTGAAACCGCCAAAAATAGTCCGGCGCCTGATGCCGGACCTGATCTGGGAGATCGACGACGAGGACGGCGTGTTCCTGACTTTCGACGACGGTCCCACGCCGGGCGTCACGGAGTGGATTCTTTCGACGCTGGACAAGTACGATGCCAAAGCGACCTTCTTCGTGCTGGGCAAGAACGTCGAGATGTATCCCGACCTCTACAAGCGCATTCTCGACGCCGGGCACAAGGTGGGCAACCACACCTATTCGCACCAGAAGGGATGGGGCATGAGCCTCGAACGCTATACGGAGGATGTCGATTTTGCCAACGATCTGATCCACAGTGAACTGTTTCGTCCGCCCTATGCGCGCATCACCCCGGCGCAGGCGCGTTTCCTGGGCCAGCGTTACAAACTGGTGATGTGGGACATCATCTCGCGCGACTACAACCGCCGCCTGTCGCCCCGCACCTGCCTGAAGAACGTCACGAAACACCTCGCGCCGGGCGCCATCGTGGTGTTCCACGACAGCGAAAAGGCCTTCCGCAACATGCGTTACGCACTTCCCCGTACGCTGGAAAAGATCCGGCAGATGGGCCTCAAATGCAAGGCGATAGAGCTTTGAGGCCGTTCTGCGGGCGTTTGCAGCGGGCCGTGGCCCCGGGAATAGGAATTTCCGGATTTTTTTCGTAACTTCGCGGCGCGAAAAAACAACAATTATAAACCATATTCCTATGACAATTACAGCAGCTGACATCAAGATCGGCATGTGTATCGAAATGGACGGCAAGACGTTCCTTGTGGTCGATTTCCAGCACTGCAAACCGGGCAAAGGCCCTGCCTTCGTCCGTTCGAAACTCAAGAATCTGGAAAACGGCCGCGTGCTGGAAAACACCTTCTCGTCGGTAAGCCAGAAGATCGAGCAGGTGCGCGTCGAGCGCCGTCCTTATCAGTTCACCTACGAGGATGATCTGGGAGCGCATTTCATGCACACCGAGACTTTCGAGGAGATCAACATCGACCGGAACCTGATCAACAACTACGACCTGATCACCGACGGTCAGATCGTCGAGGTGATGTTCCACACCGAGAAGGAGGCCGTTCTTTCGGCCGAACTTCCTCCGATCGTCGATATGGAGGTGATCTACACCGAGCCGGGCATCAAGGGCGACACGGCGTCGACCAACTCGCTGAAACCCGCGACGGTGAACTCCGCGACGGCGAAGGACGGCGCCACGATCCGTGTGCCGCTGTTCATCAACACGGGCGACAAGATCCGTGTCGACACCCGCACCCGTGAGTACTACGAGCGCATCAAATAGGCGGAAGTTACGGCTTCGAAAAAAGGGAGGACGATGCAGTCCTCCCTTTTTCGTTTCCCTCCCCTCTTCGGGTCACTCGATTGTCAGGCTGCGGCCTTTGGGATATTTCACGGCGTAGCGCAGGCACAGTTCGCGCTGCTCGCCGGGTTTCAGCTCCAGCCTCCAGGTGACGATGCCGCTCTCCTTGTCCAGTTGGCCTCCGCTCAACTCCTCGGCCGATACGGCGATGGCGCTGTTGCGCGATACGGGCAGCTGGTCGGCGAGCGTCAGCACGACGGGTTCCGGGCGTGTGTTGCGCACGGAGAACTTCCACGCCACGGTCTGTGTCTGGTTCGAACCGATGGCGCGGCGCGACGAATAGTCGTTCTCTTTGGTGCGTTCGATGCGGATGCTTCGGTCGCGGCCCATCGAGAAGCGGAGTGTGTCGCTCGTCTGACCGGGATCGAGGATGCTCTTGCCGACGAACGTGTTTTCGAAATAGACGTTCGCCTCGCCCTGCAACAGGTTGAGTCTCTCCCAGCCGGTGGCCTCCGCCACGAGGAAGGCGTCCTTGTCGATCTTCGGCGTGCTCTGGTAGATATAGGCGGCCGGCAGGTCGAACCTCCCGATTTCGGCTGCGACGCTCTTGCCGTCTGAAGGGATGGTGTAGGGCTGTCTGATTTCGAACTCGTAGCCCAGCTGGCTCTGCGTCTGCTCCACCTCCATCACGGCGCTCTCGGCGTCGAAGTCTGCAAAATCGACTTCCGCCACCTTTCTGTCCGAAGCCGCTGTGCCGCGAATCCGGACACCCGGTGCGGCGCCTGCCAGTTGATTCGAGACGCCGTATCCCATGACGACCACGTCGTCCACCTTCGTCGCGTCCTCCTGCATCACGACGTTCATCGTGTTGCCCGTGATTCGCTCCGTTCGGGGTATGTAGCCGACGTAGCTGAATTGCAGGCTGGAAGCACCGTTGGGAACGGTGATCGAGTAGCTGCCCCGGGTGTCGGTGACGGCGCCGATGGTCGTGCCGGGAATCAGGACGGTCGCTCCGGGCAGGGGTTTGCGCTGATGGTCGAGGACTGTTCCCGACACGGTGTTGTTCGTCATGTTGAGGTTGTAGCGGGGCGGGACGAGACCGTAGTCGAGCCGCCAGGTCTGCAATTTCGGGGCGATGCTCCCGGTATTGGGGTTCGACGAGGAGAGCGTCAAGGCGACGTTCTTCCACTCCTCTCCGGTGTTCTGGAAAATATTGGCCTTGTAGGAGATCTCCACCGGCTCCGACAACCCGCCCGAACGGATGTCGTACGAGGGGAACCAGCCGGCGTTGCGGACGTAGTAGGTCAGCGTGAACGACGCCTTGCAGGTCGCGGGGGCTTCGATCCGCACCTCCACTTCGCTCATCGGGTCCGACTGTCTGCCGCCCAGATTCACCAGTTCGGCCAGAATCTGCCGTCTGCGCTCGTTGATTTTCTCCTCTTCCGCGTCGAGGGAGAGCGCCTTGCTTTTCAGCGCTTCCAGCCGTGCGGCATAGTACTCGTTCAGCTCCCTGATGGCGGCCAGCGGGGTGGCGACGTTCCGGTTGGCGACCGAGCAGTTCGTTTTCAGCAGTTCGCTCTCCGCATCCACGACCTCGCGCGAGGCCTTCAGCCGGTCCAGCTGCTGCTGCGTTTTGTCGATCTCCTGTTCCAGCGTCTGCCGGCGGGTCGAGCGTTCGAGACTGTCGGTGTGGTTGAAAAGCCGGTTGACGGCCGTCACCGTGAATGGGCCTTTGGCGCTGACCTGCATGCTCTTGTCATCCAGATAGGGCGACAGGCCGGTGAATACGACCGTCGAATTTCCGGCCGGGAGGTCCACCTGCCGGGTGCGCGTCACCTGCGCCCCGTCGATGAACAGGGTCACTTTTTCAACGGAGGTCTTGACTTTCTGCGGTCCGGCGACGGCCGAAATAGCTGCGGACAACGCCAGCAGCAACAGCATGCGTTTCAGATTCATTGCTTTGTCGGTTTGGGTTGGTTACAGACAAAGTTAGTCAATTATTCCGAACGGCCAAACATCCGCGCCTGTTGCCCGCACCGCGCCTGCATCTCGCCGCCGCGTCTGTTGCCTGTCCGCGCCTGCTTTTCGCCGCCACGCCTGTTGTCCGCCCGCGCCGCGCCTACTCGAACTCCTGCATCACGCGCTCCATCTTGCGGCGGATCTGGGCCGTGCAGAGGTTGCCGATGCTGCCTTCGTGGGTGTGGCGCACCTCGCGTGTTGGCGTGTATTCGCCCCTTTGGACGGCCATGCCCACCTGCTTGTAGGCTTCGCGGAAGGGCGTGCCCGCCAGCACCATCCGGTTGACGTCCTCCACCGTGAACAGATAGTCGTATTTTTTGTCGTCGAGGATGTGCTCGTTGACGCGGATGTGCGCAAGCATGAAGTCGCACATCGCGAGCGTGCGTTTGATCTCCGTCGTCGCCGGGAAGAGGATGTCCTTCAACAGTTGCAGGTCGCGGTGGTAACCCACGGGGAGGTTGGTCGTCAGCAGCGCGATCTCGTTGGGAACCGATTGCAGGCGGTTGCAGCGTCCGCGCATGATCTCGAAGACGTCGGGATTCTTCTTGTGGGGCATGATGCTCGACCCGGTGGTCAGCTCGTCGGGCAGCGACACGAACCCGAAATTCTGGCTCATAAACAGACATACGTCCATCGCCAGCCGGCCGATCGTCGCGGCCACGGCGGCGATGGCGGCTGCTGCGGCGCGTTCGCTCTTGCCGCGGCTCATCTGCGCCGCCACGACGTTGTAGTGCAGCTCCTCGAAGCCCATCAGACGGGTGGTCATCGTGCGGTCGAGCGGGAACGACGAGCCGTATCCGGCGGCCGATCCCAGCGGATTCTGGTTGGCGATGTGCCACGCCGCGGCCACCAGACGCATGTCGTCCGCGAGCGTCTCGGCATAGGCCCCGAACCACAGTCCGAACGACGAGGGCATGGCGATCTGGAGGTGGGTGTAACCCGGCATCAGCACCTCCTTATACTTTTCGCTCTGCTCCTGCAACCGGTCGAAGACCCTCTTCACGGCGTCGGCCACCTGCCGCAGTTCGTCGCGCAGGAACAGTTTGAGGTCCACGAGGACCTGATCGTTGCGCGAACGCCCCGAGTGTATTTTCTTGCCCGCGTCGCCCAGCCGGCGGGTGAGCATCAGCTCGACCTGCGAATGAACGTCCTCCGTGCCGGGTTCGATCTCGAAACGCCCGGCTTCGATCTCCGCGGCGATCTCTTTCAGCCCTGCGGTGAGTTTTTCGAGTTCTTCCGCCGTCAGCAGCCCGATGGTCTCGAGCATGGCGATATGCGCCAGCGACCCTTCGACGTCGTAGCGCGCCAGGCGCATGTCCAGTTCGCGGTCGTCGCCCACGGTGTATTCCTCGATCATTTTGTCCGGCTCGTAGCCTTTATCCCAAAGTTTTCCAGCCATATTCCTGTGCTAATTTTCCGATGTACTTTTCATAAACGGCGATTCCCTCCGCGATCTCCTCGAGGAGGACGAATTCGTCGGCCGTGTGCGACCGCGACGATTGTCCGGGACCCATCTTGAGTGCCGGGAAGGGCATCAGCGTGCGGTCCGAAGTGGTCGGCGAAACATAGGTTTCGCGTCCCGCGGCGACTGCGGCCTTCACCAGCGGATGTTCCCCGCCGACCGCCGCGGCGCGGATGCGCGTCGACCGCGGCACGGCCTCGGAGCGGAGGGCCGCCCGCAGGATCCCGACCGTCTCCTCGTTCGAGTAGGCGTCCGTGGTGCGGACATCCACGACGAAGCGGCACGTGTCGGGCACGACGTTGTGCTGCGTGCCCGCCTCGATCTGCGTCACCGCAATGCCGATGGGTCCTAACAGTTCCGATTCCCGTCCGAAGCGGAAAGAGCGCAGCCGCGCGATGTCGTCCAGCGCGATGTAGAGGGCGTTGACCCCTTCGCCGCGCGCCGCATGGCCGCTCCGGCCGTGCGCCGTGCAATCCAGAACGACCAGTCCCCGTTCGCCTGTTGCGGCCTGCATCCCCGTCGGTTCGCCCACCAGCGCCATGTCCACTTTCCCCAGAACGGGCAGCAGGGCGCGGATGCCGTTTTCGCCCATGCACTCCTCCTCGGCCGAGATTCCCAGCACGAGGTTGAAGGGCAGCGGACGCGTGCGGAACGTGAGAAAAGTCTCCAACAGACATACCACCGAAGCCCCCGCGTCGTTGCTTCCCAGTCCGTAAAGTTTTCCGTCCTCGACGGTGGGCGCATAGGGGTCCCGCGTGTACGATGCCGCCGGGCGCACCGTGTCGTGGTGCGAATTCAGGAGCAGCGTCGGTCGTGCGGGGTCGAACCCCTCGGCCCGTGCCCAGACATTGTTCGCAAGCCGTTCGGGCGCCGCTCCGCGTTGGGCGAGGAATGCGTGGAGCAGGTCTGCCGTGCGCGCCTCGTCGCGTGAGCGGGAGGGCGTCGCGATGAGCTGTTTTAAGAGTTCTACGACCTCTGTGATGTGTGCGTCCAAATTTTGAATTTTAATAGAATTAGCTACATTCGTGTTGCAATCGACTGCGGTTCGGAACGACGCCATCCCCCTCCCTGAAGGAGGGCCGGGGTGGGGTCGGATTTGAATACGACGCCGAAGGCGGCGAGTACGGCGGCTGACAGCATCCGGGGCATGGATCAGGCAATTACGACATCGAACTATTCTAATTGTGAATTATGAATTCCGGATCACCGTTCCGATTCCGTTCGACAGGTTTTCGGAGCTTCGGATCGTCACGCTCCGCACCCCTTTTTCGACGGCTTTCAGGGCGTTTTCGATCTTGGGGATCATCCCTTTGCTCACGACGCCGTCGGCCTTGAGCGGCGGATAGGTTGCGGCCGTGATCTCACGGATCAGCGACGTGTCGTCGTCCGGGTTGCGCAGAACCCCGGCTTTCTCGAAGCAGAAAACCAGGTCTGTCGGGGCGATTTCCGCCGCGCCCAGCGCTACGGCCGAAGCCACGCTGTCGGCGTTGCAGTTCAGCAGGGTCCCTTTTCCGTCGTGCATGATGGCCGAGAAGACGGGTGCCATGCCGTCTTCGAGCAGCCTGCGCAGCAGCGCGGAGTCCACCCGTTCGATGTCGCCCACGAACCCGTAGTCGACCGGCTGGGGGCTGCGGCGCCGGGCCGTGACGGCGTTTCCGTCGGCGCCCGACAGCCCGAGGGCGTTGCATCCTGCGGCCTGCAATCCGGCCACCGCCTGCTTGTTGATAAGCCCGGCGTAAACCATCGTCACCACGTCAAGCGTTCCCTTGTCGGTGATGCGGCGTCCGTCGACCATCTGCACCTTCAGCTCCAGCCGCTCGGCCAGCCGCGTGGCCAGTTTTCCGCCTCCGTGCACGAGTATTTTGGGGCCTTCCAGCGCGGCGAACTCCTTCAGGAAGCGCTTCATCGCCGCGGGGTTGTCGATGACGTTGCCGCCTATTTTTACGACTGTGATCCGTTCCATCAGTTCAGACCCTCCAGCAGTCGTTTGAGTACCACCTGGGCCGCGATCTCGCGGTTCGCGGCCTCGGGGATCACCAGCGAACGGGGCGATTCGATCACCTCGTCCGTGACGATCATGTTGCGCCTTACGGGCAGGCAGTGCATGAAGCGGGCGTTGTTCGTGAGCGCCATCTTCTCCGCATCGACCGTCCATGCGCGGTCGCGCGACAGCACCTTGCCGTAATTGGGGTCCGTATAGGCGGCCCAGTTCTTGGCGTAGACGAAGTCGGCGCCTTCGAGGGCCTTGCGCTGGTCGTATTCGACGCGCGCCGCGCCCACGAACTTCGGGTCCAGTTCGTACCCTTCGGGGTGGGTGATGACGAAATCGTAGTCCGCGGCGTTCATCCACTCGGCGAACGAGTTGGGCACGGCCTGCGGCAGGGCGTTGGGGTGCGGCGCCCAGGTCATCACGACCTTCGGACGCTCCACGGCCTTGTGCTCCTCGATGGTGATCAGGTCGGCGAAACTCTGCAACGGGTGGCGCGTCGCGGCCTCCATCGAGAAGACCGGACGGCCCGAGTGGCGGATGAACTGCTCCAGCACGCGTTCCTCGTAATCCTCGGCTTTGTCCTGAAACCGTGCGAACGATCTTACGCCGATCACGTCGCAGTACGATCCCATGACCGGAATGGCTTCGAGCAGGTGTTCGGCCTTGTCGCCGTCCATCACCACACCCCGCTGGGTTTCGAGTTTCCACGCCCCCTGGTTGACGTCGAGGACCATGACGTTCATGCCGAGGTTCATGGCGGCCTTCTGGGTTGAAAGCCGCGTGCGGAGGCTTGAATTGAAGAAGAGCATCAAAAGGGTCTTGTTGCGCCCCAGTCCCGTGAACTGGAAGCGGTCGCGCTTGATCTCCAATGCTTCGGCGACAGCCTGACGAAGGTCGCCGATGTCTTCTACGCAGGTGAATTTATCCATGGATTCGTTTTTTTGTTTTTTGTTAAATTATCTGGCTTCCATCTCGGAAGGCTGTCTCTGGATCGTCCTCTAAACCCCGCCTTTTAGGCAGGCGGCAGCTCGCGGGGGAATGCTATGAAGCAACGCGCAATAGCAGGCCTTCGCAGGGCGGAGCTGCGGCCTGCCGGCGTAAAACGCCTGTTTTATGGGGTCCGGAGCAAAAGTCGGCCTTTTTCACCTTTCACTTTTCACCTTTCACCTTGTCGAACGCCGTGAGGAAGCGGTCCGCCATCTCTTTTGTCAAGCACAGCGCCGGCAGCAGCCTGACGGTCGAAGCTCCCGCCCCGCCCGTGAAGATGTGCTTGTCGAAAAGCAGTTTCTTGCGCAGCTCCGGACCCGATCCGTCGATCTCTATGCCGATCATCAGGCCGCGTCCGCGCACCTCTTTCAGTCCGCCGATCTTGTGCAGTTCGGCCAGAAGGTAGTCGCCGATCTCGGCGGCGTTTTCCACCAGAGCGTCGCGCTCGATCACCTCCAGCACGGCGATGGCCGCCGCACAGGCCAGGTGACTGCCGCCGAAGGTGGTTCCCAACAGCCCCGGACGCGCCTCGAAGTGGGGCGCTATGAGCACGCCGCCGATCGGGAATCCGTTGGCCATGCCTTTGGCCGTGGTGATCAGGTCGGGGCGGATGCCGGCGGCCTGGTGGGCGAAGAAGCGGCCCGTGCGGCCGTATCCCGACTGGATTTCGTCGAGCACCAGCTGCGTCCCGGTCTCGGTCGCCGCGGCGCGCACGGCGCGCAGGAACTCGTCCGTCGGGCAGTGGATGCCCGCAACGCCCTGAATGCCCTCGACGATCACCGCCGCGAACTCCCGCGTGGCGAGCTTCGCGCGCATCGCCCCGATGTCGTTCAGGGGGGTGAACTCCACGTTCGGCGTGCGGTTGAAGGGCGACGAGATCGCCGGATTGTCCGTCACGGCGACGGCTCCCGACGTGCGGCCGTGGAAGGCCTTCGAGATGGCGAGCGCCTTCGACCGGCCCGTGTGGAACGACGCCAGTTTCAGGGCGTTCTCGTTGGCCTCGGCCCCCGAGTTGCAGAGGAAAAGGCGGTAGTCGTCGTAACCCGAGATGCGGCCCAGTCTCTCCGCCAACTTCACCTGAAGCGAATTCTCGACCGAGTTGGAGTAGAATCCGAGACGTGCGACCTGCTCCTGCACGGCCCGCACGTAGTCGGGCTGCGCATGCCCGATCGAGATCACGGCATGGCCGCCGTAAAGGTCGAGGTACTCGGTTCCCGCCGCGTCGTAGACGTAGCAGCCCTTGCCCCTCACCGGTTCGATCGGATATAACGAATATACGTTGAAAAGTTCCATATGTACAAATTTACATTTATTGTCTTAATCGCAGTCTTTGACCGCGAAATTCTTTGTACTTTTTGGACGCAAAAAGTACAGATCGCAGTCTGCGACTGGTGTTGTTTGCCGCTTTTTGGTCGGCTGTTAACCGCGGTCTTCGCCCGCGGGGTACTTTGTACTTTTTGGCCGCAAAAAGTACCAAAAGCTCTCCGGCGGATGCCTCTGCCTATGCCGTCCCGGCTAACGCTGGCTCCGGGCGCCCGCCTAAAAGGCGGGTTTTAGGGGGCTGCGCGAACATTCATAAAACAGGCGTCTTACGCCTGCGCTTTTAGCCGGGACTTCGTTTGACGGCTCGGCATCGGGCCGGATTCATTCGCCGCCAGAGGCGGCGTGAGAAGAGGCGCAACAACCGAATCGGAACCGCGCATCCGGCCATCGCCTCTGGAAGCGGTTTTGGTGCTTTTAACTTCGCTGCGCTCGTTTTCCTCCTTCTGGCACGGCATAGCCCGCAAGCGGTCTCTGCTCGTGCTGCGTGCGTCGGTTGCCACCAAAAGGTAGTGCAAACCACGGCGGTACGCCGTGAATAACACCGGTCCGGATTAAAATGCCGAGGCTTTCAGCCGCAAACCCTCCTTTTCGTCCAGCCCGAACATCAGGTTCATGTTCTGCACGGCCTGTCCCGACGCCCCTTTCAGCAGGTTGTCGATGACCGAGACGACGTGCAGTTTCCCGCCGTATTTGGCTGTGTGGAGCAACGCCTTGTTGGTGTTGACCACCTGCTTGAGGTCCACGTCGCGTTCCGTGACGCGGGTGAATGCCGAGGGGGCGTAGAAGTCGGCGTAGAGCTTCGATGCCGCTTCGCCGTCGAGCGGACACGCCGTGTAGACGCTCGCCAGGATGCCCCGCGTGAAGTCGCCGCGCATCGGCACGAAGTTCACTTCGCGGTCGAACGACGGCTCCAGCAGCCGCAGGTTGCGCCCGATCTCCAGGAGATGCTGGTGCGTGAAGGCCTTGTAAACCGAAATGTTGTCCGACCGCCAGCTGAAATGGGTCGTGGCCGAGGGTTTTACGCCTGCGCCCGTCGAACCCGTCACCGCCGTCACGTGCACCTCGTCCTGCAACAGCCCTGCGGCGGCCAGCGGCAGCAGCGCCAGCTGGATCGCCGTGGCGAAACAGCCCGGGTTGGCCACGCGCTCCGCCCGGCGGATGCGTTCGCGGTTCAGCTCCGGAAGCCCGTAGACGAATCCGCACGACTCGTCGCGGAAATCCTGCGCCAGGTCGATGATCTTCACGCCTGCGGGGATCGTGTTCTCTTCCATCCAGACCCGGCTCTGCCCGTGGGCCGAGCAGAGGAACAGCACGTCGATGGCCCCGAGGTTGTACGCGTCGCAGAACCGCATGCCGGTGTCGCCCTCCAGTCCTCCGTGCACCTGCGCGAGGCGGTTGCCCGCGTTCGAAGTGCTGTGGACGAAGGCGATCTCCGCCTGCGGATGGTTCACCAGCAGGCGGATCAGTTCGCCGGCGGTGTACCCGGCGCCTCCGATGATGCCGACCCGGATCATTTCTTGTTGCGTTTCTGGACGTTGTAGAAAATCTTGATCTGGTTGCCGAGGATCTTCGTGAATCCCTTCACGTCGTCGGCCGTCCACGCCTTGTTGACCTCGCCGTACTCGCCGAAGTCGGTCTTCATCAGGTCGAACGTCGAGTCGACGCCCACGAGCGTATAGTTGCGCGGCCGCAGGATCAGCTCCACGGTTCCCGTCACGTTGCGCTGCGAGGAGAGGAGCATCGCCTCGATGTCGCGCATCACCGGTTCGAGGTACTGCGCTTCGTGGAGGAACATGCCGTACCACGTCGCCACCTGGTCTTTCCAGTAGGTCTGCCATTTGGTCAGCGTGTGTTTTTCGAGCATCTTGTGCGCGGCGATGATCAGCATCGGCGCGGCGGCCTCGAAGCCCACGCGGCCCTTGATGCCGATGATCGTGTCGCCGATGTGCATGTCGCGGCCGATGCCATATTTCGCCCCGATGGCCTCCACGGCGCGGATGGCCTCGACCTTGTCCGTGTAGGGCGTGCCGTTGACCGCCGCCAGCTCGCCCTGCTCGAAGGTGAGTTTGAGCCGCTCCTCGCCCTCGGCCGTGATCTGGCTCGGATAGGCCTCCTCGGGGAGTGTCTGCTCCGAGTGGAGGGTCTCCTTGCCGCCGATCGAGGTTCCCCACAGCCCCTTGTTGATCGAGTACTCCATCTTCTTGTAGTCGGCCGTGATGCCGTGCTTGCGGAGGTAGTCGATCTCGTATTCGCGCGTCAGGGTCATGTCGCGCGTCGGGGTGATGATCTCGATCTCGGGGGCGAGGATCTGGAACGTCAGGTCGAAGCGCACCTGGTCGTTGCCCGCGCCGGTCGAACCGTGGGCCACGGCGTCGGCGCCGATCTGTTTGGCGTATTCGATGATGGCGATGGCCTGGAAAATGCGCTCCGAACTTACCGAAATGGGGTAGGTCCCGTTGCGCAGGATGTTGCCGAAGACCATGTAGCGGATGCTTTTCTCGTAGTACTCCTGCTCGATGTCGAGCGTCGCGTGTGCCGTGGCGCCCAGCTCCATGGCGCGCTTCTCGATCTTTTCGAGTTCGGGTTTCGAGAACCCGCCCGTGTTGGCGATTGCCGTGTAAACGTCGTAACCCTTCTCCTCGGAGAGGTATTTTACACAAAACGAGGTGTCCAGACCGCCGCTGAACGCCAGAACCACTTTCTTCTTGGTTTCCATGATATTCTGTTTTTTTGTTTTTTTATTCATGCTGCCGGAGTGCAAATCCTCCGGTCGTTGTCGCCGCCTTCGGCGTCGTTTGCAATTCTAACCTTCCCCTGAATCCCCTCCTCGGAGGGGACTTGTCGCGACGCGACCGGGTTGTCTCGAATGATATTTCCGTTATTTCAGGTGAAACAGTTTTTTTACTTTGTTCCGGAAAAACATCCGGTAGGGGGCCAGCCGCGACTGTTTCGCGGGCGGTTCCTTGGCCGGGTCGTAGAGCATGCCCGTGCAGAGGCACATGCGGCGGTTGTTGCGTTGCAGGATGTCGTAGTTGCAGCAGCCTTCGCAGCCGCGCCAGAACTCCTCGTCTTCGGTCAGTTCCGAGAAGGTCACGGGGACGTAGCCCATTCGCGAGTTGAGCTTCATAACCGGCAGCGACGTGGTGATACTGAATAACTTGGCATACGGGAATCGTCGTCGGGCCAGCTCGAAGGTTCGTCGTTTGATCTGTTCCGCGAGTCCCATATGGCGGTACTCCGGATCGACGATAAGTCCCGAGGTGGCGACGAAGTCGCCGTGACCCCAGCACTCGATATAGCTGAACCCGACCAGTTTTTCACCGTCCAGCGCCACGACGGCCTTGCCACCGGTCATTTTTGCGGCGATGTATTCGGGCGACCGCTTGGCGATGCCCGTACCCCGCTGCAGGGCCGACTCGTAGATCAGATCGCAAATACGCGGTGCGTAATGTGCGTGCGACGAGTCGGCGAAAACGACGCTGATTGTGTTGTTATTCATTTATCGTTTGTGTGGGTAAAAAGTTGTTTGCGGAATTAGTTGACGCGGTAGGCGCGCTGCACGCCCTTGATGCGCATGATCTGGTGTATGAGCGTGTCCACGACGGCCGTACCGGGCACTTCGACGGCCACTTCTCCCGCCACGCAGCCGTTCCCGGCGGGTGCGAAGTTCATCGAGCGGATGCCCAGTTTGAGATCGCGGACGATGACCTCGGTGATGTGGTTGGCCATGCCCGTGGTGTCGGCCGCCACGATGCGGATCGTGACGCGGAACGCCCCTTCGGCCGACTGCCGCCAGCGGGCGTCGATCACGCGGTAGGGGTAATTCTCGCGCATGCGCTTGGCGTTGGGGCAGTCGCAGCGGTGGATGGTGATTCCCGCGCTGATCGTCACGAATCCGAACACGTCGTCGCCCTTGATCGGGTTGCAGCATTTGGCCAGCTTGTACTGGATTTTCGAGATGTCGTCGTCGATCACCAGCGCGTCCTGCGGAGCGGCCTTCTCCTGCGTGCCGTGCAGCGCGGCCTTCTGGCGTTCGATTTCGGCGGCCGCGGCGCGGCGCTCCTCTTCGGCTTCGCCCGAAAGGTGGCGTGAGAGGATCTCCTTGATCGACCCGAAGTCGAGCTTCTGGGTGGCGATCAGCGCGTAGACCTCCGTGCCGAGGCGCAGTTTGAAGTATTTGGCCAGGTAAGCCACCGCCTCGTCGATCGTGATGGCGAATTTCCAGTTCTTGAGTTTGCGTTCCAGCTCCTCGCGCCCCATGCGCGTGTGCTTGGCCTGCTCCTCGCGCAGGTAGGACTTGATCTTGTTGCGGGCCTTCGAGGTCACCACCAGCGACAGCCAGTCCGACTTGGGCGTCTGGTTTTTCTGGGTGGTGATCTCCACGATGTCGCCGTTGCGCAGCTGTTCGCGGATCGGCACGGCGCGGCCGTTGACCCGTCCGCCCACGCACGTCGATCCGAGCGAGGTGTGGATGTCGAAGGCGAAGTCGAGGAGCGTGGCCCCCTCGGGGAGTTTGCGCAGGTCGCCGTTGGGCGTGAAGACGAAGATTTCGCCCGACGCGGGCTTGGCGTCGAAACGCTGCGCCAGCGAGTGGGTCGTGTCCTCTATCAGTTCGCGCAGATGTCCCAGCCACATTTCGCTGGTCTGCGCCCCCTGGTTGACGCCCTTGTAACGCCAGTGCGCGGCGATGCCTCGCTCGGCCACGGCGTCCATGCGCTCGGTGCGGATCTGCACCTCGATCCAGCGGCCTTCGGCCGACACGGTGGTGTGCAGCGACTCGTAGCCGTTCGACTTGGGGATCGAGATCCAGTCGCGCATGCGCTTGGGGTTGGGCGTGTAGAAGTCCGTCACCACCGAATAGGCCGTCCAGCAGAGCTGTTTCTCGGCCTCCTGCGGGCAGTCGATGATGATGCGGATGGCGAAGATGTCGTAGACGCCCTCGAACGGGACGTGCTGTTTGTGCATCTTGTTCCAGATCGAGAAGATCGATTTGGTGCGGCTCTTGATGTGGTATTTGATGCCGAGGCGGTTCAGCCGCTGTTCGATCGGCACGAGGAACCGCCCGATGAAGGCCTTGCGCTCCTCGGCGCTCTCTTCGAGTTTTGTGACGACGTGCTCGTAATCCTTCGGTTCGAGGTATTTCAGGGCGATGTCCTCCAGCTCGCTCTTGATCGAGTAGAGACCCAGCTTGTGGGCGATCTGGGCATAGAGGTTCATCGACTCCCAGCTCTTCTTGCGCCACTTTTCGCGGGGGAACATTTCGAGCGAACGCATCACTTCGAGCCGGTCGGCCAGTTTGATCAGGATGACGCGCGGGTCTTCGGAGTAGCTCACGATCAGGTCCCGGAAATTGTCGGCCTGCTCCTTGGCCACCTTGAGCTTCAGCTCCGAGATGTTGGCCAGCCCGAGGGTGATGCCCACGACCTGATCGCCGAAGCGTTTGCGGATGTCGGCGCTCAGGGCGAGGAATTCTTCGGCGGGCAGCTGCTTGTGGGCGAGGCGCACCACGTCGTGCAGGATCGCCGAGATGGTGGAGTTGCGGCCCAGGCCCACCTCCGAGATCACGATCGAAGCCACCGCGGCGGCATGCTCCAGCAGGGGCGAGCCGTCGTAGCGCACCAGTCCGGCGAGTTTCCCGTCGGCATACTCCAGCGCCTCGTCGACGAGTGCCCGGGTCTGCTCCGAGAAATTCGCGCGCACGAGCGTGCGGAGTTTTTCGTACCGTGAAAAGTCCATTTTTACCTAACCAGATGACCTATGCTCGCAAAGATATGAAATTTTTTCATAAATTTGGCATGTACAATTGAACAGTTGTGTTATGGACAAGAAAAAGGCAGTTTACGTGCCGACCGTAGGCGAGGAAATCGGCAATGCCGTGTCCCACGGCGTGATGTCGCTGTTATCGCTGCTGGCCCTTCCTTTCGCCGCCGTGTGGGCCTATGCGCATGACCCCGGCGGGGTTCTGGCCTCGGTCTCGGTGTCGGTTTTCGTCATTTCGATCTTCCTGATGTTCCTCGCCTCGACGCTCTATCACTCGATGAACCCGCAGTCGAAGCACAAGGAGGTTTTCCACATCCTCGACCATATTTTCATCTACGTCGCCATCGCGGGCAGCTATACGCCCATCGCGCTGTCGGTCATCGGCGGCTGGCAGGGGGTGTTCATCACCGTCCTGCAATGGGCGATGGTGATTTTCGGGGTGTTCTACAAGTCGCTCTCCCGAAAGTCGATACCGGCCATCAGTCTGACCATCTACCTGGTCATGGGCTGGACGATCGTCTTCTTCCTGCCGCTGTTCATCAGCCACGCTTCGACGCCCCTCGTGGCGCTGATCGCGCTGGGCGGCGTGCTCTATACGCTCGGCGCGTGGTTCTACGCCCGCAAGGGCTTCCGCTACCACCACATGGTGTGGCATCTGCTGATCGACCTCGCGGTTGCGGCGCACTTCGCCGGGATCGTGTTTTACCTCTACTGATTATGGCCGCATATGACCTCCACATCCATTCCGGATACAGCAGCGACGGGGAGCTTCCCGTCGCCGCAATCGTCGGTCTGTGCGCCGCCCGCGGGCTGGACGCCTTTTCGCTGACCGACCACAACTCGGTGCGGGGCGTCGGCGAGGCCGCCCGGCTGGCCCGGGAGCGGGGCATCGGGTTCGTCCCCGGCATCGAGATCGACTGCAACTACCGGGGGACGGACCTGCACCTGCTGGGCTACGGCATCGACTGGCGTTCGGCGGATTTCGCGCGGTTGGAGGAGGAGGTTGCCGCCAAAGTCATGGCGTCGTTCGGGGCCATGGTCGACAACCTGCTGAAACTGGGCTTCCGGGTCGATGCCGGTGCGGTGCTGGCCGCCGCCGACGGGAAACCGCCGACGGGCGAACTGATCGCCGAGGTGATGCTCTCCGACGCGAACTGCCATACGCCCCCGCTGCGGCCCTATATGGAGGGCGGCGAGCGGAGCGACATGCCTTACATCAACTTCTACCTCGATTATTTCGCACAGGGCCGTCCGGCGTTCGTGCCCGTGGAGTATATGGATTACCGCGATGCGGTGGAGCTGGTCCGCGACAACGGGGGCGTGCCCGTCGTGGCGCATCCGGGGCTGAATTTCCGGGGCCGGGAGGAGACCGCCGGGCGGCTGCTCGACCGCGGGGCCGCGGGACTGGAAGTCTTCAACAACTACCACACCCCCGAACAGGCTGTCTATTTCACCTCGCTGGCCCTCTCCAAAGGCGCTTCCATGACCTGCGGAAGCGATTTCCACGGCAAGACCAAGCCCCGGATCGCCGTCGGGCGATTCCCGTCGGACAGCCGTTTCGACGGCCGCCTGTCAGACTTTGTAAACCACATACATGTGATCGGCCGGCAGGGCGTATAGTCTGCGCTCGGCCTCGGTGAAGGTCGCGGCGTAGTCGATGTCCGCGACCTGGAAACCCGCCTGGCGCAGGCGGTCGGCATAGTCGGCGCCGTAGATGCGCCGGTGGTCGTACTGTCCGAAGATGCGCGTGCGCTCGTCGGGATCGGTGATCGAGTCGTCCTCGTAGGTCTGCTCGTAGTCCCTGTCCACCGGGGAGAGGACGATGCCCCAGCCGCCGGGTTTGAGGACCCGGTGCAGTTCGCGCATCGCCCGCCGGTCGTCGGCGACGTGCTCCATGATGTGGTTGCAGATCACCACGTCCACCGAGCCGTCGGCCAGCGGGATCTGCTGCACGTCGAAATGCAGGTCGGCCAGCGGGCTTTCGAGATCGGCCGTGACATACTGCCCCGGATGCGACTTGAAGTGGGGCTTGAGGTGACGCATGATACAGACCTCGGGAGCAATGTGCAGCGTGCGCGGAAAGGCCGTCAGGAGATCGGTTTCGCGCGTCAGGTAGAGCCATAGCAGGCGGTGCCGCTCCAGCGACAGACACTTGGGACACAGCGCGTTGGGCCGCGGCTGCACGTAGCCGTAGGGCAGGAACTTCCGGTATTTCGCGCCGCACACGGGGCATTCGACCCCCCCCCGGCGCCTATACTTGTAGAACAGTCCCGCCACGGGTACGGCCCATCCCGCGATGCGTTGCAGCACGGGGCGCGGGATGTGGTTGAGCGAGAATTTGATCAGTTGTTTTATCATTGCGCGACTATCTGTTTTTTGTGCCGACCCTCCGGAGCGTACGCCATCTTCCTCCCCGGGGGAGGGTCGGGGTGGGGTCGGATTTGTCAATGACGCCGCAGGCGGCAACGGCCGCATTCAGGAGCGGCTGGCGGAGGATTTTACGCATGCAGCGGGATTACTCTAAAATCTTGTTCACGTCGGCTTCGGCCTTGCGCAGCCGCGCCTTGCACGAGGCGATCAGCTCCGTGGCGCGCTTCACCTCGGCGGCGAGGCTGTCCACGTCCATCTCTTCGTTGCGCAGGCGTGCGAGAATCTTCTCGATCTCACCCATCGCCTCGGCGTAGGTCACTTCTTTTTTTGCCATATTTTTCCGGAATTTACGGTTGCGTCTATCTTGCCGTCGGAGACCTCGATTTCGACCTGCTCGCCCTCCGCGACGCTTCCGGCCGAGGTCACGGCACGGCCTCCGGCGCGCAGGACGGCGAATCCCAGCCGGAGGATGCGTTCGGGCGAGCGTCCGGCGATCAGTTCCGCGGCGTTGCCGAGCCGCACGCCCTGCCGCGCGAGGAAGTCGCGCGCCGCGTCGGGCAGCAGCCCTGTGAAATGTTCCAGACGCAGCGTCTGCCGCGTGAGGAGTTCGCCGCTCAGCCGCCTCACTTCGCCCGAGAGGCGTTCGAGACGCACCTCCGAGGCGTGCATCGCGGCCTTCGTCATGTCGTTCAGTTGCAGGGCGGCGCAGTCGAGCCACCCGTCGGTTTCGGCCATCCGTTCGACCAGCCATCCGGCCACCGCCGTCGGGGTTTTGAGCGCCGTGTGGGCCACCATGTCGGCCACGCTGGTGTCCTTGTCGTGCCCGATGCCCGTCACCACCGGCAGCGGGAACTGCGCCACGTGGGTGCAGAGGCGGTAGGCGTTGAAGCAGTTGAGGTCGCTCCTCGACCCGCCTCCGCGGATCAGCACCACGGCGTCGAATTTTTCCGGCCGGGCCGCGACGTTGCACAGGGCTTCGATGATGGATTCCTCGGCCGCTTCGCCCTGCATGAAGGCGTCGAACAGGGTCAGTTCGAAACGGTAGGCGCTTCGGGCCAGCTCCTTGCAGAAGTCCTGATAGCCGGCGGCGTTGGCGCTCGACACGATGGCCACGCGCTGCACGACGGCCGGCATCGGCGCCTCGCGGTTCATGTCCCAGACGCCCTCCTGCTGCAACTGCGCGATGGTCTGCTGCCGCTGCCGCTCCATGTCGCCCAGCGTGTAGGAGGGGTCGATGTCGGTGATCTGGAGCGAGAAGCCGTAAAGTTCGTGGTAGGTGACCAGCGCCTTGGCCAGTATTTTGATGCCCGCGGCGAGCCGCTGGCCCGTTTCGGCCTCGAAATAGCCCGCGATGCGGGGGTAGTTCGAACGCCACACGACGGCCCGGGCCTGCGCTGTCGGCACGCCGTTGTCGCCGCCCTTCTCCACAAGCTCCAGGTAGCAGTGGCCCGAGTAGTTGACCTTGATTTCCGAAATCTCGGCGCTCACCCAGAGGGGCAGCGCGAACTGCCCTTCGAGCGCCGACTTCACGCGGCGCTGCAACTCGCGCAGGGTAATGTGTTGTGATTCAGTCATCGGCCCAGCAGAATTCCGAGGGTGAACAAGGCTCCGAACAGCAGGATGTTGCGGGCAGTTTCACCCAGACAGACGTTCAGGGCGTCGCCGTGGTCGATGCGCACCATCTTGCGCCATGTGGAGATATGTGCGGCGAGGTAGGGAAGGGGAAGCAGGGCGGCCCACGTGCGGCCTGCGAAGAGCAGCGTGAGACACAGCGCGACGGCCGCGGTTCCCAGGGCGAGATAACCCCAGCGGCCGACGCCTGCGCCGAGGCAGACGACGATCGTGCGTTTGTTGCAGCGGGCGTCCTCCTCGCGGTCGCGGAAGTTGTTGATCATCAGCATCGTGTCGATCACGAGGCCGCAGGCCAGCGCGGCGACGAGAACCTCCGGGGTCCACGCGCCGGTCTGGATGTAATAGGTGAATCCCACGGGGACCAGTCCGAAAAAGAGGATGACCGCGGCGTCGCCCAGCCCGTGGTAGGCCAGCGGGTAAGGGCCTGCGGTGTAGAACCAGGCGAAGACGATGCAGGCGGCGCCTGCGGCGACGAGTTCCCAGCCTCCGTAGCGGAGCGCGCCGGCGTGGAGCGCCCAGACGAGCAGCGCGACGCCCGCGGCGCAGGCCGCAAGTGTGAATCCCGCAATGCCCGCCTTCATGGCCCCGAGGGTGATGTAGCCTTTGGCGAAGGCGCGGTCGGGACCCAGCCGGTCGGGCTGGTCGGCCCCCTTCAGGAAGTCCCAGAGATCGTTCACCAGGTTGGCCGTGCACTGCATCAGCAGGGCGAATGCGAGGCACAGCACGGCCGGAAGCCAATGGAATCCGCGGTCGGTCCAGGCCAGTGCGGAGCCGATCAGGACGAGGATGACGGAGTTGCCGAGGCTGTACGGCCTGACGGCCAGAATCCATGCGGAGAGGGAGTTGGTTTTCACGTTTCGGAGTTTTTCAGGGGCTTTTGCAGATGAGGTTTGCGGGTTTCGGGAGCGGAGTTGTCAGCGGATGACCAGCTCCGCCTGCCGCGGCATACGCCGGCCCTCGGGAAGCTGGATGCTCAATACGCCTTCGCTTTCGACCGGCGCGCCGTTCTTCTGCGCCGGATGCCAGCGCGGAGCTTCCGCCACGGCTTTCAGCACGCGCCGCTTGAGGCGGTTGTCGGTCGATTCGAGCTCCTGCTGGACGACGGTCTCGCCGTCGGGCGTGATCTTGTAGCGCAGCACCACGCGCGCCGTGGGTTCGCTCTCGTCCCAGCGCACCTGCCGGGCGATGTAGCTGCCGAAGGCGGAGTCCGCGGGAAAGGAGGCCGGCCGGTCGTAGCGCAGCGTAATGAGCATCACACCGTGTGCGGCCCGCTGGCCGTAGCGGGCGATGGTCTCCTCGTCGGCGGGGAGCATCTCGACGTTCTCGATGTCCTCGGGCGGAATCGAGCGTATCTCGGACGTCTCCTTGCCGTTGACGATGTACAGGGGCTGCGGCCTGGGCGTCGCGGCACGGACGGCTGCGGCGAGAAACAGGATGTAGAGAAGCAGTGCGTATCTTTTCATACCGTAATCTTTTTTTGCAAAACGGCCGGCAGGGCCGGGATATTGCCTGCGGACTATCCGATCTCCTCCCAGCCCGAAGCCGAAAGGTCCACGCAGCCGTTGGCCCGGAAACGGACGCCTTCGGCTGCGAGCAGCTCCCGCTGTCCGGTCCATCCGGGCGCTGTCCGGCCCTGGCTGTTGACGACCCGGTGGCAGGGCAGACCCTCCGGAGCCATCGCCAGCGCCCGTCCCGCGCGGCGCGCATGGCCGGGCATGCCGATCAGCCGGGCCAGCTGCCCGTAGGTCGCGACCCGTCCTGCGGGAATCTCTGCGACGACGCTCCAGATCTCGGCGTCGAAATCGGCGGGAATCTTCATCGCTTGTTTCGTTTATCTGAAACGGCCGGAGCCGAATCCGGGGCGCAAGTCCGGCCCCCCCCCTCCTGAAAGCCGTTTTTTAGACGGCCCGGGGCAACGGGTTTCGGCAGCGGCTCATCCCGCCCCTGCTGCCCCTGAAAAGGGTTTTTTAAGCGGCTAAAGTTCGCTCTCTTTCAGACGCTCGGCGTTCTCGGCCACGATCAGGTGGTCGATGCAATCCTGGATGTCGCCGTCCATGAAGGCCGCGAGGTTGTAGATCGTATAGTTGATGCGGTGGTCGGTGATGCGCCCCTGCGGGTAGTTGTAGGTGCGGATCTTGGCCGAACGGTCGCCCGTCGAGACCATCGTTTTGCGCTTCGAGGCGATTTCGTCGAGGTATTTCGAGTATTCGAGGTTGAAGACGCGCGTGCGCAGCTCCTCGAAAGCCTTGTCGAAGTTTTTCAGCTGCGATTTCTGGTCCTGGCACTGCACGACGATGCCCGTGGGGATGTGCGTCAGGCGGATGGCCGAATAGGTCGTGTTGACCGACTGGCCGCCGGGACCGCTCGCACAGAAGATGTCCTTGCGGATGTCGTTCATCGAGATTTCGATGTCGAACTCCTCGGCTTCGGGGAGCACGGCCACCGATGCGGCCGAGGTGTGCACGCGGCCCTGCGTCTCGGTCTGGGGCACGCGCTGCACGCGGTGCACGCCCGACTCGTATTTGAGCGTCCCGTAGACGTTCTGTCCCGATACCTTCAGCACCACCTCCTTGAAACCGCCTGCGGCGCCGTCCGACGAGGAGGTGATTTCGTAGCGCCAGCCTTTCGACTCGATGTATTTGGTGTACATGCGCAGCAGGTCGCCGGCGAAGATCGCCGCCTCGTCGCCGCCCGTTCCGCCGCGGATCTCCACGATGGCGTTTTTCGAGTCCTGCGGGTCCTTGGGGATCAGCAGCAGCTTGATCTCCTCCTCCATCTGTGCGAGCTGCGGCTCCAGCTCGGCGATCATCTCGCGGGCCATTTCGCGCATCTCCTCGTCCTTGTCCGTGGCCAGCGTGTCCTTGGCTTCGGCGAGGTTGGCGATGGCCGTGCGGTAGCGTTCCGAAGTCTCGATGATCGGCTCCAGCTCCTTGTATTCCTTGGTCAGTTGGATGAACTGCTTGACGTCGGCGATCACTTCGGGGTCGGTGAGTTTCTGCCCCGTCTCCTCGTATTTGAGTTTCAAACCGTCGAGGCGGTTCAGGATGGTGTTGTCTGCCATAAAAATGTGTCGTGTCTTTGTTTTGGGGACAAAGATACGACACATTTAATTAAGAATTGAAAATTAAGAATTAAAAAATTAAGCGAAGGCCGCAGCGGCTCTCTCTCGGGACCGGCGTTCTTTCGCAAGGAAAGATGGGAAATAACCGGCAGACGGCAATGCGCGGGCCGGAGAAACCGACGGAGGGAACCCCTCGTGCGGGATTCCCTCCGGGATGTAGTCGCCGGGCGGCCGTTCCGGTTCGTGCCGGGGTGCGGCTGCCGGGGCGCGGTTCGTGCCCGGCCTGTTTATTCGTTGATCCGGCGGAGCCAGTCCAGCACGGCGTCCTGCCACTGGGCCTTGTAGCGGAACGAGTCGCGGATGCCCCAGCCGTGGCCGCCCGAGGGGTAAATGTGCATCGAGGCTTCGATGCCGTGCGCCTTCAGGGCGTTGTAGTAGAGCGTGCTGTTGACGGGCGGAACGGTCTTGTCGTCGTCCGAGAGCAGCAGGATGGCGGGCGGGGTGTCGGCCGTCACGCGGCTCTCCAGCGAGTAGGCTGCGTCCTGCTCGGGGGTGCGCTGCTCGCTCAGCAGGTTGATGAACGATCCCTGGTGGCGTTTGCCCTGCACGGCCGTGATGACCGGGTAGAAGAGGACCGAGAAGGCCGGTTTGAAACTGCCGATCGTCGAGGCCATCGCCGCGAGGTGTCCGCCGGCCGAGAAGCCTACGATGCCCACTTTGTCCGCCGTGTAGCCCGTGGCGCCCGCTTCGAGTCCCGCCATGATGCGCAGGGCCTGTACGGCGTCCTCCAGCGGCACTTCGGGATGGTGGTTGGGCATCCGGTATTTCAGCACGGCACCCGTGATGCCGTTGGCGGCGAACCATTTCGCCATTTCGTAGCCCTCGTGGTCCATGGCCAGCATGCCGTAGCCGCCGCCCGGGCAGATGACGACGGCCTGGCCGGTGGCCTTGGCCTTGTCGGCCGGGAAGATGTAGAGAGTCGCTTCGGAGGTGTTCCGTACGCGGTTGGGTTCCTTTTCCGTTTCCGGCGTCGTGATGCCGTTGCTGTGGGGCGCGGTCGTGTTGTCCCAGATTTTGAGGGTCGCGGTCTGTCCGTAATCCTGTGCCGATGCTGTTGCGGTCATAAGCAGGAGTGTTGCGATAAGCGGTAGTGTGCGTTTCATAAATCGGTATTTTAGGCGTGACGGGGTGTCAGATCACGATGTTTATGATCTTGCCCGGCACGACGATGATCTTTTTCGGGGTTTTGCCTTCGAGCCATTTCTGCGCCTCGGGGGCCGTGACGACGTCGGCCTGAATCTCGGCGGGCGTCATCGAAGCGGCATACTCCTTCCGGAAGCGGAGCTTGCCGTTGACCGACACGGGGTATTCGAACGAGTTCCGCAGGAGGTGCGTCTCGTCGCAGACCGGATAGGAGGCCGTGCAGACCGATTCGGTGTGTCCGAGCGCGGCCCACAGCTCCTCGGCGATGTGCGGGGCGAAGGGGGCGAGCAGCACGGTCAGCGGTTCGAGCACTTCGCGCTTCGAACACTCGCCCAGCTCGTTGAGGCAGATCATAAAGGCCGCCACGGAGGTGTTGAACGAGAAGTTCTCGATGTCCTCCGAGACCTTCTTGATGGTCTTGTGGAGGGTGCGCAGCTCCTGCTCGGTCGCCTTTTCATCCGTGACGCACAGCTGCCCGTCGCGGTCGAAGAACAGGCGCCAGAAGCGGCGCAGGAATTTGTGCACGCCGTCGATGCCGTTCGTGTCCCAGGGTTTCGACTGCTCCAGCGGTCCGAGGAACATCTCGTACATGCGCAGCGTGTCGGCGCCGTAGTTGTCGACGATGTAGTCGGGGTTCACGACGTTGTAGAACGACTTCGACATTTTCTCGATGGCCCAGCCGCAGACGTACTTGCCGTCCTCGAGGATGAATTCGGCGTCCTTGTATTCGGGCATCCATGCGCGGAAGGCGTCGAGGTCGAGGATGTCGTTGCGGACGATGTTCACGTCGACGTAGAGCGCCTGCGTCTCGTACTGGTCCTTGAGGCCCAGCGACACGAACCTGTTGGTTCCCACGATGCGGTAGACGAAGTTCGAGCGCCCCTGGATCATGCCCTGGTTGACGAGTTTGCGGAACGGCTCCTCCTCGCAGACGCAGCCCAGGTCGTAGAGGAACATGTTCCAGAAGCGCGAGTACATCAGGTGGCCCGTGGCGTGCTCGATGCCGCCCACGTAGAGGTCGACGTTGCGCCAGTACTCGTCCGCCTCTTTCCCGACGAGCGCCTTGTCGTTGTGCGGGTCCATGTAGCGGAGGTAGTAGGCCGACGATCCGGCGAATCCGGGCATCGTCGACAGTTCGTAGGGGCAGCCCTCGGGCGTCGCCCATCCCTTGACGCGGGCCAGCGGCGGTTCGCCCTCGGCCGTGGGGCCGAAATTCTCGATGGGCGGCAGCTCCAGCGGCAGTTTGTCCTCCGCCAGCGGGTAGGCCGTGTCGTTCTTATAGTAGATCGGGAACGGCTCGCCCCAGTAGCGCTGGCGCGAGAAAATGGCGTCGCGCAGGCGGTAGTTGACGAGCTTTTTGCCCAGTCCGCGCTTCTCGACTTCGGCGAACATCACCTGAATCGCCTCCTTTACATCCATGCCGTTGAGGAAATCCGAGTTGATTACTTTCCCCGTTTTGGCGTCGTACGACTCTTTCTCGATGTCGCCGCCCTCGACCACCGGGACGATCTCCAGTCCGAAGTGGCGGGCGAAGGCCCAGTCGCGCGAGTCGTGCGCCGGAACGGCCATGATGGCGCCCGTTCCGTAGCCCGAGAGCACGTAGTCGGAAATGTAGATCGGAATGGCTTTGTTCGTGAAGGGGTTGATGGCGTAGGAGCCTGTCGCAACGCCGCTTACGCGCTTCGTGTCGGCGATGCGGTCGCGCTCCGAACGCTTTTTGGTCTGGCGGATGTACTCCTCGACGGCGGCCTTGTTCTCGGGCGTCGTCAGTTCGCCGACCCACTCGTGCTCGGGGGCGATGACCATGAACGTCACGCCGAAGATCGTGTCGGGACGGGTGGTGAAGATCTCCAGTTTCCGGTCGCTGTTCTCGATGTCGAAGAAGACCTGGGCGCCCTCCGAGCGGCCGATCCAGTTGCGCTGGATCTCCTTCAGCGAGTCGCTCCATTCGAGTTTGTCCAGTCCGTCGAGCATGCGCTGGGCGTAGGCCGTCACGCGCAGAAGCCATTGTTTCATGCGCTTCTGCTCGACCGGATAGCCGCCGCGGACCGAAAGTCCGTCGTGCACTTCGTCGTTGGCCAGCACGGTCCCCAGCTTCGGACACCAGTTGACCTGGGTGTCGGCGCGGAAGGCGAGGCGGTAGTTCTGAAGGATCTGTTCCTTCTCCCGCTCGCTTTTGGC
This sequence comes from Alistipes shahii WAL 8301, assembly GCF_025145845.1. NCBI lineage: Bacteria > Pseudomonadati > Bacteroidota > Bacteroidia > Bacteroidales > Rikenellaceae > Alistipes > Alistipes shahii. Next base: position 1,541,015 of record NZ_CP102253.1, on the reverse strand, counting down.
GTTCCATTCGGCGGCCGTGAAGTGCATCTCGGTCGTGCAGGCGGCGTCCAGCCCCTCGGTGCCGCTCGTTTCGAAGGCGGCGGTCAGTTCCGCGACGGGGCGCGCCTGCTGTTTCGAACGGTCGTACCAATGGGAGAACATCTCGAGGAACGCCCACTGCGTCCACTTGTAGTATCCGGGGTCGCACGTGCGCACCTCGCGGTCCCAGTCGAACGAGAATCCGATCTTGTCCAGCTGTTCGCGGTAGCGGGCGATGTTCTGCTCGGTCGTGACGGCGGGATGCTGCCCCGTCTGGATCGCATACTGCTCGGCGGGAAGGCCGAAGGCGTCGTAACCCATCGGGTGGAGGACGTTGAATCCCTTGAGCCGCTTGTAGCGCGAGTAGATGTCCGAGGCGATGTAGCCCAGCGGATGGCCGACGTGCAGGCCCGCTCCCGAAGGGTAGGGGAACATGTCCAGCACGTAGAATTTGGGCCGCGAGGGGTCCGTCTCCACCTTGTAGGTTTTGTCCGCCCTCCAGCGGCTTTGCCATTTGGCCTCGATCTCCTTGAAATTGTACTCCATATGTCGTGTAATTTTGTTGCGGATTTTCCCGCAAAGATAGAAAAAAAAACGTATCTTTATCCGGGAGTGGCGCATGTCGGATTTAAATTGCGAGCTTATGGGTAAATTTAAAGTTTTTTTGCTGGGCGTTCCGCTGGCGCTGGGTGTGCTTGCCGGCTGTTCGGAGGAGGTGGAATACGAGATGCCGATCTATGATTTCGTGAATCCTTCGGTCTGCTTTTTCGTTTCCGACGCCGCGACGGGCGTGAATCTGCTCGATCCCGATGAGCCTGATGCGATTCTCGGCCGGCCCATCGCCGTGACATACGGCGGAAAACGCTACGAAGTGGCGGCGGACGCCGTTGCGGCCCCGGCGACGCGGGCCAATCTGCCGCGGCCGCTGGCGCTGCGGCTCGAAGGGGCGAATGAGTACGACAGGATCAAGGGCTATCACCTCGCTTTCGGAGAATTCGATCCGACGGATGGTCTGAAAGGGCAGTCGTTCGTGGTCGACTGGGGCGACGGGACCTCCACGAAGGTGGAGTTCGACCTCTACGTGGTCTGGAAGAAAAACCGCAAAGAGCGCATTTACGAGGCGGAGGTGCACAGCCCGATCCGTGTCGACGGCGCGGCGCGCGGCGAGGGTTATTACGACGCGTGGATCATTCGGATCACCCGGTGACGGGCGGTCTGCGTGCCGCAGTGCGGCTGCATGGGAAAAAAGGGGGCGCGGCCATTCGGGCGCGCCCCCTTTTTTTCGTTTGCGGGATGCGTCAGTCGTAGAGCGGGACGACGTACATCGAGTAGGCTTCGCTGTGACCCGTGCCGTCGGAGAGCGTGTATCGGATTTCGTCACCGTGCCATACGACGGCGGTCCGCGTCGTGCCGAAAATCGTTCCGGCGGTGAATATGTCGTCGTAGCAGACGGCGACCGAATAGGGCATCGAGCCGCTGCCCGGGCCGTCGGAGAGGTCGAACAGCTCCTGTCCCTCCTTCCAGACGACGCCCTCCTCCTCGAAGCCGTCGGTGTGGTAACCCGCCGTGTAGAGCGTGTGTCCGAACCGGCAGACGGCGGTGGCTTCGGCATAGGAACTGCCATCGGTCAGGGTGTAGAGCAGCTCCTTGTCCTTCCAGACCGCTGCGGCGCCGCCCGAGTGGCCTGCGGCGTAGAGCGTCCTGCCCGAAAGGCAGAGCGCGTTCACTCCGGCGGGGGTCTCCCCGTCGGAGAGCGTGTAGTGCGCCTTGTCGTTTTTCCAGACCACGGCGAGCGGCTTCGTGAGCCCGCTTTGCAGACTGCCTGCGGCGTAGACGTCGCCGCCCGAGACGCAGACCGACCGGGCCTGCGAGACGGCCGGGCTGACCGAATAGGCGTAGAGCGCATCGCCGTCTTTCCAGATTTTCGCCGTCAAGGCTCCGCCGCTCTCCTCGCTCCCGGCCGTGTAGAGGCTGCCGTTTGCGGCGAAGACCGAGTAGGCGTACGAGTCGGCGCCGGGAGCGCCCGGGGTGTATTTCAGCGTGCCGTTTTCCCAGACCTTCGCCACGATCCGGTCGCCCTGCCGTTCGTAGCCGGCGGCATAGACCGTGCCGTCCGAAACGCAGACCGCGTAGGCCCAGGCGTCGTTCGTGCCGTCGGTCAGGGTGTAGAGCAGCTGCCCGTTTTTCCAGACCGTTGCGACGGCCTTCGATGCGGGCGTGGTGTAGCCCGCCGTGTAGATGTCGTAGCCGGAGGGTTTCGGCGGTTCGGGGGCGTCGTCGTCCGAACTGCACGCCGCGAAGCCGGCGAATGCGGCGAGAAGCGCCGGTAAAAGCGTGTGTGTGAATCGTTTTCTGGTGATTGTCATGGTTTTGCGGTGCAGTTTGTTTTCGGGCCGTTCCTGTCGGGAAGGGCTGTCTGCACGCCGTTTGCGGGGCAAAGTCCGTGCCGGGGATCAAGGCCCGGAACATTCGGTTTATGGCGTTGATAATAAATCCGTTGTCGGTTTATATATAACCGGAATTTATTTTGCAGGAAATTCTATAAGTAAAAAGTATTACAAACGGCGTAAAATCCTGGGAAATGGCGAAAAAAGACGTGCATATATATTGTATTTCCGAAAAAATGCGTACCTTTGCAGTCCATTTTGGACAATGGAGATAGATTTTTTAACAATTAAAGGACAGTTTTAGAAATGCCAACTATTCAACAGTTAGTGAGAAACGGCCGTGTGAAGATGGAGGACAAGTCGAAGTCTCCCGCACTGGCTGCGTGTCCCCAGCGCCGAGGCGTATGTACGCGTGTGTACACGACGACCCCGAAGAAGCCGAACTCGGCAATGCGTAAGGTAGCGCGTGTAAGATTGACCAACGGCAAGGAGGTCAACGCCTACATCCCCGGAGAAGGCCACAACTTGCAGGAGCACTCCATCGTGCTCGTCCGCGGCGGTCGTGTGAAGGACCTCCCCGGTGTACGTTATCACCTGGTGCGCGGTGCGCTCGACTCGGCAGGCGTGGACGGACGTCGTCAGCGTCGTTCGAAGTACGGAGCCAAACGTCCCAAGGCAGGCAAGTAGTCAACAACAAGAGAGTTTTTAACAGATCATTTTTAAATAGCAATGAGAAAAGCTAAGCCAAAAAAGCGAATTCTACTTCCGGATCCGAAGTTCGGAGACGTGGCTGTGACCCGTTTCGTGAACAACCTTATGCTGGATGGTAAGAAGAGTATTGCCTACACGATTTTCTACGACTCGCTCGAAATCGTCGGCAAGAAGATGAAGGATGCTGATAAATCTCCGCTGGAAGTCTGGAAACAGGCTCTGGAGAACATCACACCCCAAGTCGAAGTGAAATCGAAGCGTATCGGAGGTGCGACGTTCCAGGTTCCTATGGAGGTTCGTCCGGAGCGCAAGATTTCTATTTCCATGAAAAACCTTGTCCTCTATTCCCGCAAGCGCGCCGGCAAGACGATGGCAGACAAGCTTTCAGCAGAGATACTGGATGCCTACAACCAGCAGGGCGCAGCCTTCAAGCGTAAGGAGGAGATGCACCGCATGGCCGAGGCCAACAAGGCATTCGCACACTTTAGATTCTAATAAGGAGACCGAACAGATGGCAACCAGAGATTTAAAATATACTCGCAATATCGGTATCATGGCTCACATCGATGCCGGTAAAACCACCACGTCGGAGCGAATCCTTTTCTACACGGGCAAAACCCACAAGATCGGTGAAACGCACGAAGGCGCTGCCGTCATGGACTGGATGGTTCAGGAGCAGGAGCGCGGCATCACGATCACCTCGGCTGCAACGACCGCTTTCTGGAACTACATGGGCAACCAGTACCAGATCAATCTGATCGACACCCCGGGACACGTCGACTTCACGGTCGAGGTGGAGCGTTCGCTGCGCGTGCTGGACGGCGCTATCGCCACGTTCTGCGCCGTAGGCGGCGTGGAGCCGCAGTCGGAGACCGTATGGCGTCAGGCCGACAAGTACAACGTGCCCCGTCTGGGTTACGTCAACAAGATGGACCGCACGGGCGCCGACTTCCTGTCGGTGTGCGCACAGATCAAGGAGCACTTCGGAGCTACGGCCCTTCCGGTCGTTCTGCCTATCGGCGCCGAGGACAAGTTCGAAGGTCTGGTAGACCTTATATATAATAACGCTATCTATTATTACGACGACAAGACCGTCCGCGACAACTTCGAGCTGAAGGAGATTCCCGAGTCGATGAAGGCCGAGGCCGCCGAGTGGCGCGGCAAGCTCATCGAGGAGGTGGCTTCCACCGACGATGCGCTGATGGAGAAGTTCTTCGAGGACCCCGATTCGATCACCGCCGACGAGCTGCTCGCAGCGATCCGCAAGGCGACGATCTCGATGCAGATCGTCCCGATGCTCTGCGGTTCGTCGTTCCACAACAAGGGCGTGCAGAAACTGCTCGACTACGTGATGGCTTTCCTGCCCTCGCCGCTCGACCTGCCCCCCGTTACGGGCATGAACCCCAAAACCGAGCAGGAAGAGGTTCGCCACGCTTCGGAGAGCGATCCGTTCTGCGGTCTGGCGTTCAAGATCGCTACCGACCCGTTCGTAGGCCGTCTGGCTTTCGTGCGCGTATACTCGGGTAAGCTCGATGCCGGTTCCTACATCCTGGACACCCGCAGCGGCAAGCGCGAGCGTATCAGCCGCATCTACCAGATGCACGCCAACAAGCAGAACCCGATGGAGACCGTCGGCGCCGGCGACATCTGCGCGGCCGTAGGTTTCAAGGAGATCCGCACGGGCGACACGCTCTGCGCCGAGAACGCACCCATCGTGCTGGAGCAGATGACCTTCCCCGAGCCGGTGATCGGTCTGGCCGTGGAGCCGAAGACCCAGAAGGACCTCGACAAGCTCGGCATCGCCCTGGGCAAGCTGGCTGAAGAGGACCCCACCTTCACGGTGCACACCGACGAGGATTCGGGTCAGACGGTGATCAGCGGCATGGGCGAGCTTCACCTCGACATCATCGTGGACCGTCTGCGCCGCGAGTTCGGTGTGGAGATCAACCAGGGCGCTCCCCAGGTGAACTACAAGGAGTCGCTCACCAAGACGGTTCAGCACCGCGAGGTCTTCAAGAAGCAGACCGGCGGTCGCGGTAAGTTTGCCGACATCATCTTCGAGATCGGTCCCGCCGACGACGGCGCCATGGGCCTTACGTTCGTAGACCAGGTCAAGGGCGGTAACATTCCCAAGGAGTTTATCCCCGCAGTGCAGAAGGGCTTCGCTTCGGCGATGGCGAACGGTGCGCTGGCCGGCTACAAGATGGACTCGATGAAGATCACGCTGCTCGACGGTTCGTTCCACCCCGTGGACTCCGACCAGCTGTCGTTCGAGATCGCAGCCCGCAACGGTTACCGCGCAGCGGCTCCCAAGGCCGGTTCGGTGATTATGGAGCCTATTATGAACGTGGAGGTCGTGACCCCCGAGGAGAACATGGGCGACATCATCGGCGACCTGAACAAGCGTCGCGGACAGGTTACCGGCATGGAGTCGAAAGGCACCGCCCGCGTGGTGAAGGCCAAGGTTCCCCTGTCGGAGATGTTCGGCTATGTGACCGTACTGCGTACGATTTCGTCGGGCCGCGCAACCTCGTCCATGGAGTTCTCGCACTTCGAGGAGGTCCCTGCCAACCTGGCCAAGGAGATCATCGAGAAAGCGAGTGGTAAACGTAAGGATATAGAATAAGCAAACAATATGAACCAGAAGATTAGAATCAAGTTAAAGTCATTCGATCACAATCTCGTGGACAAGTCGGCCGAGAAGATTGTGAAGACTGTGAAGAGCACGGGCGCCGTCGTGAGCGGCCCGGTGCCCCTTCCCACGCACAAGCAGATTTTTACGGTCAACCGCTCGACTTTCGTCAACAAGAAAGCCCGCGAGCAGTTCCAGCTCTGCACCTTCAAGCGTATCCTCGACATCTACTCGTCGACGCCCAAAACGATCGACGCGCTGATGAAACTGGAGCTTCCCTCGGGTGTGGAGGTAGAGATCAAGGTGTGATCGGACAGGATGTCTGCCGGTTTTCCGAGCTGTAACCCGGGTTTCTTCGAAAGAAGGAACCGGGGGCGGGTCGGCTCGGCGAGCGTTGCCCCGGGCAGGGGAACGGGAGCGGGGCAGGACGACGGGAACCGGAGGTGATTGATTATATATAGTGTACCAACCGTGCGGAGCGCACGCCATCTCCCTCCCCGAGGGAAGACCGGGATGGAGCCGGATTTGTCAATGGCGCCGCAGGCGGCAATGGCGGCTGAAAGCGACCGGTACATCGAAATATATGATAACCAGACGGCAAGACAAAAAACGTTACATCACTTTATTACTATTTATAACAAACAATTGACAACAAATGTCAGGACTTATTGGAAAGAAAATCGGAATGACTTCCGTTTACAGTGCCGAGGGTAAGAACATACCATGCACTGTCATTGAGGCTGGACCGTGCGTTGTTACGCAAATCAAGACCGTCGAGAAGGATACCTACGAGGCGGTTCAGATTGCCTATGACGAGACGAGTGAAAAGCACGCCACCAGCAGTTTGTTAGGTCACTTCAAGAAAGCCGGCACGACTCCGAAACGCAAACTTGCGGAATTCAAGGACATGCCTGAAGTGAATCTCGGCGACACGCTGACCGTAGAACTCTTCTCGGAAGAGGACTGGGTGGACGTGACCGGGATCTCGAAAGGAAAAGGCTTCCAGGGCGTAGTGAAGCGTCACGGCTTCGGCGGCGTCGGCGGCCAGACCCACGGCCAGCACAACCGTGCGCGCAAGCCGGGTTCGCTGGGCGCGTCGTCCTATCCCTCGCGCGTCTTCAAGGGCAAACGTCTGCCCGGCCAGATGGGCGGCGAGCAGGTCAAGGTTTTGAACCTGCGTGTATTGAAAGTAATCCCCGAGAGCAACCTCATCCTCGTGAAAGGTTCGATTCCGGGAGCAAAAGGTGCTTATTTAACGATTGAAAAATAGTATGGAATTAGCTGTATTAAACACACAAGGAAAAGAGACGGGTCGTAAGGTAGTCCTTTCGGACGCCGTCTTCGGCGTGGAGGCTAATGACCACGCTATTTACCTCGACGTGAAGCAGTATCTCGCTGACCAGCGTCAGGGTACGCACAAGTCGAAGCAGCGCAACGAAGTTGCCGGCTCGACGCGCAAACTCAAGCGTCAGAAAGGCACCGGCGGCGCCCGTGCGGGCAGCATCAAGTCGCCCCTGTTCCCGGGAGGCGGCCGCATCTTCGGTCCCCAGCCCCGCGATTACAGCTTCAAGCTCAACAAGAAGCTCAAGCAGCTGGCCCGCCGCAGCGCGCTGACCTACAAGGCTCAGGCCGGCGCCATCAGCATCGTCGAGACGATGTCGCTGGAGGCTCCCAAGACCAAGTCGGTCGTGGCTCTGGCCGAGGCGCTCAAGGTCGACGACAAGAAGGTGCTGCTGGTTCTCCCCGAATCGAACGTCAACCTGCAGCTGTCGTGCCGCAACCTTCCCTATGTGAAGCCCGTGCTGGCTCAGAACGTCTGCACCTACGACGTGATGAACGCATCGGCCATCGTGATGGTGGAAGGCGCCGAGAATGTATTGAATACGATGTTAGCTTAAAAACGCAAGTTACAATGGACATTATTATTAAGCCGGTTTTGACCGAGAAAATGACGATTCAGGGCGAAAAGTTGAATCGCTACGGTTTTATCGTTGACGTGAGGGCTAACAAGCTGCAGATTCGCAATGCCGTAGAGCAGATGTACAACGTCGTCGTTACGGACGTGAACACCGTGAACTACATGGGCAAACTCAAGAGCCGCTACACCAAGGCGGGCCTCTTGGAGGGTCGCGCCAATAACTTCAAGAAGGCGATCGTCACCTTGAAGGATGGAGACAAGATCGATTTTTACAGTAATATCTAACGAAGATGGCAGTAAGAAAATTTAAACCTGTAACCGCAGGTACGAGACATAAGATTATCGGCACGTTCGACGAGATCACGACGTCGAAACCGGAGAAATCGCTGCTCAGCCCCAAGAAGAGCTCGGGTGGACGTAACAACGACGGCAAGATGACGGTCCGCTACATCGGCGGCGGTCACAAGCAGATGTATCGTAACGTCGACTTCAAACGCTCGAAGGACGGCATCGCCGCAACTGTAAAAACGATCGAGTACGACCCCAATCGTACCGCGCGCATCGCACTCCTGGTATACGCCGACGGTGAGAAGAGCTACATCATCGCACCCAACGGACTCCAGGTGGGCCAGACCGTCATGAGCGGCGCAGGCGTCGCTCCCGAGGTCGGAAACACGCTCTTCCTGAGCGAGATTCCCCTGGGTACGGTCGTCCACAACATTGAACTCTACCCCGGTCAGGGGGCCGCTATGGCCCGTTCGGCCGGTTCCTACGCCCAGCTGCTGGCTCGTGAAGGCAAATTCGCCGTCATCAAGCTGCCTTCGGGCGAGACTCGTATGGTACTCGTAACTTGCCGCGCTACGGTGGGTGTCGTGTCGAACGTCGACCACAGCCTCGAAAGCTCGGGCAAGGCAGGACGCGAGCGTTGGCTCGGCCGCCGTCCGCGCAACCGCGGTGTCGTCATGAACCCGGTGGATCACCCGATGGGTGGTGGCGAAGGCCGTGCGTCGGGTGGTCACCCGCGTTCGCGCAAGGGTCTGCTTGCCAAGGGTTATAAGACTCGTAACCCGAAGAAGACGACCTCGAAGTTTATTATTTCCAAGAAGAAAAAATAATTAAATAAGAGTACATAATGAGCCGTTCATTAAAAAAAGGACCGTTTATCGACCCCAAGCTCGAAGCGAAGATCGTCGCCCAGGCGGAAGGAAATAAAAAGTCGGTAATCAAGACATGGTCGCGAGCAAGTATGATCTCGCCTGACTTCGTAGGTCAGACGGTAGCTGTCCACAACGGAAACAAATTCATTCCGGTGTATGTAACAGAGAACATGGTAGGACACAAACTCGGCGAGTTTGCTCCCACCCGCAACTTCCGCGGTCACGCAGGTAACAAGAAAAAATAGGTAGAAAATGGGTGCAAGAAAAGCAAATAAAGCCGCACAGTTAAAGGCTGAAAAGAAGCAGAAGGCTATCGCCATTATGCGTGATTGCCCGACCTCTCCCCGCAAGATGCGCCTGGTGGCCGACATCATCCGCGGCGTGGAGATCAACAAGGCTCTGGGCATCCTTCGTTACTCGAAGAAGGAGGCGTCGATCCGTATGGAGAAGCTCCTCAAGTCGGCGATCGCCAACTGGGAGGCCAAGAACGAGTCGGAGCGTCTGGAGGATGTGAAACTCTGCGTGAAAGAGGTATTCGTCGACGGCGGTCGCATGCTGAAGCGTATTCAGGCTGCGCCCCAGGGTCGCGCACACCGGATCCGCAAGCGTTCGAACCACGTAACGATCGTAGTTGACAAAATGGTAACCGTAGAAAACAAGTAATCAGATGGGACAGAAAGTTAATCCGATAGCAAATCGTCTTGGTATCATCCGGGGTTGGGATTCCAACTGGTTCGGAGGCAAGGATTTCTCCGACAAACTCGTCGAGGACGCCAAGATCCGCAAGTATCTGAATGTCCGTCTGGCGAAGGCGTCGATCTCGAAGATCATCATCGAGCGCACGCTCAAACTGGTGACGGTTACGATTTCGACCGCCCGTCCGGGCATCATCATCGGCAAGGGCGGCCAGGAGGTCGACAAGCTGAAGGAGGAGCTGAAGAAGCTCACCGGCAAGGAGATCCAGATCAACATCTTCGAGGTGAAACGCCCCGAGGTGGACGCTGTCATCGTCGGCCAGAACATCGCCCGCCAGCTGGAGGGCCGCGTATCGTTCCGCCGCGCCGTGAAGACGGCCGTGGCTTCGACCATGCGCATGGGCGCCGAGGGTATCAAGATCCAGGTTGCCGGCCGTGTCGGCGGCGCCGAGATGGCCCGTACGGAGACGATCAAGGAGGGACGCATTCCGCTGCACACGTTCCGCGCAGACATCGACTACTGCCTCACGGAGGCCCTCACGAAAGTGGGTATCCTGGGCGTGAAGGTGTGGATCTGCCAGGGCATCGTATACGGCCAGCGCGACCTGTTCGAAATCGCAGGCGCTTCGGCGCAGGCACCTTCGGGCGACCGCGGTGAGCGCGGCGACCGTCGTGGCGGACGCGGTGACCGCGGAGACCGTCGCGGTGGAGACCGTCGCGGCGGACGTCGGGGCGGAGACCGTCGCAATAACAATCAGTAAGTAGGACCTTTTTAAAGCAGAACTAACATGTTACAGCCGAAAAAGACCAAATTTAGAAGAATGCAGAAAGGCCGTATGAAGGGTATCGCTCAAAGAGGTAACCAGCTTGCATACGGATCGTTCGCAATCAAGGCACTTGAATCGACCTGGATCACGGGTCGTCAGATAGAGGCGGCACGTCAGGCCATTACGCGTTACATGAAGCGTGAGGGACAGCTGTGGATCCGCATCTTCCCCGATAAACCCATCACGAAGAAGCCCGCCGAGGTACGTATGGGTAAGGGTAAGGGTAATCCCGAAGGCTTCGTGGCGCCTGTTACGCCCGGACGCATTCTCTTCGAGGCAGAGGGTGTGCCCCTGGCGGTTGCGCAGGAAGCGCTGCGTCTGGGCGCCCAGAAACTGCCCATCACCACCAAGTTTATCGTAAGACGTGACTACGTCGAAACCACAATTTAAGGGACACAGAACATGAAAAGTGCAGAAATCAAGGATATTTCGACAAAGGACCTGCAGGAGCGCATCGAGACCGAAAAGGCCCAGCTCGCGAAGCTGAAGGTGCAGCACGCGGTGTCCCCCGTCGAGAACCCGTCGATCATTAAGAAGAACCGCAGAGATATAGCTCGCATGCTGACCGTTCTGCGTCAAAAAAACGCTAAATAACGAGAACAACTATGGAAAGAAATCTTAGAAAAGAGCGTATCGGTGTGGTTGTCAGCAACAAGATGGAGAAAACCATTGTGGTTGCAGTAGCACGTAAGGTGAAGCATCCTATCTACGGTAAGTTCGTGAACAAGACGACCAAGTTCGTGGCCGAGTCGCTCGACGAGACCTGCAGGGAGGGCGATACCGTACGCATCATGGAAACCCGCCCGCTGAGCAAAACGAAGCGTTGGAGATTAGTACAAATCATTGAAAGAGCTAAGTAGTTATGATACAACAGGAAAGTAGACTCATTGTAGCTGATAACAGCGGTGCGAAGGAGGTCCTCTGCATCCGGGTGCTCGGCGGCACGAAGCGTCGCTATGCATCCATCGGCGATAAGATCGTCGTGGCTGTCAAGAGCGCGGCTCCCTCGGGCGATGTCAAGAAGGGCGCCGTGTCGAAAGCCGTAGTCGTGAGAACCACGAAGGAAATCAGACGTGCCAACGGTTCGTACATTCGTTTCGACGACAACGCCGTGGTGCTGCTTAACAACCAGGGTGAAATGCGCGGTACTCGTATATTCGGCCCCGTAGCTCGCGAGCTGCGCGACCAGTATATGAAGATTATCTCCCTCGCACCCGAAGTATTGTAATCATAAAAACTATTTCGGATATGTCAAAATTACATATTAAGAAAGGGGATCAGGTTCAGGTTATCGCCGGTGACAGCAAAGGCCAGACGGGCAAAGTCCTGAAGGTCGAGGTTTCGAAGCAGCGCGCCATCGTCGAAGGTGTGAACCTCTGCAAGAAGGCCACGAAGCCCAATGCGCAGAACCCCCAGGGAGGCATCGTCGAGAAAGAGGCTCCGATTCACATTTCGAACCTCATGCTCATCGACCCCAAGTCGGGCAAACCCTCCAAGGTCGGCCGCAAGACGGATGCAAAAGGTAAATTAGTTCGTTTCGCTAAAAAGTCAGGGGAGGAGATCAAATAATGGCATACGTACCTACACTCAAGACAAAATATAAGGAGCAGATCAAATCTGTCCTTATGAAGGAGTTCGGTTACACGAGCATTATGCAGTGCCCGAAGCTCACGAAGATCGTAATCAACCAGGGTATGGGCCAGGCTGTCGCCGATAAGAAACTCATCGACGTGGCCGAAGCCGAACTGACGCAGATCACCGGTCAGAAGGCCGTTCAGACCCGCTCGCGCAAGGACATTTCGAACTTCAAGCTGCGTAAGGGCATGCCGATCGGCGTGCGCGTGACGCTGCGCGACACGAAGATGTACGAGTTTCTGGAGCGTCTGATCGCTGTCGCTCTTCCCCGAATCCGGGATTTCAAGGGTATCAACGAGAAGTTCGACGGCCAGGGCAACTACACCCTGGGCATCACCGAGCAGATCATCTTCCCGGAGATCGACATCGACAAGATCACCAAGATCTTCGGCATGGAGATCACGTTCGTAACGACGGCCAAAACTGACGAGGAGGCTTACGCCCTGCTCCGCGAGTTCGGTCTTCCTTTCAAAAACGCTAAAAAGAATCAATAAGCTATGGCAAAAGAATCTATGAAGGCCCGCGAGGTGAAGCGTGCGAAACTCGCAAACCGCTATGCTCACAAGCGCGAGGAGATCGCTGCCAAGGTGAAGAGCGGTGAGATGGATCACGAAGAGGCATGGCAGGCGCTTGCGAAGCTGCCCCGCAACTCGAATCCCATCCGCCAGCACAATCGCTGCAAGATCACGGGGCGTCCCAAGGGCTACATTCGCCTGTTCGGCATCAGCCGTATCCAGTTCCGCGAAATGGCCTCGAAGGGGCTGATCCCGGGCGTTACGAAAGCCAGCTGGTAGCAGCCGCAGGTGCGGGGAGGGGCGAGCGTGCGACCGCCTGAAACCCGCAGATCCTGCGATTCTGAATAAAAGTTCCGTTTTCCGGAAGGTGAGGAGCCTGTGGAGAGCGAGTCTCTCGGAAGGAAACGGGGCCGATAGGGGTGTTCAGCCCGTGTAGATACGTCACAGTGTCGGGGAAAGTGCCGCCGCAAGCGGTAACTTCCCGATATGTGGGGCGTAACGAGGGGTTGGGCGCTTGGTTACAAATTTCTCGGACCAGGGGCCGGAAGGTTGATGCCGTGGCTGCGTGAGCGGAGGGCGGATGCCGGAAGGTTTAGCCGAAGGGACAATGCGGAAGTTGTGCAACGCGGCGGAAGCGAAGACTTTCAGGCTGCCGGAACGGAGGGACGAAACGGGGCTGCGTGGCGGTCCGTGTGGCGTTCCGAAGGGCGGGAATCGGGACCAGGGTGCGGCGAATGCCGTGCCGGAGGAACCGAAAGACTGTCGCCGAAAGGGAATTTTGTGCGGATACATGTTAGCAACATCGGGTGCTAACATTGTCTGCGTTCCGGAGGCAGGGCTAAAATCGCTAAAAATCAGGCGATAACTTGGCTGTTTGGGAAATAATGCGTATATTTGCGCGCTTTAGGCCCTCGCGTGCGTAGGCGAACGAGGGGGCAAAACAAGGGCCGGAAGGGTTTGGTGAATAGCTATATCTCTGAAAGCCAAAGAAATAAACAAAAAAGGGTTGTTTGAAGATAGGTATTGCAGTTAGGTAAAAAACACGTTGAATTTATTCGACGTATTCGGAAACCTCGGGACCTTGCTATAAAGTCCCCTCCGAGGAGGGGATTTAGGGGAGGGTCAGATTTGTAAACGCCGCCAGCGGCGGCGATAACGACGATTCGGAATGCGGAAACTGCAAAAACTATTAGAGCGCCCGAAAACAAACATTCATTACTAATTTTTAACTTCTATTCGTTATGACTGATCCTATTGCGGACTTTCTGACCAGAATTAGAAACGCGGTGAAAGCCAACCACAAAGTGGTTGAAGCTCCCGGTTCAAAAATTAAGCAGGAGATGACCAAGATCCTCTATGAGCAGGGTTATATTCTCGCTTACAAATTCGACAAGGACGAGAAAGGTCATCCGTCGATCAAAATCGCTCTGAAGTGGGACCCCGCCACCAAGACCAACGCCATCAAGGACCTCAAGCGCGTAAGCCGCCCGGGTCTGCGCCGCTATGCGTCGGTTTCGGACATGCCCCGCGTTTTGAACGGCCTGGGCATCGCCATCGTTTCCACGTCGAAAGGCATCATGACCGACGCCAAGGCCCGTCAGGAGAACGTGGGCGGCGAGGTGCTGTGCTATATCTACTAATCGCAAATCATTAAAGAACAACACAATGTCAAGAATTGGTAAATTACCTGTAAACCTGCCGGCCGGCGTTACCGTGGAGGTAGCTGCCGACAACACGGTAAGCGTGAAAGGGCCACTCGGGACGCTGAGCCAGAAAGTTGACTCGGACATTAAGGTAGAGGTCGGCACGCACACGGACGTTCATACGGGCAAGGAAGTTCCCGCCGTTCTGGTGACCCGTCCCACCAACCAGCCCCGCCACCGTTCGCTGCACGGGCTGTACCGCGCGCTGATCAACAACATGGTTGTCGGCGTGTCGAAAGGCTATGAAATCAAACAGGAACTCGTCGGCGTCGGCTTCAAGGCCGAGGTCAAGGGCCAGGTGCTCGAAATGAGCCTCGGCTACTCGCACGACACGCATTTCCTGCTGCCCAAGGAGGTGACCGCCACGGCCGTTACCGAGAAAAAGGGCAACCCGATCGTAACCTTCAAGTCGATCGACAAGCAGCTCATCGGCCAGGTTGCCGCGAAGCTCCGTTCGCTGCGCAAGCCGGAGCCGTACAAGGGCAAGGGTATCAAGTTCGTCGGCGAGCAGATCCGTCGCAAGGCCGGTAAATCAGCAGGTGCTAAATAGTAAATAGTCTGAAGTTATGTCATTGAACAAGATAGAAAGAAGAGAGAGGATCAAGATGCGTATCCGCAAGATCGTGAGCGGAACGCCTTCACAGCCTCGCATGACTGTATATCGTAGCAACAAGCAGATCTACGTACAGTTTATCGACGACCTCGCAGGTGTTACCCTGGCTACGGCTTCCTCGCTGGACAAGGAGGTTGCGGAAGCAGCCGCCGGCAAGAACAAGTGCGAAGTCGCCGCCCTGGTAGGCAAGCTGGCCGCCGAGCGCGCCGTTGCCAAAGGCATCAGCGAAGTAGCCTTCGACCGCAACGGCTACCTGTATCACGGAAGAGTTAAACAGCTGGCCGAAGCAGCACGCGAAGGCGGACTTAAATTCTAAGCGATTATGTCAAATACCAACATAAAGAAAGTACGCACGAGCGATCTCGAACTCAAGGACCGTCTCGTCAGCATCCAGCGCGTTACCAAGGTTACGAAGGGTGGCCGCACGTTCAGTTTCTCGGCCATCGTCGTCGTCGGCAACGAAGACGGCGTCGTGGGCTACGGCCTGGGTAAGGCTTCGGAGGTTCAGTCGGCCATCGCCAAGGGCGTGGAGGACGCAAAGAAGAACCTGGTGAAGATTCCGGTTATCAACGGTACGATCCCCCACAAGCAGGAGTCGCGTTACAGCGGTTCGCTCGTGATGATTCGTCCGGCCGCTCCCGGTACGGGTGTCATCGCCGGCGGTGCCATGCGTGCCGTTCTGGAGTCGGTAGGCATCAAGAACGTGCTTGCCAAGAGCAAGGGCTCTTCGAATCCCCACAACCTGGTGAAAGCGACCATCGGCGCACTGTGCGAGCTGCGCGATGCCCACAGCATCGCCCGCGTGCGCGGTATCTCGATGGACAAGGTGTTTAACGGTTAATTCTCAAGAAGAACATGGCAAGATTGAAAATCACCCAGGTCAAAAGCCGCATCGGCTCCACGGAGCGTCAGTGCAAGAACCTTGACGCGCTGGGTCTGAAAAGGATCAACGCGAGCGTCGAGCACGACGACTCGGTGATCATAAAAGGTATGATTGCGCGCGTGAAGCACCTCGTGAAGGTCGAGGAAGTAGCCCCCGCCAAGAAGGCTGCCCCCAAGGCCAAGAAAGCCGAGGTCAAGGAGGAGGCTGCACAGGCCGCAGAATAAGTTTAACAGCTAACGGACTATAACAATGGAACTCAATAATCTCAAACCCGCAAAGGGTTCAACGCATCACGATAAACGGATCGGCCGCGGTGCAGGTTCGGGCCACGGCGGCACGGCCACCCGTGGACACAAGGGTGCACAGTCGCGTTCGGGTTACTCGCGCAAGCTCGGCTTCGAGGGTGGCCAGATGCCGCTGCAGCGTCGCCTCCCCAAGTTCGGTTTCACGAATCTGAAACGAGTTGAATTCAAGGCCATCAACCTCTCGACGCTCGAGGAGCTGGCAGCCAAGAAATCGCTCACGGAGGTTACGGTCGACACGCTCATCGCCGCAGGTTTCATCTCGTCGAACGACAAGGTGAAGATCCTGGGCAACGGCACGATTTCGAAGGCGCTCGCCGTCAAGGCGCATGCGTTCTCGAAGAGCGCCGAGGCGGCCATCACGGCAGCCGGGGGCAGCGTCGAAAAACTGTAAGCAACCTTAGAACCCAAAAATTATGAATCAGTATCTCGTTGTTGGTGTCGTCTTTTTGGTGGTAATCGCTCTTTTGGCGACCAACAAGAAATTGGTAGAAACGCTCAAGAATATCTACAAGATCGAGGAGCTTCGCAAGCGTGTCATTTACACGATCGGGCTTCTGCTGGTCTACCGCTTGGGTAGTTTCGTCGTGATTCCGGGCATCAACCCCAACGCCCTGGGCGAGGGTTCGGCGTATGCCAGCCAGCTGGAAGGCAACGGACTTCTGGGTCTGTTGGACGTCTTCTCCGGCGGTGCGTTCGGCAACGCCGCTATTTTCGCGCTCGGAGTCATGCCGTACATCACCGCCTCGATCATCATCCAGCTCATGGGTATGATGGTTCCGTATTTCCAGAAAATGCAGAAGGAGGGTGAGAGCGGCCGCCGCAAGATGAACCAGTGGACACGCTTCCTGACGATCGGCGTGCTGATCCTGCAAGGTCCGGCGTACATCGCCAACCTGTACCATCAGATGCCCACTGCGTTCGTTTACGGCAATTCGTTCGGCTTCGTTGCCTATGCGACGACGATCCTGATCGCCGGAACCATGTTCATCATGTGGCTGGGCGAGAAGATCACCGACAAGGGTATCGGTAACGGTATCTCGCTGATCATTATGATCGGTATCGTGGCACGTCTCCCGCACGCGCTGTTGGCCGAGGTCAACGCCCGCTTCCAGACTGCCTCGGGTAGCGCCATCATGCTGATCCTCGAGCTGGTGCTGCTGTTCCTTGTCTTCATGGCAACGATCGCTCTGGTACAGGCGGTCCGCAAGGTCCCTGTACAGTATGCAAAGCGTATCGTCGGTAACAAACAGTACGGCGGCGTACGTCAGTACATTCCGCTGAAGATGAATGCCGCGAATGTGATGCCTATCATCTTCGCGCAGGCTCTGATGTTTATTCCGGCGCTGTTCTCCGGTACGGCTTTCGCGGCTGCTTTCAGCTCGATGACCGGTTTCTGGTACAACTTCACGCTTGCAGTGCTGGTAATCGCCTTCACCTACTTCTACACGGCGATTATCATCAACCCTCAAATGATGGCCGATGACATGAAGCGAAACGGCGGATTTATCCCGGGAGTGAAACCGGGTAAGCAGACCGTGAACTACATCGACACCATCATGACGCGTATCACCCTTCCGGGTTCGTTCTTCCTGGCGATCGTGGCGATCCTGCCCGCGCTGGCGATGAAGTTCCTGGGCATCCAGCAGTCGTTCGCCTACTTCTACGGAGGTACGTCGCTGCTGATCATGGTCGGTGTGGTACTCGACACTCTGAAGCAGATCGAGAGCTACCTGCTGATGCGCCATTACGATGGTCTGATGAAGACCGGACGTATTCAGGGTCGTCATTAGGAGTTTTTCCGAAGAGTTCTTAAGCGAAGAAATGATCTATTTAAAGACAGACGAGGAGATAGAGCTGCTCCGGGAGAACAACATCCTGGTGTCGGAGACGCTGGCGGAAGTGGGTCGCCACATTCGTCCGGGCGTCACCACCAAGGAGTTGGATTCGATTGCCGAGGATTTCATCCGCGCGCACGGAGCAGTTCCCGCCTTCCTCGGGTATCAGGGATTTCCCGCTTCGTTGTGTATATCGGTAAACGAACAGGTGGTTCACGGTATCCCATCCTCGAAATGCGTTCTCAAAGAGGGCGACATCGTTTCGGTCGATTGCGGTACGTTTATGAAGGGGTTTGTTGGTGATTCGGCATATACGTTTGCCGTTGGCGAGGTTGCCGGGGAAGTTAGGCAGCTGATGGACGTCACCAAAGAGGCTCTTTATAAAGGTACGGCGCAGGCCAAAGCCGGCAACCGCGTAGGCGACGTGTCGGCAGCCGTGCAGGAGTACGCCGAAAGTTTCGGCTACGGAGTCGTGCGCGAACTGGAGGGACACGGACTGGGTCGGAAAATGCACGAAGACCCCGGTGTTCCCAATTACGGCGCACGCGGCAGAGGACCGCTCCTGAAGGAGGGCATGGTCATCTGCATCGAACCCATGATCAACATGGGGACCAAAGCGGTGGTTTTCGAACGGGATGGCTGGACGGTCCGCACGCAGGACCACAAACCGGCGGCGCACTACGAGTTCGCCGTTGCGGTCCGCAAATCGGGACCCGATGTCCTGACGGACTTCAGTATCATCGAAAAGGCAATAAACAATTAAGACTCTATGGCAAAACAAACTGCTATTGAAAGGGACGGGACGATTATCGAGGCGCTGTCCAACGCGATGTTCCGCGTCGAACTGGACAACGGCCACATTCTCACGGCCCATATCTCGGGAAAGATGCGTATGCACTACATCAAGATCCTTCCCGGAGATAAAGTAAAAGTGGAGATGACGCCCTATGACCTTACGAAGGGACGTATATCTTTCCGGTACAAATAATTAGATTGCTTGAAAATCATGAAAGTTAAAGCATCCATCAAGAAAAGAAGCGAGGATTGCAAGATTGTGAAGCGTAAAGGCAAACTTTATGTCATTTGCAAAAAGAATCCCAAGTTTAAAATGCGCCAGGGGTAATGTTTTTTAAACAAGTCAAAAAAGAAAAAGAATTTATATGGCACGTATAGTCGGTGTAGATTTACCGAAAAACAAAAGAGGCGAGATCGGCCTGACCTATATCTACGGTATCGGTCGTTCGACGGCTCGTAAGATTCTCGAGACCGCTGGCATCAGCTACGATCTCAAAGTACAGGATTGGTCGGACGACCAGATCGGTGCGATCCGTTCGACGATCGCCGACCTGGGTCTGAAAGTCGAGGGCGAATGCCGTTCGATGGTCCAGCTGAACATCAAGCGCCTGATGGACATCGGCTGCTACCGCGGCATCCGTCACCGTTTGGGTCTTCCCGTCCGCGGTCAGTCGACCAAGAACAACGCGCGTACCCGCAAGGGCCGCAAGAAGACTGTCGCAAACAAGAAAAAGGCAACGAAGTAATCTTTAGAGAATTATGGCAAAGAAAACTGGAACAGTTAAGAAAAAGGTTGTTAAGGTCGGTGCGCTGGGCAATGTCTATGTACACTCCACTTTCAACAACGTAATCATCACCATCACCAACGAGGTGGGCGATGTCATCAGCTGGTCGTCGGCCGGCAAGATGGGCTTCCGTGGTTCGAAGAAGAATACTCCGTATGCAGCACAGACCGCTTCGGCGGATTGCGCCAAGGTCGCTTACGACATGGGCCTGCGCAAGGTGAAGGTTTATGTGAAGGGTCCGGGTGCAGGCCGCGAGTCGGCCGTGCGCACGATCCACGGCGCCGGTATCGAGGTGATGGAGATCATCGACGTTACGCCGCTGCCGCACAACGGCTGCCGTGCTCCTAACCGCCGCCGCGTATAATTCAGGCACAGGTTAAGGATAATTTCAAGGTTTTAAAAAAAGACAGAACAATGGGAAAATACATAGGACCTAAATCGAAAATCGCCCGTAAATTCGGCGAAGCTATCTATGGTGCGGATAAGGTGCTCGAAAAGCGCAACTATCCTCCCGGACAGCATGGTCTGGCGCGCAAGCGCAAGAAAGTGTCGGAGTACGGCACGCAGTTGAGCGAGAAGCAGAAGGCGAAGTACACGTACGGCCTGCTGGAGAAGCAGTTCTCGCGCACCTACGAGCAGGCTGCCCGCATGGGCGGTATCACGGGTGAGAACCTGCTGAAGCTGCTGGAGTGCCGCCTGGACAACGTCGTTTACCGCTTGGGTATCGCCCCGACGCGTGCGGCTGCCCGCCAGCTCGTTTCGCACTGCCACATCTGCGTGAACGGCAGCGTCGTGAACATCCCCTCGTACTCGCTGCGCGCGGGTGACGTGGTGTCGGTTCGCGAGAAGTCGAAGAGTCTGGAAGTGATCTCGGCATCCCTGGCCGGCTCGTCGAAGAGCCGCTACGCCTGGTTGGAGTGGGACAACGCCTCGATGAGCGGCCGTTTCCTGCAGAAACCCGAGCGTGAGGAGATCCCCGAGAACATCAAGGAGCAGCTCATCGTCGAGTTGTACTCGAAGTAGTAATCAAAACAAATTCACCTATTATGGCAATATTAGCATTCCAGAAACCTGAGAAGGTTATTATGCTTGAATCCACTTCGTCGTTCGGGAAGTTCGAATTCCGACCGCTGGAGCCCGGATTCGGTATGACTGTCGGTAACGCTTTGCGTCGTATTCTGCTCTCTTCGCTGGAGGGTTACGCAATCACGACTGTCAAGGTAGCCGGTGTCGATCACGAGTTTGCCGCTATCCCCGGTGTGATGGAGGATATGTTGAACATCATCCTCAATCTGAAGCAGGTTCGTTTTATCCGCACAGTCGATAATCAGGATGCCGAAAAAGTATCCATTAACGTTGCGGGTGTTACGGAGCTGACTGCCGGATATATCTCGAATTACCTGTCGTTCTTCAAGGTCCTCAATCCCGACCTGGTGATCTGTCACCTGGCCCCGGGAACGAAGATGCAGATGACGCTCACGATCGGCAAAGGCCGCGGCTACGTGCCTGCCGAGGAGAACGCTCCCGCTGAAAGCGAGTTCGGAACGCTTCCGATCGACTCGATCTTCACGCCCATCAAGAACGTGAAGTACTCGATCGAAAACTACCGCGTCGAGCAGAAGACCGACTACGAGAAGCTGAATTTGGAAATTACCACCGACGGGTCGATTCACCCCAAAGAGGCTCTGAAAGAGGCCGCAAAAATTCTCATCCAGCACTTCATGCTCTTCTCCGACGAGAAGATCACCGTCAACATGGAAGACACGAACGGTGCCGAGGAGTTCGATGAGGATGTACTCCACATGCGTCAGCTGCTGAAGACGAAGCTCTCGGATCAGGACCTTTCGGTCCGCGCCCTGAACTGCCTGAAGGCCGCCGATGTCGATACGGTGGGGGATCTCGTGAAGCTGAACCGCAACGACCTGCTGAAGTTCCGCAACTTCGGCAAGAAGTCGCTGACGGAGCTGGACGAGTTGCTGACCTCGCTCAACCTGAAGTTCGGTATGGACGTATCAATCTACAAACTTGACAAAGATTAATTATGAGACACAATAAGAATTTCAACCACCTGGGCCGTCAGGCAGGCCACCGCAAGGCCATGCTGTCGAACATGGCCACGTCGCTGATCCTGCACAAACGCATCGAAACGACGGTTGCCAAGGCCAAGGCCGTTCAGCGTTTCGTGGAGCCTCTGGTCACCAAGTCGAAGGAGGACACGACGCACTCGCGCCGTATCGTATTCTCGTACCTGAAACAGAAAGAGGCCGTTACGGAGCTGTTCCGTACGATCGCGCCGAAGATTTCGGAGCGTCCGGGCGGTTACACCCGCATCCTGAAGACCGGTTTCCGTCTGGGCGATGCTGCCGACATGTGCATCATCGAGTTCGTTGACTTCAACGAGCCTTACACGCTGGGTATCGCTCCCGCAGCCGCTTCGGAGGCAAAACCGAAGACGCGCCGTTCGCGCAAGTCGGCCGCCAAGGCTACCGACGCCGTCGAGGAGGCTACCGTCGTCGAGGGCGAGGCTAAAAAGGCCGCACCCAAGAAGGCTGCCGCCCCGAAGAAGCCCGCAGCGCCGAAGGCCGCTTCGGCCAAGGCTGCGGCTCCGAAGGTTGCGAAGAAGACCAATGTGGGCAAAAAAATGTAGCCTTTTGGATTTGTAAGCGGATATTCCCGCACATCCTAAACAAAACCCGAATGGGACGTCCGTCAGGACTACCCATCCGGGTTTTTTATTACGATGCACGAAAAATCGGTTTCGGCTTATGTCGTGCTTGAAGCCTTTCGCCTGCAATCGAAAATCGCCGCAACAAAAACAGGGACTGTGTAAACAGCCCCTGTTTAATTTACGATCCGTTTGGCGCTATTGGAAATGATAGAGAAACACGACCGTCGCATCGAGGGCCGTTTTGGGGCTGTCCTTGATTTCGAGCGACACCTTGATCTCCGCCTTGGCGATGCCGCGGAGGTTTGCGAGCGACACCAGCGAGGCGCGCAGCCGGACTGCGTCGCCTGCCAGCACAGGCCGGTTGAAGCGCAGTTTCTCGATGCCGTAGTTGACCAGCATCTTCACGTTGTTGACCTCCAGAATTTGTCCCCAGAGGTAGGGGAGCACCGAAAGGTTCAGGTAGCCGTGCGCAATGGTCGATTTATAAGGGCTTTCCGTCCGGGCGCGCTCCGTGTCCACGTGAATCCACTGGTGGTCGAGCGTGGCGTCGGCGAAAAGGTCGATCTGCTCCTGCGTGATCGTCAGGTAGTCGGAAACACCCAGCTCCTGACCTATGTGCTGGGCGAATTCGTTGAAATTGTTGATGATTAACCGGCTCATGTCGTTTTGTTATGTGCTGTAAATATACGAAAAAAGTTTGTTCCGGCCGCATTCGGCCCGTTTTTGAACATCTTTGCGGAGGGCATGGAAATCCCCGGCCGTCGACGGGCCGGGGATTTTTTAACGGGTGCGGGATTACAGATTGATCTCGATCCGGGGATGATCCTTCTCGGAGTACCACATGTTTTCGACGGTGACGTCGAGCGGCTTGTCACGTCCTACGGTGGTCATCAGCGTCGAGAACGGCTTGAGCACGACGGGATTCTGCCCCGGGAAGCGGAGGACGTACTCCACCGAACTGCCGTTCGTGAGGCTTACCGTGCGGCGGCCGTTGCTCGGGTCGGTGTGGAGCACCTTTGTCCGGACCGATGCCGTGAAGAGGTCCTTCAGCAGCTGTTCGTCGCCCGCTATCGTGCCGAACGAATAGGCCAGCGTGCGGCGCGCTTCGAGCGCCTCGCGCAGCGCTTCGAGCGAGTTGTTCCGGGCGAAGATCAGCGTCATGTTGCGGCTGTGGCCCTGAAGCCGGTAGGTCTCGGCCGTCGCATCGTGGATGTCGGTATTCGCCGACACGAACAGTTTGCGGGCGTGGGCGCGTGCGATGGCTTTGGGGTAGAACTCTGCGCCGTTCATAATTTCGATGCCGTCGATCAGCCCTTCGCCGTAGGCTTTGACTTCGAACTCGGGGTGTTCGAGGCTCTTGCGCCGCCAGCCCGGATGGTTGTGCATCACCAGCGCCCCCTGCGCCTTGGCGTTGCGGAGCGATTGCAGGGCGTCGGTGGCGTAGAGGGAGTTGTTGTCCGTGGTGAAAAGGGCGTTGTAGTGGCCGTAGGCGATCGGTTCGCGGGTGATCTCGGCGCCGGGAATGATCGTCAGACCGTATTTTCGGGCGGTCTCCCGGGCCAGTTTCACCGGGAGGTTCAGATCCGACTGGATGCCCCGTTCGTCGGCGCTCCTCCGGATGATGTTGTTGTTTATGGCCTCCGTACCTTCGGGAACGTAGCCTTTGAGGAAGTTCAGCATCTTGCCTTCGTGGCGGCGGTATTCCACGTGTTCGGTGATCGCCAGCACGTCCAGGCCGTCGTACCACGCTTCGCGGACGCGGAATTCGGGCGTGCAGTCGCCGTCGGAGTAGACCGAGTGGGTGTGCAGGTCGGCTTTGTAGACGTTGTAGCCGTTCACCTCGGGCAGTATGAATTCCGCGCGCTGTGCGGCGATGCGCCCGGTGTGGCGCGTGATGTCGGGATTGTAGGCGTCGGTGTAGTAGCCTTGCGCGCTTGCGGCGCATGCCGCCGAGAGTGCGGCGGCGAGAAACAGCAGTTTTTTCATGGTGTCGTAGTTATGGTTGGGAAATCCGGGTCGGATAAAGAGACAGAGGCCCCTTGCAGGGGGCTCTGTCCGTAATTGTACGCTGTCGCGGTATTACTTCGAGAACCCCTTGCCGATGGCGAGGAAGTCCTCTGCCTTGAGGGCTGCGCCGCCGATCAGGCCGCCGTCCACGTCCTCCTTGGCGAAGATTTCGGCGGCGTTCGAGGGCTTGCACGAACCGCCGTAGAGGATCGCCGTCTCCTGTGCCGCTGCGCCGAACTTGGCGGTGAGCACCTGGCGGATGTAGGCGTGGATCTCCTGTGCCTGCTCTGCCGAAGCGGTCTTGCCCGTACCGATGGCCCAAACCGGTTCGTAAGCGATCACGAGGTTCTTGTACTGCTCCTCGGTGAGGTTGTAAACCACCTCTTCGATCTGGGCCTTCACCACGTCGAAGTGTTTGCCGGCCTCGCGCTCGTCGAGGTTCTCGCCGACGCAGTAGATGGGGATCAGCCCGTTTGCATAGGCCTGCGCCATCTTCTTGTTGAGCGTCGCGGAGGTCTCGCCGTAGTACTGGCGGCGCTCCGAGTGGCCGAGGATCACGTATTTGCATCCCAGCGCCGCGATCATCGAGGCAGCGATCTCACCCGTGTAGGCGCCTTTGGCTTCGGTGGCGCAGTCCTGCGCGCCGAGTGCGACGTCCGAACCCTTCAGGGCCTCGGCAACCATCGCCAGATGGGTGAACGGCGGGCAGACGATGAAGTTCACGCACGAGCAAACCTCTCCGCGGCCTGCCACGACGCCTTTGGCCAGTTCGACACCTTCGGCGGGAAGCGTGTTCATCTTCCAGTTGCCGGCAACAATTTTCTTTCTCATAGTTGTAATTCTTTTTTATGTTAATAAGTCTACCTTTTGTATAGCAAGAATCCCGGTTTCGCATGCGCGGCGTTCCGCCGCGTTTGCAATTCTACCCTCCCCTAAATCCCCTCCTCGGAGGGGACTTTATCGCGATGTTTCCGGTTTTTGGGCCGAAGCCGCGGTCTGCCGATCCGCTTCGGGTAAATCGAAAATTTTCTGACCGGGTCGTTCCGTAATTTTTAATTCAGCCACGCCTTGACCTCGTCGATCGAGGGGGCTTTCAGTCCGAGCTTGTTCTTCTTGTTGAATCCGCACAGGTCGTTGAAGAACTTGCCGGGGGCGAGTTTGCGGAGCGACTCGACGGTGAGGTACCCCATCTTCTGAATCACCGGAACCCACTCTTCGGGAACGCCGATGGCGGTGTAGGCCTCCGCGGGATCGTTCACGACCTTCTTCTCGGGGCGCATCTGCGGGAAGAACAGCACGTCCTGGATCGAGGACTGGTCGGTCATAAACATCGTCAGCCGGTCGATGCCGATGCCCATTCCCGAGCAGGTCGGCATGCCGTATTCCAGCGCGCGCACGAAGTCCATGTCGATGAACATGGCCTCGTCGTCGCCCTTCTCCGAGAGACGCAACTGCTCCTGGAAACGCTCCAGCTGGTCGATCGGGTCGTTCAGCTCCGAATAGGCGTTGCACAGCTCCTTGCCGTTGACGAACAGTTCGAAACGCTCCGTCAGGTCGGGGTTCGAGCGGTGACGCTTGCACAGCGGCGACATCTCGCGCGGGTAGTCCGTGATGAAGGTGGGCTGGATCAGCTCCTCCTCGCAGTACTGCCCGAAGATGGCGTCGATCAGCTTGCCCTTGCCAAAGGTCTCGTCGACCTCGACGTTCAACTGCTTGCACGCTTCGCGCAGCTCCTCCTCCGAGCGGCCCGTGATGTCGTAGCCGGTCTTTTCGCGGATGGCGTCGGTCATCGTCAGACGGCGGAACGGGGCCTTGAACGAGATCGGCTTGCCGTCGATCGTCAGCTCCGTCGTGCCGTTCACGGCCATGGCCACCCGTTCGAGCATCTGCTCGGTGAACTCCATCATCCAGAGGTAGTCCTTGTAGGCCACGTAAATCTCCATGCACGTGAACTCGGGGTTGTGCGTGCGGTCCATGCCCTCGTTGCGGAAGTTCTTGCCGAACTCGTAGACGCCGTCGAATCCGCCGACGATCAGTTTCTTGAGGTAAAGTTCCGTGGCGATGCGCAGGTAGAGGTCGATGTCGAGCGAGTTGTGGTGGGTGATGAACGGACGCGCCGATGCGCCGCCGGGGATGGGCTGGAGGATCGGGGTCTCGACCTCGATGTAGCCCCGTTCGTTGAAGAACTCGCGCATCGTGGCCATGATCCTGGCGCGGCGGACGAAGGTCTCCTTCACCTGCGGGTTGACGATCAGGTCCAAATACCGCTGGCGGTAGCGCACCTCCGGGTCGGTGAAGGCATCGAACGTCTTGCCGTCCTTCTCCTTGACGACGGGCAGCGGGCGGATCGACTTCGACAGCACGGTGAACTTACGGCAGTGCACCGACAGTTCTCCGGTGTTGGTATGGAAGACGAATCCCTCCACGCCGATGAAGTCGCCGATGTCGAGCAGTTTCTTGAAAACCGTGTTGTAGAGCGTCGGATCGCCTTCGGGGCAGATGTCGTCGCGGCGGATGTAGACCTGAATGCGGCCCGTGTGGTCCTGTAGCTCGAAGAACGAGGCGCTGCCCATGATGCGGCGCGACATGATGCGGCCGGCGATGCGGACGTCCTGGAAATTCTTCTTCGCGTCGTCGTAGTTATCGGCGATTTCGCGCGCCGTGGCCGTCACTTCGTAACGGGCGGCGGGGTAGGGTTCGATGCCCAGGTTGCGCAACGCCGTGAGCGACTGCCTGCGAAGCTGTTCCTGTTCGCTGAGTTCGATTGCCATATCGTGTGTTTTTGATGTATCGTTTTATATCCGTGCAAAATTAGTGAAAAAAGGGCAAAGTAGCAACTCTTTCCGCAATCGGCTGCAACCGCGGCGCGGCGGCCCGGGAAAACCGGGCGCGGGCGGTTGTTGTTTATTTGGTTTTTATCGCTATATTTGTGTGTCTGACTAAAACCTGAATTATGAAACAACTCTCCATTCTCTTTCGCGGCACGCTGGGTTTCCCCTTCCCGGTTTCAGGGGCGTTCGCCCTGTGCCTGCTGCTGCTCGCCTCGTGCGGCGGCGACGACTCTTCGGACGAGGGCTATGCCGCCATTGAATCCGCATCGTTCACCTTCGACGAAACGACTCCGGCGAACAATGCGGTCCGTGTGATCGCCAACACCGGGTGGCAGGTTTTCTGGACGCCCGAGTCGGCTGCCGTCCGGGTGGAACCCGTCTCGGGTTCCGGTAACGGAGTGTTCTACGTGCGGGACATGCCCAAGGGCGCTTCCGTTCAGGTGGGCGTGCGCGCCGCCTCGGGCAAGACCTCGGGCAAGCCGGTCACCGTGACCCGCGCCGCCGATGCCGTCGGGGTGACGCTCTCGGTCGCTCCCGGCAACTTGGATTTCAACCCCGCGGGGGAGAATCGCATTACGGTAACTTCCAATGCTGCGTGGCAGGCTTCGTGTCCCGATGCGGCGCTCAAATTCTCGCCCGCCTCGGGTACGGGCGACGGGGTGATCACCGTCAGCGACGTTCCTGCGGGCAAGCGTTGCGTGCTTACCGTCACTGCCGGAACGGGTTCGGACGCCAAGTCGGAAACCGTGGAGATCGTTCGCCGGGCGGATGTTCAGGACGATCCTTTCTTCACGCTCGATTTCGGCGACGGAGCCGGCGGGGTCTGGGCCGATGGCAATCAGGAGTGGAAAACCCAGACCGGGGCGGGAGCCTCGACGGTGAGCTATGAGGTCTACAACATGCGCATCAACAACGACAATTTCGGTTCGGCGGGCAAGTACGCCGGTGCTTCCGGGAAGGCCTATGCCAAGTTGTTCTACGACCCGGCGAAGACCTATTTCACGATCGCGCATATCGCGTTGCCGGTCGCCGAGACCGACTACACGCTTTCGTTCGGGGCGATTTTCGAGGCGGGCGACATGACCCTTGCGATCAGCGCCGACGGCAAGAGCTGGAAACCGCTGACCTATACGGCTGCTCCGACCTACAACACCTGGACGTTGACCAGGGTGGGCTTCACGCTGAAGGAGCCGGTCGGCGAGCTGTACATCCGCTTCTCGCCGACGGGTACGGAGCGCGCCTACGGACTGAATTTCGACGACATCCGGCTCTCGGCAGGCGGCGGCGGTCAGCAGGTCGACCTCGGGACGACTGTCGCCGGCTACCGCTGGGCGGAACTTCCCGCGACGCCCGCCGATATGACCCATAAGAAAATCCACACTTTCTGGGCCTCGACCGTCACTTCGAAGCAGTATTTGCGCAACTACACCTACTGCTACGACACGCGCCGCCACAGTCCGCTGTGGATCGCCCATCCGCAGCACGCCTGTTATCAGGAGGGCGGCTGGACGCGTCCGGCCACCGATCCCTGGGCGCAGGACCCGAACATGACCGTCGGGGAGCAGGCCGTGATGTGGCCGATTGACGGAAGGGCCAAGTCTCTCGTCTCGGATACGCCCGAGGGGCCTTATCAATGGCAGCGCGGCCATCTGCTGGCATCGAGCTACCGCGGATGCGGCGATAAGAACAATCCGGCGGAGATCAACAAGCAGACATTCCTCGCCTGCAATATTTCGGCTCAGCGGATGGATAACAGCAAGGCGTTCCAGACCCTCTGGGCGGCGGCCGAGCGGCGGTTTACCGATCAGTATGTCTGCGCCGATACGCTCTATTGCGTTTCGGGCGCCTATTTTGCCGACGAGAATACCCGGGCCTACGATTACAGCTGGATTTCGGGCGATGTGAGGTGTTCGCCCGTGGGGTATTCGAAAGAGTGCATCGTGCCGACCCATTACTACAAGCTGCTGCTGCGTACCCGTAGCGGCAACCTCCGCAAGCCGATTCAGGAGTGCTCGGCCGGCGAGTTGAAGGCCGTGGGGTTCTGGTTCGAGAATGCCGACGTGATCAAGGGGTCGACGGCGCCGACGCTGGGGGCCGAATTCATGGTGTCGGTCGAGGAGATCGAAAAAATCACGGGCTTCACCTTCTTCCCCGACGTTCCCGCCGAAGTCAAGCGGCAATGCGTCCCCTCGGATTGGGGATTCTGATCCGTGTGATGCGACAAAACGGAAAAGGAGCTGCTATTGCAGCTCCTTTTTTGGGCGGGACAGTCTCCGGTAGGTCCAGAAGGCCGCCAGTCCCAGCGCGATGCCGACCGCCGTACCCCACACGAGGTCCATCGGGTAGTGTTTGCCCAGATAGATGCGTGAGTAGCAGATCAGGAGGGTGGAGAGAACCATCAGTCCCGTGAACCACCGCCGGCGGATGACCGAGGCCGACAGCACGGCCAGCGTGACAATGACCGCCGCATGGGCCGAGACGGTCCCGAAGCGGCCGCTCACGGCCTCGACGGGGACGTGTACGACCCAGTCGTGTGTGATGCCCGCGGCGGCGAGCGAGTCGGGCGTCAGCCAGCGCAGTTTGCGCAGCGAGTCGGGAGCGATCTCCAGCCCTTCGAGCGCGGGGGTGAACATCGGCCGCCAGCGCGGTTCGAAGTCGGGCAGCAGCCCGCCCAGCACGCCGTTGTGCTTGAAGATTCCCGAAATCATGTCCGAGAGGACCAGCGCGGCGATCATCAGCGCCGTGAAGAGGATGACGTTGCGCCATCCGTCGCGGCGCCACACGAGCCAGAGGATCAGCGCGTAGAGCGGCAGCCACATCGTCGTGCCCGAGACGGTCAGCATCAGGCGGTCCATGAAGGGGCCGCCGTCGAAATTCAGGGCTAAAAAGAGGTTATGGTCGCAATTCATAGGCTAAAAGTCGAAGGTGAAAGTTCGGGCAGATAATCCGGTTGCCGGATTGTCCGCATTCCGGTTGCGTCGCGACAAGCCCCCGGCAAGGCGGAGGTTTGGGGGTGGGTCCAATTTGTAAACGCCGCTGCAAGCGGCGAAAACGACATTCCGGGATGCATGAGCGGGTCCATATACGTATCAGAACTGGAAATAGATAAACGGCTGTATGTCGCTGGATTTGATCTGCATGACGCACCAGATCATCGCCGCGGCCATCAGGACCTGCAGAACCAGCGGCGCATGGACCACGATCCGCTGCGCGACGGCGTCGACGGCCGACGGCAGCAGGTGCAGGATGTAACCCGCGGCGATCAGCGCGAAGACGGCGGCGTAGCCCGTCACGACCTGCGGGATCATCGCGGCGTTGAAGTTTTCGAAAATCTGGTGCAGCATCAGCGAGACGGTCTGCATCGACTCGGCGCGGAACATCAGCCACCCCAGGCAGACGATGTTGAACGTCAGGAGCATGCCCGCCGCGCGGCTCCACCAGTGCATCTGCGCTCCGGTGGCCTTGGCGCCCGGAACGAGGGCCATCCAGAGTTTGTGCAGCGCCAGGGCCGCGCCGTGCAGTCCGCCCCAGAGGATGAAACGCACCGCTGCGCCGTGCCACAGTCCGCCCAGCAGCATCGTCAGGAGCAGGTTGCCGTAGGTCCGGATGCGGCCCTTGCGGTTGCCGCCCAGCGAAATGTAGAGGTAGTCGCGCAGCCACGTCGAGAGCGAGATGTGCCACCGCCGCCAGAACTCGGTGATCGTCGCCGACTTGTAGGGTGCGTCGAAGTTCTTCGGGAAGCGGAAGCCCAGCAGCAGGGCGATGCCGATGGCCATGTCCGAATAGCCCGAGAAGTCGCAGTAGATTTGCAGCGCATAGCCGTAGATGCCCATCAGGCACTCGAATCCCGAGTAGAGCAGCGGTTCGTCGAAGATGCGGTCGACGAAGTTGAGCGAGATGTAGTCCGAAATGATCGCCTTTTTGAACAGGCCCGTGAGGATCAGGAAGACGCCCGTGCCGAACATCTCGCGCGTGACCACGACCGGGTTCTGCCGGATCTGCGGGATGAAGTCCCGGGCGCGGACGATCGGGCCGGCCACCAGCTGCGGAAAGAACGACAGGTAAAAGAGATAGTCGAGCCAGTTGGACAAAGGCTTCAGCTGGCCGCGGTAAATGTCTATGGTGTAGCTCATCGACTGGAAAACGAAGAACGAGATGCCGACCGGGAGGAAGATGTTCTGGAATTGCAGGAAGCCTTGTCCGAACAGCTGGTTGGAGATGTCGATGAGGAAGTTCGTGTACTTGAAATACCCCAGCATGCCGAGGTTCACCGCGACGCTCAATACCACCAGCCAGCGTTTCGTCCACCGGAAGCGCGCCCGGTAGATGCCCCGGGCGATCAGGAAGTCGCTCGCCGCGGCGAAGACGAGCAGCAGGAAATAGATGCCGCTCGACTTGTAGTAGAAATAGAGCGAGAAGGCGATGACGTAGACGATGCGGGCCATCGGTGCGCGGCGGAAGACGCTGTAAACGAGCAGGAATCCCGCGAAGAGGAACAGGAACAGCCCGCTGCTGAAAATCAGCGGCGAGGAGGCGTCGTAGGCAAACAGCGCCTGGAGCCTGTCGGTGATGCCGTCCGTTGCGGGAAAGGTCATTGCGCGCGCGGGTTAAGGGGTGCGGAGGACGGGAGGATGCTGCGGTCGACGGCGGCCCTGCGCGCCGAGTCGAGGACGGCCTGCGCCG
This sequence comes from Alistipes shahii WAL 8301, assembly GCF_025145845.1. NCBI lineage: Bacteria > Pseudomonadati > Bacteroidota > Bacteroidia > Bacteroidales > Rikenellaceae > Alistipes > Alistipes shahii. The sequence goes on along the minus strand of NZ_CP102253.1, from coordinate 1,509,412 downwards.
CCGTGCGGCGCAGGCTGGCGATCCGCTGCTCGGTGTAGACTTCCGAGACTCCGGCGTTGATGGCGTCGAACAGCGCCCATGCCACGCGGCGCCCTCCGGCGTAGTTGATGTGGGTGTAGTCCTTGCCCGCCCAGCCGTTCTTGACGAACTGTTCCATGCCGCCCAGGGCGCGCATGGCGTCGCACGTGGGCCAGAAGGCCGCGCCCGTGTTCCGAGCCGCACGGCGCTGGCAGTCGAGCATGTGGGGGATGGCGTCCATCGGTTCGAATCCGGCGTCGGTCTTCACCGAACGGTCGCTGACGCCCAGCACGAGCACCGCCGCCCCCGGGAAGCACTGGCGGACATAGGCGATCATCTTCTCGATCTGTCCGGCGTAGTTGGTGTAGTTCTTCACGCCCGGCTGCATGATGTTCAGCCCGTACTGGAGCACCACCAGATCGTAGCCCAGCATGGCGTTGATCTGGGCGTTGACCGACGGGTTGGTCCAGAACATCGCCTGCCCGTTGTTGCTGCGCACGGAGTAGTTGTCGACCACGACGCCCCGGCCTTCGAAAACCGCTCCGTAGCCGACGAAGTCCTCCGCGCCGGAGAGCACCTTGAAGGCGAGCGAGCGGACACGGGGGGCCGAAACGGCGATCTGCCGCACGGCGTCATCGCCCGCGATGTCGAATTCGCGGCGCTGGGCGTCGTTGAGCGTCACCTCGACGCGGCTGTCGCGGGGCGAGAGGAAGAAGACGCGCGCCGTGGTGCACGAATCGAGGCGTTTGCGGTAGTCGGTGCTCTCCCAGCGGGTCGAAGCCCCGGCCGCAGGCTGGCTCACCCAGCCCGAGACGTAGAAATTCTCGCGCAGGCGCGCGGGTGCGGCTTTGCGCTGCATGATGTTGTAGGTCGTCCAGCCCTTCGACTGGGTTTTGACCGTGCGCCGGAACGCCGTCAGCGGCGAGGCCATCGGGGCGAATCCCGCGCCGCCGCCCGAGTAGGCCGACTGGAGCCGTTCGCGCAGGTCGGCCGTGAGGATGTCGCCCTCGACGAACGAGTCGCCCAGGAAGGCGATGCGCACCGGGCGCGGAGCGTTGAGCAGCGTGTCGCAGAAGGCTCGGATGCGTCCGCTGTCGCTGAAATCCTCGATCGGGGTCAGCGTCGCGACGAAGCGCGCCGAGTCGGGCACGGCGCGTTCGCGGCGGGCCGTGTCCTGCGCGAGGAGCCATTCGTAGGTGATCTGCACCTCGCGCGGGGTGGTGTCGGCCTCGATGCGTTCGGCGACGGCGGCCATGTCGATATGGAACTCCTCTTCGTCGAAGAGCGCCGGCTCGGCGGCGGGTTCGGCCGCTTCGGCGTCGTCGAACGAAAGGAGGTCCGAGAGGATGTTGGCACGGCGGAGTTTCACGCCCCCGACGCTTTGCGGAGGGATGAAACTTACGGCCACGAGCACTGCGATGAGCGCTGCGGCCGCCAGCCAGCTGTGGTGGGTGTAATCTTTTCCGGGGGTGTTCATCGGTGGGTCAGTCGCGCCGTCCGAGGATCAGGAAGACGTAGTAAAGCACCGACGCGATGGCGCTCAACGCCGCTACGAGGTAAGTGCGGGCCGCCCACGAGAGGGCCTCTTTGGCCTGCGCGAGCTGTGCTCCCTGCATCGTGCGGCTGGTCTGGAGCCACTCCACGGCGCGGGCCGAGGCGTTGTACTCGACGGGCAGCGTGATGAGCGAGAAGAGGGCCGACATGGCAATCATGCCCACGCCGATCCAGCACAGCAGTTCGTTCTGCGTCGAGGCGAGGATGACGAGACCCAGGATGATGACCCACGTGGCGGCCGTCGAGGCGAACTGCACGACGGGAACCAGCTGCGAACGCAGCGTCAGCGGGGCGTAACCGCGGGCGTGCTGCACGGCGTGGCCGCACTCGTGGGCCGCCACGGCCGCGGCGGCGACGCTCGACGACGAGTAGACCGAGTCGCTCAGGTTGACGGTCATCGTCTGCGGGTTGAAATGGTCGGTGAGGTGTCCGCCCACGTGCGTCACCTTCACGTTGTGGATGTTGTTGTCGCGCAGCATCTTCTCGGCGACCTCGGCGCCGGTCAGCCCGCCGGGGAACTGCACCTTCGAATACTTCTTGAACACCGATTGCAGGCGCGCCTGCACGATGAACCCGATGACGCCGATGGCGATGATCAGGACGAACATGCCCATCGTCGCGGCGTCGTAGCGCGCGGCGTGCGGCTCTGCATAGTAACCTGCCTGGAGCAGGGCAATCATAGGAAATGTCATAGCGTTGTCTGTTTTGTTTTCCGGTGCGTGTAATACGCTCCCGCCTGCTGCGAGGGCATCAGCACCATATCATTAACGTTCATATGGGCGGGTAATTGTGCCGCCCATGCGATTGCTTCCGCAATGTCGGCGCCGGTGAGCGGTTCGACGCCGTCGTAAACCGCGTCGGCGCGCTTCTTGTCGCCGTGGAAACGCACTTCGGAAAATTCGGTCTCGACCATTCCCGGGCGGATCTCCGTCACCTTGATCCCGGCCGAAAGTAGGTCGGCGCGCATCGACTGCGAAATGGCGTGCACGGCGTGTTTCGAGGCGCAGTAGACCGCGCCGTTCTCGTAGGCCTCGGTCCCGGCGATCGAGCCGATGTTGAAGATGTGCCCGCGGCCCGCGGCGACCATCTTGGGCGCGATGACGCGCGTGACGTAGAGAAGCCCCTTGACGTTGGTGTCGATCATGGCGTCCCAGTCGCGCGTGTCGCCCAGGTCGATGTGCTCCAGTCCGGCGGCGAGACCCGCGTTGTTGACCAGCAGGTCGATGTTTTCGAGCGGAGAGAGGTTGCGGCGCACCTCCTCCTCGGAGCGCACGTCGAAGGCGAGCGTCGTGCAGCGGCCGCCCGCCGCTTCGATCTCCGCGCGCAGCGTCGCGAGCCGGTCGGCCCGGCGGCCCGTGGCGATGACGGCGTATCCTTCCTTTGCCAGCCGGAGCGCCGTGGCGCGTCCGATGCCCGAAGTGGCTCCCGTAATCAATGCCTGTTTTTGCATACGAAAAACGTTTGTTTTCCGCAAAGATACAAAAAAGTAGGATGGCTGCAAAACAGAATTGCGGGCGCGTTTGTAAAACCTTCCGGCTGATAAAAAGTGTCGTTACGATACCGGAAATACGAAATTTATATGTTACTTTGTACAAATTTTCGACAAGACAGCGCACCGTGAATCTCGCCTTTTTCATCGCACGCCGCATGGCGCAGCCCGCGCCCGGGAACAAGCCCGGGGTGATGGAGCGTATCGCCGTGGTGTCGGTGGCGCTGGGGATGGCGGTGATGATCCTCGCGATGGCCGTCATCATGGGCTTCAAACGCGAGGTGGCGCGCAAGATGACGGGGTTTGCGGCTCACGTCGCGGTGACCGACATAAGGGGCGTGAACGCGCTCGATGCGCAGCCCGTGCGCCGCAGCGCGCATGTCGAGGAGCTGATCCGCCGGACCGACGGGTTCGTGGCGATGGCTCCCTATGCCGTCAAGGGGGGCATCGTCCGCACGGCCGACGCCGTGGGCGAGGTGATGCTCAAGGGTGTCGAGGCGGATTACGACTGGTCGTATTTCCGCGAATGGCTCGTCGCGGGGGAGCTGCCCCGTGTGGGCGGCGAGGTCCGCACGAAGGACATCCTGCTGTCGCGCACGCTGGCCGACAAACTGCTGCTGGGCGTGGGCGACAAGGTCGAGATGCTGTTCGTCGAGCCGGGCGAAATGCCGCGCCGCGACCGTTTCAAGGTGGCGGGCGTCTACGAGTCGGGGATGGAGGAGATGGACGGCGTGGTGGTCGTGACGGACATCCGCAACGTGCAGCGGCTCTCGGAGTGGGGACCGGACGAGATTTCGGGCTACGAGATCCTGACGCGCTCGCTGGCTGGCGCCGACACGTTCGCCCGGACGCTGGGCCGGACGCTGTTGTACGATGATGCCGAAGATTCCGAAAACCTCGCCGTGACGAGCGTCCGGGAGCGGTACGCCAATATTTTCGACTGGCTGAAGGCCCACGATGTGAACGCCGCGGTGGTGATCGTCATCATGCTCGTGGTGGCCTTCTTCAACATGACCTCGGCGCTGCTGATCCTCGTGCTGGAGCGGACGCGGATGATCGGCCTGCTGAAAGCCCTCGGGATGCGCAACGGCTGCCTGCGGCGCATCTTCCTCTGGCGGGCGGCGCTGGTGACCCTGCGGGGGCTGGCGTGGGGCAATGCCGCCGGACTGGGGTTGTGCCTCGTGCAGAAATGGACGCATCTGGTGAAGCTCAGCTCCGAGGGATACCTGCTCTCGGAGGTGCCCGTGTCGCTGGGCTGGGGCTGGTGGCTGGCGCTCAACGCGGGGTTCGTCGCCGCGATCGTCGCCCTGCTGGTGATCCCGACGGCCGTGGTCTCCACCGTGAAGCCCGAAGAAACGATTAGATACGAATGAAACCATACAATACAGATCAGACCAAAAAGGAGGAGGTGCGCGAGATGTTCGACAACATCGCGCCGAAGTACGACCTGCTGAACCATACGCTTTCGATGAGCATCGACCGCGTGTGGCGCCGCCGCGTGGTCGGCGAGGTGCGCCGCGCAAAGCCCGGCCGCATCCTGGACGTGGCGACCGGAACGGGCGACCTGGCGATTGCCATGGCCCGCCGCATCCGCGACGTGCAGGTGCTCGGGGTGGACCTTTCGGAGCAGATGCTCGCCGTGGCACGCCGCAAGATCGAGGCCCGGGGGTTGGACGGGCGCATCGTCCTCGACCGGGGCGATGCCGAGCGTCTCGCTGTGGCCGATGCGTCGGTCGATGTGGCGACCGTGGCGTTCGGGGTGCGCAACTTCGGAGACCTCGGGGCCGGGCTGCGCGAACTGGCCCGCACAATAAAACCCGGGGGCAAAGTCGTTATCCTGGAGTTTTCGCGTCCCCGCAACCGGGTGTTCCGGGCGTTGTACGAATTTTATTCCTACAAAATCCTGCCCCGCATCGGCGGGCTGGTGTCGCGCGACAAACGGGCCTACGAGTATCTTCCGGCCTCGGTCGGGGAGTTTCCCGCGCCGGAGGAGTTCATGGCGATGATGGCCCGGGCGGGATTTCGCAACTGCCGGGCGCGGAGCCAGAGTTTCGGTATCGCACAAATATATATAGGAGAAAGATGAAGATGATACAACGTTATTCGGTGTACGTATTGCTGCTGGCGGTCGCGGTGTCGCTCTCTTCGTGCCGCCGCGCCGTGGAGAAGGCCCGGCGCAACATCCGCTTCGAGGGCATTGAAAGGGTCGAGCGTCAGGGACTGACGGGCGCCGAGGTGGTCGTGCGGGTGATGAACGATACGGGTTACAAGCTGGTGCTCGATGCCGCGGAAATGGGCGTTTACTATGCCGGCGGCCGTGTGGGGACGGTCGTCCTGCGCGAGGCGGTCGAAGTGCCCCGCCGTACGACGGACAGCTTCCGGACCTTGTGGCAACTGAAAATCTCCGACCCGCTGGCGCTCTACGTGCTGGCCCGGAAGGTGAAGTCGGGCGATCTGTCGCAGGTCGAGGTGTCGTATGCCGTGGAAGGGCGCGGAGGCCCGGCTCCCGTGAAAATTTCGCGCGAACGGATGCCGTTGTCGGATTTTTTGAATACCTTTGGCCTTACGATCGAGGACGTTAAAAAACAGTTGAAATAATGCGCAGATTGCTTTTCCTCATGCCGATTCTCCTGTGCGCGGCCGTTTCCGCGCACGCGCAGTCGCTCGACGCCTTTAAGCAGCGTCTGGCGGAACCCACGCCCGGGGCGACGCTTTTCAACCGGGCGCAGGTCACCGTCACCGAGCATGACGACGCCGCACGCGCCGTGGCCGACGCCGCGCGCGCCGGGCAGCGGCTCTATTTCGAGGGTTTTCACCGGGTCTGCGTCTTTTCGGACAACGGGCCTGCGGCGCGCGACGGGGCTTTTGCCGCCAAGGCGCTGTTCGAGGAGACTTATCCCGACGTGAAGGTTTACGTGGATTACGAGATTCCCTATTTCATCGTTTCGGCGGGCAACTGCCTGACCAAGGAGGAGGCCATCATGCTCAAGGGGCGTGTGTCGGCGACCTTCCCGAAGGCTTTTCTCAAGCAGCTGAAGAGGGAGAAATCCCCGATTTCCAACCTTTTGGACCAATAAAAGTCCGGTTTCGAAAAATAATTCTTTTTTCTTTGCTTTTCCCGGGCGAATATTTAACTTTGCGGCGTTACGGAACAATTAACAATTAAATGTTTAACGCCATGAAAAAGATTGTCTCTTTTGTCATCGTCCTGGCTGCCGTCGCAATGGTAGGCTGCTGTGGAAATTCGAACAAGAAGGCTGCCGAGGGCGCTGCCGCCGCTGCCGCTACCGAAGCTTCGGCTTGCGCAAACTGCGCCGAGAAGTGCGATTCGACGGCTGCATGCTGCGCCGAGAAGGCCGATTCGACCAAGGCCTGCTGCGAGAAATCGTGCTGCGAGAAGGCCGAGGCAAACAAGTAGTCGCCGGTTAGGTTTGAGAGTGAGGGAGATTCTTCGGAATCCCCCTTTTTTGTTGCCGCACGGAATTGCCGTGCGGTTTTAGATTCGGCGCGGAATGTGTACGGGGAGTGGAAAAAATGAGGCGTATAGGTCATTTCGGGTGCTAAAATCGTTGTAATACTGGTGTCTGTCAGTATGATATGACCATTCAAAACTTTTGAACACATATTTGATGCGAGCGCTTTCGCTCTATAGGTCAAAACGGGTGCTGAAAATGGCACCCGTTTTTGGTGGATTCATCTGTATTTTGTTATTTTGCATTGCGGCTTAAAGCGTAACGGAGCTCTGCTGGGGAGCACCTCCGCCAGGAATAAAGCCGTCCAATATGCATAATGCGATTCAGGAGATGGCCTTAGCGGTTGTCTCCTTTTTCATTATGCAATTTGGCATATGCCAAGAAAAACCCGTTCATCATCCGCTTGCGGTTTTCCTCAATCATTCCCGGATGATTCCGCAAGGCTTTCTTCATGTCGGTGAATGTGCCTTCGATCATATTGTTTGTGTTGGGCATACCTCTGACTTTCTCGTATGTAAACAAAAAAGGAAGGTAGGTCGATATGCTGACCATGGCAGATCTGAGCCGTTGATGGGTATATATCGTGCGTCCGGTAATCTCGTTGACCGTCTTTTCTTTCAGGAAGTCATGCCATTTCCTCTTCCATTTCTCAAATGCACTGACGAATGCACTTTCATTCATGTCTTTTAGACGGTATGCAAGATCCAATAACTCCTTTCCTGCCTCAAGTTGCGGATTCTTGGTCAGTTTTCTTCTTATTATCGCCACCATGTGGAACTGGCACATCTGTATTCTGTATTCCGAAAGGACGGTAAACAGCTTTTGAAAACCATCAATGACAATCCCCTGAATGGCATACCCGCATCCTACTATATGTTTCACAGCGTCCTCGTAATCACTGATGTGCTCGTGGGCGATATGCTTCATGTAAAGAAGTCTGCCGCTTCCGCTTTCCAGAGCCAGCAGCACTCCTGTATTGCGCCCAAAATACGTGGCGTCGAGATGTATCACACCGCTTCCTTTGATCCTAGGCTGTTCCCAGCTGAACGAAATGGAGGCAAGCCGACGTGTCACGGTCGAAGCACTGAGACCTGTAGTTTCACTGATCTGGGCTATTGTCTGCTTGCCGTGCAGGTACATCTCCCAGATGTCTTCTTTTGTAAAATCACGCCCGCCGCTGAAGCGGCGTCCACAAACCATGCACTTGTATCGTTGGACGCTTTTGCGTTTTCCGTCCTTCTTTACAATGGGGGAATTGCATGTCGGGCATTTTTTTGTTCATAATGCAATTTCTATATTTTCAAATGCCAAAATATACTGAAAATCAAATAGAATGCCACGCTATCGGCACCCGTTTTGACCTATAGCGTGGCGTTTTCCTGTTTTTGAGGCGTTTCAGCACCCGTTTTGACTAATAAGTCAAAAATGATTGTTTTTGCATGAAATACCCGCAATTATGAAAGTACTGCTTATCAACGGAAGTCCCCGCCGCGAGGGGAACACCTTCATCGCGCTTTCCGAAGCGGCCCGCGCGCTCGAAGCCGAGGGCGTCGGGGCGGAGATCGTCTCGATCGGAACCAAGGCCGTGCAGGGATGCATCGCCTGCGGAAAGTGCGCCGAACTGGGGCGCTGCGTCTTCAACGACGCGCTTTACAACGAGGTTCGCGAGAAACTCGTCGGGGCCGACGCCCTGGTGGTCGGTTCGCTGGTCTACTATGCCGGGCCGAACGGGTCGCTGTGCGCCCTGCTGGACCGGCTGTTCTACTCCTGTTCCGACCGCCTGGCCTACAAGCCTGCCGCGGCGGTGGCCGTATGCCGCCGGGGCGGGGCGAGCGCGACGTTCGACCGGCTGAACAAGTATTTCACGATTTCAAACATGCCCGTCGTGTCGTCGCAATACTGGAACAGCGTCCACGGGAGGCTGCCGGGCGAGGCGGCGCAGGACGCCGAAGGGTTGCAGACGATGCGCGTGCTGGCCCGCAACATGGCGCGGATGCTCCGGGCCGGACTGCTGGCTTCGGAAGGCCGTCCCGAACCGGAAGAGCGGGTCGTGACGAGTTTTATCCGCTGAAAGGCCCGTCCGCAGGGCGGATGAACGGAAAAAGAGCGCCGCTATTTGCAGAATCGGGAAATATTGTGTACTTTTGGGGCACCTTTCGGAAAGATGCAGGAGTGGTTGAACTGGCCCGCCTGGAAAGCGAGTAAACCCCTAAAGGGTTTCAGGGGTTCGAATCCCCTTCTTTCCGCAGCATGCGAAAACCGGGTTGCAAGCGATCTTGCAGCCCGGTTTCTTTTGCGGTTCAGGGTCAGTCGACGCGGGTTTTCCGGCCGGGGTGCTCCGTCTCTTTCTCGCGCACGACGGCGAGCACTTCCTCGACGATTGCGGTCAGCGTCCACGAGGCGTTCGGCCTGCGGGCATGCAGGCGGTCGCACGCGAGCCGGATGGCGTCGAGCAGTTTCAGCGCGATCAGGATGTACGGCGGCAGTTTGAGTTTCGAGATGTCGTACTTCTCCTTGTTGAGGTAGTTCAGGAACGTGTCGTAGGTCGTGCCTAACAGATACTTGCCGAAGGTCTCGAAGACCAGTTTGAGGTTACGGTTGGCATTTTCGCGCTCGAAGTGGAACGATTTGAGGGCTTGCGCAATCAGAATGCGCCATTTCAGGTGTTCGGAAACGTACATATTAAGCGGATTTTGATGGTTGATGGGAAGCCAACAGAATCTACCCGGACTTACTGAAACAGCGATGACGGATGGGATGATGAACGTGTGTTTACAGAGGCATTCGGAGTTTCGGGAGGAGTCGTAGTCATATTGGCTGTTTTTGTTCTTTCAAAGGGGTAATCTGAACAAAAATGCAGATCGGAATTTGTGCGGGCAACTACAACCTTAACCCTTGGGTTTGTTTTCGTATTGAAAATTGTATTCTCGTAAATTCGGTATTATATGGCAGCTGCAAGCTGTCTCTTCTCCGTGCATTTGATGCTTGCGGAATGGCCGGATAACCCGGGCGCTCCGCCGCGTTCCGGACCGGATGGTCGGAATGGTATGCGCAGATGTCCGGACGGGACCGGTTCGTCCGGAACAGCCGCTGTCCGGGGACGAAGGGGCATGGCGCAGGTGCGGCAGCGATGCGGCATGCCGCCGGGAATGGCGAAAGGGATTTCTGCGAACGGGAAGTGACGGCCGCGATTTCTGCGGACCGGAAAGGATCGAAGGGACGGATGCGGACGCCGAAGGGCGGCGCGTCCGGAGGCCTTTGGCGCGGGTATGGCGGCGGGCGTCCTGCCTTGCCGGAGCGGACGTTTAGAACGGATACCCGATGGCCAGGTGGAATCCGAGACCGTCCTTGAAACTGGAAATGTTGTAGTAGCCCTTCTTGTCCGGGTTCGGATAGGGGGTGTGCAGGCCGATGCCGAGGTCGGCGCGGATGACCAGGTAACTGATGTCGTAGCGCAGTCCGAAGCCTGTTCCCAGCGCGATGTCGTTCAGGAAGCCTTTCCATTTGAGTTCGGCTCCGGGACGTTTGGGGTCTTTCTTCAGCAGCCAGATGTTTCCGGCGTCGAGGAAGACGGCTCCGTTGAGCCGCCCCATGATGCCGAAGCGGTATTCGATGTTGGCTTCCAGTTTGAAGTCGCCCGTCTGGTCGAGGTAGCCGTTGCGGTCGTCCGCGGGCGGGCGGTAGCTGCCCGGGCCGAGCGACCGGATGGTGAAGGCGCGGATGCTGTTGGCACCGCCGATGTAGAACTGTTCGCTGTAAGGCATCACCTCCGAATTGCCGTAGGCGTAGCCCGCGCCGACGAGGAGACGCGTCGCCAGCCAGTTGTTGCGGCGGCCGATGCGGTGGTAGAACTTCACTTCGCTGACCTCCTTGACGAACTGCGAAAAACGGTTGCCGAAGAGGGTCTGGGGCTGCCGCTCGCCGAAGGCCCGCAGGATGCCCGAAAGCAGGTTGCCGGCCGACGTGACGCTGTTCTGCCAGTAGAAGCGCCGGTTGCCCGTGGCGCCGTAGGTTCGCTCGAAGGTGTAGGTGTAGTTGATCGAGGGCACGAACTGGTTGCGGAAACTCATGGCGATGGCCGGATTTTCGTCCATCGTCCGGTCGAAGGAGTCGGTCGTGTGGAGCAGTTTGTTGTAGGTGAGCTTGAAGACCGTCAGCGAATGGCGGCTGTACGGGGAGGTCTGGAAGTTGTAGCCCGCCGAACCGCTGAAGGCGATCAGCCGGAAGAAGCTGGGACGGTTCATCAGGTCGACGCCCAGCTGGAACGACGTGCTCCCCGGGTATTTCTGCCGGCGCGTCATGCTCCGGGGCAGCAGCAGCCTCGGGATGTCGAGGTTGGCGTTCAGCCCCAGTTCGTAGGAGTTGAGCCGCGAGGAGCGTCCCCCGGAATTCTTGTTGCCCGTCTGCCATTCGTAGGAGCCGTTCAGCTTCACGGAGAGGACCTCGCCGCCGTGGAAGAGGTTGTTGTTGCTGACCCGGAAGGTGACGCCCGGGCCGATGAAGCTGTTCGACTTCGAGGTGACGTCGGTCTCCAGGGCCGCCTCCAGCGGGTAGTCGAACCGGGCGTCGATCTCCACGTCGAGCGTGTCGGAGCCGCGCAGCGAGTCGAGCGGCGTGACGCTCAAGTTGACGGAGCGGAAGATCCCCAGTTTGTTGAGGTCGGTCTGCGTCCGGTTCTGGGCGTCGACGGTGAAGAGCTGCCCGGGCCGGAGCGTCAGGGCGCGGGACAGGACCCGGGGGCGGATTTTCAGCGGCCGCTGGGCGATGACGGTCGCGTCCGGCAGGCGCAGCGTATCCGCAGGGCCGGGTTTGATGTTGGTCAGGCGGACCGTGACGTCGCCCACGCGGTAGGGCATGAGGGCCGCCTGCGGAACGTTCGGCCGGAGGTTCAGGCGCAGGGCGACCTGCCGTCGGCCGGCGGTCGTGTCGGCCAGGTACTCCATGTATTCGGGACGGAAATAGTAGTAGCCCCGGTTGCGGAGCAGCTGGGAGATGCGTTTGCGCTCGAGCGTGAGCGAGTCGAGGTTGTACTGCGCCCCGACGCGCAGCAGGGAGGTGGCTTGCAGGCTGTCGATCAGCTGTTTCAGACCCCCGCCGACCTGCGGATAGGCGATGGACGAATAGTGCCATGCGGGTGCGATGCCGAGCGTGTACCGGACTTTCGCCTTGCGGCCGCGCTTGCGGTAGAGCAGGGAGTCGGCGGCGCGGGAGCCGAAGTACCCGTAATTTTCGAGGACCTGCTCGGCGACCTTCGTGCGCAGCTGCGGCTGTACCTTGGAGATCAGCACCGGCTGTTTGGCCAGCCGCTTGTAGAACCAGTATTTGAATCCTTTCTCCTTCGGCGTATAGAGGTAGTTGTAGGCCCACAGCCCGACGGGCAGCGGGGTGCGGAGGTAGGGGCTGTAAAGCGGATTGTTCGGTGCGACCGACAGCGGTTCCTTCACCGCCGACTCGGCCGCCGGAGTGAGCACGACGCCCGAATCCGGCTCGATGAGGATCTTTTTCACGCCCGTATACAGCACCTCGTCGCTCCCCAGCCGCCGGGTGGTGGAGCAGGAGGCCGCCAGCAGCACGGCGCAGAGGGGCAGAACGATGTTTCGGATGCGCTGCGGACTCATTTTCTCGGTTTTTTGGTTTTGGGACGCATCGGCTTGAACAGGTCGCCCAGCCGCGACAGTTTCTTGCGGATGACGAAACCCACGCCCGTTTCGGTGATCTCGCCTTCGAGGATGCTCTCGTAGCCCGTGTGGCGGAAGACTTTCAGGTACATGTTGTCGCGTTTGGTGAGCATGTATTCCAGCGAAATGTCGTCGATCAGGTTCTCCTTGAGGTTCTGCGACGGGTCGGCGTCGGTGCTGAACTTGCCGCCGATGACCGCCCGCACGCGGTTGTTGAAGAGGTTTTTCGAGAGCCGGTAGGAGTAGTCGGTGCGCTGGCCGTTGGGGTCGTCTTCGCCGTGGGAGTCGATGCCGAAGGAGAGGTCCACGCCCTTGAGGTTGTTCTGCGCCCATTGGTTCAGCTCCTTCTGGATGAACGTGTTGAGCGGATTCTCGGAGCTGACTTTCGCGGTCGTTCCCGGGCCGGTGTAGGTGTTGTAGATCAGCAGGTTCATCGCCTGGTTGGCGCGCTGCTCGGCCGTCAGCGAGTTCAGCTGGTTCTGCATGGCGAGGTCCTCGGGGGCCGCCAGGCCGAAACTGATCGCCAGGTCGTTGAGCGAGTTGCGGATGTTGATCGAGATGTCGAAATTCACCGGCCGGGAGTCCTGCCCGTCGGAGGAGACGTTGGCCCGCACGGTCTCGACGGCCGTGATGTTGAAGGCCGGGTCGGCGATGTCGCCGATCCATTCGACGTAGCTGTCCGGCGTGATTTTGAAGATTTTCTGCGAGATGACGGGCGGGTTGTAGCGCACGCTTCCGCCCGAAAGCACGTATTTGCCCGACAGGCGGACGTCGCCCAGCGGGTTCATCGTGTAGGTGAGGTTGCCGCCGCCCCGGAGGTCGATCCGGTTGCTGCCGTCGGCCGAGAGGTCCACGGCGGCCTGCACGTCGTTGTTGATGTCGACGTTTATAAGCACGTCCATGCCCCCGATGCGTACCTCCTGCGGCGTGTCGTCCGGGGTTTGGGTGTCCAGCTCGCTGAACGAGACGAACGTCACGACATTCTGCGGGCGTTCCTTCACGTCCATCGGCGAGTCCTGCATGACGTAGTTGATGTCCGTGCCGCCCAGCAGGGCGACGTTGCCGCGGACGACGAGTTCGTCCACGGGACCTTTGGTCGTGGCGCCGAGGTCGAGATAGGCCTTGCCGTAGACCGCCGTGCCGGCCTTGCGGGCCACGTCGACGAACTGGAAATCCGAGGCCCGCAGCGCGAGGTCGGCCGTCATGCGCCCGAAGTCGGCGAGGCTGACCTCGCCGCCGACGGTCAGCGCGCTTTTGTTCGGGGCGTAAACCGCGTATTCGTCGAACAGGATGCGGCTGCCGGCGATGCGGATCGTGTCCGCGGAGAGGCCGAACGACGTGCCGATCATCGGGACGCGGACGTCGGTCCCGGCGAACCGCACGCCTCCGTCGAGTTTCGGCCGCTCGGGAGTGCCGCCCGCGTGGACCCTGGCCTGAAGGCTGCCCGAAAGGCGGAGCAGGTCGGCGGGCAGGAAGACGTTGGCCCGCTGCAAGGGGAAGCCCGGGACGGTCACCGTCAGGTCGAGCGGGCTTTCGCGCCCCTCGCGGCAGTCCCCCTGCACGGTCAGCACCTCGGCTCCGTCGAGCGTCAGACGCGCGTCGGCGAGGTGTCCCCGGTCCTGTTTGTAGAACAGCCCGAGGTCGACGCTGCCGAAACGCTGTTTGTCGTAGGTCAGCTCCGCCACCGAGACCCCGCCCCGGAGGGAGAGGCTGTCCGCCGCGAGATTCAGCGTCAGGTTCGCGCCCAGCACGCCGTCGACGGGCGGGGCCGAGGGGAACAGCCCCAGCGCCGGACCGACGTTCAGTCCGGCGATGTCGAGGCGGATGTCGTCGTCGGCGTCGCCGCCCGGGGTCGTGCGGATCGCGAACCGCTGGTCGCCGTGGGTCATGTCGAGGTCGGCCTCCACGCGCTTGTCGAAGCGGTATGCGAGGTAGTTGCCGCGATTGACCGTCCACGGCTCGAAACCGAACAGCGGGTCGGGAGGCGTCACGCTCGCGCGGACCAGGCTGTCGGTCCACGTCACGTCCAGCCCGAAGCGGAATCCTTCGCGGCCGGCGCGGTTGCGCTGGTAAAGGTTCGCCTGCCCGGTGTTCCGCACGAGGTGGCCGTACAGTCCGGCCCGGGCGATGTTGTCGAGGTTCTCGGGGGCGTTCGCCAGCCCGAGGGCGTATTCCAGCCGTTTCCCGTTCTGGCGGATGTCGGCCGTCACGGTGTCGAGGACCACGTTCCCGTAGGCCAGTCCCTCCGTGCGCAGGCGGATCGAAACGGGCAGCGAGTCGCAGTTCGCCCCTTCGGCGTTCAGCGCGTCGAAGGCGATCTTCCGGGATTTCAGCAGGCTGTTGAGGATGTTGTCGGGACCCGCCGAGACCCGCAGGGCGAAGTCGGGGAGCGCGGGTTTCAATTGCTCCATGTCGATGCTCTGCGCGTCGATCTGTCCGGCCAGCGTCCGGGCGCTCCGGGTCAGCGCCGCGATCAGCGAGTCAGCGGATTGGGGCGTGGAGAACGTCAGCGACAGGTCGCCGGAAGCCGCTTCGGCCCGGGTTGCGGCCGAGTCGGTGTGCAGCGAGACGCTCGTCGGGCGGATGCGGTCCGTCCGGTGTTTGTTCCGGATTTCGATGCTGTCCAGCGCGATGCGGGCGGCATAGGCCCCCTTTCCGGCGGCGGATGCGGAGGCATCGAGGGCGAACGATCCGCCGATCGGCTCCGGGCTGACGCCCAGCGCGGCCAGGTCGAACCCGAAGACGCTGCCCGAGAGGCCGATGCGCTGTTCGCGTTCGGTCAGCGTTCCGGAGACGGACAGCAGCAGCCGGAGCGCCTCGTCGCGGTCGGAGATCCGTCCCGAAAGACGCTGGCTGTCGAGTTCTGCGTCGAGTTCGATGCCCCCGAAGTCGCGTCCGCCGAACTCCGCGCGGTCGATCTGCGCCCGGAGGCTCGTCCGGGTCCGGGGCAGCAGCGGGTCGAAGCCCGTGCCGCGGGCTTGCAGGGCCAGGTCGACGATCCCCAGCGAATCGGCCGGGAGGAAACTGTTGAGCGGGAAGCTGTCGGCCCGGATCGCGGCGTCGTAACTCTGTTCGCGGGGGTTGAACCGCCCCTTCACGGAAAGTTCGCCGCCGTCGGCCGAGAGTGTCGAAGCCGTCGAGAACGTCCCCCTGTCCGCCCCGGCGGAGCCGCGGAGCCGGATCAGGGCCGGAATCGCCACGCGCCTCCGCAGGACCGTGTCGGGGAGCAGCGCCTTGAGGAACGCAAGGTCCCGGAAGTCGCCCTCGAAGCGGGCTGACGCCTCCATCCGGTTGGCGTCGAGCAGGTTTTTCGCCGCGGCGTCGGCCTTGAGGTCGAGGTGTCCGGGCGACGAGATTTCCAGCTGCGTCTTTCCGAGGTCGCTCAGAGTTCCCGCCGCGGAGAACGATAGCCGGACGGTCCGGTCGTCCAGCACGGGCGGGACCGCCTCCGGGGAGAGGTATTTCAGGTCCTTTGTGTTCAGGTCGGCCGAAAGGGCGGCGTCGAGCGGCGAAGCCGGCTCCAGTTTCAGGATTCCGGCCCCGGCGGTGAGCTCCGCCCGGATTCGGGAGAAGGCGGTTTGCAGGTCGAGGCCGGAGAGGACGATGCCCGAGGCGTCCATGCCGAAACGTCCGGTCAGGTCGCGGACCGAAAGCCCGCAGCGTTCGGTGAACGCCGTCCGGCGGATTTGCAGCGCGATGTCGGCGCCCCGGTTGTACACCGAATCAATCGTGAGGTCGAGCGGCGCGAGGGCGATGAACGCCGGGTCGAACCCCGCGGCGGGACGGTGGCCCAGCCGGCCGTATTCGACGCTGTTGTCGGTCAGCGCGACGCGGCCGACCCGGACGGTCCATGGTGCCGACGCTTCGGTCGTCCCGGCGGAAGTCCCGCTTTCCGCTTCGGCCGGTCCGGTGAGGTAGGAGTAGGCGCCCCGGTCGAGCAGGACGCTTTTCACGGAGACCTGCTGGCTGTCCAGCAGCACCCGGCAGGTGTCGACGCTCCCGTCGGCCAGGCGGACGGAGAGTTCGGAGACCGCAGGGGAGGTCCGCATCCCGAAGGCGAGGCTCGAGACCGCGATTCTGTCGAGTCCCACCGTCCACGGCAGGGCGGCGGCGCTCTCCTTTTTCTCGGCGGGAGCCGCTTCGGTCAGGTTCAGCCGGATGTCCGCGTCGGCGAGAACGAGCCGGGAGATGCCGGCCGTGTTGGCCGAAAGATCGGCGCGGACGGCTTCGAGGGACAACTCTCCCGCAGCCAGGCGCAGATCCATGCCCGCCAAGGTGTCCTTGTAGTGGGCGGCGACGCGTTCCAGCGCGAAGCTCCGGATGACGACCTCTTTGCGGATCAGCGGCCACAGGGCGGCGTCGAGCGAGAGCCTTCCGCAGCGAAGGAGCGTGTCCGTCCTGTCGGCCAGCAGGGTGTTGTCCACCGTCAGCCGCAGCGGAAAGGCGAGGCGGATGCGTTCGACGGAGACCTCCATGCCGAGCGTCCGGGAGGCATAGGCGACGGCCCGTCGCCGGGCCAGGTCCTGAACGGCCGGAACATAGAGCAGCGCCGGGACCAGCAGCAGGACGAGGAGAATGACGAGCAGCGTCCGGAGCGTATGTTTGAGAATTTTTTTCAGCATTTGTGGAAACAGCGTGTTTCGGAATCCGGCAAAAGACAGGCCGTCGGCCTGTCTTTTGCGCGTGCGTGTTTGCGGCAAAGCGGCAAAATCGCCGCAAATTACAAAAAAAACGATGATCCGTCAATGGAACGCGCCAAAACAAACGGGCCTATTCGAGGCATATCCCGGCGTTCTGTCCGGTCTGTCCGGCCGGAAACGGAGGAGGCGCCGGGGACGGCGGGGACGGTGGGGACGATGGGGCGGGAAGCCGGAGCGGCTGTCGCACCGGGCGGGTCCGGAAAAAGAAAAACGTCCGGCCTTGTAGCCGGACGTTTCGGTGCAGTTCGCTGTCATTGAGCGTCTCCTGGCGGAGAGAGAGGCTCTTCTGGTTGAAAATTAAGTATTTACCTCCCAATAAAATTCGAACCCGAATTTTTTGCGTTACCGAATGGCTCTCGCTGAATTTCCGCGTTGCTCCCTGTTTTGCATACGGTATTGCAAAAATAGGTAATAAAATGAACAATCCAAACTTTTTGCCGATAATTTTTTTCTCTTTCCTGGTGGCGGAAAAAAGTGTATGAAAAGCACAAAAAAAGACGCCCCGGAGCGGAGATTCCCGGGGCGCTTCTTGTTATTATATATTAGGTGAGTCGATCGCTATTCCGGGTAGATCATTCGGATGGTGGCACCGCCGTCGATTGTCAGAGTCTGCCCGTTGAGAAAATCGTTTGCCTCGTCGCACAGGAAGAGGCAGGCGCGCGCAATGTCTTCCGGGGTTCCGACCCGCCCCGAGGGGTGGAAGGCGTGATCCTCGGGACGCAGCTGCTCTTCTTCGCGGACGTGGATCCAACCCGGGGCTATGGCATTGACCGTGATGTGGAGCGGAGCCAGGGAGACGGCCAGCGAATGGGTCAGCGAGTAGATGCCGCCCTTCGAAGCGGAGTAGGCCTCGGTTCCGGCCTCGCTCTGCAGGTAGCGGGTCGAGCAGAGGTTGATGATGCGGCCATAGTTGTGGTTGCCGTTCTGCTGGCGGTGGAGCGCCAACTGGCGGGAGGTGATGAAGACCGGGCGCAGGTTGGTGGCGATGACCCGGTCGAACTCCTCGATCGACAGTTCGGTGAGGGGCTTGAAGGGGCTGATCCCGACGTTGTTCACCAGGATGTCGATGTCGCCCCAGGTCTCGAAGAGCTCCCGCATGCATCTTTCGAGGCTGACGGCATCGGTAACATCCAGCTGACAGAACCGGGCTCCGGTTTCGGCTGCGGTTTGGGCACTGAGGACGGAATCGATGTCGCAGAAGACCACTTCATCACCTTGTCGGGCAAAGGCCTCGACGATACCCTTTCCGATTCCGTGGGCACCGCCCGTAATGAATACGCGTCTTTTCATGGTTTTCGGATTTTTCCACAAAGATAGCGCAGGCCGGTCACCGGAACAAAACTCTGTCGCCGATTTTTCGGTTAACGAGCCGTGGAGTACGGTTGGTAGGGGAGGAAGTTTCGGGGTTTTGCGGGGTGTTGGATATGGAATATGGATACGGCCCGAAAGATTATTCTTCCGGGCCGTATAACGTGGATGAGTTGGGATCTATAAAACGTCCTCGGGCGAGATGGGCTTATAGGTTCCGTCCTTGGCTTCGAAGATGACGGCAGGCTCAATGACAACGAGATTATGCCAGGTACCGGCCGGAATATCGACGCCATACATTCCGTTTCGAGGATCGAGGTGGAAGCGCTCGATCTCACGGCGATGATCATCGTAGAACATTACGTCGATCTTTCCACGCAGCAGAAGTTGGGTCTCGGATGTCGTAGGATGCCGGTGAATTGGTAGCACGGTGCCGATCTCCAACGCATTCAGCATCCGTTGCGATGTGTCGTCCGTAGAATTTCGCATGTCGCGGTTCATGCGGAGGCGTTCCGAGGTTCGGGCCAATGCCGCTACCTCGTCCAGAAGTTTATTGTCGATAAGCATGATTAGGCTTGTTTGGATTTCAGATAGGCTTCATGCAGTGGGTAGTATTTCCTCATGAAGAGGAGATAGGCGAAGGTCAATAGTAGCAGAACGACTATTGCATAGATCCAATGGTTGATCGGCAGCAGGATCAATCCAAAAGAGATTGCGAGCTGAATGACCATATAGATGGAGGATACCACAACATGAGGGATTCTCAGTTCGTTGGCCATCAGTTGGTAGGCATGTTTGCGATGAGCCTGTCCCAGATTTTCGTGCAATAGGATTCGATGGCAGATTGTCAGTACGGAGTCTACACCATATAATGCCAGGAAAAGAATATAGGTGAAGTCTCCAGTCTGCAGGATCAATCGTCCGAGGGCAAAAATGACGATAAAGGCAATGCTCAGAGACCCCACATCGCCTGCAAAGCATTTGGCTTTCTTCCGGAAGTTGAAGAAGCAGAAAACCAGCAGGCTTAAACTTGCGACATAAAGGAAATTCGGATCGATGAACGGCGTTTTCGCATTGATGAAGATCAAAGGCAGCATGATGGCTAAAGAGTACCCTCCCGTAATTCCGTTGATTCCATCCATGAAGTTGTATGCATTCGACACTCCGACACACACGATCAGGGCAATGAGAATGATCCACCAACTTTCCCAATTCAGAATTCCAAATTGCTGGAACATCAGGAACATGGCGATAAATTGCACGACCAAGCGAATGCTGTCGGGTAAAGAGTGAATGTCATCGATGAAACTGATGATGGCAACCAGGGAGAGACCTGTCAGGAACCAAGGGTATTGTAATCCAAAGAATGCGGCATAAAGCCAAGCTCCGAACAAGAATATGATTCCCCCCCCCGGAGTGTGATACTTTTGTGAGAACTCCGTTCGTTGGGTTTGTCGATGATGTTGAATCGATCTGCTATGCGGAAATATACTTGCTCGATTAAGAATAGAATAATAAATAAAATCAAATAATTCATATTTTCATAATCTTCATTATATCTGCATTCACCTTATTTACATCGAAAATATTCTCAGCCATTTTGCGACTTTCCTTCCCGAATGAAGCTGCTAGATTTTCGTTGTCAAGAATCTGCACAATTGCATTTTCAAGTGCATCTACATCTTTCACAGGAACGAGAAAACCATTCTTGCCGTTGACAACCGTTTCGCGACAACCTGGAGCATCCGATGTGACAATAGGACGTCCCATAGCCATTGCTTCCAAAACTGATTTGGGAGTACCTTCATGGTAAGACGGTAACACATACACGGAACATTGTTTTATATAAGGACGTACATCTTTTTGTTCGCCAAAATATTCTATAATTCCATTATCAATATAGGGTTGAAGTTCTTCTACAGTAATTGCACTTGGATTTGTATCAAACGGGCCTACGAGTATACAACGAGTCTCTGGTCGGTTGATTTTAAGTTTCTTAGCCACAGAAAGATACTCCCGAACTCCTTTGTCGGCTATCAGACGCCCGATATAAAGAATAGCTTTCCTTTCTGAGGGAAGAGGACTTTCAATAAATTTTGATACATTAACCCCTGATCCATGGACAAGAGCGGTTTTTTCTTCTGATACCAGACCGAGTCTTACTATTTCATCCTTGTCGTCAGAGTTTTGAAAAATTACCTTGCATGAGTTCCTAAATGCCAATGAATATTGAATGTTTAAAACGCACTTAATTATCTCATTCTTCAATCCTTTGCTTCTCAAAATAGAACCTAGTCCTGCCATCATGGGATAAACCTCGATGTGCTTATCAACAATACGCGCTGCAAGAGAGCCGTAAACAATTGTCTTGGCTTGATATGTAAATATCTTATCGGGTTTGATCTCTCTAATCAATTGTGTTAAAGCCCCAAAAGTCTTGATGTCGGCCAGTATATTAAGCCCATTGCGACTTACGGGAATTTGTCTATATGCAATTCCCTCTGCTGCAAACTTGTCACCCCATATATTTTCAGATTCTTGTCCTACGGCGACAATTGAAGCGCCTGTTTTTATAAATGCACGCATCATATCTATCCGAAACCAAAATAGACTCGGGGTATGAGATGATAACACTATAATTTTCATGATTTATGACAAAAAGATAAAACCTAAGATATAGCGGAATAGTTAAAGTGATCTCTATATACTATATGTGTAACTGAACAATAGATTTTTTGGCCATATAAATTAATAGTTGAAGGCTACACGACTAAAGGAAATCATGAGGTATAAACATCAATATTGTCGTGACGTCTCCAACAAATTATGCGCTCTCTTTGTATTGAAATAACTCTCAATCAAAGTTTGAGATGAATAGTTTAATTCCTTGTGCAATTGTTATTTGAGGAGACCAGATCTTGTACGGTGCTGTATGTGTAGGGGCGCAGGCATACATTATGTCTGTATCTCTATATGGACGTCCGCCCCATTCTATGTTACATTTCTTAGAACTTATACGTTCAAATATCTCCACAACTTCCCGCAATGTGTAGGTTCTTCCTGTGCCTAAGTGAATAATGTCGCCCGATGTGAATTTTTGCGCATGCTCTATGGCTGAGATATAAAAATTAGCGACATCTTCCACATGAATAAAATCCAGCTCCTGCAATCCGGGAGTCATTTTTACCGGTTCAACAGCATCCATCGAATCCACAATATAATCAAATAAGCGCTTCACGGTCGATTTGCCGCCATACACTGAATATGGCACAGCCGTGATGTATTTTAGGTTATGGTGATTTGCATAGAATCGAAGAAAAACATCGAATGCACTTTTTGATGCAGAATAAAGATATGCATCGTTTTGCGCATACTGAGAGAACGAACCTGTGTTTATAAATAGTTTTATTCCATTCAAATGAGAGATAAATTCCAATAGCCGTACTCCAAATAATATATTGGAGGATATCAATGGCTCAATTACTTGTTCACCTTCGTCCGATGTGTTGTATGCTGCCAAATGTATAATGTACTCAGGATTAAATCTATTTATGGCCGCCTTGTCAACTCCCCTGCAGCACTCAATGTTTTGGACTATATTGTATATGCTCCGAAATTTCTCCGTATTTTGTACAATACATAGTATTCGACTTTTAGGAAAATGTGACAGTAGTTTTGGGACCAATACTGTTCCTATAAATCCTGTGGCTCCTGTTATGAGTATGTTCATATAAAATCATATTTTATTGCCGAAAGATCAAGTCTGTCTGCTTCATCAGGATCATGTGGCTCAGGAATTATATCCATCAACATTGCAGTGTCGTTGCTTGCGCAGTAGAATGCCATCCATAGTCCGGGTGGTACCGTCAGACGCTGATAATTGTTGTTCCTAGATAAAACAATATGCTCGAACTCTCCATAAGTGGAACTGCCTGGACGATTATCATACAACACAAAACCAATTGCTCCGTTGACCGGTATTATGTTTAACGTCATGCGCTTGTGGCGTTTCCACCCTTTGATTTCTTTGGGGTGAATTTCGGAGAAGTATGCCTCCCCAAAACCGCTATACACAGCATCTGAGGATTTAAGCGCATAAAATATATCACCTTTTGTGACGGAGATACGCTTCAGAGGCGCAAGTATAACTCCTTCAATCATAAGGCCCAAGCAAGTTTTTGCTGCGCAGCTGCGGCAGTGTATTTATCAATTTGTTCCATTGTCAGTCTGTATAAATCAGACGATTTGTCTATGTAGTAGGCTCTGTACCAGTCAGCAATAAAGTCTACACATTGGTCATAGTTAAGCGTTGAATGCCAATTGAGATAAGCAAGAGCTTTATCGCAATTTAATTTGAGAAGTGTTGCTTCGTGAAAGGGCACATTGCCCGTAAGTTTCACAGTCGAGTCCGGGTTAAGTCCCCACAAGGAAGAGAGATCCTGAACCAACTCCAAAACTGTTTTGGACTGTTCTGCCCTTGGCCCGAAATTGAATGCCTCTCCATTTTCACATTTCCCTTCGGATAGATATTGACCAAGTGTTAGATAGCCACTTAATGGTTCCAATACATGCTGCCATGGACGAGTGGCTTTAGGCGATCTGATTTCAACACAGTTGCCTGTTGAGAATGCCTTCACACAGTCCACAATAATGCGGTCTTTAGCCCAATCACCTCCTCCAATTACATTCCCGGCGCGGGCAATACCAAGACGAATATTCGGCATGTGTTTCACAAATGAATGCCACCAGCATTTTAATACAAGTTCTGCGGCGCCTTTCGATCCGGAATATACATCCTTGCCTCCCATAGAATCATTCTCACGGTAGCCCCATATCCATTCAACGTTATCATAGGCTTTGTCTGAGGTTATGATTACACAAGTACATTCCCAATCAATCTTTCGGATTGCCTCCAATACAACAGCAGTTCCTACAGCATTTGTTGTCAATGTGTCTAAAGGTTCTGCATACGATGTTGAGACGATGGCCTGAGCCGCAAGATGGAATATGAAGTTAGGGCGAACTGACTGAACAAAATCGTTGAACATTACTCCATCGCGAATGTCTCCATTCTTATGATTGACCTTTTTGTCGAGACCAATGGTTTCGAACATTGACGGATTTGAGGGAATGCCATCGGCATAGCCGTAAACTTTTGCTCCAAGCGAGATGAGCCATGTACTTAACCAACTGCCTTTGAATCCGGTATTTCCGGTAACAAGGACTCTTTTTCCTTGATAAATATTATTGAAAGCCATTATATTACCAACATTTCCAGGGAGCATTGCCTTGCTCCCACAGTTTATTTAATTCTTTGTTGTCATGCAGTGTATCCATAGGGCGCCAGAATCCAAAATGCTTGAATGCATGTATCTGACCTTTTTTTACTAACCGTGCAATAGGTTGTTGTTCAAACATCTCATGGTCGCCTTCAAGGACATCAAAAATCTTAGGTTCGCAAACAAAAAAACCTGCATTTATCCAATTATTTCCCGTCTTAGGCTTTTCGATAAACCCTTTGACGTTTCCTTTGGTGTCAATATCCACAACCCCCAGTTTGCCTTGAGGCTGATAGACCGTCATTGATAATGTCTTACCCGCAGCCTTATGTGCAGACAAGGTTGCATTGATATCTATGTCGGCTACACCATCACCATATGTGAGGAAGAATGTTTCATCTCCAACGTATTCCTGAACACGCTTTAAGCGACCACCGGTGAGAGTGTTGAGTCCTGTATCTACTAGTGTTACTCGCCATTTCTCGCTGTGTGTGTTGTGAATCTTCATCGTGTTCTCTGTCAGATTGAATGTCACATCACTATTGTGAAGAAAGAAATTTGCAAAAAATTCTTTTATCACATACTGCTTATAGCCGCAACAGACTATAAATTCATTTATACCGTAGTGTGAATATATCTTCATGATATGCCATAGAATCGGCATGCCTCCGATTTCCACCATCGGTTTTGGTACCACATCTGTACGTTCGCTGAGGCGAGTGCCATACCCCCCCCCAGCAAAAATCACTGCTTTCATTTTTGTTTGATATGATTTATGATTCGTTGTATTATTTCGTTGTCAATATTTACATCAAATTTTCGAGCAAACATACAGTCTGAATTGATCAAATAATCAAAGTCGGAATTGCGCCAAACATATGGAGTTCCTCTTTGCCAATCAATCTCACGAAGTGCAGCCATTGGGTTATATTCCAGACTGTAGATTTTTGCCTTAAAATGAGAATTATAGAGTAATGTCTGAACTAATAACTCGGAAGGACAATACGTTCTTCGAAAAAACTTTCTAAAGATAGGTTCATTTTCAATGACATATTCTGCTGCTGCATGTGTAATACTCCACCAGTCTGCACCTTTATGAATCGTTCCATTGAACCCTTTGGCAAAATTTACCTTCAATATTTTCTGAATATTCAATAGGACTTTATGTGTATAAATCAACAATCTTTGTCTTATTCCAGAGGACGTTCGAATTGCATTTGCGAAGAAAAACCAATATCCAGCTCTCGTAACATCATATCGGGGATTAAAATTAACGAACTCGGAACCATTGTGGCATTCAAAGAAATCATTGAATTCTGCAGGAGAATGTAGTGGCAGATCCGCTCCCGAAATAATATGATAATAATCGTAATGACCTTTTAATGCCGTTGAAAGTAAAGACTTAATAGCCTCAACCTGTGAATAGTTGCAATATGTAACTTTAATACGAGGAACAATGATGACTTTTGATTCATTTGTTATGCCGGCAACAATATTATCATCCCAATCTAAACTGCTACTATTGATATGTAAGAAAATATCAATATGAGAGTTGTCGAGCAATTTGATTAATTGGCATAGGCCCTCATAATTGGCATGTGCCATTATCATAATAGCATGCTTCATCGTCTCCGAATATGTATGAACTCTTTTATTTTTTGCCGTTGACCATTATCAAGTGCAACATAAAATGCGATAAGTGAATATAATGTCAGAAAAATGACAGAAGAAACAATGAGACTCAGTAGATCTGAGTTAATGTGACGAGTGGCAAATATTAGAACTATTAATGCGGGGATTGCAGCCCCGAAACATCTCAGCAAGCTCTGAAATAAAAAATAAACTATATTAAACTCTGCAACTAAATGTTTAAATACTATGCAGTTGTGAATCAGGGTGATTATATGAGCAACCAGCATGACAATATAGCAATATTGGGCACTCAACCCTTGGCTAAAGAGTATATAGGTTGCAGGTAGGGTAAGTAAATATATTGTCCCGGCTCCGATACTGAGTTTTGCAATCTCTCCGGTAGCATGAATCCCATTGGTCACCACCGCATTTATCGTATTAACAACCCCCGCAATGAGCATTATCTTGCAGAACTCCACTGTATGATAGGAACCATCCCCAACCATAAATGTAGAACATACTCCAGGTTTATATAAAGAGGGATGGTACCCATTATCATAAGTAGTGTTGCTATACGTCCGGCATCATTCATCAGTTTTATCATTGTCTCTGAGTTCTTCCTGGCAAAAGCATTTATGATTTGAGGACGATAGGCCATTGTTACATTTCGTCCCAACCATGCCACTTGTGCGCTAACTGTTGTTGTTATGCCTCCTGCTGCATTGACAATTGCCCCGAAGAACATATTGATCAATATTGTAGCGCCTTGAAGCATGGAAGTATACGACACATTGCCAAACATATCCCAGGCGGAAAATTTCAACATAGGGAGAATGTTGGTTTTGTCGTGATGATATATGAATCTGCATGATTTGAATGATTTATATGAATAGAGCACATATGTTATAAATATCACTAAATGTGAAAGTAGAATTAAAGCTCCATATAAAACCAGTTGGTTTGTATCAGCTTTCTTAATGAGTAGAGCCGACGCGAGTTTGATAATTACAGATATAATTTCTATTACAGAATATACTCCCATTTTTTCGTAGGACAAAACCATCGCGGTAAATGGGACCTGTATTACCGTAATGATTGTTGTAAGAATCGTAAACTGAAAGATCCAGTTAGCAGCATCTATCAAATTGGGTGCAATATTCAATTTATTATTCAGAAACCATACGCCGATTATTTCCGCTAAAAATAGAAATATCAAAGCTATTGAAAACTGGATCATCATGGATGATGAGAACCTCTTTGCAATGGCATGATCCAATCCAATTCCTATGTCGAAATTTATATACCGTGAAATGGCCCCGCTCATTGTAGTATTCAGAAATGCCAGCATGGATGTAAGACCGCCTACTACAATATACACCCCATATCTTTCCTCGCCAAGTGCATTGATAATGACTCGGGATGTGTATAGTGATATCACTATCACTAAAATCATTCTGACATAAAGAGCCAGAGTATTTTTCGCTACTGTCGACACCATTAATTATTGTAGACGTTTTACCAATAACCCAAATCGAGATTCGCGTAAACGATTGTTCATCCGTTTTTTGTTGTCTGCACTAATAAACGGAAGTAGATACTCTCTGTCAAAGTGCAGACTAATGGAATCCACCTTTGACAAATAGGTCTCAATGTCCATTATTATTTTACATGGATTCCCAGCAACAACGGTATTATCTGGAATATCTCTGGCTACCACTGAACCAGCCCCAATCACCACATTATTTCCGATTGTGATTCCCGGAAGTATAATTGATCCAGCTCCGATGAAGACGTTATTGCCAACCATCACTCGACCAATTTTTGTCACATTCCTAAATGCTTGTGGAGAGGCATCGTGAGCTAGAATTGTCACTCTTGGAGCAATAGTGACATTGTCGCCAAACTCTATTAGCCAACAATGTCCAGGATCAATCCATACTTTATTCATTATGTGTAAATTCCGTCCCGTTTTCATGCCGCGTTTAACTAATGTGCTAACAGCGACCTCCCCCCGAAGTCTCTGTAAGATCCTTTTTATAAGTTGCATTCTCTATACTTTTGTTGTGTTAGAGTCGTATTTGTCCATATTGTGTTTCAGGCTAAGTTCTAAAACAACGAGTTTTATTTTATCTACATGTATTGATATTTTCGACGATATCAGTTAATTGTTAAAGGTTGGAAGTTGCTGTTGATACATCGAATCGAGAATATATTTTCTGGATCTCAGATTCGTTGCTAAAGTCATGAGCTGAACAATAACTGGCAAGGCTGTCAAGCCGAGTATGGTCAGCGAGGACCTGTGTGAGTGCCGTGGCAAATGATATAGTGTCCATTGGTAGTATAAGCCCATCAACACCGTTGTTTATTTGACTCGAAGCTGTATTGTAGGCTGTGACAATAACGGGTTTGCCGAGCATTTGTGCCTCACGGACCGTCACGGCCTTTCCCTCATATCGCGAAGGCTGTACATATACGTCGCAAGCATATATATATGGATAGGGATTACTCCGTTTACCTATAATCTGTACAACATTTTCGACTTTAAATTTTACCAAGTTGTCACGAATCTGTTGTTCGCTCTGTCCATAGCCTATTATGTACCATTTAAAAGGCGCAACCCCATTATCGAGCATGATACGACACATCTCCGGTATCGAATCAAAATTTTTCGGTTCTGAAAAACGACCTATTGAAAGAAGGTTTACATACCCCGGCTCATATGGTAATTCTGTGTATTCAGCCGCAAGTTTGCGTACAAGCGAAGTGTTCAGAATATTCTCTATGACTATGGACCGTGCTTTATAGTCGGGATAGTGATTATCAAATATTCTTTTGCAGTCGTCGGAGACATTGACAATATAGTCTATGGGATCAAACATTTTACGGTCAATCGAAGCATTTGCCACAATACGATCGTAATCTGTGTGAATCCATGTCATTTTTACTTTTGCGTCAACTTTGAAGGCAAGTATAGACGGGACACCTAGAAAATTAATCGCCAAATCGTAGTGCCCTGTAACCGTAGGGAGCAGAGGCCTCATAGTGTTATGGATAATTTGTTGGGTGTGCCATACATTATGGTTAACTCCGCGACGTTTCGAATGAATTCGTTCTACGTAGCGTGCCCACAAGCGTATGGCCGCTACTAGCAGTTGCCCTCGCTTTATTAAAGATGTTATAGGTGAAATGAAAAAGTCATATCTTTTATCGTATGGCAGAATCTTCACATGTCTATTTATCATGGGCATAAATTCACCAGAATGCTGACATAATAATAAATCTACATCATAGTTCCTGTAATCAATCGAATCTAACAGCCCTAGCAAAGCACGCTCTGCCCCTCCGATCTCCATAGATGGGTGAATTATAAGAATGCTCTTTTTATTCATAATTATATCTTTTTCCCTGTAATCTTCTGGAGAATCATCTTGATTGGGTGCGTAACCGATGTCCCAATAATTCGATGAACAAACCGAGAAAACGGTATGCGCCGACGAATACGTGCATCCATCCATGTTTTTGAATACCAATGAATGGTGCGAGTGTTCTCTGTTTTGTTAATACGTCCCGTACCGTCGTCTAAAGGATTAAACCAATCAGCGGGATATATCGTGACTCCTGCCACCTGCTGAATTCCTTGCACACACTGCAACCCCTGCTTCCTAAGAAGTTGACTGACATGATAAACGACCGTAACGCTTTTTATTCCTGTTGTAAATTCTGCCGTAGAGTAATAGTCAAGAATATCCTTATATAACGGCATGCCTGCAATTGCACCTAAACCAAGCCCAGCAGCCACAGCGCCACAAGGGTACTGTTGACTTTTGGCATCAGGGTTTAGTTCGAATCCCATAAATGGCCCGGCCTCTATTACATCATCCATAGGTCGAATAACCTCGACATCAGTATCAAAGTATATGCCCCCTTGCTTATAAAGGACATAGAAACGGGCGTAATCACTTACAAAGGCGTATTTGCCCACTGCATACGCATCAGCTGTATAGGGAATGACATTAATATCGAAGTTGTCCTCATTCCATTCGATGATCTCATAATCTGGGAGATATTTGCGCCACGATGCTATGCAGTGTCTCGCTTTATCTGGTAAAGGTTTGCGCCCGAACCAGCAATAATGAATCTTTTTAGGTATCATTAGTGAACAATTCTATTTAATTTCCGTCAAAGGTGGCAGGTGTTTTGGAATGTTTGCTCCTTGAAAATCAAAGATCTGGGTAATCCTTGAATCAATTTCACGGTATTTCAAAGAACGATCTTTATATCTTATCAAAAAGGATTCTAATCTGGCAAAGTATTCATCAGCCATTGTATTTTTATGAAAATAAAAAGTAGAGATTCTCTAAAAATCATGATCTGTACTTTCCCTTTTATCTGTAACGATATATTAATGTATCCCTCTCTTATTGTGACTCAACAGCAATGGAATTGCCTATTTGTCGGTATAATTAGCGCATTTTAAGTTGCAGGAAACAGAAAAATACCAAAAATAGAGTAAGTATTCCCCATTTGATAACGGCCCTTTTAGGCTTGGGAATAATATACATTAGTATGTAAGGCAGTGCGACATATGTAAATGGCTCAAAGTATGTTGCCATGCGACTGATGAAGTTTGCGCCACCATACATTGCCATAAACATAAACCCAAAACTGATTACAGCCATTTGTATGAAACCATTCATCAATGGGGTCGATTTTGCGTTGATTTGCTTACGATAACTAACCGAAAGTACAGGCGTGATTGCGAAGAATAAAATTCGCTGCCAGCTCACGCCATGTTCATTTGAAAACCAATTCGCATCATGCGAGTCACCGAACACAGTCTCCGTAACTTCAAGCATGGCGCCTAATATTTCTGATAAGAAATAACCGGCGATGCACATTGTAATTAAGATCAATATATTGCGCGTTGTCCACACCCTGTTGTTTATTAGCAAAGGTAAAGTTGCATACATGATTATATATGGATGTATCAGCATCATCAGTGCTAAAAGTGCATAATAGAGGATGTACCTTCTTTGCTGAATCAATGTAATTCCGATCAGTCCCACCCCCATAGCTATAGATTGTTTCCATGATACCATTGTAAAATAGAATAATCCAGATGTGATGGTCATGAACAGACTCATTGATAATGATGGTGAATAACGACGATAAAAGAGAACTAAGCATGTTTGTACTACAAGCCCTTCAAAAAAGTGGAATGTGGCGGGATCACTTGATATGTAACGTATGAACAGAACTTGTATGAAACCAAAGAGAGGGTTTGAACCGATTCCCTTCTCAAAAAGGCTCTTCCATGTGACTGTAGTAGGAATTAGCGAGTAATTTTCCCTGTAAACATAAACATCATTGGCTATGGTATTCGATGTGTAGAATGCCAACAATAAGATAGTGACACCGATCCATAACGGATTAATGATGCTCTTGTAATAGGTTGTATTGTCTGCCAATACTACTTTTTCTTTTCTCAAAGAAATAGAAGTAAGCGCTATCGTTGCTATTAACAATATCCAGAGAGAAAATAGCTCCATGCTTTTTGCAAATAAAGATCAAATGGCGTAATGTCTTTTACTTCCGTTCCCAATATTATTCAGCCTGTTATAATGTTCTAAGGCAATTGCAATACAGGCTCATTTAGTTAGATGGAGCTCTGTTGTGTTCATTTCTCAATGTTTTTCAGGAACAGAAAGAGCTCTTCTTTTTGTGTTGGCAATGTAAAATGCGAGAATAGATCCAGGAATATAAAGCAATATGGCAAGTGCTTTTCGAGACGATTTCGAAATGATTTTTTTTTCTTTGTTCAGCTTTGATATAGCAATATACATCAGACAATTTTTGATTATCATTTTAGGATATTCATAACATTCCATTGCTGTATTGTAATACTGAATGAATCCCTTGGGACATCGTCGATATTGAGCTATTTTGTCGAAACTCATACTGTTATCATTATAATCAACCACACAGATACCCACGTTTAAAACCAACATCTTGTACAATTTGTCTATGAGTAAGAATTTATAACTTGCAGGGAAAAAGTTCTCTCCAGGATACTCTGGATAAGGATATAGTCTTGATATATCTGTTCGATAGATAAGCTTTTTGTCACCTCTAACCTTATGCTTCCCGAAGGCTTCCATTACCGTTGTCTCTTTCAGAAAGGAGGGTAATGTCGTCCCGATAACTTCTCCATTGGGTTTTATGTCAAGAGCCATTATACCAGCCAAATCCTCTCTTTTGTTGGCGTTCCAAAAATCAATAATGGTACGCACTGCGCCGTCGGCAAGCCAGTCATCCGAGTCTATGATGGTATTCAACTCGGTCTTGCATGCATTATAGGCTGTATTTCGGGCTCCGGTCATGCCTTTGTTTTCCTGATAAATATACTCAATATCAACCAATCCTTCGTTCATAAAGTCCTCAATCACCTCCCGAGTATTATCTGTTGACCCGTCATCAACCACAAGCCAACAGAAGTCGTTGCTGTCTTGACGTTTAAGCGATTCATATACTTGATGGATGCAATATGCTCTGTTATATGTTGTTGTTATTATTGTGAGCGTTTTCATAAATATCTGTTAACTGCTTTATTTCATTTGCAAGTGTAAAGTTCCTACTAGAGAACGCATTGTTTATATCTTGAAATGACTTTTTAGGTCTACTCAACATCTTTTTAGCTTGCTCTATCCATGCTTCAAGCGGAGCATCAAGATTTAGAAAGTGCACAAGCTCAAGTCCCATATCAACATTATGCGGAATACTATCGGATATAAGAGCAGGTATACCAGACGCTTGTGCCTCAATAACGCTACCTCCCAGACCTTCAAAAATCGATGGAAAGATAAACAAGTCTGTACGTGCCAAAATTGATGGAATATCACTGCGTAGTCCTAGAAACATTACGTCATTCTTTATTCCCAGATTAATGGCATGTGCTTTTATCGTATCTTTTAGAGGCCCATCACCAACCAATACTAGTTTTGAATTCTTATTTTCGTCATGATAACGATTGAAGAAATTCAAAATAAACTCATGGTTTTTCATCGGTTGGAAGCGACCAATATGGCAAATAACAGTTGTGTCTGATTGTAAATCAGATAGTTCGGCGCAAATAATAGGCTCTCTGAACTTTTCCAGATCTATTGCATTTTGTACAATTATTGTTTCCCCGCGTTCGTAACATTTACGTCCGTATAACGCGCAAGCCGTTTCCTCGTTTAACGCACACTTTGCTGTCGCAAAAAGCTTAATCAAACTTCTCCCAATGAAAATCATGCAACGACTTGAAAAACTACCTTTATTAATCGAAGATGTAGTTCTAGCGTGCGATATACGAATGGGAATGCCGGCCATCTTCGCAGCCATGAGTACCACCCCACAATGATATGAAGTGTGAGCATGAACTACCGTCAATCCTTCGGTTTTTAATTGCCGAAATAATCTCAGTAGGCGCCATATATGCTTAAAAATGCTTTCACTGCGAGGTGATGGAAGTTTAATGATACGACCTCCTAGAGAATATATCTTGCTCTCATAGAACTGTTTATCCTTTGAGTCAAGGCTGATAAATATAAACTCGTATTGAGAACGATTTATAACCGAGAAAACATCTACCATCCTGCTTTCTGCTCCACCTGCATCAAGGGAGCCGAAAACCTGTGCAACTTTGATCATCGGAAATTGCCAAAAAGTTTTATCGAGATATCAACTAATAAAATGGCCAGTAAACTTATAATCACGCCCCTATTCATACCTATTAATCAAATAAAAAATATGAGAAATAGCAATCACTGCAACTATATAGGGAAAAAGAGCCATAGCGTTCGTTATATTGTTAATCCCAACCCGATAGATTTAATAAGAGGTTACAGTCAAATATGTTTGGATGTATAATATTTTTCTAGTTATGGCGAATGTTAAGACTATAATAACAATATTGTATAGTATTATTAACCTTTGAAATGAAACCTTCGGCTTTTAAGACAAAGATGTGTATAATCCATAATCGCCCAAAACTAGGGAAATATCAATAGGATCGCAGCCTCTTGCGGAAAGATGAAACAGAGGCAAATTATAAAGTTCGAGCAGAGATCTGTATTATCAAAACGCTTGAATAGGTGTAGCCATACTTATAATGTTATGGCTACACCTTTTTAGAAGCAATGACTCCTCTTGGCCATCATAACCTTCCATCGATAGAGTTTCGGTCGCAGGTGGCTTTAACATCGAAGATGATGTGTGTATCCTTTAGATATGAAGAAATATCGATGTTCTCAAATTTTTTATGCGCTACGGCAACGATGACTGCGTCGAATTTCTCCTCCGCTGGAAGTTCATTAATTACCTTGATACCGTATTCGTGGCATACAGCTTCAGGGTTGGCCCAAGGGTCATAGACGGTGATTTGAACATTATACTCTATAAGAGCTTTGTAGATGTCTATGACCTTAGTGTTTCTTACGTCTGGGCAGTTCTCCTTGAATGTGAAGCCCAAAATAAGAATTTTGCTGCCGTATACCTGTATACCTTTCTTGATCATCAGTTTTACTGTTCGATCTGCTACGTATTCACCCATGCCATCGTTCATGCGTCGGCCTGCAAGGATAATCTCGGGATTATATCCGTGGCGCTGTGCGCATTGTGCTAAATAGTACGGATCCACCCCGATGCAGTGTCCACCGACCAGGCCCGGTTTGAAAGGCAGGAAGTTCCATTTAGTAGAGGCTGCCTCCAACACATCCTGCGTGTCGATACCCATACGGGTGAAGATTTTCGAGAGCTCGTTTACAAAAGCGATATTAATGTCGCGTTGTGAATTTTCTATGACCTTAGCTGCTTCCGCAACCTTAATTGAAGGTGCGAGGTGTGTTCCGGCTATAATGACTGAGGAGTAGACAGAATTGACATATTGTCCAATCTCGGGTGTTGACCCCGAGGTCACCTTCTTGATTTTCTCTACGGTATGCTGCTTATCACCCGGGTTAATGCGTTCGGGGCTATAGCCAGCAAAGAAATCCTCGTTAAATTTTAGTCCGCTGACACTCTCTACGACAGGAATACACTCGTCTTCGGTAACACCAGGATAGACTGTCGATTCGTAGACTACGACGTCTCCTTTCGAGATGACCTTTCCGACGGTGGTTGATGCGCCATAAAGCGGTGCTAAGTCTGGATTATTGTTCTCATCTACGGGCGTTGGAACCGCTACTACATAAAAGTTGCAGTCTTTAATCCGCTCAATATCAGATGTGCAAACAAATCCATAGTTATTGATGGCGTCTTGTAGCAGTTCATCGCTTACTTCCAATGTGGCATCGTGCCCTGCCATCAGCGCCTCGCAGCGCCTTGCATTCATATCGAATCCGATAGTCTCGTATTTCGTGGAGAACAGACGGGCAAGGGGGAGTCCGACGTACCCAAGTCCGATTACGCAGATTTTGGTCTTTTTCATGTTGTGCTTGATTTTTGATTTAAAGATTATTTTTATACCATTCGATACTCTCTGCCAGCCCTCGTGCGAAGTCGTATTCGGGGTCATAGCCCAAGAGTTTGCGTGCTTGGGAGATGTCGGCATTTGAGTGTTTGATGTCGCCTTTGCGATCGGGGCCGAAATGAGGTTCGATATTTTTGCCTAATACCCGGGTGAGCGTATGGTAGATGTCGATCAAGTATTCTCGACCGCCGTATGCGATATTGAATGCCTTGCCTGCTGCTTCCGTGGATGCAAGACATGCTTTGAGATTGGCTTCGATGACGTTCTCGATATAGGTAAAATCCCGGCTTTGTCGGCCGTCTCCGTTGATGGTCGGCTGCTCGTTATTCAAAAGCATCTTGATGAACTTGGGCAGTACAGCGGCATACGCACCGTCGGGATCCTGTCTGCGCCCGAAAACATTGAAATAGCGCATGCCGTAGGTGTCTAGGCCATAGTGACGAGTGTACTGTTTAGCCCACTCCTCGTCACACCTCTTGGTTACGGCGTAGGGCGAGAGTAGATTGCCTTCATGCCCCTCTTCTTTGGGTAGAACCGGTTCGTCGCCATATACGGATGAACTGGAGGCATAAACAAACTTCTTGACTCCGTTCTGCCTGGCTGCTTCAAGCATGTTCAGCGTTCCCTGAATATTGTTCAGCGAGTAGAATAACGGCATTTCCAATGAGCGGGGGACGCTTCCCCATGCTGCCTGATGGAGGACATAATCAACATTCTTGCATGCGTCGATACAGGTTTGGAGATCTTTGATGTCTCCTTGAATAAATTCGTAATTTGGATGCCCGAGGAATAAGTCAATATTAGCTTGTTTCCCCGTAGATAAGTCATCCAGACAACGAATTCGATACCCAAGATTCAAAATAGCCTCACATAAGTTGGAACCAATAAATCCTGCTCCGCCCGTAACCAAAAATAGAGAGGCTTCAGGAAATTTCAATTGCTTATAAGACATATGTATTAATAATTTGATTATTATAATTCAAGAACAATCAATCAAACTTCTCATATTCGGAATTTTTTGAAATGAATTCCGGAACGGTTTGTTTCATTAGGCGTACCATGTCTGGAATATTTACGGAGCGGGAGAGATTCTCAAGTTCCGTGGCTGCCATGCGCGCGTCGCTGAAGTCGTACTCGCGGACCTTAGCGATGCGGATGCGGTCGTGCGACGTCGGAAGCGTGTTCTCCGTGTTCGACAGCACCTCTTCGTAGAGTTTCTCGCCAGGGCGCAATCCCGTGTATTCGATCTTGATGTCCTTGTCAACCTCCAGTCCGGCCAGCTCGATCATGCGCTTGGCCAGGTGGGCGATCTTCACCGACTTACCCATGTCGAAGACAAAGATCTGGGTGCCCGTCGACATCGTGGCGGCCTCCATCACCAGGCGGCAGGCCTCCGGGATCGTCATGAAGAAGCGCGTGATGTCGGGGTGTGTCACCGTAACCGGGCCACCCTTGGCGATCTGCTCGCGGAAGCGCGGGATCACCGAACCGTTCGAACCCAGCACGTTGCCGAAACGCGTCGTGACGAACTTCGTCTTGCCCTTCACCTTGCCGGCTTCGATGGCCAGACCGAGCGACTGCACGTAGATCTCGGCCAGACGTTTCGTACAGCCCATGATGTTGGTCGGGTTGACGGCCTTGTCCGTCGAGATCATGACCATCTTCTCGACGTCGTATTCGATACACTTGTCGGCCACGTTACGCGAACCGGCGACGTTGGCCAGCACGGCTTCGCAGGGGTTCTCCTCCATCAGCGGCACGTGCTTGTAGGCTGCCGCGTGGAAGACCACCTGCGGACGGTAGGTGCGGAAGGCGAAGTCCAGACGCGGGATCATGCGCACATCGCCGATTACGGGGATGAACTTCAGATTGGGGAAGCGATCCTCCAACTCGAGGCGGATGTTGTGCATCGGCGTCTCGGAGTTGTCGAACAGCACGAGTTCCTTGACTCCGAACGTCGCCAGCTGGCGGCACAACTCCGAACCGATGGACCCCGCCGCGCCCGTAACCAGGATCGTCTTGCCGCGGAAGTTGGCGATGATCTCGTTCATCGAGATCTTGATCTCTTCACGTCCCAGCAGGTCCTCGATCCTGATCTCGCGGATTGCCTGACGCTGCACCTTGCCGTCGACCACCTCGTCGATCGAGGGAGCGATCAGCACCTTGAGGTTGCAGTCCGTACAATAATGGATTAGGCGCTCCTGCTCTTCGCGAGCCTCATGGACGTGGGCGAAGAGAATGGCGTCAATATCCTTGCAGTTGTGCAGGTACTTGACATTCTCTTCGGTCTCGAAGTAGTAGACCGGGAGATCGGCCAGCATATGATTCTTCAGTGTTTTGCCGTAGGTCAGGAAACCGACGACCTGATACTCTTGAGAATTTTGGAGTTGGGTCACCAACGAAACGCCCTTGTCGCCGGTTCCGTAGATCAGGATCCGCTGGCATTTGCAATGCCTTTGACGGCTGTCTTTGAGCCAGTCATAGACGACAACCATGGCAACGCGCATAATCACCAGTCCTGAAAGGCTCAACAATATGTCAAACAACAGAGTGATCCAGATCGCTGGAAATGTCGGGCCAGCGACACCCAAAGCCAATATAACTGCGATCCCAATTCCCTTGAAAACAACGGCGACACTCAAACGGCCCAAACCCCGCAAGGTGGCGTGACGGATGATTGATTTGTGGGTTTGGAGCAACACGAACGCGATCCAGGAAAAGACAACGGATCCTCCGAGCCACCAGCCGATTGTTTTCCAGATAAGGGCTTCAGCACCCAAAAGAATGCTTGCAACTAACAGCGAGATGATAGAGGCCCCGACCGAAACCAACAGGTCCAATGCAAGAATCAACCGTGAACTGATATAACGATCCAGTCGCAGTTTTTCAATTAAACGATACATGATCTGATGTATGAATTTTATTGGGTTGTAATTCAAAAACAGCGTGCGATCTTGGCGGATTCCGGATCCGTGAAAGGGCTTATTCGCCTCCGTGGCCAAACTCTCGGTCGAAATCAGCCAGGTGGCGGATCAGCTGCGCCTTGCTCTTCTTGGGCGATTTCTCCGCGAGCCAGGGATCGATCAGGGCGTGCGCCTGATCGTAGTAGAGCCGATTGTCCGTGCACCCATAGAGCGTCACGAGCAAGAGGGCCCGGGATTGCTCGGCCCGCACGGCCGGCAGCATCTTCTGGATCGCCACGAGTTGACTCTCGCGCTTCGACGTTTCGTCGAGAATCGTGTAGGCCTGTAGCAGCAGGGCATAGAGTTTGCTGCGCATGATGTCGGATTCGAGCGTCAGACACCCGTACTCCTGCAGTACCTCGGTGGCGATTCGGCGATCCTCGTCTGCGCCTTTCCCGGCCAGATGCCTGCACAGGGCGTCGTGGATCCGGTCGAGGAGTTTGCTGTTGTTCAGTCGGGAGTAATAACTCGGGGTTTCGGCATTCAGTTCGACCACCTCATACTCCCCGGGCTGGACCTTCAGCAGCGGGACGCACATCCAGTTGTCGATCGAGACCAGGATCTCCTTGTGGCGTGTGGGGGTGTTTGTGACGACTTTGGCCTCAATTCCCGCAAAACGCCCTTCCGTGATACGAATCCGGTCACCTTTGACCAGCCAGGCGGGGTCTGCGGTGCAGATCGGTATTGGCTCGGCATACGAACGCGCAATCCATTGAAGATCACGCATGGCCTTGTCGGTCAGATAGGGGTAGTGGTAGCTCTCCTTGCTGTCCTTAACGCGCGGGAGCAGGTTGTATTGGGGCAGGCGCTGCTTGATCCGGTAGATTTCGCACTCCGACGCGTGTACGAACAGGTAGTTGTACAACAGCGAACGTCGGGTTGTCACCAGCCGCCCGTTCATCTTTCTGGCCTCGACAAGAACCGGTGCAAAGTACTCGAACAGAGGCTCGTTGTCGCGCCGCCTGC
Source organism: Alistipes shahii WAL 8301 (assembly GCF_025145845.1). Classification (NCBI taxonomy): domain Bacteria; kingdom Pseudomonadati; phylum Bacteroidota; class Bacteroidia; order Bacteroidales; family Rikenellaceae; genus Alistipes; species Alistipes shahii. Next base: position 1,470,841 of record NZ_CP102253.1, on the reverse strand, counting down.
GGGTCAGTTCGCGATCCAGCTCCTCGGTCATGGCCCGGCTGCTGGTCGGGTAGACCATCACGTACCAGCGCACGATATGGCGGTTCTGGGCCTCGGAAACCGGGGTTGCGGCGGATTCGGTTGGATCGGCGGTTCGGGTGAGTGCGGACGACACGGATTTTGCCATTCTTTTCGGGAGATTGCGCTCCGCGACCTCGTCAGGCTAAATGTAATAGCCTGACAAATAGTAAATTGCGTATTTCTTTTGAGTGATGCTTAAAAATTTCATACAGTTTCGCACGTGTGTTTCAACCGCACATAATCCCGCACTTCTTTTGCTTTCCCGTAATAGAATTACCTCCCGTTTATGCGGGAGTAAGGTCTCTATTTAAGAAACCATACGTGACCTAAATTGTTTAGCAGTCAAAAGCATACGAATATTGACCGTTTCACCATCCATTCGGGAGGTGTATTTTGTGTAGAATTATGGCACAATCGGCCTCTGGCATATCTGGAATGCGGTTCTTGAAACCATTGGCAGGACCTGGCGCGAAGTGATAGTTTTAAAGTTCGGAGTATGAACTAAATAAAGACCTCACAAGACAATGTTACAAGGATGAGAAATGTGCTGTTTTTTTTTGTTCTGAGTCCCATTTTTTTTACCTTTGCGGCAGTGATGTGTGATTTCTTAAATAGAGACGTGAGATTTTGGAAGGTGGACTCGGCAGATCGATGGGATTCTGTTGGCCCAAAATTTTCACGAATGTTTCTATTTTAGGTTCAATCATCTGAATGTCAGCACATTAAATTCGTGCATTGGCAAGGCCGGGATTTGCCCGTGAATGAGATGAATCTCCGGTCATTTTCACTTTCGACTGCAAATCATGGCAAGTTCGAACAAGATCGGTTGGAACTGGACAGATTCGGTCTCGGAGCAACTCCGTGCCAGAAAGAACAGCAATGCCGTCAGATGGTATGTGCTGGCCCTTCCGACGTCGCGTCAAGGCCACTATCAGGGGAATCCGGCCCGGGCCCTGCGGATGGAGCTGGAGCGCCGGACTCGAAACGGAGAGCCGGTTTTCGAATACTTTGCCCCTTCGTATGTCGAGGTTCGGAAACAACACGGGGAGTTGGTCCGCACGAACCATCCGCTGCTCTACAACTACGTCTTCATCCACGCCTCGGAGGCGGAGATCTACCGGATGAAACGTTTCTTGCCTCAGTATAACTTCCTGCCCCGTGTCCGCGAGAAGGACGATGCCTACTATCCCTACCTTTCGGACGAGGCGATGGAGAACCTGAAGTGGGTGGCTGCCTCCTATTCTGACGTGCTGCCGGTCTACACGCCCGGCCCCGAACGACTGATGAAGGGCGACCGGATCCGCATCACCGAGGGGCAGTTCAAGGGGGTTGAGGCCAGCGTCATCATTCAGCCTGGAGGGGGCCGCAAGGAGGTGATGGTCTGTGTGGAGAACTGCATGTATGTGCCGCTGCTCTGTGTCGAACCCGGGCAATATGAGGTGATTGCGCTGAATGCGGACAACCGCCATGTCTATACGCGCTTGAACGGCGACCGCCTCCCGGCTGGACTCCACAAAGCGCTGAAACGCTACCACTCGCCCGAGGGGGTGACAGACGCCGACCGGGCCTTGGCGTCGGAGGTCCTGCAGCAATATGCCAACCTCCAGCTGGACAGCGATGTGATGCGCTGCAAACTCTATTCGATGCTGCTTCCGGCCTATGCCATCCTGGGCGACCGCGAAGCCTTCGATCAGTTGCTCGGAACCGTTCGGAGCATTCTTCCGCTGATCCGGGCCGAACAGTCGCGGTCGCTGCTGCTGGTGACGCTTTACGGCTGCACGAACTGCTGTCTGGATTATGAACAGGCCCATGCCGCGGTTGATCCGTGGCGCGGGGAGCAGCCGCTCAAGAAGAGCAAGGCGCAACTGCTTCGACGTCTCGATGATTATGACTGCTGGTTGAGCCACCATACCGGCTCGAACGGATGAAATAGCTATTGATCAAATAAATACCCTTGAAAGCCTATTCGCGGAGGTCCCCGTGTTGAGGGAATCCGACCACTACGGTTCAACAGCCAGCTTCGCGATTATGCCCCTCAAAATTGCCTTATCGCTATTCGGTTATGTTATACATCCTCTCTTTTCTGGTCGCTATTCTGAGCGTCCATTGGATTCATCCGCGTTTGGTGCGGATCGCCCTCGACAAGAACATCGTCGACAATCCCAATGCCCGCAAACTGCAACGTCGTCCGACTCCCGTTCTGGGCGGTATTGCCTTCTTCTTCGGATCGGTCATCGGGCTGGGCTGTGCCAGTATAACTTGCGACTGCTCCGAACTCTTCATCGTCGTCGTCGCGATGATGATTATGCTCTATACCGGCACGATGGATGACATCCTCGATCTTTCGCCGGTCCTGCGGTTCCTGATCGAGATCGGCACGGTTCTGCTGCTGATTTTCGTCGGAGGATACACCTTGAATGACTTCCACGGGTTGTGGGGCCTCAATCAGATCCCGCAAGGGGTGGCTATTCCGCTGACGGTCTTTGCGGCCGTGGGCATCATCAATGCCATCAACCTGATCGACGGGGTAGACGGCCTCTCGTCGGGCTACTGCATCTTGACGAGCCTTCTTTTCGGTGTGATGTTCTGGTACGTGGGGGATCGGACAATGGGCATGTTGGCTGTCGTGGCAGCCGGATCGCTGATTCCGTTCTTCTTCCACAACGTCTTCGGAAAGAACTCGAAGATGTTCATCGGCGATGGCGGAACGTTGGTTATGGGTATCGTCATGTCGGTCTTCGTGATCCGAATCCTGCGCCACGGCTCGATGAGCGAGGTTTATGATGCGGCAAATATCGGGCTGGTTCCCTTTACGCTGGCGGTCCTATCCGTCCCGGTCTTTGATACGCTCCGCGTGATGACGACGCGCATCCTGAAGCGCAAGTCTCCGTTCCACCCGGACAAGACGCACCTGCACCACATGTTCATCCGCCTAGGATGCTCGCATGCCGCCACGACCCTTGCGATTTTGATCTTGAACTTCTTCGTGGTGCCGTGCTGGTGGGTCAGCTACATGGCCGGCTGCTCGATTGATGTCCAACTGTATATCGTGCTTGTGTTGAGCATCCTGATTACATTTGGCCTTTATAACTTCATGGAGTGGCATATCCGTCACAAGACGCAATTTGTCCGCTTGCTTCACCGCATCGGCTACCGCACGCACCTTAATCGAACGGGTATCTTCTTCTGGTTCCAGAGAATAGCAGATAAATAGTAAAATGGTATTTCGATTTACGAAGATTCATGTTTTTCAAACTATTAAAGACCGATAATTCCAATATTACAAGGCGAATTGTATCCGGCTCATTTTGGGTTTTAGTAGGTACAATTGTATCGAAAATAATGGTTTTTGTCGCGACTATCATCGTGGCTAGAATCTTATCAAAAGAGGTATATGGACAATTGGGTATTATCCGATCAACGATTCAACTTTTTGTGGGACTTACGGCATTTGGTATAGGTGCAACTGCCACCAAGCATATTGCCCAATATCGTATCTCAAATCCGCATATGGCAGTTAGAATATATTGTATTGCTAATATATTCGTTTTTCTGATGGGCCTTATTGCTTGTATTATTCTAATTAGTGCTGCTGGTATTATTGCGAATCATAAACTTAATGCACCAGAACTAGCAGTAGATATTAGAATTGCCGGTATTATATTATTCTTTACGCTGATAAATGGAGCTCAGACAGGAACATTATCCGGCTTTGAGGATTTTAAACGTATTGCTACGACAAATTTAATAATGGGCTGTTCTGAAATTATACTATTATGTATTGGCGCTAAGTTCTTTGGGTTGGTAGGAGCAATTTTGGGTTTTGGCTTTACATATTTTATAGCATGGTGTTATAATACATTTTATATTCGTAAACATATTTGCAGCCTTGGAGTTTCAGTCATTGAAACAATTAAAACCTTAAGGTTCTCTGATTTTAAAGTCATTTATTCTTTTAGCCTCCCTATTGCTATCTCTTCTTGGATTACAATGGGGGCATATTGGTGGGTAAAAACATGGGTGGTACAACATGCTGGTTTTGAAAATATGGCAAATTACGATGTCGCAGAACAATGGAAATCCCAATTATTATTTATTCCTGGAATTGTAGCAAATGTGTTATTGCCTATTTTGTCGAGTTCTATGAATAATAAGCAAGAAAGGAAGATTGCGATTAAAATTAATCTTATGATAAATCTTTTTGTAACGGGAATTCTATTCTTCGGCATCTGTATATTTGGTCATAAAATATTGTCATTATATGGGGGTGGATATACTAATCTAACTCCTTTGTATATTTTAGCGTTTGCTGCAATTATTGATTCAGTCTCAAATCTATGTGGCACGATAGTTATCTCTTCGGGACAAGCTTATCGAGTTTTTACTTATAATGTGATTTGGGCTGTTGTTATTATTTCTGCGTATCTGTATTTCGCAAAATCTGCCCAGCAACCTGAAAATAGCTTAGCTTTTGCTTATTTAATAGCCTCAATTGTGCAAACTATGTTCATGGGCACTTTTGTAATCAGGAACTTAAAACGTGGTAACTATGTGTAAATATAGAGTTCAGGCATATGATCCATTTGGTTTTAAGAAGCTAAAAGATGTTTGGGATAAACTATATGAAGGAAAAGATATGACCTACTTCCAATCATATGATTGGTATGAAATTATAAATTCAATGATCCCTTTAAAAGGGGAAGTTTTATATTTGGTGGTATCAAATGGTTTACAGCCAATACTAATTGCTCCATTATGGATATTGCGGAGAACATTTGGATTTATAAATAAGAAAGGGTGTTATTTCTTTGGTAGAGGCGGTTATACTGATTACCTCAATTTTATTTATAAGTCATTTGATCCTTTGGCATTAGACGCTATATTCGTTTATGTGAGAACAAATTATGGGATCTCGCGTTATTTTCTAGAATGTATGCCGGAGTATAGCGCAAGTTATCAATATATAGTGCGGACAAAAACGGTTGTGAAGATTCACCAATCGATATTGTGTTAAACTCGCTTTACCCGATAGTAGTAGCCAATATGAGAATATGCTATCTAAGCACGTACGGCAGAATTTACGTACAGCCAAGAACCGTTGTCAAAAATCAGGCTTGGTTTTAACGCAAACATTTTATAAAGAGACAACTGATCGCTTGTTGATTGATAACTGTAAGATGATTAGGGAAATGAGGTTAGACCTTAAAACTAGTCGAGCTAAAAAACAGATGTCATTGATGCAAAAATGTCGAAACAATGTAGAACGTATTTTAAAATATCAGTTTCCGGTTTATCATGTATTGGATGTTCATACCCAAGGATGGTTGTTAACGATTACATGTCAAGATGAGCTTTGTGCTTTTTTTCATGGGGGATATGATATGTTTCGTAATAGCTTGGTAGTAATGTGTGCCGGGGTAAATCCTAAATTTGCTAGATATTCTCCGGGCTTATTATCAATGTATAATCAGATTAAAATATTTCTTGAGGAACAGCATCTAGACTCAATAGATTTTACTCGTGGTAATGAAAAGTATAAGTATGATCTTGGAGGAAAGGATGAATATATATATCATGTACAATTCAAAGTATAAAAGATGAGTAGATTAAAAAAAATATTGAATATTGTTAAATATAAATATGCCGATAAACAATGGAATATCGCAATTTGCGATTTGCAGCAAGATTTACAGCCGATAAATATACGATGGCTTAAGCATAATTATTCAGATCGATGGTTTGCAGATCCGTTCCTCATTGAGGAAGATAAAATGCATTATGTCGTTCTAGTCGAAGAGTTTATGTATGATACGGGCAAAGGCCGTATTGCGCGATTGACAATTGATAAAAAAACTTGTCGATTGATAAAAAATGAATGCTTGCTAGAATTACCCACGCATCTTTCTTTTCCCAACTTTATAAAGCATAACGGAATAATATATGTAATTCCTGAAAATAGTCGTTCTGGTGCTACCTACTATTATAATTATAATGATGGAATGAAGTGCGAAGGTGTATTAGTTTATAAGCCTTTGACTGATGCTGTCATAGCATCATTTCATGATGAATTTTTAATCTTTACAACCCAATCATATAATTGTAATGGGAATGTTTGTGAGCTTTTTCATGCCCGAGAATTATTTGGGCCTTATGAAAAAAAACAGGATATATGTTTTGTCGATAATATAGCTCGTGGGGCTGGTCATATCTTTAAATATGGGAATCATTGGATTCGACCAGCTCAAATATGCAATAATGATTATGGAGAAGGTATTTGTTTGCAAAAAATTGTTACGGAAGGAGAGAAGATAATTTTACAAGAGATCAAGCGTATACTCCCCCCGTCAAAAGAATATGCAGATGGTTTTCATACCTATAATGTTTTTGGAAACTCGGTTGTCATAGATGGATATTACTATAAATCAAAATTTGTTAAGTCAATATATGATTTATTAATACGAGTTGTATTAAAGTTTTATCATCTCTTTCAGTGAAAAGATCATATTTCAACCGATGGTGCATTCTAAAGCATATTATAGCTTCCATTCGCTTTAATTTTCATTATCTGCCCTTTAGGCAGGCAATTCATCTTCCCTTTGTGTTTATGGCACCGGTGAGATTTTACTCAAAGGGCGGAAAAGTAATGATAACAGGGCCGATTCGACATGCGATGATTTCGTTAGGTTTGCCTGGTAATGACGTGTTTGATAGACAAGAACCATTTATTTGGAATGTAGAAGGTGGTGTTTGTCATTTTCAGGGATCTTGTGCAATAAATCCAGGTTCGTCAATAACTCTTCGTAAAGGAGCTTATTTATCATTTGGCGAAAGAGTTTCTATGGGTCAGCATACAAAAATAATATGTTATAAAAAAATTGTCATAGGACATCAATCACTCATATCTTGGGATTGTACCTTAATGGATTCGGATGCCCATCCTTTTTATGATTTGGAGCAACAGCGTTTAATTTCAAATTCAGAGTCGATAGTTATAGGTTGTCGAACATTTATAGGACAAAGATCAACTATATTGAAAGGGGCTTTTTTGCCTAATTATTCCAGCCTCGCATCAAATAGTCTTTTAAATAAAAAGATGGTGGATCAATTTGCTTTGTATGGCGGAATTCCAGCTCGTTTGGTGAAAAAGAACATTGCCCGAATAATAAATGAACGTGATATACAAGAAGGAATAAAAATATTGCAACAAAATTATAACAATAAATAATGAATATACTGTACTTGTGTGATGAATATCCACCTGCGAAGACAGGAGGAATTGGAACAGTTACTAAAATTGTTGCGGAGGCAATGGTTCGAAAAGGGCATATGGTATATGTTTTAAGTGGTCGCCCAGCGGGACATACTTTGCCTTATGAGACATCAATTAATGGGGTTATAGTATATCGATTAACCTATTTTAAAATTCTGTTGCCGCTATTTAAAATGCCTGAAAGGTATAAGAATATAGCAATCAATATTTTGCGTAAGATTGGAGCTATGCATTTTTTTGCAAAAAAAGCTCAGCGGCAAAATGATCGTTTTGCAATGTCTCTAATTCGCAGCAAGAATATAGAGATTATAGAAAAACCTGATTATAGTATTTTATCTAAATATTTTTCTCGGCCTATACAATTTGTTCATTATGGAATACCTACAATAATTCGAGTGCATGGAGCTCCTTCGTTTATTTCATATTATAAAACAGGGTATATTACAAATGTGCAGCGGACTAATGATATAAATAATTATTTATCTGCTGATCGTATCTGTGCAGTAAGTGAGTTCTCTAAAAATTTTGTTCAGAACATACTTCAGGTTGATAAAAAAATAGATGTTATCTATAATCCTTTAGAGAATAAATATCTTCAAATGGCTTGTTCGACAAGCCGCAGCAATACAATAGTTTTTCTGGGTAAGATCATTGAAACAAAAGGCGCATTTTCACTAATTAAAGCTTTTTGTAGTATTGCCTCTAAATATCCTAATATAAATCTCATTATGATAGGAGGGGGGAAGATTAGAGCGGCTCAATCCTTAATTGACGATCAATATCGAGGGCGTATAAAATTTACGGGTTATTTATCTCGGGAGGAAATAAAACAAAAGATTTCATCATCCTTATTTTGTGCTATTCCTAGCTATTTTGAGAATTTTAGTTTGGCCGCAATGGAAGTTATGGCTTGTGGTAAGGCGCTTATATATACAAATCGAGCGTCGGGTCCAGAACTTATTAATGATAAAGTTAATGGCCTGCTGGTTGATCCGGAGAATGTGTGTCAAATCGCATCGGCGATAGAATTTCTTTTGAATAATCTGGAACAATGTCAACAAATGGGGCTTGAAGCACAAAAAACAATATTGCATACTTTTTCCGAAAATGTAGTGATGGAACAAATTGAGAATTATTATAAGAGTTGCATAAATAGCCATAGAAAAAATGATACTTCATCGAATAATAAATAAGATTAAAAGAGTTAGGGCTCTTCGAAATGGAGACGCATATGTAAAGTATATTCGCAAATTAGGTGTTGAGATTGGAGAAGGATATTTTATACCAGAGCCCAAACAGATTGAGATCGATATTACAAGGCCATCTTTAGTGACTATTGGTAATAATGTTCGTTTGAATATTGGATTCACTCTTTTAACCCATGATTTTGGATCTGGGGTATTTAGAAATTTGTATTCAGAGTTTATTCCGTCGTCTGGGCCTGTTACGATTGGCAATAATGTCTATTTTGCCAGGCACTGTACAGTTCTCAAAGGGGTCTCTATTGGCGATAATTGTATTATTGGATATGGAAGCGTTGTTGTAAAAAGTATTCCTGCTAATTCTGTAGCTGTTGGTTGTCCTGCAAGGGTAATATGTAGTATTGATGAATATTATAATAAACGAAAACGATTATGTATAGATGAGGCAGTTATATATGCTCAAAGTATTATAAAACGTTATGGTCGACAGCCTGTTGTATCTGACTTCTGGGAAGAATTCCCTCTTTTTGTTGATAAGCATAATATGTCTCAATATCCAGACTTGCCATATAAACGTCAGTTAGGCAATGCTTATGGTAATTGGATAAAAGATCATAAGGCTCCTTTTAATGGATTTGAAGATTTTCTAAAATATGTTCATTCCTCCTTTGAAAAATAAAAGAAACCGGATAATTATTGTGTCTCCCCGGCAATTTGGATATCAGACTGATTATTTAAAATATTGTGAGTATCTGAAAAATAGCAACGAGGTTGTTTTTTTTACTTTGGATCAAGGTGAAAAGAAGATCTCAAGCAATGGAGTATGTGTAAAATATAGTAAAATATCAAGCCGGTTTAAGCTGTTAGGAGAGATCTGTTTTATTTTAAAAGTTGTTCTATATATCATGACACATCGGGGAGAAGTTATGATTGCATATGGTTCGCATTGTTCCATTTATAAACGACTGCTTCCGTGGAGGAAAATGGTTGTTAATTTCCGAACTGTATCTGTTGCGTATGATCCCGAACAAAGGAAAAAGGAGAATGAAAGGTTTCGTAAAGAATCACTTCTATTTGATCGAATAATAATGATTTCTGAAGAGGGAGCATCGCAAATAGGCTTTGATAAATCAAAGTTAGCAGTTGTTTCTCTTGGCGCAGATATTATATCATCTACGCATAAAGATTTTGAGCCTCTTCGTTTGTTATATGTTGGGACTCTTTATAATCGAGATATTATAAAGACTATAGATGGCTTTTATAAGTTCCTTTCTCAAATGGCAGTTGAAAATATCCATTATGATATTGTAGGAGATGGAGAAGAACGAGAGCTTTTAAAGAATCGCATTGAGGAACTAAATATACAACAATATGTCACATTACATGGTAAAAAGCCATATGATGAGTTAAAATACTATTTTGATAAATGCAATATTGGAGTTTCATTTATTCCTATTACAGACTGGTATGAATATCAGCCCCCTACTAAAACCTTCGAATATTGTTTGTCCGGGTTGTTTTGTATTGCCACTGCTACGGCGGCTAATAGCCGTGTAATTAATGAGACAAATGGCATTCTAATCCAAGATACATCGGATGCATTTGCCGATGCATTAACAGAAATATACAAAAATCATAGTCATATAAATTCCAATCAAATTAGGCTGTCAATGATGCAATATACTTGGCCTATGATTGTGAATGATCAGTTGATACCAGCATTGCAATGGAAGAAGAGTTGATTGGCTGGCAGGTTGGATCGTATAGTAAGATATTAGCGATCTGTGCTATTGCAGTATTCCCTGTAATCATTTGGTTTTTGAAAAATCGAGTGTCTCGTGGCTCTACTCTATTGGGAATATATGTTATTTGTTTGTTTCTAAAAGGGTCGGTTGATCTTATTGGAATCAACTCTACAATAACACGGTTTATTTTAGAAGGTGTTGCTCTTGGTATTTTCTTTGCAACTGTAAAACGTCAATGGCCCGGAGTCATTTGGTTAATCATATTCATTTTTGCATCATTAGTTTCTTTAGTATTGCCAGGAAGTAGAAGCAATATTGTTTTGTTTATATTATTCCTGATGCAATATTTGGAACTTCCCCTTCTATTTATAGCACTTGTCAATATGCAATTTGACGCTAGAGAACAGAATCTACTCACGCGTCTAATTGTTTATTTATGTGTTTCTCAGATATTTGCAAGCATTATTAAGTTCTTTATAATAGGAATAAGTGAACCTTATATAGGGACAATGTCAGTTCATGAAGGTGGAATAACAACTTTTTTCTCGCTTGCAGGTTTTGCTTCGGCCATGGGAGTATATTTTATAAATCACAAAAATAAGTTTTTATGGGCTGCTTTGGGCTTTGTAATTTTTGCTATTGTTGGGGCTAAGCGAGCTAGTGTCTTTTACATTCCCCTAATGTATATCATAACCTTGTTGTTTTATAAATATATGGGGAATAGGAGAGTTCATATTAGCCGATATATGATTAGCGGTCTGTTATTGGTTCCTATTCTTTTTTATTTCATGGCTCGGATTAATCCATCTTTTAATCCAGAACAAAAAGTTTGGGGGGCTTTTGATCTTGCTTATATTTTAGATTATTCTGACGCATACCTTGGGGGGGAAATGGATAGCAATCAAGTTTATCAATCGATTGGTCGTGGTAATGCTTTTGCTTATATTCATCAGCAGATGAATTCTGGCAAATTACTCCATATGTTAATGGGTAATGGAGCCGGCGAGTTAATCCAATCTGCGTTTAATGCTAATATTATCTTGACAAATAATAGTACTGAATTATATACACTTAAGCAATATGGTGTTGGTTATGGATTTGCACCAGGTTATTTAAGACTTCTTGTTCAGGTTGGTTATATAGGTACATTCTCATATGTATTTTTCTTTGTTGCAATCTTATTTCAGCTTCTTTCAAGAAATAAGATATTGTTTAGACGATCAATTTCAAGGTATGCACAAGCAATCGCGTTATGCTCTATTGTTTGTTGCTTTATTATTTTATTTATTTTTATTCAATATAGCAATTCTGCAATAATATTAAATGCTGCAGGATTTGCCGTGGTATGGTTTATCTCTCGTGGATATTGTCTTGTCGACAATTTACCAATTAATTAGGGCGATGCCCTATATGTGTCAACATATATTTTATGGCAATGAACTTTCAACAAAGAAAAGATTGGGTTGATTTTGGTAAGGGCCTTCTGATGATTCTTGTGTATGTTTATCATAGTGAGGTTATTATAGGTAGTCAACATTCTTTCAGCTGGTGGTTCGCTCCATTTTTCTTAACCGGCTTTTTCTTTTTAAGTGGATATTTATATACCTCTAATCATTAGTGTCCCGTTAAAATTGGGACGAAGTTAATATTAATCAAATAGTCCCTCCAAGAGGGGATAATCGAGTTCTTTGACATCGTTGAAATTAGTCTTTTCGAAGAGATCTCTCAGTGGAGTCTTATCCGTTAGTGAGATGCTCAAAATCTGCAGGACCTCATAAGTTGACCGCTTTAGTCGCATGTCGTGTTGGACGATGGCGACAAGGCAATAAGTTATGATTGCAGAGCAAATTTGTATTCTGACAGCGTTCTCTGTAGTGCCCCAGAATTTCTTAATCTTGAGGTGCTGCTTGAGCCACTTGAAGAACAACTCAATCTGCCATCGGTTCTTGTAGAGATTAGCAATTTCGAGAGCGGTAAGATGGAATGCATTCGTCAAAAATGCGAAGTCTCTGTCTTGCTCGTCATCGTGAAATCTCACAAGTCGCAGCCTCTCAGGAAACTTCTTCTGTGTGTTCACATCCGTGAGTTCAATAACGGAATCAGAAAGCACATTCTTAGGCAATCTACGTTTCCATTTCGTACACTTGTACTGTAAGTTCTTCTTCGCCCGAACCACGAAGTATGATTCATTAAGACAAATCTTGTAGAGTTCCTTGAATGCATTGTAACCACGGTCAAATACGTAGTAAGAACCTGATTCATAGGGAATCTCCTTCATTGCCTTTGAATCGTGTACCGATGCAGTCGTAATATGGAAGAAAGCAGAAACTTGGGACTCCAGATCATAAAGGACATGCGCCTTAACGCCTCCTTTCTTCTTGCGGAACTTTGCCCACCAGAATACTGACAAGCAGAGCGGAATCGTTGTTGAATCAAATGCATAAACATTCCCCTTCAGCTTGAAGATGTCGGTTGCTCGTTTCTTGCGAGCCTGTTCCATCATGAAGAAGGCAAAGTCTTCAAAGATCCTGTAGTCACGATTCTGATTCGCTGTGGCAAATGTCGTTTTCGCTATTGGATTACGCCCCATTCCAAGGTGATAACATTTGGATTGGTGAGTCTCCAATGCAACGACAACATCACGCAGGCTCTCACGGTTACAGAGTTGTCCGAACATGAGTGCCATGAGCTGATTCCAGCAGGTGAAGTTCTTGACATACCTGTTCCCATCATACTTGTCAACCAGGTGACGGAACTTGTTGTTGTCGAGAAATGCAACCAATTGAGCGAATACATATTTGTCTTTGTTCATAGAGCAGTCCCTTTATGGGCTGCAAAATTACAAATTCAAATCGTCGCACATGAAAAATTACTTCTAATAGACTATGTTTCAACTATTTCAAAGACCGACTTGCCCGCTTTTACGGGACAGTAGTGACCTCTAATATTCGATTAGTTAATTTTAAGGAGAAACTAAAACAAGTATTTAGGACTATTTTGGTGCCATATGTCATTTTTATGGTGTTCATGTTAGGGCCCAAAATAATGTTATTAGATATTGATGCTGAACAACAAATCATTGATGTGTTGATGTTTAGAGCATCCTGGTTTGTCGTTGTGATTGGGGTGCTGCAAATTATATATACTTGTTTGATTCGGATTAAAGCTGATCTTCTATTTGTATCATTGGCTACTATTATACTATTTGGCCTTGGATATTTTATTCAAGTTAATTATGATGATTTTTTATCCTTTGTTAATAATAACATATATATACAGTCCAAAGAATTACCGAACAGGTTCCCATTTTGCTTCAATATATGTATGATAATGAGTCCATTTTTTCTATTAGGAATAATATATAGACATTTTGAAACATCTATTCTTATTCCGAATTCATGGAAATTTATTGGCGGATGTGTTGTTTGCTATATTGGATTGATGGGGTTAGATAGTTGCTTTTTTGATAGTCACATAGTAGTTGCAACTAACAGTTATAAGAATTTACCGCTTATTTTTATATATGCATTTGTTGGAATCCTCTCTCTCTTATTAATATCGAAAAAAGTAAGTAGTATTCGGTTTGTAAATTATATAGGCAGATATTCTTTATTATTTTATTATTTAAATGCATTTGCCCTTAGAATTGTGAGGGTTGTGTTATTGAAACTTCATATTGATCTGGAGTCTACTTGGTCAATTATAATAGGTGCATTAATAGCTGTCGCTCTAACATTTCCTATGGTAATGTTTATTAATCGATATTTACCTGTTTTATCCGGGCAAAAAGAAGCGTTTAATAGAATTAGTAGAGCTCTTAATTTAAATATCCAATGGTGATGTATTATGGGGAAAAAGCAATCTAAGATTTCTGTTCTTTTCAAAAAACAGAAAAAGCATTTACCTGCAAAATTGGAAGGTACATGGATTGGTGAATTATGTAGATATGGCTGGATGATATTCATTTCTGCATGGATCTTACAAGGCATGCGCATTATGAATTGGCGTGAAGTTGTTATCAAATTGGGATTGGATATTTTTATTACATTTTTGTTGTGGTTGTGTGGTTTACCTTGGATAATATCATTATTGATTGCTCATACTTTAAATTTTACTTTTAATGGGCAATTATTTGCCATGTTTACGCATATGGGAGCAACCGGGGTGCCGGCCTCAAATTTCTTGAACTATACGATCAAAATATCTGAGTCTTGTCATCGTAAGAAGTTTTTACGGGCAGCTATAGCTTATGGGTCTTTATCTAGAGGATGTTATAAATCTACTTCAGATATTGATCTTCGGCTTATTCCTCAGCCTGGCGCTATAAACTGGTGGAAGACTGCATTTTGGGCGTTGGGATTGCGTGCTAAAGCCTTTGTCGTCCGTTATCCGTTGGATATGTATGTATATGATCCGGAGGTTGTGGTGAAGAAAATGCGGACAGATGAGTTGCCTATCATATTGGATGAAAAGAACGGGAGTATGAAATCATATTATCCAGAAAGAGTTGAGATGTCCGAATTTGTCGATGTTTTTAGTCGAAATAATTTATAAAAATAGGATCATGAAAGTATTAAATCTTATTTGGGGATTTACTCTTGGTGCTGGGATAGACAAATGCTTTTTAACATATGCCCGATTGAATGAGATTGATGAAATGTTGGAGATTCGGAATGTTTGTATCAATATTCTTAGTTTAAACTCGCATATTGAGCCATTAAAAAGGATTAATGCTGATTTTATAAATATAAAAAGTCGTAAAGATTTCTCGTGGGTTGGAAAATTAGCCGATTTGATTCGTGTTTATCAGCCTGATATAATATTTACACATGGATTCAATGGTGCAATTGTCGTATTGATTGAACGATTGCTGAAGAAAGTAAGGACTAAGACTATTTTAACGTACCATGGAGCATACCAAGCTCCGACTAAAGCAAAAAAAATCCTCGAGAAATTATATAATGGTTTGTCAATTTGGGTGTACAAGCATGTTGCATATAAAACGATCTGTGTAGCTGAATATTCTCGTCAATATTTGATCTCTAAGGGTGTTCCTGCCTGCAAGGTTATTACAATACATAATGGAATAAAGAATTCTGTGTCTTCATGCCATCCCGTGAAGATGTCTTCTAATATTATAAATATTATAACAGCTTCTCGTATAGACGAGATTAAGGGGCTGAATTATATGTTAGACGCCATAAAAATCTTGCGGAAGAAAAATCTCGATTTCCATTATTATATGATTGGAGAAGGGCCAGAATTAACAAATCTAAAAAATATATGCCATGAATATGCGTTAGATGATCGAATCTCATTTATGGGATTTCAAGATAACGTGCAAGATTGGCTTGCAGCAGCAGATATTTTTGTAATACCATCTCTTAGTGAGAATCATTCTATTGCCTTATTAGAGGCGATGCGTGCGCAACTGGCTATTGTCGCAACTAAGGTTGGAGGAAATGGCGAGTCGATTACAGATGGGGAACAAGGATTGTTGATCCCTAGAGCAGATAGCATATCTCTGGCTAATGCTTTGGAAAAGCTTATATTAGATCCTTTGTTGCGAGAAAAACTTGCAATTGGTGCTCGAATCCGATTCGAAAAAGAATTCACGGAAAGCGCTATGATGCATAATTTAATCAAAGTCTTGCATTCGTAACCATTTTTATATGAAGATACTCTTTTACACCATAGATATGGTTGATGGTGTAGAACGCCTAATGCCATGGCGGACGGTGGTTGAAATCGCAAAGTACATATCGAGATCGGGACTATATGAAACCTCCATCTGTTCTGCACAAGAACAAGGTTTGAATCAAAGCAGACGCATCTATGAAGGGATTCGAGTATATCAAATTGAATATGGAGATCGGGCTTTGCGACATTTTGTTGACCAAGGTGGATGGCAAGTTGTTTTCTATCCGGTTTGCTGCCGGATGGGTGCGAAAAATTTTTCTGAGCTATCTAGGATAAAAGCTCAAAAAATAGCATATGTTCCCGGAGGCTTATATCCTTTAAGCGGCATTGTTGCTTTATGGAGAGTTCAAAAGGTTAAAACGGTTCTTCCGTATTTTCTGGAGCGGATAATTCCCCATTCCATTCTTTCTCGAAAATTACAAGTTGCAGGATTTAATAGCATTATTTGTCAATCTCCGTTAACGGCCTCTGATGCAATTAAGAGTGGATGGCCTATAAATAAGGTATGGATGTCTTTGCCCGGGTTGGATAATTTTGGAGACTTAGAGCCGGATACAACGATATTGGAAAGACTTCATTTGTATAAAAATCGTTTTTTATTGTTTAGTGGCGCTCCGGCTCAGATCCGAGGAAGCCAAATGGCCATAAGGGCTTTTGATTATATCGCCGATCAATTGCCTGATTTTAGATTAGTTTTGTTGATGCGTCGAGATGTAAGTAGCGATTTCTCAGAATTTGAACGTTTGGTTCAGTCAATCCAGCATAAAAACCAGATATTGATCTGTTATGATCGTCTTACCCCTCAACAACTCAAGGCCTGCTTTTCTGCTGCATATGCTGTTCTACTTCCATTTTTACTTATACCATCGGAAATCCCGTTGACATATTTTGAAGTAATGTCGTGTGGTACACCGGTTATTAGCTTTAGAAATGAGGGAACGACCGATTATTTACATTCAGCTTTGAAAATTGCTCCTAAGCGAAATTTTAGGGATTTGGCTCAAACGATCGTTGGGCTTTGTCGTAATCCAACTGAACGTAACAGCCTGGCAAATAAGGCACAAGAACTTATGTCTAAACATCCATCATGGAATGAATCAGCAAAAATATGGATTCAAGCAATAGAACACAGTGTATTGTAGTAAGTGGAATAGACGGTTCCGGTAAAAGTACGATTATCGAGTCTTTAAAAAAAGATTTGGAAAAGGATGGTAAGCACGTCGGTTATATTTGGCTTCGATTCAATCATTATTTAACCAAAGGAATGCACGCTTTAGCACGTTTATTAGGCCTGAGTGTGCATGTTCAGAATGAAATGGGAGTTGTATGGCAGCATCAATTTTATAAATCACAAATCTTTTGTCGTTTTTATATCATTACTACATATCTTGACAGCTGGATTAGCCGGATAAGATATAACAAGGCTGCTTATAAACAAGATGTAGTGATATGTGATCGGTGGATTTGTGATATCCTTGTCGATTTAGCGACAAAAACTCACAATAAAGATTTTTTGGATAGTTGCTGGTCTCGTCGGTTCCTTAATATTATGCCGTCAAATGCAAAGTTACTGGTCATTCAGCGGAATGAAAAGGCTTTATTAGAATGTCGTTTAGAAAATAGAGTAGATCCTGATTTTAGGTTTCGACAGGAAGTTTATAAGCAGTTATTGATGGAGCCTTACATCCATGTGGTAGATAATAACGGGACCATTCAAGAGTCAATAGAGCAAATCCGAAATATTATTAAAAATGGCTAATAGGAATCTAAAAATCTGCTGTATTAGCTCTCATGGCGGGCATTTGCATGAATTAATGGAGGCAACGAAAGGGGTTTATGGCGATATGTATTGGGTAACTTATAAAACGAAACATACCATCGCATTATTGAAAAGTAAAACGCATTATTTTGTCATAGACCCTCAAACCAGCAAAGTGCGCTTTTTTATCAATGCTATACAAAGTTTGAAGCATCTGATTATGGAACGGCCACGAGTTGTAGTATCAACGGGATCTGGAATTGCGATTCCTACTATACTATTAGCTAAATGGTTTTTACACTCTAAGATAATATATATTGAGAGCGCGGCTTGTGTGGTGGAGCCCAGTAGAACAGGGCGATTCGTATACAAATACGCAGACCTCTTCTTAATTCAATGGGAAAGCCTTCGTAAGTTTTATCCTAATGCTAAATATACTGGTGTGTTATGATATTTTCAAGTTTTGGGAATGCTCCTGCAGAGATGTCATTTATTCGGATGGCTCATGCCATTGATGAATTCGCGAAAGAATCGGAAGAGGATGTTTTTGTGCAGGTTGGAAATACTCGTTATGAATTTAAATATGCTCGGATTGTTAAGTTTTTAGAGCATGAAGAGATGGTAGACGCAATGAGACGAGCGAGTATTGTTGTTCTTCAAGGTGGTTGGGGTACAATCTCTGAAGCGATTTTTCTTAAAAAACGTATTGTTGCGATTCCTCGAAGAGTCGGCCAGGAATGTCATCATCCACAAGAAGAAGTTGTTCGGTATTTGGAGAAATTGGGCTGTTTGATAGGTTGTTATAATACGGCTGAATTACCAAACCTTATAGAAAAAGCTCGTCGAATTGAATTTAAAACATTGTCTCGAGGTAACGCGGCCCAATATATTAACCCGTTTCTTGATAATATCAAATAATTATGAAAGTTATTAAGACTTCTTTGGATGGAGTTGTTATTATTGAGCCTCATGTCTTTTTAGATTCGAGGGGGTATTTTTTTGAAAGTTTTTCTCTTCGCGAGTTCGAAGAAAAAGTGCAGAAGATAAATTTTGTACAAGATAATGAAAGTATGTCCTCATATGGGGTAATGAGGGGACTGCATTTCCAAAAACCTCCTTTTACACAAAGTAAATTAGTGCGTTGTGTTAAAGGAGCTGTTTTGGATGTTGCTGTGGATATTCGTCGAGGAAGTCCTACATATGGCGAACATGTTGCCGTAGAACTTACCGAAAAAAATCACCGGCAGTTGTTTATCCCGCGTGGATTTGCGCATGGTTTTGCTGTTTTGAGTGATGTCGCAATATTTCAATATAAATGTGACAACTTTTATGCTCCTCAAGCAGATGGGGGAATTTCAATTAAGGACGATTCTTTGGGAATTGATTGGATTATTCCTATTCAAAATGCCGTTCTTAGTGAGAAAGATACCAAACATCCGTTATTGAAGGATTTTACTTCTCCATTTTCTATAGACCAAGATCTTTATCCTGAACTTAAATAAGAAATTCGATTAAGGCCATGAAGGGTATTGTATTAGCTGGAGGTTCGGGGACGCGCTTGTATCCCATAACAAAAGGTGTCAGTAAGCAACTTATGCCAGTTTATGACAAACCAATGATTTATTATCCGATATCAGTACTTATGTTGGCTGATATTCGAGATATTCTAATCATCTCTACTCCTGCCGATCTCCCGGGATTTAAAAGATTGTTGGGGGATGGCAGTGACTATGGTCTGCATTTCGAATATGCGGAACAACCCAAACCCGATGGATTGGCCCAAGCCTTTACTATAGGGGCTGATTTTATAGGAACAGATGATGTTTGTTTGGTTTTAGGCGACAATATCTTTCATGGCGCAGGTTTTACCGGGTTGTTGCGAAATGCTGTAGATGCTGTTGAGATTGAGCGCAAAGCTGCTGTTTTTGGCTATTGGGTTTGTGATCCGGAACGATATGGTGTTGCCGAATTTGACAATCATGGCAATTGTTTGTCAATTGAAGAGAAACCGGTACATCCCAAGAGTCATTATGCTGTAGTTGGTTTATATTTTTATCCTAATAGGGTTATTGATATTGCTCGTCATATTCAGCCAAGTGCCCGTGGTGAATATGAGATAACAACGGTAAATCAAAAATTCCTGGAGAATAATGAATTGAAAGTGCTAACTCTTGGTCGGGGGTTTGCTTGGTTGGATACAGGAACTCATGATTCATTGTCAGAGGCTAGTACTTATATTGAGGTTTTGGAGAAACGCCAGGGCCTGAAAGTCGGGTGTTTGGAAGGCATCGCATTTCGTAAGGGTTGGATTACGGAAGATCAAATGCGAAATCTTGCGAAACCGATGATTAAAAATCAATATGGCCAATATCTATTGCGAGTTATAGATGAAGTAAAACAGACAGGAAAATCAAATCTTGAATAGATATAAATATACAGACTATGACGATATTGGTAACAGGAGCGAATGGGCAACTGGGTAGTGAACTGAGGATAGTCTCTAGAGATTCTAGAGATCGATATATATTTACGGATATCAATCAAGTCGAAGGACAAGAGACTATATTTCTTGATATTACGGATTTGGCGGCAGTCCGAACCATTGTGAAAGAACAGGAGGTACAATGTATTGTCAACTGTGCAGCCTATACCAATGTTGATGCAGCTGAAAGTAATTCGGTCTTAGCTGAACGGTTGAACGCCGATGCTCCGAAGAATCTGGCTGTTGCGATGCTTGAAGTCGGAGGTCTTTTGATGCACATCTCTACGGATTACGTTTTTGGGAAAGAGCCCTACAATAAGCCGTGTAGGGAGGATCAGACCGGAACCCCAACTGGGGTATATGGAACTACTAAATTGCGTGGAGAACAATATATTATAAACAGTGGCTGTCAATATGTCATTATTAGAACAGCGTGGTTGTACAGTGAATTCGGAAAGAATTTCTGTAAAACCATGTTGAATCTGACGGCGACACATCCTCAAATAAAAGTTGTTTTTGATCAAGTAGGAACTCCAACCTATGCATTGGATCTAGCAAATGTAATTTATAGGATTGTTGCTAATCGATTATATGTGAAAAACTGCGGGGTTTATCATTATTCAAATGAGGGCGTATGTTCTTGGTTTGATTTTGCTAAAATGATTGCAGAATATAGCCAACAGAATTTATGTGATATTCAACCTTGTCATAGTGAAGAATTCCCTTCGCCTGTGGTTCGTCCAGCATATTCGGTTCTTGATAAAACAAAAATTAAACAAACATTTGGTATAACAATTCCATATTGGACGGAGTCTCTTTGTCTATGCATCCATAATTTAAAGAAAGATATAATCTTATGAAGAATATTGTTATAACCGGAGGCGCCGGATTTATTGGCTCTCATGTCGTGCGATTATTTGTAAACAAGTATCCGGAGTACCATATTATTAATCTGGATAAGCTAACTTATGCTGGGAATCTAGCCAATTTGAAGGATGTGGAGAATAAACCCAATTATGAGTTTATTCGGATGGATATTTGTGATTTTGAGAATGTTTATAAACTTTTCCAGGATAAGCATATCGATGGTATCATCCATCTTGCAGCAGAAAGTCACGTGGATAGGAGTATTAAAGACCCGTTTACCTTTGCTCAAACTAATGTTTTAGGTACGTTGTCTTTACTTCAAGCAGCAAAACTTTATTGGGAGTCTCTACCTAAGCGATATGAAAATAAACGGTTTTATCATATTTCTACCGATGAAGTATATGGAGCTCTTCAGATAACAGATCCATTGGGTATAGAATCACCGTTTACTACTAAAGCGTCTTCAGAGCATCACCAAGCGTATGGTCATGAGTTTTTTGTGGAGACAAGTAAGTATAATCCACATAGCCCATATTCTGCAAGCAAGGCAAGTTCAGACCATTTTGTAAGAGCTTATCATGATACATATGGAATGCCTACTATTGTGACAAATTGTTCTAATAATTATGGGCCATATCAATTCCCTGAAAAATTAATTCCTCTGTTTATTAACAACATTCGTCATCGAAAGCCTCTGCCGGTTTACGGGAAAGGTGAGAATGTGAGAGATTGGCTTTATGTGGAGGACCACGCAAGGGCAATTGATGTTATTTTTCATCATGGCCATATTGCTGATACCTATAATATTGGAGGATTTAATGAATGGAAAAACATCGATATCATAAAAGTGCTAATCAAAACAGTTGATCGTTTGTTAGGACGTCCGGAAGGCGCTGACCTGGATTTAATAACTTATGTGACGGATAGACCAGGTCATGATGCACGCTATGCCATTGACTCGCGCAAACTTCAAGATGAGTTAGGTTGGGAACCATCCTTGCAATTTGAAGAGGGTATTGAAAAAACCGTACAATGGTACCTTCATAATCAAGAATGGATGGATTATATTACATCCGGTGAATATGAACGATATTATGAGGATATGTATAGTAAGAGGTGACTATTATTTCTTTTAGGCTATCTAGATTTCTATTAGGAAATTACTTTTGAGTTTATGAAAATATCTGTTGTAGTGGTAGAGTATCACTCTCTTGAAGAGTTGAAAAAATGTACAGAAACGATTCAAACAGCTTTTTCTTGGGAAGTGGAAATTATAGCCTCGTCTAATTCTTGTTATCCGCCGACTGAACAAGAGCGAATAAAAAAAGAGTATAATCAATTTGTTTGGAGTTTTAATGATCGGAATGGAGGTTTTGCCTATGCAATGAATCAAGGCCTTAAGATTGCTACAGGGGATTATCTTATTATTGCGAATCCGGATTGTGTCTTTTTGGAGAAGATGGACAAAATGGTGACATTTATAGATTCTCACCCTGAGGTTGGTGCTATTGCTCCTCAAATTGTTGATTCTGATGGGGTATTGCAAGATACATGCCGAAGTTATGTAAGTGTTCAGTCTTTTATCTGGAGACAAATACGTAGAATTGTTACCCATCGGGAGTGTATTCTTGAAAGATCTTTTGATTATAATAAGGTTCAAACGGTTGATTGGGTTATAGGAGCATTTATTATGGTGCGACGCAATGTGTATGAATCTACATGTGGTTTATCTGAAGATTATTTTATGTATTCAGAAGATCAAGACTGGTGCACGCGTATCCGTTTGGCGGGATGGGAGATTGTATATTATCCTAAAGTAAAGATTCAGTATAAAGGTACGCGAAGTGCTAGAACGAATAGGTTTTCTGCAAAAGTTTTCTTAAAGAGTGCCAATATTTTTTGGCGGAAATATGGATATTTTAGAGGGTATCCTCAGCGAAAGAAAATTATATATGAAGATATAGAGGAGGGTTGCTTCGTGTAAATGCCGCCTCGTTTGAACAGAAAGGGCCGGTTTCGAACCTCGGAACCGACCTATTTTTGTTCTCAAACGGGTTGTCTTTGGCGCTCGATGCTGGGTAGTGTTTCAAAAAGTGTGTCTGTGCAGACGTCTTCAGATTCCTCAGATATGCAAAAATATAGTGATTCTTGGTTTCAGCACAACACGCCGCGGCGTGTTGTGCTTATTTTTGTGTTATAGTCTTCACTCGGGGAATAAATCCCGATCCAGGTCGATTCGCGGCACCGGCCTCAGGTAGGATTTCTTATCCATGGCCGTTTTGCCCATCAGCAGCAGAACCGACTCCTCGTTGGGCATGGCTCCCTGCATCCTTGTAACCCGTCGAAAATCCTTCTGCAGACGCTCGATCCAGTTCGTTGTGTAGATCATCGACTGAATCTTTGCCTCGTAATTCAGATAGGTGAAGTAGACCTTGTAGGCCGGATCCTCGCCACGTCGTCGAAAACTGCGATAATCCTGCCCCCATTTCTCACAAAGTGTCTGCCACTGTTTCCAGGCACTCTCCACCGTATAGCTGCGATCCCCCGTACGGAAGACCTGCCGCAGATCCTCGGCCAGCTCTCCTTTGTCGCCGTTACGCACGCAGCTCAGCAGATTGCGTTTCAGGTGCGTCGTACAGCGTTGCAGCGGGGTTCCGGGAAAGACCGCACTGATGACATCCTCCAGGCTCTTCAGCCCGTCGGCACAGACAAGGCCGATCTTCCGAATGCCTCGTTCCTGCAGCTCTGTGAGCATCTCGCCCCAGCCCAGGGCGCTCTCCGTGGGCTTATTGAAGATCCTCAGCACTTCACGCCGCTTGTCTTCACGCACGGCAAGTACCACATAAAAAGCTTCTGTTTCTACGCTCCGCTTGCGGTGGATCTTCATGTGCACGCAATCGATGAAGACGATTGGGTAATAAGCCTCCAGAGAGCGCGTGAGCCATTGCGAAACATCTTCTCGAAGGTAGTCCAGCATCCGCGAAATACTCGCCTTGCTGTAGTGCTCGCCATAGATATCCTGGAATACCTCGCCGACCTGTTCCTGCGTAAGACCTTTCGTATACAGCATTCCGGCAAGGCGTTCGCATTCATCCTCCTGATGGCGAAGGATCGCCAGAATCCGGGGATGAAAATACCCGTAGCGATTACTCGGAATCCGGAAAGTCAGCGTACGTTCATGACCGCAACTATGTTCCGGCCGGCTCCGTTGCATTTGTTTCCTGACGCGGAGTTTTCCCGGGGATATTCCCGATGCTCCGAGACCATCATACTCTCCAACAAGATCTCCAACAGATCCTGAAGACCATTTTCCCGCTCCGAATGTTTGCATATTAATTCGGAAAGTTGTTCCTTTGTCAACATCATAAGTCTACTCCTTTTTTAGTTTTTGTTGGTTCCCTATACAAATCTAAAAAATCTGTAGACTTTTTTATTTTACCTTCCTTCAGACACACTTTTGGGAACAGTATCGTCTGGGCAGGCGAAATACGTGGTTGAAACCTCTTTTTGATGAGCCGGTAAACACGTATTATTGCCCCTAATTTTATGTAGCCGGATCATCAAAAGCGCTCTGAATTGACAAAACTAAACTGCAAATCGAGCATTTATTCGCGAAAAATTGAATCGAATCAAGCCTTTTTACGGGGTAAATCCAAGCAGGATTTGCTCCGTTTTTGTGTGCGGTAATGTGCAAAAACAGAGCTTTGCGGAGCCAATTTCGAGTGAAAATGACGAGGATCCTATGGTCTCCAAGAAATCGGTTTCGGCACACGGGGTGCCCGGTAAAAAACGACGACTTCGGAGGAGTTTTCAACCCCCTTGCGGGCAAGCTGTTTTCTGTTACGAAACCTATTTCGCGTAACTGAAAACACAGCTTGCTGAGTCCCGAACATATAATGCTCCGGGGACTCAAAAACGGGTCGAATATCACGTCCCGTTCCCGCTTGTTCGCCGGCCAATCTGAAGAGGCGAACCATCCGTTCCCGAAACCGACTTCGGGAACAAAACCGGTCAAAATGGAAGGGCCCGAAAGGCTCGCCCTTCCAAAAAGTGACTGACTGATTGACGTCAGTACTGACTGACTTCAGTGCTGATTGAATGACTGAATTCAGTACTGACTTCAGTACTGACTGACGTCCGGAAGTCTTGACGACATGACGTCGAGAAGTCTTGACGCCCAGAATTCATGGTCTTCTGATTCCCAGTTGTGCTGTTTTGTTGTTTTGTCGTTGTACAGTTGTGTTGTTTTATTGTTTTGCTGTTTTGTTGATGTCAGTATGGATGGGCCGATGGAGATCCCGATGCCGGGTGGAAGGTCGGAGGTTTTCCGGGCCCGTGGATGCGAAGCCGAACGCCTCCCCGAGGAGCACACTCTTCCGAGGTGGGTGGTGCCGATCGGGTAGGGGAGGGCTACCCGCACCGCGGAGGAGGTCCCTCGTGAGCGGAATTTCGGTGCCGTAACGGAGCCGGTGCGGATGGTATCCGGGTTCGGACGTCAGCTTCCACCGCGGAGCCCGGCCCGGGACGGATTTTTGACGCCGATACGCTCGCCCGCTGCCGCTGAAACCTCGAACAGCACTGGCGCGTCGAGGAAGATCGGCGGCAAAACCGCCTGCGGCTCGATGTGCCCCGGCCCGACGGCTCTGCGGTACCTTTGCGGCCGAAACGGATGCCATCCGCCCGGGCGGCACTCCCGGGACGGCGCGGAATCCCGGGACACCCCGCCTGCATTCCGCTCCAATGCCGATCCCCCGGCGTGCCGCCTGAACCCCCGGACGGCACGCCTGAATCCCGCTCTTTGGGAGGCGTCGCACCCCCGAAACCGACGCCAACCGGTGCCACACCGACGCCAACCACTGCCATAGCGCACCGATGGCGGATCAATCGGTCCGGGATGCCCTATCTTCGCTCCCGAAACCCTAAACGCGCAAGATTATGGAGTACATGATGGTTGAAAAACGGAGTTACGACCGCCTGGTCGCGCGCATCGAGGCGCTGGCACGGCGGGTGTCGGAGCTGTGCCGGCGTCAGGACAAGACGCTGCAGCACTGGCTCGACAACGAGGAGGTGTGCCTCCTGCTGAACATTCAGAAACGGACCTTGCAGCGTTACCGCGAACGGGGCCTGATTCCCTGCACGCAGATCCGCCACAAGGTCTACTACAAAACCGCGGATGTCGAACGGCTGCTGGCCTCGGCGGCCTACCGCTGTCGGCGCCAGTCGTAAAACGGGACGGTTATGGACAAGCAATCGGTTTTTCAAACGGACGAACGTCCGGAGTCGCTGCTCCGGACGCTGGAGCAGATGGAACAGGATCTGGACCGCTGCATCGGGGCGCTCCGTCCGACGCTGGGCGGCGAACGCTACCTGACGGACCGCGAGTTGTCGGAACGGCTGAAGATCAGCCGCCGGACGCTGCAGGAGTATCGCTCCTCGGGCGAGATCCCCTATTACTGCGTCTGCGGCAAGGTGCTCTACCGCGAGTCGGATATCGAACGGGTGCTGGAAGAGCACTATTTCGCCTTACCATGATGGCGGGGCCTTGTCGGCAAACGAAAGACGGCCCGGAGTGCTCCGGACCGTCTTTGGCGCGTCGCCCAGTAGAAAGCAGGGCGGAGCTACTCCGCCTTTCGGAAGTCGATGGTGATGGTCTTGCCGTCGTACGTCCACTGTCCCTGGTAAATTTCCAAATTGTCCGGTTTCGTATCGTTGTCGAACCAGGCCGTGATCGGGAATTTCGACTCTCTGTCGCCGGGATTGTTTTCGCAGGACAACCACGTCAGCGCCGTGTTCGCACTGACATCCAGCGTCGTCAACGAATTGGAGGAGCAGTCCAACCACGTCAGCGCCGTGTTTTTGCTGATATCCAGCGTCTCCAACGAATTGTAGGAGCGGGACAACCACGTCAGCGCCATATTCGCACTGACATCCAGCGACGTCAACTGATTGCCGTAGCAGTACAACTCTGTCAGCGCCGTGTTCGCGCTTATATCCAGCGTCGTCAACTGATTGTAGTAGCAGGACAACTGCGTCAGCGACTCGAAATACTCGATTCCTTGCAGGGATGTCAGGGTGCCGGGGTTTTCATAAGTTCCCGAAACATCCAGTTCGGTCATTGTGGCGATCTTTTCCATATCCTCCGGCGTGATATTCTCCGCGTCGGCAATAATACCCTGTTTCTGCAACTCCTTCGCAAAGTCCGGGTCGAACAGGGTGGTGAAATCCGTGTCGTCGGATGCCGCTGCCTGGGTGACGGTCAGCCGCACGCTCTGCTCCCCGCAGGCCAGATCGGCGTAAGCCGTGCGGGCCGATGTCCGGTAATTGCGGGTGGCCGACAGTTCGACGGTCTGTTCGCCGGCCGTACCGCTCGCGGGCGTGACGGTCAGCCAGTCGGCGGCGGATTCGGCATCGTCGTACACGACCGAGAGGGCCCAGCCGGCCGCGGCGGTAAACGCGACCGTTGCGGTCCGATTTTCGACGGCGTCAAGCGCATATTCGGTCTTCTCGATGGTCAGGGTCCCGGGAAGGGGATTGCCGCCATTATCCTTCTTGCAGCCGGCGAAGGCAAGGGCGGCAGCAAGTGCCAGCAGGTAAAATGATTTCAGGTTTTTCATGGCGTATGATTCATGATCGGTTAAAATTCGGTTTCTGGGGTGAGGTTATTCCGCCTTCCGGAAGTCGATGGTGGTATCCCGATTATTGTATACCCACGATAAGTAGTTGATCGACAAACTCTCCGGACGCGTCTCGTTGTCGAACCAGGCCGTGATCGGGAATGTCGAAAGTCCGTTGCCGGGATTCCTTTCACACCGCAAGTAGTTCAATGCCCGGTTTTTGCTGATATCCAACCCTGTCAACAGATTGTCAAAGCAATGCAGCTCCTGCAATGCCGTGCAATGGCTGATATCCAGCGACGTCATGCCATTGTCGCAGCAGTCCAATTTCTGCAGCTCCGGACATTGGCCGAGGTCCAGCGTCGCCAACTGATTGTCGCGGCAGTTCAGTTCTTTCAGGGCTGTACAGCCGCTGATATTCAACGACGTCAACCTGCTTTTTTTGCAGCTCAGAATTTCCAAAGCCGTGCACCCTCCGGCATCCAACGACGTCAATCTGTCCCCTTCGCAGTCCAATGTCCGCAACGCTGTGCAGCCGCTGACATTCAACTTCGTAAATTCTGTTCTTAAACAGTATAGTAGTGTCAGTGTTGAACAGCCGCTGACATCCAGTGAGGTCCAAGCCGTTTCTTGGAAACCCAGATGTTTCAGCGATTTGAAAAACTCGATACCCCGCAGGTCGGTCAGAGATTCGGAACTGCTGTGGCCACTCCCAATTTCCAGTTCGGTGACGCTGGCAATCGTTTCCATGTCTTGCCGCGTGATCTTTCCCACATCGGAAATAATGTCTTCCTGTTCCAGAAAATCCGCGAAGACCGGGTCGAAGAGCGAGGTGAAATCCGCATCGGCGGATGCCCCTGTCTGGGTAACGGTTATCTGCACGGTCTGCGCTCCGCAGGCGATGTCCACATAAGCCGTGCGGGACTCCTCCGTGATTCGGGGAGCGGCGGTCAGTGTGACGCTCTTGGAGCCTGCCGTGCCGATTGCGGGCGTGACGGTCAGCCAGTCCGAGTCTTCGCCGGTGACGGAGAGTGTCCAGGCGGCCGTGGCCGTGAAGGAGAGG
Source organism: Alistipes shahii WAL 8301 (assembly GCF_025145845.1). Classification (NCBI taxonomy): domain Bacteria; kingdom Pseudomonadati; phylum Bacteroidota; class Bacteroidia; order Bacteroidales; family Rikenellaceae; genus Alistipes; species Alistipes shahii. The sequence goes on along the minus strand of NZ_CP102253.1, from coordinate 1,442,079 downwards.
GTCGTAGAACGGTTGTCGATGGCGTCGAGCGTATACTCAGTTTGTTCGATGGTCAGAGGCTGCGGGGTGTCAGATCCTTCATCCTTGCTGCAGGCGGCAAGGGAAAGGAGGGTTGAAAGTGTCAGCAGGTAAAACGTTTTCAGGGTTTTCATCGCGTTTGTGTTTGTTATCGGTTAGGAACAAGGGTTAGGGAGGCTATTCCGTCTTTCGGAAATCGATGGCGATCGTTTTGTCGTCATAGGTCCACTCCATGGGCAATATTCTGAGATTCGCCGGTATGTCCCGTCCTGAAAAAGGTTTACAGAAAAGAGTAAATCTTATGCAGCAAACAACGAATTCAGACTTATCACGTCATTATTTACCGCGTCAGTTGCGTCATCTGATTTTACAGGAGTATTTGAGCGGAGTCAAGACGGCTCGCCAACTCTCCGAAGAACATGGTATTCCCATGTCTACGATTCATAAGATGGGTCAGCGCTGGAAAGCGAAAAATAGTTGTAGCTTTGTGAGTACCCCTAATCCTTATCCGATCATGTCCCGCGTTACTAGTGAAGAAGCCAGTGAATTATTATCCGAGAACAAAGCCCTTCGGCGGCGCTTGGAAGAGGCTTTATTACGTCTGGAAGGCTATGAGATCATGGGAGATATCCTTCAGGAAGAATACGGTATCGACCTATTAAAAAAATCCGCAGCCGGACAGTCCAGCGTCTCAAAGAAAGACACACAGCAATGAGCCTGTCGTTTCTGTGCGGGTTGTTCGGCTATACCCGTCAGGCCTATTATAAACATTTACGGCGTAATAGGGAAGGATCCTTGTCCGACACCCTTCTTTTGGAGCGGGTGGGTTACTACCGGAAACTGATGCCCAGGCTCGGCGGTCGTAAACTGTGGCATTTGCTGCAACAAGACGGATTTCCGGTCAGCCGGGATCGGTTATTTACGCTGCTTTCGGAAAACAATCTTCTGGTCAAACGTCGGAAGAAATACAGCGTTACGACCTGCTCGCGGCACTGGATGCGTAAATATCCGAATCTGATCCGGGGTTTCGACCTCGAGCGGCCGCATCGTTTATGGGTCGGAGATATTACGTACATTTCTTTGAAAGAAGGATTTGCATATCTGGCTTTGATAACGGATGCCTATTCCAAACGGATCGTAGGCTATGATCTGAATACGACATTGGAACGGGACGGAGCGCTCCGTGCACTGAGGATGGCCATAGACCAGACTCCGCAGCAAAAACGGCAAGGGTTAATCCATCATTCGGACAGAGGATGCCAATATTGTTCGAAAGAATATGTGAAATTGCTGACCGATAATGGGATTCGCATCAGCATGACTGAAAAGGGCGATCCGTATGAGAATGCCGTTGCCGAACGGGTGAACGGTATTCTGAAGAGCGAATGGATCGACGAGGAATGTTTTGAAAGTTTTCAGGCAGCAAAAGAACGCATCGACCAGATCGTTATCCTTTACAATTCACTCAGACCTCATGCCAGCTGCGATTGGCTTACGCCCTTGGAAGCGGAACTTAGAACCGGGAAACTCAAACATCATTGGGGCCGAAAGACGGTTGTTCGGAAGGCATATGTAAACTTATATCAGGACAATATTTTTTGAACCAAAATGTTTATCTTTAATTATCAATCACTGTAAACCTTTTTCAGGACGGGACAGTATGTTCGAGTTGTCGAACCAGGCTGTGATCGGGAAGGTTGAAACTCCGTCGCCGGGATTGTTCTCGCACATCAATGTCCGCAACTTCGTACAAGTGCTGATATCCAGCGACGGCAGCTGATTGCTGTCGCTGGCCAGCCCCATCAGCGACGTACAATTGCTGAGATTCAGTGTCGTTAACTGATTGTTGTAGCAACTCAGGATGATCAATGATGTGCAACCGCTGAAATCCAACTCCGTCAACTGGTTGTCGGTGCAGTCCACTTCTGTCAGCGACGTACAGCCGCTGAGACTCAGCGCCGTTAACCCGTTTTTATTGCAAGATAGGTGCTGCAGCGGCGAGCTGCCGCTGAGCTTCAGCGACGTCAACCCGTTCTCATTGCAGTCCAGGTACTGCAGCGACGAGCAACCGCTGACATCCAATGACGTTAATTGGGCCCTGTAGGCCATTATCTCCTGCAACGACGTACAGCCGGAGACATTCAGCGATGCCAACTCACTGTTGTAGCAGGTGAGCGTCTTCAATGCCGTACATCCGCTGACATCCAGCGAGGTGATCGGATCCGAGCTGCAATGCAACTCGATCAGTGTCGGATTATTGCGGATAACCAGCTCGGTCAGGTCCGTATCGGAGCAATCCAGTTTTCGCAGCGACTCGAAATACTCGATCCCTTGCAGGGAGGTCAAGGGTTCGGTATACTCGCTCAAATCGTCCAACTTGATCACATTGGCCAGATATTCCATATCTTGTCGCGAGATCTTTCCCGCATCGTAGATATGGCCCATCTCCTGCAATCCGCGGGCGAACGACGGGGCGAACCGGTCGGTGAAATCCGAGATGTCGGTCATGTGCTGGGTGACGGTTACCGGCGCGGGTTGCTTGCCGCAGGAGATTTCGAGACGGACTATGCGTTCCGCCTCGCTGAAATTCCTTCGGGCCGCCAGTTCGACGGTCTGGCTGCCGGCCGTGCCGCTTGCGGGCGTGACGGTCAGCCAATCCGCGTCTTCGCCGGTGACGGTGAGCGTCCAGTCGGCCGAAGCGGAGAAGGTGAGGGTTGCAGAGCGGTTGTCCAGGGCATCGAGCGTGTACTCGGTCTGTTCGATGACGAGTCCGGTATCCGCGGGGCTCGGATTGGGATCGGGGGTTGAGTCGTCGTTGCTGCAGGCGGCAAGGGCAACGGCGGCAGCGAGTGTCAGCAGGTAAAATGATTTCATAGGTATACTTAATTCTATATTGAGTTTGTATGTGCGGTTTTTGTCTTCGGTATGGGCGGCTCATTGCCATTGCCGGGCTCCAGACAGACCGGTTGGAAAGGGTTTCTGCTCCTGTGTGGTATATGGGGTGTTGGAAATTTTTGTCCGAGGCAGTGCGTCCGAAGGTGCATGGACAGACTAAAGGTAGGTGAAAAAATCGAGAAATCCGAGGCTCCGAACACCCCGATGTGCTGAATTTGTCAGAATCGCACATTTTTGTCGAATGGGCATTTTCTGCAATTGTCGAATGAGCATATTTTTGTCGTTTGGGCATATTTCAAAATGCGCCGCCGACCGCCTCCGGCGCGGGAAAACCCCTTGATCCCGACGCAAGGGAGCGGGCCCCGATCCTCGGTGCGGGCATCCCCGCCGCCGGGTGCCCGGCCAAACAAAACGGACGCCGCCTCCGCAACGGGAGACAGCGTCCGCTGGTATGCATAGAGACTCCTCGGGAGGGGCGCCGGCTCCGGATTCCGGACCCTCCGTCGTGGCGCCACCGGTCAGCAGACCGGCTCCTCGCCGGCGATTGCCACGAGCCGGATCTCGGGCCCGGCGGGTCGGAGCAGCCAGCGGCGGAAGGCCTCGCTTTCGAGGCTCCGCAGCCGGAAGGCCAGCGCCGCGATCATCTCCAGACTATACAACTCCACGCCGTGAACGATCCGCAGCGTGCGGCCCCTGCGCAGTGCCTCCGAGCGGTAGATCGCCCGGATATTGGCCCGCACGGCCGCCTCGAAGATCCCGAACAGCCGGGCTATTTCCAACTGCGTGAGCCACACCTCGCCCCCGGCCGTGCGGCGGACCGTGACCTGCTCCCCGTCGATCGTAATCGACCCCGTGAAAACGCTCTCCATCGCCGTCGGCATTACAGGTCGGCGGGCAGGGCGTTCATCTCGCGCAGAATGGTCTGGTCGAGCACCTTGGCGTAGTGACGCGTCATCTTCGTGTCGGAGTGGCCGAGCATCTTGGCGACGCTCTCGATCGAGACGCCGTTGGCCAGCGTGTAGGTGGCGAAGAAGTGCCTTGCGCAATGGGTCGTCAGCTGTTTGCGGATGCCGCAGATGTCGGCCAGCTCCTTCAGGTAGGCGTTCATCTTCTGGTTGCTCGACACGGGCAGCAGCACGTTGTGCGCCACGCACTCGGGATCCGTGCGGTAGCGCTGCAGAATCCGCGCGGGGATCTCCAGCAGCGGGATGTTGCACATGTTGCCGGTCTTCTGGCGCGGCTTGCGGATCCAGCGGTGGCCCTGCATGTCGGTGACGATGTGCTCGGGTGCGAGCTGCTTGATGTCCGAGAAGGCGAGCCCCGTGAAGCAGCAGAAGATGAAGAGGTCGCGCGTCTGGGCCAGCCGCGGGATGTCGATCTCCTTGTGCATCAGCCGCTCGATCTCCGCCTTTTCGGGCATCTCGCGCTTGACGGGCTGCAGCGAGAAGCGGATCTCGGCGAAGGGGTCGCGCTGCATCCACTCGCGGGCCAGCGCAATGCGGGTGATCTTCTTGAAGTTCTTGAGGTACTTCGTCGCCGTGTTGTGGCAGCAGCCGCGGTGGGTCTTCAGGTAGAACTCGAACTCCTCGACGAAACGGCGGTCGACCTCGTCCAGATAGAGGTCGTCGCGGTGGTAGGTGTGGCGCATGAACTCCTGCGTGAGCTTCATGCAGGTCTCGTAGCGCTCGGCGGTGGCAGCGGCCAGATCGATGCCCACCAGCTGGTGGCATTTGTCGTTGTGCTCGCGGAAGAGCTCGAAGAGCGTGTGGCGGTTCGAGGTCTTGCGGCCGAGGTAGAGGTCCAGCACCTGCTGGGCCGTGAAGGGCTGCTCGTCCATCTCCAGGTCGCGGTGGATGCGGATGATGCGGGCCCGTACGGTGTCGATGTAGAGGTTGATGGCCTTGCCGAGCGTGGTGCGGGGCGAGGCCTGGCCGCGGATGGCGTCCCACTGATCGGGGAGGATGCTCTTGCGGATGGTGGTGTCGGCGCGCTGGCCGTTGACCGTGATGCGGACGCACACGGGGACCTCCCCGTGCTTGTTGGGTCTCGTCCGACGCACGTAGAACGAGATCCGAAAAGTACTTTTTTGTCGATTCATATACTCCATGTGTTAACGGGTTGTAAATTTACGCCACCGTGTGCAATTTTGGAGTATGCAAAACGCAGCGAATCAGCGAATAAGAACCTTTCTGCGGTGGCAGAATCCGGGGCGGATGGTCATGCCACCGAATTGCCTGCCGAAGAGCTTCCGCAAGGGGGTGTATTTGTCCGACCCTGAAAAACAAAAATCCCTGTAAGTGAGCTACTTACAGGGATTATGGGTTTTTTGTCAAACCCCCTTTGCGGAGAGAGAGGGATTCGAACCCCCGGTACAGTTGCCCGTACACCGCATTTCGAGTGCGGCCCGATCGACCACTCCGGCACCTCTCCTTTTCGGTCGCGGGAGGAGGGCTTGCCCCGTTCTCCCGATCCAAAACCGTTGTTTTGGGACTGCAAATATAGGCATATTTTTTATTTTCGCACATTTTCGTGCGGAAAAAATCACATTTGGTTGAAAAAACGCCTCCGGAGGCCCTGTTTCTGCCGCTTTTCCGGAATTATTCGTATCTTTGACTTCGTCAGAAGATACGCCCGCGCGGCAAAATGCAGGCAAGTTTGCTTTTGCTTTCGCCGGTTCGTATCTTTGCAAACGGACGGACCCGCTTCGCGCATGCAGTATTTTCCGTGCGCGGCCGTTTATAAAGAAGAACGATACTAAAATCGGTACGGTTTTCGTTTGGTACCTGAAGAACTAACGCAAACATTACGTGCGCTATGAAAAAGTTGAAAATTTTATTCGGAACCGTCATCCTGTCCGCAGGCCTCGCAAGCTGCTCGTCGGCTTACTACGCCTCGGCGGGGTATGCTTCCGACGATCTCTACGCCGTGCATGACCGCGCGGAGATCTCCCGCAGGAAGCAGGCCGAGGCCGAGGCGCAGCGCGCTGCCGCCGAAGCCCGCAGGGCCGAATGGGAGGCGCGGATCGCCGAGGCGAAGGCCGCTGCCGCGGAGAATAGCTATTACGAATACCGCTCTGCGGACGCAAATCCTTACGAGAGCGTGTTGGCCGACGACTATGAAAGCGCTTACGCGCGTCGCCTGCGCGGATTCGAGTCGCCGACCTACAAGATGCCGTCGAGCTACATCAATGCCCGCTACGGTTCGGCCTTCAACTACGTGTCGGCCTACGACCCGGCGTTTTACAACATCGTGGTCATGGGCGACCAGGTGTGGGTGGAACCCAAGTACATCACCTCGATGTTCGGATCGTGGGGCACGGTGATCTACTCCGATCCGTGGTACTACGGGTGGAACAGGCCCTGGGGCCCGAGCTTCTCGTTCGGCAGCTGGGGCTGGAGCTTCGGGTGGAACTCGTGGCACAATCCCTGGTACGGACCCGGTTGGGGACCGTGGTACAGTTCGTGGTACGACCCCTGGTACGGACCGGGCTGGGGCTGGGGGCCCGGATGGCACGGGCATCATCATGTTCCCGGATGGGGGCCGGGCTGGCACGGACGGCCTTATCAGTCGAACATCGTGCGCCGGCCCAATCCCTACACGTCGCCTTCGGGAACCCGCTACGGCGTGGGATCGTATTCCGGTTCGAAATCGACCGGGTCGATGCGCGGCGGCAGCAGCGGCGGCCGGAACACCTTCGGCGTGCGCGACAACAGCGGCGGGCGGAACTCGTCCGGAGGACGCTATAATTCGGGCAGCTCGTCGCGCGGAGGCAGCCGGTACAACGATAACGGCTACCGCAACTCCGGCGGCAACACCTACGACCGGGGCAACAGCTATAACCGCGGCAGTTCGTCGTCCTACAACCGCGGCAGTTCGCCTTCGTCGGGCGGCAGTTACGGCGGAGGTTCGCGCGGCGGGTCGGGTACGACCTCTTCGGGAGGCAGCTACCGGAACTCCGGCGGACGTTAACGGTTGACTTTCTTAATGTGCAAACGACTATGAAACGACTGATAATCACGCTTGCGGCAGCCGCGACGGCGGCCGGGGCTTCGGCTCAGCAATGGGGCGGACTTCTGATGGACAAGGACCTGCTGATGCCGACCGATATGATCGAACTCTCGCAGACGCAGTTCAACTTCGGCACGGCGCGCGCCATGGCCATGGCGGGGGCTTTCACCTCGCTGGGCGCCGACCTCTCGTCGATGTCGATCAACCCGGCGGGTCTGGGCATGTACCGCCACGGCGACATTTCGATCACGCCGATGATGTCCTTCGCGCGCAGCAAGGGCAACGCCCCGGAGTACGGGTGCAATTCGCGCGACCGCTTTTCGATGGCCAACATCGGTGTCGTGATCAACGCTTACGAGGGTTCGCGCTCGCTCATCAGCCTCAATGTCGGCTTCGGCTACAACCGCATCGCCGATTTCAACTACGACTATGGGTTCGTGCGGCAGAACCAGGGCGGCACGATCGGCGACGCCTATGCGCGTCAGCTGAACTGGGATGGAGTCTCGAAAAACAAATTTTATACGAACGGCGGTTCGGGCGACTGGGTTTGGCCGAACGATCCCCAGTATTGGAATGCGATGCTGGCTTACCGCGGGTTTCTGATCGACCAGACCGATCCCGACGATCCCGGGACGTGGAAACCGACATGGGTCGGGAACAATGCGGGCGTCGACCACTACACGATGCTGCGGAGCAAAGGCTCGATCGGCGAGTATGTGCTGTCGGTGGGCGCCAATATCAACAATAAAATCTACATCGGTGCGTCGCTGGGCATCCAGAGCGTCTACCAGCGCAAGTACATCGACTATGTCGAGGAGTATTTCTACGATGCGCCGAGCCAGAACACGCCCGATTTCGGAAATTCCGGGCTGGACTATCAGCTGCTGCGCTGGAAACTCAACCAGAGCGTGATCGTGGACGGCACGGGCGTCAACTTCAAGGCGGGCATCGTCTATCGTCCGACGGCGAACTTGCGTCTCGGCGCGGCGATCCACACTCCGACCTACTATTCGCTCGACCGGAAATTCCAGAGCGCGGCGGCCGGACTGGCCTATGCCAACAACGATACCGATCCGAACGTGACGCCCGACAAGAATGGATACATTTCCACGGCGAACGATCCCAACATGACCTCGCCGCTGCTGGTCGACGACGGCCCCAACGGCTGGTCGTTCGTCTCGCCGACGCGGCTGATGTTCGGCGCGTCGTACACGTTCGGCGAGCGGGGCGTGATTTCGGTCGACTACGAGCGCGACTGGTACAACGGAATCCGCATCAAGGACAACCCCTCGGGGCTGGATTCGCAGTCGTGGTACAACGATTCGTTCCGCCAGAATTTCAAGGCTTCGAACATCGTGCGTGTGGGCGCCGAGTTCAAACCCCTGCCGGTGCTGTCGCTGCGTGCGGGCTTCGGTTACAGCGGTTCGATGGTCCGGGACGATGAGTTTCCGCCGGCATCGCCCGTCATCAAGCAGACGACCTATTACGGCGCAGGCGTGGGATTCGTCCTGTCCCGGGGCGTGCTGCTCGACCTGGCCTATCAGTACGTGTCGTCGAAACTGTCGGACTACTACCTGTTCTATGCCGAGGACAAGGTCGGGTACACCGAGAGCGCCCTCTATTCGACCGACATCAACCGTCACAACGTGGCGCTGACGCTCGGATTCCGCTTCTGATCTGTCGGCGATTTTCAGAAAAGCTCTCTGCAAAGGGAGCTTTTTTCAGATGGTATCCATAATTCTTGATTTTAATTCTTAATTTTTAATTAAAATCTTTAATTTTGCCGGATAAAACGCAAAATTAAAGATTTAGAGATATGGCAAAGGAACTGAAAGATCTCACGAAGTCCGACGAGAACTACTCGCAGTGGTATAACGACCTGGTCGTGAAGGCGGGACTTGCGGAGAACTCCGCCGTCCGCGGATGTATGGTCATCAAACCCTACGGCTACGCCATCTGGGAGAAGATGCAGGCTGCGCTGGACAAGATGTTCAAGGATACGGGACACCAGAACGCCTATTTCCCGCTCTTCATCCCCAAATCCTTCTTCTCGAAGGAGGCCCACCATGTCGAGGGATTTGCCAAGGAGTGCGCCGTGGTGACGCACTACCGTCTGAAGAACGATCCCGAGGGCAAGGGCGTCGTGGTCGATCCCGACGCCAAGCTCGAAGAGGAGCTGATCGTGCGCCCGACGTCGGAGACGATCATCTGGAACACCTATAAGAACTGGATTCAGTCCTACCGCGACCTGCCGATCCTCTGCAACCAGTGGGCCAACGTCGTGCGCTGGGAGATGCGCACGCGCCTGTTCCTGCGTACGGCCGAGTTCCTGTGGCAGGAGGGCCACACGGCGCACGCCACGCGCGAGGAGGCTGTCGAGGAGGCCGAAAAGATGATCCGCGTTTACCGGAAATTCGCCGAGGAGTGGATGTCGCTGCCCGTGGTCGTGGGCCACAAGTCGCCCAACGAGCGTTTCGCGGGCGCCGAGGACACGCTCACCATCGAGGCGCTGATGCAGGACGGCAAGGCGCTGCAAAGCGGTACGTCGCACTTCCTGGGCCAGAACTTCGCCAAGGCGTTCGACGTGCAGTACGTCAACAAGGAGGGCAAGCTCGAATACGTGTGGGCGACCTCGTGGGGCGTCTCGACCCGTCTGATGGGTGCGCTGATCATGGCCCATTCGGACAACAACGGTCTGGTCCTGCCTCCGAAACTCGCCCCGATCCAGGTGGTGATGGTGCCGATCTACAAGACCCCCGAGCAGCTCGCCGAGATCTGCGCACGCTTCGGGGCGATTGCCGCAGAGCTGCGCGACAAAGGCATCAGCGTGAAGATCGACGACCGGGACAACGTGCGTCCGGGATTCAAGTTCGCCGAGTACGAACTCAAGGGCGTGCCCGTGCGGCTGGCCATGGGCGGACGCGATCTGGAGAACGGCACGATCGAGCTGGTGCGCCGCGACACGCTTGAGAAGCAGACCATTTCGCAGGAGGGGCTTGTGGAACGTATCGAGGGGCTGATGGCCGAGATTCAGGAAAACATCTATAAAAAGGCGCTCGCCTACCGCGAGTCGATGATTACGAAGGTCGACACGTGGGAGGAGTTCAAGCGGGTGCTCGACGAGAAGGGGGGCTTCCTTTCGGCGCACTGGGACGGCACGGTGGAGACCGAGGTGGCGATCAAGGAGGCCACGAAGGCCACGATCCGCTGCATTCCGGTCGATGCAGTCGACGAAGAGGGTGTCTGCGTCTTCTCCGGCAGGCCGTCGCATCGTCGGGTGCTGTTCGCCCGCAGCTATTGATTTTCGATTTTATAGGGCATTTTTGCACTTGCTCTCGTGTGGCGCAAATGGGACGTACCGAAGTACTACCCATCTGCGCCGCACTTCGGTTAAGCGCAAACCTGCTCCTCTGAAATCAAAAATAGCTTGGAGCCGCATTTCGGTTAAATTCAGTTTCGTGATAATCGAAAAAAAAGCGTATTTTTGAATTTCAATCTTTTGAGCCTATGTCCAGCGAAGCGGAAATCCGGAAACGTAAAATCTACCGCGTGACCTTTGTGGGGTTCGTGGTCAACCTGGTGCTGTCTGTGCTGAAACTTGCCGCCGGAATCGTCGGGCGGAGCGGAGCGATGGTGGCCGATGCCGTCCATTCGTTCTCCGACCTGGCGACGGATGTGGTGGTGATCGCCTTCGCGCGGATTTCCGCCAAGCCCCGGGACGACGGCCACGATTACGGCCACGGGAAGTACGAAACCCTCGCCACGATCATCATAAGCCTCGCGCTGGGGATCGTGGGGGCCGGGATTCTCGCCGGCAGCATCCGCGACATCCGCATCGTGGTCGACGGCGGACTGCTGCCCCGGCCGGGGCTGGTGGCCCTCGTGGCGGCTGGGGTGTCGATCGTCGTCAAGGAGATTCTCTACCGCTACACCGTCCGTGAAGGCCGTGCGGTCGACAGCCCGAGCGTCGTGGCCAATGCCTGGCACCACCGCAGCGACGCCCTGTCGTCGCTGGGGACGCTCGTCGGCATCGCCTGCGCCTATTTTCTGGGCCAGAAGTGGCGTATCGCCGACCCCATCGCGGCGCTCGTCGTGGCGGTGTTCATCTTCAAGGTGGCCTTCGATCTGGTCCGCACGGGGCTGAACGAGCTGCTGGAGCGTTCGCTTCCGGCCGATGTGGAGGAGGAGATTCTGCGCATCGTGACGGCCGATCCCGAGGTGTGTCAGCCGCACAACCTGCGGACCCGCCGCATCGGGGCCGCGATTGCCGTCGAAGTGCACGTCCGCATGGACGGGGCGATGACCGTGGCGCGCTCCCACGCCCTGACGGTCGACATCGAACGCCGCCTGCGCGCCCGCTTCGGCGAGGGCACGATGATCGCCATTCATGTGGAGCCGCTGAAATAGCGGGGCGCGGCCGGGCGGAATCTCATCGGCCGCTTTTGCCGGTTCGCCGGAGGCGCGGGCCTTCATTTTGTCCGCATACGGGATGTTTCTGGCACGGATTTTGTTTGTTTTGGGCGGAAAAAATGTGCCGGAATATTGCCGGCGGAGTAGAAAAATTTGGTATTTTCGGAAAAAGTGCTTATCTTGTCAACGTAAAGCCTCCGAAAATTCCGATGTTTTCAAGGCCCGAACAAGGAATTGTAACGACATCAGACAACTAAAAAAGGATCGCCTATCGGGAAAGAAATCTACTCTTAGTAACTAATTAGGAGACAAGAGTATGAACGTGCAAGTATTAAGTGACCAGGTATTGCTTAATCACTACCTTTCAGGTGACCGTAGTGCCATATCCAAACTCATCGAACGCCATAGCCGCAGGGTGAAGGACTACATCCACATGATGGTCAAGGACTGTGATGTGGCCGATGACATTTTCCAGGAGACGTTTATCAAAGCCGTCCGTGTGATCGACGAAGGCCGTTATACCGATAACGGAAAGTTCCTTTCGTGGATTCTGCGCATCGCGCACAACCAGGTGATCGACCACTTCCGCGCACAGCGGCAGAACAAATCCGTGAGCGAGGCCGAAGCCGGCTACGACGTGCTCGGGACGCTGAAGTTGTCCGAGCGTACGGTTGAGGATTCGATGGTCTGCGAGCAGATCGAACGCGACGTGCGCGCGCTGGTCGAACTGCTGCCCTCCGAGCAGCGCGAGGTGGTGATCATGCGTTACTTCTCGGGCTTGAGCTTCAAGGAGATCGCCGAACAGACCGACGTGAGCATCAACACGGCGCTGGGGCGCATGCGCTATGCGCTGATCAACCTGCGGCGGATGATCAAAGAAAAAAATCTGATCTTGAGCTGACCCCGCACAATATTCCCGAATGGGTTGCGTTATATAAATGCAAGCAAGTTAAAACCAAAGCCTATGGAGGATATTGACAAAAACGAGGTTTCAGACAACGGCATCTCCGAGGACGAAGACTTGATGATGCGGGAAGTGATACAAGGTGACGCTGATTTATGTTATCTGCACCACTATCTCTCGGAAGTCTTCCGAAAAGGGGATAATTTTTAAGGGTTAATTTTTGATGGGGAAGGGCGCCGGGAGGCGCCCTTCATTTTAGGGCTTTCAGGCCCGCTTTTTGTTCCTCGTCTCTAAAATTGACCGACTATGAAATTGAGTAACGCAAGCTTGCGGGTCTGGGACTACGGCAAGTGTTTCCGTTTTTATGCCTGTGAAGCCCTTGCCGCAAAGGGTGTCGGGTTTGTCGATCGCCCGTCCGACATACCCGGTTGGGGAGTGCGGGCCGTTCGTTTGAGAGCCCCGGAAGAGAGTCAGATCGAACTTTTCACCTTTTTTGGAATAATCCCATGACACGGATACGGATCAAACGGGTTTACGAAGCGCCGGCGCCGGACGACGGCTGCCGCGTGCTGGTCGACAGGCTCTGGCCGCGGGGCGTACGCAGAGACGCCCTGCATTGCGACGTCTGGGCCAGGGACCTTGCGCCTTCGGCCGGACTGCGCAGCTGGTATCACGCCGACCCCGGGGACCGCTGGGAGGAGTTCCGCCGCCGGTACACCGACGAGCTGCGTGCGTCGCAGGCCGTGCGGGAGTTCGTCCGCGGAATCGAAGGTGTGGACACGGTGACGCTACTCTACGCCTCGAAAAATGCGGCGGAGAACCATGCGCTCATCCTGCAGGAGTATTTGCAGAGAGCTGCCGGAGGGGCTACAACCGCGTGATCTTCGCGATTTTCGCCTCGCCCTGCCCCGGCAGCGGCTGGAAGACGATGATTTCGGCCTCGTAGGTTTCGAGGCCGGGCGTCGTGGTTTTCGCCGTGCAGATGAAGCGGTAGTTGGTTCCCGCCACGACCTGCGTGGCGACGCTCTCCGGGGTGTAGCTTACGCCGGTCATGCCGGTCGTCGCCCGGCGGAACAGTTCGCGATCGGACGCTTCGAGAGGCCGCTGCCCGGTATAGCCGCCGCACAAAATCGTTTTTTCCTGTTGCTTTTCGGTCCGTTTTTCCGGACTTCCGCATGCGGTCAGCAGCATGGCCGCAAGTGCTGCAATCGTTAATTTCAACATCGTCAGGGCGTTTTAGGTGCGAAAATTACTGATTTTCCGCCGAAAAGCCAAATAAACCGCGTGCAGGTGCCCGGACGCCGCGGTTCCGGGCCTGGACGTTTCGGTGTTTTAAGGTTCGGCGTGCTATATATGATACGTGTGTTTTTGTGTTTTATGTCCAATTTTGCACCGTTAATTGTCTGAAATGGCGACGGGAACAGACTTTTGGGCCGGTTCGGACATGTGCAAACACGAATCAATTTGTGTGTCTATGAATATGAATAAGAAGATCCTTCCGGCGCTTCTTTTGGCCGTGTGCTGCTGGGCCGGAGCGTCGGCGCAGCAGGTGGCTGTGAAGACCAATCTGCTTTACTGGGCTGCCGCGACTCCGAATGTCGGGGCCGAGGTGGCCGTCGGGAAGCATTCCACGCTGGGATTCTCGGCCAACTACAACCCCTGGACCATCGGTTCGGACAATAAGATCCAGCATTGGTTCATCCGCCCCGAGTACCGTTACTGGGTGACCGAGAAGTATACGCGCCTCTTTTTCGGGGTGCACGCCATCGGCGGCAAGTTCGAGGTCGGCGGCTTCAAGCTTCCGTTCATCGGCGACAAGGTATTCAAGGGGTTGCAGACCAACTATTACAAAGGTTCGTTCGTCGGCGCAGGCATCAGCATCGGTTACCAGTTTTACGTCAGCCCCCACTGGAACCTCGAACTTTCGGCCGGCGCCGGACTGGCCCGCCTGAGCTACCATGCCGAGCCGGTCAGCGGCCCGAAGCGCAGTTCCTACGTCGACTCCAAGCGTTTCCTGCCGATCCCCACCGAGATCGGCGTAACGTTCGTCTACCTGTTCAACTCCAAGAAATAAACGATGCGTCCCATGAAAAAATACTGCTTCCTTTTCGTATTTCTCGTTGCGGCGCTTTCGCTCCGCGCCCAGATCGTGGGCGATGTCGCCGTGACGCGCAAGGTGCTGGCCGAACGCGGCGGCGAGCTGCACATGGTGCTGGAAATATCGGTGTCGCGCAAGGCCGTGACCCGCTCGCAGAGCTGGACGATCCTGCCCGAGCTGAGCACCCCCGACCGCAAGTCGGTGAAACTCTTTCCCCACATCCTCATCAACGGCCGCTATCAGCAGCACATGCAGGAGCGTCGCCGCCGTCTTTCCGGCGCCTACTGGGCCGAGCGGCAGCCCTATATGACGATCAATGCCGATAAAAAGACCGATCAGGTGTTCCGTTACGAGATGAAGGTGCCCTACGAGAGCTGGATGGCCGGCGCCACGCTGGTGCTGCGCCAGGTTCAGACCTCGCCCGGCGGCGTCAGGCGGGTCTTTACGGTCGATGTGAACGGTGCGGTGGACGTTTCCCGCAAGTAAATGCCTGCCCGGATGATGAAACAGCGCGAATGGATGGGGTATGCGGCGGCCGTTCTTGCCGCGGGCGCATTCCTGACCGGGTGCGGAAATATCCGCAAACTGGCCAAGAGCGATCCCGAAGTGGGGGTGCACCTCCCGGCCCGGTCGGCACAGAACCCCGTGGCGCAGGCCGCCGATACGGCCCGCACCCAGAAGATCATTACCTACCGCAAGCAGGACGGCACGGAGCTTTTCATTACGCCCGTGGACGTCGATTCGCTGTCGGGCGAGAAGATGATGTCGGTGGCCATCGACGAGGTGGTCATTTCGGCCTCGAACCGCCGCAACCTGGTGGAGCGCAACGGTAAGATCAACGTCGAGTTCGTCGTGTCGGTCCCGCAGGAATTGCAGGCCCGGAACTGGCAGCTGGTCGTCGATCCGCAGCTGCTCAAGGGGGCGGACACGCTGGCGTTCGATCCGCTGGTTTACAGCGGCGACCGCTTCAGGACGATGCAGCGGCGCGAATATGCGCGTTACGACGACTACCTCGGGCGGATCGTCGACAGCGCGGATTACTTCGAGCGGTTCGGCGATAAGAGAGCCTATTCCCGCTATATGGACCGCGTGGCGGAGCAGCGGACGAAGTATGCCGACGCCGAAGCCCGTCTGGAACGGATGACGCCCGAGGAGGCGATGTTCGACAGGCAGGTGGGATGGACGACGCGCGGGGAGCGCCGCCGGCAGTACGCCCGGCTGCGCCGCTACGTCACGGCGACCGACCGCAAGGTGCGGGAACGGACCTCCTACACGCCGGACGCCAGCGACAAGTTCGACCATCTGAACGACTATTTTGCGCCGCGTTACCGGCATGCCTATACGGGCGACGACGTGCTGCCCGGCGGCGGGATCTACACCCGCGTGCAGGGCGAATACCCGGTCGACGGGGGCCGTGAACGCGAGGCTTACATCCGTTCGCTGACGGAGAATCCGGGGCGTGTTTACGGCGAGGTCTATACGGCCGACGATGCCGGGATACGCGCGCTGGCGGGCCGGCGGCTCGCCTACACGGGGCTGCGCCGTCCGGAGGTCGAAGGGCTGCTGCGCGAAACCGGAGACAGCGCCGCCCGTGAGAATTACCGCATCCGCAAGGAGTATGCCGCCGACCGTCTGGCGGCGCTGAACGCCCTCGATACGGCGGAGGTGCGGCGCGGCATGCTGCGCGAAGGAGAGCTGCGGCGCAATTACGAGCGGGCCGTGAACAGTCCTGCGGCTTTCGCGCGCCTGGTGCGCCATCCCTATTATGCCGACGCACGGCTCGACACGGTGATCTGCCGGCCCGACGGGCGGATCGACTATTATTACACCGAGCAGGTGCAGGCCGACGAAAACACGTCGAAACTCTATCTCTGTCTGGCCGGGGAGGTCGAGGACCGGAGCGGCCGCACGTATAGGATCACCCGGTCGGACACGCTGACCTACAACGTGGCCTCGATGACCACGTTCCTCGACGAAACGACGCGCTACATGCAGCGCATCGTGCTGCGCGACGCCGAGGCCAACGCGCGCTTCTTCTTCACCTTCCCGTCGGGCAAATCGACCCTTGTGGACACGCTGACCGCAAATCGCCGTCAGATCGCCGCCGTGCGTTCGCTGACGCGCGGCCTGATGACCGATCCGGTCTACATCATCGACAGCATCACGCTCCGCGCCACGGCTTCGCCCGAGGGAACCTGGCAGGTCAACGAGCGGCTGGCCCGCGAACGCGCCGAGGCGCTGCGCCGGGTGCTCGTGTCGGAGTTCCGCACGCTGTACGACTCGCTTCGGGTGTCGGGCAGCTATACGCTCGACGAGAACGGACGGCAGGTGCTCGACAGGTCTGCCGGGGAGCAGCTTCCCGATCTGCCGAACCTGCTGCGCACGAAGTGGCTGGCCGAGGACTGGGACGAACTCTGCCGGCTGGTAGCTGCCGACACGCTGATCGCCGACAAGCAGGAGGTGTTGGCCATGATGAAGTGGGAGGGCAATCCCGACACCCGCGAATGGCGTATCCGGATGAAATATCCCAAGGCTTACGAGCGTATGCGCCGGGTGATCTACCCGCAGATGCGCGCCGTGGATTTCCGGTTCAACCTCCACCGCCGCGGCATGAAGCAGGATACGGTCTACACGACCGAGGTCGATGCCGAGTACATGCACGCCGTGGAGCTGCTCAAAAAGCGGCGGTATGAGGAGGCGCTCACGATCCTGCGTCCCTACGAGGACCGCAATACGGCGCTGGCCTACATGTCGCTGGGGTACGATGCCGCGGCGTACCGCATTCTGCGCGCCGAGCCGGACGCCGCTTCGACGCCCGACATCCAGTACATGCTGGCCATCCTTGCGTCGCGTCTGGGCGACGAGGAGCAGGCCGTGACCTATTTCCTGCGCTCGGTGGAACTGCGCGAGAGCCTGAAGTTCCGCGGCAATCTCGATCCCGAAATCTCCCGTCTGATCCGCAAATACGGGTTGTTCCGGGAGGATTTCGAATAGATGCCGCCGGAGAGATGAAAACCGGGACGCTCCCTCGTGGGAACGTCCCGGTTTTTTCGTCGCCGGACGTGTCAGCGGTCGCTGTGGAGGCAGTGGTGGGCGTTGCGGAGCTGGAGGGCCAGCGAGAAGGCTGTGATGCCGGCCAGGAGCAGCGTGATGCCGACCCAGACGATGACGGCCGTCGTGCCGATGACCAGCGGCTGGAACAGAATCCACAGCGAGCAGAGCAGCAGCAGCACGCCCGTGAAGATGGTCCAGCCCGAACCGGCGATCTCCAGGGCGCTCATGTCGCCGCCCAGTCCGATGGCGCTGAAACCGCGCATCATCAGCCAGAACCCGAGGAAGATGGGCAGCGTGGCGGCCGAAAGCCCGACGTTGAAGATCAGGATGATGCCGAGGATGATCTCGATGATCCCTCCGGCCATCATCCAGCCGCGGCCCGTGATGAAGTGTTTGTTGGCCGAGGAGAGCACGACCTCCAGGATGCCCGAAATCAGCATCAGCCATCCGAAGACGAGCGACATGCCCAGGTAGCTCTGGGCAGGGTAGACGAAAATCAGCACGCCGACCGCGAAGAGCGCGATGCCGATGATCAACAGCAGCCACCAGTAGCGGACGGCCTGTTTCGAATTTTCGATCAGTGAGGAAAAGTTGTTCATGGTATGAGGAATTTCTTCCTCTCGGAGCAATTTGCGTACCAGAGCCGTCGGGCCGCATACGCGGAAAAGGCCGGACAATCAGCCGGATGCCGGGCAGGGAAGCCGCGGGGCGCAGGGACGGGTTTCGGATTGACGCGGCGGGACCCTGATTAGCGGGGCAGGGTTCGGGTTGGCGGTCCGGGGCGGACTGGGTCGCCGGGATACGGTGGGGCGGGGAGAACCGTTTCGCCGATTTCGGGACGGAGATACCTGCTGTTTCGAAGCGCATCCGTCATCTTTTTCAAAGCGGAGAACTGGAGCGCGAGGCGACTGTTTCCGAAATGGTTCGTCCGCTCATCTGGAAAGAGATCATATTTATATTATATAGTATATTTTATTCCATCCTTGTTTTTGGTTTGGCGGAGCAGTTTCGAAGCGGTTGCCCTGTCCGATTTCGCCGTCGGTCTGAAGTGCGAATCTGTTCTTAAAATGCGCATTTTGCAAGACTTTTTTATGCATTTGGAGCGTAATTGCCGATGATTTTTTTACAAAAAATTAATTAGGATAAAATCTTTTTATTATTTTTGCGACAAAGAGATCCTCTTTCCTCGTCAAATCGCGAGGGGGGGGGGATTTTTCCTTGGCGCCGTTCTCGTGTCAAGTCGATAAAATCCCGAAAACTCGATAAGTAATTTTTCTGGAATCCGTCCAGGGTTTCATTTTGTAGATTGTATCGACTGTTTTAAGTATGGCATTTCATTATGCTTATCACATCCGAAAGCCAAACCGGGAAGCCGGTTCATTAAATCTCATCCTATGAAAAAGTTATACCTATCCTTTCTGGCCATGCTTTGCATGGCAGGAGCGTCCGTACTGAATTCATGTTCGGACGACGATTCCACTTCATCCGGCAACCCCGACATGCCAGAAAGCGGGAATGCCCTGATCTGCAACGGTGTCGTACGGGAAATCAAATCCGCCGTCTACTCGGTCGAGACACCCGGAAACGGCGAAAAGGCAGATGCTTCGGAAGCTGCCTCCGTCTATACGATCTATCTCTCGCCGACGGCAGGGCTTGTGGATGTGGACGGCATGCTGATCGCCGACGATGCCGTCAAAATTACCGTCAAACAACCTTCCGGAGCCGTCGATTTTGCGGTTGCCGGCAACGGAATCGCCTATGGGGAGATCGACGTAAACTCCTCGAACGTCGGAGAAGCTTCGAAAGCAGTTCTCTCGGTCGAATTCCTCTCGGCCCGCGTCGCTCGTATTTCCGCCGAAATCGAAACCGGCGGAAAAACGCTGACGGTCGCCTATTACGGACTGTGCAAGAATTCCGACGCTTCGGAGGAGGGAGATGACGCAGACAAGGTGTTGCTGGATAAAGTTCCGCTGTCGTGGTACCTCGGCCCGGTCAAGGGCGTGGAGTCGCACAACTATTATATGGCCTTCACGGATGCCGAGCATACCGTATCCAAAGGGCGGGTGACGCTCAAAGAGGCGGGTTACCTTTTCGTGGCCGACCTCTATGCGGTTCCGGGCGAAGATGCCTACACGCTTCCCGAGGGTGAATATATGGCCAGCCAGCTCAACGAGGATCACACGTTCACGTCCCAATATACCGGTGTTCAGTATATCGACGCCGAAGGCAATAAGACCCAGTTGTCGCTGGTTTCGGGAGAGCCGTTGAAAGTCTCCCGCGAGGGTGACGTCTGGAGCGTTTCGCTTCGTTTCGTCGATACGGACGGTTCCGAAAAGAGCATCGTCTACGAGGGACAGCTCCAGATCGTCGATCAGCCGGAGGACGGCGGCTTCTACCTGCCGCAGATCGGACGCGACGTGGAAGTGGTCGGATTCAGCGCCACCGCGACCTATTACGGCAACATGCTCGAAGCAGGTACCGGCATGATGCAGATCAACATTTACGACGAAACCTACGACACGGAGGAGGGGCAGGGCGGTCTCGCCGCTGCGCTCGTCGTATTCAACGACCTGTTCGGCAATCCGAAGGAAGCCGTGATCAAGCCCCACGAATATCTGGTCAACACCTCGTTCCAATGGGGGTCGTGGATGCCCGCCGTGGAAATTCCGATGGAGGGGCTGGTATTCCCGCTCGGCACTTATGTCCAGTTGGACGACGGAACCTCTTTCGGACAATTTTCCTACGGAAAGGAGGGCATCATCAAGATCGAGGCCGCCGGTACGGCCCAAGGCGAAGACGGCAAAATAGAACCGGTATACAAGATCGAGTTCAACCTCACCTCGAAGGACGGCTTTACCCTCAAGGGCTCGTACACCGGAGTCATTCCGATCACCGACGCATCCGACGACAAGTCCGATGACGACGGCACCTCGACGCTCGAGCGTGACTACGACATGGATCTGTCGAAGATCAAAAAGGCGCATTACTATACTTCGGATCAGGTCTATATCCAAGGCATCGGCTACAAACCGATCAGTTCCTACGGATGCGGTCTGCAATTCATCAATATCGGTATCGAATGGGTAGGAGACCATCTCGAAGACTTCGTGGATCGCGAGCCGGGCGGTGACATCGTCCGTGTGGAACTTACCACCGAGCCGGGCAAGGAGAACGAAATCACTCCGGGAACCTACGAGGTGACCGAACAGCGCTGGCCGGCATACATCAAACCCGGCGTCATGATGCGCGGCATTATGCTGGACGGCGGTCTGCATGGCAGCCGGTGGATGCACCAGACTTATTCGATGTGGGGAGATGACAACAAGATCTTCGAATACATGGACGGACACGCCCTGCTCTACGACGGTCAGGTTACGATCACCAAGGTCGAGGACGAAGGCAAGGAGAACTGGTACCGGTTCGAGGTCGACGGCATCTGCGTGCGCAAGCATCATGTGCGCGGAACGTGGGAAGGCCCTGTCGTAAGCCAAACGGGGCGTGCTGCGGCCGAAAAGGATCATCTCGAACCGCCCAGACTGCTTCGCCGCCTGCCGGCTCCGTCGGTTCCGATGAGCCGTCTGGCCGAAGAACTGCCGGGCATCATGTTCCGCAAGGCCGGAATGACCGAATGACAACAGAAAAACCGGATAGCGCGGGGTTTTCCCGAACCCCGCGCTATTAAAAACAATCGTTATGAAAAACTCGACCCATTACAGACTGCGCGCGCTGGCGTGCGCGTTGCTCGCATCGGCAGCCATGCTGGGTGCATGCGATGACGACGATCCCAACGACGACCCCGACCCCGGGAAGAAGCCTCCTGTAACTCTGACCGATCAAATCCAGTACGACGGAGGCGATCTCGTCGGCATCAAGTCGGCAATCTATGTCGCTGAAGAAGACGGCAGCCACACCTTTTATCTCTCGCCGACCGAGGGGCTGATCAATGCCGAGCAGATGAAACAGGCCGACGATTATCTGCGCGTGATGGTGGAGAGCCCCAAGGGCACCGTGAACACGGCCTCCGATCCGTTCGAAATCGAATACAAGGATATTTCGGTGAAAAAGACGACGATGAACGACGTCGCGAGCGTAGAACTCTCCGCCGATCTGGTGACGGAAACCCGGCTCAATCTCTATACCTACGTCGAATTGAAGAGCGGCAAGACGCTGATCGCCCGTTACCAGAATACCTGTACGGAAGAGCGTGACGTCGAACTGACGAACCAATACGAGATCGACAATCGGATCGCCGCCGTCGGAAGCGTCGTCGAGTGGCGCAATGTCCGCGAAGGCAACCGCCGCTTCTGCCTCTACGAGCAAGAGGGCCTGACCGCTCCCGAGGAGGGGGCTGCGGGCGTGGAGATTCTGCTCGCCAAGGAGCTGTTCGGAACGGCGGAAATAGACCTCGCGACGGCCGATCCCGCGAAGGTGCAGATTCGCTGCGGTGAATTCGCAACGGGCGCCGGGACGACCGGAACGCTGACGGCGAAGTACCTGAAGGATAAATTCGGCTCGATCGAGGGGCTCGTCGTCGCGCTCGACGCTTCGAAAGACGGGAAGCGCCTGCGTGCCGCCTACGAAGGCACGTTCGCCGGAGGCTATGCGGCCACCAATACGATCAAGGTGACGGAGCCGGCAGCCGGAGGCGAGGCTGCGGCCGCAGCCGAGGCCCCGATCGCCGCGCTCTTCTCGCAGGAGCCGCAGGTCGGCAGCTACGTATTCGCTTTGGGCGATGCCGAAACGGCTGCAGCCCCGGCCGATCTCGCCAAAGGTCATTGGGCTGCGTATGTGCGGGTGCTGAAGGCCAAGTTCGACGACGTGATCGACGTTGCGGCGCAGACCTCCGATTACTGGTTCCGGCTCTACGACCACAAGACCTATCAGACCTACTACGGCGAGGATGCCGGATTGACCGGTACGATCGAGACCCATCCCAATCCCGCCGGCGGCAAGGAGATCTATCTGCGGGTAAGCCTGACGCTGAAAAACGGCATCGGGGTCGAAGCCGAATACTACGGCGTGCCGACGGCTGCGACGGCCGACGCAATGGATGAAGAAACATTGAAGCCCGTCAAACCGTTCGAGCCCTATATCAAATTCCTGGACAAGGATAACAAGGACATGCTGTATTGGCCCGTTACGGCGATGGAGGTGCGGCACGACCCGGCTTATCGGGATAGTTATACCGGCGATCTGCTATCGGGATATTGCTTCTATTTCCGGAATGCTTTCACCGAGAGTATCGATGCGGATAATACTACTCCGATGTTTTTCCTGCCGGACAGCTACCTCGACCATGAAGGAGAGATCGACCTGCCTGCGGAAGGCACGAATTGCAAATGGAACCTCAGGTTCCAGTATATGTATCTGTCCTCATATAACGGGTACGGATATTCCGACAAGGATAAGTACTGCATGCGGTGTCCCGAGAAGGCGGCAGTAACCGTCAAGCAGGAGAATAAGGAGAGGATCTTCAAATTCTCGATGGTCGATTGGGGAGTATTCAGTACATGGAACCCTGATCCGACCGGAACCGGAAACACCTTGATCATCGAATTCCGGGGCAAGGCTACCAAGTATTCGGGCTCGAAGCCGAACGACCTTGCAGACGATTTCTACGAATAGGCTGCGATCCGGCCGGTTCGGTGACCGGACAGGCGGATGACAGCCTCCCCCCCCCTCCCTCCGGGCTTCCGGAAGGGGAGGGGATATGTTTCGGCTCCGGGCCGGAACACGAAGACGGCAAATTTTCTACAATCATTTTTTTACCAGCGTTAAAATGGCGCATTTATGACCAAAAAAATCTTTCTATCATTGATGGCTGTTCTCGGCCTGCTCCTGTCCGCCCATGCGCAGGAACGGGAAATTACGGGTTCGGTCAAAGATCATGCGGGGGCCGGCATCGTCGGCGCCACCATTCTGGTCGAAGGCACTACGAAGGGTACGACCTCCGGTGCGGACGGCAGTTTTTCGATCAAAGCCGCACCGGACAATGTGCTGGTCGTGTCGTTCATGGGTTATCAGTCCCACACGATCAAGGTGGGAACGCAAACCCGGATCGACGTCGTGCTGAAAGAGAACACACAGGCTATCGACGACGTGATCGTCGTGGCGTTCGGTACGGCAAAAAAGGAGGCTTTCACCGGTTCGGCGACCGTCATCAAATCGGACGACATCGCCAAGTCGCAGCAGTCGAACGTAGCGCAGGCTCTGGCCGGAAAGGTCGCGGGCGTGCAGCTGACCAACACCTCAGGACAGCCGGGAGAGAGTCCGACGATCCGCATCCGCGGTTTCAGTTCGCTCAACGCCGGCAACGATCCGCTCTGGATCGTGGACGGCATGCCTTACTCGGGAGACCTGAACAACCTCAACCCGAGTGACATCGAGTCGATGACCGTGCTGAAGGACGCCGCCTCGAACTCGCTGTACGGCGCCCGCGGCGCCAACGGCGTGGTGATGATCACCACCAAAAAGGCCAAGTCGCAGGAGGCTCACGTGACAATCGACGCCAAGTGGGGCGTCAATTCGCGCGCCGTCCAGGATTATGCGTACATCACCAACCCGGCACAATTCTACGAACTGCATTACAGTGCGCTGAAAAACTACTATGTCAATTCGGGAATGAGTATCGGCGAGGCCCATTTGCGCGCCAATACGAATTTGACGGCCAATGCGAATGACGGAGGTCTGGGCTATATGGTCTATACGGTTCCTTCCGGGCAGGAGTTCATCGGCATCAACGGTAAGGTCAATCCCGCTGCGACTCTCGGCCGCCGTCTCGTCTATGAGGGCAAGGAGTACTACATCCGTCCCGACGACTGGACCGATGCGGCTTTCCGCTCGTCCCTGCGTCAGGAGTACAACGCTTCGATCTCCGGGCAGACCGGAAACGCCTCGATCTACGGATCGTTCGGCTATCTGAACAACGAAGGTATCGCCTACAACTCGGACATGGATCGTTATACGGCCCGTCTGCGCGTGGACTATCAGGCCAAGAAGTGGCTCAAGTTCGGCGCCAATGCCAACTACACGCATTTCCGCTACAACCAGATCGACGACAGCGGCGCCGGTAACTCGTCGGGCAACGTTTTCGCTTATACGACGGCCGTCGGTCCGATCTATCCGCTCTACATCCGCGACGGCGAGGGTAATGTCATGTACAACGAGGACGGCATCAAGCTCTACGACTACGGCAACGGCGACAATGCCGGTATGGAGCGTTCGCTCTTCCCCAACAGCAACGCCCTCTCGGATTCGCGTCTCAACAAACAGGAAGCCGAAGGCAATGCTTTCAACGGTACGGGATATATCGACGTCACCTTCCTCAAGGATTTCAAGTTCACGTTCAACGCCGGCGTTTCGCTCGACGAAACCCGCTCCACCTCGGTTACGAATCCCTGGTTCGGACAGTTCGCCAGCGAAAAAGGCATGGTCTCGAAAGGGCATCAGCGGAATTTCGACCTCAACCTGCAGCAGATTCTCAACTACACCAAGCAGATCGGCCACCATAACCTCAATGTGATGCTGGGTCACGAGTCCTACCAGAACCGCATTTACTTGTTGTCGGCTTCCAAAAGCAACATGCTGACGCAGGACAACGACGAACTGGCCGGGGCGATCATCGACAAACAGGGAGCCGGCTCCTACCGGAGGGAGTACAACAACGAGGGCTATTTCGCCCGCGTCATGTACGATTACGCAGGCAAATATTTCGCCTCGGCCTCCTATCGCCGCGACGCTTCTTCGCGTTTCCACCCCGACCATCGCTGGGGTAACTTCTGGTCGCTGGGCGGCGCATGGATCATTTCGAAGGAAAATTTCATGGAGAGCACCTATGAATGGCTCGACAATCTCAAGCTGAAGGCCTCGATCGGCTCGCAGGGTAACGACAACATCGGTAACTTCCGCTACACGAACACCTACACGATCGAAAACGCCAACGGAAAGGTCTCGACCGTCTTCAACGCCAAAGGATCCGAGAACATCACCTGGGAGACCAACTCCAACTTCAACGCCGGTGTGGAGTTCAGCTTCCTGCGCGGTACGGTTTCCGGAGGCGTCGAATATTTCCTCCGCAAGACGACCGACATGCTGCTGTCGTTCCCGGTAGCTCCGTCGCTGGGCTATTCGTCCTACTACGCCAACGTGGGCGACATGCGCAACAGCGGCGTCGAAATCGAGCTGAACTTTACGCCGATCCGGCGGGAGCATATCCAGTGGGACATCAATCTCAACATGACGCACCTGCGCAATAAGATCACCATGCTGCCTTCTGAACGGCGGACCAAGCAGGTCGATGGCTACTCCGGTTACGTGAGCGGCTCCACTTTCTTCGGAGAAGGGCTGCCGATGTACACTTTCTACATGAGAAAATATGCCGGGGTTTCGGACGAGGGCCTTTCGATGTGGTACATGGACGAAACCGACGACAAGGGTAACCCGACGGGCAAGCGCGTTACAACGACTGAATATGCCAAGGCATCGGACTATCTCTGCGGCGACCCGATTCCCGATCTCTACGGCGGTTTCGGCACGAGCGTCAATTTCCGGGGCTTCGACCTGAGCGTGGCCTTCACCTACCAGATCGGCGGTCTGGCCTACGACTCGGGCTATGCGGCGGCCATGTACTCGCCGGCCAACAAGACGACGGGTATGAACTGGCACAAAGACATGCTCGACGCATGGTCGGCGGACAATACGTCGTCGAACATCCCGCGTTTGCAGTATGAAGATAAGGATCAAAACGGTATGTCTGATCGCTTCCTTATGGACGCCAGCTACCTGAACCTGCAGAACATCAACTTCGGCTACACGCTGCCGTCGAATTTCACCAAGAAGGTCGGAATCGAGAAGGTGCGCGTCTACCTTGCCTGCGAGAATGTCTGGTACTGGTCCAAACGTCAGGGATTCGATCCCCGCTACTCTTATTCGGGAGCGACGAGCCAGGCCACCTATTCGCCTGTAAGAACGATTTCGGGCGGCATCAACATCCAATTCTAATCGGCCTCAAACACTTTACGACAAACGACATGCATATGAAAAAAGCGACAAACATAACGCTCGCGACGCTGGCGGCAGCTTTGCTGGCAAGCAGCTGCATCAAAGAAGCCGACCCCTATGAAATAGCCACCGAGGATCAGGTGACCCTCGAAACGCTGATCGAAGGTATTCCGGCCTCGCTCGTACAGGCCGGTTCCGCAGGCTATGCAAAGGATGGCCAAGCTTGGGATTTTGCCCTGCCGGCCATCCATATCGCCACGGAATCCATGACGGGCGACGTCGCCATCGGCGGCAATATCGGTTACGACTGGTTCGCACAGTGGGGAACCAACGAAGCGCTCGGCGCCGACTATGCCGTGGGTGCACTCACGTGGGACAACTACTATGCGTGGATCATGGCGGCCAACAACGTCATCAAACAGATCGACGCCTCGGATTTCGCGACGCTCGACGCCACGCAGAAGTCCTATCTGGGCTTCGCCTACGCCTATCGGGCCATGTTCTACCTCGATCTGGTGCGTCTGTACGAGTTCAAGGAGAACAATTACACCGAAGCGCCCGGGGTTCTCGGGCTGGGCGTGCCCATCGTACTGCCCGAGACTACCGAGGCCGAGGCCAAGAACAACCCCCGTGCCAAGGTCGACGACATCTACGATCAAGTGATCTTCCCCGACCTGGACAAGGCCGAAGAACTGTTGAGCGGCTTTACGGCTCCCGACAAGTATACGATCAGTCCGGCGCTGGTCTACGGACTGAAAGCCCGGGCCTGGCTTGAGCGCGGTACGGCCAAGAACGACGCCGAAGCCTATGTTTCCGCTGCCGAGTACGCCCGCTTGGCCATTAACGCCAGCGGCTGTACACCCCTGACGCAGGAGCAGTGGGAAGACCCCTCGAACGGCTTCAACAGCGCCATGTCGAACAATGCCTGGATCTGGGGCCTTGCGCTTCCGAGCGAGAGCGTTGCCAACCTGTTCTGCTTCACGGCGCACATGAGCACGGAGAACGCGTGGAGCGCCTACGGAAACGACGCCTGCCGCTGCATCAACAGCAACCTCTACAACAGTATCGACCTGCGCGACTTCCGCCGCCATTCGTGGCTCGATCCCGACCGCAAAGACCCGGAGAAGGAGTCCTACGACTACAAAAGCTGCCGTAAAGAGGGCAAGGAATACTTCAATGAACTGCCCGATTACGCGAACATCAAGTTCCGTCCGGCGCAGGGCGCTTATGAGGATTTCAAGGTCGGCGGAGCCGCAGACCATCCCTACATGCGCGTCGAGGAGATGTACTTCATCGAGGCCGAGGCCAAGGCGCATGAAAATCTTGGCGAAGGAATTCGGCTGCTCAATGAGTTCATGAACAATTACCGCATTGTGGGCGGAGGTTACGACTGTACGAACATGTCGTCGTCGGTTGAAAATTTCACCAACGAGCTGATGCTTCAGAAGCGCATCGAGTTCTGGGGCGAAGGCATCGTCATGTTCGACATGAAGCGGCTCGACATGTCCACCCGACGGGGCTATGTGGGAACCAACTCTCCTGCCTCGTACCGGCTGAATACGGAAGGCCGTGCACCCTACTGGAACTTCGTGATCTCGCGCGGTGAGACGCAGAACAACCCCGTCATCGCCACGCAGAACAATCCCGATCCTTCGCAAACGGTCAAGCCGTGGAACGGGTGATGACCATCTGCGATCAAGCTGTCAAATCTAAAAGCAAATTACCGTGAAGACATTCAAGCATATATTACCGTTCCTGCTGGCACTTCTTGTCCTTGCCGGCTGCGAGGACGACGTGAACTATACGCAGGGAACCGCGGAGAATCCCGATTGCTACGGTGTCTACTTCCCGAAGAAGCAGGCTACCCGGACCGATCTGGAGTTCGAACCGGGAACCCAGACCGAAGCGACCTATACGGTCAAACGGCGCAACACCGTGGATCCGATCGTCGTTCCGGTCGTCGTGAAGTCCAACGTCGAGAATATTTTCGTCGTCGAGCCGATCGCATTCGATGCCGGAGAGGACGAGACGACCTTTACGATCAGTTTCCCCGGAGCCCAAATGGGCACGACCTACACCTGCGATATCAACATCGAAGATCCGCGCTACGCTTCGATCTACGGTGCCGATAAGGTGAACCTTTCGATATCGCTCGTGCTGGCCAAATGGGAATTGGTCACCGACGAAAAGACCGGTGAGACCAAAGGCCGCTACCGCGACGACATTCTGGGCAACTTCGCGTCGATAGACAACCCCAATGCTAATCCGAATCCCGAAATTGAACTTGAAATCTACGAGCGTTCGGACAAGAAGGGCTATTACCGCATGAAAGCCTACACTCCGGAGCTGATGAACATCTTCGCCGGAGGACAGGTAAACCACGAGAACCGCAACGTCTGGACCTATGTCGATGCCTCGGATCCGAACAAGGTCTATTATCCCTACCAATCGACCGGTCTGACCCTCTTTGCCGATATGGGCGAGTGGTACATCGCATCGCAAACACCGGAAAATTTCGCCATGGACGAATCGGCCGGACAATATGGCACGCTCAAGAACGGCGTGATTACCTTCCCGGCGCAGGGTATCGTGCTCGAACCGAGCGAAGGTGAATATGCCGGAAAATTCTTCTATGCCAACGCAAACGGCCTGCAGCGGATCATGCTTCCCGGAGCCAGGGTCTACGACTACTCGGTGGCCCTCACTAAAAGCGAACCCGCAGACGGTGTCGTCGAAATCGGCGCCACCCTCTCCGAGGACATCCGGGAGTTCCGCTATGCGATCTTCACGGGCAATTTGAGCGACGGCGAGGCGAGTCTCAAGGCACAGGAGATGGCCGATGGCAAGATCGCCGCGGAACTCATCAAGACGATCACCGCTTCGGGGACGATTTCCGTTCAGGATCTGGAAGGCGGCACCGGCAAGTACACGCTTGTAGGCTGCATCTACGGTTCGGACGAAGAGGCGAATCCGGAGGGCGGCGAAACGGCGTCGCAGAATCTGAAAATGCAGGGCTACGCCTCCATTTCGTTCGGATATATCGCCAAGGGAGACGAGGACAAGGTTTCCGTCATTCTCAACATCGGGCTCGAAGCCACGAACGAATTCGCGGGACAGGGCATTACGACGGATAACTCGGCGAAATTCTGGGCCTATGGCGAGGGGATTGAATCTATCAAACACGGAGTCTTCAAGACAAAAGACATCCAAGGATTGGACATGACGGCTTTCCTCAAAGAGGAGGGCAAGGATTTCACCAAAGAGCAGCTCGACGCCATCAACGGCGGACATTACAGCGTCATGCTCACGGGGCTGAACGGCGACACGGAGTACACGTTCGCCGGACTGGCTTACAACGGATATGCCAGCAAACTCTTCACGGCATCCATCAAGACCACCGGCAAATACAACCCGGGATTGGAGAGCGAGTTCCTCTACTCGGACTTCCTGCCGCAGAAAGAGCAGCCCTCGAAGGAGTACCTGATTTCGACCGAATGGAACTATTATGCCGTCAACGTCATGGATGAGAAGCCGATGCGCCGGAAGATCGGCACGGTGACCATCGAAGACGATCCGGCGGACGACAGTTCGGCCGATCTGCTGACCATCACGGGACTCCCCGGGGTCGAGTTCGACGAAGGCGGTCGGATTCCGGCGGTCTACGTTCCCTCCACTGCTCCGCTCGCAGGCATAACCGGCGCTATCTCCCCGCTTCTTTCGCAAACGCCGATCGGTGTCATCAACGGAGAGGACATCCTCGCCGGCTGCGTCTCGGAGGAGAACCCCGAAGCCCTCTATGCGGTCAATTATCCGTTCATCGGAGGCGCCGTGGCCGACGGTTACATCTATTTCGTGCCCACCCCGAACTATGTCGAGCAGGGGGCCACGTTCCGTTATCTGTATACGTTGAGTACGACGACCCCCTATTCGATCCTTACGGATATGTTGCTCGTCGATCCCGCCAAGGATATGGGCGGCATTCCCGAACTGGCCGCAGAGCGGATTGCAGAATTGCGCCGAATGGCCGCAGGACTCCGGCAGCCGCGGAATTACGTCGAACGGCTCGAATTCTCCGTTTCCGCAGAACGCGGTTCCGTCAAAACCGTACCGACCGACTATGCGAAAGGATTCCTGCCCGCATCGGCTCCTGAAGCGAAAGTCGTAAGGGCTACGGTCGGATTCAGCGACGCTGTGCAGCGTGCGAACGGTTCGGGATCGGAACTCCGCTTCCGGAAAACGGCCGCTGCCGAAATCACGCTCAAGTAATATCGGATCGGGAGAGGCCGGTCGTCCGGCAAGTGTCGGCCTCTCCCTTTTTTCCAAGCCAAAAACAACCTGCCGGACTCAAAAATCAGCATGATATATGCATAACAAAACGAAACTCCTGATTTTCGCCTCCCTGCTGCTGGCCGCCTGCTCGACGGATCCCATGCAGGAAATACCGAACCGCGGGGATTCCGCTCCCGAAATCGAGACTTCGGACAAAATCTGCAATACGTCGGACGACGCCGTGGCCGGTTCGCTCATCGTAAAATTTGGCGAAGAAGCCATTCCCAGTCTCGAACAGAATGCGTTGAATGCGGCCAAGACCCGTTCGGCGCTGACCCGTTCGGGCATCGAATCCGTCGATGACATCCTGAACGACCTGCACGTCACCTCGCTGGAGCGCGTCTTCCCCGAAGCCGGCGAACACGAGGCCCGCACCCGTGCGGCAGGGCTTCACAGATGGTATGTGCTCGGGTTCGCATCGGAAGAGGATCTCGACAAGGCGGCCGAGAGACTCGCAGATGTCGCCGAAATCTCGAAAGTACAGTTCCGCACCCGTCTCTACCGGGCTTCCGACTGCAAAACCTATCCGTTTCAAGCAACGGCGAACGGCCAGACCCGCGCTTTGGTTACAGCGGATTTCAACGACCCGAATCTTTTCTGGCAGTGGCATTACATCAACAATGCCGACCAGGCCGTTGCCACTACATCGGTGGCCGGAGCCGACATCAATGTGGCCGACGCATGGAAGCTCACGGCAGGTAATCCCGAAGTCAT
The DNA here is from genome assembly GCF_025145845.1 of Alistipes shahii WAL 8301. Lineage (NCBI taxonomy): Bacteria > Pseudomonadati > Bacteroidota > Bacteroidia > Bacteroidales > Rikenellaceae > Alistipes > Alistipes shahii. The sequence continues at coordinate 1,410,649 of NZ_CP102253.1, read as the reverse complement.
CGTCGCCATCGTGGACGAAGGGGTGAAATACACTCATCCGGATCTGGCGGCCAACATGTGGATCAATCCGAACCCTTCGCCCGAATACAAGAACCAGGACATTCACGGATGGAACTTCGCTGCCGACGGTCCCATTTCATGGGGTCAGAAGGGCGATTCGGGACACGGAACGCACGTTGCGGGCACGGTAGCCGCCGTCAATAACAACGGCATCGGCGTCTGCGGCGTGGCCGGAGGTACGGGCAAGGGAGACGGTGTGCGTCTCATGTCGTGTCAGATCTTCTCGGGAGACCTGACGGGTGACGCCCTCGTGTCGAGCCGTGCCGTAAAATACGCCGCGGATCACGGTGCCTCCATCCTCCAGTGCTCGTGGGGCATCAAGGCGGGAATATACACGTCGGACAACATGTTCATCAAACAATCGCCGATGGATTACGAGGCGCTTCAGTACTTCGCCGCCCAGAAGAACTGCGAGGCCCTCGACGGCGGACTGATCATTTTTTCCGCCGGCAACGAATCGACAGCCATGTCCGGCTATCCGGCAGGCTATCGTGATTATATCTCCGTCACCTCGTTCTCGCCCGACTACCTGCCGGCCAATTATACCAACTACGGTTCCGGCTGTAATATCGCGGCTCCCGGCGGCGAAACGAGCGGTTTGAGCGGTGGGGAGAAAGCCGGCGTCCTTTCGACGCTTTGCTCCGAAACGAGCAACGGAGCGGATTACGGCTACATGCAGGGAACCTCGATGGCCTGCCCGCACGTCTCGGGCGTAGCCGCACTCGGCCTCTCCTATGCCCTGGAGAAAGGGAAGAGATACTCGCTCGACGAATTCAAGACCATGCTGCTCACCTCGGTCAATGAAATCGACTCCCGGCTGGGCGAAGGCTCGAAGGCCACGATCGCCGACGTGTCGATTTACCGCGGCAAAATGGGCACCGGCATTACGGACGCTTATCAGTTGCTCATGCAGATCGAAGGGACGCCCTGTCTGCGGGTCGCATTGGGCGAGGTGCAGCTCATTCCGCTGACGCAGCATTTCGGACAGGGTGCCGAAGACCTTACCTACACCGATATCCAGATGTCGGCCAAGGACATGGAAAAGCTTGGTATTAAGGCGGCTCCCAAAATGTATAATGGAAAACTGATGATCAAATGCACGAAACCCGGATCGGCCAAAATCAAGGTTTCGGCGATAGCCGGCGGTACGAAACCCGGAACGGGCGTCGTGATGGGCGGCATGGTCATCACCAAGGAATTCGCCGTCATCGCCCGTTCGGCCGGCGCAGCAAACGGAGGTTGGTTATAAAAACAGTGCTTGCAATGAAAAAACATCTTTATCATCTGCTCGTTTTCTCCCTGCTCGGCATTTTCGCCGCAAGCTGTTCGGATGACGACGATGCCCCCAACATTCAGTCGGAAATCGTAGGCGAATGGCGCCTCACTTCCTGGTCGGAGAGTGCTCCCGAAGGATTCGAGGTATACGTCGAATTCACTTCGGCAGCGACGTTCGGACTTTATCAGAAGGTCGAAACGTCGAACTACACCAAATACACCGGGCGTTATTCGATCGACGGATCCCGGCTGACCGGAGTGTACGACGACGGCGAGAGCTGGGGCAACGGCTACGATTTCGAGTTGACGAATGGCGGGAACACCCTGACGATGACCACCCGAACCGAGCCGGCCGAAACCAGCGTATATTCCCGGACGATCATTCCGGATGACGTGCGCAATGCCCGAACGTCCCGTGCCGAATCTTCTCTGGAAATGAGGCGAATGCTATAATCTGTAATATTCGCGCCGCTCCGCCATTAAGTGTAAGGTAAGGACAAGAAGATGCGGTTGAAACGCTAATAACGGTCAGACCAGTAACGCTTCAATGTGTGGAAGGCATTTGTCAACCGACAAATAATTTCGAGTGAAAATCTCTTACTATAATGTGTTAAAACATTAAAATAGAAAGTTCAAAATTACGAGATTGCTCACTGGGATAGGATGGCTAAAGCCATCCTATCTTTTTTTAGAATATTTCTACGAGAACTGGTATTGACGACAAAATAATTCCAATCAGCAGTTGAACTGCTGTGATTTATAAGTTTAACTGAGGTCATTTAAGCCTCGGAATTAGTTGTAAATATTTGAAAATCAAGGGATGAAAATACTTGCAAAATCCTTGGAAATCAGTAACTTAAAGTAAAAAAATACCCCTATTTTTTGCTTGTTATGATTCCCAAGGACAAAGAGTATAGACTAATAAAAATCTATATGTATATCTGCGATATGTACGAACAAAGCCTCAAATACCATTGCCAAAGATACAGCAATAATTCGAAACCGTTGTTCTCCGACGAGGAAATCCTCACGATTTATTTCTTTGTCGGTCATGAGCAGAAGTACACCCTCATCAAGGATATTCACAACTTCGCTAAAGAGTACTTGCGCGACTGGTTCCCGAACCTGGTGTCCTATCAGACATTCAATTACCGTCTCAACAGGATGGCCGGTGCTGTTAGGGAACTGTCCTCGCAGTTATTAAGGATGTTCAGGCCTTCTGACTGTCAGGATGATACCGTGATTGTTGACTCGATGCCGATAATCACATGCTGCGGAAGAAACCGTACAGGCAAGGTCGCCAGAGATATCGCAGACAAAGGATACTGTTCCACCAAGAACCTGTACTATCATGGACTAAAGCTTCACATGGTAGGATATCGCAGGAAAGGGCATCTTCCTCATCCGTGCCAGATAGCGCTCTCTCCTGCCTCCGAGAATGACCTGAAGGTCTTCCAGAGCGAATGCATGCCGGATCTTTTCAACAAGAAGATCTTCGCTGACAAGATATACCGAAGCAATGACTACTGGGAGCAGGAAAGACGCGATAAGGCCAATGAGTTCTACGCTCCCGTCAAGTCAATCAAAGGGGCTCCTGAAGAAGAGAAGCAGAGAAACAAGGCCGCTGATGACATTTATTCTCAAGCCGTTTCATCTGTCAGGGAACCCATTGAAGCGCTATTCAGTTGGCTGAACGAAAAAACAAATATTCAAAGAGCTTCAAAGTGCCGCTCTACTTGCGGACTGCTAATTCATACGATGGGAAAGGTAGCCATCGCATTTTTATATCTTATTTTCAACTACTGATTCAAATAAATAATAAATATGGCGATTTCCGGCGAGAAATCCAAATGTGGAAAAATTTTGAAAGGCGAATAATTACAAGTTGTATGATTTGAATCGGATGATGCGATCCGGATAATATTTTTCGACCGATGCCCGATTTTCAGCGATGTGAAGGTGAATTTCAGATATTTGTTTATGTGGTTCGGGTTTCATATCTTTGTCTTACCTAACTTCAAATTATTTTTGTTATGAAACTGAAAATGTATTTTCTGATGCTCGCTTTAGGAGTATGCGGAGCGGCTATGCAAAGTTGTGATGACGATGATGACAACTTGAAAGTTCCCGAAAAATTGCAGTCTGCGTTTTCTCAAAAATATCCTGAAGCCAGTCCGAAATGGAAAACCCGGGGTAATTATTACATTGCGGATTTCCAGGACCAGAATTATGAATCCGAGGCCTGGTTTACTTTCGATGCCGTTTGGCTGATGACCGAAACGGACCTGCCTTATGCGGCTTTGCCCGAAGCCGTCAAAAACGCCTTCCAGAACAGCGAATATAGATCGTGGAGGCCGGATGATGTGGATATGATAGAACGTGAAAGCATGGAACCGGTCTATGTTTTGGAGGTGGAGCAGGGCTCGCGGGAAATGGATCTTTATTACAACGCGGAGGGAATTCTGATCAAGGCGGTGGAAGATTCGGAGGATGATTCCAGGATTACCTGCCGGTTGAACTTCCCGAAGGGGTGAAAAATTTTCTGCAGGAGAAATATGCGGCATCCGAAATCGTAGAAACGGACCGGGAACACGGACAGTTTGAGGTGGATATCATCCACGACGGAGTTGCCAAGAAGGTGCTTTTTGACAACAACGGAAATTGGCTTTCCACATCCTGGGAGATCAGTCCGGATACTCTTCCGGAAGCCGTTAAAACTGCGATCCAGCAGGCAATTAACGATAATTATGTCGGTTATGAAGCCGACGATGAGCCGGGAATGGTAGAAACACCAGATGGGAATTATTATCGAATCGAGCTGGAAGCGGAAGATGGCAGGGAGGTGATTCTCAAAATCCGGGAAGACGGCACTTTGCTGAAATAGATTCGTTTGCATAGGCATGCCGACAGGCAAATGAAAAATTCGCTTGGCAGCTGTTCGTATTATATCATCTGTTTTAATAGAACGATTTACCTATGAAAAAAATCGGTTTGCTGCTATTTTTTGCGGTATTCGCTTGCTCTTTGTCCGCACAAAACAGGCTTTCCGTCTTTATCGGAAATGCCAATCGGTATGCTTCGGTCGATTTGTCGGATTTCTGTCGGCGCCTCTGCGTGGAATACGATATTTCGGCAGAATCGCTCAATAATTATTACCGGCGTTGCGGCAGAGATTGGGGGCATGTGGGCCTTGCGCTGGAGATCGCCCGAACCTCGGGACGAAGCATGCGCGATATCTGTGATTATTACAGACGTTATAAGAGTGAGGGCTGGGGGCGGATTCTGATCGAACTGGGAATCGGTCCCGAGTCGTCGTATTGTGCTCCGTTCTATGATCGGGTGCATTGTCATAGCGATTACTGGCACGAGCATTACGACTCCTATTGCAAACGACATGGGAAGTATCATCCGCACAAGCACGGGTATAAGAAACACCCGAAATATGGGAAGCGGAAATACGGGAGATATCATGACGATGATTACGACGATGACGAGGATGATGACGATTGAGTGGCCGGTGATAATTCCATGTAAATCGTTATACGTATAATTGTTTTATGAAAAAGATTTTATTGGTTTTTGTTTGCAGTTTGTTCGCTTTCGAGACGGTTTTGGCTCAAGAGAAAAACGCCGTGGGATTACGGTTGGGAGATGGCGTGGAATTTCTTTATCAACGCGATCTTTCGTCTCGGAATTTTTTGCAATTCACGTTGGCGACTCCTCATTTTGAAGGACTGTCCGTTACGGGAATCTATAATTGGCGCTGCTGCCGGTGGAATTGGACACCCCGGACTTGCGATTGGTATCTGAATGCCGGTGTGGGTGGAGCCTTGGGGCTTTATGACTTTGACGATTCGGGTTTTTTACTCGGTCTGGCCGGCTCCTGCGCTTTCGGCTGTCATTTCAAAAATGCCCCGATCTCTTTGGAGGTGGATTACCGTCCTGTGATCGGAGCCGTGATCGGCGGTGGACATGACGGCTTCTTTGATCCCGGATTCTGGAATTTCGGATTGTCCGTCAAATTCCATTTTTGAAACTATGAATGATCGTTATATATTCTTAATAGCCGTTTAAGCAGGAACGGCTATCCGACGAATCTCTGAAAACAAATTCGCCACCGCCGGAACAATCTGGCGGTAGCGAATTTGTGAAAATGAATTTATTGAATGCGACTTTTGTCCGGTCATACATGGAATTTTACAACAGGTGTCCGGTAGCCGCCTGAGACTCCGGTTTCTGTTCCCGACAACATCGGCCGGTATCCTTTCGATAACTGCGTTGTCATAATGGATTCAAATGAATAGGTTCACGTTCGCTTTCCCGGCACGCTCCATGTAGGTGGCAACACCGCCTACGGTCACGTTGTCCAGCAATTCTTCGCGCTGGACGCCCATCACCTCCATCGACATCTGGCAGGCGATGAATTCCACGCCGTTGTCGATAGCCTGCCGGCGCAGCGTTTCGAGCGAGTCGATTCCTTTCCGCTTCATGATGCGGCGCATCATCCGGTTGCCGATCCCGAACATATTCATTTTCGAAAGGTGTAATTTGAGCGATGACGACGGCAGCATCATGTCGAACATGCGTCCGAAGATGTCCTTTTTCGTCTTCGGTTTGGCGATTTTCTTGATGTGTCCCGTCCTGAAAAAGGTTTACAGAAAAGAGTAAATCTTATGCAGCAAACAACGAATTCAGACTTATCACGTCATTATTTACCGCGTCAGTTGCGTCATCTGATTTTACAGGAGTATTTGAGCGGAGTCAAGACGGCTCGCCAACTCTCCGAAGAACATGGTATTCCCATGTCTACGATTCATAAGATGGGTCAGCGCTGGAAAGCGAAAAATAGTTGTAGCTTTGTGAGTACCCCTAATCCTTATCCGATCATGTCCCGCGTTACGAGTGAAGAAGCCAGTGAATTATTATCCGAGAACAAAGCCCTTCGGCGGCGCTTGGAAGAGGCTTTATTACGTCTGGAAGGCTATGAGATCATGGGAGATATCCTCCAAGAAGAATACGGTATCGACCTGCTAAAAAAATCCGCAGCCGGACAGTCCAGCGTCTCAAAGAAAGACACACAGCAATGAGCCTGTCGTTTCTGTGCGGGTTGTTCGGCTATACCCGTCAGGCCTATTATAAACATTTACGGCGTAATAGGGAAGGATCCTTGTCCGACACCCTTCTTTTGGAGCGGGTGGGTTACTACCGGAAACTGATGCCCAGGCTCGGCGGTCGTAAACTGTGGCATTTGCTGCAACAAGACGGATTTCCGGTCAGCCGGGATCGGTTATTTACGCTGCTTTCGGAAAACAATCTTCTGGTCAAACGTCGGAAGAAATACAGCGTTACGACCTGCTCGCGGCACTGGATGCGTAAATATCCGAATCTGATCCGGGGTTTCGACCTCGAGCGGCCGCATCGTTTATGGGTCGGAGATATTACGTACATTTCTTTGAAAGAAGGATTTGCATATCTGGCTTTGATAACGGATGCCTATTCCAAACGGATCGTAGGCTATGATCTGAATACGACATTGGAACGGGACGGAGCGCTCCGTGCACTGAGGATGGCCATAGACCAGACTCCGCAGCAAAAACGGCAAGGGTTAATCCATCATTCGGACAGAGGATGCCAATATTGTTCGAAAGAATATGTGAAATTGCTGACCGATAATGGGATTCGCATCAGCATGACTGAAAAGGGCGATCCGTATGAGAATGCCGTTGCCGAACGGGTGAACGGTATTCTGAAGAGCGAATGGATCGACGAGGAATGTTTTGAAAGTTTTCAGGCAGCAAAAGAACGCATCGACCAGATCGTTATCCTTTACAATTCACTCAGACCTCATGCCAGCTGCGATTGGCTTACGCCCTTGGAAGCGGAACTTAGAACCGGGAAACTCAAACATCATTGGGGCCGAAAGACGGTTGTTCGGAAGGCATATGTAAACTTATATCAGGACAATATTTTTTGAACCAAAATGTTTATCTTTAATTATCAATCACTGTAAACCTTTTTCAGGACGGGACAATCCCCAGAAGGTGAAGAATATCGTCACCGGCTGTCCGGTGGCTGCCGCGCCGTTGGCCAGTACGAAGGTCACCAGCGCTTTGTCCAAATCATCGCTGAACATAATCAGCGTCTTGCCCTTAGCGTCGTGCTCGAGTGGCATCGTGGATGCTCCGGATGAACCTTTTTCGATGATGACCGTATATTTCCCCTTCTCTTCCGAGTTGCTGATGAGCCGATTGCCTGTGGTGTCGCACCATGCTTGCGCATCTCGCGAGAATCCGGCATCGGTAGCGACTATTTCGATCCTTTCGCCTTCGGTGATTGAGTCGATCGCTTGCTTGATTTTCATAACCGGACCGGGGCATTGCAATCCGCATGCGTCTATTCTTAAGGTCTTCATGCGTTTGCTGCCGAGTCGGGTATCCGTATCCATTCGTCTGTCCATAGCGGTTGCGGCAGTCCGGGTTACGATCGGCTCGATCGCCGTCGAATAGGTCTTGTAACCACCCGACAGGTTCTTCACGTTGCGGAATCCGTGTCCTGACAGAATTTTTACCGCCAAGTATCCGCGTAGGCCGACGGCACAATAGACATAGATGGCTTTATTGTGTGGTAATTCGCCGAGCCGGCTGCGGAGTTCCTCGAGCGGAATGTTGACCGACCCGGGAATGGCCCCGAAGGCATGCTCTTCGCGGATGCGCACGTCGAGCAGCAGGATGTCGCTGAGATCGGCTCCTGCAATCTGCCGCCATGTCACTATGGGCATTGCTCCGCTGATAATATTGTTCGCCGTATAGCCCGCGATGGCGATCGGGTCCTTGGCCGAGGAGAAAGGTGGTGCGTAAGTGTGTTCGACTTTCATCAGGTCATATACCGTGCCGCCGTTTTTGATGATTAGTGCAATCTGGTCGATGCGCTTGTCCACTCCTTCGTAGCCAACGCATTGACCTCCGTAGAGTTTGCCGCTTGCTGGGTCGAACGTGAGCTTGATGGTCAGCGGAAGTGCATCGGGATAATATCCGGCGTGCGATGCCGAATGTGTCGTCGAACTGGCATACGGAATACCGGACTGTTTGAGCCGTTTCGCTGCGAGTCCTGTCGAAGCTACTGTCATGTCGAATACCTTGGCAATGGAAGTGCCTATGGCTCCTTCGTATTTTGTCGTATTGCCGAAGACCATATTGTCGGCGGCGATGCGTCCCTGGCGGTTGGCAGGGTTGGCCAAATAGTTCAGCCACGGTTTGCCTGTCAGTGGATGCGGAAATTCAATGGCATCGCCCACTGCGTAAACATCCGTTGCCGAAGTTTGCAGGTAATCGTCTACCCAGATGCCGCCCGTTTCGCCGATCTTCAGTCCGGCGGCCTTGGCCAATGTTGTTTCCGGATGAACCCCGATAGACAGAAGAACTATATCGGTTGTAATGCTTTCTCCGGTAGAGAAGAAAACCTCGATCTTTTCGCCTTGGCGCTCGAATCGTTCGACGCTGCGTTCGAGATAGAGTTTGATACCTTTTTGCGACAGGTGCTGGTGTACATGGGCCGCGATTGAAAAATCGACTGGAGCCATCACCTGATTGCCCATTTCCACGACAGATACTTCGGCTCCCGTGCGGTGCAGGTTCTCGGCCATCTCCAATCCGATGAATCCGGCTCCGACGATGACTGTACTCCCGATTCGGTGCGAAGATATATGCTCTTTGATCCGATCGGTATCTTCGATGTTGCGGAGCGTGAATATGCCTTCGATTTCTATGCCTTTCAAAGGCGGACGCACGGGGGAAGCGCCGGGTGAAAGCAGCATTTTGTCGTAGTTTTCCGTATAGGTGGATCCGTCTGCACGGCGTACTTCGACTCGCTTTTTCGTCGTGTCGATCCCGATTACTTCGTTCTCGACCCGCACGTCGATATTGAAACGTTTGGCAAACGAAGCCGGTGTCTGCATGAACAGTTTCTCCCGTTCGGCGATCGTTCCGCCGATGTAATATGGCAGCCCGCAGTTGGCGTACGAAATGTATTTACCCTTTTCGAGCAGGAAGATTTCGGCTTTCTCGTCTGTCCGGCGAATTCTTGCCGCCGCTGTCGCGCCTCCGGCGACTCCTCCGATAATGATGTGTTTCATGTGGTCTTATTTTTTAATTCATCGAATTCCGTTAAAAATCGGATCTGTATGATTCCGATCGCGACAAAGGTGTGTTTATTTTCCGATAAAACAAATTTCCACTGGAAAATAATTCGTCCTGTTGAGGTCGATTTATTCGGAGCTGTTCGTTTTGCAATCGGCGGGAAGAAAGAATTACTGAAATAAAAAAGATGCTCTCTTGGTTTTATCAAATTAAATTTGTTAAAATGAAGGCAAAAGTTTATTTTTGTAAAGTCGGAACAGGGAAACATGACCGGAATGAAGGAAAACCAGTCAACGAAGGGGACGCTCCGCCGCCGTCGAACCAATAAACAGGTGCAGGCCGATATTCTGTCGGCTGTCGGCCGGATTCTCCAAGAAAAGGATTTTACCCATATCACATTGATGGATATAGCCCGCGAAGCCAAAACGGATCCCAATGTCGTGCTGCGGCAGTTCGGATCTTTGGAACAGGTTTTCGACTGTTACATCCGCACGATTGATTATTGGATGCACGATTTGTTCGGCAACAAAGCCTTGAAACGCGGAGAGCGTTCCGCTTTGGAAAGGATGTTCGCACGAATGACCGATTTTCTTTACAACAGTCCGGAGATGCAGAGACTGCTGGTCTGGGAGATTACCGATGTAAACGATACGACATGCCGTGCCGCCGCAAATCGGGAAACGTACTATCGGGAAGCTTACGAAGCCTATGAACGGCAATTCGCGAGGGGGGGGGAGAAAACGCCGTTCCGGCAAATCGCATCGTTGCTGATCGCCGGTACTTATTATCTCGTCCTCCATCGGCATACTTCGACATTCGGAGATATGGATTACGATACGCCGGACGGTCCGGTCCGACTGAAAAAAGTATTGCATGAAATTCTGGATATGCTTTACGAACGGTTGGAACGGCCGCAAAGGGTAAGCGAGGCGATTCGCAGACTCAAGGAGCGGGGCGTGGACGAGCAGGTGATTCGTGAATGTTTAAAAGATCTTTAACTATTCTGTACGATGAAATGGTTTTTATGTGCACTCTGCTGTTTGACAGAGGGGTTGTCGGTTTTGCGAGCCCAGATCATGCCGGATTCCTCGGTGCAGATCTGCGCCTATTGGACTCCGGGAGACAAGTATGCCTATGAGGCTCGGGAGGAGAAGTTCAAGATAGATGATCAAGGCGATACGACGCTCGTATACCGACAAAGCGAACGGCGTGTATTCGAAATCCTTTCTCAGACCAAGGACCGTTACAAGATCCGTCTGACATACGGCGATTACATGACCACCGATAAGGAGGACCAGCTGGTGCACGATGCGATCGTGTCGGCCACGGGGCCTTGTGTCGTTGAGTTCGAGACGGATGAAACCGGTTCGTTGCTTGGTATCGCGAACCTCGAAACGCTGGTCGCACAGGCCGAGGCGTCTGTCGAACCCGCCGTGAGGGTTATGTGGGAGACGATACCTTCGGCGGAACGGAAGAATTTCCCGAAAAAGAATTTCCGCAAATATATGGCCCGTACCCTTTCCGATCCATCGGTCGTGATCAATGCCGTGAACGACGATTTGGGGCGCATGTTCTTTTTCCATGGGGCACGGCTCGATTCGACGCAGGTATACGAATTCGACGAGACGTTCGCTCCGCTGTTGGGTGGCCGGGATTCTGTGCGGGGAAAGACTTCGTTCTGGATTGACGGCAGACAGACAGATTCATACAGTGCCGTATGCAATACTTATACGGAAGCGGACGGCAGCAAAATGTTGTCCGCGACACTCGGACAGTTCGTGACGGCGTTCGGCGGAGAAAAGGCGATGACGCAGGCTATGAGAGACTCCATCGCCTCGGGAATGAGCGGCATCCGTTCACGGATGGAGCAGTTTTCTTCAGAAGAGATCCATTTGGATACAGGTTGGCCCCTGCATCTTTTTTTTGAGCGCACGATTTACATCGACAGAGATTTGGAACCGATGGCTGCGGCCATAGTGCGGCGTACGCTGGACATTATTGTCGAAGAAGAGCAAGAGGAAGAAAAACGGTAATTTGATTGTCATGAAACAGTTTCTGCTGTTGCCGATCCTGCTTGCTGCAGTAGCATCCGTACGGGGAGCATCGCTTGTCGAGGGCCGCATTTATCTGAAAAACGGCTCCGTCATCGAATGTGTCGGGGACGACCGGCTGCAGTTACCGAAAAGATTCGGGAAATTGACCATCCTCCGCGATGCTTTCCGGAAGACGAAAGCCAAAGAAATTTTCCAATCCGGAGAAATCGACTCCGTAGTCTGCTGGCATGCACAGTCTCCGGAACATATCCGCAAGTTCATTCCGGCGGAGAGTCCGGGGTGGATGTGGGTCTATCTCGAAACACCGCACATTTGCGTATGCATCTATTCGGAAAAAGGGTATGGCATCGATTCGAACGGAGGTATTCAGGTCTGGCAGAGGCAGGGAACTTTCAGCCAGTCGCGCACGGCCTACTACCTGAAAAAAACAGGCGAGAAGGAGTTCCTGACCGTTGGTGCCGCAAATCGGAATACAAAAGACGTCTTCCGGGAACGCATCGCCCGTTATGTCGGCGATGATCCCGAACTTGCCGAACGTATACGGTTGTCGAGCGCCATCCGCAGCAAAACCATACAGTTGCTGCGCGATTACGATCCGACGAAATATTGATTCAACTTATAAATTTAAACATTATGAAACGGTTTTTACTTTGTACTGCAACTGTGTTGGCCATGTTCGGCAGCATTTCCCAGGCTGACGCCAAAGATCCGGAAGATCAGGAATTCCGGCACGTAGTCGTAACTCTCAAGTCCGGGGAAAAAGTAGAAGGCTATCTCCATCGGGGATGGCATGCGGAGGGCGCTCTGCTGAAACAGGAGAACTATTCGTTCAAAATCACCAAGACGCCCGATGACAAAGAGCCCGTCAAATATACGGCCGATGACGTAGAGAGTGTCGAATATACAGAGACGACGGAGGAAAATCCGGACGGCATTCGCTGGGAGGCCCTCGATATTGCTGCTCCAGGACTCACGAATCGTTACCGCACTTATCACAGACTGGTTTGTGTGAACAAGGCCGGAGCGAATGCAACGACCTATTGGTGGAAGACGTGGACGACGGAACGAGTAGGTAACAGAGACCGCAGGGTGCTGACAACCATATACGGCATACGTTTCCACAATGATCCCGGCCGAATCGTCTATCCGTATATGTATGTCGGTACGATGTTGATGGACAAACTGCATCCCGGGCTGAAGGCATTTTATAAGAAATGGTTTAAAGGTGCCGAAGGCAAAATACGTAAAAAAGAGGCCGAAGAGAACGACGCATGGATACTCGATATGTACGATGCGTATCTGGCAAGCCGGCCCAATGAATGATGATCGATATTCAAATATGCTGAAAACATGAAAAAACTACTGGCGGTTTGGGCGCTTTTACTGGCAGCTGTTTCCGCGAATGCCGCAGATAAGAAATGTCCCGGAACCGTTCATTTTCTGGACGGCCGTACGCTGGAATGTACCAGCATTACGATTCCCGGATGGATCGATGCCGAAGTGTCTGTCCGGGTGCTTTCCGATGGAAAGAATCAAGCCAGGACGTTGGCGGCCGTGGAAATCGCTTATCTTGAACTTTGGCCGGAAAAGAATCCCGAAGCCAAAAACGAACTTTATTGCGTCCCGTTCATCAAGGAAAAAGGGAAAAAGAAGATTCCGGCAGCCCGATGGCTGGTACCGGAATCTTCGGGCAGGCATGTCGCCTTCTTTACCCGTTATCAGACTTACAAAATGTCTAATAAAGGGCTGGTCGGGATTGTAAACCCCAAATTGAATGTAACCGAACCGAGTGCCTATTTTTGGAAATCGGACGAAAAGAGCCCCGTATTCCTCGGCCAGTATCTTTTCTTTCAGAATTCGAACAAGAAAATGATTGCGCTGGTAGAACGCTATTTTGAGGATGATCCTGCCATGTTGGAGCAAATTCGTCAGCGACGTTGGCTCGGCAAAGGAGGCGGGGTTGCGGCGCTGTTTGCTTTCGTTGCGGAGCATTACGTCCCGCAACAGGAGCAGGAGTAGCGGTCGAATAGCATTGAATTGCCATGAATAAGTGCCCGATACTCCTCCTTTTCGTTTTCATGGTGACGGCATGCAGTCCGGAAGGAGAACATGCTCCGTTGCCATCGGAACCGGATGCCATAACCCTTGCGCCCGGTACGCCGTCCGTTAAGGAATTTCCGGCAATGGGCGGTTTGTGGGAGCTGCGATTCTCTGCGACGAAAGCATGGAGTGTTGTGCCGGCCGATCCGGTCCATGCGGAATGGTACCGGATCGAACCGGCGGAGGGAGACGACGGTAATGGGACGGTAAAGGTAACCGTATTGCCGAATATTACCACAGAAAAACGAAGCGCTGAAATAATCATCCGCTCGGGGCGGGCGGAACAGAGATTGTCTTTTGTGCAGCATGCTTCGGATATGGAGCCGTGCGGTGAAGAAGAGGTGCGCCGTTTCCTCGAAAAACTTTATCAGGATACCGGCGGTGACAATTGGCGCTTCCAGGAAAACTGGTGCACGGACAAACCTTTGTCCGAATGGGGATCTTCTGTCAAATACGAAGACGGGAAACTCTCGCTGATTCTCGGCGAAAACAACCTGCACGGAAAAATCGACTTGTCGGGGTGTACGGCGTTGGTGTCGCTTCGCTGCGCGAAAAATTCGCTGACGGAGATTGATGTTTCCGGTTGTCCGCTGTTGGAGGAACTGGACTGTACGAACTGCGGAATTTCCGGTCTGGACGTTTCCGGCTGTTATTCTCTCCGGCGGCTGCTCTGCGGTTACAATAGTCTCACGGAACTCGGTCTGTCGTCCTGTCCTTACCTGACGGAACTGAATGTTCCTTATAACGGGTTGGGGACATTGGACATTTCGTCATGTATGGCCTTGACGGACTTGAACTGCGCCGAAAACCGGTTGGAAAAGTTGGACATGGCAGGACGGGAAGGCCTTCGGATGCTTTTCTGTTATGGCAACCGACTGTCCGTACTGGATTTGTCAAAATGCTTCTCGCTGACGCTTGTGAACTGTGGGGCGAATGAACTGACCCGGCTCGATCTCTCCGGCTGCGAAAAACTCGGCCGGCTCTATTGTTACGACAATCGGCTCGAAACTTTGGACCTGTCTGATTTTGCGCCGCTACTCAGTGAGTTATATTGTTATGGAAATCGGCTGACCGAATTGGATCTGTCCGGAACCGATCGGCTTTCGCAACTCGAATGCTCCTACAACAATCTGCAACGCCTCGACTTGACAGGCTGTAAATCGTTGCGTATCGCGGGATGTGCGCGAAACGCATTGCGCTCGATAAGCCTTTTCGGTTGTGAAATGCTCGGACAATTGGATTGCTCGGGCAACTTGCTGGAGAATATCGATATTTCAGCTTGCCCGTATCTGACCGAATTGATCTGTACTGATAACCTGATTTTATCGGAGATACCGGAGTCGTTCGATCGACTGACTCTTTTCGAACATGATATTCGATACGAATACAGTGTGGAAAAAGATGCTGTCACGGGGCAAGAAAAAATCGTTTATATGGATCGGGGTAAGGGATGGTGGTACTCCGGAGAGCCGGATAAAGGATATCACGGCCGCTGATGTTTTTATTTGAAAAGGACGGGCGAATCGGTTGAGAGCTAAAGGTTATCGACTTTTCGGGTTTATTCGTATCTTTGCTTTCATGGACAGGGGCGAGATTATCATTTATCAGACAGCCGACGGTGAGACCCGTCTGGACGTCCGCATGGAGAACGACAGCGTGTGGCTGACGCAGGCGCAGATGGTAGAGTTGTTCAATTCGACCAAACAGAATGTGAGCCTTCATATAAATAATATCTTTAAAGAGGGCGAGCTCGAGCGAGAGGCAACTGTCAAGGAATACTTGATAGTTCGGCAAGAGGGCAATCGTTCTGTTAGGCGTAAGATTACAGTTTATAATCTGGACGTGATTATCTCTGTCGGATATCGTGTCAAGTCACAGCGCGGAACACAATTCCGTATCTGGGCGAACAAAATTTTGAAAGAGTACCTAATAAAAGGCTATGCCGTCAATACCCAAGCGAAAGCCGAGCAGTTGGAGGAGTTGAAAAAGACTGTTCGCCTGCTCTCCCATGTCTTGGCTGCGAAGGAGGTTACGAAATCCGAGGCGGTCGGGCTACTGCGCGTGATTACGGACTATACTTATGGCCTCGACACGCTCGATCGTTATGACTATCAGCAGTTGGAGGTTGCGGCAACCACGGCGGAAGAACCGTTTCATGCGACGTATGAAAATGCGATGGCGGCATTGCAGGTGTTGCGTGAGAAATTCGGAGGCAGCGAATTGTTCGCTCACGAAAAAGACGAATCGTTCAAAAGCACAATGGGGGCAATTTACCAAACCTTCGGCGGGCGTGATCTCTACCCGAGTGTCGAGGAAAAGGCAGCCAATCTGCTTTACTTGACGGTCAAGAACCACTCGTTCAGTGACGGCAACAAACGCATCGCAGCGTTTCTGTTCCTTTGGTTTTTGGAAAACAATCGGATTCTTTACCGTGCTGATGGTTCGCGCCTTTTGGATAACAATACGCTGGTCGCTCTGACGCTCATGATTGCTGAGAGTCGCACAGAAGAGAAAGATGTAATGACGAAGGTTGTGGTGAACTTGATTAATAAGAACAATTGACACGATAACGGCGTGTCGGATATCGGAAAAGCGATGAAACCTATGAAACCCAGTTATTTTATGAACCGAGTTTTATTGTTCGTATTGTTGCTTGTGGTAGGCAACGGTGCCTTGTCGCAAGAGCGGATAGATACACTCTACTATAGCCGTTCGGGGGTGACGGTGCGGAATCCGGTTTTTGCCGATTATTATCGGCTGGCGCTTTATCCTGCGGATTCGGCGGGGCTCAAAATGTTCAAGGATTTTTATATTTCGGGAGAATTGCGGAGAGAAGGGCATTTTCAGACAATCGATACGCTCGATGATTGCCGGACAGTGTTTGACGGAGACGTTGTTTCCTATTTCAAGAATGGTCACATGTCGGAAAAATCATATTATTCGGGAGGATTGTTGGAAGGCGAATATCGGCAATACGACGAGAATGGAACGTTGAAAACGCGTGCGTTGTATGCCGGCGGCGAATTGTCCGGAACGTACAAGACATACAACGAGGACGGCTCCTGCCGAATGGTGGAATATCGTGCAGGGCTGCCGGTTCATGATTATTATTTGCTGGCGGACGGCAGCGGGAACACGCTTAAATTCCGCATTGCGGACGACATGCCGGTATGGGAATCACCAGCCATAGCGGAGCGCTCGGCCGATTATCGGGACGGTGTGCCCTGGGAAGTCTATTTCAAAAACGGATTGACGATCGCGTTGACGGATGCCATCGTCCGGGATTACGGCAAGTGGCATCGGGTCGATGTGATTATCTCCAACAATTCGTTGACGCCGGTCGAATTCAATCCGGAGACCGATATGACGGCCTATTCCGTAGACGAACACGATGTCGCCACCGATCTGCAGGTCTGGTCTTGCGATAGCTATCTGAAGAAAGTGAACCGGTCGCAGACCTGGGCCGCTGTTTTGATGGGTGTCAGCGAAGGAATGGCTGCTGCCGGCGCAGGTTATTCGACCTCCACGACGACCGGTTACAGCAGCTACGGCGGTTATTCGTCTTATACGGCTACGACTTATAATCCCTCTGCGGCCTATCAGGCCAACATGGCCTCACAGCAGCGGCTCGCTGATTTCGGTCAGGCCTTGCAGGACGAACAACAGGTCAAAAAGCTGGGATATTTGAAGAAAAACACGATATATCCCGGAGAATCCGTATCCGGATTTGTTCATGTAGCATGGATTAAAGGGGAGCGTGTTGTGTTCATTATCCGGATTGAAGGTGCCGAATACATTTATGAGTGGGGATTTGACAAGAAAAATGCGTTTTTATTGAATAAGAACAACTAAGCTGTATCATTTTTTCTAAAATTTAGTTGAGGAAATAATATCCGCAAGGTCCTGCAAATCGCTATGTGAGCCTTGCGGATATTGTTTTTAAGGTTTATTCCTTTGCGGGAAAGCGAAAAAATGGGAAGATTTTGTACCTTTACCTAAAATATTCTATACAATGGCAGCGATGAATACAGCCGACATCGGCTTTGAAAAGGAAATATGGAAGGCGGCGGATAAGATGCGCGGAAATATTGATGCATCGGAATATAAATCCGTTGTATTGGGACTTATTTTCCTGAAATACATCTCGGACAAATTCGAAGCTAAATATCAACAGCTTGTTGCCGAAGGAGAGGGCTTTGAGGAAGACAAGGATGAGTATTTGAGTAATAAAAATGAGAAGGGTAGTTATGATCCGGTTTTCTATGTCCCTGCGGAAGCCCGTTGGGAAGCTATTGCCATCCATGCACACTCTCCTGAAATTGGAACGATCATCGACAATGCGATGCGGGCAATTGAGAAGGAGAATAAGCGTCTGAAAGATATTCTTCCGAAAAACTTTGCGCGTCCCGAGCTCGACAAACGCCGCTTGGGTGAAGTTGTCGATTTGTTTACAAATATTCGGATGCATGAGCACGGCGATTCGAAGGATATTTTGGGGCGTGCTTACGAATATTGTCTTTCGAAGTTTGCTGAGGCCGAAGGAAAATTGGCAGGTGAATTTTATACTCCGGCTTGTATCGTTAAGACATTGGTGAACGTATTACAACCTTATAAAGGCCGTGTTTACGATCCTTGCTGCGGTTCGGGTGGTATGTTTGTACAGTCTGCACAATTCATCGAGAACCACTCTGGAAATATCAATAATATATCGGTCTATGGTCAGGATTCCAATCCTACGACATGGAAAATGGCGCAGATGAACTTGGCGATTCGCGGTATCGAGGCCGATCTCGGACAATATAATGCGGATACCTTTTTCAATGATTGCCATCCAACTCTGAAGGCCGATTTCGTGATGGCCAATCCACCGTTCAATTTGAGCGATTGGGGGGCGGATAAGCTGGCGGATGATGTGCGTTGGAAATACGGTACGCCGCCCAACGGCAATGCCAACTTTGCGTGGATTCAGCATATCATCCACCACCTTGCCCCGACGGGACGTGCGGGCGTTGTGCTGGCCAACGGCTCGCTGTCGAGCCAGAGTGGCGGTGAGGGCGAGATTCGGCGTAAATTGGTAGAGGCTGATTTGGTGGATTGTGTTATCGCTATGCCGCCGCAGTTGTTCTATACTACACAAATTCCCGTGTCGATTTGGTTTTTCAATAAAAACAAGCAACAAAAGGGCAAAACGCTCTTTATCGATGCTCGCAACTTAGGTACAATGGTAACGCGCAAACTGCGCGAATTGACCGATAGTGACACGGTCGATCCGATAAAGCGCGGCGATATTCAGCGCATTGCCGACACCTATAATGCCTATGTTGCTGGAAAATTGGAGAATGAAAAAGGATTTTGTGTGGTTACCTCTGTCGCAGAAATTGCCAAGCAGGATTTTATTCTCACGCCCGGTCGCTATGTGGGCATTGCTGCGCAAGAGGAGGACACCGAACCGTTTGAGGAGAAAATGACACGCTTGACGGGCGAGCTTTCTGGACTATTTGAAAAGTCGCACGAGCTGGAGGCAGAGATCAAAAAACAGTTAGGTAGTATTGGGTATAAATTGTAGCAAATATGGGCTTAATTCTTAATGACTTAAAAAATGCATGTGAATTAGAACATGTATGTGACTATGTAAATAATCGCACAACGAGTAGTATGAATTATATCTCTACGGAAAATATGTTACCCAATAAAGGTGGTATAAGTGAATCTACAATAATACCGCCTGGAACCACAACTGAATATAAAATCGGAGATATTTTGATCTCTAATATTCGGCCATATTTCCAAAAAATATGGTGTGCTGATAGGTGCGGTGGGTGCTCTGCGGATGTCTTGTGTATTCGTGCAAAAGAAAATACAGATAGCAAATATTTATACTATCTGTTGAGCCAGCAAGCGTTTTTCGATTACGTAATGTCGGGAGCAAAAGGGTGTAAAATGCCTCGAGGGGACAAAAAACAGATTATGCAATGGCCTGTAAATATCCCCGCAATAGATGTGCAGAAAAAAGTTGTAGCTATATTATCTTCTCTCGATAATAAGATCAGACTCAATCGACGGATAAATGATAATTTAGCAAGCTAATCGAGGGAAACCTCCTCGACGGAGAGCTCGCCGGACATGAGTTTGGGTAGAAGGGTATCGCGGAGAGAAGCGAGTTTTTCATTTTCAGTTCTATTCTTCGCAATCAATTCATATAATGGTCTAACTATGCTTTCAAACTTTTTTATAATATCTTTATCTGGAATCTTTAATGAATAGTCCAAAGTAGCTGTTGGATGGAATCGTTGATGGCTACCAGTAGAACCATTGGTCAAAGAGAGTACATATTCATAAAATGCTTCTGAATTTACAATCGAATAGCAAAATCCTAACAATGAAGCATCTTTAGGTTTATATGGTATAAATTCAGTTGAGCATATAGCTTTTTCTGTCTGAATATTAGGGAACCAAATACGTTTAATTCTCGGATTTAATTTAGAGAACAAAAACATATTTTTTTGAATATAAAATTTTGAGCTTTTTATTGCGCAACCTTTTTCATAAGCTGCCCTTGTTCCATTATCAAAAGCAGGCAAACTATAATGTTCAAAGATTGTGTCAGGACTTTGTGCCGGGATTATAGAAGTTTTGCCAATCTCAAGGATTTCTTCCAATCTAATTTTTTTCCAATCATTATCTTGATTATCCACAAACCACGACTTAAACAGCGCTTTGGCTTGCTCCTCTAAATTATCATTTATGCGTCGATTGAGTTCTATTTTATCATCTAATGATGCAAGGATAGAGGCTATTCTTTTTTGCACATCAATATTAGGTATTCTAATCTCAACTTTTTTCATTGTAGAACCGGATACTTCCTTAAAAGTTGTCCCACTGCCCATTGCTTCAATATTACTCTTGTTGTATACCATCAGATAATACAAAAATATATTGTTAACTTTTTCGTTGGGGACTATGCTTTTAAATCCTTGGTTCGTTGTAATAGGATTCTTGGCTATTGCAACATATCCAATCGGTGCACGAGAGGTGAAAAGAATAGAACCTTGTGGGAGTAATTGCGCAGAACAGCTACTCAGTCCCTTTTCAGTGATATTTCGCTCTCCTTTTTCAATAAATCTACCGTTGAGAGTAGATAAATCTTTAGGGGTTATCCATGGAATTTGTCCACCATAATAATGGGGATTTGAGGTTGATGGAGTTGCTCCACCTATAATTGTCCCAATTTCTGAAAGTTTATATATTTTCCACTCGTTCATATCTAATTTATATATTTCCGATGTGAGATTTTGACATTGCTTTGATTAACCATTGCATAGTGCATTGTGGTGTCGATCTTGACGTGTCCCAATAGCTTCTGCACCTGTTCGATCGGCATTCCTTTATCAATGGCCATTGTAGCAAGTGTTCGGCGGAATTTATGCGGATGAACTTTGTGAATCGAAACTTTGCGGCCGAGCTGGCGGAGCCGTAACTCCACTCCGCTAATTTTAAGCCGATTATGCGGCTTAGCGATGGATACGAAGAGTGCCGGATTGTCATCTGTCCGGCTTTCGAGGTATTGTTTCAGATGAATTTTTGTGCGGGCGTTGAAATAGACTTCCCGTTCTTTGTTGCCTTTACCGAAAACGATGCACTCGCGTTCGTGAAAGTCTATATCCTCTCGATTAATTTTTACCAGTTCGCCGACGCGGATGCCGGTAGACGATAGCATATCTACGATTGCCAGATCTCGTATATGGGTGCAGTTGTCACGCAAAATTTCGAGATTTTCATCAGATAGCACCTCTTTAATTAAGGAGCCTGTTTTAACTTTATGGATGCGTCTCACCGGGCTTTTAAGGATATAATCTTCGTCTTCGAGCCATGCGAAAAAGCTTGAGAAAATTCTGCGGATATTGTCTATGGTAACTTTTGATGATTGGTTATTCGATTGGTATGATGCAAGATAACATCGTAGATCGGTCGTTGTTATATCGATGATATTCTTGTCGATCTGCCGTAACATATATTCGATAGTCGAAGCATAATATTTCAGTGTTTTCTCGGAGCATCCCTCGACGCGCTTGGCTGATATAAATAGCGTTTGCAGTTGAGAATTAGCCTTGATTCGTGCTTCGCTATCCGGAAGCTTTTCTGCGATGTCAATATTTTGCAATGTGCGATTCAGCACGTTGCATAAGATGCTCATTTGATCTGCCGTAATGACGGTACGCATCGCGGTTTTAATTTCGTCAATTAGTTTTTCTTTCATGGCTGCGTTTGTATTATTGAAATTGATAAAGTTACGCAGTCCATTGAAATACACACAAAGATAACCGATAAATGATAATTTAGCAAGCTAATCGAGGGAAACCTCCTCAACGGAGATCTCACCGGACATGAGTTTGGGTAGAAGGGTATCGCGGAGAGTGGATAATTTTATGTTTTCTTTTTTATTAGATTCAATTTGACTAAATAAAGGATCAGCAATAGAGTTAAATTGCTTCAATTTAGTGTCAGAGGGTATTGATATTGGAGTTTTTCTGAAAATCGGAACAGTCAATTGTTGCTGAGTCGTCCCCGTTCCTGTAATATTCTGAGTTAATGCCCACAAGTATAAATATTTTGCAGACAACTCTTTTTTATTAGGGATTATTGAAATTAGCCGGACAATAGGAACATATGGTTCTAATCTCAAACAGACATAACCTATAGTTCCTCTTGCAGAAATAGTTATACTTTCCTCGTGAATTTTTGCAACATTTGTATAACCATATAATCCTTCATTATCTATTCCATTAGAATATATAGGAACATGACACTCAATAGTCTTTTTATTAGTATATTTTGAAGGCCTATCACCTCCAGCAGTAATAAGTGTGATATCTCCTAATTCACAGTGAACCCATTCGTTTCGATCGAAATCCACAAACCACGACTTAAACAACGCTTTGGCCTGCTCCTCTAAATTATCATTTATCAAAGTTACTATTGTAATTTCTATTTTTGTTATATTTGTATTAAACTGGGATTTCTAATGGAATTAGATCTTAATATTGATTCAAACGGCAATGTAATCGTCAATACATTGTCGGAATATGTTGCATATATTTCTCAGTTGCAAGCTGCCAATGAAGGTAGCAATGAGCGATTCTTTTTCAGGGGCCAATCCAATAAAAATTGGGATGTGCGCCCATGTTTATTTAGAGAGAATAACCTGACGATTGAATCCGATATTATATCCGAAGCTTGTGCTCGTGCTCCTTTTGAATTTGGTGGCCGAAGCGCATTTGAACGACTGACAAAATTACAACATTATGGACTGCCAACCAGAATGTTGGATGTAACGCTAAACCCTTTAGTCGCGTTGTATTTTGCGTGTGCAAAATGTGAAGATAAAGAAAACTACGACAAGAATTATAAAGAATCTGATACTATTGATGTCGATTCCGATCATCCATTTGATAATGAATATGATGTCGATGGGGCTGTTTATTATAGACGGGCTTATGGACATAAGCATAATTCAGATGATATTGATCTGTTGGCTCGAATTGCGGAAATGGATTTCAACGGAGATATTGTATTGCATCAATTGGTCGAGAAATTAGGATTACGCAGTCAAATAAAACAAGCCGAGGATTTTGAGGAACTGGCAAAGGTGATGCAAAATGCCTACTTTGTTATATCGACATTCAACAATGAACGTTTGATTCGGCAGAGCGGAGCCTTTTTGCTTTCGGGTAGCATTAATATTCAACTCAATAAATCTGATTACGGCGTCAGTCGGATCGAAAAGAGCAGTTGTTCTTTAAATAGCCAGTTTGCGAGCGAAAGGATAATCATACCGGCCGGAAGTAAGGAAAGCCTTTTAGAAGAATTGAATTTCTACAATATAAACCAAGGGGCTTTATTTCCGGAGTTGGAGCATCAGATGGCATATATCAAATATAGTATGTGTAAATCTAATGTCAGAAGCGCTTCATCTTTTGAAAAGATAGATTTTGATGCAATAAAAGCTGAAGAATCTAAGGAAAGAGTTGAGATAGCTGAATCCGTAGTGAAAGAAGAGTTAGTTGATAAGGCTATTTATGATATCGTATCACAATATATTTCAGATGATGCTATAAAACAGAATGTTCTTCGAATTATTACACGGCAAACCGAATATATAGATTGGGCCAATAAGGAAGCGACCATTAGTGATTTGAGACGTAAAATCAAACGAAGCCTGTCTTTACAATCTATTAGTTCTGATGTCGCAACGCAATCTGCGCGTAATATGGTATCACAGCTTGTTAACTTGTATGTGAAAAAATAACAATTATATGCACTTCACCGAAGATGATTTTGAAAACGCCATTCTCGAGTTGTTTCGAGAGCAATTAGGTTACGATTATGTGTACGGCCCCAATGTGATACGCGACTATGCAGAACCGCTTTACGTGGAGGCGCTGGAGGCTGTGTTGCCGCAGATCAATCGTGGTCTGCCACAGGCCGCTATTGACGAAGCCATGGTGAAGATTCGAACTTATGAGGGTGGAACGTTGGTACAGAAGAATGAATTGTTCACGGATTACTTGCAAAATGGCGTAGCTGTCAATTATTTCGATGGCCGCGAGCAATGCTCTGCAAATGTCCGGCTTGTCGATTATGATTCACCATTACATAATCGGTTTACAATCGCTAATCAATGGACGGTCGATGGGCACTCGGTAAGGCGTGCGGATATGATCGTATTTGTCAATGGATTGCCGCTGGTGGTGGTCGAGCTCAAATCGCCCTCGCGTGAGAATACGGACGTGTCGGAAGCTTATGCACAATTGCGTAACTATATGCAGGAGATTCCGTCACTCTTTATCTATAACGCTTTTTGTGTGATGAGCGATCAGGGGATGACTAAGGCGGGGACGATCACGGCGGGTGAAGACCGTTTTATGCAGTGGAAGACGGTGGATGGGAGTTATGAGGATACCCATAGCGCGAATTTCGATGTGCTTTTCGCGGGAATGTTCGAAAAAACGCGGTTTGTTGAATTGTTGCGGAATTTTATTTGCTACTCGAAAGACGGTAAACAGCGCGTTAAGATATTAAGTGCCTATCATCAGTTTTATGCCGTACGCAAGGCTGTGCTTTCGACGGTCAAAGCAGCTGAGACGGATGGTCGGGGTGGCGTGTTTTGGCATACGCAGGGCAGCGGAAAGTCATTGTCGATGGTCTTTTTCGCCAAGCAGTTGCAGCAGGCGATGTCGTCGCCGACGATTGTCGTGCTGACAGACCGTAACGATTTGGACGGCCAGTTGTACCGGCAGTTCGCTTGTTGCAGGGATTTTTTGCGTCAGACACCCGTGCAAGCCGAAAGTCGGGCTCATCTTCGGGAATTATTGGCGGGACGCGAAGCGAACGGTATCTTTTTCTCGACGATGCAGAAATTCGAGGAGAGCGAAGAACCGCTTTCGATACGACGAAACATAGTCGTTATGGCCGACGAGGCGCATCGCAGTCAATATGGATTGGAGGAGAGGGTCCGAATGGTTACGGATGCTGACGGGGTGATGCAGGCCAAAGTTGTAATCGGCGCGGCGCGTCTGGTGCGTAATGCGTTGCCGAATGCTACCTATATCGGGTTTACCGGAACGCCTATTGCGCAAAAAGATCGGTCGACACGCGAAGTATTCGGCGATTACATCGACGTGTACGATATGACGCAGTCGGTGGATGACGGTGCGACACGGCCGGTATTTTACGAGAGCCGTGTAATCAATCTGAAACTCGACGAGCAGACCTTGCGACGTATTGATGCGGAGTATGATGCGATGGCCGAGGAAGCGGAAGAGTATGTCATTGAGAAAAGCAAGCGTGAATTGGGGCGGCTCGATTCGATCTTTGGAGCTGACGCGACGGTGGCATCATTGTGCGAGGACATCGTAAAACACTATGAGGAATTCCGGCAATACGAGCAGACGGGTAAGGCGATGATAGTAGCCTATTCGCGGCCGATAGCGATCAAGATTTACCGTCGGATTCTCGAAATGCGCCCGGTATGGGGTGACAAGCTGGCTGTTGTGATGACTTCCGGTAATAAAGATCCGGAAGACTGGCGGGCGATTATCGGAAATGATTCCCACAAGAAAGAGTTGGAGAAGAGGTTCAAAGACAACGACAGCTCGTTGAAAATCGTCATCGTAGTTGATATGTGGCTTACGGGTTTCGACGTACCTTCGCTTTCGACGATGTATGTTTATAAACCGATGTCCGGACACAATCTAATGCAGGCTATTGCTCGTGTGAATCGTGTGTTCGGGGATAAACAAGGCGGTTTGGTTGTGGATTATGTGGGTATCGCTTCGGCGTTGAAGACGGCGATGAACGATTATACATACCGTGACCGCAAAAATTATGGTGATACGGATGTGGCTAAAACCGCCTATCCGGAGTTTCAAAAGAAACTGGACGTTTGCCGTGATCTGATGTATGGATTCAATTATGGCGCTTTCTTCGGTAAGTCTGATTTGGAGCGGGCGAAAGCCATCAGCGGAGGTGTCGATTTCATGCAGTCCCCTGAGCGGATGGAAACGAAAAAACTCTATATCAAAGAGGCGCTGCTGCTGCGGCAGGCATTGTCGCTTTGTCAGAGTTTGCTGAATTACGAGCAGCGTATCGAAGCTGCCTATTTTGAGGCGGTGCGCACATTACTGACGCGCGTGGAGGGCAAGGGTAAGATTTCGTTCCGTGAGATCAACGGGCGTATTAATGAATTGCTCAAGCAGAGTATCAAGAGCGAAGGGGTAATTAATCTTTTCTCCGATATTAAGGAGGAGTTCTCTTTGTTCGATCCGAAATTCCTTGAAGAGGTTGCCCGGATGAAGGAACGGAATTTCGCCGTAGAATTATTGCGTAGGTTGATTGCAGAACAGGTACAACTATATCAGCGAACGAATACGGTACGAGCCGAGAAGTTTTCGGAAATTCTGTCCGATGCCATGAGTCGCTATTTGAAAGGGATGCTGACGAACGAAGAGGTTATCGAAGAATTACTGAAAATAGCCCGTGAGATCGTTTTCGGCGAAAAGGCCGGCGAGTCGCTTAATCTGAACAGCGAAGAACTTGCCTTTTATGATGCGTTGACCAAGCCTGAGGCTGTAAAAGATTTCTATTCCAACGATCAGTTGATCGCTATTACACGTGAGCTGACGGATGCACTCCGGCGTAACAAAACGATCGACTGGAATATGAAGGAGAGTGCTCGTGCCGGAATGCGGCGTATTGTCAAACGGTTGTTGAAAAAGTATGATTATCCGCCTGCAGGGCAGGAAGATGCTTTGAATACGATTATGGAGCAGTGTAAGAAGTGGAACGAAAATAATTGAATGGGATAGCTATGGGTAAGTTGGAAGAGTCGTATAGAAGAGTTGCATAATGATCTTGCAAGATAAGTAATACGCGCCTGTTAACTCTGATTAGATAACAGGCGCGTATGATTATTTTGTAATGTCTAATTCCTTTTGGAACTGCTTTGCTTTTTGCCGGATATCTTCTGCTTCCTGCTTTCGGATAACGCTACGTTGTTGATTCTCGATTGCTTCCCGGACGGCTGTTTCGTAACGCTCAACTTGTTGCCGGAGCGAGCGACGGTCTGCGCGGCGTTCGGAATCGTAGAAGAGGGCGTTCAGGTTGCGCAATTTTTGCTCGTCGATGTCGCCCATCATTTGAACGTAACGGTATTTCAATTCCGTATCACGCAGGTTGGCAATACGGTCGTATAATTTAGTAATATGGATGCCGCCGCAGAGAATCACGATGAAAGAGATCGCCATATAGAGTAGTGCCCACGAGGTGTTGAAGTCGATGACGTGGATATGCCGTTGGGCTGCGGGTTGCGCAGGATGAGCGACGGCCGCAATAATTTTCTCGGTATGGTTTTCAGTCTCTTTTCCGATAGTTGTAATGCGGTCTGCAAGTTCCATGCGTACCCGTTCGACATTCGTGCGGGTGAATTGGGCCGTTTCGAGCAGTCGGGCGATTTTATCATCCGTTGTTACTGGAGCTGGGGCGGATATGTTGCGGTCGTCTATTCTGCGGCTGAGGGAGGTGAGTTGTTTTCTCAGTTCTTCGAAAAGTTCGATAATCGTGTTCGTGTCCATAAATAATAGGTATTGTCGATTAAAGTCGGTGTTGTTTTCTCTTTTTGCGCAGTCGTTCCTGAAGGCGCCGTTCTTCGTCCGCATCGTAGACCGGTTGCAGAAGATCTTCGAGCAGGTGACTGAACGATGCGACCGGATTGCTTACAGAACCACGTTCGTTTGCGGAGAGTGCTTGTCGGCGGTTCAGGCTCAGCGCATGGTCGATTTTGGAGAAACTGAACTGCCGGTCGATTTTCGAACCGTTGAACGGGTAGCCGTTCCTGGCGAAGACGACGCCTTGTACGTCGGATGTGCCGCCGCGCATCCGGAACTCGGTAGCGATCCCTTCGTGCCGCAGCGCTGCCGTCAACTCCGGCCAGTCGCGGCAGCGGGGTACGGCGTCGCGCAGCGCGTGGAAAATTTCATATTTCGTTTTGTCCGGTTCGCGCAGGCGGTGCTCCTTGACATTCTCTTTGCCCGATGCGAAGTAGAGCCCATGCCGGACGGTCAGCTCCTTGCAGAGTCGCTCCGAACGGTAGCGGTCGTTGCGGTCGGAGACGGTACGGCCGTCGTTGTCCACCCGGTTGAAAAGGATATGCAGATGGGGATGTTCCCGGTCGCGGTGGCGGGCGATGATGAACTGCGTGTTTCGGATGCCCATGCCGGAGAGATACTCCGCGGCGATTCCGACCATCCGCCTGTTGTCGAGCCGTGCGGCGTCCTGTGCCGAAAAGGCGAGGACGATGTGGCCGACGGGCTTCGAAAGATGCGGATTCAGTGCCGCCTGCATTCGGAAGCTGCGGACGATGGAATCCCGGTCTTTCATCCGGACGCCCAGTCCGGCGAGCAATTCGGCGTCTTTTCCTTTGTCAAGGACGTAATCGACGGCTCCGCCGAACGAACCGCCTTTCGATATTTTGGCAATCATGGTTATTCGTTAATTTGATCTATTAGCGTATCTATCTTTTCGATCAGAGCTGTGCACTCCGCCGCTGCCTGAACATATCCGGCGGAGTTGGCTTTTCGGGCGAGCTGATTGAGGTTGTTGGCCATACCGGCGAGCTGCCGCAGCAGGGTCATCTGTTCTGCCGTGAGGCGCTGGCGGACGACGCTCCTTGAGAGCGCCGTCCGGGCGTATTCGGCCCAGGTGAGACCTGCCGCCCGCGCCTTGCCGCGCAGGGCGTAGTAGTCTGCTGCGGCCATCTTCACGGTCAGCCGCTCCTTGAGCTTTTCGCTTGCGGATTTGGGCGGACGTCCGCCTTTGGGATTCTTTTTCATTATATCCATTTGAGACCAGCGGGATGAATCTGCAAGGGTTTCGGGGCACCCGAAACATAAACTTGCTCTCTTAAAACCCGGAATGTTACTCCGCGGCGGCCGATGTCAGTTTTTGTCCGAACATCTCCATTTCGCGGCCGATGACTGTCTCGGAGAACTTGGCGTAGTGGCGCGTCGTGTTGGTGTTCGAGTGGCCGAGAATCTTGGCTAGAACGTCAATCGGCATGCCGTATTCGACGGCCATGCAGGCGAAGGTGTGGCGGGCAACGTGGGTGGTCAGCACTTTGTTGATGCCGCACACGGCTGCTATCTCTTTCAGGTACGCGTTCATCTTTTGGTTACTCGGCGTAGGGAGCACCCGTGAGCGTGCGACGCATACTTCGTCGTGCTCGTAGCGGCGCAGGATTTCGAGTGTGGCCGGGAGTAGCGGGATACGGCTCATCACGGAGGTCTTCTCGCGGGGCTTGTGAATCCACCAGCGGCCTTCGTCGTCCTGCGAGAGGTGCTCGCGCCGCAGGTGGTCGGCATCGGCGAAGGCCAGCCCCGTCAGACAGCAGAAGACGAAGACGTCGCGGATGCGGGCCAGCCGGTGGTCGAGCGCCTTGCGGCTCAGTAGTTCCAGTTCATGCGCCGTGAGGTGCTCCTTGGCCTGCACCTCGTCTTCTTTGAGTTTATAGTAGCGAAACGGATTTTTCGTGATCCACTCGTTGCGCAGGCAGTAGAGGACAAAGTTGCGCAGACAGTTCATCACGGCGACCGCTCCGTTGTGGCGGCAGCGGTGGGCGGTTTGCAGGAAGAGGTTGAAGCCGTCCAGAAACTCGTAGTTCATCCGTTCAACGGGAATATCCTCGGCTTTGCCGCGTTGGGCGAGATACTGTTTGAGGTAGCGCAGCAGCCGCTCGTACTTGTCTGCCGTGCGCTGCGTGATGCGCACGCCCACTTCGGTCGTTCTTTTCGCATTAGGAAAAGGATGGTAAAAGTTTCTTGTCTCATAACTCGTGACATTTTAAGGATTGACAAAACGTCTGCAAGGAAACTTTATTGCGGTGTAAAACGCAGCAAAACAATGTATTGCGGGCTAAAAAGGTGGCAATCCTGTTTTCGGAAGCCCAAATCGTCTCTGCCCACTTTTTTGCCACCCAACAGTTTTCTCCGGCTTGCTTTCCGCTTCCGGTTCGGGGAATCGGTCGAGACCTTTGCAAAATGGTGATAACCAGCCCCCCCCCTACCGGACGGGCGACAAAAAAAGGAGCCTCGGAAAAGGCTCCTTTGTGCGGATAAAGGGACTCGAACCCCCACGCCGTAAGGCATCAGATCCTAAGTCTGACGTGGCTACCAATTACACCATATCCGCATCGGTAGGACAAAGGTAGATAAAAATTCACAAAACACAACCGGCACGGGCCATTATCCGGCTTTTTTGGTTACTTTTGTAAGTAATTTTTTAGACATGCCGCAACATATTACCCTTGTACTCACGCCGAAGCAGGCTGCCGATGCGACGTTTTACACCTCGCAGGCGGCGCGGCGCATGGGTGTCTCGGAGGCCGATATTGCTCTGGCGCGGGTCGTGAAACGGTCGATCGACGCCCGGCAGCGGCAGGTGAAGGTGAACCTGACGCTCGAAGTGTACGTCGACCGCGAGCCGCAGCCCGGGCCGGTGCATTTCGACTATCCGTCGGTCGACGGACGCACGGAGGTCGTGGTCGTGGGATCGGGACCTGCGGGGCTGTTCGCGGCGCTGCGGCTGATCGAACTGGGCCTGCGGCCCGTGATTCTGGAGCGCGGGCGCGACGTTTCGGCCCGCAAGCGCGACATCGCGCAGATCAACCGCAACGGCGCTGTGGACCCCGACTCGAACTACGCCTTCGGTGAAGGCGGAGCCGGGACCTTTTCCGACGGCAAGCTCTTCACCCGCAGCAAAAAACGCGGCGACTACAACAAGGCGTTGCAGACGCTGGTGTTTCACGGTGCGACGCCCGAAATTCTCTTCGAGGCCCATCCTCACATCGGAACCGACAAGCTGCCGGGCATCATGCAGCGTATCCGGCAGACGATTGTCGGAGCGGGCGGCGTGTTCCGTTTCGGGAGCCGCGTTACCGATTTGAAAATCGAAGGCGACCGGATAAAAGGCGTATGGTGCGGCGACGAACTGATCGAAGGAGCCGCCGTCGTGCTGGCTACGGGCCATTCGGCGCGCGATATTTACGAACTGCTCCACCGCCGCGGCGTGCGCGTCGAGGCCAAGCCCTTTGCCATGGGGGTGCGCATCGAGCATCCGCAGGCGCTGATCGACTCGATCCAATACCATTGCGAGACGCGCGGCGAGTACCTCCCGGCGGCCTCCTATTCGCTCGTGAGCCAGGAAAACGGCCGCGGGGTCTACTCGTTCTGCATGTGCCCGGGCGGGTTCATCGTACCGGCCATGACCGATGCCGCGGAGTCGGTGGTCAACGGCATGTCGCCCAGCGGCCGTACGTCGCCCTATGCCAATTCGGGGCTGGTCACGGAGGTCCGGCTTGCGGATTTCGAACATCTGCGTGCCGAATGGGGCGAGCTGGCGGGGCTGAAATTCCAGCAGCGGTTCGAAGAGTCGGCGCGGCAGCGGGGCGGGGAGCATCAGATCGCTCCGGCACAGCGGGTCGCCGATTTCGTGGCGGGACGCGCAAGCGGGTCGCTGCCCCGAACGTCGTACATTCCCGGTATCACGCCGTCGCGTCTGGACGAGTGGATGCCCGGCTTCATCGCGCAGGGACTGCGTCAGGGCATCGCGACCTTCGGCCGCCGGATGCGCGGGTACCTGACCAACGAAGCGGTGGTCGTGGGCGTGGAGTCGCGCACCTCGACGCCCGTGCGCGTGCCGCGCGACCCCGGGACGCTGATGCATCCCGAAACGAAGGGTTTGTTTCCCGCAGGAGAGGGGGCCGGTTACGCCGGCGGCATCATTTCTGCGGCGCTCGACGGCGAACGAATCGCCGAGGCGGTAAAAAATTATATTCGATAGCCGATGGAACCGAAAGTCAGCATTATCATTCCGGTCTACAATGTCGAGCCGTTTCTGGCCCGATGCCTGGACAGCGTGGTGGGACAGACCCTGCGCGGGATCGAGATCATCTGCGTCGACGACGGAAGTCCCGACCGGTCGATCGACATCCTGAACCGCTATGCGGCGCAGGACGACCGCATCCGGGTCATTTCGCAGGAGAACCGCGGCCTGGGCGGCGCCCGCAACCGGGGATTCGACGCCGCGACGGGCGAATTCATCCTTTTCGTGGATTCCGACGACTGGATCGACCCGGCTTACTGCGAGCGGCTGTACGAGGCCGCCCGGGAGGCGGAGGCCGACATTGCCTGCGCCTCGATGCTGAAGATCAGACCCTCCTATTCGAAATGGACGATTCATTATACGGAGCGGCAGGTGGCTGCCGAAGCGCAGGAGAAATTTCGCCTCTGCCGCTGCCCGCCCGATTTTTATGTGATGAACAAGCTCCTGCGGCGCGAGATGCTGTTGCGGCTGGGACTGCGCTTTCGCGAACGGGTCTGTTACGAGGATGTGGAATATACGATGCGCCTGCTGGGCGAAGGGGGTGTTCTGGTGACGGTTCCCGATGTCGTTTACCGCTATGTGGTCAACGGGGCGTCGATTACCAAGAGCCGCCAGACGCCGAAAAAGCAGCAGGACAAATATCTGGCCCACAAAGCCTTCGTGGCCTACGTCGACGCCCGCGGAATACGTCTCGACGCGAGGTTCCGGCGCATTACCCGCCGTTCGTTCGGCCGCTGGGGACTTACATGGCTGAAAATCAAGGAGTGCGGCGACCGGGAGACCTACCGGTTGTTCGACCTGATTCCGGTGTGGCGGAAACGTGTAACCGATAAACAAGCATGTGATGGACATTGATCTGGTATACCTTTGGGTCGATGGGAACGACCCTGTGTGGCTGACGAAGAAAAATGAATTTCTGCCGGCCGACAGGCAGGTGGACCCCCAGGTGGCGGGGGAGTGCCGCTACGTCGAGAACGACGAACTGCGTTATTCCCTGCGTTCGGTGGAGAAATTCGCGCCGTGGATACGCCGCGTCTATATTGTGACCGACGACCAGACGCCTGCGTGGCTCGATACGTCGAATCCGCGCATAAGGGTGGTTTCCCACCGGGAGATCATGCCTGCGGAGATTCTTCCCGTCTTCAATTCGTGCACCATCGAGCTGTTTCTGCCCCGGATTCCCGGTCTGGCCGAGCATTTCCTCTATGCCAACGACGACATGTTTTTCAGCCGTCCCGTCGATCCCGGGTTTTTCTTCGACTGGCAGGGCCGCCCCATCGTGCGGCTTAAGGTCCAGTCGCTGAAGAAGCACGACGACGACATCTATTGCCATACGATCCTCCGCATGCAGGATCTCGTGCGGGCGCGTTACGGCAGGTGCTCGTCGCTGGCTCCCCACCACAATGTCGACGCTTACCGCCGCAGCGATTTTCTCGAATGCTGCGAGACCTTCCGGGCCGAACTGGAGCATACGAAGCACGCCCGGTTCCGTTCGCGCGACGACTGGCAGCGTGCCCTGGTGCTCTACGATGCGTTGGCGCGCGGACGCGCCTCGCTGCGCAAGGTGACCCGCTTCAACAAACTGCGCAACCCCTTGCGGCTGCTTCGTGCGGCTTTCGGCGCGGGTTGCGGCAGCGATTCGCGTTGCATCCCGGCTTATCTGCCTAATCTTGAGTCTATTATGGAGAAATATGATCCGTCGTTGTTCTGCCTGAACGACGACGTGCGTATGACCGACGAAGACCGTATCCGGGTCCGGAGGTTTCTCGACACCCGTTTCCCCGAAAAGTCATCGTTCGAAAAGTAGCGCGCGGCGAATTCGCTGCGACCGGGTCAGCCGCCGATGACGATGGCCGACCCTCTGCCGATCTCGTAGGATATTTTCGGGGTAAGATGCCGGTCGAGCCCCTTCTCGCAGCGGGTCCGGTGGCAGCGGATGCTGTCTTTGTAACGCTGCTCGTTGCTGTTGCAGCCCGAACGTTCCGCCTGGTTGTGATGGAGGTGGAAAGCAACGCCCCGGAATTTCATGCATCGCTGATGTATCTCGCTGTTGTTGAGCCGTATGCATAATTCGGCGTCCTCGAATCCCCAGCCCTTGAAATCTTCGTCGTAGCCGTTTACGCGAATCAGGTCGTTGCGCCAGAATGCCATATTGCACCCACGGGGAGCGCGGGTCGGGCCGAACGTATGGTAGAGTATCGACATGATCGGGATTCGTACGACATTGTTGCTGCTGCGGATGCCTTTCATCAGCGGGGACAGCGATGTGATCTCCCCGCTGAGCACCTTGCGGGTCAGCAGTTCGGTGATGATGCCCCGGGAGCCGGTGACGAAGCATCCTTCCCGGGCGAAAAGCATGTGGTCCTGAATGAAATTCCGTTGCAGGATCAGGTCGCCGTCGATCTGGATAATGTATTTTCCTTTGCTGGCGGCAATGGCTTTGTTGCGGATGGCCGCCAGGCGGAAACCGTTATCCTCGTGCCAGATATGGCGCACGGGAACCGGCGAGATGTTCTCGAAGTGCTTTACGACATCGCGGGTGCTCATGCCCGATCCGTCGTCCGCAATCAGGATTTCGGAGGGCATGACGGTCTGTTGCATCACGCTGTCGAGGCAAAGGTAAAGCGCCCGAGGCCAGTTGTAAGTGGAAATGATCAACGATACTGTCATCGTACTGTAAAACTATTGGTTAGGTTAGGAGTTCGAGGATGGGCAATAGCGAGTGTGCAAAATCTCTGCCGGGGTGTTGCGCGGGGAGATTCTGGCCGAAAAGAAAATGACGTTGCTGAAATCATTTTGCAAAAGTAGCAATTTATCCGTTATGATCGTCATATCGCTCTTTTTATATATATAAATGCGCTTTTCGGCCGATACTGCATACCGGGTGGAAAAAAGTTTTTTAAGGTTTGGGTTGCGAGGGTGTTATATGGTTGATTTACATGGGCGTATGAATTCTTGCCGGCTGGTGATATTAAAAAAACTCAAAAAATTTGAAAATTATTTTAATAAAAGCTTGCGCGGATGGTTTTTTCGCCTTATCTTTGCAGCGAAGTTTTAAGGTTCATTTAGGTTAGTAGTTTTAGGTTGGTGAGGAAACTGGGAAAGACGGACTGCGGTCCGGTTCCAGGTTTCCTTTTTTTGCGTCTTTTCGGAAGGCGCTTTTTTTATGCCCGCTTCCGGGCGCCTCTCTTTTCGCGCGTCCGGAATTTTCCGGACCTCCGTTTCGGTCTTCCCGGGTTTTGCCCGTTTTTTCGTTCAACCCGATTGGCCGGTTCCATTTTCCGGAAAATTCCGTCGATTGGGGTTTTCAGGCCGTGGCGCCGCGTTGAATGCGTTTAGGATTAAACACTTGCGAGAGTAGCTACTTAATCGGGTAAGTAGCTTTATCGGGAGATCAATGTTACCAAATTGTTAAATATATTTAATATATTCGTAAAATATTTGCGTAATTGAAAAATCCCCCTTATCTTTGCAGTGAAGTTTTAAGGTTCATTTAGGTTAGTAGTTTTAGGTTGGTTGAGGAAATCGGCAGGTTGTAACGGGTTGTCCGTTGCTAAGACCAGAGGGGCGGTACTCGCTCCGCGGTCGAATACCTCCGATTGAACCTCATTTTCGGAGGGGGTGGTTCCCCGCCGAAAAAGAAGGTCCTAGTCGTGAGACTCGGACCTTTTTTCTTTTCCTTGCAGGGCCTGACCGTCAGAGTCCGGCCAGCTGTTCGCGGCTCACGCTCACCTCGACGCTCCCGAGCGCGTAACATCCGATGTCGTAGGGATTGTAGTAGAACGTGATGCCTTCGGGCGTGACGAGGAAATTCTCCGTTACACCGATGTATTCCGGGAAAAAACCCTTCGTTTCCAGCTCTTCGTCGCTCCGGACCCCGTATTGTTCGTATATATCTTCGCGGATCAGCCGGTTGAGCCGCTCCAGCTGCGTTTCGGTGAACAGGTCGGCCGTCGTGATTTCGTAACCGCCCGCCAGCGAATAGTTGTAACATTCCGTGCCGTAGATGCCGTGCGCTCCGCCCGTGTAACTTGCCCGCGTGATCACGTAGCAAAGGAGCGTGTCGACGACCGATCCTTCGGATTCGACGGAGATTTCGCCTTCCCATGCCGGACGGACGGTGCTTTCCGGTGTATTCCCGGGAGGCGTCATGTCGCTGGTAACCTGACGGATCGCGGCCGAAGCCGCCTCTTCGGGCGTCCCTTCGAAATTCTCCAGGTCGAAAAAACGGTCGATGTTCATTCGTTCGATCGCTGCGAGGGCGGGGGAGTCCTGGGCGTTGGCGATCGAAGCGAAGCGATATTCGAAATCGCAGGAGAAGCCGTTCCCGCTGATCAGCGAGTCGGTGCTTACGACGGTGAACTGCGGCCGGACAGGGCGTTTCGTGCAGGACCCGGCCGTCAGAGCGGCGGCGGCCAGGAGGGCGAGGGTGGGGAATTTCATGGCGATACGTTTTTATGTCTATCTGTAAAGATAGCTCAAAAAGCATTTGCGACGCCCAAAAACGAAAAAAATCACAGATTTTGCCGGAAAATTTTGGAGTTTCGAAAGAAGGCGTTATCTTTGCACCACAAAACTAAACCGGTGGATTCATCTAAGGGTTAGGATACATGCCTCTCACGCATGACATAGGGGTTCGAATCCCCTATCCACTACCAAACTGACGGCTGCACGCAAGTGCGGCCGTTTTTTTGTTTCGGATCACCGGGGGCTCCCCGGCTGTTTTAACCCCTGTCGCCTTTTCCTCCGGTCTGTTCCCCTCTGCGCGCCGATTCTGTTCGTTATTGAAAAAGGCCTGTTGGTGATGATTGTCCCGGGGTTCGTTGAATTAATTTGCCGCCGTCGCGCCAGTCCTCTATTTTTGCTTCAAAATTGCAAATAGAGTTTTTATTTTAATAGTATGATTATGAAAAAATTAGTGTCTATGACCATGGCTATGGCCATGATGGCTGCCCTCTTCGTGGCGTGCGGGGATGACGGAACGGACGATGAGACGCCCCCCCCCGCTGTTCCGACTATCGCATTGGACGGCGGTGACATCGACCAGCCGCAGGAGATCACGAATCCGATGTCGGTCAAGATCGGCGTGACGGCTCCCGGAGCGATTGCGGGCTTCACGGTTACGATCGACTCGCCGGCTCTGACGGCCGAAATGCTCGCAACGGTAGGTTTGGCTACCGAGCTGAACCTCGTGAATCCCGGCAGCATGGCCGAGGCGCTCGGTGCGCTCGGGTTCCCTTCGGGGGAGGCGGTTTCGGGCAAAACGGCCCTGACGTTCGATATTTCGAAGCTTGTTCCGATGATCGCGCAGATTTACAATGAAACCTCGGATCACAAATTCATTCTGAAAGTGACCGATGCGAAGGGTAAGAGCACGACCAAAACCCTGACCTGCCACCTGACGGGCAAGGTGGCTCTGGCCTATAACAACGATGCCGATCTGTGGGCCAATACCGCGACCGTTACGGCTGCGAATGTTCCCGATGGCGGCAGCGTGCAGTATCGCGTAAAGGGCGCCGCCGACTGGACCGACGCCGTGCTCGTCGAAGGTTCGAAATACCGCCTCGCTCCGGTTTACGAAACGTCGAAAAATGCGGCGGGACTCGATGTTCATACGATTAAGGCCGGTACGGGCGTTTTTGCCGCCACGACCTACGAAGTTCGTATCGCAAAAGACGGGCAGGCCGTCGACAGCAAGGAGTTCGCCACGGCGGTCGGGGATAAGATTCCCAACGGCGACATGTCGGGCTGGTCGAAGCGTATCTGGATTGATGGAAGCAACAACGAATTCCCGATCACGTATCCCAATCCCGAAGGCATGAAGGTCTGGGACAGCGGCAATAATGCATTCCTCGAGCAGAATAACGGAGAAGAGACGCTCTTTACGCCGCTCTGCCGTCAGGATGAGACGGAG
Organism: Alistipes shahii WAL 8301; assembly: GCF_025145845.1. NCBI lineage: Bacteria > Pseudomonadati > Bacteroidota > Bacteroidia > Bacteroidales > Rikenellaceae > Alistipes > Alistipes shahii. The sequence continues at coordinate 1,372,679 of NZ_CP102253.1, read as the reverse complement.
CCGGGGACGGCCCGTTTGCAGGCCCGTATGGTCCTTGGCTTTGTTTTCGCTCCGGGAAATATGTTCACCGGCGATTTCGATTATTCGGGCTTCTCCGGGACGGTCAATTTCGGTAAGCCTTACGCCTGGACGGCCCGTCCGCGTGCTCTGAAAGTGCGTTACAAGGCGCAGATCGGCAAGATCGACAAGGTGGGTTCGTACGACCCCGACGGAGCGTCCTATCAGGATAAGCAGGATTGTGCGCGTATTTTCGTGGCCGTCGTTAACTGGAAGGCACAGCACGGCGTGACCTCGGGTATGACGGCGCCCACGGGTATGTGGGACCCTGCTACGGCGAAAAGCCTCGACGAAGGGGCGATTCTCGGCTATGGCGATCTGGTCATTACGCAGACTGCAACCGGCTGGATCGAGGCGACGCTCCCGTTCAACTGGTATGCAAAAGATGCTGCCAATCCCGCTTCGGCTCCGTTCTCGCTGGTGATTTCGTGCGCTACGAGCATGCGCGGCGACTACCTGACGGGTTGTTCGACCAATACGATGCAAGTCGACGATTTCGAGTGGGCCTATTGATTGGAAACCATGTGCCCGGACCGAAGCCCGCAGGGAGCGGGACGGTGAGTAGGTAGGGTATTCGGACCGGGTTCTTCCTTTCTTTGTCCTGCTCCCGAAAAAATGCGACGGCCGCCTTATCGAAAGGCGGCCGTCGCGGCGTTGGTTAGTTAAGGTATTAAAGGTTGGTGGGGTTTTATTTCTCGAATTTCGCCTTGAATTTGTCCAGCTGGCGTTTTAGGGCGTCGATGGCTTCGTCGACCGACTCCTCGAAGGCTTTCGACTGGTGGCAGGCCACCAGGTCTTCGCCGGGCATGTGCAGCGTGATGGTTGCGAATTTATTTCCTTTTTCGTGGTCCTTATCGAGTTTGAGAATGACCTCGGCTCCGGTCGAGCGCTCCGCAAAGCGGTCCAACTTCGCCATTTTGGCATTCACGAATTCGACGAGCCGTTTGTCGGCGTCGAATTTCACGGATTGAATCTGTACGTTCATAGCCTTACAGTTTATAAAAGTTAATCATTTGCCTCCCTTTTCGCGGGGATGGGCCTTCGCGTAAATCTCCCGGAGCCTGGCGATGCTGTTGTGCGTGTAGACCTGTGTGGCCTGCAACGAGGCGTGCCCGAGGAGTTCCTGTATTTCACGCATATCGGCGCCGCTGTTCAGAAGGTGGGTGGCGAATGTGTGCCGCAGCACATGGGGGCTTTTCTTGCCCTGTACGCCCGCCCTGTCCAGTTCTTCCTGCACCGTTCGGTACACCGCCGTCCGGGATATGCGTTTTCCTTTGTGTGTTAAAAATAGTGCTTTTTCCGATGAAATGCAAATATTTTGCCTCTCAATTAACCCGATGTAATGTAAAATCTTTTCGCGCACGAATTCGAGCATCGGGACTATCCGCTCCTTGTCTCCCTTGCCCCGGATGCGCAGCGACGAGAAGTCCGCGGAGAAATCGTCGCGGTCGATGCCGACCAGTTCCGCCAGGCGCAGGCCGCAGGTGTAGAGGAGAAGTATGATCAGCGAATTGCGCTCGCGGACGAAGTCCTCGCTGTCGCATTCGCATTCGCTGACGATGCCGTTCATGCGGCTTTCGGGGACGAAGGCCGGCAGCCGCTGCGAAGTCCGCAGCGAGGGGATCGGATGCACGACGTCGCGGCCGACGGCTCCCGTGCGGAGCAGCCAGCGGAACAGCGCACGCAGCGACGAAATCTCGCGGTTCATCGAGGCGGCGCTCACGCGGCCCGTTTCGGTGCGGTAGAGAATCCATTCGCGGATGTCGTCCGTGGTGATCCGCTGCGGTTCGAACCGTGCGTCGTCGACCCCCAGCCACGCGAGGAACTGCTCCACGTCGTGGCGGTAGTTGCGGACCGTGAGCGGCGAGTAGCGGCGTTCGGCTTCGAGGTATCGGACGAAATCGGCGATCATACGTGAGCAAAGGTACATAAAAGCCGGATACGGTGCAAAACCGGATCGTATTCGGCGCAGCAAGGACGAGCGCGCACTGAAAAGTGTCGTCACGGCTCCAAAGATAGGGAAAAACCTTTACCTTTGTCCCAAAATGAAAGCGATATGAAACAGAGCTGGAAACCGGGGACGGTGCTTTATCCGCTGCCGGCGGTGCTGGTGAGCTGCGGCGCGGCGCCCGAGGAGTATAACATGCTGACCGTGGCGTGGACCGGAACGGTCTGCTCCGACCCGCCGATGTGCTTTATCTCGGTGCGTCCCGAACGCCATTCCCACGCGATTATCAGCCGTACGGGCGAGTTCGTCATCAACCTCACGACGCGCCGTCTGGCGCGCGCCGCGGACTGGTGCGGGGTGCGCTCGGGCCGGGACTTCGACAAATTCCGCGAGATGGGCCTGACGGCCGTGCCGTCGGAAAAGGTCGCCGCACCCCTGATTGCCGAATCACCCGTCAACATCGAATGCCGTGTCCGGCAGGTGCTGCCGCTCGGGACGCACGACATGTTCCTGGCCGAGGTGGTCGGCGTTCAGGCCGACGAGGCCTACATAGATCCGGCGACGGGGCGGTTCTGCCTCGAACGGGCCGATCCGATCGTCTACTCCCACGGCGAGTATTTCGCGCTGGGCGAGGCGTTGGGTCATTTCGGCTGGTCGGTGCGCAAAAAGAAAAAGGCGCCGAAGAGACGCTGATATTTCCGATTCGCTCTGTTTCGGGGTCGTAACGACGCTTTTTCCGGCCGGAAAGTTCTGCGGAACCATTTGCAATCCCGTGTTGCACCCGTTCTATTTTTTCCTATCTTTGTTCCATGAAAACAAGCCCGATAAGATATGCGCTGTTCGCCGCTTCGGCGATCCTGCTGCTGGCGGGATGCGTCAAGATGCCGAAACCGGGGACGCAGAATCCCGAGGAGCCGGACAATCCCGATTCCCCCCCCCGACGGAATACCTCTATCCCTTCGGCGATGAACCCGGGCAGATAACGGCCGAGATCGCGCTGTCGTTCGGGCCGGGGACCGATCTTTCGGCGGCGCATATCGAAATTCCTCCCCTGAAATACAACAAGTCGCTGCTGCTGCTCCTGACGCAGGACGACTGCAAGCAGGCGGCTTTCTCGACCACGTGGGCCGCGATCAACGGACGTCCCCTTTCGGATACTTATTTCTACAATGCGCCGCATCTGCGCGGCGGGGATATGCCGCCCGATACCTACTCTTTCGGCAAGGCGCTGGGCTCGACCGACGGGACGGGACGCGAAGTGCGCTTCTCCTTTACCACCGCCATTTCCCCCGAGTGGGGCTATATGGATGACAAGGCTGTGGTGCGGCCGGGCTTTACGGAGAATTATTACCGCTTTTTCATGCGGGCGGGGTTGATGTGGGACGATGTGATCGAGATGCTCAACTACGGGGTCGGAATCGCCTTCCACGATGTGAACACGCTGTCGGTCGATGTGCCCGACTCGATCCGTGCGCACTTCGTCTCCTCGCAGCGGATCATCCTCGACCGCCTCGCGGGACGCGGCTGCAAGATGCTGATCGAACCCAACGGCAACAAGGCTTATGTCGCGGCGGCGGAGGGCTACGATCCGATCCAGACGATTTTCCTGCAGTCGGGCGGTGAGAAGCTCCGGCCTTTTGCCGTGAACGGCGATCTGCTGCGAACGCGCATCGAACGGGGGCTGTGGCTGCCAGCGGCGATTCCGGCGGTGATCGAGGCGCAGATGGCCCGACCCGTGGAGGAGCGCGAAGCGGTGAATATCGGCGTGCACGGCACCGACCGTTCCTGGTCCGAGATGCTGCTGTGGCTCAACAACACCTACGGCCGGGATGGCGAAGATTGCCTGTGGATGCCTGCGGCCGAGGAGTATTTCGAATACAACTATCTGCGACACCATGCCGTCGTAAACGCGCGGGCGACGGAAAACACGCTCACGCTGACGGTCGAGATGCCCGGCGGACTCTATTTCTATTATCCTTCGCTGACGATCAATCTTCTGGGCGTCGATCCCGGAGCCTGCACGGCGGTCGGCGGCGGTGAGACGGTCACGGGGCTTTCGTGGGGCCGGGGCCGGACGGCGGATGACGGGGCGGAGGCGTTGATGGTCAATTTCGATTGCCGGCATGCCCTGGTCGTGCACGCCGAACATTTCGTGGCGGTTTACGAGGCCGACCCTTCGGCGGCGAACCGGGCCGACGCCCGCTATTTCGTGGCCATGCTCAAGGACTCCGACTGCAAGGCGAGACTTCTCAAACGGATAAAATAGACGCGGAAAAATAACGAAAAGGAGGCGAACGGAAAACGATTCGCCTCCTTTTTTCGTCATTAATGCGGCGGTTTCGCGAATAATCGCTATCTTGCGTAGCGTAAAATCCGGCCTCCCGCCTGCGTGGGGACCGAAGCCTTTGCCGACGAGGCGATCAACCGGAAATGGGATGAAGAAACTGCTTTTCGTGTTTGCGGGACTGGCCTTCGCACTGACGGCCGCCGCACAGGAATTCCGAATTACGCACGGGCCTTACCTGTGCGACATGTCGCAGGACGGAGTGACGGTGGTCTGGACCACCAACAGGCCCGCGCTTTCGTGGGTCGAGGCGTCGCCCGCCGACAGCCTTGCGCCCGCACCGCCGCCGCGCCATTACCAGACCGTCGCCGGCCGCAAGCTGGCCGGCAGGACGCTGCACGCCGTTCGTGTCCGGGGGCTGCAACCCGGGACCGACTACCGTTACCGGATCTTTTCGCAGGAGGTTCAGTCGTGGCCCGACGTCAACAACGTCACCTATGGAAAGACTGTCGGCGCCGATGCGTCGCGGCGCCGGGCCTACGGGTTCCGCACCTTTCCGGCTGCGGGTTCCGGATGCTCGTTCCTCGTGCTGAACGACATCCACGGCAAGGCCGACGTCCTGACCCGGCTCTGCAAACGCGTGGACTTTTCCGAACTGGGATTCGTGGCTTTCAACGGCGACATGTCGAGCAGCGTCGAGAGCGGGGAGCAGCTTTTCAAGGACTACCTCGACGCTTCGGCCGCGCTTTTCGCTGCCGGGACGCCGATTCTCTTCACCCGCGGCAACCACGAGACGCGCGGCGTCTTCGCCGACAGCCTCGGGGATTATTTTCCCGGGCGGGACGGGCGGTTCTACGGCATTTATCGCTACGGCGACGTCTGTATCCTGCTGCTCGACTGCGGCGAGGACAAGCCCGACGACCATGCGGAGTACAACGGGCTGGCCGATTACGACGCCTACCGCGCCGAGGAGTGCGCGTGGCTGAAAAAGGCCGTGCGCTCGGAGGAGTTCCTCACGGCTTCGGCGCGCATCGTCCTGCTCCATATCCCGCCTGCGGCCGGGGCCTGGCACGGGAGCGTTCACCTGAACGAACTCTTCGTGCCGGTGCTCAACGAGGCCGGGATCGACCTGATGCTCTGCGGCCACGACCACCGTTATTCGTTCCATCCCGCCGGGGAACGGGACGCGAAGTTCCCGATCGTGGTCAACGACAACCGAAGCTGCGTGCGCTGCGATGTCGCCGACAGCCTGATCCGCGTACGGATCGCCGGTCCCCGCGACAAGACGGTCCATACGCACGAATTTCCGCTGAAACCACAATTTCAACCATAACCTGAATCAATATGAAGAGACTCTTTTTTTCGCTGTGCGCCGTCGGTCTGTCGTGCGCGGCCTTCGGGGCGGGACCCGAGGTCAACATCGTTCCCAAACCCCTCTCGGTGACACCCGGCGCGGGGACGTTCACCGTAACCGCGTCGACCGTGATCGGCGTCGACAAGAATGCCGAACTGCGCCGCTCGGCCCGGATTTTCGCCGGGGAGGTCGCGCCTGTCGTCGGAGGGGTGATGAAAACCGCCGCCGAGGGCGACGTCCGTCTGGCGGTGGACGGCTCGCTGGAGGCCGAGGCCTATACGCTCGCCGTGACTCCTTCGGGCGTCGAGGTGCGCGGCGGAACGCCGCAGGGCGTCTTCCACGGCCTGCAAAGCCTGCGCCAGCTGGTCATCGACGGCGAAGGCGTCGTGCCCGCCGTGACGGTCAGCGACAAACCCTATTTCGCCCACCGCGGGGGCATGCTCGATCCCTGCCGTCATTTCTGGACGGTGGACGAGGTCAAGGAGTATATCGACATCCTCGCCATGCACAAGCTCAACAAGTTCCACTGGCACCTGACCGACGATCAGGGCTGGCGTATCGAGATCAAAAAATACCCCGAGCTGACGCGCGTGGGATCGGTGCGCGGGGAGACGCTCATCGGCCACCATCACACCTCGAGCGAGTATGACAAGACGCCTCACGGCGGCTATTACACGCAGAAGCAGATCCGCGAGATCGTGAAATACGCCGCCGACCGCTATATCACGGTGATTCCCGAAATCGAACTTCCGGGGCATGCCGTCGCGGCGCTCACCTCCTATCCGTGGCTGGGCTGCAAGGGCGAGGGCTACGAGGTGCGCCGGCGCTGGGGCATCAGCAAAGAGGTCTTCTGCCCGGGCAAGGAGACGACGTTCGAGTTCCTGCAGAACGTCTTCGCCGAGGTGCTCGAACTCTTTCCCTCGGAGTTCATCCACATCGGTGGCGACGAGTGTCCGAAGGACAGCTGGAAACAGTGCCCGCTGTGTCAGGAGCGCATCCGGACCGAGGGGCTGAAGGACGAGTTCGAGCTTCAGAGCTACACGGTGCGCCGCATGGAGAAGTGGCTCCGCGAGCACGGCCGGAAGATCATCGGCTGGGACGAGATTCTCGAAGGCGGCGTTTCGCCCACGGCGACCGTCATGTCGTGGCGCGGCTCGAAGGGCGGCATTGCGGCGGCCAAGGCCGGCAACCACGTCATCATGGCGCCCAATGTCCATTGCTACCTGGACTACTACCAGACCAAGACCCCGACGAAGGAGCCGATGGCCATCGGCGGCTATGTCCCGATGCGCAAGGTCTACGAACTGGACCCCTACGACCAGCTTACGCCCGGGGAGCGTGCCTACATCCTCGGCGTGCAGGGCAACCTGTGGACCGAGTATATCGCCACGTTCCCGCACCTGAAGCACATGCTGCTGCCGCGTCTGGCCGCCATCGCCGAGGTGGGCTGGTCCTACGACCGCAAGGATTTCGACGACTTCAAACACCGCATGAACTCCCTGCGCAAGTGCTACGATGCCGCAGGGCTGAACTACGCCACCTATTTCTTCGAAGGCAAGGACGAATAGCCGTCCGGTCCGTAAAAACATCCCCGTAATGCGCATGAAGTTTCCGGGGATTTACAAAGCAATGCTGTAACTGAATAAGTTACGGCATTGCTTTTTTATGAGGTAATGATTTAGAAACGCAAGTCTCGAATAAACTTACATCGAGGTTCATCCTGTCAAACAACTCTATACAAATATACGAAATATCTGATAAAAAAAGCAAATATGATTTTTATTACTCCATTTGCCGATTTATGGCGGACATCAGCGTCACCGTCGATCATTTTTTCCTTTGAGCGGACTGGAACGGTCTGGAGCGGACATAGGAATCGTTTTCTGAAGGCTTGGATTATCTTGCACATCCTTAACGCAGAAATCACCTAAACCCTCAGCATTATGGATTGCGTCCTTATGGAAACGAGCGCCTATAAAGAGTTGCAGGCGCACCTTCAACGTCTTCTGGAGCGAGTGTCTGCGCTCCATTCCCTCTCCGCCCAACCGACAACTGTCCGGTGGCTTACGGCCGAGGAGGTCTGCAAGGCCTTGAGCATCACCAAGCGGGCCTTGCAATACTACCGCTCCGCCGGCATTATCCCTTATACAGCATTAGGGAATAAAGTACTGTTCCGGGACGACGACATCCGGCATCTCCTGGAAAAGAATCTGATAAAAAGCCTGTAGCATGCCCGAAGAGATCATCACCCGCGACAGCGCCGCATTCAAGGAACTGTACCGCGACATCGTCAAAGCCATCCGGGCTGTCGATATTCTGATCGACACGCACCGCCCGACCATCGGAAATGAACTGTACCTGACCAGTGAGGAGATTTGCAGCATCTTCAGCATCTCGAAACGCTCCTTGCAGAATTACCGGGACAACCGCCAAATCCCTTATACTACTCTTGGTGGAAAGATTCTTTATCCACAGTCCTCGCTTTATAAACTGCTGGAACAGCATTATATGAAAGCGCAGCGCTGATGTAGCCTGTATAAGGGGAAGATCAAATCACTCTTCCCCTCCTTTTTTGGACGTATAACTGATATAGTTGCTCGGATGGATCACGCATATCTGCCCATCCGGTGTCCCGAAATCAATGAGGATCGGATATTTGTAAAGCGGAAGATAGTATTTCTTTCCGAAGGACTTGCGGATTGCCTCCGCAGCCAGCAGGATTCCCGATTCGGCCGTTATGGGACGATCGTATCCGGGATATAGTCGCATGATCTCCATGCGGCATTTATTGATGTCGTCGAGCGTAAAGACCTCTCCGCGGATGATGCGCAGCAGACGCAAGGTAAGTTCGTATTCGCGGGACAGATTTCGACGTTGGTCGTCGTTTGTAGCTTCCTCCAACTCTTTCTTCAACCGTTCGGCTTTTTCTTCGAATGTGGCCATATTTATAGTTCTTTTTGTGTAATGATTCTGTTGTCGGCAAGGGGCAGTAAAATTCCGAGGCCTTTGCCGTCATTCATCCTGCGGCAGAAAATCCCGGACGTATTTCCTGGCCGTGTAAATGTCGCGTTCGATGGTAAGTCCGAACGGCAGACGAAGAGATGCCAGCTCGGAGAGCATTAGGTAGCCCCACTCCCATTCGTAGATATGGCAATAACCGAACAGGCGCCAGTCGTCGCCTTCACGTTCGGCTTCGGTAATGAGCCATGTCCCCGTACCGCAGGGGTTGAAATATTTGACGAGGACTTCGGCATCCATTCCTTTTCCATCCTGTGAGTGGAAAGGGTGTTTCTCGAATTTCGAGATAATTTCTTTCGTGAGCAGTTTCATAAGAAATAATATTTTGACTGTCCGGAACGCCCGGACAGCAAGAGACGAATAGCCGCTGCATGCGACAAAGACAAGGCGAAGACCTTGGCGTGTCGTCCGCAGCGGCTATCTTGCTGGACGGGTCGGCGTAAGAAAAAATCATTTACAATCCTTGTTCACAGCAGGATAAATGGTTATCTTTGTTATGGACTACTCTAAATGACAAGCAGATGATGAATCGGATCATATTAATCGGTAACGGCTTCGATCTGGCGCACGGACTGCCGACGAGTTATGCGGATTTTATTCGTGGATACAATATCACTTTGAAATTAGGATTGCTGGAGGGTGAATATGAGCGATATGATGGTCTATGTTCTGTCAATATTTCTGATCCGGAGGATAGGAAAACCCTGGAACAGTTTCGCTGGATGTTGCAAGATAATACGTTTCGGTTTATACGAAATTTGGGAGAAATAACACCAGCAGAACAATATGATCATTTCGTCAGTGATCATTTAATTTATGAAAGTAAGTTCTTCGAAACAATAAATAAAGCCGTCGAATCAAAAAAATGGGTAGATATCGAGGGAGAATACTATTCACTGCTCAAAAAAGTTTTCAAGGACAAGTCTTGTAAGTATGGAGATCCCATTCAACTCAATGAAGAACTGGAATTGATAAAGGGGGCTTTGACGGGCTATCTAAAATCTGTTCAAAAGCATTATATCAAATCAGAGTTAAGGAATCCGGATATTGAACAAATTATTCATGAGCCATTTAACTTTCGTGATGTCGCCGTGAGTGCTCAAAAGCAATTTCTGGAATATATCGTGAACAAGTGGGCCGAGAAAAACAGGATTGAATCGACAGGCGAAGAAACCAAGGCGGATGAGAGTTTCGCTGCAATAGCATCAAACCTCGTAACAAACTGGGAAAATGAAGGGCTGAAGTCCAAATTCATTGAAGAAATTAAAAACGGCAATGGTGCAGTTTGCGACGAATTTGCATATCCGGAGAGAACCCTATTATTGAACTTCAACTATACGAAGACTGCCGACTTATATCTTCCAGCAAATTCAGACATTCCCGTAAATCATATTCACGGAGAATTGGATAATGAGCAGAATCCTGTTATTTTCGGTTATGGGGACGAACTGGACGAGGATTATAAGACTATTTCGAATCTGAATGATAATAGCTACCTAACCAATATCAAATCTATCCGTTATCTGGAAACGGACAATTACCGTCAATTACTTCAGTTTATTGACACCGGTCCCTATCAGATCTATATCATGGGGCATTCGTGCGGCAATTCGGACCGCACATTGCTCAATACTTTATTCGAGCATAAAAATTGTGTATCGATAAAACCTTATTATTACGAATGGACTGACGAAGAAGGAGGTCATAGCGATAATTATATCGAGATCATCCAGAATATTTCGCGTAATTTCAACTCCATGCAGTTGATGCGCGACCGTATCGTAAATAAATTGTATTGTCGGCCTTTGCCGCAAAAACCTAAAGTGGCAGCGATTGAATGATCGCTGCCACTTGTGTCTATTCCTCCGGTTCCCAGTCCGGAATCTGTATTGTGTCCTGTATTTGGGGACAGTGAATGATTTCCACTTCTTCGTATTCATAAACATTGCAACTGCCGAAAAGAGAAGCTGCCAGTGTACCCCAAATTGCAACAAGCAGACAGAACAGAATTGCATGCTTGATTTTTTGTTGCTTCATAATAATTTGTCATTTTAAGAGTTCAGCAATTTCCGGATCGAGATTACCCCGATACTCCATGCGCTCGTCCAATCGACAGGCTTCGAGGAAATGGCGGCGGCCCTCCTCCTTGCGCCCCAGCCGCGAGCAGGCGATAGCCCGCAGGTACTCCGTCGCGGCATCTTCGGGCATCGCGGCCAGCAACTCCATCGCCCGCTCGTTGTGATCCAGCGACAGATGGGCCACGACCGTGTTGCGGTCGTTGTAGTCGTTCAGAATATAGAGTGCTTTGGCGTATTTGCGTTTCTGCAACAGCTCCACGCCGCGGGCATAGGTCGTGTCCAACTCCGTGGTGTGAATCGTATCCTTTACCATCCCCTTGCGGCGCAGATTGTAACGGAAATTCACGGCCCGCAGCTGCGGGTAGATCACCGAACGGATATAGGCATACTCTTTCGGGAACCGCAGCCGGATGGCCTGCTCCCGCCGGTCGGGATTCTTTTCTGATGCAATTAGCGCAAGAATCGCCTCGCGGTTTTCAATGCTTTTGTCCGTGCGAATGCGCTGCGTCAGCTCCGGCCAGTTCTCGGCCACCCACCGCACGATAAGCATCGTGTCGATGCTTCTGCCGTATCGGCGGACAAGATAGCGTTTCAATGCCTGTGCCCGTCCTTGCGAAAGACGGTCGTTGAAAGCGTAAGCTCCTTCCGGAGACGATGCCGCCGTCAGCGTGATGGTATCGACCCAGAACTCCTGCTGTTCGACGATCTGCCGTATCAGGCCGGTGATCTTGTCCAGCTGTTGCCGGTTGTCGCCCAGCGTATCGACCACGCGGGTATCGCCCACGAAAAACTGAATGTAATTGCGATCTTCGACGGTCACGAACTTGTCGATGACCTTGATGCGATACCTCGGCACGGTATCTACGAAGGAGAGCATCGAAGATACGACGTAGCTCAACGTATCGGACGGCGGCAGCCGGTAGGCGCTGTCGTCCACGGCCAACACCTGTCCTTGAAGCGTTACCAGCATCTTTTTCGAGGTCTCGTCGGTTTTCACTGCTTGGGAATAGTAATACGTGACGGTGCTTCGTCCTTCGACCAGTGAATCGAGCCGGACGTCTTCGGGATAGGGAAACTTCACGAAACGGTTGAAGGCCGCCTCGCGCCCCACGGTATCGGGGCGGAAGCGTTCGACATAGGTTTCGTACTGCCAGTAGTCGCGCTCTTGCAGCAGCGAGAAGCGTCCGCCGCGGATCACCAGATCTTCGAGCGCCACGGATTCGTCGGGCTTGTGCAATATCGGCGTGATTACGACGCTGCGGCTTCTGCCCAACAACTGTTTCGGCAGCGTCACGATGAAATCCAGCACGACACGACCGTTGCGCTCGGGAATAGACCGCATCTTCGCCACGACCGTCACCTGCTCGATCTGAAGCGCCATGACACGCTCGCCGTCGGCAAGCGTATCGACCGGAGCAAGAAAGAACGTGTTGCTGTCACGCTGCAACTTCACGACCTGCGGGCGGTAGTCCTGCTGCCGCTCCTGCCGCTCGGCGCGGGTAAGCTGCGAGAGCGAGGCTGTCATCTGCTGCCGCTGAAGCCGTCCGGCCACCGAACAGCCGAACATCATCCATAAAACCCCGACGGTGATTCCTACAGTTATGATTTTACGTGTGTTCATCGTTAAAAGATGTAGGAAAACGATACCTCTAACTTTGTCGGCGCGAGCGTCCAGCGGCGGTAATGGTAGATATACTCGTCGTCCCAGTCCCCGACCGTGGGGTCGCGGCGCGTGTCCTTCGTGCGGTAAAGCCCTACGCCGGCTTCGACGGCGACGTTCCAGCGTTTCGAGAGCATCCACGCATACCCGTAGCTGACACCCAGACCGCAGGCATGACCTTTATAGCGTTTCGTTCGGCTTCCGAGGTCGTAACCGACATAGGTAAGGTGCTGTCCGAGAAAGTGTCCCACGAAGGATTCGTAGAACCAGTAGCGGCCGCCGAGCTGCATGGCATGGAAGTTCATCGAGAGGGATGCGGTTTGCACCGGGTTCCAGTAGCCGGACAGCTCCAGCGACCAGTTGTCCGTCAAGGCCGCTTCGGCCCCGGCGTTCAGCGTCGCGCCGCATGCGGCAAGGGCGTTGGCCCTTACGGCGAAGATCTGCGCCGCAGCCCGGCGGGGCACGCCCCACAAGGCCGCCAACAGCAAGACCGCCGTAATGAATATTCGTTTCGTTTTCATTTGTTCTGTCTGTTTGAAGATTATTGTACGGCGTATTCGACCATTCCGTTCTCGGATGCCGTGCGGGAGAAAGTCGCTTCGTAATCGGTCACGGAGTAGTCCGTGTAGCCAGTTCCGAGATCGAGCGTCGCCGAGGCGCGTCCCCTCATCCGATCCGCCTCGATCTTTACGTTCATCGTACAGGTCAGCGTCTTGGTCGCCCCGCCCCGCAGCACTACCGTCACTGTGGGGTTTAGGGTAATCGTCAGATCGTTCATAACCGGATAGGTCCCTTCCGCAACGACCTCGATACCGCCCGATATTTTACTGAAGGAGCACGTAAAGCAGGAAACGGTTTTGATTCCCGTGACAAAGGAGTCGAAGAAGGCGCTGTTGCCCTTTTCATCCGTCACGGTGATGCGGTAGGGATTCTCCCCGACGGCCTCGGGACGAATACGCAGCGGGTAGGTGCCGTTCCCCGCCACCGTATAGCCCGTGACGGGCCCGATGTCATCCGTCAGGTTCCGGAACAGGGTCGGCGTACCTTCGACCTGCACGGTATAAGTCCCGTCGTAGTCGTCCTGCTCGATGGTGAAGTCCACGCGGGCGCGGTCGAGCGCCGCCAGTTCGAACTTGTCCTGCGTGAAGGATACCCGCAGCGGCTCGCGGACATAGCTCGTCTGCAGCACCCGCTCGGCATGCAACCCTTTTTCGTCGGTCAGGACGAGGCGCAGCCGCACGTCGCCTTCCCGCTGCTGCGTGTAAGTGATATCAGCGGTTCTCTCCCCGTCGCCGGAGAGAAATGGATAAGGCACTCCGAAGAGGATCGGCTCGCCGTCCAGGGTAACATCGCCGTCGCCCTCTTCCCGCTCGCAGGTCAGGAAGCAGGTGCTCCGGTCGTTGTTCGTGCTGACGACCCGGAGCTGCGCCGTGGCGATCCCTCCGGGCGCATGACGTTCGGCGAAAGGCGTCACGGATACCTCGGTGGTCGAAACCCGCCAGTCCACGGTATTGCGTCCCAAAATCCGCGCCTCGATGCGGTAGACCCGGTTGCGGGCGATGTTGAAGTCCGAGGTGTTGTTCTCCCCCAGGTAGATGCGGTAGACGACGTGCAGGCCGTCCGCCTCGCCCTCGATCAGGATATAAGCGGCATATTCCGGGGCGTTGGCCTCGTTCTTCTGCTCCTGTCCCGGAATCGAAACGTTCTCGCCCTGCAGGTTCTCCGGAAGGTAGTAAACGGCGGAATAGCCGTCGTCGTCCGCCGGGAAGGCTTCCGTCGCGGCGCACTCCCCGTCTGCGGTGATGCGGCCCTCGCCGAAGAGCGCCGCGAAGCGCGGGACGTTGCACAGACGTACGGAACGCACGGAAAGCGAACGGCTGAAATCGGCAGCCACCGTGTAGCTGAAATCGACCTTCGCCACGGCCCGCACGAGTTCAATAGCGATCTGCGTCGTGCCGCGCACGGTAAACGTCCGCATGGCGGACATGGGAAGCGTTCCGGAGTCTGATCCGTCAGGGTTCCATGCGCTGCGCAGCGCCCGCACCTCGGCTTCGGGCAGCGGCCCGGTGTCCGTGCCGAGGTTGGCGACGGCATAGAGGGTGTATCGGCCGTCGGGAAGCTCCAGCGCGACGGTGCGCTGCGAGGCGGCGTACACGTGCCGTGCCGGAGCATCGTTTGCCGGGAACAGATAAAGGTTGATATCCTCGACGCGGCTCTCGTCCGCAACAGCCCGCGTGCCGGGCAGAGCGTCGCAGGAGAACGTGAAGGTCACATGCCGGGGGCCGTGTACGGCCGGAGTGCATACGGGCATCTCGTCCGAGCAGGAGCCGGCGAAAAGCAGCGTTCCCAAAAGGATATGAATGAGGGTTTTCATGGTTTTATCTGAAATAAGCGTAAATAACGGCGGGATCGTCGTCCGGGGAGAAACGGTACTGTTCCTCGTAGCTCAGAACCCCGGTATGGTCGGCATTCCGGCACCAGCCTTCGAACAACCGGTCCGCATCGGGTGTGGCGACGAGCGTACAGCCTTCGTCAGGACAATATATGAGCGAGTACCACGAAGCGAGCGTCATGTCTTCGACCACACGCAGCGCATCGGGCGAGGCGACGGTGCCTTTCCCGTTGCTGCCGTCGAACCATTTGGTGTAGACCCGAAGCAGGTGGGCGTAACAGTACGGGAAACTGAACGAGGCGACCTCCCCGTAACGGTCGAGGATCTGAACCCGGAACATAAAGCGGCACTCCTCGCGCGTGAAGGACGGCGGCCAGTAACGGATATCGTAGTCGTTCTCCGGGCCCCGGATCTCCATCGTCCTTGCAACGGCGCCCCATTGGCCCTCGAACCCGAAATACCGCACATCTCCGGTCTTCAGCTCCACGAAGGCTTCGACCCCGGTCTCTTCGTAGGCCCCGCCGAGCCGCAGCGTCAGGCGCATCGGCTGCCGCTCCAGCAGGAAACCGTTCGACAGCGCAGCCTCCGGCGTGCACAGCACCTCTACGGTATAGGCCCGGATACGGGTGTCGACCTCGGCGTCGCCACGGATCATAATATCGAGCCTATAGTGCGTATTGGCCCGTATGTCGAAGTTCGAGGTGTTGTTGCCGCCCGGATAGATATAGTAGTCCAGCACCTTGGAGCCCCGCAGAGCGCGGATGCGCAGGAACGTCGCATCCGCCGGGGCGTTCGCGGGGCCCTTGTCCCGCTGGTCGGCGATCGAGGGAACCTCGCCCTGCAGGTTCGGAAGCATGTAGAACGTCCCCGTCAGGGTCTGCGACGACGAGCCGACGATTTCTCCCGCCGTATATTCCGCAGCCCGCAGCCCGGGGTCGAAGACCGGCATCCGGGCCGGGAGGTTCACGGGTTGGACGCTGTGCAGGCGGATGTCGCCGGCATCCGGTGCGACAGAGATGTTATAGGTGACTTTCGCCACGACGCGCTGCACCTCGACGGTCGGAAGCGTCACCGTTTCATCCGACGAGGGAATCGACACCTCGCCTTCATAAGCCATCGGCAGCGTATCGTAGTCGTCGGCGTGCGTAACGGCGAGATTCTCCCATGCCGGGCTATCGCCCGTGTCGCGGCCCATATTGGCCGCAATGCGCAGCAGGTAGTCGCCCGGCAGACACTCGAAGCGCAGCGTCGGGGAACTCTGGTAACGGTGCAGGACGACATTACGGTCGGCGTCGAGAAGGTAGAGGTTCAGGTCGCGGATCGCCTCTTCGTCCGCAGCGTGGGTCACGGCCGTCATCGGGTCGGGACATACGGACATGCGGACTGAAACGCCGCGGGGTTGCGGGCATGCCGATCTGTCCTCGGCGATGCAGCTCCACAGAAACGGGAGCACTGCGAATATCCACAGGTATCTTTTCATGGCAGTGGGAATTTTACGAGGTTTCAACTACTCCCGGACGCAACGCACGGGATTGGCGGCATAGCGGTAAAAATCCGTCGTATTGACGAACGGCGGGTAGTTGCTCGTGTCGAATACGATCGAGGTGCAGGCCACGTCGTGGAACACGCCGGTCGAGCCTCCCCAATGCAGATAATACGGGGCATTGGTGTAGAGCCTTCCGAGCGACCCGTTGCGGTCGTAACGCCCCTCATAGAATGTTCCGCCCAAAGGTATCTTCGCCGTTTGCGTGCCGTTGCAGCGGATCGTAACGTAATAAGGTGCCGATACGCTTATCCGCTCTATTCCCGCGAAATCCTCGGCACCGGGCACTTTCCAGCCCAGAGGGCACGGATCGTAAATGGATTTATGGCTGGTGCGGCTGATATTGTTTTTCCCGGTCGTGACGTTGCCCCAGAGGTTCGGGTGGTGGTCGCAGAGCCAGTCCAGCGAAGAAGCCCACTCTTCCCAGTCCTCGAAGGATACGCCGTCCATATAGGTCGTAGGATGCGCTGTGGCCCATTCGAGGGTCATCACGTCGTAGGGCGACTCGGTTCCGGAAGTCCGCGGATCGCTCTCGGCATATTCGAATCCCGCGGCATAGACGGTCGGAGCCTGTATATAAGCGTCCGTCGCCGTGGCCGGATACGGGAACGGGTCTTTGCGACCCCACTGGTAGTAAAGGCCGCGCGAGGCGGGCAGTGTATAATCCGTTTCCAGCGCTCCGAGGTTACGATCCATAAAGACAGCTCCCGAAGCATAGGTCTGTGCCGTGGCCGCCGGATCGTAGTCCACGGCCCAGATATGCCACGACCAGAGGCATTCCCCACGGCTGTCGAAAAGCCCGACCACGGCGTTGCCGTGCGTCGTACCGGTTGTAAAGGTGATTCGTCCGTCCTGATATCGCACATCCTTAACGATCGCCTCGCTCAGCGTTCCCGTCTCCCACAGTATGCGGGCAGAGACGCCCGACAGACGCTTGGGAGTGACGTTGAGCGTCGTGCGGCCGTTACCCATCGTCGCGGCGTCGAACGAATAGGAGGTATTCAATTCCGGCGCGATATAGCAGTTGGCCGTACCCTCGTCGTCGAGCGGCCGGGTGTTGGCCGTGAATTTCGGAAAGATCGACGCATCGTTCGATGCGGGGGTGTAGAGATAGGTCGTCGATGACGACAGCCGCTGCGTATAGCCGTCCGTGGTGTACCATCCCTCGAAGCGGTAGCCCGCGGCAGGAAGCGCCACCAGCGTACAACCCATCTCGTGACACATGACGACGTGATTGCGCGTTCCGGAGATTTCAGCGTCATAGAGCGCTTGGGAGACGTTCACCCAACCTTTGCCGTTGTCGGCAGTCTCGACGACGACCTGAAGGCGGTTTGCAAAGCGGCGGCGGAAGTCGAACGACTGCGCAAGGCCCGCATCGTCTTCGACCGTTACGGTATAGACTACTTGGGAGTTCGCCGTAGTATAGACCGGAAGGTCGTAGTAAAGGAAATATTCATTCAGCCCCGGTTGGTTCGCAAGCTCCAGATCGCGGCCCGTGCCGATGGAAGCATCGTCCACGAGCAGGCGATCCCTGTCGCCCTGCGAGGCCGTGATGTGTCCCCGCAGCGTCAGGGGCGCCGGATCGCCCTCCACCTCGACGAACAGTTCGCCCATCACGTCGTATGTGCAGTAGCCGCCGATCGCATTTTCCGCGTAAGAGTCATAGACGTTGAGCGTATAGCTGCTGACACGGGTGTCGACCTCGCTGTCGCCAAGGATCGAAATCGCGAGCCGGTAATGTACGTTGGCCCGGACATTGAAATCCGTGGTGTTGTTATCGCCCAGGTAAATGTAATAGGCCAATACCTTAGCTCCCCGTACAGCCCGGATCAGAAGATACGACGCATTCGCGGGGGCATTGTCCGGATTCTTATCGCGCTGGTCGGTAATGGACGGAACCGTGCCCTGCATATTCGGAAGCAGATAGCAGTTCCCCGAAATATGCTGTCCCGAAATCCCGCTTTCCGGGCAGTCCGTGTAGTCGTCGGGGGCGTCCGACGGCCGGGCCGCCACGTCGAAGACCGACACCGCACGCGGCACGGAACAAAGCTGCACGGAGCGAAGCTCGATGTCTGCGGGTTTGACGGCGATATCGTAGGATACCTTCGTCACGACACGCTGCACCTCCACGACCGGAAGTGTCAGAATACCGCCGGACGAGGACGTGATCGTAACGTCGCCCTCATAGGACATCGGCAGCGTATCGTACTCGTCGGCGTGCGTAACGGTGAAGTCTTCCGATGCGGGATTCTCACCAAGGTCACGGCCCATATTGGCGGCGATACGCATCCGGTAGTTGCCGGGCAAGGACGTGAAGCGCAGCGTCGAAGAGCTCTGGTAGCGGTGCAGGACGATCTCGCCGTCATCGTCATAGAGATAGAGGTTCAGGTCGCGGATCGCCTCTTCGTCCGTAGTGCGGGTTACGGCCGTCATCGGGTCGGGACATACTGTCAGCCGAACCGAAACGCCGCGGGGATGAGGGCATGCCGACCTGTCTTCGGCGATGCAGCCCATAAGGGTCGCGGCAAGACTTATCGACAGGATATATAATAATCTTTTCATAGCTTTGAAAGAAAAAGGGCTCCGCCCGAAACACAGGACGGAACCCGGTACGACATGCGGACTATGCTCCCAGTTCGACGGACTGCGTGACGGGTGTCTCCCAGTCGGCGACGGTCACCGTCACGGCGCAATCCTGACCTACGAGACCTGTGATATTGGCCGCGATACGGTAGTAGCCGTTGCGCAGGATCTCGCCCGCGGCCTTGCCCGTCAGCTCCACCGAGTAGGTCACCTCCGAGCGGTCGTCCGTGGTCGAGCCGTTGCCGTCCAGATCGTATGTAGCGTTGATTTCCAGCAGCACACGGTTTCCTGCCGTTAAAGAGCCGTTCTCGAAGCAGTAGAACAGGGCGTTGTATTTACCCGATGCCGCGGCGAGGGTTTGGGTATGCGTGTAGCTCATGGCCCCGGGCGTCGGCGTGCCGGCTACGACCGAAGACTGAGAGGCTGCCTTGGAGAGTTTTACGGAGTTGATCGTGAGCTCTCCGGCGTACTTGTCGGCGAACGACGGGTCTATGGTCGTCTGGAGGGCCACTTTGGCTACGGTACGTTTGAGCGTGATGCCTACCGACGTCGTGGAATTCACGGCGCCGATGGTTTTCGATGTCGAGCCCGACATCACGAAGCCGCCCGAACGTTTGGCCGCGGAGGACACTTCGGCGAAGGTGCCGTTATAGTCGGCAGCCGACTTTTCCACGAGGGCCGTAAGGGCTGCGCGGGTCTTGGCCGACGAGGCGTCGTAGTTCGCTACGGCGTAGAATGAGCACTCGGTGCCGGCCGCAGATTTGGGAAGCGCGAAGGTCGCCGATTTGGAAGCGAGCTCCGACGAAGTGAAGTCACGGCGGATGATAAGTGCTCCGCTATTGTCGAAGGCGAAGACCGAGAGCGACGAGAGCGAGGATTCCCACGCCTCGGCCTTGGCCGAAGTGTCGAAGAATGCGCGGGTGTCGGCCTCGTCCGCTCCGGTGAGCGTGATGGCGATCCGTGCAGTGTCGGATGTTTCAGGCATCGCGGGGTCGAGCGTGTCGTCGGTTTTGTCGCACGAGGCGAACAGGGCGGCGGCTATGGCGGCCGCAGCAAAAAGAATCTTTTTCATCGTGTAATAAGAAATTAAGTGAATGAACTATTTACGCTTGTTGCGTTTTGGATATCGGGGTTGTTCGGAGTATGGGACAGGCGGCTTTTCCTTGCGCGCCGGGCTGCGGTAGCCGGGAACGCCGTTCTCGTCGATCCATGTGCGGATGCCAGTGCGGAGTTCTTCCTTGAGCTGCCGGAATTCCGGACGTTCCGAAAAGTCGTCTTTCAGATCGTAGGCCCGAAAGATTGGAGCGCAGATACGCACCAGTCGCAGGGCGATCTCCTGTCGTTGGTTTTCCGGAATGATCGGGAAGTCCGTGGCGAGGATCAGGTGGACGGTGTCGTATTTCGAAAAGAGCAGACCCCGGAACAGGACTTTGTCGGCGGCACGGACGGCCGAAGCGGCAGGCACTCCCAGTTCAACGCTTTGTGCGTAGCTTTCGAAGGCCAGACGGCTGCGCCGTTCGATCATCACATGGTGGAACTGACGCGGAGGATGGCGTATTTCGAGGAAATGCCGCAGGCGCTCCCGGAACCATTTTTCATCGGGGGTTTCCATCGCAGGAGCGGATTAGCGTTTGCGACCGCGGCCCTGACCCTGATCCGGAGCCTGCTCCTGCGCTTTCTCGGCCTTCTGCTCCTGCTTTTCCTGTTGCTCCTGACGGCGCTGCTGCGAGAAATCGTAGACCACGCCGTTCGAGCGGGGGTCGATACGCAGGATACAATTCAGCGCCTTGCCGTTCTTGCCCAGAATGGGATGTTCCTTCTCTTTCGAACAATCCAGACCTTCGGGGCTCAGCAGGGCCGTGCGCTGACGGTCGTCGAGCTGTTTGTCGAGTTGCGGAGAGATATAGGGGCGGCTGAACTGGTAGTCGGTCATCTTGTATTCGTTCGAGAGGACATCGAAGCCCACTTTGCCTGAATAGGTGATGTCGCTGCCGCGCATGGAGCAGCCTTCGACGAAGACGCGGCCGCCCAGAGCCAGTTCGTTCTGCTGCGTATCATCCAGACGCACGCCGTTGAAATAACGCAGATCGGGAACTTCGTTTTTCGGAATGGTGACAAGGCGGTTCGTCGCGGGATTCAGCGTGGCGAAGCACCACTCCTTCTCTCCCGTGTGCGGATTGGGAAGTTCGTACAGCCGGTCGGGGGTCTTTCCGGCCAACAGCTGCTCCTTCTCACTCGTGGAGAACATCATCCGGTACTCTTCGCGCTCGAACTCCGGACGCGGAAGGGCACTCGTCAGACCGACCTGCACATCACCGTTCATGTCCTTATAGGGATGCAGGGCGAACTGACCTGCGACGGGAATATTGCCGATCTTGAGGGTCACGTCATGCAGGTCCGTCGTCGGAAGGCCGTGCTTCATCGCCTCCAGTTCTTTGGGAGTAACGATGATACCCATCTCTTTCAGCTCCTGCAACTTCAGATCCGGAGTGTCGAACTTGACCTTTTCGAGTTGGTACGAGGTGACGCGATGATCGTAAAGGGCTTTGAGGCCCTCAGGGTCTTTGGGATTGTCGGCAAGGCGCAGCAGCGATTGTGTGACTTCGCTGGCCTTGTCGGCGGCGACTTTCAGAAAATGAAACGGCTTGGCGTTCTCCTGCGACATGAAGCCCTTGATGAAGGCCGCGACTGCGGAGCTGTTGCGAAGTTCGTAGAACGCCGGTTTGTTGGCCGTGAGCGGTTGCGTCGTCGTAACCTTGTATTGGTTACCGCTTTGTTTGAGGTCGGAGACGGCCTCCACGGCGCCGTTCTGCTCGTTGTAGAGCAGGAGCGTTTCCTTGTACTTCGGATCGGCCTGTTCGGGGGCCTGAATCGGTTTTTGATTCTGATTTTCTTCGGGCATAACACAAAATGTTTTAAGTGAAACAAAAGGTTCATGCCGCGAATATAGAAGCATGTTTTCCGAAACGATGCCCATGTCCGCTCCAGTCCGCTCCAGTCCGCACCGAGGCAAAAATTACGTTTGTCCCGTCCTGAAAAAGGTTTACAGAAAAGAGTAAATCTTATGCAGCAAACAACGAATTCAGACTTATCACGTCATTATTTACCGCGTCAGTTGCGTCATCTGATTTTACAGGAGTATTTGAGCGGAGTCAAGACGGCTCGCCAACTCTCCGAAGAACATGGTATTCCCATGTCTACGATTCATAAGATGGGTCAGCGCTGGAAAGCGAAAAATAGTTGTAGCTTTGTGAGTACCCCTAATCCTTATCCGATCATGTCCCGCGTTACGAGTGAAGAAGCCAGTGAATTATTATCCGAGAACAAAGCCCTTCGGCGGCGCTTGGAAGAGGCTTTATTACGTCTGGAAGGCTATGAGATCATGGGAGATATCCTCCAAGAAGAATACGGTATCGACCTGCTAAAAAAATCCGCAGCCGGACAGTCCAGCGTCTCAAAGAAAGACACACAGCAATGAGCCTGTCGTTTCTGTGCGGGTTGTTCGGCTATACCCGTCAGGCCTATTATAAACATTTACGGCGTAATAGGGAAGGATCCTTGTCCGACACCCTTCTTTTGGAGCGGGTGGGTTACTACCGGAAACTGATGCCCAGGCTCGGCGGTCGTAAACTGTGGCATTTGCTGCAACAAGACGGATTTCCGGTCAGCCGGGATCGGTTATTTACGCTGCTTTCGGAAAACAATCTTCTGGTCAAACGTCGGAAGAAATACAGCGTTACGACCTGCTCGCGGCACTGGATGCGTAAATATCCGAATCTGATCCGGGGTTTCGACCTCGAGCGGCCGCATCGTTTATGGGTCGGAGATATTACGTACATTTCTTTGAAAGAAGGATTTGCATATCTGGCTTTGATAACGGATGCCTATTCCAAACGGATCGTAGGCTATGATCTGAATACGACATTGGAACGGGACGGAGCGCTCCGTGCACTGAGGATGGCCATAGACCAGACTCCGCAGCAAAAACGGCAAGGGTTAATCCATCATTCGGACAGAGGATGCCAATATTGTTCGAAAGAATATGTGAAATTGCTGACCGATAATGGGATTCGCATCAGCATGACTGAAAAGGGCGATCCGTATGAGAATGCCGTTGCCGAACGGGTGAACGGTATTCTGAAGAGCGAATGGATCGACGAGGAATGTTTTGAAAGTTTTCAGGCAGCAAAAGAACGCATCGACCAGATCGTTATCCTTTACAATTCACTCAGACCTCATGCCAGCTGCGATTGGCTTACGCCCTTGGAAGCGGAACTTAGAACCGGGAAACTCAAACATCATTGGGGCCGAAAGACGGTTGTTCGGAAGGCATATGTAAACTTATATCAGGACAATATTTTTTGAACCAAAATGTTTATCTTTAATTATCAATCACTGTAAACCTTTTTCAGGACGGGACAGTTTTTTCTTGGGTAAAAGTTTCGCGAGATCCGGATCGGCTTCGATACGTGCGATCTCCCGGCGGACAAGCTCCGCAACGTCGGCTTTGACACGGTAATAATTCTCTTTGACGATCTCCTCCATGTGATCCTTGCCGTCCTCACCGACAAAAGAGGATATTTCGGGAATGGGGACATAGGCTGCTGTTTCCGCCTTGACCTTATCGTTGTCGATGACGATCTCGGCATGGAAGATCTTCTGCTCGATACGCTCGTCGAAGTTGTCGGCGACCGAGCCGACGAACATGCCCTGCGTGAGGTTGGAGATTTTCGAGGCAGGGATCAGTGTTTCCAACTGCGTATTGGTCGAGGTGGTGACGTTCTCGTTCGATACCGAGTGCGACTCGCGCAGTTGCACGATCTTGCCGAAACGCTCCGACAAGGTGCGGGCCGTGTCGCCCACGACCTGTCCCGAGAAGATATTGCCCACAGTATTAGTGATGACCTTGGCCTCTTTCTCCCCGTAGTCGCGCTCCAACTGCGAAAAGTCCTGAAATCCCAGACAGACGGAGACCTTGTTCGAGCGGGCCGTGGCTATGAGGTTATCCAGCCCCCGGATATAAATCGTCGGTAGTTCGTCGATGATAAGCGACGATTTCAATTTCCCCTTTTTATTGATAAGCCGGATAAGGCGCGAATTATAGAGTCCCAGCGCCGCGCCGTAGATGCTCTGCCGGTCGGGGTTGTTGCCCATGCAGAGGATTTTCGGCTCCTCAGGGTTATTGATGTCGAGTGTAAAGTCATTGCCCGTAAGCACCCAATAGAGCTGCGGAGAGATCATACGCGAGAGCGGGATTTTCACCGATGCCACCTGTCCCTGCAACTGATCCTGCGCATTGCTTTTCCACGCATCCATAAAGGGTGAGAGGTAGTTTTCCAGTTCGGGATAAGATGAAAGAATCGGGAAAATCTTTTCGAGAGGTTGGCACAGAAACTCGATGGCGTGCGGGAAGGTACAATAATGTCCGTTGTCATAGATTTTCAGGTACCAGATGATCGCCGCCAGCAGAATGACGGCCGAATCGGTGAAGAAGTCACCCTGCTTGTCCACCCACGTCTTATTGAGGTTCAAAAGCGTGACGTAGGCGCTTTCGTAGGCATCCGAGATATCGTCCATGAAGCGGGCGTCGATGGGATTGCAGCGGTTCGAGCGGCGGGGATCGTCGAAGTTGATGATGCAGAATCTCGGTTTGACGGTGTATTTGTCCAGATGCCGGAGCAAGTGGTTATAGGCGATGCGCGTCAAATCGTCGAACTTATAATCATAGATGAGCATCGAGAATCCCTTCTCGATATGCTGTTTGATATAGTTATTTAAGACCGCGTAGCTCTTACCCGAACCGGGAGTTCCGAGGATTAGCGTCGCACGGAACGGGTTGATGACATTGATCCATCCCTCGCGCCATGCTCCTTTATAGCGGTAACGGGTGGAAAGATTCACTGAATATTCGTTGTTGAGATAACGTTCTTCCTGAAGGAAATTTTCATTGCGGTCATTGAACGGGTCGTCGGCAAGGGGCTGTTTCAGAAGACGCCGCAGCCACACGCCGGCGGCCAGCAGGCTGAGGTAGCCCGCACCAAGGGTCAGCGTGTAGCTCCAGCCCTGGAAGCCGATCCCAGCGGGCAGCGACAGCAGAAAGCCGTTCAGAAAGAACAGCGGGAAGCCGAGGCAGGCGGCAGCGACGATATGCCGCCTGTCGACCCTGCCGTTGCGGACGCTCTTCGTGCCGTAGCAGCCAAGCGCGAGGAACAGAAAGGCGCAGAGTTTCGTAATGACGGGAGAGGAGAAAAGAAGAGTTGTCCGCTGGATATCGAGCAGGAGACGGTCGGCATAACCGTAGGTCAGGCCGCATGACGAGAGCCATTCGTAGCAATACCAATACACGTGCAGCACCAAAAAAAACACGCCCAGCCCGCGGGCGAACTGCACGATATTTTCAAGGGCTTTCAAATCATCTTCCTGTTGCATGGCAGAGAATATTAAAAGTCCCGAAGATACATCTCCGGCAGAAAAACAGGTACCCATGTCCGCTCCAGTCCGTCACTGTCCGCACCGCATAAAGAACGCTCCGAGAGATGAATCCCCGGAGCGTGATGCTGAATAAAAACAGACTGCCTATCGCTGGCTGTAGGCAATCAGATTGTTGCGCAGGATGTCGAGAAAATGCGTCAGACGCAACTTTCGGTTGATGAGCGTATGGCGGCACTGCTCCGGGTTGTTGATACGGACGTTGAAAGTTCCGGAAAGCACATCGACAAGTGTCGCCAGATCGATCCGTGTGCCGTCGATGCGGCGTATGGCTCCGGAGAGTTGCAGGGCCGTAGCAAGCTCCATGATATCCGTAGGTGTGAATTGCTCGGAGAGGAACAGCGGCGACTTGGGGACTTCGACCGACACCGGGGCGGCGATGGACGGATAACGAACCCGGGTAAAGACTAAACGGATCTCGAAATTCGTCAATAGAAGCGCCGATTTGAGCAACAACACTTGCGGAGATTCCTTTTCGACAATTCGCTCCTGCAACCGCATCAGGCAGGATTGGAGGCGGGCAAGTTCGTGCAGCAGGTCGAGGGACGATTTACAGGATTGAACAGTAAGACCGTGCAGCAGGTCGATGTAATCTTCATAGGCAGCGTCGAGAGTCTTCTGCTCAGGGGACAGTAATCGTCGGTTGAGAGATGTTTCGAGCAGGACGATAAATTGGCTTTTGTCCAAGTTTTCCATAATTCGACTTACACAGAATTGGTTGGTTTGCTTTGCAAAAATAGGAATTTTCAGGATACCCAATTACATGTCCGGATATCCGCCCGGATATAAAAAATCGAAAAAAATCATTCATCTTCCTTATTCAAGGAATAAAGCAGTGCATCGGTAAATTTTGTGCGATCTTTCTTGCGTTCCAGAACACGGCGTTTGACATCAGTCGGATCGCCGAGTTTAACATGCAATGTATTCTCGAAGACCCGAACAACCAAATTGAATGGAGCTGTCGAACCATCTGCCAGCACGAAAGGAGGTGGAGTCATCCGATCGAGTCCGCAAAGGATTTCCGAAACGCTGATCGCAGGATAGTGTTTGGACCAATGGAGCGGTGAAGTAAATGCAGGTTCAGATATGAAAGATCGCGGGTGTTCAATACGATGATATAACAACTCTTTTTCCAAGCAGATAAATTCGAGAGTCATGTCGACAACCCGGTGTATATATGGCGGAAGCGAAACGGACGGTTCATGAATTCGAGAAAGCAGAAATCGAAACTGGATTTGCGTATAATTTAACGTATGTAATGCCGACAGACAATCTGTGTCATCGCAAAGTGCTGTAATGAGGCGGGCAAATTTCAAAAAGTAAGTTTGCAGCCTTTTTTCAGAAACAACTTTTCGATTCAATGATTTTAAGATGGCTCTGAACAAAGATGTATGCAACAATTTGTCCATCTATATTTGTCGTTTATTACAATGAATTAAATTGCATATATTGTATCTGTAGGATAATTTTCTTATCTTTGCCAAACGGCGAATAGCTGTCGAATCCTGTCATCGACACCTGAAAATGCTACAAAGACAAGATGGACGGGATGATAGGGGAAATCGTGCAAAAAACAGCACGGGCTTCTCCTATCTGTTCATCGGGTTGTAGCATTCCTCAGGTGTCAATAGGTTAAGTCCGTGCTTTTATTTTATGCTATTTCATTTATGGTTTAACCGAGAAGTTTGATTTTGCCACAATAAATTTATAATTTATGCGTTTCATAAAGAAAATACCGGTTACGATTCATTAAAAGTGAATTTTTCAATACAAAAAGACTTACAGATGCTCACATTCTGAATCGGTCAACATTTACATCCGGATATTTTCTTATTGCCGTTCGAATATTCTTCGAACGGCTTTTTTATCCGAAAGTTAAAAACACCCGCACACCTCAAAAGATGTGCGGGTCAAAATCGGGGCGCTTACAGATGCTCAACCGATTCTAAACAGGTCAACAAAATACATCTCAGAGGAGTTATTCGGCCGTAGCCTCGTCGTAGGTGATGGTATAACCGCTGCTGACGAACGTCCAGTCCTGCGGGCGGTTACCATTCTCGCAAGTAACGGTTTCCTCCCAAGCTCCATCGGCAATGGAATTGAACAGCGACAGCGGATCGGAATCGGTTCTCGTACGCAGGTTGAAGTGCATGATTCCACCGTAACCGGCCTCGGTCAAATCATAGGCTCTATCCCCATAATAAGATACATTGCTACCGATGGAACCCAGATTGATCGACAACGGTGCATAGCGCTCCTTGGTTACGCCGGAAGTGCTGATATACGTGTTGTAACCGAAGTTGGAATAGACATGGTCGAGCTTGGCTCCGGCTGTCGCGTTGATCTGATTGTAGCCGATATTGTACTGGAAGAGGGTAATCAACTTGCCGGCGGGCAGCTTGGCGCGCAGTTTGGTGATCAGGTTGCCATACGAACCGGAAACGGAGGTCACCGTGCCGCCGTACTCGTTGTCGAATCCGATACCGTCGAGTCCGTACTTATTTACGGCATAGGCGAGAATCGTTGCAAGCTGATCGGCCTGCGTGTCATTGAGACTCGTGAAGTCGATATTCTGCCAGTTAGGCAGGATGGTGAGCACGACTTTGATGCCCTTAGCCTGCAGACCGGCTACATAGGTGGCAGCACCGCCGTTTTCGAGCAGGTTGGTCATCTTGTCGTTCAGATAGAGGGTCGGACGCACTACTCCGTTGACCGTCTCCTTGTTGAGATTGGCGGCGAAGAACTCCACGATATCGGCATAGGCCGAACCGTCGGAGAGCAGGTAGTCGCCGGCATTAAGCGGGTTCACGTCGTTGGTCTCGACATAAATGGTGACCTTCGGAGTTTTGTCCCCGTAAGCACGTGTTTTGACGACAGGTTCCTGGGCCTTGTCCATCGTCGGTTCTTCTGCCTGCTGGCAGGAGATCATCATCGCTGCACTGGCTGCCAGTGTTGCGAATAATTTGAAGTTTTGTTTCATTTTGATTTGAATTTTAATTGTTTTTGCTCCGGTTAAAGAGCTGTGAGAGGATAAAATGGAAGAACATAGGTGTATTTTGTCGACCGTTTTTATCAATTCCAATCTTTCAGCCATTTGCCGTAATTCTGAATACCCTCGGATAATGTCCAGAGTCTGTTCATATCCAACAGATAGGTGTATCCTTTTTTGCTTCCGAGCAAATAGCTGTTTTCTGGATCCATAAAAGTGCAACACGCTGCAAACGTATTGTCCCAAAAAGCTTCGTAACTGTCCTGGAGATTGCTGTGCAAATCGTCGAAGACGATGATGTTGTTAGGCTTATAATTAGGAGTCCAATCTAAAAGGAATCTAGGCTCCCGCATCATGGCCTCTTCTTCCGTTTGGGCAGCAGGATAGATGGGAAAGTTGAT
Source organism: Alistipes shahii WAL 8301 (assembly GCF_025145845.1). Taxonomy (NCBI): domain Bacteria; kingdom Pseudomonadati; phylum Bacteroidota; class Bacteroidia; order Bacteroidales; family Rikenellaceae; genus Alistipes; species Alistipes shahii. The sequence goes on along the minus strand of NZ_CP102253.1, from coordinate 1,343,883 downwards.
GCAGCCGTACCGATCCTTGGGCAGATTGGCAATCGGCTTTTGCGTATAGGTGGATACATACTCCAGTTCGGGATGCCACGGGTCGAGCAGCTGCGGGGCCTCGCTGTTGCTGTTGTAACCCGACCATGCGTAGTCAATGTAATCGCCGACGGCGATTCCGCCCGTCGCTTCCGTATCCCAGAAAGTAGCGGTCGGCTCCTCGTAAACCGTGACCGTCAGTAATTTTTCCGTGCCAAGTGCCTCGCGCAATGCCTTGATGAGCTTCGGATAGGAGGTCGTGTTCACGGCCGGCATACCCTCCTTGCCGTAGCCGGAATTTCGATCCCAGAGGTTTACACCGTCGAGTTCGTATTGTTCGATAACGGTCTTGACCTGCGCTGCGAAGTCTTCGATTTGAGCATCGGTGAGGTTGCAGAACCCGAGCCCCTTGCCTCCGCCTTCGATACTGATACATACCTTGCGTCCGTGTTCCTGCAACGGACGGATATATTTCGTCGATTGGCTGAGCACATAAGTCATGTCGGTTCCGAGATCAAGCAGGGCGCGGCCGGCTGCAGCATCGTAGCCGACCTGGACAGTGCGCAGGTTGACGATGTTGCCTACGGTACCGTACCACGCCACGGTCGTGCCGCGTGCCACTTTCTTCCGCATGATGTAGTCCTGCGCCAACAGCGGCTGAAAATCGTTCGTATTGACATAGAACACGAAGAACAGGTCGTGGCCGTCGTGCAGGGTGTATTCGTCGGTGTAGGGTTGGCGAACCGAAACGTTGTAGTAAAGCGTCTTGTCCGCGTCCGGTGCGTCCTGTGCAGCGACCGTAAGCGGTAGTACATATTCCCCGGCGGCAAGTCCGCTTGCCGAGAACTTGATACGTTTCAATTCCGAACGCTGCGTTGCGGCCGAGAGGTCGAGCGTCTTGCCGTCGGGGAACTCGTAATTCGCCTCCGGCAGCAGCGTTCGTTCGATTTCATCTCCGGCATCGTAGTCATTGAGCAAAGATGCATCGCACCATGCGTCGAGCGAATATCCCGCTGCCGCCGGCTGTGTCTGCCTCAAGTAGAAGTTCTTCGTCATAACCCCTCCTTCGGTCAGCAGCACATCGACCCTATTTTCCACGGAATTGCTGCTGCACAACATCACATGAACCTCTTCGATGGAACCTTTGTCGGGCAACTTCCCGCTTTCCTGCATCACGGGATCGGCCTCGCAGGCCGTAAGGCCCGCGAGTGCCGCCGTGCAGAGAAGCGTTACCACCCCTGTTTGCAAATCAAAAATCGTCTTCATAGTTACTCGTTGTTTTCGTTAAGTTTCGGAATCTCGATGCCCTGCGGCCAGATGATGTCGTATTTGGCGACGCCGTCGTTGCCGTACATCGAATAGTCCTTTACGGTATTGCCAGACCCCTCGTTGAATTTCCAGTATCCGAGTAGCGTCGAATCGTTCTCCGGGTTTTCGATTTCATACATATTTTCCCAAATCTGTTCCAGCGTGCGGGCCACAGACCATACACGCGCCTCGGCGATCTTGCCGTTCAGAGGCCGATAGTCGTCGTAGGAGCGGCCGATGAAGAACTGATAGGCCTCGCTCAGGCCATCGTACCCCAGTTCTTCGTACTGGGCCTTGTCGCCCTCGGGAGCGGTGTTCCACAGGTCGTAGAGCGCCCGCATGGCCAAGTTGATGCAGTTCTTATCGTTCTGCGTCGTGATGCCCACGCCCGTGACTTCGCTCTGAATCTGCCCGTCGACGTAGATGCGGGCCGTGCGGGTATTCTGGTCGTAGGTGCAGGCCACATGGTACCAGCGCCCCGTTTCGAGATGCTTCATCGCGTCGCGTCCGGGAATCTTGCCGAAGCCCGAGCCACTGCCCGAACCGTCGAACTGCAACTGTTCGCGCTCGAAATTCGTGTCGCCGATACGCAGCAGCAGGTACTGCTCGACGCCCATGACGGACGAGATGTTGACGGGATTGCCTTCAGTATTGGTTTTCACGAATTCGTCGATGTAAATCAGGGCCTCGTAGGTCACAGCCCGCAGGCCGTTCCAATCCTTGCTGCTTTCGGAATACTTATCGAGGGTCGGGAACTCGATCCAGTTGTCCGTAAGTTGTGCCGCGACGGTGATGGCCGAGGAGCGTTTGACGACGTAGTAAGCCACGTCGGAGCCGTGCAACACATCGATCGATGCGCTACCGATGCGTACTGGAACCAGATAGGTTTCGTCGATTGGCAAAGCTCCGGTCTGCTCATCTCCTTCTCCGGTGAGTTCACGGAGGCGCAGCGTGACAGCATCGGAGGTCGTCTTCCCTGCCGGAATGGTCACAGTTTCGGACAGCAAAGAATAATATTTTGAATCGAGCATCGTCCACTCCGTACCGTAACGGGCATTGTACGTCCCGACGAGCGACGGGTCGACCGTGAGCGTCACCGCCACATCCTGTCCTGCCGGATATGTCAGTACCGCCTGCAACGCGCAATCGTAGGTAGCCCGGGTGTTGCTGAAGGTCGTGAGCTGTGCGTCGCTCGTCGAAGCGACGTCGAGGTATACGACATTGTCGAACTTGTGATTGTCATCGCCGTAGTTCTCGCAGGCCGTGAAAGCCACAAGCGAAACGAGAACCGCCATTAGTATCTTTTTCATGTTCATGACTGTCTTTATTTAGAGGGGTTCAACGTTTGTATCGCCTGCCGGATGGTTTGGTAGTTCATCTCGGAATGGTAGTAATCTTCGGCAATATTGTAAGCCGCAAGCCCCGCATAAGGCCCGAGTTCGACGACGCGGCGCGACATTTCGTCGACGGCGGCGTGCTCGGTGCGGTCTTCATCGAACAGCGCCGCATTGATTTCGGCGGTCAGCAGCAGCCGATTGGCCTCGATGCCGGCATAGTTAACAGCGTGCAGGGCATGGAGTCTCACATCCAAAACATTTTCGAGTTTCTCCGTATCGAGGATGACGTAATCCATCTTTGCACGGTCGGTGGCAGCGAGCGACAGGGGATTACCCTCGAAAACGAGGAGCTGACCGTCAGTTCTGGCCGTGGCAAGCCTATCAATAATGCGAGCCGTGGCATCCGCAGCCAACGGGTCGGTCGTGAACGAGTAGCCGTCCATGCCATTGGCAGCGACGGCAACGACGACCTTATCCAAGTAGGCGTCGAGCGCCGCCGCATCGGCGAATTCCTCCGCACGAGCGGCATAGTCGATCTGATAGAGCACCTTCGTGCCTTTCTCGTGCATGACGGACATGTCCTCGGCGTCGAATTTCGAGAAGTTGTCGGCGTTGGTCAGCGTCACGATGTCCAGCGAATCCGGAAGGCAGCGCATGAAGTCCTGCTCTCCGGTCGCTTTCTCGGGAGAATTGTGCATGCGGGCATAGACGATGAAATGCTCCGACTGCTTGTAGGCCCTCAATGTCGCGGTGTACTCGGCCCATAGGGCAGGATCTTGCTCCCAAGGCTTTTTGACCGTACTGTCGAGTGCCTCCGTTTCCGTCCAGTCGCTGCACGAGACGAGCGACAGCATCGAAAACAGCGCCAGCAGCGTGAATATAAAGTTCTGTTTCATAGCTGTTAGTTGTTATAAGATTTGCAATCCCACCATACACGGGTTCCCATGACGTCGCCCGTGCGGTTGCCGTTCTGCTGCTCGCCATCGAGCGTCTGGATGGCCAACTGAAGGTTGGCGTTGTTCTGCTGGTACTCCTCGACGGGGTAAGGCAGGCGTCGTGCACCCTGCGCTACGTCCACCGTGCCGCCCGACTTGTCGGTGGGCACGGGCAGCAGTTTCGGATAGCCCGTGCGGCGGTGCTCCGACCACGCCTCGACGCCCAGCGGGAAGATGGCGATCCATTTCTGCACGATGATGCGTTCAAGGTTGCGTTCGAAGTTCTCGGCTCCGTCGACCCACGGAATCCCGATGTCGCTCTGGGCCATCGCGCTGTAGTTGCCGACAGGATCGGTGTAGGGCGCGGGCTTGACGTCAGTCTGGGCCAGATAGGCGTCGGCGCCGCTGGCACCGCGCTCCTCGAACGAAAGCCTTACGGCTGCTTCGTAGAGTGACCGTGCCGTTTCTTCCGAGCCCCAGCGCAATTCATATTCCGCACGCAGGAACGTTGCCTCGGCGGCATTGAACCATAGGTAGGGCGTATCGCTCGCAACGATCATATTCGAATACTTCGACACGGCCTGCGACTTGCTCGTCACATCGATGCCGATACGGATACCCACATAGTCGCCGACATCGTTCGCAAGGAACATCTTCTCCATACGCGGGTCTTTGTAGCCGTTCATGTAGCAGAGGATGTCGGCTCCGACACGGTGGTCGCCCCAGTCGTTGTAGATGAGCGTCGTGCGGTTCTCCGCGGCGTGCATCGCCGCATTGTCGGCATTAGCCTCGATAACACCCCCGGCAATAGCCTCGGCGGCCTTCGCACGGGCGACGTCGGACTTCACATACGACAAACGCATGGCCATGCGCAACTTGAGCGAATTGGCATATTTGAGCCACTGCGCGATATTGCCGTAGTAGACGCCGTCGTAGCGGCTCCACGCTTCGGCCGGGAGCGTCGTGTTGCGGCCCAGTATCTCGATAGCCTCGTCCAGCTCCTCGAACATCTTCGTATAGACCGCCTCCTGCGAATCGTACTCCACATAGACAGACTCGTTGCTCTCCAGCTTCGAATAGGGAATCGGACCGTAGATTGTATCTGTAGGATAATTTTCTTATCTTTGCCAAACGGCGAATAGCTGTCGAATCCTGTCATCGACACCTGAAAATGCTACAAAGACAAGATGGACGGGATGATAGGGGAAATCGTGCAAAAAACAGCACGGGCTTCTCCTATCTGTTCATCGGGTTGTAGCATTCCTCAGGTGTCAATAGGTTAAGTCCGTGCTTTTATTTTATGCTATTTCATTTATGGTTTAACCGAGAAGTTTGATTTTGCCACAATAAATTTATAATTTATGCGTTTCATAAAGAAAATACCGGTTACGATTCATTAAAAGTGAATTTTTCAATACAAAAAGACTTACAGATGCTCACATTCTGAATCGGTCAACATTTACATCCGGATATTTTCTTATTGCCGTTCGAATATTCTTCGAACGGCTTTTTTATCCGAAAGTTAAAAACACCCGCACACCTCAAAAGATGTGCGGGTCAAAATCGGGGCGCTTACAGATGCTCAACCGATTCTAAACAGGTCAACAAAATACATCTCAGAGGAGTTATTCGGCCGTAGCCTCGTCGTAGGTGATGGTATAACCGCTGCTGACGAACGTCCAGTCCTGCGGGCGGTTACCATTCTCGCAAGTAACGGTTTCCTCCCAAGCTCCATCGGCAATGGAATTGAACAGCGACAGCGGATCGGAATCGGTTCTCGTACGCAGGTTGAAGTGCATGATTCCACCGTAACCGGCCTCGGTCAAATCATAGGCTCTATCCCCATAATAAGATACATTGCTACCGATGGAACCCAGATTGATCGACAACGGTGCATAGCGCTCCTTGGTTACGCCGGAAGTGCTGATATACGTGTTGTAACCGAAGTTGGAATAGACATGGTCGAGCTTGGCTCCGGCTGTCGCGTTGATCTGATTGTAGCCGATATTGTACTGGAAGAGGGTAATCAACTTGCCGGCGGGCAGCTTGGCGCGCAGTTTGGTGATCAGGTTGCCATACGAACCGGAAACGGAGGTCACCGTGCCGCCGTACTCGTTGTCGAATCCGATACCGTCGAGTCCGTACTTATTTACGGCATAGGCGAGAATCGTTGCAAGCTGATCGGCCTGCGTGTCATTGAGACTCGTGAAGTCGATATTCTGCCAGTTAGGCAGGATGGTGAGCACGACTTTGATGCCCTTAGCCTGCAGACCGGCTACATAGGTGGCAGCACCGCCGTTTTCGAGCAGGTTGGTCATCTTGTCGTTCAGATAGAGGGTCGGACGCACTACTCCGTTGACCGTCTCCTTGTTGAGATTGGCGGCGAAGAACTCCACGATATCGGCATAGGCCGAACCGTCGGAGAGCAGGTAGTCGCCGGCATTAAGCGGGTTCACGTCGTTGGTCTCGACATAAATGGTGACCTTCGGAGTTTTGTCCCCGTAAGCACGTGTTTTGACGACAGGTTCCTGGGCCTTGTCCATCGTCGGTTCTTCTGCCTGCTGGCAGGAGATCATCATCGCTGCACTGGCTGCCAGTGTTGCGAATAATTTGAAGTTTTGTTTCATTTTGATTTGAATTTTAATTGTTTTTGCTCCGGTTAAAGAGCTGTGAGAGGATAAAATGGAAGAACATAGGTGTATTTTGTCGACCGTTTTTATCAATTCCAATCTTTCAGCCATTTGCCGTAATTCTGAATACCCTCGGATAATGTCCAGAGTCTGTTCATATCCAACAGATAGGTGTATCCTTTTTTGCTTCCGAGCAAATAGCTGTTTTCTGGATCCATAAAAGTGCAACACGCTGCAAACGTATTGTCCCAAAAAGCTTCGTAACTGTCCTGGAGATTGCTGTGCAAATCGTCGAAGACGATGATGTTGTTAGGCTTATAATTAGGAGTCCAATCTAAAAGGAATCTAGGCTCCCGCATCATGGCCTCTTCTTCCGTTTGGGCAGCAGGATAGATGGGAAAGTTGATGCAGCCGTACCGATCCTTGGGCAGATTGGCAATCGGCTTTTGCGTATAGGTGGATACATACTCCAGTTCGGGATGCCACGGGTCGAGCAGCTGCGGGGCCTCGCTGTTGCTGTTGTAACCCGACCATGCGTAGTCAATGTAATCGCCGACGGCGATTCCGCCCGTCGCTTCCGTATCCCAGAAAGTAGCGGTCGGCTCCTCGTAAACCGTGACCGTCAGTAATTTTTCCGTGCCAAGTGCCTCGCGCAATGCCTTGATGAGCTTCGGATAGGAGGTCGTGTTCACGGCCGGCATACCCTCCTTGCCGTAGCCGGAATTTCGATCCCAGAGGTTTACACCGTCGAGTTCGTATTGTTCGATAACGGTCTTGACCTGCGCTGCGAAGTCTTCGATTTGAGCATCGGTGAGGTTGCAGAACCCGAGCCCCTTGCCTCCGCCTTCGATACTGATACATACCTTGCGTCCGTGTTCCTGCAACGGACGGATATATTTCGTCGATTGGCTGAGCACATAAGTCATGTCGGTTCCGAGATCAAGCAGGGCGCGGCCGGCTGCAGCATCGTAGCCGACCTGGACAGTGCGCAGGTTGACGATGTTGCCTACGGTACCGTACCACGCCACGGTCGTGCCGCGTGCCACTTTCTTCCGCATGATGTAGTCCTGCGCCAACAGCGGCTGAAAATCGTTCGTATTGACATAGAACACGAAGAACAGGTCGTGGCCGTCGTGCAGGGTGTATTCGTCGGTGTAGGGTTGGCGAACCGAAACGTTGTAGTAAAGCGTCTTGTCCGCGTCCGGTGCGTCCTGTGCAGCGACCGTAAGCGGTAGTACATATTCCCCGGCGGCAAGTCCGCTTGCCGAGAACTTGATACGTTTCAATTCCGAACGCTGCGTTGCGGCCGAGAGGTCGAGCGTCTTGCCGTCGGGGAACTCGTAATTCGCCTCCGGCAGCAGCGTTCGTTCGATTTCATCTCCGGCATCGTAGTCATTGAGCAAAGATGCATCGCACCATGCGTCGAGCGAATATCCCGCTGCCGCCGGCTGTGTCTGCCTCAAGTAGAAGTTCTTCGTCATAACCCCTCCTTCGGTCAGCAGCACATCGACCCTATTTTCCACGGAATTGCTGCTGCACAACATCACATGAACCTCTTCGATGGAACCTTTGTCGGGCAACTTCCCGCTTTCCTGCATCACGGGATCGGCCTCGCAGGCCGTAAGGCCCGCGAGTGCCGCCGTGCAGAGAAGCGTTACCACCCCTGTTTGCAAATCAAAAATCGTCTTCATAGTTACTCGTTGTTTTCGTTAAGTTTCGGAATCTCGATGCCCTGCGGCCAGATGATGTCGTATTTGGCGACGCCGTCGTTGCCGTACATCGAATAGTCCTTTACGGTATTGCCAGACCCCTCGTTGAATTTCCAGTATCCGAGTAGCGTCGAATCGTTCTCCGGGTTTTCGATTTCATACATATTTTCCCAAATCTGTTCCAGCGTGCGGGCCACAGACCATACACGCGCCTCGGCGATCTTGCCGTTCAGAGGCCGATAGTCGTCGTAGGAGCGGCCGATGAAGAACTGATAGGCCTCGCTCAGGCCATCGTACCCCAGTTCTTCGTACTGGGCCTTGTCGCCCTCGGGAGCGGTGTTCCACAGGTCGTAGAGCGCCCGCATGGCCAAGTTGATGCAGTTCTTATCGTTCTGCGTCGTGATGCCCACGCCCGTGACTTCGCTCTGAATCTGCCCGTCGACGTAGATGCGGGCCGTGCGGGTATTCTGGTCGTAGGTGCAGGCCACATGGTACCAGCGCCCCGTTTCGAGATGCTTCATCGCGTCGCGTCCGGGAATCTTGCCGAAGCCCGAGCCACTGCCCGAACCGTCGAACTGCAACTGTTCGCGCTCGAAATTCGTGTCGCCGATACGCAGCAGCAGGTACTGCTCGACGCCCATGACGGACGAGATGTTGACGGGATTGCCTTCAGTATTGGTTTTCACGAATTCGTCGATGTAAATCAGGGCCTCGTAGGTCACAGCCCGCAGGCCGTTCCAATCCTTGCTGCTTTCGGAATACTTATCGAGGGTCGGGAACTCGATCCAGTTGTCCGTAAGTTGTGCCGCGACGGTGATGGCCGAGGAGCGTTTGACGACGTAGTAAGCCACGTCGGAGCCGTGCAACACATCGATCGATGCGCTACCGATGCGTACTGGAACCAGATAGGTTTCGTCGATTGGCAAAGCTCCGGTCTGCTCATCTCCTTCTCCGGTGAGTTCACGGAGGCGCAGCGTGACAGCATCGGAGGTCGTCTTCCCTGCCGGAATGGTCACAGTTTCGGACAGCAAAGAATAATATTTTGAATCGAGCATCGTCCACTCCGTACCGTAACGGGCATTGTACGTCCCGACGAGCGACGGGTCGACCGTGAGCGTCACCGCCACATCCTGTCCTGCCGGATATGTCAGTACCGCCTGCAACGCGCAATCGTAGGTAGCCCGGGTGTTGCTGAAGGTCGTGAGCTGTGCGTCGCTCGTCGAAGCGACGTCGAGGTATACGACATTGTCGAACTTGTGATTGTCATCGCCGTAGTTCTCGCAGGCCGTGAAAGCCACAAGCGAAACGAGAACCGCCATTAGTATCTTTTTCATGTTCATGACTGTCTTTATTTAGAGGGGTTCAACGTTTGTATCGCCTGCCGGATGGTTTGGTAGTTCATCTCGGAATGGTAGTAATCTTCGGCAATATTGTAAGCCGCAAGCCCCGCATAAGGCCCGAGTTCGACGACGCGGCGCGACATTTCGTCGACGGCGGCGTGCTCGGTGCGGTCTTCATCGAACAGCGCCGCATTGATTTCGGCGGTCAGCAGCAGCCGATTGGCCTCGATGCCGGCATAGTTAACAGCGTGCAGGGCATGGAGTCTCACATCCAAAACATTTTCGAGTTTCTCCGTATCGAGGATGACGTAATCCATCTTTGCACGGTCGGTGGCAGCGAGCGACAGGGGATTACCCTCGAAAACGAGGAGCTGACCGTCAGTTCTGGCCGTGGCAAGCCTATCAATAATGCGAGCCGTGGCATCCGCAGCCAACGGGTCGGTCGTGAACGAGTAGCCGTCCATGCCATTGGCAGCGACGGCAACGACGACCTTATCCAAGTAGGCGTCGAGCGCCGCCGCATCGGCGAATTCCTCCGCACGAGCGGCATAGTCGATCTGATAGAGCACCTTCGTGCCTTTCTCGTGCATGACGGACATGTCCTCGGCGTCGAATTTCGAGAAGTTGTCGGCGTTGGTCAGCGTCACGATGTCCAGCGAATCCGGAAGGCAGCGCATGAAGTCCTGCTCTCCGGTCGCTTTCTCGGGAGAATTGTGCATGCGGGCATAGACGATGAAATGCTCCGACTGCTTGTAGGCCCTCAATGTCGCGGTGTACTCGGCCCATAGGGCAGGATCTTGCTCCCAAGGCTTTTTGACCGTACTGTCGAGTGCCTCCGTTTCCGTCCAGTCGCTGCACGAGACGAGCGACAGCATCGAAAACAGCGCCAGCAGCGTGAATATAAAGTTCTGTTTCATAGCTGTTAGTTGTTATAAGATTTGCAATCCCACCATACACGGGTTCCCATGACGTCGCCCGTGCGGTTGCCGTTCTGCTGCTCGCCATCGAGCGTCTGGATGGCCAACTGAAGGTTGGCGTTGTTCTGCTGGTACTCCTCGACGGGGTAAGGCAGGCGTCGTGCACCCTGCGCTACGTCCACCGTGCCGCCCGACTTGTCGGTGGGCACGGGCAGCAGTTTCGGATAGCCCGTGCGGCGGTGCTCCGACCACGCCTCGACGCCCAGCGGGAAGATGGCGATCCATTTCTGCACGATGATGCGTTCAAGGTTGCGTTCGAAGTTCTCGGCTCCGTCGACCCACGGAATCCCGATGTCGCTCTGGGCCATCGCGCTGTAGTTGCCGACAGGATCGGTGTAGGGCGCGGGCTTGACGTCAGTCTGGGCCAGATAGGCGTCGGCGCCGCTGGCACCGCGCTCCTCGAACGAAAGCCTTACGGCTGCTTCGTAGAGTGACCGTGCCGTTTCTTCCGAGCCCCAGCGCAATTCATATTCCGCACGCAGGAACGTTGCCTCGGCGGCATTGAACCATAGGTAGGGCGTATCGCTCGCAACGATCATATTCGAATACTTCGACACGGCCTGCGACTTGCTCGTCACATCGATGCCGATACGGATACCCACATAGTCGCCGACATCGTTCGCAAGGAACATCTTCTCCATACGCGGGTCTTTGTAGCCGTTCATGTAGCAGAGGATGTCGGCTCCGACACGGTGGTCGCCCCAGTCGTTGTAGATGAGCGTCGTGCGGTTCTCCGCGGCGTGCATCGCCGCATTGTCGGCATTAGCCTCGATAACACCCCCGGCAATAGCCTCGGCGGCCTTCGCACGGGCGACGTCGGACTTCACATACGACAAACGCATGGCCATGCGCAACTTGAGCGAATTGGCATATTTGAGCCACTGCGCGATATTGCCGTAGTAGACGCCGTCGTAGCGGCTCCACGCTTCGGCCGGGAGCGTCGTGTTGCGGCCCAGTATCTCGATAGCCTCGTCCAGCTCCTCGAACATCTTCGTATAGACCGCCTCCTGCGAATCGTACTCCACATAGACAGACTCGTTGCTCTCCAGCTTCGAATAGGGAATCGGACCGTAGGAGTCCGTCACACGGTGCATGATGGCCACTCGCAACAGGCGGGCGAAAGCGATGGCCACTTCGTCTTCCGTGCCGTTGACGATGCCCTTATAGGGGGTATAGGTCTCGGTGATGACGTTGGCGAAAGGCCATTTGCGCCAGTCGGCCGAGGGATTATAGGTCTCGAACTTGGTCTGCCATGTATCGACCGTAGCACCGATGTAACCGCCGAACGGCCCGCCCGAAAGCGATTCGTTGAACTGGTACATGTGCTCCTGCACGGGAATCACAAGACTCTGCAGCGACTTGAATTTCGTGCCGGTCTTGTAATTGAGGGCATCCATCTGTTCTTCCGTAACCTGATTGGGATTGCGGTTGATGTCCTCGAAATCACCGGTGCAGGCAGCCAATCCGAGCAGCGCGACCGACAGCAACACCGACTGCCAGCTCATATTGATCTTTCTCATAGTTTCTGCGCTTTAGAATTGGAATTTGACATTGAAACCGAGACTGCGCATCGAAGGCATCATGAAATAGTCGATGCCCTGATAGTTCAGTCCCGTCGAGGCGACGGCTTCGGGGTCGAACGGCGCCTTGCAGTAGATCATCCACAGGTTACGCCCTACGAACGAGACGGTCATGCGCATCTTGTCGCGGAACCATTTTGTCGGCAGGGTGTAACCCAGCGAAAGCTCTTGCAAACGGACGTTCGTCGCCGAATAGAGATAATATTGCGGCAGACCGGACTGCGAGCCGATGGCTTGGTACCACTTCTGCGCATCAACCATCTCACGGCCGTTAATCAGCACGCCGCCGGCATCACGTGCAGCGGCCGAAGCCTCCGAAACGCCGTACAGATCCAAATTGGCCTGCGTCGCGGAGTAGCAGACACCGCCCAGACGGGCTGTGAACAGCACGCCGAGATTGATGCCCTTCCAACTGAAATCGTTACGCCATGCGAGATTGGCATCCGGGAACACCGAACCTAAATAGATATCCTCACCCTCATCGGTAACCTGTAAGTTACCGGCATTGTCCACTTCGACATAGCCGTTTTCATTATACCGCAGATTGGACGTCGTATAAAGGTCTCCCAACGTACCGCCTTCTTTAAGAATATATTTCGCCTTGCCTAATCCCTTGATGTCGAGCTTGGTGAGATTCAGAGATTCGCCCGTCACGGGGTTTACGGCATTAGCCGCAAGTTCGCGGATTTCGTTCTTGTTCCACGAATAAGTGAAGTTCGTCGTCCAGCGAAAGTCACGCCATTGGTTATCGTACCCGAGCGAGAGTTCGACACCCGTATTGCGGACATGGCCGGTTTGCAGGTAGATGGTCGTATAGGACGACGAGGGCGGCAGCGACGGGTCGAAGGTCTGATTTTTCGTATCGGCCCGGTACCACGAAGCCGAAAGATTGATGTGTTGCCACAGACGGGCATCCAGACCCACCTCGTAGGTGATGGTGCGCTCGGGTTTCAGGTCGCCGATGGGATAGTGCGTCTTGTCTTTCCACACCTTGTTCGTGGCGTCGTATTCGTAGGTCGGAACCGTCAGGTGACGCGGGAACGGCATACCTACCGAGGCGATCGAACCGCGGATCTTCAGATAGCTGATCGCATCCGGCATGTTGAATGTCGCCGTCGGAACCCACGAAAGGCCCACCGACGGGTAGAAGAACGACGACTCGGGCGAATTGGCCAGTTGCGAAGCCCAGTCGTTACGCCCCGTCACCGTGAGGTAAAGCATCTGTTTCCAACCTACTTCGACCGAGGCGAAAATCGACTGCGTCTGGTCGTGCCAGCCGACCTTTTCGGCACGTTTTTTCGTGTCATCCAGATCGAAAACATTGAATATGTTGGGAAGTCCGTTCTCCTGAATCGGCCCACGGTATGACAACTCATCGGTCTTGATATTGTTGATCGAGGCGCCGATATTCGCGTTCAGAGACCAATCCTCGCCGAAAGTCTTGTTAATGTTTACCATCAGATCGGCGTAGGTCTGCGTGTCGTAAGCACGGGCTTCGGTATAGTGGCCGTTTTTGCCGCCTTCCGTAATCGTGGTGTTCGACGAGGCATAGAGTTTTTGCGTGTAGAGCGAATTCGAATTATCAATGCGGACACGTCCGGCAACATTAAGCCACGGAAGAATGTCGTAGCTGGCCGAGAACGACAGCATATAACGCTTCTTGTCCGTATTGCGCAGGTTGCGGTAGTTGATCCAGTAGGGATTCTGCATGCGCAAATCACCGCCTTCCATATCCGCACTCCAGAATTGCTCCATGAGTTTCGTCCCTTCGTTGTAACGCTCGAAGCGACGGTAAAGGTCGAAATTCTCACCCCGCGGGAACAGGTAGGCCGGAACCAGCGGGTTCGAATAGACTCCCTGATTGGTCATGTTCTGGTCTTTCTGATAGATGTAGCTGGCGCTCGCATCGAGCTTGAGCCGGTCTTTCAGAAAGTACGAAGTGTTGCGGAACGTGAAATTGTAACGGTCGTACTCGTTGTTGGGGATGATTCCGTCCGAGTTGACCGAAGCTGCCGAAAAATAGGTCTGGTTCTTATCCGTACCGCCCGAAACCGTAACGGCGTTGGTATAGACATGCCCCGTCTCGAAATAGTCGTTCGGCGTATAACCGTAGCGGGCCGCCGGGAGCAGCTTCTCGCCCCAGCTGTAAATCCCCGAGCCGCTGCGGGTGCCGTTCAGGCCCGTGCCGTAGCGATTCTGGAACTCGGGCAGCACGAAAGGATTCAGGAATTCCGTATTGCTCGAAAGCGTAACCTTCAGCGCTCCAGCCTGCCCCTTCTTCGTCGTAATCATCACGGCTCCGTTCGCGGCTTCCGAACCGTAGAGAGCCGCAGCTGCGGCGCCCGTCAGCACCGACATCGACTCAATATCCTCGGGGTTGAGGTCTGCGATGGATTCCGTAGCACCGCGCGAATCGAACTCCGTACCGCCACCACCACCGAAGTTGTACATCGGAATGCCGTCGATAACGTAAAGGGCGTTCGAAGACTGCGAAATGGACTTGTTGCCGCGCAGTACGACCTTCGAGGCACCGCCGACACCTGACGATGAGGCGTTGATCGTGACACCGGCCACTTTACCCGTCAACGAGTTGATGAAGTTGGCATCCTTGACGGTTGTGATGTCTTCGGCCTTGATCTGCTGAACATTGTAGGCTACGGCCTTTTCCGAACGCTTAATACCAAGAGCAGTGACCACGACTTGTTCGATCTCGGCGGACGACTCCTGAAGCGTAAGGTCGAAAGCAGTACGGTTACCCACATCGACCACCAGAGTCTCATAGCCCAAATAGCTGACTTCCAATTGCCGGGAGGCAGCGGGGGGGGGTATCTGAAGCGAGAAAGAGCCATCGGAACCGCTGCTGATGCCGATTGAGGTGCCCCGGATAACAATGGTCGCTCCGACGATCGGGGAGCCATTGATATCGCGGATAGTTCCGGAAATGTCAACAGGGAGCTTTGCCTGTTTTTTTGAGAGAATGATGTTGGAACTACTGATCTGATAGGTGATGTCCGTCCCTTTGACCATTTGGTCGAGGGCTGCTTGCAAGGATTGGTTCGTCACATTTACCGTAACGAGCCTGTTAACATCTACATCATCATTGATTCCGAAAAGAAATTTTGTCTGTCTTTCAATCTCATTCATTACCTGCTTCATACGCACGTTTTCCATCTTGATGGAAACCTTCTGCGTCTGTGCCTGCACCCCAGTAACAGGGATACAGACGAGCGTAAGAACTAAAAGAAAAGACAGGCAGATTTGCTGAATAATCTTTTTATTCATACATTTGTCAAGTTTGGTTCAATGGTTGGGAATTGGTTAATATTCCTGATTGAACTATACGCCGGTGAGTGTTCGCCCACTCATCGGTTTTTCATATCAGGAAGCAAATGTTCAGAGTTGATAGTTCGTGGTTTACATCATAGGCATCTAAAGAATTTGAGATAAGTTAATAATTGGATGGACTATTTAATGATGATTACATCGGTAACAGCATCGTGTTCAAAGGTGAAATCCGAGGCGAGTTGTAGCATATGCAAAGCGTGGTCTATACCGTCCGAAACACGGATTTTCAAACTTTTGTATTTTACGACGGGCATGGTTTCGCGCCGAATCTCTATCTTCACGTTATAACTACGCTCCAACTTGCTCATCAGCTGCTCAAACGGCATTCCGTACACTGAAATAATACCATCCATCCACAGATAATCGTCTTTATCTTCAAGTTCTTGGATTTGAAACCCTCCATCTCGAAGATTGACGATATCGTTGGGCTGCAGAATGACGGATTCTCCGTTTTTTTTATTCGTCACGGCAACCCGGCCGCTAAACAGAGCTGTTGAAAAACGATTCTCCGCTTGGTTGGCGATTACATCGAAATGCGTACCCAATACTTCTACATCACAGGCAAAAGTTTCCACGATGAACGGGCATTCAGAGTTATGGGCGACATTGAATATGGCCTCTCCACTCAACTGGACACGCCGCTCCCCTTTTGGGAAAATCGCAGGATAAACGATGCGGCTCTGCGCATTAAGTTCCACGATGGAGCCATCCCCCAACGTTAGGCGAATATGCTGCCCTGCCGGAACCTCGACAGTCGTTTGCTGTTGTAACCACCGGTTCATGCGTTGACTCAAAAGCACATGGTCGACAGCAATTCCGAGCAGTAAAATGGCGGCAGCAACTCCGGCATAACGCAGCACTTTCGGCCATCCGAAACGTAGGAAAGAGCGTGAATTATTTATACCCGCCTCCGGATTAGGTGCACACATTATGCCCAATACATACAAATTATATGCTTTATCGAGAACTTTCTGATTCTTTTCCGGATCTTCGTTCAGCCAAGCCGAAATCATATCGGTTTCTTCCAAAGTCGTTTGCTCTGCGAAGAAACGGAATAACATTGCATCTGTAACCTTTTTTTCCATTCTGTCATAATATCGCATCTATTTATATAGTTCCACAACTCAATAAGATTCCCTCCTCTAAAATGCGTTTTTTTGCAAATAATTTTTTTTATTAAATTAACCTGTTGCAGGTCAATTATATGGGTAAATATTTTTTTTGCATTATAATCTTTTTAATTTTTTCTTATCTTTGTTCTTGGAATGAAACCGGATACTATCATACTGACCCAGCAGTCGTTCGACAAGTTATTTCGCCTATACCAGCGAAAACTATATGCTGTGGCATATAGCCTTGTACATGATGCAAATACGGCAGAAGATATTGTCCATGACAGTTTCATGACAATTTGGGAGAACCGGGAAACTGTACAGTTTACGAGCATAGAGGCCTATCTTTTCGGTGTCGTAAAAAAACGCTGTCTGAAATATCGTCGGGATAGATATACGGGGAAAGCCGTGTATGAGAAAATCCTGATGAAGGAGCGCGGAGTGATGGATTTTTATACCCGCACGATCGAAAGTTGCAATCCGAACGAATTATTCCAGCGGGAAATCATCGAGATATGCCGCAAACAACTGGAACAAATGCCGGAATTGACCAAACAGGTATTCATAGCTCATAAACTGGAGGGAAAAAGTTACAAAGAGATTGCTGACATGCTATGCATCAACCTCAAAAAAGTAGATAGGGAATTACAACAGGCGGCAATGAAATTACGCTTGTCTTTGAAGGATTATTTGCTCTTATTGCTATTGATAGTATATTCTGAAATATAATCGGCTGATCTGTTCTTGGGTCAAATTTTTCTCGTTTCTAATTTTAAGAAAAAATCAAAAAAAGAGCTTTAGGAGAGGGAATCTTATTGAGTTGTGGAACTATATATTAGATGGCATTGTTTTGTCGGATCTAATATATAGTATACAAAATGAATCAACTTACTCAAAACTCCCGACAATCGCTTTCTCCTCTCCGTTGGGTTCCGAGTTTGTACTTTGCGATGGGCCTTCCGTTTGTGGTTCTGAACATGGTCTCTGCGGTTCTGTTCAAGGATCTGGGGATCTCGGACGCACAAATCGCGTTCTGGACATCGCTTATCATGTGGCCGTGGACGATCAAATTCCTGTGGAGCCCCTTCTTGGAAATTTTCCGTACCAAAAAATTCTTCGTCGTCACGACGCAGCTCCTAAGCGGCATATTGTTCGGCCTTGCTGCTCTGTCGCTTCACCTACCGTCGTTCTTCGCCGTTACGATCGCCGTCTTTGCCGTCGTTGCGTTCAGCGGCGCCACGCACGACATCGCGGCCGACGGCGTCTACATGTCGGAACTCACGACGCAGGATCAGGCGAAGTATATCGGCTGGCAGGGTGCGTTCTACAACCTTGCGAAACTGGTCGCCACGGGCGGCCTGGTGTGGTTCGCAGGTTTTCTCTACGAAGGCTTCAGCGCCGTGGGTGCAGCAACATTCGACGCCTACGTACGTTCGTGGACGGTGGTGCTTGCCATTCTTTGCGGCCTGCTCGTCCTGCTGGGCGTCTACCATGTCCGGGCGCTTCCCGCCGGGGGCGGCGCTGCCGAACGGCATTCGCTGCGGGATGGCCTTTCGGGCCTGAAAGAGGTCGTCGGGGCCTTCTTCCAGAAAAAGCATATCTGGTACTACCTCGGATTCATCATCCTCTATCGTCTGGGCGAGGGCTTCGTGATGAAGATCGTGCCGTTGTTCCTCAAAGCCGATACGGCTTCGGGCGGTCTGGGCCTCACGAACCAGCAGATCGGCCTTTACTACGGGACATTCGGTGCCGGGGCTTTTCTTTTGGGTTCGCTGCTGGCGGGCTACTATATCGCACACCGGGGCCTGCGACGCACTCTTTTCATATTATGCTGTATCTTTAATATCCCGTTCGCGGTCTATGCGCTGCTGGCATGGCTGCAGCCTCAGTCGATGTGGATCGTGGGCGGGGGCATCGTGCTGGAATACTTCGGCTACGGGTTCGGATTCGTGGGCCTTACGCTGTTTATGATGCAGCAGGTTGCCCCGGGGCGTCACCAGATGGCGCACTACGCCTTCGCTTCGGGTATCATGAACCTTTCGGTGATGCTCACGGGCGCCGTTTCGGGTTACCTGAGCGATGCCTTGGGTTACGGCATGTTCTTCCTCGCAGTTATGTTGGCCACGGTTCCGGCATTTCTGGTGACGTGGTTCGTACCCTTTACCTATGACGACAAACCAAATGACAAATAATTATGAATAACCTGAAAATCGTAGGCCCGGCCATGCCGGATATGCCGTGGGAGGATCGTCCCGCAGGCTCCAAAGAAGTGATGTGGCGCTATTCGGCCAATCCGATCATCCCGCGCGACGCGCTTTCGACGTCGAACAGCATTTTCAACTCGGCGGTCATTCCCTTCAAGAAAGGCAAGTATAACTATGCGGGCGTTTTCCGCTGCGACGACACCAACCGCCGCATGCGCATCCACGCCGCTTTCTCGGTGGACGGCATCAAGTGGGATATCTGCGAGGAGGATTTCAAACTCGTGGGCGCCGATCCCGAAATCGCCGAGTGGGTTTACGGCTACGACCCGCGTGTTGCGAAGATCGACGACAAATATTACGTCACGTGGTGCAACGGCTACCACGGCCCGACGATCGGCATCGCATGGACGGACGATTTTGAGACGTTCCACCAGCTGGAAAACGCCTTCATCCCCTTCAACCGCAACGGGGTTCTGTTCCCCCGCAAGATCAACGGCCGTTTCGCCATGCTGTCGCGTCCGAGCGACAACGGGCATACGGCTTTCGGGGACATCTTCTATTCGGAGAGTCCCGACATGGAGTTCTGGGGCCGCCACCGGCATGTGATGTCTCCGGCGGCTTTCGAGGTGTCGGCATGGCAGTGCATGAAGATCGGTGCGGGTCCCGTGCCCATCGAGACGAGCGAGGGCTGGCTGCTGCTCTACCACGGCGTGCTTCGCTCGTGCAACGGTTATGTCTATGCGTTCGGTTCGGCGCTGCTCGACCTCGACCAGCCGTGGAAGACGATCGCCCGCAGCGGCCCGTACCTGATATCGCCGCGCGAGATTTACGAACTGACGGGCGACGTTCCGAACGTGACGTTCCCGTGCGCTGCGCTGCACGACCCCGCGACGGGACGCGTGGCCGTCTATTACGGATGCGCCGACACCGTCACGGGCCTTGCGTTCGGCTATATCCCTGAAATTATCGACTTCACGAAGAAAAACAACATCCTATGAGAAGCCTTGCGCTGCTTGCGGTTCTGACGCTGTGTCTGGGAGCACGGGCACAAGAGCCTGCGGAGTGTGTGGATCCGTTCATCGGGACTACGAACTTCGGGACCGCGAACCCCGGTGCGGTCACGCCGCACGGGATGATGTCGGTGGTTCCGTTCAACGTCATGGGGTCGGAGGAGAACGTCTACGACAAGGACGCCCGCTGGTGGTCCACGCCCTACGAATACCACAACAAATTCTTCACGGGCTTCGCGCACGGCGCCTTGAGCGGCGTGGGGTGCCCCGAGCTGGGCGCGCTGCTGACGATGGCCACGACGGGCCCTCTGATGGTGGATTACCGGGAGTACGGCACGTCGTACCGGGACGAAAAGGCCTCCCCGGGCTATTACTCGGTCTTTCTGGACAAGTACGGCGTCCTTGCCGAAGCCACGGCCACGGCGCGTAGCTCGGCCGAGAGGTACACCTTTCCGGAAGGCACAGGGCATATTCTGTTAAATCTGGGCGAGGGGCTTACGAACGAGAGCGGCGCGATGGTTCGCCGGGTGAGCGCCACGGAGATCGAGGGTACGAAGTTGCTGGGGACGTTCTGCTACAATGCGCAGAAGGTTTTCCCGGTGTACTTCGTGCTTCGCGTTTCGAAGACGCCGAGTGCCGGCGGCTATTGGAAGAAGCAACGGAAGATGACGGGCGTGGAGGCGGAGTGGACGCCGGACAACGGGAGGTATAAACTCTATACGGAGTACGGGCGCGAGCTTTCGGGCGACGACGTGGGCTACTGGTTCTCCTTCGACGGCCTTGCGGCGGGCGAGCAGGTGGAGGTGCGCATGGGCATTTCGTATGTCTCTACGGAGAACGCGCGCAAAAACCTCGATGCCGAGCAGCCCGCGGACGCGCCGTTCGACGCCATCCGGGAACAGGCCCGCAAGGGCTGGAACGAGGCTCTGGGCAGAATCCGGGTCGAGGGCGGCGCCGAGCAGCAGCAGAGGGTGTTCTACACGGCGTTGTACCATGCGCTGCTGCACCCGAACCTCGTGAGCGACGTGAACGGCGAATACCCGCTGATGGAACGTTCGGGCGAGACGGGCGTGACGGATGGCGAACGTTATACGGTCTTCTCGCTGTGGGACACCTGCCGCAACCTGCACCAGCTGCTGACGCTTGTCTACCCGGATCGTCAGCGGGAGATGCTGCGCTCGATGACGGGGATGTACGAGGAGTGGGGTTGGCTTCCGAAATGGGAGCTTTACGGCCGCGAGACCTTCACGATGGAGGGAGACCCTGCGATCCCGGTGATCGTCGACAGCTGGATGAAGGGCCTTCGGGATTTCGATGTCGCCAAGGCCTACGAGGCGATGCGCAAGTCGGCCACGACGCCCGGTGCGCAGAACCGCATGCGGCCCGACATCGACCCCTATATCGAGAAAGGCTATATCCCGCTGGGGTTCTACGCCAAGGACCTTGCGGGCGACACCTCCGTCTCGCACGCGCTGGAGTACTACATGGCCGACGCTGCGCTGTCGCTGCTGGCCGACTCGCTCGGACACGGGGACGACGCGCGTCTGTTCCGCGCCCGCTCGTTGGGCTATAAGCGTTATTACAGCCCGGAAAGCGGGACTTTGCGTCCGCTCCATCCCGACGGAACTTTTTTAAGCCCCTTCGACCCGAAGGCGGGCGAGAACTTCACGGCGGCCCCGGGCTTCCAAGGTGGAAAAAACGGTTAAAGTGACCCCTAAAAAACGGAGGAAGATGACCCCCAAAAGTTGAAGCGTAAAAAGAGTTCAAAGTTGTTGTCCGGATTAGGGTCTAAAAGGATATGATTTTGCCCGGGTTAAACAACTTTTTTTTGTAGGTCTTTCGTCCCGATTTTATGCGAGAACCCCACTTAGTTCTCGCCCATAAAACGGTCGGGATTGTGTCGACCAACACTGCAAATATAACTATTTGTTCTAAAAGAACAAAAGAGTAGTTTTGCAGCTGCAGGCGTCTATCCATAGGCATTTTCAGATTTAGATTTTCTTTTCCTTATCGACTCGCCGAACAGTTCAACGCGCAGCGAGTGGTGTACGATGCGGTCGAGTACGGCGTCGGCGATGGTTTTCTCGCCGATCACGTCGTACCAGTCCTTTACGGGGATCTGCGAGGTTATCATGGTCGAGCGCCTTTGATGCCGGTCTTCGATGATGTCCATCAGTATGCCGCGCGATTGGGCGTCGAGCGGCTGCATGCAGAAGTCGTCCAGGATCATCAGGTCTACGCGTTCGATACGCTTCAGGTCGGCCAGTATCGTGCCTTTGGCCTTGGATATTTTGAGCTGGCTCATTAGTTTGGCCGTGCTTGCATACATTACTCGGAAACCGTCCTGGCAGGCCTTATAGCCGAGCGCGGTGGCCAGATAACTCTTGCCCGTTCCTGTCGGTCCGGTAATGATAAGGTCTTTGTGGTCGCGCACGAACTCCATAGCGGCAAGCCGCTCGACCTGATTACGGTCGAGACCCCGCTCGAAGGTATAGTCGACATCATCCAGGGTGGCGTTGTAACGGAACTGGGCGGCTCTGACAGCCCGTTCAACAGCTCGGTTCTTGCGGTTGTCCCATTCACTGTGAACCAGGTGCGATACGAACTGGTCCTGGGTCATCTTCTCTTTGATAGTGTTCTCCAGCGAGGTCTTAAAAGCGTCGTGCATACCAAAGAGGCGCATCTGGCGCAGTTTCTCTAATGTCTGATTGTTCATAGTTTTATGGATTAAGTATTTATTTATAGTACTCTTTGCCTCTGATGTTCTCGTGTTCAGGCATATCGGCAGGCTCCTCCGGAAGGTCTATCGCCTCGGATTTATTCTGAAGTATATCCTGTATCTCCCGGAAACTGTACTTGCCGTAACTGTCGGCCAGTCGGCAGGCCGCTGCCAGACGGTCGGGCCCCACTTTACGGGCGAAGTTCAGGATGCCCGAACATATCTTGTTGGCCTGATCCTGATAGCGGGTCTTCTCCAGTATCCTGCGGATATAATGCTCCACGTCTTCATGTATGGCGGCAGCCTGCTGGAGGAACCGCTCCGGCGACCACTCCATCACCGCGCGATGCTTTGGACAAAGGTGTTCGGTAACGGTAGTGTAGCGGTAGTTATGGCGGTCGCGGGTATGATGGGCTATGATGTCGTAGTTGTAGCGGATCTCCACGTCGGCCACCGTATAGGACAACTGTACTTTCTTGCCGATGTAGGTGTGTGGAACGCTGTAGTAGTGGATGTCTTCGTGTAGGCGCGCATAACCGTATTTATCGACCGTAGTGACGATATGCTTCTTCATCTGGTAACGGATCGGGTTCAGAGGCCCGAGAGCTTCCTGTTCTACATCCTCGAAGTAATCCCGACGGGAGTAGTTGCGCCGCGGACGGTTCTGGTTGTTATGTTTCTCAAGAGCCGCACGGATAGCTATGTTAAGTGACCGCAGATCGGGACAGTGTAACGGCTCGATGACAGTAAAGATATCCTTGTAGGTAAGCTTAACCGCATTCTCGACATGGGCCTTATCCTTGGGACTGCGGGCCCGGGTAGGATATACCGTCACGCCATAGTGTTCGCCGAACCGCTCGAACTCCGTGTTCAGAATCGCTTCATAACGGCTGGCTTTCGTAACCGCGCTCTTCAGGTTATCCGGAACGATAGCTTTGGGTACGCCGCCATAATAATAAAAGGCGTTCTCGCAGGCCGAGATAAAGTCTTCCTTGCGCTGACTCTCGACAGCTTCCACATAGGTCAGCAGACTGCATCCCAGGATCGCCACGAACACCTCCACTTCGCGGGGTTGTTCACCCGGAGGGTAGATCCACAGCTTGCTGCCCGTATAGTCCACGAACAACTTATCCCCTGCCTTATGCTCCATACGCATCGACGGGTTGCTGATGCGTTCGTAGCGACGCAAGGCGACACGGAACTGCGTCAGACTGTAACCGTCCGGATGGGCTGCGCGATAACGCTCCCATTGCTTGTGGCTGGTCATACCCTTACGCCCCATCTCTTTGCTGGCAGAAGGAAGAAAAGCCTCAAGGGCGTCTATACGGGGATTGGACTCCACCGGAGTCTCCTCGATGCAGAACAGAGCGTAAAGCTCGGCATCGCTCTTGGAAAGGAACTCCTTATAGGTAAGGCTGAGGGTGTTCCACTTGTTGACATACTTTTTTACCGTGTTGCGCGAAGTGCGGGCCATCTCGGCGATAGCCCTTAAACCAACGCGATCGGTGTACAATCGAATGATCGTGCGTAATTTATTCATTTTCAAAGGTCTGTTAGGCATAGTCTC
Source organism: Alistipes shahii WAL 8301 (assembly GCF_025145845.1). Taxonomy (NCBI): domain Bacteria; kingdom Pseudomonadati; phylum Bacteroidota; class Bacteroidia; order Bacteroidales; family Rikenellaceae; genus Alistipes; species Alistipes shahii. The sequence continues at coordinate 1,320,092 of NZ_CP102253.1, read as the reverse complement.
TGGATTTTGGTTTGCTTTTGATAGTCAAGCTAACAAAATCCAACTCCTTTTAAACCTCTGAACAACTACTTTTTACTCAAATTACTGACTGGGGCAGCTTGCTCCGTTTTAGATGGATCACTTTCGACCGTTTTAAGGTGGTCAATTTAAGCCGTTTTTACCGGGTCAATTTCATCCGTCCCTACTGGGTCAATTTTACCGTGTTTTCCATTTCATCTTCGAAATGGATTTTGATTGGACATACGGCCGGCAGATCCCCGCTATGAAAGTGAGAAGCCGGCTTCGGGGCAAAAAATTCAGCGGCAGGGGCAGCCCGCAGTCGGTCTTTTTCGCGCGATACGACCCGAAGGGTGGAGATCGCGCGAAAAAGCCGAAAAGGGCGTAAGACCCTGACGCTATCTTGCCCCGCAGACGGCGATCACAAAGGAATTCTGATTATTACTCGTGCTGTCTCAAAACAAAAAAGCTGTTTGTGCCAGTACAAACAGCTTTAGCGCTTTCTCGATTATCGGACAACCACGCGAGGCGCTTTGCGTATGGCATTCTGCAAATTGCGCTGATTGAGTTTCAAAGACAATGCAAGCAAATCGTAGGCATTGTAGAGGAATTGTTTCCGATAAATTTTAGGACGGATTAGACGTTGGTGCCGGCACACGATAAGCGTTTCTGCCGATATACCGAGGATTTCACAAGCCGCACGAGCCGAAAGGTACATCGGATATTTACTTTGGCTGCATAGATATTCGAACAGCATCACGCTTTTGCTCAGCATGAAATTGGTTTTAATCAGGCTCTCCAACCGTTCGGGTGTGACCAGTACATAGATTTGGTCTTTTTTCGGAATGTTCATGGACGATAGTTTTTATAGGTTTGTGTCTTTCAATGTTTCGAGTTTTCCCTGCTTACGCATCTTGCGGATGAACTCTTGGACCTCGGAGAGCAGGTACATCCTGCGATGCCCGAAAGTGAAGCCCACCAGACGCCCTTGTTCTCTGTAACGTCGCACCTGACGTTCGCTTTGGCGGAGCATTTGGCAAACCTCCGAAAACTCCAGCATAGGGTCGCCCTCCAACACGCTGCGATGTTCTTTCAGGGAGCGGATCTCTTCCAGAATTTCCATGACGATGGCCAGAATACGCGAAATGCTGTCTGCGGATTGATTTTCCATAATTATTATGAATTGGTTTCTTCCGCAAAATTGGGATAATCCTTCGAGACGATCATCTATGTTTGAAGCAGTTATATTATTTTGATATACAATTAATTGTAATTAAAACGAATACTTGCCGGAGATTTTGTCATTGATTGTTGTAATAGCCTGGTCGATCATACTTTCGGTTACTTTTGCATAGATTTGGGTCGTCGTAATGCTCTTATGTCCCAGCATTTTACTCAAAGCGATCAACGGCACGCCGTTCATCAGCGAGATGGTCGTCGCGAACGTATGCCGGCTTACGTGGAAAATACCTACCATTTGAGAATTTGGAAGAATATAGAGAATAAACCGATAACGTGTTGTGAATTAGTCGATTTTCTATATTCTGCGAGTATGATAGGAAAGCAGTTCAACACGGAATATTGAATCCTTTCGGTTACCAAACCGTTATCCGTTGGTTTCCCTAGTGTGGTGAGGTAACGGAAAAAGGAAAGGTTTTTCTGACATGGGTTCTATCTCACTGTTCCACAACGTTTTGCTTATCAAAGAACGTTTTAACAACGGGTAATTTTGCCCATAAAATTAAAGCGTATGAAAATAGAAAAATTCAAGGTGTTGCTCTACCTCAAAAAGAGCAGGTTGGACAAGTCGGGCAAAGCGCCCATTATGGGACGTATCACCGTCAATCGTTCGATGGTGCAATTCAGTTGCAAAATCTCCTGCACATCCGACCTGTGGAATCCTCGTGAAAGCCGTCTGAAAGGTAAGAGCCATGAAGCCGTGGAGACCAATGCGAAGCTGGACAAGCTGATGCTCTCCATCCATACGGCATTCGATACCTTGGTGGAACGTAAGGTCGATTTTGATGCAGAAGGCGTCAAGAATCTGTTTCAAGGAAGTCTCGGAACACAGATGACCCTGTTGGAGATGACGGACATTGTCTGCGAGGATTTGAGGAAGCGCATCGGGATAGACCGTGCAAAGGGAACTTATCCTGCCTATATCTATACCCGGAGAACCTTGGCAGAGTTCATCGAAAAGGAGTTTCGCACCAAAGATGTTGCTTTCGGTCAGATGACGGAGCAGTTTATCCACGATTACCAGAGTTTCATCTTGGACGAGAAAGGACTTGCCATAGATACCTGCCGGCACTATCTGGCTATCGTCAAGAAAGTATGCCGAAAAGCCTATAAGGAGGGACATGCCGACAGATGCTTCTTCGCCCACTTCAGTCTTCCCCAACCAAAGGAAAAAACGCCGAAAGCCCTAAGCCGAGAATCCGTCGAGAAAATCCGTGACTTAGTAATCCCCGAACATCGCGCCTCCCATATCTTGGCAAGAGATCTCTTTCTCTTTGCCTGCTATACGGGAACAGCCTACGCCGATGCCGTTTCCGTTACACGTGACAATCTGTTCACGGATGAGAATGGCGGGCTGTGGCTTAAATATCGCCGCAAGAAAAACGAGCTTCGTGCCTGTGTCAAGCTGCTGCCCGAAGCCCTTGCCTTGATAGAGAAATACAGGGATGACGACCGTCAGACTCTCTTCCCGATGTTGCACTATCCCAATATGCGCCGCCTCATGAAATGTCTGGCTATCCTTGCCGACATCAAGGAAGACCTGACCTACCATGCCGGCAGGCACTCGTTTGCATCGCTGATTACCTTGGAAGCCGGCGTTCCTATCGAGACCATCTGCAAGATGCTGGGGCATTCCAACCTGCAAACTACTCAGGTCTATGCGAAGGTTACGCCCAAGAAGCTTTTCGAGGATATGGACAAATACATCGAAGCGACAAAGGATTTGAAACTCATATTATAAACACCCCATAGATAACAAACGAATTATGCGTAGCACATTTTCTTTACTACTCTATATCAATCGCAACAAGGTACGTGTGGATGGTACAACTTCCGTACTTTGCCGAATCTCCATCGACGGGAAAAGCACGACGATAACCACGGGTATTACTTGCAATCCCAAACAATGGAATGCAAAAAAAGCAGAGACCGCGGACGTGCGGACGAACAACCGCCTGAAAGAGTTTCGAAAGTATGCGGAGCGGCTCTATGATGAAATGCTCAAAGAGCAGGGTGTGGTCAGTGCCGAACTATTGAAAAACAGGATAGCAGGTCAGGCGGTCATTCCTACCCATCTGCTCCAAATGGGAGAAAGGGAACGGGAACGCCTTGCCGTCCGTTCCAAGGAAATCGACTCCACTTCGACCTACAGGAGTTCTCGGTATTACCAGAGCTATATCCGTGAGTTCTTGGACTCGAAAGGCAAGGCGGACATTGCCTTTTCGGACATCACCGAGGAATTCGGACGGGAATATAAGGTCTACCTGAAGCGGTACAAGAACTTCGGGGCATCGCAGACCAACCATTGCCTTTGTTGGCTGAACAGACTGATATATCTTGCCGTAGACCATGAGATTATCCGTGCCAATCCTTTGGAAGAGTTGGAGTATGAGAAGAAACCGTCCTCCAAACGAATGCACATCAGCAAAGCGGAACTCAAACAACTGCTAGAACTGAAACTGCCCGCCAATGACCCATTGAAGGAATTGGCTCGCAGGGCTTTTATCTTCTCCTGTTTTACGGGACTTGCCTATGTCGATACCCAACTGCTGTATCCACACCATATCGGGCGGACTGCCGACGATAGAAGATACATTCGCATCAACCGTAAGAAGACGAAAGTGGAGTCATTTATCCCTCTGCATCCGATAGCGGAGCAGATACTTGATTTGTACAATACGACCGATGACACGCAGCCGGTCTTCCCTTTGCCAAGCAGAGACATGATGTGGTTTGAGATACACGAACTGGGCGTCATTATCGGACGCAAAGAGAATCTGTCCTACCATCAAGCCCGGCACAGTTTCGGATCGTTCTTGATTTCCGAGGGGATTTGTACGGAGAGCATTGCCAAGATGATGGGACACGCCTCCATCACCAGCACGCAGACCTATGCGAAGATTGCAGAGAAGAAGATTGCAGAGGATATGGATAAGTTAATCGAAAGAAGAAAAAACAATGAATATTGAATTACTATGAAAAGAGAATTCATAACCATTGAGGAGAATGGGAACGTACACGTTCCTACGACTTCCATTTGGATGTCGGCTTGCGAAATAGCCGATTTATTCGGCGTATTCTCCGGCAAAGTAAACAGCCACATCAAGTCTATCTTCAAAGAAGGATTACTCAGAGAAGATGAGGTGATGCAAACGCTATTGTTTAAGGGTGGTGCAGTGGATTTATATAATATTGAAATGATAACGATGCTGTCATTTCGTTTTGCTTCTCCACAAGCCAAAAGTTTCCGTAAATGGATAATCAGAAGACTGACCGAAAAGAAGAGAACAAGTCCTCCGCTACTTGTGTGTTATGGCAAAGGTGGATGGTACAGTTGAATATGGATACTGTCCTAAAAAAGTGTGTAAGCCCCATAGCTCTTAACTTTGTGGTAACAAGAAAAACAAACTAAGAACAATGGAGCTTACAACATCACAAAAGTCGGCATTTATTTCGGAAATGCTATCATCGGAGTCAGGTATTAACGAACTTATTCGTATATTATTGAACACCTTCTCCAAGCAAGAACGTTCTCTTTTTGTCCAAGAGCATAAAGGAGAACAGTGCAATGGTTTCCGTCCCCGTCGATGGCGGGGCTATGGATGTAGCTTTGAGCTTCGCATTCCACGTACTCGTTCAGGGAGTTTCGAGCCCCTAATTTTGGGCATTCTTTCGCATCAAGAAAGCGAACGCGCCCTTCTCCTCCATGAACTTTATACGCGAGGACTTTCGTGCGAAGATATTGGCGCCGTGTGCGAACGCCTCTATGGTCATCACTATAGTAAACAGCAAGTTAGCTTCCTGTCCAACACGAGTAAGGCAGAGATCTACAAGTGGTTAGAACGCCAATTGTCTCCTCACTATTTGGCAGTGTACATTGATGCAACGTTTGCCTTTACTCGGCGAGAGGATAGTGTCTCTAAGGAGGCTTACTACACGATGCTCGGTCTACTTCCTGATGGTAGTCGCGAGGTGCTTTGTGTGGTGAATCATCCCACAGAGGGAGCGTTGAATTGGGAGATGGAGTTGAAAGCACTCAAAACTCGGGGCGTGGAACGGATAGATCTGATTATCTCAGATGCCTTACAGGGTATTGAACGCGCTATTTGCTCGGCTTTCCCTCAGTCAGCTCATCAGTTATGTGTTGTCCATTTCAAACGACAAGCCCTTAATGTTGTGTCTAAAAGGGATAAAGCTCAGATGACACAGGAGTTGGATGAGTTATTCCCTATTCGAGATATAGGACTTACTCCCATCAAGGCATTTGAGAAATTGTGTACATTTGCAGAGCGTTGGGGTAAGAGTTACAGGAGTTTCCTCTCTCTGTCTTCCCCTCGCAATATAGGCTACTTCACCTATCTGAGATTCCCAGAAGAAGTTCGTCGTATGATTTACTCCACGACCTGGGTGGAGCGCCTCAATCGCAGCTATAAGCGTACGTTACGTATGCGCGGAGCTTTACCCTCGGCTGGTGCCGTCGTATTCCTTTTAGGATCTGTTGCCCGAGAGATGACAGAAAGGACTTATGCTAGGAGGTTGCCCTACTTCCAAGAGCGGAGTATCAAATAAATGGATAATAACAAGAAAACCACAAAGTTTTTACCACAGGGGCATGCCCCTGTGGTAAAAAAGCAACAACTACGCTTACACACTTTTTCGGACACTACCTGAATATGAGAACAGGCAGTAAGATAAATGCGTCTTACTACCTGTTCTTTTTTAGCGATCTTACTGCATCGACAGCAGTTTGCAATACATTCCGCCTTTAGCTTCGAGTTCGGCGTGCATACCCTTCTCCATAAGCTGTCCCTTGTCCATCACGATAATCTGGTGGGCATTGCGGATGGTCTGCAAATGGTGGGCAATGACCAAGACCGTGCGCTTTCGGATAAGCACAGACATTGCTTGCTGTATTTTGTACTCATTGACGGGATCGACATTGCTCGTTATCTCGTCTAAAAGGAGGATCGGAGCATCTTTGAGGAAGGCGCGAGCGATGGAGAGGCGTTGCTTCTGTCCACCCGAGAGTCCCAAACCGTTCTCCCCAATTTTCGTTTCGTAACCATCGGGCAGACTGACGATGAAGTCGTGTATCATCGCCCGACGTGCGGCTTCCTCGATTTCCCCCTGTGTGGCATTGCGGTTGCCCACCTTGATATTGTTGGCAATGGTGTCGGAAAAGAGAATGACGTTCTGCATTACCACACTGATTTTGCCGAGTAGATAATCGTAGTCCATTTCCCGTATGTCCACTCCGCCGATACGGATACAGCCTGCCTGCGGTTCCCAGAAGCGGAGCAGCAGATTGGTGATGGTGGTTTTCCCCGACCCTGACGAGCCGACAAGAGCCGTTACCGTCCGTTCGGGTACGTTGAACGTGAGGTCTTTCATCTCGAACCCCTCTTTTTCATAGTGGAAACCGACACCATCAAACGAGAGGTCGAAGCGTTCCGCCGTTTTCGGTTGGTCGGGATCAACGATCACGGGAGCATCCAACAGACGGGAAATGCGTTCGTAGCTGTCCTTTACCTTGATGTAGTTCAGCCAATGGCTCTCCATATTGACAAAGGGCTTGTAGAACTCCTTCGATACGATGACGAACATCAGGTAAGCGAAAAGGGAAAGTTCGCCACGCCAAGTCCACCAAAGACCAAGCGTTGCCATCAGTGCAAAAGCCAATTCTATCAGAAAGGTGTATCTACCCACACTCACAGCTGCCAAACGAGAAGCATTCTTACTGCTTTCTCCAAATTCACTAACAGAGTGGTCGAGTCTGTCACGAAACATTCCTTTTCCTCCGAAGACTTTCAGCATAGGTATGCCCTTGACGTATTCAACGAAGAGACTGACCATATCCGCCAGACCGTCCTGCGCCTCCTGCTGTGCTTTCATTCCCGAACGGATGCCCCGATACAAGGAGAAGAGGGCAATAGGAAGGATGGCAATCATCGCCAACCCCATGTGCCAGTCCACCCAGAACAGCCCGATGCCGAGTATCAGCGCCACGATGAAATCAGCGGACATCCGTGTCCAAAGGTGCCCCACCACCATTTCCATATTGTCCACGTCTTTGTGAATGACAGTACTTATCTCGCCCAGCCGTTCATTGGTGTAGAAGCCAAGCGAGAACATTTTCAGTTTCAAGATGATCTTCTCACGGATGCGCTCCACGAGATCGAAGCCGGCAAAGTGCTTGCTCATATCGGCTACGGCATTGGATATGGTTTTCAAAATCAGCAGACCAACGAGTATCCACGCTGCCGAAATGAGCGAAACGCTTTCGCCCGATATATGGCGGTCGATAAGGAACAGGACAGTAAGCATTATTGCCGTTCCGCAAAGGGCATAAACCACGAAAAACAGTGCGGAGATTATCAGATGCCGCACTCCGCGAACGGTCAATTCATTCAATATATTGCGTATCATTGTTTATACCTCCTCCTCTTTCAGTTGCCATTTGCTTACCCGTTCCTGTGTTTCCGTCATATTGCGATATAGTGGGCAGTTGTCCATCAATTCTCCGTGTGTTCCCGTCGCCACAACCTTTCCCTTGTCCATCACGACAATACGTTCCATATCCTGAATGGTGTTGAGACGGTGGGCGATGGTGATGACGGTCTTGTTACGCTGCAATTCATCAAGAGCTTCTTGAATGAGTTTCTCGTTCTCCCCGTCCAAGGCAGCGGTGGCTTCGTCGAGGATGACAATCGGCGAGTCTTTGAGCAACATCCGTGCAATGGAAATGCGCTGTTTCTCTCCGCCGGAGAATTTTACGCCGGCTTCGCCTGCCAAAGTATCGTAACCATTGGGTAACCCCGTAATAAAATCGTGAATGCGTGCACGTCGTGCAGCTGTTTCCACCTCCTCTTGCGTGGCGGAGGGCTTGCCGATACGGATATTGTCCCGAATGCTCGTGTTGAAGAGGAATACCTCTTGTTGCACCATAGAAAAGAAATCGGCAATGTTGTGTTCGGAGAGTTCCGCAAGGTTCTCGCCGCCCAGTCGAACGGTTCCCGACTGCGGTTGCCAGAAACCCATCATCAGGCTTGCCAGTGTGCTTTTGCCTGACCCCGATTCGCCCACAATAGCCGTATGACTACCCTTGGGAAATTGCAGATTGACATCACACAACGCACAGTCTTTCTTATTCGGGTAGGCAAATGTCACGTGCTCGAAACAGACATCGGTCTGCATGGCATCCGTATCCCTGTCTGCCGTATCCTTTGCAGGTACTTCGGTAATCGACTGAACCTTCGCCAACGATTGACCATAGACAATCCTGAAATGCTGGAACGTAGCCTGTTTGGCAAAGGAATATGAGAACAGTCCACCCAATATCAGGGCGAGGATGAAACGTGCTACGGTCAGTTCGCCCGAACTCATCAACCTTAGCCCGACAAGGGTCATTACCACGATGCCGCCCTCCAAGAACATCGTGATGAGCGTCATCGGAACAGTAACGCTGAACATGCTCCGCTTCACCCAATGGATATAATCGCGCATACCTCCGAGAACTCGCTCTGTCCGGGTCTCTTCGTGGCTGAATGCTTTAATGATTGGTATTGTAGCCACATATTCCAGAAGGTCTTCCGACATCTTCTGCGTATTTTCCATAAAGTGTCGGAAACTCTTGCCCCAAAACGTTTTAACTGCCATCTGCAAAAGAAATGCCAACGGTAGCAGCGAGATGAGCGACAGTCCCAGCCGCCAGTCCAATACCATAACAATTACCCAAAGCAAAGCAGGGAAAAGCGTTGCCGAGAGGATTTCGGGCAATCCGTGTGCCAGATAAATCTCGATTTGCTCCACGTCGTGGTTGATGATGTTCACCAAGTCACCCACCTTCCGCTCCTGAAAGAAGCCGAGCGGCAGCCGTTGCAAGTGGCTCACGATACGCAACCTCAACCGTGTGAGGGCGTTGTAAGCCGAGCGGTGCGCCCGCCAGATCGACGTTCCGTAAAACACGCCGCGAAGCAGGGCGAACAGCAGCATTGCCGCTCCAACCATCCATATCGCCGTAGAAGTGAGCGTGTCGCTCATCAGTCTGTCCACCGCCCACACCACGAGCAGCAGAGGCAGTGTGCCGAAAACGAGATGCAGTATGACCACCGCATTGGAGAGCAGGCTGCGGCTCTCCCGTTCCTCATCGAGAGGTTTGATTTTTTGTTTATTCATATGTATGTATCGTTTTGATTTTCTAAGATGCAAAAGTACGGAGACGCACAGGGGTAAAATAACCCGAATGAGCATTACACTGCCCGAAAACGATAACTTGACACATATAAAACTCAATAGGGGTATAAGTGTGAATAGTAGGGTTATTTATCTGTTTTATAGGTGGGTAATTTTGCACGGGTTTTCATAAACAGATAAGATATGTCAATCGACTCAATAGTTCATTTATACAAAAGAGTGCTCATCGTCAGCATCCTATTGCTGTGGGCTTATCCGATGTTCGCACAACAGCATTCCATCGAAATAAAAGTTATTGATGCAGAGAATGGAAACAGTATAGAATTTGCCACTGTGCAATGGAAAGGTCTGAACGATCCTTCGTACAAGAACGGTACAACCACCAACAGAAAAGGAGTGGCGAGACTAAATATCCATGCCCATCAAAAACTTGTACTAAGAGTGAGTTATGTAGGTTATCAGACAATTACCGACACAATTACGGCAAATGAAAAGTGTCATACCCTGAAGTTACGTCCGGAATCGACAGAATTGGCAAATGTGGTCGTCTTTGGAAAAACAAAAGCACAGGTTATCAGAGAGTCGCCCGAAGCGGTTTCAGTGATAAATGCAAAGGAATTGCAAGGTCGTTCCGTTTCTTTAGAAACCATCTTGAACAAGACCATTGGTTTGAAGGTCGGGCAGACAGGTGGATTGGGAAGCAGTTCGAGGATTATCGTTCACGGATTGGAAGGAAACCGCATTCAGATTCTTTGGGATGGTATTCCGATGAATACGTCGGATGGAGCCTTTTCGCTTGATGAGATTCCGATAGATATTATCGAACGGATAGAGGTCTATAAAAGCATTATCCCTGCACGTTTCGGTTGCGATGGCTTGGGTGGTGCCGTCAATATCGTCACGAAGGAGTTCAGTACGGACTATTTGGATGCTTCGTACGAACTGGGTTCTTACCGGACACACAAGGGAAGTGTCTTCTCGCGCAAGAACTTTCCGAAGAGCGGTATTCTGCTCGGTGCGGGAGGTTATTATACATCGGCAAAGAATGATTACTCATTTAGAGTTCCTGAAAGAGAGAACCTATTGGTAAAGCGAGACCACGACCGTTTTCGTTCGTATATGCTGAAAGGAAAAGTCGCTTTCACAAAACTTTGGTTCGATGAGATTAGTACTGAGTTCGGGTATTACAACCGTTTCAATGAGATACAAGGAGTATTGAAGAATATCCAGCACGCCGAAAACAAATCAGGAATGTTTATGCTCGAAAACAAGCTGATGAAAAGCGGGGTACTGAACAACCGCCTTAACTTCGAGTCGCATTTCTCCCTATCACATACAACGAACAATTTTGTGGATACGGCACGGGTGAATCACGATTTCGAGGGAAACATATATCCGAGTCCGAACGGACAGGGAGAAACGGGAGATGTCCCTCACAACTCGAACGACAAAGGTTTGGAAATCAACGAACGCCTCAACCTTGATTACAGATTGTCCACCAATCATAGTCTGAACCTGAACACGCTTATCAACTATGCCCGAAGACAACCGAGCGATGACATTGCGAGTCAGCATGCTGGTTTTGTCATCGGAGGATTTCCAAGCAAAAAGACCAGTGTCGCTTCGGGACTGACTTGGGAGACGAAACTCTTCGGCAGGAAACTGACGAATATGTTCTCTGCAAAGTATTTCCATCTCCACTCCGAGATAGAGGATTTGACGTCATACGAGATGATTGAGGCTCCGAAAAAAAAGAGCAATACGACATCGCAGATCGGCTGGATAGAGGCAATGAAGTACGAACCGTTCAGAGGCTTTCATCTGAAGGCATCTTACCAACGGGCAATACGCCTCCCCAATTCGCAAGAGTTGTTCGGCGACGGTATCATCACCTTTCCTGCTGCCGGACTGAAACCGGAGAAAAGCCACAACTTCAATCTGGGCTTCTTGATAGATAAAAACGGCGTACTCGGACTGTCGCGATTGCAATTTGAAGTAAATGGCTTTTATATGCAGGTGAGCGATATGATAAAACTGATGAAACAACATATGGCAGCCGGATATGTGAATGCGGAAAAGGTGCATATCAAGGGTATAGAGACCGAGTTGAAACTGGATATAACGCCGACGCTCTATGCCTACGGAAATCTGACTTATCAGGATGTGCGCGATGTCTTGGACTATTTGCCGGGCACTCAAGCCCTCAATCCGACAAAAGGCTTGCGATTGCCGAATATTCCCTACCTATTTGCCAACTTCGGAGCGGAATATCACAGCGACCGATTGTTCAAGAACTGGTATGTCAAGGCATTCTGGGACGGGAAGTTCACGGAAGAGTTCTTCTACTTTTGGGAACTTACCGAATTGCAGAAACGGCGCATTCCTCGCAGTTTCGTCTATGATATAGGTCTGTTACTGACTTATAAAAACAAATATTCCATCGCCTTGGAATGCCACAACCTGATGAACAAAGAAGTGTGGGATCAGTTCCGTCAGCCGTTGGCGGGACGGACGTTTCACCTTAAATTCAGATACGTCTTCTCGAAAGGTATTTTATAATTCTAAACATAAATAAGAATGAGAACAACAACATTGAAGAACATAGCTTTTTCTGCTATGCTGGTCGGCTCCATAGGGCTGACATCTTGCGACAAGAACGACGACCCAAAACCTACGCCCAACGATGTGCTACAGCATTTTGCCTTTGTACATTATGTGGACAAAAGTGCTTATGTCGGCACGTTCGGCGATTTGACTCCTCAAGCAACAGACAACAAGAAAGCATTCGAATTCGGCTTTGGGTGTTATCTATTCGCAAAAGGAAACACGGTACTTGTGCCCGAAGGGAAATTCGGAGATAAGGTACACAAGTTTACAAGAGGAGTGCACGGCGAGCTGCAGAAAGCAGGTACGATGACTTTTGAACAGATGGCGCAACCCGGAGAAATCAACTTCATCGACGAACAGCGGGCATACGTTGCTTTGCACGGAAGGGGCAAGATTGCACTAATCAATACCGCTACGTTGCAAAAGGAGGATGAAATCGACCTCTCGCCTTATGCCGTTCAGGACAATAATCCCGATCCCGGATGCAATGTCATTCGAGACGGAAAGATGTATGTAGCCCTCAACCAGCTCAATTCGCCCCACACCTCCGTACCGGGTCTGGGTACGGATAAACCCTGATAATCACCTGATTATCAGGGTTTTCTGTTTTTATAGGGTGTACTAAATGTGTACTGAATGACGAATACAAAGAAAAGGTGTACTTTAATAGTTTTCTTCCCCATATCTTTATAATTTCTTAACGCTTATCCTATCTTTTCTTCCTTATTATTGCCGATGTTTTCGGGAAAAGTGAGATTCTTACCTTATATTTGTAGTAAGAACGTTTAAAGGCACACGATTATGGAAAATCATATAGAAACCAATTTCAGAGGAATACAGAAGATATTAGATAGTTGTATAGCTCATGACTATAAAACTAAAGTAGATGCACTATTTTTAAAACGTGAATATTTGACGCAAGCCCAGCTAAAGGATTATTTGCGACAAGAAATTTTCCGTGTGACTGAAAATATTGTAGCCATCCAACAAAAATACCGTGTCGTGCGTAACATTGTATTGGATATGGATATTCCTGATTTTTTGTGGGAAAGCGGTTATTTTGAGGACTTGAATTCTGATGAAAGAAAAAAGTATATCGGTTTCCGCTGCTCTGATTTTGATATGGATGCATATTTGCATGAACCGTCCTGTTATGATGGGCGGCTTCCCTATTTGTCCATTATCGTTAATCTTGTCGTGCTTTCCAAGTATTTGCGCTATCTGCAAGAACAGGAAAGCAATTACCATACAGATGCGGTTGCCATCCAAGAGCAAGCTTTGCCAAAAGAGAAAGAGGAAAGTGCAGATACTAATCCAACCAAGATTGTGGGCAAAAGCAATCCTTTCAAGTCCACGTTGAAAGCCAATGAAATCAAACTTCTGACCGACTGTGTGAATGAAGCGAATATGTTTACTACTACCGTCAGTGCCAAAATACTTACCGATTTTTTCAACTGCAAACTGAATGGGGTATTGAAAGTTAATAATACCCGTCTGTTAGCCTATCTTATGATGCAACTTAGCTGTTATAATTACATCGTTTATGAATGGCAGTCTGTCATAGCAAACAATAAGCTGATATTGAAGAAGATAAAAGGTGAACCGCTTACACGTACTGACCTGTCGAGTGCGACAGACCAAGCGAAAAATATCTATCCGAAAGGATATGAAATCATAGACAAATACATCAAACAACTGAAAAAAGGTTGAGCATAGATTGAACGCTCAAACAAAGGTCAATTAGAGTTCATTTTCAGGCTCTTAACTTTGCCCCCGTTAACAAAAAAAACGAGGGTGCGCACCTTCATATTGTTTCACCTAAATTCCTAAACAATATGGAAAGAGATTTAGAGTTAAGAGTTTCCGAACTCGAAAAGATGTTGTTCCTTTCAAAGAATGTGCTTAGCTTCGATGAAGCGAGCAAGTTCTTGAACCTTTCTAAAAGTTACCTGTACAAGCTGACTTCGGGTAACTTGATACCCCATTACAAGCCGCAGGGCAAAATGCTTTATTTTGAGAAAGCGGAGTTGGAAGCATGGTTACGTCAGAACCCGGTCAAGACGCAGGCGCAGATAGAGCAGGAAGCGCAGAAGTATATCCTTAACCGTCCTCTAAAGAAATAACAGCTATGGAAAATAGAAAAGCGATAGAAGCCGGGCAGGACATCACCATGCAGAAAGAGGATTTCGCAGCCCTTTGGAAAACCATTCATCTAAAGGTGACGGACACTTACGAAGTACCGCCCGAAATACTTTGGGTGAACGGCTCTACCATTGGCACGCTGGGTAATTTCAGCGCATCCACGGGTAAAGCCAAGAGCAAAAAGACATTCAACATTTCCGCTATCGTTGCGGCAGCGTTGAAGAATGACGAGGTACTGAAGTATTCGGCATACCTGCCACCGAACAAACGGAAAATCCTCTATGTAGATACCGAGCAGAGCAAATACCATTGCCACAAGGTCATGGAGCGTATTTTGCGGCTTGCCGGACTGCCTACCGACAAGGACAGGGACGATTTTGTTTTCATCGTGCTAAGGGAGCAGACACCCGATAAGCGGAAACAGATTATCGGTTATATGCTTGAAAATATGCCCGATGTGGGGTTGCTCATCATTGACGGAATCCGTGACTTGATGTACGACATCAACAGTCCCAGCGAATCGACTGACCTAATCAACCTCTTGATGCGCTGGTCAAGCGGATATAACCTGCATATCCATACTGTTCTACATTTAAACAAGGGGGATGACAACACAAGGGGGCATATCGGCACGGAACTGAACAACAAGGCTGAAACCGTCCTGCAAATCACGAAAAGCCAGCAGGACGGCAACATAAGTGAGGTAAAGGCGATGCATATACGTGACCGGGAATTTGACCCATTCGCATTCCGTATCAATGACAACGCTTTGCCCGAAATCGTGGACGGTTATGTATTCCAACAACCTAAGCAGGACAGGAACTTTCCGCTTACGGAACTGACCGAACAGCAACACCGGAAAGCGTTGGAGAACGGTTTCGGCAAGCAGGTGGTACAAGGCTATTCCAATGTCATAGCGGCATTGAAACAGGGTTATGCGAGTATCGGCTACGAGCGTGGACGCAATGTCCTTGTGTCACTTAACAAGTTCCTTGTGAACAAGCGTATGATTGTGAAAGAGGGCAAGGGCTACCGCTATAATCCCGATTTCCATTATTAAAAGTCAGTTTGGTTTAGTCCGGGTGTATATATAAGAGGAACGGACTTACTATTTCCCTGTATCGGAACAGGCAGGTTTAGTATGGTACGGGTATATATATAATGGACTAAACAGGACTGGCGCACTTTTCAACTATTTTTTAATCCCCAAAAAAGAAAATGTTATGAACATCGAAGATGTGAAACAAATACCCATCGCAGACTATCTGCACAGTTTAGGCTACTCTCCTGTCAAGCAGCAGGGCAACGGCTTATGGTACAAATCACCGTTAAGGGAGGAACACGAACCGTCTTTCAAGGTGAACACTGACCGCAACCTTTGGTATGACTTTGGTGCAGGCAAGGGCGGTAACATCATTGCACTGGCAAAGGAACTCTATTGCTCCGACAGCCTGCCATACCTTTTAAACCGGATAGCGGAACAGACACCGCACGTCCGCCCGGTCAGTTTTTCTTTTCCCCAGCGTAGGACAGAACCGAGTTTCCAACATTTGGAAGTCCGTGACCTTACCCATCCGGCATTGCTCCGTTACTTGCAGGGACGGGGTATCAATGTCGAACTAGCAAAAAGAGAATGTAAGGAACTCCACTTTACCAATAACGGCAGACCGTTCTTTGCTATCGGTTTCCCGAACATGGCAGGAGGTTACGAGGTTCGCAATTCCTTTTTTAAGGGCTGCATCGCCCCGAAAGACATCACCCATATACGGCAGCAGGGAGAGCCGAGAGAGAAGTGTTTGGTATTCGAGGGTTTTATGGACTATCTTTCTTTCCTCACGCTCCGGATGAAGAACTGCCCGACCATGCCCGACCTTGACAGGCAGGATTATGCCATTCTTAACTCTACCGCCAATGTGTCGAAAGCCATTGACGTGCTGTACCCGTATGAACGCATCCACTGTATGCTTGACAATGACAAGGCTGGATATGAAGCGACACGGGCTATCGAATTGGAATACCCCTACCGTGTGCGTGACTTCTCGCACAATTATAGGGGATATTCGGACTTGAACGATTATCTGTGCGGCAGGAAGCAGGAACAGAAAAACGCAGCCAGCCAAGTGCAGGAAACGAAGCAGGAAACCGGACAACGTGCCGCCCCAAGACAAAAGAGAGGCAGGGGCATTTAGTCCGGCAGGACTACCAACGGCTGGCGGTTTATTTGGAGAGCAAGGTTATGTTTCGGTAAACCGAAACTACCTTGCTTTGCTCACCGCAAAGAAAATTTCTCCCGTTGGTCGCAATTTTTAAGACACCATTTAAACGTAAAAACCTATGACGAATATAAAGGATAAGCCGGGGGGACGTCCGGCAAAGAAACGGATAGAGAAGCAGCAACGGGTTGTCAGTACGAAACTGACCGAGTTGCAGTATTACGCCATCAGAAAGAGAGCCGGAGAAGCCGGGTTGCGTGTCAGTGAGTATGTCCGGCAGGCAGTTGTTTCGGCAGAGGTCATACCCCGGCTGAATAGGCAGGATGCGGACACCATCCGCAAGCTGGCAGGGGAAGCCAACAACATCAACCAACTGGCACACCGGGCAAATGCCGGAGGTTTCGCACTGGTGGCTGTGGAACTGGTGAAACTGAAAAACAGGATTGTCGAAATTATAAACCAGTTGTCGGATGATTGGAAAAATAAAAAAGGGAAGCGGGTTTAAGGGCTGCGTAAACTATGTGTTGGGCAAGGAACAGGCGGCTTTGCTCCATGCGGACGGGGTACTGACAGAAAGTCAGGGAGATATAATCCGCAGCTTCTGTATGCAGACCGGGATGAATCCCGACTTGAAAAAGCCAGTCGGACATATTGCGTTAAGCTATTCGGCAGTGGATGCACCCAAATTGACAGACGAGAAGATGATACAGCTTGCGCAGGAATATATGCGTGAAATGAAAATTACCGATACGCAGTATATCATCGTGCGCCATCAAGATCGGGAGCATCCGCACGTGCATATCGTGTTCAACCGTATAGACAACAGCGGCAAGACTATTTCGGACAGGAACGATATGTACCGTAACGAACAAGTATGCAAGAAGCTGAAAGCCAAACACGGGCTTTATTTCGCTGGTGGAAAAGAACAAGTAAAGCAGCACCGCTTGAAAGAGCCGGACAAATCGAAATACGAGATTTACAACGCTGTAAAGAATGAAATCGGAAAGTCCAAGAACTGGCAGCAGTTACAGGAACGGTTAGTGGAAAAGGGTATTACTATCCTGTTCAAGTATAAGGGGCAGACGGGCGAGATACAGGGCGTTTCCTTTTCCAAAGGCGAATACACGTTCAAGGGTTCGGAAATAGACCGTAATTTCAGTTTCTCCAAACTGGATAAATGTTTTGGGGATGTAGGGCAGGCGATAGTCGGAAGCAATAAGCAGACGGTTACTGCACCTATTCAGAAATCAGTATCAGCACCCGACAAAGCGAATAATTCTTTTATTGTAGGTTTAGACGGTCTGTTTTCCGGTTTGTCAGCCCCGGCTGATGAAATACCCGATGATTCCTTTTTGAGAAAGAAGAAGAAAAAGAAAAAACAACTTAAACTGTAAATACATGGAGGAAAATTTGATTTTAGAGGGGCTTCTCTCAATGGTTACAGAACTGAAAGAGAAGCAGGAAACACAGGTGACGCCAGCCAGTCGGGAGGAAACTCTCGAAAGACTGAACGCAATCGAACAGGCATTGTCGGAACTGCATAGTAACCCGGCTGTTCCCGAAAAGGATTTGCAGGCTATCCGAAGCCAGCTTGACGAGATAAGGAACAGGATGCAAGGTCAGCAGAAACATATCGAGGACACCAAGAAAATAGTATTGGAAACCTACCGTTGTTTCAAGGTAATGATTGACGCTTTGGGCTCTTGCAAGACGGATAAAGAGGAAGCTGCACCCTTACCGCTCTATCAACGGATTTACAACAAAGTCGCTTCTTGGATTCGTCCGGAATTGTTTCTTTTTTCGGCTGTGCTGGTTATCTGTTCCGCTTCCATATTCTTAAATGTCCGTTTAGCTGAACGTATGCAGCAGTTGCAGGACAACGATATGAAATACCGCTATTTGCTGATGCAAGGACAGGCAGAAGGGGAAACTTTTGATATGCTGGAAAACAAGTTCAAGTGGCAACGGGATAACGGTTTTATCCGAAGTCTGACCGATTCAGTGATGGATTTTGAATACCGCATCCAAAAGCAGGCGGAAGCGTTGGAACGTGCAAGGCTGTTGAACGAGCAAGCCGAACAGCTAAAGAAAGAAGCCGATAAGTTGGGCAAGCCATAAGCAGGGAAAGCCGGAACAAATGATGAAGTACATTCACCGTTCCGGCTTTTTAGATTTACTTCTTTTTCTTCGTGCAGTGTTCTTTCTCGAACTGGCGTAGCGTGGTAATACTGAACCTTTCTTTGATGAACTCCCGTACATCGGAAGCCTTGTAATACACTTTTCCGTTGATAGTGAAGTATGGCAGCGCACCGAGAGCCCGGTAGCGTTGCAGGGTTTTGATACTTACTTTGAACAGCAGGCACAAGTCCTGATTATCCAATAGGTTGTCATCTTCGGGCAGTACCCTGTCTGCATTGCGTAGTACCCGTACATCTTTGCAGAGTTCTTCCAGTTTGGCATACAGCTTCTGCATCCATTCACCAAATTCGTCATTCTCTATATACATAATTGCTTCATGTTTCAGGTTATACATTCTTATTTGTCAATCGATTGATGAAGCAAAGTTCTAAAAATGGATGCAAAGAAATTATAGGGGAACTAATGGAATCCCCTATAAATAAACCATAAGTTGCTGATTATCTATATCCTTTCTTGTCATGTTCCTTTTTGATTAGGTCTGCCAGTCCATTAAGAAATTCGGTCAGTTTGCCCGGCTTCCGTTTTATCACGTCCTCATGTTTTTGGTAATAGTCGCCTATCTTGATATTGAACAACCATTCAAAGCCTTTAGATAAATCCACCAAATAGGCAGGCTTTCCGTTCTTATATACGATGTCTTTGGAGAGGAACAGACCGCTTACCATTTCCATGATGTTGATAAGAGTTGTTTTGTCTGCAAGAAAAAGAGGAGAAATGATTTGTTTATTAATACATTGCTGTAGTTGGTTCGGGTACTTGATGCGCCATTCAATAAGGCGTATTTCAGTGTTTAAAAGCCCTATCGCTTCATCAATTAGATGCAGATAGGGCATTTTTTTCTTGCTCAAACCGTACACGATACGATTTAAGACGGTGTAAACCAAAGGAAAAATAACGCAGTAAAACGTTGTAATCCTGCTCGTTCATACTGGAATCTGCTAAATGGATAGCCAATTCTTCAATGGCTTCTGTTAACTCTAATTCAGAAACTTCATACTGCGAGTATTCCGATAATAAACGGAAAAATCTCTGTTGTAATACACTTTCCATGTAGTGTTGAAATTATATTATTAATCATCTTTGTTTTTCATTTTTACATATCCATTTGCATAATTTCCTACAATATTGTGATTATCATCATAAATATACCCATTGGAATAATATCCTTTAAGTATTCTCTTTGAACTATAAATATACCCGTTAGTATAATTACCAATCGTTTCACCTTGCTTGTCAAATATATATCCATTTCGATAGGTAATCAATGATGTTTTGCATGAACCAAAACATAAAACACTCAGAATTAGTAACAATGTTCTCATATCATTTTTGAATTAGTATCTAAATCTTGATGTATCTACTCCTTTTATCTCCTTTTTCTTATATCCACCAAAGCGATAACTGAAATGCAGAGTAAATGCTCGTGAATAAAATCCGCTATCCATATTCAAGTTTTGCCCTTTGAAACGGACTTTTGTTGCAGGCATCCCTGTATCAAATATGTCATAGCAACGGACAGATAAACTCAATTTATCATTTGCGAAATTCCATCGCAATCCGGCAGTGAGATTAAAAATAGATTCTATATCAAATGTCCCTTGTATGACGGGGGTCTGTACATTTCCCATTAACTCGAAAGACAAATTCTTATTTACTTTAAATGTATTATCCAGTGTGCCGCTAAATACCCATTTCTTACGATTGAAAGGGATGTCGAAAAAATCATCACAGCGTTGGTGCATTTGCATACCGACTAAGGTTAATCGGGAATCCAGCCAGTTTCCTACTTTAAAGGGTAATATGATATTTGCTCCCCACACCTGCATATAGTTCCAATTTGTGTTTTTATAGATTAGTGCCAGCCTGTCAGTAGATTGATAGGCAGCTTGTGTGAAATAATCTGATGTATGCGTGAAAAACAGGCTAAGAATATACTTATTCAAAAAAATATAGCTTCCATTCAGATTATAATTCGTCATTGGCTTCAAATTCGGTGTTCCCCATAATTCTGTATATCCATTAAGATAGCTGACGGAAGATTGCATATCCCAATAGCTTGGATAAGTTTTGTCCGTAGATAATGAAAGTTGAAACACATGTTTCGGTGTTTTAAAATAAGTCAACGATGCTTGTGGATAAACTGCCCATTTATGATAATTTCCAATAGTATAATATTCTCCCGTAGCAGAAACGGATAAAGATGTACCTGTTGTATAGTTTTTGCTCAATGATACATAAAAGCTGGTAGTTTGTTCTCTTAGATTGGAATATGTATTTTGAGTTTGAATGTTACCTGTCACTTTATCATAAGTTTGAAAATCAAGATCTTTGGCAAATCGATAGGAAATTCCATAACCCAGATTCCATCCTTTTGATAGAGATTGTTTCTGGTCTGCATAGATAGAGTAGCGGTCTATTTTTTGTCCACCAACCATAGAGAAACTACTCTGACTTCCATCTTGATAATCAGCATATAGTCTTTGGGCATTATTAGAAGTATAATATGTATAATCACCACCTATGTCAAGTCCAAAGCCTGAATGATATTGCAATGTAATATTGCGCATTTGATTGTCAATATATTTATCGACATTGCTGGTTTGGTAATTGCCTGATGTCCGGCTATTATTATACTGGTCGGGGGTATAACTACCTGTGTATGCTATATTGATATTGTTTTTGTTGTTGAAGTTATACTCAAAAGCTGCTCTAAGGTCGTGTTTCCAGTACTTGCTACGCAACTGTTC
Source organism: Alistipes shahii WAL 8301 (assembly GCF_025145845.1). Classification (NCBI taxonomy): domain Bacteria; kingdom Pseudomonadati; phylum Bacteroidota; class Bacteroidia; order Bacteroidales; family Rikenellaceae; genus Alistipes; species Alistipes shahii. The sequence continues at coordinate 1,298,755 of NZ_CP102253.1, read as the reverse complement.
ATTTTGTATGATATTATGTAGTTCACCTTTTTGTGTATGTTTGGAATCAAGGTCTATGTACTCCATCTTTTTTACGTTATTTGCTCCGTACATTACATCAAAAGCCATTTTGGGAGTTGATAAACGAAAGTTTCCATTCATTCCTCCATCATTGAAATATTGGTTTTTATAGTTAGCACTTATCTCCCCCTGAAAAGAGTAGTCGTTTGAATGTTTTAAAACCATATTAATAGCTGCACCCCGTACATGATATTCAGGAGGCGCACTGTACATTACTTCTGCTTTTTCTATACGACTAACCGGAGTATTGCGCAGAATTGTTTCAAGTTGTCCGGCATCCATTGTTGTAGGTTTACCATTTAAAATAACAGTCAGTTTTCCTGCTCCAGCCAAAGTTAGTATTCCTCTATCTTCTTGTACTCCCGGTATCTTTGTCAATGCTTCATAAGCATTGTTTACGAGTTGATTTTGGGTAAGAACAGCAAGATTATATCCTAAAAGTCCATTCTCTACTTTTGCAAAAGGATGTTCTGCTTTTATAATAACTTCATCCAAAGCATAGTCTTGAGGTTGAAGTTGAATAGTTCCAGCATTATTTCCCTTACCTACCATTTGTTTAGTCTCATATAAAAGGTGTTGTATTATCAAGCGGTATTCTTTCTGTTGGCTTTTAAAAACGAATATGCCGTCGGAATTGGAAATGGATGCGCCTATATAGGTCGAATCCATTGCTTGCAAAATAATAGTCGCACCGTCTATAGGTAGTTGTTTGTCATCTATTATTTTTCCGTTAATCGTTTGCCCCCAAGCGACTGTTTGATAGCAACCTAAAAATAGGTAGAAAAATGTCAATGGTATTATTTTATTTAATCGCATCATACGAATTCAGTTTATTGATTACAAAACTATTAAAAGGTAAAAGAAACTCCTGCACCAAAGAACCATTCCCATCTTCTTTGTATTATGTTATATTGGTAGTTCGTTTGGGATTTAATAGTGACATATTTGCCTATCTCATATGAAAATCCTGCTCCTATCTGATAAGGGATAGAAGTTGCAGGAAGTATCACACTCCGTTTTTTATCCAGTGTATAGTTTCCATATACACTAAAATATAGTTTCTTATTTAAAGGAATAGCCATATTTGTATTTTGTTGAATCTTTATAAGAGGTAGATTTTTATCTATCCGACTATTGAACATAAGGCTTTTGCATTTTAGATTTCCATTCAATAGATTATTGTTATGATTTAATTTATTGTGAAACGTTGTGGCGCACCCAATATTTGCTACATTCGGAAAATCTTCTTTAAAATCAATATCTAACCTAAAATCATCCCAGTATCTATTATCGTCTTTTGGCGAATGACCAATAATAGACTGTTCTAATTCCCTTTTAAAAGCATCATCAATATGGATAGGCATTTCTCCTTTCAGCATTTTAGCCAATCGGACAGAATCGTTTGGAGTCCACCCGTTTTGTACTTGTGCATTGACTGGACGGGCGAGAAATAAAAAAAACAACAAAAATATTGCTGTTTTCCAAACGTTTGAAATTATCTGATTAGTCGCATCCACACTTCATTTAAGCCTTATCCGTTAATACATCTTCTTCAACGTCCACACCATCTTATTGGGATTATAGGCTTCGGGGGTGAAGACAGAAGTAGGGGCATCATCGTTACTACAATTTGTCAGACATAACATGGCGCAAATAATGAATGTGGAAAGCACCATACATAAAGTAATTTTCTTTTTCATCTTATCTCTATTTTAAGTGATTGACAATAATTATATATTTCTCTTCATAGGGATACTAACAATACCTTTATTAATCTCTTTTTCACCCACTTTTTTGAAGCCTAAAGATGTATAAAAAGTTTCTGCATAGGTTGAAGAATTAACTGTTATATAAGTGAAATTACAATTGCTCATCATATAATCAAATAGCGATTTCCCTATTCCTTGCTGATGATAGTGTGGCAAGACAAAGAAGAGGGATATATGTTGCCTTTCTTGATGTACACCGATTATTCCTATCAATAAATGATTGTCAAAAGCACCATATATGTCAAGTGTATTCATCAACGATGTGTCATACACGAAACTTTTAAAGGTTTCAATACCTTCTTGGGTGAAATCATTCCTGCCACATTCCATATATACTTGATAGGACAAATCAGCCGCATTATTATATTCTTCTTGCGTTAATTTACGTATCATATCAATGTTATTAAATCATGAATGCAAAATACGGAAGAATAAAGAAAAAAGGTCTTGACAATTGTCAAGACCCCGGTATAATGGATGTTAAAAGATTGGCTATTTCTCCAGTTTGCGGCGTATGCGACTAACTGTTTCAGGAGTAACTCCTAAGAAAGAAGCTATACTTTTCAAGGGTACAGTATCTTTAAGGTCAGGACAACGTTTCATTAGTCTTTGATATCGTATTTCAGGTGTACAATACGAATCGAGCAATCGTTCATACACCATTTCATATAGATTTTCAGCTACATATCTTCCTAATCGTTGAGTTTCCATATTCGTTTCCCAACATTCTATAATATCATGGCGTGATATTTCATAAACAGAACAGTCTGTTAACGCTTGAATGCTCACTGCTGACAGACAACTTTTCATAAAAGAAGAATAGTCACATACAAATTCATCGGTAAAAGCATATCCCACAATGTGCTCTTCTCCTTCTTCGTCAATATGCGTATATTGAAATGTGCCATGTTTTACCCATCCAGCAAAACGTTCCACCTCATTTTGCCGGATAAAGAAATCTTTCTTATGGTAAGTACGCAATATCCCTTTTCTCGCAAATAAATCTTTTACATGGGAATAGTCCAAATTGTTGAGATATGTATTAAAATCATTCATTATCGTAAGCTATTTATTCAGTCCACGGCGTATGCGACTGATTGTTTCCGGTGTGACTTGCAAGAAAGAAGCAATCTCCTTTAACGTAATGTACTCTTGAATATCGGGGCATCTATTCAATAAGTCAAGATACAGCTCTGCTGTGGTCTTGCAGTACATATCCATTAATCTATGATACATTAATAAGTATGATTGTTCAACAAGCGTACATTTTAGTTGCATGGTTTCTACATTTGCAGCAAAGAATTCCTCCACTTTTGAATAGGACATATAACAAATCTTTGTATCGCAAACGGCTTCAATTGTTACTAATGACGGTTGATTGGGTTCTATAAGAGTGCATAAACTTCCTGCAAATTCTCCGGAGAAAGTATATCCTACTATGTGTATGTTTCCTTTTTCATCCACACGAGTATATCTCAATAAGCCGTGTTCAATATAAGCTCCCCGATGATTCACTTTGCCTTGAATAGTGAATCGTTCGCCCTTTTTGAGTTCGATATAAGTACCATGTTCCAAAATGAACTGCTTTAGCTGTTCTAATTTCGAATGGTTGGCATATTGTGAGTTAAAATCTTCCATACTATAAACTAATTACAATTGAAATATAGAATAACTTCGTGAGTTGTTCTCTCAAAAAGCAAAAATAGATTCCTGACTTTGTCAAAACATCTTCTCTTTTTTTTTAATCCACTTTATTGTGAGTTTAGTTTGTGCTTTTGTATATATGTCCAAAACGAACTAAACTTATTTCTATTGACTGAAAGTATATGCTGGCGAAAGAAGAAACAACCTTTTTCCTTTTCGCCAATTTTAAAGTTTGTAACTCTCATAGTTTGAGGAGGAAATGAACTCTTTTATTTCTTCTTCTGTTGGAAGCTCTATCCTATACTTCTGTACAAAGATATTTGGGTCTAATCCGGCTGTGGCATACTTTACTAATGTATCTCCCTTTTCAGTGCAAAGCAGAATACCGATAGGTGGATTATCATCCGGCTGCATCACTTCCGCTTTGAAATAGTTCAGATACATATTTAGTTGCGAAGCATACTCATGGTGGAACTTGTCTATCTTCAATTCTACAATAACATGACATTTCAAAATACGGTGATAGAACACAAGGTCGGCAAAGAAATAATCTTCATCAATCAAGATGCGTTTTTGCCGGGCTTCAAAGCAGAAGCCATGTCCCATTTCTAACAGGAAGTGTTGCAGGTTGTCAAGAATGGCTTGTTCCAAATCAGTTTCTGTCACCAATGCACGTTCATTCAACCCTAAGAACTCCAAAGTAACAGGAGTATTGATAACATCTTTAGGTTGTAATAAGGTTGCTTGTTGCTGGACTAAAGCGGAGAGGGCTTCTTTGTTTTTGGATAGTCCGCTACGTTCGTAATATAAAGATGCGATTTGTCGCTCCAACTCCTTTACAGACCAGCAGCCACGAATAGTTTCCATTTCATAGAAAGCACGTTTTACCGGGTTCTCAATTCCCGATATAGTGTTTAAATGGGTGGAAGATAATTTATTGAATAATCTATCAGCTGGAATCATCCATGTTTCGGTTTGTGGGTATTCTGTTGATAGTTTCCAAACTCCACTTTCAGATTCGGCGGTCATCAACCGCCGAATTGGTTCAGTGAATTCGGCGGTCAATGACTGCCGAATTTGAATTTGTGATGCAATGTATTGTGTAACAGGTTTTTTTAGTTGTGGATAAACAAGATACAACCGCCTAAATTCACGGAATCTACGTTCATTCAGCCCTTTTGTTTTCAGTCGTTGTTCCAGCTTCTTCAACAGTTGTTCACCGTAGGCGGCACGGTCTTCTCCGTTCTGCTCAAATTCTACGATATAGCAACCCATAAGCCAGTTACGGGAAGTAAGGGCAAGGTTTACAGCATGTGCGGCTTGTGCCTGCAACGTGTTCTGTATCGTGCTGATATGTTTTACTAATGCTTCAAAGTTCATAGTTACAAAGATAAGTCTTTTATGGTTAAAACTTTAGTTCGGGTAAGCTGTTTATTGCTTCCTCTTTCAATTTATCCACCGCACGGGTGTACTTCTCCGTATGCTTCAATCCGCTATGTCCTAAAAGGCTGGCTACGGTTTTTATATTTGCCCCATTGTTCAGAATGTTCACGGCAAACGAGTGCCGGGCACAATGCCAGCTTATATGTTTGTCTATCCCGGCTCTCTTTACCCAACGCTTTACTGATTTACAGCAGCTTTCGTAAGTAGGCAAATCGAATATCAAACAGTTTTTGTCTGCCGGGGCTTCGCCAATGATAGACAATAGACCGTCATTCAGAGGAATAACCACACCGCTACTGGCTGAATGTCCCTTTGTTTTGCTTTGCTCAAACTTCAATAACCGATTACCATAATCCACATTCTTATAGGTCAGGTCTTTTACATCACAGAAGCGCAGACCGCAGTATAGGCAGAAGATAAAAGCCCGTCTGACATTCGGGTTCTCGTTGTCATAATGGCAAGCCGCCAGCTTTTGTATTTCTTCGGGAGAAAGAACATCTTTCCGAAGCATTTGGCTATCCACTTTGCAGGTAACACTTTTGCATGGGTCTTTCAACATTACATCGTGGTCAATCGCATATCGAATAACTTTCTTAAAACGCTGGTAAATGCTTTTAGCTCCCTCACCCACACTTCGGGATTGCAAATAGGCTACAAACTGCTCCATCATTTCTTTGGTAATAAGTTCCGGTTTGATACTAAACTCATTCATGGGGTATTGCTCTTTTAAGAAGTCCTTAAAACGGCTAAGCGCAATTTGTACCATGCGAATATCTTTCTTGGTATAACTGTTGATATAGGCTTGGAAATAGTCTAAGAAATTGACCGTTCTATCTTTTTTTAACCGATAGCCCAACATACTTTCTTTAAATTCCTGCTCACGCTCTGCACGTATCTTTGTAGCAAGTTCCAACGTTTCTTTGTTCTGCTGACGTTCCGCAGGGGTACGGGGCTTATCTATCAGATACAGACTAAGGTTTTCTTTTCGCCTGTTGTGCTTTACTGCAAACTTGGGCTTGCCTTGCATCTTTCCACTATCATAGTACACTTGATTGCCGTTTTCATCTAATACGGGCTTTTCCTCTCTACCTAAATAATACTCTAAGTAAAGGCTAATTCTACCATCCGAGAGCTTATTTTGCTCTAACTTGGGGTTTTCTTTCGTTTTATTTTCTAACTTTGCCATTGTTTAGAGGTTTTATCCCGATTTAGGTACCATAACCGGGTGATTACGCTAAATAGTTGATTTTCTTTTGTTTTCTGATATTGCAAAGGTACAAAAGAAAATGATATTTCAAAGTGTACTAAAAGTGTACTGAATAACAGAAAATGGGCAAAATATGGCAAAAATGGAGAAAATAAGAAGTATGCAAGTTGTTGATAATAAGGTGAATAAATTCTTTTGTTTTCCTATGATTTCTATGGTTTGTACCGGGGACGGGGGCAGAGGTGGCTGTTGTTGACCTTAAAACGAAAAAGACCGAGGTCATCAAGGACAGCCGCACAAGTGTGGTCGGATTGTTTCGTCACTCCGATGCATTCATAGACGAGCGGGGCGACATCTACTTTTACAGTGCTGGCAACAACTTCAACGTTGCCGATAAGGAAGGATTCCTGCGTATCCGCAAGGGAAGCGACCAATGGGATGCTGACTACCTGTTCAACCTGTCGAAAACGACCATCAAGGGAATGGGCAAGACCGGGCAATATATGATAAAGTCTTACTATTCAGGTAACGGCATAGTATATAGTTGTCTGAAAGTAACGGACACTGAATTCGGAATACTCAAGAAAGACTTCCAGCCCGTGAAAATCGACATTTGGAACAAAACCATCGAAAAAATCGATTTGCCGATGACCGACAGTAACGGTTCTTTTGCCATAACCCGCTACAAAGATTTCATCGTCTTTGGTATGACGTGCAATAACGGAACGGGCTACTATACCTACAATACCAAGACGGGCGAATGCTCGCAAACACCCGTTGTTACTGCCGTGGGAGTACCTTCAAGTTTAGTCGCGTTTGAGTAAATCCCATATCGCAAGAGTATTCCCTCAAAAAGGAATACTCTTGTTTTTTTATAGAGCATGTGATTCAACAAGGATAAAAGTATAAGGAAATCTTCTTTTTTATCCTTGTTTATTTGTAAATTTGCAGAAAGGTATAATGATATGATCATAGAATTTTGTGCAATCAATAAGCCTGAAGATTGGATGGAGATGGTTGCCGAGCAATTTGGCACATCGGTAACGGATAACGGTTTTACCATTCCGCCTTCGGTGGGCAGCGGCTTTTTCAAGCAATACTACCCGTTGCCGTGGCTCACATTGACCTACATCAGTTTTATGGCATACGAACCGATGACAATGGTGCGTCGCTCGGTGGAAAACTCGAAATGGATTCCCGTGATGTTTTATATCAACGAGCATAAACACGAGCAGATTATCGGTACAAGCACGAAAACGGTTGGGGTGGATACACTTGACGGTATCTTTATGCCTTCGAGCAATATCCCTACGGAATGGACTTTCGCGCCTAAACGGCAGTATGAAAACATCACATTGACTTTCAACAAGGATTGGATAGAGCAAATGGATACGGCTCACGAAACCTATATCGGTCGGTTGCTCCTGTCGGACAAGTCTTTTTATCTCTTCGAGACTATCACACCTGCGATGCAACAAGTATTGGATGGCATCAAGGCGATAGCCAAAAGCGATGCGCCTTTCTCTCCCCTCCATCTGCACGGAAAGGCAATAGAACTGCTGACAATATTCCTTGAAAAACTCGAAAAGCGTTCGGAAGTAAAATCTCTTTCCAACTTGAATTTGAACGATGTGGAAGCAGTATTCCGTGTCCGTCGCCGGATTTTACAAAGTTTAAACAACGTACCGAGCATTCCCGAACTGGCACGTGAAGCAGCAATGAGTAGCTCCAAACTGCAAAAATGCTTCAAGCAGGTTATCGGCAAGGCGATTGCCGAGTATGCCCTATCCGAAAAGATGGAATGGGCAAAACGACTGCTTTCCACTCGTCTTTACTCTGTATCCGAAGTAGGCTATAAAATCGGATATGCCAATCTCAGCCACTTCACGGAGGCTTTCCGCAAATATCACAGAATAAAACCCAAGCAATATCTCGACTCTTTGTGAGTTTTATGCAATAGGGATATTACTTGCCGTTTGAGGGTTATTTTGCCCTGAACAATCTTCAGAACTTTGCCTGCAAAAACCATCAGGCAATATGAAAAGACTTATTAAAAACGCATCTTTTGAGATGCTATTCTCTAATAAAAGTACGGAAGCAACCGATGACCTTATCAGAGAAATCATAAAGTTGGGGAATAGTGAAGAAAATCTTGTTTCATTGTTTCGCACATTGAACTTTACTCGATTCCATTTAAGAGGTATGGTTGAAAAAATAGGTATAACAACCGAAATGGGGAAAAAATGTATCGGAACTGCTCTGTGTTATTGACACAGAGTTGCTATTGTTGAGGATGCGAATGCAGGGGCTTCTTCCTGCTTTGCCAGTCAGACCTGCGAAGAAACTCCGTTGGACAGGCAGGGCAACAGACTTGGTCGAACTACTCTATGCACTCGATACCTATGGCTGTATTAACGATGGTGAAATTGGTATAGAAGAATTGGCAGATGCCTTTTCTGAAATCTTGGGTGTAGAAATCAAGAACTGCTACAACGTCTATATGAACATGAAACACCGCAAGGATGACAGTCGCACCTATTTCCTTGATGACCTCCGAGAGAAAATGAACAAACGAATGGTTGAGAGTGACCTGAAAGGCGGAAAATACAAGAAACGATAAATGCATTCAAATGCTTAATCAGGCTTCCCAAAATGAGAGGGAAGCCTGATTTTTGTTCATTAAGGAATAATAATGCACAGTAAAAGGCTATTGCCGATGTTGCCATTTCTCCTGAAACTCACGGGTGAGTTGTACGATTTCACCTCCAATTATTGCCAATTCAAACGTCATTTTCTCCAACTTGGCAAGCATTGCAAAGGCTTTTTTCTCAGTAAAGTTGCTCTTCAAAGCGACAACTGTCTGGTTGTAATTCACTCCGACACTGCGAAATTGTCCGTACAAAGTCGTCAGTTTTTGATAATAGTCAAGCAAGGAACGATCCACTTTTATCACTCGGAAAGTCTCGTTAAAGACCCTTGCCTTGATGAATAGTGACAGACTTGGCACACCGCTTTCCTCTTTCATCGTGAGGAAATGAGCGTATTCCGTCGGCGTGAAATTGACCGAAACACGCTTTTCTGTCTTCTCTTTGGAGCGTGCGCTCCGAATTTTCTTCATTTTCATTTCTTACTTTGGATTTTAGTGTTTCACGGCGTAACCGGCATTCAGAATGTGGCATTCTCTCCTCCAAGAAAAAACGACTTCGGAGTTTTTTCAGCTCTCTGCAAGAGCAAGGGTTTTATGCTGCAAAAACGGAGTCGTGCTGCATAAAACATACCTTGCTATTTGCCCGATGCAAATAAGTCTGTCCATGAAGGACGAAAACGAATCACTCAAAAAAGAGCACTTTATGTCTCGAAAGCTTCGGCTTACCGCTTGGGTGCAAAATTACTAAGCGTCATGTCTAACTCCGTTACCTCATATGAAGTCACAACTATCCAAATTAACGCCACAAGTACGCACTAAAGGAAATCACGCTGATTACAGCATCTCCGAGCCATATATTTGCACTGTCGAATATGTCGGTGGAGGGATGCGTCTTCGATAACATCACGTTTCGATGAGCGATATAGGCAAGGGGGGATATCAAAGAACATATCCTTGATTCTCTCACTCGAACGTTGGGATGTGCGAAAGCAGATACAATCGAACGGTTGTCCTGATAAGCGAAAATGGAACACCCTGTAGGAATACATAAACAATAAGGGGATTCTATCCACGGCAGTTTCAATCTTCGATAATGGGCGGATTCTTTCGGAGAGGGGAATATGCCCGTATTGAAACAGATAATAGAATGTATCACAATTAAAACAAAAAAATATGACAGAGAAGAAAACCGGAACGATTGATTCCATTGCCATTCGAGAACTTATCTCGCAAGGTATTCCCATGAAACAAAAAGAGAGTGAGATGAAACGCTCTCTATCAGAAGAGCAGTGTGTCGAATCGAAACGTCCAAATGACGAACCAATATCAAAGGATTTTTCAAAAGTCCCAAGAAGAGAAAGGCGAAAGGCTGACGAGGGCGATTATGAGTCGCTTTTCATCTGTCGCAATACTTTGAAAAATCGCAAGACCATCTATATTGCCAAAGAGTTGCAAGACACGCTGGCGGAAATAGTCATGTCGATGAGAAACAGAGATGTGACCATTGGTATCTATGTGGAGAACATTATCCTTCATCACCTTGAGACCTACAAAGATGAAATCAACAGATTGGCTGAAATGAAATTTAGGAAACTGTTGTAAATTCCTATCTTCAGCTGTTTAAAATGGAACTGTTCTTCTGCTTGCCGTCCTTTCCTACAATGTCGGGACGGGCAGGTTGCTCGGATACGGCAAGCATTCCAAGAGTAGATTGCTGCGGAAGACAGAATCGGGAGACAGGAATTTCTACCGTGAATTTGTCTCTTTCTGCCGATACAAGGGCAAAGTCCTCAGAGGACTTGTCAAACGATGAAATGTGGAGTTTGCCCTGATCTATGTACTCTGATGCCCAAATACACCTCTTGCGCCATTTTTATGCTCCACAAGAGGCATTTTCTTGCTGTTTTATTCGCCTTTCTCATTGTGAATGAGTAACTTTGTGGCAAACTCTATAATATACAAATTCTGAGACAGAAATTTACTTTAATCACATTGGGAGTAAAAGCTTTTCCAAAGGCATTGGCTTTCTATGAGGGTTTGGGATGGAAGAAGTCGGAACAACGTGTAAGTGAACAACTCTATCCCTTTACGGTAAAGTAATTCTTTCTTCTATAAGAAAATTTTGAAAGAATATATGGAGTGGTTATTATCTGAGATTATACACAAGAACATAAATTAAAGAAAGCTATATGGATTTTGATGCATTGTTAAAACAACTTCAGGATTGGTCTAATAAAGTCCCATTGCTCGTATTAGGTAGTGGTGCTTCTGTTTCGTTTGGATTGCCTTCAATGTGGACACTTGGCGAACACTTGAAACACACATTAAACTTTGAAGAGGATCCAGATAGAAAACAATTTGAGGCGTTTAAAAGAAGTCTTGAAGAAACAAAGGATTTAGAGAAAACATTGTTAGAAATACAACTCAACGATACCGTTCTAAAATCTGTACTTAAAGCAACTTGGGAACGAATCTCTGAAACTGACCTAAAAGCATACAAACAATTTGTTTTGAATGGAGAGGGAGTGCCATTGGCAATATTAATGAAACATTTGCTTTCAACGACTAATAGAAAACTTTCCATAGTTACTACCAATTATGATCGTATTGCAGAATATAGTGCAAGTATTGCAAACGCTTTTATCTGTACAGGATATGCTCACAACTATATTGGACATTTTTCAGACAGCATTCATACGAATGCCTTGGCAAATATAAAAGGATATAGCGGACAGGTTAATATATGGAAGGTCCATGGATCATTAGACTGGTTTGAAACACCGAATAAAGAAAACATTCATTTGCCACTATGTAAAAATATTCCACAAGGCTATAAACCATTGATTGTAACTCCCGGACTTAGCAAGTATGCTGAAACACATAAAGAACCATATAGAACTATTTTTACACAGGCAGATACAGAAATTCAAAACGCAAATGGATTTCTGTGTATTGGTTACGGGTTCAATGATGAACATGTTCAACCAAAACTCATTCAACAGATAAAATCAAAACCAATAATTGTAATCACAAAAGAATTAACCCCAAAAACAAAAGAGGCAATAATTGATGGAGATTGTAAGAATTACATACTTATGGAAGAAAGCCGTGGCAACCACACAAAAATATATTCTTCAAATCAGGGAGAACATACAATTGAAGGCGTTAGCTATTGGCAACTTTCAGAATATATCAAACTAATAAAATAGGAAATATGGCAATTTTTGATTTTGAAGATAATGCTTCTATCGGAACTGTTTTTAGCGTTGACACAGCAACGCTTATCGTAAAAGTTGAAGAACTTGATAAGTTAAGAAAGTTACAGGTTAATCATTTGGTTGCAATCAAAAGCTCAAAAGCTGGACAATATTTAATTGGAATTATAAATCGTATAACTCGTAAGGCTACTGATGATGAGCAACCAGTAGGTGAAGATTTAGGATTGAATAATTTTCTTTTTACAGAAAATATTCTGAAAGTGAACTTAATTGGGACATTGTTAAATAAGCACGGAGAAAAAGAGAATGTGTTTAAAAGAACGCTTGATACTGTTCCAGAAATAGAGGCCAAATGCTTCCCTATAGACGGAGAAAACATTACAAGGTTTATGCAAACTATTTCCACGAAAGAGAAATATCAAATACCTCTTTCTATTGGGAAATATTCTATAGATGAAAATGCAGAAGCATTTTTGGATGGAGATAAACTATTCCAACGGCACGCAGTTATTGTAGGAAGTACTGGTTCGGGGAAATCGTGGTGTGTTGCCAAAATTATTGAACAGATTGCTAAATTACCAATGGCAAATTCTATCTTGTTTGACATACACGGAGAATATAGTGGAGAGAATTTTAAGGCAGACGGAATACAGCATTTCAGAATTGCCAATCCTTCTGATTTAGGGAAAAAAGGTAATCTTACAAACGGCATTTTGATGTTGCCTTATTGGTTATTGACTTACGAAGAGATGTTAGCAATGTTGCTTGACCGTAGTGATAGCAATGCCCCCAATCAAGCAATGCTATTTTCTAAAACCGTATTTACAGAAAAACAAAAATATCTTGATGAAGTGAAAGATACTATTTTCAAAGATAGTATTACTATTGATAGCCCTATCCCTTATAAATTAGAAAAGGTGCTTCAAGAATTAAAACGCCTTGACGAAGGAATGGTTCCTGGAGCTGCAGGAAAAGAAAAGCAAGGTCCATTCTTTGGAAAGTTGACAAGATTTATTCAACGACTTGAAGCAAAAAAAGACGATAAACGTATTGGGTTTCTTTTCCAAGTTTCAGATGATGAATTACAGTTAAATTGGTTAAATGATCTTTGTAGTGCTTTAATGCATGGTTCAGAACTTAATGGTAAAAAAGCAGGCGTTAAAATTATTGATTTCTCGGAGGTTCCATCAGATGTTTTGCCATTAGTAATTGGATTGGTTGCAAGAATTATTTTCACCGTTCAACAATGGACAACAAAAGAAAATCAACATCCAATTTGTCTGCTTTGTGATGAAGCTCATTTATATATTCCTGAAAGAACCAGTCAAGATGCTGTTTCTGAATTAAGTTTGAAAAGTTTTGAAAGAATTGCAAAAGAAGGAAGAAAATATGGCGTTAGTCTAGTAGTAATAAGTCAAAGACCAGCAGAGGTTAATAGAACAGTTTTAAGTCAATGCAACAACTTTATCTCATTACGGCTTTCTAATGCAGAAGATCAAACCGTAATTAAAAGACTTTTACCCGATAATCTTGCCGGTCTAACAGAAGTTCTTCCAATCTTAGATATTGGAGAAGCATTGGTAGTAGGAGATGCTTCTTTGTTACCGACAAGGATTTTAATCTCAGAACCAATAATTAAGCCTGACAGTGCAACTATAAAATTTTGGAAAGAATGGAGTAATAAGTGTGCTAAACAAGATATTGCAAATGCAGTAATTGGACTTCGCAAACAATCCAAGTTCTAATATAAAAATCATATTGTATTTAGAGGTTTGCTGATGTTGTTTTTTGTTATCACCCCCATACAATTGAAGGATTCACAAGAAAAAAAACAATGGATAAGAATAGTATATTACAATATAAATCAACTTTTGACGGCATTGTTCGGCATATAGAAAGTGATGATGCCAAAGATCAAATCGAGGTTTGGTTTGCACGAGAACTGCAAACGATATTGGGCTATGCTCGCTGGGAGAATTTTCTCGTTGCCATACATCGGGCAGTCGCCTCGTGCAAGTCACAGGACATCAATGTAGATGACCATTTTCGTGAAGTCACGAAAATGGTAGATTTGGGTAGTGGTGCCAAGCGTGAAGTTTCTGATTTTATGCTTACTCGTTACGCTTGTTATCTCATTGCTCAAAACGGAGATCCAAAGAAAGAAGAGATTGCCTTTGCCCAAAGTTATTTTGCTGTTCAAACACGGAAGGCTGAGCTGATAGAAGAGCGACTAAACTTGCTTTCTCGCTTGGAAACACGGGACAAATTGAGAGCAGCAGAAAAACAATTGTCGCAAAATATATATGAACGCGGTGTGGACGATAAAGGTTTTGGACGAATACGCTCCAAAGGTGACACGGCTCTTTTCGGGGGGCACACTACGGAAGATATGAAAAAACGGTTGGGCGTGAAATCCAATAGACCGCTGGCAGACTTTCTGCCCACTCTTACCATTGCTGCTAAAAATCTCGCCACGGAAATGACCAATTACAATGTAGAAAACAAAGACCTTTACGGAGAACCGTCCATCACTCGAGAGCATATTCAAAACAATCAAAGTGTGCGTGCCATGTTGGGAAACCGTGGTATCAAACCAGAAGAATTGCCTGCTGCAGAAGATATAAAGAAGTTGGAACGCAAGGTTACTCGAGATGAGAAGAAAATAGAACAAGCTTCGCAAAAACTTCCGAAGAACAAGAAATAAAAATGATATGAATGAATTTATAACAGCATTGTGTAGTAATGCAAGGAATGGACGAATCCCCGAAGAATATGATTTCTTCGGAGGTCTGATAGGCGAATGGGACATTATTTGGGACGACCATTTGGAAGAAGCCGAACCGAGACGAGTAAAGGGTGAGTGGATATTCTCCCGAGTTTTGGATGGTATGGCAGTACAAGACCTCTTTATCGTTCCCTCTCGTGAGGAACGCCTACGAAACAAACAACCCGATGCAGAATATGGAACGACGCTTCGCATTTTCAACCCTAAGACTATGGCTTGGGATATATTCTACGGTTGTATGGGAGAGGCTATCCAATTGACAGCCCGAAAGGTCGGCGAAGAAATTATCCTAACCGAAAATACGACAGAAAAAATGAGGTATGTATTCTCCGATATTACGACTTCTTCTTTTTTGTGGAGAAAAGAACGAATGAATGAGAATAACGAATGGCAAACCGTGGCGAAAGTAACGGCAGATAGAAAACAAAATAAATGAACTGATGATGAAACAGAAAGTTTTATTTATCATATTGAATGAATACACAGATTGGGAAGGGGCGTTTCTCTCCACGGCTCTTCATGTCGGCGTGATACCGGGTGGCGAAATAAAATACGAAGTGCATACCGTTGCTCCGACCTTGGACGCTGTCCGTTCTATCGGTGGTTTTAAGACCTTACCCGATTATTCTTTCGAGAATATGCCGAAAGATTATGCAGCCTTAGTGCTTATCGGTGGCAATTGTTGGGACACACCCGAAGCAAAACTTGTCGTCCCTTTGGTACAAGAAGCTTTGGATAAAGGTAAAATCGTCGGAGCGATATGCAATGGAGCTTCGTTCCTATGTTCGCATGGTTTTCTGAACAAAGTAAAACATACAGGCAACGGTCTTGACCAACTCAAAAAATGGGGCGGTACTAGTTACATTAACGCAGAGAATTATGTGGAAGCACAAGCCATCAGTAATAAGAACATCGTTACGGCAAACGGTGTAGGACATTTAGAATTCACTCGTGAGATGCTTCTATTGTTGGAAGCTAATACTCCCGAAAACATTGCTTCATGGTATGATTTCTATAAAAACGGATTTGTGAGATAATAAATAATTTCATATGGAAAAGAACTGGGAGAAGAACTTATCCGTATATATCGAAAGAACGATTAGTCCTGACGGAAGAGACACGTTTGAGTCCACACAAGCATTGAGTGAACAGATGTTTGAATTTGCGACGGTCAAGAAAGGGAACAAGGTGATGGATTTGGGATGTGGTTGGGGAAAATCTTTGCAGCCATTCGTTCCTCATTTTATATCCGCTCTCGGAATAGATACGAGCCAAGAGAATATTGCACAGGCAAAGGATGCTTATAAGCACTATGATAATGTTTCGTTTCAGTGTGGTAGCATTCAAAATTTGGAACTGTCGGCTGAAAGCGTGGATTTAATCATTTCCTCGCTCGTTCTGCATCAAGTGGAATGGAATGAGCAGGAAAGACTGTTTGAAACCGTGAAGCAGGTGCTGAAAGCAGAGGGTGAAATGGTAATGGCAGATGAAATCATCTTGTTCAATCCGGACGCATCTCCCGAAAAGTTCAATGAAGTCTATCGCTATCTGTTGGAATATACCACCCCGAAAGAAGTGTATGAAAATCATATCAAGCCATATCTGCAAGAGGGACATATCTATACTTGGCAGGACATGAAAGAGAATACGCCTCCTGAATATTGGTTCCACTCTATCGAAGATTTGAAAGCGACATTGAGGAAAGTTCGTTTGAAGCTTGTGGAGGTTCAAGAAATAACCCCGTTTTTCGGTCTGCTCAAAATCAAACATCAATAATATCAAAAGAATGAAACCAAGAAAGATATACGCTTGTTGGATTTATGTAAGTGATTTACAGAAATCAAAGCAATTTTATCAGGATATAGGCTTTGAGGTGAAACTGACAGATAGAGATTGGATTGAATTTAATTTTGGAGAAACCTCATTTGCCATTCTTCAAAGACCGGCACACAAAGGTGATGTAGTTGCAAGCAAAACAAGAATTATGTTTGAAATTGACGACATCGAACTTATATATGAGGAATTAAAGAACAAAGGAGTAAAGACGATCGGAGAAATAAGAACAGAACCTTATGGAAAGTTACTTACCTTTGAAGACCCCGACGGGCATTGGCTGGAATTTTACCAAAGACTTCCTTTTAGTGATTAAAAGGAATATGAGTATTTGATACTGGCTTCTTGTTACTTTTGAGCCGTCTCAACTCACTGTCAAAAGTAACGAGGTGTTTCTCATCGGGGTTTCTTTGCTCCGTCTGTTCTTCTTGAACGGTTACCTGTTCCATCCTTACTTCAGAATAAATCATCTTGTCTGATTTTATGCGGATTCCAGAGGAGAGGGAGTTGAGTTTCCATTTTCTTTTTACCTGCTTCTCGCATATCCGACCTTTTTTTGCGTCTTTCCGTCGGGTCGGTCGTTTTCGTTTCAGTGGCGTAAAAAGGTAGGGCTTAGGACAAACAAGGTTTTACGGCGAGAATACTACCTGCAATGAAATGGAAGTGTGGAGATTGTCGTCTAAACGGCTTGCCGCCTCGACCTTTTTTGTCCGTAAAAGCCCGGAACTACCTTTGCCGCTGACAACGAACAACCGATCCCGACATGATATATGGGCATAAGTAGAGGATTTGCAGACAGAGAAGCAGGGCGAAAACAGAAAACGCAGTTTTCGGAGACTACATTTATCATAAGAATAGAATACCCGGAAAACAAAAAGCAGCCCCAATGGACAGCCTTACGAAAATAACTCAGAGAAAATTCTTTTTTCTCACGATATACTCTTATCTTTGCAACAAACAAAGTGGTTCTTTGAAATGGCAAAACAAGGTAGAGTATAGAAGCTCGCTGGTTTCCTTATCGTTACCTCCCTTTATTGATAAACAATATAATCAGTTGATTATTTGACATTTATAGAATTTCCTATGCTTTGCAAGGTGGAACGAAAGCTGCTTTTCAATGCCGCAGGCGGCGGCGATGAATTTCAGGCTTCGATCCATCACTTTGACTGTGGACATCGGAAAGACCTTCTCCGGCCCGGCCAGACCTTTGTATTTATTCAGAATTGACAACGGAACGGGTAACAATCTGACCAAGTATTTGGTGCCCGTCTTCATCCGGTTACCCGAAACCCACCAATTGCCCGCAGCGTCCTGCTCGAATTGCTTCCATTCGAGCGATCGCATATCCGCGTGACAGATACCCGTAAAGCAGGAGAAAAGAAACAGGTCTCT
This sequence comes from Alistipes shahii WAL 8301, assembly GCF_025145845.1. Taxonomy (NCBI): domain Bacteria; kingdom Pseudomonadati; phylum Bacteroidota; class Bacteroidia; order Bacteroidales; family Rikenellaceae; genus Alistipes; species Alistipes shahii. The sequence goes on along the minus strand of NZ_CP102253.1, from coordinate 1,280,757 downwards.
TGTCCGCGCCTGGCATTTATGACGAAGTGGTGTGGTCATCAGACGTTGTAACTCCTCGTTCGTAAGGTATCCCCGCTCGACCTGCGGAGGCGTATAGCGGTAGAGGGCAAAAGGATTGCGGGGCATCCAACCGTTATTGAAAGCCATTTTGACTACATATTTCAGGCATTTAAGATAACCGGACAATCCATTGGGGGACATTCCGAGGTCATGGAATAGATAAGTATGGAATTTTTCAATGAAGGACTGCTCTAATTCCAAAAGCGGCATATCTTTGACCCGATACACCTTTTCCATGAAAGAATGCAAATGTTCGGAACATTTACAGTAACGCTCCCAGGTCCTGCGGGCACGATCGACACCAACCCGTTTTCGATAGTCTACCGTAAATTTTTCGAATGCTTCGAGCAGGGTCTGGTATTTCCGGTCGAAACCCTGATAGGCGTTCCGTACCCGTTCGGCCGTTACATAACTGTCGTGATCACAAATATCCTGATAATGTTTATTGATTTGCCCCCGAATATTGTCCAAATAGCGATTGATACGATCGGCTTCGACACTCTTGCCTTTCGCACGACCGCCTTTAACCTCCCACAGGCGAACCGGGACTTCGATTTTGGCGCTGAACTGGGTAATCGTTCCATTGACCGTAATACGACCCATGACCGGAGCGAGAGGCTGCTCCTTGTTCCTTTTAAGGTAGAACAGAACCTTGAACGTGCTACGCATAACTCTGCTTTTTGAGGGTTGCAAAAATAATTTCAGCAGAGTCGGTTGTCAAGACGAATAACAACGCAATATATTGCAATTCAAAATAATACGCAATAAATAGCAAAAGTAAACGAGGTAACGATTTGGAAACCGAAACCTCGTTTACAATCACGTTTTTTCACTCTCTAAACGTTATGTTTCTTATTTGGTTCGAAACATAAAAATCTAAAAATCAATCATCTTGCCCCTTTTTGCAAGATATTGAAACCCAAAGGTACTCCCATAATAATTCCGGATGTAGTCGTCTATCTTCCTCTTGAGCATAACTGACTTATATTAAGGCTGTCGGCTGACCTACATGGCCCTGTTTGCCGTTTTTCCAATACGAATATAGGGTATTCATGCCGTTTTTCCAAGAATTATTCGCACACATTTGCCGCTTTTCCATAATTCGGGATTTTCAGCCGTACCAGCTCCATTTTGAGTTACTCTCAAAAGCCTTGCCCTGACAGAGAGCAATCGCCCCTCCGAAGTCGGACAATCAAGAAAATAATAGCAAAGACTCAACAAGCGGTGTAGATGAACTTTCTAAACGCATTGAAATGCAAGATACAGCTTACGTCCCCAAGCCCAAAACAGGATATTCCCCGAACGCCTGCCCTATCCCACTCCCGCAGTTCGGCTGCAATAGCTTTCACAGCCCGACCGCGGCGACGGCGCGAAGTCGATCTTCAGGTTCAGGGATACCCGTAGCTTCGAGATCGCTATTGCTTAACGAATTCCAAGACCTCCACCTTCTCCAGAAGCTGCGTCAGGCGCCCCGTACCGGCTCGCCGCCCCACGGGGAGCAGAAAGTCACCGTACCGGAAGCGCCTGGACACGGTCTTCGAACATGCGGTAGAAAACACCCCGTAGACGAAAGGTCTCCCGAGGTGAAGGCAGCGTCATATATTTTCCGTTCGAGAGCAAGTTGCATGCGTCGTTCGCATGCAGAGCAGATAGGAGTCTGCCTCCAAAGGTCTGACGGCCACCCGTCGAAGTTTATGAAATTTTTTTTGGGGGGGGGAAATTTGGAACTTTCGGGGGATATATACTATTTTTGCGGCCGATTGGTTCCCAAGCGACTTTTTCCGAGTCGGGGGATTAAAAGGGAACCGGGTGAAATTCCCGGACAGACCCGCTGCTGTGAAGCTCCGCCAATCATCCGGGCAATCTGTACCACTGGCCGTTTCGTGCCGGGAAGGAGTTCGGATGAGGAGTCAGTCAGAAGACCTGCCAACGATTTATGGATTTAACCGCACCCGAGGACCGGTCGGTTGGATTGCTTTATAAATGCTTGTCGGATTTTATAAATATCTTTTGTTTCCCCTGGGACTGGCGGGAGGGTGCGTGCCGGAGGCATACGGACAGACGCCCCAGGATAGCCTCTACCATATCAGGGAGGTCGTCGTGACGGGCCGCGTCGTCCGGCGCGAGGTGATTCCCGTGCAGGAGCTCTCGGGCGAACGCCTCCAGCGGCTCAATTCGCACAACGTGGCCGACGCGCTGCGTTACTTCTCGGGCATCCAGATCAAGGACTACGGAGGCGTCGGCGGCTTGAAAACGGTGAACATCCGCAGCATGGGCACCAACCACGTCGGGGTCTTCTACGACGGTATCGAACTGGGCAACGCTCAAAACGGCACGGTCGATTTGGGGCGCTTCTCGCTCGACAACATGGAGTCGGTGACGCTCTACAACGGGCAGAAATGAGAAATGTGCGGTTGAATTTCCGCCAACAGGAACGTTCGCACCTGATGGAAAATATGATTTACAACGATTTGATCCGCAGGGGATATTCGGTAGACGTGGGAATAGTAGAACTGACGCGAATCATAGAGGGCCGACGCCGCTCGTCGCAATACAAGATCGACTTCGTGGTCAACGTGGGCAATGACAAACTGTATATCCAGTCGGCATTACACGTAGACACGCCGGAAAAGAAGGCACAGGAAACCTTCTCTTTGAGAAACACCGGCGACTTCTTCCGCAAGATCGTCGTGCTGGACGGCAACAGCAAGCCGTGGACGGATGAGGATGGCGTCATGTATGTGGGCGTGATCCCGTTCCTGCTGGAAGATATTGTGGCCGAGGCGATCGGATAAAACAGGGGACGGCGTTTCCTGTCCCGCAGGGAAAAACGGACGGTACGGACTATCGGTATCCACCACGGTACAAGAGGCTGTCGGCCGGCTTGCCGGCCCCTCCTGCCGCTTTTCCAATGCAAATACGGGTTGTTTTTGTCGTTTTTCTACGATTCGAGGTTTTTGGGCGGAATACAAAAGGATGGCGACCAGAGAAAAAAGGGACGGGGAGCGGCTTGTGCATAAACCGCTCCCCGCGCGTCTGTCTGCCGTCACGGCCTGACGGGCCGGAACCGGAAGGAGCGTCAGGCCAGCAGTCGGTCGATCATGGACTGCAACCGCAACAGATCGCAATATTGATTGGTGCCGCCGGTATAGTCCTCGGCATGCCGGGCCGTGCGGATCAGGAACGAATCGAGTTCTATTCTGACCGAGCCAATCCTCCGGGACAATCCGGAGGAATGGTTTATGTAAACGAATTTGCCGTTGCGCTCGACAAAACAGCTCGTAAAGTAATGCCCCTTGGTCTTGGCTACGACCGCCGCATCCACGGCTTTGGCATATTTGGATATTTCACGGACGAGCGCCGTCTGGAAATTCCGGTATTCTCTCGAGACATAACACCCTGCGTCCGCAAGGAAGACATATTGCCATTTGGTATAAAAACTCTGTGCCATAATCCAATTTGTCCGTTATCGTGTGTTCTGTAAATAAATTCGCCACTCCTCGCCGTCGATGGTAAGGCTGTTCAGTTCCCAGTCGTACTCCACTTCCGGCATATCGGAATAAGGGAAATGAACGGCATAGCCTATCTGTCCGTAGGAACAGAGCAGCGGCGTGACGCAAACTTCACGACCGAAATAGGTCTGCGGAGTACAGTATTTGCGCCAGTCGAAACGGCCTGCGGTCACATTGCCGCAGAGCCGTGCGAGGATCGCCCCGTCCGTCATCGCTTTCATACGTCGGCACCTCCTTTCTGTACCAACGTCAGTTGGCCGGGGCGGTCGGGGAACCAATAGGCGTCGTTGTCTGAAAAGACGATGCCGCAATCCTCGTCCTCGGGGTAACGGTGCGGACAAAGGAAACTGTCCGGACGGCAAAACCCCAGCACTTCGTGGGGGCCGAACGTCACTCCATAATCGTTTGTAAAGAGAACCGTGTCGCCGACGGCCAGGTCGTCGTCCGTGTCGATGACCTCCGAAAGACGGTCGTAAATCATCTTGCCGTGTTTTTTCTCCACTTCTGCCTTCCAACGCAGAAATTCCGCTTTGTAACTTCGTTTCGTACTCATTTCAATGCTGTTTTCAGGGTTTCATAAAGCGTGTCGATCATTGCCTCGGCCGCTTCCATATCGCTCACGATGTCTTTGATGTGGTAAGGGGCGCCGTTCTTGCCGTGCCCGTCCGTGCCGATCCACAGATAGGCTTCATAGTCGGAGTCGTAAGCCTCGTAATACTTTTCCAGCTCTTGCAGGAGGCTGTCGGGATCGCCGTTCCGCATTTCGACGCTGAAGCCGAAGTCCTGTCCTGCGGGCGTGTACTGCCGGAACTCGAACTCCGTGAAGCCGGGACGACTGGCGTCCGTTTCCACACTCCAGCCCAAAGCAGTGGCCACATTGGTAATCTGTTCTGTTGTTGTCATCGTTTCCGTTTTTTCTTTCCCTCCGTTCGATGTCTTCCGACTTCGCCCGAAGGGGATGTTTTCACGTGCGGAGTCGGACGGGGGATGCGAGAACGACGGGCAAGGAAACGGAAGGAAATTTTATGAAAGGCCGGAATCCCGGATTCCGGAAAGTTTGCGTCAAATTTCATTACAGGTAACGGCAGCGGTCCTTGAACCGTGTTCGTCCACCGTACCTTTGCACACGAAAACGAACCCGGCGGCGAAAGTCGAGACAACGAGAGGGTTATACTCGGTATATCGGGCGTCGTCCGGCAGGTATATAAACGGAAGGGGCGGCGGTCCAAGCCGTCCACAGGGTGAGCTATAAAAGCAACCGGGGGCGCAAACAGCAGGAAAAGATACGAACGTGCATACCGTTTCCGGTACGGGATTCGTTATATAGGTATCAAGGGATACGCCGGCGATACGGACTTTTCGGTTATATCCCGGAATTTATTATCTTTGCCGAACAAGAGGATAGCCTTACGACGAATTAAATACCTGACCGCTATGACACATATAATGATCGAAGACAATACGCCCGAAGGAAAGTGGCTGCTGGAGCTGATCCGGGGACACAAGAGCGTGACTGTCATGGACGAGAAAAAAAAGAAGGGGTTCCGGGAAGCCGTGGCAGAATGCAATGGCCGTCCTGCCGCTGAATTTTTCGACGAAATGAGCCGACAGGCTAAAGAGCATTTCGACCATGCGTGAGGTTATCGTATCCGAACATCTGTGGGGTAAGATTAAAGAGGTAAACGATTATCTCATAAACGAATTACACCTGTCTGAAGAAGCGACTGAAAAGCGAATCCGCAGGATGGAACAGTTCGTCATGGATTTTGCGAAACGGGTCGATCATCCCTTGTGCCGTTTCAAAAAGTGGCGGACACTGGGTTACCACTGCGCCGTATTCGAAAAAGACTGGGTATTCGCCTACGAGGTGTTCGACGAAGGCGTGATCGTGCGCGATATGGCCAATACCGCACTCTTGGCGGAATAACAAGATATATTCATCAACGCAAATCGTCCGAAGCAGGATATTCGGACGGTTTGCGGTCCCCCTACCCCATAGCCGGAACGATTTACGGACCTACAAAAGCAACCGAACCGCAAACAGCGGAAAAAGACGGGAAAAGATACGAACGGCTATCCGCCACTTTACGCATTCCGCGAATTGTTCATCCAGTTTTTCGACCTTTCTTTCATCATACTACCGGATTACATAATCCGGCCCATCTTCAGTGTTCGATCCGTGGTAGAGTTTCATCTCATACCTCCGCCGTTATTGTAACACACACGGGTCAAATCCTGTACGCTGTCGCCGACAGGTGCTCAGCCTCGTAGTGTTCGGCGAGAAAGTCCAACCCCTTGTAGCGGTTCAGGTAGTTGCCGGCTTCGCGCACCGTCATGCCATGCGTACGTGCAAATTCGCCTATATTGGCCACAATGTAACCGATTAAGCGCCGGTCTACGGGAACCGCCACCTGCAAGCACACCGACGCCGACTCTTTCGCCCAGTTTCTCCTGTGTCATTCTGCAACGGGTCCGTTCACGGCGGATCAAAACTCCGATATTGTTGATTTCCATATTCATAGTCTCTCGATTTCACAAAGAAAATCCAAAGTTGCCTATTTTGGAAACTATGCGGCAAAAATTTAGCTTAAAAAAGTAAAAACAGCGTTCGGCAGGTATAGAAACGGAGCGGAGCGCGTGAGGCTTAGAAATGGCCGCAGGAGATATTTCCGCCGGAACGTAATTTCAGAGATCCGCAGGAAATGTTTGCTTTTACGCCCCGAATACGGGATATGGCGCAACTGACAGTTCATGATTCTGCCGGATTTGCAGTATAGGGATAAAATGAGCACTCTCCCCGGTTAGACGATGGCATTCCGTTTTACCGTTCTTCCTTCCGATATTATATATCGAAACGACTTCCTTTACCCTATCCGGCCCTTCGGGAGAATAGAGAAAATACAGATCGGACACTTCGAATAATATTTCGCATATCTCTTTCCCGCACATTCCTCTGACAGCACTGTCTTCGGATACCATTTATGGATTATAATCTCAATCCAAAATACCAAAATGTGGGGATTGCGAGGGGGGGGGAGATTGCTGTAAATTTGCAGTCGAATAAAAAAACACCTAATCTTATTTTCCGACCGTTTAACCTTTTCAAATATAATCGTTAAAATATGAAACATTTTACAATCAAACTAATGACGGTGGCCGCAACCCTGCTGGCCTTCGCCTCTTGCAGCAAGGATGATGACGGACCGTCAGGGAAGATCGACCTGAAAGTTCAGGCTGTTGCTCCGACTACGGAGGACAAGGTTTCGGACTATTCTCAGTTCACCGTAACCGTATCCTCGGAGCGTGACGGGAAGACCATGACGGAATCTCTGGATGCCTCCGGTTCCGCGACATTCAACCTCGATATCGGCAGTTACGGAATCGAGATCCGCGGCAAGGAGAACGGCAAGGAATATTTCGGTACGACGGGTATGGCGCAATACGGCCAGAGTACCACGGTAAGCGTCGACGTGGAGAACCTCTCGGTACACTATACGGGCAATATGGACGGCATCGTTCTTTCCGAGCTGTTCTATAACGGCGGCACCTACGGCGGCACGATGATGCACCCCGACCAGTATATCGTCATTGCGAACAATTCGGACCGTGAGATCAACGTCAGCGGACTGGCACTCGCACAGGCTTCGAATATGAATACGCTGCCATGCTCGGACCTGACCTCGCTTCTGCCGGATTACGTGGTGGCTGCCAATATTTACCAGATACCGGCCGGACAGAATTATACACTCGCACCGGGCGAAGTTTACGTCATCGCTTCGCAGGCGCAGAACCACACGGAAAGCTACACGCCCAATCCGGAGAAAGACACCGGCATTCCGGTCGACCTTTCGGGTGCCGATTTCGAACTCGCCGATAACGACGCAGCCATGTCCGGTTCGGCCGTGGACAATCCGAAAGTTCCCAACCTGACGAAAGTCGCCAACAGCATGCCGGGCGGCGTCACGGCATGGATGCATCCTTATGGTATCCGTCCGCTGTTCCTGTTCGACGCCAGCGGTATCGAGTGGAGTTCGTTCAAGAGCCAGAACGGGTTTACCTACAACGACCGTCCGAAAAAGGATGCCGCCATTCAGGAATATCAGGGTTACAAGGTTCCTACGAACCTGATCGTGGATGCCATCGAAACGACCTCTGCAACCACTCCTTACTGGGGTAATTACACTTCCAAGTCGCTGCCTGTGACCGTCGACAAAAGCTATGTCCAGGCTACGATCGAAGGCTGTCACCACAACACGTTCATGTACCGCGTGAAAGGTACCGACGGGAAGTTCCAGGATACCAACGATTCGAGCGTGGATGTGAAGATCGAACACCGCAGCGACTTCAAGGGTTACCCGGAAGGCTGGAGAAACGAATAATCACCGGAGAATGGATTTGTCAGGGCTCGTCCGGGAAACTCCCGGGGGTGCTCTGACAATTCTGTAATTCCGGTCCCAGATAACGGGGCAGGTCCGTATACGGAGACCGGAATGGAATGACGAGGGGATAAATGAAGAAACTGATATTCATAGCCTTTTTTATATCGGGTCTATGCTCCGCACTCTTCGCGCAGACGGATAAAGCCACTGTGGAGGGTGTCGTCCGGGACTCGGACGGCAAGCCGCTGAGTTTCGCCACGATGTTCATCGCCGAACTCGGAACGGGAGTCTCGACGGACCTCGAGGGAAAGTTTCGGTTTACGGGAACGAAGGGAACGGAATATACGTTGAATGTTTCGTACCTGAACCATGTCGACAAGGAGGTCAAGGTGAAGGCCGGTAGCCCGGAACCCTTGGTGATCGTACTCGAAGAACAATCGTACGAGCTCGCGGAGGTGGTCGTCATGGCGGATTATAAGAAAAACCAAGGCTCTACGGCCGTCATCAACCAACAGGCGTTGGAGCATATCCAGCCCACGTCGGTAGCCGACGTGCTGTCGTTGATCCCGGGCGGATTGTTCCGGGAGTCGAGTGCCACCGGTTTCAACCGCATATCGCTGCGTCAGTCGGGCAGCGACGACAATACGTCGCTGGGTATGGCAGTCGTCATGGACGGCATCCCTCAGGATAACGACGGCTTTCGGGCTTCTATCCCGGGGTTGTCTACCGACGAATACAGCGACCGGCTCGGCATGAACAGGGGCATCGATCTGAAAACGCTTTCGACCGACCATATCCGCAAAATAGAGATCGTCAAGGGCATTTCCTCGGCCAAACTGGGAAACCTCTCGTCGGGCGTCATTCAGACGACCTCGAAGATAGGCATTACTCCCGCACAGCTTCGCATGAAGGTCGATCCGCTTACCAAGCTGATCTATCTGGGCAAGGGGTTCCGCATTTCGCCGAAGATGGGTTATCTGCATACCGGAATCGACTATACTTCGGTTTACGACGACCGCCGCGACCCTATGAGCAAATACAGCCGCCTGACGGGCCAGGTCACCTATAACAATTCCGTCGATGTGGGGGACAAGACGCTATTCCTCTTTTTCAAACTGTCCGAGGTCTATACGCTGAACCAGGCTAAGGAGGACGAGCTGACGCAGGATTACAACGAGTCGTTCCGAAACAAGTATTCGAGGACCGGCGCTTCATTCAAGGCGCAAATGTACGATCTGGGGAAGATCGTCGATAATGTCGAGTTCATCGCTTCGGCGGACTATACCTACGACCTGATAGACCGCAATCGCCTCGTGCAGACCGGGACGCCGCTTCCGTCCCCGCTGGCGACAGAGGAGGGCGAATCGGAGGGCATATACCTTCCTTCTACCTATTACAGTCCCTTCCAGATCGAGAACAAGCCGTTGTCGCTGCTTACGCAACTGAATGCCGAATCTCTTTTCGAGACGCGTTCTTTCCGCCACAAGGTGATATACGGTCTTTCATGGAAGCGGACCAAGAACTATGGGGAGGGCGTTATGGTCGACATGACCCGGCCGCCCTATCCGGGGAACAACGAATACGTGCGTCCGGTGCCCAACCGAAGCATTCCCGCACTGTCGGTCGGCGCAGCCTATGCGGAAGAACAACTGAAGCATTCGAACCGCTGGTTCGATTTCGAGCTGAACGCCGGGGTCCGGTTTACGCAGATGTTCAATTTAGACACGAAATATACCGAATTGAGAAAGTTGCAGGTCGAACCCCGTATCAATGCGGCGTTGTCGTTCAATATCGATCTTGCCGGCGGCAAATCGTTACGCAATATGTTCCGCTTCGGGTTCGGACAGGAGAACAAGCTGCCTACGCTCGATTACATCTACCCGGACAGGGTCTACAAAGATATGATCGTGTTGAACGCTTATACCAAGCAGGACGATCCGTTCAACCATCTGATCACCTATACGAAAATCTACGATGTCACGAACAATAGCCTGCGTCCGAACCGGAATACAAAATACGAAGCGGGATGGGATGTGGAATACGAAGGCTACTCCCTGTCCCTGACTTTTTTCAAGGAGCACTCCGACCGGGGATTCGAAAGCGTCGCCGAGTATTCTCCCGTACGTTACACACGCTATGTCGATCCGATCGACGGACAGCCGATCGTCGGCCGCCGGCCGGAAAAGGAGGATTATGTGGCGGACCCGTATGCCACGTTCGTGGATATGGACATCGTACGCAACAGCATGAAGGTCGAGAAAAAAGGTCTGGAGTACCTGCTGCGCTTCCCGAAAATCATCCCTCTGTCCACGACGGTGGAGATCAACGGCGCATATTATGATACGCGTTACTCTTCGGGCGCTCCGTTGCAGTACCATCCTGCCTTCAGGGACGACGACCGTCCGCAACCGTACGTGGGAATTTACCGGCGTCAGGATATCACCCGCCAGCGGATTTTCAATACGAACCTTTGGTTCAACACGAATATTCCGCGCTATAAAATGATTTTCACTACCTTCTTCCAGTTCATCTGGCTGAATGAAGAGATGCGTATCAAGGGAGATGAATACCCTTCCGCCTATTTCGATACGGACGGTCGGATGCATACCGTGGACGACCGGATACTGCAGTCGATTAAGGACGGACATACGGTGTGGCGGCACTATCATATCTATAAGGAGGATTTCAGCGAAACGCTGCCCGTATCGCTGACGGTTAATTTCAAGGTGACCAAAGAGTTCAGCCGGATGATACGCGCCTCGTTTTTCGTGAACAATATTCTGGACATCAATCCCCTGTATAAGAACCGCTACAACCAGAACGTGCGCGTATGGCAGAAATCGTTCTTCGGGGCCGAGATGACATTCAGTTTTTAATATACACTGAGGATGCCTTTAAGACACACATATTTCACACCGGGAATCGTCGCTGCGCTCCTATGCAGCCTGTGTAGCGTTCCTTCCGTCAGGGGGCAGGAGAGGCTGACCTCGACGGCGTCGAATTCCCCGTTGCAGACCGAGTTCGAGAACCGTTCGTTGCGGCCCGGGACGGACATGCGGGACGCTTATCTGAGAAATCCGGCCCTGATACACCGCATGGTCGGCGAGCGGCGCTACTTTTCGGCCGAAAATCCCGGGTTCGTCAGAGAGAAGCCCGGTACGATCTTCATCGCTGCGGACGGGGCTTCCGGACGACAGGAAGGGGATTATCTGCCTTACGAGGGGCAGGAGTTCCGCGATTTTTCTGTCCGGGCGGACGGATACAAGCAGGGCGACCGGGCGACGTTCTTCGCCCGGATCGGATTTACGGCAGGAGGAAACGACAACGTCGGTTGGAGCGCACTGCGCAATCCCGGACTGTACTGGCCTTACATTGTTGCCGATTCGACGGGCGGCGACTTCCGTTATGAAAAGTACGATCTGATGTGCGGGTACTCGTTCCGGCTCGGGCGGTTCGATCTGGGCATGTCGGGGGAATATACGGGCGATTTCGCATTCCGCCAGAACGATCCCCGTATAGAGGATATCTCCACGTGGCTTACGTTCAAGGCCGGTGCCGCCTATGCATTCCGCCGCCATGTCATAGCCCTGAACGCGGAATTCATGCACCATCGCCAGCATGCGGATGTCAAACACTTCCGGACCGGACAGTTCGCCGGTTTCTTCATCGAATACGGGTTCGGTATGTTCGACTACATTTTCAGCCCGATTTTCAATTCCATGGAACAACGGCAGCATATCAACGCTTACGGCGTGAATCTGACGTTCAATTCCGACCCTTCGCGGGCGTTGCGCCTGAATCTGTTGCTGGGATACGGCCGTGAAACGATGAAGACGGAAGAGAACAATTATAAGGTGAATCTCTACCGGGCTCCGGCCAATACTTTCGATGCCGATCTGGGCATATTGTGGAATGACCGTCGGTGGGGAGCGGAATTTTTGGTGAAGGCCGCTTATGAGGATAAAAAGGGAACGGAAAATATCTTCGAACGTTATATTTCGTCGTCTCAGGACGGTGTGGACGTGTACGATTTCCGCAAGATCGGAGAACAGAACCGCTATGGGATGAAGCGTCTGGACGGAAGTGCGGAACTCAAGGTTTCCCGTTTTCTGGGACGGCACTATACCGTGTCGCTGCTCGGAGGCGTCGGCTATATGATGCGCGAGGAGACCTACAAGGACCACGATTACCTGATCCGCAACGTGTTGCTGACCCCCTCCCTCGGAATCGGAGCCCGGTATTCCGGGGAGAAGTTCGATGTGGAGTTGCGCGGTTGCTGGAGCCACCGGACAGTTCCCGAGAGCCGCTATGAGGTCGGAGTCGACCTGGAAAAAAACACGGAATTCCAGCATGCGTTCACGACTTATGCCTACTATGCCAATACGGCGGAGCTGTATACGGCGGAACTGACCGTGGCAAGGCATTTCCGGTTCGGAACGTTCGGTCTGCGGGGGCAGATGCTTTGCGGACGGGGCAACCGTATTCCGGAGGCCGTCTACGATCTTTCCCGCTACGAGCAGGCCGTACCATCGACGTCGCAGCATACGATCAGCCGGACGCCGGACCGGCACGACTCGGTCTGGTTCCGGGTGTCGCTGTTCACCGTTTTTTAACAGAAAACAATCAAATTCAATTCATACACATAAACACGGAAGAAATGGAAATAAAAGTATTGGGAGGAGGATGCTCTTCATGCAGCCAGATGTACGACAACGCCCGGATCGCAGTCGACGAACTGGGGTTGGATCTGGAGGTGGAGTTCATTCACGACATCACGAAGGCATTGCAGTACGAGGTGCTGCAGATGCCGGCGCTCATCATCGACGAAAAGGCCGTATCCTTCGGCCGCGACCTGTCGGTGGACGAAATCAAGGAAATATTGAAAAAGTATCGATAACCAATTAAAAGAAGACGAAAAATGAAAACCGTAAAAATCATGCTGCCTCTTCTGGCAGCCCTCATGTTCGGCAACGGAGTTGTCCGGGCTCAAAACGAGGCGAAGCACGACAAACCGGCCGTAGAGGTCGTCGTGTTCCATGGAGTGAAACAGTGCCAGACCTGTCAGGCTATCAAGAAAAATTCGCAGGAGGTGGCGGAGGAACTTGCCGCCGACGGGAAGAACGTCTCTTACCGGGTCGTGGATTTTTCGAAACCCGAAGGCAAGGACGAAGCCAAGAAATATGAGATAGCCTGGACTTCGCTGTTGCTGATCCGTCACGATGCCGGTGATAAGGAAACGGTCCGTAACATTTCCAAGTTCGCCATCGAAAATGCACGGACGAATACCGAAAAGTTCCGCAAGCAGTTGGCCGAAGATATCGGGAAGCTGTTGAAAGAATAAGCCCGTGCGATGGAGCAATTCGTAAATTCTTTACTCGATAATTGCAATCTGCCGGTTCTCACGGCGTTCCTGCTGGGTATACTGACATCGGTGAGTCCCTGTACTTTCACGACCAACGTCATGGTCCTCGGATACATCGGCCGGGATATGAGCGGCGGCAGGCGTGTGTTCGCAAACGGACTGTTCTATACTCTGGGGCGCATCGTATCCTATACGGTGCTGGGACTGATCTGTATTCCCGTTTTGAAGAAAGGGGCCAGCACGTTTTTTGTTCAGAGCCTCGTCAGCGACTATGGCGGGTACATTCTCGCTCCGACGCTGATCGTCTATGGGGTATTCCTGCTGCTGGGCAGTAAGTTCCCTTTCGGCAAGTTCGGTTTCCGAGCTTCGGAGAGCAGCAAGCGTCTGCGGGGCAGTTTCGGAGCGTTCGTGCTGGGGCTGCTGTTCGCGCTGGCCTTTTGTCCCATCAGCGGCGTATTTTATTTCGGTATGCTGTTGCCGATGGCGGCGCTGGAGCCGGGAGGCTACCTCTATCCGGTTGTATTCGCCGTGGCCTCGGGAATTCTGGTGGTGCTCATCGCCTGGATCGTAGCCTTCGGCATGTCGAGCCTGGGGCGATTCTACAACCGGGTAAACCAGTTCCAGAAATGGTTGAACCTGATCGTTGCGGTCGCGTTCATTTTGGCAGGGATTTATTATTTTGTGATTTATTACATTTAATGTATCGAGATGAAAAAATTGGAATTGATGAAAGGGCCGTTTTCGCCCAAAGAAAAAATCGAGTATGCCGAAGGCAGTATCGTAAGTCAAGAGTTCATCCATAACCGGGCGGGTAACCTCACGCTTTTCTCGTTCGACGAGGGACAGCAACTGAGCGAGCATACCGCGCCTTTCGACGCCGTATGTCAGATACTGGACGGGGAGGCGGAAATTCACATCGCAGAGGACGTTTATCGTCTTACGGAGGGTCAGATGCTCATCATGCCGGCAAACGTACCCCATTCGGTACATGCCGTGAAGGCATTCAAGATGCTGCTTATTATGATCAAGGGATAAACCTTTATTCCTGCGCCCTTTTTCTGTCCCTGCAGAACAGGAAAAGGGCGTATTTATTCAGACAGCAAAATAACAGCCGGGACTACTCCGTCCCGCAATCGACAGATGAAAATATATTTCAATTCCGGAAGGACCGAGACTCTCGAGAAGAAACGCCTTGAATCCCTGCTCTGAAATAGGTTAAAATTCATTGCTTTATTCTTATACAATTTGATTTCAAGTTGACGGAAGAAGATAGAAAAGTAATCCACAGCCTGAATAGCGGCAAGTTGAAAGTGGTCCACAACACCCCTATACAGGCAAAATTCTTCTGGGATTACGACAAAAATCTCAAACCGGGCAACTGATATCCTGCTTAAAGAATCCGGAATACAACATCTACTAAAAAAGAGAGTATCGACATCGATACTCTCTTTTTTATCCGCTTACGGATGAATCTCCGTTTTTTCCAATTTGTCGAAGAACAGTTCTACCTTCGAGTGCCGGTTGGCTTCCGTAGGAACGTAATCGGAAATGCCGCCTTCACCGGTCTTGGTGATCCTGTCGGACGGTAATCCCCGCTTGTTCAGCTCCGAGGCTATATAGTCTGCTCTCGAAACACTCAGGGCGTCGTTGATACCGACTGTTCCGGTCGCACTGTCGGCCGCTCCCGTAACCTTCACCGTCAGACCGTATTTCGTTGCAACTCGTACCAGTTCGTCGAGATTGACCAACTGGGAGGGGTCTGTCAAACGGGCCGTATTGAGGCTGAAAAAGAAATAGACGGGAGCGCCGATACATTCGCCGCCGGCCGGCCGGAAAGCGACGGAATCCGCAGTAAGGGAGTCGCGGCGGGCATTACACCCGTACCGGGAATTCGCACTACCGGCCTCCACACGCACGGAAACCGACCCGCCGCCGGGCCGAACCTCCGTCGTATCGAGGGGCGACGTTCCGTCCCACTGCCGGTTCTTCAGCCGCGCACGCAGCGAGTTCAGCCCGCTGTAATTGTTCACAGGGTAATCTTTGCCGACCTCGCCGTCCTCTTGCAGGATATGCCCGTAAGCGTCGAGCAGGCCCTCGATCTCCAGTATCTTCTTCAGCTCGGCCAGCGTCCGCCGGTCGCAGTCGTGCCGGCCCGCATAGCGTCGGTTCTCCTCCGACAGGAAATCCACATACTCCGCAAGCCGTTCGCTGCGGCGGATATAGGGTGCAGCGTCCACGGCCCGCTTCCAGCCGGTCTTGCCGATATGGAACGTGAATCCGGCGGTCAGCGACAGCATGTGGTCGCCCAAACGATTGGCGCGGCCGTAGCCGTCGAAGTCCTGAAAGGTGGTCGTGCCGGAGAGTTCCGCGACGGCGCTTACCCTTCGGGAGATGCGGTACTGCCCCTGTACGCCGTAGGAGACCGCAAACGGGTTGTGCCCGTTCGTAGCATGATGCAGCAGGCCGATGCCCGCAAAGGGAACGAGCCCCCAGCGCACCTGCTCCTGCCGGGCATACCCGCGGCCGAGAACATTCCACAGCAGATCCGCATGGACATAGTGGTACCTCTGTGTGGACAACCGGGCGTCCTTGAAGCGCGATCCGCTGTAATTGATCCGTGCGCCGACCGAGGGCGTGAACCACTTGCCGACGGCGAGGCTGTACGATGTTTCGATGCGTCCGAACAGGTCCTCGCAGCCGAGCAGCGTACCGAGAAAGGCGGTCGAGCCTCCGGCGATACCGACAAACCAGTTGCCGCTTCCGCGCATCGGAAGAATCACGCCGTCGAGATGGGTGGGCTGCACCGGCTGGAGCAGCTCTGCGGCATCGGTGAAGGATGTGTACCGTACAGTGTCAGCCTGTGCGGGCCGGACACTCGCGCGGGCCTGCAACGAGCAGAGCGCCGCGAAGATAAAGATGATGCGTTTTGTCATTATCCAATCGTTTTACCTGTTATACTTTCATTCGTTGCGGGAGATGATGCCGTTTATCGCTTGGGCTTTTTGCCGATGGCCGGGCGCATCATGCGGCTGGCCATCCTCATGCAGCGGAGTGCCCATGCGCGGTTGTCCTCGTCTTCGTCGCGCCCCCACTTAAGGTCGCTTCCGCCACTTCCGCCGCCGTGCGTTTCGGCAAATGTAGTGGCATCGTCGACCATCCCGAGGAAGAGCATCGTCGCGCAGTGCATGACCTCCGCGCCCTGTTCCGCGATTGCCTGTACGAGCGTGTCGTCGAACAGTTGCCGCTGCGGAGCGTCCAGCCGTGCCGACAGGTTCCGGTATTCGCCGACCAGACCTTCCAGCAGGGCGTCTTTGAGCAGCGTGTCCACTTTGGAGTGGACATCTCGCGAGTACCGGTAGGCTTCCGCCCGGAGCTCCTCCGTGCGTTGCTGGACGGCATCCATGTTCTCTTTGAGGTCGGCGAGTTGCCGGTCGGCTGCCTGTAGTTTACCCTGCTTGTCGGCCAGTTGTCTGTCGATACCTTGCAGCTCCTTTTGCAACGACTCGATCAGCATCTCCAGCTCCGCCGCATCGTCGCTGTTGGCTGCCAGATCGCGTTCGGCTGCCGATAGCTGCGCCTGCTTTTCAGCCTTCGACTTTTCGAGGTTATCGACCATCGTGGTAAGTCCCTTGACCCGGCGCTCTGCCAGCCGGATGTCCGACTGGATGGAGAAAAGCACCTTTCGATGGCGATCGATATTCTCCTCAAAGGTCGTACACTCCTCCGAAAGCATACGGCGGTACTCCTCGGTCGTGAGATGCCGGGCGCCCGTTTCGGAAACGCTCCGTCCCCGCGACATCCCCCACTTCGTATTGACTTCGGTGAAAAAATCTGTATGAAGCTGTTTCATCCGCTGGCTGAACTCGTACTTGTCCTTTCCGGCGAATATCTCCTTGTATGCAAAGCGGCCGTCTTTGATCGGCAGCAGCGTACAGTGTACATGCGGGTTTATTTCATCGAGGTGTACAATGAAGGCGGCGATGTTCTGCTCGCCGTATCTGCCGCTGACAAACGCATAGACATCCTTCGCCCAGCGTTCGATGTCGCGCTTCCGCTCGACGTCGGAATTGTCCGCCCCCTTATCGAAATTTACCTTCTGCGAACCGAACGCCAGTTCGCGCATGCGGTCCCGGGAACCGCCGAAGATGATATTGACCACCGTGCGGTATTTCGGTTCGTCCAGCCCCTCGTTGGGGTCCTTGATCCCGCGCCGGTCCAATATTTCAGCCATCCGTTCAGGAATACTGCGGCTTTTGTCGACGGGACGGACCTTGCCGGACACGATCTCGAAGTTCAGATGTTCCCGGCTGGGGTCGTAATTGCCCTTTTCGAGCGCCTGTTCCCATCCCTTCTCCGTCCAACGGCGCTGATGTTCGTTGCTCTGCGATGTCGTGATGCCTTTCGATACCCGGACATCGAGTACCTGTTTTGCTTTTGCCATACTTTTTCGCGTTGATTCGGACAATCCGCCGTGTCCCAGCTTGCTGCTTGTCCGGACACCGCTCCCGCCGGCGTCAGCCGGTAGGGGTATTGAGCTACCCCACCCTTCGTTTGGTGGCAGGCGGGCAAGCCCGCGTGCCCGCTACAACCGGCAGAATGCCTGGCCGGAACAGGGGCGGATTGTCGGGGTTATACAAACTCCGTTTCCGGCCTTCGGGTCAATCCGCCTCCTCCAGTACGTGTGCCGCAAGCGCCAGAAAGGACTTGCGGAACGATTTGAGGCCCTCTTGCGTTGCGTCCGGCTCTGTGGTCGTCCCGTCCGCTTCGGCATCGAGAATGAGCCCCGCAAGCACCTTGGAGGTCTCGATGAGCGACGACCACTCCCCGCCGAGATCGAGACGGAAGAAATCCATGAACTCCAGACG
This sequence comes from Alistipes shahii WAL 8301, assembly GCF_025145845.1. NCBI lineage: Bacteria > Pseudomonadati > Bacteroidota > Bacteroidia > Bacteroidales > Rikenellaceae > Alistipes > Alistipes shahii. The sequence goes on along the minus strand of NZ_CP102253.1, from coordinate 1,262,579 downwards.
ATCGTCGAACCTCGACCGGCGCAGCACGCGCTGCATGGCAGCCAGGGCGATACACCCCATAGCCGTCGCATGGATTCCGACCGCCAGCGGATCGTCGTCTTTCGACGCCTTATCCGGATCGACGCGGACGCCGGATGCGGTCATCGCGCTACGGACGAGCTGTCCGCACGCCGAGCCGGTCGCGGAGGAGTCCGCATAGCCGACCACCCAATCGGACAGTACCTCCCGCAGTTGCGCGGCAAGGCCGGATACGGACTGTACATCGTCCGCCGGAGCAGGCTGTCCGGACTGCACGGCCATGGTAATGACCACGCTCTTGGGAAGACGGATGCGCGTCAGCAGACCAAACGACTCCAGCGTGTCCAGAAAGGAACGGACGGTAGCGCGGTGCCAGCGCCACTCCACAGCCAGGTCGGAAACGGTAACATGGCACTGGCAGGGCCGGAGTTCATAATCCTGGCGCCTCAAATACGAAGAGACGAATCCTGCCATCGCCTTGTCCAACAGGTCGCAGTAGGCTTCCGTTCTCGTCTTTCGTTCGCCGACTTTTTCCTTGAGGTAGTCGAAAACCTCCATTTGTGCCAGCACCGTGGCCGGCATTCTTTTCTTGTTTTCCATATTCGTCGATATTATTGATGATAATCGTGTGCGGATATGTCGGAGCTGCCGCCGTCCGCATCATGCGGCAACCCTGCGCGATGATCGTAGCGATGGGGCACGGCAGATGTTGCGGGAGGCTCCGCCCGTCCGGGCTCCACCTCCTTGCCGTCGCATTCGGACATGGCCCGAGCGGAGGGATAGAACAGAGCTGCCAAAAGGCAGTAGGCGGCAGTAACGGCCACGGGGTACAGACCGGGCACGAAGCCGATAGCCACGGCCGCGAGCGCGAGCTCGGCAAAGGCCCGCGGCCGGCCGGACAAACCGCGCAGCCACCGGTCCGTCCGCCGGGAGGAGAACAATGCGGCACACGCTCCGGTAGAGAGCAGGACGCCGAAGCCGCTGGGGTGTCCGTTCGTATAGGCATAGTGGTACAGGAGCAGCAGGACGAGCAAGAGCTGCGCGTAGAATTTACGGGCCTTGGCGTCGCGTGCCCGGGCGTCGCCCTCTCCTGCCGGAAAGCGGCGCTTCCTGCTATACAATGCCGCTGTAAGCACAAAAGGCAGTGCGGCAAAGGCGAGGTGTACGGCAATCCACATCATAGGTAGTAGGGTTTTTCACGCACGGGAACGGGCGGTATCACGAGTTCCAGGCGGACAATACCGTAGGTCGCCAAGCGGATAATGGCCTCGGCATCCGCGGGGGAAAGGTACATGGCCGCCTTCTTGATGCGCTGCCGGAACGAAGCGTCCTGCTTGCGGTGGGTGGCCAGCGCCCTGTCCAGTTCGTGTTCGGGGATCTCCCAGGTCGTACCCTCGGCGTACTGACCGTTCGCTTTGAACGCCCGGAGCACCAGCGTGCGGGAAACGACGTAATCGGTACGGTCGCTTCTTGAAATGATATGCTCCTTGTAGAGGTTATCGTCGGCAACCTTTATCCATGTTCGGTACATGTTGATCCAGTAGACCATCTGTCGGTACAACGTGTTTCGCATGGCTCGGTCGTTTACAGGAAATCCATCAGTACTTCCTCCTTGATCTTCTTGTACTTGAACGTGCCGCTGCGGGCATGGAGTTCGAGGTCGAGGCACAGATCGCCGTACATCAGCTCCAGCGAATCGTAAACGGTGGCGACGACGACATGCACCTTGCCGTCCTCTTCCGTCCGGGCGTTCATCTTGAACATCTGTCCGAAGGCGGGATTGGAATAGGCGCACGTACTATAGCCGAACTCGCCGACACGCATGGGGATATGGTGGTAGAGCGTGATGAGCTCCATGTCATCCTCGAACATATCCATGACCTCCTCCAGGTCGTAAGAGTCCCGGAGCGGGAAGGTAAGCAGCACGTAATCGCCGTAGAACTGCGGCTTTTCCATCGTCGTCACGTCGATCAACTGCGGCAGTTGCAGCGGAACGAGCGCCATGAAGTCGTTATAAAAGTGTCGTAGCATATTCATTGCGAATGAGGTTTACAGCGTGTGAATAAATGCCTCCATGAGCATTCCGGGCAATTCGTCTTGTCGGTCGCCCGTCGATTGCAGAATTGAGCCCAACGCCTCGAACGCGGCCGAGGTCTGCGCGGCGATCTCGTCGAGGCGCTCGCGCTCTTGCGGAGAGAGCAGCGCGAGGCAAAGGCCGTCCATGGAAGCATAGGGCTGGAGGAGCATCCAGATGTAGGCACACGCCTGCTGCGGCGTTTTGACCCGCCGGTTCCGGATGTCGTCGATGCAGGTATGGGCGTTCTGTATCAGCCGGCGGCCCGTGCGCATCGCCAGAAAGAGCATGGCATCCCGCCAGGCGATCTCGCCGCGCCCGGCGGCGAGGAAGACCTGCGAGCAGCAGCGTTCGGTATCGCATGCGATGTCGGCCACGTCCGAGCTTCCGAGCTCGTGCAGATGCGTGAGGAAGCCCCGAAAGACGGCATCTTCTCTTGCGATGTAGGCGGTCAGGTCATCGCGGCTGTGGATGCCGTCGCGGATGCTTTCGGCGAGCAGCGCCCGGTAGGTCGAAAGCACCTGTCGCCTGTCGTCACGACAGGCCGGATGGCCGTCCAGAGAGGCGAAAAACGGGCGAACCGTTTCGGCCGCGCGGCGCAGCTCCTCGTCCGCGGCGTAGGGCGAGAGCCGCTCCTTGAGCATGAGCAGCTCCCCGTAAGTGCGTGGCCCCGACAAGGCCAGACGGGAGAACTCGATGCGGAGCGAATCGTGTATCCCCTCGCACACCTTACAGGCATCGGAACCAGGCAGGCCGAGCGTGTCCCGTCGCAGGCGTGCAAAAACGGAATCCTTTACGGTCTGCCACCGTTTAAGGTGTCCCGCCAGTTTTTTGGCCGTCAGGTGGTCCAAGCGCCGTATTTCGGACAGGTACCCGCGGTAGGTGTCGGCAGGATCGTCCGAGCCCACGGACGACGGTTTGCCGTTTCCGCTCCCGCACGAAGAGAACAGGAACAAGACGGTCGAACAGACGGTCAATACGGCTAAAAGCGCCGGACATCTTGAATATGATTTTCTATTTTTCATATCCCAAATTCATATCATTAGCCGCAAATCTATATATTATTTTCAATAAGATAGCAAATAGGAATCATATTTTACATAAAAACAAATATCATATTCAACAATATGATTATCAATGAAAACAAGTGCAATAAAGAGTAATTTTAGAGTATGATTTCAGAGGATTTCAACTCTGAATATGATTTTATCGAATTAAAATCTTATCTTTGTGTCCGTTATCCTAAACAGTGTATAGAGATATGGCAAAGGTGGGTTACATATTCAAGGCTAATTCCTATGACGCGCTCGATGCGGACAAAGAATGGATGCGACAATACGGGTGTGTACAGGTGGTCGAGGAAGAGTGCGCCCACGAGGCGCTCCGGCCGCAGTGGAAACAACTCATGGCAAGCCTCGGCAGAGGCGACGAACTGGTAGTGGCCAAATTCAGCAACGCCGTGCGCGACTTGCGCGGGCTGGCCGCACTCGTCGAGCTGTGCCGGATCAAGGTGGTGCGCCTGGTATCCATCCACGACAAAATCGACACCCTGGGCGAACTGTTTCCCGATACAACGGCAGCCCAGGTACTGGAGATGTTCGGGGCCCTGCCCGAAGAGGTAGCCGTGTTACGCAAGTCGTCCAGCCATATCATGCAACTGCAACAAACCATCAAGCCACCGGTAACGAAGAAGGCCATGTCGAGGGCGGAACGGGAAAAAACCATCGTGGATATGTACAACAACGGCTATTCGATCGACGACATCTGGGAGGTGAGCGGCTTTAACAGCAAAAGCTCAATATGGCGCGTACTCAACAAATACGGCGTATATCTCAACCGCGGCAGAACCAGCGGCCCGCGTGTCAAAAAGCAACAGGACGAGACAAAATAACCGACCGGCGGCACACGGGGGAAAACAGAAGGGAACGCCACCCTGTATTGCTTTTTCGCCGATTTTGCATATCTTTATATGGGGTATAATCTTTAATTCGGAAGCTATGTTAGATATTATTATCGTATTGGCAGGATTCTATCTATTCTGCGGCATCGTGAGGGTTCTGCTCGGAGGATTCGGCAAAAGCGACTATCAGCGCGACCGTTAGACTGCGGAATCGCATGCCGCATCTCATGGAAAAGACAATATCGTTATCGCATAAAACTCACATAAAACAAGAACTGAAATGACAAAAGCCGAGTTAGTTGCCCTGATCACACATCAGACCGGGGTAGAAAAAACGGCAGCGGAGGCCGTTGTGGAAGCATTTATGAGAAACATAAAGGAGACGATGATCGCCGGAGAAGATGTGTTCTTGCGGGGGTTCGGCAGTTTCATCGTCAAAGAGAGGGCCGAAAAAGTGGCTCGCAACATCACGAAGAACACGACGATGGTTATTCCAGCCCATTCCATCCCCGCCTTCAAGCCATCCAAAGTATTTCTGGAGGCAGTAAAAGAGGGGAATAAAAAAGGATAAAACGCTGGTCCTGTCAGGGGTAGCATGGTATCATTCGGCCCCGTCGGACAATGAAAAACGCAACCGCCTGTCAACGGCGGTTGCGTTTTTTGGTAGACAGCCCTTACGCCGCCTCGCTCTTCGGGTTCATCGGTCCACAAGCATCCGGTTGGCATACTCCGCAATCTCCTCACGGGTCAGCCACCGGGGTTTTTCGTCTTCAGGAAAACCGTCGTAAAGTCGGGTCATCCACTCGATTTGCCGCGCTTCATCGCCGGCCCACAAGCGGCCGGTACTCCTGTTACCGAAACCGAGGTAATACTCGCAGTCCGATTGCAGCCGCGCCAGCAACATGTATCTGAATCTCTTGTCCCGGCGCATTACCTCCTCTACCGTCATTCCTTCTGTCTTGTTCATTCCGTTCATGTCTATAAAGATTTAAATTTCTCTTTTTCCCCTCCGGTAGTCCTGTACCGAAGGCCGATTGTTTTTCTGCCTGCGGGATTGACGGCCGGGCCAGGCAAGGAGGATGCGGAAAATACACTCGCCGTTTAGTCCGGGGAGGAAGATTTTCCGCCAGCCAGCCAAAAGCGGTCCTTGACAGGGCCGGCAGCCGGCAATCAATTTCGCAGAATAAACAAGCGGCTTGCGAACCGGGTACAAGGCGAAGCGGATAGAAAAGGGAAAGGCGTATGCGCAATGAATGGGTAGCCGGGCCGTCGGGACAGCGTAAGACAGACTGTTTGGTATAAGAGGATGGCCCCGATTTGAGTGCAAAATACCGCAACACATCCTTCGGACGGTTGCGGTATTTCAAGGTCACGTGTGCCACTTTCAAGCGTGCAACTTGCGGCGCCTGATCTTCCAGCCGTAAATATCGGCGACATACGGATAGAGGGAACGTGTTCTCTTGCGAAAACCGACTTCGTCGATTTCTCCGCTATAGATCTTGTCGGCGATGCGTTCCGCCTCGCTTCTATCTTTGGCGATGCGGTACAAAGCGTAATTCATGCCGTCATGATGTATCATGCGCCCCCGGATATTGTAGCTGTCTCCGTACCACTCCGCGTCGTCGCATTGGGAGTACAGGATGTCGGCAATGTTGCTGCCCAGAATTTGGTACCCTTGCCGCGGTCCTCTCCATGTGCCCACCGAGGCGAACGCGATGATAACGCCTTCGATTTTTTTATCCAGATTCAAGCGTTCATCGGTCAGGGAGCCGGACACCACGTCCGCCCACTCGGCGTCGCTGACCGTGTACGTGTCGTCTTCCTGCACCTCCCGTTGCAATTCCTGGTACTGCTCTCTTGCCTCGTCGTCCAGCATGTCCATGCTCGACCAAATCATCTGTTTTTTCATACTTCCTGAATTTTAATGTTCGTTTGGCTTGCTTTTTCATCCCTCTCTTCGGAGGTTTCCACCTCGTCCGACGGGGATTTAATTTCACGTGCAAAACTCCAAGCCGGAAAGAAGGGAACAAGGCAAGGAGGAAGCGGAAAGTCACAGACGATTGCATTTGGGTTGAACATGCCTGAGCGAGCCTGCGAGTCGATGGCCGTCAACCGCAAATGGAACGCGCCTTGCTGGTTCCCGCCCGGCTTAACTTCGCACAGGGAAATCAATGACGTCGGAGAAAGGGCAGAAATGAGTGATAGCAATACCGACACCGCAATGAGCAAAATAAAAGCGGCCCGAAGGCCGCTTTGTCGGGATAAGGCAGGATTTACTTCTTGCCCTTTTTCGTTGTCTTTGCCGGCTCCGCAGGTTCTTCCTCCTTTTCGACGGCCGGGTAGAACCTGACGGCGACCATCACGATGCGGTTGTGCAGCACGCCGTCCTTGTCGGCCCACTCTTCGGGCTTGAAGTAGCCTTCCACGGTAAGCAGCGTGCCTTTGGTCAGCACGTCGAACGAGTCGGCATTCTCGTTCTTACGCCACGCTTCCATGTTGACGAACGCCGACACGCGCTTGGTATCCTCGCCGTTCTTCTCCTGACGGGCTACCGACAGCGGGAAACGGGCTACGCTTGCGTTGGTGAACTGGCGGATTTCAGCGTCTTTTGCCACGAATCCGGTTACTGCGAAACTGTTCTCGATCTTTTTCATTGCGATTGTTTTTTAGAAGTTAATAAATCAGTTTTACGGTGCTTAAAAAGTAGGTGCAGCAGAGGGATGCACCAAGGATAGCGCATAAATACGCTTTATTTTGGGGCGCAGGCCCAAACCGCAGGCTCGATAAAGGAAGATTTGTGCCGCTACGCCATTGGTCAAGATCTGACAGGTCGTGCCCGTCGGCACCCTAACTTTGCAGCGAAAAACGATGGGGCGACTTCGACAGAAAACGGTCGCGGAAAAGGCGGGGAAAACAGGGAGCAGCGGCATTCGCGGATCTGAAAAGACCCGACCGCCCATCGGCAAGAGTGCAGCACGTTCCGGCGTGAACCCGGGAAGAACATCGAGGCGGGGTAAGCGAAGCGACCGCGGGTGGCATGGAAGCGGCAAAAGATGGTATGCCACCGGACTGACCTTGGCACTGCGTCCGCGGAAGGGCCGTCGAACGAAGGCCGGGTAAAAGGCGTGCGTGAAGCATCGGTGTCGGCCGCATCAGGTCCATCTGGGCAGAATAGCGAGGGAAAGGAGGGAAAAAAGGAGGCAAAGGAAAAACGGCGGGAGCCTACCCCTCCGGCAAAACGGGAAAGGCGCTCCCGAGCAAATGGACGGGTTCTAAAAAAGGGAACGGCGCAGCCGGAAGGAATTACAAACGGCGGTTCCGACAGAAGCGGCTGCGTGTCGCAGGCGTTATGCCTGAAGCGTGTAGCGATTCGGGATAAAAAAGTGGATCGTGCCAGCGTTTGCCGCTCGGACAAAGAAAAGCGGGCTGAAACGGGACCCATTTCAGTCCGCTTTTCTGGCAATCAGAACCGGGCAATCAGAATCCGGTGTTCGAAGATTTTGCTTTTATCGCTCGCCCGCCGCTGGCAGACCCAGAGGTGGTGCGCCCCGTAACCGTAGACGAAATACTCGTCGAGCAGCGTTTGGTTCTTCAGGTGTTCCATGCCCGCCCGAAGATCGTCTTCATGCGTGGAGAAGAGAATCGTGTTCACAATCCGAAAATAAAGCTCTATCGCTTCGTCGCAATAAGGGCAAAAACTGTGTTCTATCGTTACTTCCATAATTACGGCACTTCAACAATAACTTCAATTCTTCCGTACAGCATCGAACGCAAGGCTGTCTTGTCGATGGCGTAATACTCCGTTATGTGCCCGTACTGCTTGACAAAATACCGTTTCAGCACGTCCGAAAAATCGAAAAGGTAGCCGCCCAAGGCAATCCCCCGCCTGAAACGACAACACTCCCACACGTTTCGGGTAAGCCAGTTCTTCTCTTCACGGGTCAATTTGTCGCCGTTATTGAGGCGCTCTCGCAACCTGTAGACCTTGCTGTCTTTCAGGCCATCCAATTCGGGCACGTCCCATTGGACGAATTTCATCGCTATCTGTGTCATTGCTTCAATATAGATAATCACTTCATCACGGAACTCGACAATCTCTTTCCCGCTGGTCAGGCGGACGACTACGGTGTTACCATAATCGCCTACGATTGTACCTTCCGTATAACCTTTGTAAGGATTCATCAGCGAACAAGGCGAGCCGATAATATCGCTCTTTTCTTCGTATTCGTACATAGCCTGTGCATTGAGATTAAAACTTAATATTCCATGTGCCCTGCGAGAATGTCCGGAAACTCACGTACTCGTCTTTGAGTGCGTATGTCAGAATGCGGATGTAAATCTCGTCTTTGGCATCCAGCGATTCCACCAGCTTGTCTATTTCTTTTTCCGGGTAAACCCAAAGGGATGAGAATTGTGCATCGAGCATGTCTTCCGAACGCTCGATGAAGCAATCGGCAAAATTGTCGTCCAAAAAAGCCTCTACTTTGTCGAGGTCTCGTTCGTTCTCCGTACTTGCGAAGAAGAGATTCGTTGCGTAGTCTGCCATAATCTTAAATTTTGAGTTTCTTTTTTCCCTTATGTAGCATCAGCTACTTTCGGGCTTGATTGAAAATTATGTCGCCTCAAAAGGTGTTATGGCTGTTTTTGCAGGGTTTCACGATCAAATACTACCTCTGCGAAGCGGAGCGTGGAGATTTTATCGTGAACCGTCAGGCTCCGACCTTGCAGAAAAAAAGACATGACAGATACCTTTGCGACACAATTCTCATCAGACAGACCGAAAGTTGATGTGCAAGATGGAAATGTAGAAAGATACAACGGTAGGATCTAAAGCGGGGAGTTCGTTAAACAGGAACGACGTACAAAAGGCAGGTTGCTGGCCAAAAGAAAAAGAGATAAGCGTTCTTGTTGCCGATGTCCGTCATTTCGACGTTGTGAAAAAGGTTTAGTTTAGAACTTGAATAGATATACAACAAACCATACTAAACTCCTATAATCGACCTTTTGCGTGGATTACATAAATTTTTCATATCTTTGGGAAACGGAACCTCCGATATGGAATAAAAAGCGATTCTATATTTGCTCTTTTTTTCTTTTGGCCAGCAAAATTCCGTCCCCAGTTCGTCCCCCAGCATATTTTTAAGCGTTGTAATAAACTAAACATCAATAATATACCACAACATAACATTTTTTGCACCGGAACATTTAAACTCAATATACGGATTCAGGCATCCGGCTCTTTGAGTACCTTCAGGAACTCCTCTGTAGTGAGGGCTTGGCCGCCCTGTGCTGCAATTCTTTTTTTGAACCTATCGTCATTTGTGATCACGGTCAAAGCGTTCTTAATGGCTGTTTCCCCGATAAGGGCATCCTGGATATGAACCGGATTGCCTCCTTCCAACTTCCGAATCAAATCGCTGCCGTCGCTGATCCTCGCTTCACCAATTCTGGAAACCCCGATACAAAACGATTCCGTCGGAAGCGTATGAACCCCTATCGATGCCATGCACTGAAGTAGTTGAGTCCGTCTTTGCTCATTCCGGCATGCTGCCAGTTCATCTTTCTGTATGTGTGTAATATATATTTTCACACGCTTACGAATAAGAACCGAAACGTCGAGACGACCTGCGATGATATCGTCGAAAACATTCGAATCAAAGATTACTCTCATAGGTATTGCTGTTTAAGTATAAAAATCAGGGACGAAATATCACCGGGGTTAACATTCCGGGATGCATCCTGTCGCGGAAAGAGCGGCTCAAAGACATAAGAATCAGATGCCGGGGTTGTCGGCAGGAAGTGCCGCAGAGGGATTCAGACGTTCTTTAAGGCGCGTATTGCGCTTCAGCACGGATACGTTGCGGACGGCATAGGCCAGAGCTTTCGCAGCACCGAGCAGGACGCAGATCTTTTTGGCCCGGGTGATACCCGTATAGATCAGGTTGCGCTGGAGCATCACGAAGTGGGTCATCAGTACTGGCATGACGACGATCGGATATTCCGACCCTTGGGCCTTGTGGATCGTCGTGGCGTAGGCCAGCGTCAGTTCGTCGAGCTCCGTGACATCGTACTCGACCCATTTGCCGTCGAAATCGACTTTCAACGTCCTCTCCTCCGTATCCACCTCCCGGATATAACCCAGATCGCCGTTGAAGACATCCTTGTCGTAGTTGTTGCGCTGCTGCATCACACGATCGCCCTGACGATAGGTATAGCCGCCGCGATTGAGGCTCGGGCCCGAAGGATTCAGTGCCTGCTGCAACAGCAGGTTCAGGTTCGCAGCGCCCACGACGCCCCGCTGCATCGGCGTAAGTACTTGAATACGGTCCGGACTTTCCCGGTAGGCGCGGGGCAGGCGCTCCTTCACCAGCCGGACGATGGTTTCGGCGGCCCGTTCGGGGTCGTCCTCCCGCATGAAGAAAAAGTCGGTGTCGCGGCCGTTGCTCGTATCGGGGAAGCGTCCCTGGTTGATGGTGTGGGCGTTCATCACGATACGGCTCTTCTGCGCCTGCCGGAAGATGCGCACGAGCCGCACGACGGGGATACGCTGCGAGTCGATGATGTCGCGCAGGACGTTTCCCGCCCCGACGCTCGGCAGCTGGTCGATGTCGCCGACGAACACCAGCCGCATCCCCACGGGAACGGCTTTCAGCAGGTTGTTCATCAAAAGGATGTCGATCATAGAACACTCGTCCACGATCAGCGCGTCGCCTTCCAGCGGGTTCTCGTCGTTGCGCTTGTAGCCGTCCTGCGGGTTGTACTCCAACAGCCGGTGGATGGTCTTGGCCTCCATGCCCGTCGCCTCGCTCATACGCTTGGCAGCACGTCCCGTCGGTGCCGCCAGCAGCACGCGCAGGCCGGCTTTTTTCAAGGCCGCGATAATTCCCTGCGTCGTAGTCGTCTTACCCGTACCGGGGCCGCCGGTCAACACCATGACTTTGGACGTGACGGCCTGCCGGATAGCCGCAAGCTGAACCTCGTCGTATTCGATGCCGGTTTCCGCGGTGAGGGACGACGGATCGAAAAGCCCGTCGAACAACGAACGGCCCGTACTCTCTGCCAAATCTCTCAGGCGACGCGACGTACCGCACTCGGCATGGTAGAACGGAGGAAGGTAAATGGCATCCTTGTCGAGAATAAGGTCTTCGGCCTGAAGCATCCCTGCAAGGGTGTCACGGATAGCCGTTTCGCCCGCTTCAAGAAGCTGCCCCGCAGTCTTTACCAGCTGTTCCTCCCCGGCGTAGACATGTCCTTCGTCCGAAAGTTGTCCCAGCGTATAGAGGATGCCGCTCCGGCACCGTCGCGGGTCCTCTTTCTCATAGCCCATCTTTGCGGCGATGCCGTCGGCGGTCTTGAAGCCGATGCCCCAGATATCGTCGGCAAGGCGGTAGGGATTCTCCCGCACCTTGTCAATACTCTCCTTGCCGTATTCCCGGTAGATTTTGGCCGCATAGGCCGTGCTCACGCCGTAGCCCTGCAGAAAAAGCATGACATTTTTGATGTCTTTCTGCTTCTCCCAACTCTCGCGGATCTTCGCTACACGCTTACGTCCGATGTTCGGAACTTCGTAAAGCCGTTCGATCTCCGTCTCGATGATGTCGATGGTCTCCGTTCCGAATCGCTGGACGATAGCCCGGGCGAACCGGGGGCCGATGCCCTTGACCAATCCGCTGCCGAGGTATTTTTCGATCCCGTACACCGTGGCGGGCATCGTCTCCTCCCATGTCGCGGCGACGAACTGGCTGCCGTAGCGTTTGTCCACCTTCCATTCGCCGCGGCACAGAAGGACGCTGCCCACGGGAACCTCCAGCAGGTTACCCACGAGCGTGACAAGGTCGTTATAGCCCTTCACCTTGACCTTCAGCACCGAGTATCCGTTCTCGGGATTCTGATAGGTGATACGTTCCACGACACAGCGCAGAAGAGTTGCCGGGTGTTCGTTCATAAAACGGACGATACTGAATACCCAGTAAAATTACGGAAAAAATCCCGGAATAGCAATGCCGCCGGGCATACGACCTTTATTCATCGTCCAAGGTATTGAGATATTCTTTGATAATATCCCTATGACATGGATAAGGCTTACAGAAGCATCCCATGCGTTTGCCTTTCAAAGCATGGATACGCTGACGAAACTCAGGATCGGTACGCAGGCGTCCGTAAAAATAACTGCGGTAGCGGTCCAAAGTAGCACCGCGGCTCATGCCTGGCAGCAGCCGAAAAGGATTCCTGAAATAACCGTCTTCACCACGGCCGGCACGGCCGATGTAAACATCGCATGCTGCATAACGAATGTTTACCACTTCAGTTCGTTTCATGACATAAAATTTTAACATTGACGCGGGGTTCTCCCCGCGTCGGAATGCACTACGCCCGTTCCACTACGACGATCTCCGCACGGCAGGCAGTGCGTGCGAACGGCTCCTGCATGGGTGTCCGGTGGTGGATGATAAAGTGCCGCATCGTCTCCTGTACGGCTTTGGGACGCTGCTTGTCGATAAAGCCGTACGGCAGAAGCAGCACGGCACGATCGCCCGAGCGTTGCGTGCGGGAGAGCCATTGCAGGAAGTAGACACACTCCACAATCTCGAACGGCGGATTGGCAATGACGTTCTCGCAGCGGAAGTCGATCTCATGAAATTGCATCCGCAGCGCAGCAGTTTCGGGATAGAGGCGTTCGTATAGATCAACCAGCTCCGCATCGGCATCGAAGCCGAGGAGCGCCGACGGATGCACGCCCTCGAGGAGCAGGGCGCGCGTAAGTTGCCCCGTGCCGCATCAGGCGTCCACGATACGGCTGTCATTGTCGAAATATCGCACGGCCAGTGCCGCCATCTGGCAGGCCGTGCGGTCGGGTGTCAGGTATTGCGAAGCATAGACGCCCTTGCGGCGCTGCCGCTCGCACATTGCATCATACGGCCAGTTATCGCCGCCGTAGAGGAATGGCAGGTCATTGTGCTGCTGCCAATAATCGAGAATCTCCGGCAGCGTATCCGGCCAATAGAAATTGCGCCGCAGATAGTAATTCTGAAGCGCATAGCGTTTTGTGATTCTTTCAAAGATTTTCATTGGATCAGGTTTTAGGGTTACTCTTTTTTCTGCCGCGGCACCGCAATCCAGTCGGGATTCAGCGTCATACGCCAATCGGGATCGCCATTGCGGTAAGCGAGGAGCTGGGCGGCGTAATCGTGAGCTTCACGGGAATTTTGGGCCCGATAGTGAAACATCCATTTCTGACCGCACCGGGGACATTCCCAGACGACCATCGTACCGGCAGAGGTCTCGGCAAGGCCCAGCATGCAAGGTACTACGTATAGTGCGGCGGTTCGAAATCACATTCATAACAGGTATAAATACCGCGGTTATAGCGTCCCTGCGGTGGAACGCGCAGGGACAAAGGAATATCGATCATATAAGTATATGGTTTAGGTGTTCGTATCTTCAGGCGAAGCCGCGACTCCGTCCTCTTGGCAATAGTCGAATTTCATCAGCTTTGCGACACGGGCGTACTCCTTATCGTAATACGTATCGTATTCCTTTTGATATTCCTCCTTGTAATGGGTTCCACCGTCGGGATCGTCGGGGTCATCGGCTTCGACGAATGTTTCGAAAGGTGCACCGTGTGCGTTCAGCAGCCGTCCGACGGCCAGATCGCAGGCAATATCCATAATCGACGCGTTGATCGCGTCCTTATGGTTACGGTAATATTCGTGTAAATTCATGGTTTCGTTCATTAAAATGTTCTTGGTTTGAGTTATTGTATTTCTGCGGACATCAGGTCGGGGTCCGCAATGCAGATCGGGTTTGTTCCGGGTATTCATTGGGCAGACTCTTTCCGGATTCGGATTTGCTCCTCTGCGAATTGTCTGTTCCACCACGCCTCGCAGGCATCGACAAGCATTTGATACTTCTCTTCGGAAGGTTGTCCGTGATGCAGTTTCCGTCTGCGGCCGAGTAAATCATAACCGTAGGATCGCCATTATTGTTTTCTATATCCAGTGGATATTCCGTTCCGGGAATCTGATAAGCAGCATCTTCCTGATAGGTCGGATCATTTGACAGTTCATCGAGTTGACCGTCAGCACATAGATCCTTGATCTTCTGGACTGCCGTTTCGAGATTCTCGGCTTCAAAACTGAAATACCGGCAATCTATGACAGTAATTTTTTGATTCCGATAAAATTCATAGCGTTTCATTGCGCGATTATTTGAGGTTAATACTTCGACACTTCCAGTCCTTTTTTCGTCATGCTCATCGAGAAGCCCGCCTCATGGAGCTGTTTCAGTACCGAAGCGTTGCTCTCATGGATAAGAAGCGGATAGACTTGGGAGTAGTTGTCGGCGATCGGTGTGTTGAACGACACAGTGATTCTGTTGTTTCGGGTGATGATTTCCAGCGCACTCCGGAAATCGGATTCCTGCATGTTCATTTGAAGGTGTCTTTAATGATTATCGGATATGGGACGTAGTTCGCATGGATAGACTTCAGTTTCCGAGTCTGAGCAGCAGATCAGGATAAGATCCTTGTCGGAGGGTGTCTCCTTATCGTCATTACCCGAACAGACGACACAACAACCGGACATTTCATAGTCGGGATCGCTCCGGAAGACACGCTGCCCGGGGTGAAAGACCTGCACGCGCGGCAGCTTCTCCCCGTCAAGGGTCTCCGGAAGAGCGATTACTTCCCGGATTGCAAGCCGGGGATGTTTGTCGAAATGCCAGTCTACCTCGGATTCTTCGCCGAGAGTCGTTTGAATCGCACTCAGAACCGTTCCGCATTGTTCGGAAACAAGACGTGCGGCCTCCTTGCCGGAAGCCGCACGCAGGGTAAAACAGCCGTTGAAGGTATAGCTGACCTTCAGTTTGAATTTTCGTCGCATAGTGTTTAAGAGTTATCGTTGTTGTTTTCAGACCATTCGTCGACTGTCGTCGCGTCATAGATGCCGTACCGGCGTATTTCAGCGTACGCCTGTCCTTCCCGGAGCAGGGGCTGCCGGGAGACGAACGTTCCGGTGAAGTTTGCCAAAGCCAGCGGAACGAGCCACTGGAAATCGCTGCCCCGACCGCCCATGACCTCGCACGAATGAAAATCGGCGGGAAGGGTTTCGGAATCGAGGCGACACATAGTGAAAAGAGCAGAGATGCCGTTGATCTCGGCCTCGCGGAAATCCCGGATATCCGCGAAAGGAATGGATGATTCGTATGCCATGATATGGAAATGACGCCGCCCGCTCGTTGCGGAGCAGGCGGCAGGTGATTAAAGAAAGATTCGGTACCACGCCCCGAGCAGATAGACATTACCTTCCACATAGAGCGAGTATAAGTCCGTAGAGACAATCCGCAGGAACAGAGTCCTGTCGCCGCGCAGTTTCCCGATCTGGCGCCGGAGCGCTTCGGCGGGAAAGGGTTTGCGCGAGATGAACCGTCCGCGGATCTCTGCCTCCGAGGGGAGGTATTCGTACAAGCGGTAATTGAGCGCCAGCCAGCGAAGGATTTTACGGCGGGTTTTCGCATCGTCCGTCCGCAGTGTGAAACGGTTGAAACAAAGATTGTTCATCGTAAATCGGAGTTAGTTCAGTGACAAGGCCTGACAGAAATAGTCCGTATAATCGAAGTCCAGTCCCAGCCCAGAACAGGCCGTTTCAAGATCGCCGTAGCACAGAGCCCCGGCATCCCGCAGTTCCCGCAGGTTGCGAAGTTCCGCGGCCAAATATTCCTCGGCGCGACGTTCGCCGCAGCGGCACGCAGTGCAGATATTTTCGATAATAATGTTTCGTTCCATAGTCGTTTAAGGTTTAGGTGTGAATTTATTGTCGGAGAGTGCAAGGAAATCGTCGAGCGTGCGGCACCGATAGTCCAAAGAGATCTTTTCGCTGTAATCCGTCTGCCGGATATCGAAAGTATAGGTCAGGCCGTTACGAATGATCTGGCCGTGACTTTTGTCATGAACCCAAACCACATCGGACAGAGCCTCCAACCGGTTGCGGTACCCGATTATTTTGCGTTCGTTCTCCGCATCGATCCGTTCGAGATTCCGGAAACCCTGCGTGAGGTATTCCACCCAGTCGTCGATCTTCTTTTTGGTGAAGACCCCGATACGGTTCGGAGCGGTTTGTTTGTCGAAAGCCTTGCCGAAGGAGTAGTTGTCCGCATATCGGAAGAACGACCAATCGAATCGGAGGTCGTAATAGGGTTTTGGATAGAAATATTGGCGGACGAGAAACAGGATGCCGTTTCTTCGGAAACCGGTGCAAGCTTCCTCGAAATAGTTTTTCAGGCTGTCCACGGCATGTGTAACACGGTAGAACAAGGCTGCCTCCGGAACGAACTCCTGCACTGTTTCCAATACGGCCGATGCGCTTCGAATAGCCCGCTCTACGTTATCCTCGGCATTGGCGAGCAGCAGCTCGTCGAAGGTCGACTGATCGATCCACTTTCTCATCGCTGAGCAACCTGCCTGCGGCAGGATTCCGTTTCCCGCAGGTAATCGTTCAACGCAGGCACAAGGATCGTACACTCGGCATCGGGCTTTCCGAGAAAACATTTCACCTTTACCGATGCCTCCACGCCGTCCCGGGCGTAGGTCTTGAAGCGGTAGTCGTAACCCGCCACCGCAATCTCGAATTTTTGATGTTTCATCTTCGAAATGGATTTTGATTTGACATACGGCCGGCAGATCCCCGCTATGAAAGTGAGAAGCCGGCTTCGGGGCGGGATTATCAGCGACGGCACGGACAAGGCAAATTTTTGAGGGGCGATACGACCCGAAGGGTGGAGATCGTGCCGCAAAAATTTGACGCCGGAACGTGTCCGGCGCTATCTTGCCCCGAGGCCGGCGTTCACAAAGGGATTTTTAATTATTATTCGTGCTGTCTCAAAACAAAAAGAGACTGCTGCGGATGCAGTCAGTCCCTTTCAGCACGAACGGATCAGCGCACCTCGAACTGCGGTATCCAGGAGAGGGTCTTCCGCAGCTTCCGGCGGTAGAAAAGTTCAGTAAGCGCAAGCAACTCGTAGGCATCGTACAGCATCTGTCCGTTGACGGCACGGGCGCGGATCATCCGCTTTTTACGGCATTGTTCGAGTTGGTGGCAATCCATACCCAGCACCTCGCAGACCTTGCGGGCCGAGAGGAACATCGGGCGGTCACTGTGGCTCAACAGGTGTTCGAAGAGCAGCGTGGATTGTGTCAGCATGAAATGCGTGCGGAGCAGTTTCTCGAAATACATGGACTCCACCAGATAATAAGATCTTTCTGTTGTTTCAGACATAGTATTATGTGTTAAAGATTATGGATAGCTTTTCTCAAAGACTTTTTCTGCTTATGTTCCATTTCAACACGCTCTATGAAGCGGTTGATTTCAGCCGTCGAAAACATTAGACGACGACCGAAATGGAAACCGACAAGCTGACCCGAAGTGCGATAACGGCGCAGTTGACGATCGCTCATCTTCAAAAGGTCGCATACTTCGTCGACTTCCAGAATAGGCATCCCGCAAAGCATATTACGGTGGCGTTTCATAAAGGAGACATCCTCGCGGATCTCTCGGACGATTTCCAAAATCTCATCGAGTCGTTCCATAATCGGGTTGCAGTAGGTTTTCGCCGCAAAGATGCAATGACCGAATGATGAGTTTATACAAGTATGTAAATACATAATATCACTACTGTCCCGTAAAAGCGGGCAAGTCGGTCTTTGAAATAGTTGAAACATAGTCTATTAGAAGTAATTTTTCATGTGCGACGATTTGAATTTGTAATTTTGCAGCCCATAAAGGGACTGCTCTATGAACAAAGACAAATATGTATTCGCTCAATTGGTTGCATTTCTCGACAACAACAAGTTCCGTCACCTGGTTGACAAGTATGATGGGAACAGGTATGTCAAGAACTTCACCTGCTGGAATCAGCTCATGGCACTCATGTTCGGACAACTCTGTAACCGTGAGAGCCTGCGTGATGTTGTCGTTGCATTGGAGACTCACCAATCCAAATGTTATCACCTTGGAATGGGGCGTAATCCAATAGCGAAAACGACATTTGCCACAGCGAATCAGAATCGTGACTACAGGATCTTTGAAGACTTTGCCTTCTTCATGATGGAACAGGCTCGCAAGAAACGAGCAACCGACATCTTCAAGCTGAAGGGGAATGTTTATGCATTTGATTCAACAACGATTCCGCTCTGCTTGTCAGTATTCTGGTGGGCAAAGTTCCGCAAGAAGAAAGGAGGCGTTAAGGCGCATGTCCTTTATGATCTGGAGTCCCAAGTTTCTGCTTTCTTCCATATTACGACTGCATCGGTACACGATTCAAAGGCAATGAAGGAGATTCCCTATGAATCAGGTTCTTACTACGTATTTGACCGTGGTTACAATGCATTCAAGGAACTCTACAAGATTTGTCTTAATGAATCATACTTCGTGGTTCGGGCGAAGAAGAACTTACAGTACAAGTGTACGAAATGGAAACGTAGATTGCCTAAGAATGTGCTTTCTGATTCCGTTATTGAACTCACGGATGTGAACACACAGAAGAAGTTTCCTGAGAGGCTGCGACTTGTGAGATTTCACGATGACGAGCAAGACAGAGACTTCGCATTTTTGACGAATGCATTCCATCTTACCGCTCTCGAAATTGCTAATCTCTACAAGAACCGATGGCAGATTGAGTTGTTCTTCAAGTGGCTCAAGCAGCACCTCAAGATTAAGAAATTCTGGGGCACTACAGAGAACGCTGTCAGAATACAAATTTGCTCTGCAATCATAACTTATTGCCTTGTCGCCATCGTCCAACACGACATGCGACTAAAGCGGTCAACTTATGAGGTCCTGCAGATTTTGAGCATCTCACTAACGGATAAGACTCCACTGAGAGATCTCTTCGAAAAGACTAATTTCAACGATGTCAAAGAACTCGATTATCCCCTCTTGGAGGGACTATTTGATTAATATTAACTTCGTCCCAATTTTAACGGGACACTAATGACATAATATATTTATATACTTTATCGCAAAGTGTCTACACGGAGAATTTCGTTGCCAGTTTCTCCCGGAGCATGGTAACCTCACGGTCGATCATCGGCGGGGTGACTTTCGCATAGATTTGAGTGGTGGTGATATTTTTATGTCCCAGCATCTTCGAAAGCGTCTCCAGACTCACACCGTTCGACAGGCAGATCGTCGTGGCGTACGTGTGCCGGGCAAGGTGGAATGAGAGTTGTTTGTCAATGCCGCACTCCCGGGCGATGTTTTTCAGGCTGTCGTCGATCGAATCGAGTGTAGACATGGCAAAAACACGTCCGTCGCCGGTCAGACCCCGATACTTGTTCAGGATGAACAACGCATAAGGCAGCAACTTGACAACGTATTTGGTTTCGGTCTTCTGGCGGTTGCCGCTGATCCACCACTCGCCCTGCGCATCCTGCTCGATCCGGTCATAGGTCAGCGAGGCCATATCCGCATAGCAGATGCCCGTAAAGCAGGAGAACAGGAACATATCGCGGTTATAGTCCTGACGCTTATACCGCAGCTCGGTAGTCATCATACGCCGGAGTTCATCTTCCGTTAAAAAACTACGTTCCGGATTCGGAGCCGTATATTGATAGAGGGAAAAGGGGTTGCGAGGCATCCAGCCGTTGTTGAACGCGATTTTGACAACGTATTTCAGGCATTTGAGATAACCGCTGACGGTCGTAGGCTTGAGCCCCAGATCGGATTTAAGGTAGACGTGGTATTGCTCGATGAACGACTGTTCCAACTCCGCCAACGGCATATCGCTCACGTTATACTCCTTACGCATGAAAGTCCGCAGATGGTCGATGGATTTATAGTAGCGGTTCCATGTACCGTGGCAGCGGTCGATGCCGACACGTTTCTTGAGGTCGCCGGTGAATTTCTCGAACGCTTCGAGAAGCAGCCGGTATTTCTCTCCGAAGCCGAGATAGGCATTCTTGACCTTTTCGGCCGTAACGTATGACTCCCGGTCGCAGATATCCTGATAGTGCTTGCCGATCTGGGTGCGGATGTTGTCCAGATGACGGTTGATGCGATCCGCTTCGAGACTGCGGCCTTTGGCGCGGCCGCCGCTGACCTCCCAAAGCATCTCCGGAACGGAGAGCTTCGCGCTGAACTGGGCGATGCTACCGTTGACCGTGATGCGACCCATGACAGGGACGACTTTCTGATCTTTGTCTTTGTTCCTTTTAAGGTAGAACAGAACCTTGAACGTGCTGCGCATAAACTCTGCTTTTTAGGGTTGCAAAAATAATTTCAGCAGAGTCGTATGTCAAGATGAATAACGATGCAAGAAACTGAAAATCACGTTTCTATGAATAATAGAGCGAAAGAAACGAGGTAACGATTTGGAAACCGAAACCTCGTTTAACATTACCTTATTCTACTTTTTTTCTAAAACAAAGGTACTGAAGAAAAGTGTATAATTATTTGATTATCTTTTGCTTTACACTTTTTTATACCTCTGTTTTTTATCCCCGGAACTTCGGAACCATTACGGGGATGTTCCGTTATTTCAGGGCCGTGTCGTTCAGTTTCCGGCCGGCGTCTGCCCGACGACCTCGACCCATTCGCCCTTCCGGAGCGCCCGCACCGAGTTGTCGTACATCGCCTCGCAGCAGACCGAGGGGAGGTAGTAGCGGCCCTTGTAGGTCGCCGTGAGTTTGATCGGGATCTCCTTGCTTTCGCCGCTCCGGAGGTCGAAGTAGCTCAAAACCCGGTCGTCGCGGATGTCCTGGTAGGTGACCGTCGAAAGGTCCCGTTCGGAGGTGATCTCCCAGCCTGCCGGGACGATGTGCGTCAGGGCCAGGTCGGCGTAACGCTCGTAGCCGCTGGTGTTCGTGACCGTCACCACGGCGTAGAAGTCCGTCGACACGGCGACCGACCGCGGGTCGAGCGGCGCGCCGTTCATGTCCCGGTAGCGGACGTCGATCTTCAGGCTGCTTGCGGCTTCCGCCTCCTCGCCCTTGCCGGGCGTGTAGCTCTGGCTCACGACCAGATGGAGGCTGCCCGTGCCGGTGTTCCTCACTTCGGTTGGGGCGGTGAGCGGCATGGAGGCGATCGACTTGGCGCTTCGGATCGGTTCCCGGCCGATCCGGGCGTCGATCCCCGTCTGTCCCGTGGAGGCGAAATTCGCCAGCGTGTTGAGCATCCAGGCCGTCGACTGCGTACTTAACCACTTGTCCTTCTTCAGGATGTCGGACATTTTGAGGGCCGTGCGGAACGCCGCTTCGCGCTGTCCGAGCAGCGTCTGCGTCATCAGCACGATCGCCATCTGCCGTTCGGGACTGTTATAGGTTCCGTCGTAGGGGTCGGCCTTCGGAGCCGCCGTGCCGGCGGTCTGTGCGGTCAGCTCTTCGGCCACCTTCCGGTTGCCGTCGAGGGCGTAGGCTGCGGCCAGCAGCCATCGCGCGTCGCTGCCGGCCTGCGCCGACCTCTCCCGCAGGCGGTTCATGGCGCCCCGGTCGGGCGTGCCGGCCAGTGCGAGGACGTATTGTGCGTAAGCCAGCGTCAGCGGATTGTCGAAGGTGTTGCCGCGCAGGTATTTGAGTGCGCGTTCGAGCGTCGTCCGGTCGACGGCGTAGCCGTATTTCGCGGCTTCGGCCATGAAATGGACCGCATAGGCCGTGCCCCACTCCGAAGGCGAAGTTCCGCCGCTCCAGTAGGCGAATGCGCCGTTGGAGAGCTGATAGCCGCCCAGCCGCGACAGGACGCTCTTGATATTGCGGTCGATGTCCTGCAACATCTCTTCGTCGCACTCGGCTATGGAGTGTAGGTAGAGTTGCGGGAAGGCTCCCGAGGTGATCTGCTCGATGCAGCCGTGGGGGTAGCGCACGAGGTATTCGAGGCGGCGCGAAAGGTCGATCGGAGGAATCGACGAAAGCTCCAGACGGGCCGTTCCGGAGGCTTTCAGGGGCTTGACGGAGACCGTTTCGCCCGGCTGGAGGATGTGCTCTTCCGAGGTCGTGACGTAGGGATTCGGCTCCCGCACGTCGATCTCGATCTCCGAGGCGGAGTTGTCGCCGGAAGAGGCCGCCGTGACGCGGACCTTCCCGATTCCGGTCTGCCGGCCCGCCTTGAGCCGGAAGGTGACGACCTGTTCGCCCTCGTCGCCGAGGACGACGCTCCGGCTCTGCGGCCCGACCACGGAGAACGCTTCGTTCACGCTCACCCGGACGTCGGTTTTGCCGACCCCTTTTTCGAGGGCGAAGACCGTGACCGGAAGTTCGATCTCCTCCTCCGTGGAGACCACGCGGGGCAGGGTCGCCTGCACCAGAAGCGGTTTTTTCACGGCGACCTCCTTCGCCGCGGAGCCGAAGGCGCGGCCGTTGGACGCTACGACCATCACGCGCACCGACCCGAAGTAGGGCGGCAGCGCGATCTTGTGGGTGTTGGTCTTCCCGGCGCCCAGCTTCTCGGCGCCGAGGAACCGCACGACGGGTTTGAACCGCTGCGCCCGGAGCGCTCCGGTGTTCGGCTGCTCGGCGTCGCCGCCGATGGCGAACAGCTGCTCGATGCGGCCGCCGTAGGCGCCGATGACATGGTCGAACAGGTCCCACGTGCGGACGCCCAGCGCTTCGGTGGCGTTGAAATAGAGGTAGGGGTCGGGCGTCCTGAAACGCGTCAGCCCCAGCAGCCCCTCGTCGACCAGCGCCAGCACGTAGCTCATCCGCCTGCCGTTCCGCTCGCGGACCCGGATCGTGATTTCCGACTCGGGTTTCACCGATTCGGGCATCTCGACGACGGGCGCCAGGCGCGTGCCGGCGTCCTCGACCGGAAGCCGCAGAACGCCGAACAGCCTAATCGGCGCGTCGTTGAGCGTGTTGCCGTGGGGTTGGACGAGGGTCACCGAGACGTAGACGTTCGGGGCCATGCCCTCCCTGACGGGAATCTCGAAGGAGGTCTGCCGGTCGGTGCACGCTATCCAGCGGCTTTCGCGGACGAAGCTGCCGCTCTCGACGCTCACCAAGGCCCGGGCGCCCGGGGACGAAGGAATGGTGATCTTGGCCTTGTCGCCCGGCACGTATTTGTCCTTGTCGCGGGCGATGGCCAGGCGTGTCGCGGCGTCGGTCACCGAGGAGATGCCGCCCCGGTGATCGGACGACGACACGCAGACGACGCACGTCGCCGAATGCGCCTGCCGCGCGCCCGTCACGCGGATGAGGTAATAGCCGTAATCGCCCGCACTCCAGCGCATCGTGACCTGTCCCGTGCCGTTCGAGAGGGTGGCCCGCAGGGTTTTGTACTGGGCGTTGAGCGCGCTTTTGGCGTAGCGGGCCTGGGAAGCCGCCGACGAGGCGTCCCACCACCAGTAGGAACTCATCCTGTAAACCGTCACGGTCGCCTCCTCCGTGCCCGTCGCGGGGCGGCCCCGGGCGTCGAGCAGGACGAGCCGCAGCGCATGGTCGCGTTTGCTGTCGAGGTACTCCTCGCCCCAGTCGCTTTGTTGGGCGGTTACGCCGATTCCGAAATAGGCGTTGTAGGGCGAGACGGCCGCGATCTGCTGGTCGACGCTGAAATCGCCGCTCTTTTCGAAGACCTTGACGGTGAATTTGCCGTTCAGCATCCCCGGACTCAACCCTTCCAGCGAGGAGAGCCGGTCGGTGGTCAGTTGCAGCGCGCCGTCGGTGCCGGTCGTGCCGGAGACGATCTCCCGCTCCTCGGGGGCGAACTGCTTCGTGGCGTCGTCGAACGAATAGTCGGGGTAACCCTTGAAGCGCGTCGGAATCTGCGACAGCTGCGCCTGGAGCGTGACTTTCGATCCTGCGGCCGGTGCGCCGTGCAGCCACCGGGCCGTCAGCCGGCCGGTGAACTCCTTCGCGTCGACGGTCTGTCCGTCGCCGAGGCGCATCTCGATCTTCATCCGGTTGGGCTTGACGGCGTCCACGCGGATGTTTTTCTCGAACGTCGCGCCGCCGAAGGTCGCCTTCGCGCGCCAGATTCCCGTGGGGGAGGCGGGCGTCGTCCGTAATTTGAACGTATGGATTCCGTCCGTGGAACCGCTGCTGACCGCCGACTGCACCAACTGCCCGTTGGGGTTGTAGAACTCCAGCGACGCCGGGTGGTTCTCCGGCAGCGGGTTGTCCGAGGCGACGATCAGCGTGAGGTAAATTTCGTCGCCCGGGCGCCAGACGCCCCGTTCGCCGAACAGATAGCCCTTTATCCCCTTCGTGTCGGTCGTGCCGCCCACGTCGAAATTGCTCAACGAAAGCGCCGCGCCCCGCTCCACCCGGACGAAGGCCGCGTCGCCGTTAGCCTCGGCCAGCACCGTGTAGGGTTCGTCCCCGCATTTCAGCACGGCGCGTCCTTCGGAGTCGGTGACGGCTTCGGCCAGCTGCTGGTTCTGGCGGTCGTAGGCCCGGACCTTGCAGCTGCCTTTCGGGCGCGCCGAGACCAGGTCGGTGGTGTAGACGATCAGCTCCCCGTCGCCGCTGCTCTTGCAGATGATGCCGATGTCGGACTGGATGACGACCTTCGACCGCTCGGCGTAGGTCCGGTAGTCGCCGAAATAGTAGTCGTAATCGTTGCTCTCGACCGGAATCAGCGGGTCGACGCCCTTGATTTCGAGCAGGTACATCGACTTCCGGCTGTCGGTGATCAGGCGGCTGAGGTCGAGCGAGTAGCTGTTGGTGCGGTCGAGCCGCGTCGAGGCCTTGTCTCCGAGGTCGATGGTCGTGTCTCGGACGATGCGGGAGACGTACTCCATGTCGGAGAAATAGGTGTCGCCGTAGTAGTTCCGCTGGAAGAATTGCAGCAGGTTGTTGGCGAAGATCTTCCGCACGCGCACCCGCGCCCGGGCGAAGTTCACCGATTCGAACAGCAGGCTCATGCGGTTGGACGAGGGCAGGATGGAGCCTTTGCCCGTGAAGCGGATCGCAGGGGCCTGCGAGGGCAGCGCCGCGGTGAAGGTGTAGCTTTCGTCGAGCCGGCGCCCCGCCTTGTTCTGCACCTCGCGGCTGATTTCAACCTCGTAGTTCCCCGTGAGTTGCGTTTCGGGGTAGATGTAGAGGCGGTTCCGGTCGACCGAGGTCCGGAATTTCGGGTCGAAGCGGATCAGGTTCCTGAAATCCTGGTTGGGCTTGAGCGGCTCGGAGAAGGTGACGACCACGGCCAGCGGCTCGGTCTGCACGGTGTGGTCCAGTACGATGTATTCGCCCTTGCGGGGGACCTCCATCTCGACGTTCCGCTTCGGGTCGAGGTCGAAGTCGAGGGTCAGCTTGTAGCTTTCGTCGCTGCGGGTCGGGATGTTTTCGACCCGGTATTTGTGGACCGTGCCGTCCTCCGAATGGGTCCAGGTCACTTCGGGTTTCAGAAGTCCCTTGATCTTGAGCCGCTGCTCCACGTAGTCGTCGGCGGCGTAATCCGACGAGACCATTTCGCCGACCAGCACGTAGTATTTCAGGTCGTCGCTCTGCTGCAACCAGCAGGGGTTGTAGGAGAAACGCAGTTTCGGCGTCGAGAATTCGAACTCGGCGACGCCTTTGGCCTTTCCGCCGGTGAGTTTCGATGCGTCGAGCGCCACCTTGTAGCGGGTGTCGCTCTTCAGGGGAGATTTCGGGACGATGCGCAGCGTCCGCACGCCCAGCCGGGAAACTTCGACGTCGGCCGACGGGGTGAACGATACGGCGTCCTCCAGGTCGTCTTCGGCCAGTTCGACGCCCTCGCGCAGGGTCACCTGAACCGGCATCCGGACGCCCGACAGTCCGTTGGTCGACGACTCGACGATGTCGCTCGCCGGGCGGCTGCATGCGGCGGACAGCAGGACGATGAGGGCAAACAATGCGGCGCGGAATGGTTTCATGGTGCGTTTTTTTAGGTAACTTTGCGTTGGATACGGCGGGGTGCGCATATCTTCCACCAAAGATATATAAAATATGTCAAAAATGATGTCGAAAAAAAGAATCTGCCTCCTCGCGGTCGGGCTTACCCTGCTGCTCGCCGCGGGTTTTTTCCTCGCCCTGCCGCGGACGCTCTTCGACGAGCCGTTCTCCGCGACGGTGTGGAGCCGCGACGGGCGGCTTCTTTCGGCGAAGGTCGCCCCCGACGGGCAGTGGCGGTTCTTTCCGACGGACAGCGTGCCCGGGAAGTTCCGCACCGCAATCACGACCTACGAGGACAAGCGTTTCGACCGTCATTTCGGAGTCGATCCGCTGGCGCTGGCGCGCGCCGTGGGGCAGAACCTCGCGGCGGGGCGGATCGAGAGCGGCGCCAGCACGCTCACGATGCAGACCATCCGTTTGAGCCGCGGCGGGAAGCCCCGGACCTTTGGCGAAAAGTTCGTCGAAGCGGTGCTGGCGCTGCGGCTCGAAATGCGGTGCAGTAAGGAGGAGATTCTGGCCCTGTATGCCGCCCATGCGCCCTTCGGCGGCAATGTCGTGGGGCTGGAGAGCGCTTCGTGGTACTATTTCGGCCGCAGCGCGCGGGACCTTTCGTGGGCCGAAAGCGCCCTGCTCGCCGTGCTGCCCAACGCGCCTTCGCTGATCCACATGAAGCGCAATCGCGAACGGCTGCGCGAGAAGCGCGACAGGCTGCTCGACCGCATCCGGAGCGGCGGGCACATCGACTCCCTGACGTGCGCCCTGGCCAAGCTGGAACCGCTGCCCGAAGCTCCCGAACCGATGCCGATGGAGGCGATGCACCTGCTGGGCAAGATGCGCACGGGGGCGCTGCGCTCGACGCTCGACGCCGACCTTCAGGGGCGGGTGAACGCCTTGGCGCGGCGTTACAACGCGCAGTATCGGGGCAACCGGATCAACAACCTGGCCGTCGTGGTGATGGACGTGCGGAGCGGGGAGGCGCTGGCCTATGCCGGCAACGTCTACGACCCCGGGGACCGGAGTGCGGGAACCGGCGTCGACGTCATCCCCGCGCGGCGCAGCAGCGGCAGCGTGCTCAAACCGATCCTCTACGCCGGGATGCTCGACGACGGCACGGCGCTTCCGACGATGCTTTTCCCCGACGTGCCGACCTATTACAGGGATTTCACGCCGCAGAACTACAACCGCACGTTCGACGGCGCGGTTCCCGCCGACCGGGTGGTCGAGCGTTCGCTCAACGTCCCGTCGGTGCGGATGCTCGACAAATACGGCCGGGAGAATTTTCTGTCGCTGGTGCGGGGGCTGGGTTTCCGCACGATCGACCGCAGCGCCGACCATTACGGGCTGTCGCTGATTCTGGGCGGCGCGGAGATCACGCTGTGGGACCTCACGGCCGCCTATATGCTGATGGCGGCCAAACTCGGCGGGCAGGAGACGATCCGCCGGCCGCACTACGACGCGTCGTCGGCCGAGACCGTTGCGGCCGGCGACATTCCCCTCTCGCGGGGTGCGCTGTGGCTGATGTTCGAGGCGATCAGCCGCGTCACGCGCCCCGAGGAGGAGGGCGAGTGGCAGTATTTCGCCTCGTCGAAGAAGATCGGCTGGAAGACCGGGACGAGCTACGGCAACCGCGACGCATGGGCCGTCGGGGCGACGCCCGACTACGCCGTGGGCGTCTGGGTCGGGAACTGTTCGGGCGAAGGGCGGCCGCTGATGACGGGCGTGGGGTACGCTGCGCCCGTCCTGTTCGAGGTGTTCGGCCTGCTGCCCGGGAGCGAGTGGTTCGCAGAGCCTTACGGCGACCTGGAACCCGCCGTGGTCTGCCGTCAGAGCGGATTTCTGGCCTCGCAGGTGTGCCCCGACCGCGATACGCTGATGATTCCGCGGACTGCCGCCCCGGGCGAGGTCTGCCCCTATCACCGGATCGTCAATTTGAGTCCCGACCTGAAATACCGCGTGACGACCGACTGCTGCGATCCGGCCCGCATCGTCCGCAGGCCGATGTTCATTCTGCCGCCCGCGCAGGAGTGGTACTACCGGAGACAGCATCCGGACTACCTCCCGCTGCCGCCGCTGCACCCCGGCCTGTCGGGCCGCGGGGCGGGAAACGACCCCATCGAGATCATCTATCCGCAGCCGGGGCGCGTGCTGGTGGCCCCGAAGTCGCTCGAAGGCCGGCAGCAGAGCCTCGTCTTCACGGCCGTGCACCGCGACCGCAACGCCGTGCTGTTCTGGCATCTCGACGACCGGTATCTCGGCGCGACCTCGCTGGAGCACAAACTCTCGGTCCGGCCCGCTCCCGGGCGTCACCGCCTGACGGTGATCGACGAGCACGGGGCCTCCCGAAGCGTCGCGTTCAGCTGCCGGTAGGGCGGATTTCCGGCGCAGGGCCTCTTCGCCTGACGGATGCCCGCAGACAATCCGGCGTTTCGGGTCCGACGGAAAACGCCGCAGCAAGGGATGATCCCCTGCTGCGGCGTTCGTGTGTTTCCACCGGGGCGGGCGTTATTTCACCCCGAAGCGGTAGATGCAGACCTGTGTGTATTCTTCGCCCGGACGCAGTACGGTCGAGGGGAAGTTGTCGTGGTTGGGGCTGTCGGGATACTTCTGCGTTTCGAGCGCCAGCGATTCGCGGTAGCGCAGCGGTTTGCCGTATTTGCCGTTCGCTTTGCCGTCGAAGAAGTTGCCGCTGTAGAACTGCATGGCGGGCTGGTCGGTCAGCACCTCGATCGTGCGGCCCGAAGCGGGTTCCCAGACCGTGGCCGCCGGCTCGATGCCGTCCGCGGTCTTGCGGTCGAGGACCCAGTTGTGGTCGTAGCCCGCGCCGTTGCGCAGCTGCTCGTTGTCGGCGCCGATGCGCTCGCCGATGGCGTGCGGCTGGCGGAAGTCGAAGGGCGTGCCCGTGACGTCGGCGATCTCTCCGGTGGGGATCAGCACCGAGTCGACCGGCGTGGTGTGGCTGGCGTTGATGGTCATGACGTGGTCGAGGATCGTGCCGTTACCCTCGCCCTTGAGGTTGAAGAAGGGGTGGTGCGAGAGATTCACCACGGTCGGCTTGTCGGTCGTGGCGCTGTAGTCGATCCGGAATTCGTTTTCGGGCGTGAGCGAGTAGGTCATCTCGATTTGCAGGTTGCCCGGAAAACCCTCCTGCCCGTCGGCGTGGAGGTACTTCATCACCAGCTGGTCTTCCGAGGCCGAAACCACGTCCCAGACCACGCGGTCCAGGCCGTCGATTCCGCCGTGGAGCGTCTGGCCGTTGTTGTTGATCGGCAGGTTGTACTCCGTGCCGTCGAGCGTGAAGCTGCCCTTGGCGATGCGGTTGGCGTAGGGTCCCACGACCGCGCCGAGGAAGCGTTCGCCGTCATTGTTGATGTAACGGTCGATCGTCTCGTAGCCGAGCACGATGTCTTCGTAGTCGCCCGCGCGGTCGGGAGTCCAGAGCGACACGACGCGGGCGCCGTAGTTGGTGACCTGCATGGTCACGTCGCCCGCGCGGAGCGTGTAGATTCCGACGGGTTTGCCGTCCGCCTCCGTCTGGAAGGCTTCGTTGCTGAAGAGGGTGATTTTCGGCTCCTGGCTTCCGCAGGCGGCCAGCAGCAGGGCGCATAATGCGATGAAATTTCTTTTCATGGGTCGGTTTTTTGGGTTCTTGTCTGCAAAGTTAATTATTCCGTGCGTTTTGTGGCCGGGCTTTGCCGGTTTTTTTCTTTTTGGCCCGGGGCGTGTCGGCCGCCTCCTTGTGGAACATGTGCTCCTTGGCCTCCATCTCCGTCTGCTGGCCCTTGTCGCCCTGGCGTTCCATCCATTGCAGCAGTTTGGTGCGCAGCGCTGCCTTTTCGGCGGCGTACCGGGGATCGTCGGCCAGGTTGCGGGTCTGGAACGGATCGTTGACGATGTCGTAAAGCTCTTCGCCGGGGCGGTGCTGGTAGCGGTCCACCTGTCCGCGGGCGAATTCGTCGGTCGCGGCTTTCTCCTTCCACGAAGCCCACCAGTCGCGTTTCGGGTGCGTGGACATGCACTTGAACGTCGCCTCGGGCGTGAGGTTTAGGATGTAGGCGAAGCGGTCGCTGCGCACCGAGCGGATGCCGTAGTGTTCCGGTCCGGCGTGGATGCCGCGGCTGGTCTGGATGGCGTAGACCTCCTGTTTGAAACTCTTGGCCTTTCCCCGGATGACGGGCAGGAAACTGCGTCCGTCGAGTCCTTCGGGAGTCTTTCCGCCGGCGATGTCCGTCAACGTCGGGGTCACGTCGACGTATTCGCACATGGCGTCGGTCGTCGTGCCGGGTTTCACCACGCCCGGCCAGCGTACGATGAAGCCCGTTTGCAGGCCTTCGTCGTAACAGGTCCACTTGCCGAACGGGAACGAATAACCCTGTTCGCTGGTGAAGATGAAGACGGTGTTTTCGTCAAGCCCGTATTTGCGGAGCAGGGAGTCCACCGCGCCCACCTGGCTGTCCAGCACGTTGATCTCCGCGAGGTAGTTGCGGAACTGGCGGCGCGTTTCGGGCGTGTTGACGAGGTTGCAGGGCAGCGTGAGGTCGTCGGGATTCCAGAGGCTGCGGTCGCCGAGCGTCCACGGGTCGTGAGGCTCGGTCGAACCGACGTAAAGGAAGAACGGTTCGCCCGTCTGCGCCACGTCGGCCAGGAACGGTTCGATCTTTTCGGGGTGCACGCTCCGCAGCGACTCCTCCGAAAGGAACTCGAACGGGAAGGCTTTGATCGGCGCGATGTGCCGCTTGCCCTGCAGGGCGACGCGGTAACCGGCTTCCTTGAGGTATTCGGGCAGCGTCTGCACCCCCTCGTCGAGCCGCGTGTGGTTGGGATAGGCTCCCGAACGGACGGGGTAAAGCCCCGTGAGCAGGCAGTGGCGCGTCGGGGAACTCATGGCCGTCGCCTGGAAGAAGCGCTCGAAACGCAGGCCCTGTGCGGCCAGCCGGTCGATGTTGGGCGTGATGGCGTCAGGGCTTCCGTAACAGCCCAGGTCGTAATGGCGGCAGTCGTCGGCGATGACGAGCACGATGTTGGGGCGCTTCGGGTTTTGCCGGGCGGGTTTGGCGGCCTGGGCCGCGCCGCCGGAGAGCAGGGCCAGCGAAGCCCCGAGTCCGATCTTACCGGCGGGTATTGTCTTGTTTCTCATGGTCGTTCTGTCCGGAGGCGAGTTATTGTTTCCCGGTGCCGATGCGGGGACGGCGCTCCCACCAGGCCAGCACGGTCTTCGAAAGGTCGCGGACCAGCGCGGGATTCTTCTCCGCGAGGTTCTTCGTTTCGTTGATGTCGGCGGCGATGTCGTAGAGCTGGGCGTTGGAACCGTCGGGGTTGAGGAGCAGTTTCCAGTTACCGCGACGGATCGCCAGCGAGGGGCTGCGGTGGTAGCGGTCGCGGGGGAACATGAACGCTTCGTTGCGGCCGAAGTCCCACATCAGGTCGCCTTTGCGGACCGAGGGCTTTCCGAGCAGGGCGCGGCTCATGTCCTCGCCGCTCGAACGGTAGCCTTTCGGCAGCCGTGCTCTGGCGATCTTGCAGAGCGAGGGCAGCAGGTCGACAGCGCAGACGACCGTCGTGTCGTCGACCTTGCCGGCCTCGATCACTCCGGGCCAGCGGATGATGAACGGCATGCGGATGCCGCCTTCGTAGAGGCTGTTCTTCACGCCGCGCATGCCGTTCGTGCGCAGCTGGCGGAAGCTCGGGGCCGGACCGTTGTCCGAGGTGAAGATGACGATGGTGTTGTCGCTCAGTCCCAGCTGGTCGAGCTGCGTGAGGAATCGGCCGATCTGACGGTCGTACTCGGCGAGCACCTCCGAGAAGTTGGGCTGCGAGTTCCAGTCCTTCTGCTTGTGCTGCGACTCCTCGTCGGGGACCCACGGCGTGTGCATGTCGTCGGGCCAGAGGTTCACGAAGCAGGGCTTGTCCTTGTGGCGCACTAGAAAATCGAGCGTCTTGTCGACGAAGTAGCCCGTGCGGTTCCAGCGTTTCACGTCGTCCTTGTCGCTCCAGATCCAGTTCGTGGCGGTCAGTTCGGGAGCCGGGTCGGGGCTTTCCCATGTCGAACAGTACTCGTCGAAGCCGAACGAGGGGATCGACGGCGCGTCCTTCACGTCGCGCCCGCCGCCCATGTGCCACTTGCCGAAGTGCCCGGTGGCGTATCCGGCGTCGCGGAGGATGCGGGCCATCGAGGGCGCGGCGGCGGTGAGGTAGTCAGCCTGTTCGCAGGCGGCGTTGCCCTTGCGGCTCTGGAGGTAGGTGTTGATGCCCCACTCCATCGGGAACATGCCCGTGGTGAGGCCCACGCGTGAGGGCGAGCTGACCGGAGCCGAGGTGTAGTAGCTGTTCAGGACCAGTCCCTGCGAAGCCAGACGGTCGATGGCGGGCGTTTCGATCCAGCCCGTGCTGGTGCACGAGAGGTCGCCGATGCCCATGTCGTCGGTGTAGATGATCACGATGTTCGGACGGCCCTGCGGCGTTTGCGCCTTGGTTTTTGCGGGGGTCTGCGCTGTGGCCGAAGCGACGGTTCCGGCGCCCAGCAGTCCGGTGAGGATGGTGCGGTTATTCATGTCTTGAAGTTTTGTGAGTTTGCGGGTGGTTCTTGCCGGCCCGGGGAGCGGCCGCGCGCCGAGGTACGGCCGTGTCCGGATTCCGGTCCTGTTCCGATCGCAAGGTAACCATTATATAGGAGCCGGAGGCTAAAAAATTAGCCAAAACAGGCCACGGAATGTTCAAAATGCTGCCGGAGACCGGAATCCGGGGCTTTGCGGCGGGTCTTCCGGCCGCGGTCGGACCCCGGCCCGGGGCGGTTTGCAGAAATCGCGACATTTTTTGAACAAAAAACGACTTCGTTTCCCCGGGGAAATGAATACCTTGCGGACAACTAAATCCAAAACTCGAAATGAATCGGAATCTACTCTGCGGAAGCCTGCTCGGAACAGGCGCCTGCCTTGCCGCCGCACTTCCGGCCGTGGCCGCCGGGACCGGCGAACGCCCTAACATCCTGTTCATCGTGGCCGACGACCTGGGCTGGGGCGACGTGGGCTATCACGGAAGCGTCATCCCCACGCCCAACATTGATGCGCTGGCCGCCAGGGGCATCGAGATGAACCGTTTCTACACCGCTCCGGTCAGTTCGCCGACCCGTGCGGGGCTGATGACCGGGCGTTATCCCAGCCGTTTCGGCATCCGGAAAACCGTCATTCCGCCCTGGCGCGATTACGGACTCGATCCCGAAGAACAGACTTTGGCCGACATGCTCGCCGCCAACGGGTACGCTCACCGCGCGATCGTCGGCAAGTGGCATCTGGGCCACGGGCGCCGGGCGTATTATCCGCTCAACCGCGGATTCACCCATTTTTACGGCTGCCTGAACGGCGCGCTCGATTACTTCACCCACGAACGCGAGGGTGAACTGGATTGGCACAACGATTGGGAGTCGTGCCGCGACGAGGGCTATTCGACCGACCTGATCGCTGACGAGGCCGTGCGCTGCATCGGGGGGTACGCCTCCGAGGGGCCGTTCTTCCTCTACGTGGCGTTCAATGCGCCCCATACGCCTTTCCAGGCTCCCGAAGACGAGATCGCCGAGCATATTTCTCCGGAGAAGTTCGCCGCGCTGACTCCCCGCGAGAAGGATGCCTACACCTACCGCGCCATGGTGACCCGCATGGACAAGGGCGTGGGCCGCATCCTCGAAAAACTGGAGCGGAGCGGCCTCGTGGAAAATACGCTGGTGCTCTTTATGAGCGACAACGGCGGCATTCCGAACCTGCCCGGCGGGTCGAGCTGCGCGCCGCTGCGCGGCCACAAGGGGCGGGAATGGGACGGTGGCTTACGCGTTCCGGCCGTCCTCTGCAGGAAAGGGCGGTTCGCGGAAGGCGTCCGCTCGGAACAGCTTGCGGCGTTCGTCGACATGGCCCCCACGATCGCCGCGCTGGTCGGTGCCGGGGAGCCTCCGCGTCCCTACGACGGTGTGAACCTGCTTCCGGCGCTTACGGGTGAAACCGCCTCGTTCCCGCGCGATCTCTACCTCGGCTGCGGCGCGGCGGTCAGCGGCGACTGCAAGCTGATTCTCAAAGGGGGCAGCCGCGCGATGCAGCTCAAGAGCGATTATCTGGTCTATTATCCCGAAGATGCCTATGAGGCGCAGAACCGGATCGAAGAGCATGCTGCCGAAGCCGAGCGCCTGCGCCGATACATCATCCGCTACGACACGATCCGTCCCGCGCATCCCGAACTGCCCTACGGGCAGGGCAAGGAGGGCTTCAAGGCCCCTGCGGAGTGGCGCGTGACCAAACCCTGAAAACCGGGCTCTCCGCAGATAGCGGCAGGAGCGGGAGCATTTTTTGGAAGAACAGCGCTCCCGCACTCTTATCCGGATGATTTCCCGTCCTGATTCTGCCGGATGAAATCCTTCGGGCGCATGCCGAACTGCTTCGTGAAACATTTGGCGAACCACGACATGCTGCTGAATCCGGTCAGGTAGCAGACCTCGCTGATCCGGTATTCGCCGCTGCGGAGCAGCTGCGCGGCCGTTTTCAGCCGTACCAACTGGATGTATTCGTTGGGCGAGACGCCCGTCAGCCCTTTCAGCTTCCGTTGCAGGCTGGAACGGCTCAAGGCCATTTTCTCGGTGAGCAGGTCCACGGAGAGCGTCTCGCAGGTGAGGTTCTCGCGGACGATGCCCGTCAGCTTGTCCAGCCACTGCCGGTCGTTGCGGCCCATATCGTCTTTCTCGTACTGGAATCCGGGCCGCGACGCGAAGTGGCGGAAGGCCCGTTTCCGGTTTTCGAGCAGGCTCTCCACCGTCGCCTTGACGTAACCCAGCGAGAAGGGTTTTTCGATATAGACGTCAGCCCCGTATTCCAGTCCCTTGATCTTCGAGTCCACGGAGTCGACCACCGAGAGCAGGATGAACGGGATGTGGCACAGCATTTCGTCGTTACGGACCTTCATCAACAGGTCGAAACCGTCCATTTCGGGCATCAGGGCGTCGCTGATGATCAGGTCGCAGGCCTGTTTTTCGAGGATGGCGAGGGCTTCGGCGCCGTTTTTCGCCGAAAGGACGCCGTAGGTGTCCTCGAAATTCTTGACCAGAAACTCTCGCAGGTCGGGAGTGTCCTCCACGACCATGATGTGGAAGGGCTTCGCCTCCGGCTGCCGGTCTTCCGGGCTATCGGCCGGTTCTTCGGCTGGTTCGGGGGCGCGTACCCCCCCCCTCGCAGATGCTCCGGAATCCGGGATCTCCACCGTAAGTTCGCAGCCCGCGACGGTGTGCCGGTCGACGTACACCCGGCCGTTGTGCTTTTCGACGAGGAGTTTCACCAGACTCAACCCGATTCCGAAGCCCTTGCCCGAATCGGGATTCTTCTGGTAGAAGAGGTCGAACACCTTCTCCCGGATGCGGGGCGGGATGCCGTCCCCGTCGTCCCGGACCGATAGCCGGAGCGTCCGTCCCCGGTCGTCGTCCAGGATGCGGAGGACGACCACGACCGTCGAGCGGGCGTATTTCAGGGCGTTGGCGAGCAGGTTGCTCAAGATTTTGGTGAAGGCCTCGCCGTCGGCATAGAACAGGACGTGCGCGTCGGGACAGTCCGTGCGGATGGCGATCTTTTCGGTCGAGTTGCGGAACCGTGCGACGGTCTCCTCGACCAGCAGGCTGATGTCGGTTTCGCGGCGGCTCAACCGGAATCCCTCGTTGTCCACCTTCCGGAAATCGAGCAGCTGGCGGATGAGTTCGAGCAGCCGGTCGACGTTCCGTTTCATCATGTCGAGGTTGGAAGTTACGTCGCTGTTCCATTTGCCGGTTTCGATGATCCGTTCGAGCGGGGACTTGATCAGCGTGACCGGCGTCTTGATCTCGTGGGCCACCTGGGTGAAGAACGCCATCTTGGTCTGGATCAGCTCCTTTTCCTTCTTTTCGCCCTGCCGCCGGAGGATGACCCGGACTGCGGCGACGATCAGCAGCGCGACCAGCAGGAAATAGACGCCCTTGGCGACGGGGCTGAGGAAGGGGTGGGGCTGTACGCTGATCTCCAGGCTGCGGGTCGCATCGCTCCAGTAGCCGTCGTTGTTGCAGCCCCGCACCCGGAAGACGTAGCGGCCCGCGGGCAGTTTCATAAACGACACGGAGTGCTGGTCGGTGTAGACCCAGTCGCTGTTGAACCCTTCCAGTTTCCACGCATAGCGGTTCTGCCCCGGGGCCACGTAGCTCAGGCACTCGAAATTGATGTCGAAGGAGATCGTTTTGCTGGAAATGCGCAGGTTCCCGTCGGGGAGGGTCTGCCGCTCCGAACCGACCGAGAAACTGTCGGCCCGGTGCATGCGGACCGACGAGATGACGATCTCCGGCCGGACCTTGTTGACCGAGATGTTGAACGGCGAGAAGTAGTTGAAGCCGTTTATTCCCCCGAAGAAGAACGTTCCGTCCCCGGCTTTGTGCGACGACCGGAAATTGAACTGGTTGCTCTGGAGTCCGTCCTCGATCGTGTAGCGTGCGCAGGTGTGCAGCTGGGGGTTGTATTTGAGGATGCCTTGGTTGGAGGAGAGCCACAGGTTGCCCGCGCTGTCGTCCAGCACGCCGTAGTAGATGCCGTTCGGCAGGTTGTCGTCGGCGCCGAAATTCTCGAACCCGTCCATCGGGGGATCGTAGCGGCAGATCCCGGCGCTTTCGCCGCAGAACCAGACCTGCCCTCCGGTGTCGACGTAGACCCGGATGTACCTGTCGTCGGCGGGCGAACGCGGGTCGAGTTCGTCGTGGCGGTAGTTTTTCCAGGTCCCGTCGCCGGGCGAATAGCGGTATATCCCGCTCACCTTGCTGGCGACCCAGATGTTGCCCCCGGTGTCCTCGGCGATGTCGTAGATGAATCTCCCTTCGGTGATCTTCACCCGGGAGAACCGTCCCCGACGTTTGTCGAAGGTGCACATGCCGGACATCGTCCCGACGTAGAGGGTGCCGTCGCTTGCCCGGAAGATGGCGTAGACGTAGTCGTTGCACAGGGAGGCGGAATCCCCGGGGACGTTCCGGTAG
This sequence comes from Alistipes shahii WAL 8301, assembly GCF_025145845.1. Lineage (NCBI taxonomy): Bacteria > Pseudomonadati > Bacteroidota > Bacteroidia > Bacteroidales > Rikenellaceae > Alistipes > Alistipes shahii. The sequence goes on along the minus strand of NZ_CP102253.1, from coordinate 1,225,741 downwards.
TTGACGACCTTTCCGGTCCGGAGGTTCATCAGGTCAAGCCCCTGCGAGAAGGTTCCGATCAGCAGGTCGTCCCCGTCCATGCAGAGGGCATGCAGGTTGTTGTGGCTGCGGGCGGTGTGGTTGGTGAATTTCCGGTTGCGGACGTCGAAATGGTTCAGGCCTCCGTTTTCGGTCGCGATCCAGAGGTTCCCCCGGCCGTCGTCGCAGAACTGGCTCACGGCGTTGCCGTCGAGCGACTCCGGACGGCCGTCGTCGTAGTACCACAGGATTTCGTCCTGCCGGGGCGAAAGGTAGTTCACGCCGCAGAAATAGGTTCCGATCCAGATGCCGCCCTCGCGGTCCCGGAAACACCGGTAGATGCTTTCTTCGGCGAGGTTGTCTCCGGAGACCGACCAGCGGCCGTTCTTGCGGCTGAAGAAGAAAAGGCCGCTGTCCGAACCGATCATGTAGCGGTTCATGTCCCGCCGGAAAATCGTGTGGATGCGCGCGACGGAGAGTTGCTTTCCCTCGGCGTCGAAGGCGGGGAATTGCGTGAACCGGCCCGTGTAGATGTCGAATTCGCCGAGGTAGCCGTTCTGCATGCCGATCAGCAGTTTGCCGTCTTCGGCCTCGACGATGGCCGTGATCTCGTTGTCGCCCAGCAGGGAACTCTCCGGCTTGGGCTTCGCATTCCGGCCGAAGCGGTCCGTCTTGCGGTGGTAGCGGTACAGTCCGGCGGTCGTCCCGACCCAGATTTCGCCGCCGTTGTCCTCGAAGATGGTCCGGATCCCGCGGCACGTGCCGCCGTCGCTCTCCTCCAGTTCGTAACGGAAGAGGCGGCCGATGCGTTCGTCCCAGCGGAACAGCCCGTCGTCGGTTCCGATCCACAGGTCGCCCAGCGGGTCGTACAGCAGGCTGATGCAGTTCCGGATGCCCTTTCCCTCGCTGTTCCGGGCGTCGAACCGCGTGAGGCGCTCGTCCCGCGGGTCGAAAAGCATGAGGGCTTCGGTGCACCCCAGCCAGATGCGGATTCCGTCCGAATGGGGGCAGATGACGTCGATGTTGAGGTGCTCGCCGGAGAACGACGAGCCGAAAACGTCGAAGCGGTAGCCGTTGAAGCGGTTGAACCCGTCCTTCGTGGCGAACCACATGTAGCCCCGGCTGTCCTGACAGATGTCCTTCACGCTGTTGTCGGACAGCCCGTTTCTTGTATCGTACCGCCGGTAGGGATTGATCGCCGACCCGGGAAGGGCTGTCGCCAGGAGCAGGACCAGAGCCGCTATGTAGTTTTTCGTCATCGGAAAAGCGTCGGATTGATGGGACAAGATACCGAAAAATATCCGGTTTCGGGAATTCCGGGTCCGTTTCCCGCGTCAGCGTGCGTGCGAGACGTCTGCGGGAAAACCGGCGGTCTCCCCGGTGAGTTCCGCCATCCGGAGCAGCGTGAGAATGGAGGCGTAGGTGCAGTTGACCCAGAAACCCCGTATCCGGTTCTTGGCGCCTTCGCGCACGTCGAGCGACGTGGGGATCAGCCCGTCCAGCGCATTCTGGACCACGGTGAGGTTGTCCGCCAGCGCTTTGGCCTTGGCGAAAGCCAGCCGGTCGCCCGTCGCCTCGCAGAGGTCCAGCAGGGCGTTCGCCACCACGCACGTGCTGTTGTCGACCGGAACCCGGTAGCCGTACTGTTCGTAGACGCAGGGCGTGCAGAGCGTCCGGACGCCGTCGTCGTCGGGCAGCACGTCCCAGCATACGAACTGGTCCTCGCTGAAACGGATCAGGTCGACGGCGTCGGCCAGCTCCGCGGCCGTGCGGCCGGGCTTTTTGAGCAGCCACGAGGCGTAGGGCGCCGAGGCGCAGTTGGTGAGGTTCTGGTAGGGCTGCTGCCCGAGAACGGTCATGTCCTCGAACTGTCCGGTCAGGTCGAAACTTTCGAGTGCGTTGCGGCGCATCCACTCCGCCGCCCGGGCGAGGCAGCCGCGGTAGCGGGTGACGCCGTACTGGTTTTCAAGCCGTCCGAAATACTCCATGACCGGCGTGAGCATCGCCTTGCAGCCGTTGACCGGCTCCCCGGTCTCGAAATCGACCTTGATCGGGAACGAGCCGTCGGCGTGTTGCAGCCTGGAGTAGGTCTCCGCGATGGCCAGCGCCCGGTCGTAGCAGATCCGGTCGCCCGTCGCGTCGTAGAGGTCGAGAAAGGCGTTTCCGGCGGCGCAGGCCTCCATGGTCATCGTCTTGCCCCGGTTTTCGGCCCGCGACGAGGAGATCAGGTCGGAGTAGTAGGTCGGCGGGAAGAAGGCCAGCGGGTCGCCTTCGGGACGGCTTCGGTCCATCAGGAACCGGGCCGCGTTCCGGGCGATGGCGAGCGCCTCCTCCCGGTGCGCGGGCAGCAGTTTCGCGACCAGCACCTCCAGCTGGATCGTGGCCCCCACGATTTTGCATGCGTAGGTGTTGTGGCGGTAGGTCATGTCCGGCTCCGCGGCGGTGAGCCAGCGCCGGATCGCCGGGAGTTCGTGGATGTACAGGGCGGCCATGCGCGCCGCCTCGGCGTAAGGCCTCACGTTGCCGTTGTAGGGCGGCCGGAAGGGGAAGTCCCGCAGGAATTCCCGCTCCCCGGCCTTTCCCAGGACCCGTCCCGAGGCGTCCAGCCCCTCCGCCGTGACCCGCACCCGGCCTGCCGGAATGTCGTTCCACACCGGGGCGAGGCTCTGCTGCGGGGAGTCCGCCTCGAAACTCCACGAACGTCCCGTCGGAACGCCCGGCCCGAGGACCCGCCGGGGTTCGGGGTCTTCGGTCGGGGCGTCCTTGCGGTAACGGGGCGACTCGACCATCGAGGTTCCGAGGTGCGAGACGGTGAAACGGTATTTCACGGCGCTTTCCACCGGTTCGAACCCGAAGGCCGGGGCGTAGATGAACTTCGTCGCGAAGGCGTTCCAGAAGGGATTTCGCCCTTCGTATCCGGGCCGGATCGGGTCGAGGTACTCCCGCATGGCGGCCCGGTGCAGCCGTTCGGCCTCGGTGCCGCCGCAGGCGCAGGCCAGCAGGCCCGTCACGGCGGCGATCAGGAGGAGGGTCCGGTGTCGCATCGCCGTCACTTTTTGCCGAGTTCGGTGATCCGGAATTCATAGCTGCCCTTCGCCGGAGCGTCGGGCGGCGAGGCGAGGTTGATCCGCCGCAGGCTCGGACCCCACACGCCGGAGAACCTCCGGTCGGTGAGTTCCATCACGTCGACCGAGGCTTTCAGCGACGCCGGGAAGGTCATCTTCACGACCAGCCCCTCGTCGCAGAGAATCAGCAGTTCCCCATCGGGCAGCGTCCGCCCTTGGTGCGTTCCGCCCGGCAGGACGACCGATCCCTTGACCAGGAAATGCTCCACGTCCGGCTGCGTCCGCGCGTCGAGCGCGAACGAGTCGGTGATCGTCACCGAGGGTGCGCCCTTCGGGGCGAGACGGTAGGTCCTGACCCACTTCCGGCATCCCGACTCCGGCGGATAGGCGTCGGCCAGATCGAGCGAGAACATCCCCTTGGAGAGGTCGCACGACGTGTTTTTCGACCGGTACTGCGCGCCGGCGGGCTGGGCGGCGCCGTTGATCATCGGCAGGTTGTGCCAGTCGCACTGCATCGACCAGATCTTGTAGCGGTCGTGGTTGAACGTCTGCTTGGTGTAGGTCCCCACGCCGGCGTCCACGAGCACCGGGATGTCCCGGACATAGACGACGCAGCTCCCTACGTCGTTGTGGTTGTGGCTCTCGTTGTTGTAGCCGCCCTTCGCTCCGAGAAACCATCCCGAAGGATTGCGCATGAAGCACATTTCGGTCTCGGGATACCACGTGGCCGGGGGTACGCCGCGCCGCAGGTTGCGGCGCACCTCCGCCGGAGCGGTTTCGGCCGCAAGGCGGTTCAGCGAATCCGCGGCCTCGCGGATCAGCGGGTTGAACCGCACCGTTTCGAGCGCCCGGTAGGCGTCGTTGCCCGTGATGACGGGGTTTCGGAATTTTCCGCTCGCGGGGTCGGCCAGGCAGTAGAGCGCGAAATCGGTCATCTCCCTGCTGCCCACCGCATGGCCGTAATTCCAGATCAGTTCGCTGGGGTTGTTCAGCCTGGCTCCGGCGTCGGCGAAGTTGACGACGTAGCCGTTGCCGATGTAGGAGCGGGAGACGAACTCGCCCATTTTCCGGATGCGTTCGTTGCCGAACAGCGAGAATGCGCCGTCCGAGGCGTCGTACAGGATCTGGAGGTAGTCGTAGACCTTCCCGGCCGCCGCGCCCCAGTAGGCGGGGCCTTCCTCGCAGGCCCCGTCCTTCTGGATGTAGTTGAGGAACAGGTCCATGGATTGGACCGACTGGGCCACGGCCCGGTCGAGCCGCTCCTGGTCCTTCTCCATCAGCAGGAAGCACAGGATCACGTCCGAATTGCACCACGGGGTCCAGTTGTTGAGCATTGATCCCCTGGACGCCAGTCCCAGCCACCAGTTGGCGCGCCGTTGTCCGGGATCGAGGTACGGGTCGAGGATGTTTCGCCGGACGGCGTTCTCCGTGGCGACCGAGATGGAGGGGTCGAGTTTGTCGAATTCCCGGTGGAAGAAGTGATAGGCGATGGAGACGATGGAGCCGTAACGCCCCGATGCGAGGTCGATGAGCTGTTCGCGGGCGTCGGGAAGCGACCGCTTGCTCCGCTGCCGCCCCTGGTGCGCCGAGAGCACCCACGAAGGCTGCTGCGCGGCCAGCCAGACGCCGTTGGCGAGCTGGTCGATGAACCGTCCCTTCCCTTCGGCCAGTTCGGCCAGGATCAGGGCGATCATCGCGCCGCGGTTGGCCCCTTCGGGCCTCTCCATGGCCTGCCGGTCGCCCGTCCGCTCGAAGGCGAGGTAGGCGCTGGCGGGGATGTGCTGCCATTGGTAGTCGAGCAGCTGCTCGCCCCGCCGGATGACTTTCCCGGCGTCGGGACCGAAGAGCGCGGCCCAGCCCGCACGGTCTTCGTAGGCGGGGAACGGGAACCATGCTTTCCCCGCTGCGAAGGATTCGGCGACGCCCGGTTTCGAATATTCGGCCTGCAATAGGTTCAGACCGTCGTTGCCGGCGGCGGCCCGGATCAGGGCCGCGACCGACAGGAGGATCGACAGAAGGGTTGTTTTCATCGTTTTCGGTTTATTCGTTCGGGGAGAGGGTCACGGTGAAGGTGTCCGTCTGGCCGGAGGTCACCTTGGCCTCGAAGCCGGCTTCGTAGTAGCCCGCGTTGCTCGCGTCGTACGATTCGCCGACGGTGGACCAGGTCTTGAGGGTGACCTTGGCGTTGTTCTGGCTGGTCACCTTGAGGTAGAGTTTTTTCGACGCGCCCTGCAATACGATCCGGTTGCCCTCGACGGTCGGTATGGCTCGCGTGACCATCGTCCACCGTACGTCGGCCGCCTTGTTGTATTTGGCCTTGACGATGTCCTTCACCACGAGGTCCGTGTCGTTTTCGAGCGTTACGGTCCGCGTGGCGCTTTCGCATTCGGACGAAAGGATGTCCGTCATGTCGATCGTGGCGCCCTTCGAGGCGGAGGTGTTGATGACGCTCGAGATCTCGGCCCGGCCTCCGGCGCGGTGGAGAGCGTCGTTGACGGTGATGGTGCTGTGGTTGTAGTTGTTGTAGCGGAAGACGGCCCAGCGGAAGGCTCCCTGGTCGTAGCTTCCGAAACCTCCGGTGTAGCCCGGCAGATTGATGTTTTCGACCGTGCCGTAGCTCTGGAGGCCCAGATCGGCGGACCAGCGCGTGCCCCAGGCGTCGTAGACGAACGACCCGACGTCCATGTGGCCGTGGCTGTAATTCGCCCGCCCGGCCTTGATGCCGAGGAACTTGTCGGTGTCGGTGAAGGTCCAGTCGCCGTGGACCAGCACCACGGGGTTGATGCCCTTGCCGCTCCACACCTTCTCCTCCGGGGGCGCAATGCTGTTCAGGTCGAACTTGCTCGCATAGACGATCGCCATGGGGAAGTACTTGGGCGAGTCGTAGGAGGTGTAGCGGCCGTCGTTGAGTTTCATCAGCTCGCCGTACAGCAGCGACTGGTCGTTGAACTTGTGGGCGAGATACCACAGCGGCGGGAAGGCGATGCTCGAAGGCGCGCAGTCGCAGTAGTTGAACGCCATTTTGTTCATACCCTCCATGAAGAGAATCCATTTGCCGGTCTTTTTGAAACCGTCGACGGCCGAAAGGCCGTTGTCGGTCCCCGTGCACGACTCCATCGCCGCGAGCATGATGCACTCGAAGGCCGTTCCGTAACCCCAGTAGCCGTAGCCTTCGGGGTAGTTGCCGTCGGGGTTGTACATCTCGGGCATGACCGAGGCGTTGCTTTCGATCGCCTTGTCGATGATGCTCCGCGCGTCGTCCTGACAGGTCTCGTAGACGGCCAGCGCCGCCACCACCAGTCCGCCGTTGCAGACCTGGTTCCAGTTGGTCGCCGAGGTGTAGAAGTTGAGGTTCCACTTGCCGTTGAGCGCGCAGTAGAACGCGTAGTCCCGAATGGCCTTCTCGGCGCTCTTCTTCGTCGCGTCGCTCAACCGGCCGTAGAGCCAGTCGTAGCCGATGCCCACGCCGTGGGCCATCTCGGCTCCGTCGAGGAAGTGGGTCGCGGAGTTCCAGTCCTTGAAGGCGCAGACCGTCTGCATGTCCTTCTCCGCCTTTTCGAGGTATTTGTCCTCCCCGGTCAGACGGTAGGCGTAGGAGCAGGAGATGATCCGGTTGGCCGCCTCGGTCGAGACCGACAGCAGCCGCTTGCCGGTGACTTCGTAAACCAGATCCTTGGCCGTGAGCGCCTTGTCGGCGTAGGCCATGATGCACTCGTGGAGTTTCTTCAGGTTGGCGTCGGACCCGGCGGCCAGTTTCGCCTTGATGGCCGTCACGTCGTCCTCGGACATGATGATCCGCGGGTGGTTGGCCGCCGAGAGTTTCGAATAGTCGCCCGGACCGGACGGCTGCTCTCCGCCGCCGCCGTTTCCGCCGTTCCCGGACCCGCTTCCGGGTTTGTAGATCATTCTGTCGTCGGCGCATCCGGAGAGGACGCATGCCGCCGCGACGAACCAAAGCAGTTTTTTCAATATCTTCATGGCTGTAAAGTTTTTTGTTCGCAAACCGGGGAGTGTCCGGCCCGACGGCCGGGCGCTCCTCCGGATTCCGGTTGTCAACGGTTTTCGGTGTCCTGCATGCAGCGTACCGACATGCCGGCCGCACGGCCGCCGCCGTCGTTCCACGTGCCCTGCGACGTGCGGTAGTAGAGCTGGTAGACGTTGTGGTCCGAGGCTTCGTATCCGTGGTAGGACGAATTGGACCAGACGCCCAGAATGTCGTTCTGGTTGTTGTTCGGGTTTCCGCCCGACGAGGCCCATTTCAGGCCGCTGAAGTGCCAGTAAGCCTTGTTCGTGCCGTCGTATTTGTAGATCATCGACTGTACCGAGTTGTTCTTTTCGAATGCGTCGTCCTTGCCGGCGAGCACCTCCTTGTAGACTGCCGGGGAGGCCACCATCCAGCCTTTGGGGCAGGGATCGAAGATCGACTTGGTGCCGTTCGCGGGCGATCCGGCCTCCGCCGTGCCGTTCGGGTTGCCCCAGAAGTCGTCCTTGCGGTCGGTGCGCTTGCCGGTCCAGTCGCCGAGCCACCAGTCGCCGTTGTGCTTCGAGGCGCCGTCGGTCTTGAAGAAGACGCCCGGATTGCTCGCCGAAATCTTGAGGTCCGTCGCGTTGGTCGAGGCGACCGTGTAGGTGATGCTGCCCCAAGAGAAGCTGAACGGGCGGCCCCACTGGAAGTAGGCTCCCACGCCGTGCCAGTTGTTGTAGTTCGGGGCGTAGCTGTCGCCGATGTAGCGGTCCATGACCACTCCGCTCTTGTAGGGGTGTCCTGTGACGCCTCCCGGCAGATACCAGACGGTGAAGGCCCAGATGAATTTCTTTTCGGCGTTCAGGAGGCCCACCTTGCCGAACCATCCCAGATAGCTGCCCTTCGTGGTCTTGAGCGTCAGTTTGCAGTCGCTTCCGATCTCCACCTCCTCGGCATAGTCGGCCGGGGAGTCGGGGTTGTTCCGCTTGCCGTTGATCGCCAGCGTGTAGTTGGTTCCCGAGAGGTTGTTGGCGAAGATGATTTTGGCGTATTTCGGCTCTTCGCAGCCGTTGAAGAAGCCGCGCGCCCTGACATCGACCGTGATCTCCTCGCCGTCGGCGCTCGTGACGAAGGTGTTGGCCTCGCCGTAGGCCCAGCCCTCGGCGAGATAGCGCGTCTCTTCGGGCTGATACCAGGCGAACCGGTTGTCCGCTAGGGAGACGTTCGCCACGGTGATCGTGTTGACGGCGTTCGCCTTCAGCTCCTTCACGTCGACCTTGACGGGGATGGTCACGTTTTTCGTGCCGTCGGTCATGGCCACGGAGACGTAAACCTCCTTGCCGGTCAGGTTCACGGGCAGCGTCACGAGCCAAAGTTCCTGCGCCGAGGAGAGCGCCTGCGGCTCCTCCACGACGACGGTGGCGTAGTTGCGCGGGGTCTCGGTCCGGGTTTCGCCCGTGGCGACGTTGACCGAAATGTCGCCGGAGACAGCCTCGCCGTCACACCACAGCGACGCGCCGTTGAGTTTGTAGCCGGCGTATTCCGTGCTCGAAATCACGAGCCGGACGTACGCCACGGCGTGCCGCAGCGAGAACGACGCCGAGGGGGACTTGCCCGGGGCCGCGGCGGCGGGGTCGATCGTGGTCTTGTCGTAGGCCAGGGTGTATTTTCCCGTGTGGGAGGAGTCGCCCGGGCGCGCCTGACGCTGTTCCATGGGAACAGACGCATGAAGAGCGCCGTCGCCGTAGGTCGTGTAGGAACTGTACGGATAGTAGACGATCAGGTCCATGCTGCTCTCCACGGCGGTTTCGGTCTCGAGGACGAAAATGCCGCTGTTCTTGCCGGCGTCGCTGGCGTTCAGCGTCGCGCTGGCGTTTTGGAAAAGGGTTTCGACCGGGGAGATGATGCCGATCCGGTCGCCCGACGACCAGAGGACCGGGTAGGAGTTGCCGTCCTTCACGCCGATTTCGGTCCGGGTCTCGGGGAAGGTCCTGCCGACGAACGTGATCACGTTCCCGCCCTTGCCCGGTTCGGCCTCCAGCGACGGGTCTTCCGTGTTGCAGGAGAGGAGAAGCAGGGCCGTTGAGACGCTATAAAGTAGCTTTTTCATATCGTTTGCTCGTTTTGGGTTTTACTGCGGGTTGTCTTCGAGGTTTCCGGCCGAATTGTCGTTGCTGATTCCCTCCGGATCGCCCTCGGCCGTGAAGGTGAGGTAGGCGGAGTGGCAGGCGCGGCCCGTGCGGTCGTAGACGATGACGGCGCAGAAGTAGTCCTGCTCGAAGATCAGGTCGGTGAGCTGTGTCGTGAAGGGCAGTTCGGCCGCCGTGCCGTTCGCCTCGACGTACTTGATCAGCGGGATTTCCCGCGTGTAGTCGAGCGTGAGCGTGGAGACGCGGACGCCCGTCACGATCTTGGCCCCGTAGAAGTTGCCTTTTTCCAGCGCCGCGGTGACGGTCGCCTTGTTGTCGGCGATGTCTCCGACCTCGATCTTCACGGCGGGCATGTTGGGGTCGTCTTCGGGTTCCGACGAGGAGTCCCCGCAGGAGAGGGCGAAAAAGCCGGTGAGGAGCGCGGCCGAGAGTATGAGAATCTTTTTCATTTCGATAAACGGATTGAGGTTAAACAATCAATAGACCCAGCCCGGGCGGGTGGTGAGCGAAGCGTTCCGCTGCAACTCGCCCTGCGGTACGGACCACGGCCAGAGGCAGTCGTCCCAGTACCAGGCGTATTCGACCGTGTTGTCGCCCCACCACGACTGGCCGCCGTGGACGTCCTGTCCCTGGAACTTGGTCTCCTTATAGGTTCCCCAGCGCACTTCGTCGAAGAAGTTCACCGCCTCGACCGGAAATTCCACGCGGCGCTCGTAGCGTACGGCCTCGCGCATGGCGTCGAGACCGCCGATCGTGATGCCCGGCATGTGGGCGCGGGCGCGCACCTGGTCGATGAGGTTCTTCGCCGGGGTGAACTCGTTCAGCTCGATCAGCGCCTCGGCCCATTGCAGGATGACGTCGGTGTAGCGGATGAGCGGGAAGTCCGTGTAGCAGCGCTGCCGGTCGATCAGTTCGCCCTTGAGGAAACGCACGTACTTGCGGTAGCAGTAGTAGGCCGAGGTGCGCTTGTCGAGCCAGAAGTCGCCGCCGCTGGTTCCTTGCAGGTAGAGCGGCCAGCGGAGCTGCTTGCCGATCATGTTCTCGTCGCCGTTGAGTCCTGCCGTGAAGCAGTCCACCGGTTCGTAGGGGGTGACGATCGTCTGCTTGAGCCGCGGGTCGCGCTTGTCGTAGGCGGCCTTGATCCGGGCCTCGTTGCCGTTGTCGAGGTAGTAGCGGTCGAAGATGTCCTGTCCGCAGATGCCGATCGCCTGGGTCTTCTGCGACGCCAGCTTCGCGTTGCTTTTCAGCCCGTCGCGGCAGAAGAACACGGCCCGCTGTCTGGGCGTCAGCTGGTCCCAGTTCTCAAGCCCGGTCACCTGGCTCCATTTGAACTCCGTGCCGTCGTCGTTCTGGTAGTAGTCGACGAAATCCGACGCCGGTTTCACCTCGTCCCAGCCGCCGTAGGTGTCGCGGGCGCCCACGGCCTGCTGGATGTTGTCGCAGTAGCCGGACTCCTCGTCGTACTGGATGGCGAAGATCATCTCGTTGTCGCGCTCGTTGTCGGGGCTGAAGAAGTCGATGTACTCTCCCCGCCAGAGGTCGTAGCCGCACTGGCCGACCTGCTCGAAATCGTTGGCGGCGTTCTGCCACTCCTTGAGCCACATGTAGGCCATGCCGCGCAGGGCGTAGGCGGCGCCTTTCGACGGGCGGCCGAAGTTGCTCTCCCCGAGGGTGTTTTCGGGGAACGACGCGTTGTCGATGCAGTATTTCAGGTCGGGCAGTACCACTTCGCGCCACACGTATTCGGCGCTCTCCTGCGTCCGCGTGCACTGCTCGTTGGAGATAGGCTCGAGGTAGACCGGGACGCCCTGCCAGAATTTGTTCAAGCGGGAGTAGGCCCAGGCCCGGAGGAACCGGGCCTCGCAGAGGTAACGCTCGTAGGTCGGGGCGTCCAGTCCGGCCTTGTGCAGGTTCGTGACGGCGTCGTTGGCGGCGTGCACGATCGTGTAGCAGAACCTCCATTCGTGCGCCAGCTGCCAGTCGTTGGCGCGCTTCGCCTGATTGTAGAGCAGGTAGATCGGGTAGTTGTTGGCGTAGTAGTCGGTGCAGAATCCCAGGGCTTCGATGCCGTACTTGTTGAGTCCGTCGAGGTTCTCCGAGCGGACCTGCGTGCCGTTGCTCTGTTTGCGGTTGTAGAACGTCTCGTAGAGTCCGTTCATGCCCTTCAGGGCGAGTTCGGGCGTGGTCCACATGTTCTCGCTGGCGATCTGGTTTTCAGGGGCCGTGTTGAGCAGGTCCACGCATGAAGCGGTCGTCAGGGCCGCTGCGGTGGCAAGGATCGTATAATATAGCTTTTTCATAGTCGTTAGAATGTTATCTGTGCTCCGAATGTGACCGAACGCATGAGGGGATAGCCGATGGCGGAGCCTTTCTCCGGGTCGAGGCCCGGGTAGTCGGTGATGGTGAGCAGGTTCTCTCCCGATACGAAGAACCGCAGCTGCTGGACGTAGAATTTCTTCGTGATCCGGGAGGGGAGCGTGTAGCCGATCTGGACGTTCTTCAGCTTCAGGTAGTCGCCCTTGTATTCGTAGAACTCGCTGGCCTGACGGTTGTCGCCGGGAGTGCCGAAGGTCAGCCGCGGATAGGCTCCCTTGAGATTGGTTCTCGCGTCTGCGGGATTCTCCGGATCGAAGAAGTAGTGGTTGTCGGCCACCCGTTCGCTGATGCCGTGTCCGTTCGTGGTCTGGGTCCCGTTGTAGTAGAGGGCGTTCCAGATGATGTAGTAGTCGAACGCGCCCGACCATGTCATGTTGAAATCGAGCCCTTTCCAGGCGAATCCGAGGTTGACCCCGAGGTTGTACGAGGGCGTGCTCGTGCGGCCGTTGAAGTCCATGTCGTTGTCATCGCCGTAGTTGCCGTCGCCGTTCCGGTCGACGTAGATCAGGTCGCCGTACCAGAGCTGGTCCTTGCTGAGGGCCGTCACGCCGTTGAACGTGTAGCCCGTTTCGAGCATGGCCTGCACCCATTCGAAATCCTGCTGCGTGCGGATCATGCCGTCCTTCGGTCCGGCGTTGACGTCGACGGCGCCGCCCCTGTAACCGCGTCCGTTGCCCTTGTAGAGCCTCCGGAGGTAGTGCTCGCCCAGAGCGTGCCCCTCGCACAGCTTGCCGCTGCCGTAGCCGGCCGTGACGTCGGAGAGGTTGTTGGTGTAGACCCCGTCGGTCCACGTTTTGACCAGATCGCCCTTGAACCTGGTGACCCGGTTTTTGTTGTACGAGAAATTCACCCCGGCATAGTAGCTGAAATCCTTGCCGATGCGGCTTTTCCAGTTCAGCGCCAGCTCGACGCCCTTGTTCACCACGCTGCCCAGGTTCGAGGGCACGCCCGACACCTCGCCCATCGTCATGTAGATCGTCGGGGTGTAGAGGATGTCCGTGGTGTTCTTGCGGTAGTAGTCGATCTCCGCCGTGAGCCGGTTGTCGAAGAAGCCCATGTCGAGGCCGATGTCGGTCGTGGCGGTGGTTTCCCACTTGAGGTCGGCGTTGCTCAGCGAGGAGATGTAAAGCCCTTTCGAGCCGGACCCGTCCACCACGACGTTCTGCGTGGCGTAGACCGCCTGCCAGGCATAGTTGCCGATGCCCTGGTTGTTGCCGGCCTTGCCCCACGATGCGCGCAGCTTGAGGTTCGAGAGCCAGTCTTCGGTCCCCTCCATGAAACGTTCCTCGTGGATTTTCCATCCGGCCGAGAACGAGGGGAAGATGCCGTAGCGGTTGTTGCTGCCGAAGCGCGAGGAGCCGTCGGCGCGGAGATTCGCCTCGAACAGGTAGCGGTTTTTGTAGGCGTAGTTGACACGTCCGAAGTAGGAGCGCAGGCCCCAGCCGTTTTTGGCCGTGCTCGACGATCCCGAAAGCGTTTCGTAGGTTCCCAGGTCGTTCAGCGTCCAGTCCGTGGCTCCCTGCTTGCTCACGCCCCAGCCCCAGGTCCGGTATTCCATGGCCGAATAGCCGAACAGCACGCCGAAGTCGTGGTCGCCGATGGCGGCCGTGTAGCGGGCGAGGATCTCCGAGGAGAGGTAGTAGTTCCGCGAGGTGGTGTTCGAAACCCCGGCGTTCGAGAGGTCGGAACTGGAATAGCGCGTGTCGGTGGTGTAGTCCCAGTAGCCGTTTTCGCGGCCGTAGGAGTGCCGTTCGCCGAAGGTCGGGGAGTAGTTCACCGTGGCCTCGACGCTCACGCCCTTGTACGGGCGGATCGTGGCGTAGACCGAGCCGTTGACGCGGGTGGAGTTGTTGTAGCCGCCCGAGCCGTACATCATTCCGAAGATGTTGTTGGCGTTCGAAGACTCCTCGGCGGCCAGGGCGGGACGGCCCCAGGCGTTGACGGAACCGGGATAGACGCCCGGGGTGGTCTGGTACAGGGCGTTGAAGGCTCCCGAGATGTTGGCCAGCCCGTATTCCTGGCGTTGTCCGAACAGCCGGACGCCTGCCGTGAACCACTTCGTGACGTCCGCTTCGAGGTTGGTGCGGAAGTTCACCTTCTGGGTCGAGGAGTCGATGCCGAACCGCCCCATGACACCCTGATTGTCGAGGTAGCCCAGCGAGAGCAGGTAGCGGATCTTCTCCGACCCGCCCGAGATCGAGAGGTTGTGCTCCTGGGAGTAGCCGTTCTCGAAAATCTCGTCAAACCAGTCGGTGTTGGGGTAGAGCGCGAAGTTCGGGACGCCGTTTTCACCGACCCCGTAGGGATCGGCCGACTTCTCCCGCCAGAGGTCGATGTTCGACTGGGAGAAGATGCGCGAGGTCCCGATGTTGTCGCACGACTCGTTGATAAGCTCCATGTGCCGGGCGTAATCCGAAACGAAGTGCAGGTCGTTGTAGGGCATTTGCAGGATGCCCTTGTAGGAGTAGCTGATCTGGGCTTTCCCGGACGAGCCGTTTTTCGTGGTGATGAGGATGACGCCGTTGGCGGCGCGCGTTCCGTAGATCGAGGCCGAGGCGGCGTCCTTGAGCACCGAGATCGACGCGATGTCGTTCGGGTTCACGTTGTCCATGCTCCACTCCACGCCGTCCACGAGCACCAGCGGGCCGTTGGCGCCGGAGGTGAACGAGCCGTCGCCGCGGATGCGGATCGTCGCGTTGTCCGAACCCGGCTGGCCGGAACTTTGCGTGACGTTCATACCGGCCGCCAGGCCCGCCAGCGCCGCCGAGGTGCTGATGATCGAGCGGCTCTCACTGGTCTTCGAGAAGTCGATCGACGCGACGGAACCTGTCAGGTTGACCTTCTTCTGGACGCCGTAGCCTACCACCACGACATCTTCGAGCAGTTGGTTGTCGGTCTCCAGCGAGACGTCGACGACGGTGCGGCCCGCTGTGTTTTCCGAACGGGGCCGGTAGCCCATGCAGGAGAATCGGAGAACTGCGTCGGGACTTTGTACGGCCAGCGTGTACCTGCCTTCGGAATTGGTCGTCGTGGCTTCGCGCTGCGACGCCATGACGACCGCGCCGATGATCGGCGCCCCCTCACTGTCGGTCACCTTTCCCGTAATGGTGCGGGTGCTGCTGCCTCCGGACGACTGGGCGATCGCAGGGATCGCAAAGGCAACGAGAAACACCGAACAAAGCAGTTTGGTCAGTTTTTGTTTCATAATTACACACGGTGTTAGTTGTTATTAGGTTTTGTTTGGGTTGTACGGCTGTATTTCAGCAGGGCTTCCAGGAAATAGTAGTCCGCGTAGGTCAGCGGCACGTCGATTTCGTGGTTGTCCGGACGGGACCCCACGCTGTGCATGAGCAGGAAGTTCCCGTTCTCTCCGGGACGGGCGAGGTAGGCGTCGGAGGCGAGGGTGCGCAGTTGCTTTTCGGCCATTTTCAGGTATCTGCCCTTTTCCTCCGGCTTGTTGGTCAGCGAACTCAAGTCGACGAACGCCGAGGCCATGATCGCCGCGGCCGAAGCGTCGCGCAGGTCGTCGGGAATGCGGTCGGAGTCGAAGTCCCAGTAGGGAATGCCGTCGTCGGGAAGCCGCTCCAACAGCATGCCGGCGATGTTCTCGGCCTGGTTGAGGTAACATTCGTAGCCGCTCAGGCGGAACATCATCGTGTAGCCGTAGAGCGCCCAGGCCTGTCCCCGCGCCCAGGCGGATTCGTCGCTGAAGCCCTGCACGGTCTCCTTCCGGCGGACGCGGCCGTCGGCGGGGTCGTAGTCCACCAGGTGATAGCTCGTGAAGTCGGGCCGGAAATGGTTGCAGAGGGTCGTGTTGGCGTGCGTCACCGCGACGCTCTTCAGGGTGTCGTCCCCGAAGAGCAGGCCCGCGTTGTAGAGGTGTTCGAGGTTCATCATGTTGTCGATGATCACCGGGTATTTCCAGTCGCGGCCCTTGCGCACGAAGTCCCAGCTGCGGATGACGCCCGTCACGGGCGAGAACCTTCCGGCGAGGACCCGCGCCGAGGTGTGGATGGGTTCGAGGTATTTCTGCTCGCCGGTGATCCGGTAGGCGTTGCCGAAACTGCAGTTCATCTGGAATCCCAGGTCGTGGTCCGTGCCTTTCTGTTTGAGGGGATAGAGTTTGAAGGTGTTTTTTTCGGCCAGTTCGCGGAATGTCTTGTCGCCGGTATACTCATATATATACCAGAGCGAGCCTGGATAGAATCCGCTGCACCACCAGCGGATGTTGGAAGGGATGAATTTTCCGTCGGAGGCCACCGATCTCGGAAGCGTCTCGTCGGTCAGCCGGCCTTCGAGCTGTTCGTACTGGGCCGCGGCTACGGCGAAGACGCGATCGGTCAGTTCCGGCATTGTCTCCCGGGGAGTGCATCCCGCGAGAAGGAGGGTCGACAGCAATGCTGTGCGATAGGTTTGGGTTCTCATGTCAGACAGTAGTTTTTTCGGGTGGTTTTTCCGTCATTCAAAATTAGATTTTGTATTCTTCCGCGAAGGATTCGATCCGGTCAAAGGGGAACAGAATCCGGTCAAAGTAGCTTCTCCGGGGCGTCGTCGGGGGATATTTGGTTTAAAAAGACTTATATTTGTCATGCCGCTTTCCGCGTCGGGTCCCTCTCTTCGGAACGGCGGTGTTTCACAAGTTTCTGGTAACTGTTATGAATGGTTTACGTACGGCCTTTCTGGCCGCCCTGCTTTTTTTGACGACGGCCCGCGCCTGCCCGGCCGGTCCGCTCGACCGTGTGAGGCAAGCCTTTGTCGATGTGTCGGTGATGTCCTATGTCCCGGACGGGGAGGCGACCGAACGTTTCGTCCGTTATTCCGATTACGGGAGGGCGAACGACGTGCTGCTGCTCCAGCTCTACACGTCGGTCCACCTTCCGGACGGCGAGGTGCGGCGCCTGCTCGGGCTTTTCGATGCGGGCGGATTCTGGTCCGACATCGACTACGACGACCGGACGAGGGGGCGGTGGCAGCCGTCGCTGCACCTGACGCGGATGTACGCCCTGGCGAAACTTTATGCCGACCCTGCGTCGGCGTGGCATGGCGACGGGCGTATCGGCGGCCTGCTGCACAAGGGGCTTGCCTACTGGTATGCGAAGAAACCGTCGTCGCTGAACTGGTGGCACGGGGAGATCGGGGTTCCCAAGAAACTCGCCGCGATTCTGCTGATGATCCGCGGCGAACTTTCCGGTCCGGAACTGGAGCAGGGGCTGCGGATCATCGAACGTTCGCGCTTCGGCCGCACCGGGCAGAACAAGGTATGGCTGGCCGGGAACAACCTGATGCGCGGGCTGCTGACGGACGACGAGGCGCTCGTCGCCGAGGCCCGGGATCAGATCGCCGAGGAGATCGTCGTCACCGACGGCGAGGGCATTCAGGACGACTGGTCGTTTCACCAGCACGGACCCCAGATTCAGTTCGGGAACTACGGACTGGCCTATGCCGAGGGCCTTTCGTTCTGGCTCCGGGTTCTCGACGGGACGCCTTATATGTTCTCGGACGCGCAGTGCGCCGTCATCGAAAAGCTGATGCGGGAGGGTATTTGCCGGAGCATCTGGCGGGGTGTGATGGACCCGAGTTTCTGCGGCCGGCAGGTGTTTATCGACAGCGGTCCCGGAAAAGCCTCGTCGGCAGCCGTCGCCGCGGAGAACATCGCGGCGCTGAAAAGACCGGGATACCGGGTTTTCAGGCGGTTCGCCAAGAGGATACTGGAGCCGGAGAACCGCTCGGACGGATTGCGCGGGCCGCGTTATTACGGCCGTTCGGACTGCGGCATCTACCGTACCGCCACATGGTATGCGTCGATCCGCATGCACTCCGACCGTACGATCGGCTTCGAGTTTACGAACCGGGAGAACACTCTGGCCAACTTCTCGGCCGACGGGGCGTTGCTGTTCATGCAGCACGGGCGGGAGTACGACAATATCTTCGCCCATTGGGACTGGCGGATGGTTCCCGGGACGACGGCTTACGACGACGGTGCGCCCCTGAAGTGCGACAACTCCGTCGAGGCCAGGAAAAACCGTTCCGGGCATGTGGGCGGCCTCGCTTCGGGCGATGTGCTGTGTACGACGATGGAGATCGAGCGCGACGGGCTTCACGCCCTCAAGTCGGCATTCTTTTTCGGGGACCTCGTCGTGGCGTTGGGTGCGGACATCCGCAGTTCCGACGCCCGGATTTTCCGGATCACCACGGCCCTGGATCAGACGCACCTTGCGGGTCCGGTAACCCGGGGCGGAGCGGCCGAGACCTCCGGCGGCCTGCCGTGGGTGCATCACGACGGCCGGGGATACGTATCGCTGGACGGCGCTCCGATTGCAGTCAGCACGGAGATTCAGGAGGGAAAATGGGACCTGATAGATCCTTTTTACAGGGACAGAACCCAGCGGGGGCCGGTTTTCAAGTGCTGGTTCGGGCATGATCCGGCCCGGACGGGCGGCTATGCCTACGCTTTTCTGCCGTGCCGCGACGCGAAACGGACCGAACGGTTTGCCCGGAATCCCTCCGTGCGGATACTTCGGAACGATACCGGATGTCAGGCCGTCGAATACGGGAAAACATGCTGCGTCGTGGTTCACCGGGCCGGAGAATACCGCCTCGGCGGGCGGACGATCACGGCGCCGGAACCGGCGATCTACCTCCTCCGCGGCGGCCGGACCGAGGTCCGCAGCCTCCCGCCCCTAAACGGCGCTGCCGACTGAACGCCGGACGCCGGAAAAAGCCCCCTATTTTACATTTCGGCGGACTTGTTTCGGTCGGGCGCGAATTTCGGCTCCTTATTGAATATGCATTTGGTCCTTGCGCTGTGACGATTCCCGGATATTGAGTTTTCCCTGCAAACTGATGGATTGATGCGGTCCGATGGTCTCCGAATAATTACGAATCTGTTCCAGCAACAGTTTTGCAGCGACGCGGCCCATTTCGAAAGTCGGCTGCGCTACACTCGTTAGATTGGGTTCAATTATTAAGGCGCTTTGAGATTCGGAGAATCCGACGAATGCAATTTCATCGGGGATTCGGATTCCGGCTTTTTGTAAGGTTTTCATCATCCCGATCGCTGCCGGATCGTTGACGGCAAAAACGGCATCGGGACGGGGATGCATTTTTAGCAGTTCCGCCGCCGCCTTTTGTCCGCTTTCCATCGAGATGCCTCCCGGAATGACCAGCTCTTCGATTGCCGAAACCCCGTGAGCCTGCAAAGCATTCCTGTATCCCCGTTCCCGCTCTTGCGAAAGCAGCAGTCTTTTAGGTCCTGCAAGGTGTGCGATCCGTTTGTAGCCTTGCCGGATTAGGTGCTCCACGGCATTGAACGCCCATTTATAATCGTCAAATATAACATGAGGAGCCTCGACCCCCGGACAAAGCCGATTGAAAAAGACGAGCGGAACGCGTTTTTCCTGTAATTGTGTCAGGAAATCGGCGCTTTCCGAATCCTGTGTTACGGAGATAATGATTCCGTCGACCATTTTGGCATCCATGGCCAGCAGGTTTTTCAGTTCCGTTGCTGCGATTTCGTTTGACTGGCTGATCAGGATATGGTATCCTTGCGGCTCCATCACTTCCTGAATTCCTGTGATCACTTCTGCAAAGAATGAGTTGAAAAATTCGGGGACGATTACTCCGATGGACATTGTCTGCCGTTGTTTTAGGCTTAATGAAATCGGATTCGGATGATAATGTAACCGCTCCGCTACTTCAAGAACGGCTCTGCGGGTTTCGGGATTGACATCCCATCTGTCTGCAAGTGCTCTTGATACGGTGGACGGAGAAATGTTGAGCTCGCGGGCGATGTCCTTTATGGTGGCTCTGTGTTTCAACATGGAGTCGAAAAGTGTAAGTTGCTTGTAAATATAACAAAAATCGGGCATAATGAATCATTTGTCCGATAAATTTTTGGGGAGCCCCTGTAATGTCGGAGCCGAAATTCCCGCCGATTTCATCGGCAACGTTACCGGTAACGTTGCCGATGATTTTTAGCTGAAAAAACTTGTTTATGCAACATTCGGACACTAATTTCGTTCAACATCCGGAATTTCCGGAGGCCATTCACCAGCCGAAGAAACCTTATGCAACTACTCGACTTCATTACCATCGCTGTCTTTGCGGCAGGCGTTGTAATCATGGGGCTTTCCTTTTCAGGGAAAAGCCGGAATATGAAATCGTTTTTCGCCGCAGGCGGTGCCGTGCCATGGCCGATGAGCGGACTCTCTCTCTTTATGGGGTTTTTCTCGGCCGGGACATTTGTCGTATGGGGATCGATCGCCTATACTTCCGGTTGGGTTTCCGTCGCTATCCAATGGACGATGGCGCTCGCAGGATTTGCTGTAGGTCTGTTCATTGCTCCGCGCTGGCATAAAACCGGGGCTCTCACGGCAGCCGAATACATTACTCACCGGCTCGGGACGCGTACGCAAAAAATTTATACTTATCTGTTTTTGTTCGTGTCGCTTTTTACGACCGGCGCTTTCCTCTATCCCGTTGCGAAAATCGTCGAAGTTTCGACCGGCCTGCCTCTCAATGCCTGTATCTTGCTGTTGGGGTGTTTTTGCATCTTGTATGTGACCGTCGGGGGATTATGGGCGGTCATGTCTACCGATGTATTGCAATTTGTCATTCTGACGGCTGCCGTACTAATCGTCGTACCGATGTCGTTTGCGCGGATTGAGGGCGTAACGGAATTTATCCGCTCGGCTTCCGACGGATTTTTTCAACTGACGAACGAAGATTATACACTCGGGTTCATTATTGCTTTCGGTATATATAACGCCATTTTTTTGGGTGGTAACTGGGCCTATGTGCAACGTTATACCAGCGTTGCCTCCCGCAGCAGTTCCCGGAACGTCGGGCTGTTGTTCGGCGGTTTATATGTCGTCAGTGCCGTATTGTGGATGCTGCCGCCGATGATATACCGCCTGATCGACCCCTCGCTCGATTCCATTGGAGCCGAAGGCGCTTACTTGCTTATGTGCCGCGAGGTTTTGCCTGTCGGACTGTTGGGCTTGATGCTCGGCGGTATGGTGTTCGCCACGGCCAGTTCGCTCAACGCCACGCTGAATATTTCATCGGGAGTGGTTACAAATGATATTTTCCGAAGGCTGCGGCCTGCGAGTTCGGATAAACTCCTGATCCGTGTCGCACGTATTTCTACTGTTTTGTTCGGCTTGATGGCGATTGGCGTTGCATTGCTGATTCCTAAAATGGGAGGTATCGTCAATGTTGTCATCAGTGTTGCGGCTCTCACGGGCGTTCCGCTTTATCTGCCGATCATCTGGTCGCTTTTTTCACGCCGTCAGACGGGAACGTCGGTGATCACGGCCACGCTGTCGAGCTTGGGAGTTAACGCCTTGTTCAAATTTGTGATGCCTTCGGCAGGTCTTACCCTCAATCGGGCGGAGGAGATGATATTGGGTGTGACGTTCCCGGCAGTGATCCTGTTGTCGTTCGAGTGTTACTATCGGTTGCGGAAAGCGGAGGCCGCCGGCTATGGGGAATATGAGGTTTGGGAACGAAAAAATGAGACGGAACGTCAGAATGAAACCCTGACCCGATCTTCGGACGAAGACAACGCGTTCAGCCGTAAGGTCATCGGAATTGGAATCGCTTCGACGGGGGCTCTCATAACATTGTTGGGTCTCATTGCTCCGACCGGACGTTTGCTTGTTATTGGAATCGGTCTGTTGCTCATATTGTTCGGATTGAAGATTCGGCGTCATAAAGCGGTAAACAAAAAATAAGACAATCCTATATTTATGCTTTCTCAACCCTTTTCATCTTCTAAACGTGAGATGCACTCCCGTGCCCTTTCGGCGGAGTTCGTCGTCATCGGAGGAGGTTTTGCCGGTGTATGCGCCGCAGTTACGGCAGCCCGCTCCGGGACTAAAACAATTCTTGTGCAGGACCGTCCGGTGCTTGGAGGCAACGCTTCGAGCGAAGTTCGCCTGTGGATACTCGGCGCCACGTCACACATGGGCAATAACAACCGCTGGTCGCGCGAGGGCGGCCTGGTGGATGAAATACTCATCGAGAACCTTTATCGCAACAAGGAAGGGAATCCGGTGATTCTCGATACGATTCTTCTTGAAAAGGTTTATCAGGAACCCAACATAACGCTGCTGCTGAACACGGCGGTTTGGGATATTGAGAAGGCCGATCCACAGACTGTTTCGAAGGTGTATGCCTTTTGCTCGCAAAATTCGACCTTCTATGAAATATCAGGCAGGCTTTTCTGCGATGCATCGGGCGATGGCATTCTTGCATACCGTGCCGGGGCTGCATTCCGTATGGGTGCTGAAGAAAAGCGGTGTTACAACGAGCAGTTCGCTCCCGACAAAGGTGAATTCGGGGAACTGCTGGGCCATTCGATCTATTTTTACAGCTTGGATACCGGCAAGCCCGTTAAATTTGTTCCTCCGTCCTATGCTTTAAAGGACATCACCCGCATTCCGCGTTGGCGGAAAATCAGCTCCTCCGAACACGGTTGTCGTTTTTGGTGGCTCGAATACGGGGGACGGCTCGATACGATACACGATACGGAACAGATCAAGTGGGAAATTTGGAGCGTCGTCTACGGTGTGTGGGATTATATCAAGAATTCGGGGAATTTTCCCGATGCGGAGAATCTTACCTTGTCTTGGGTCGGAACGATTCCGGGTAAGCGCGAAAGCCGCCGTTTTGAAGGTGAATATACGTTGGTTCAACAGGATATCATCGAACAGCGACATCACCCTGATGCGGTCGCCTTCGGAGGCTGGGCTATCGATCTGCATCCCGCAGACGGTGTTTACAGCAGCCAGAACGGATGTATTCAATACCATTCAAAAGGAATTTACGAAATTCCGTACCGCTGCTATTGCAGCCGGGATATTCGCAACCTTTTTTTGGCGGGCCGCTGCATTAGCGCGTCGCATGTCGCGCACGGGTCCACGCGTGTCATGGCGACATCGGGATTCGGGGCGCAGGCTATAGGCATGGCAGCTGCGTTGTGTCTGCAAAAGGGGGTGTTGCCGGCCGATTTAACCCGTCTCGAATTTATGCGGCTGCTGCAACAACGCTTGAATTTAGCGGGGCAGAGTATTCCGGGAATACGGATTGATTCGGCCGGGAATCTCGCCGCTTCGGCCCGTATTTCAGCCAGCAGTGAATTGCGCCTTGCGGAAATTCCGTTCGACGGAGGATGGATGCCGTTGGATTATTCGGCAGCCCAGTTGCTGCCACTGAAGGCAGGCGTTCGGTACAGGTTCGAAATAGAAGTGGAAGCCTGCGAAGCCACTGTTCTTGAAGCGGAACTCCGCTATGCCGCAAAACCTTTCAACTATACGCCGGATATGACGGCGGAACGGGTTCGGATTCCGGTTGAAATGGGAACATGCAAGTTGTCGGTCGTCTTTACCGGGACCGTTCCGTCCGACCAATATGGATTCGTGACTTTTTTGAAGAATAATGCATTGCGCATTCGTTCGAGCAAAGCCCGTTATACGGGTATCGTCTCCGTATTCAATAAATTCAACGAAGCGGTCAACAATAACGGGCGTCAGACGCCTCCCGCCGGCAGCGGCATCGATGCTTTCGAATTCTGGTGCCCCGACCGACGGCCGGCAGGACAGAATATCGCCATGCGAATTACGCCCGCAATCGAAGCTTTTTCACCGTCTAATGTCGTCAACGGGTTTGTACGTCCGACTGTAACGGCTAACGCCTGGTGCGCAGCTTTCGGGGATAAGATGCCTCGTCTTTCGTTTTGCTGGGATGTTCCGCAGCGGATCGGTCGCATCCGCCTTTTTTTCGATACGGACTACGATCACGCTCTGGAATCGGTGCAAATGGGGCATCCCGAGCGAGTCATTCCCTTTTGTGTACAAGGTTACAGGATTCTGGACGGTCACGGCAATGTCGTATGCGAATGTACAGACAACCACCAGACCATCAATGATATTCGTCTAAAGGAGACTTTGGAGACCGATCGGCTCGCCATCGTTGTCGAACATCCTTCATCGGAGGTTGCCGCAGCTTTGTTTCAAATACACATCGAAGCATAAACTTACCTTAAAACAATAACCAATGAAGCAGAAATTGACTTATTTCAGGCGCACCAGGACCTTTGTCTTGAGCCTGTTGCTGCTCTCCTGCATGGCCGCGCAAGGTCAGCAACAGCCGTCGCGTATGGTAAAGGGCCTTGTCAAAGATGCCCGGACCGGAGAGCCGCTTGCTGGAGTTGCCGTATTGGTCCGCGGCACGACACAGGGCACTACTACCGGAATTTCAGGAGAATATGCGGTCTCGGTCCCGTCCGGTTCTACCGAATTGGAATTTTCCTTTCTCGGCTATGTGGCCAAAATTCAGAAAATCGGTACGGCTCATACTCTCGATGTAACGATGGAGGAGGAGGCCACCGGTTTGCAGGAGGTCGTTGTCGTGGGATATGGCGTACAGAAAAAGGCGAACCTGACCGGTTCGGTATCCGTCATGGAAGGAGATGACATCAACCGACGACAGGTTATGCGGGCGAGTTCGGCTCTCCAGGGGCTTTCGGCGGGTGTGTCGGTTGTTCAGAAATCGGGACAGCCCGGTTCGGACGGCGCCACGATTCGTGTGCGTGGTGTCGGCACGATCAATAACTCGGATGCCTTGGTGCTTGTCGACGGGGTGCAGGGAAGCCTCGATGCGCTGGATTCGAACGACATCGAGTCGATTTCGGTTTTGAAAGATGCGGCGTCAGCCGCCATTTACGGCTCCCGAGCCGCCAATGGTGTCATTTTGGTTACGACTAAAAACGGCGGTGACGAGAAATTGAGCGTTACGGTGAATAGTTCGGTGGCTTGGCAGCGTTTTACGGATCTGCCGGAATTCGTCAACGGATATACCTATATGAAAGCGATGAATACGGCGTACGAAAATGTCAAGAAAACGCCGCTCTATTCCGACTCTTACCTGGCCGACTACATGCGCTATAAACTGGTCGATCCGGACCGTTATCCCGATACCGACTGGCAAGATGCCCTTTACACAGGTTCCGGGTTCATGCAGCATCACCATATCAGCGTAAGCGGCGGTAAAAAGGTCAACACGCTGGCTTCGTTCGGTTATCAGGAGCAGGAAGGTCTGATTCCGGGCTTCAGCGCCGAACGTTACAATATGCGGCTCAATTCGCGTATGAATATTCGTAAGAATTTGCAGGCTAAAGTTCTGGTTGAGGCACGTCGAAACAATGTCGTCGAGCCGATCAGCGCCGCCAGTATCATGAGCAATGTCAACCGCATTGCGCCGATTTATACGGCGCGTCTGAAAGATGGGCGCTGGGGAACGGGATACAACAATGGCAATCCCGTCGCACAGGCCAACGACGGCGGATCGAGCGATAAGACGTACGACTTTTTGCGGGCGACGTTCCAAGTGGCCTATCAACCGTTTTCGGGCATGGATGTCGAGTTCAACTTTTCGCCCAAATTTTCAAACAACTATACGAAGAATTTCAATAAAAGCCTCAAGCTCTATACGCCCGACAGCGATGAACCTGTCCTGAATCCCGCCATGTCGAGTCTTAATCAGACGGATGCGAAAATAACCGAAAACATGTTACAGGTGATTCTGCGGTACAATAAGGAGTTCAGAGACCATGAAATCGGGATTCTCGGCGGTTATGAACAAATCATCTATAAAACCCAGAATATTTCGTTGCGCCGCGAAGGCTTTCCGTTGGTCGATTATCCCGTTATGAATGCCGGTTCGGTAACAAACTGGAGCAATGGTGGTGGTGCGTCTGAATGGGCTTTGCTTTCCTATTTCGCACGTGCGAACTACTCCTATAAGTCGCGCTATCTGCTTGAAGCTAATATTCGTGTCGATGGGTCGTCCCGATTTGCCCGGGGACACCGCTTCGGAGTTTTCCCGTCGGTGTCGCTCGGATGGCGTATTTCCGAAGAGAATTTCATGAAATCTGTCGACTGGGTAACGAATCTCAAACTGCGCGCTTCGTGGGGCCAGCTGGGTAATCAGGAGATCGGTACCTATCCCGCCTATACTACGATGAGTATGGGCCCGACTTTCATTTTCGGTACTACGCCGACCGCTGCCGATGGTGCCGTACAGAAATCCTATGCCAACGAGGGTATTACGTGGGAGACCAGCGAAACGATTGATGTCGGACTCGACGTATCGCTGTTTCGCAATAAATTCAACATGGTATTCGATCTTTACGAACGGAAGACCAAGGACATCCTGCTGAAGCTTCCTATCACGGGCATTACGGGACTGACGGAACCTTATCAGAACGCAGGTGTTGTACGCAATCGCGGCTGGGACCTCGAATTGTCGCACCGCAATCAGCACCGGGATTTCCGGTATCAGATTTCGTTCAACCTGTCGGATGTTCATAATAAGGTAATCGATCTCAAGGGAGCGGGACCGATCATCAGCGGTTTTTCTCTGATTGAGGAGGGGTATCCGATCAATTCGATTTACGGTTATAAGGCGCTGGGGCTGTTTCGGAGCGATGAGGAGATCGCGGGTGCACCCCGCCAGACATTTGGCGATATCGCCCCGGGAGATATCCGCTATGCCAATGTGAGTGATAGAAACAACAAGAATACGGTGGACCGGGATGATCGGACGGTTATCGGCAATGTTATTCCCCGTTATACCTATGGTTTGAATATCGCCATGCAATATAAGGGTTTCGATTTGTCGATGCTTATTCAAGGCGTGGGCAAGGTCAATGCAATTTATACGGGTGATGCGGTCTGGGCGCTTTACAATGCCGGAAAAATGCAACGATGGCACATGGATTATTGGACGCCGCAGAACCCCGGAGCCTCGTATCCCCGGCTGATTGCCGATTCGTCCCATAATAACTTTCAGAATTCCAGTTTTTGGGTTTATGACGCCTCTTACGTGCGTCTGAAAAATGCACAGCTTGGCTATACGCTGCCCGAGCGGCTTACCCGTAAAATATGGATTCAGAAACTGCGACTTTATGTTTCGGGGGATAATCTGCTGACATTCGACCATATGCCCAAAGGCTGGGACCCTGAGACGCGCAGCGGTGATGCGGAAATCTATCCGATCGCAAGCACCTATACCTTCGGTGTTCAAATTACGTTCTAAACGATTTCAACCATGAAAAAACTGATCATATTGTTTACGGCATGCATAGCACTGGTTTCGTGTCACGATATTCTGGATCGCTATCCGCTCGAAGGCCCTCCCAGCGCAACCTTTTTTTCAAACGAGGATGAGCTTACGCTGGCCATTAACGGGGCTTATGAAAGTCTCTACTGGCTTTCGAATGCCAATGTTCCTTATCAGATGTTCCTCGAGGGAGCGACGGACATTGTCTATGTCCGCGGTAATTATGCCAATATGGATGTAATTCGCATCGGGCAGGCTACGGCTTCGACGGCCGTGTTCCAAAGCGTATGGGATACATTCTACAATAACATCTCGCGTTGCAATAACATTCTCGACAATATGCACCGGGCCAAGGAGAATGTCAGCGAGACTTTCTACAACCGCATCGAAGCTGAAGCCAAATTCCTGCGAGCATATAACTATTTCTACCTGACCAGTCTTTACGGCGATGTGCCTTTTGTCGAACACATGCTCGATTGGAAGAACCCGTTGTTGCCGAAAACCCCTGTTCGCAAGATCATCGATGCCATGTATGCGGATCTTGATTCCGCATTTAAATCCGTTCCCCGGATCTGCTCCGACAAACAGTACAATCGGATCACCCAAGGTGCGGTTATGGGGCTCAAGGCCCGCATGGCGCTTGTCAATAACGATATGGATGTTGCGGCGGAAGCTGCATGGACGGTGATTTCATCGGGAGTCTATTCCGTCTATGACAGTTATGAGTACCTTTTCCTGTACGACGGTATGAATTCGAATGAGGTGATTCTCCAGATGCCTTTTGCCGAAGGGGTCAGAACCAGTCAGATACCCCGCCATTTGGGTGCACGTTCAGCCCCGGGCTATTCGGCCATTGTCCCGACGCAGGTGCTGGTGGACATGTATCAGTGCGTCGACGGCGAACGCATCGATCGCTCTAAACTTTACGACCCCAAGAAGCCTTTCGAGAAGCGTGATCCCCGATTGGCGTATTCGATTCTTTATCCGGGACAGTGGCATGCAGGTATCAGATTCGAAACTCATCCCGACTCGATCAAAACCACGAAGATCGTCAACGGCGCCTATACCCGTATTGCCAATGACGAAGCGACACACGCCTATGCCACATTTACGGGGTATCTTTTCCGCAAATATTATGATGAACAGGACCTGCCCGCCAAGGTAGCCAAGAGTTCTCTCAATTTTATGATCATGCGTTATGCCGAGGTGTTGCTTACCTATGCCGAGGCGAAGATCGAATTGGGGGAGATCGATGATACGGTTATCGAGGCCATCAATCAGGTCCGTCGTCGTAAGGACGTAATGATGCCTCCTGCGAAGATCACAATGTCGGTCGATGAACTGCGTTCTCTGGTTCGTTATGAACGTACTGTCGAACTGGCGTTGGAGGGGCATCGTTTGTTCGATATCCATCGCTGGGGAATTGCGGAGGAAGTGCTCTCCGGCTATATGCTGGGAAAGCGCAAAAAGGCCAATTGGTACGATCCGGTCATTCCGTCGTTCAGTGATGCAGGGAAACCGGTTTATCCGGATGAACGCATTTTCAACTCCTTGGGTTACGCCACATTCGATCCCGATAAAAACAGCCTGTGGTTTATTCCGCAGAATGAGATCGACCGTAATCCGTTGCTTCAGGAAGAGACGGAAGATGACGATGACGATTGGTAGACAGCTCTTTTATCACTGACAAAAAAATATAAATAATTTGAATCAGTAGTTGAAAATAAGATATAAAAATGCGATGGCTACCTTTCCCATCGTATGAATTAGCAGTCCGCAAGTAGAGCGGCACTTTGAAGCTCTTTGAATATTTGTTTTTTCGTTCAGCCAACTGAATAGCGCTTCAATGGGTTCCCTGACAGATGAAACGGCTTGAGAATAAATGTCATCAGCGGCCTTGTTTCTCTGCTTCTCTTCTTCAGGAGCCCCTTTGATTGACTTGACGGGAGCGTAGAACTCATTGGCCTTATCGCGTCTTTCCTGCTCCCAGTAGTCATTGCTTCGGTATATCTTGTCAGCGAAGATCTTCTTGTTGAAAAGATCCGGCATGCATTCGCTCTGGAAGACCTTCAGGTCATTCTCGGAGGCAGGAGAGAGCGCTATCTGGCACGGATGAGGAAGATGCCCTTTCCTGCGATATCCTACCATGTGAAGCTTTAGTCCATGATAGTACAGGTTCTTGGTGGAACAGTATCCTTTGTCTGCGATATCTCTGGCGACCTTGCCTGTACGGTTTCTTCCGCAGCATGTGATTATCGGCATCGAGTCAACAATCACGGTATCATCCTGACAGTCAGAAGGCCTGAACATCCTTAATAACTGCGAGGACAGTTCCCTAACAGCACCGGCCATCCTGTTGAGACGGTAATTGAATGTCTGATAGGACACCAGGTTCGGGAACCAGTCGCGCAAGTACTCTTTAGCGAAGTTGTGAATATCCTTGATGAGGGTGTACTTCTGCTCATGACCGACAAAGAAATAAATCGTGAGGATTTCCTCGTCGGAGAACAACGGTTTCGAATTATTGCTGTATCTTTGGCAATGGTATTTGAGGCTTTGTTCGTACATATCGCAGATATACATATAGATTTTTATTAGTCTATACTCTTTGTCCTTGGGAATCATAACAAGCAAAAAATAGGGGTATTTTTTTACTTTAAGTTACTGATTTCCAAGGATTTTGCAAGTATTTTCATCCCTTGATTTTCAAATATTTACAACTAATTCCGAGGCTTAAATGACCTCAGTTAAACTTATAAATCACAGCAGTTCAACTGCTGATTGGAATAAATATGAAAAAGATGATTATAGAATTGCTCTTTGCGCTTCCCCTGATTGCCGGAGGAGTAGCCTGCGGTTCGGATGAAGAGCCGGCTGCACCGATTGAAAACAAGCAATATAAGGTTTTACCTCACACTACGTCGATGGAGGTGCGTTGGAAAGATGCTGCCGGCGTTGTCCGGTTCTGTGTCGAATATGCGGAGGATGCCTCGATGGACGCCGTGCAGAGCGTCGAAGTCGAAGCGCCTTCGACCAATGTTTTGATTGAAGGCCTTTCTCCCGAGACCGACTATTTTGTCCGTACCCGGGCTTATAACGGGGTGCGTTGGACCGAATGGACTGATATCACTCCGATACGCACGGCGCAATTCACCGTTTCGGTTGAAACTTATAACCTGCTTGGTGCAGACATTACGACCAAGGGACCCTCGTGGGCCGAGCGTAAAAGTCATGTGGGGGATATTATCCGGCAGAGTGGCAATGATCCGGATATTCTTGGAGTACAGGAGTGCTCGATCGCTGCACAAAAAGCCGATATGAAAGCCATGCTTGGTGATTTGTACGATTACTCCGAGAATGAAAAACCGACATCGTCCCCTGGCCTTATTTTCTGGAAAAAGGGCGCCTTCGAGTTGGAGGAGCGGGAAATAGTCGATCTGTTGAACGGCAAATATCCCAATACTTACGAAAAACAACGGTATGGTCATTTCGTGAGACTGAAACATCTTGCTTCGGGCAGCAGCATCCTGGTTTACAGCGTCCATTTGCGGGCCGGGTCCGATGTCGCGACAGCGGACCTGCGAAAGGAAATGATTGATAATCTGTGCCCTCTTGCAGCGCGGAAATCGGCCGAGACGGGTTGTCCGGTCATCGTATTGGGGGATATGAACTGCACACCCAACCGGCTGATCGGAGGAATCCCGTCATCGCCGCAGGTTTACAAAAGTCATGGATTTCTCGATACGTTCACGCAAACCCGTCAGCGAACGAACGAGAACTATGCAACCTACTCTTCGTCGGCCGCCGTAGTCGAAGAATGCAGAGTCGAAGTCGGAGAGAATGGCAGCCGGCGAATCGACTATATTTTCACCTATCCCGAAAGCAGAGTCACGACGACCCGTTATGCTACGGTCCTTAATTTCGCTGAAGACGGGACGGCCAACAAACTCCGGTCTCCATTGCCTTCGGACCACCACCCGGTTCGAGCCGAGCTGAATTTTTTCTATGAATAACGAATGTCGCTTATTATGAAACGCATATTCCGTAACATGGCGGCTATGGTCGCAACCGCAGTCCTGCTGGCAGGCTGCGCCGACGATGAAAAGACTGCAATCCCTTCGTTTCTCGACGTGAATGTCAAATTCACCCACGCCGCAAAACCGGAAGTCGGGCAGACAATGGTTACGAATCTCTATTACGGTGAAATATCCGCTTCGGAGGTTATGACCGCCGTACCTGGCATGCAGGTCCAAAGCGTGCTTACAGCCGATATGATCCGCAGCGGATTCCGTGTGACATTTGATAATCCGGACAAGTCGACCGGAACGATGTATGTCTGTTCGTATGTTGATATTAATGAAAACGGGATCATCGATGAGGGGGATCTGGCCGTATTCTACAATAATCTGAAATTCGAGGATATGGAAAGCGGCGAAAAATTTCCGACCAATGTTATCGGTGAGTACGCTATCAATCTCAATCACGGGATCGTGTATGGGGAGGTGATTTCAGATGATGATATAGTAGATGCCGACGGCAATAAATATACGGCCGTAACCATCGGTTCGCAGCAGTGGCTCAAGGAGAATCTTCGTACGCGTCATTTCAACAACGGTGAGGCCATTCCGACCGATTATGATAATGCCGGCTGGATTGGCCTGATGAAAGAAGACGGTACGGGCCAACCTGCCGTCGCCGAGTATCAGGATGCCGACTTGGTGCAGGATGGGCTTTATTACAACTGGTTTGCCGTGACCGACGAGCGGGGTATCTGCCCCGAAGGCTGGCGTGTGCCGTCTGATGATGATTGGATCGAACTTGAAGAATGTCTCGGAATGCCATCATCGGAGGCCAAGCTCAACAATTGGCGCGGCGCCGACGCCCGTATCGGAGAACAGTTGAAAACCCGGGAACGGGATTTCGGCGAGGCGACTGATATTTATGGTTTTTCGGCCATGCCGTCCGGACAGCGGGAGAAGGATAAAGGCACGTTCAGCGCCTACAATGCCGATGCCTATTTCTGGACTACGACTGTTGCTCCGCTTGTAAAACAGGGCGTGCGCCGCGTCATTCGGAAAAGTTACTTCACGATCAATCGGGGTGTGATCTCCAAAGTCGCCGGACATTCCGTGCGCTGTGTGCGTGGCGGCAAAGCTCCGGAACCCAAATCTCTGGCGATTGACATTTCGTTCGACGGAGCTGTGACGCCCCGTGCCGGACAGGTTTTGAAGGCCTATCTTTATTATACGTCCGTCGCAGGTGTTAAAGTCGCCGAATCCACGCCTGATGCAACTGTTTCGACGACGCTTTCCGACACGCATATTTCGGATGGGGTTACGGTAACTTTTGAGAATATTCAGGAGTCGGCGGTAAATGTCTATGTTGCTGCATGGGTAGACGTTGACGCTGACGGAGCGATCAGTGCCGGCGATCTGGCGGCTTTTTATGCCAATGCCGGATTCGAGGAGGTGGAACGTCAGGAGGCGGAGGCGACGAATGTTGCCGGGCAGGAATCGTTGCAATTTTCCCTGACCAAAGTTTACGGTTCTGCTCCCGTTACGGTAAAGGATATCAACGGCAATGAATATCCGATCGTTACGATCGGTTCGCAGGAATGGTTTAAAACCAATCTGCGCGTCACGAAATACAAGAACGGAGACGCTATTCCTACGGATATCGCCGATGCCGATTGGATTAAGCTGACTTCAGGAGCCTGTGCGGCTTATCCCGATACGGATATTGCAATTAACGGATTGCTGTACAACTGGTATGCGGCATCGGACGCCCGGGGCCTTTGCCCCGAAGGGTGGCATGTGCCCACGGAAAAGGATTATCAGACACTTGAGATTGCGATCGGCATGGCCGAAGAGACCGCTGCTGGCAAACCCGGCTGGCGGCAGACTGACAAAGAAGGTACGAAACTCAAGGCAAACGTCGAAGGTTTCAATGGCTCCGATTTATTCGGTTTTACCGCCATGCCGGCGGGACAGCGGGCCGAAGGGAAGGGGAATTTCAATAACATCGGCACTTATGCCTATTTCTGGACTTGCGATGAGTTTACCGACAATCCGGAAAAGGCTTACCGCCGCGTGTTGCAGGCCAAATACGAGACGATCGCAAATTCGGTAATCAGCAAACTCGCCGGTTATTCCGTGCGCTGCGTGAAAGACTCCGAATAACGTTAAACCCATAAGGTGCGTTCTTCTTCAGCGGAAGGGCGCACCTTAAAAAACGACGACGTATGAGATATTTCATAAAAGCAGCAACTGTTGGCAAGGGAATTCTCTTTCTGCTGTTAGCGGGGCTGTGCATTCCGTCCGCAGCGCAAAAACGCCTGGCGGTCGAGGCGGAACATTTTCGCATCGAATGGCAAGAGAAAAGCGATGGGTACCGGATTTCGACGGTCTCGACGAACTCTGCATCGGGAAGAATCTCCTTGGAAAATCCGTCGGGCAGCTATGGATTTCTGTATTCCGCCACCAAACCCGATACCGTTTCATTGTACGAGACGATGCCTGATTACGTCCGGAAATTTCCGGGAAGGGAATATACGCTTTTGTATGGGCGTTGGCGCGATAATCTGCGCCCTGTGGCGATGAATACGGCCGGAGAGTTGGTGCGTTTTTATCCGGCATCGGCGATGCAAAAGGGTGACAGCATTATTTTCACCCGAAAAACGCGGCAGGGCACCTTGCAGGCCGTCTGGCGGCCATCGAAACAGTTCGGCAGCGATATCGAAGTGACAATGACGTTGCGGGCTGCGGTCGACGGGTATTTTTCGCTCATAACTCCGACTTTGGCCACGTTGTCCGAAAAGGAGATGGCCTGGGGTGTCATTCCGGGACATTTTCAGGGACGAAAACTGGAGCCGAACTTCGTCTGGAGTTATGGCTATGGCCAGGGAATTCCCGACAGGCCAGTCGTTGTCCGGGAGCGGACGGCTACCACTCTTTGTCCGACACTCACCGACCGGCAGGGACTTTCGTTTGCCGTGATTCCCGAGCCGGGACAGGGGCGAGACCCGTGGACTTATGATCACAGCACCCAGAATGAATGGCGGCTGGGCTTTTCCCTGATGAATCGCGACCGGGAACTGACCCCTTCGGCTTATCATCCGGTTTTGGGGCAGGAGGATTCGTATATGCGCAAGGGCGAGATCCGCACGTTCCGGTTCCGGTATACGGTGCAGCAAGGAGACTGGTATGCCCTTTGTAGCCATGCGGCCCGCGACATCTATCGTTTCGGCGATTTCCTTGCATTGAAAGAGCCTCGGCAGTCGCTTACGGATCGTATACTCCGTATGGCGGAATACCTCGAGAAAGACTCTACTTCGCTTTGGCGTACATTCGATTATCGAGGGGATACCATTGGGGCGCAAGAGTATAATGCCACGGTTTTCGAATACGAAAGGGATGCTGTTAAAAATTCGGATTACGGGGCTATGTGGATGCTCGCCCGGATTACGGGAAATGACACGTTGCGCCGGACACGATTACCTTACGCACGGAACTTCAAAATCCATCAGCAAGTATCCGGCGGTCCGCTGTCAGGAGCGGCTGCAGGGCAGTATTATCTGTGGAAAAGCGGCCGTTATACAGAAGAATGGGGCGATTATGCAGAGCCGATCGGGACGGTTTACTATATCATGCTCGATATCGGGAATATGCTGCTTTTC
The DNA here is from genome assembly GCF_025145845.1 of Alistipes shahii WAL 8301. Lineage (NCBI taxonomy): Bacteria > Pseudomonadati > Bacteroidota > Bacteroidia > Bacteroidales > Rikenellaceae > Alistipes > Alistipes shahii. Next base: position 1,191,370 of record NZ_CP102253.1, on the reverse strand, counting down.
AATCCCGGAGACGCTGAATTGCGCGAAGATTTGCGGCGTGGGGCTGAACGGTTGCTGGCATGGCAGTATCCCGACGGACATTGGGAAGTTGCATACGACAAAGCCACAGGAAAGCCGGTGTTTAGGGACTTGCGTGATTTGCGGCCGACATTCTATGGCCTTTTGGTGGCTTACCGTCTTTTGGGCGACGAGCGCTATCTTGATGCTGCCTGCCGGGGTGCCGATTGGTTTGTGGCAAATGCTGTGGACGAAGGTTCCTTCCTCGGGGTTTGCGGGGACTTTCGCTTTGTCCCCGATTTTGTTATTGCCCAAAGTGCCCAGGCGTTGCTTGATCTCTATGAAACGACGGGGAAAGACTGTTATCGGGACGCAGCTTTGCGCACGGCGCGCTTCTATACGAATAATATATTCACGCATCCCGTTCCGACCCGGCAGGAGAAGCTGGTGAAAGGTGTCAGCCGTGAAGATTGGCAGATTGCACAGGCAGGACTTTCGTTCGAACACGGAGGGACGTTGGGCAGCAATGCCAAAAGCAACGGTCCGATTCTGTTATGCAGCCATGCAGGTATGTTCGTAAGGCTTTATGCCATGACAGGCGACCGGTTACTGCTTGACATGGCCCGGGCTGCGGCGTGGGCGCGCGACGCTTTTGTCGATCCGGCGACAAGCGTTGCTTCCTACTATTGGAATCGTATGAATAATGGTCCGGGCCGCTTCCCCCATCATGCCTGGTGGCAGGTCGGGTGGATCGTAGACTATCTGATCTCCGAAATCATGATGCGCTCGGACGGGGCGGTCGATTTCCCGGGTGGATTCGTCACTCCGAAGGTAGGGCCTCATAAATGTTACGGATTCGCTGCCGGGAAAATTTTCGATAAAACCGCTTCGCTTTGTCTTCCGCCCGAAGCCATTGACGTTTCGGAGCCGCAGGTCGATTATCTGTGCGCCTTGGAGGAGAACGATAAAGTGTTTTACGTCATGCTTCTGAATAACAGCACTTCCGATCGGGAAGTACAGGTTACTCTCCGTGCAGACCGTATTCTTCCGGGTAAGCGTTGCGATATCCGGCACGTCGCCTTGTTTGACGCCTCCGGGCGGCAAATCGGAAACCGGGGAGCGAATCAGGCTTTCAGTGTGCCGATTGAAGCCTGTGGTATGACAGTCGTTCGCGTGGAACTCGAATATACGGAGATTCAGGCGCATCGCGGCGGAATGGGATTATGGCCTGAAAATACGATCATGGCGATGAAAAATGCGATCGATTTGGGCGTGGATATGCTGGAACTGGATTTGATGATTTCCAAAGACAGCCTTGTCGTCGTTTCGCACGAGGAGATCATGTCTTCGGAGTATGTAACTAAACCTGATGGGACTCGTGTCACGAAAGCTGAAGAAGCCTCGCTCGTACTGTTCGGAATGCCGTATGATGACATTCGGCGTTATGATACCGGTCTTGCCGGCGATTCCAGATACCCTGCGCGGGTACGGATCGCTGCTTGCAAGCCGCTTCTTTCGGAATTGCTCGACGCCACAGAGGCTCATATTCGGGAAAAGGGCGGTCGGAATCTACGATACAACATAGAGATCAAAGCCTCCAAAGGCAAGGAACAACGCTGTATGGCTCCTGATTACAAAACATTTACCGATCTTTGTATGGCGGTCATCCTTGAAAAGGGGCTTGGCGGCAGGGTTACGATTCAGAGTTTCGATGCGCGTGTCCTGAATTATTTACATGAAAAATATCCCGGTATACGGACTTCGTATCTGATTTATCTCTCGGCAACTGATTTCGATAAGAACCTTGCCAAATTGAATTTTATCCCCGATGTTTACAGTCCCAAGCATACTTTCGTCGATGAAACATTGGTTGCCAAGGCCCATGCGGCCGGTATGGAGATTCTGCCCTGGACGGTCGATGACGAAGCCGATTTGCAAAGGCTTGCCCGGTTGAGTGTCGATGGGGTGATTACCAATTATCCGGACAGGGCCTTGAGACTGTTCCACTTGAAAGAGTAGACCTATGAAACGGGCATTTGCCTTATTGTTGCTTTTGCTGTTTGTAGCCACTTCGTCGAAAGGGGGCGGCCTGCAAATCGTAAAGATTGATACCGACCACCAGTCGTTCGTGTTCAGTGCCGCATCGGGAAAACCGCTGATGTTTCGTTATTGGGGTGCCCGGTTGTCGGAAGAGGATGCCGGGGCTATTTTGTCCGCCTGCGGCAGGGAGAAATCCTGGGAGTTGTATCCGGCATATGGCGGGGCGCTGTATACCAATCCAGCCTTGACGCTGGTCCATGCAGACGGGCAACTTACCACTGAGCTGGTCTTTTCATCCTGTCATAGCCGGCAATTGGATGAAAACCGGACCGAAACGATTATCGTGTTGCAGGATAAGGTTCTGCCGTTGACCGTGGAACTTCGTTTCACCGCATTCCGGCAGCAGGATATCGTCATGCAGTCGGTTACGGTCCGCAACCGGGAACAGGGCCCTGTCATTGTTCGTCAGATCGCTTCGGCATTCTTTTCCTTGAAGGCCATGTCGTATTACCTGACACATTTCCACGGTTCCTCGAATGCGGAGATGTGGCTCAAAGAGGAATTGTTGACTCCCGGCATCAAAACAATAGATTCAAAAAAAGGAGTGCGTACGACCCATAATGAGAACTCCTGCTTCATTGTCTCGGTGAACGGGCCGGCCAAGGAAGATGATGGCGAGGTGTACGGAGGAGCGCTCGCTTGGTCGGGGAATTTTGAATCCTCGTTTCAATTGGACGACTTCAACATGCTGCAAATAAGATGCGGACTCAATCCGTTCTGCTCCGAAATACGGCTTTTGCCCGGTGAATCGTTTACGACTCCGGAGGCTGTGGTTGGATACAGCGATCGCGGGAAGGGACAGCTTACGCGTAACTTTCACCGGTGGGCACGCCGTTACGCCCTTGCGCATGGCGACCGGTACAGATCGGTGGCTCTGAATAATTGGGAAGGAACACATTGGAATTTCAATGAAAAGGATCTGCGGGAGATTATTGACAAAGCTGCTGAAATCGGATGCGAACTATTCATTCTCGATGACGGATGGTTTGGCGGCAAGTATCCGCGTAACGATGCGACCGCGGGGTTGGGCGACTGGCAGGTGAATGCAGCCAAACTGCCCGGAGGATTGCAGTCCATTGCCGGGTATGCGGCGGCAAAAGGGCTTCGGTTCGGAATATGGATTGAGCCGGAGATGGTAAATCCGCATAGCGAACTGGCGCAGGAACATTCCGAGTGGATCGTTCGGAGCGGAGAACGCGAAATTCCCACCTTGAGACATCAATGGATTCTCGATCTGTGCAATCCGGACGTGCAGGATTTCATATTCGGCGTTTTTGATGATTTGTTATCCTCGGCGCCCGGTATCAGTTATGTAAAATGGGATGCCAACAGGCATGTCAACAACGTTGGATCGACCTATCTGCCCGCTGATGAGCAGAGTCGTTTCTGGGTGGATTATACTCGTGGGTTGTATAATGTCTATGAACGTATCCGTTCCAAGTATCCCGACATTGAGATACAGGCATGTGCTTCGGGTGGCGGTCGTGTCGATTTCGGATCTTTGCCTTTTCACGATGAAATATGGACGAGTGACAATACGAACGCAATTGACCGGATTTTTATTCAGTGGGGTACGAACCACTTTTTCCCGACTATGGCAATGGCTGCGCATGTTTCCGCTGCTCCCAACCGACAGACCGGAATGTCGCTGCCGCTCAAATTCCGCTGCGATGTGGCAATGTCGGGACGCATGGGCATCGAACTTGATCCGAGAAAACTCGCCCGCGAGGAGATTGCCTGTTTGCAGGATGCTGTTGCAGCCTATAAAACGATTCGCCCCGTTGTGCAGCACGGGGACCTTTATCGGTTGGTTTCTCCTTATGATGAAAGCGGTTGGGCTGCGTTGAATTACGTTTCGGAGACGAAGGAACGCTGTGTGTTGTTTGCATTCAGCACGGCATTACATACCCGGACGAGGCTTACGCTCCGGCTGAAGGGGCTTGATCCCGCCGGATATTACAAAATAACGGAACAGAATCGTCAGAAAGGCAAAACTGGTTGCCATGCCGAAGGTCAGACGTTATCGGGCGATTATTTGATGAAATGCGGAGTGGGATTCGACTTGGCCAAACCATTTGAGAGTTGTGTGCTCCTATTGGAAAGGCAGGATCGATAAAAAAGAGTTGAAAAAGTTCCGGGGCGATCCCGGAACTTTTTCTTTCTAATAGTTGGTCCTAATACATGAAACGTTTTATCCTGGATTAGAGCGCATTTTTCTGAAGACACAACCTTTCAGATGGCCTCTGTACTTGATATAATCAATTGAATTGTAGTTATATCCGGATTTCCCGGTTCAGAAATGTTTTCCGAAGAATGAGAAGTGACGATTAGTACTCCCTGCGGAAAACGAAAATCCCCGTAATCAAACGATTACGGGGATTGCCAGTGCCCAGGACAGGAATTAATTTGTGAAAACATATGCAAATAACTAAAATTTGAATATATTTATAATATGTTGAAATATAGTATATTAAAATGATATACTATGAAATGTATTTTGTCTGTTTTTAGCTGTTTTGCAAAAATGCGGACACGGTGCGGACATGAAAGTATTGCTGTATTCGAATCTAAATCATATCTTTGTAGAGCATAAAATGAGGATGTATGGCAAAAGTTACATATGTTTTGGCGCAAGGGGAGAACAGCGCGGGAGAATCGCAAGTTAATTTCCGTGTCTATGTTTCCCGCGAATTGCGTGTACGTGTGCCGTCCGGCATTTGGGTCGATCGGAAACGTTGGGGAAAGAAAAACGATATCAATATTCCGAACATACCGGGGGAGGAGCGCGATGCGCTGTTGGCAAAGCGGGCGAAATTGAAAGAATTGGTCGATGTAATTGAGACCTCGGTCGAGGCGGCAGACGATAAATCGACCGTTACGCGCGAGTGGCTCGAAAAGTTGATCCGGCGCACTTTGCGGCCAAAGACGGCGACTTCCGTTGAGGAAAAGAAAATAGGCTTTTTCCCGTTGACGGATGAATACCTCGCTACGCATAAATTGTCCGAATCGCGTGTCAAGCATTTCAATGTCTTGGTGCGGACGTTGAAGCGGTATGAGTTGTATCGTAAACTGTCGAACCGACGGTTCGTGCTGGACGTACACACCGTATCTCCGACGACACTTGATGATTTCGGGGCATTTCTGATGAAAGAACCGGAGATTTTCGACGAACATCCGGAGTTGTACGACGAGGTGCCGTATGCCCGGCCGAAGGTGAGGAAGAATCTGCCTGTGAAGCGCGGCCCGTACCTCAATGCTGCGGGAGAAACGGTAATTCCCGGCCGTCCGAAAGAGCGGGGCATGAATTACGTTTCGGATATGTTGATTCGTCTACGGTCGTTTTATGTATGGTTAAATGATAACGGACATACCTACAATGATCCGTTCAAGCAGTACAAGATTGCGGAGATTGTCTACGGTACGCCTATCTATATTACGACCGACGAACGCAAACAGTTGGCCGAAGCGGATATGGGGGATGACAAGCAACTGGAAACGCAACGAGATATTTTTGTTTTCCAATGCATGATCGGCTGCCGGGTGAGCGACCTTTATAAGATGACCTATGCCAATATCATCGGCGATTGCATCGAATATGTTCCCCGCAAGACGCGAGACGACCGAGTGGTGACGGTCTCGGTGCCGCTGATCGGTGCTGCGAAAGAACTGATTCGTAAATACCTCGATGAGAACCGCGGAACATTGTTTCCATTTATTTCGGAGCAAAAATGTAATGTCTATATCAAAGCGGCGTTCCGTAAAGCGGGACTGACGCGCATGGTGACGACGATCGACCAGCGGACGCGGCAGAATGTTCAGGTGCCGATCTGCGACCTTGCTTCGTCGCACATGGCGCGCCGGACATTCATCGGGAATGTTTATAAAAGCGTGAAAGACCCTGCGATCGTGGGAGCGATGTCCGGTCATAAGGACGGCAGCCGGGCGTTCGCTCGTTATCGCGATATTGACATGGATATTAAGCGTGATGCAGTAAGCGTGTTGGAGTAAGATTTGTTTTGTCGATAAATTTGTATAAATTTGCGACAGATATATGTGTGTAAATAGATGCAAGTAATAGAGGGTAAGATACTTAATAAGATAAAAAAGTGCGGGCGTGGTAAGCTGTATTCCGCATCCGATTTCGCTGTGTACGGATCGGCCGTATCGGTTGCGAAGGCATTGGAACGGCTTACTCGAAAAGGCGGTTTAGTCCGTATTGCAAGGGGCCTCTATTGCTATCCCAAAATCGACAGAAAGTTCGGACTGGGCATACAATACCCGACCATCAATGAAATCGCTGAAAAGGTAGCCCGGCAGGGCGAAGCCCGGGTTGTTCCGACGGGTATGCACGCATTGAATGTATTGGGATTGTCTGCCCAGGTACCGATGAACTATGTGTTTTATACGGACGGCAATTCCCGGACGGTTAATTTGTTCAACGGTCGCAAATTGCGATTCAAGCGTGTGGCGCTTAAAAATTTGGCCTATCAGAATAAAACGCTGATGCTTGCCGTATTCGCTCTGAAGGAGATCGGTCGGCCGCAGGTGACGGAGGAGCACATCGCCCAACTGAAGACGATATTCGCCCGGATTCCGAAGTCGAGCATTCTGCCCGATCTGCGGTTGGTGCCGGCATGGATTCGTAAAATCATTATGTCGTTCTATGAAGAATAATTTTTGGATGTTTTCCGACGAGCAGAAAAGTATGTTCGTTGCACAGACGAGCGAGCGTGTCGGGCTTCCTCCGCAGGCTGTCGAGAAGGACTGGTGGGTGACGATGACGCTGAAAGCCCTGTTCGAATCGTCGTGCCGGGACTTCATTACCTTCAAGGGCGGTACGTCGTTGAGCAAGGGTTGGCATGTCATAGAACGCTTCTCGGAGGATATCGACATTGCGATCGACAAGTCCTTTTGGGAAATTGCCGGGGACAACAAGTCGCAGCGCGATCGGATTCGGAAACTTTCGCGGGCCTATATCGAGCAGCGGCTCGTTGCGGAAACGCAGGCATTGCTGGAAGGATATGGGGCTTCCGATTTTGAGTTGCGTGCCGTTCCGGCGCAGGACTCCGATGCTGATCCGACGCTGGTGTTGCTGCCGTATCGAAGCATTTATGCGAATATCGAATATGTGGAATCGCAAATCCGGATCGAATTCAGTTGCCGGTCGATGAAAGAACCGCGTGAGCGGATCGAGATTCGTCCGCTGATTGCCGAGGCATATCCCAACGTATTCGGAGAATTGGTGTTCCCGATTTATGCGGTCGTGCCGACGCGGACGTTTTTGGAGAAGGCGTTTTTGCTGCATGAAGAGTTTCAGAAAGAGAGTCCGCGTGTCGAGCGAATGACACGCCATCTGTACGATTTGGAGCGGCTGATGGATACGGATTTCGGAAAGGCAGCCTTGGCTGATCCGAGAATGTATGCCGAGATTGTCAAGCATCGCAGCATATTCAATACGATTCGCGGAGTCGATTATCGGACGCACCATCCGAGCCGGATCAATTTTATTCCGCCCGAAAAATTGGCGGAGGTATGGCGCAAGGATTATGAGCGGATGCAGGAGTATTTCATCTACGGAGATTCGCTGCCGTACGATCGACTGATCGTACGGATGACGGAGTTGCGGGATCGGTTTCGGAAAGTTGTAATGGAGGATGATTTTTTCAGCGAATCGTAACTATGAATTCCGAGTATTATTTCCAGAAAGGTCTTCACCTGATCGTGGCGAGCGCTGTGATTTTTGCTTTGATCGTTTTGTTCAGTGCCATGGTTTCTCGGGGATTTCCGCTTTGGTTGGCGCTTGTCTTGCTTGTCCCCGCAGGACTTGGCGTGGTCGGATTTTACTTTTTCAGCCTGGGCAGTTCGGCCGATCTTTCGGAACGGTTTTTCCGTCGGTTTGGGCGTAGTCAGCCAAGAGGTGAAGAGAAAACAATGACAGAAGGAGTCGGTTCCGAACAGTGGTGTGAAAGAAGCCCGGATGCGATCGTGCCGGAATCCGCCGTTGTTTCTGCCGACCCGGTTCCGGACGATCGGATTCTCGAAAATGCACTCGCCACCGTTTACGAATATACCGACAAGGATTTGGGCGATGCCATTGACGAGACGAACCTGCGAATTTTGCGACGACGCTTGCTTTATCTGGCATGTATGACGCCTGTTCCGAACGATGTGCCGCAGGTTCAGCTTCGGCACGATCGGGTGAGCTATGGGGATTTGTGTCACTACGGTTGGAATGTCTGGAATGCTTTTAAGGGCGCGACCAATCGTTTTTATGACCAGACCGAATTGGCGGAATGGCTGAAAGCGAGTTTCGAGTCTTTGGCCAAATATAATACGAAGACGTTGCGGGCCAAACTCCGGGCGACGGACGGAGGTTATCGCATCCGATTGCTCGATAATCTGAAAGAATATATCCAAAAATAAAGAGCTGTATAAGTATGGGATATTTCCTGCACCCGGTCGGTGCAGGAAATTTTCTTGCTGTTTTCATGTAATTGCAAAATGCTGGTAAGTAGCAATATCTGAAATTGTTTGCCGGTGCAAATGCGGTGATTCGATTGCAAAAATAGGTGCAGGAAAAGCACCTGTTAATTTCGTCGCCGAACCTGCTTTCGGGTTCGGTTAAATTATCGTATTATGGACTTAAAACAATTGAGTGAGTTGGGCGGTGAAGTGAATGTGACCGTCCGTCTGGAAGATCTCCGGCAATGGCACAAGGAGTTGACGGCAGTCGCGTCGCCGCCGTCCGTAATGCCGGTTCCGCAACACGCGGGCGAATTGTACACGCGAAAACAGACCATCGCGTTGTTGGGTGTCGATTCCTCTACGTTGTGGCGATGGGCCAAGAGCGGTTATCTTGTTCCCGTGGAGTACGGCGGGCAGCGCCGTTATCGCGTGGCGGATGTGCAACGGATTCTAAACGGAGACAGCTATGCCCGCTAAAACAGTGAAAAGAGAAAGCCCCTACCTGCGCGTGGGAACGACCATCTACAAGCGGGTCCGGCAGCCGTTGAGCAGCGGCCGGAGCGTCGAGACGCTCATCCCGTGGAATGTCGAGACCTTGCGTCAGGACTACGGGAAAAGCTATCTGGCCTGCATTCCGAAATACGACGGCTTTTGCACGGTTCCCGACCACACGAACTACCGCCGGGAGATCGACGGTTTCCTGAACCGTTACGAGCCGATTCCCTTTCAGCCCGCCGATGGCATCTTTCCGCACATCCACGACTTTTTCGCTCATATCTTCGGCGAGCAGGTCGAACTGGGGTACGATTATCTGCAACTGCTCTACCTGCGCCCCTTGCAACGGCTGCCGGTATTGTTGCTGGTGTCGGATGAACGCAACACGGGAAAGACGACCTTTCTCAATCTCTTAAAGTCGATCTTCGGCGGAAACGTTACCTTCAATACCAACGAAGATTTCCGTTCGCAATTCAATGACGACTGGATGGGCAAACTGCTGATCTGCGTGGACGAGGTGCTGCTCAACCGCCGCGAAGATTCCGAGAGGATCAAGAACCTATCGACTGCACGCAGCTACAAGGCTGAGGCGAAAGGCCGCGACCGCCGGGAGGTGGAGTTTTTCGGCAAGTTCGTCCTCTGCTCCAACAACGAGCGCAATCCCGTCCTGATCGAGGCTGCGGAAACCCGCTACTGGGTGCGGCGCGTGCCGCCGCTCCCGTATGACGATCAACACCTGCTGGCCAAAATGCGAGCCGAGATACCGGGGCTGCTCTTCTATCTGCAACAACGTATGCTCTCGTCACATGAAGAGAGCCGTATGTGGTTCGCGCCCCGGCTGCTGGTCACCGATGCCTTGCGGCGGATCATACACTACAACCGCAGCAAGACCGAAACCGAAATGCTGTCGATTATTCGCGATATCATGGATGCCGAGAACCTTGCGGAGTATCGGTTCGACGTGAGCGATATGGTCAATATGCTGGAGATACGCGGCATCCGTGTTGACCATCCCACCGTGCGGCGGATTCTTGCCGAAAATTGGCAGCTGCGACCCGCACCACCGACTTACTACCAACGCTATACGATTACCTACAACGGCGAAACGCAGCGGCAGGACAGCAAGACGGCACGGGTCTATACCGTCACGCGGGAACAACTCGGCGGATTGCTGGACGATGCTGCGATGTAAGAATGTTGAAAAAAGGAAGTAGCTTTCTTATTTTCATAATCTTACATCTCTTACAAATCCTCTTACAAAGTCTTACGGGTTCTTTCGGACTTACAGCGCCGGATGCCGTGTAAGAGATATGTAAGACGCCAACCTTTTCTTTCACTGGATTTTACACTTTTTCTCAACAAATTTACGGAAAAAATGACTGTCATACCATACAGCAACCGGATTTCCATCCGTGATTTTCTCGCCTGGCGCGGGATTCAGCCCAAATACGAACGCAACGGCTACGGTATGTATCTTTCACCCTTGCGGGAAGAACGCACGCCGAGTTTCAAAGTGGACTACGTGCAAAATCTCTGGTACGACTTCGGACTGGGCGAAGGCGGTACATTGCTCACCCTCGTGATGCGGTTGGAGCGGTGCGACAGCCGCGAAGCGGTCCGACGGCTGCAAAACGGTGAAAAAGGAGACACGGGGATTGCTTCTATCTCACCGGGTATTGGTGAGCCTCTTGGCGTTGGCGGGGCATTGTCGGTCGTGCGGCCGGCCACCGTCCCCGCGCTCCGCATCCTCTCCGACGCTTCGCTCCGGCATCCGGCATTGGTCGGTTATCTCGCCTCGTGCGGCATCGTCCCGCCGGTCGCCGCGGCATTCTGCCGCGAGGTCCGTTACGAGATAAACGGCCGCGCCTTTTTCGCCGTCGGTTTCCGCAACGATGCCGGAGGGTGGGAGCTGCGCTCCGCACGGTTCAAAGGCGGCTCCTCGCCCAAACATATCACCACCATCGACAACCGTTCCGATACGGTAATCGCTTTCGAGGGATTTATGGATTTCCTCGCTTATCTCTCACTGAAATACCCCGAACGACTGCGCATCGACGCCGCGGTTCTGAACTCGGTCGTCAACCTGCCCAAAGCCGTTCCGTTTATCTCCCGACATCCGGTGATCCGCACCTTCTTCGACAACGACGAAGCAGGACGCAAGGCAACTGCCGATCTGATCCGTCTTTGTCCCCGCAGCGAGGTAATCGACCAAAGCAGTTTTACAAGGACGTAAATGACTATCTGATCGCCCATATAAAAGACCGGCCGAATCTCCCGAAAACGACATCCGACCGGCAGGGTCACCTTTGTCGGAATAATCTGCAAGCCCTGAAAGCGGAACCGGAGGAAATTGAACCACCGCGTCGGAAAGGGATAAAGGTTTAAGGAAGGCAAGGTTGTGTTTTCGTAGACGAAAACTGCGCCTTCCCCGCTGGCCGGCGTAAAATCCCGCTGGTCTGAACAACCTATATAGCATGAACAATCTATCGAAACAACCTGTCATGGAAACACCGAAGAAAACATACAGCAAACAGGGCGGTCGGCCGAAAGTCGGCATCGGCCGCATCTGCAAATACGTCGTCAGCACACGACTCAGCCCCGAACGGAAACTCCGATTCTCGGCCCTTTGCCGCGAGGCCGGGCAACCGCCGGCCGAAGTCCTGCGCCAGCTGATCGACCGAGGAACGGTGAGGGCGCGGATCACCCGTGAACAGCTGGATTTCATGGCCCAACTCAAGGGCATCGCCCGAAATCTGAACCAACTGACCCGGCTGGCCAATGCCAAAGGTCTGGCGGCTGTCAGGGTACGGCATGCGGCGATCGTCACGGCCATCGAAAAACTCCTGAAGCAGATATGCGATGGTCGGTAAGGTCATATCCGCTTCGTCCTTTTCGGGGACGGTAGGCTACGTGATGAAAGAGGAATCCCGGATACTGGAAGCTGAAGGCATTACGCCTCCGGAAGTGAAGGACATGGTGCAGGACTTCAAAGACCAGACCTTATTGAATCCGCGGCTGAAAAACACCGTCGGGCATATCTCGCTGTCTATCTCACCCAAGGACGCTCCGCGGATGACCGACGCCCTGATGACGCAGATCGCAAAGGAGTACATGCAGAAGATGGGCATCACCGATACGCAATACCTATTGGTGCGCCATCTCGACCAGCCCCATCCGCACTGCCATCTGGTCTACAACCGGGTCGGGAATAACGGGCAGACCATTTCGGACAAGAACATCAAGCTCCGCAGCGCCAAGGTATGCCGGGAGCTGACCGAGAAGTGCGGATTGTATCTCGCACCGGGAAAGGACGACGTGCGGCGGGAGCGGCTGCGCGAACCCGACAAGACCAGATACGAAATCCACGATGCGATCAAAAGGTGTCTGCCCCGATGCGCCGGATGGAAAGGGCTGGAGAAGCAACTGGAAAAACAGGGCATCGGCATCCGTTACAAGTATTGCGGTTCGACTGACCGCAAACAAGGGGTTTTGTTCTCGAAAAACGGCTTCGAGTTCTCCGGATCGAAGATCGACCGGGCTTTCAACTTTACGAAACTCGACAACCGGTTCAACAATATTCAACAACAAACCCAACACCGGGCAACGCTCTTCGGGAACCTCTCGGCGGCGGCAGGCAATTACCGTTCAGCATTTGCAGGGTTGTTCGGCGGTATGGGTAGCAGCGGCACGCGCGAAGAGCCGTCATCGGTAAACCTCGGAAAGGCAGGCGGGATTCCACTGCCGCCGGCCGATTCGCCCGGCGGAGTGTCCGCCAAGCAGTTACAGCGCAAGCCGGGAGAAAGCCCCGAAAAGTATATAGCACGAATCACGGCACTGCTCAACGCCGCGGCCGAGGCGATGGCCATCGCTGCGATGGAGCACCGCCGCAGGATGGAAGAACAGAAAAGAAGAGCCAAAATAAAACTGTAACCGAATTAGAAAATCTCAAAAATCATGAACGACGAAAATAAGATCGGACTCTCGATCGAAATGTACGAAGACCTCAAAGAAACGCTCGTCAAGGCTGTCAAAAGCACCAAAGCCAACGCGGGTCTGGAGAATGCACAGCTGGAACGGATCGAGCGGCTGATAGAGGCCACGGAGCTCTCGCAGGGGCAGGTCGCACAGATGCTCGAACAACTGCAACGGCATACGGCCTTGCCGGGAGTAAAAACCGAGCAGGAGCGGGAATTTACCGACAAATACAACGCTCTGTTGGCGCAGTTAGCGGGTAGGCTGGAGGTGATCGACAAAGAGATCAGGCAGACACATACATTGATAGAGCAGGTGAGGCAAGCTGTCGAAGCAGCGGCAAAGCCCGAAAACCTGCCAGTGCGGGAGCACCGGCATACTTATACGCTCGATATCAGTTCTTCGAAAACATTTTTGACGATGTTCGTCATGCTGGGATGTATTTTCCTGCAAGGCGCATTCATTTACCGAATCTCAGAGAATAATCGGCTGTTAGCTGCGAACGACCTGAAATACCGCTACGTGAAAATGCGTGGTGAGATCAAAGAAAAGGAGCTTATGGAGTTGGAAACGATATTCAGGGATGAGCAGCACACGGCCATACGCGATACCGTCCGAAACCAAGTTGAACGGTACAAAGAAGCCGTAAGGCGGCGGGCAGAACAACTAGAGCGGGCTGCAAGCAAAGAGTGCAAAGCGAAAAAGCTACTTGATGATGCAGCACAGTTGCGGGGAAAATAATTTATTTTCCCCGCTATAATGATTCGTTAATTTTGATTGACCACCTCCATGTTGTTTTGAAAATCAAGCAGTTGTGTTAATCTTGGATTTGTGGGCGTAAATGGTTTGGAGTCAATAATATAGGGGCGAACTTTTGCGTTTTAAAAATACGCATAAAAAAGCCCCTGTTCTTGAAAAGAACGAGGGGCAAAGGATTTTTTGAGGGGGCTGTGTGGGCCCCGGCATGATTGCCGTCCGCAGGCATCGCCCGTTATTTCAGCTTGCAGAGTTTGCGGTCTGCGTCGGTTGCCTCGCGTATGGAGATTGCAAAGCCTCCGCCGCGCGCCATCTCCACGTCGAGTTCCGTGCGTTGTCTGACCTTCCCGGTGCGGATGACATATGCCTGCGGATTGGTCTGGTAATCGGCATCGGGGGCATCGGCGTAGAGCGTCGCCACGTACTCCTTACCGGGATCGAGGTAGTCGAACGGGAGCGTCACCGTACGTCGGTTCTCGTCCGTCACGCCGCCCACGAACCACTCGCCCGTGTCTTTGGCCTTGCGCGCCACGACGATGTAGTCGCCCGGTTCGGCCAGCAGGTAGCGGCTCTCTTCCCAGTCCAGTGCGACGTCCTCGATGAAACGGAACGCATCCATGTATTTCTCATAGTGCTCGGGCAGGTCTGCCGCCATCTGCAGCGGCGAGTACATCGTCACGTACAACGCCAGCTGGTTGGCGAGCGTCGCGTTGACGTGCGAGTGGTTGCCGGGGTTGACCTCCGCGACGTCCATCACGAAGATGCCGGGCGTGTAGTCCATCGGGCCGCCCTGCAGGCGCGTGAAGGGCAGGATCGTCACATGGTGGGGCTTCGAGCCGCCGAACGCCTGGTACTCCGTGCCGCGTGCCGACTCGTTGCCGATCAGGTTGGGGTAGGTGCGGCAGAGGCCCGTCGGGCGCACCGCCTCGTGGGCGTTGACCATGATCTTGTGGTCGGCGGCCCGGCGGACGGCATAGAGGTAGTGGTTGTTCATCCACTGCCCGTAATGGTGCTCGCCGCGGGGCAGGATGTCGCCCACGTACCCGCTCTTGACCGAGTTGTACCCGTATTTGTCCATCAGGCGGTAGGCCGCTTCCATGTGGCGTTCGTAGTTGCGCACCGAAGCCGACGTTTCATGGTGCATCATCAGCCGGATGCCTTTCCCGTGCGCATATTCGTTCAGTGCGGCGATGTCGAAATCGGGGTAGGGGGTCACGAAATCGAAGACGTAATCCTTCGTGTGCCCGAACCAGTCCTCCCAGCCGACGTTCCAGCCTTCGACGAGCAGCTGGTCGAACCCGTGTGCCGCCGCGAAGTCGATGTACCGCTTCACGTTCTCGTTCTCGGCGCCGTGGCGGCCGCTGGGCCTGCATCGGGCGTAATCCGTCACGCCGAGCTGTACCGACGGCACGTCGCGCGTATAGGCCCAGTCGCTCTTGCCGGTGATCATTTCCCACCATACGCCCATGTATTTCACGGGCTTGATCCACGAGGTGTCGTCATAGGCGCACGGCTCGTTGAGGTTCAGGATCAGCTTCGAGGCGAGGATGTCGCGGGCGTCGTCCGAGACCGTCACCGTGCGCCACGGGGTATGGCAGGGCGCCTGCATGTAGCCTTTCCACCCCTGTGCGTCGGGCGTAAGGTGCGAGGTGAAGATGAAATTCCGGTCGTCCAGGTCGAGGTGCATGCACGCATAGTCGACCAGCGCCGCTTCGTGGATGTTGATGTAGAGCCCGTCGTCGCTCTTCATCTGCAGGGCCGTCTGTACGCCCGTGGGCGAGAAGGGCGTCTGCGACGAGTTGGGCGTGATGGCGCCGGGCATCAGCTCCCGTATCTGAGAGAGTTTCGACTCCGTGTAGTCGTACTCCTGCGTGTCGTAGTCGCCCGGGATCCAGAACGCCGTGTGGTCGCCCGCCATGGCGAACTGTGTTTTCTCCTCGCCGATGACGAAATAGGTCAGCGACTCCTGTTCGGGGAATTCGTAGCGGAATCCGAGCCCGTCGTCGTAGAGCCGGAAGCGGATCGTCATGTCGCGGCCTGTCGCGGCCTGCCGCAGCGTGACGGCCATTTCGTTATAGCGGTCGCGGATCTCGGCCTGCTCGCCCCATACGGGACGCCATGTCTGGTCGGACTCGCTGCGGGCCACCTGCCCGAGGGTGAACCCGTCGTAGAGCGATACCGGGCGCCCTGGTTCGCCCTTGCGGATTTCAGCCCCGAATTCCAACTTTGGGGCTTCGCCGCGCAGTTCGAGCCCCATGCCGCTGGGCAGGATCACGGGGCGCTCCTTGTAATCGAGCGTATAGGTGGGGCGGCCTCCATCCGCCAGGCTGAACTCCAGGCGGAGGCGGCCGTCGGGCGAGAGGAGCGTCTCCTGTGCCGTGCAGGCTGCACCGGCCAGCAGCGCGGAGATATATAAAAATATTTTCTTCATGGTTCGGTCTTGTTATTTACGTTTGAATTCTACGATCAGCGCCTGCCGCGGGCCGACCGTGGTGGTATCGTCCACCTCCGTGGCTTTGCCCGTCAGGACGTTGCGCCCGTCGCTCAGCCCCGAGGCGATCTCGGCATAGTGCGACCACGGCACCTGTTTCTTGCCCCGCGAGTTGTTGATGAAGACGAATACCGCGTCGGTGTCGTCATAACGGAAATAGGCGTAGGTGTTGTCGCGCGAGAGGAAGTGCATCGTGCGGCCGTTGTGGATCACGGGCTTCGACTTGCGCCATTGGAAGAGCCGCTGCGTGTAGTCGAAGAGCCCCGCCTGTACGGCATCGCGCTGCGCCGGGTCGAACAGGTTCACCGCGTCGCCCTCCCAGCCGCCGGGGAAATCCACGCGCAGCCCGCCGTGTCCCTGCGAGAGGTCTTTCGAGGTGAACATCATCTCGTCGCCCGAGAATATCTGCGGGATGCCGCGCATCGTGGCCAGCATCGCCATCGAGAGTTTCAGCCGGTCGGGGTTTCTGCGTACGATGTCGCCGATGCGGTCGGTGTCGTGGTTGGCGACGAAGATCATCATTTTCGACAGGTCATGGTAGACGAAATCGTGCGACAGGCAGTCGTAGACGCGCGTCATGCCCTCGCCCCAGCGGAGCGAGTCGGTGGGCAGCGCCCGGCAGATGGCCTCCTGCAGCGGGAAATCCATGATCGACGGCAGGTGCGAGTCGAAGCCGTCCTTGTTGGGATTGCCGCCCTGCCAGTATGCCAGTTGCGGGATCGACGACGTCCAGCATTCGCCCACGATGTTGAAATCGGGGTATTCCCTGCGTACGGCCGCGCACCACTCGCTCATCGGCACCTTCTCGTTGTAGGGGTAGGTGTCGACGCGGAACCCGTCCAGGCCGGCATACTCGATCCACCACACGGCCCATTGCTTGAAATATTGCAGCACATAGGGATTGTCGAGGTTCATGTCGGGCATCGACGGCACGAACCAGCCGCTCTCCTGCAGGTCGAGGTCGTAGCGCGAAGCGTTGGGATCCATGTTCGTCGAGAAGCAGACGTTCGTCCCGGTGTATTCGGGGAACTGGTGTATCCAGTCCCTGAAAGGCAGGTCTTTCATCCACCAGTGGCCCGTGCCGCAGTGGTTGGTGACGATGTCCATAATCACCTTCAGCCCGTGCTCGTGGGCTTTGCCGACGAACTCCCTATACAGTTCGTTCGAGCCGAACCGGGGGTCTATGCGGTAGTAGTCGCCGCAGGCGTAGCCGTGGTACGAACCTTCGGGTTCGTCGTCCAGCAGCAGCGGCGTGGGCCATACGGCCGTGGCGCCCAGCCCTGCGATGTAATCCAGGTGGTCGATCATCCCCTGCAGGTCGCCCCCGTGGCGGCCGAAGAAGGCGCTGCGGTCGGCGCGCTCCCGCGTGTGGGGCGTCGAGTCGTTCGACGCATCGCCGTTGGCGAAGCGGTCGGGCATCAGGAGGTAGATCATGTCGGCCGTGGTGAAACTCTTGCGTGCGACCGAGCCTTCGGCGCGTGCCGCGATCTCATAGGGAACCTTGAACTGTCGTTCCCCCTGCGAGAATACGAGGTAGTAGGTGCCCGGCTCCGCGTCGGGTTTCACCTCCACGTCCACGAATAGGTAATTGGGACTGTCGGCTTTGTGGCGGGCCTTCACCCCGACGCCCTGTCCGCCTTCGATGCGGACGTCGTATGCCGCGATGCCGGCCCCGTTGACGAGCAACTGGAGCGGGGTCTGCATCCCCGTCCACCACGAGAGGGGTTCGACGCGGGTAACCTCGCCCGAGGCGTCTGCCACCGAGGCGGGGTCGAATGCGGACTGTCCTGTCCCTGTGCAGGAGAGCAGTCCGGCTGCTGCGAGTGTCATGAAAAATCGGTTCAAAATATCGTCGTTTGTAAAGTTAGCAAAAAATCGGTTTCCAGCGATTCCCGTTTCGCCCGGGGCATCCCTGTGCTTCTCGTGCGCATCCCTGTGCTTCTCGGATGGTTTATTGTCTATTCCCGTCGGGTTCTATCGGGTTCCCGGCGGGTTCCCGGCGCTGTTTCCGCGCATCCCCGGCGCATGTCCGCAACTTTTATCTCCTGTCTTGTGCGAAGACCAGCCATTGCCATGCGGGAAGCACGGTGCGGGTGCCGCCCGTGTATTCCTTCCCGGTGAAGAACTCGCGGCGCGAGCCCTCGAACGGCAGGTCGAATGCGACCTCCTCCGCACTGAGGTTCGCAGCGACTGTCACCTCGTTGCCGCCGGCCGTACGGGAAAACAGCATCAGGCCGTCGGGTGTTCGTTCGCCGAGCGGGTATGCGGCCTGCCCGCCGCGTTCCCCGGCTGCGAGCGCCGGGTTCTCGTGGCGCAGCCGGATCAGGGCGGCGTAGAAATCCGTAAATCCGTTGCGTTCCCACGCGGGGACGGGGTCTTTCTCGAAGAACTCGAAGCGGTGGTCGAACCCCATCTCCTGTCCGGTATAGACGAGCGGCTGCCCGTTGGGCAGCGTGAAGGTCAGCAACGCCATCACGCGTGCCGCGTCGCCCATGCGCTCGAATTCCGTCCCGGCCCACGAGTTTTCGTCGTGGTTCGAGGTGAACATCAGGCGGAACGCCTCGCGCGGCATGGCAGCGGCATCCCTGGCGACGTAGGCACGCAGGTCTGCGGCGCTTTTCCGTCCCTGTGCGATGTCGTTCAGCAGGTGGTGCAGCTCCCACGCATACGAGGCGTCGAACGCCCCGTCGTGCAATGCGGGGGCTTCGCCCTCGGCGAGCAGGTAGATGCCGGGGTACTCTTTCCGCAGTGCGGGCAGCGTCTGCTGCCAGAAGTCGATGGGTACCTCGCACGCCATGTCGCAGCGGAATCCGTCGATGCCGCGGTCGAGCCAGAAACGCATGGCGGCCGCCATTGCGGCACGCATGTCCGCGTTGCCGTAGTCGAGCTTGGCGATGTCCGTCCAGTCGTACTGCACGATGGTGTTGCCCTGCGAGTCACGTACATACCAGTCGGCCGGGCGCTCCTCGATCCAGCGGGCATCGGGCGAGGTGTGGTTGGCCACCCAGTCCAGGATCACGCGCAGCCCGAGTCTGTGGGCTTCGGCCAGGAACCGGTCGAAATCCTCCAGCGTGCCGAATTCGGGGTTGACGGCTTCGTAGTCGGAGATGGCGTAGTACGAGCCGAGGGTTCCCTTGCGCTCCTTGACGCCGATGGGGTAGACGGGCATCAGCCAGACGATGTCCACGCCCAGTTCTCTGAGCCGGGGCAGGTGGCGTGCGGCCGCCGCCAGCGTCCCTTCGGGGGTGTACTGGCGCACGTTCATTTCGTAGACGACCGAGTTGTAACTCCAGTCGGGGTGGGCGGCCGGTTGCTGCGGCCGTGTGCCGCAGGCAACCAGTACCATTGCGAGAAGTAATGCGGGCAAGCGTTTCATGGCGTGTCGTTTAGAGCGTGAATACCACCGACGACCAGGCGCCCATGAGCAGTTTCGACGAAGCGTCGCCGCGCTGAAGTTTCACTTCACCTGAGACGCCTACGGCCTTGTCCGGTTGGTCGGTAAGGGTCAGTATCTGCTCCTCCCGGCCGAAGTTGTGCACGACGAGCATCCGTTCGCCGTCCAGCTCGCGGTACCAGGCCGCGATGGATTGCTGCGAGGTGTTGCCGTCGTTGTAGACCGGGTGTTTGACCATCTTGCCCTGCGCCAGCACGGGGTAGGTGTTGCGCAGCCGGGCGAACGTGCGGTAGAGGTTGAGCAGCGAACCGTCGTCGTCGGCCTGTGCCTCGACCGAGATCGCCGGGGTCAGCATCTGCATGTCGATCTTGCCCGAGAGGCTTCCCGAAGCCAGTTCGTTGCCCGCCTTGTCCCACAGGATCGGGGTGCGGACATATTCGTCGCCGTTGGATTTGGTGCCCCAGTACCCGAGCTCTTCGCCCTGGTAAATGTAGGGTGCGCCCTGCGCCGTGAGCAGCACGGCGGCCGCCACCTTCATCTTTTCGGCGGACTGTCCCAGGTCGGAGCCCGTGCGATCCTCGTCGTGGTTCGAAAGTTTCGTGGCTTCGATATAATCGCTGCGGTACTGTGCGTAGAGGGGCTGCACGTCGAGGATGTCCTTGACGAAATAGCATCCGATGCCGTTTTGCAGCGCCCATTTGAGCTTGTACCAGAACGTGAATTCGAACAGCGCCGGCAGCCCCCGGTAATAGGGTGCCGCCTTGTCCGCTTCGTCGAGCATCTCGCCCACCATGTAGAAATCGCCCTCTCCGCCGGCGGCCTTGTAGCTCTCGTTCATGCGGTCGTAGAATTTCTTGAGGAACGTGGGGTTCTCGTCGTTGTAGGCGTTGTGGTAGATGTGCTTCACGGCATCGAGGCGGAACCCGTCCACGCCCATGCGTACCCACTTGTCGGCCGCTTCGGTGACGGCCTTGAACGCCCCGGACTGCTCGGCCTCGGCGGCCTTGCCGTAGTTGAGGTCGGCGAATGCCGCCGTCCAGAAGTGCGAATGGTACATCGTCGGCAGCGAGAACTGCACGTTGGCCGGATCGGCCGAGCGGTTCGACATCAGGGTGAAGGGCTCCCCGAACCGGATGATCGTCCGGTTGTCGGGGGCGCCGTATTTGGTGCCTGCGGCCCACGACGTGGTCGAGGTGCGGACGAGGAATCCCCAGTCGGAATCGAAGTCGAGCGTCAGTTCGTAACTGTTGCCGCCCCTGGCGTAGAAGCGTTTGCTCGTGCCGTTGCCGAAATAGAGGTATTTGTCGTCCGCGCCGCCCTGCGTATTGTCCGCATCCGCGGCATCGGCCGTTTCGGTAACGGTCACCGTCGGGCTGTCGGCATTTGTCCAGTCGAGCACGAACTTGAAGCGCCCGGCGGCACCCGCCCCCGTGTCGGTCGAGAACCATTGTCCGGCATCGTAGCCTGCGGCGCCTTCCGTGGCGATCTGGTCGATCCGCCCGGCCGCGATGTCGGCCTGCGGGTCTTCGGAGAAGATATAGCGGTCACGGTAAGGGCTCCCTTCGGACGCGGCGGCCGATTTGAACCACGGGTGGTCTTTGCCCGTATGGTTGAGCACGTAATCCAGGTAGACCCGGATGCCGCGGGCATGGGCCGCGTCGATGAATGCCCTCAGGTCGGCGTCCGACCCGAAGGCGGGGTTGACCGCCTCGTAGTCGAGCACGTCGTAACCGTGGTACGAAGCCGCCGGATGGATCGGTGAGAGCCACACGGCCGAGGCGCCGAGTGCGTCGATGTAGTCGAGCCGCCGGGTCAGCCCCGGCAGGTCGCCCACCTTGTCGCCGTTGCCGTCGGCAAAGCTGTATACCAGCAGCTGGTAGCTTATGTCGGCGCGTTTGCGGTTGTCCCACGCATCGGGCTGGGCGACGACCTGCTCGCCCTCGAAATCCTGGGAGGCATCGCCGCTCTGTGTCACGGTGACGACGACCGGATCGCAGCCCGGGGCGGTGAAGGTAAGCGTCGCGGAGCGTTTCGACGACTCGTTTGCGGTCGCCGTGACCGCGAACGACGTGGAGGTTTTGCCCGATGTGAGGGCCGGTGTGCACCATGCGGTATTGTCGCTCTGCGTCAGCGACCACGCGCCCGCATCGGTGCGCAGGTCGAGCAGCCGGCTGCCGCCTGCGGCTTCGAATTCTATCTCCGTGGGGGTCACGGAGAGCATACTGCCGCCGGTATCGCCGGTCTTGTCGTCGCTGCACGACACGGATACGGAAAGTACGAGTGCCAGCAGCAGGAAAAGAAATTTTTTCATAGCGGAATCTCGGTTAAAGTTCGTTTCGGGGCCTGCCGTCCGGTCAGGGGCGGCAGGCCAGAAACGGGACGGCAATCTCTGTGTGCCGTCCCGTGAAAGGGTGGCCGTTATTCGGCCTCTGCCGGGGTCTTGCCCTCGGACATGATGTATATCTGCGAATTCGCGAGGTCGAAATAGATGTCGTAGGTGCCGTCGAGCTGGACTTTCATGTTCTGCGAACCGCCGCTGGTGATGATGTCGACGGCCTTGTTGATGTCGACCGCACCGCCCGACGCCGTGCCGTAGTTCTTGGAGTCGTCCCAGGCGTTGTTGAAGCGGATCTTGAATTCGCTGGCGGTGGTCAGGACTACGCCTTTGCGAACGAGGTAGGCGCCCTCCTCGCTCATGGAGAAATCGCCCAGGTCACCCCATCCGGTGATGTTGCCGACCAGTCCCCATGTGTCGGCGACCAGCTCGGGCTTGGCGCCTGCGGCCATCACGTAGGCGCGTCCCGCCTCGGGCAGCAGCCAGTAGTCGTACGTGCCGGCTTCGGCGATCACGGCATTGACCTTGTCGGCGGAAACCTTGAAGGCCGAGCCGATCGTGCAGGTGTAGGGGCTGCTGCCGGCGAATGCGGCGTCGGCCCCGATCCACTGCGACTCGTCGCCGCTCTTGAAGAGGAATTCCGAGTTGGCGGCTACCTCGACCCCTGCGGCCTTGTAGGCCACGATGTTCGAGCTGGCGCTCTCCATGGCCGTCGGGCCCCAGTCGGGGGTTGCGACGGTCTGGCCGTGGATGTACCAGTCGGCCTTTTCCGGCCCCGGGTCGGGTTCTTCGCCGCCGCCCGTGCCGTAGTCGCCGGCATTGAGTTCGTAGGTGATCTCCGCAGAGTTGTTCAGGGTTGCGTATACGCGGTAGTTGCCCGCCGTGGCCTTGATGTTGTCGCCGTTCTGCGAAAGGCGTCCGTCCGCCCCGCCGAAGTTTATCGCCCAGTCGTTGTCCGCACGGAATTTGAATTCCCCGGCGGTCAGTGTGACGTCGACCCAGAAACGCTGTTTTTGGGTGTCGAAATTCATCTCCGTGTCGGTGTCCCAGCCGCCCGGAGTGGCATCGCCGATAATACCCATCGAGTTGAACGACAGCTTATTGCTTAACGTTAATGTCGAACGGTCGAATACGAAGCGGTAGAAGCGCTTGGAATAGACCATGATGTTTCCGGAACCGCCGCTGGAGATCAGCGTGATCGACGGGGCTTCCGTTTCCGGAGCCGCAGCATCACCGTCGGTGCCCCAGTTGCAGGCATCGTTCCAACCGGCTTCGCCGCTCAGTTTGAAGCCGTTGGCGGCTTTTTCGCCCAAGTCAACGATAGCTTCGTAGGTGACCTCGTCGCCGGAGAAACAGAACAGTCCCTGTGCGTTGTCGAAATTCCAGCCGCAGTAATCGCCGATTACCCAGACCTGGGGATAGGTACGCTCGGCCGTCGTCACGGTCATGCGGACGGTGGCGGGGGCGGAGTAGAATTTTTCGAAGTCGGTGCCGATCGTGGCGCTGATGTAGAAATCCACGTCCGTAGGTTCGCCCGAGGGAACCCCCAGGCCGCCGTCTTCCACGGACAGCGCAAGGATGTTGTTGAGGCTTTCATAGGTCTGTTCCGACGAGGTGCCGTTCATTCCCGTGAAGAGCACCAGTTTCGCACCGTCGTTGTACGAGGCTTCGATCGAGTAGTTGATCTGGGTGCGGACGCCGAAGTCGGCGGCGTCCCAGGTGAAGGTCTGCGTCGAGCCCATGTTGTCGGGCGTAATGACGATCTCCCCGGGCAGCGCATGCAGCACGGGCGCCACGACCTTGTCGGGGTCGTAGGCCTTTACCTCGTCGAGCTTTTGGCAGGCGGAGAGGAGCCCCGTCGCAGCCGCCAGCATCATCGCATATCGTGTAATTTTCATAGTCGTACGATTTTTAGGGTTGGTTATTTATCGGTTGCGTTTCCGTAGCCGGGATTCTGGTGCAGTTCGGGGTTGGAAGCGAGCTCCGACGAAGGGATGGCAAAGATTTTCATGTAATCATCGAACCCCTGTCCGGTGAAGGTGCCGCCCTTGTATGTCCAGAGGAACGACGGGGTGGTGAACTTGCCGTAGCGGATCAGGTCGGTGCGGCGGTGCCCCTCCCACATCAGCTCGCGGGCACGCTCCTCGAGCAGGTAGTCGGCCGTGACCGACGAGGGGGCCGATACCCCGGCGCGGTCGGTCAGCTCCTTGAGCTTCGGCAGCGCGGTGTTGGCCTGTCCCAGGTTCATGCAGGCCTCGGCGTAGATCAGGTAGATCTCGCCCAGGCGGATCATCGGGAAGTCGATGTCGCTGTATGCCTTCGATGCAGCCGTGGCAAGGAATTCGTCGTTGGTCATGTCGTGGGGGATATTGTTGAACTTGAGGCAAGTCCACCCGTTGAGGAAGACATAGAGCGCATCGTTCATCGACTCCTGGCGGCCTTTGATGTAGAACATTCCGCCGCGTTTGTCGTTGACCGTATATTCGCCCGTGGTGTAGTCCGCGTTGCGGGCGTTGAAATATTTCTGTACGTATTCGTAGGGTACGCGGATGCCGGCCCAGCCGTTGTTCACGCCGTTGATCTTCTGTTCGGCCGTCACGTCGGTGGCGGCGATGGCTGCCAGCGTCAGGTACGACGTGCCGCCGTAGGACTGCGTCTGCTCGGCGTCGTATGCCACGCCGAAGATGATCTCCTTCAGGGCGTCGGCGTTCTCGCCGTTGTCGCCGCGGAAGAGGTCGGAATACTCCGGGCAGAGCGAGTAGCCCATGCCGAAGATCGCTTCGCAGGCGGATTTGGCCTCCGTCCACATCGGGGTGCCGGCATAAACCTCGGCATTGAGGTACATGCGGGCCAGCAGGCCGTTGACCGCACCCTTGTCGGCACGCGGGTAGTTCGAGCGTGCGGCAGGCATCGCGCTTTCGTCCGAAGCCAGGTCGGTCAGCTCCGAGATGCAGTAGTCAAAGACATCCTTGCGCGAGGCCTGTTTGGGGTTCACACCGCCGCCGAAGGGCGAGGTCTCGGTCGTAAACGGCACGTCGCCGAACACGTCGAGGGCGATCCAGTAGAAATAGGCGCGCAGGAAACGGGCCTCGGCACGGAAGCTCTGGATCCTGGCGGCCAGTTCGCTGCTCACGCCGCGGTCGGAGAGTTTGTCCGAGGCGGTCTGGCGCAGGTACTCGTTCACGTAGGCGATGCCCTGCAACGTACGTACGTAGACGGCGTAGGTCGCGTCGTTGTCGGCGTCGGACCACGTGTCGGTATTCATGGCGCGAACCCAGGCGTCGTTCTCCCAGGCGCATTTGCAGGCGTCGGCCGTAACCTCCTGGATCGTCCAGAATGCGCGGATGAGCTCCGAGGCGCCGCCGTCGCTGACCTGCAGGTCGGTGGTGTCGTTCGAGACGAAATTGAAATAGAGTTTGGTGAGCCCGGCCAGGTAGCCGTTCTCGTCTTTCCCGTAGACGGTCTCCGAGGTCGAGTCGGACGGGTTGAGGGGCAGGGTGTCGAGATCCCCGATGCACGAAGTGAGCAGCATCGTTGCGCCTGCCGCCGCCAAGGCGAAATGTTTTATGTCGATTTTCATGGTTCGTTCGTTTTTAGAAGTTTACATTCAGACGCAGCGAATAGGTGCGCGGGCGCGGCCAGATCGAGCCGTCGATGCCGTTGACGCCCGGTATTTCGGGGTCTACGCCGCTGTAATCGGTGATGACGAATACGTTCTGCACGCCGAAGGCGACGCGCATCGAGCCCTTCCAGTTGCCAATCTTGTTGAACGTGTACCCGAGGTTGATGTCGTCCATGCGGAAGAACGAAGCGTTTTCGAGGAACATGTCCGAATACCACTGCTCGCCGCTGTTGGCCTTCGTAAAGCCGGTCTTCTTGACCAGCCGTGCGAAGTTGGGCAGGTTGCCGGCGTTGATGTCGATGTTGGACGTCGAGTTGGCCGAGGCGAAGTCGTTGAAGACCCAGTTGCCCGCCGAACCGTGGCCGTTGAAGCCGAAGTCCCAGTTCTTGTAGCTCAGCTTGAGGCTGATGCCGTAGAAGAAGTCGGGGTTGGGGCTCTTGTCGGTCATGTAACGGTCGCCCTGGTCGATCTGGCCGTTCTTGTTGCGATCCACCAATGCGTTCTGGATCGGCTTGCCGTCCTGGTCGTAAACCTGCTGGAAGCAGTAGTAGGTGTAGGGTGCATAACCCACCATGTGGCGCTGGAGCAGGTTGCCCGTACCCTTGGTGATGCTGCTCACCTGGATGGCGTAGTCGGGGTCGTCGGTGTTGTTGAGCTTGGTGAACTCGGTGTGCTGGAACGTGCCGTTGAAGCCGACCGTGAGGTTCCAGTCCTTGGTCTGCACGGGGATGAAATTCAGGTTGAACTCCACGCCCTTGTTCTCCATCGAGCCGATGTTGGTGAGCACCGTGTTGCCGAAGTTCGAGCCCATGGGGGTGATGACGTTGTTCAGGAGGTCGTCCGTCTGACGCAGGTACCAGTCGACGCTGCCGTTGATGCGCCCGCCGAGGAACCCGAAGTCGAGGCCGACGTTGTAGGTCGTCGTGGTCTCCCATTTGATGTTGGGGTCGTAGGCGCCCGGCGTGAGGTAGAACATGTGCCCGGCGCTGCCCATGTAATAGGTCTTATAGACGTCGGTCGACATGTAGTAACGCGCCAGGTAGGGATAATTGGAGCCGATCTCCTGCTGCCCGGTCTGCCCCACGCTGACGCGCAGCTTGAGGGCCGAGACGGCACGCGAATCCTTCAGGAAATTCTCCTCGGCGATGTTCCACGCAAAGGCGCCCGAAGGGAAGAGGCCCCAGCGGGTATCCTTCGAGAAACGCGATGAGGCGTCGTCACGCAGTGTGAAGGAGAAGAGGTATTTCGAGGCGATCGAATAGTTCAGGCGTCCGTAGAACGAGAGCAGATAATTCTCCTGGCGGTTGAACGGGTAGCGCGAATCCTCGCCCTTCTGCTCGTGCGTCTCGTTGAAATAGGATACCGAGTGGTCGGAGCTGTAGAAATGCTGCCACGAATAACCGGCCATCACGTCGAGGTGGTGGATGCCCCACTCCTTATTGAAGTTGGCGTAGAATTCGAGCAGCTGGTTGCGGCGGAAGTTCGTCGTCCACGAATACTGTCCCCAGCCGCGGGCCTCGGTGTCGGTGTATGCCTGGAACGAGCCGGGGTTCACGCCGTCGTAGGTCTTGGCGCTCGATACGTCGAGGCCGAGGTTGAGGTTGAAGCGCAGCGCCTCGAAGCCGTGAACCTTATAGTCGATCTGGGCGTTGCCGATGAAACGCTTGGCACGCGCCGTATTGTCGCGGTCGTAGAGCTGCGAGAGCGGGCCTGCGCCCAGCAGGGTGTTGGGCGTGAAGTCCTCGCCGCGGCCCGATCCGTAGTTCCAGTATCCGTTGGTGGTCGTGTAGTCGATCGAACCGTCGTCGTTGCGGAAATAGGGGTCGATCGTGGGGTTGAAGAAGGCCGCCGAACCCACCACGCCGCCCGAGGCGTAGCGCTGCGACGTGATGACGCCCTTGGCGTTGAGGTTGACCGTGAGGTGCTTGTCGAAGAAGTTGGGCGAGAGGCTCAGGTCGAGCGTCCCGCGTTCGTATTTCGATGTTTCGAGCGTACCCTGCTGGTTGGTGTAGCCCACCGATGCGCGGTAGGGCATCCTATCGTTGATGTTGCCGATCAGGCTGACGTTGTGGTCATGCGAAATGGCGGTGCGGAAGACCAAGTCCTGCCAGTTGGTGTTCTTGTCGCCGAGCATCGACTGCACCTTGTCGCCCGTGGTCGTACCTGCGGGGTATACCTGGTCGATGTAGGTGCGGAACTCGCCGGGCGACATCACGGGCAGCTCGTCGGAGTTGGTCTGGACGCTCACGCTGCCGCTGTACGATACGCGGGGCGTGTTGCCGCGCCCCTTCTTGGTGGTGACGAGGATGACGCCGTTCGAGGCGCGCGAACCGTAGATGGCCGCCGCCGAAGCGTCCTTGAGCACGGTGAAGGATTCGATGTCGTTGGGGTTGATCGTCTCCAGCGGGTTGGCCATACCCTTGCCGCCGTCGACTGCGATGGGCACCCCGTCGATCACGATCAGCGGGTCGTTCGAGGCGTTGAGCGAAGCCGCACCGCGCACGCGGATGGTGGCGCTCGATCCGGGGCCTCCGTCGCCGGGGATGATATGCACGCCCGGAACCTTACCCTTGAGCATGTCCTGTGTGGAGACCACGGCGCCGCGGTTGAACTCTTCGGCCTTGATCGCCACGACCGAACCGGTCATGTCGTTCTTCTTGACCGTACCGTAGCCGATCACCACCACGTCGTCGATACCCATGGCATCCTCTTCGAGCGTGAGGTGCGCCAGCAGCGACGAACTGGCCACCAGGCTGACGGTCTTGTAACCGACATAGCTGACCTCGATGACCGACTCGGGGCCGGCGGCGCGGATGGCATAGTCGCCGTCGATGCCCGTCGAGACACCGTTGGTCGTGCCCTTTTCGACGACGGTAGCGCCCAGGATCGGCATCCCGGACTTGTCGACAACTACGCCTTTTACCTCATAACCAGCGTTTTGCGCCAGCGTGAGGGGGGGGGGTAAATTGACATATGAGCAAGATACCCGCACACATAGTTAAAAATCGTTTCATAAGAATTTTGGTTAGTTTATAAGTTGATTTTATGGATTGTAGGTCATTGGGCCTTGTGTTCTTTGACCAGGAAGACCGACACGGCGGCCAGCAGCATGAATACCCCGGCGAGCGCCAGCATGTCGGCCGCATCGGAGGCGAAGCAGTACTTGACGATGGCACCGCCGGTCAGTCCGATGACGATCTGGGGGACGGTGATCGTGAAATTGAAGATACCCATGTATACGCCCATGCGGCGTGGCTCGACCGCGCGCGACAGGATGGCGTAGGGCATGGCGAGGATGCCCGCCCAGGCGATGCCGATCCCCACCATCGGGAGCATCAGCGCGTACTGGTCGTGCAGCAGGCACAACCCCGCGAAGCCCAGCGCCCCGGCGAGCAGGCAGGCAGCGTAGACGGGTTTGTTGCCGTAGCGCGCGGCGACGCGCCCGAGGAACAGGGCGGCGATGCAGGCGGGGATGGGGTAGGTGCCGTTGAGCACGCCGACCCATGTCTGCGTGGCGCCGGCCGAGAGCACTTCGCCCGTGGCATGGTCGGTGACTACACCCGTGATGGCGGGTTTGAGGTAAGTCCACATCAGGAAGAGCGCCGCCCACGAGAAGAACTGCGTGACGCCCAGCCGCACCATCACGCCGGGGACGTTGCGCATGAGGCCGACGAAGCTCATCGGTTTGGCGTCCTCCTCGGAGAGGTTGTTGTAGCGGGCGAACTCCCCGGGCGGATATTCCCGTGTCTTGAACGAGGTGACGAGCACCGTGAGCAGCAGGATCGCGCCCCCGGCATAGTAGGAGTAGGCGATGTGCGGCGAAACATGCCCCGGAGCGGCCTCGTCCGACACGCCGAGCCATGTCATGACGAGCGGCAGGATAGCGCCGACGACCGCACCGAGGTTTATCAGGAAGGTTTGTACCACGTAGCCCTGTGTCTTCTGCGAATCGTCGAGCATGTCGGCCACCAGCGCCCGGAAGGGCTGCATCGTGACGTTGAACGACAAATCCATGAACAGCAGGATGAAAGCCCCCATGGCGAGCGGGGCGAAGGCGAGCAGTTTGGGGCAGTTGGGCATGAGCACCAGCGCCAGCGCCGAGATCAGCGACCCGCCCAGGATGTAGGGGATGCGGCGGCCCCAGCGCGTCCAGGTGCCGTCGGAAAAAAGCCCCACGATGGGCTGGACGATCATGCCGGCCAGCGGTGCCGCCAGCCAGAAGTAGCTCAGGTGGCTGACATCTGCCCCCAGCGATTCGAAGATGCTCGACGTGTTGGAATTCTGGAGCGAATATCCGATCTGCACGCCGAGGAAGCCGAAGCTGAGGTTCCAAATCTGCCAAAATGAGAGTTTAGGCTTGGTCATTTCGGTTTTTCGGTTGGTTTTCAGGTTATACAAATTTTAATAAAAAATCCGGACGGCGAACCGCAGGGCGACGAACGGAAGGTTCAGCCGGATGAACGGGCGGATTTTTGCGACGAACGGTAGCCCGCGGGGGACGATTTGGAATTTCCGCGGAAAAACACTACCTTTATTCGTAATAAACGAAACCCGTATATACTTTAATACAGCCTCAGTCAGCCTATATGCGATCGCTCAAAGTGTCCGGAATCATCCACCTGTTCGCCGTGCTCCATGCCGTGGTCGCCCTTTCGTGCCATCTGGCGGGGATCAACGACGAGTTGGTGCTGACGCTGCTGACGATCGTGCTGATCGTGCTGATCTGCCTCAAACGGGGACTGAACGTGGAGTTCACCGCTGCCAGCGTGATCGTCGTCAACGTGATCGGCTACCTGCTGGGTACGGGCGGTGCGCAGTTGATCGAGCTGTTATTGCACGCCCCGCCCGTGGTGCATGCCGTCTCGACCTTCATCACCACCGAGATCCTGGGCTGGAGCATCGTGTGGTTCACCAAGTTGTTCCGCCGCGGCGACGACACGGCGAGCCGCTCCTCGGCCTGGACGCCCCGCATCGGGTTGCTGCTGCTGGCCGTGGGGGGGGGGATTTTCGTGCTGAGGCTGGCCTATGTCGAGCTTTTCGCCTCGCCCTCCTTTTCCACAGACCGCCTCTACCACATGGCCGACTTGCTGGCTTCCAATTCCGCGGCACTGATTATCCTGCTGTGCGTCAATATCATCTATGTCCGGCATACGCGCAGGCGTGAAACCCGACACGGCCCGATCGCCGAAATCGCGGCCTTCCTTCTGTTCGTGCTGCTCACGTCGGCCTGCGTGGCGCTCATTACGGGGCTGCACCTGCCGTTCGCCTTCGACCGCTCGTTCACCGCACGGGAGTTCCTGCAACTGTGGATCGTCACCCTGCTGGTCGAGGTGACCCTCTATTCGGTCGTATTTATGGTCGATTACGCCCTGGTCGCACGTGCCGTGCTGCGTGCCGAGCGCGGCAAGGCGCACCAGGCGCAGTTCCGTTACATGAAACTCAAACAGCAGGTCAACCCCCATTTCCTGTTCAACTCGCTCAATATCCTCGACTGCCTGGTCTGCGAGCAGCGCACGGAGCAGGCCAGCGCCTACATCCATAAACTGGCGGGCATTTACCGTTACATGCTCCAGAACGAGGAGGAGACACTCGTGCGCCTGCGCGAGGAGATGGCCTTCGTGGGGATGTACGTCGACCTGTTACAGGTGCGTTTCCCCGAAGGGTTCCGCGTGGAGACCGACATTTCGGATGAGGCCATGAACCGCCATGTCCTGCCCTGCTCGGTGCAGTTGCTGATCGAAAACGCCTTCAAGCATAACTCGGTGGGGGCCGACCGGCCGCTGGTGATCCGCATCGTCGCCGTGGCCGAGGCCGTGACGGTGTCGAACAACCTTCAGCTGAAGGTATCCGGCAACCCCTCGACCCGTGTGGGGCTGAACTACATCCGCCAGCAGTACCTCGACCTGTCGGGCATCCCGATCGGGATACGCCGTACCGATACCGAATATTGTGTCACCTTACCGTTGCTGTAATATGAACGTACTGATCGTAGAAGACGAAATGATGGCCCAGGCAAACCTGGCGCGAGCGCTGACCCAGCATTTTCCCGACGTACGGATCGTCGGGACGACCGGCTCGGTCAGGGAAACGGTGCTCTGGCTGCGCACGCCGGGGAACAGTGCCGATGTGATTTTCATGGACGTGGAACTCTCCGACGGGGATTGCTTCGAGATATTCCGCCAGGCGGACGTAACGGCGCGGGTCATCATGACCACCGCATATGACAATTACGCCGTGCGGGCGTTCGAGGTCAACAGCATCGACTACCTGCTCAAACCGATCGACCTCGCGGCGCTGCGGCGTGCCGTGGAACGTTGCCGTGTGCGGAGCGGGGGCATCGACCCCGACGTATTGCTGAACGCAATCCGCAGCCCGCGCGAATACAAACAGCGCTATGTCGTGCGTTTCAACGACCGGATCGTCCCGGTGCAGACCACCGACATCGCCTATTTCTACTCGGAAGAGAAAAACACCTACCTTGTCACGAACGACAACAACCGCTACATCATGGATCAGTCGCTCGACGTCCTTTCGGACGAACTGGATCCCGGGCGGTTTTTCCGCATATCGCGCAGCTGCATCATCGCCATGCCGGCGATCGTCAGCATCGTGAAATACCTGGGCAACCGGCTGAAGATCACGGCACGTCCGCGTCCGGAGTTCGAGATGGTGGTGAGCCGGTCGCGGGTCGACGACTTCCTGAAGTGGCTGGAGGGGAATGGCTGAGCCTTGGTCGCGACGGGCAGGTCTTCGGCCCCCCCCCTCCGTTTCCGGGTTTTGTCCTCCGGCCTTCCGGGTTACCGTTCCTGCGGCGGGCGGGGGCTCCGGTTCCGGCGGGAGAGGGGAGTTCCGCAGAGGAGTTCCTCTGGAATTTTCCGCCGAGGACTGAAAGTTCACTTTGAAGGATCATGCTGCGGGCGTTCCTCCGGAGGCGTCCTTCGAGGGCTTCGGTTGAGAGATCCCAGGAAGGGATTCCCGTGGAAGGTTTCCGCAGGGGCACCCGGGAGGATGGCGCGGCGGCATGATAAAAGGGGCGCTCCGGAAATTCCGGGGCGCCCCTTATTTTTGCGGCCGGGGTCGGCGCTGCCGCAGTCTGCCCGTCAGCGGCGCCCGCTGCAGGCGATCATGTCGTGCAGCGACTCGTTGAAAGTCTCCTTGTGCAGCAGTTCCTCGAGCGGGAGGTGCATTCGGTAACGCCAGTAGTATCGGGCGACGGCCGGGACGTTGATGCGTTCCTTGGCCGGGTCGGGGTAGCGCAGTTCCCCGTCGGTCGAGAACCAGTCCTGCAACGGCAGGATGGTGAGCATCGCCGGGGAATTGAGGTGCATGTCGAGGATGCGCCGGCATATCCACGGCTCGCAGAAATAGGGAACGTCGCCCCCGATGCCGAGTGCTTCGTGGTAGAAGCGCGCCGTGAGTTCGCGGTCTTCCTCCCACCATGCCCGCAGCGGGTTCATGTCGTGCGTCGAAGTGGTGCAGACCGAGAAATAGGGGTAGTGCGCCGGGTCGGCGAAGAGTTCCCCCGGCGTCTTGGGCATGCGCTGGATTTCGAGCGAGAGGATTTGCAGTTCGTGCATCGTCTCGGGGACGCTGTCGGGAATCATGCCCAGGTCTTCGCCGCAGGTCAGCATCTCGGTCGCCGAGAGGAGCACCGGGAGCTTGCGCAGGGCGGATTCCTGCCAGAAACGGTTGTGCCGGTGGTAGAAGAAGTCGGTATAGAGCCGGTCGAAAGCTGCACGGCGCTCTCCGTCGAGCCGGCGGTAGGCGTGCGTCGAGTGGGGGGCGATGCGGGGGTGGAAATAGCCCTTGCGGCGCGGGTCTTCGATGAAGAGCACGTCGTCGAGCAATGCCATGAGCCCTTCCCGCAGCCGGGTCTGGCGTTCGTCGTCGCCCGGGAAGCGGGCTGCGACCTTGCGCTGGGTGGCATAGGCGGGCAGTAACCGCCCCTCCTTCATGCAGGTGGCGCGGACTTCGCCGGCCAGGTCGCCGAACAGTTCCCCGAGCATGTGTTCGTCGGGCGCCGGGGTGGTGTAGCGTCCGTCCTGCGTGTCGAAGCCCATGCCGCGCAGTTCATCTGCGGAATAGGGCAGGGCGGGGTTGAAATAGCCCAGCAACCCGTGTACGGCATGCGTGGGAATCTCCCAGATGCGGAAGAAGCCGAGGATATGGTCGATGCGGAAGGCGTCGAAGTATTCGGCCATCTTGGCCATGCGTGCCCGCCACCAGGCGTAGCCGTCGCGTGCCATGCGTTCCCAGTTGTAAGTCGGGAATCCCCAGTTCTGCCCGACGGCCGAGAATGCGTCGGGCGGAGCCCCGGCCTGCGAGTCCATGTGGAACAGGTGTGGGTAGAGCCATGCGTCGACACTCGTGCGACTGATGCCGATGGGCAGGTCGCCCTTGAGGACGATGCCGTGGGCGCGGGCGTAGGCGCAGACCTCGGACAACTGCGTATGCAGGTGGTATTGAACATAGCAGTGGAATGCGATGTCGCGGTTGTGGCTGCGGCAGTAGGCGTCGACGGTTTTGCGGTCATAGCGGGCGAAGCCGCCCCAGCGGGTGAAGTCGGGCGTGCCCGTTTCGTCGCGCAGCGTGCAGAAGGCGGCATAGGGGATGAGCCAGTGTCTATTGGCGGCGATGAAGTCCTTGTAGTCGCGGCGTGCCGCAGTGCGGGTTCCGTGGCGTTCGAACGCCCGGCGGAGCAGCCGCAGTTTGTGCCGGTTGACCCGTTCGTAGTCTATTTCGGGGAGTGCGTTCAGTTCGTTGCGCAGGGTGCGGTACTCGTCGTCCTCCACGACGCCCGCGGCCGGCAGCCGGATGAACTGCGGGTGCAGGGCGAAGGTCGAATTGGCGTTGTAGGGGTAGGAGTCTTCCCATGTACCGGTCATGGTGGTATCGTTGATCGGCAGTACCTGGATGACGCACTGCCCGGTGGCGGCCGCCCAGTCGATGAGCCGTTTCAGGTCGTAGAACTCACCGACGCCGAAATCCTCTTCCGTACGGAGCGAGAAGACCGGGATCGCCGTCCCGGCGCCCTGCCATCTGCGTTCGGGGAACCGCGGGTACGCCGCGGCGTCGAGGGCGTGTTCGCCGGCGCCGGGCAGTTCGCCCCAGGTGCGGTTGGCACCCTCCTCCCACAGGATGGGGGTGAGGGTCTTGCGGTCGGCGATCAGGAATTTGTATTCGAACCGGTGTGCGGTATGTAGCGTGAGTTCCCATTCCGGGAAGCGGCTGTCGTCCATCGGGACGATTCGTTTCCAGTCGCCCAGTTCACGGCCGCTGCCGGCGACGGCGAGCGTTTCGTCCGGCCGCAGGGTGGGCAGGATGACGCGCAGGGTGATGTTGCCGGCTGCTTTCTTCGGATTACCGGTTTTCCCGCGGCCGAAGATGCCCCGGGTGAATGCCGAGGAGTAGAACGGCGTGTCGGAGGGCATCTCCTGCCAGCGGTCGCGAATGCGCAGCGTACGCACCCCCTCCCGGGACGGGATCCGCAGCGTGTGCGGCCGCCATTCGCTGCGGATGCACACGCCCTCGCGCTCGACTTCGTAACGGTATTCTGCCGGCTGCGCCGCAGGGGCGTACCGCTCTACGGCGCAGGTCCAGACGCCGCCGTCGGCGTATTGCAGGGCGATGCGCCGCTTGCCGAGGCGGAGTACGAGCTGTTCGCCCCAGCGGG
This sequence comes from Alistipes shahii WAL 8301, assembly GCF_025145845.1. Taxonomy (NCBI): domain Bacteria; kingdom Pseudomonadati; phylum Bacteroidota; class Bacteroidia; order Bacteroidales; family Rikenellaceae; genus Alistipes; species Alistipes shahii. The sequence goes on along the minus strand of NZ_CP102253.1, from coordinate 1,156,070 downwards.
TACGGTATTCGATGCTGATCAGGAGTGTCATTCGTATATTCACTTTAATGATTATAACTTTGAGGAAATAAAGACATCAGAGCATGGAATAAGTCCGAAATTTCATTGGTCTACGAGACCGGGGACAATGTTCCGGCCCCATGCTGCCGTTTCCTGTTACAATCCAAATAAATCTGGATCAAAGTTTTCGGTTAAATTTGTTTTTATTTCATTTGCAATACATTGCGATTCTTGATGAGTTTCCCGGCCAAAGGTCAAGGCACAGCGTGTCTCCGCCGGCCTTCGATCGAGTCGGTGCGGAGTCACGATGTGCTTTGACCTTTGGCTCTTGCGAAAGCCGTGATTTCAGAACCCGTAAAAATCCTTCGGTAGACAGACTTTCCACAGCGGTCAGTATTCTGCCGCATGTTCCTGTATTAGTTTACAAAGGCCAGAGGAGCATTTTACATTAAGCGGACTCCAAAGCCGCACGCAATATGTAGTATTCTCTCTGGGAAAATCCGTTTACCGGAAGGGGTTGCTTATGACACGACACTATTGACATATTCGGTCTGGTGTTTCAACACGAAGTATAGTCTATTTACCAGTTTGCGGGCGACCTTTACGATGGCCTTGCTCTTGGGCATCCGCTTGCATTGTTCTGTATAAAACAGATTCATCGCGGGATCTTGGCGTATAGCCACCCATGCAGCCTCTATCAGATTACAGCGCATGACGGCGTGTTTTCGCACAGTAATGTCTCCTGTTCCGTCTTTCTCTCCGCTGCTATGGCACATCGGGATCATCCCGATATAGGCGGCCAGTTGTTCGGCATTGCGGAAACGGGTTATGTCGCATATCTCAGACAGAAACGCCATTCCCGTAGTCTGCCCGAACCCCGGAACGCTCATAATCAACCGCTGCGGTTCGCGGAATCGGTCCGCCTTGGCCAAGGCCCGTAAAGCCCGTGTCATCTCCAACTTCTGACGGCGTAGTTCCTCCAGATGCCGGAGCTGAATGTCGAGGGCCTGACGATCGCTCGGAGTGAGTGTCTCAACCTCTTTCAGCCATGCGAAAAAGCGTTTCGATCAGTTGGAGAAAGGTTCGAGGAACTCCTGCGGAATCCCGATGCCTAAACACCGTAACTGGGACTTGATCCGGTTCTTCTGACGGGTCGTGTCTTTGGTGATCGAGTTCTTCAATCTTATCAAGGAACGCATTTCCAACGATACACTGTCCGGCGTATAAATGCCTTTCAGTTCGTTGGCTCTTAAACTCCGCGCCAGCTTGCCGCTGTCCACGGCGTCACTCTTACGCAGCTTTTCGCTGCTCTTGGTCGGTACGTCGGCCGGGTTGACCACGATGTTGTCGATCCCCAATGCCGTCAGGCGTTCGTGTATCCAGAATCCGCAAAAGCCCGCTTCGTACACCGAATGATACTCGGCTCCCGGATAAACTCCTCGTCAGAAATCCGTGCAACGCTTCCGGGGCCGGATTTTGACTGAATTTCTTCAGTACAGAGGTCGCGGACAAGACCGTTACCGACCAACTCTTCAAATGGACGTCGATTCCTACATAAATCTTTTGTCCTTTGAAATAATTTCATTTCTTCGTTCTCTCATGGCTATCGTCGTTTTAGTTAGTAAAGGTCTCGCAACTTTAATCTAACCAAAATCTCGATAGCTTTTTCATCTATCCGCTTTCATCGCAGTCAACTCTGATTGTAAACATAGGGATTACATCAGAATCTGGATAGTTCGTCGTTTGTTTGGAATCGGTTTATACAAAATTACAAAAATAATCTGGTTTTGTCTTTCTGGCAGGGAAAAATCAGAGCCCTTCTCCATGAAATTGCGGACACGATGCGGACACGGAAAAAGAAAAATCCCCTCAGAGTTTCCTCTAACGGGATTTTTTGTGCCCAGGACAGGAATCGAACCTGCACGCCTTGCGGCACACGCACCTGAAACGTGCGCGTCTACCTATTCCGCCACCTGGGCATTTCTGGAATTGCGGTGTGCAAAAGTAATACTTTTTTCTGAAACACCAACTCTTTTTTCAAAAAAAATCTACTTGCTGAAGAACTTGTGCTGAAACAGAAGCAGATAGACGACTGCCACCGAGATGTAGGCATCGGCCAGATTGAAGATCGCGCCGAAGAAATAGTTGTTGCTGTCGACCAGAAACCGCAGCAGGCGGGGTACGCCGTTCCATTGGAACAGCGGGAAATAGAACATGTCGACCACTTTGCCCATCATAAACCCGGCGTAGTGCCCCCCGAATTGAGCCACCGTGTAGGGCGTCGATTCGGAGAAGATCAATCCGTAGAATGCGCTGTCGAGGATGTTGCCCATGGCGCCGGCGAAGATCAGCGCGAGGCCGACGATCACTCCCTTGGGCGTGTCTTGGCGTTTGGTGCAGAGGTGGTGCATCAGCCAGCCGATGAATCCGACCATGACGATCCGGAAGACGCCCAGCAGCAGCTTGCCCCAGTCGAAGCCTCCGCGCGAGGCGATGTGCATGCCGAAGGCCGCGCCGTTGTTCTCGATGAACCGCAACTGGAACCAGTCGGGGAAGACGACGATCGACTCGTCGAGGTGCATATGGGTCTTGATCCAGATTTTGAGCGCCTGGTCTGCGATGAGCAGCAGCACGATGAGCAGCGATATTTTCTTGAAATTCATAATCGTAGTGGTATTTGGTTGCAAAAATAGTAAAAAAATCTCCTTTTTCGGAACTCCGGGGCGATTTTACCTCCCGGGTCATGCACTTTGGCGGAAAAATCATATCTTTGGAAAATCGAAAAGTTTGACGATCTATGAAAAAATTGCTACTCCTCTGCGGGCTGTTGGCGGTATTTGCCTGTACGGAAGAGCCTGCGGACTCTGCCGGCGGCAATGGCGGACGGAAGGCCCGGGTGCTGGGTTCCCCGACTTCGCGGCTGGCGTTGCGGGGGAGTCTTTCCGTAAAGTTGTCGCCCGAAACGGCGCAGGCGGTTGCCGCTGCGCAGGCGCAGCTGCCCGCGACACGCAGCGGTGTCGCGACCCGTTCGGGTGTCGGCGGCATCGACGCAATCCTGCATGAAATCGACGCCGGGCGTTTCGAACGTGTCGTCGCATACAATCCCGAGTGGGAGGACGTTTACGAGCAGACGGGCATCAACCGCTGGTATACGATCGCGTTCGACGACGAAATTCAACTCTCCGAGGTCGGCGAGCGGCTGGCGGCGTTGCCCGGCGTTGCGGTCGTGGAGTACGGGATTGATCCCCGCTATATCCGTCCGATGAGCGAAGGCCCTGCCGTTCCGGCTTCCGAGGGCATGTTTCCCCGTGTGGGCGAGACCCGCGCCGCGAAGGCGATGAACGACCCGATGCTGCCTTTTCAGTGGAATTACGACAACCCGGGCGGAGGCCTCTTTCCGGATGTCGCCGTCAAGCCGGAGGCGGGGGCCGACATCGACCTGCTGGATGCCTGGCAGCTCTGCACGGGCAGCGAGGAGGTTATCGTCGCGGTGATCGACGAACCCGTGCAGATCACCCATCCCGACCTGCGGGCGAACATCTGGTCGAATCCGAAGAATTCGCAGGAACACGGCTATAATTTCTGGGACGACACCCCCGAACTCGACTGGAAGTCGGTCGGCGGGGATGACCGCAATCCGGAATACGCGGACCACGGAACGCATGTCGCAGGCGTCATCGCCGCCGTGAACAACAACGGCCGGGGCGTTTGCGGCATCGCCGGCGGGCGGAGCAACAGCGGCGGCGTGCGGATCATGTCGTGCCAGATCATGGGCAACAGCACGACCGGCGGCAAGGGAAACCCGACGGTCAAGGCCTTCGAATATGCCTGGACCAACGGTGCGATCATCGCCCAGAACAGTTGGGGATACAATCTCGAAACGGCGGACGGCACGAAGATCACCCCCGAGGAGTTTGAGCGGGAGTGGAAGAGCAATTATGGCATCATGCGCGACGCCATCGACACCTTTGTCCGCGGGGCGGGGACCCGGAACCCGAACTCCCCGTTGCAGGGCGGGCTTGTGATTTTCGCCGCCGGCAACGAGGGCGACGTTTACGGCGACGTCCGGATCTATCCGGCCGCCTACGATCCGGTGATCGCCGTCGGGGCGATGGACTGGAGTTTCCGCCCGGCCTATTATACCGACTACGGACCGTGGGTCGACATCGCGGCCCCGGGAGGCGACCGCTATTCCGGAAAGACGACGCGGACCGCTTCCGACGGGAGGACGGTCTTTTATAGCAATGCGCAGATTTTGAGCACGATCCTCTGCGACGATGCGATCGCTTATCAGGACGGACGCAAGGATGGCGGGATGTACGGCTACGGTTTTATGCAGGGGACTTCGATGGCGTGCCCGCACGTTTCGGGCGTTGCGGCCCTGGGGCTTGCTTACGCGGCGCAGAACGGAAAGAAATATACGCCTGCCGAGTTCAAGGCTCTGCTATTGAGTTCCGTTTACGGCATTGACGACTGCTTCACCGGCTCGAAGGACGGGGAGCTGGGTCCTATTGCCGATATGGCCGTCTATAAGAATAAAATGGGCGGAGGCTGTATCGACGCCCTGAAACTGCTGTTTGCCGTCAAGGGGACTCCCGCCGTCTATGTGAGGACCGGAGAGCCGGTGACCGTGGACTTCGCGCGTTATTTCGGGGGCGACCGGAGCCGGGTTGCGCTGACTGCCGCGTCGTTCGCATCGCCGGGCAACCTGGGGCTGTCCTCTTCGAAGGCGGTGTTCGACGGTACGAAGATCACTTTCGACTGTCCCGAACCGGGAACTTCCATGCTTCGGATAAGCGCGGTGTCGGGCGATACGGAGTTCGTGCGCGAATTCGCCGTCGTTTCCCGTGCCGGACTGGCCGCCAACGGCGGATGGCTTTGACCGGCTTTCCTCCCCGGTATGTCCTGCGGCGGTTCCGTGCGGAGCCGCCGTTTTTCTGCCTCTATTAATATATATAGGTAGTATCGGCTTTATCGGGTAAAATTGAAGATTTTTCAAAAAAAGATGCGCAAATATTTGCAGGTTCGGAAAAAGTCGCTACCTTTGCATCCGCGTTTGAGAAATACCGGTTCTTACAAATAAGTCGAGGGTTTACAATAAAGGAGCTTGAGATGGTTTTGTGTTCTGAATTTCAATAAGATGCAAAGTTCTTGAAAAAGTTTTTGGAGATTTAAAAAAGATTACTTATCTTTGCAGTCCCTTTCGCAAATGTCTCGTAAGAGGCTGCGAAAAAAAAATCTTTAAAAAAGATTTGGCGGATTCAAAAATAACACTTATCTTTGCAATCCCTTTCGCAACCAAAATGCGAAGCTTTTTTAAACTGGTTCTTTGAATTACTGGTTATATTTTGAGAGAAAAATTGTAGTATTTATCTGTCAATTTCCTTTTAAAGGATAAACGAATAGTCAGGACTCTAACAATACATTATTTTTTACAATGGAGAGTTTGATCCTGGCTCAGGATGAACGCTAGCGGCAGGCCTAACACATGCAAGTCGAGGGGCAGCACGGTGTAGCAATACACTGGTGGCGACCGGCGCACGGGTGCGTAACGCGTATGCAACCTACCCATAACAGGGGGATAACACTGAGAAATTGGTACTAATACCCCATAACATCAGGACCGGCATCGGTTCTGGTTGAAAACTCCGGTGGTTATGGATGGGCATGCGTTGTATTAGCTGGTTGGTGAGGTAACGGCTCACCAAGGCAACGATACATAGGGGGACTGAGAGGTTAACCCCCCACATTGGTACTGAGACACGGACCAAACTCCTACGGGAGGCAGCAGTGAGGAATATTGGTCAATGGACGCAAGTCTGAACCAGCCATGCCGCGTGCAGGAAGACGGCTCTATGAGTTGTAAACTGCTTTTGTACGAGGGTAAACGCTCTTACGTGTAAGAGCCTGAAAGTATCGTACGAATAAGGATCGGCTAACTCCGTGCCAGCAGCCGCGGTAATACGGAGGATCCAAGCGTTATCCGGATTTATTGGGTTTAAAGGGTGCGTAGGCGGTTTGATAAGTTAGAGGTGAAATACCGGTGCTTAACACCGGAACTGCCTCTAATACTGTTGAACTAGAGAGTAGTTGCGGTAGGCGGAATGTATGGTGTAGCGGTGAAATGCTTAGAGATCATACAGAACACCGATTGCGAAGGCAGCTTACCAAACTATATCTGACGTTGAGGCACGAAAGCGTGGGGAGCAAACAGGATTAGATACCCTGGTAGTCCACGCAGTAAACGATGATAACTCGCTGTCGGCGATACACGGTCGGCGGCTAAGCGAAAGCGATAAGTTATCCACCTGGGGAGTACGTTCGCAAGAATGAAACTCAAAGGAATTGACGGGGGCCCGCACAAGCGGAGGAACATGTGGTTTAATTCGATGATACGCGAGGAACCTTACCCGGGCTTGAAAGTTACTGACGATTCTGGAAACAGGATTTCCCTTCGGGGCAGGAAACTAGGTGCTGCATGGTTGTCGTCAGCTCGTGCCGTGAGGTGTCGGGTTAAGTCCCATAACGAGCGCAACCCCTACCGTTAGTTGCCATCAGGTCAAGCTGGGCACTCTGGCGGGACTGCCGGTGTAAGCCGAGAGGAAGGTGGGGATGACGTCAAATCAGCACGGCCCTTACGTCCGGGGCTACACACGTGTTACAATGGTAGGTACAGAGGGCAGCTACCCAGTGATGGGATGCGAATCTCGAAAGCCTATCTCAGTTCGGATCGGAGGCTGAAACCCGCCTCCGTGAAGTTGGATTCGCTAGTAATCGCGCATCAGCCATGGCGCGGTGAATACGTTCCCGGGCCTTGTACACACCGCCCGTCAAGCCATGGAAGCTGGGGGTGCCTGAAGTTCGTGACCGCAAGGAGCGACCTAGGGCAAAACCGGTGACTGGGGCTAAGTCGTAACAAGGTAGCCGTACCGGAAGGTGCGGCTGGAACACCTCCTTTCTGGAGAGTGTGACTATTTCGTCGACAGATAGGTCTGCGATTTTCTCTCGAAATAATCAGTAATTTTTAATGTTATACTCGAGTGGGGTTTTCCCGCGGATACAGTCCCGTAGCTCAGTTGGTTAGAGCACTACACTGATAATGTAGGGGTCTGCGGTTCAAGTCCGCACGGGACTACACCGATGCTACACTCGGGGGATTAGCTCAGTTGGCTAGAGCACCTGCTTTGCAAGCAGGGGGTCAAGGGTTCGACTCCCTTATCCTCCACTCATGGATCGAAAGATTCGACGTTCATTGACATATTTAAGGAGATGAGATAAAGTTCTCACGCGGGAATAGGCTGTGTGAGAAGTTGTAAGAAAGTAAATAAGGGCGTATGGGGAATGCCTAGGCTCTTGGAGGCGAAGAAAGACGTGGTAAGCTGCGAAAAGCTCCGGGGATTTGCAAACAAGATTTGATCCGGAGATTTCTGAATGGGACAACCCGTCAGGTAGAAGACCTGACACATCGTAAGATGGGCCAACCCTCTGAACTGAAACATCTTAGTAGGAGGAGGAAAAGAAAGAAACATCGATTTCCTGAGTAGCGGCGAGCGAAAGGGAAAAAGCCTAAACCGGTATTGTTACGGCAATGCCGGGGTTGTAGGACTGCAACATTCAAGTAACAATGAACTGGAACGATCTGGAAAGTTCGTCCATAGAGGGTGAAAGGCCCGTACAGGTAAGTTCGTTATGCGATAGCAGTATCCTGAGTAGGGCGGGACACGAGGAATCCTGTCTGAATCTGCCGGGACCACCCGGTAAGGCTAAATACTCCCAAGAGACCGATAGTGAACCAGTACCGTGAGGGAAAGGTGAAAAGAACCCCGAACAGGGGAGTGAAATAGAACCTGAAACCATACGCTTACAACCGGTCGGAGCAGCTTCGTGCTGTGACGGCGTGCCTATTGAATAATGAGCCTACGAGTTACTAATCACTGGCGAGGTTAAGTGCACGGATGCACGGAGCCGAAGCGAAAGCGAGTCTGAACAGGGCGGCTAGTCAGTGGTTGTAGACGCGAAACCTTGCGATCTACCCTTGAGCAGGTTGAAGGTTGGGTAAAACCAACTGGAGGACCGAACGAATAAGCGTTGAAAAGCTTCTCGATGACTTGAGGGTAGGGGTGAAAGGCTAATCAAGCTGGGAAATAGCTCGTACTCCCCGAAATGCCTTTAGGGGCAGCGTTGTAATTAAGAGTCTACTGGAGGTAGAGCTACTGATTGGATGCGGGGGCTTCACCGCCTACCAAATCCTGACAAACTCCGAATGCCAGTAGTATGATTTACAGCAGTGAGCGACCGGGTGCTAATGTCCGGTTACGAGAGTGGAACAACACAGACCAGCAACTAAGGTCCCGAAGAGTATACTAAGTTGATCTAACGATGTTTTGCTGCAGAGACAGCTAGGATGTTAGCTTGGAAGCAGCTATTCATTCAAAGAGTGCGTAACAGCTCACTAGTCGAGCGGCAAAGCGTGGATAATAAACGGGCATCAAGTATACCACCGAAGTTCTGGGCACGAGAGTGCGGTAGGGGAGCATTCCATTGACGTCGAAGCCATTCCGCGAGGATAGGTGGAGTTTATGGAAAAGCAAATGTAGGCATGAGTAACGATAATGCGGGAGAGTAACCCGCACACCGCAAGACCAAGGTTTCCTGATCAACGCTAATCGGATCAGGGTTAGTCGGGTCCTAAGGGTAAGCCGAACGGTGATCTCGATGGACAATCGGTTAATATTCCGATACTAACATATACCTCGATGGAGAGACGAAGGAACGTAAGTGACGCCGCCTGACGGAATAGGTGGTTAAAGGGCGTAGGTATAGGGACAGATTAAGAGTTAGTCCTTGCTGAAACCCGACAGTACGGAGCGGCTACGGCCAATCTGATAGTTCACCCAAGTCGACTTCCGAGAAAATCTTCTAAGTTATAGTATATGTTACCCGTACCGTAAACCGACACAGGTGGTCGAGGAGAGTATCCTAAGGTGCTCGAGTGAATCACGGTTAAGGAACTAGGCAAATTAACCCCGTAACTTCGGGAAAAGGGGTCCCTACGCGAGTAGGGCGCAGCGAAGAGGTCCAGGCGACTGTTTATCAAAAACACAGGGCTCTGCAAATTCGAAAGAAGACGTATAGGGCCTGACACCTGCCCGGTGCTGGAAGGTTAAGAGGGGATGTCATCGCAAGAGAAGCATTGAATCGAAGCCCCAGTAAACGGCGGCCGTAACTATAACGGTCCTAAGGTAGCGAAATTCCTTGTCGGGTAAGTTCCGACCTGCACGAATGGTGTAACGATCTGGACACTGTCTCAACCGTGAGCTCGGTGAAATTGTAGTCCCGGTGATGATGCCGGGTACCCGCAACGGGACGAAAAGACCCCGTGAACCTTTACTATAGCTTAACGCTGAATTTGGGTACACAATGTGTAGGATAGGCCGGAGACATTGAAGCGGGTACGCCAGTATTCGTGGAGTCAACGTTGAAATACGGCCCTTTGTGTACTTGGATTCTAACCCTTGATAGGGGACACCGTTTGGTGGGTAGTTTGACTGGGGTGGTCGCCTCCAAAAGCGTAACGGAGGCTTCCCAAGGTACCCTCAGCACGAATGGTAACCGTGCGCAGAGTGCAATAGCATAAGGGTGCTTGACTGTGAGACTTACAAGTCGACCAGGTGCGAAAGCAGGGTATAGTGATCCGGTGGTTCTGTGTGGACTGGCCATCGCTCAAAGGATAAAAGGTACTCCGGGGATAACAGGCTGATCGCCGCCAAGAGCTCATATCGACGCGGCGGTTTGGCACCTCGATGTCGGCTCGTCACATCCTGGGGCTGGAGAAGGTCCCAAGGGTTCGGCTGTTCGCCGATTAAAGTGGCACGCGAGCTGGGTTCAGAACGTCGTGAGACAGTTCGGTCTCTATCTGTTGCGGGCGTAGGAAAATTGAGGGGTCCTGACTTTAGTACGAGAGGACCGAGTTGGACGAACCTCCGGTGTATCGGTTATGCTGCCAAGTGTACCGCCGAGTAGCCGCGTTCGGTTTGGATAAGCGCTGAAAGCATCTAAGCGCGAAGCCATCCCCAAGATAAGTTTTCCCTTGAGGGGCGTAGGAGACTACTACGTTGATAGGCTGCAGGTGTAAAGACAGTAATGTCAAAGCCGAGCAGTACTAATTACCCGAACGACTTTTTTGCAGCAATTCTTTATCTCATTTCCCGGATATGTCAACTCATACCGAGTGCGACGGATTGTGATGATCTAAAAGCATCACTCGCACGGCTTCGATATATTGAAGCATAGGTTCTTTTAGGTGGTTATAGCAGTGAGGTTCCACCTCTTCCCATTCCGAACAGAGAAGTTAAGCTCACTTACGCCGATGGTACTGCGGTTTTCCCGTGGGAGAGTAGGTAGCCGCCTCTTCAAGGTCAGATCGTAAGGTCTGACCTTTTTTTTGTGCCTAACCCTTCCTTAACAGGAGGGGTTTTTGTCTTGGAGGGGGGGGGCAGCGCAACCTACAGGGGGAGCGAAGACGAAATGTTCGACGTCCGACACGGAGTTCGATGCCGGATATTTTCGGGAGGGGGAAGACTGCCTTTTTAAAGCGGCGTTTGGGAGGGCGTTATTTTTCCCGTTCTGCGAGGTATTCGTCGAGCGTGATCGGAGACGGGCGTTTGTGGATTTTCTGCCCGAGTTTTTCCCGAACAAGGTAGTAACTAGCCTGGAGCGTGCGGTTTATCTCGGTCAGCCCCCGGCGCGGCGGGAAGATTTTCATGGTCATCTCCCGGTTCCATTTGCGGGTGAAGAAACTGCTGTAATAGTCGTCCTCGGGATTTACGAGATATTCGATTGTCCCCTCCCATTCGATGCGGTTGAGCAACAGGTTGGGTTCGGATACGTAGAGCATCTTGAACGGCAGCGACTGGTAGGGCAGGTAGTTGAGAAAGACCTCGCCGTAGTTGTTGCGGTAGTTACCCGGCATCTTCTCCTTTTCGTAAAATACGAGTTTGTCTTCGATAAGCAGGATCACCCAGCGGTGCGACTCCTTGGGAAACATCAGTTCGCCGAGCATGCTCGGGGTTTCGACATACCCGCGTTTGCCGACCCGGACCATCTCTTCGATGAACCGGGCGGGATTGTCGGCATGTTCGAGAACCTGGTTGCAGATCACATAATCGAAAGCATCTTTTTCGAACGGGAGTTGCTCGCCGTCGGCTTCGATGAATTGCTGGTGAGGGTAAATCAGGACTTTTCCGCAGCGATGGGTGTCGTCGTGCGGAAACTTGTCGGCTATCACATCGGAACGAAACATCGGATCGTGTCCGGGACCGATTTCGAGTACCTTATCCCTGCGCTTGATGCGGAGATCCTGGCGTCCCAATGGATGACGGGTTATCATAGAGTGAGTTTGATGTGTGTCCCCGCAAATATAGGAAAAAACCTGCGTAAAAAATAAATCGGCTGAATATTTTCGGCCGATTTGTAAACGATTTTGTCCGAATTGTGGGCCTGCTCCCGAAATCGTCGTCTAATGTTCTCTGTTCTTGAGGTTTATGACGCGATTGATCCCCGGAGAATAGTCCGGTGTGCGGCGTTATTTGCCGTTGACGAAATCGAGGATTGCCCGGGCCGTGGTTTCCGGCTCCTCCAGAAATCCCATGTGGCCGCTGTTTTCGAGCCATACGACTCGGGCCTGCAGGTGCTCTTTTACCATCTTTTCGGCCGCTTCGACAGGGATGTAGTTGTCCTTGCGTCCGAGGATGAAGAGCTGGGGAACCTTCGAGGCGCGCAGCATCTCGTTCTGGTCCTTGCGGGCGATCATGCCGTTGAGCAGCGCTACGATTCCTTCGTCCTCGGTGACGGCGACCTGTTCGGTGAGGTCCTCGATGTAGTCTTTCATCCGGGTGCGGTTGTCCTCGGCGAAGCCCGCTTCGGGGGCCACGCGGGCCAGCGCATCCTTTTTCCCGGCCTTTACGAGGGCGATTTCGCGGCGGCGGTTTTCGGACTTCTCCGGCGTGTCGGCGTTGGGTGTCGAACTTAACAGCACAACTCCGTTGAGCATGTCGGGATGGCGTTCGCAGAAGGCCAGGGCTACGTAGCCGCCCATCGAGTGCCCGACGAGTGTGCAGCGGGGGATTCCCAGCGCCCGGAGGGCGTCGGCCACCGTGTCGGCGAGGAACTCCATCGAATGCTCCTCGCCCGTCACGACCGAGATGCCGTGACCGGGCAGGTCTAACGTAACCACGCGAAGCTCTTTGTAGAGGAATGGAACGAAATCCTCCCAGACGAGCATCGATTCGAGGTATCCGTGCAGGAGCACGACGCATTTGTCCCCTTTCTGGGAGTCGCAGACGTGCAGGGCGGTGGGACCCGCCATGATGAATTTTTCGATCATTGAATCTGGATTTATTCCTCCTCTTCGTCGAGGTAGTCGAGAACGGACTCGCGTTTGAGGGGCAGGATCTCCTCCTCGTCCTCTTCGTCGAAACTGCTGTAAAGCGCGTGGCGCTCCTTGCCGCTCTTGCGTATCGGTTCGAGACGTTTGGCTTTCCGAAGTTCATCCGCGTCGTGTTCGCGGATTCCCTTTTGTGTTTTCATGGGGAAATGAATGGTTGGTTTTAGAAATTTTCGCTGTCGAACACTCCTTCGAAGACGCGGCGCGCCGGTCCCGTCAGGCGGATGTCCGTATAGGTTTGTGTTCCCTGTTCATGCGAAAACCGTACCGCAAGCGCTCCTCCGGGTACGGTGATGCGGAAATCGGTCGTGTGGGGCTGCCGCGCGAAGGCCGTCACGATGGCCGCGGCCGTGGCTCCCGTGCCGCAGGCGAGGGTCTCGTTCTCCACGCCGCGTTCGTAGGTGCGCATGCGGATCGTGCCGTCGCCTGTGATCTGCACGAAATTGACGTTCGTGCCCTGCGGGAAGCGCGTCGTGTCGCGGCGGATGGCCCGTCCGCGGCCGGTTACGTCGACCGCTTCGAGGTCGTCGACGAATTCGACGTAGTGCGGGACGCCCGTGTTGAGAAACCACCAGCCGTCGCCCGTGCGGATCTCCCGCACGGCGATCATGCCCAGCTCGATCTCTCCCGAAGTGCCTTTCAGGCGGCGGATGCGGGCGGTGTGAAGCCCGTCTGCGGCATCGAAGAACTTGGTCTCCCCGCCGATGCCCCGGTGTTCGGCGAAAAGCGTGAAGCAGCGGGCGCCGTTACCGCACATCTCGCCTTCCGACCCGTCGGCGTTGTAATAACGCATCGAACAGTCGATCTCCGCGTTCCGGGCGAGGGTCATCAGCCCGTCGGCTCCGATGCCGAAATGACGGTCGCACAAGGCTGCGATAAGTTCCGCACGGGGCGTGAAGCCGCCTTCGCGGTTGTCGATCAGGATGAAGTCGTTGCCTGCTCCTTCGTATTTTGCAAATGCCGTCTGCACTTTTTGAATGGTTATGTCTTGGCAAAAATAGTAAAACTTCTAAAAGTTTTGCTAATTTTGTGAAAAATATCCGCTCGGGCGTGCAACGGCGGGCGGATTGTATTGTTTATGCCAGGATTCAAAAAACAGACCTTTATGAAAAGTGTGCTTTTCAAGCATCGTTCGATACGTAAATTCCGCCCGACGCCCATTCCCGAGGAGGTGCTGCGCGAGTGTCTCGAAGCTGCCTCGCGCGCTTCGACGTGCGGCAATATGCAGCTCTATTCGCTGGTGGTGACCCGCGATGAAACGCTCCGCGAACGGCTCGCGCCGTGCCATTTCAACCAGCCGATGGTCCGCCAGGCTCCGTGCGTGGTGACCGTCTGCGCCGATATTCACCGTTTCACGATGTGGTGCGAGCAGCGCGACGCCGACCCTGCCTACGACAATTTCGCGTGGTTCCTGAACGCTTCGACCGACGCCCTGCTGGCCGCGCAGAACCTCTGCGTCGAGGCCGAAATGCACGGGCTGGGCATCTGCTACCTCGGCACGACGATCTACACCGCGGGCGATATTTCGCAGATACTGGAACTTCCGAAGGGGGTCATTCCGCTCACCACCGTGGTCCTGGGTTATCCCGACGAGTCGCCCGAACTGACCGACCGCCTGCCGCTCGAAGCCGTGGTCCACTACGAGAAATACACCGATTACACGGCCGCCGAGATCGACGAACTGTGGGCCGAGCGCGAAGAGTCGGAGCTTACCAAACGTCTGCTGGCGGAAAACGGCCTCCCGAACCTGGCGCAGGTCTTCACCCAGCGGCGTTACGTGCGCAAGGACAACCTCGCCATCTCGGAGTCCTATTTCGCCCTTTTGAAAGAGAAGGGATTCTTCAACAACTGACGCCGTGCGGGGATCGTGTCGCATACTCGCCGCCGCGCTGCTGGGCCTGCTGTGCTCGGCGTGCAGCGTCACGCGCCACATTCCCGAAGGACAGTATTTTCTGCAAAAAGTAAAGATCGAGGACGACCGGTCCACGCCGCGCAAGGAACGCATCACGGCTTCCGACATGGAGAAGTACGTGCGCCAGACTCCCAACAAACGCTTCCTCGGGACGAATTTCTACGTCTGGCTCTACGAGCAGGCCGACCCTGCGAAGGACAACCGCTGGAACAACTGGAAGCGCAAGATCGGGCAGGCGCCCGTGACGCTGGACATGGGGCTGACCCAGAAGAGCGCCGAAAACCTGAAGGTCTACATGGACTCGAAGGGTTTTTTCTCTTCGCAGGCGACCTATGAGGTCGACACCGTTTCGCGCCGCAAGCGTGCGACGGTCACCTTCCGCACGCGCCAGGGCGAGCCTTACCGCATCGACTCCGTTTCCTACGAGTTCCAGGACAACTTCCTCGAACAGATCGTGCTGCCCGACACCGTCAATACGCTGCTGCATACGGGCGATATTTACGACGTGTCGGTCCTCGATGCCGAGCGGGAGCGCATCGCCGCCTACCTCAAGGAGCGGGGGTACTACAATTTCTCGGTCAACAACATCTCCTACGCCGCGCGGATGTTCGAGAAGGAGCGGCTGATCGACCTGCGGCTGATCGTCAAACAGTATCTCACGGGCTACGACGAACGCGGACTGCCCGTGATGGACAACAACATGGTCTACCGTATCGACCGGATCAACATTTTCCCCGATTACGACCCCACCGCCGCACGGACCGACACGATGCTGCTTTCGCGGCTCGATACGGTCTACTACCGCGGTCTGAACATCATCTACGAGAAACGGCCCAACCTGCGCCCTCCGGTGCTCCGTCAGGCCGTGCCGCTCTATCCCAACTACGTCTACAACTCGTCGCAGGTCAACCGCGCCTATTCCGACTTGATGGCGCTGGGGTATTTCAAGAGCGCGAAAATCGCCTTCGAGGAGCAGCCCCGGTCGGCCGACGTCACCGACATCGTCTCCTTCATCGGCGCTTCGGCCGATTCGACGCAGACGCTCTACACGCGCGAGGGCTACCTGACGTGCAACATTCTCTGCACGCCGACGCTCAAGCAGAGCGTCAAGGTCGATCTCGAAGGCAGCACCACGTCGAGTTTCTACGGCCTGAAGGCCACCGTCGGTTATCAGAACCGCAATATTTTCCGCGGCGCCGAGTCGTTCGACCTCTCCTTCACGGCGGGTTACGAATTTATGAAGGCTCCCGACGCCAGGCGCAAACGGGCCACCGAATTCGGCGTCACGACCGGACTGACCTTCCCGCGGTTCCTCGTGCCCTGGCGTACGGGCCGTTTCCGCACGGTGAACCAGCCGAAGACCAAGGTCGAACTGTCGATCAATTTTCAGGACCGCCCCTATTACGCCCGTACGCTTTCGAGCGCCGGCATCACCTACATGTGGACCAACAGCCGCTATTCGTCCTTCTCGCTGCGGCCGATCGACATCAACGTGGTCGACATGACTCGCCCGGTCGATCCCGAATTCCTGGGCAATACCTCCAACAAATACCTGATCAACAGTTTCAAGACCCAGTTCATCGGCGGCCTTTCGTTCGGCTACGGCTATAACAACCAGCGCAAGAACCTCGGCGGAAACGCCACGAACATCCGGTTCAACGCCGAGACCGCCGGCAACCTGATCGACGCCGTCGAGCACGCCTTCTTCTCGCCGGCCAAGGGAAAGGAGCAGTATACGATTTTCGGCATCGAGTATTCGCAGTATTTCCGCACCGATTTGAGCGTCAGCCGGAAAATCATGCTGGGGAGCACTACGGCGCTGGTGGGACGGCTTTACGGCGGTGTGGCGATGGCTTACGGAAACTCTTCGTCCGTGCCTTTCGACCGTCAGTTCTATTGCGGCGGCAGCAACGGCATGCGCGGCTGGACACCCCGAACCCTCGGGCAGGGTTCGGTGGCCAATCCCCACAACGATTTTCCGGTCCAGACGGGCGACGTGAAGCTGGAAGCCAACCTCGAACTGCGCTTCCCGGTCTGGGGCATGATCCACGGCGCGACCTTCTTCGATCTGGGCAACATCTGGTATATCCGGCACTATTCGGGTGAGTCCGAAGATACGGTGTTCCGGTTCGACCGTTTCTACAAACAACTGGGATTCAACACGGGACTCGGCCTGCGTTTCGACATCAAGTTCGCCGTGCTGCGCCTCGACTGGGGTATTCAGCTGCACAACCCCAACAACCCCTCGGGCGAGCGGTGGATTCACAATTTCAAGTGGAAGAACACGGCGCTCAACTTCGGCGTGGGTTACCCGTTTTAACGTTCGGCTTTTACTTCTTCGCCTTGTACTGCGACGGCGACATGCCGGCATTGCGTTTGAAGTAACTGCCGAAGAACGACTGGTTGGGGAAATTCAGGTAATAGGCGATCTCCTGCACGCTCATGTTCGAATATTTGAGCAGCGTCTTGGCTTCGAGGATCACGTAGTTGTCGATCCATTCCGATACCGATTTGCCGCTGATGCGCTTGATGAGCGTGGTGAGGTATTTGGGCGTGATGCATAGCTGCCGGGCGTAGAATCCCACGCTGCGTTCGTGCTTGTAGTGTTCGCCGAGCAGCTCGGTGAATTGCCTGAAATACTCCTCCGCACGGTTGTGTATCGGGCTGTCGACCTCGGGATGCTCCGTGAGGTAGTGGGTCAGGATGTCCCCGACCTTGTAGATCGTCGCGGCGATCAGTCCGCCGATGATCTCGCTCGAAAAATCCGTCTCGGAGCCTTTCAGTTCCTGTTCGACCATCGAGATAAAACTCCGGAGCGACTGGCTCTCGGCGTGCGTGAGTTCCATGCAGGGGAGCGAGCCGAATTGCAGGAAAAGCGGCATCATGCGTTTGGTGTCGATGTTGATGCGCTTGAGAAAATCCGGGGCGATGACGATAAGATGGGCCTTGAAACGGTTGTTGGATTGTACTTGCAGGATGTGCTTGGGGCTGAAGATGAAGAGCGAATCCTTTTTGAGCCGGAATTCCTGAAGGTTTGACGTGAGTGAAGTCTCGCCTTCGGTTCCGACGCCGATAATGAGAGCGTTCAGGCGGCTCGGGAACCGGAATATCTCCATTTCCGATGCGCTGTTTGCGGCGATGCATTCGCCCATAATTCCCGGACGCTTTTCGCCTCCGGCCATTGTGATGAGTTCGTTTAGGGTAAAACTCGATATCGGCATTTCTGAATTCGTCTGGTTCATAGTTTCGCTTAAATTTCGACAAATATAATAATGATCAGTCGGGTATCATTCAAAATGTTCGATTCTTCAACCTTATGAACACTACCGCGCGCTTTTCGACCTGCGGGTCTCTGAAAACGAAAGCGCCGACCTTACGGGTCGGCGCTCGATGCTCTGTCGGCGGACCGATCCGCATGAAGATTTATTTGGCGGCAGGTGCTGCTGCGGGCGCGTCGGTGATGCCCAGTTCCTTTTTCACGGCAGGCGCGACGTCCGTCAGCGTAGCCTCGTCGAAGTAAGCCAGCGATCCCGTCGACGTGTCGAACACGACCAGAAATCCGCCTGCGGCCGCTACCTTGTCGATGGCGCTTTTCGCCTTGTCGATGATCGGGGCGAGCAGTTCGTTCTGTTTCTTCTGGTAATCCTGCTGTGCGCGCTCCTGGAACTCGCGGGTGCGGGTCTGCATATCGTTCAGTTCCTTCTCCTTCACCTCCTTGATGGCGTCGCTGAAGGTGTTGTAGTTTTTCTGGAAATCCTGCAACTTGGTGTTGAATTCGACGTTCATCGTCTCGATGTTGTCCGACAACTCCTTGGCGAAGGTGTCCATGTTCTCCTGCATCGTCTTGGTCTCGGGCATCGCCATGATGATTTCCTGGGTGTTGATGCGTCCGAATTTCTGGGCGAAGAGCGATGTGGCGCCCATCACCAGCACAACCGCAAGGGTCAGTTTGATTGCTTTTTTCATACAGTTTTATCAGTTAATGTTTTGATGTCGGTTATTTCTTGAGCGCGTCGATCACCTGCTGCGTCCGCTCTACGGAAGGATTGGTGTAGAGCAGCGTGGGGTTGTTCGCCGAGTCGAGCACCAGGTCGGCGCCCGCCTGCTTGGCGTAGGCCTCGATGGCGTCGAAGACCTGTTTCTGGATCGGGGAGATCACCTCGATACGTTTTTTCATCAGCGTGCCTTCCTGTCCGAACAGGCTTTCCTGATACTCCTGCGCCTCCTTCTCCTTGTTCAGAATGGCGTTTTCGCGGGTCTGGCGCGCAGCGGCCGAGAGCGAGGTTTTCTGGCTCACGTAATTGTTGTAAAGCGCCTCGACTTCGGCAAACTTGGCGTCCACCTGGTCCTGGTACTGCTTGGCGAGCTTATCCAGGTCGGAAATAGCCGTATTGTAGGCGTCGATTGATTTGAACACTTTCTCGCTGTTGACGATTATGTAGTTCTGCGCCGCGAGTGTCCCTGCCGTCAGAATAAATGCCGCAATTAAAATCAGCCGTTTCATAATCCTGTTGTTTTTAAGTTAATATTCAGCCGGTTTCCCGGATTGCTGCTATAAATATAACTCTTTTCTTTCAAATTTATTGCCACGCCCCGTTTTATTTGAGCTCCCTTTGGCGAGGGGGATTCAGGGGATTTTGAATGCCGGTCCGCGGGTGCGGCCGTTCGGATCATGCTAAAATTGTTGTCCCAGAACGAAGTGGAACTGGCTGCCGCTCTTGGTCGAGGAGTTCGCCGGAGCGTCGAATCCGTAACCCCAGTCGATACCGAGCATACCCACCACGGGGAGGTAGAGGCGGACGCCGAAACCGGCCGAACGCTTGATCTTGAAGGGCGAGAACTTCTTCCACGAGTCGAATGCGTTACCGCCTTCGAGGAATCCCAGCACGTAGATCTGCGACGAGGGTTTGAGGATGATCGGGTAGCGAAGTTCGGCGGTGTATTTATTGTAGCCGCGCGAGTAGTTGCTGCCGGGGTCGAGCGCGCCGTCCTCGTAACCGCGCATCGCGATGATGTCGATACCGTATATATTGTATCCCGACATGCCGTCGCCGCCGACTTCGTAGCGTTCGAAAGGCGAAACCTTATACTTGTTGTAGCTGCCGAGGTATCCCATTTCGGCCTTGAGCATCAGCACGAGGTTCGAGTTTTTCAGGAACGACTGGAACCACTGCGCCTTGAACTGCCATTTGTGGAACTCCACCCAGCGGTAGCGCTCCTGGTTGGCCCGGTCCGCCTCTGCGGAGGTCGAGTTGGAACTGTTGGCGATCTGCTCCAGTTTTTTGTAGTCCTTGCCGTCCCAGAGCGAGTAGGGAAGCGTGGCCTGCACCGAGGCGCTGAACTCCGAACCGCGGCGCGGGTAGATCGGCTGGTCGACCGAATTGCGGCCGAACACCAGTTTGATCGATGCCAGGTTGGCCGCGCCGTTCGTCATCACGAACGACGACCAGTTTTTCAGCGCGTAGCGTTCGTAGCTGGCTTCGGCGTAGAACGTGAAATAGGGATCGGGCCAGTTCAGACGCTTGCCCAGACCGGCGGCGACGCCGTAGGTCCGGAAATACTGCGTACTGGTCTGCCATACGTAATAGGCGTTGTTCTGCTCCGAGAAGTGTGCCGAGAGGGTGAACGAGTTGGGTTTCTTGCCGCCCATCCAGGGGTCGGTGAAACTGAACGCGAAGGCCTTGTAATACGTACCGTTGGTCTGTGCCGAGAGCGAGAGCCGCTGGTTCTGGCCCATCGGGTAGGGGCGCCATGCGCCTTTCTTGAAGGTGTTCTTGATCGAGAGGTTGTTCAGCGTGATGCCGACCGAACCCACGAAGGTTCCCGAACCCCAGCCGCCGGCGATGTTGAACTGGTCGGAAGCCTGCTCTTCAAGCGGCCAGTTGATGTTGACCAGCTCGTTCGAAACGGGCTTGATGTCGGGCATGATGGCCTCGGGGTTGAAGTGCCCCATCGAACCCAGCAGGCGGATGGTGCGCATCAGCAGCGCGCGGTTGTAGAGTTCGCCCGGACGGGTGTCCAGCTCGCGGCGGATCACCTCGTCGTCGACGCGCTGATTGCCCGTGATGCCGACTTCGTTGATGGTGAACTGCTTGCCTTCGAAGACCTTGACTTCGATGTCGATCGAGTCCGGGGCGATGATCGTCTCGGCGGGTTCGATCTGCGACATCAGGTAGCCTTCGTTCTGATAGAGCGACGACACGGATGTCGCTTCGGGATCGGTCTCCTTGCCGATGCCCAGCTGCTTGTGCATCGTCTTCTTATCGTAGATGTCGCCCTTCTTGACGCCGAACATCTGTTGCAGCCCTTCGGTTTCATAGACCGAGTTGCCCACCCACGAGACGTTGCGGATGTAGTATTTGTTGCCTTCCGACACTTCGAGGTCGATGCCCAGCCGTTTTTCGTTGATCGGGTAGATCGAGTCGCGTATGATGGTGGCATTGCGGTAGCCCCGCGAGTTGTAGAAGTCGATCAGCAGCTCCTTGTCCGCCTCGTAGTCGTTCTCGTTGAGTTTGGTCCCCTTGAAGAAGTTGATCGACTTCTGGTGGGTCTTTTTGAACGTGCGGCGCAGGCGCTTGTCGTTGAACTGCTCGTTGCCGACGAAGTTGATCTTGCCGATCTTCACTTTCTCCTTGCGGTCGATCAGGAAGGTCACCGTCACGGCCTGTCCCGGGCGCAGCGTGTCGTTGTCGATACGCACGTCCACCTCCGTATTGCGGAATCCCTTTTCGGCCCAGTAGTTATGGATGAGCTTCTTGTTCTTGTCGATGACGTAGTCCGAGAGTTCGCTTCCGCGCTTGAGTTTGAGCTTTTCCAGCAGGTCCTTCTTCTTGCCCTTCGAAATGCCCTCGAACTCCCAGTTGTAGACGCGGGGACGCTCCTTGAGGAAGACCTCCAGGTCGAGGCTGTCGCCCTCGATCTCGGCGCCGATCTTCACGTCCGAGAAAAACCGCTGGCTCCAGAGCCGTGAAATGGCGTTGGAGATGAAGTTGCTCGGCAGGTAGACCGAGTCGCCTGCGATCAGTCCGGCAGACGACTTGAGGATCTCGGGGTTGAGGTATTGCACGCCGTGGACGTTGACGTCGCGGATGTAATAGAGCCTGGGTTCGCCCTCGCTTCGGAACATCGGGGCGTTTTCTGAAATCGCAGGCTTCGGAGCCGCCGTCGTGTCCTGCGGATTCTGCTCCTGGGCGAATATATTCGAGCAGCATAGCACGAGGGCAGCTGCTGCCGTGAATATCTTACCGGAATAATTCATCTATTAAATATAGTCTAAAGTCATCTATTTAACCAGTCCGAAGCGGCGATCGCGCCGTGCGTATTCCTCCATCGCGCGGTCGAACTCCTCCTCCGTGAAGTCGGGCCACAGCACTTCGGGGAACCACAGTTCGGCGTAGGAGGCCTGCCACAGCAGGAAATTGCTCAACCGCTGTTCGCCGCTGGTGCGGACGATCAGGTCGGGGTTCGGGTAGGGGGCCGTGTAGAGCGCGGTGCTGATCGTCTCTTCGGAAATCTCCGACGGGGCGATCTGGCCGGCCTCCACGCGTTGCGCGATCTGCTGCACGGCGTGCGTTATTTCGCTCCGCGACGAATAGTTGAGCGCCAGGATCAGCGTCAGCGTCCGTCCTCCCGCAGTCTGCTCCTCGGCCATGGCCAGGTAGCTGCGGACCTTCTCCGAAAAACGGCTCCGGTCGCCGATCATGCGCACCTCGACGCCCTGGCGGATCAGTTCGGGCGTTTCGTTGACGACGCTTTTGCAGAAAAGCTCCATCAGGGAGTCCACTTCCTCCGCGGGCCGTCCCCAGTTTTCGGTCGAGAACGCATAGAGCGTCAGGTACTTCACGCCCCAGCGCGCCGCGGCGCGCAACGACGCCCGCACGGGTTCGACACCCGCTGCGTGACCTTCGTAACGCTCCTTGCCGCGCAACTCGGCCCAGCGGCCGTTGCCGTCCATGATGATGGCGACGTGTTGCGGTATGCGTTTCTGATCGCTCATATTAGGGCACAAATATAGGGAAAAATTCTGTTAACTTGTGGAAAAATGCGATAAATGATTAACTGCGGATGTCGATTCCCCACATCATCTTATTCCGTAACGTGTCGTAAAATGATATATTGTGCGGCACGGCCAAAAAAATCGTCTGTTCGGCCCGCTCCACGGTGAACGACGCGCCGTGCGAAACGGGGTAGGTCCGGTTGTCCAGCGTGACGAAGGCGTCCGCCCGCCGGGCGTCCACGTTGAGCGTGATGACGCCCGTGTCGGGGATCACCACCGGGCGCATCGTGAGGTTGTGGGGGGCCAGGGGCGAGATGACCAGGCACTGGCACGTCGGGGCCACGACGGGACCTCCGGCGCTGAGCGAATAGGCTGTCGATCCGGTGGGCGTCGAGACGATCACCCCGTCTCCGTGGTAGGTGGCCACCATCTGCCGGTCGACGTAGGTCTCCACCGAGATCATCCCTGCGCCGTGGCGCTGCACGGTGAATTCGTTGAGCGCCAGCTGCGATTCGGGCTGTCGGGCGAATTCGCCCGTGACGCGCAGCATCGAGCGCGGCTCGGTCGCGATGTTGCCTTCGGCTATCTCGCGGAAGATCAGGTTCAGCCCGTTGCTCGGGGCGCTGGTCAGAAACCCCAGGTGCCCGGCGTTGATGCCCATGACGGGAATCGGCGCGCCGCAGAGACGGTGCACCCCTTCGAGCAGCGTTCCGTCGCCTCCGTAGCAGACCATGACGGTTTCGGCAGGCTGTTTGCCGATGTAGCGGCCGTAGATCCTTTCGGGCGGGAGCGCCGTTCCCGTGGCCTGCTCCACCAGGGGGGCGAACTCCTCGTTGACGGCGTAATCGAAGCCGAAAGCTCCGATCGTTCCGATCAGCTGGCGGATCTCCTCGGGGGTGTGGGCGATCTGCGCGCGGGAAAAAAGTATGATTTTCATCGGCGGAGTTTCGAAAAAATAAGTAACTTTACCACGCCGGAACGATCCGGGGCCTTTTCGGCCCGGCAAGGCGCCGGGATGTGGCATATCTCCGGCAAATATACGGAAAGGAGAGCGATGCGCCAAATTTATTTGAGCTTGTCCGGATCGCGTTCCGCATTCCGTGAAACAGCGTAGAATTATGACAAAGTTAAGCGTTAACATCAATAAGATCGCCGTGGTGCGCAATTCGCGGGGCGGCAATCTGCCCGACGTGGTCCGCGCCGCGCTGGACATCGAGCGTTTCGGCGCCGAGGGCATCACGGTCCATCCGCGTCCCGATGCGCGGCATATCCGTTACGACGACGTGCGCGATCTCAAACGGGCGCTCACGACCGAGCTGAACATCGAGGGCAACCCCATCCCGGGTTTCATCGACCTGGTGCTGGAGGTGGTCCCTGCGCAGGTGACGCTGGTTCCCGACGCCCACGATGCCATCACCTCGAACGCCGGGTGGGACACTCTGGCCAACCGCGCGTTCCTGACCGACGTGACGGCGCGCTTCCACGCGAAGGGCATCCGGGTCTCGGTTTTCGTGGACCCCGTGGCCGAGATGGTCGCCGGGGCGAAGGCCTGCGGCGCCGACCGGGTGGAACTCTACACCGAAGCCTATGCGCGCGAATATCCCGACGACCCGCAGCGGGCCGTCGCCCCCTATCTGGCCGCCGCCGAAGAGGCTCGTCGGCAGGGGTTGGGGCTGAACGCCGGCCACGACCTTTCGCTGGAGAACCTGCGCTGGTTCGCCGAACGCATTCCGTGGACCGACGAGGTGTCGATCGGCCATGCGCTGATCTGCGACGCCCTCTACTACGGGCTGGAAAACACCGTGCAGCTCTACCGGCGCGAACTTAAATTCTGACGACTATGAAACGCATCCTGATCCTTGCCGCCGCGCTGTTCACCGTGTGCACGGCCTTTGCGCAGAGCGAATACAACCTCCAGCGGCGCAGCCTTTTCGAGGTGCTCCCGGTCTATTCGAGCGACATCGTGTTCCTGGGCAACTCGATCACCGACGGCTGCGAGTGGGCCGAGCTGTTCAACAACCGCCACGTCAAGAACCGCGGCATCAGCGGCGACCGCTCGGGGTGGCTGCTCGACCGTCTCGACCCGATCGTCGGGGGGCATCCCAAGAAACTGTTTCTGATGATCGGCGTCAACGACCTGGCGGCCGGCGTTTCGCCCGACGAGATCGTGGCCAATGTGGCCCGGCTCATCGACCGTTTCCAGTCCGAGTCGCGCTGGACGAAGATCTACGTGCAGAGCATCCTGCCCGTCAATGGCGAGTCTTTCGCCAAGTTCAAGAACCACTACGAGCACGGCCGTCAGATCGTGCCGCTGAACAAGCGGCTCGAAGCGCTGTGCGACGAGAAGGAAGTCACCTACCTCGATGTCTGGGGGGCGCTGGCCGACCACGAGGGGCGGCTGGACAAGCGTTACACCAACGATGGCCTGCACCTGACGGGCGAGGGTTACGTGGTGTGGCGGGATGCGATCAAGCAACACGTGAAGTAGCCGCGTGACGTTGTCGAATCCCATATTCCGGCGGATTTCGCGCCTTGCCGACGAGCAGGGCGTGCAGGCTTTCGTCGTCGGCGGCTATGTGCGCGATCACTACCTGCGACGGCCTTCGACCGACATCGACGTGGTGGTTGTGGGCAGCGGCATTGCGCTGGCCGAGGCGCTCGCGCGCGAACTGAAGGCGAAGGTCTCGGTCTTCAAGACTTTCGGCACGGCGATGGTCCGCGCCCGGAATGTCGAAGTCGAGTTCGTGGGCGCGCGCCGGGAGTCCTACACCCGCGATTCGCGCAAACCCGAGGTCGAACCCGGCACGCTGGCGGACGACCAGCGGCGGCGCGACTTCACGATCAACGCCATGGCGTGGTCGCTGAACGGGGCCACGTTCGGCGAGCTGGTCGATCCTTTCGACGGGATGTCGGACCTCGAAGAGTGCATCATCCGCACGCCGTGCGATCCCGACGTCACCTTTTCCGACGACCCTCTGCGCATGATGCGCGCCGTCAGGTTCGCCTCGCAGCTGGGCTTCACCATCGAGGAAGAGACCTTCGAGGCGATCCGCCGCAATGCCGAACGCATCCGCATCGTCTCGCGCGAACGCATCGTCACCGAACTCAACAAGATCGTCCTTTCGCCCGTCCCTTCGATGGGCTTCGAGTTGCTGGAACTCACCGGGCTGCTGGAGCGGATTTTTCCCGAGATGCACAACCTCAAGGGGGTGGAGAAGCGGGGCCGCCACGCCCATAAGGACAATTTCATCCATACGCTCAAGGTCGTGGACAACGTGGCGCGCCGCAGCGGCGATTTGTGGCTGCGCTGGGCCGCCGTGCTGCACGACATCGCCAAGCCGCTCACAAAGGCCTACGATCCCCGTGTGGGCTGGACCTTCCACGGCCACGAGGTGCTCGGCTCGAAGATGGTCCCGGCGATTTTCCGCCAGCTGAAACTGCCGCTCAACGAGCACATGAAGTTCGTGCAGAAGCTCGTGTTCCTTCACCTGCGGCCCATCATCCTCTCGGAGGACCTCGTGACCGACTCGGCCGTGCGCCGGCTGCTGTTCGAGGCGGGCGACGACGTGGAGGCGCTGATGACGCTGTGCGAGGCGGACATCACCTCGGGCATCGACGCCAAAGTGAAACGTTACCTTTCGAATTTCGAGCTGGTGCGCCGCAAGATGAAGGACCTGGAGGAGCGCGACCGCATCCGCAACTTCCAGCCTCCGATCACGGGCGAGCTGATCATGGAGACCTACGGCATCGGCCCGGGGCGCGTGATCGGCGACATGAAGGAGATCATCAAGAACGCCATCCTGGACGGCGAGATTCCCAACGAATACGACGCGGCCTACGCGCTGATGGAGCGGCTGGCCGCCGAGCGGGGGCTGACCCGCGTCCGGAAATAAGGCGAACCCCGCGGGGTTCGCCTTTTGGTTCGGGGAGCATTCGCCCCGGCTGTTCGGAAACGCTCTTTTTCAGGGGCGCGGAAGGGGCGGCTGCCGTCGTCGGGGAGGGGCTAATTGCCGCTTTTCAGGCGGTCGGCGTCGAGCTGCGCCCGGGATTTCGACTTGGTTACCAGCCATACCCCCGCGAAGACGCACAGCGCGGCTCCGGCCTTGGTGAATCCGAAGGTGTCGAGTCCGATCGCCACGGTGAACAGCACCGCCACGACGGGCTGCACGTAGTTGTACATCGACACGACCGTGGGCCGCAGGTGGTGCTGGCCGATGGGAACCATTAGGTAGGAGAGGAACGTGGAGCAGACCACGACGTAACCGATTCCGGCCCAGGTCCGGGGCGCCAGCCCGGCGTAGTCGACCGCGGTCAGCGGACGGTAGTAGATCACCACGGCGACTATGGCGGCAAAGAGGAACATCCACTTCATCGTCGTCACGGGCGAGTAGCGGACGATCACGTTGCGGAAGGCCGTGAGGTAGGTGGCGTAGCTGACGGCGCTGACGATGCACAGCACGTCGCCCATGACGCTCGACGAGTGTCCTGTGCCGTGCTGGCTCACGAGAATCAGGATCAGCGCCCCGGCGCATCCCAGAAAGACGCCCCCGGCCTTCAGCCACGTGATCGGCTCGCGCAGGAACAGCGTCGCCAGCACCATCGTCAGCACGGGGACCACCGTGGCGATGATCGACGTGTCGATGGGCGAGGTGAGCGACAGCCCCCACAGGAACAGCATCTGGTTGAGCTGGATGCCGAAGACGGAGGCCAGGAGCAGCAGCGCGATGTCGCGCCGGGCGACCCGTTCGCGGGGCAGCAGCAGCGAGACCGTCCAGAACAGCAGCGCCGCGCCCACCATGCGGTAGACGCTCAACGCGAAGGGGTTGACCCCTCCGGGGTTGGCCTCGGACCAGAGTACGCTTTTGCCGATCGGGGCGTTGAGTCCCCAGACGATGTTGGCGACCCACAGGGCCGCATGTCCTTTCAGTTTTCCTTTGTCCATCTTTCGTAGCCCGTTCGAGAAGCGGGGGTCTGAAGCGGGGCGGGCGCCGATCCGTTTCCGAATCTCGATTTCGGCCGCCGCCCTTGAATCCCGGCTTTTGGCCGGGGCAAATATAAGGTAAAATTCGGTGCGATAATTGCCCGGTTTTCTTTTTGTGAGTAAAACGCGCTATAATCTCGACCTGGTTTTCGCCAATGTGTTTTTCGGAGCGAATTTTTCGTTCTACGTCTCCCTCACGCGCAATTACCTCGATTTTCAGCAGATATTCATGTTGCAGGTGCTTTCGGCGGCGGTTTTCTTCATTCCTTTCGCCCTTTTCTCCCGCTACTCCTACCGCATTACGTGGCGCGATGCGGGCAACATTCTGATTGTCACGCTGCTGATCGTCTACGGCTGGATGTACATGCTGCTCTGGGGGGCGTCTTACACCACGCCCATCGACGCCTCGGTCATCGCCACGCTCGGCCCGGCCTTCACGCTGATCATGGATCACCTGATGCACCCGCGCAAGTATATCGGGACGCGTGTCGTGGGGGTGGTCTGCGCACTCGTCGGCGCCGGAATCCTGATTCTCGGCGACGGCTTCTCGCTTACCCACGGCAGCCGCGCCCAGGGCAACCTGTTCGTGCTGGCGGCCGTGGTGGCCATCGCCGTCAATACGGTGATTATCAAGCCGCAGCTGGAGAAGCTGGGCACGCTGGTCGTGATGGGGTGGTACTACATCATCGGGCTGGCCATAACGGCGCCCTTCTTCTGGAAATACATCGACCACGTACCGTTTCTGCGGCTTCCGCTGTTTGCGCAGGCCGAACTGGGCTATATCCTCATTCTGGGAACCGTCCTGCCCATGTACCTGCTCTACCGCGGCACGGAGAAGCTGACCTCGGTGCACACGGCGCTCTACCGCTACATCCAGCCCGTGATCGCGGGCATCCTGGCCATTACGCGCGGACAGGCGCATTTCGACGCCGCGAACATCACCGCCTCGGTCTTCATCTTCGCGGGCGTCATCCTCGTGGTGGTAGGCTATAAGTATTATGTCCGCCACGGCCTGCCGAAACTGCGCAGCGACGGACGGCTGGAACACTAATCGGCCAGCAGCCGTTCGCGCCAGGCGTCGGGAACCGGTTCGCTCCGCTGGCGTGCGAAGTCGAAGACGACCATCACCGAGCGGCTTTCGCTGCGCACCTCGCCGCCGGCGAGCAGTTGCTGGAAGAGCGTCAGGCTCTTCGTTCCCACCCGTTCGCAGGTGGTCGTCACCCGCACGGGGTCGTGCATCCTGACCTGCCCCAGGTAGGAGGTCGAGGTCGAGACGGCGAGAATCCGCAGGTCTGCGAGCAGCACCTCCGCGCCCAGCACCTTTTCGTAGAACTCCATCTTGCCCACGTCGAAATACATCTGTTGCGAGACGTTGTTCACGTGCTGAAAGGGGTCCACGTCGGAGAACCGTTTCTGAATCGGGGTTTCGAGCGTGCGCGCCATCTTATTCGCGGATGATTTTCACCTCGCCGCCTTCGCCGAACGCGATGATCGACGACGCCTTGCGGGTCGGTTTGCCTTCGAAACGGGGGTTGACGACGAAATCCACGCCGTCGATGATCTCGCGGGCCACGTCCTGCAATCCCACGGGCGTCGCTTCGCCCGAGATGTTGGCCGAGGTCGAGACGATGGGCCGTCCCAGGGCGCGGAGCATCCGGCGGCAGAATTCGTGGTCGGGGATGCGCACGCCGAGCGTCCCTTCGTCGGGGATGAGGTTTTCGGCAAGCCCCGCGGCGCCCGGCAGGATGGCCGTCAGGGGCGAGGTGGCCAGCTCCATCACCTCGAAGGCGATTCCCGGGGCCTTGTTGACGTAGCGGACGATCATGTCGGCCGAGGCGCACAGCACGAGCATTGATTTCTTGTTCCCGCTCCGCTTGAGACGGTATATCCGCTCCACGGCGGCGGCGGAGGTGGCGTCGCAGCCCAGTCCCCAGACCGTGTCGGTGGGATAGAGGATGATGCCGCCCGCGCGCATCGTGCGCACGGCCTCGTCGACCTCCCTTTGCATTTCGGTTTGCGTCTGCATGGCGGTTATTTCAGGGGTAATATTTCGATCCAGTAGTCGTCGGGGTCGTTGATGAAGTAAAGCCCCATGTCGTGGTTTTCGTAACAGACGCAGCCCATGGCGCGGTGGTGCTCGCGCACGGCGTCGTAGTCGCCCGCCACGCGCATGCAGAGGTGGCTCTCGTTCTCGCCCAGCTCGTAGGGCGCGGTGGCGTGGTCGCGCAGCCAGGTAAGCTCCAGGCGGAAGGGGCTTTGTCCGTCGCCCAGATAGACCAGCGTGAACCCTCCGTCGGAGGCCTCTTTGCGGCCCGTTTCCCGCAGCCCGAGGGCCTTGTCGTAGAAGGCGATGCTGCGGTCGAGGTCCGTTACGTTGATGTTGAAATGGTCGAAACGACTTTTGATCTCCATAGATTCAGGTGTTTTTATACGGTACAAAAGTAATTTTTAATTTTTAATCTTTAATTTTTAACTCCGAATTTTATACCTTTGCACCACGAACGAAAAAATCCGAAAAAAAACGATAATCTTATGGGAAGAGCCTTTGAGTATCGCAAAGCGCGAAAAATGAAACGCTGGGGTCACATGGCCCGCACCTTCACCAAGTTGGGCAAAGAGATCGAGATCGCCGTCAAGGCCGGAGGTTCCGACCCGTCGGGCAACACCCGCCTGCGCATTCTGATTCAGAACGCCAAGGCCGAGAACATGCCCAAGGAGAACATCGAACGGGCCATCAAGCGCGCCACCGAGAAGGATGCCGCCGACTACAAGGAGGTGATCTACGAGGGATACGGCCCTCACGGCATTGCGTTCCTCGTCGAAACGGCCACCGACAACACCAACCGCACCGTGGCCAACGTGCGCATGTATTTCAACAAATGCGGCGGCACGCTGGGCAACAGCGGCTCGGTGGGCTTCCTGTTCGACCACAAGTGCGTCTTCAAGTTCCGCGCCGCCGAGGGTGTCGATCCCGAGGAGCTGGAGCTGGAGATGATCGACCTGGGGGTCGACGAGTTCTACTCCGAGGAGGACGGAATCACGGTTTACGCCCCCTACGAATCGTTCGGCGCCATCCAGAAGTGGCTCGACGACAAGGGCTTCGAGATCGTCTCGGGCGAGTCGGTGCGTATCCCCTCCGACGTGAAGGAGCTTGACGCCGAAGGCCGCGAATCGGTCGAGAAGCTGGTCGAGAAACTCGAAGAGGACGACGACGTGGTGAACGTATACCACACCATGAAGGACGCCGACGAGGAGTAGTCGCTGATTTCACGGGGCGTTTTTGCCCTTGTACCTGCGAGGCACGGACGGGATTACCGGTTCGTGCCTCGCTTCGTTTCCCCCCCCCTATGTAGCATGGCTCACTCGAAGAGGACGAACCTTTTTCCCTCCGTCAGGCAGGCGGGGCAGTACCAGTCGGCGTATTCCGACGGATAGAGGTTGCCGCAGTTCGGGCAGACTGCGAACCGGCCCGTGTCCGGGGCGTTGCGTCCCTCCTGCCGGCAGCGTTCCAGCAGGGCGATGTTCCGCATGTCTCCCGCCGAGGCCCAGGTCAGTATGCGCGCCGCATAGCGGTTGCCGCGCTCCATCGCCCGGCGGATGTCGGCTCCGGAGCGTCCGGCGTGGGCCTGTCGTTCGTAGGCGACGCTCCGTTCGAGGTTGCCGTCGGTCGTGCCGCCGAAAATGATGATCTTCCCCGGGGGCGTGTAATGACCTCCGAGATGGAGGATCGCCGTCGCGCAGTTGTTCTCCTGCAACCGCTCGGAGAAGGCCATGGCCCGGAACAGCCGTTCGGCCGTGTGGCGCTTTTCGTCGGCCGCGATGCCTGCGAAATGGTCGTATTGCACCGATTTGACGTGTTTGCGGCGGCAGCAGGCGTCCAGGTCGGCGAGCGTTTCGGCCCACGGCGAACCCTTCGGCGACCGGGGTTCGCGCGTCGCAGCGTAGTACATCCAGACAAGAATGCCTGCCGATGCCGCGAATAACAGAAGTATCAGACCGAGACGCAGTTTCATAATGTGTTGCCGGGGGAAAGGCCGCAGTCCGGAACGTGCATTTTTTGTGCCAACGGGCGTCTGTTTCATCTGCCGCCGGGGATTTTTGCAGCTCTGCTTTGGATTTCGGGTTCCAATCCCTATATTTGTAATCCGTCTTTGCGGAAACCAGGAGCGGGACGGCCTTGGGTATGAAAATCGGATTGAGCCTTTTTGCCGTGGCGGCCGCGGCTCTGCTGGCTGTCGGCTGCGGCGGAGACAAGGGCGGCGGTGAGGACGAGGCGAACTACGACGGCTGGATGCTGACCCGCTGGAAGGACGGTACGGCCTTGACCGGAACGGTTTACCTGCAACTCGGCGAAGACGGGATATTCTCCCTTTACCAGAGTATCGGGACGTTCGGGTACGCCCGGTTCACCGGGACCTACGCCCTTGTCGGCGATCCGGCGACCGGGCAGGTGCTTTCGGGGACCTATGCCGACGGTACGCCGTGGGACAGCAGCTATGCGGTTGAAAAAATGACGAAGCGGGAACTGCGGCTCCGCGCGCTGAAGGACGGCGTCGTCTCGGTCTATTCCGGGGTGGCGATCCCTGCTGCGGTGAAGGACGGCGTCACGGCCGGGCGGCTGCGCAGCGCCGCGCAGGGGGAGTCGTTCCTGTAAGGGCCCTTTGCGTTTCAGAATACCGCGCAGACCTCCATGCTGAAGGTGAGCTTGTGAAGCCGTTCGCGCGACGAACGCACCACGGGAGGTGCGACGTCGTAATCGGTCGAGAAGCGCACGCCGAGGTTTTGCGTGGCGAGGTAAGTGGTCGAAAGCCCGGTTCCGAAGGAGAATCCGGCGCGTCTTTCCAGCCTGCGGAAATCCGTGCGGCACGGTTTGTAGATCTCGCACCCTCCGAGCAGTTTGGCGCCCACGAGCCACCGCATCGAAAAGGGGTGGGAAAAATAGGGTCCCGCGTACATCGACGCACACTCCAGATTGTCGTTCTGCGCCACGCCGTTGACTTTCACGCGCAGGTTGGTGCACGACATGCGGCCGCCGAAACCCCAGTAGGGCGTTGCGAACCAGGCGCCCTGCACCGAGACGGCCGGCCCCGAGAGGAACTGCATGTGCATCCCGGGGTAGGGCGTGTAGCTTCCGGGGACGGTCGAGAATCCGAGGCTGAACCCGAGGAACGACGGCCGGCGGCAGCGGTCGTAGACCGAGTAGGTTTCCGTGACGTTCAGCCCCTTCTCCTTGAAAATCAGGTCTGCGAGGAAATATCCCAGCTCCGTGGCGAGGATGCCGATACCGGCTCCGACCATGATGTCGCTCATCCAGTGCCGGTTGTTGAGCTGACGGGTGACGCCCGTGATCGTCGCCACGGTGTAGCCCCCGATGCTGTACCACGGGCTGCGGTGGCCGTACTCCTTGTGGAGCATCGTGGCGGCCATGAAGGCCGTCGCCGTATGCCCCGAGGGGAAGGAGTTGCGCGACGATCCGTCGGGGCGCATCACACGGCAGGAGTATTTGAGCGAGTTGACCCCGATGGCCATGAGTCCCGCCGAAAAGGCGTCGGAGACCAGCATGCGGCCCCATGAACTGCGTCCCCTGACGCCGCAGGCTTTCAGGGCCACCATCGCCCCGGCGGGAGCGTACTGGAGCCAGTCGTCGTAGTCGTGGCGGAACGAACGGCTGTACCCGTTGCGCAGACGCCGGAAGTCGGAATCGTAGGCCTGCATCACGACGCCGCCCACGATCAGCGGCGTGCCGACGAAGAGCATGCGGTAGGCTTTTGTCGAGGTGTGGCGGTCGATGCGCCGTCGGAACTCCCCTCCGGCGCTCATGTCTGCGCTGTCCGGTAATTGCGCCGCTGCTCCCAGGCCCGCGAATGAGAGCAGGCAGGCGGCGGTCAGGCGTTTGAGCATCGTATTTTATCGCAACTGTTTTCTTTTTCTGTGGATTGCACGGATGATTTCGCCGCCGACAGCCAGCAGCGAGGTGAATCCGATCACCTCGGCCCATTGCATCCACGAGAGCGGTTCGGTGCGGAACACCTCGCCTCCGAATTCCACGATCAGCACCTGTCCCACGCCGATCGCCGCGAGGATCAGGAAGAATTCGCGGCAGCCGCCAAGACATGTGAAGACCGAATGGCGCGTCTCGAATCCCTTGGCGTTGAACATGTTCCAGAACTGGAGGAAGACGAACGTCGAGAAGAACACGGTCAGTTGCTCCACCGTGAGTCCGCCTTGCAGGATCGTCCACCGGAAGAGCATTCCCAGCAGTACGACCACCATCGCCGCGCCGCACGTGAAGAGGGTGCGGGCCATGGCGGGGGTGATGATGAATTCGTCCCTCGGGCGCGGTTTGTCGCGCATCACTTCGGGGTTGGGCGGCAGCGAGGCCATGGCCATCGCCGCGAAGGTGTCCATGATGATGTTCACCCAGAGAATCTGAACCACCGTGAGCGGCATGTCGGTTCCGAACAACGCGCCGATGAAGCAGATGGTGATGGCCGCGAAGTTGATCGTCAGCTGGAACAGCACGAAACGCTGGATATTGCGGTAGAGCGAACGCCCCCACATGACGGCCGTGGCGATCGAGGCGAACGAGTCGTCCAGCAGCGTGATGTCCGAGGCGTCCTTCGCCACGGAGGTTCCCGAGCCCATCGAAAGACCCACGTTGGCGAAATTGAGCGCTGGGGCGTCGTTCGTGCCGTCGCCCGTCACGGCCACCACCTCGCCGCGCTGCTGCAACAGCTTGACGAGACGCTGCTTGTCCAGCGGCCTGGCCCGGGACATGATCTTCAGCTCCTGCACGCGTCCCAGCAGCTCCTCGTCGCTCATGGCGGCGAACTCCGTGCCGGTGATGTGGTTCCGTTCGCCATCCGCGGCGTCGTTCCACAGCCCGATCTGGCGGGCGATTTCGCGCGCCGTGGCCGGGGTGTCGCCCGTGACGATCTTGATGCCGATTCCCGCCTCCAGGCAGCGTGCGACGGCCGCCGGAACGTCCTCGCGCACGGGGTCCGAGATGGCGGCCACCGCCGCGAAGTGCAGCCCGCCCGCCTTGACCGCTTCGAGGCAGTCGTCCGACGCGGTTTCCGCCCACGCCACGGCCAGCGTGCGCATGGCGCGGCTCTGGAACCCGAGGAGCTGTTCGGCGACCTGCGCGTCCTTGCCGTCCGGGGCGCACATCGTGCGCACGATCTCCGGGGCGCCCTTCACACAGAGGATGCGGCGGCCCGAGATGCCGCTTTCGATGATCGTCGCCATGTATTTGCGTTCGGTCGAGAAGGTCAGCCGGTTGACGATCTTCGCTTCGGCGCGCAGCGGTTCGTAGTCCTCGCCTCCGGCGCGCATCCATTCGAGCAAGGCCCCTTCCGTGGGGTTGCCGATGATATGGCCTTCGGCGTCGAGGAACGCCGTGGTGTTCAGGGCCACGACCTCGGCGAATTCCCGTGCGGGAAGCGTGTCGTAGCGGATCAGTTCCTGCACGTGCATGCGGTTCTGGGTCAGCGTGCCGGTCTTGTCGGTGCAGATGACCGTCACGGCGCCCATCGTCTCGCAGGCGTGCATTTTGCGCACGAGGTTGTTGGTCTTCAGCATCCGTCGCATGGACATCGCCAGCGACAGCGTAATCGACATCGGAAGCCCTTCGGGCACGGCCATGACGATGATGGCCACCGAAACCATGAAGATTTGCAGCACGTGCTGCGAGATGGTCAGCCAGTCGCTCTCGAGCAGCCCGCCCGCGAAGATCGCCTTTCCGAGCATCACGCAGAAGATAAGCGCCGAAAGGAGGATGCCCAGCCGGCCGATCAGACGCGAGAGGCGCGTCAGCTGACGGTCGAGGGGCGTCTGCTCTTCGCTCTGCACGGTCGACTGCTCCGTGACGCGTCCGGCTTCGGTCGCATCGCCCACGGCCGTTACGACCATCACGCCGTACCCGTCCGCCACGGTCGTGCCGCGCAGCACCGCGTTCGAGGGATAGGTCGCCTCGGGGTCGAAGTCGGCTTCGTTGACCGTCTTGTCCACCTCGGGTTCGCCCGTGAGCGTCGATTCGTTGATTTTCAGCGATACGGCCTCGACCAGTTCGCCGTCGGCGGGAATCGTCTCGCCGCTCTCGATGTAGACCACGTCGCCCGTGACCACGTCGCGTCGCGGAATTTCGCGGATCGACCCTTCGCGCATCACCTTCACGGGGATGTCGTCGTTCACCTGGTTGAGCCTCCGGAAACGCCGCTGGGCGTCCCATTCGAACCAGAATCCGACGCAGGTGGCGAGGATGATGGCGCAGATGATGCCCACCGATTCGGTGAAGTCCTTGTGGACGAATCCGATGATGAGCGACAGCACGGCGGCCAGCAGAAGGATGCGGATGATCGGGTCGCGGAATTTTTCCAGCAGCAGGCGCCAGGCCGAATCGTCCTTCGGCGGGGTGATGACATTGTCGCCGTGGCGCCGGCGGCTTTCGTCGATTTGCGGGGTAGTCAGTCCTTTGGGGTTGTAGCGAATCATCGGGTATTATAGTTTGTGTACGGAAAATTGTCGTGTCGAGGCGTCGAGCCGCACGGCGATGAACAGCAGGATCGTGAAGGCGATGAGCGACGAGCCTCCGTAGCTCATAAACGGCAGCGGAATGCCCATCACGGGCATCAGGCCGATGGTCATGCCCACGTTGACCAGCACGTGGAACAGCAGGATCGCCGCCACGCAGTAGCAGTAGATGCGTCCGAACGGCTCCTGCTGCCGTTCGCCCATGCGCATCAGCCGCAGGATCAGCAGGCACAGCAGCGTCAGCACCACGACCGAGCCGAGGAATCCCCACTCCTCGCCCACGGTGCAGAAGATGAAGTCGGTGTGCTTTTCGGGGACGAACCCGTATTTGATCTGGGTCCCTTCGAGGAAGCCCTTGCCCCAGAAGTTGCCCGAGCCGATGGCGATTTTCGCCTGGTTGACGTTGTAGTCGGTTCCGAGCGGGTCGCTGATGATGCCCAGGAAGCTTAATATACGGTCGCGCTGGTGCTGTTTGAGAATCGAATTGAAGATGTAGTCGGTGGTGGGCAGGAAGACGAGCGAACCGACGAACAGTCCCAGCGTGATGAAGATGTTGGCGAGATTCGAGCGGTAGGCGTATACGGCAGCGAAGACCACGGCCGCGAGGGTCGTTGTGAGCAGGCTGTGGTAGAGATCGAGCGTTCCGGGGGCGATCAGCGCCATCACGAGGCATAGCAGGATGGCCGACAGCATCACCGCGGCCAGGAACACGAGGCGCGAACGCCACTGGCCGTTCATCATCGCCTCGGAGAGCGTGCAGACCAGAATCAGCGCCACGAGCAGCGTCATCGGCGAGAGAAGGAACGAGACGATGAACAGCGCGGCGATCAGCAGCACCGGGATGCAGAGCCATTTGTTCAGCCCTTCGCGGTAGAGCACGAAAAGGAACGACCCCAGCACGATGCCCGACCCGGTGTCGTTCTGCAGGATGATGATGAAGAGCGGAATGCAGATCACCACGGCGACCTTCATCAAGTCGCCCGCGCGGTTGATCGAGAAGGAGTATTCGCTCATCACGCGGGCCAGGGCCAGGGCCGTGGCGATCTTGGCGAACTCCACGGGCTGCACGCGCAGCGACCCGAACTCGAACCACGCCTTCGCGCCGTTGACCTCGCGGCCGAAGAGCAGCGCGGCCACGAGCAGCGCGATGCCGCCCAGATAGGCCGGGTAGGCGAACATGTGGTAGAACCGTTCGTCGAGCAGCAGGACGATGATCGCCGTGACCCACGCCATGCCGATCCACATCAGCTGCTTCATGTAGAAGTGCGAGAACGAGAGCAGGTCGGCCGCGCTGTCGTCGTACGACGCCGAAGTGATCGAGATCCATCCCGCCGCGACGATCAGCACGTAGAGCAGGACGGTCCAGCCGTCCACGCCGTAAAAGATGCCGTTATGCCGGTTATTTGTCATAAGCGGGATAATAGATGTTCATGTCCTTGATGTATTGCAGCAGTTCGGGCCTGCGGATCGTGTCCGTCAGGTAGTACTCTTCCAGCAGGCTGGCGATCGGCAGGGCCGCCGAGGCGCCGAATCCGCCGTTTTCGACGTAGACCGAAATGGCGATCTTCGGATTGTCCTTCGGTGCGAACGAGAGAAAGGTCGAGTGGTCGCGGCCGCGCGGGTTTTCGGCCGTTCCGGTCTTGCCGCAGACGTCCAATCCTTCGAGCCGGGCGCGGGTCGAGGTTCCCCCGACGTTCACGCCCCGCCACATGCCCTCGACGATGGGTTCGAAGTGTTTCGGTTCGACCATCGTGTAGTGGCGTTCGTAGAAACGCGCGTCGAGCGAGTCCTGTCCTTCGATCTTCTTCACGATGTGCGGGATGTAGTAGTAGCCGCGGTTGGCCACGATGCACGCCAGATTGGCCAGCTGCAACGGCGTGCAGCCCAGCGCATCCTGCCCGATCGAGAGCGACAGCACCGTGAGCGAGTTCCACGAACCCCGGTACTGGCGGTCGTAGTAGGCGCGGTCGGGCACGTATCCGTTGCCCTCGTCGAGGAAGTCCGAACCCAGCTTGCGCCCGAATCCGAAGCTCTCGACATATTGTTTCCAGACGTCGTAACCCTCCTTCACGCTTCCGTATTTGGGGTTGTCGAGGATGTCGCGGAAGACGTAGCAGAAGTAGGCGTTGCACGAGGTCGCCACCGCGAAGCGCAGGTCCAGCGGCGAGGCGTGGGCGTGGCAGGCCATCTTCAGGCGGCCCGCCTGGTAGCCCATGTGGCAGGAGTGCAGGTCCGAAGGCCGGAGCACCCCTTCCTGAAGGCCGATCAGCCCCTGCACCAGCTTGAAGGTCGACCCCGGGGGATATTTGGCCTTCACCGCACGGTTGAACAGCGGCTTGCGCTTGTTGTAGAGCATCTTCATGTAGTTGTTGCCCCGCTGGCGCCCCACCAGCTGGTCCGGATCGTACGTCGGCGAGGAGACCATCATCAGGATTTCGCCCGTCGAAGGCTCGATGGCCACCGCGGCTCCCACCTTGCCGCGCATCAGCTCCTCGCCCAGCAGTTGCAGGCGGGCGTCGATGGTGCTCACCAGATAGCGTCCCGGTTCGGGAACCGAGTCGTAGCGGCCGTTCATGTAGGAACCCTTGATCGCCCCGTGGGTGTCGATCTCCTGAATCCGGACGCCCTTGCGGCCCCGGAGCTGCGGCTCGTAGGCCGACTCCACGCCGTTCATCCCTACGTAGTCGCCCGTCTTGTATTCGGGGTTGCGCTTCAGGTAGTCGGGGTTCACCTCGCTCACATACCCCAGCAGGTTGCCGCCCACTTCGCGGGGATACCGGCGGACGGTGCGGTAGACGGTGTAGAACCCCCGGAAGTTGCACTCGTCGAAGCGCAGTTTGTCCTCCTTGGAGATGTAGTTCATAATCAGCCGCGGCGCCCGCGGACGCATCCGCGCGTTGGCCAGTTCGCGTTCGAGCCGGGCGCGCGAAAGTCCCAGCACGTCGCACATGCGGGCCGTGTCGAAGCCCTGTTTGCCGATTTCGCTCGATATGACCATCAGGTCGTAGCATTCGCGGCTCTGCACCAGATATTCGCCGTTGCGGTCGAAGACCTCGCCGCGCGGCGGGTACTGCACGACGTGGCGCAGCACGTTGGCGCGCGCCAGATCGTCGTAGCGCGAATCGAAGAGCTGGATGTAGGCCAGCCGTCCGACGATCAGCGCGAAGATCAGCAGGACGATGACTTGCAGGGTGCGCATCCGCATGAAACTCTCGGAGTTTCTCATATGCGCACGGGGATTTTGGCGGTGAAGATGCGGGCGATGATCCAGATGAAGCCCGCCGATACCGCCGTGCTGACGACGATGCGCAGCAGCGTATGGAGCGCGTGGGTCCACGAAAGGGCCTCCAGCGAAAAGAATACGGCGTGATGCACGAGCGTCAGCGCCACGAGGTAGGTGATGAGCTTTCGTTCGCCCAGACGCGCCGACGAGGGGATGCCCCCTTCGCGGACGTTGTCGCGGCCGCAGATCATGCCGGCCAGGGTCGGGCGCAGGAAGGCGATCAGCAGCGTGGCGATCGTGTTGATCCCCGCCGCGCCCATGGCGAAGTCCATCGTGACGCCCAGCGCCAGTCCGGCGCCCAGAACTGCCGCGGGCGGCGTGTCGAGCGGCAGCAGGGCGATGAAGACGATGTATACGAGCGGGTTGAGGTAGATGCTGATGGTCAGGTTGTCGAACAGGAAAACCTGAAGCAGCGCCACCGCCGCGAAAAGTCCGAGATATGGTAGTGTGCGGTACATTTAGTCGTTCCGGGTGTGTTGTTCGATTTGTTCGCTTTGCTGCAGGTTGCGGATTTCGTAGAAGTCGCGGTTGCCGACCAGCACGACTTCGTTCAGCCGCGACATTTCGGCTGCGAGCCGCACCCGTACCGTGTAGGCCGTGCGGGTCTCGTTGAGCGAGGCGCTCTCGACCCAGCCGATCAGCACGTCGGCGGGAAAATACTGCGAGAATCCGGTCGTCACGACCTCCTGTCCGGGCTTCGGGTCGGCGTATTTCGACAGCTCGCCGAGGATCACCACGTTCTGGTCCAGCCCGTCCCAATAGATCGAGCCGTAATATTCGGCGTCGGCGAGCTTGCCGCTGGCCCGGAACGAGGTGTTCAGCACCGACATCGCCACGGCGTAGCGTTCCGTGCAGTCGACGACGTAGCCGGCCATCGCGCCGTCGGGCGAGAGGACGGCCATCTCTTCGACCACGCCGTCCTGACGTCCGCGGTTGA
This sequence comes from Alistipes shahii WAL 8301, assembly GCF_025145845.1. Taxonomy (NCBI): domain Bacteria; kingdom Pseudomonadati; phylum Bacteroidota; class Bacteroidia; order Bacteroidales; family Rikenellaceae; genus Alistipes; species Alistipes shahii. The sequence goes on along the minus strand of NZ_CP102253.1, from coordinate 1,115,984 downwards.
GCGTGATGAGGTTCTGCGCCCGGTTGACCGTGTTGGCCACGACCGATGCCGTGACGAAGCGGTATTTCGATTCGCCGATGTCCTGCATATAGCTGTCCAGCCGCGCGTTGGTTTCGGCCTCCTCGTACTGGGCGAGCCGCTCTTCGAGCTGTGCGACGCGGCCCAGCAGCAGCCGGTTTTCGTGTCCGAGGCTGAAGTAACGCCTTATGCCCGCGAAAAATCCGTGCACGCCTCCCGCCACCTGGTTCGACCGTGCGAGCAGCCGGGCCTGGGTGTAGTGGGTGGAGTGGGCGTAGTAGCTGATGGCCGCGACCTCCAACGCCACGAACAGCACCACGACGTAGATGCTTCGTATGAACTCGAACAGTTTGCGCAAAGCAGTTCCTTAATTTAAGATTGCGGACCAAGGCCCGCAATCCGTATTTGTCAATTTATCCGATTCTTGTCGGAACGAACCGTATTTCGGGCTTCGCGAAGTCGGCGGTGCAGGGGCATACTCGGGTATGTGACTGCACCGGAGGGCGAACGACGTGCGGAAGACGGCCGTTATCGCAAGAATCACTTCATCAGGAACGAGAACCGGTTGATATTCTTCAGCGCGATTCCCGTTCCGCGGGCGATGGCCCGCAGCGGGTCTTCGGCGATGTGGAACGGAATGCCGGTCTTTTCGTTCAGCCGCCGGTCGAGTCCCTTGATCAGCGCGCCGCCGCCGGCGAGGTAGATGCCGTTCTTCACGATGTCGGCGTACAGCTCGGGCGGCATGGATTCGAGCACCTTCATCAGCGCCGCGTCGATCTTCGTGAGCGACTTTTCCAGCGCGTAGGCGATTTCGCTGTACGAGAGCGACACGGTCTGGGGCAGTGCGGTCAGCATGTTGGGACCCGTCACGACGAAGTCCTCGGGCTCCTGCTCCAGGTCCGAAACGGCGGCGCCGATCGAACATTTGATCGCCTCGGCCGTGCGTTCGCCGATGCGGATGTTGTGCTGCTGGCGGACGTAGCTCTGGATGTCGTTGGTGAAGACGTCGCCCGCGGTGTTGATCGACTCCGAGCAGACGATGCCCCCCAGCGAGATGCAGGCGATCTCCGACGTGCCGCCGCCGATGTCGATGACCATGTTGCCTTCGGGGGCCTCCACGTCGAGACCCGCGCCGAGCGCCGCGGCCATCGGTTCGTAGATCATGTAGACTTCGCGTCCTCCGGCGTGTTCGGCCGAGTCGCGCACGGCGCGTATTTCGACGTTGGTCGACCCGGAGGGAATGCAGATCACCATGCGCAGCGAGGGTGCGAAGAGGCTGCCCGAGGTCTTGACCTTCTTGATCATGCCGCGCAGCATCAACTCCGTGGCGTTGAAGTCGGCGATCACGCCGTCTTTGAGCGGACGGATGGTTTTGATGTTCGGGTTGGTCTTCTCGTGCATCTGGCGGGCCTGCTGGCCGATGGCCACGAGCTTGCCCGTGTGGACGTCCAGCGCCACGATCGAAGGTTCGTCGACGACGACCTTTCCGTTGTAAATTATCAGCGTGTTGGCCGTTCCGAGGTCGATGGCCAACTCCTGTGTCAATGAAAAAATTCCCATATTCCTACACCCAACTGTTCTGTTTCGTGAAATGCTTTATTCTCAATCCGATACGCACCCGCGACGCCGCTTCGGACTTCGGCGGATGACATATCCCGACAAAGGTAGCAAAAAGCCCCGGAACTTTTTGTATTTTATTCTGATTTTTTTTAATTACATTTGTGCTGGAAAAACTGAATCTCCGCATGGAATACAAAATCGGAACCGACGCCCGCTGTGCGGTCATCGGCTATGGAAGCTGGGCGACGGCCATCGTCGGACTGCTTGCAGCCAACGGCCGGCGCGTAGGGTGGTATGTCCGCAATCCCGAGGTGCTCGAATCGCTGTGCTCGGACGGCCGCAACCCCCGCTATCTGAACGATCTGGAGTTCGACCGCAACAGCATCGCCCCCTCTTCCGACCTCGACGCCGTGGTGCGCGACGCCGACATCGTGATCCTCGCCACGCCTTCGGCCTACCTCAAGGATTTCCTCGCCCCGCTGACCGTTCCGCTCCGTGACAAATTCGTCGTTTCGGCCATCAAGGGCATCGTCCCGGGCGACTACCAGACCGTCGTGGAGTACATCCACGACCATTACGGGCTGTCGTATAGGCAGATCGGGCTGGTGACCGGGCCTTCGCACGCCGAGGAGGTCTCGCGCGGCAAGCTTTCGTACCTCACGGTCGTCTGCGCCGATCCCGAAAACGCGCGGTGCATCGGCGAACGCTTTGCCGGGGAGAACATTCGCCTCAGCTATTCCGCGGATCTCTATGGCGTCGAATACGCCGCAATTCTCAAGAATATCTACGCCCTTTCGGTCGGCATCGCCGTGGGGCTGGGCTACGGCGACAATTTTCTGGCCGTGCTGATCGCCAATGCGGCGGGCGAGATGACGCGTTTCCTGGAGGAGAGTTATCCCGATGAGCGCAACACGCAGGTCTCGGCCTATCTGGGCGACCTGCTGGTGACCTGCTATTCGACTTACAGCCGCAACCGCCGGCTGGGGCTGCTCATCGGCCACGGCTGTACCGTCAAGAGCGCCCTGAACGAGATGACGATGGTCGCTGAGGGCTATTTCGCGGCCGACTGCATCCGTCACATCAACTTCCGCCACCGGGTCGACATGCCCATCGCCGACATGGTTTACCGGGTGCTCTACGAGGGCGCCTCGGCGCGCAGGTGCATGCAGGAACTGACAACCAAATTAATTTAGTTAGCGATATGATGAAAAATGTGAAATTGGACATTGCCAAGACGGGCATTGAAATTTCCGCCGACATCGAGGCCAAAGCGCAGGCCGCCAATGCCCTGCTGCATTCGGGCAAAGGCGCCGGCAACGATTTTCTGGGTTGGGTGCACCTCCCCTCCTCGATTTCGGAGAACGAGATCGACGCCATCCGGAAGGAGGCTGCGAAACTGCGCTCGAAGGCCGACGTGGTCGTCTGCATCGGCATCGGCGGCTCGTACCTCGGCGCCAAGGCCGTGCTCGAAGCCATGAGCGATCCCTTCAAACTCCTGCACAAGGAGCAGAAGGACCCCACGGTCATTTTCGCCGGACAGAACATTTCGGAGGATTACACCGCCGAACTGCTCGCCGCGCTGAAGGAGCATTCGATCGCCGCCATCGTGATTTCGAAGTCGGGCACGACGACCGAGCCGGCCATCGCGTTCCGCCTCATAAAGGCCGAGATCGAGAAGCGTTACGGCAAGAAGGAGGCTGCGGAGCGCATCGTGGCCATCACCGACAAGGCGCGCGGGGCGTTGAAGACGCTCGCCACGCAGGAGGGATACCCGACGTTCGTCATTCCCGACGATGTGGGCGGACGCTTCTCGGTGCTGACCCCCGTGGGGCTGCTGCCGCTGGCCGTCGCCGGCGTGGACATCGCGGCTCTCGTCCGCGGTGCGCAGGAGATGGAGAAGGCCACGGCCGAAGGCGTCGCTTTCAAGGAGAATCCGGCAGCCGTCTACGCCGCCGTGCGCAACATCCTCTACAACGGAGGCAAGAAGATCGAAATCCTGGGTTCCTACGAGCCTAAACTGCAATATATCAACGAGTGGTGGAAACAGCTCTACGGCGAGAGCGAGGGCAAGCAGGGCAAGGGCATCTTCCCGGCGAGCGTCACGCTGACGGCCGACCTGCACTCGATGGGCCAGTATATCCAGGACGGCGAGCGCACCCTGTTCGAGACGATCATTTCGGTGGCCAAACCCGCCGCCGAAGTGCTGATCGAGGCTGACGGGGAGAACCTCGACGGGCTGAACTTCCTGGCCGGGAAGCGCATTTCGGAGGTCAACCGCATGGCCGAGCTGGGCGTTCAGCTGGCCCACGTGGACGGCGGCGTGCCGAACATCCGCATCGAGATTCCCGAAATCTCGGAGAGCGTGATCGGCGGCCTGCTGTACTTCTTCGAGAAGGCCTGCGGCATCAGCGGCTATATGCTGGGCGTGAATCCCTTCGACCAGCCGGGCGTCGAGGCCTACAAGAAGAACATGTTCGCCCTGCTGGACAAACCCGGCTACGAGGAGGCTTCGAAAGCTATCAAGGCCCGTTTGTAAAACGGGTTTCAGGGGCGTGGGCGGCGGCGTTTCCGAGCCGCTCCTGCGCTTCCATCCGGCTGGTTTCTAAAGCCGATACCGAAAAAGCCAATTCCCGCCGGGGATTGGCTTTTTTTATTTATTGGCCGCGGCGTTTATTGACCGCGCACCCGTCTGCCTTTCTCGGTGAAAATCTCTGTTTCGCCCTCTTTCTGCATGTAGAGCAGTTTTTCCCGGAAACCGCCGTTCGGAGCCGCGACGCTCTTTCCGGCTTCTGACGTGTCGGCCTGCGTGTCGATGACGGTATGTCCCTCCTTGTAATAAACAGCGTCGTAGACGCACGGGACGATCGGTCGGCCGCGGTCGTTCAGCATGCCCCACTTGCCGTCGCGCCGGACGATTGTGAATCCGGGGGTGGCTATGAGCAGGTACGCCAGCTCATAGACGCACGGCACGACGAGGCGGCCTTTCGGATCGACGCAGCCCCATTTCCCGTCGGCGAAGCCCAGGTTCTGCAACCGGGTGTCCGCGAAATCCGTGCGACCGTCGTTCACGAACGCCACCTTGTCCCGGACCGGGAAGATGAACCCGTAGAACGGCGTGATCCGGTTGCCTTTCCGGTCGATCAGGGCCGTCGGGCAATCCGAGAGAATCGGCACTTTGAATTTGTCGACTTCGTTTTTGACCATCGCGACGCTCTTGTCGAACCCGTATTCCCCGAAACTGCCGCACCAGTCGTATTGCAGGGGGACGGCCGTTGCGCCCGAGGGGTCGATGAACCCCCATTTGCCGTTGAGCCGTACGGCGGCCCGGTCGCCGATAAACTGCCGGGCGTCTTCGTAGCGGGCATTCCCGAAAACGGCGTGGCCGTATTCGTCGGTGAAATAACACGGGGCGGAACCCCGCGTCCGGTTCATGTAAAGCTGCGGACACTGCGAAGCGGCGCACGATGACAGCGCAAGGCTGATTAATAAGATATATGGACGCATCGGTTTAATATCTGACGTGTTTCTCCGTGTCGTGTTTTTTCTCAAAAATGTACTGTTCCTTCCAATTCAGGGGCGCAGCTTGCATTATATTATTTATAGATGCAGGGGGGAGACAAAAAAGGCGAACTTGAAGAGAGTTCGCCTTTTTTCATGGAAAAAAATCGGCCTATATGACTCCCTGCTCGACCATCGACTTGGCGACTTTCATAAAGCCCGCGATGTTCGCGCCCTTCATGTAGTTGAGGTAGCCGTCCTTCTCGGTGCCGTACTCCACGCAGGCGTGGTGGATCGACGACATGATCTGGTGCAGCTTGGCGTCGACCTCCTCGGCCGTCCAGTTGAGTTTCTGCGAGTTCTGCGTCATTTCGAGACCCGACGTGGCCACGCCGCCGGCGTTCACGGCCTTGCCCGGTCCGTAGGGAATCTTCGCCGCGATGAAGGCGTCGATGGCCTCCGGGCGGCAGCCCATGTTCGAAACCTCGGCCACGACCTTCACGCCGTTGGCCAGCAGCTGTTTGGCGTCCTCGCCGTCCAGCTCGTTCTGCGTGGCGCACGGCATGGCGATGTCCACCTTGACCTCCCACGGTTTCTTGCCCGCGAAGAACTGCGAGCCGGGGAATTTCGCGGCGTATGGCTCCACCACGTCGTTGTTCGACGCGCGCAGTTCGAGCATGTAGGCGATCTTCTCGGCGTCGAGACCCGCAGGATCGTAGATGTATCCGTCGGGACCCGAGATCGTCACCACCTTGGCGCCCAGTTCCGTGGCCTTCGTCGCCGCGCCCCAGGCCACGTTGCCGAAGCCCGAGATGGCGATGGTCTGGCCCTTGATGTCCATGCCGGCCTTTTCGAGCATCTGACGCAGGAAATAGACGGCTCCGAAGCCCGTCGCCTCGGGACGGATCAGCGAACCGCCGTAGGTCATGCCCTTGCCCGTCAGCACGCCGGTGTTCTCCTGGGCCAGCTTGCGGTACATGCCGTAGAGATAGCCGATTTCGCGTCCGCCGACGCCGATGTCGCCTGCCGGAACGTCGGTCTGCGGACCGATGTGACGCCACAGTTCGGTCATGAAGGCCTGGCAGAAGCGCATCACCTCACGGTCCGACTTGCCTTTGGGGTTGAAATCCGAACCGCCCTTCGCGCCGCCCATCGGAAGGGTCGTCAGCGCGTTCTTGAAGATCTGCTCGAAACCGAGGAACTTCAGGATCGAGGGGTTCACCGAGGGGTGGAAGCGCAGTCCGCCCTTGTAGGGGCCGATGGCGTTGTTGAACTGCACGCGGTAGCCCGTGTTCACCTGCACGTCGCCCTTGTCGTCGACCCATACGACCTTGAACGTGAAGGTTCGGTCGGGTTCCACGATGCGTTCGGCGATGCGGTTTGCCTCGAATTCCGGGTGCTGGTTGTAAGCATCCTCCACGGTCATCAGAACTTCGCGCACGGCTTGCAGGTATTCGCTTTCGCCGGGGTGCTTGCGCTCGAGTTCCGCCATAATTTTGTTAACGTTCATAGCTCTATCGGTTTTTGGTTGGTTTGCATCTCCTGTTCGGATTCTATCTTTTCACAAATATAAAAATATTTCCGACAGATTGTAATCTTTTCGGGGAAATTTATTTAAAATCCTAATCGTTTTTCCCTTCGCGTACCATGCCTTTGTTCGAACGCCCGTCGATGCAGACCCACAGCGGGCTGTCGAAGCGCACCTGCCGCAGGTACGTTCCGTCGTACAGCGCCTGTCGGGCGTCGAGTTCCTTTTCGCGGAAGAGGCCGTCGCCGCGGAAGGGGTTGATCGTCAGGTAACCCACGCCCAGCGAGGTGACGTTCTGGAAGAAGTGCGTGCCCTGCGAAGGCTCCACGTCGAACTTCTCGATGCCGCATTCGACGATCACCCTGGCCTCGGAGATGTGGTTCCACTTGACCGGAACCCCGAGGAACGGGTCCGAGGAGCCCCAGCGGCCGGGTCCCACGAGGATGTACGGCCGCCCCTGGTCGCGCATGCGGTTGTTGAGCGTCAGCAACTCTTCGGCGATCTTCTCGGTCGAGAGCGAGTCGAAGGCCTCGGATTTCACATAGATGATGTCGGCGATGTCGGTCATCTGCCCGATGCCGAGGGCCTGCTCGCCGTAGATCAGCGCGCGGGAGGCGTCGACCTCGTTCCAGTCGATGGACCGGTTGTCCTGGTTGTCGATGATCGGACGGATCTGCAACAGGTTGAAAACCTGCCGCTGTCCGGGCGCCACGTCCATGTTGACGGCGAATTCCACCTCTACGGGACAGCGCATCTCCTCGGCGCCCATCGTGAGGATGTCCGAGATGATTTCGGCCAGCGGGAAGGTGTTGTACTTGAGGATGTTGTTGAACGTGATGACCTTGCGTCCCTGGTCGAACGGGCTGTCGGAGATGCGTTCGTTCTCGCGGTCCCAGACCGAGCAGACGAATTTCGAGTTGCGGAAGCCGCCGATCTGGGTGAGTCCCAGCCGGCGCAGGTTCACCGCGTCGTCGATCGACGTGCGGAACTCCTCGGGCCGCAGGCTCAGGGCGAGCACCTCGTTCTGCGTGTCGCGCAGCGCCAGTTCGGGCGTCGAGGTCTGGAGCACCTTCTGCGGGTAGCGGGGCGAGAAGCGCAGCGTGCGTCCGCCGTCCACGACCAGTTTGCCCAGGCCCATGGCGATGTTGCAGACGCCGTCCTCCGGGCGTTCGTCGCCGATGGGGTAGTAGTTGATCGAGCGGGCCACGCCCGAACAGGTGGGGAAGTACAGCCCGTCCTGCTCCGTGCCGCACACTTCCTGGATGATCACGGCCATCTTCTCCTCCGAGATGAGGTTCTGCGACGACTGGATGTAGGCCCTCGACGCCGCGAAATAGACCGAGGCGTAGACGCTTTTGACCGCCTTGAGCAGCAGGCGCAGCATCTGGTCCTCGTTGTCGACGTAGGGGATCATGTAGGTCGAGTAGATGCCGGCGAAGGGTTGGTAGTGCGAGTCTTCGAGCTTCGACGACGAGCGGATGGCCAGCGGCGTGCGCACGGTGCGGATGTAGCTTTTCAGCGCCTCGCGCAACCGGAACGGGAGTACCGAGCTGACGAATTCCGAGAGGATCTCCTCGTCGGAAAAATCCTGCGAGATGATGTATTTCAGTCCGTTGTGGCGGATGAAGTCGTCGAAGAACTCCGTGGCGATGACCACCGACCGCGGGATCATGATGCGCACGTTTTCGTGCTTGTCGTACTGGCGGTGTTTCATAAGCATCGAGTTCATAAACGCCAAGCCGCGGGCCTTGCCGCCGAGCGAACCCTCGCCGATGCGCGCGAAGGCCACGGCGTCGGAGTAGGTCTCGGTGTCGAAACGCGCCACGACGCCCTGCCCGAGCAGCGTGCGGTAGTCGCGGATGAGTCCTACCAGCACGCGGCGGTGTTCTTCGACCGACGAGAAGTGGCTCTTGTTATACTGGCGGATCGACGACGCCAGCGGGAACAGTCCCCGCGAGTAGAGCCATTTCGAGAGGTGATTCTGCGAGGTGTGGTATTCGAACGCCCGGTCGGGGATCGTGGCGATCATCTGCTGCATCTGCGTCAGGTCCTTCGCGCGGCCGATTTCGGCGCCCGTGTCTGGGTCCTTGAAAACGAAGTCGCCGAAGGCGAACTCTTTGGCGATGTAGTCGTGCAGCTGCGAGAGCAGCGTCTTGGAGTTCTTGGCGATGAATCCCGCACCCAGCTCCGCGGCCTGTTTGCCGAAAGCCACCTGCGACGACTGCAACAGTACGGGCATCAGCGGGTTATCCTCCCGGATGCGGCGGCAGAGGTCGATGCCGGCGTCGAGTTTCTCGCTCTCGGGCGGGTCGTTGCGGCGGAGCACGAACCCCACGTCGGAGATCACGCCCAGCAGGTTTTTCTTGTAACGCTCGTACAGTTCCACGGCCTCCTCGTAGCAGCGCGCCAGCAGGATTTTCGGGCGTGCGCGTTTGCGCAGCACCTGCTGCTGCTCGTTGAAGGCGTCCTTCAGGAATTCGGTGTTTTGCAGCAGCAGCAGTTTGTAGATCTCCGGTAAATAGGTGGAATAGAAGCGGATCGAGTCCTCGACCAGAAGGATGGCCTGCACGCCCCCTTCGCGGATGTCCTCGTCGGCGTTCATCTTGTCCTCGATCAGCTTGATGATGGCGATGATCAGTTCCGTGTTGCCGTGCCACGAGAAGATGTAGTCCAGTCCCGAGCGGTCCTGCTCCTCGATGCGGCGGTAAATATCCTTCGAAAAGGAGGTCAGCAGCGCCACGGGGGTGTTGGGGTGCCGCTCCTTGACGATCTTGGCGAACGAAAAAACGTCGGGTTCGCCGACGTTGTACATCGTGAGGATGAAATCGAACGAATCGTCCCGGTCCAGCGCCTCCAGCGCCTCGGCGGTCGAGCTGACGCGCGTCAGCGACGGCGGGTTCGACATGTTGAGGTCGATGTACTCCTGGTTGATCTGCGACTCGATGTGCCCGTCCTCCTCCAGGATGTACCCGTCGTAGCTGCAACATACGAGCAGGATTTTGTGGATGCGGTATTTCATGAAGCGGTAGGGGACTTTGCTCCCGTCGGGCATGTATTGTTCCAGGCTTTTGTTCATTCGGATGCTAAATTTGTTCTACCAACAAAAATAAGGAAAAAATTGTTACCTTTGAAATCGGAAACGCTGAAAATAACCGCAAGACAAGATGAACAAGGAGAAATATACCCTGCAGGAGGTCACCACTCCCGCCCTGGAGCGCGAGTGGCTGGACTTTCCGAAACGAATCTATAAGGGAAACCGCAACTGGGTCTGCCCGCTGGACGTGGATGTCCTCGAGGTTTTCAACCCGTCGAAAAACGAACTTTTCGCCGACGGCGAGGCCATCCGCTGGGTGGCGCGCGACGCCCGGGGCGAGCTTGTCGGCCGCATCGCGGCGTTCTACAACCGCGAGAAGGCTTCGATCGAGGAGCAGCCCACGGGCGGCTGCGGGTTCTTCGAGTCGATCGACGACCAGCAGGTCGCCGACATGCTGTTCGAAGCCTCGCGCATGTGGCTGGCCAGCCGCGGCATGGAGGCCATGGACGGCCCGATCAACTTCGGACAGCGGCGCGACTGGTGGGGGCTGCTGGTCGAGGGCTACGAATTCCAGCCCCTCTACAAGAATCCCTACAATCCGCCCTATTACAAGGAGTTGTTCGAAAACTATGGTTTTAAGAATTATTTCAATCAGCACAGTTTTATCTGGCGGGTGAACGATTCGGAGGCCAACAAGCAGATTTTCGCCCGCGCCGAGCGTCTCTACACCGTGCCGGGTTACCGGGTCGAGAACATCGACATGAACAATCTGGAGGAGGCCGCCGAGAGTTTTCGCGTCATTTACAACAAGGCGTGGGCCTTGTTCTCGGGCGTCAAGCCGATGACGCAGGAGGAGGCGCTGGAGATGGTCCGGGAGATGAAACCGATCATCGACCCCAACATCATTTTCTTCGCCTATTTCAACGAAGAGCCGATCGGATTTTTCATCACCGTTCCCGACCTGAACCGCCTGATCGGCAAATTCAACGGCAAATTCGGCTTGCGGCAGAAGCTGCGGCTGATGTGGGACCTGAAGGTGCGCAAGTCGTGCGACCGCATTTTCGGCATCATCTTCGGCATCACGCCGGAGTTCCACGGCAAGGGCGTCGAGTCGGCCATCATGGTCAAGTACTGGCAGTTCCTCGAGCGGACGAAGAATCCCTACAAGTCGATGGAGCTGGCGTGGATCGGCGATTTCAACCCCGTGATGAACCGCATGATCGAGACCTACGTCTGTGCTACGCGCCACAAGGTGCACACCACCTACCGCTACCTGTTCGACCGCACGAAGGAGTTCCACCGCTGTCCGCGCCTGGGCGTGAAGCGCCGTTCGGAATGATTTGTTGTGCTGCAAGTCTCTCTTTCCAACGGGAGATTTCGGAGGAATTTTGAATACATGAAGCCTGCATCAAACACTCGTTACATATGAAAACCACCGTATTCACCAAGTACCACATCGCCGCGGGCGCCAAGATGGCCGAATTCGCGGGATACAACATGCCCATCGAATTCACGGGCATCAACGACGAGCACATGGCCGTGCGCAACGGCGCCGGGGTCTTCGACGTGAGCCACATGGGCGAAATCTGGGTCAAGGGTCCCCGGGCGCTCGATTTGCTGCAACGCATCACGACCAACGACGTTTCGAAGCTCTTCGACGGCAAGGTGCAGTACACCTGCATGCCCAACGGCCGCGGGGGCATCGTCGACGACATCCTGGTTTACCGCGTCGACGCCGAAACCTACATGCTCTGCGTCAACGCCGCCAATATCGACAAGGACTGGAAGCATATCTGCGCCGAGGGAAAGGCCTTCGGCATGGAGGCGGGCCACGGCAGGGAGCTTTACAATGCCTCGGACGAGATCTGCCAGCTGGCCGTGCAGGGACCGCTGGCTATGAAGATCGTGCAGAAGATGTGTGCCGAGCCGGTGGAAGGGATGGAGTATTATACCTTTAAGAAGATGCCCGTCGCCGGGTGCGACGCCATCCTTTCGATCACGGGTTACACCGGGTCGGGCGGCTGCGAGATCTACGTCGCCAACGAAGACGGCGACAAACTCTGGAAAGCCCTCTGGGAGGCCGGCGCGGAGTTCGGGCTGAAAAACATCGGTCTCGGCGCGCGCGACACCCTGCGTCTGGAAAAGGGCTTCTGCCTCTACGGCAACGACATCGACGACACTACGTCGCCGCTCGAAGCCGGGTTGGGGTGGATCACGAAATTCGCCGAGGGCAAGGATTTCATCGACCGCGCCGCGATGGAGCGGCTCAAGGCCGAGGGCGTGGGGCGCAAACTGGTGGGGCTGAAAATGGTCGAGCGGGGCATTCCGCGCCACGGCTACGCGATCGCCGCGCCGGACGGGACCGAAATCGGACATGTCACTTCCGGAACCATGTCGCCCTGCCTGAAAGTCGGCGTGGCGTTGGGTTACGTCGAGGCGGCCTATGCCAAGCCGGGCACGGAAATCGCTGTGGTCATCCGCGAGAAACCCGTGAAGGCCGAAGTGGTGAAGATTCCGTTCGTATAAACATAAACCGCAACCGATTTATTCTATGAAAGCGAAATATCTCGGGCTGGACCTTTCCAGTCCCATCGTGGTCAGCAGTTCGCCCTATACGGCCACGGTGTCCAACATCGAACAGTGCGTGCGCAACGGCGCGGGCGCCGTGGTGCTGAAATCAATTTTCGAGGAGCAGATTTACCGTCAGGCCGCCTCGCTCGACCGTATGGAAGGTTACGGCGACGCCGGGGAATACCTCGAACGCTATCTGGGTGAAGCCTATAAGGCGGAGTTGCTGGAGTTGGTTTCCGATGCCGCCAAGACGGGCATTCCCGTCATCGGCAGCATCAACTGCGCCGGCGCGGGCGACGCGTGGATCGAATATGCCGCGGCCATGCAGCAGGCCGGCGCTTCGGCATTGGAGCTGAATATCTTCCTGCTTCCGACAGATCGTCGGGCCTCGGCGCAGGAGATAGAGAGCCACTATGCCGGCATCGTGCGCAAGGTTGTCGCCGAGGTGACGATTCCCGTGTCGGTGAAGCTGCCGATGCGCCTTACGAACGTACTGTCGGTCGGCGACGCGCTGCTGGGCCGCGGGGCCGGCGGACTGGTGCTCTACAACCGCTTTTTCGAGCCGGACATCGACATCGAGAAGATGTGCCTGGTGAACGGCGATCCGTTCAGCGAGCCGGGCGAACTGCGCAACGTCCTGCGCAGCACGGCGTTGTGCGCCCATGCGCTCCCGCAGCTGGACATCGCCGTTTCGACCGGCGTCCACGACGGGGCCGCCGCGGTCAAGTCGCTGCTTTGCGGAGCGGCGGCGGTGCAGGTCTGCACGGCGATCCACAAATACGGCTACGAGGTGATCGGGGAGATGAACCGGTTCATCGACGCGTGGGCCGCCCGCCAGGGTTTCGAGTCGCTCGACGAATTCCGCGGACGCATGGATTACGGCTCCTCGGAGGGCGATTTCTACCAGCGCGTGCAGTACATGAAATATTTCCCGCACGATACCGAGTAGACTCCGCGTCGTTTCGAACGCAAATCCCGGATGCCGGCAAAAGGCGTCCGGGATTTTTTTGCGGGCCGGTCCGGAGGCGGGCTGGTTCGGGAACGGGTCGTTTTGCAGGGCGCTGTGCGGCGCGGTCTCTGCAAAAGGTTTTCTTGCCCGGTGTTGCGCGGGGCGCCCGGGATTTACTCCGCGGTCTCCGTGTCGAACGCCGCGTCGAACATCTTCCGCAGCCGTTGCGGGTCGCGGATCACGCCGCGCAGTTCTTCGAGCCGCCGGGCGTTTTCCGACTCTGCGATCCAGAGCCGCAGGTAACCGCCTTCGGCGTATTTCTGCTGCAAATGTGCGAGACAACGGGCATACTGCTCCTCGCGGTCCAGTTCCGGACAGTGCGCCAGCCCGTACTGCACGGTGCGGCGGATGATCGTTTCGGGGTCGATCACCCGGTCGGCCTCGGCCACGATCCGGCCGTAAATGGTGCGGGGTTCGCCGTCCGACGAGGCGCGGTGGTCCTCCACGGCGTCGCGCATCACCGCGATCTGTTCTTCGGAGAACCAGCGGCGCAGTTCGGTGTCGGCCGCAAGAATGCGTCCGGCGTCGATGTGGTGCCGTTCGCGGCCGTTTGCGAGACCCGTGTCGTGATAGGCGGCGACGGTGTAAACCATGTCGGCGTCCGCGTCGTAATGTGCAGCCAGCTCAAGGCTCTGCGCAATGACCGTCCGGACGTGGTCCGTGCGGTGCGCGGCGTCGAAATCTTCGTATCTGGGAATGATTTCCCGTTCGATATATCGTTCGAGTTCCTTGTTCATGGATGTAAAGGTATGAAAAGTCTCTGAATAACCCTCCTGCCCTGCGGTTTCATTTTCATCCGCAGCGTCGGCGGGACGTGTGCGCATGAAAAGTCCCTCCTTATCAGGGGAGGGACTTGGGATTGCCGGACGCTGCCGGATGGCGTACCCGGGTCGTGACGGTTATTTCGCGTAGGAGACTGCCCGTGTCTCGCGGATGACTGTGATCTTCACCTGACCCGGGTACGTCATTTCGTCCTGGATCTTTTTGGCTATGTCGTGCGAGAGTCCCTCCGACTCCTGGTCCGAGAGTTTGTCGGCGCCGACGATCACGCGCAGTTCGCGGCCGGCCTGAATGGCGTAGGTCTTCATCACGCCGGGATACGAAAGGGCGATGTCCTCCATCTCCTTCAGACGCTTGATGTAGCTCTCCACCACTTCGCGGCGCGCTCCGGGACGTGCGCCCGAAATGGCGTCGCAGACCTGGATGATCGGGGCGATGAGCGAGGTCATCTCCACCTCGTCGTGGTGGGCGCCGATGGCGTTGCAGACCTCGGGCTTCTCCTTGAACTTCTCGGCGAGTTTCATGCCGATGATTGCGTGCGGCAGTTCCGGTTCGTCGTCGGGCACCTTGCCGATGTCGTGCAGCAGGCCTGCCCGGCGGGCGATCTTGGGGTTGAGACCCAGCTCCGAGGCCATGATGCCTGCGAGGTTCGCCGTTTCACGGGCATGCTGCAACAGGTTCTGTCCGTAGGACGAACGGTATTTCATCTTGCCGATCATGCGGATCAGTTCGGGGTGCAGTCCGTGGATTCCCAGGTCGATCGTCGTGCGCTTGCCGACCTCGACGATCTCCTCCTCGATCTGCTTCTGAACCTTGGCGACCACCTCCTCGATGCGTGCGGGGTGGATGCGGCCGTCGGTGACGAGCTGGTGCAGGGCCAGACGCGCGATTTCGCGGCGTACGGGATCGAAGCCCGAGAGGATGATGGCCTCGGGGGTGTCGTCGACGATGATCTCGATGCCCGTCGCGGCCTCCAGAGCGCGGATGTTGCGGCCCTCGCGGCCGATGATGCGGCCCTTGACCTCGTCGCTCTCGATGTTGAACACCGTCACGGCGTTTTCGATGGCCGTCTCGGTCGCCACGCGCTGAATCGACGCCACGATGATGCGCTTGGCCTCTTTCGTGGCGGTCAGTTTGGCCTCTTCGACCGTTTCGTTGATGTAGGCGGCGGCTTCGGTCTTGGCCTCGGCCTTCATGTTCTCGATCAGGATGTTCTTGGCGTCTTCGGAACTCATGCCCGAGATCTGCTCCAGGCGTGCGTTCTGTTCGCGCTGCATCTGGTCGACCTCCTCCTTCTTGTGTTCGAGGATTTGCAGCTGGTTCTGCATCTGCTCTTTCAGACGGTCGTTCTCGCGGAGTTTGTTTTCCAGTTCGCGCTGCTGGTTTTGCAGGTTCTGCTCGATCTGCTTGGCGCGCTGCTCGCTCTGGGCGATTTTCTGGTTGCGCTCGTTGACCTGACGGTCGTATTCGCTCTTGAGCTGTATGAACTTTTCCTTTGCCTGAAGGATGCGCTCCTTCTTGATCATCTCTCCCTCGGCTTCAGCCTCCTTGACGGCGGCTTCGCGGCGCTTGCGGATCGACGTCTTGATCACGAGGTTCGTTACGACCGCGTAGATTGCGACGGCGACCACGGCAGAGATTGAGGCAGCCAAAATGATACTATACATGGGTCTTTGCTTGTTTGTTTTTAGTTATTAATTAGGGTTTTAATTGTAGCCATAAAAAAACCGCATAGGATTCCTTAATCTTGTTTGACGAATCTGCCGATCAGTCATGTGTGGGGGCTCCGACAATCGCAATCTTCCAACGGTACGCCGTAACGTACTCCCCGTGAGGGTGGTAAGGCCTGATTTTGAAACGCCTTGAGTTGCCCCAATTTAGTAAATGTTCAGTTTCGCAAAGCTATAAGGAATCTATGCGGGTAGATTCTTGTATGTAAAAGAACGTTTTTCGAACGGTGCGTGTCGTTCCGGGCGGTTTCCGCCCTTTCCCCCCCCCTCGCGGCCTTCCGTCTGCGGAGGCCTTCGGCCGGTTACTTTTTCGGGTCGTTCAGATACGCATCTATTTCCGTGCCGATTTTTTCGAGCTGTCGGAGGTCTTCGTCGTCCACCTCCCGGCTCTGCCGCATTCCGACGTTCGCGATGGCGAATTTCAGCGCGGTCATCGACAGGTAGTCCTGGTCGTTCCAGTTCTTGATATTCTGTTGTTTTATCAGCGCGAGGTAGCTGTTCACCTCCCGTTCGGCAAGCCGGTACATCTCCTCCTTCCCGCTCTCGATGTTGAACGGATAGCTTTTGCCTGCTATTTTGAGGGTTATTGCCTGTTTTGCCATTTTTTCGTTTCGTTTATTCCGTCGTCCTCTTCTCCGGCCTTCCGGCCGTTTTTCCCGGGGCCGTTTATTCGGCCTCCTGCGTCGTCGGGGCCGCCAGCGGCTGGCCCAGCAGCGCGATGCACTTGTCCACCTCCCGCATAAGACGGTTGACGCGCGCCCGCGCTTTTTCCCGGTTACGGCCTCCGCCCGCAAGCCCTTCGGTCAGCTGCATGCGCGCCAGTTCGGCATCCAGCTCCCGGACGCGCTCTTCGAGCGTGCGTTTCTCGGAGCGGAGCGTGTCGCGCTGTGCGGTCAGTTCCGCACAAAGGTCCGACAGCCTTTTGTGGTCGTCGATCAGCTGCCGCACGCGGGCTTCGATGTTCGTTATCACGCTCTTGTCGGCCATGACTTTCGGGTAAAGTTCCGGTTTACTTTTCAAAGGTACGAAAAAAACGCAAAAAAGCAAAAAATTATTTTGCGGCAATCTCCCCGTAGAGGTCGTAGTCGGCGGCCGAGGTGACCGTCACGTCGTAGAAGTGCCCGCGCAGCAGGCGGCGTTCCGAGGCGGGAATCAGGATCTCCTGGTCCACTTCGGGCGAATCGTACTGCGTGCGGCCGACATACCAGTCGCCCTGACGCGAATCTATGATCACCCGTTCGGTGCGCCCCACGCGGCGGCGGTTGTTTTCGAGCGAAATCTCGTTCTGTAAGGCCATTACGCGCTCCGCGCGTTGCTGCTTGATCGTTTCGGGAATGTCGTCGCGGAGGTTTTCGGCTGACCAGGTTCCCTCCTCCTCCGAGTAGGGGAAGACGCCCAGCCGTTCGAAACGCACCTCGCGCACGAACGCCAGCAGTTCTTCGAAATCGGCCTCCGTCTCGCCCGGATAACCCACCAGCAGCG
Organism: Alistipes shahii WAL 8301; assembly: GCF_025145845.1. NCBI lineage: Bacteria > Pseudomonadati > Bacteroidota > Bacteroidia > Bacteroidales > Rikenellaceae > Alistipes > Alistipes shahii. The sequence goes on along the minus strand of NZ_CP102253.1, from coordinate 1,098,774 downwards.
TCGTGCGCAGCGCCAGGTCGGGGATCGCCCCGCGCAGGCGGCCGATCAGTTCCATGGCCTCGGCCTTAGTGTGGCGGCGGTGCATCGACGCGAGCTGTGCATCGGAAATGTGCTGGAACGGAATGTCGAGGTACTTGCAGATTTTCGGCTCCGAGGCCATCGCCTCGATCACCTCGTCGGGGAACCCGGCGGGGTAGGCGTAGTGGAGCCGGATCCATTCGATGCCGTCGATGCGGCACAGGCGGCGCAGCAGCTCGGCGAGCATCCGCCGGCCGTAGAGGTCGATGCCGTAGTAGGTCGTGTCCTGCGCGATGACCATCAGCTCCCGGACGCCCTGCCCGGCCAGCTTGCGGGCCTCCTCCTCCAGCTCCTCCATCGGGACGGAGACGTGTGCGCCGCGGATGAGCGGAATGGCGCAGTAGCCGCATTTCCAGTTGCAGCCTTCCGAAATTTTCAGGTAGGCGTAGTGTTTCGGGGTCGTCAGACGGCGTTCGGTGGCCAGCGCCGGGTCCTCCGAGGCTCCCAGTGCACGGACGATGCCGTCCCACGTGCGTGCGCCGAAATAGTCGTCCACCTCGGGAATCTCGGCCCGCAGTTCGTCGGCGTAGCGTTCCGAGAGGCATCCCACGACGAACAGCCGTTCGATCTTTCCGGCCTGCTTGGCCGCCGCGGCGCGCAGAATCATGTCTATCGACTCCTGCTTGGCGTCGCCGATGAATCCGCAGGTGTTGATCACCACGACCTTGGCGTCGGTGCGGTCGCTGTCGAAGAGGACCTCGTATCCGGCGGCGGCGAGCCGTGCCATCAGATGCTCGCTGTCGACGGTGTTCTTCGAACAGCCGAGCGTTATGACGTTAATTTTTTTCATGGCCGAACAATGCGTTGACGAACTCCTTCCGGTCGAAGATGCGCAGCTGGTCGATGCCTTCGCCGATGCCGATATAGCGCACCGGGATGTGGAACTGGTCGCTGATGCCGATCACCACGCCGCCCTTGGCCGTGCCGTCGAGCTTGGTGATCGTGAGCGAGGTGACCTGCGTGGCCTGCGTGAACTGCTTCGCCTGCTCGAAGGCGTTCTGTCCCGTCGATCCGTCGAGCACGAGCATCACCTCGTGCGGCGCGCCGGGAATCACTTTGCCCATGACGTTGCGGATTTTCGTCAGCTCGTTCATCAGGCCCACCTTGTTGTGCAGGCGTCCGGCGGTGTCGATCAGCACCACGTCGGCTCCGTTGGCCTTGGCCGAGGTGAGCGTGTCGAAAGCCACCGATGCGGGGTCGGAACCCATCTGCTGACGGATCATCGTCGCCCCGGCGCGGTCGGCCCACACCTGCAACTGGTCGATGGCCGCCGCGCGGAACGTGTCCGCCGCGCCGATCCAGACCTTCCGGCCCGCCTTGCCGAGCTGCGCAGCCAGTTTGCCGATGGTCGTGGTCTTGCCGGCGCCGTTGACGCCCACGACCATCACCACGTAGGGCTGACCTTCGGTGGCGTCGAGCCCGAAATTCTCCGACGAGCCGTGCGCATCCTCCATCAGCGTCGCGATCTCCCCGCGCAGGATAGATTGCAGCTCCGAGGCGTTCATGTACTTGTCCCGGGCCACGCGCTCCTCGATGCGGCGGATGATCTTCACGGTCGTCTCCACGCCCACGTCCGACGAGATGAGCACCTCTTCGAGGTCGTCGAGTACCCCGGCGTCGATCGTCGACCGGCCCGCCACGGCGCGCGCCAGTTTCGAGAAAAGCCCTGTTTTGGTTTTTTCCAGCCCGGCGGAGAGCTCCTCCTGCTGTTTCTGCGCCTGCTCCCCGGTGGGCGGCGTATCCTGTTTCTTTTTGAAAATATCGAAAAATGCCATGTCGTAAGGATTAATCCTTTGCAAAGATACGAAAAATGCAGGACGGTTCCAAAACCGGATTGCGGGCAATCTGACAAAACGTTCCGACCTCCTGAAAGTGCCGTTACGGCGCCGAAGATACGAAAAATGCAGGATGGTTTCAAAACCGGATCGCGGGCAATCTGGCAAAACGTTCCGACCTCCTGAAAGCGCCGTTGCGGCGCCGAAGATACGAACAAGTCGGATGGGGCCAAAACCGAACCGCCTCCGGCGCGAAAAAAGGTTCCGACTCCTAAAAGTGTCGTCGCGACGCCGAAGATAACAAGAAAGTTTGAAAAAAAGCGTTATATTTGTCGTATATACCTGTATTGATAATGATGAAACGAACCATTCTGTTGTCGCTCGCAGCGTTGTGCTGCGCCCTGACGGCCGCCGCGCAGGACCTGATCGTCAAGACCGACGCCGCGAAAATCGAAGCCAAAGTGATCGAAATCACGCCCGAAGCGGTGCGTTACAAGCGTTTTTCGAATCCCGACGGTCCGACCTACGTGCTCCCCGTTGCGCAGATCCATTACATCCAGTATGCCAACGGCGAAAAGGAGTATTACACCAAAACCATTCCCGCGACGCCGCTGACTCCGGCCACTCCGACTGTTCCAGCCACCCCGGCCACTCCGGCTGTCCCGGAAGCGCCGGCCGTGCAGCCTGTTTCCGGAGGCCGGTACGTGCTCAAACAGTACGAAATCGGCGAACTCTACGACCAGAACGGCATCCGGGGAGTGATCTGCCAGCTTTCGGACGACCGCCAGCACGGACTGGTCGTATCGCTCGATGAAATCTACCTTCACTGGAGCGAGTTCCGCAAGCCGGACCTGCGCCTTGCGGGCGCCGACAACCGCACCGACGGGGTGGCGAACATGGAGAAGGTGGCGCAGTACATCGCTGCGAACAACCTTTCGTGGGACGATTTCCCGGCTTTCAAATGGTGCCGCGACAAGGGTGAAGGCTGGTATCTGCCGGCCATCGACGAACTGCTGACCATCGGCCACAACTACAACGGCGGCACCCGCGTACAGAACAACCGCCAGGCCCGCAACAAGTTCAACGATGCGCTCAAGGACGCCGGCGGCAAACGCATGGACCGCCTGGTCTACTATTTCTCCTCGACCGAGATGGACGAGAAGAACGCCTACACGACCCATATGGGCATCGAGCCTCCCTATGTGATCGAAATTCCGAAATACAACAAGTTCCTCGTGCGCGCCGTGCACAAGTTCTGACGCTGCGCGCAAAGACCGCAAAAAGACGGAGGTCCGCATCGGACGCTCCGTCTTTTTTGATGCCGGCTGTCGGTCAGATGCTTTCGATCAGCGTTCGCAGTTTCGGAATGATAATCTCCCAGTCGTAGTGTTCGCGCACATAGGCCGGGCCTTTTTCGCTCATTGTACGCCGCAGTTCCGGATCGGAGAGTAGTCTGTGCAGTTTTTTGCGGAAGTCGCGGCCGTTATTATACCACAAGCCCGCGCCGCTCAGACGGCAATGGTCCTTCATCACCTTGCTGCGCCCGTTGACCAGCAGCGGTATGCGGCTCTGCATCCCTTCGAGCATCAGTAGCGAAAGGCTCTCCATCGGCGACGGGTTGACCATCACCGTGGCGTGCCGGACGATTGCGGTTTTTTCCTCGTCGGAGACATAGCCCGTGAAAAGAATGTCCGGCGAGTCGAACTTTCGGATTTCGTTTTCGAATCCGCCGACCAATACCAGTTTGGCGTCGCCGCCGTATTTTGCCTTGCAGCGCAGGAAGTAGGGCAGCAGTTTGTCCACTTTGGCTTTGGAGACGCGCCCCAAATAGAGCACGTATTCATCCGGAAGCTCGTATTTTGCCTTTACGCCGCTCCACTCTGCCTCCGGGGCCATTTCGATACCGCAGCCGACGATGCTGTTCGGGGCCAGAAACCGTCCGAAAACGCTGCGGCACAATTGCCGTTCGGCTTCGGTGTTGAATGCGATATGCCGTACCCGGGTGAACATCGGGGCGTTGATGCAGTAATAGAGCGGCTTGTCCGGGTGCGCCATCGGGATCAGCAGGCTTTTTTCCGGAGCGACGACCGATCCCAGAACCGCTTGGGGCGTGTAGAAGTTCGCGAAGATGAACGCTGCATATTCAGCCTTGTGGCTTTCGATATAACGCAGCAGGCCCGGGGCATGGGTCGCTGTCGATTCGTAGAAAGGCCGTTCGTTTTCAATCCCCGATTTCCACTCCGGGTGCAGGAAGGACGCCGCTCGCAGCAGGTTCAGCTTTTTCAGGTATTGCCGGATACGGCGTGCGGTCTTGTATTTTTTGCGGAAGGGCCTGAATTGCTCCTGGTCGATGGGCTGCGGCTTGAAACGGCGTATGGTGACGCCGTTCCAGGAACTGACACCTTCCGTGTAATCCTGATCCGGGTGGTTGAAGGCCCGGATGGTCGTGGTCAGCACTTCGACCTCGTAATAGGGCAGCAGCCGTTCAGCAAGCATCTGGCAGTGAACTTCTGCGCCGCCGTTGATATTTTCGCCGTAACGGACGATGATGAATGCTATTTTTTTCATAATGAGTTATAACTTGCCGAACAGCGCGAGCCACTCTTGGCCGATGCATTCCAGATCATAGCGCTCTGCGGCCTTGTAGCAGTTTTCGCGCATTCGTTTTTGCAGTTCCTCGTCGGCCAGCGCGCGGTTCAGCAGTTCCGCATATTTGCGCAGACTGTATGCCGGGACCATGATTCCGCATTCCCCGTCGCAGGTGATTTCCCGGATGCCGGAATACGAGTCGAACGACACCGGAATGGCCCCGTACTGCTGCCCCTCCATCAGGCACATGGGCAGCCCTTCGAAGTTTGAAGTCAGGCAGACGAAGGTGGCCCGGCGGTAGAAGGGCGTGACATCGTATTGATAGCCTGCGAATTCAATCCGCTGCAATTTCAACCTGCGGGCCTGCTTCTCCAGATCGCCGCGTTCTTCTCCGTCGCCGACGATCACCAGCCGCCATTCGGGATTTTGCTGCTCGATGCGCTTCCATATTTTCAGCAGCCGGTCGATGCGTTTGTGACATCGCTGGAATCGTCCGGCGTAGAGAACGATCTTCTCTTTGGGCGTTTTCGCGGGTTCCTGTGTCGGCAGCATCGGATTGAGCATCGCGGTAAGGCGTTCGCGGGGGAAATCGCAGCCGGGAAGTCCCGACCGGCGGATCTCTCGTTCGAATTCGTCGCTGTAACCCGGGCATAGCGTCACGAACCGGTCCACGTTCGAGAGCACCCGGATGTACAGTTGGGCGTAACGTTGTTCGAGTTTGCGGGTTAGCCGGTAGGCGGGCTTGCGCAGAAGTGCGTATTCCAGCCTGCGCGTCAGTGTGGGGCGGGGGATCTCCGACGACTTCTTGTGCTTCAGGTCGTATACCTCCCAGAATGGCGTGTTGTGCAGGCAGAAAATGATTTTGGCCGTGGTGCGCGTCCGGATCTGCTCGAATGCGATGTCGGTGGTTGCTTGTATGAACAGGACGTCTGCCCGCTCTGTTTTCAGCGATTCGCAGAGAAAGTCGGTATTTCGGACTCCCGAAATCCGTTTGGTGTCGGGCAGCGGACGGATGTCGAAGATTTTTCGCAGTTCTTCGGTAAGCAGTTCCGCATTCGGCTTCCAGGTATAGAGAAGTACTCTGAAGCCGTGTTTGGCAAAGAAGCGGCCCAGGTTGCAGGTTACGACTTCGGCGCCGCCTGCCGGGAATGTATAGTGATAAAAGGCGATGGTTTTGACCTGCATACTCGGAATTTAATGTTCAAAAGTAATAAATTATTTTGATATGCGCGACCGGCGGGGCTGAAAACACAAAGGGCATCCCGAAAGATGCCCTTTGTATTTAAGAGTCGAACTCTTAAAATACTTATTTCTTCTCCTCGAAGAAAGCTTTTACCTGGTCGTTGGCGATGACGCCTTCCTTGAACATGTAGGAACCGGTCTTCTCCGACTTGACCATCTTGATGCACTTGGTGAACTGCTTACCCGTGCCGGTTTTCAGTGTTGCGACTACTTTCTTTGCCATAGAGCTTCTTTACTATTTGATTTCACGGTGAACGGTAACCCGCTTGAGGAACGGATTGTACTTCTTGCGCTCCAGACGGTCGGGGGTGTTTTTCTTGTTCTTGGTGGTGATGTAACGGGACATTCCCGCAACGCCGCTCTCTTTTTGTTCGGTGCACTCGAGGATGACCTGAACTCTGTTGCCTTTCTTTGCCATTTGTTACTCGTTGTTTTTAGTACACGCTTTTGGGTGCGGCAGCTTCGCGCAGAGCGGCTGCGAGCCCTTTCTTGTTGATTGTTTTCATGCCGGCAGCGGATACCTTCAGGGTAATCCAGCGACCCTCCTGCTCGGACCAGAAGCGCTTGGTTTTCAGATTGGGACTGAATTTGCGCTTGGTCCTGTGGTGCGAGTGCGAGACGTTATTTCCCACGATCGCCACCTTGCCTGTGATTTCGCAAACTTTCATTGTTTGATTATTTTTGGTTAAAACCCGATTAAGGGAGTGCAAATATACAACCTTTTCGGCAAATAGCAAAAGCGGCCGTCTTTTTTTTCGGCTGGAAGCCTGATTCGGGATCGGGTTGAGCGGCGGCCGGCGATACGGCCGCAGTTGAAAAAGGGCGCAGAGTCGCTTTTTCAAGGGGCGTATTGTCCGGATTTTTCCTGCAACAACTCTTCTTCGAGCAGGGCGATGGCCGCCGTGCCCGCCTTGCGGATGACTTTATCGCGGCTTCCGTTTATGTAAACCAGCCGCGATACGGTATGTATGGGCGAGCTGACGGCAATCCATACCGACCCTGCGGGAAGTTCGGGCGTACCGCCCGACGGACCCGCAATGCCGGTGGTGGCGATGCCGTAGTGGGTGTCCGTAACATTACGGACGCTTTCGGCCATCATGCGCACGATCTCTTCGCTTACCACGCCGTAGAGGGCGATCGTGTCGCGCGGGATGCCGAGCAGAGACTCTTTGGTCTGGTTCCAGTAGGCCACTACGCCTCCTTTGAAATAGGCCGATGCGCCGGGCGTGGCCATCAACCGGGCGGCGATCGAGCCGCCCGTGCAGCTTTCGGCCACGGCGAGCGTTTCCATGCGTTCGGTAAGGAGTTGGTGCACTCGTTTTTCCGGGTTGGTGCAGGCCGTTATCGTCAAAAGCAGGGCCGGCAATGCGAAAATTTTATTCATGGGCGGTGAATTTTAATTTCCGTTCAGGCAGTCGCGCAGCAGGCCGATGGCGAAGGCGCTGGCGCGGTCGATGATCTGTCCCCGGTCGGTTCCGCACTGTTTGAGGATTGCGACCGTCTCCCGGGGTGTCGCCACGGCGATCCACACCGTGCCGACGGGCTTTTCCGCCGAGCCGCCCGAAGGTCCTGCGATTCCGGTGGTGGCCATGCCGTAGTCGGCGCCTGCCGTGCGGCGGACGCCCTCGGCCATCTGGCGGGCCACCTGTTCGCTCACGGCGCCGTAGCGGGCGATGTCCGCGGGGTCGACGCCCAGCAGTTCGGCTTTTGATTCGTTGCTGTACGACACCACGCCGCAGAGGAAATAGGCCGAAGCGCCGGGCATGGCCGTGAAGCGCGCGGCGATCGAGCCGCCCGTGCAGCTTTCGGCTGTGGCGAGCGTCAGGGAGCGTTCGGTGAGTATTTTGTGCACCACCTCCTGCATGGTGGCGGTTTCGAATCCGATGATGTTGTGGGGGATGATCCTGCGCAGGGCCTCGAACCGGTTCTCGATTTCGCGGGCGACGCTTTCGCCCTCCACCTCGTAGGCCGACAGGCGCAGGCGCACCGCGCCCGGATTGGGCAGGTAGGCCAGTTTCAGGTACGGGGGCAGGGCGTTTTCCCACGCTTCGATGCGCTTGGCGAGCATCGACTCGGGCAGTCCGGCGGTGATCATCGTGCGGTGGACGATCTGCCGCAGCGCGAAGCGGGTCTTCAGGCGGGGCATCACCTCGTCCTCCATCAGGTGCTCCATCTCGAACGGCACGCCCGGCAGCGAGACGACGACGTGCCCGTCGCGCTCGAACCACATGCCCGGGGCCGTGCCGTGGGCGTTGAACAGCACCGTGCAGCACGCGGGGACCATCGCCTGCGAACGGTTGAGTTCGTTGAACTCGATGCCGCGTTCGGCGAGCATTTTCTCAACGTGCCCGGCCACCCGTTCGTCGTAGCGCATGTCGCTGCGGAACATCTCCGCGAGGGTCTTTTTGGTGATGTCGTCCTTCGTGGGGCCGAGTCCTCCGGTGATGACGGTCACCTCCGAGCCGGCGAGGGCGCGCTCCGCGGTTTCGATGATTTGCGTGCGGTCGTCGCCGATCGAGATTTTCTCGCGGACCACGATGCCCGCCGCATTGAGGTGTTTGGCGATGGAGACCGAATTGGTGTCGACGATCTGCCCGATGAGTATTTCGTCGCCGATGGTGATGATGGTTGCCTTCATGTGTGGGGTTATTTTTGTCCGGACCCGGGGCGGCGTTCCTCTTCCGATTCGCCGTCGGATGCCTTCCCGGCGGTCCCGACGGCCTCCGGGGCGGATGCTTCGGGGTTTTCCCCGTTTTGCACGGACTCCCCGGCGGCGCGCATGGCGGCCGGCTTTTCGGCCGCGGCGATCAGTTCGCGGCACACCGCTTTGACCATTCCGGGACCGTTGTAGACGTATCCGGTGTAGAGTTGCACGAGGTCGGCCCCGGCGTCGAGCATCGCCCGCACGTCGCCGGCCGACATCAGTCCGCCGACCCCGATGATGGGGTAGGTTCCGCCCGAACGGGTGTGGACGCGGCGCACGATCTCCACGGCGCGGTGCGTGAGCGGTGCGCCGCTGAGGCGTCCGCTGCCGATCTTTTCGAGCGTCGTACGGCTCGTGTGGAGTCCTCCGCGGCTGTGGGTTCCGTTGGTGGCCACGATCCCGTCGAGCGGCGTTTCGAGCAGCACGTCGGTGATCTGGTCGATCACCTCGTCCGACATGTCGGGCGAGATTTTGAGCATGATCGGCCGGAACTGGTTCTGCCCGCGCCGGAAGTCGAACAGCGGGTTGAGTATCTGAAGGATATGTTCGCGCGTGTGCGTCGTGCCTTCGCGGCAGGCGTTGTCGCAGCTGATGTTGACGGTGAAATAGTCCGCATACTGGTAGAGGCTGCGGAAGAGTTTGAGGTAGTCCGCCGGAGCGTTCTCGGCGGGGGTCGAGGTGTTCTTGCCGATGTTGCAGCCCACGATCACGCCGTCGTGCGGGCGCCGCAGGTGGCGGATGGTGGCTTCCAGTCCGCGGTTCGCCAGACCGATGCGGTTGATGATGGCATTGTCCTTCGGGAGGCGGAAGACCCGCGGCCGCGGGTTGCCCGCCTGCGGACGGGGCGTCACGGTCCCCACCTCGACGAATCCGAATCCCAGCGCGGCCAGTTCGCGGAATGCCTCGCCGTTGTGGTCGAATCCTGCGGCCAGCCCGATGGGGTTGGCGAAACGGATGCCGAACACCTCGCGTTCGAGCGCCGGATGCTCCACGGCGTAGCATTTGCGCAACAGCCAGCGGCCGCCGGGTATCAGCCCGATGATGCGCAGCAACAGCAGCACCGCGTGGTGGGCCTGCTCGATGGTAAGCGAGAAAAGTACGGGCTTTATGACTCTCCGGTACATGGTTCTTAACTGATAATCGCGGGCAAAGGTAATTAAAAAAGGGCGAATTCGCTAATAAAAAGCAGGTTTCGCCTTTTTCGGACGCCGGAGCGTGCGCAATCCGCGCCGTTCGTGCTAAAAATATTCGCGGCGGTAGGCGTAGTGGTCGCGCATGGATTCGAAATCCCCGGGCCGCTCCTTGAGGCTGCGGCTTTCGGACGCGATGTCGTACGCCCCGCCGATGGTCCGGCAAAGTTCCTGCCAGGAGATCGGCCGCCGGCGCGCCGGGGCGGCCTGTGGCGGATACCACCCTTCGAGCGGCAGGCCGAAACGGCGGGCCAGCGAGGCGACGGACATTGCCGTGGCGTTGGCCTTGCCCTGCTCGGAGTAGCCCGCGATGTGGGGTGTGGCGAGCAGCGCGTTTTCCAGCAGCGCCGGATCGAGGTGCGGTTCGTGCTCCCAGACGTCGAGCGCCCAGCCGAGACCGCTCCGGAGCAGGGCCTCGCCGTCGACCACCTCCCCGCGCGAGGAGTTTATGAGGATGGCGCCGGGTTTCATCAGGCCGAACAGCCGGCTGTCGGCCATGTGGCGCGTCGAAGCGTCGAGCGGCGTGTGGAAGGTGAGGATGTCGGCCTCGCGGGCCACCTCCTCCAGCGTCCGGAATCCGCACCGCTCGCGCTCCTCGCGCGGCGGGTCGCAGCAGACGACGCGGAATCCCCACCCTTCGGCATACGCTTTCACGAGCGATCCGACGTGTCCCACGCCCACGATTCCCAGCGTGCGCTCGGCGGGCTGCCAGCCCTGCGTGCGGGAGAGGTGGACGAGCGCCGCGCCGACCCATTGCAGTACGCCCCGGGCGTTGCAGCCCGCGGCCGTCGTGACTTCGATGCCGTGCGCCGCGCACCACGCCGTGTCGATGTGGTCGAAGCCGATGGTCGCCGTGGCGATCAGCTTTACGCGCGAATCCGCCAGTAGTTTTTCGTCGCACCGCGTGCGGGTGCGGATCACCAGCGCGTCGGCGTTGCGGACGTCGGCGGCCGAAATCGCCGTTCCGGGGAGGTATTCCACCTCGGCGAACGGCTCCAGAACGCCCCGCAGAAAGGGAATGGCGCTGTCGGCAATGATTTTCATGGTAACGGGTGTTTTTTTCGTTTTTCGTCTTTGAGCAAACAAATATAGGTAAAAAATAAAAAATGCGTACCTTTGCAATTCAAAAGCATGTTATGGAACAGAAAAACTTCGATCCGGACGGGGTCGGCGTGGACAACGGAACCTATTTCGGACTTCCGTTCGCTCCCGAAACGGCGGAACTGGTGCTGATCTCGGCGCCGTGGGACGTGACGGTCTCCTACGGGGCCGGAGCGGCTTATGCCCCCGACGCCATTATCGAAGCCTCGACGCAGCTGGATTTCCACGATCCGCTGGCTCCCGGCGTCTGGCGCCGCGGCATCGCCACGGCCGATGTGGACTATTCGCTGCTGGAGTCTTCGCAGCGTCTGCGGGCCGACGCCGCACGGGTGATCGACCACCTCGAAGGAGGCGGCTGCCTGGAGGACGACTATGTCGTGCGCAAGGTCCGCCGTGTCAACGAGGGGTGCATGTCGATGAACGCCAACGTCGGGGCGCAGGCTTCGCGCTGGCTCGATGCGGGCAAGACCGTGGGGCTGGTCGGCGGCGACCACTCGACGCCCTACGGGCTGATCCGGGCGCTGGGCGCGCGCCATGCGGCGTTCGGCATCCTGCACGTCGATGCGCACTGCGACCTGCGCGATGCCTACGAGGGGTTTGAGTTTTCCCACGCCTCGATCATGTTCAACGTCCTGCGCGACGTGCCGCAGGTGACGAAGATCGCCCAGGTCGCCGTGCGCGACTTCAGCGAGTCGGAGGCCGCGCTGGCCGCTTCGTCCGGGCGCATCGCCACGTTCGACGACCTTTCGCTCGCGGCCGCCCTTTTCCGCGGCGAGACGTGGGATGCGCAGTGCCGCCGCATCGTCGACGCGCTGCCGCAGGAGGTCTACGTGAGTTTCGACATCGACGCCTTGACCTTCGAAAACTGCCCTCACACCGGAACGCCGGTTTCCGGCGGCCTTACGTTCAACCAGGCCGTCTGGCTGCTCGATACGCTCACCCGCTCGGGACGCCGTATCATCGGTTTCGACGTGGTGGAGGTGTGCCCCGCGCCCGACGAGCGGATCGACGCCATCACGGGCGCCCGCATGCTCTGGAAACTCTGCGGGCAGACCCTCAAGTCAAACGAATCATAAAACGACCGATAGATGCGACTTTTTTCGATGTACCGCTGGGTTCGCCAGCGACACATGATGGGGCTTCGGGGCCGCAACTTCCTGGAAGCGCCCTGGGCCGGAGGCGTGGTGCTGCTGGTGTGCGTGATCGCCGCCATGCTGCTGGCCAATCTCCCCGCGACCAAACTCTATTACCACCACCTGCTGGAGACCGACCTCTCGCTGATGGTCCATTCCCCGGACGGTGTGATCGACTGGATCTTCCCGCGGGGCATGACCGTCGAGAAGTTCATCAACGACGGGCTGATGGTGATTTTCTTCTTTGCCGTGGGGCTTGAGATCAAGCGCGAGATCGTCTGCGGGCAGCTTTCGTCCGCGCGCCGGGCCATCCTTCCGGTGCTGGCCGCTGCGGGCGGCATGCTGGTCCCGGCGATTTTCTTCACGGCGTTCAACCACGGCACGATGGCCGCAAACGGCTGGGGAATCCCCACCGCCACGGACATCGCCTTCGCCATAGGCATCCTCTCGATGCTGGGCAACCGCGTCCCCGTGTCGCTCAAAATCTTCCTCACGGCGCTGGCCGTCGCCGACGACCTGGGGGCCATTCTGGTCATCGCGCTTTTCTATGGCGGCAAGGTGCAGATCACCTGCCTGCTGGTGGCGCTGGTCATCATGCTGGGGGTCTACTTTATGAAGCAGATGGGCGAGAAGCGCATGTTCTCCTATCTGGTCCCGGCCTTCGTGGTCTGGGGGCTGTTCTATTACTCGGGCGTCCACTCGACCATCTCGGGCGTGGCGATGGCGCTGCTGATCCCGATGGAGCCGCGTTACAGCAAGGAGTATTTCGCCCATAAGATGCGATGGCTCAATGCGCTGATGCTCCGCGCCGCCTCGCACGAGGACTTCCCCAACGAGGAGCAGCGGTTCTACCTGCGGCGCATGCACGACCTGTCGTCCAACTCGGTGGGCATGAGCTACCGTCTGGAGCACGGACTGGCGCCCTACGTCACGTTCCTGATCATGCCGGTCTTCGCGCTGGCCAACGCCGGCGTCGAGATTACGTCGCTCGAATACCTCAATATTTTCCACTATTCGCCCGAAATCGGATCAATCGGCATGGGCGTCTTCTTCGGTCTTGTCCTCGGCAAGCCGCTGGGCATCTTCCTTGCCAGCTGGGGAGCCGTGAGGACGGGTCTTGCGGAGCTGCCCGAGGGGGCGACGTGGCGCATGCTGCTGGCCGTGGCCTGTCTGGGCGGTATCGGGTTCACGATGTCGCTGTTCGTCGATTCGCTGGCCTTCACCGACCCCGATCTGGTCGACCGCGGCAAGATCGCGATCCTGATGGGTTCGCTGGCCGCCGCCGTCGTGGGGTGCCTGCTGATCTTGATCTTTTCGGGGAAAAACCGCCGGACCCGGCAGGGCGGGCGGTAGGCATCCGCCGCGCAGGCGGCGTTTGCCGGAAATGGCGTCCGGTCCGGACCCGTGCGGCCGGAACAGATTTATTTGCTTCTGCCGGCGCCTTGCACTATCTTTGCAAAAAAGATTCGATAATGATGAAAAAGACCTTCCCGATCCTCCCGGCCCTCGTGCTGCTGGCCGGAGCCTGCTCGAAAAATTCGGGCGGAGGCGGCGTGAAATTCCGGAACGATACCGATTCGGTGGCCTACGTTATCGGCATGAACGTGGGCGCGAACCTGCTGAAAATGGATTCGACGATCAATGTGAACGCCGTTTGCGAAGGCATCCGCGACATGTTCCGCGGCAATCCCAGACTCTCGGCGGCCGATGCCGAGACGTTCTATCTGAGCTACGTGAACTACGCCCTTCCCGAGAAGGCGCGCGCCTATGAGGAGCAGTTCCTCCTCGACATCGCCAAGTCGAACCGCTCCTATGCCCGCACGTCGTCGGGCGTGACCTACACCGTTACGGACGTCGGGGATCAGAATCAGGTTCCCACTTCCGAGCGCGACAGCGTGGCCCTGCGGTGGGTGATCCGCACGGCGGCGGGCGACGAGATCGCCTCCTCCTACGAGCGGGGCGATACGGTGCGTTCGCTGGTCCGCAACCTGCGGCGCGGGGTGCAGGAGAGCGTGAAGCTCATCGGCAAGGGCGGCAAGATCAACGCCTGGATGCCTTCGTCGGCAGCCTACGGCGCCGAGGGCGACAAGGAACTGGGCGTGGCTCCCAATGCGACGCTCTATTTCGAGATCGAACTCGTCGACCTCGACAAGTATACGACCCGGTCGCGGCGGCGTTGACGGTCCGTCCGGCGCCGCCGGTTCCGCGGCCGGATCGTCCGGCCCGGGGATTTCGCCAAAATAGTTGCTCGGAATCATTTCGTTAACAAAATTTTTATATCTTTGCGGGGAATAAGCCCGCGCTTTGATAGGCGGCGCCTCGGCAGAGCCGGATAAATTCGCCTCTGCTCCCGGTTTGCACTGTCTTTGCGCGTGCGACGGCGACAATATAAAGGAAACATCAAACATAGTGAAAACAACAATGAAAAAAATCTTTTTTGCTGCGGCGCTCGCGGGTGCCGCAATGCTCGCCTCCTGCGGAGGAAACAAGAGCGGGGTACAGCTGGGCAGTCTGTCCGAGTTCGACTCTCTGTCGTATTCGCTCGGAGCCAACATCGGTTATGGCATGAGCTACGAAATGAAGGATATTCCGTTCGATTTCAAGGCTGTGGACAAGGGCGTCCGGGAAGGCGCTCTGGGCAAGGCCACCCAGGAGCACGACAAGTCGCTCGATATGCTGCGCGAATATTTTATGACCAAGCGCGGCGAGCGTGCGCAGGCCGTGGCGCAGAAGCGCGCCGAGGCGGACAGCGTGCGCCTGGCCGGCGGCGACACGACCAAGGTGGAGTATCCCGCGGCCGATCCCGACATGTTCGAGAGCGAGGAGGAGCGTACCGAGATCTCCTATGCCTTCGGTAACGACATCGGTTACAACATCGCACAGAGCGGCATGCCCATTCAGCTGGTCTGGATCGGCGAGGCCATGCAGAACGTGCGCGACAACAACGCCAAGATGACCGAGGACGAGGTGAACCAGTACTTGCAGTACTACTTCATGGTGAAGCGTCCGGCCGAGAACGCCGAGGCTTCGAAGGCGTGGCTGGAGAAGACGGAGAAGAAGTCGGGCGTGAAGAAGACCGAGTCGGGCCTGCTCTATAAGGTTACCGACGCCGGCGACGCATCGGTGATGCCCAAGGACCCGCGCGACGTGGTGAAGGTGCACTATACGGGCCGTACCCGCGAAGGCAAGGTGTTCGACACCTCGAAGTTCGCCAACCGTTCGAAGGAGCAGCAGGAGATGATCAAGAAGCAGCGTCCCGATGATTTCGACAAGGACGAACCCGTCGAGTTCCCGCTCAACCGTGTGATTCCCGGATGGACGGAAGGGTTGCAGCTGGTGGGCAAGGGCGGCAAGATCACGCTCTGGATTCCCGCCGACCTGGCTTACGGTGCGCGCGGCGCAGGCCGTGACATCGGTCCCAACGAGGCTCTGGAGTTCGAGGTCGAGCTGATCGACGTCACTCCCTACGTGGAGCCTGCTCCGGCCGATTCGACCGCAACGGCCGAGAAGCCCGAGGCTGCTCCCGCAAAATAGTCGGACCGTGAAAAATGAATCCGGATGTGCGCATGCACATCCGGATTTTTTATAAATAGGTATCTAAAAAAACTCCGGCCTTCGAATCATCGAAGGCCGGAGTTTTTCGGTTGGGTCCGTTTAGAACGGCAGGTCGTCGACCTGTGCGGGCGCAGAGGCGTAGGAAGGCTCCTCGGCGATGGGCGGCATGTCGGGCATCGGGGCCGCCGCGGCCTCCTGTTTGGGTTGCAGACGCCATGCGCGGATGTCGGTGTACCAGCGGCCGTTGTATTCGCGCGACTCGATGTTGACCGAGACGTTGTAGGTCGAGCCCTCTTTCAGACGGGCCACGTCTTCGGGCTTGTTGAAGAACGTAACGCAGATTTTGCGTGTGAAAGAGCCTTCGTTCATTTCGAAAACCACATCCTGACGCTGCCACTCACCGCGTGCCGACGTTCCCTTCGTCACGGGCAGTATTTTGTAAACGGTTCCTTCGAATTCCATAGTGTAAATAGGGTTTGTTTGCGGCAAAGGTAGCAATTTTCCGGGACATTCGGAGCCTTTCCCGCGGAAAAAACGCCTGACGTCCGAAGATCGGCGGATGCGGCGTTTCTGTCCCGGAACCGCGGCGTGCGCCCCGTTCCGTTCGGCTCCGTCGGAGGTTCGGCCCTTTCTTTTTGCTGCCTGTTACAGTGGCCTGCGGCCCGTAATCCGTATAAAAAAGCAGGACCCGGTTTGCTTTTTTTGCTTTTTTTGAATTATCTTTGGTGCTGTAATGATATTTTTTATTTGTCGGAGCGTTCTGCCGGACTGTCCGGTTTCGGCTGCGTCCGGCGTGTTGGCACCTTTGTCCATGATGAAAAAACTACTGCTTTTTGTTGCGCTTCTCGGCCTCGCGCTGCCCCTGCGGGCGCAGGACGACAAGGCGCTGGCCGCCGCCGCTGCGAAGGCCGACCTGAAACTGATGTCGTTCAACATCCGCTATTACAAGCCCGGCGCCGACGGCGACAACGGCTGGGTTGCGCGGCGCGCCGCCTGTCTGGAGATGATCCGTGCGGAATCGCCCGACGTCATCGGCTTCCAGGAGCCGCACCGGCCGCAGATCGACTATCTGAAGGTGAACCTCCCCGAATACGCCGAGGTCGACATGGGGCGCGACGCCGCGACCGACATCGAGAAGAAACCCGACGGCGGCGAGCATCTGATGATCATGTACCGCCGTTCGAAATACATCCTGCTCGACAGCGGGTTTTTCTGGATCAGCCCCACGCCCGAATGCCCTTCGCGGGGCTGGGACGCCATGTGCCGCCGCGTCACGGTGTGGGTGCAGCTCAAGGACCGGAAAACCGGAAAGGAGTTCTTCTATTTCGACACCCATTTCGATCATATCGGCAAGCAGGCCCGCGCCGAATCGGCCCGGATGATGGTCGCCCGGATGAAGCGGATCGCCGGTGAGAAGGCCGCCGTCTTTCTCTCGGGAGACCTGAATACGACCTACGACAACGCCCTGCTCGACCCGCTGAAGGCGTGGATGCAGTCGGCGCGCCATGCGGCCCCGGTGACCGACGAACTGCCGACGTTCAACGACTTCGGCAAGCGTTCGCTGTGGATCGACTTCATTTTCGCCCGCAACGCCCGTGCGCTGGCCTACCGGACCCTTGTCGATTCCGGGCGTTACGGCGTTCCGTTCCTCTCGGACCACAATCCCGTTTACGCGCTCTACAAACTCTGAATCCGCCGGACGGCCGACAAACCCGGATACAACCAAATTCCGATACCATGAAGAACCTTTCCCTCGTTTTCCGCAGCCTCGCGTTGCCCGTGCTGCTGCTGACGCTGAACGCCGCCGGTGCGCAGGAGAAGCAACCGCTCCGTTACGTCGATGCCGCGACGCTGACCGTCATCGGCAAGAGCATGCCCACACCCAAACTGTTCCAGCGGGTCGACACCGCCCGTTACGAACTCTGGCAGCCCGTGAAGAACTACTCGGCCTTCTCCACCGGACTGGCCGTCGTTTTCCGCACCGACAGCCGGACGATCCGCGCCCGGTGGAAAACCGGCGGATACGGATTGGGCCACAACATGACCGCCATCGCCCGCAAGGGTCTCGATCTCTACATCGAGCGCGACGGGCAGTGGGCCTACGCCGGTTTCGGCTGGCCCAAGGGCGACAACCACGACAGCGCGCTGGTCGAGTATATGGACGAGGGCGAAAAGACCTGTCTGGTCTACCTGCCCCTGTGGGACGAGGTGCTTTCGCTGGAACTGGGCATCGACGGCGACAGCCGCATCGAGGCCGTTCCGAACCCCTTCCGCCACCGGATCGTGGTGCTCGGGTCGAGCATCACCCACGGCGCTTCGGCCGGGCGTCCCGGCATGACCTGGACGGCGCGGCTGGCCCGCCGGATGGGACTCGATTTCCTGAATCTCGGTTACAGCGGGCAATGCAAGCTGCAACCCGAATTCGCGCGGATGCTGGCCGAGATGGATGCCGACGCCTTTGTTTTCGACGCCTTCTCCAACCCGAGCGCCGGGGAGATCGAGGAGCGGCTCGACGCCTTCGTGGCGACCGTCCGCAAGGCGCATCCCTCGACGCCGCTGATCTTCATTCAGACCGAGGTCCGCGAGACCGTGAATTTCAACCTCCGGGCGCGGAAATTCGAATCCGACAAGCGCGCCGCCGCCGAAGCGGGCGTCCGGCGGCTGATGAAGGACGACCGGAACATCTACTTCATCGACTCCCGGGGGATGATCGGCACGGACCACCTCGGGACGGTCGACGGTTCGCACCCCTCCGACCAGGGTTTCATGTACATGACCCGCCATCTCGAACCGCAGCTGCGCAAGATTTTCCGGAAATACGGAATCCGCTGATCCGCAGACCGGCAGGGCCGCAGCTTTCGGGCTGCGGCTTTTTCGTTTTTTGGGGCAGGAGGTTGCAAATCTGAAATTAATGCTATCTTTGCTTCCGGTATGACCGAAGATTTCATTCAGGAAAACGAGGATCGGGAACTGTTCCGGCGGATCAAGCAGGGGAGCGAGGAGGCTTTCCGGGTGGTTTACGGGAAGTATCACCGGATACTCTATGCCGTGGCCCTGAAGATGCTGAAGGACCGTTCCGCGGCCGAGAACGCCGTGCAGCACGTCTTCGTGAAACTTTGGATCGGGCGGCAGGAGATGACCGTCATGCTGAGCCTGCGGAACTACCTCTACACGATGACCCGCAACTACATCCTCAATTACCTGCGCAGCCGCAATACCGAGCTGGTGCACAGCTACCGCCTGGCGCAGCTCATTCCCGAGGCTTCGGACCCGCTCGACGCGCAGATCGAGCGCGAGGATCTTTTGCAGATGCTCGATACGGTGATCGCGGGGCTTCCGACCCAGAAGCGGCAGGTCATGTACCTGCGCAAGGCGGGCTATTCGAACCCCGAGATCGCCGAAATGCTCAATCTTTCGGTCAACACCGTCCGTTCGCACTACCAGGAGGGCGTCAAACTCCTGAAGAGCCGTTTCGGCCATATCGTCCTGCTTATCGTCATCCTGCAAACTTTATTTTTATGAACAGACCTTCGGAAGAACTTTTGCATAAGACGCTCGAAAACCGCGCCACCGCCGCCGAGGCCGCTTCGGTCGCCGAGTGGCTCGCCACCGATTCGGGCCAGGCATGGGCCAGTCGCTACATCGGCCGCGACTTCGACCGGCAGGAGTCCTGCGGCGACTATGAGCGGGAGGAGGTCGCCTCGGAGCGCATCTTCGCGCGGATCAAAACCGCCCTCACGCGCGGCCGGCGGCGGCGCATTCTTTTTCGCGTCGCCGCCGTCGTGATTCCCGTCGCGCTGGTGCTGGGCGTCGCCCTGCGTCTCGACCGTCAGGTAGGGGGCATCTTTTCGGATGCGGAGTACGGCGAATTCGTCGTCGACCGGGGGCGGCGTACGCAGTGCCTGTTTCAGGACGGCACGGTCGCCCACCTCAATTCCGAGTCGAAAATCCACTATCCCGTGAAGTTCGGGCTTTTCGAGCGCCGCATCCGGCTCGAAGGCGAAGCCTACTTCGAGGTGACCCACAATCCCCGGCGGCCGTTCGTCGTGGAGTTCGAGGGCGGAGAGATCCAGGTGCTCGGCACGTCGTTCAACGTCAAGGCCTACCGCGACGACGACATCGTCGCCGTAACGCTCGACGAGGGGCGCGTGGTGCTCGACGACCGTCGCGGCGGTCGTTTCGAGCTGTCGCCCTCCGAACAGCTGCTCTACGACCGGCGCTCGGGCGAGGGGCGGATCGTCCGCGGCGCCGACGCCATGCGTTATTCGATCTGGAAGGACGACGTGATCTCGTTCCGCGACACGCCCCTTGCAGAGGTGCTCGAAACCCTTTCGCGGTGGTACGACGTGCGCTTCGAAACCGACGGACAGCCCGATCGCCCCATATCCTACACCTTTGCGACCGACAATACGCTGCTGGATAATGTTTTGCGTGAAATGGAACTGATCTCTCCGGTGCGTTTCGAACGCACCAAAACAGAAATAAAGGTAAGTTTCAGATAAAAAAAAGAGTTTCGGCTCATCGTTTTTTCCCGTTTGCGTGTCTATTCTGTGAAAAGCGCGCAAACGGGCTTTTTAGTAAACAACTACCTAAACTAATCTGTATGAAACGAATCAGACTACTCTTTCTGATGCTGCTTTGTGTAGCCGGGACGGCCCTGACGGCCCGGGCGCAGAAAGTGACGTTGAATTTCCGGAATGCCAAGCTCGAACAGGTGTTCGGGCGGATTACCGAGCAGACGGGCTACACGTTCTACTATGCGCGTCCGACGGTCAATCCCGACAAGGTCGTCAGCATCGCCGTCGCGGATGTCGACGTGCGTGCGGCGCTGAAACAGCTGCTGGCGGACGACAAGGTCGAAATTGAGATCCGCGACGGCAAGATTTACCTTTCCCCCCCCCGGCAGAGTGCCGCTGTGCCGCAATCCGTTAAGGGCGTCGTCCGGGATGCCGCGGGCCAGCCCGTTGTCGGGGCCGCGGTGATTGTCAAGGGAACCACCCGCGGCGTGAGTTCCGGGACCGACGGCTCGTTCTCGTTCGAGGGTCTGGCTGACGGCGCCGTGCTGCAAGTCTCGGCGCTGGGCTACGCCACTGCCGAAATCCCGGTCGGCAACCGTTCGTTCGTCGCCGTGGAGCTGAAGGAGGACGCCACGCTCGTCGACGAGGTGGTGGTCGTGGGCTACGGCACGCAGAAGAAGGCCAACCTGACGGGCGCCGTCGACCAGGTCTCCTCGGAACTTCTGGAGAACCGTCCCGTGGCCAACGTCACGCAGATGTTGCAGGGCGCCGTGCCCAACCTCAATATTTCGCTGGCCGACGGCAAGCCCAACCGCTCGGCGTCGTACAACATCCGCGGCAAGACGTCGATCGGCGCGGGCGGATCGGCTCTGGTGCTGATCGACGGCGTCGAGGGCGACCCCGCGATGCTCAACCCCAACGACATCGAGTCGGTCTCGGTGCTCAAGGACGCAGCTTCGGCCGCCATCTACGGTTCGCGCGCACCCTACGGCGTGGTGCTCATCACCACCAAGGACCCGGGCAAACTCACCGACAAGTTCACGATCAACTACACGGGCAACGTCTCCATCCAGCAGCCCACGGCCATTCCCGACGTCGTGGACGACGGTTACGTCTATTCGCGCCTCTTCTACGACGCATGGTACAACTACCGCTTCAACGAGCCGACGGGCTTCAACAACTCGCAGGACTTTTCGCGTGCGTGGCTCGACACCTTCCGCCAGCGCAAACTCGCGGGCAACAAGCTCGAAACGACGGTCGAACCCGACGGCAAGTATGTCTACTACGGCAATACGGACTACTACGACGCACTTTACAAGGATACGGTGATCGCCCAGACGCACAACATCTCGGTCAGCGGTTCGAACGGCAAGATCAGCCACTACCTTTCGGGGCGTCTGTACGACTACAACGGCCTGTTCAACTTCACGCCCGACACCTACCGCACGATGAACCTCCGTTCGAAGGTCTCCTCGCAGGTGTTCAAATGGCTGAAGATCAGCAATAACTTCGACTACACGCACGACCGCTACCGTCAGCCGATGGGTTATTCGAAGGAGGGCGGCGGCGTGCTGTGGCGTTCGCTCAACGACCAGGGGCACCCCTCGTCGCCGATCTTCAATCCCGACGGTACGCTCACCAAGTCGGGCGCCTACGCCATCGGCGGTCTGGTGACGGGCAACAACTGGCTCGACCGCACGACCAAGACGCTCAAGAACACCACCACGCTCAATGTCACGATGCTGGAGAACCGCCTGCGCCTGACGGGCGACTTCTCGTTCCGCACCAAGGACTACACCGAGACCAAAAAGACCACGGCCATCCCTTACAGCGCCTACGAGGGCGAAATCGTCTACCTCGGCACGCCCGAGACCGACGACGTGATGAAGGAGTCGCTGCAACTGACGACCTATATCGCCACCAACGCCTACGCCGAGTTCGAGGACACCTTCGCCGAGAAACACTATTTCAAGGCGCTGGCCGGTTACAACTACGAGCAGCAGGACTACAAGTCGACCTACTCCGAGCGCAACGGTCTTCTGATGCCCGACGCCGACAACATCAACTTCGCGCTGGGCGACATCATGTCGATCACCGCCGGCGGCAGCCGCTGGCGTTACGTGGGCGCTTTCTTCCGCTTCAATTACGCCTACGACGACCGCTACCTGCTCGAAGTCAACGGCCGCTACGACGGCTCGTCGAAATTTCCGAACAACTCCCAATGGGGCTTCTTCCCCTCGGCTTCGGCCGCCTGGCGCGTTTCGCAGGAGAAATTCTGGAATGTCAGCCCCAAGGCCGTTTCGAACCTCAAGCTGCGCGCCTCGTACGGTGCGCTGGGCAACAGCAACGTCGATCCCTACACCTACCTCGAAACCTTCGGCCTGTCGACCTTCGGAACCGGTTCGGGCGATGCGGCCCGCTACCTCTTCGGTCAGGCCAAGCTGCGCTACACGAGCCTCCCGGGCCAGATTCCCGACAACATCGGCTGGGAGACCTCCAAAACCTTCGACGTGGGACTGGACGCCGGTTTCCTGAACGGACGGCTGAACCTCACGGCCGACTACTACATCCGCAAGACGGTGGACATGTACACCGTCGGCCCGACGCTTCCCGACACCTTCGGAGCGACGGCCCCCAAGGGCAACTACGCCGACATGAGCACCTACGGCTATGAAATCGCGTTGAGCTACAACGATTCGTTCAAGCTGGCGGGCAAGCCTTTCAATTTCGGGATCAAGGCGACGCTGGCCGACTATTATTCCATAATCGACCGCTATAACAACGCCTCGCGCAAGCTCTCCGATTACTACGAGGGGCAGCGTCTGGGCGAGATCTGGGGTTTCGTCTGCAACGGGCTGTTCCAGTCGCAGGCCGAAATCGACGCGGCGTTCGGCGGCAAGGGCTACAAGAATGACATCATGCAGACCTCCGAGAAGTACATCACCTATCCGGGCGACATGCGCTTCGAGGACCTGAACGGTAACGACGCCATCGACCGCGGCAGCAGCACGGTCGACGATCCGGGCGACCGGAAGATCATCGGCAACTCCGAGCCGCGCTACCTCTACACCATTTCGCTCAATGCCGACTGGAACGGTTTCTTCCTCTCGGCGCTGTTCGACGGCGTGGGCAGACAGCAGTGGTTCCCCAGCGACGAGAGCCTTTTCTGGGGCATGTACAACCGTCCCTACAACCAGGTTCCGACGTGGCATCTGCAAAACTACTGGACCGAGGAGCGTCCGAACGCCTACCTGCCGCGCTACGTGGGCTACTACGGCCCGATGAACGCCAATACGGTCAACGTCAATACGCGCTACCTGCAGGACGTGTCGTACATCCGGCTGAAGAATCTTCAGTTCGGTTACGAGCTGCCCAAGCGGTGGATCTCGAAGATCGGTCTTTCGAAGGTCTCGGTCTACTTCTCGGGCGAGAACCTCTGGAGCTGGTCGCCGCTCTACCGCCACACGAAGGATTTCGACGTGACGGTGGCCAGCAAGAAATCCGACTCGGATATTTCCAACAGCAAGGGCGACGGACATAACTATCCCGTGATGCGCAGCTTCAGCTTCGGCATCTCGATCACCTATTAAACTGTTTACGTGCTATGAAAAGATCAACCTATATATGGAGTCTGCTCGTGGGCTGCGTTGCGTTCGCCACGTCGTGCGACCTGACGGAGAACGTGCAGGTGAAAGCCGACAAGTCGATGATCTTCGGATCGAAATCGGGTCTCGAACTCTACTCCAATTCGTTTTACAAGGCCCTGCCGACGCTCAAGAACGGCTTCATGCAGGACAAGATGTGCGACGTGGGGGCCGTCAGCAACACCGACACCTTCATCAAGCGGGGGGCCTACAACACCGAGACGGCGACCAGCTGGAGCTGGGGCGCGCTCAAGAACGTGAACTACTTCATCGACGGCTGCAATGATCCGAAATACTGCACCGTCGAAGCCGAGACGCGCGACAACTACCTCGGCATCGCCCGTTGGTTCCGTGCGTGGTTCTACTACGACAAGCTGACCACCTACGGCGAAGTTCCCTGGTTCCCCAACGACATCCAGTCCTACCAGAACGACGTGATGTACAAGGACCGCGACAGCCGCGACGTGATCATCCGCAACCTGATCGCCGACCTCGATTTCGCCTACGAGCACATCCAGGCCACCTCGTCGACCGGCAGCGCGACGCTCACGCGCTGGGCCGCCGCCGCGCTCAAGTCGCGCGTCTGCCTCTTCGAAGCGGCTTACCGCCGTTACCACAACCTCACGGGGCTTGAGATAACCCCCGAGGAGCTGTATCGCGAGGCCGCCAAGGCCGCCAAGCTGGTGATCGACAACAGCGGTTGCTCGCTCAACACCGCCGCGGGCAAGAAGGGCGCCTATCGCGATCTGTTTTACAGCGAGACGCCGCTGACGCAGGAGGTGATCCTCGCCGTCTGCGCCAACGAGAAATCCGGCATCTTCGGCGAGCAGAACTGGTGGTTCAACGCCCGCTCGTACGGACTGTGCTGGAGCCTCGTCCGCTCGTTCGTCCACACCTACCTCAAGCAGGACGGCACGCCCTTCACCGCCGCCGCCGACTACGCCGTGAAATCCTTCGCCGAGGAGATGGAGGGGCGCGACCTGCGCCTGGAGCAGACCGTGCGCGGCCGCAACTTCCTGTGGGACGGCAAGACGGCGGTCGCCGACATCAAAAACCTTTCGCTCACGGGCTACCAGGTGATCAAGTATACGCTCGACGAATCGAAGTACGACGGCGGTGCGAAGAACATCAACAGCATTCCGCTGATCCGCTATGCCGAGGTGCTGCTCAACTACGCCGAGGCGCAGGCCGAACTGGGGGTGATCACCGATTCCGAATGGGCGCTCACGGTCGGTGCGCTGCGTAAGCGCGCGGGTATCACGGGCGGCACGGAGACGCTGCCCACGACCGTCGACAGCTACCTGCAACGCACCTTTTATCCGGACGTGACCAGCCCCGTGCTGCTCGAAATCCGCCGCGAGCGGGCCATAGAACTCGTCGCCGAAGGCATGCGCTTCGACGACCTGCGCCGCTGGAAGTGCGGATCGCTGATGGAGACCCTGCCGTGGAGCGGCATTCACATCCCCGGGTTGGAGCAGCCCGTCGATGTCAACGGCGACGGCGTGAACGACTACTACTTCACCGAGGGCGAGGTTGCGTCGGCTCCGGCGGCCTACAAGAACATCGCCGTCCGCGTCAATCAGGACGGCGTGGGGCTTTATGCCGAGGCGAATCCCGTGTCGGGTTACGATCTGGTCTACAAGACCGGTGCGGGCGACCGCTACTGGTATCCCGACGGGCGCCAGTACCTCTATCCGATTCCCGCCAAGGTGATCCGCGATTACAGGAACGCGGGCTATACGATCTCGCAGAACCCCGAGTGGGACAACGAATAAATAAAAAGCAAGACCATGAGAATATTCCGTTATTTACTGACGTTTTCGTTGAGTTTCGCCTTCGTTTTCGCCGCCGGGTGCAGCGATCCGAAGCCCGATTACTCGGAATTCTACAAACCCCAGCCCGGTGACGAACCGGAGGAGCCGGTCAATCCCGGACTTGAGGACAATCAGCTGAGAGTCATGTCGTTCAATGTGCGTTACAGCTCGGGCGACGACGGTGCGAACAGTTGGGACAACCGCAAGAAGGCCGTTCCGGCGATGTTCGCCGACCAGCAGCCGACGGTGCTCGGCGTGCAGGAGGCGCGGCTCGACCAGAAGACCTACATGGACGAGAACTGCGCGGGCTACAAGAGCGTCGGCGTGGGCCGCACCGACGGCCAGAATGCCGGTGAGTTCATGGCCATCTACTATCTCGCCGATGCCGTGAAGCTCGAAAAGTGGGGGACCTTCTGGCTCTCCGACACCCCCGACGTCCCGTCGGTCGGCTGGGACGCCTCGACCTACCGCACGGCCACGTGGGCCTTGTTCACCCACTACAAGTCGGGCCGCAAGTTCTTCTACGTCAACACCCACATCGACCATGTGGGGCAGGTGGCGGCCCAGAAGTCGATGGAGCTGATCGAGGCGAAGATCCGGTCGCTCAACCCCGACAACCAGCCGACGGTGCTGACCGCCGACTTCAACAAGATGCTCGACAGCCCGATTTTCGACGGCGTGAAGAAGTTCATGGCCGACGCGCGCACGACCGCTCCCGTGACCGACAACAAGGCGTCGTTCAACAACTTCGGCGGGGCGACCAACTACCCGCGCATCGACCACATCTTCAGCTCGGGCTTCACGCCCCTGCGCTTCGCCACCGTCGACCAGCGTTACGAGAAGGTCCCCTACATTTCGGACCACTATCCCATCGCGGCCGTGTTAGAGTTCAAGTAATCCTGCAACCAAAGCTCAAAACCGATTGAAATGAAACGATTTATCTATATGCTGGCCGCTTTCGCCCTCATGGGGGCCGTCTCCTGCCAGCCGGACGAGGAAGTGGCGGTCCACGCCTCGTTCACCACCGACAAGGAGTCCTACGACGTGGGCGATCCGGTGGTGCTCACCAACACTTCGACGGCCGAAAACGCCCTGATCGCCATCTGCAAATGGGAGCTGGGCAAGGGCGTCGTCTCCTACGAAACCACCCCGGAGAACATCTCCTACGATCAGGCCGGAGAGTATGTCATCAAGCTGACCGTCACCTCCGACCGCGGGGCGAAGAAGTCGTCGTTCGAGAAGACCATTCGGGTCGTGGACAACAACATCCGGCCCGTGGCCGACTTCACGTGGTCGCCCGAGAAGGTCGTGGCGGGCGAACCGGTGCAGTTCACCGACCGTTCGACCGACGAGGACGGCGAGGTGGTGGCCTGGGAGTGGAAATTCGGAACCACGACCTCCGACAAGCAGAACCCCGAATTCACCTTCGCGGCGCAGGGGGCTACGGAGGTCTCGCTGACCGTGACCGACAACAAGAAAGGCAGGAACACCAAGACGGTGACCATCGACGTGGGCCGCGGCGCCATCAGCCTCGACCTGCTCTGGTCGTACCCCTACGACGACACGAAGGACGCCTATGTGTTCGGCACGTCGCCCGCGGTCAGCCCCGACGGCGAGTATGTCTATGTGACTTCGACGGGTTATTCGCTGGTCTGCTTCACGAAGGCCGGCGAGCGTCTCTGGGCCTTCGACATCGGCAAGGACGGTGCGTCGGCCGAGAACAACAGCGGTTCGATCAAGGTGCAGTCGCCGACGCCTTCGGTCGACGAGGACGGCACGGTCTACGCGCTGGCGGGCTTCAACGAGCCGAACAAGGGTGCGGGAGGCAGCGCGTTCTACGCCGTCAGCGGCGGCGCCGGGGGCGGCTCGCAGGTCTGGCATGTGAATACGGGCGTGAACACCAGCTTCCGGTTCCTATCGCCGGCCGTCACCGAGAAATACCTCTTCATTGTGGCGCGCAACGTGCCTTCGGGGCACCAGAATTTCCAGGTCTACGACAAATCGTCGGGCGACCTGGTGGACGAGCGGCACGTCAACGGCGGCTCCTACGGCGGCGTGCTGCCGCTCAAAAACGGCATGGTGATCGCCGGTACGGGCGGCAGTCACGGCATGCGCGTCTTCTTCCCCGACGGCGCGGGCAAGTGGAAATTCTCCTGCGTGAAGTCGAACGGCCGCGAGCACAACTACGGCGGCAGCGGCAAGGATGCTACGTGCGAGGCGCCGAACGGCACGCAGCCTGCGTCGGGTCCCGGCGGCAAGGTCTACATTCTGTTCCAGAACCAGGGCGTGCGTGCGGACAAGAGTCTGGGCGGGGGTGTCGTCTACTGTTATGATCCGGCAAAGACCGTCTACGGGCAGACGCCCGAACCGGACTGGTACTGTCCCGTCAAGGGCGACTGCGCCCAGTCGGGCATGGGCGTGGCGCTGGGCGAGGACGGCACGGTCTACGCCGCGACGCAGAAGACCGGCAGCGTGGCGGCCCACGTCACGGCCATCTCCGCGCAGGGCGTGAAACGCTGGGAGCACGCCGCCGACGGCGACATCAACGGCGTTCCGGCCGTCGACGATCAGGGCTTCGTCTATTACAACGACCGGACTACGGGCAAGCTGGTGAAACTCCGCCCGGAGGATGGCTCGCGCGTGGCGGAGATCAAGCTGGCCGACGAGCTGCGTTCGTCGCCGACGATCTCCTACGACGGCACGATCTACGTCAACGGCATGAAGGACGACAAGCCTACCGTCTTCGCGGTGAAGGGTGCGGCCGAGGGCTGCGCCGCGTCGTGGTCGCAGCAGGGAGGCAACCCATCCAAAACCGAGTATATGTACTGATCCGCTGAAAATCAGGGATGAGCGGGCCGCGTCACACGACGCGGCCCATTTTTTTCGGCCTTCGTGTATGTCGTTTCCGGCAAAATTCCCTCTTTATTATGAAACGGGCGCAGGAACCGGGACGAAAAGAACCTCGAACACAATTCTAAATTTCAGCAGATGATCCGAAAACTATTGGTGCTGTTGCTCTGCCTCACGGCGGCGACGGCGACGGCGAAGAAGCCCAAATCCTCCGCTTCGAAGAAGGCGGAGAGTTCGGCCGAAAAACCGAAGGAAAGCGATTACGACAAACTTTTCAAGGAGAAACATACGGTGGCCGACGGCATGTTCCGCCTGCACGACGTCAAGGGGAAGCTCTATTTCGAGATTCCCGATTCGCTTTTCGGGCGCGAAATGCTGCTCGGATCGACCATTTCGGAGGTTTCGGACAACGCTGCGGCGACGACCGGCTCCAAGTCGGACTATCCGCTGCACGTGGTTTTCACGCGCAACGACCGTTCGGTCCAGCTGCGTACGGTCAACTGCGAGAACATCACCGACGAGACGGGGGCCTCCCGCGCGCTGGCCGAGGCGGTGAAGCGGAACACGGCCGATCCCATCCTGCGCAATTACAAGATCGAGGCCTGGAACCGGGACAGCACGGCCGTGGTGGTCAACGTCACGGACCTGTTCGTGGCCGACGTGGAGGAGATGTCGCCCTTCTCGAAGTACGGACTTTATACGGCTTTCGAGCTGAAGAAGACCTTTCAGAAGGAGCGTTCGATGCTGGGCGAAATCAAGGCTTTCAGCGACAATGTGGTGGTGCGCAGTACGTTGAGCTATATTTTCACGCTCACCCGCGGCCGCACGACGCTGGTCAAGGATCAGCCGCTGACGGCCGTGATGACCCGTTCGCTGGTGCTGCTGCCCCGCGAGCCTTACCGTCCGCGCATCACCGACAGCCGCATGTCGGTGTTCCCGACCGGCAAGGTGCTTTTCAGCGAGCGCGAGCAGCGCGCCAAGGTGATCTACTACGCCCACCGCTGGCGGCTGGAGCCGTCGGATATGGATGCCTGGAAGCGCGGCGAGCGGGTCGCGCCGAAGAAACAGATCGTTTTCTACGTCGACGACGGATTCCCGGAGATGTGGAAAAAGCATATTTTCGAGGCCGTCGACCAGTGGAACGAGCCTTTCGGGCGCATCGGATTTAAAAACGCCATCGCCGCAAAGCCCTATCCGAAGGACGATCCCGAATTCGATCCCGACAACATCAAGTATTCGTGCATTCGCTACGCGCCGATCGCCATCGCCAACGCCATGGGGCCTTCGTGGGTCGATCCGCGCAGCGGCGAGATACTCAACGCTTCGGTCTATGTCTACCACGACGTGATGAAACTGCTGAACAACTGGCTGTTCGTCCAGACGGCGCAGGCCGACGAGCGCGTGCGCGCCGTGACGATTCCCGAGGAGGTGATCGGCGACGGACTGCGCTACGTCGTGGCCCACGAGGTCGGCCATTGCCTGGGTTACATGCACAACATGAGCGCCTCGGCGGTGATTCCTGTCGATTCGCTCCGCTCGCCGTCGTTCACGCAGAAGTACGGCACGACCACCTCGATCATGGACTACGCTCGCTTCAACTACGTGGCCCGGCCCGGGGATAGGGAGCGCGGCGTGAAGCTCACCCCGCCGCGTTTCGGCCTCTACGACTACTATGCCGTGAAATGGCTCTACACGCCCGTGCCCGACGCTGCGACGGCTGCCGACGAATATGCCGTCACTTCGAAATGGATAACCGGGGCCGCCGCCGATTCGGTCTACCGTTTCGGCAAGCAGCAGTTCAGCCGCTCGATCGATCCCCGTTCGCAGTCGGAGGATCTGGGCGACGACGCCGTGAAGGCCTCGGGCTACGGCATCGCCAATCTGAAATACATTCTCGGCAACATGAACGCCTGGATCGGCGCCCAGGACCCCGATTTCTCCCAGCGGCGCACCCTCTACGACGAGGTGCTCACGCAGTATATCCGCTACCTGAACCACGTGCTGGCCAACGTCGGCGGCATCTACTTCGCCGAGAAGATGGAGGGCGACCCCGTGGAAGCCTACCGCAGCGTGCCGCGCGAACGCCAGCGCGAAGCCCTGCTGTTCTGTCTCGCGCAGCTCAAGGACATGAAGTGGCTGGACAACGCCGAACTGATCCGCGACATGCCGCTGATGGGTTCGCCCGCCGAGTCGATCATGGCTTCGCTGGTGTCGGTCGTCGTGGCCGCCCCGGCGCGTGTGGCTTTGAGCGCCGCGCTGGCCGAAAAGGAGGCCTACACGCCCGAGGAGTGCCGCAGGGATGTCTATGAATTCGTGTGGGCTTCGACGCTGAAGGGCCGCACGCCCGATGCACTGGAGATGATGCTCCAGCGCGAATACGTCCGCAGTCTCAGCCTTTCGGCCGGGCTGAAATACACCGGGACGGGGGCGCGGGAGGAGAAGAAGCTGGTCTCCGACGAGGGACTGATGCCCGTTCCCGCCTTCCTTGGGGAGCATGCGGCCCGCACCGCGGCGCTCACCGCCTGCGGGGAACGCTGCGGCCACGACCCCTTCGAAACCTTCTCCGCCGCGCACCGCGTCGACACCGCGCCGCTGCTGGGCTACGGCTCTCCGCGCCTGAACTACTACGACCCGCGCAACACCGAGGCCGGGGATTATGCCGCGCTGCTCAAACTGCGTGCGATGCTCCGCACGAAGAGCGCTTCGGCGACGGGCGAAGCGCGCCTGCACTACGAGTTGTTGCTGCGCAACATCGAGAAAGCGTTGAAAAAATAAATCTTCCGGACCATGATGAAACTGTTTAAAATAGCTTTCCTTCCGCTGCTGGCGGGAATCTTGCTGCTGCCGGCGGCGTCTCGGCCCGTCCGGGCGGCCGGTTCGGCCGCCGTGGAAGCCGGAGCCGGGGACAGGAAGCGCGACAAGAAAAAGAAGCAGGAGGCCGATACCGCCGCCAAGGCGACTCCCTACGAGAAACTGTTCAAGGACAAGCGGGTGGAGACTGTCCGCGGCGGCGGGCTGACCCTGCACCTGACTGCGGACAAACTCTACCTCGAACTCCCCGATTCGTTGCTCGGCCGGGGGCTGATGATCACCACGACGATCGAGCGGACGGGCGATCCCGGCGACGGACTGGCCCACCAGCAGCCCGTGCCGCCCTACATGGTCGAGTTCGGCCGCGGGAAGAGCGACACGCTCCTCTGCATGCGGGAGTTCGCTCCGGTGGTGATCGTCGACGGCAGCCCGGCGATGCGTGAGGCCGTTGGACGGAGCAACATCGGTCCGATCGTGGCCTCGTATGCCGTGAAGGCCCGCACGCCCGACGGGAAGTCGTCCGTCGTCGACGTCACGGCGCTTTTCGTCGGGGACGTCAAACGCCTGCGTCCGATCGACCCCGAGGGCGGCAACACCTACGGCGGCTGGATGACGGCCAAGGCCGATTACAAGAAGGACCGTTCGATGCTGACCGGCGTGACGGGCGGAAAAGGGTGCGTTTCGGTGGTGGGAGAGCTTTCCTACGGCACGACGGTCAGCTTCCTCGGCCTGCTCGACCTGTGGAAGGACAAGCCCCAGTCGATCGTCGCCCGCCGCACGCTCCGCGTGCTGGGCGATCCCGAACGGCGGATGCGGCTCTGCGACCAGCGGCTCGGGCTGGCGGCCAAGGCGTTCAAACGCTTCTCGGACCGGGAGCAGGAGGCCAAAACCGATTATTACGTCTGCCGCCGTTCGATCCTCGACAGCGCGGGGAAGGTGCGTCCCGTGGTGTTTTACGTCGACACGGCTTTCGACGCTTCGGCCTATGCCGCCGTCGAGCGGGGGCTTCTGCTGTGGAACGATGCCTTCGCGAAGATCGGCTGCAAGGATGTCGTGCGGGTAGAGCCTTTTCCGGCTGATCCGGCTTTCAACGACAACAGCCTCTATAACAACTGCGTGCGGCGCACGGGAACCTCCAATTCGGAACTCTACACCGCCTCGTGGGTCGATCCGCGCAGCGGTGAAATCCTCGGGACCGACATCTTCGTGCCCTTCAATTTCACGGCCGCCATTCAGAAGAAGCTGCTCCTGACGTTGTCGGCCGCCGACCCCGAGGCGCGCACCACGCAGCCTTCGGCGCGTCAGATCGCCGACGCCCTGACGGCCATGGTGGCCCGCCGTGCGGCCTCGGCTTTCGGCGTGATGCCCAACTACGCCGCCTCGTCGGCCTATCCGACCGACTCGCTCCGTTCGCCGTCGTTTACGCGGGAAAACGGCCTGGCGGCGTCGATCACCGACGACGTGTTCTACAACATCGTCGCGCAGCCGGGCGACAGGGAGCGCGGTGTGAAGCTCGTGGCCGATGCGCTGGGTCCTTACGATTATCTGGCCGTCGAGTGGCTCTACAAGCCCGTTCCGGGGGCTGTGACGCCGCACGACGAGGTTCCGGAGCTGCGCCGCCTGCTCGCCTCGAAGGAGGGTGATTCCCGCTGTTTCTTCGCGCAGTACGCCTCCGGGACTTACGATCCCCGCGTGGGGGCCGGAGACCTGGGCGACGACCTGTTCCGGAGCGTGGCGCTGCAATCGGCCAATCTGAAATATGTCGCCGAGCACGGCGACGGGTGGCTTTCGGGCCGCGACGGCGACTACAAGTTCCGCGAGGAGCTGCTCACGGAGATGGTTCTGCGCGTCAACTCCCTCGCCTTGCAGCTGATGCGCTACATCGGGGGCGTCTATATGAATCCGGTCTACGAGGGAACGGCCCGGCCCGCCTGCACGGCCGTGCCGCGCGAAGTGCAGCGACGCGCCCTGCGCGAGGCGCTCGCCCTGACCGCCGACCTCGGCTGGATCGACCGGCAGGGGGTGTCGAAGAACGTTTACAACCGCGTGCAGGCATGCGAATACCTCCAGCGCCGGATTGCGCGCACGCTTCTTGAAAAGCTCGGAACGCTGGACCTCGCGGCTTCGAAGGCTGACGATCCTTATACGGCCGACCTCATGGCGAAGGACCTCGTGGCGTGGTTCGAGGAGCGGCTCCGTTCGCGCGAACCGCTGACGGACCATGTCCGTAATCTGCAACAGTCGCTGCTCAAATCGACCGTCGCCGCGGCCAACGTCAAAGATAAGCCTTCGTCGGGTTCGGGAAGCGCCTTCGCGCTGTTTGACGGGTCCGCTTCGCTGTCCGACGGCGGCGATCTGTTCCCGGCGACTGACGCCGGGGCGCTTCCGGACATGCCGGCGGAGCGCCGGGCCGACGATTTCACGCCGTTGGGCGCCGGCGAGGTGCAGGGCGCCGCCTACGGCTACCGGACGCCGCGGGTGATTCCCGCCTTCCGGGAGCATCTGTTCTACGGACTGCTACTCGACATGAAGGCGATGTACCGGCGGGGCGCTGCGTCGGCTCCCTTGGCCGATACGCGCAGTTTCTGCCGCTACATGGCCGATCGGATCGACCGGGAGCTGGCGGTCGAATGACGCTGACAAACAGGCAGGCTGCAACCGAGAGGTTGCAGCCTGCCTGTTTGTGCCCGGGGCGATCAGCGTGTTTGGTCGAGGATTACGGTCTGTCCGGATAGTCTGCTTCGCTCGGCTTCGAAGCATATCCGGTGGCTTTCGACCGATTTTCCGATTGATGTGCGGAAGCGGTGCTCCCTGCGGCTGATCGTGTCGACGAAATCCTCGACCAGATTTAGGTCGGCTCCGGCGTGGAACGGCTTGCCGAGTATGCCGGAGAAATCGTATACCTGCTCTTCCCCGCCCCGGAATCGGCGCACGCGCAGGATGCGTTCGTCACCGTCGATTTCGCCGTGAGTCAGCCGTATGTGTGTCTCTCGCTGGTCGCCGAGGGTGAAGGCATCCATCGAGAAGGAGATCGTGACGTCGTTTTCCATTTCCATGGATACGATCTGGTGGTCCACCACGTCGTTGTCGCAGCGGAACACGCATCGGCCGTAATCGCCCGTGCGCAACTGTCGGAGTATGACCTCGTCGAGCGTCGCGCCTTCCGGGACGTCGAAATTCGAAATCCAGTCGCGCCGGTTATAGTAGAGGTCCACTGCCGAGTAGGGGCACTCCTTTTCCAGCGGGCAGTCGATGCACCGGGGCGTGCTTCCCTTCGGGGCGTTCTCGGCCCGGAACCAGCGCAGGGACCCGAACGACGATAGTTTGCGGCAGCGCGCCTCGGTGAGCCACAGCAGGAAGTCGATGTCGTGGCAGCATTTCGAAATCAGCATCGGGTTGGTGATCTCCTCGCGGCGCCACATGCCGCGGACGAATCCGTGTGTGGTTCGGTCGAGCCCCACGGCTGCGAGGTGGCTGATCGATATGATCTCTCCCAGCTGGCCCGAGTCGACGATCTCCTTGATCTTGATGAAATAGGGATGGTATCGCAGGACGTGGCAGACGCCGACGATGACCCCTTTGCGCCGCGCCGCTTCGGCGATGCGGCAGCATTCGGGCAGCGACTGCGCGATCGGTTTTTCGAGCAGGACGTTGTAACCCGCCTCGATGGCCTTCATGCAAGGCTCGAAGTGCATGTTCTCGGGCGTTCCGATCAGGATGGCGTCGGCCGGGACGGGGTTTTCGAAAAAGCGTTCGTAGTCGGCGAAGCACTCTTCGGGCTTCAGTCCGAATTTGGAGGCGACTGCGTGGCGGCGGATGTCGTTGAGCTCCGCTACGCCGACCAGTTTCAGCCGGTCGGGATTCCGGATCGCGTATTCGAGGTATTTGTTGGTACGGTTGCCCGCCCCGATGGCTACGATCGTGACGGGCTTCGTTTCGCTTGTTCGCTCCATATGTCTTCTGCTATTCCGTCGTTTCCGTCATTTCCGTCGTTTGTTCCTCTTCGGCGGCGTGCTTGCGCTCGGTCCGCTCCGCGAGTTTGATGCTCAATTCATACAGCCCGTATAGCGGCAGGATCACCAGAATGAGGCTGAATATGTCGGGCGGGGTTATGATTGCCGCGACGACGAGCAGTATGACGAACGCATGGCGTCGGTATTTGCGGAGGAATCCGGCCGAAACCAGCCCCATGCGGGTCAGGAAGTAGATCAGCAGCGGCAGTTCGAACATGAAGGCGCAGGCTATCGAGACGATGATGACGGTGGTCAGGTAGTCGCTGATGTCGAACATGTTGGTGATGAACTCGCTGGCCTGGTAGTTGGCGAAGAAGTTGATCGACAGCGGCGCCATGACGAAATAACCGAACAGCAGCCCTCCGAAGAAACAGAGCGACACCCAGAATACGAACAGGTGGGTTCCCTGAATCTCCTTCGGCGTGAGCGCCGGGCGTACGAAGCGCCAGAACTCCCACAGCGTGTAGGGCATGGCCATTGCCAGTCCCGTCAGGAGCGAGATCTTCATGTGGAGGTTGAACTGCCCGGACAGCGAAGTGTTGATGATCGAGAAACGGTCGTTGGCGATGCGGAAGGTCTCCGGATCGGTGTCGAACGACGTGCCGAGCACGCTGTTGAGCCATTCGGCCATATGCGCCCACTGGGCGCCCACCCATGTCAGCATGCGGTTGGTGGGGAAGTCCGGGCTTTGTGGCCCGAACAGCACCGTGTCGATAATGAAACTCTTGCAGAAGAAGGCCACCAGTCCGATGACTCCGATTGCCATCACCCCTCGCACCAGATGCGGGCGCAGGGCGTCGATGTGCTCGAAAAAAGTCATCTCCGTCGACTCCGGATCCTTTTTTTTCATGTTCATTTGTTTGCCGCCGCGGAACAGGTGTGATTACTCGGTCTTTCCGGAGTCGGATTTGTCTCCGGGTTTGTTGTCTTCGGCCGTATAGTCTTTGTTGACGGCATCCTTGAATTCTTTGACGCCGCGGCCCAGTCCGCGCATCAGTTCGGGGATTTTCTTGCCTCCGAAGAGCAGGATGACTACCAATACGATTACGATGATCTGCCCGTAACCGATTGCACAAGGGATAAGCATGGTTTTTTCTTTTAGGTTTTTATTCTGAACTCGGCGGCGCGGAGGCTGCGCTCCGGCCTATTTTTTGCAAATATAACACAATTTTTGCGATATTCGGGCCTGCTGTTCGCAAAAACCCGCCCGAATTTCGGGCGGGTTCGCTTTCAGAGGGTCAGGGCTATTTTTTGGTCTTCGCCGCGGGCAGCTCCTTGATTCGTATGTTTCGGAACTTGATTCCGGCTCCGTGTCCGAGCAGTCCGATGTGTCCCGAGGCGTTGAAGAGTCCGGGATGGTTCTTGTGGTCCACGGTGTAGGGGTTGTTTTTCCCGCCGTCGGGGGCCACGTTGTGGCCTTGGCAGGCCTGCCGGATGTCTCCGTCGAGAATCACCTCGCCGTTTACCGTCACGGTGATTCGGTCTCCCACGGCGCGTATCTCCTCGACGTTCCATGTTCCCAGGGGCGGGAATTTCACGCGTTTGGCCGGGATAATTCCGTAGACCGATCCGTGCTGCTGGTATACGCGCAGGTTCTTGTAGATCGGAGCGTCGTGGTCGAGCACCTGAATCTCCATGCCGTGATAGGCGGCGTCGACGCCCATGGGGGTGCGTATGCCGATGCCGTTGTTGACGCCCTCTCTGTCGAAGGCGAATTCGAATCGCAGGACGAAATCTCCGTACTCCTTCTTGGTGTAGAGGTTGCCCGATCCGCCGTACTGCGCCGTCACGTAGATCGTTCCGTCGACGGGGACGTAGTTGGTGGTGTTCCCGGTCCACTTGTGCATCGACGTACCGTCGAAGAGCACCTCGAAGCCGTCGGCAGCCTCTTCCTCCGAGAGTTCGAAGCGCGGCGTGGCGGGCAGTTCGCGGATGTACATTTCGCGGACGTTGAGGGGCGCATTTCCCGCGATGAGCAGGATCTGTCCCTCTGCGTAGGCGGGAATCTCCCGGTTGCATGCGTTTTCGAGGATTACGTTCTCGGCGGTCGTGACGCCGTTGAGTACGACCGTCACGCGGTCGCTGACCACCTTCACCTGCATTGTGTTCCACTCCTGCGGGCCGTTCGCGGCCGCTTTGGGTGCGGCGTTGTCGTGGAGCATGTTGCCCGTCAAGGCTCCGGAGTTCTTTCCTCCGAGTGCGATCTGCGGGATCGAGCGGATGCCCATCGCGGCCTCGCCTTCGGTCTTCCAGTCGAGGATCAGTTCGAAGTTTTCGTAATTTTTCGCCGATCCGATCGTTCCTCCGTCAGCGGCCCCGGTCAGGACGCCGTTTTCTGCGATCCAGTTCTTCGCCATCGCGGCCCGGGCCTCTGTTTGCGCTTTCGCCAGCGCCTTGGCCTTCATCGCCTTGCGGGTCTCGGGGTTTCCGACTACGGCTTTCCGGTTCTCCGGTTCGAGCGACAGGGGCTCGAATCCGGCCTCGGGGAGTTTTGCCATAAGTCCCTTTATCTCGTCGACGGCGTAACCTGCGTCGGCGTCGGATTTGGCCAGTCCGGCATATACCTCCTGGGCCTTTTTCAGGGCTGCTGCTACCGTTTCTCCTCCCAGCGCGGGGTTCTTCGCAGCGACGGTCTTCACGACCATTGCGGCGGTTTCGGCCGTCGCGGGTGCGTCCATGTAGTTCACGGCGAGCGTCAGCGCCGGGAATACCGGGGTTTTGGAGAGCGCTTTAAGCAGTTTGTTCTGTACCTTGGGCGAGGGTTTCGCCTCCAGTCCGCGGCGGTATAGCTGGTATTTGCGCATGGGCGTATTGCGCGACTTCGAGACGAAGTCCGTGTAGCGCGAAATTGCGGCGTCGGTCCATGCGGGGTTCTGCCGGGCGAGATCATACAACACGTCGACCATCGCGGGGTTTTGAACCGTCAGCAGGGCCGCGAATGCGGCCTGGCGGTCGTCGGCGGCCAGCAGGGCGTCGATCGCCTCTTTGCTGGCGGCCTGCGCCAGCAGGGGATAGTAGCGGGCCTTTTCGGGGGCGGCGGCCATCTGCCCTGCCACCATCTTGTACTGCATGTCGGAGGACTCTTTGGCCAGTGCGTTCTTCAATCCGGCCTGAAGGGCCTTCACGTCGTCCTCCTGCGCCTGGTTCAGCAGGCCGCACAGACGGTTGAAGTCCGCGGGGGTCGTGACGCCTGCCAGCGCGCCGTAGGCTGCCGTGCGCACCGCCCTGTCAGGGGAGTTCAGCAGCGCGAACACCTTGTCGGCTGCGGAGGTGATGCGCCTTTTTGCCACGAGTTTCAGGGCGTTGGCCTGCGTGGCGGGCGTGCCGTCGAGAGCTGCGACGAACGCTGCGTTGGGCTTTCCGTTGAATGCCGCGAGAGCTGCCGAGGCCTCTTTGGCATGTGCGCCTCCGAGCTGTGCGACGAGCGCGTTGAGCGCCTCCTGTCCTCCGATTTTCCCGGCGGCGCGGATGGCGGCCAGGGCCAGTTCCTCGTCGGCCGAGGAAATGGCCGCGATCACGGCGTTGGCCTGCGATGCGGCGTGGCGGGCGCCGAGCCAGCTCACGACGTCGGTTTTCGCGGCGTCGGAGAGCGACGGCATTTTCTTCACGACTGCGGCGTAGAGGGCGTCGTCGGCGAAATCGCCGGCGAAGTCGAGCGCCGCGCAGCGGTATTCGCGGTCGGCGTCTTTCAGCGCGGCGAGCAGTTCCGGCGTCTGTTTTTTGGCGTCCGTGCCGAGGACTATTCCCAGACCTGCGGCCCGGACGTTCTGCGGCATGCCGGTTTTGCGCAGGGCCTTGGCGGCGGCGACGGCCTTGCTGTTTCCTGCTGCCGCGAGCCGTGCGAGCAGGGCGACGTAGGCGCCCGTTGCGTCCGTTTTCGTGAAGGCGTATCCGTCGGCCTTTGCGGCTGCTGCGAGCGGCGCGATCGAGGCGGCTGTGCCGCACTTGGCCAGCGCGTTATAGACAGCCTCTTTCGTCGGCGTGCCGGCCTTGGGGTCTGCGGCCCATTTCAGCAGCGCGGGCTCTGCGGCCGCAAGGCGCTTCTCCGCGGCGGCATAGGCCAGCAGGGCGTCCGGGGCCGGGCTTGCGTCGATCAGTGCGAGGATCTCCCCGTCGGTTCCGGGCGTGGAGATCAGTCCGCGCACGGCGTAGTCGGCGAGGTATTCGTCCGCGGCGTATTTCACGAATACGGGGGCTTCGGCCGCCGTTGCGCATAGTTGCAGCTGCGAGAGCAGGAATGCCTGGTTGGGTTTGTCCGTCGAGGCGGCGACGGCGTCCGTCAGTCCGGCGCGGATCTCCCGCGCCAGCTCTTCGCGGCCTGCGGCGGTCACGTAGCTCACCACCCCGTTGATGGCGTATTCCACGGGGGCGTTCTTGCCTTCCGCTGCGGGCACGAGCATGGCGGCCATCATCCGGATTCCGTCGGCTCCGGTCGCCGCGAGTTCCTGCATCAGGCTGTCGAACGCCTTGGGCGTCTGGGCCGGGAGTTGGGCCAGGGCGTCCGCAACGATCGTCTCGGCGGTGCGCTGGCGCGCGTCCTGCGCACCGGCTGCGAAGGGCATCAGGGCGGCGAGGAGTATGGTGATAAATATCTTTTTCATGTTTTTTTCAGGTTTTGGACGTTATCAGATTTTCCACGGCGTGCGCATCGGCTGGTCGATGAGCCGGTTTGCGGCCTCGTCTCCGACGAAGAGCTGCTTGTCGGGATCGAAATGCAGCGTGCGGTTCAGGCGCAGGGCGCATGCCCCGAGGTTCACGAGCGTGGAGCTGCGGTGTCCCTTGAGCTCGTCGAGGGCGAAAGGCTCGCGGTTGCGCACGCATGCCAGGAAATCGGTGTTCTGCGGTTCGGGGTCGGGCATTTCGGCGATCTTCTCCATGACGTCGGGAATCGTGCACTCGAAACCCTGATACACCTTGCCCAGCGGACCTTCGATGTAGGGGACCTTGCCCTTGCTTTCGTAGCCCTCGCCTTCGAGGACGATCTGACAGCCGTCGTCGTAGGTGTATACGATCTTGCGCCAGATGCCCACGGCGTCGGGATGCTGCTGCGGAGCGTCGACCTCGATCTTCACGGGCGAGGTGTCGTCCTTGCCCAACAGGTACTGCACGGGGTCCATGTAGTGCTGTCCCATATCCGTGAGTCCGCCGCCGTCGTAGTCCCAGTAGCCGCGGAACGTGGCGTGCACGCGGTGTTTGTTGTAGGGTTTGTAGGGCGCCGGGCCGAGCCACATGTCGTAGTCCAGCTCTTCCGGGACGGATTGGGGCTTGAGGTTCTCCTGCCCCACCCAGAAGAATTTCCAGGTGAATCCCGTGGCTCCGGAGATGGTCACCTTGAGGGGCCATCCCAGCAGGCCGCTGTCGACGAGTTTCTTGAGCGGTTCGACCGTCGTGCCCAGTCCGTAGAAGGTGTCCTTGAAGCGGAACCAGGTGTTCAGGCGGAAGATGCGTCCGTTCTGCCGGACGGCCTCCACCACGCGCTTGCCCTCGCCGATGGTGCGCGTCATCGGCTTCTCGCACCAGATGTCCTTGCCGGCCTTGGCCGCCTCGACGGCCATGATGCCGTGCCAGTGGGGCGGGGTGGCGATGTGTACGATGTCGACGTTGGGGTCGGTGATCAGATCCCGGTAGTCGTGATAGCTTTCGAGGGTCTTGTCGAACTTCTTGCGGCCCAGCGCGATGGCGCTTTCGAGGTGTTTGCGGTCGACGTCGCAGACCGCCACCAGGCGGCATGCATCGTTGGAGGTGAAATGATAGCTGCTCTTGCCGATGCCGCCCACGCCGATGATGCCCTTCGTGAGCTGGTCGCTCGGGGCGACGAATTTGGTGCCTCCGAGCACGCTGCGCGGCACGATGGTCAGCAGCGCCAGCCCGCCTGCCTTTTTCAGAAAATCTCTGCGGTTACTCATAGTATTTCAGGTTGTGTTTTTTTGGATGCAGTCAATAAAATAGGTAGAGGAAACAGCGGTTCCGTCGGATGGGAACCGCCGTTTGTTTACAGGGTCGTCAGCCGGATGTTGCGCCAGAGGACCTTGATGCCTCCTCCGTCGTGAATCTGCAAGGCGATGCGTCCCTGCGCGGCGCCGATCTTCGCGTCGGTGATGTCCACCATCTCCTCGCCGTTGAGCCACGTCTGCACGCGGTCGCCCTGGACCTTCAGCCGCAGCGTGTTCCAATCCCCCTCCTTGAGAATCGACTCCTTCTCGTCGGGAATCTGCACCAGCCATCCGCGGCCGTAGGACTCGTAGATGCCCGCCGTGTCGTGGTTCTTCGGTGCCACTTCGCACTGCCAGCCGTGGACCTTCACCGGCGGCTCGACGAACGAGCGGAAAAAGACGCCGGAGTTGCCGTTGGCGAGCTGCTTGAACTCCACCGTCAGGTCGAAATC
Organism: Alistipes shahii WAL 8301; assembly: GCF_025145845.1. Classification (NCBI taxonomy): domain Bacteria; kingdom Pseudomonadati; phylum Bacteroidota; class Bacteroidia; order Bacteroidales; family Rikenellaceae; genus Alistipes; species Alistipes shahii. Next base: position 1,057,373 of record NZ_CP102253.1, on the reverse strand, counting down.
ATCGTAGTATTCGCGCGTGGCGAGGTAACCGTATTTTTTGTCGGGACCGCTCTCGCAGACCAGCAGGCCGTCCTTGTCGACATACCATTTCTCGGTTCCGTAGGCTTCCCATCCCGTGAGGTCGCGGCCGTTGAAGAGTTCGACCTCCCGGCCGGCCTTGCGGGGCAGCTCCTTGATTTTCAGGTTGCGGAACGAAGCGGGGTAGCCGTGGTCCTGGAGGCACAGCACGCCGCGGTGCGCCAGTCCGTATTCGGGAGCCGTCTCCCATTTGCCGCTGTTCTTGCGGGCGAACCAGTCGTCGGTCCAGGCTTCGAATTCGAGGATCTTGCGGCCGTTGAGCCAATGCTCCACGTGGCCGTTGTCGCAGACGATGCGCGACGAGTTCCACTCGCCCTGCGGGTTGACCAGCAGCGAATCGGGATTCGGCAGGTGCATGGCGTAGTCCACGCCCAGTTTCTGCCACTCTTCGAGCCGGGTCGGGGCGTTCGTGGCCTCCCAGCCTGCGTTGTCGATCAGCTGGTACTCCGGCCCGGTGACATAGGGAACCTTGAAATAGGGGTTCTCGACCACGTGGTAGAGCATGCCGCTGTTGCCGCCGTAGGAGAGCTTCCAGTCCCAGTCGAGGATGAAGTTCTCATACTGCTTTTTGGTGACGATGTATCCCGACAGGTCGCTGCCGTCGCCCGCGGCCTGGATGCAGCCGTCCACGACGTGCCACGGCTGCGTGAGCGAATCGCCGTTGAAGTCTTTCCATTGGTCGAGCGTCTTGCCGTCGAAGAGCAGTTGCCAGCCGTCGGCGATTTCGGCTTCGGTGAGGGTGTTGTGACGGGGCCCGCACGAGCAGAGGCAGGCCGCGATGATCCCTGATCCGGCCAGCGTGCGGAGCAGATTTCGGAATGAGTTTCGTTTCATGTTTTAAGTAGCTTTTAATGTTTCATCGACTTAATTCGTATTTACGTTCATGGCGCAGAAGATTTTCAACTACGTGTGCAATTGAGAATAATTATGATCTGCGAAGTGACTTACGGTTTTTCAGTTATCTGCGCACGGCTGTTCCCTGGCAAGAACTTCACGAGTACGACGCCGTGGGACGCCACTTCGGTCTCGAAGTGGTCGGAAGTTTTCATCAAGTCCTTCTGTTGCCAAAGGTCGCGTACCGTCTGTTCGCCGCGCAATCCCAACTGGCGGAGCGAAATGCCCATCTTCGCCGGTTGCGAATCCTGGTTGAAGAAGCCGATGGCCATCGAACCATCCTCAAGGTGTTTGGCATAGATTACTTGCTTGTTTTCCTGCCAGACGGGGTAAGCCTGTATGCCCAGCGGGTCTTGGTTGACGTCGTTGACTTCATCGTTGGTGAGCAGGCTCATCGTGAAATCATCCATCTGTGCGATGTCGCAACCGATGAGCATCGGCGAGGCGAGTAGAGACCAGAGGCTGATGTGCGTATACTGTTCGTCGGCTGTCAGTTTCGTGGGATGCAATTTGGGGCCCCAGCCCACCATCCCCACAACCAACATGTCGGAATCGGCCCAATGGCCCGGATGGTTGAAAGCCAGCCAGCGGTCCTGCGAGAACCCGATGCGGCTTATGCTTTCCCATGTATCGCGGATGTCGCCTGTCGTGCGCCAGCAGTTCGCATAACGTTGCCAGACCGGAGCGTCGCCGTAGGGTGCACTGTTCGAGAGGCTGAAGATGATGTCGCGATCGATTTTCCTGAGCATGTCAAACATCTCCCTGACGTGGTAGTAGTTCAACGGATGCCAGTCGTATTTCAGGTAGTCAATTCCCCATTCTGCCCACTGTTTTACATCGGCCTCCACAAAAGAGTAAGGGCCGTGGTGCCAAACTTCACACCGATCCTCCCAGTAGTTACCGCCCGGTTTTTGATAACGATAGTTCTCGTTGTGCAATCCTTTTTCGATCCATTCATTTTCGCCATCGGGACGGTCCGAGTAGCTGCCGATGTGAGCGGCATAGGTACCGATCCACGGAGTCGAGTAAATGCCCACCCGCAAGCCCATGTCGTGAATCTCGCGCGTGAGCGCCGCCATGTCGGGAAATTTTTTGTTGGGCTGAATGGCGTTGTATCGGCCTCCGCGCCGGCCTTGCCAACCGTCGTCAATGTTGATGTAGCTCCAGCCGTGGTCGGCAAGCCCCTTTTCAACCATTGCGCGTGCCGAAGAAAGTATCTGTTCCTGTGTGACGTCGCGTGCCCAGCAGTTCCAACTGTTCCAGCCCATCGGTGGGGTGAGAGCGATTTCGTCACCCACGACGATCCGCAGGTCGCGTTCATAGCGCCCCAGCGCATTTTCGGCGCTCAGGCGGACGGTGTATTCTCCCGTTTTCTTCACGCGGCCGGTGATTCGACCAGTAGCGGGGTTGAGTTTCAGTCCCCGAGGTAGTCCTTCGGCCGAGAAGATCATCGGGCGGATACCCGTCGCTGCGATCGTGAAGAGAAATTCCGAGCCTGGACGCACACCGAAGATACGGGCACCGTTGATGCGTGGTGTTGGAGCTGCTTTCGGGGTCAGGATGTATTTCGACAGGTCAGATGCTCCCTGCACCACATCCTGTTGGGCCGAGATCTCGCCACAGATCGCAGTAAGAATCAAAATCATTAGAAAAGAGATGCGTTTTTTCATGATTTATTTTAATTAAGAACCTTCACTTTTTGGTTCGTTTTGTGATTTTGGATTAGTCGCAATGCGGAAGATAGAATCTCCCAATCCCCTGTGTAATTAGCCTTTATTGAAATCTCGGCAGACGAACGTTGGCTTGTATTGGAAGATACAGCTGGCCATTTTAGATGGGTTAAACTTTCAAGAATGTGCTTTTTCGGTAGAGAAAATAGAGAAACAGCCAACATATGGCGACATAGCCTGCGTTGCTGATCACCCGTGCTATCGCTTCGGGACAATGGGAAGCCGCCCCGCCGAAAAAGAAATTCGCAATGCCGCCGAACCCGACGATTCGTTGCGCCAGATAGATCGTGATGGAATTCAACCCTATTACGCGGAAGAAAAAAGTCCACCGTTTCCAGCCCCGCACGTCGATCAGGTAGTAGAACAATGCAAACAATCCCAAGGAATAGCCCGTTACCACGCAGGTGAACGAACTGCTCCATAGTTTTTTGTTTATGGGTATCCAGCAATTCCAGATGATTCCAATTACCGTGATGGCCACCGCGGCCAGCGCCATGCAAAGTGCAATCTGTTCGCCGCTGAGCGACGACCGTTTCCGGAGCAGAAATTCGCCCGTGAACATGCCAAACAATGCCGAGACGATGGCCGGAAGCGTGCTTAGCAATCCCTCGGGATCGAACGACCCACAGGCGAATGTCCCGGGAAGCCATTGGCGGTCTACCCATCCGGCGATATTCCCGGCTACCGAAAGCGGATCGGTGCCGTCGGGTGCGTCGGGTGCGACGACGAGGTACATCAGCAGCGAATAGCCGATCAGCACGACGGCCGCGAAAACAGCTCGTGTGCGCACTTTGCAATACATGTAAAGCAGGGAGGCGAACATCCACGCCAGTCCGATCCGGCCCAACACGCTCGCCACGCGCAGCGATGCGAAGTCGAAGCGGAATAGTCCATTGTAGATCATTCCCAAAACAATGAGCGTCATTCCCCGGCGGATGACCTTGAACAGAATCCGTCTTTCGCTGATTCCACTGGCGCGTTGTTTGGACAGCGAAAAAGGAAATGATACTCCGGCGATGAAGAGAAATAGCGGGAAGATCGTGTCGTGCTGGGTCAGCCCGTTCCACGATACATGACCCATCTGCCGGGCTATGGCGTCGGTCATGGGATTGGGCCAAAGGGCACATATTGCGGTAATAAGGCCTGCAAAACCCATGATGAAAAGCATGTCAAAACCCCGCAGGGTATCCAATGAAAGCAGTCTTTCGTTCGGTTCCATAAGTTCGGTTATTAAGAGACCGGGCGGAAGGGCTTCGGCCCGGCCCGCCCGCTCTCGTGACAAAAAATCAGTCAATGGAGACGACGCTGATTATCGGCGAGGTTCCCACGGCACCTGCCAGACGGTGGTTGCCTGTGTTGGGATTCTCACCGTTGCAGGCGATGTCGGCAGCGCAGCGCAACCGGCATTGCAACCGGTTGCCTGCAGTGATCTGAGCGCTCAGTGTGAAATCATTGTCGATCTGTGCGTTGTCCGAACCTACTCTCTTGTTGCCCGTGAGGTCTGTGACCAAATCGAGCGTATAGATTACTGATTCTCCGGCTACTTGGGCGGTGCGCTGTGCAGAAATGGGTTTCCAACTTTCGTTGTCAAGGTATTCAAGCGACCAGTAGCGGGCTGCTCCAGCCGCTGAACGGGTGATGAACTTGATGTGCATCACTGTACCGGCAGGCAGCGTCTCCTTGACCGGAATCTGGAAAAGCCAGTAATCGCCCGTCAGAGAACCTGAGAGATAAGGGTGGCCGGTTGTGCCGACAACTTTTTGGATGGTACGCGTATTCGCGGCATCTTGGACATAGCTGATCGTTCCTTCGCCGATTTCAGCCGGAAGGGCGTTGTCGAAGACGAAGGCATTGGTATATTTCCCTGTGGCATAGTAGTCGGCCGTAAAAAGCCATTCGACGGGGAAGCCTTTTACAATGTAGGCTCCCTGCTGGAACACGGCAATCGTGCGGGTTTCATCGCCACAGGTCAGCACAAGCGTTCCCTCGCGCTTTTTTCCGGTATTGGCCGAGCAGTTGATCTTGACTTCCCGCGATCTTTCGGCACCCTCCGGGATCAGCGTGCACCAATCCGGTTTCTCGGAAACCTTCCACACTCCGGGGGCTAAAACGATCAGGTTTTGCGTGCCGCCCTCCTTGGCAAACGACCATTCGTCGGTCGACAGGTCAAATGCGAGGGCCTCCTTGTTGTTGTCGTCGCATCCGGCGGCAAGCGCGGCGAGACAGTAAAGTATCGAAAAGTATTTTTTCATGAGATTTGATTTTTAGCGTGTAAAACGATCAATAGCCGGGATTCTGCACCAGATTCGGATTTTTATTGATTTCGCTCATCGGCACTGCCATCCAATAGCTCTTCGGGGACTCGAAGATACGGACACGTCCGCCCTGATTGGCTTCGATCACCTGGTAGAACTCCTCGGCGGTTTTTCCGTCGCGGTTCCACGAGCGAGGTTGTTTGTTCATCACTTCGGGAGCTTCCTTCCAGCGGCGCAGGTCGTGGAAACGGCGACCTTCGAACAGAAACTCGATTGAGCGCTCCTGATGGAGTACCTTACGCAGTTTTTGACCCGTGGGAATGCCTCCGGCAAGGGCCCACGAAGCTTGGAACGTAGGCAGGCCGCAACGCTTGCGCACCAGGTTGATATATTCGAGACTCTGTGTGCTCAGCGATCCGTTATATTCGAAATCGGCTTCTGCATAGCTCAAGTAGAGTTCGGGCAGACGCAGATAGGGGTAAGCGTAATAGTAGAAACTGAACGAATTGCTCGGAATGCTGTAGGTTGAAGCCTTGGGAATCCATTTCTGGCAAAGATAACCCGTACAACTCTGATATTCATCGGTCTCCTTGAGCGTTGATCCATGCAATTCACCGCCGCGCAGATAGAGCGTGATTTCTTTGCCGTCAATCTCATACGTGCCGCGGTCGTAACCCACTGAGGCATAGAACCGCGGTTCCTTGTAGAGATGCAGGTTGACCGTGCCGGCTTCGGCGTTGTAGGCATAGGGGTCAATATCTTTGGTTTCGGGGTCGTCCTCCCACGGAAGTCCGTTCTTCGTGTAGTACATTTCGACGGCCTCCATAGTCGGAACCGAGGTGGTCTTCCAGCCTAACGACATGTTGTTGGCGATCGGGCGGGGCCCCATCAACTGTTGCAGGGTCTGACAGCCACCACGGTCGCCTTTGGCTTCGATAAATTCGAGTCCGTTCCAATGCTCTTTGGTGAAGGCATCACGGTAGTTGCGGCGACCGCGCTCGTCATTGGGCAGACTCGAATCAGCCGAAGTGTAGAGCATGAAGTTTTGCCGGCCGAGTTCGGAGTTGAATTTCTCGGCTACAGAAATGGCTTCAGCCGCAGCCTCCATCGCCTTTTTCCATTTCTCGGGATCATAAGTCGTGTTCATCAGCGGCGTGCCGTCGTGATTGTCGAATCCGACATAGTCGGAGTTGCCGTTGACCAGCGGAGAGGCGGCATAGAGTAGCAGGCGGGCCTTGTAGCTCAGTGCCGACATCCTGGTCGGAAGTCCTAATTCGGTATCGATGACCGTTTCGGGCAGCAGTTCGGCTGCCTTGTCATAGCATTCGGCTATGTATTTCACACACTCGTCGTAGGGCGAGCGGGGGACAAAGATTTCCGAATCGGGGGCGTCGTTGGGAATGTATCTTTTGACCAGAATGATAGGACCATAATATTCCAGTAACAATTGGTGGTAGTACCCGATCAAATACCATGCTTCGCCGGCATAACGGGCGGCATTCTCCGGACTGATAGCCGGTACCTTGTAGACGTTGTCCAACAAGTAAAAGGCATAGCGGATGCCGCGGTAGATGTCATAGTTTGTACCGCCGCTCGTACTGTAAGGCGCCCATCTGCCGAAATAGGTGACATTAGCATTCTCCTCACCGTAGATGAGACTCTTGCTGGAAAACCAGTAGGTTGTACCCACACCGCCGGTTATCATGTCGTCGCCGGCGAACTGATCGGGCGACCAGTCATATCCAATCAGGTTGGGCATGTAAGTGCGCATGTAGTAGCGGTATTTCTCGGCCTGTTGCGTCGTTTTCCAAATGTCGTCCTGCGTGGCCTTGCCTTCGGGAACGACATCGAGGTATTCGCATGAGGTGAGCAGCAACAGGAATGAAAGCGTGATCAGTATGTTTTTCATGGTCGTGCGGTATTGTTTAGAAGTTGAATTGGAACCCGAGGTTGAACGTCCGTTGGAGCGGATAGCTCAATCCGTTGCCCGAACCTTTTTCGGGGTCCCAGTATTTGAATGGTGAGAAAGTCAGCAGATTGGTTCCTGAAACGTAGACACGCATCATTTTGTAGGAATAGCCGATTTCAGCGGTCTTCAGACGTAGCATCTTGCCGTTGCGCACGTAGAGCGTGTTGGCTTGGCCGTTGTGTTCGTTCCATTGCGAGGAGAGACGCGGATATTTGGCGTCGGGATCAGGGCTCGACTCGCTCCAATGTTCGTCAGCGATCCATTGCATCAGCCCGAATCCCGGCTTGGCCTTAGTCGAGAAAGGATGGGCATCATACATGATAATTGAAACTTTTCCCTGGCCTTGGAAGAACGCCGAACAGTCGAAACCCTTGTATTTGAGCGAGAATCCGAATCCGTATATGATCTCCGGGACTGTCGGGTTGCCATTCCAGCACTTGTCGTTGTCGTCGATGACCTCGTCATTGTTCAAGTCCTTGTATTTAATGTCGCCGGGCTGGAGTGGATAGCGGGTCGCGTAGACGCTCTTGGGTGACGAAGCGATATCTTCCTCATCCCGATAGAGTCCCTCGGCGATCAGACAGTTAATCGAGTTGATCGGGTGGCCTTTCTTGTATTGGTAGCCCCACTTGTATTGGGGTTCGTCCATCGAAACGATCTCGTTGTGGGCGTAGGTGAACGTACCGCGCAGCGAGAGGATCAGATCTTTGGAGAAAGCTTTGTTATAGTCGATCGAGATGTCTACGCCGCGGTTGTCCACCTTACCAATGTTGCCCCAAGGGGTGATGCCCGACATGCCGAACGACGAGGGTAGCGACGAACGCTGCATAAAGATGCCCGAACGCTTCTCCTTAAACCAGTCGAAGATGATGTTCAAACTGTCGAATAGACCGATCTCCACGCCGATGTCAAGTTTGCGGCTCTCCTCCCAGGTGGCGTTTTCGTTGCCGTAGATTGAAAGAATAGGGCCTCGTTTTTGGTCGAAGTTGGTTCCAATCATCACATCGTACCACTGATCCATGGCCACGGTACTTAGGTAGGGAAAGCGGTCCTTGTAGTTCGATGAGATTACGTCGTTGCCAACCAGACCGTATGAAGCGCGCACCTTGAAGAGGTTGACCTTATCTTTGATCCCCTTCCAGAAAGGCTCGTTCGAGATCACCCATCCGCCGGCGATCGAGGGGAAGAATCCAAAGCGTTTGCCCGGAGCGAAATTCTCCGAACCGTTGTAACCGAAATTGGCTTCGATCAGGTAGCGCTTGTCGAATCCGTAGGTAACACGGCCCGCGAGGCCCTGTTGCCGGTAGGGCAACGAGGCATACTCCTCGGCATCGGAAATATTCATGTTGCGCTCTTTTTGATGGTAAACAAACGTTGCGCCCACGTCATGCTTCTTATTGAAAGTGCGTGCATAGTCGAGTTTGACCTGGAACGCCAGTTCCCGGTAGCCATCGCGACCGCGGCTGGTTCCCAGATAGGTTGTGCCGGTATTAGTCGAGGAGCTCGTGTAGCTGTAATTGCCGTCAGCGTCTACGTCGTAGCTAGAGAGTTGATACATGAACGGCGTGAACGAGCGGTTGACAGCCGAATAAACGCGGTTATAGAATGTGGCCATGCCGGTTAGGCTCAACCCTTTGGTGACGAAGTCGAGGTTCTGGCAGACGGTCAGTGCCGAGGTGAAATGGCCACGGAACTTATCGCTGTAACCGCGGCAGAGCTGGGCGTAGGGGTTGATGAAAGTGTTGCCATCCCAAGCGTTCGCGGTGCCGAAACGCACGAACGTGTCAGTCTCCTCGCCGGGTAGCGTGGCCGGAAATTCGCAGGGCAGGGCCGAAAGCGCATAGGTGAAAAGCGAACCAACGCTTTCGATGGGTGCATGATTGTAGTGCAGCTGGGTGTTCATCTTCAGCGATACGCGCGTGGTTTTGGTGGCGTCGGCCGAGACGTTGGCTTGGAAAAGGTATTTCTGCGAATTGATGTTTGTGTCGAACTTCGAGGTGGAGGGGGCGCGCATGATACCGTTCTCATTAAACGCCGAGGCATTGAGGAAATAGTCGATCTTCTTGGCCCCGCCCGTCATGTTGAAGTTGAAGTTCTGGTTGAAGGTGCTGTTTTTGAAAAGCATGTCGTACCAATCTACGTTGGGATAAACGTAGGGATCGAGCCCCAGTTTAGTGCCCATGATTTTTTCGCGGCTATAACGTGGATTCTCGCCGCGCGTGGCACAGGCCTCGTTGTAGGTCTCCATGAAGGTTACACCGTCGGCGATCTTAGGAATGCGTGTCGGGGCCGACACGCCCAACTCAGCCCGCACGTTAACGGTCATCTTCTCCGAATCGCGGCCATTCTTGGTGGTGATGAGCATCACGCCGTTGGCGCCGCGTGATCCGTAAAGGGCTGTTGCCGTGGCGTCCTTGAGCACCGAGAACGATTCGATGGTCTCGGGCGGAATGTTGTTGAGCATCTGGTTGGTGATTTCCACGCCGTCGAGGATCAGCAGCGGCGACTGTCCCGATCCGAAGGTCGAGATTCCGCGGATCCAGAAATTGGCGCCGTCGGCGCCCGGCTCGCCCGATTTCTGCACGGCGATCACGCCGGCGATCTTGCCGCTGAACGAGGTCGAGAGGTTGCTCGACGAGGTTTGCAGGTCGCTCGGCTTGACCGACTGCACGGCGCCCACGAGCGACTCTTTCTTCTGCACGCCGAAGCCGACCACCACCACGTCTTCGAGTTTGTTCGAAGCGTCGGCCAGCGTGATGAGTTTGAAGAGGTGGATGTCCCGGACGGAAATTTTCTTGGTGTCGTAGCCCAGGAACGAAACGGTGACCGTCTTGGCCGAAGCGGGCACGGTCAGTTTGTAGTTGCCGCCGGCGTCGGTGGTCGTGCCGACGTTCGTGCCCTCAACATAGATGTTGGCTCCGACGATGGGCTGGTTGTCGGCCGAGGAGATGACCGTTCCGGCGACGGTCATCTCCCCGTTCGGGGCCGTCGGGGCGGAGACCGGCGAGCGGCGGGAGATGGTGACCAGTTTCCCCCCCCCTTTGACGGTATAGCGCAGCGATTTGTCGAGCACCGTGTCGAGCACGGTCTGAAGCGTCGCGTCCTTGAACGTTGCCGTGACCGGCCTGCTGACGTCGACGTCCTCGTTTTCGAAGAGGATCGAGTAGCCGGTTTGCCGCTCCACCTCTTCCAGCACCGTTTTCAGCGGAACGCTCCGGAAGGCTTTGGTGACGGTTTGCGCGTTGAGGGCGACTGTCAGCAGCAGGCACGGGATCAACGCTGCAATCTTCTTGAATAGGAGATTTACATGCATAAGTTTTAAGATTTAGGTTTGTTTGGAAAGAAGTTTTTTCAGGGTTCGGTTTTTCGGGGGCGGCTGTCGACGCGGTAACCGCAGGTGTCGCGCCTGACGCTGATCGGCAGGATGTCGCACAACCCGCCCATGATTGATTCGATGTCCTGCGCCTCGGTGAGCGATATGCGGAAGGTCTTGTCGTCGAACGCGTCGGTGCAGAGTTCGATCTTCACGTCGTATTCGCGGGCGAGCCGCCGGAGCAGGGCCGGGAGGGAGATCGCGTCGTAGCGGATGATGCCGTCGATCCAGCTGCGGAACTGGTCGGTGTCGACCTGCCTGCGCGACGCCTCCATCGTCCGGCAGTCGTAGGTGATCAGGTCGCCCGGAACCATCGTTTCCGTGCTGCGGGACGATTCGAATTGCAGCGAGCCTTCCATCAGCGCGGCCAATACGTCGGGGGCTTCGTCGTAGGCCGAGATGTTGAACCGGGTGCCCAGCACGGTGAACGTGCAGCCCCGGGCCTGCACCCGGAAGGGGAGGTCGGCGTTGCGGGCCACCTCGAAGTAGGCTTCGCCCGAAAGGCCGATGTCGCGCGACGAGCGGTTGAAATCCGACCGGTAGTTCAGGGTCGATCCGGCGTTGAGCCACACCTGGCTGCCGTCGGGCAGCGATATGCGGCTGTTGGTTCCCTGGGGAGCCTGTACGGAGAACATTTGCACGGGGTCTTCGGTGTGTATGAGGTGCCGGGTGGTGAAGGCCGAGATCAGGATGAGCACGGCTGCTGCCGCCGAGAACCGCAGCCAGCGCCGGCGGGCGCGGATTCGGTTCTCGCGCCGTTCTATTTTTCCGTTGAGCCGGGCGAGCGAACGGAGGACGTCGGCCGACGGCACGTGCCGTTGTTTCCATTCGCGTTCCCATTCGCGCATCAGGGCGGCGTTTTCCGGCGAGGCGGCGAGGAATCCGAAGAGTTCGCACTCTTCTTCGGGGGCGATGGGTCCTTCGAAATAGCGGACGGCGAGTTCTTTCAGGCTTTCGTTCATGGGGTCGGTTGTTGTACGCATACATACATACAACAATCGGGGCGGATTTTACCCCCCCCCGGTTCCGGAAAAATTCGCATATTTTTTGAAATTCGCCTCTGGAAGGCTTCAGGACGGCTGGTTCATCAGCCAGGCGAGGATCAGTATTTGCAGGTAAATGGATTGTTCGCGTTCGAGGGCTTCGGCGAAGATGCGCAGGGCGCGCTGGATGTGCCGCTCGACCGTATGCAGGGAGATGTGGAGCCGTTCGGCTATTTCCCGGTTCTTCAACCCCTGGAACCGGCTGAGCAAAAACACTTCGCGGCAGCGTTCGGGCAGCGAGTCCATGATGCGCTGTATCTGCTGTTCCAACTCCTGATACAGGTAGGGATGCCCGTTTTCGGCGAAGGAGAAATCGTAGTTGTAAAGACGCTCCTCCCCGATTTTCGCCCGGGCCAGGCAGCTGATCGTGTATTTGTCGACGATGCTTTTGTGCTTCAGGTAATTGAGGCATCGGTTGCGGGTCATGGCGAACAGCAGCATGCGGGCCTCTTCGGGGTCGAGGGGGGCTTGCCGGTCCCACAGCGCCATGAAGCAGTCGTGAACCAGGTCCTGCGCCTCGATGGGGTTGTTGACGAAACGCAGCGCATAGGCCGTCAACCGGGGTTGGCAGTCGATGTAGAGCCGTTCGAAATCATACCGTTTGGATTCGCTGTGCATTTGTCGGGTCCGTCCTGATGCTTTTTTTGTTTTGGGCGGTTTCCGCCGCTTTTCGGGGGTGAAACCGAGGCAAATATAATCAAAAAAGTAAAAAATGCCGCAGACGCTCTGAAAACATCTGCGGCATGGAGCGTGTTTCGACGCCGGTGCGGGCTACTTGTAAAGCCCGGCGACGGTGAAGTCGAGTATCTTGCCGAAGCCGTCGAACACCAGCGCGTTCGGCTGGTCGAGCTGTCCGCTGCCGAAGTTGATCTGCGGCACGACGTGTATCTTGTCGTTCCCGTCGTCCTTCGAGGTGACCACCGTCACCGCGCGGCTGCTCCATGCCAGCGAGGCGTTGCTCGGAAGGGTCGACGAGCCGTCGTAGTTCTCCATGGCGTAGTAGCCTTGCAGGTAGAGACGGGCCAGGGTGATGTGCTCGCCCGCAGGGGCCGTGAAGACGGGCGCCGGGTCGAAATTGACGCTGCCCGTCGTGAAGATCACCTTGTAGATGGCGCTGCGGGTGGCGATGTAGAGGATCGGGTCGAATCGCGAGAAGACGAAGCTCACGGCTTCGGCGATGAGGGCGTTGGCCTCCGCCGGGATGTCGTAGATCAGCTTGGCGGCGGGTGCGCCGGCCGAAGCGGAGTAGTTGCCGAAGGTGTAGAGCGCATGGTTGCCGTCAGCTTTCCGCATCAGCAGGGTGTGGGTGGCGTTGTCGATGCTGATGCCGCCCGCGATGCATCGCAGGCCGGGAGCGTTCCCCGGGTCGAAGGGCGACGAACCCACGCTGCCGCAGGCGTAGAACGTCTGGTTGTAGCCGTAGCAGAACTTGCCCTGTTCCCGGTCGTAGAAGATCGTGCTGGGTTTGCGGGTGCTGCCCGGAGCGGAGTGGGCCGAAACGACGCCGTTGTCGACGGTCATGGTTTCGGTTCCGCTGACGGGCGTCGAGATCCGGCCGCGGCTGAGCAGCGTTTCGTAAATGTCGCCGTCGTTGAGGATCATCGTGCACTGGTAGGTGTTGAGCAGGCTCCGGATGTCGAGCTTTCCGGGCAGGTAGACGAACGCATCCTCCTTATGGCCCAGGATTTCGTAATAATCGGTCTCCACGCGCATCAGGTCGTCGTCGGTCGACACCCAGAGGATGTTTTTCTTGTCGGTTTTGTCGTAGGTGTAGAGCATGTGGGTGACCGCCGAGGGGAACGGACTGCCGTTGCGCCGGCTGATCAGCTCCTTTTCGACGGTTCCCTGCTCCGCGCCCGAGTAGGTCTCGGTCAGCTGCGGGTGCATGATCAGTCCCAGGTCCGAGGTGGTTCCGTCCCGGGTGTAGGCCACCACAAGCCCTTCGTTGAATTGGGCCGTCACGATGAGCGTCCACTTGTACTGGTACTTCAGGTCGTGGGCGGTGTCGGTGACCGTCAGCAGGAACAGGTAGCCTTTCGAGGAGATCGGCAGGTCGATCACTTCGTGGAACTCGCGCGTCGTGGCGAGCGAAATCGCCTCCGAGTCGTTGTCGGTCTGACTCACCGTCCATTCGTAGGTAAGCTCCTCGGGATTCTCCCGGCCGTCTTTGGTGATGCGGATGCCCGTGATGTCGAGCCGTGCGTTGTGCACCACCGTCAGCTGCGAGGCGATGGCTTCCGGCACTTCGATCTCCACGGGCGGGATATGGGTGGTCTGCAACGTGCTTTTGTCGTCGTAGCACGACGCGGCGAGCAGGCCCCAGCCTGCCAGCAACAGATATAGGGTGTGTTTTCTCATGGTCGTTCGTCGTTTACTTGGTGCGGATCGTTACCTCCCGGCCCTTCATGGAGCCTGATTCGTGGATGCGTTTTTGCCCGGGGTTGGCGGCCTTCCATTCGTCGTACCAGGCCTGTGCCCTGGCGCGCCAGGCGTCGATGTAGTAGCTGTAATCGGGTCCCCAGTCGGGGAACACCTCCCAGCCGAAGATGTCCAGCAGCAGCTGGTGGCCGGCCTGGCTGTAAGCCTCCGTCGACGAGCTGCCCGAAGAGGCCTCCGATTCGATGAAGGCGTTGTAGGTGGACCACTGCTTGGTCGTCGCGGGTCGCGGCAGCATGTTGTGCCACGAGACGTTGGCTTTCAGGTAGAGGTCCGGTCCCACCCGGAGGTCGGGCGAATCGGTCAGGCAGAGCGTCAGTTCGCGCTGCTGCGTGTCGAGTTCGGCCGATTTGGCGACCTCGATGCGGATGGCGCCGTAGGTCTTCCCGGCCGGAACCTCCGCGCCGAGGATTTCGTACTGCCCGGGCTGCGCCGTGGTTCCCTCTTCGAGGATGCGGACGCCGATTTTCCGGTCGGAGCCGGAGGCCCCGCCGATGAGTTTCACCGGGACCTCGATCACCGCCTCGGCGACCCCTTCGGGCTGCTGCTTGAAGGTCATCGAGGCGTAGAACGTGCTGTCGGAATTCGAGTATCCGGGATATTCGGCCGTTTCGTTGGGCGCAGCCCCCGGGAAGCAGACCCTTCCCTGCGACATGTCGTAGCGTGTCGGGTCGTCCTTTTCGCAGCCGGCCGTCGTCGCCGCGGCCAGCAGTATGCAGATCAGTTTTTTCATGCTTCTCAACAATTAATCGTTCGACTTACTGTACGCGTCCCGACTGTATTTCGAAATCGGGGTAGGGCAGCATGTAGACGGCGTCGTCGATGACCTTGCTGCCGCTCATCACATCGCTCTGGCGGGGCAGTTTCTCGTAGCCCAGCCGCTTGTAGAAATAGAAGACCACGCCTTCGCAGATGAACTCCTTGCGGTACTCCTTTTCGAGCTGGGCCATCAGGCCCGCCTCGTCGAGGTCGGCATCCAGTTCTTCGTAGACCGCGCGGGCCTTGCGCACCTCCTGCAACAGGCTGCGGGCTTCGCCGAGGTCCTTGTCCGGACCGGAGATGCGGCACTCGGCGGCGATGTAGTACATCTCCGGCAGGCGGATCAGCGGCATCAGGTCCTTGTGGCGGTAGTCGGCGCCCGTCGAGGTCTGCTGATAGAGCTTCGAAGGGGTCTTGGTCCCCTCGGGCCAGTAGTCGGTGTTGTGGTAGAGCTGTTTGTAGCGGCAGTCGGAGATGCCGGCGCCCTTGATTTCGAAAAGATCGTCGGCGACCGAGTTCTTGATGCACAGCGTGCGGTACTGGCGGTCCTGTTCCGAATATTCGCGGTTGAGGTTGCTTGCGATCTTCTTGGCCATGTCCGTGACGCCGAGCGCGAAGATATGTTCGCTCGGGAAGCACATCTCGGTCGTGGGGGCCTTGGCGGAGTCGGTGAACGTGCGCAGCGTCAGCCCGCCGGCGATTCCGACCGATGCCGGGTCGTCGATCACTTCGAGGGCGGCCAGCAACGCGGTGTGTTTGTTTTCGTCGCTGCCTTCCCACATGCAGACGCGCGCCAGCAGGGCCTTGACGGCGAAGTAGTTCAGGTGCATGTAGCGGTAATCGTAGAATTTGTCGACGTTGGCTTCGGTATAGATGCTTTCGGGATACCTGGCCCGGATGGGGTCGATCTCCAGCAGGCGGGCGGCCTCCGTGAGGTCGGCGATCATGCGGCGGAGCGTCTCGGCGTAGGTCAGCTGCGGCGCCGCGTCCTTGTCGACGCTCGTCAGGTAGGGGACCGTGTGACGGCTCTCCAGGTCGGTGCGTCCGGCCAGGTCGCTGCACCCGAACAGGCGTATCAGGTCGAAGTGGATGTAGGCCCTCACGGCGAGCAGTTCGCCCTTGATGATGCGGTAGTTGACCGAGTCGAGTTCGTCCTTCCGGCGGTCGATGTGGTCGAGGGCGTCGTTGACGTTGGTGATCACCGAGTAGGATTTCTCCCAGACCTTTTCGATCACTTCGGTGGATTTCGTGGTTTTGTAGTTGTAGCGGTCGAGGTCGTAGTCGTCCGCGGCGGTGTTCTTGCGGGCGTCGTACTGGCGGCCCAGTATTTCGACCATGTGCCACGTCAGGTTTTCGCCGTAGAGGTCGGTTTCGCCCATGGCGAGGTAGCAGCCGATGAGCGTCTGCTGGAAGCCTTCGGCCGAGGAGTAGTGGGCCTCGGCGCGGATTTCCGACGGGGGCGTCACGTCGAGCCAGCTCTCGCACGAGACGGCTGCGAGGGCTGCGGCGGACAGAAGGAGGTATTTGATGCTGTTTTTCATGGCTTCGGTGGTTTGTGTTAGAAGGTTCCGGTCAGCTGGAACGACATGCTCCGTGCGAAGGGATAGGTCGTGCCGCGCTCGATGCGGATCGACGAGAGCGTGGCGATGTTGTTCATGTAAAAGGCCAGCTTGAGCCGCTTGAGGCGGATTTTGCTGATCAGCCGCGGGTTGAATTCGTAATAGAGGCTCAGCGACGAGAACGTCAGCTCGTTGTTGTCCTGCACGAAGCGCGTCGTGGCCCGGGTCTTTTCGTCGTGCTGCTTGCCGTTTTCGTCGGTGTAGGAGCCGAGTTTCTTGAACATGGCGTTCTGGCCCGGGGTCTGCCAGCGGCCGTAGAGCACGCGGCGGTCGACGTTGTAGTGGATGTCGACGTTTTCGACCTTGTTGACCAGCGTGGTGTTGTACCGCTGCCCGCCGCCGAGGAAGGTGCAGGTGGCGCTTAACCCGAAGCCCTTGTATTCGGCCGCGAAGCCGAAGTTGCCGCGGTACTTGGGGTCGCTGATGCCGGCCACGACCTGATCCTGCGCGTCGTACTCGTAGGTCAGCGTGCCGTCCTTCCTGACGTAGATTTCCTGACCCGTCGTGGGGTCGATGCCCAGCGACGGCACGGCCCAGATGGCGTTCATCGGCATTCCGTCCTGATAGATCAGCACGGGCGTCGAGTTGCTCTTGTCCTGCGCCTGGGCCATCATCTTTTCGTTGTAGGCCTTGAGGCTTTCGGAGAGGTTGATGATGATGTTCTTGTTATAGGCGATCGAGCCGAAGAGGTTGAAAAAGCCCTGTTTGCCCTGCCAGAGCGTATAGCTCAATTTGGCCTCGATGCCGCGGTTGCGGACTTTGCCCAGGTTGTCCTTCACGGTGTCGAAACCCGTGGAGGTGGGGATCACCACGTCGGTGAGCATGTTCTCGGTCACCGAGTTGTAGTAGTCGAAGGCGATCGTTGCGCGGTGGACCGTAATGTCGGCGCCCACGTTGTAGTCCATGCGCTGTTCCCATTTGAGGGCGGGGTTGGGCATCTTCGAGAGGTAGGCGCCCGTCTGTCCGTGGTAGGTGGCCCCGGTGTAGTAGAGATAGGTGGCCAGCACTTCGTTGGTGTCGTAGTTCTGGTTGCCCGTCAGTCCGGCCGAGGCGCGGATCTTGAATTGTTTCAAAACGTCCTGATCGCGCAGGAAGGGTTCGTTGTGGAGGTTCCACGCCACGCCGGCGCTCCATGCCGACGACCAGCGGTTGTCGGCGCCGTAGAGCGACGAGGCGCTTTCGCGGAACGTGAGGTCGACGTTGTAGCGGTCGTCGTAGCTGTACGACGCGGTTCCCAGGAAACTGATTTCGCGCGTGATCGACGAGATGCCGACGGGCTTTTTGTCCTGGGCGTACTGCCGGGCGAAGGTGATGTCGGCCGTCTGGCTGTTGGGGAATCCCTCGGCGTAGTGCTGGTAGGCGCTGTACGTGTTTTCGGCGATCCGGCCGCCGGCGTTGACGTAGAGGTAGTGTCTGCCCCAGTTTTTGGCGTAGTTGGCGTAGATTTCGCCCGAAATGTCGCTGCTCTTGCCGTTGTCGAGCTGGTAGGAGCCTTTGCGCAGCTGCATGCTCGTGCTTTCGTAGGCCGAGGTGGCGAATTTCGAATGCTTGGCCGGATAGAATTCGTCGGCGTCGCTGCGCTTTACGGCGATGCCGAGGCGGGCGGTGAGTTTCAGCGCCTCGGTGGCCTGCCATTCGGCGTAGAAGTTGTCCGTCACGCTGGTGTAGGTCTCGCGGTCGAGCGTTCCGAGCGTGGCGTCGTACATCGGGTTGGCCACTTCGTCGTAGGCCCAGCGGGCGATCTGGCCCGTCTGGGGATCGACGGCGCTCCAGTAGGGATTCATCCGGGCGTAGTCCCCGAAATCGCCCCACGGCGAGTTGTCGCTCCTGGTGTTGCTGACGCTCAATATGTTGCGGAACAGGAAGTTTTTCTTGCGGTACGAAACGTTCACGTCGCCCGAGAGCACCGTGCGCTCCGAACCCTTCATCACGCCCGCCACGTTGTTGTACGAGAAGTCGATCATCGCCCGCAGCTTGCGGCTGTCGCCCAGTTCGACCGAGAGGGTGTGTTTGTGGCCGACGCCCGTGCGCAGGGGTTTTGCGAGCCAGTAGGTGTCCAGTCCGCCGAGCACCTGCGCTTTGAGTGCGTTGTAGCGTTTGGTGAGATCCACCTGCGTCTGGGGATTCGCCGAGGTGTAGACGCCCTCGATGCGCTCGGCCTCGAGCTTCTCCCAGGCGTTGCAGAGGTTGTAGCTCGTCAGGTCGGGCATCGACACCTCGATGCTTCCGGTGTAGGTCACCAGCTCCTGATTGCCGGCCAGGCGTTTGGTCTCGATGACGATGACGCCGTTAGCGGCCTTCGAGCCGTAGAGCGCCTTGGCCGCGGCGTCCTTGAGGATGGTGATGCTCTCGATACGGGTCATGTCCATGTCCATCACCTTCTCGGCCGTGGTTTCGAACCCGTCGAGGATGAACAGCGGCTGGTTGGGGCGGTTCTGGTAGTTGCCCTTGATATTGACGCCCGTGGATTCCGAGGGGAAGGTGGTGATACCGCGCAGCTGCATGTCCGGCAGCGTGTTGGGGTCGGAGCCCATCAGCGTGTTGTCCATGATGTAGAGCGATGGCTCGATGTTTTTCAGGCTCTCGAAGACGTTGCGGTTACTCACGCGGGCCAGCTGGCCCGACGTGATGGTCGTGGCCGAACCCGTGTAGCTCTCCTTCTTGCGGGTGAAGATGCCGGTCACCACGACGTTTTCGATCTCCTGTTCGTCCTGCACCAGCCTGACTAGTCTGGTCTGTGCCGAGGAAAGCGTTTGCGAGACGTAGCCGATGTAGGAGAAGATCAGGTTGTCGCGGCCCTCGGGCATGCGGATCGAGAATCCGCCGTCGGACCCCGACACGACTCCCGTGGCGGTCCCCTGGATCAGGATGTTCACACCCACGAGCGGCGCGCCGGCCGTGTCCGTCACACGTCCGCTGACGACCTTGTCCGGGGCTTTCTGCGGGGCGGAGGCGTTCCCCCCCCCGCTTCGAACACGGATCACGATCGTGTCGTCGTCGATCGAGTATTCGAGCCGCGTGCCGCGCAGCGCTTCGTCGAGCACTTCGCGCACCGGGGCGTCGGCCTTGCTGAAGGAGATGCCGCCGATTCCCCGCACGGCGTCGCTATTATAGAGGATGTAATATCCCGTCTGCTGTTTGATCCGTTGGAGAACTTCGGCCAGCGACGCGTTGCGGAACGATACGGAGATGCGTTCCCTGCGCTGCTGGTAGGCTTCGCTCGCCGTCGCCTGCCGCGGCGCGCCCCAGACGGAAATCGCCAGCAGCCACATGCACACGGCAAGCCATGGCCTTCGGTGCGATACTGATAGGTAAAGTTTCCTCATAATAGCTGTGTTTTAAGTGACACGAATGCCGCCCCGTCGGGCGGCTTCCCAACTAACCGGCATCAATCGTCGTCACGGTCGATGCAGAGCACGATCTTCCCCTCCTCGACATCGGCGCGTATCTGATCGGTGCGCGCCAGCAGACGGGCCATTTCGGCAAAGGTTTCGTAGCGTTTCACGACGCCCGTGTAGCGCACCTTGTCGGCGTCGACGCCCCGCGGGACGATCTCCACGCCGTACCAGCGCGAGAGTTTGCGGCATATCGAGGCGATCGTCTCGTCGTTGAAGGTGAACAGTCCCCGGGTCCAGGCGGCGTAATCTTCGGCGGCGACCTGCCGCACGTCGAAGATAGCCCCTTCGCGCCCCACGCGGGCCTGCTGGCCCGGCTGGAGCATTGCGCGGCGGTGTCCGCTCCGCACCTCGACGCTGCCCCTCACGAGCGTGGTCTCGATCGCGCCCTCGTCGGCGTAGGACGAGATGTTGAACGCCGTGCCGTAGACGCTTACGGAAACCGTGTCGGCGTGGACCACGAACCGCCGCGAGGCGTCGTGCGCCACGTCGAAGTAGGCTTCGCCCGTCACGGTCACCTCGCGCGGCCCGTCGCCGAAGCGGACCGGGAAGACGAGGCTCGACTCGGAGTTGAGCCATACCTGCGTGCCGTCCGAGAGGCGGAGCGAGAACTCCTTGCCGCGCGGTACGGTGACGGTGTTCGTCATCGGAATCTCCTGCTCGGCCTCCACCTTGTGGTAGGCCAGCTCCTCGCCGGCGATCTCGAGGCGCGTGCCGTCCTGTTCGACGAGCATCCGCCGCCCGCCCGCTTCGAGCGCGACGTTCTCGCCCGACGAAAGGGTCAGCACGGCGCCCCGCACCCCGGGCGTCAGCTGCTCGATGTAAGCCTGCCGTGCGAGCCGTTCGGCCCGGCGGCCGAGCGTCCACCAGCCGCCGCCGGCCAGCAGCGCCGCCACGGCGGCGACCGCCGCGTATTTCCGGGCCGTGGCAGCCAGCATGCGCATCCGGCGCTTGCGGGCCGCCTTGCGGATGTTGCCCCATACGCGCTGTTCGTCGTAGCCGTATATCCGGCCCAGCAGCGGAAGGTTCTCCGCCGACTCCTCCAGCAGTTCCGCCAACTCCCGGTTCTGCGGCGAGCGGTCGAGCCACTCCCGGAGGATCGCCAGTTCCTCTTCGGTGGCGGTTCCCTCGAGGCGGGCTTTGAGTATTTCTTTGATCTGGTTTTCGAAACTCATGTCGTTTTCCGTGTTTTCAGGTTGGTCGGTGTGGCCGGAAACAACGTTTCCTATGGAATAGACCGAAAAAACGAACGCCGGACATACAATGCCGGCGTTTTTTTGTGAAAAATTTGCAGGTGGGTTACGGATTGTAACACAAAAGCGGAATCGGGATTTCGTCCTTTCGGTGCGGTGGGGCGAAATCGGGTCGGATTAAAATCGGATTCGGGGGGGGCGGACTCCGGCTGTCCGGGACCTAAAAAAGCGTGAGGAAGAACATCGATATTTTGCGCAGGGCTTTGAACGAGCGCGACATGTGGGTCTTCACGGTGTGGAGCGAGAGCGAAAGCAGGCGGGCCGTCTCGACGTAGCTTTTGTGCT
Organism: Alistipes shahii WAL 8301; assembly: GCF_025145845.1. Taxonomy (NCBI): domain Bacteria; kingdom Pseudomonadati; phylum Bacteroidota; class Bacteroidia; order Bacteroidales; family Rikenellaceae; genus Alistipes; species Alistipes shahii. The sequence goes on along the minus strand of NZ_CP102253.1, from coordinate 1,036,284 downwards.
CGATGCAGATCATCTTGAAGATGCGGCGTCCCTGTTCGGGCAGCGCCTCGATCCGGCGGTAGATGGCCGCAATCTGCTCGATCATAGCCTGTTCGTCGCCGGGGGCGTTCTCTTCGGCGGCCAGGCGCACCGTCTCCTTCGAGTTGATGTCGTAGAAGCGGTTCTTCATCCGGGCGTGCAGGTGGTCGAGCGCCGCGTTGCGCACGCAGCGGTAGAGATAGCTCTCCTTCTGGCGGATCTGGCTGAAATCGACGTCGAGCAGCGCGATGAAGACCTCCTGCACGATGTCCTCGGCTTCGTGTGCCGAACCGACGATGCGTTCGGCATAGAGCGTCGCCAGCCGGAAATGTTGGCGGAACAGGGCTTCGTATTCGGATGTGATTACGGTTTTCATGCAGTCTTTGACGCTGATGCTGACGGTGTTCGATTGCAAAAATAAGCGCTTCGGGCGAAAAAAGCAAACAATTCGTTACATTCTTTCGCCCGAAGCGGCTTTTCCGGGTGTCGGAACGCTTCCGGGAGGGGTCAGGAGTGCCTGCGCGCCAACTCTTTTTCGAGGTCGGCGATCGAGCATCCGGTGGCTTCGAGCAGCACGAGCAGGTGGTAGACGAGGTCCGAAGCCTCGTAGATCATCGCCTCGCGGTTCTGGGCCACGGCCTCGATGACGGTCTCCACAGCCTCCTCGCCGACCTTCTGCGCGATCTTGTTCACGCCGCGGTTGAAGAGCTTCGAGGTGTAGGAGCCTTCGGGCATCTCGGCGTGACGTCCCCGGATGACGCTTTGCAGGTAGCGGATGAAACCTTCGGTTTCGGGCACGGCCTCTCCGAAGCAGGTTTTCGACCCCGTGTGGCAGGTCGGGCCGTGGGGGATGACGCGGATGAGCAGCGTGTCGCAGTCGCAGTCGGCGGCCACCGACACGATGTCGAGCCAGTTGCCGCTGGTCTCGCCCTTGGTCCAGAGACGCTGGCGCGAGCGGCTGTAAAACGTGACGCGGCCTTCGGCGAGGCTTTTTTCATAGGCTTCGCGGTTCATGTAGCCCAGCATGAGGACCTGGAGGGTGCGGTCGTCCTGAATGACGGCGGGGACGAGTCCGCCGGGGAGTTTTGCGGCGTCGAACGCCGAAAACGGTTTTCCTTCGATTTTCATAGTGGTTTTATAATCTGACGTTTATGTTGCGTTTCTTCAACTCCCGCTTCAATACGGGTATCGGAATCTCGTTGTAATGGAAGATGCTGGCGGCCAACGCCGCGTCGGCACGGCCGAGGGTCAGCACGTCGGCGATGTGGTCCGCCGTGCCCGCGCCGCCCGAGGCGATGATCGGGACGGGCAGTTCCGCCAGCCGCGCGAAGGTGTCGCACGGGTAGCCGTTCTTCGTGCCGTCGTGGTCCATCGAGGTGAAGAGGATTTCGCCCGCGCCGCGGTCGGCGGCCTCGGCGGCCCAGGCGAAGAGTTCGCGCTGGGTGGGGCGTCGGCCTCCGTGGGTCGTGACGACCCAGCGGCCGTCGACGGTCCGGGCGTCGATGGCCGCGACGACGAACTGCGAGCCGTATCTGGCGGCGATGGCGTCGATCAGCGCGGGGTTGGCCACGGCGGCGCTGTTGAGGGTGATCTTGTCGGCTCCGGCGTCGAGCAGCCTGGAGGCGTCGTCGACCGACGAGATGCCGCCTCCGACGGTGAACGGGATGTCGATGCGCGCGGCGATGCGCGCGACCAGCTCCGTGAAGGTGCGGCGTCCCTCCTCCGAGGCGCTGATGTCGAGGTAGACCAGTTCGTCGGCCCCTTCGGCGGCGTATTTCGCACCCAGCTCCACGGGATCGCCGACCTGGCGCAGTCCCACGAAGTTGATGCCCTTGACGGTCTGTCCGTCGCGGATGTCGAGGCAGGGGATTATGCGTTTGGCAAGCATCGCGCGAGGTCTTTGAGGGTGATGCGCCCTTCGTAGAGGGCTTTGCCGACGATGACGCTCCGCAGGCCCTGCCGGTCTAACTCTTCGATGTCCGACATCGAAGAGATGCCGCCGCTGACGGTGATCTCCACCGTCGGGAAGCGGCCTTGCAGGTCGGCGTAGAAGGCTGCCGAGGGGCCGCAGAGCATGCCGTCGCGGGAGATGTCGGTGCAGATAACCTGCGTAAGCCCCTGCGGAATGAATCGCCCGATCAGCTCGGGGGCCGAGAGCGTCGAACTTTCCAGCCAGCCCTCGATGGCCACCGCGCCGTTGCGGACGTCGGCCCCGAGGATCAGCCGCCCGGGGCCGAACTCCGCGAGCCATGCGGCGAAAAGGTCGGGCCGGCGGACGGCGACGCTGCCGCAGATGGCGCGGCGCGCTCCGGCGTCGAAGACGCTGTGCAGGGCCTCGCGGCTCTTGATGCCCCCGCCGTACTGCACTTCGAGCGAGGTCCGCGCGGCGATGCGTTCCAGCACGGCGAGGTTGCGCGGCTCCGAGGCCTTCGCGCCGTCGAGGTCGACCATGTGCAGGCGGCGGATGCCCGCCTCCTCGAAGCGGAACGCCGCTTCGAGCGGGTCGCGGTAGTAGGTCTTCCGGCTGGCGTAGTCGCCCTGCGTGAGGCGCACGCACTGGCCGCCGATGATGTCCGTTGCGGGTATGATTTCGATCATGGTGTCAGAGGTTTAGAAAATTGAGTAAAATCCGCGCGCCCGCCGCACCGCTTTTTTCGGGGTGGAACTGCGTGCCGAAGAAGTTGCCGCTCCCGAGCGCCGCGCTGAACGGGCGACCGTAGTCGGTCGTGGCGATGGTTGCGGCGCAGGGTTCGGCGGCGAAGGAGTGGACGTAATATACATAGGTTTCCCCGGCCGTTTCGTCGAACAGCGGCGAGCGGAGCGAGGTGATTGTGTCCCAGCCCACGTGGGGGACTTTGAGCCGCGCGCCGTCGGCCGCCGTGGCCGGAAGCCGCAGGACCTGCGTCGGGAAGATGCCCATGCAGCGGGCGTCGCCCTCCTCGCTCGAAAGGCACATCAGCTGCATGCCGATGCAGATGCCCAGGACGGGCTGCGTGAGCGAGGGGATCACCGTGTCGAGTCCCCGCTCGCGGAGCTGCGACATGGCCGACGAGGCCTCGCCGACTCCCGGGAGGATCACTTTGTCGGCCCCGCGCAGCAGGGCGGGATCGGCCGTGAGCGTGAATTCGGCCCCTGCGCGGCGAAGGGCGTCGGCAACCGACCGCAGGTTGCCCGTGGCGTAATCGACGACGGCTATCATAGGACTCCTTTGCTGCTGGGGACGGTGTAATCGAACGGGATGTGCGCCACGGCCATGCGCAGGGCGCGGGCGAAGGCCTTGAAGACGGCCTCGGCCTTGTGGTGGTCGTTGTCGCCGCGGGCCGAGATTTGGAGGTTGCACCGCGCGGCGCATGCGAACGAGTGGAAGAAGTGGCGGAACATTTCGGTCGGAACGTCGCCAACCCGCTCGCGGCGGAACGAGGCGTCCCACTCGAAGTCGATGCGGCCCCCGAAGTCGAGCAGCGTCAGCGCCCGGCAGTCGTCCATCGGCAGGGCGAAGCCGTAGCGGGCGATCCCGGCCTTCGCGCCCAGCGCGCGGTCGACGGCCTCGCCCAGCGTGATGGCCACGTCCTCCATCGTGTGGTGTTCGTCGATGTCCAGATCGCCCCGCGCGTCGACGGCCAGCGCGACGCCGCCGTGGTGGGCGATCTGCGCGAGCATGTGGTCCAGAAAGCGCAGGCCCGTGGAGATTTGGCCGTTGAAATCCCCGCGGCCGTCGAGGTCGAGGCGGACGGTGATCTGCGTCTCGCGGGTCTCGCGCCGGATTTCGGCCCGGCGTTCGCCGCGGCGGATGAATTCGGCGATTTCGCTCCACGAGTCGGTGATCAGCGCACAGGCGTCGGCGGCGCCGGCTTCCTCCAGCGTCCGCAGCCCTTCGGCGGGGGGAGCGAGCAGGATGCCCCGCGCCCCGAGGTTGCGGGCCAGCAGGATGTCGGTCGCGCGGTCGCCGATGACGTAGCTCGCCGCGAGGTCGTATTCGCCGCCCGTGTAGCGGCCGAACATCCCTGTCCGGGGTTTGCGCGTGGGGGCGGCGTCGGCCTCGAACGTGCGGTCGATCAGCTGGTCGTCGAACGCGACGCCCTCGCCGCCGAGCGTCGCGAGCATTTTGTTATGCGCCGGCCAAAAGGTATCCTCGGGGAAGGACGGGGTGCCGAGCCCGTCCTGGTTGGTGGCCAGCACGAGGTCGAACCCGAGGCCCGTGAGCGCCTTCAGGGCGGAGATGGCTCCGGGTACGAACGCGAGTTTTTCGAGGCTGTCGATCTGTTCGTCGGCGGGTTCGGCGATGATCGTGCCGTCGCGGTCGATGAAGAGGGCTTTTTTCATAATCGGAAGTTTTTGACGGTTTCTATCATCCGGGCGTTCTCCGCGGGGGTTCCGACGGTGATGCGCAGGCATCCTTCGCAGCCCGGGATGCGCGAGCGGTTGCGGACGATGACCCCGGCCGAGATCAGCGCGTCGTACATGCGGTCGGGATCGGGGGTGCGGACCAGGATGAAATTGGCATCCGAAGGGTAGACCCGCTCGATGGCGGGGCAGGCCGCGAGCTGCGGCGCGAGCCGGTCGCGCTCGGCGCGGATTTCGGCCACCTGCGGGGAGATGTCTTCGGTGAGCCGTTCGGCGACGGCCTGCTGTGCGAGGCTGTTGATGTTGTAGGGATATTTCACGCGTGCGAAAAGTCCGGCGACGGCTTCCGATGCGAATGCCAGCCCGAGGCGAAGCCCTGCCATGCCCCACGCCTTCGAGAGGGTTTGCAGGACGATGAGGTTCCCGAATTCGCCGAGGCGCGCGAGGAATCCCGGCCCGGCGGCGAAGTCGATGTAGGCTTCGTCGAGGACGACCATGCCGTCGAATTCGCGGAGCAGCCGTTCGATGCCGGCCGCCGGGAAGGCGTTGCCCGTGGGGTTGTTCGGGGAGCAGAGCCACAGCAGACGGGTGCGCTCGTCGGCGGCCGCCAGCAGGGCGTCGGCCGGAAGCGAGAAGTCCGCGCCGAGCGGGACCTCGCGCATCTCGACGTCGTTGATGTCGGCGGCGACGCGGTACATGCCGTAGGTCGGGGCGATCGAAACGGCGTTGTCGACGCCCGGACGGCAGAAGATGCGGTAGCAGAGGTCGATGGCCTCGTCGCTGCCGTTGCCGATGAAGACCTGCTCTTCGCGCACGCCTTTCAGCGCGGCGATCTTCTGTTTGAGAAGCTTCTGATGCGGGTCGGGGTAGCGGTTGACACCGTTGTCGTAGGGGTTTTCGTTGGCGTCGAGCCACGTCGTGATCTCTCCGCCGGAAAACTCGTCGCGGGCCGTGGAGTAGGGTTTCAACGCCCGGATGTTGGGGCGCACCAGTTCTTCGAGCGGTTTCACAGCACACCTCCTTTCATGCGGACGCGCACGGCGGCGGCGTGCGCCCCGAGACCCTCGGCCTCGGCCATGGCGATGACGGTCGGGGAGAGGGTCGCAAGCCCCTTGCGCGAGAGTTCCTGATAGGTGATCTTGCGCAGGAACGAGTCGGTGTTCACGCCGCTGTAAGCCCGCGCCCAGCCGCCCGTGGGCAGCGTGTGGTTGGTTCCCGAGGCGTAATCCCCGGCGCTTTCGGGCGACCAGGGGCCGATGAAGACGCTTCCGGCGGCGGTGATCTGCGCCGCGACGTCCCAGGCGTCGCGCATCGAGATGATCAGGTGCTCGGGGGCGTAGGCGTTGGCGAAGCCGATCATCTTTTCGCGGCTGTCGAGGACCACGATGCGGCTCTGGCGCAGCGCCTCGCGGATGGTCTCGCCGCGGCGCAGCTGGAGCAGCTGTTCGCCGACGGCCCGCTGGGTGTCGCGGGCGAACTCCACCGACGGGCAGACCAGCACCGCCTGGCTGTCGCCTCCGTGTTCGGCCTGCGACAGCAGGTCGGCGGCGGCGAAGGCGGGCGACGCTTCGTCGTCGGCCAGCACCAGCACCTCCGAGGGCCCGGCGGGCAGGTCGACGGCCACGTCGTTGGCGCCGACCAGTTGCTTGGCCTTGGTGACATAGCGGTTGCCGGGACCGAAAATCTTGTCGACGCGCGGGATGCTCTCCGTGCCGTAGGCCATGGCCGCCACGGCCTGCGCCCCGCCGACGGAGAAGATGCGGTCGACGCCGCACAGATCGGCGGCATAGAGGATTTCGGGGGCTATCGTGCCGTCGGGGCGCGCGGGGGTGCAGAGGATGACCTCCCCGCAGCCGGCGACGCGGGCCGGGACGGCCAGCATCAGCACCGTGGAGAAGAGCGGCGCCTTGCCGCCCGGGATGTAAAGGCCCACGCGGCGGATCGGCACGGCGCGCTGCACGCACCGGACGCCCGGCATCGTCTCGATGTCGACCTCGGGCGGCAGCTGGGCGCGGTGGAAGGTCTCGATGTTCGCTTTCGCGGCGGCGAGGGCCTCTTTCAGCGCGGCGGGGATGAGCGCGGCGGCTGCGGCGCGCACGTCGGCCGGAATTTCGAACGTCCGGGGATCGCGCCCCTCGACGCGGCGGGTGACTTCGCGCAGCGAGCGGTCGCCGCCGGATTTTACGTCGGCGAGGATTTCGGTCACCTGTCGCGTGATCTCCTCCTCTTCCCGGGTGAAGCGCTCGGTGAGGGCGGCCCACTCGGCGCGTTCGGGATTGTTGTGGATTTTCAGAATTTCCATGACGGTTCCGGATTTTTAGCGGATCATGTTTTCGAGTGCCAGGATCAGGATGCCTTCGGCCCCGATCTCCTTGAGCCGTTCGATGCGCTCCCACAACTGGTCCTGGGAGATGACGGCGTGGATCGAGCACCACCCCTCCTGCGCCAGCGGCAGCACCGTCGGGCTGCGCATGCCGGGGAGTATCCGGATGGCGTCGCCGAGCCGCTCCTTGGGGAGGTTCATCAGCACGTATTTCATGCCGCGGCTGTCGAGGATCGAGTTGAGGCGGAAGGTCAGCTGCTCCGTTTCGCGGCGCTTGTCGCTGTCAAGCCCCGGGCAGGCGATGAGCACCGCCTCGGAAAAGAGGACCTTCTCGACCTCGACCAGCCCGTTGGAGATGAGCGTGCCGCCCGAGGAGACGATGTCGAAGATGCCGTCGGCCATGCCAACCGCCGGGGCGATCTCCACGGAGCCTTCGATGGTGTGGATCTCGGCCTCGATCCCCTTCTCGGCGAAGTAGCGGGCGAGGATGTTGGGGTAGGAGGTGGCGACGCGCCGGCCGCGGAAGAACGCGAGGCCTTCGTAGGCGGTCGTTTTGGGTACGGCCAGCGAGAGGCGGCAGCCTCCGAACCCGAGGTCCATGATCTGCTCGACGGGGAAACCCTTCTCGGCGACCTCGTTCAGCCCCACAATGCCCAGGTCGGCGACCCCCATCGAGACGGCCTGCGGGATGTCGTCGTCGCGCAGGTAGAGGACTTCCAGCGGAAACCCTTCCGCGCGGGAGATGAGTTTGCGCTTGCTCTCGGCAACGCGGATGCCTGCTTCGGAAAGCAGGTCGATGCTCTGTTCGTTCAGTCGGCCCTTGGCCTGGATGGCTATTCGTAACATATTCGGTGTGTGTTTGATTGTTTGCTTCTTTCGGACACCCACCTGCGGTTCGGCACGCAAAAAAGCCCACCCGCAGGGGGTGAGCTTCATGTATTCTATAATAACCTCTTACATATACATAATCGACCTACCCCTCGGTAAAGTGGTGATGGTGATGATGTATATGGTTGAAAATCGTCATTCGTCCGGTTGTCGGAGGCAAATATAGGGTTTCTGCGGGAAAAAACAAAATCCGGCCCGGATTTTTTTGCATCCGGCGGAAAAACGGCGGTCGGGGAGGATGGCCGCCGCTCTCGTTTGGCGAAACGCTCCGCCGCCGGATTGATTACAGCCGCCGCAGGCGCGCGGAAGGGAAACGGAGCGCGAAGTTGCGGTTTTTAAGAGTTTTTAGTATATTTACGGCCTGCATCCAGTGAAAACGGCCCGTGCGGTGCGCAGGGGCCGTACGGGCGGCCTTCCGGATTGTAACCTGTTCGTCCGGAACCCGCAGCGCGGACCTTTCATTTAAAACGAAAAGACAATGTGTGACCCTATTCAGTCGATTGCGACCCGTTTGCGCGGGCTGCGCGAAGCGCTTGAACTGACCCAGGAGGAGGTGGCTGCGAGCTGCAACCTTCCGGTCGGACAGTACAGGGAGATGGAGAGCGGCACGGCCGATTTTTCGGTGAACGTGCTGCAAACCATATCCCGCCATTACGGGATCAGCCTCGATGTGCTGATGTTCGGCGAGGAGCCGAAGATGAACGCCTATTTCATCACCCGCGCCGGAAAGGGCGTGTCGGTCGAACGGCAGAAGGCCTACAAGTACGAGGCGTTGGCGGCGGGATTCCGCGACCGGAAGATCGACCCCTTCATCGTGACGGTCGAGCCGGCTGCGGACGACGCCCCGATGCACCTGAACTGCCACCCCGGGCAGGAGATGAACTACGTGCTGGAGGGCCGCCTGCTGATCGGGCTGAACGGCAAGGAGATCGTGCTGAACACGGGCGACAGCCTCTATTTCGATTCGGGCCTGCCGCACGGGATGAAAGCCCTCGACGGCAAAACGGTGCGGTTTCTGGCCATAATAATGTAACGGCAGCATGGTAGAGCGATTTTTATCCCAGACCTCCTTCGTCTCGCAGGAGGATTACCGGAAGAACCTGCACATACGGGTTCCGGAGAATTTCAATTTCGGCTACGACGTGGTGGACGCATACGCCGCCGAGCAGCCCGGCAAGGAGGCGCTGCTGTGGACCGACGACCAGGGCGCCGAAATCCGGTTCACCTTTGCCGACATCAAGCGCGAAAGCGACCGCACGGCCTCGTATTTCCAGAGCCTCGGCATCGGAAAGGGCGATGTGGTGATGCTGATCCTCAAGCGCCGCTACGAGTTCTGGTTCTCGATTCTGGCGCTGCACAAGCTGGGCGCGGTGGTGATCCCGGCGACCCACCTGCTGACCAAAAAGGATGTTGTCTACCGCTGCAATACGGCCGGGATCAAGGCCATCGTCGCGGCGGGCGAGCGGGTGATCACCGACCACATCGCGGCGGCCATGCCCGAAAGCCCCACCACCGAACTGCTCGTCAGCGTGGGTCCCGAGGTCCCCGAAGGGTTTCTCGATTTCCACGCCGGCATCGAAAAGGCGGCTCCTTTCGTGCGCCCGGAGCGGGTGAACGCCAACGACGACGTGATGATGATGTATTTCACCTCGGGGACGACCGGCGAGCCGAAGATGGTGGCCCACGACTTCACCTATCCGCTGGGGCATATCACCACGGGGCTGCTGTGGCACAACCTCCACGAAGGCAGCCTGCACCTGACGATCGCCGACACGGGGTGGGCCAAGGCCGCGTGGGGCAAACTCTACGGGCAGTGGCTGGCCGGGGCCTGCCTGTTCGTCTACGACCATGAGAAGTTCACGCCCGCGGACATGCTGCGCAAGATCGAGCAGTACCGCATCACGTCGCTGTGCGCGCCTCCGACGGTCTACCGCTTCCTGATTCGCGAGGATCTCACCAAATACGACCTCTCGTCGCTGGAGTACTGCACCACGGCGGGCGAGGCGCTGAACGGAGCCGTGTACGACACCTTCCTGCGTCTGACGGGCATCCGCCTGATGGAGGGCTTCGGGCAGACCGAGACGACGCTGACGCTGGCCACGTTCCCGTGGATGAAGTCCAAACCCGGGAGCATGGGCGTGCCCAATCCCCAGTACCGGATCGACCTGGTGACCCCCGACGGCCGTTCGGCCGAGGACGGCGAGCAGGGGCAGATCGTGATCCGCACCGACGGGGGCAAGCCCCTCGGTCTGTTCAAGGGTTACTACCTGAACGATGAGCTGACCCGCGAGGCGTGGCACGACGGGGTGTATTATACGGGCGACGTGGCGTGGCGCGACGAGGACGGCTACTACTGGTTCGTGGGGCGTGCCGACGACGTGATCAAGAGTTCGGGCTACCGCATCGGTCCGTTCGAGGTGGAGAGCGCCCTGATGACCCACCCGGCGGTGGTGGAGTGCGCCATTACGGGCGTTCCCGACGAGATCCGCGGCCAGGTCGTCAAGGCGACGATCGTGCTCGCCGAGGCCTACCGCGGGCAGGCCGGGGAGGCGCTCGTCAGGGAGTTGCAGGACCATGTGAAGCGCATCACGGCTCCTTATAAATACCCGCGCGTGATCGAGTTCGTGGAGTCGCTGCCCAAGACCATCAGCGGCAAGATTCGCCGCAAGGAGATCCGCAGCGGCGACGAAGGGAAATAATCCGGCCGCAGGCCGGCGGGGAGAGGGACCGTGCGGAGGGCGCGGTCCCTCTCTCTCTTTGCGGCTGCCGCTTCGGGGCCGTCGCGGGATTTTAACGGAACCGTATATTGCGGTTCTGAAAAAGTTTCCTAATTTTGTCTTGTGAAAGCCTGAACATGCCCGGATGTGGAGAAGAAAAAAGAACTTGAGAATTTGCTTGTTTCCGTAAGCGAGAACGACGATTACGCTTTCCGGGTTTTCTATGATCTCTATTACCGGAGCGTTTTCCGGTTCGCCTACTATTTTCTGCGCAACAGGGAGGCCTGCGGCGAGGTCGTGAGCAACGTCTTCGTCGCCGTCTGGAAGTCCCGCGTCGCGCTGCGGAGGATCGAAAACATCGACGCCTACCTCTACGTCGTCGCGCGCAACGAGGCGAACCGGTATCTGAAGGAGTCCCGTACGCGCCGCCGCTGCCTCTCGTTCGAGGAGATTCCCATCTCGCTGATCGACCGAAATTCCCCCCCCCCACAGCGAAGACGCTCCCGATAGCCGGTTGATAGAGGCCGAAGTCGAGGAGCTGGTGCGCCGTCTCATAAACGATTTGCCCGAACGCTGCCGCACGGTGTTTCTGCTCAACCGGCAGGAGGGGCTGTCGTCGCGCGAGATCGCCGAGGCGCTGTCGCTCTCCGAGAGCACGGTGCGGGTCCAGATCAAGATCGCCGTCGACAGGATCGTGGCCGGCATACGCACGCATTATCCCGACCTGAAGCTGGTTTCCCTGCTGCTGTTCCTCTTCACGGCGCGTTTCTGACGCCTGCCGGAATGAAAAAAAGCCGCGGTTCCCTTAAACGGAACCGCGGCTTTCGCACTCTATATGTGTATACGACCAAAAAGGAGAAATCATGCAATATCAGCATACGAAGAGGGAGCCGGAGATGGCGGAACTGATCGAAGGTTCGGAGCGCGACCGCCGCAGGCTGGCGGAGCTGCTGGACGGCATCCGGGTGGGACCCGGAGTCGACGCCATGGCCGACGGAATGCGGGAGGCGGTGTGGGCCGACGTGCGCTCGCGCATCCGCCGCCGGGGAATCCGGATGCGGATCGTCCGCTACGCCGCGGCTGCGGCCGTGATGGCGGGCGTCGTCTGCGGCAGCTGGTTCATGGGCGGACGCCGGACCGAAAGCCGTCTGGTCGCCGCGGCGCAGCCGGTGAGCGTCTCGACGCCTCTGGGCGTGAAGTCCGACGTGGTGCTGCCCGACGGTTCGCGGGTGCGGCTCAACGGCGGCACGCGCATCGTCTATCCCGCGCTGTTCGGCGACGAACGCCGCGTGGAGGTCGACGGCGAGGCCTATTTCGAGGTCGAGCACGACGCCCGCAGGCCCTTCGTCGTCGTCACGGGACAGGTCGTCTCGACGGTGCTCGGAACGACTTTCAATGTGCACGCCTATTCCGAGGACGAGAATTACCAGATCACGCTGGCGACGGGCAGCTTGCTGGTGGACGGCGGTCCCGAGTCGCGGAGCGTGCGGCTGCGTCCCGGCGAGCAGGGATTCTTCGAGAGGACCTCCGGACTGCTGTCGCTGCGCAGGGTGAACGTCGAGCAGGTGCTCTCGTGGCAGGAGGACAGGCTCTACTTCCGGGCCGAACCCCTGGCGTCGATCGCCCGGAGCCTCGAAAGGCAGTTCAACGTCGACATCACGATCCCCGACGAACGGCTGCGCAGGATCTGTTTCACGGGTGAGTTCGTCGACGGCGAGAACATCCACGAAATCATGCGGATCATCTCGGCCGACAGCCGTATCCTCTGCCGCAGCCGCAAGAACCATTTCGAGCTTTACAGAAACCGATAGAGATTCACGATTTTTTTCACTACAACCTAAATTTCAATCCTTATGAGTAACAATTCTACCAGCAGAAGGTCCTTCCGGGACCTTTTCGGCCAGCGGATGCTGTGCAGACTGAGCGGATTGCTGACCCTGTGTTGGTTCACGGTGGCGGCCCAGGCTCTTTACGCGCAGAATCCCGTGATTTCGTTGACGCTGAAGAACGCCACCGTGCGCGAGGTGATCGAAGCGGTCAAGACGCAGAGCGGCTACTCGTTCTGGTATCGGGAGAGCGAGATCGACCTCCGGAAGCGCGTTTCGGTCGAGGCGCACGATCAGAACGTCCTGAAACTGCTCGACGGCGTGCTCGCCGACCAGGGAATTCTGGCCAAACTCGAAGGCCGCCACATCGTGCTTTACAAATCCGACCCGGCAGGCCGGGGCCGGGAATACCAGCTGAAGGGCCGCGTCGAGACCGAGGCCGGCGATCCGATCGTGGGGGCGAACGTGCTGGTCGAGGGCACGACGAACGGCATGGTGACCAATTCGAAGGGCGAATTCGCCCTGAACGTGACTGCGGGCGCGCGGCTCAGCGTGTCGTTCATCGGTTACGACGCGGCGCAGGTCGAAGTGGGCAACCGGACGCATCTGACCGTGGTGCTGAAGGAGAATAACCAGCTCCTCGACGACGTGGTGGTGATCGGATACGGCGTGCAGAAGAAGGTCAACCTGACCGGCTCGGTCGCCGTGCGCCAGATGTCGGAGATCGAGAACCAGCCCATGACGCACGCCTCGCAGGCGCTCTATTCGATGCCCGGCGTCTACATCAACCAGGCTTCGTCGAAGCCCGGCAGCGACGGCGCGACGATCCGCATACGCGGCGTCGGCACGATGAGCAGTTCCAGCCCCATGGTGCTGGTCGACGGCATGGAGTATTCGCTCAACGAGCTGAATCCCGGCGACATCGAGACGATCTCGGTGCTGAAGGACGCTTCGGCCTCGATCTACGGTTCCAAGGCCGCCAACGGCGTCATCCTCATCACCACGAAGCAGGCCAAGAAGGGCGCACCGGTGGTGAAGTTGAGCGCCAACTTCGGCATTCAGTCGGCGACCTACGTGCCCGACGTGGTGACCGACCCGATTCAGTATATGAACATGCGCAACCAGGCCGAACTGAACGAAGGCAAGCTGACGGTGACCTACAACCGCGACGACATCCTCGAATACGAGGAGGGCATGAAGCACGACAAGTACATCTATCCCGCCTCCGATTGGTACGACCTCTGCTACCAGAACGGTTTTCTCCAGCAGTACAACGCCCGCGTTTCGGGCGGCACGGACAAGATCTCCTACTCGCTGGGCGGCGGTTACATGAACCAGCGCGGCATCATGGTCGCCAACGACGACGCGGAACGCTTCTCGTGGGACATGAAGATCAACGCGCAGGTGACCAAGCGCCTGAAGGTGGGCATCAGCCTGCTGGGCAACCTGCGCTACAACACCGACCCGATCTACGGCGTATCGACGACGGTCAACGTCATCAACCGCGCCCTGCCGATCTTCGGCACGCAGCTGCCCGACGGCAAGTGGCTCTCGACGTGGCTCTCGACCCCCGGGCGCAACAACCCCGAGAATCCGCTCATGGAGCTGCACGAGGGCAACACCAAACGTCAGCTTCACCGCATTCTGGGGCGCATCAACATCGGCTACGACCTGCCGTGGGGCATCAAGTACAACGCCAACCTGGGCTACGTGAAGGTCGACCACTATTCGAAGGACTTCAAGCACGCGATGTACACCTACAATCCCAAAACTCTTGAGCGGAAGAACTTCAGCGCCTACGTTTCGGCCAAGGACTGGGACAACAACGCGATCAACTACACCTTCTACAACACCCTTTCGTGGGGCAAGAGCTTCGGCGGCAACCACAACTTCAACGTGATGGTCGGCACGGAGTACAAGCGTTACGACGGCAAGAACTTCCAGGCCAAAAAACGCGACTACTTCAACAACCAGCTCACCGCCCTGTCGGTCGGCTCCACGATGGAGGATATTTCGGGCGGATCGTCGCTCGAACTGCTCTTCTCCTACTTCGGGCGAATCACCTACGACTACAAGGAGAAATACCTGATCGACGTGACGGCGCGTTACGACGGTTCGTCGAAATTCGCCAAGGGCAACCGATGGGCCTTCTTCCCCGCCGTGTCGGTCGGATGGCGCATCGACAAGGAGAATTTCATGCAGAACGTCCGGGCGGTCGACGTGCTCAAGCTCCGCGGCTCGGTCGGCGAGATGGGCAACCAGGCCATCGGCAACTACGAGTACCTGATGGCCGTGCTGGCGAACAAGAGCTACAATTACAGCTTCGGCGACGTGCTGTCGGGCGGCGCGGCGATCAAGGATTTCGTCGACGAGAACATCTCGTGGGAGACCACCCGCACCTACAACCTCGGACTGGATTTCGAGGCCTTCGACCACCGCCTGCTGTTCAGCGTCGACCTCTATAAGAAACGCACCGAAGGCATCCTGCGCGACGTGAAGATTCCGGCGCAGATCGGCAACCTGAACGGCCCGAAGCAGAACATCGGCGTGGTGGCCAACGACGGCGTCGAGCTGAACCTCCAGTGGCGGAGCGCGGTCAAGAATTTCCATTACAGCCTCGGCGGCAATTTCTGCTACAACAAGAACATCGTCGTCGACCTCGACGGGCAGGAGTACATCAAGACCTTCAACATCATCCGCGAGGGCGAACCCATCGACGCGTGGTATCTCTACCAGGCCGACGGCTTCTACAACAGTTACGAGGAGATCGCCAATTCGGTGACCGTCGGCAGCGGCGTGAAGCCCGGGTACATCCGCTACAAGAATCTCAACAACGACGACAAGATCGACAACGACGACCGCGCCGTCTGCGGCAACCTCACGCCGAGCATCACCTACGCCTTCAACTTCTCGCTGGGATGGAAGGGACTCGAACTTTCGGCGCAGTTCCAGGGCGTCGCCGACGTGAAGACCTATCTTTCGGGCAACCTCGCAGCCCCGTTCTGGAACGGAGCGGGCGTGCTGAAGGAGTGGGCGACCGACGCGTGGACCCCCGAGAACCACAACTCCCGCCTGCCGATCCTCCACACCGCCACGGGCGCGCCCGAGATGCACGACTACAAGAACACGCAGTGGCTCTACGATGCGTCGTACCTGCGCTGCAAGCAGCTGCAACTCTCGTACACCCTCCCCAAGAGGTGGATTTCGAAGCTCGGAATGAGCCAGTGCCAGATCTTCGTCAACGGCGAGAACCTCTTCACGATCTCCCCGCTGAAGATGTTCGACCCCGAGATCGACCTTTCGTCGACCAACCTGATGCAGTATCCTTCGCTGCGGACGATCAACTTCGGCTTCAACATTACTTTTTAATCGCTTCAAATACGGAAAAACATGAAAAAAACAGTAATCGGATTGATGCTTTGCGGTGCGGCGGCGCTGGCCTCCTGTAACCTCGACACCATTCCCACCGACAAATATACGGTCGAGACGTTCTGGGAAACCGAAGAAGGAACCGAGGCCGCCATGACCGGCTGTTACAACATACTGACCAACAGCGCGCTGTTCGGAGACTCGGCGCCGCTGCTCGAAGAGACCTGCACGCCCAACGCCTATAATTACAACAACGCGGGCGGATACAATGTCATCGCCCAGGGGACCCACACGGCCAACAGCTCGGGCATCATCGCCAACCGCTGGAAAAAGTGCTACGAGGGCATCGGACGCTGCAACACCCATCTCAACCGCCTGCCTGCCGCCGTCGTGGCCGACGACCGCAGGGTGCAGATGGAGGGCGAGGCCAAGTTCCTCCGCGCGCTCTATTACTACATGCTGGTGACCTATTACAACGGCGTGCCGCTGATCCTCGAAGAGCCTGTCTATGCGCACGGTTCGCTGCCCCGCGCCTCGCGCGAGGAGGTGGTGCGGGCGATTCTCGACGATCTGAACGACATCATCGACCGCGAACTGCTCGACTGGCAGTGGACCAAAGCCGCCGACCAGGGGCGCGCCACGCGCGGCGCGGCGATGGCCCTCAAGGCCCGTCTGCTGCTTTTCGAGGCCAGCAAGCTGGTCAACCCCTCGAACGACGCCGCGAAATGGCAGGCTGCGGCCGATGCGGCCAAAGCCGTGATCGAGAAGGAGGCCCAGGCGGGCTACGACCTGTTCGGCGACTACCGGAAACTCTTCCTGCCGGCGAACGAGCACAGCTGCGAGTGCGTCTTCAACATCGAATTCTCGAAGACCAAGAACACGGCCGTCAATTCGTTCAACGTTTACAGCGTCCAGTACCGCAACAACGCACCGCTGCTCGATCTGGTGATGGACTACCGGACGACGACCGACGGTGCGGCCACGATGGGCAAGTACGACAACCTCGACCCGCGTTTCGCGGCGACGAATTTCTATCCCGGGAGCACGTTCCTCGGCAAGGCCAACTGCCCGGCCGGGGAGGTGTGCCAGTTCACGGGCTTCGCACACCGGAAACTCACGATCTACGACGCGCAGAAGCGCGATTCGGACGACAGCAACGGCGAGACCAACTACATGTTCATCCGCTACGCCGACGTGCTGCTGATGTTCGCCGAGGCGCAGAACGAGGTCGACGCCACGCCCTCCGATGCCGTTTACGACGCCGTGAACCGCGTGCGCGGCCGCGTCGGCATGCCCACCTATGCCTACGGTTCGAAGAGCCAGTCCGAAATGCGCGAGATCATCCGCCACGAGCGCCGCGTCGAATTCGCCGGCGAGGGGCTTTATTATAACGACATCCGCCGCTGGATGACCGCCGAGCTGGTGATGAACGCCGTGATTCAGGACTATGCGGGCACGGACATCGCCGTCCGGGCGTTCGACCCCGACCGCGACTACTGGTGGCCCGTTCCGGCGGACCAGATCCTGCTGAACAAGAAACTCGAACAGAATCCCAATTATTAATCCGACAACCGCTAACTGGCAATTATGAAAAAATATCTGTGGATACTGGCTGCCGCATTCCTCCTTCAGGCTTGCAGCAAAGACGAGGAGGAGGGACCTTACGTTCCCTGGCGGCCGGGCGACGACAAGGAGGAGACGATCGACCTGGACAAGGCCACGAAGGTGATGATTCTGACCGAGCAGGCCAAGAACCGGATCGTGATGATCGACCAGCCGACGGGAAAGGTCGCCTGGGAGTGGACGGCCGCCGACAGCGGGCTTTCGGCTGCGGAACAGGCGTGGTTCGATCTGCCCGACGAGGCCAAACCGGTCTACAACCGTACGTGCGTGCTCGTCACGGCTTCGGGCGGCGGCGTGGCGCTGATCCGCATTGCGGACAAGAAGGCGATGTTCTACGCCAAGCCGGGCGGAAACCCCCACTCGGCCGAGGTGCTGCCCGACGGGAATGTCGTCGTGGCGTCGAGCACGGGCAACCTGTTGAGCGTCTACGTATACAATGGCGCCGACAGCTACGTTTCCAGACCCGCCTTCACCATGCCGGTCCATTCGGCCCACAACGTGGTCTGGGACCGGAAGCGCGGCTGCCTCTGGACGGCGACGGGCGCCCAGCTGCTCAAGCTCGCCTACAACGGGAAGCGTACGGCTCCGGAACTGACGCAGGTGCGCTCTTACGATATGGCGGCGGGGAATACCGATGCCCACGACCTGGCGCCCGTCTGCGGGGAGGATGCGATGTATGTATCGACGAATCAGCATGTCTACAAGTTCGACTGTGCGGCGGAGAAGTTCCTCGACGTGGAGATCTTCCAGCAGAACACCATCAAGAGCATTTCGACGGGGCCGGAGGGGTATTCCACGATCGTCATGCGCCCCACGTCGGGCGGGAGCAACTGGTGGTCGGCCGAGGTGTGCGACATGAAGGGCAACCGGCTGTTCAACCGCGCGGGCTACCAGATTTACAAGGCCCGCTGGTATGTGGAGAATCCGTTCGGGTATCCCGAGGTTCACACTTTGTAAAACTTAAAATGCAAAAACGATGAAAAACATCCGAAAATACATGATGGCCGCGGCATGCATGACCGCCGCTGCGGCGCTGGTCGCCTGCACCGAGGCCGTGAAACGCGACACCGAGGAGGAGATCCAGGAGATGACCGTTCCCAAGAAACCCGGGCCGATCACGAAGGTGCCGGCAACGCTCACCTGCAACGGCGGCGAAGAGTTCACCTTCTCGGTTTCGAAGGTTCAGTGGGCCGAGACCTACGAATGGACGATCGCCGAGCAGGAGAAGTCGAAAATCTCGATCATCGACGGTCAGGGAACCAACGTCATCACCGTCAGGGTGGTCAACGACGACGTGGTGATTCCCGCCCAGTCGGTGTCGGTGGTGGCCAAAAACGAACTGGGCGCGAGCAAGGTGCGCGAGTATTTCGCGGCGATCACCGTGTCGGTCCCCATCGAGCTGCCGGGCTATACGATCAAGAAGTACGGCAAACGCTGGTGGATGACCGAGAACTGCCACGAAGCGGGCGAGGACGGCAACCTGGGCGTTGCGCCCGACCTGACGGCTTTCTCGGTTGCGGGGTTGGAGGCGTCGCATTTGCAGCGGTTGAACGACGCAAAGGGCCGTTACTACACCTGGTATGAGGCGATGACCGGCATATCGGGCTGTACGGCGGAGCAGTGTCCCTATGTGCAGAATTACGAAGGGGTGGACGACGTGGGCAACGCCTTCAAACTCGACGGTACGGAGGAGGGCGAGTTCGGCGTCCAGATACGCGGCTGCTGTCCCGAAGGCTGGCACGTGGCCAACGCCAACGACTGGTGGGACATGCTGATGGCTATCAAAAGCGAGTATGCCATTCCCGACGATTTCGCGCAGGGCGGATACACCTTCTCCGGCGGCCACGACGGGAAACCCGAGAATGCCATTACGAAGGCCGGATTCTACAAGTCGGGCTGCACGGTCAAGAATACGGGCAACGTCGGCGCATGGCTGCGCGGCGGCAACGGCCGTATCGTTGACGGCGGTATTTGGAATCAGGCGAATATGACGCTCACGGACGCCGGGGAACCCCTCCTGCAATTCGTCGACGGGGCCGAAAGCATCGGTTTCGGCTGGTATCCGCTGGGCTATCAGAAGGCCGACGGCAGTTTCAACAGCGGCGCGCTGGGCAAATGGGGCTACGTGTGGTTCATCGGGCAGACCAACGCCTCGACGGCCCGTTCGCTGGTCATCAGCGGTACGAGTCTGAACCTTCAGACCAAGACCAATCAGGAGGCGGCCAAGGATATTTATCTGAACGTCCGCTGCGTGAAAAACTACACCAAATAACCGGAAGCGATGAAAAAAAGAATTCTGTTTACGGCAGCGGCGCTGGTGTGCGCCGCCAACCTGACGGCCCAGTGTCTCGGCGTCGGAAGCTCGACCAGCAGCATGAGCCCCGAGGAGATGGCCGCCGCCGCGAAGGCCGGCGTGGAGTATGTCGAAATCGGCATCAGCGGCCGCGGGACCGTGGCTGAAATCCGCGAGAAGGCGCTGCACGCCAAACGCATGGCCGACGAGGCCGGTCTGAAGGTCTGGTCGTGCCACCTCCCGTTCTCCCGCAAGCTGGACATCTCGGTGCTGAACGACAGCGCCCGCATGGCCAACCTCGAATTCCTGACCGAAATGATCGCGATCTGCGGCGAAGTGGGACCGGAGAAACTGGTGCTGCATCCCAGTTCCGAACCGATTGCGGACGGGGAGCGCGAGCAGCGTATCCGGAACAGCATCGCTTCGATCGGCATATTGCGCAGGGAGGCGGCGCGGATCGGCGCGCAGCTGTGCATCGAGGATCTGCCCCGCACGTGCCTCGGGCGGAACTCGGCCGAGCTGCTGCGCATCATCGCCCCTTATCCCGAGGTGAAAATCTGTTTCGACACGAACCACCTGCTTTCGGAGGACCTGCTGCACTTCGTCGAGGCGTGCGGCGACCGGATTGCGACCGTCCATGTCTCGGATTACGACATGGTCGATGAACGTCACTGGCTTCCGGGCAAGGGCAAGATCGACTGGCCCGCGCTGTACGGGGCGCTGATGAAGGCCGGTTACAAGGGCGTCTTCATGTACGAGCTGAAACGCGGCGAGGGATCGTTCGGCGAAATGGTCGCCATCTACGAAAAGCTGGCCTCCGACGCGGCGAAGCTGGAATAACGCCGCTCCCGAAGAGTGCGAAAAAAGAGGTTACGGCAATTCGTAACCTCTTTTTCTGTGGGCCCAGAGGGGCATGATCCCACGACCTTCGGATTATGAGTCCGCTGCTCTGACCAACTGAGCTATGGGCCCGGTCCTGCGCCCCGGGGCGCTTTCGTGGCGCAAAGATAGAAAAAGTATTCAGATTGCGCAACCCCGAGGTGCTCCGGGTGCGAAAAAATTTGCACGCGGGCTTGTTTGTTGCGAATTAATTCGTACCTTTGTCGCGCTTAAGCATTAATTAAAAACAAAAACAACGAAATGAAAAAGGGTATTCATCCGGAGAATTATCGTTTGGTGGCGTTCAAGGACATGTCCAACGACGTCGTGTTTTTGTGTCGGTCCGCCGTTTCGACAAAAGAGACCATCGAAGTGAACGGCGAAACCTATCCCGTGTATAAGATGGAAATTTCCAACACCTCGCACCCGTTCTACACCGGTAAGATGAAGTTGGTTGACACCGCTGGTCGCGTCGATAAGTTTATGAGCCGTTACGCAAAACGCTACGATAAGAAGAATGCGAAGTAAAACTGCTTGCGCATTTACGAAATAACGGGCTGCAACCGAGGGTTGCGGCCCGTTGTTTTTCATTCCCCGCAGGGAATTTCCGGCCTTTGTGAAAAAATCCGTACAAGATTTTATTTTTATGCATATATTTGCGCCTGAAGGCAAACAAGACCGTAAACCCTTAAAGAGTCGGAGCCATGAAAAACAAGATGAAGCATATAGCAACCGCCGCGGCGCTGGGCGTCGTTGCACTCCTTGCCTCCTGCGTGAGCAGGCAGGTTGCCGTCGAGGCCGAGAGCCGGAGCGATTCGCTGGAGTTGGTCGTCAGCGCGAAGGACTCGCTGATCAATGCCGTGTTCGCGGACATCAACGCCATCTCGGAGAACCTCGCGCTGATCAAGTCGCGCGAGAACCTGATCACCGTGGCCGGGGAGTCGGAGGGAGGCCGCCGTCCCGTCGAGGAGATCGACAACGACATCAAGGCCATCGACCGGCTGCTGCGGGAGAACCGCGCGAAGATCGAGTCGCTGCAACGTTCGGCGGCCCAGCTGCGCAAGGCCAATCTGCGTATCGACGGTCTGGAGAAGATGATCGCCGACATGAACAGGCAGCTGGCGGAGAAGAAGGCCGAGGTGGAGCAGCTGCGCGAGAGCCTCGTCCGGATGGGCGACGAGGTGAAGAGCCTGACCGAGGAGGTGGCCGTCCGCAGCGCCGAGGTCGAGAACCTGAGCGGCGAGAAGGTCGAGTTGCAGAACCAGCTCAACACGGTCTATTACATCGTGGGGGCCGAGAAGGAGTTGCGCGACGCGCAGATCATCAACAAGCAGGGATTCATCGGACGGACGCTGACCGTCGGACGGAACAGTAATTTCGACAGCTTCACGATGGCCGATTCGCGCCTGCTGTCGGAGGTCCTCGTCGGACAGAAGAAGGCGACGCTCGTCACTTCGCATCCCGAGGGGTCGTACGAACTGGTGACCGACGCGAACAAGGTCGTCGAGAAACTGATCATCACTGATCCCGTGCGGTTCTGGGAGTCTTCGAAAATTCTGATCATTAGTTGCAAATAGGCGGTTCTTCCGTCGTTACAACGCTTTTCAGGGTCCCTGCCGGTCGCGGCGGGGACTTTTTTTGACATCACGGGAGCTGATTTGTTTGCTTTTCCTGATTTTTTTTGTATTTTTGTTCGTAAAATCACGTCACACAGATCAAATAAGTTTATGGATTATCAACCCCAACCGCAGTTTGAGGAGTCGGCATTGAAGGAGAGTTGTTCTGCGGATTGTAGTAGTTGTCCTACGTTCCCGGCGCCGTTCCGCCGCATCGGCGATTCGACCTATTGTCGGTTTTCACAGCTTACGTTTGCAGCCGGAGAAGGGGTGACGTTCCCCGCAGACCGCATGGTGCGCATCCTTTTCGTGATGTCGGGATCGTTGAGGCTGGAACACGGAAACGACACGGTGCGTCTGGTTACGTCGAAACAGTGCGTGTGTCTCGCCCGCAGCGAACGCTTCGTGGTGACGGCTCAGGACGACGAGACGCATGTGGTCGTGCTGTCGCTCATCCATCGGATCGAATTCTGCGAGCAGGACATTTTCGACAAGGTGATGCCCTACGACTCGGTCGTTCCGACCGAATCGGTCCCCATGCTTTCGATGCATCCGGCGATAGAACGCCTTTTGAGCACATTCTTTACGATCCGCCAGATGTTCAACTGCGTCCGCTACCACCGGATGAAGGCCACCGAGCTTTTTATGATGATCAAGGTGCTCTACACGCCGACCGAACATGCCTACTTCTTTCAGTCGATGATTCAGCCGCAGGACAATTTCCGCGTCTTCGTCTGCAACAATTACGACAAGGCACAGGGCGTCGCCGAGCTGGCTTCGCTGGCGGGCATGAGCCTCTCGGTCTTCAAACGCCGCTTCGCCGAGCATTTCAACGACAGCGTTTACCACTGGATGATGCGCCAGAAGGCGCTGAAGGTCTTCACCGACATCCGCGACGGCGAGGACAGCACCAAGGCGCTGATGAACAAGTACGGGTTCCGTCACTACACGCAGTTCAGTCGTTTCTGCAAGAATTACCTTCAGGCGACGCCCGCGCAGCTGATCAACTCGATCAAGAAGAAATAGGGCCGCCGGCCGCCACGGATGAAAAGGATGAAAAGGAGGCCTCTCCGCAGGTCTCCTTTTTTCGATGCGACGCCGGATGAACCGCGCACGGCGTCATCGGGCCGGTCGCGGCGTAGGGCATCGGGCCGGATCGGACCGGATTTACGGGTGACGCCGGGGCGGATGCCATCTGGTTTTCAGCGTTCCAGCACGTAGACGTTCAGGTCGATCCACTCTCCGTCGGAGAGCTGTTCGCCCTGTAGCTCGACATGGCTGCGGAGGAAGCCGAGACGCTGCGGAATGCGGTTGCTCGGGAGGTTGCCCGTGCCGCAGCGGATCTCGACACGCCGCATGCCCATCTCCCCGAACGCAAGGTCGCAGAGCGTCCGCACGGCGGCCGCCATGATTCCCTTGCCCTGCTGCTCCTCGCGCAGCCAGTAGCCGATCTCGACGCTGCGCCTGGCGGCGTCGGCCGATTTGAAGCCGATCAGTCCCGCAAAGGCGTTGCCGCTGCGGAGCGTGAAGACCGGATTGGCCGTGTCGGCAAGCATTCCGGCCACCACCTGCCGGGTCTGCTCGATCCGGTGCGTGTCGGCCACGAACGGGAGCCAGCGGCCCAGGTAGCGGCGTTGGGTGTCGATCGAGGCGAAGATGTCCGGCGCGTCCTCCGTGCGGAGCCGCCGGAGCGCGTAAGGGCCGAAGAGGGGGATGGTTTCCATAGTGCGTGAATTCGTAGCGGTAAAGATACGAAAAAGCGGGACGGTTTCAAAGCCGGATGGCGCTCGATTCGGCAAAACGCGCCGAACGATAAAGGCGGCAGGCCCTTGGCGCCGAAGATCGGGAAAAAGCGCGCATTCGGGTTTGCATATAAAAATAGGTGTCGAAGGCCCGGGATCCTGCCGCCCGGGAGCTGCCGGGACGCCGTCCGGGTGGCGGGGTGACATAGTTGGCCCGGGGAGGTAATATTTTTTGCGGTAGCTGTTGCGTTATCCAAAACTTTTCCTATCTTTGCACCCGATTTCGCCCCTGAAGTCAGGACGATCGGGCGCGGTTCTTTGAGAAGAGTGAAAAAGTAGAAAATTTATTCCGAATAATTTGCGCGATAAATTTTTTATGCCTACTTTTGCAATCCAAAACGGTGAATACTGCCGATGTAGCTCAGTTGGCCAGAGCAGCTGATTTGTAATCAGCTGGTCGGGGGTTCGAATCCCTCCATCGGCTCGGAAAGCCGACGCGAGGGAAGCGAAATGAAGTTACAAAACCGCGTTAGCGGCACAGATGAAAAAGATTGGCGGCACAGGCTTGCCTGACGCAGACAAGGTTTTTCAGATGTGAGGTTTCGAAGAAACTTTTGTAACGGAAGCAGCGACCGGGCGCCGGTAGAACGAAAGCCTCCCCAAAGCGGGATCGGCGAAGTGGAACGAGGCGCAGCCGAGTGAAACGAGCCAATTCCTCCGGGAAAGACGAGCGAAGCGAATTCCTCACGGGAGAGGAGCAAAACAAGGGAAGTTACCAGAGTGGCCAAATGGGGCAGACTGTAAATCTGCTGGCGTACGCCTTCGGTGGTTCGAATCCATCACTTCCCACAAAAAAGAGTGCCGGTTGGAGTTGCAGGCCCGGCGCCGTCGAGAGACGGTGTGAGGGAGGGGATAACTCTGATACGGTCTGTTTTTGCGGAAGTAGCTCAGTTGATAGAGCATCAGCCTTCCAAGCTGAGGGTCGCGAGTTTGAGCCTCGTCTTCCGCTCCAATGCGCAGCAGCGTGTGATACGAACGCCTCCGTTCAGCGATGATGGGGAGTTTGTGTCGCTCGCTTGTTCTGCGAAATGAATTTTAAAACTTTGGGACAATTTTTAACAATACTTTAAATACTTAATACTATGGCAAAAGAAAAATTCGACCGGTCGAAACCGCACGTAAACATCGGTACCATCGGTCACGTTGACCACGGTAAGACCACCCTTACCGCTGCTATCACGACTGTTTTGGCAAAGAACGGTCTGTCGGAACTCCGTTCGTTCGACTCGATCGACAACGCTCCCGAGGAGAAAGAGCGTGGTATCACGATCAACACCTCGCACGTTGAGTACCAGACGGCCAACCGCCACTACGCTCACGTAGACTGCCCGGGCCACGCCGACTATGTGAAGAACATGGTTACCGGTGCCGCTCAGATGGACGGCGCCATTCTGGTCGTTGCCGCTACGGACGGTCCGATGCCCCAGACCAACGAGCACGTGCTGCTCGCCCGTCAGGTGAACGTACCGCGCATCGTCGTTTTCCTGAACAAGTGCGACATGGTGGACGATCCCGAAATGCTCGACCTGGTCGAGATGGAGGTTCGCGACCTGCTTTCCAAGTATGAGTACGATGGCGACAACGCTCCCATCATCCGCGGTTCCGCACTCGGCGGCCTGAACGGCGAGCCGAAGTGGGAGGAGAAGATCATGGAGCTGATGGCTGCCGTTGACGAATATATCCCCGTTCCTCCGCGTGAGAACGAGAAGCCGTTCCTGATGCCTGTCGAGGACGTGTTCTCGATCACCGGCCGCGGTACCGTCGTAACGGGCCGTATCGAAACCGGTGTCATCCACGTAGGCGATCCCGTCGAGATCGTAGGTCTTGAGGAGAAGACCCTCACGTCGACCTGCACGGGCGTCGAGATGTTCCGCAAGCTGCTCGACGAGGGCGAGGCCGGCGACAACGTAGGTCTGCTGCTCCGCGGTATCGACAAGAAGGAGGTTAAGCGCGGTATGGTAGTCGCCAAGCCGGGTTCGATCACTCCGCACACCGAGTTCGAGGCCGAGGTCTACATCTTGAAGAAAGAGGAGGGTGGCCGTCACACGCCGTTCCACAACAACTATCGTCCCCAGTTCTACCTGCGTACGATGGACGTAACGGGTGAGGTTCACCTGCCCGCAGGCGTCGACATGGTTATGCCGGGCGACCACGTGACCATCACCGTGAAGCTGATCTACCCCGTAGCTATCAACGAAGGTCTGCGTTTCGCAATCCGCGAGGGTGGCCGTACGGTAGGTGCAGGTCAGATCCTGAAGATCGTGAAGTAGTTCAGGCGCGAGAGCCATCGGAAGGTTGCTTGCGAATGGCCGAGCGACGCCGACTACTGTCGCCTGCGGTTTTCGGGCGACGAAATAATAGACAGAAAGCAGTACGGGTTACTGTACTCTTTCTGTCACCTAGGAGCATAGTTCAAGGGTAGAATAGCGGTCTCCAAAACCGTTGATGGGAGTTCGAATCTCTCTGCTCCTGCCAAGAGTAAAAGACGAAGATATGTTCAAATACGTTAAAGAATCTTACAACGAGCTTGTAAACAAGGTAACGTGGCCTACGTTTCCGCAGCTCCAGAGTTCTACGATCGTCGTGATGGTGGCTTCGGTCATCTTCGCCGTGGTCGTTCTGGCGATGGACGTGACGTTCGAGAACGTGATGGCAGGCATTTACAAGACCCTGGGCGGTCTTGGCCGTTAATTGTTTGCTGAACGATGAGCGAGATTAAGAAACAGTGGTATGTCGTCCGCGCAATCGGTGGCAAGGAGGGGAAGGTCAAAGAGTATATCGAGGCTGAAATCCGCCACAACCACCTTGAGGACTACATTTCCCAGGTGCTGATCCCTACCGAAAAAGTCTATACCATCCGCAACGGAAAGAAGGTCTCCAAGGAGAAGGTCTCTTATCCGGGCTACGTGCTGGTGGAGGCTGCGTTCGTAGGGCAGATTCCGATTATAATTCGCAATACCCCCAACGTGCTGGGTTTCCTCGGCGACACCAAAGAGGACAGCCGCAAGATGAACGCCACGCCCCTGCGTCCGCAGGAGGTAGCGCGTATTCTCGGCCGCGTCGACGAACTGAACGCACAGGAGGAGGAGAACGAAATACCCTTCTTTGTCGGCGAGACCGTCAAGGTTACGGACGGTCCTTTCTCGAGCTTCCAAGGTACTATCGAGGCAGTCGACAACGAGCGCAAGAAACTCACGGTATCGGTGAAGATATTCGGGCGCAAAACTCCTATGGAGTTGAGTTTCACCCAAGTAGAAAAAGAATAATTAACCAAGGAAAACTATGGCAAAAGAGGTTGCTGCATTTATTAAATTGCAGATCAAAGGTGGTGCCGCCAATCCTTCGCCCCCGGTTGGTCCCGCATTGGGTTCTAAGGGAGTCAATATCATGGACTTCTGCAAGCAATTCAATGCTCGTACGCAGGACAAGGCGGGAAAGGTTCTTCCGGTCATCATCACGGTTTACAGCGATAAGTCGTTCGACTTTGTTGTAAAACAGCCGCCCGTAGCTATCCAGCTCAAGGAAGCAGCTAAAGTGCAGAAAGGTTCCGCGCAGCCCAACCGCGACAAGGTCGGTCAGGTGACGTGGGATCAGATCCGCGAAATCGCGCAGGACAAAATGCCCGATATGAACTGCTTCACGCTGGAATCCGCTATGCGCATGGTTGCCGGTACTGCCCGCAGTATGGGTATCAGTGTCGTCGGAGAATTTCCTAATATGTAATTGCGAAGAAGATGAGTAAGTTGACAAAAAATCAAAAGATCGCCTACGCTAAGGTGGAAGCCGGTAAGGCTTACAAGCTCTCGGAGGCTGCCGCTCTTCTGAAGGAAATTACGTTCACGAAATTCGACGCTTCGGTGGATATCGACGTGCGTCTGGGAGTCGATCCCCGCAAGGCGAACCAGATGGTCCGCGGCGTGGTGACGCTTCCCCACGGAACCGGTAAGACGGTGCGCGTGCTGGTGCTGTGTACTCCCGAGAAGGAGGCCGAGGCACAGGCTGCAGGCGCGGACTATGTAGGTCTGGACGAGTATGTTGACAAGATCAAGGCCGGCTGGACCGACGTTGACGTGATCATCTGTACTCCCAATGTGATGGGTAAAGTCGGTGCGCTGGGCCGTATTCTGGGTCCCCGCGGACTGATGCCGAACCCCAAGACCGGTACGGTTACGATGGAAGTCGGCAAGGCCGTCCAGGAGGTGAAAGCCGGTAAGATCGACTTCAAGGTCGACAAATTCGGTATCATCCACACGACGGTAGGCAAGGTTTCGTTCTCGGCAGATCAGATCGTGGACAACGCGAAAGAGGTGCTGAATATGATTCTCAAGCTGAAACCGGCTGCTGCCAAAGGTTCTTACGTGAAGAGTATTTATCTCTCGACCACCATGAGCCCCGGCGTGCAGATTGATTCCAAATCAGTAGAAACCAAATAAGAAGGAGGAGAGAAGAGATGACTAAGGAAGAAAAACTGGTTGTAATTGACAGCCTTGCCGAGCAGCTCCAGGCTTATCCTCACTTCTATATCGCCGACATCGAGTCGCTGAACGCAGAGCAGACCGCTGCCCTGCGCCGCAAGTGCTTCGAGAGCGACGTGAAGCTGGTGGTCGTTAAGAACACCCTCTTGGGCAAAGCCCTTGAGAAGGTGGAGAAGGCCGATGCTGATCTGGTAAAAGTATTGGAGGGTCCTACCTCGATTATGTTCACCAACGTTGCGAAAGCTCCCGCTGTTTTGATCAAGGAGTTCCGCAAGAAGTCGGAGAAGCCCGTCCTGAAGGCGGCTTTCGCCGAAGGATGCGTTTACGTGGGTGACGATCAGCTGGACGCTCTGTGTAACATCAAGTCGAAGGAAGAGCTTATCGCCGACATCGTCGCACTGCTCCAGTCCCCGGCCAAGAATGTTATCTCTGCATTGCAGGCTAATGCAGGCCAAAAGATTGCGGGCCTCGTGAAGACGCTCGAATCGAGAAACAACTAATTTCACAAACAAGAATCAAAAACAAATTAATAAGCTTACAACTATGGCAGACGTAAAGAAACTTGCTGAAGAACTGGTAAACCTGAAGGTTACCGAGGTAAACGAACTCGCACAGATCCTCAAGGAGGAGTATGGCATTGAGCCGGCTGCTGCCGCTGTTGCCGTTGCAGCTCCCGCTGCAGGCGCAGGCGAGGCTGCTGCCGCCGAGAAGACGTCGTTCGACGTTATCCTGAAGGCTGCAGGTCAGGCCAAGCTCCAGGTTATCAAGGTAGTGAAGGACATCGCAGGTCTTTCGCTGGGCGATGCTAAGGCACTTGTTGACGGTGCTCCCAAGGCCGTTAAGGAGGGTGTTTCCAAGGAGGAGGCTGAGCAGATCAAAGGCCAGCTCGAGGAAGCAGGTGCTGAAGTTGAGCTCAAGTAGCATTGCTGCTTAAGCGTCAATAGAAGACGAACAGGTATAGGGCTTACCGGTGTGTAAGCTCTATGCCTTTTCTTGGTCTAAAGACCGGAAGTGCCGATCAGGAGCTGTGTCCGGTTTTTGGAATATAGGATGCTCCCGGGGCCTGCAAGGCCTTCATACGGGAGCATTGCCGGGATAATGACCCGCACATTTTGGGGAGCGTAACCCATTACACTTCAACTAATTTGGATTTTACGATGTCCGCAGCAAAAACACAACAAAGAATTAGCTTTTCGACAGTAAAAAACCGGGTTCCGTACCCGGATTTGCTGGAGGTACAGCTTAAATCATTCCGGGACTTTTTCCAGATGGACACCACGGCCGAAAACCGTAAGAACGAGGGCCTCTACAAGGTCTTCCAGGAAAATTTCCCCATCACGGATACCCGGAACAATTTCGTTCTGGAGTTTATCGACTACTATATCGACCCGCCCCGTTACTCGATCGAGGAGTGCCTGGAGCGCGGTTTGACGTACAGCGTTCCGCTGAAAGCCAAGCTGAAGCTCTACTGCACGGACGACGAACACGAAGATTTCGGTGTTGTCGTTCAGGACGTGTACTTCGGTACGATCCCCTATATGACCGAACGCGGTACGTTCGTCATCAACGGTGCGGAGCGTGTCATCGTATCCCAGCTGCACCGTTCGCCCGGCGTGTTCTTCGGACAGAGCATGCACACGAACGGCACCAAGCTCTACTCGGCGCGAATCATTCCTTTCAAGGGTTCGTGGATCGAGTTCGCTACGGACATCAACAACGTGATGTATGCGTACATCGACCGTAAGAAGAAACTGCCCGTCACGACGCTGCTGCGCGCCATCGGCTACGAGGCCGACCAGCAGATCCTGGAAATCTTCGACCTGGCGGACGAGGTGAAGGTCAACAAGGCCAACCTCAAGAAGGCCGTGGGCCGCAAGCTGGCCGCGAGGGTGCTCTCGACGTGGGTCGAGGACTTCGTGGACGAGGACACGGGCGAGGTGGTTTCCATCGAACGAAACAACGTGATCGTGGACCGCGAGACGGTTCTCGAGGAGGAGCATGTGGACCAAATCCTCGAAAGCGGCGCCAAGACGATTCTGCTGCACAAGGAGAACCTCTCGGGCATCGACTTCTCGATCATCTACAATACGCTGCAAAAAGACCCGTGCAACTCCGAGAAGGAGGCCGTGGTTTATATTTACAGGCAGCTGCGCGCTTCGGAGCCGCCCGATGAGGCTACGGCGCGCGACGTCATCGAGAAGCTGTTCTTCTCGGACAAACGCTATGACCTGGGCGATGTGGGCCGTTACCGCATCAACAAGAAGCTGGATCTGGACACCGATCCGGCCATCCGCACGCTGACGCGCGAGGACATCATCGCCATCATCAAATACCTGATCCAGCTGATCAACTCGAAGGCCGACGTCGATGACATCGACCACCTGTCGAACCGCCGCGTCCGCACGGTGGGCGAGCAGCTGTCGAATCAGTTCTCGGTCGGTTTCGTGCGCATGGCGCGTACGATCCGCGAGCGCATGAACGTGCGTGACAACGAGGTGTTCACGCCGGTGGACCTGATCAACGCCAAGACCCTTTCGTCGGTGATCAACTCCTTCTTCGGAACCTCGCAGCTCTCGCAGTTCATGGACCAGATCAACCCGCTGGCCGAAATCACGCACAAACGCCGTCTGTCGGCCCTCGGTCCCGGCGGTCTGTCGCGTGACCGCGCCGGTTTCGAGGTGCGGGACGTGCACTACACGCACTACGGACGCCTTTGCCCGATCGAGTCGCCGGAAGGCCCGAACATCGGTCTGATCTCGTCGCTGTGCGTCTATGCGAAGATCTCCCCGATGGGCTTCATCGAGACGCCTTACCGCCGCGTGGAGAACGGCAAGGTCGATATGGACAATTCGCACATCCACTACTATTCGGCCGAGGAGGAGGAAGACCTGGTCGCCGCACAGGCGAACACCCCGATCGACGGGGAGGGCAATTTCCTGGAGCCGGATCGCATCAAGGCGCGTGAAGGCGCCGATTTCCCCGTGGTCACGGCCAGCGAAGTGGACCTGATGGACGTGGCTCCGAACCAGATTGCCTCGATCGCCGCGAGCCTTATCCCGTTCCTGGAGCACGACGACGCCAACCGTGCGCTGATGGGTTCGAACATGATGCGCCAGGCCGTGCCCCTGGTGACTTCGGAAGCCCCGATCGTCGGCACGGGTATCGAGAAGGACATGATCTCCGACAGCCGCATCCAGATCGTTGCCGAGGGCGACGGCGAGGTGGTTTTCGCCGATGCGACGAAGATTCAGATCAAATACGAGCGTACGGAGGACGAGATCCTCGCGTCGTTCGCTCCGGAGGTGACGACCTACACGCTGCCGCGCTACCGTCGCACCAACCAGAATACCTCGGTGACGCTGAAGCCCATCGTGCTGACGGGCGACAAGGTGACGAAGGGGCAGATTCTGACCGAAGGCTACTCGACGCAGCACGGCGAGCTGGCCCTGGGCCGCAACCTCAAGGTGGCGTTCATGCCCTGGAAGGGTTACAACTTCGAGGACGCCATCGTGATCTCGGAGCGTATCCAGCGTGAGGACATCTTCACCTCGGTGCACGTCGACGAATATATCATGGAGGTCCGCGACACCAAGCGCGGTGTCGAGGAGCTTACGTCGGACATTCCCAACGTCTCGGAGGACGCCACGAAGGACCTCGACGCCAACGGTATCGTCCGTGTCGGCGCCAACATCCACCCGGGCGACATCCTGATCGGCAAGATCACCCCGAAGGGCGAGAGCGATCCGTCGCCCGAGGAGAAGCTGCTCCGCGCGATCTTCGGCGACAAGGCCGGCGACGTGAAGGACGCCTCTTTGAAGGCCCAGCCGTCGCTGCACGGCGTGGTGATCGACACCCGTCTTTACAGCCGCGCCAACAAGGAGGGCAAAAAGAGCAAGAGCGCCGAGAAGGCCCAGCTGGACAAGCTCGACGAGAAGTTCGCAGCCGAAATCGCGGAACTTACGAAGCGTCTGGTCGGCAAACTGTGGACGCTGCTTCAGGGCAAGACCTCCACGGGCGTTACGGACTACTTCGGGGTGGAACTCTATCCCGCGGGGACGAAATTCTCGCAGAAGATGCTGGAGGAGATCGCCCGCAAGTCGACGGACGAGAAGACCGGCGTGGTGATGGGGTATCTGAACCTCGGGTCGTGCAACTGGACGGGCGACGCCCACACCGATGCGCTCATCGAGGCCACCATCAACAATTACACCATCGAGTGGAAGAAGGCCGACGCCGCCATCAAGCGCGAGAAGTACAACATCACCAACGGCGACGAGCTTCCGCAGACGGGCGTCATCCAGATGGCCAAGGTCTACATCGCCAAGAAGCGTAAGCTGAAGGTGGGCGACAAGATGGCCGGACGCCACGGTAACAAGGGTATCGTGGCCCGTATCGTGCGCGACGAGGACATGCCGTTCCTCGAGGACGGAACGATCGTCGACATCTGCCTGAACCCGCTGGGCGTGCCTTCGCGAATGAACCTCGGCCAGATTTACGAGACCGTGCTCGGATGGGCCGGCCGCGAGCTGGGCTTGAAGTTCGCCACGCCGATTTTCGACGGCGCTTCGCTCGACCAGATCAACGAATACACCGCGCAGGCGGGTATCCCGCACAGCGGCCGTACGTACCTCTACGACGGCGGCACGGGCGAGATGTTCGACCAGCCGGCTACGGTGGGCGTGATCTACATGCTCAAGCTGGGCCACATGATCGACGACAAGATGCACGCGCGTTCGATCGGTCCCTACTCGCTCATCACGCAGCAGCCGCTCGGCGGTAAGGCGCAGTTCGGCGGTCAGCGTTTCGGTGAGATGGAGGTCTGGGCGCTCGAAGGCTTCGGCGCCGCCAACATCCTGCAGGAGATTCTGACGATCAAGTCCGACGACGTGATGGGCCGCGCCAAGGCGTACGAGGCCATCGTCAAGGGCGAGAATCTGCCCAAACCGGGTATTCCCGAGGCGATGAACGTGCTGCTGCACGAGCTTCGCGGTCTGGCTCTGTCGGTGAAACTCGAGTAAGGTGTATTTTAGAGGAAAAGAAAAACGAGAACAAATATGTCAATTACCAAAGACAATAAACCGAATAATGGTTACAGCCGGATTTCGATCGGCCTGGCCTCCCCCGAGGAGATTCTGGCCCAGTCGAGCGGCGAGGTGCTGAAGCCCGAGACCATTAACTACCGTACCTACAAGCCCGAGCGCGACGGTCTGTTCTGCGAACGGATTTTCGGCCCGGTGAAGGATTACGAGTGCCACTGCGGTAAGTACAAGCGCATCCGCTACAAAGGCATCGTCTGCGACCGCTGCGGCGTGGAGGTGACCGAGAAGAAGGTGCGCCGCGAGCGCATGGGACACATCTCGCTGGTGGTTCCGGTGGTGCACATCTGGTATTTCCGCTCGCTGCCTTCGAAGATCGGCTACCTGCTGGGCATTCCGTCGAAGAAACTCGAGGCGATCATCTACTACGAACGTTACGTCGTGATCAACGCCGGCGCCGCCTCGGAGCAGGGCATCGAGCGTCTGGCCACGCTTTCGGAGAAGGAGTACCTCGACGTGGTGGCCGCGCTGCCGAAGGGCAACCAGTCGCTCGACGATTCGGACCCCAACAAGTTCGTCGCCATGATGGGCGCCGAGGCCGTCTACACGCTGCTGAAGCAGGTGGACCTCGATTCGATGTCCTACGCCCTGCGCCACAAGGCCTCGACCGAGACCTCGCAGCAGCGTAAGTCGGAGGCGCTGAAGTGTCTGAACGTCATCGAGTCGTTCCGCGCCTCGGAGGGCAAGAACAAGCCCGAGTGGATGGTGCTGAACGTGATTCCGGTGATCCCGCCCGAGCTGCGCCCGCTGGTGCCGCTGGACGGCGGACGTTTCGCCACGTCGGACCTGAACGACCTCTACCGCCGCGTCATCATCCGCAACAACCGCCTCAAACGCCTGATCGAGATCAAGGCCCCGGAGGTGATTCTGCGCAACGAGAAGCGCATGTTGCAGGAGGCCGTCGACTCGCTGTTCGACAACTCGCGCAAGAGCAACGCCGTGAAGAACGAGTCGAACCGTCCGCTCAAGTCGCTGTCGGATTCGCTCAAGGGCAAGCAGGGCCGCTTCCGCCAGAACCTGCTGGGTAAGCGTGTCGACTACTCGGCCCGTTCGGTCATCGTCGTCGGTCCCGAGCTGAAGATGCACGAGATGGGCATTCCGAAGGACATGGCCGCCGAACTTTACAAGCCGTTCGTGATCCGCAAGCTCATCGAGCGCGGCATCGTCAAGACGGTGAAGTCGGCCAAGAAGATCATCGACCGCAAGGACCCCGTGATCTGGGGCATTCTGGAGAATGTCATCAAGGGACACCCCGTGCTGATGAACCGCGCCCCGACGCTGCACCGCCTCGGTATCCAGGCGTTCCAGCCCAAACTGATCGAGGGCAAGGCCATGCAGCTGCACCCGCTGGCATGTACGGCGTTCAACGCCGACTTCGACGGCGACCAGATGGCCGTGCACCTGCCGCTGGGCAACGCCGCCATCCTGGAGGCCCAGCTGCTGATGCTGGGTTCGCACAACGTCCTCAATCCCGCGAACGGCGCGCCGATCACGGTCCCTTCGCAGGACATGGTCCTCGGTCTCTACTACATCACCAAGCCCCGCAAGGGCGTGAAGGGCGAAGGCCGCGTATTCTACGGCGCCGAGGAGGCGATCATCGCCTACAACGAGGGCCGGGCCGACCTGCACGCCATCGTGAAGTGTATGGTCGACGACCTGGACGAGCAGGGTAACGAGGTGCGCGTGCTGAAGGAGACGACCATCGGCCGCATCCTCTTCAACCAGGTGGTTCCCAAGGAGGTGGGTTACATCAACGAGATTCTGACGAAGCGTTCGCTGCGCGACATCATCGCCGTGGTGATGAAGAAGGCCGGTGCCGACAAGGTGGCCGCGTTCCTCGACGACATCAAGAATATGGGTTACCGGATGGCCTTCCGCGGCGGTCTGTCGTTCAACCTCGATGCCGTGATCATCCCCGAAGAGAAGGAGAAGCTCGTGCAGGAGGGCTACGAACGTTCGGACTCCATCATGGAGGACTACAACATGGGTCTTATCACCAACAACGAGCGTTACAACCAGATCATCGACGTCTGGACGAATATCAATACCAAGCTGACGAAGGCCGTGATCGAAACGCTGATCAAGGACAACGACGGTTTCAACCCGGTATACATGATGCTCGACTCCGGCGCCCGTGGTTCGAAGGAGCAGATCCGTCAGTTGAGCGGTATGCGCGGTCTGATGGCCAAGCCGCAGAAGTCGGGCGTCGAGGGTGGCCAGCAGGTCATCGAGAACCCGATTCTCTCGAACTTCAAGGAGGGACTTTCGGTGCTGGAGTACTTCATTTCGACCCACGGCGCCCGTAAGGGTCTTGCCGACACCGCCCTGAAGACGGCCGACGCAGGTTACCTGACGCGCCGTCTGGTGGATGTGGCGCAGGACGTGATCATCAACGAGGAGGACTGCGGCACGCTGCGCGGCCTGACGGCTACGGCCATCAAGCGCAACGACGACGTGGTGCAGACCCTCTACGACCGTATTCTGGGCCGTGTGGCCCTGAACGACGTGATTCACCCGCTGACCGGCGAGGTGATCTGCAAGGCCGGCGAGGAGATCACCGAGCCGATCGCCGAAGCCATCGAGAAATCGCCGCTGGAGTCGGTGGAGATCCGTTCGGTGCTGACCTGCGAGTCGCGCCGCGGCGTCTGCGCGAAGTGCTACGGCCGCAACCTGGCCACGGCCCGCATGGTTCAGAAGGGCGAGGTCGTCGGCGTCATCGCCGCGCAGTCCATCGGCGAGCCGGGTACGCAGCTGACCCTGCGTACGTTCCACGTCGGCGGTGTGGCCGGCGGCACGGCTGTCGAGACCAACGTCGTTTCGAAATACGAAGGCCGTCTGGAGATCGACGAGCTGCGCACCGTCAAGGGCAAGAATGCAGCCGGCGAGGCGATCGACATCGTTATTTCGCGTCAGTCGGAGTTCCGCATCGTCGACCCCAAGACCGACATCGTCCTCTATACGCACAACCTGCCCTACGGCGCGACGCTCTTCATGGCGGACGGCTCCGAGGTCAAGAAGGGCGACCTGATCTGCGAGTGGGACCCCTACAACGCCGTTATCATTTCGGAGTACGAGGGTAAGGCCTCCTACGAGAGCGTTATCGAGGGTATCACCTACCGCGACGAGCGCGACGAGCAGACGGGCCTTTCGGAGAAGGTCGTGATCGAGTCGAAGGACAAGACCAAGAACCCCGTCATCAAGATCGTCGACCGCGAAGGTCTGGAGGTCAAGCAGTACAACCTGCCCGTGGGCGCCCACGTGGTCGTGAAGGACAACGCCCGCATCAAGGCCGGCGACATCCTGATCAAGATTCCGCGCGCCGTCGGCAAGTCGGGCGGCGACATCACCGGCGGTCTGCCGCGTGTTACGGAGCTGTTCGAGGCCCGCAACCCGTCGAACCCCGCCATCGTATCGGAGATCGACGGCGAGGTGGCGTTCGGCAAGATCAAGCGCGGTAACCGCGAGATCATCATCACCTCGAAGCAGGGCGACGTGAAACGCTATCTGGTTCCCCTGTCGCGTCAGATCATCGTGCAGGAGAACGACTACGTGAAGGCCGGCAGCCCGCTGTCGGACGGTGCGATCACCCCGAGCGACATCCTCAATATCCTCGGCCCGACGAAGGTGCAGGAGTACATCGTCAACGAGGTGCAGGAGGTGTACCGCATGCAGGGTGTGAAGATCAACGACAAGCACTTCGAGGTCATCGTCCGCCAGATGATGAACAAGGTGAAGATCGAGGACCCGGGAGACACCCGTTTCTTCGAGGATCAGGTTGTCGACAAGTGGGAGTTCATGGATGTGAACGACGAGTTGTACGACAAGGTGGTCGTCACCGACGCGGGCGATTCGACATCGTTGCAGCCCGGGCAGATCGTTTCGCTGCGTAAGCTGCGCGACGAGAATTCGAGCCTCAAGCGCCGCGACCAGCAGCCGGTGCAGGTGCGCGACATCGTGCCCGCGACTTCGACCCAGGTGTTGCAGGGTATCACCCGCGCCGCACTCCAGACTTCGAGCTTCATCTCGGCGGCTTCGTTCCAGGAGACGACCAAGGTGCTGAACGAGGCGGCCATCCAGGCCAAGGTCGATCCGCTGGAGAACCTCAAGGAGAACGTGATCTGCGGTCACCTGATCCCCGGCGGTACGGGCCTGCGCGACTACGACGACCTCGTAGTCGGTTCGAAGGCCGATCTGGAGTCGCTCCAGCAGGCGCAGTAGCCGAAGACGAAGGGGGGGGCTATGGCGACGACGTGTCGCCGGGCAGTTGCCCTTCGTGTACATATCGAAAAAAGCCGCTCCCGAAAGGGTGCGGCTTTTTGTAGGAGCAGTACAATGCATAAAAGTGTAAATGTTTTGTTTACAGGTATTTAATGTATTGATTTCCGTAGGTTCCGAAACACTCAAAGGCAGAATCGGGCAGGTTTAACGGTGAGTTGTATTACTTATCCGTTACCTGCCCGAAATGCTTTATTTCGCATTAAAGCGCTTGTTTTTCAGCTTGTTGTGCCGAATTCTCGCATGCCAAATAACTTGACTAAACGTTTAACCCATCCAACAAGTTCAAGTTATTATGCAACGCAGCACGTTCAAAGTCCTTTTCTACGTAAAAAGGCAGTCGGAGAAATCGGGCCAGATTCCCGTCATGGCCGTATTACGATCAACGGTACGATGTCGCAGTTCAGCTGCAAACTCACCGTTCGTTCTTCTTTTTGGGATACCAAGGCAAATAAAGCAGCCGGCAAAAGCCTCGAAGCCCAACGCATCAACCGAATGTCTTCGTCTTCTGCGCATTTACAGGTTTAAGCTATGCGAACGTTTCGAAACTGACCCATACAGATATTCATACAGACGACAACGGGGATCGTTGGATCATCGACAAGCGTCAGAAGACGGGTACACAGTTCCGTGTCAAACTTCTCCCCGTTGCTGAAATGATTTACGACTGTTATAAGGACATGCACCTCTCGGGAGACAGGGCCTTCCCGCTCAAAGGCACCTATAATACGTTGAATATGTCGTTACGGCATGTTACCAGGCATGCCGGTTGCCGTTCAATCCGACGATCCATGTGGCCCGGCATACATTTGCCACGACGGTCACGCTCACGCAGGGCGTACCGTTGGAAACCGTATCGAAGATGCTGGGACATAAACATATCACCACGACCCAAATTTACGCCCAAATCACCAACGACAAGATCGGACAAGATATGACGGCATTGAGCGGAGAAATTCAACCGTGTTTTCAAGGTCGCGCAGCAACCTAATATTCAAGCAATTCCCAGCCGGCGAGAAAGACGATATTCTGCGCCCCGGACGCTACCCTGCGAACGCTCTCCAAATCCACGACCGGAACACTTATGCTGATAGCCAGCAAATAACCTGTGAAGGGAATTTTCCGATGCCATTCTTCTGACGACATAAGGCAGTGCATAATTAAGAGTTTTTTATAAGCGATAAATTAAAGAATTCTTGTGTTCATGAATTTGTGATTTTGGTGATTCACGACTGTATTCATTCGTGAACGACTTCTTTTATGCAGAGGAGATGGGAGGCGTTCCTGCCTGCCATATCGATTCCATGAATGACTTGTAAAAGGAATGTAGGAAAGAGGGTTTTGAATCTCGCGTTTCATCTTTTGATAGTGAAAGATTTTATTTGTGATGCATTCGGGTTTTATGTCCGCTCCAGTCCGTTCGGCGGTTTTTTTCGTGCCGGACGGTTGTAATATTACACCCCGGAACTGATCCGGCTATGGAAGCCGATTTATCGTAAAATGTATCTTCGCCGAGGAGTTCATCATCATCAGACGCGCCCCTTCGAAAGTGCAGTTCATCGCTCGACACAACGAGTTTTATTTTCAATTTCAGAAACTGGCCAATAACTATAACCAGATTGTAAAGGTCGTCAATGCGCACTTTTCCAACATTGCGATCCCGCATCAGATTGCCATGTTGGAACAACAGACACGCGAATTGAAAGTCCTAAGCATCGAAATTCTCAACCCCGCAAAACAGGCTAAGGAATGGTTGCGAATATAAGGTCGGGCCCCTCGCCCAGTGGAGCGTTGTATTATAACAAGGAGAAAGTGGATAAGGATAAAGCGGAAGTACTCTTTGGGCAGAAGATGTTAGAGCTGTTCGACAAATATGGACAGTGGATGTTGTACCTCGATTAACAAACAGAAATGATTGCGTCAGTGTACCATAAAATACGTGTAAATTTGCTTTTAATTCAAACAACGCATCTATTTAATATGTTGGTAAAAATGGTGCAAAGCAGATAATATTTTAATAGTGTAGGCGAAATTCTAGAGTTTTCATTAATATTTCCGAGCATACCACAGGATGTAGATATGATTAATTTGATTGAAGGACCAAAAAGTGAATGGCAATTTTTTGGAATTCATCTTAAATAGTATAAGATTATCTTTGTTTCCTTTAGTTGCTATACATTTCTAGTTCAATTAGAATAATCGTATTAAATATGGCGTAACCAAATCTCCTAAGTCGTTGTAACAAAATTCGTTCAAATCCTCACCTGCAGAACAAAAAAGTTGCACATTTTTTTGCAAATCCCTGTCCAAATTCAACTTTCCTATCATAATGGAAGAGAAATGCGGATGTTGTATAGTGGAGATACCGATAAATAGCAATATGATGTTGTTATTAATGATATTACAAGGTTAAGCCAAGCCAAATTTTCACCACAAAAAATTTTTGCAACTCCCCGAAATTGTTCGAGCGCAGGATATTCCCCGAATACCCCCCCCCGCTTTGCGGGATTGGGGTGCGACCCCGGCTATCCTCCGGGGATAATCATATTATTTCCGCGTATTGTCGAATCTCAAATTTTATGGCTATGACAAACACACTCAAATTCCTGCGGACCTTCACTCTCGACGAGTTCAAGGAGTGGAAAGGTATTCTGCAAATCCGTATCATCCGCAACGAGCAGACGGGAAAGTATTTCTTCGGATATGGCGATAAGGCGGGCGCCGTTACCTCGAAGTATCCCGCAGAACCGCTCGATCATCCCGTCGTTTCGGAGGTGATCTCCGAGGAGAGCGGCGAGCAGTTTCTCCTGCTTCACAATGCCGGGGATAACCCGCAGTTCACCACGGTTGCCACGCTGTAACCTTGTCTATCTTTCCATCGAAAGGCTGTTCCTCCACTCCGGGGGAGCGGCCTTTTTATTATGCTATTACGAGTTCAACCAAATCCAATTTCATTTCATCATGCAATTACGCCATTCACAACGCCGGGCAGCCAAGATGCGGTTAGCCCTGCAAGGAGCTTCGGGATCGGGCAAGACCTATTCGTCGCTCCTTATCGCCCACGGCATGACCTCCGACTGGTCCAAAATCGCTGTCATTGACACCGAGAACGGGAGTGCGGACCTCTATGCCCACTTGGGAGCCTACAACGTGCTCTCCCTCTCGGAGCCTTACAATCCCGAGAAATACATCGACGCCATCGGTATCTGCGAAAGCGCAGGCATGGAGGTTATCATCATCGACAGCATCTCCCATTGCTGGGATTACCTGCTGGATTTCCACGCCAATCTGCAAGGCAACTCCTTCGCCAACTGGGCCAAGGTCACGCCCCGGCAGAACGCCTTTATC
Source organism: Alistipes shahii WAL 8301 (assembly GCF_025145845.1). Taxonomy (NCBI): domain Bacteria; kingdom Pseudomonadati; phylum Bacteroidota; class Bacteroidia; order Bacteroidales; family Rikenellaceae; genus Alistipes; species Alistipes shahii. The sequence continues at coordinate 995,392 of NZ_CP102253.1, read as the reverse complement.
CAGCGGATTCTCAACTCCTCGTGTCATGTGATCTGTACGATGCGGAGCAAGCAGGAGTACGTGCTCAACGAGCGCAACGGCAAGATGATCCCCGAGAAAGTGGGGCTTAAAGCCGTACAGCGGGATAATGTCGACTACGAGTTCACCATCGTATTCGATGTCAACATGAAGCACTATGCTTTGGCTTCCAAGGACCGCACGGAGCTTTTCGCCGGGAAGGCGGAGTTTCCGCTGACTGAACAAGTCGGGATGCAGATTCTCGACTGGTGCAACCAATGTCGAACCCAACCCTCCGCAAATTATGGAACAAGCTATCCCGCGGGCAGAGTCGCACAGTAACAACGTACTGCCCTTTACGCTCCGTGAAGATGCACGGGATGCAACACAGCTGATTATCCCCTCGCCCTCGTTCGGGGAAGAAGAGGAATCCCCGTTCCGGGAAACTCCCGAAGAACAGCCCCGCAAGCCTTTCATCGAGGCCAATACCAAGGCTGTTACACTCAGCCACCTCCAGAACGATTGCATTACCCCGGTCTTCTCCAGGGACAACGAGGTGACCATCTCGCACAATCAGTTCATCGAAACCATGTGGGAGTGTGCGCAGCGGATGTTCCGAAGCTGTACGGTGGAAGAGCCCGAAATACGGGTGAGCCATATCGTCAAGGGACGGACACCCGAAGCCATCCACAAGGCCGTAAAGGACCTTACCGACGAGGACAAGACCATCTATTACGAGCGGATGATGTTCTGCATCGAGATACCCGCCATAACGGAGGTTATCGACGGATGCAGGCTCAACTTGACCGTAGGAGGTGTAAGGGCCTACAACCAGGAGAACCTTTACAGTAAGAAAGGCTTCGAGAAATTCAAAGTCTTTATCGGGTTCAAGAACATGGTTTGTTGCAATATGTGTGTGGCCACGGACGGACTGGCCGGGGAGATGCGGGTGACGAATACGCAGGAGTTGACAGCCAAGATTACGGAGCTGATCGTAAGCTACAATGCCAGGCGGCATTTGGAGCGGATGCGGGCGTTACTCGATACCTCCATGTCGGAAAGTCAGTTCGCGCAGATGGTGGGAAAGGCACGGTTGTATCAGTTCCTGCCGCCTGCTCAACGCAAGCAGCTCCCGGAATTCGAATTCACGGACTGCCATCTGAACACCATCGCAAGGGCCTATTACAACGATACGGCGTTTGCGTGCGACAGACAGCGGGAGATTGACCTATGGAGGGTGTTCAACCTCTTTACCGGAGCCAACAAGTCCAGCTACATCGATTCGTTCCTCGCAAGAAGCCGGAATGCGACGGTATTCACGGAGGGAGTGGCAAAGGCGCTCATCGGGGAACCCGAGTACAGGTGGTTTGTTGAGTAAAAACCGCTTGGATATGATACGGCTATTCTACAAGGTATTCTTCGGATACCTGCTGAAATGGTGGGGGTAACCTGTTCAAATATTGAATTAAAGGATGCCGGTTGGAATACTTTTTTGCGAAATAACGAGTGTAACTTATTGAAATACAATTCTAATTATCGGAGGTTCGAGTCCTCCTCCCGCTACCAAAGCGGACAATTCTACGGAGTTGTCCGTTTTTTTGTTTGCCGGAATGGATGGTCGGGCAAACGGCGCGCTATTTGCAGCAGGAGTCGATACCATAAAATTTCCAAAGCCATGAAAGAGAACAAAGACACCGCCTGCGAACCTTGCGAGCAGAATTTCGAGCGTAACATCAATCGTTTGGTTAAAGAGGGCAAGGCTCCGACGCCCAAAGCCCGTCAGCAGAAAGAGCATGAAGTGAAATCGGCTTTCGCCGAAACCGGGAAGGAGCGTAAATAGTCCGTTTCCCGTGCCGCAAAGGCAAGGGGCAGGTCCGGACGGACCTGCCCTTCGTCGTTTATTCGGCCCTGCCTGCCGGACGCCTGTTCCTGCCGGGCATTCCCCGCAGGTCGTCGCCCAGGTCCTCGCGCGCCGCATCGGCGATCCGCATCAGCTCCTCGACCACTTCGGGATGCTGGTTCTGAACGTCGTAGCGTTCGCCGGGGTCGCGGCGCATGTCGTAGAGCGCCAGCGGGAATTCGTGCCCTTCGGCCACCTTGCCCGGGCGTCCGCCGTTGCCGGGCGGGAATGCTTCGTAACTGCGGCCCGGATGGGCGAACACGAGTTTGTAGTGTCCGTCGCGCACGGCTTCCAGGCTGTTTTTCCGGTAGTAGAACAGGAACGACGTGCGTGGCGCGGCGTCCGGCACGCCCTCGAACAGGCTGCGGATGCTTACGCCGTCGATTTGCTTCGCCGGGAGCGGCGTGCCCGCGATCTCCGCGAAGGTCGGCAGCAGGTCGATGGACGAGGCCAGCTGGTTGCAGATCGTTCCGGCGGGTGTCGTCCCCGGCCATCACACGATGCACGGCACGCGCTGCCCGCCTTCGAAGGTGGTTCCCTTGCCTTCGCGAAGACCGCCCGTCGAGCCGGCGTGGTCGCCGTAGTTGATCCACGGCCCGTTGTCCGAAGTGAGCACGACGATCGTATTGGAGGCCGCGCCGCTCTTTTCCAGCGCCTTGAGCACTTCGCCCACGCTCCAGTCGATCTCCATCATCACGTCGCCGTACAGTCCCTGCTCGCTTTTGCCCTTGAACTTGTCCGAGACGAAGAGCGGCACGTGCGGCATGGAGTGGGCCAGGTAGAGGAAGAACGGGCCTTCGGACCTGCGTGTGATGAAATCGACGGCATGTTCCGTGTACCGGGTGGTGAGCTGCGCCTGGTCCGCGGCCGAGACCGACGGGTTGACGACCTTGCGCCCTTCGTACAGCGGCAGCGGCGGATAGGACGACGTCTGCGGATGGTGGGGCCACATGTCGTTGGAGTAGGGCAGCCCGAAGTATTCGTCGAAACCGTGGTCGAGGGGCATAAGCCCCGGGCGGCATCCCACGTGCCATTTGCCGACGATGGCGGTTGCGTAGCCGGCTTTCTTCAGGTTTTCGGCCATGGTCTCCTCGTCGGGGTTGAGTCCTGTTTTCGATTTCGGACCGAGCGCCCCGGCGAATCCGATGCGGTTGGGGTAGCATCCCGTCAGAAGCCCGGCGCGCGAAGCGCTGCTGACAGCCTGGGCGCTGTAATAATTGGTGAAGCGCATGCCTTCGGCGCAGAGCCGGTCGATGTTGGGCGTCCGGTATCCGGTGGCCCCCGTTGCGGTCAGGTCGCCGTAGCCCATGTCGTCGAGGTGGATGAGCACGATGTTCGGCGGCTGTTGTCCGGGGCGTTTCGGGTGTGCGTCGGCGTGCTGTGCCGCAGGAATTCCGGCGAAGGTCAGCAGCGCCATGCCGGCGGCCGGCCTGAATCTCGATGGGTTCATTCGGGTAGGGTGGGTCCTTGTCCGGGGATGCCGTTTCGTGAGGCCGGGACCCGTTTGTCTTCACGAGACGGACGTGACATTTCACAAAATTAATCTTTTTTCCGGAAAATGATTATCTTTACGCGGTTTAATGAGCGGTGATTTATGGTTAAAAAGAATATTCTGGGGACCATCGGCACGACCCCGATGGTGCGGATCAACCGGCTGTGCCCCAATCCGAACGTGAAAATATTCGCCAAACTCGAAGGCTTCAATCCTACGGGAAGCATCAAGGACCGCATTGCGCTGCGGATGATCGAGGCCGCCGAGCGGGACGGACGGCTGACGCCCGGCAAGACGATCATCGAACCCACATCGGGCAACACGGGCATCGGGCTGGCCATCGTGGGGATCGTCAAGGGCTATCCCGTGGAGATCGTGATGAGCGAAGCGGTGTCGATCGAACGGCGGAAGATCATCCGCTCCTACGGTGCGAAGGTGATTCTGACACCCGCCGAGGAGGGGACCGACGGGGCGATCCGCCTGGCGCGGAAAAAGGTCGCCGACGCTCCCGGCAGGTATTTCATGCCCGACCAGTTCGCCAACGCCAGCAACTACCTGGCCCACTACCAGTCGACGGCGCTGGAGATCTGGCAGCAGACCGGCGGCAACATCGACTACCTCGTCTGCGCCATCGGGACTTCGGGGACGCTGATGGGTCTTTCGCGTTTCCTCAAGGTGATGAAGCCCGACATCAAGGTCGTCTGCGCACAGCCGATCCGCGGCCACTACATTCAGGGGCTCAAGAACATGGAGGAGGCCATCGTGCCCGACATCTACGATCCGTCGCAGATCGACGTGCAGGAGATGATCGAGAGCGAGGAGGCGATCTCCATGGCCCGGGAAATCATCCGCAGGGAGGCGATCTTCGCCGGCATGTCGAGCGGCGCGGCGATGCTGGCTGCGGTGCGTACGGCGCAGAAGATCGAGCGGGGCAATATCGTCGTGGTTTTCCCCGACCGGGCCGAGAAGTACTTGAGCACGACGATGTTCGACGAGTTCTCGGACTGATCCTCCGTCCGGAATGCTGAAAAAGCCTGCGGCCGTTTCGGCCGCAGGCTTTTTTCGGGGCGGGAATCCCTATTTCTGCCTGTCGTAGGCTTCGACGCCGCTGCGGAGGAAATCGACGAATCCCTGCACGTCGAGGTCGTAGCCGCGGGGCGGAACCAACTCCTTCCCGCCGCGCCCCTGCAACACGTAGTAGGGCTGGGCGTTGACCCCGAAGGTCTTCAGCGCGTAGTAGGAGTTGATTTTGCCGAGGCTCTTGAGCACCTTGCCCGCATCGGTGGTCACCCATTCGCTCTCGGGAAGCACTTTCTTGTCGTCGGAGTAGAGCGCCACGATCACGTAGTCGTTGCGCAGGATGTCCAGCACCTGCGGGTCGGACCATACGCGGGCCTCCATTTCGCGGCAGTTGACGCATCCGTGGCCCGTGAAGTCGATGAAGAGCGGCTTGCCGACCTTGGCGGCGTATGCCTCGGCCTCCTTGAGATCGAAGAATCCTTCGAGGTTGTGCGGCAGGTGGAGGAAGTCGCTGTGTTTGGGTTTCTGTCCGTCGACGGTCAGCAGCATGCGCGCCTCGCCGCCTGCCGGGGCCGGTCCGGAGCCGTCCTGTTGTCCGATGACGAAGTCCTGCGTGTGCAGGGGCGGCAGGTAGCCCGAAAGACCTTTGAGCGGGGCGCCCCACATGCCGGGGACGAGGTAGACGACGAACGAGAAGGTGACGATGGCCAGCGCCAGGCGTCCTACGCCGAGGTAGGGCATGTCGCTGTCGTGGGCGAACTTGATTTTGCCCAGCAGGTAGAGACCCAGCAGCGAGAAGGTCACGATCCACACGGCGAGGTAGATCTCCCGGTCGAGCAGTCCCCAGTGGTAGGTCTGGTCGGCCACCGAGAGGAACTTCATGCCCAGCGCGACTTCGATGAATCCCAGCACGACTTTCACCGAATTGAGCCATCCGCCGCTCTTGGGCAGCTTCTTGAGCATCGAGGGGAAGAAGGCGAAGAGGGTGAACGGCAGCGCGAAGGCGACGGAGAAGGCCAGCATCGTCACGATCGGACTCCAGAACTCTCCGGCGGTGGATTTGATCAGCACCGAGCCGACGATGGGTCCGGTGCACGAGAACGACACCAGCACGAGCGTCAGGGCCATGAAGAAGATGCCGGCAAGGCCTTTGGAGTCGGCTTTGGAGTCGGTTTTATTGACCATCCACGAGGGCATCGTGATCTCGAACGCGCCGAAGAACGATGCGGCGAAGACCATGAACACCAGGAAGAAGAGGATGTTCGGGAGCCAGTGCGTGGCCAGCCAGTTGAAGATGTCGGCCGTCACGGCGTCGCCGCCCACCAGGCGGGTGATCAGGATGATCGCCGCGATGGGCAGCGTGTAGAGGGCCACGATGAAGAACCCGTACATGCCGGCGCGGATGCGGCCCAGCGCGGGGCTTCCGGAGCCTTTCATAAAGAACGAGACGGTCATCGGGACCATCGGGAAGACGCAGGGGGTCAGGAGGGCGGCGAAGCCCCACAGAATGGCTTCGATGATCAGCCCCCACAGCGAGCCGCCGCCTGCGGCGTCCTTCTGTGCGGGAGCGATTTCGGCCGCAGGGACGGTTTCCGATGCCGCGGCGCTCTCCTTGGCCGGAGTTTCCGCGGGCTGCACGGCGGGCGTCGCACCTGCGGGCAGGGTGATCGTCAGTTCCGTGTCGTCGGGCGGCAGGCAGCTCGTATCGTTGCAGATCATCCATGCGAGTTCCGCTTTGACGGTCGCCTGCGGGGCCGTGAGTTTCACGCTCTGGGCGAACTGCGCCTTTCGGGCGAAGGTTCCGATCTCCATTCCGAACGTTTTGTCGTAGTGGCGTTCGGGACGGGTCAGCTGCTCGACGCCTCCTTCGAGGACGGCGCCTTCGCCCGGGGTGAAGGTGATCGTCGTGGCGTTGGGCCCGCCCTCGTAGGGTCCCATGTCGTACATGTGCCAGGGAGCCGGAATGGATGCTTCCAGCACGATCCGGTAGGTCTGGCCGTCGAGGTGCTGCACCGAGCTTTTCCAGCTGACGCTCTGCGCCGAGACGGTCGTGGCGATCATTGCGGCAAGGACCGGCAGGAGGGTGCGAATCAGTTTGTACATAGTCGTGTCGCTTTTTATATTTCGGACAAATATACGGGTTTTTTACGGATAAATTGCTACATTCGCACGATGATTCGAATCTCGCTCGTCATTCCCACCCACAACCGTGCCGCACAACTCGTTGCGGCGCTCGAATCCGTCGTGCGGCAGGATCTTCCGCGCGACGAGTGGGAGTGCGTGGTGGTGAGCAACAACTCCACGGACGACACCGAGGCGCGTTTCGCGGCCTTTGCCGCGGCGCATCCCGGGTGCGGCCTGCGGCTCGTCGCGGAGGAGGGACCGGGGGTGTCGTACGCCCGCAACCGCGGACTGCGGGAGGCGCAGGCGCCGCTGGTGGCCTTCATCGACGACGACGAACGGGTCAACGAGGGGTTTCTGCGCGCCTATCTCGAATTCTTCGAAACCCGTCCCGGGGCCGTCGTGGCCGGGGGGCGCATCGTCGCCGAATACCCCGCGGGACGTCCGGCGTGGATGTCGAAATACGTCGAAATGCCGATCGCCAATCCGATGGATTTCGGAGAGCGGGTGCGTCCGTTCCCGGCGGGACGCGTTCCCGGGGGCGGCAATATGGCTTTCCGCCGTGCGGGGCTGGCCGGTTACGGGGGGTTCGATCCGACGCTGGGGCGCGTGAACGGCGAGTTGATCGGCGGCGAGGAGAACGACTTTTTCGAACGTCTCCTGCTCGGCGGCGAGACGATCTGGTATGTGCCGGGGGCGGTGATGTGGCACATCATTCCGCCGGCGAAACTCACCGGGGCTTATTTCCGGCGGTTGAGCTACAACGTCGGGGTGAGCCAGCGGCTGCGGGCCGAAATCCACCGCCGGCTGCCGAAGACCTTCGTGCTGGAGATCGCCAAATGGGCGGCGACGCTCGTGCTCTGCTGCACGATGCCGCCCCGCAAATCGCGGTGGCTGCTGCGCATGCGTCTGGAAATCAGCCGGGGGCTGTTCACGAAAATTAAAAATTAGGAGTTGCAGACTTTGGTCGCATGCGATAAGCCCCTCCCGAGGGAGGGATTTGGGGTGGGGCAGAATTGTAAATACGGCGGAACGCTGGGCGACAGCGAATTCTCCGGAAGAAAATTGGTTGTGATTCCGGTATGCGCTGCTGTTTTAAATACAAAGGGCTGAACATTTGTTCAACCCTTTGTATTTAAAACAGGTACTTTTCGTTTTTGACCTTGTTCACCAGCCGGTGGATGTCGGCCCAGGCCTCCTCGCCGAAGGTCGTGCCGACGACTTCGATCACCTTGCCGGCGGTGATGGCGCCGATCGTGCCGCACTGGCGCAGCGAAAGTCCGTCGCAAAGCCCCGCCAGGAATCCGGCGGCGTAGAAATCGCCCGCTCCCGTGGTGTCCACGCGCTTGGCCGCGGCCATGATGCCCACGTGTACGACCTCCTCGCCCTGTTTGATCAGCGCGCCTTTCGTGCCGATCTTCACGACGGCCAGTTCGCACATCTGCGAAATGGCCTGGAGGGCGTTCAGCGGCTCGGCCTCGCAGGTGAAGGTCTTGGCCTCGTCCTCGTTGGCGAAAACGATGTCGACGTGCTCGCTCACCAGCCCGCGCAGGAATTCGAGGTTCTCGGCCACGATGTTGAAGCTGGCCAGGTCGATGGCGACCTTCAGGCCGCACTTCTTGGCCGTACGGGCGGCCTTGAGGATCAGGTCGTGGTTCTGCACCAGATAACCTTCGACGTAGAGGCAGTCGTACCCCTCGAAAATCGACGGCTCGATCTCTCCGGCCGAGAGTTCGAGCGCCGCGCCGAGGTGGGTGACCATCGTGCGCTCGCCGTCGGCGGAGATCAGCGACACGCATTTGCCCGAACGCTCCCTGCCCCGGAAAATGATCGGCTCGATGCCGAGGTTGTCCAGCGCCTGCACGAAGAAGTCGCCCGTGGTGTCGGGGCCCACCTTGCCGATGAACCCGACGCTGCAACCCAGCTGCGCCATGGCGCGGATGGTGTTGCCGGCCGATCCTCCGAGCGAGAGGGAATAGGGGAGTCCGGCCACCGATTTCGAAATTTCGGTCTGGAGCCGGGTGTCCACGAGGCTCATCGAGCCTTTGGCTAATTTGAACCTCCCCAGCACGGAGTCGGTTTTCAGGTTGACCAGCATGTCGGTCAGGGCGTTGCCGATGCCAATTACGCGTTTCATTCGCTTATGTTCGGGTTTTTGTTGAATTCGTTTGCATTGCGGCCGTTCGCGGCGGGCAGGCGGAGCTGTCTAAATCGACAGGATTTTCACCAGTTCCAGCGCTCCGCGGTCGATGCCTTTGTCGTGTTTGATGGCCTTGGCGAAGGGCACGTAGACGATCTTGCCGTTCATCGTGCCGATCATCACGTTGCGCTGTCCGTCGAGGATCGCCTCGATGGCTGCTTCGCCCATGCGCGAGGCGAGGATGCGGTCCACGGCCGTCGGCGAGCCGCCGCGCTGGATATGGCCCAGAATCGTCACTCGCGCGTCGTACTGCGGGAACTCCTTCTTCACACGTTCGGCCAGCGCCGTGGCGCCGCCCGTCTTGGGATTCTCCGCGACGATCACGATCGCCGAGTTCTTGCTCTTGCGGAACCCGTGGTTGATCAGTTCCGCCAGCTGGTCGACCTCGGTCTCCATCTCCGGGATGATCGCCGCCTCGGAACCCGTCGCGATGGCGCTGTTGAGCGCCAGGTAACCCGCCGTGTGGCCCATCACCTCGACGAAAAAGAGGCGTTCGTGGCTTGACGCCGTGTCGCGCAGTTTGTCGACCGACTCCATGATCGTATTCAGCGCCGTGTCGTAGCCGATCGTCGAGTCCGTGCCTCCGAGGTCGTTGTCGATCGTTCCGGGAAGCCCCACGATCGGCACGTTGTATTCCTCGGCGAAAAGTCCCGCGCCGGTCAGCGATCCGTCGCCGCCGATCACCACCAGAGCGTCGATGCCCGCGGCCACCATGTTGTCGTAAGCCGCCTTGCGGCCTTCCACGGTCTTGAACTCCTCGCTGCGGGCGGTTTTCAGAATCGTGCCGCCCAGCTGGATGATGTTGCTCACGCTCTGCGATTTGAATTCAACGATCTCGTTGAATACCAAACCTTTGAATCCGCGCATGATTCCTTTTACGGTAAATCCGTTGTAGATTGCGCTGCGCGTCACCGCGCGGATTGCCGCATTCATGCCCGGCGCGTCGCCGCCCGATGTCAGAATGCCTATGCTCTTGATTCCGGCCATACTCTCATTTGTTAAAAACAAAACCGTTCAAAGGTACGAAAATATTTCAAAAATTTCAAAAATACGGGCGGCCCAAAAAGGATGCCGCCCGTATTTCCGGGAACTTTTTATTTTAACGCGAATGATTTCCGGCTTCGCTTACCGGGACCGGGCGGCGCTGCCGCGGGTCGTTTTTGCGCTGTCGGCGGCGTCGGTTTCCCGGCGGATCGTCACCGAGGCTTCGTCGCCGGTCTCGGAGGCTTTGACCGAGACCTTCCGGCCGTCGGCGTTGACCCGCAGTTCGCCCTGCTTCTTGTCGACGGTGATGTCGATGGATTTCGAGGGCACGGAGATGTGGAGCGTCTTGCGGCCCTCCTCGATCACGCTTTCGTCGTCGTAATCTTCCAGCAGGCGTTCGAGGGTGGTGGTGTCGCCGTCGATGACGATTTCGCTCTGGAACACCTGTTCGAGGACCCTGCGTTTCGTCCGGAACTTGTCGCCCACGTTCTCGCGGATGGCCACGCACGATACGGCGATGATCGAGGCCAGCCACAGCAGGAAGATGGCCAGCACGGTCTTGCCGCCGGGTTTGCGCGAGGCGATCAGGCACATCAGCACGTAGATCAGCAGGATGATGGGGATGAGCGTGGCCAGGATGCCCAGACTCGCGATCCAGATCGACACCGTGTTGCCGAAGACGGCGGGCGTGAAGAAACCCTCTCCGCCGACGATCAGGGCGAACATGCCGATGATCAGGGCGCAGGCCGCCATGATGAGTCCGAAGACGATGAACCCGGCGATGATTTTCAGCAGGATCAGCACCACCTTGCCGAAGACCGATACGACTTCGGCGACGATCGGTTTGGCCTTGGCGTCGGGTTCGGCGCAGGCCGTGGCGGTGGCCGCGGTGACCTCGCCGATGGATTGTGCGGTGATCTTCTCGCCGTTCATTTCGAGTTTCTGCCGCGCCGAACGGGCCGCCGGAACGGCGAACCACATGATGAAATAGCAGATCAGGAAGATGCCGAACAGGTTGCCGAACATCGGGCTGAACCAGTGCAGGAAGGGAATCCACCCGAAGCAGGTGAACAGCAGGGGCAGAAACAGCCCGAGGCGCACCCACACTGGGTCGATGTCGAAATATTTGCCGATTCCGGCGCAGACGCCGCCCAGCTTGGCGTTTTCCGTGTCGCGGTAGAGCCGGCGGGGGATGCGCGGCGTGTCGCAGTGCAGGTCGCGGTCGACGCTCTCCCGGGAGATGTCCTCGGCCGAGCCCATCTGCCGGATGATGTTCAGGATCAGCGGTTTCTCCACGATGCGGGTGTTATCCTGCGCCGAGAGGATCAGTTCCGCGATGCGGGCTTCGATGTCGGCGACGATCTCCGCGCCGTCGGCCGTGTCCTTATAGGTTGTCTTGAGGCTCTCGAGGTAGGTTTCGAGGGCCTCGTAAGCGTCGGCGTCCATCGTGAACGCCACGCCCGAGATGCTGCATTTTTTAACCTCTTTCATGGTTGTCGCGTCGTTTCGGAATTCAGAGTTTGCGGATGCTGCCGCCGCTCGACTTTTCCAGCGAAGTCTGGCAGTCGCCCGAGTAGCGGACCGACGAGCCGCTCGATGCGCTGGCGGTGAGTTTTCCGCTGCAATCGATCGAAGCGCTGGCGGCGCTCGATGTGTCGATCGAGGCGTTGACGGCCGAGAATTTTTCGGCGTTGAGTTTCGATGCCGAACTCATGTCGGCCCTGAACGTCCCGGCGGAACCTTCGAGGATGATTTTCGATGCGCTCGATGCGTCGAGCGAACAGCTTTCGGCCTCGACCGAGGCCTCGACCTTCGAGGCGCTCGATGTTTCGATGGTGCAGGAGACGGCTTCCACCGCGGCTTTGATCTTGGCGGCGCTCGAAGCCTCGATGCTGAATTTGCCGGCTTTGAGCGTCGTCTCGCCGATGATCTTCGAGGCGCTCGAAGCGTCGAGCGAGCGGATTTTCCCGTTGGCCGGGACGGTGATCGTGACGTTGCCGTTCTGGATGTTGTTCACCTTTTGATCGAGGGTGGCTTCGAGTTTGCCCTTGACGGCCCGGACCACCACCAGGTCGATCAGGTTGTCGTCGGCTTCGATGCGGATGTCCGACACCTTGTCCGAGATGACGACTTTCACGGCGCGCGAGGCTTCGATGCCGTCGAAATCGGGTGCCGGAACGGTTTTGGTGACGATCTTGCCGCTGCCCTTGATGTTTTTGCCCAGCAGGGGCGCTGCGACGCAGGCGACATAAGCGGTTGCGGAGAGGCACGCTGCGATCAGGACGGCTATCAGCAGGAGTTTTTTCATGGTTTTGTTTTTTGGGGGTTAATTGTTTTTTCCGTGGCGGATGAGTTGGATCTGTCCGACGAGTTCATCCCAGGCTTCGTCGAGCGTTGCGAGGTATTCGCGGCCTTTGTCCGTGAGCGTGTAGTACTTGCGGGGCGGACCCTGCGGGGATTCCTCCCAGCGGTAGGTCAGCAGTCCGGCATTTTTCTGCCGGGTGAGGATCGGGTAGAGCGTACCCTCGACTACGATCATCTCGGCCTGCTTGAGTTCGGCGATGATCTTCGGAGCATACGAGTCCTCGCGGGAGAGAATGGCGAGGATGCAGTACTCCAGAATTCCTTTGCGCATTTGCGCCTTTACGTTGTCTTCAGCCATGGTGCTATGCGTTTAACCTTTTGGGGGCTTTGGGAACGATCAGCCAGAGGATGATGTAAACCCAGAGCGAGAGACCTCCGAAGAAGATCAGGAGCAGGGTTGCGATGCGTACCAGTGATGTATCGAGTCCGAAGAATTCGGCCAGGCCGGCACAGACGCCTGCGATAATGCTGTCTTGGGAACGGAATAACCGTCTGTTTTCGTTCGTTGCCATGATTTTATCGGTTTTTGCTGTTGATATTGAATTTTCGGGCCGGCTCCTCGGGAATGACGATCCAGAGGATGATGTAGGCCCAGATCGAAAGTCCGCCGAAAAGGATCAGCAGGAGCATCAGCAGCCGGATCAGCGTCGGGTCGGAGTCGAAGTACGCGGCGAGACCCCCGCAGATGCCGGCGATCGAACGCTCGGTGCGCGAGCGGTAGAGTTTGCGCAGGGGCGGCTGTTCGGCGGATTCGGTTCCGGTCCCTCCCTCGGCGGACTCGGACCGCTCCGCGCCGCGGGGTTCGCCGAAATCGGCCGGACTGCCCATCTGGGCCATCGTCGCACGGACGACGTCGAGCGTAATGACCCGCATGGGCGAGGCGACCCGCTCGCGGAATATCTCCGCCACACGGGCCTCGATGTCGCCCATCGTTTCGGCGTCACCCTCCGGCAGGCGCCGCCGGATGTCGTCGAAATAGCTGCCCAGTACCCGGTAGGCGTCCTCGTCGAGGATGAATGCCACGGAGCCGATGTTTACGTTTACAGTCTCTTTCATGGTCGTAAAAGTATTGTCGCGGTTTGATGTTTTGCGGGTTTTACTATTATTACAATGCAAATATAATACGAATTTTAGTATTATGTAATACAGAGTACATTATTTTTTGAAATTATTTTTCATACCTATATTTAGAACGGCGGCAATTTGGGGTTCGGGGGGGGGTATGCGCCGGAGAGGAACTCGCGGTTCGGCGGGGGCTCTTCTCCCCCCCCCCTTCAAAGGGAGGCCGGGAGGGATTGTCTGTCTGGATGCGCGACGCGCATATCGCCCGGCATAAAAAGGGCCGGAGCAACGCTCCGGCCCTGGTCGTTATCGCTGCTGCGACAGTCGTTAGTCCTCGAACTTCGCCGAGAGGAACTCGCGGTTCAGACGGGCGATATGCGCAATGGAAATCTGCTTGGGGCACTCGGCCTGGCAGGCTCCCGTGTTGGTGCAGTTGCCGAAGCCCAGTTCGTCCATCTTGGCGACCATCGCCTTGGCGCGGCGCGCACCCTCGACACGGCCCTGGGGCAGTTTGGCGAGCGACGACACGCGGGCGGCGACGAAGAGCATGGCCGAACCGTTCTTGCACGTCGCGGCGCAGGCTCCGCAGCCGATGCAGGCGGCGGCGTCCATCGACTCCTCGGCGTCGGCCTGCGAGATCGGAATGGCGTTGGCGTCGGGCACCGAGTTCGTGCGCACCGAGATGAAGCCTCCGGCCTGCAGAATCTGGTCGTAAGCCGAACGGTTCACCACGAGGTCCTTGATGACGGGGAACGCTGCCGAGCGCCACGGCTCGATGGTGATCGTCGCGCCGTCCTTGAACTTGCGCATGTAGATCTGGCAGGTCGTGGCGCCCTGGCTGGGACCGTGGGCCTGTCCGTCGATGTGCAGCGAGCACATGCCGCAGATACCCTCGCGGCAGTCGTGGTCGAAGGCCACCGGCTCCTTGCCCTCGTGGATGAGATTGTTGTTCAGGATGTCGAGCATTTCGAGGAACGAGGTGTCGGCCGAAATGTTCTCCACCTTGTAGCTCTCGAAAGCGCCTTTGGATTTAGCGTCCTTTTGACGCCATATCTTTAATGTAAAATTCATGGTTTCGATTCGATATTAAAGTTCAACGTCAAATGGCCTTAATCTTTGTAGTTGCGCTGTGCGGGGTGCACGAACTCGAAGTTCAGCGGCTCCTTGGTGAGTTCCGGAGCCTGGTCCATGCCCTTGTACTCCCATACGGCGGCGTATACGAAGTTCTCGTCGTCGCGCTTGGCTTCGCCCTCCTCGGTCTGGTGTTCCGTGCGGAAGTGGCCGCCGCACGACTCCTCGCGGTTGAGGGCGTCGCGGGCCATCAGCTCGCCCAGCTCCAGGAAGTCGGCCAGACGCAGCGCCTTTTCAAGTTCGACGTTGAAGTCGTTCTCCTTGCCTACGACCTTCACGTCCTTCCAGAACTCCTTGCGCAGGGCCTGAATCTCGGTGATGGCCTTTTCGAGGGACTCTTTCGTACGGGCCATGCCGACGTTCTCCCACATGATGTGGCCCAGCTTCTTGTGGATGTCGTCCACCGACTGCTTGCCGTTGATCGCGAGAAGTTTCGCGATCTTCTCCTTGACGCCCTTCTCGGCCTCGTCGAAGGCCTTGGTGTCGGTCTTCACCTTCGGGGCCTGGATCTTGTGCGAGAGGTAGTCGCCGATGGTGTAGGGCAGCACGAAGTAACCGTCGGCAAGACCCTGCATCAGGGCCGATGCGCCGAGGCGGTTGGCGCCGTGGTCCGAGAAGTTGGCCTCGCCGATGGCGTAGAGACCCGGGATGGTGGTCATCAGGTTGTAGTCGACCCAGATGCCGCCCATCGTGTAGTGCACGGCGGGGAAAATCTGCATCGGCTGCTCGTAGGGGCTGACGTCGGTGATCTCCTCGTACATGTCGAAGAGGTTGCCGTAACGCTGCTTGATAATGTCCTTGCCCAGACGCTCGATGGCGGTCTTGAAGTCGAGGTATACGGCCAGACCGGTCTCGTTCACGCCGTAGCCTGCGTCGCAACGCTCCTTGGCGGCGCGCGAAGCCACGTCGCGCGGCACGAGGTTGCCGAAGGCCGGGTAGCGGCGTTCCAGATAGTAGTCGCGGTCCTCCTCGGCGATCTGCGAGGGTTTGAGCTTGCCGGCGCGGATGGCCTTCACGTCCTCGAGTTTCTTGGGAACCCAGATACGGCCGTCGTTACGCAGCGACTCGGACATCAGCGTCAGCTTCGACTGCTGGTCGCCGTGAACGGGGATGCAGGTGGGGTGGATCTGCGTGAAGCAGGGGTTGGCGAAGCCGGCGCCCTTGCGGTAGCACTGGAATGCGGCCGAGCCGTTCGACGCCATGGCGTTGGTCGACAGGAAGAAGACGTTGCCGTAGCCGCCCGTGGCGATCACGACGGCGTGGGCGCCGTGGCGCTCGATCTCGCCCGTCACGAGGTTGCGGGCGATGATGCCCTTTGCCTCGCCGTCCTCGATGACGATGTCCAGCATTTCGTGACGCGGGTAGCTCTTCACCGAACCGGCCGCAATCTCCTTGTTGAGGGCCGCGTAGGCGCCCAGCAGAAGCTGCTGGCCCGTCTGGCCGCGGGCGTAGAACGTACGCGATACCTGCGCGCCGCCGAACGAACGGTTGGCCAGCAGGCCGCCGTACTCGCGGGCGAAGGGGACGCCCTGGCCCACGCACTGGTCGATGATCAGGTTCGAGACCTCGGCCAGACGGTAGACGTTGGCCTCGCGGGCGCGGTAGTCGCCGCCCTTGATCGTGTCGTAGAACAGGCGGTATACCGAGTCGTTGTCGTTCTGGTAGTTCTTCGCTGCGTTGATACCGCCCTGGGCCGCGATCGAGTGGGCGCGGCGGGGCGAATCCTGAATGCAGAATACCTTGACGTTGTAGCCCAGTTCGCCGAGCGAAGCGGCTGCGGAGGCGCCTCCCAGACCCGTACCGACGATGATGATGTCGAGCTTGCGCTTGTTGGCGGGGCTTACGACCTTGATAGCTGTCTTATGGTTGCTCCACTTTTCGGCCAGAGCACCGGCAGGAATTTTAGCATCTAATTTTAAAGCCATATCGTTTGTGTGTTTATTATTCTACAAAGGGGGTGATTAGCATGCGCCTGCGATGCAGGGGCAGAAGAAGTAGACGAGCACCACGGCGGCGAATCCGAGGAATATGATCGTGGCCACGATGTTGGCGATGCACTTCAGGCGGGGATACCACGTGTCGTTGGCCCAGCCCACGGTCTGGAACATCGACCATACGCCGTGCGTGAGGTGGAACCACAGGGCGGCGAACCATACGAGGTAGATCACCACGTAGTACCACTGCGAGAAGGTGTAGGCGATCAGCGAAGCTCCGTCCGCGGGGTCGAGTCCCAGCGAGTTCTCGTGTCCGCCCAGAATCTCCACGAGCTGCATCTTCGACCAGAAGTTGAACAGGTGGATCAGGAGTCCGCCCAGGATGATGAAGCCCAGTACGAGCATGTTTTTCGAAGCCCATGCCACGCCCGGCTCCTGCACCGTCACGGCGTAACGCTGCGAGCCGCGCGCCTTGTAGTTGTTCAGCGTGAGGATGACGGCGTAGAGGAAGTGGACGAAGACGCCCAGCGCCAGAACGGCCGTTCCGGCCAGCGCGTACCAGTTTGCGCCCAGCAGTTCGCAAATCATGTTGTACGCTTCGGGCGAGATGATCGCCGTGATGTTCATCGACATGTGGAAGAGGATGAAGAGCACGAGGAACATGCCCGTCACGCTCATTACTAACTTCTTGCCAAGCGAGGAATTAGATAGAAAACAGCTCATAATGATTTTAATTTGTTATATTTGTTAATGATTTGTGTTCCGGCGCTTTTATTTTACGCACGCAAAGATAGCCATTGTTTGCGGAATAACAATAGAAACGGACGGGAATTTTATGCCTGAAAGGAGGGTTTTATGACCAAAAAAGAACTGCGCGCCGCGATGCGCCGGCGGAACCTCGGAATGGACGCTGCGGAGCGCGCCGAAGCCTCGCGCCGGATATTCGGCCGGGCCGGGCGGCTGGAGGCTTTCGGCGCGGCCCGGACGGTGGGTGTTTTCTGCTCGCTTCCCGACGAGCCGGACACGGCGGAGACGCTGGCGCGGTGGAGCGCCGTGAAACGCATCGTGGTTCCGCGCGTCGAAGGGGATGTGATGCGATTCTGCGAATACGACCCGCAGACGCTGCGTCCGGGGGCTTTCGGCATCGCCGAGCCGGGACCCGAGGCGCAGACGTGCGACCCGTCGGAGATCGACCTCGTGATCGTTCCCGGCACGGCGTTTACCGCCGCGGGCGCCCGTTGCGGCCGCGGCCGGGGTTACTACGACAAATACCTCTCCCGGCCGGACGTGCACGCCGTGAAAGTCGGCGTGTGCTTTGCCCACCAACTGGTCGGGGAGCTGCCTGCGGAGCCGCACGACGTGGCGATGGATTACATAATAACGGATTGAATGATGGATGCGAAAGAGTTTGCCTCCGCCTATGGCGAGGCGTTCGGACCCGCCGCGGGACTGCCGCTGCTGTTCTGGTATTCGGACGGGCCGGTGCGTGCCGTGCCCAAAGTCGAAGGATGTTTTTTCAAGGCGCTGGCCGAAGCCCGCGAGGGGTCGGCGGTGAGCCTCAATGCCGCCAATATCGGCTGCGGGGGCGGGAAGTTCTACACCGGCTTTGCACCGATGCCGCCCTTCGTGCCGGCCTTCGTGTCGCAGAAGGAGCACTACAAGCAGACACCCGAAATGGTGCTGGAGTTCATCGGGCGGCTCGGCGTGCCGGAGGCCTCCGGTGCGTGGCTCAATTTTGCGCGCATTGATACGCCGCAGGCCGCGGAGGCTTTCGGTACGGCCGACGGGGCGCTGTTTTTCGCCACGCCCGACATATTGTCGGGACTGGTGTCGTGGGCCGTTTACGACAACAATGCCGACGATGCCGTGTGCGTGCCCTTCGGGTCGGGATGCAGCGCCGTCGTGACGCAGGCCGTGCGGGAGAACCGCCGGGGCGGACGCAGCGTCTTCCTGGCGTTGTTCGACCCTTCGGTGCGTCCGTGGGTCGACGCCTCGGAGCTGGGGTTCGTCGCGCCGATGTCGCGTTTGCGCGAGATGTGCGGCACGATGCGTGCAAGTTGTCTTTTCGGGACCCATGCGTGGAACAAGGTCCGGGTCCGCATTAATGGAGGGAATATATGAAAAAGAGAAGAGTGGCGCTGGTGCTGGCAGGCGGCGGCGCACGGGGCGTGGCCCATATCGGGGCCATCGAAGAGTTGGAGAGGCAGGGATTCGAGATCAGCGCCGTGGCGGGGACCTCGATGGGTGCGCTGGTCGGGGGCGTGTATGCCTCGGGGTACCTCGAACCGTTCAAGGAGTGGATGCGCGCACTCGATAAATACAAGGTTTTCAGCCTGGTCGATTTCGCGTTGAGCACCGAAGGGCTGGTCAAGGGAGACCGGGTGATGGAGGCGATGAAGGAGCTGGTCCCCGACGTGCAGATCGAGCGGATGCCCGTGCCTTTCGCCGCCGTGGCGGCCGACCTGCTGACGGGCGACGAAGTGGTGCTCGACAGCGGGGGATTGTACGACGCCATCAGGGCTTCGATCTCGATTCCTTCGGTTTTCAGGCCCGTGCACCGCGACGGCCGGGTGCTGGTCGACGGCGGCACGGTCAACCCGCTGCCGCTGAACCGCGTGCGGCGCGAGGAGGGCGACCTGCTGGTCGCCGTGGACGTCAGCGCCCGGTTCGGGGCCGATTCCGTCCGCCGGGCCAATGCGTCGCTGAATTATTACAAGGTGCTGATCGCTTCGTCGCAGATCATGCAGCAGCGCATCACGCAGCTGATGTGCCGTCTGTACAAACCCGACATCATGGTCGGGCTGCCCGCCGACAGCTACGGCATGTTCGAGTTCTACCGTTCGGAGGAGATTCTCGAGGCGGGGCGTGCGGCGACGCGCGCGGCGCTGGAGCGGCTGGAAACCGACGGTGAAAACGGTATGGTTTTTGCTGAAAGCGAAGAAAAGATTGCGACGGCCCGTTTTTGAAGAATTCAAAAGTAGTGACGCAACTTCACACAGATTTTAGGGCCATCGCAATGTATTCGGGGATGAAGGAGATGGCGGAAAACATTTCCGGATTCCTTACGGGGCAAAGATAGAGAAAGTTTCCGGATTTGCAATCGCTTTGCCCGAAAGTGATATGGGTGCGTCCAAAATTCCGAAGGGGCGGGCCTTTTTCGCGTGGCAAATCCGTTTTTTTTCGCGCTGCGGCCGCCTGTCCGGGTGCCCGGTCCGGCCTGCGGGACGCATTCGCAAAGCAAATTCCCGGCTCATCGAGCCGGGAATTTGCTTGTTTGCGGGGTGGGGTCAGCGTCTGTCGCCTTCGCGGACGTAGGCCGCGATGCGGTGGCTCCGCTTGCCGATGGGGATGCCCAGGCCGAGCGTTACGTTCATCGAACTCTGCTTGATGGGAACCCACTGCGGCGTGTGCTTCGAAGTCAGCACGTCGGTTGCCAGATAGAAATTGATCCAGTTGGGGCAGAGGTTCAGCGCCAGGCCGACGGCTCCGCCGCGGTTGTCGATCACCGAATAGCTTCCCGACACCGTGAACCAGCGCACGGGGTGGAAATTGACCGATCCGGTGATGTTGTGCATGGTCTTGTATTTCCAGACGCGGGCCGTGTAGAGCAGGCCGATGCCGATTTTGTGGCGCCACACTTCGTATTCGAGTCCGGCGTTGACCGACGCGCGGAGCATCTTGGTCGTGCTGCGCCCGTCGACCTGGTTGAATTTCAGCATTTCGAGGTCGAAATCCGGAACCGGCTCCGAGGCGTTTTCCGGAACCGTGGCGCCCGTGAATTCCGTCTCCTGCGTCGAGACGCCCATGACGGAGTTTTTCTTGCTCCAGCTGATGAATCCCAGGTCGGTCACGGCCAGCGACGCTTGCAGGTTGGGCAGGATGTCGTACGTGGCGCCCAGATCGAGGGCGAAGCCGTATCCTGCGGGTTTGGTGGGTTTGAAGTCGAGATCGCCGATCTCGAAGGTCTCGCTGTCGGGGTCCGTTTCGACTTTGGCCCCGGCGGCCGTGAGGTCCAGCGTGCCTTGGGTGAGAACGGCCCAGCGGTCTTCGCGGAGCGAGATGTCGAAGCGGTCGTAGGTGACCTGCGCACGGGCGAGTCCGGCGAGGAACTTACCGCGGATGCCGATGTAGAGGCGGTCGTCCATCAGCGGGAACGAGTAGCTGAAAGCCGCCTCGAGGTAGGAGTCCGTCGAGGTGCCGAAGTTGCGGATCTGGCCCTCCTTGCCGAGTTTGATGAATTCGAAGAGCGAGTAGGGCAGGTTGGCGTCTTCGTTGACCCGCACGTTGAGGTCGAACGACCAGAAATTCTTGTGGTTTTTGGTAAAGGCGCCGAATCCGATGACGTTCATGCGGAAGTCCATGCCCAGCAGGTTGTTCTGCTTGAGGCCCGAGAGTGCATCGGCGGCCGACACGGAGCTGTCGAACAGCGTCACCAGCTTGCCGTCGCGGGAGAAGAGGATGTTGTCCACGGCGATGTTGCCGCCCACGTTGATGTTCACGCCGCCGATGGCCGGGATGTTGACGTAGCCGCGCAGCGGCGCGAAAGCCGGGTTGAACTGGCTGCGGAAGGTCGAACCCTCCATGAAATAGGCCGTGGGGTTCTGGGCTGCGGCGCCGGTCGCCAGAAGCGCCGCCGCGATGAGGGTGTATATTTTTTTCATGATGGAGTGCGGTTTAGATGTCGAGTTTCAGTCCTCCGTTCTTGAGCAGGCTCAGGCTGATGACGATCTGGTACTGGTCGTCGCTGAATCCTTTGCCGGGATAGTATTCCGTGAGCGTCACGGGAATCCGGATCGTGATGCCCTCGACGATCTGCCGCAGGTCTTCGGCGAAAAGCTGCGTTTGGGGAATGTCGTTCGATGCCTTGTCTGCGCCGACTCCGACCTGGAACGTGATCTCCGTGGGCGAAAAACTCGGATCGAGGAGCAGCGAAAGGGGCAGCCCGCTGGTGATCTGGCCGTAGAGGAACAGCGTGTTTCTGGCGTTGGGCGTGCCCTCGGGGTCGAGGTTGTCGGCGAGCATGTCCACTATGTCGCTGCTGATGTCGATATGGCCGACTTCGTATTCGAGCTGGTCTATTCCGAGCGAGCCGGTCAGGTAGGTGCGGGCCAATGCGCTGACTTCGTCCGCGAGCCGTTCGCGCAGCGATGCGTCGTTGCGGTAGGCGGTTTTGAATGCTGTCTTGAAGGTTTGCTCGTCGGGAGCCGTCAGGTTGAGAAGCAACAGAAATTCCGCGGCGTATTTGTCCCAAACCAGATCGACGACCGATGCGAGTTTGGCGTCGCTGGCCTGCATCTCCTCGCGCAGCGTTCGGAGCAGCGTATTTACATACGTCTGATCGTCTTTGTCCTGCAATTTGACGAGGTCGACGAATTTGCCGTCGGGCAGCTGGGAGGGAAACCAGATGTCGGCTTCGCGGAAGATCTCTTCGATGTTGCCGCCGTTGTTTTTGATCTCGTCCTTCGAGACGAGCACCTTGACCAGCGGGATGCGGAACTGCGACCCTTCGTCGCCGATGGCGATGTTGTCGGTGTCGATGTTTCCCAGATCGTAATCTTTGTCCACGCATGCGGTGGAGAGCATGCCGGACAGGAGCAGGAGGATAAGTTTTCTTATAGGCTTGGCGTGTAGTGAAATAGCGATGTGCAAAGATATGATTTTCGGACGAATTAAACAAAAAATGCGACCTTTTTATAGACTTTCCGATTTGCAATATATTTGCTAAATTTGCAGGGCGTATGGCTGAAACGGAAAAACCGGATCTCAAGGAGCAGGTGGCCCTGCTGCCGCTGTCGCCGGGCGTCTACCAGTTCGTGGACCGCTCGGGGACGATCATCTATGTGGGTAAGGCCAAGAGCCTGCGCAAGCGGGTGTCTTCGTACTTCGTGCAGTCGAAGGAGCACAGCGCGAAGGTGCGTGTGCTGGTGAAGCAGATCGTCGAGATCCGCCATATCGTCGTGGGGAGCGAGACCGACGCCCTGCTGCTGGAAAACTCGCTGATCAAGAGCCTTCAGCCGCGTTACAACATCCTGCTCAAGGACGACAAGACCTATCCGTGGATCGTCGTGCGGCGCGAGCACTTTCCCCGCGTGCAGTCGACGCGCATCCTGACGCGCGACGGGTCGCAGTATTTCGGCCCCTACGGATCGGTGATGATGCAGCGCAGCGTGCTCGACTTCATCCGCGAGGTGATCCCCCTGCGGACCTGCAAACTCAACCTCGCCCCGGAGTTGATCGCCAAAGATAAATATACGGTCTGCCTGCAATACCACCTGGGCAACTGCAAGGCCCCGTGCGTCGGGCGGCAGTCCGAGGAGGAGTATGCGCAGCTGGTCGGCATGGTCGTTTCGGTGCTGAAAGGCGACCTGCGTCCCGTGCGCCAATACCTCGAAGGGGAGATGGCGCGTGCGGCCGGGGAGCTGAAATTCGAGCTGGCGCAGCGGTACAAACAGCGGCTCGACGCCCTGGACAACTATGCCGGACGGTCGGTGATCGTCAGCGCGAAGATCGTCGACGTCGACGTTTTCTCGCTGCTGCCCGACGACGACGTGGCCTGGTGCAACTTCGTGCGCATCCGCCACGGTTCGGTCGTGGGCGTGCAGACCGTGAAACTCTCGACGGGCGTCGGGGCCGACGAGCGCGACATGCTGACGCTGGCCATCCAGCACATCGTCGAAAACATCGCCGGGGGCGAACTCTCCCGCGAGGTGATCGTGCCGCTGCTGCCCTCGACGACGCTGCTGTTCGAAGGCGTGACTTTCACGGTCCCGAAGCGCGGGGAGAAACTCGAACTGCTGGAATTCTCGCGGAAGAGCGCCCGCATCTACCGCGCCGAGCAGTTGAAAAACCTCGAAATCAAGAATCCCGAGCGGTATACCGAGCGGCTGATGAATGCCGTTCAAAAGGAGCTGCGCCTCGACAGACAGCCGCGGCACATCGAATGCTTCGACAACTCCAACCTGCAGGGCGCTCATCCGGTGGCTTCGTGCGTGGTGTTCCGGGATGGAAAACCCTCCCGCAAGGAGTACCGCCATTTCAACATCAAGACCGTGACGGGGGCCGACGACTACGCCTCGATGCGGGAAGTCGTCTTCCGGCGTTATACGCGGCTGATGGCCGAAGGGGCCGAAATGCCCGACCTCATTATCGCCGACGGCGGAAAGGGGCAGATGGGAGTCATTCACGAGGTGCTGGAGCGGCTCGGGCTGGACATCCCCATTGCCGGACTGGCCAAGGACGACCGGCACCGCACCGCCGAACTGCTCTGCGGCTTTCCGCCCGTGCTGGTCGGCATCCGTCCCACTTCGCCCCTGTTCCACTTTTTGGCGCACATTCAGGAGGAGGTGCACCGTTTCGCCGTTTCCTTCCACCGGCAGAAACGCAGCAAGGCGTTTATCCACAGCGAACTGGAGCAGATCGAGGGGGTCGGGGACAAGACGGTCCAGACCCTGCTGCGCCATTTTCGCACGGTGGAAAAGGTCCGTGCGGCCAACATCGAAGAACTTTCGGCGCTGGTCGGGGCGGCAAAGGCGAAAAAAATCAGGGCCTTTTTCGAAAAATAGCCGTATTTTTTGAAAAGTTACGAAAATCACCTATCTTTGTCCACCCGATTCGCCGCGTAACGCTCGCGGAAATGCCCGGATGGCGGAATCGGTAGACGCGTTGGTCTCAAACACCAATGACAGCAATGTCGTGCCGGTTCGACCCCGGCTCCGGGTACAAGTAAAATCGCTTAATTTGTTGATTATGACAGGTTAAGCGATTTTTAATTTTCGGGTTTTCCCCGCATTTTCCCCGCAGACAATTTTATCTTTTTGGAACGAAGTGTTAATGTATTACTGAATTTGACATTAAGGTATATAAAAAATGTAATAAATTCAGATTTTCACTATATTTGTCGCGTCAGATATCTATTGCAATATGAATTCAAAAGTATTATTTTCTGCCGTGTATCTGTTGGCGGCAGTACCGTCATCTGCACAAACGGATGCCCCTTGGTTTTTGTCCGCTTCCGATTCGCTATGCGGAGTCCGTCTGACAGAGATTTGTGCGGCAAGAGGTAAAATTCCCCCCCCCTCCCGAAAAAAATCTGAAATAATCGTCGCCGTCATCGACGGCGGGTTCGATGTTTCGCATACGGCTCTTGCGGATTTCATCTGGACCAATCCACGCGAACAGGCTGCTAACGGCCGTGATGACGATAAAAACGGCTATGTAGACGACATTCACGGCTGGAATTTCCTCGGCAATGCTGTTGGAGAGAGTCTTCGAAGGGCCGGCACGGAACCTTTCCGGGAATACAAACGGCTTCGGCCTCGCTTCAAGGACGCTGATACAAGCCGCCTTACTCTTTCGGCAAAGGCCGAATATGCCTATTATAAGCAGATGGAACGGGCCGCCCGGCTCGATACCTACATCAAATTTACCGAATATCAGCGTATTCGTTCCGATGCTTTCCGCATTTGCGATTCATTGATGCGCCTGAAATACGGTGATCGAGAAACAACGGTCGCCGATTTTCAGCGTCTTGAATTGGCCGACACGACCGGGCTTGCGCTGCCTCTGTCGATTGCGGCTTCCACACCCGTTATGTTCACACCCGACATGCCGTGGCACGAAGCGGTGGAAAAGATCGACAGCGAATATCGTTTGTCCGCCGTACGTGTGGCCAGCCTCGATTCCCTGAATGACGATCCTCATATAAAATTGGGCAATCGCCCGGACGATTTCCGGAATTTCCGTTACGGAAACAATCTTATCGGCGACGATCCCTATCATGGGACGATGGTTGCCGGAGTGATTGCGGCGTGTGCGGCGACGGCCGGGGAGTTGCCGCGCCCGGTAAAGATCCTCTCCGTCCGTGCCATTCCCGAAGGCGATGAATACGACCGCGATGTAGCTGCGGCAATCCGTTATGCGGTGGATAACGGCGCAGAGGTGGTGAATATGAGTTTCGGCAAGTACCTATCGCCTCACCGGGATGAAGTACTGGCTGCGATGAAATATGCCCGGAGCAAGGACGTATTGCTGGTTATGGCCTCCGGCAACGACGGCGTCAATGTCGATGTCCGTCCGATATTTCCGACTTGCCGGGACACGAAAGGACGCCGTCTGGAAAACCAGATCGTCGTGGGGGCCTCGACGCCCGACGGACGGGTCGCTTCTTTCAGCAACTACGGAGCGGAAAATGTGGATCTGCTCGCCCCCGGAGAAAATGTACGATCGACCGCTCCCGAGGGCGGATACGATACGGCGCAGGGAACGAGTATCGCTGCGCCGATAGTTTCCGGTGTCGCAGCGGTCTTGCGGAGTTTCTATCCCGATCTTTCGGCTCGTGAGATACGGGAAATTCTGATTCGTACCGTTACGCATTTTCCGGCGGACGAGATGCCTGTTCCCGGGAAATCCGAAACTTCCCGCATGATCCAGGGGCGTCAGGTCTGTCTCGGTGGAGGGATTCTCAATGCGCAGGCGGCCATGAAAGAGGCGTCGAAAATCAGCAAATTCGGAGAGCGATGAAACGGTTGCTTGTATTTTTAACGGTATGGAGTCTTTATCCGCTCTGTGCTCAGGAATCCTATATGGCGCGGGCCGACCGCTTTTCGTCCGATTCGCTCGGTGGATTGATCCGTAACCAATATGTTTCGGTTCAGTGGATCGGCGAGGAGTGCCGTTGGTTCCATTATACGTCGGATGACGCCGATGCACGCCGTTATTGGTTGGTCGATACCCGCACCTGGCGGAAACGCCCGCTGTTCGACAGTTTCTCGATGACGCGGCAGTTGGCCGCATACGCCGATTCATCACGGATGCCGACCCCGAAGGAGTTACGGCTCTACGGCCTTGAATTCGATTCTTCCGATCCCCGCGGTTTTACGTTCGATTTCAATAAGCACCGGCTGCACTACGATGGCCGAAATGGCAAACTGAGCGAAAAGCCCCGGCAGGATGCTTCCCGCGGGAATCTTTTCTCGCGGGGCGACTATCGGCGCAGCTACTCCGCCGACAGCTCGTATTATGTTACGGCTGTCGGTCATGACCTCATGCTCTTTCGCGGAGATGGAAGCGACAGTGTACGGCTGACCCACGACGGGGAGCGCTATCATTCGTTCTCCACCGGCGGGAACAACGTCGTCGGGCCGGAGGCGCGCAGCTCCGCCATCGGCCGCTGGATGGGGAAAAGCCATTATTACCTGCTGGTGCGCGAAGACAAGCGCGAGGTGGAGGAGCTCACGCTGGTGGACAACCTCGCCCGACCGCGCCCCAAGGCTAAAAGCTACAAATTTCCCATGCCTGGCGATGAGCATGTCGTTCAATACGATGCCTGGCTGGTCGATGCCGACAGCATGTGCATTCGGAAACTCGACATCGCCCGCTGGCCCGATCAGAAAGTCGAAGTTCCCCGGTTCAGCATGATCGCTCATACGGACCGTTATGCCTGGCTCGTTAGTCGCAGCCGGACGTGCGACAGCGTGGAACTGTGCCGGGTCGATTTCGCGGCGCACCGTGTCGAGCCGATTATCCGCGAGGTGTGCAAACCGGCCCAGAATGACCAGCAATTTTGTTTCCATATCCTGAATGAAGGCCGCGATATCCTCTGGTGGTCGGAGCGAACGGGATACGGTCATTATTACCTGTACGATGGAAACGGACGCCTGCAAGGGGCCGTCACTTCGGGCGCATACGTCGCCGGAAAGATCGAACGTATCGATACGCTCGCCCGGACGATCGTCTACGAGGGTTACGGACGGGAACCGGGTGTCAATCCGCATTACCGCTTTTATTACAAAACCGGATTCAACGGCGGCGAGCCGGTTTTGCTCACTCCCGGAAACGGCGAACATTCGGTGGCATTCTCTCCCGACGGACGTTTCCTGACGGACACTTGGTCGCGTATGGATCGTGCCCCGCGGCATCAGGTCTGCGACATGAAAGGCCGCGGCCGTATCGAACTGGAGCCGTGCGACCTTTCGGAACTCTATGCCCGCGGATGGCACGAACCGGAAGTCGTCGAAGTGCTGGCTGCGGATTCCGTGACCCGGCTCTATGGCATCGTCTACCTTCCTTTCGACCGGGAACCCGGGCGGAAATACCCGATCATCAGCAATGTCTATCCCGGCCCCCATGTCGATCTGGTTCCGCAGGCCTTTACCTTGGATGACAACTACAATCAATCGCTCGCACAGCTGGGATTCGTCGTCATAAATTTCGCCTACCGCGGCAGCGGCCCCTGGCGCGGACGCGATTTCCATACGTTCGGCTACGGGAATCTGCGGGATTATGCTTTGGCCGACGACATGGCCGCGATCCGGCAGATTGCAGCCCGCTATCCTTGCGCCGATATTGAAAGAGTCGGAATTTACGGACATTCCGGAGGCGGTTTCATGACGGTCGCCGCCATGCTGAACCATCCGGAATTTTACAAGGTCGGGGTGGCTGCTTCGGGGAACCATGACAATAATATTTACTCCCAGTGGTGGGGCGAAACTTTCCACGGAGTAAAGCAGACCTGGGGGAAAGACGGGAAACCGCATTTCGAATGTCATATTCCGACCAACATCGAATTGGCCGACCGGCTGGCCGGACGGCTGCTGCTCATCACCGGAGACATGGACAACAATGTGCATCCGGCATCTACGGCCCGGCTGGCCGATGCGCTGATCCGGGCCCGCAAGCGTTTCGACATGACGGTCATTCCCGGAGCGGATCATGGTCTCGGGAACTCATATTATGTAAATCTGATCCGCTATTATTTTACGGAACATCTTCTCGGGTTGCCTCAGCAGGAGATCGATATAGTCAAACACAACTAATGGATAATGCGTATGAAGCAAACTTTAAGAAATTTTTTACCATTCGTATTTACGTCATTGTTACTTGTAACGATACTTCCTGCCGTCGCTGCTTCTGAGAGCGAGGGGAACAAACATCCGGTGTGGGGTACGGTCAAGGATACGAATGGTGTACCGCTTGTCGGTGTGTCCGTGGTTGTCGTAGGAACGCATTCCGGTGTGAATACTGATATTAAGGGTACGTTCCGGATCATAGTTACCGACGGCGCTACGTTGCGATTCTCATACATTGGTTATGAACCGCAGGAACTCAAGATAAAGCCTGATCGGGTCGGTTATGATATAACGCTCAAGGAGCAGTCCACGGACATCGGACAAGTCGTCGTGACAGGCTTTGCCAAAACTGAGATTCGCAAAAGCACCGGTTCGGTTGCCGTGATTGAAGGAAAAGATCTCAAGACTTCGCCTTTGGAGGGAGTAGACAAACTGTTGCAGGGCAAACTGGCCGGAGTGAGCGTGCAATCCGTATCCGGCCGTCCGGGCGAAGCCGTGAAGATCCGCATTCGCGGAACGAGCACCATCACGGGCAATGCCGAACCGCTGTGGGTCATTGACGGCGTACCGATGCAGAAGGAGGTCCCGACACCTCCTGTTTCCAACACGCAGATTCGCTCCGGAGACTTTTCGAATATTTTTGCTACGGGCATCGGTGGGATCAATCCTAACGACATCGAGTCGATCTCCGTGTTGAAGGACGCTGCCGCTGCCGCAATTTACGGATCTCAGGCTGCCGGCGGTGTGATCGTGGTAACGACCAAACGCGGCAAATCGGGACCTACGCACGTCAACTATTCGGGAACCGTATCCATTCAGACGCGGCCTGTACGGTCTGCCAATTTGATGAACTCACGCGAGAAACTGGCCTGGGAGCAGGAATTATGGGACGAATTTGCAGCTGCCGGTTATGCGAATAATCTTCAGGATGGCAAAAGTTACTATCCGGTTGTGGGTATCGTGGGCATGATTCGTTCGGGATACGGCAAATATAAGGGATTGAGCGTCGCAGAGCAGGATGCCAGGATTGCGGAACTGGGCAGCCATACGACAGACTGGTTCGAGGAACTGTTCCGGACGACAGTTTCCACAAGCCACTATCTCTCCATTTCGGGAGGTAATCCCAAAATGGCCTATTATCTCTCAATGGGATATGGTAACGATCAGGGCATTGTGTTGAAAAACTCGTACGACCGTTACAATTTCAACGGCAAGATCGATGTAACACCGAACAGAGTCGTATCGTTCGGTATCAGTACGGATTTCTCCTATCAGACATCCAAGGCACCGTCGAGCAATGTGGATATGTTCAAATACGCCTATTTCGCCAATCCCTATGAACGCCCTTATAACGACGACGGTTCCTATCGGGCTGACGAGACTTATTTTTCCTTGAGTGAAATCAATGGAAGCTATACGGTAGCGCTTCCCGAAAACGGATTCAACCTGATGCGGGAGATCAATGAGACTTCGGCCAAGAGTACCAGCGGAAACTTCACACTGACGGGAAATACGACGGTCAATATCACCAAGGATCTGAAGTTCGTGGGTCTGGCGTCGTTCTCCTATATTTCGGATCACGGGGAGAATATCAATGGAAAGAATACCTATGCGGCATGGATGGATCGGCCGTTCGAAAACAATACGACGACTTCGAAACGAATCTATGGTTCCATTTATCAGACTTCGACATACAATACCAATTATATGTTACGGGGACATTTCGCCTATGGACATACTTTCAACGAAATACATCGGCTCAATGTGTTGGCCGGAGCGCAGATCAGCCGGAATTACGCCAAGACGATTTTTACCAAACGTTACGGCTACGACCCCGTTACGGGCAACCACTCGACGCCGCTTTATCCTGCGAGCGGAAACAATTCGGTGATCGATTACGATAAACTTGTCAGTTTCGGGAAGACCCTCGATAATTCCACCGGGCAAGCTATTACGGAAAACGCTATGGCCTCGTTCTACGGTACGATCGACTATATCCTGCTCAACCGCTATGTTTTCAATGCCTCGGTAAGATCCGACGGATCGAATAATTTCGGCAGCAAGGAGCAGTTCAATGCTACCTGGTCGGCAGGTTTTTCTTGGAATATAGACGAAGAGTCGTGGATGAAAGGGAAAATCTCGGATGTGATCAGTTCGATGACGCTCCGTTTGGCCACGGGTTATACGGGCGGTGTCAATAAGTCGGTCTATCCGGTAATCATCATGAAATACGATAACACGTTTCGAATTTCCGATACGGATTCCTACCGGATGGGGACTATTTCGAATGCCCCGAATCCGCATCTGAGCTGGGAGAAGACCTGGGATATCAAAGCGGGTCTGGACATCGGATTTTTCAAGGATCGTTTGCGATTGCAGGTCGAAGCATACAACCGTAAAGGATACGATCTCGTGACTTCTTCGCGCGTGAATTCGGCAGTCGGATTTATTTCGCAGGGATATAATACATCCGAACAGGTGAACCGGGGAGTCGAGTTCACTTTGGGGGCGACGATTCTGCGTTATAAGGATTTTGCGTGGAATTTTACTGCCAATGCGGCTTACAATATGAACAAACTGACCAAATACGTGTCGCCCAACAGCGGTATCTATGGTCAGTATTATGTAGGTTATCCCCAGGGGATGATCATCACGGGCAAGAGTACGGGCATCGATCCATCGACGGGATTCTACAATTACGAACTGCGTCCCGATGCGAAAATAAACGAAGTCGCGGACTACCGGAACATGCAAAACTATCTTTTCTATGTAGGTACATCGACGGCTCCCTGGACGGGCGGGTTCAATACGTCCGTTCGTTACAAGGGGCTTACGCTCAGTATGAACGGTGTGTTTTCGTTGAACGGCAAAGTGCTGAACGATATCGTATCCCCCGCATCCTACAGTTCGGTGAGTGACCGGAATATGACCGGTGTGGATAAGGAGCCCATTCCCAACTCCAAATACGACCTTTATGTCAACCATCTCAATGTCGTGCGTGATGTAACCTATCGCTGGACTCCGGATAATCCTGTTACGGACGGTTATCCGCGTCTGATCGACATATACGGAGGGCGCCTTTACGATCAGAACGGCAATCTTATCGCCCAGAGTCTTCCTTCCGAATCAAGAGTTACGAACTGTCTGTTGCTGGAGAATGTTTCTTATTTGAAAATCAGTTCCCTGACATTGCTTTACGACCTTCCCGGCGCGTGGGTGAAGAAACTTCACATGCAAAATTGCAGCGTGTCGTTTACGATGAACAATCTGGCGACGTTCACGAATTACTCGGGGCTGGACCCTGAAACTCCCGGTGCGGTGTACCCGCAATGCCGCTCCTATTCGATCGGACTTTCGATCGGATTTTAATTCCGAAACGGTAATTTCAAAACAGAGAGTATGAAAAAGACATTCACAGTGATTGCACTCGTGTTATTAGCCGTATCCTGCAACCGCTATTTGGATATAAAACCTTACGGACAGACCATCCCCGAAACAGCCGAGGAATTTTCAGCGTTGCTCCATGCGCATCTCGACGAGATCGATTACGGAGAGGAGGTCGTGATGGGCGACGGATTGGAAATGGCCGATTTGGAGTGTTATGCCGATAACCTGGCTGCTAATCTGACTCAATATCCCGGAGGAAATTATATTTCGCTTTACATAGGAGAGCAACTTTCCGCTAAGCAAACTCTGTATACGAATCTTTATGCGGTGATTCGGGATTGCAACATCATAATCGGTTATCTCGAAGACCGGAGCAGCCGGCTCGGGATGGACGTGCTCGGTACGGCGTATGCCCTTCGCGGTATCTGCTATTATAATTTGCTGCGCAACTTCTGTCAGGCTTGCAATCCGGATAATCCGGGGCCTGGTGTACCGTTGGTTACAGAATTTGATATGGAGGCGAAGCCTACTCGCAGTACTTATAACCAGACCGTCAAACGGATCGAAGAGGATTTGAATAAAGCGATCGAATACGACATTCAGGATGAGATCTACCGCTTCAATTCCGATGTCGCCAAAGGCTATCTGGCCCGGCTCTATTTCTGGACACAGCAGTATCGTTTGGCAGCTCAGTATGCCTCGGAGTTATTGGAAAAATATCCGTTGCTCGATGCGGAACCTTACAAGGCGATGATCGGGGAACAGATGGCCAAGAGTGGCAACATGATCTTCAAGGCACAGATTTATGCTGGATCTTCGGAATCTACAGCGCTGACGAATTCAAAGAATTATTTGAAAAACAGACCTTGTTCCCGCCTGTTTTACGATCTTTTCGCCGAAAAGGAAAGAGATGTGCGTTTCGCGCTGTCGATCGATGCCAAAAGACTGCCGGCTAAGAACCTGCTTTCCTGCCTGCGAAGCGCTGAATTGCAGTTGATTCTGGCTGAGAGTTATTATCATAGCGATGAACCCGAAAAGGCCCTTGCTGCTTTGAACGAACTGCGACGAAAGCGTATTGCCGATGTCTCGGACTACACGATGCAGACTCTGCCTCCGGTCGATCACGACGATTTGATTCAGGTCGATGCCAAGGGAAATGCGCTGACTCCGCTGCTGTATGCTATCCATTGCGAACGCCGCAAGGAACTTTTCCTTGAAGGAGATCGCTGGTACGAACTCAAACGTAACGGATGTCCGGAGTTCTGGGTCGCCAAGCAGGGACTGAAATACACGACTTATTCCTGGATGTATACTTTCCCGCTTTACGCTCCCGATATTCAATTGGTCGAGGGGTTGGAGCAAAATCCGGGGTACGATAAAATGGAATAAAAGAATCAGGATTATGAACAATACGATGAAAAGACGAATGATTGCGTTTGTCGCAGCGATTGCGGCTGTTGTGTCGCTGAGTGGCTGTGATGACAACTATGATGAGACGCCGCCTTTGGCTAAGGATTATTTGACGAAATACATTATGCCCGACGGTGTATTTCTCGGGAATGAGGATTGGGCGCAGATCGCAAGCGAAGAAGATGAATATGAAGCCTTTCTGGAAGGTTCGAAATAACTGTTGAACAAACCTTTATTAATTAAAACTTTGGTTATGAGAAAATTTTTATTTGCATTGCTCGCGGCGCCGCTGTTATTCGGCGCTTGTTCGGATGACAACGATGAATCGACGCCTACGCTTTCTTTTGCGAAGCCGGTGCTCGCGCTTTCGACAGGTTCTGTAACACTGGATCTGCAAGTCAGCGGTGTAGATTTATCATCGCTTGCGTCGCCCGTCACCGTTCCCGTTGCTTTCTCGGGTACGGCTGTCAAGGGTTCCGAGTATTCCGTATCGGCCGAACAATTCATATTGGGAGGTAACAATCAGTCGCTTTCGATTACGGTAACGGCTTTGGACAACTACGACGAAGCCAAGGAAATCGTCGCGACGTTGGGCTCGGTGGCTGACTTTATCCCCGGGAAAAATGCCACGGCGAAGATCAGTCTGGGAGTGAAAGGTAAAATTATGTATTCCTTCTCTGTCAAATCCATGACCATGGGTGAGACCGGTTCCGTTCAGTTGGATCTTTATACGGCTACGGGGGCAAAATATACTGCGGAGCAGGATATCGTCATTCCCATTGAGATCGCCGAAGGTTCGACGGCTGTCGAGAATACCAATTTTACGTTCGAGGGGGCTAAACAACTGGTTGTCGCTCAGGGTAAAAGTTCAGGTGCCATTACCCTTAAAGCCGGCACGCTGGAAACCGGAAAAGACAAGGTCGTTCTGAAAACCGGACTGGAGAACAACAAAGGATTCGTCCGGGGACAGTATAACGAGATTACCGTAACGATTTTCGGATCGTATTTCAGCAAACTGGAAGGTACATGGAAAATGAGTGCCGAAGGTAATTATGATCCTATGGAGTATGCCAATCTGAATGGAAGCAGTTCTGAATACGACAAACCTACGTTCGACGCCGATATGGCTGCTTTACCCGCATATAATGCAAAGGACCGGTTGATTTTCACGGAAGAGGGTCTTACGACCTCGCTTGAATCGACCTTGAAAAACTTCTTCCGGGAGAATTCGGGTATCTCGAATGGAGGCGAATTTACATTATACAGCATGTCGGGGAAAATTCCGGTTCAATTAATCCTTCTGGATAATGTAAATCGCTATTTTTCTGCAATAGAGCAGAGTCAAGATACAGAAGCTTATATTGGAGTCCGTTTTAAGGATGGAGATGCCAATAAAATGGAGATGTATTTTATTGATTTTGATTCAAAATCATTTTTGATTGATAAATTGTATTACGAAGAAAATAAACCGACCGCTCAATATTATCCTTATATTTCCTTTACATTCGAGCGAGAGACTGAATAAGTCAGCCTTTTTCGTTATAACAAGGGGCTGTCTAATAAGTCCCTGAAATTGAAATCACCCTCGTCAGAGCTTGTTCTGGCGAGGGTGAAATCATTAAACCGGACTTGTTAGATAGTCTCTTGTTATATTTATTTTACTTATGCTTTGTATTGATTTACCAGTGCTCTTAAAGTTTCTTCTCTTATAAGACCGACTGCTTTGGCAACAATTTTATTATTTTTAATAATTAGAGTGGTAGGTAATGTGTTTACACCGTATTTTGTTGCAATATCTTCTCCTGCTTGATCGATGTCAATACGTCCAAAATGACATTCTTTATTTGTATAATCATTTGCAACTTTTTCAAATATTAAGCGATACCTCTTACATGGACCATTCCATGGGGCTGTAAAATACATCACCAATACCCCAGGTCCCTCTGTTGACCAGAATTCAACTTCACCCTCGGTCAGGAGGTTAAATACGGCTACTCGTGTTTGTGCCAAAGGACTCATATTGCGAAATAATTCGAGTAATTGCGAATTTGTCAATGGTATTGACACGTGTTCGATTGTAGTGGTTTCGGCTTCTAAAAATGTTGACTGGTTTGCAAATTTCGGTTCTTCGACCTTGCAAGATACGAGGTATAGAATAATCCCTAACAATAAGACAAGTTTCTTCATAAATTGAGAAAATTAAAACAATTATTTGACTTTATAGCTTTCTATTAATTCGGTTAGAGCTGCTTCAGTCAAGATGCCCAACGCTTGAGCTACGACTTCTCCGTTTTTAATTATAATAGTTGTAGGAACTTTAACAATATTGAATAGTTCTGCCAGTTCTGGAGATTCATCCACATCAACTTCCAAGAAACGACATACACTGGCAGTGTATTTTTCTGATACTTTATGATAAATGGGCTTATACATTTTACATGGTCCACTCCATGTCGCTGTAAAACAGACAGCAACCAGAGAAGTATTCAAATAGCTCTTAAATTCTTCTAAACTGCTTACTAAAACAACCGCACGAGTCTGTACAGTAGTTAATGTGTTATACAACCCAATAATTTGTGCGTCGGTTAACGGAATACATACATGCTCAATGTTGGACTCTGTAGTCGTTAATTGAGAGTCGGCATTTTTCTCTATTTTACAAGAGGAAAAAAATAGAGATTACCATAATAAAAGAAATAATTTTTTTCATAAAGCGTTAATTTTAATAACATTCTAAATGTATGAAAATAAAATGAAAAATACAATAGAATGGAAAAATATTTTTCCTGCCACCCAAAATCGATCCGAATACAAACTTTAACACAGTTTGATTTACGCCCCACCTACTGTTGAAATCGAGATTATTGAATCTGGAATTATTTTAATTTTGTTGTCGCAATATCTCAGCATCGTCGAGTAGTTTTTTCGCTTTCCGCTCCTTAACAGTCGCCTGCTCCAACCGTTCAGCCTGACGCCTTACGGCTTCTTCGTACCACTCGACTTGGTTTCGGACGGTATCGCGCATGGCCGTGTGCTGCTTATCCCTGAATATCGTTTCCAACTCCATTAGCTCCTTTTCCTTGATCTCACCCCGCATTTTCACGTAGCGGTATTTCAGGTCGTTCGCAGCTAACAGCCGATTATTCTCTGAGATTCGGTAAATGAATGCGCCTTGCAGGAAAATACATCCCAGCATGGCGAACATCATCAGAAATGTTTTCGAAGAACTGATGTCGAGCGTATAGGTATGGCGGTGTTCCTGTGCGGGCAGGGCGTCGGGCCTTGTCAATGCTTCGACGGCTTGCCCGACCTGCTCGATCAATGTATGCGTATGCTGGTTATCTTGATTGATTGTTCCCAGTTTACCAGCTAATTGCGCCAGCAGCGTGTTATATCTGTCGGCAAATTCCCGCTCCTGCTCGGTTTTTACTCCGGGCAAGGCCGTATGCCGTTGCAGATGTTCGAGCAGCTGTGCGACCTGCCCCTGCGAGCGTTCCACGGCCTCTATCAGTCGCTCGATCCGTCCAAGCTGGACATTCTCCAAACCTGCGTTTCCTGCGCTGCCTGCCTTGGCGTTTTTGATGGTTTTGACAAGCGTTTCCTTGAAGTCTTCATACATCTCGATCGAGAGGTCGATCTTATTTTCGTTGTTCATGGTTTTCCGGTTTTAAGGTTATATTTTCATTTTGGCTCTTCTTTTCTGTTCTTCGAGCTTGCGGCGGCGTTCCATCGCGGCTATGGCCATCGCTTCGGCCGCTGCATCGAGCAGCGCTGTAATTCGTGCGATATGCTCTTCGGGGCTTTCTCCCGGCTTGCGCTGCAACTGCTCGGCGGACACTCCGACGGGCGAATCGGCCGGCGGCAGCGGAATCCCGCCTGCCTTTCCGAGGTTTACCGACGGCGGTTTTTCGCGCGTGCCGCCGCTACCCATACCGCCGAACAACCCGGCAAATGCCGAACGGTAATTGCCTGCCGCCGCCGAGAGGTTCCCGAAGAGCGTGGCCCGGTGCTGGGTTTGTTGTTGAATATTGTTGAACCGGTTGTCGAGTTTCGTAAAGCTGAAAGTCCTGTCGATCTTCGAGCCGGAGAACTCGAAGCCGTTTTTCGAGAACAAAACCCCTTGTTTGCGGTCGGTATTTCCGCAATACTTGTAGCGGACGCCGATGCCCTGTTCCTTTAATTTGCCTTCCAATTCGTTCCAGTTCTTGCACTTGGGCAGACAGCCTTTGATCGCATCGTAGATTTCGTATCTGGTCTTGTCGGGTTCGCGCAATTGCTCCCGCCGTACGTTGTCCTTTCCCGGTGCGAGATACAATCCGTACTTCTCGGTCAGCTCCCGGCAGACCTTGGCGTTTCGAATCTTGATGTTCTTGTCCGAAATGGTCTGCCCGTTGTTCCCGACCCGGTTGTAGACCAGATGGCAGTGCGGATGGGGCTGGTCGAGATGGCGAACCAAGAGATACTGCGTATCGGTGATGCCCATCTTCTGCATATACTCCTTTGCGATCTGCGTCATCAGGGCGTCGGTCATCCGCGGAGCGTCCTTGGGTGAGAAAGACAGCGAGATATGCCCGACGGTGTTTTTCAGCCGCGGATTCAATAAGGTCTGGTCTTTGAAGTCCTGCACCATATCCTTCACTTCCGGGGGCATGATTCCTTCGGCTTCCAATATCCGGGATTCTTCTTTCATCACGTAGCCTACCGTCCCCGA
The DNA here is from genome assembly GCF_025145845.1 of Alistipes shahii WAL 8301. NCBI lineage: Bacteria > Pseudomonadati > Bacteroidota > Bacteroidia > Bacteroidales > Rikenellaceae > Alistipes > Alistipes shahii. The sequence continues at coordinate 957,833 of NZ_CP102253.1, read as the reverse complement.
AAAAGACGATCCCGATATTACCTTACCGACCATCGCATATCTGTTTCAGGAGTTTTTCGATGGCCGTGATGATCGCCGCATGCCGTACCCTGACAGCCGCCAGACCTTTGGCATTGGCCAGCCGGGTCAGCTGGTTCAGATTCCGGGCGACGCCTTTGAGCTGGGCCATGAAATCCAGCTGTTCGCGTGTGATTCGCGCCCTTACCGTTCCTCGGTCGATCAGCTGGCGCAGGACTTCGGCAGGCGGTTGCCCTGCCTCGCGGCAGAGGGCCGAAAAGCGGAGTTTCCGTTCGGGGCTGAGCCGCGTGCTGACGACGTATTTGTGGATGCGGCCGATGCCGACTTTCGGGCGTCCGCCCTGTTTGCTGTATGTTTTTTTCGGTGTTTCCATGATAAGTGGGTTGTAAGCATTTTTTTGTTCAGACCAGCGGGATTTTACGCCGGCCACCGGGTAAGGCGGAGTTTTCGTCTACGAAAACACAACCTTGCCTTCCTTAAATCTTTACCCCTTTCCGACGCGGTGGTTCAATTTCCGCCGTTTCCGCTTTCAGGGCTTGCAGATTATTCCGAAGAGCCTGAACAGCCTTTGTTTCGGGGGCGTTCCTCTGTGTCGAAGGCTTTTGTGTTCGGTCTTTTATGCGGGCGGTTAGATAGTCATTTACGTCCTTGTGCCCGCTGTAAAAACTGCTTTGGTCGATTACCTCGCTGCGGGGACAAAGACGGATCAGATCGGCTGTTGCCTTGCGTCCTGCCTCGTCGTTGTCGAAAAAGGCGTGAATCACCGGATGCCGGGAGATAAACGGAACGGCTTTGGGCAGGTTGACGACCGAGTTCAGAACCGCGGCGTCGATGCGCAGTCGTTCGGGATGTTTCAGCGAAAGATAAGCGAGAAAATCCATAAATCCCTCGAAAGCGATCACCGTGTCGGAACGGTTGTCGAGGGTGGTGATATGTTTGGGCGAGGAGCCGCCTTTGAACCGCTCGGAGCGGAGCTCCCACCCTCCGGCATCGTTGCGGAACCCGACGGCGAAAAAGGCGCGGCCGTTTACCTCGTAGCGGACTTCGCGGCAGAATGCCGCGGCGACAGACGGGACGATGCCGCGCGAGGCGAGATAACCGACCAATGCCGGATGACGGAGCGGGTCATCGGAAAGGATGCGGAGTGCGGGGACGGCGGCTAGACGCACGACCGGCGAGGGCCCTCCGACAGCTGGACGCTCGCCAACACTCGGTGAAAGAGAAGCGGAACCGGCGTCCCTTTTTTCACCGTTTTGCAGCCGTCGGACAGCTTCACGGCTGTCGCACCGCTCCAACCGCATCACGAGGGTGAGCAATGTGCCGCCTTCGCCCAGTCCGAAGTCGTACCAAAGATTTCGCACGTAGTCCACTTTGAAACTCGGCGTGCGTTCTTCCCGCAAGGGTGAAAGATACATGCCGTAACCGTTTCGTTCGTATTTGGGCAGAATGCCCCGCCGGGCGAGGAATTGCCTGATGCTGATATTTTTCAGATCATTCATAATTTTTGTTTTTTGAAGTTTGCCGATATTGCCTTACTACTTACTACATTTGCGTAATCGTTTGATAAATAATTCGCTATGTGTAGTAACCAAGTTTATGTCACCTTACTACCGTAGTAATTGACGTAGTGGCGTAGTAAGATGTCGTAAGGTGTGTATTTTGTATTCTGCTACATGGCAGCCTATTCTTTTTCAATGTTTTATCGCAGTGTGTAGTAGCGTAGTAACTACAATCCGTAAGAGACGAAAGGGTTGGGTGAGATTTTTTCAATGACCCAGCCGTAGACGGGATTTCCGTTGATACGCTTCGAGCGTCATTCGAACCCGGCCTTGCGCAAGGCTTCGCCCATGCGTTTTTCGGAGAGGTTCAGCGACGAATAGCTGCGCAGGTAGTTCAGAATCTCCACGGTGGTCATAAAGCAATCCGTGACGGCATGTTCCGGAGGCTTCTCGAACCCTTTCAGCAGCATTTCGTATTCGATGGTCTGGACATGGAATGCGGCGTTTCCCCGGTGCAGTTCTTCGATTTCGGCTTCGTCGAACCAATAGCGGAATCCGTTGCTCAGGAGTGTTCGGGCTTCGGCATATACCCGATCCATATTGACCCATATCGCCCGGTCGATGTCGATGGATAACACCTCGAAGGGCAGGAAGCGCCGCGAGCCGGTCGGGTCGGTCAGAAAGTCGTTCCCGTTCACCGAGGCCATGAAGCTCGCCAAGTGGGGATACTCTTCGATGTAAACGTCGTAGGGCCGCCGGTATTTGACCGAAGGAGCCGTGATGAGGTTCTTAAGCTCGTTTTCATCCCGTTTGTTGAGCGCCTTCAGCTGGTCGTCGATGTTGATGAAGAGGTATTCGGCGACCAGCGTCAGCATGTCCTTGTTCTGCGGGTCGATCTTTCCCGTGAAAAGATAACTGGCGAGTGAGCGGGGACAGAGGTTGTCGAGCCATGTGGTCTTGAACTTTCCTTGCTCACCGGTCAATACCAGACAGACATGGTTCTGACACCCAACGTCGTTCATCGCATTGGCGACCACACCGACGAGCCATTTGGTCAGGTCCTCCGACCAATGCCGGGCGTTGCGCACAGTGACGGTCGCGGTCAGTTCGTCGATGGCCTGCGTTCCCGTTGCCGGCGGCAGTTTATGAAAATACGCCTGCACGGGATTCACACGCTCGGAAAAGTCGCTTTCGAGCATGCTGCGCAGGTTCTCCGCCGAGGTGGAGATGCCGATGGTGCGGTCGAGCTCCCGCCGGAAGGAGTTAAGCCGGTATTTGGTCACGGGGAGGAACTCGCCGTCGCTGCTGCGGAACTCCGCACGGCTTTTGACTGTGTTGTAGCGGAAGGCGTAATGCTCCCGCAGGAACTCCTCGATACGCTCGTTCCGGGACTGCTTGCCGGGGGCTGCAACGCTGTCTGACACCTTATTTGCCATCTTGTTCGCCGAGAATCCGTTGAATGTCCGAGGTGCGGTAGCGAACCTTGTTCCCGACCTTAACGGCTTTCAGATATCCTTTGCGGTTCCAATGCCAGAGCGTCGCATCGCAAACATCGCATAGCTCTTTGACCTGTTCTTTGGTCAGGTAACGTTCCTTGCGGGCTTCGGCGACTTGTGCAGCCAGCTCTTCTTTGGCGCGGTCGATAAGGCTTTTGGAGAAAGCCAACAGATCCTCGCCGCTTACCTCCAGCCGGATGCTGCCCGGAGCATCCCGGAGGATGGATAATAAATCTTTCATACATTGCTTTCCGCCCGTTGTGAGGCGCAGCCTTCCGGCGGACGGGAAAGCAGCGCCGCCGCCCGGAAATCCGAGCGACGGCGCAAATATAATGTTATGATTGAACGATGTTTAAGCGTTTAATTCGCGGTGTGTTAAGACGAATTTAACGAGCCTTATTGCGATAGAAAATCTTTTATTTCCCGGATGATAAGGGCCTCGCCGCCCCGACTGCTGACGGCCGATCCGATAAGCAGCGGTTCCGTCAGACGGCTGTATGCTTCCTGTATGCCCCGCTCGTGGACGATGCGGATGTCAGAGCCGTATTCTGCTTGCAGGGCATCGCGGAATGGCTTGATATTGATTGGAACCACCAGATAGCGTAATTCATCGAGAGCGATCTTCAGACGTGCGATGTCGGTCTGGGTGTGTTTCCTCGTGAGGTATTCGCCGATCTTTCTTCGCAACTCAGCGGGATGTGTGACAATTGGCGAAAACATTTCCACCAATGATCTGGCTGCGCTCGGCCTGCCGGGCTTCCTCTTTTCACCTGCATCTTCGACAAGAAGAGTGCCCGTTGCCCATTCCAGCACTCGGTCGCTTTCGGCCAGCCGTATCGCTTCGCGGTGGGCATCCCAATCCTGCTTGGTGCGCAGTTCTAATTTGATGGAGCGGGAGATTAGCAGTTTGATCGTGGCACTCATGGTCATTTTCTGCAAGAATCCCAGATCGGGCGAGCGCCGCAGCTCTTCGCAACGCTCCACCATCCGTTCGAAACTCTTGCCGAAGTAGAGCCAGCAAAGCATTGCCGGGAGTGTGGAATCCTTGCCGGGCTGTTCGCACTCCCGGATGATCTTGCCGGCAAGGTCGTGTTGTTGGGCTGCCTGCTCGATTTCATCGACATGCTCGAACAGTCCTTCATTGGCTTTGTCGGACATGAGGCGCCGGTACCGGGGGATAAGGGACATGGCTTGGAATATGACCGACTGGCACCCTGCATAGTCACGGGCGTTCATCGCCTCTTCGAATGCGGCGTATTCTTCGAGGTGGGTGTCCATCCATTCCCGTAACTTTGCTTTGAAAGCCTCGTATTCCTGCTGACCCATAAGTCGTAATGTTATAACCCGATTTTTAGGTAAGAATCCCGCCGTCCGAGATACATATTCCGGTAATTCTCTTTCAATTCATCGGATAAATAGGAGTTGGCGATCAGCGTATCTAAAAGCGGATAAGAGGTGCAGAATTTGTCGAGTTCCCGTCGGATAGTTTTGTCGGGGAGCCCTAATCTTTTGCCGAATTCCCGGAAAGTTGTGCTGTTGGTCATTCCATAAGGCATAGATTCGGCGGCATTGTCTTTCAGCAACCCTTTGTCGAGAGCGAATATCCGGTCGTCTACATGCAGTTTGGTATTTATCAGGTCGTATGCCGGGGACAGACGGAAATCGCCTGATTCGGTTTCGAGTACCGAAAAATTTTTCAGATGGGCGTCGCCGTTGCAAATCAGAAAATTGAATATGATGAGATCGAAAAATTTCAGGGTCTCTACTTTCCATGCAGGCAGGTATCGTCGAATTAACTCTCCGCATTCTTCGTATGTCAAGTACTCATATTTGTAATTCTTACCGCCGTTTTGCGTAGTCAGTCCGGCGAGCGATGCGAAATCTTCTTTTCTGCGCTTTGTGCCGTCGGGTTTGACATCGAACCGTTTGGTGATATAAGCCGGTTCTCCTCCTTTGAAAAAGCAAAGTCCGTTTGCGGCGGTTTCGATTCCGAATACCTGTGACGCGATTTGCATGGTCAGATTCTCATTCGCGGAACTATATATCCGGTTGCGGAAATCGCTTAACTTCGGTTTGAGGATATAGTGGCCTTGTTCGCCTTTTTGAGTTAAAGCCAGTTTACCGTTGCGAACGATCATCGAATATTTGGGTTGTACTCCCGACAGCGAGATTCGCTCCTGATTGTGCAGAAACTCTTCTTGGGCTGCGGAATTGTTGTCGTCATCAATGGGTGTATAATCCAAAAATGGAGACACTTGCCGGCCGTCGAACAGATGTTTTATCGCAATCGGAGAGTAGCTGTCATATCCTTCGGCCAATGTGGACGGGCAAATCGTAATCGGGTTCATTGTTATAGGGGTTTTACGGTTACTGCTCCGGCAACATCCGTTTGCGCTGTTGCCAGCAGAATGCCGAAATGGTCGTTTTCATCGATATGCAGCATGCGGGATTGAACGATGCGGTTGCGGCCCTCGGAAAGCATGTTGCTGAAAAAGGGGAACAGATAGGCTGATCTATACTCCTGTTGTGTTTTGGGTAATGTCAGACTGACGGCTGGCTGCATATCATCAGCATAGTATGTATCATCGTATTTGAAAACATATTCAGTCGGCGATATTTCTGTCAATATGCCGGCTAACTTGCCATTCATGTATACTGCCCCTTGTCTCATGATTCATTCCGCTGTTTGATTCCGATTTGTAGTTCCAGCCCCAGTGTATCGAGTATTTTTTCAAGAACTTCGATCGTGGGATTCCCTTCTCCGCGCTCAATTTTTGTGAGCGTATTGATACCCACACCGGCCAATTCCGCAAGTGTCCGTTGCGTTATTTTCAATATCTTGCGGCGCTCTTTTATTGCATTACCGACTTTGTCCATAAATCCCAATTTGATGTGATTTTAATGCAAATATAGCGCAATTTATGAATAAGTCAAATAAAATCACTGTTTAATGTGATTTATGATTGCGGGCTAATGTTCGTTGCATTCCGACCGCGCTGCGGACGCAATCATCTCCTTTACGATAACAAATTTACTAATTCTTTTTTCATTTCATCGTCGATGGTGCGATAACGTGCGAAAGCCTTGCTGCCTTCCTTATGTCCGCTTAAAGCTCCGACCAGATTGGGATCTTTGACTTGCTTGTACAGGTTTCCGACGAATGTTCGGCGGGCCAGATGCGACGAGGCGATCTCGTAAAGCACCCTCTTTTCTTCTTCGCGAGTAGTGGGGTTTATGACCGTAACCAACCGTTTCAATCCGGCAGCTTTGAAAATCCGCTTGATCGCCAGATTGTATTTCTGCTCGGAGATGAACGGTAGCAGTTTGTCGCCGTCCAGACTTTTATAACGGGATACGATCTCTTTGGCTGTCTGATTCAGCGGAACCCGCACGGTCAGCGGCCGCCCTTCTTTGGTCTTGCGTGGTATGTACTCGATGGCTCCGTCGATCAGATTCGATTTCGTCATTTTCAGCAGATCACCCACCCGGCAGCCGATCAGACATTGAAAAACGAAGATGTCGCGCTGAACGGCCAGTTGCGGATGCCGCATCAGATTCGTGCCGTAAATCTTGTGCAACTCCTCGACCGTGATATAATAAGGCGTTCCGTATGTGCATTCCTCCAACGGGAAATCGTCGAACGGTCGGTTACGGGTCTTTTTGTTGCTGTTGCACCAGTAGAAGAAAGTTCGGATGCGCGAGAAACAATCCAATAACGTATTCTTTCCTCTGGGTTGCGGTGTGCGTGCTTCGGGGATAGCTTCGTAGATTTCCGGGTAAAGAGCGCAGTAGCGGTATTCATTTTCCAAAAAATCCCAAATATTCCGCAAGGTGTCGGCCGTTACTTGATCGATGTCCAATACGAATGCTTTTTGCCCCCTCTTGGTTGTCCGGATATAAAGTTCATACCGCTGTAATCCTCGTTTGATGACCCGGTAATTCTTTTTGCGGACATCGGAAAGACGGTGCTTTTCGAGAAATTCGTCGAACAATGCGATCAATGTCGGTTTGGCCGTTTCTTCCGTGGCCGTTTCGACATTGTACTTTTGCGGATTGTAATATTGTTCCAAAGTCTCTTTCAGCCACTCTTTCTGCGGTTCTGCCGTCTGTCGGGACTGATAGGCTTTTTCGAGGTAGGACTTGAGTTTGCGGGCTTCATCGTTGTAATAGGAACGCATTTCGTCGTCGCAAACGATTTTGCTTTTGACCTGTTCGGCCTTGTCATCCCAAAGATTGGGATTGATGGTGAGCCGGGTCGGTGCGACCATATCTACCTGTCTGCCATCCCGCAGACGTGCGTAAATGGTCGCCTTCGATTCTGTATCATAGCGTTTTACGCTCTTTTTGATGATGAGAGTTATTTTCATAGTACCCAGATTCCGGATTGACAGAGCAAAAATACGAAAAATTCCCCACATTTTCCCCACATCTGCTAAAATATGTTTAATCTGAATTTATCTGGTAAAATGATTGAATATTTATATATTATTGATAATAAATAAAATAAATATAAATTTATTCATTCTTGCCTCTATTTAAGTTTAATAGAATTTAATATATTCAAATGCGGCTCCGGGTACTGAAAACGTCGCTTGGTCAATTGATCAGGCGACGTTTTGCTTTTGCCGGGGTGTGCATGAGGCGTGAAAAATGGACTTATTAGTCAAAACGGGTGCTGAAACGCCTCAAAAACAGGAAAACGCCACGCTATAGGTCAAAACGGGTGCCGATAGCGTGGCATTCTATTTGATTTTCAGTATATTTTGGCATTTGAAAATATAGAAATTGCATTATGAACAAAAAAATGCCCGACATGCAATTCCCCCATTGTAAAGAAGGACGGAAAACGCAAAAGCGTCCAACGATACAAGTGCATGGTTTGTGGACGCCGCTTCAGCGGCGGGCGTGATTTTACAAAAGAAGACATCTGGGAGATGTACCTGCACGGCAAGCAGACAATAGCCCAGATCAGTGAAACTACAGGTCTCAGTGCTTCGACCGTGACACGTCGGCTTGCCTCCATTTCGTTCAGCTGGGAACAGCCTGGATCAAAGGAAGCGGTGTGATACATCTCGACGCCACGTATTTTGGGCGCAATACAGGAGTGCTGCTGGCTCTGGAAAGCGGAAGCGGCAGACTTCTTTACATGAAGCATATCGCCCACGAGCACATCAGTGATTACGAGGACGCTGTGAAACATATAGTAGGATGCGGGTATGCCATTCAGGGGATTGTCATTGATGGTTTTCAAAAGCTGTTTACCGTCCTTTCGGAATACAGAATACAGATGTGCCAGTTCCACATGGTGGCGATAATAAGAAGAAAACTGACCAAGAATCCGCAACTTGAGGCAGGAAAGGAGTTATTGGATCTTGCATACCGTCTAAAAGACATGAATGAAAGTGCATTCGTCAGTGCATTTGAGAAATGGAAGAGGAAATGGCATGACTTCCTGAAAGAAAAGACGGTCAACGAGATTACCGGACGCACGATATATACCCATCAACGGCTCAGATCTGCCATGGTCAGCATATCGACCTACCTTCCTTTTTGTTTACATACGAGAAAGTCAGAGGTATGCCCAACACAAACAATATGATCGAAGGCACATTCACCGACATGAAGAAAGCCTTGCGGAATCATCCGGGAATGATTGAGGAAAACCGCAAGCGGATGATGAACGGGTTTTTCTTGGCATATGCCAAATTGCATAATGAAAAAGGAGACAACCGCTAAGGCCATCTCCTGAATCGCATTATGCATATTGGACGGCTTTATTCCTGGCGGAGGTGCTCCCCAGCAGAGCTCCGTTACGCTTTAAGCCGCAATGCAAAATAACAAAATACAGATGAATCCACCAAAAACGGGTGCCATTTTCAGCACCCGTTTTGACCTATAGAGCGAAAGCGCTCGCATCAAATATGTGTTCAAAAGTTTTGAATGGTCATATCATACTGACAGACACCAGTATTACAACGATTTTAGCACCCGAAATGACCTATACGCCGAAAAATGCCGGATGGCATTGCGGATGGGGACTTTCGTTTTCCTGCCGGCCGCATCCGGTTCGGACGGGAATCCGACTTCGCCGCCCGCCGCTTCGGCGATCGCCCGGCAGACGTGTCGGCTGCATCCATCGCCATTTCCGGGTTTTTCTTGCTCTTCCCGACACGGTATCCGGTTTCCTTTGCGGCTGTTGCGCCGTTGGTGAGCGGCATGTGCCCCGCCATGTCGTCCTTCGGTTCCGGATGGCGGCGATCCCGACTCCGTGAATAACCGTATTCTTGTTCCGCGTCGTGCGCTGTTCCCGTTTTCCTCTGTTTTGTGCGTCATGCTTCCTCTGCAAGCGCATGGCCGGACCCTCCTATGCTCCTTTCGGCTCTCGAAACTGTGCCCGGTGGTCGGGCCTTCCGCCGTTTCTGCGAATCTTTAGGTGACTTCAGGCGGTCTTTGATTTGCGGCTTCCTATCTTGCAACGCAGTTTCACTAAATTTTATTCTATGATGCACTTACCAGATTTAACCGGCATGTCCTGCCTTGCTTACATGGGGCAGGCCGTATTTGCGGGCGCGACCCGCAACAAAACCCTCCCTGATTTTATCTCCTGTTTCGCACGCCACGTCGGGGAGTGCGAACGGACGGGGCGGAACGGTTCGACTGCAAACTACCGGATGGCCTACCGTATGCTCGTCCGGTATGTGGGCGGAGGCAAGCTGCCTCCGGAACAGTTCACCGCCGAATGGCTCGAACATTACGAGCGGTGGCTTCTGGCGCGGGGTCTCGGGACCAATTCCGTCGTATTCCACATGCGCTCCCTGCGGGCCGTTTACAACCGGGCCGTCGAACAGGGGCTTTTCCCCGCTGCGGGCAGCAATCCTTTTCGCCGCAGGCTCATCAAACAGGTGGCGACCCGCAAGCGCGCCCTGCCGCGCGAGACGCTCCGGCGGATCGGCGGTGCCGACCTTTCGGCCTTGCATCCCAAATATGCGCTGGCGCGCGATCTTTTCATGTTCAGTTTCTACACCCGGGGCATGTCGTTCGTCGACATGATCTACCTGCGCAAAAGCGATGTCCGTGACGGAGTGCTGACCTACCGGCGCAAAAAAACAGGCCAGACGCTTTCCCTGCGCGTCGAAGCGCCCCTGCAAAAAATCATCGACCGCTACGACAGCGATTCTCCCTACGTGCTGCCCGTCCTGACCGCCGACGACAGCTACCGCGCCTATCGTCAGCAGCAGCGCGAGCTGAACAAATTCATCCGTAAAATCGGCGAGCTGCTGGGAATCTCCGAGCCGCTGACCTTTTACGTGGCCCGGCACTCGTGGGCGACGCTGGCCCGCGACTGCGGCACGCCGCTGACGGTGATCAGCGCCGGCATGGGGCATACCTCCGAGCGGACGACGCGCGTCTATCTTGCGCAGCTCGACCGCAGCGTCATCGACAAAGCCAATCGGAAAATCATCAATCTGTGAAGATCGGACCGATTCAGGCGATATTCGGATCAAATGGATACAAGGAAAAAACGGTGCGGATGACGGAAACAAGGCCCATTACTGTAAATAATGTGTCTTCGGGACATAAATGATTGCTATTTAAACAATTCCCATCGTCTGCGAAGGTAAGGTTATTTCTGATTATAACCAAATATTTTACATTAAAAAAATGCAAATAATCCGATAATAATCTGATTATTCGTGTTTTGCATATCCATCTCATTTTTCGGACCGGGTTGCGGACATAAAATCCGTTTTTTGGCTCTGCATCGTGTCCAAATATGTCTTTTTTAGCTGACTGTCATTGCTTTATGTAAACAAGACCCATTATTTACAGTAATGGGACTCGGGAGAATGGTGTACCGGTTGTATTAAAACAGATTACAAGTTGACACTCTCTCTTAAGATTTTGTGGGCGGTGAAGATTCTGCTCACATTGCGCAAGGCGGCGGAAGCCGGGGTTCCTCCCATGAAAAGCTCCGAATTGCTGGCGGCTTGCGTGGCTCCGCATGCGGATACCTATATGTATCGCCGCGCCCTGCGGGAGTTGGTTGCCAAGACCGACTTTGTGACCTGCGACATCCAGTCGAGCCGGACCACCTACGAGTGGAATCCCGATGTCCGCCCGAGCCTGTACGATCTGGTCATCCGGCTGGAGGGCGGCATCCACGAGACATCGAATGCTTTCTGGTCGTACGAGAACACCTACACGATGCAGCCTTTGCACAAGGTGAACAAACGGTACGACGCGCTGACGCGCGAATATCTCTCGAGCATCTACGTCGACGAACTCGACTCCCCGGCGCTGTCCGAACGGAGCAGGGCCAAATTGCCCCATATGAATTTACAAACGACAGAACATGCGGAACAACACACTTAATTAATAACCCGAAAAATGAAACGTCTCTACATTATTGCATTGTTCGTTTTCGCGGGCGGATTTGCTTCTGCCCAGGAAAACGGGAACCGGGATGCGCAGAACCGCATCGTACGGGGGCCTTATGAAACCAATCGCTTTTTCGATAATGTTTTCGTCGGAGTGGCCGGAGGTGTGAACCTTTATTTCGGTGAGAACGACTCCGAAGGAAAATTCGGGAAGCGCCTGGCTCCGGCGATGGACATCCATGTCGGCAAATGGTTCACGCCTTCGATCGGTGCGCGCGTCGGCTACGCGGGCTTGCAGGCCAAAGGCTGGACCTCTGCCGGAACGCTCTACGCCAAGAGCGCAGACGGCGGCCTGTTCCGGGAAAAATTCGGCGTGATGTACCTGCACGCCGACGCCATGTGGAACTTCTCGAACGCCGTGAGCGGCTACAAGGAGAGCCGTACGTGGAATTTCGTGCCTTTTGTCGGTGTCGGCTGGGCGCGCTCCTACGGCAACGACGCCCATGACAACGAGATCGGCTTCGATGCCGGCCTGCTGAACGTGGTGCGCCTGTGCAGCTCGCTCGACCTGACGCTCGAAGCCCGCTGCCTGCTCGTCAACCAGCGTTTCGACGGTGTGACCGGCGGCCGCACCGGCGAGGGAATGCTTTCGGTGACGGCCGGCCTGGCTTACAAGTTCAACCGCCGCGGCTTCGTGCGCGCCTCGAACGTGCAGCCGGTGGACGTTACGCCCTATCTCGACCGGATTCGGAATCTTGAGGAGAACAACACCGACCTTGCCTCGAAAAATTCCGTCCTGAACGACGAGAACGAGAAACTGCGCAACGCGCCCGCCAAGGTCGTCGTCGAACAGAAGGTCTCCGCATCGCCCGTGGTGCTCTTCTTCAGGATCGGCAAGGCCACGCTCGACAGCAAGGAGCTGACGAACCTCGAATTCTATGTCAGGAATGCCATGAAGCTCGACAGCGACAAGACCTTCACGCTGATCGGCTCGGCCGACAAGGATACCGGCAACCGGGAGCTGAACCAGCGTCTGAGCGAGCAGCGGATGGAGTATGTCTACGACCTGTTGAAAAACAAGTACGGCGTCGCTCCGGAGCGTCTGGTCAGGAAGGCCGAGGGCGATACGAACAACCGGTTCTCCGAGCCGGAACTGAATCGCGCTGTCATTGTGGAATAATTCAGCCGAATCATATACAAACGTCACATTCAACGAAAAAGAAGCCATGAATAAATTGTTAATGCCTTATGAGGCACCGGAGCTGTTTCTGATCTCCGTCCGCGTCGAAAAGGGGTTTGCTGTAAGCAGCGACATCGAGCCGGGAGAAGGCGGCGGTGAGCTGGGATACGACGAAACCTACTGATGAGATCGGATACCCGAAAACCAACATTCAAAACAGAGAATGCACGATGAAAAAATTATTGATTATAGCGACTCTTGCCGCAGTCGGCATGGGTGCATGCAGCAAGGATGACGGCGTTTCCGCTCCGGAGGACTTGCGGAAATATGTTCAGGTGACCATCCCCGAGAACGTGGCTTCCGGCGAAACCCGCACATCGGTTGACGGCACGACGACCTCCTGGGTCGCAGGCTACAAGGTCGCCGTATCTCTCTACAACGGTTCCACGACGGAGGTCTGCGAATTCACGGTCGACAGGACGGGCGCGACCACGACCTTCTCGGGCAGCGTGCCCGTCGGCAGCTACACGTGCGCCGCAGCCCACTATCCCTTCTGCGCCGCCACGTTCGACGCTGTAAACAAGACCTTCACGCATACGTGGGGCGATGCTTACTGCTCGACGGATCTGGCCGCCTACGACTTTATGTTCTCGACCGTGTACGAGACCCCGTTCGTGGTCGACGAGACAACGACTGTCCTGCCCATTGCGCTGACTTTCAGACCGCTGATGGCCCGTATCGGGATGAAGCTCGCTCTGGGCGCCAACGAGACCCCGAAATACGTCACCTTCACCACCGACGACAACGTGCTGCCGACGGCCGGTACGGTCAATGCCGACGGAACTTTCTCCGCTTCGGCCCTGACCAACTCGCTCACCGTGGAGACCGACCGGAAGGAGTTCACCGTGGGCCTGCTGCCCGTCGGCGTCGCTTCGAAAATGAGCGTACATGTTACGACCACCGACGGCATGACCTATTCGGACAAATCGTTCCAGCTGGCCGGTCTGAAGCGCAATACCCACTATACGATGAATGTTCCCTGCCGTACGAAACGCTTTATGCTTACGGTTCCCGATGGCGTAAACTCGAAATACGGTACGGGCACCTATGGGGATAACGGATTCTTCCAGGTAGAACCGCAGTATGATCCGGAAAGTATTTTTGATGGCTGGCATTTCCTCCGCTCCGAGATCAAGAGCGACAAGGACGCTGCCGACGGTGACGTACTCAAGAACAGAAATCGTATCCAGTTGCAGGCTGTCAGCCTCGGCACCAACAGGGCGCAGAACGGTGCGTTTGTAACGCCTCCGATTCAGTGCGACGGAACCAAGACCGTGACGGTGTCTTTTACGGCGGCCACCAATAAGTTAACTGTTGGCTCGGTTCAATACCGAATCGGCGTGACAAACAATGGCGCTGATATTTCGGAGAACTTCCTCCGGAGTTTTGACAATATTCAGTCGAGCCTGGAGGGAGAGTGCCCGTGGAAACACAGCGGTTCCGTATCCCGGACCCATACCTTTACGGTCACCAACGGTCAGCGGATTATGATGAAGGTTTACTCCAGCGGCGGCGGTACCCCTTGTCATTTGGAACTCGCCGACTTTACCTATACGGTCGAATAGATCTCGGCACGGCAAAATACATACGATCGGGACGGATGCAACAGCCGTCCCGATTTATATATAACCATATCCAAGTATGAAAGCAGTTTATACAAAACCGGAACTGGAGGTCTTCGCAGTTGCGGTGGAAGCCGGGTTTGCAATCTCGCAGCCCGACGGGGGTGAGTTGGGTCCGACTTCGGAGGACTATTCGGATAACGGGGATTTAACTTATTGAAAATCAAAAAATATGAAATACAGTTCTGTTTTCCGCTTGTCGCTGCTGGCGCTTCTGCTGGCGGGATGCGGGAAGGACGATGCCGGAACGACGGCATGGACCCGCCCCGAAGAACCGGCAGCGGCGGGGAACCCCGTCGTTTGCCGCCTTTCGATCGACGACGGCGACGAGTCGCCGGAGGCTGAAACCCGTACGGCATACGGCCCGCTGACGAACGGCTCCTGGCCGATCTACTGGCGCAGCGGCGATCGGGTGGAGGTCATCTCTCCGCAGACGGCTCCGCAGCGGGCGACGGTCGAGGTTCGCGTCTCCGGGGCGACCGAAAGCGAGGCCGATTTGAGCGATACCGGGATGGTCTGGGGCGAAGGGCTGCACGACTTTTACGCCTTCTATCCCTCCGGGGCGATCCGGGCCAATGCCGGTTCGATCGTCGTGGCGGCGGTCCCTGCCGTCCAGACCTGCAACAACGGGGAGTGCAACATGCAGTATGCCTGCATGTCGGCCTGCGCCGAGGATGTGGCCCAAGGCGAGGTGGTTTCGTTTGCATTCCGTCCGCTGATGACCACGGTAGCCGTGTCCGTGGGATTTTCCGAGACGGTCGAGGTGCAGAAACTCGTCCTTTCGAGCGCGAACGACGCCGTGGCCGGACAGTTTACCCACGACATCGCCGCCAACGTCAGCACGGTCGATCCCGACAGGCGTTCCAACGTGCTGGCGCTCCATCTGACGACGGGCGATGCGCCCTATATCCGGATCAATGCCGGCTCGAAAATCGTGGTGACGGCCTTTATGCTGCCGCAGGACATCCGCGGCCTGACGCTGACGGCCGTTACGACCCAAGGGCGGACTTACAGCTACACCACGCCGGCGACGCTCCGGGCCGGACACCGCTATTCGTTCTCAGTCGGCGACATGCCGGCCCAGGCCCAGCACATTGCCTCGGACCGGTCCGACTGGATGAAATACCTGCCCGATAACGCTTTCCTCTCGCAGATCTCCATTCCCGGATCGCACGACGCCTGCGCGATCTACGGCTCGCACTACGAATATAAGAGCGGTATGCCGCAAGAGAGATACCATTTCAAATGGCTGCTTTCCTGGTTAGGCAACACCAACACAACGAAAGTCACCAAGGCGCAGGAACTTTCCATCGAGGAGCAGCTGGCGGCGGGCGTCCGCATGTTCGACCTGCGTCCCTGCGCGTCTTCGGCTTCCGTAAAGGACCTTCCGATTCATCACGGCATCTCCGTGCTGGGCGATCCGGCCCGCGGCGGTTATACGCCGGGCGCGTCCGGTCGGCAGGAGCTGTCGCCCTTCCTGCTTTCGCAGGTGCTCGACCGCTTCGTGCGTTTCCTGGAGGAGCATCCGGGCGAGACGCTGCTCGTGCATATGAAATATGAGAACACCTCCACCAACGCCAATAAAAGAGGGTGGAACAAGAGTGTCGTGAGCTACATCAAGTCCCGTTGCAACGGCCGTATCGCCGACTTCACGCCGCGGATGACGCTCGCCGACGCCCGGGGCAAGATCCTGTTCGTCATCCGCGAGGATTATAAATCGGACAATGGCGGGGAGTATCTCGGGGCCTATCTGAACTGGACGAACGATAAGGTGGTCTTCGAGACCACGCTCCACGGCAACACCGGCGAGGCGGCTCCGATCAAGGTCAACGACCTCTACAACATCAAGAACGGGGCTTCGGACGGCGTGAGCAAGTATGCGGCCATCGACGAGTGCATCGCCTACACCTACAATGCGACGGACGTCGCGCGCTGGTGCATGAACTACGTGAGCTGCTATGACAGAGACCATTGCAGCGTGACGGGGCTTGGCATCCTCGGGGCTTTGGGCGACTATGACTATTGCGCCAACCGCTACAACCGCTATACGGCGGACAAGCTGAACCGGCCCGATTTCCGCGGAAACGCCGGCATCGTGCTGATGGATTTCGCGGGGGCTTCGAACGCCACGATGACCTACGGCCAGACCTATTCGAACATGGCGGTTTACGGCGACGACCTGGTGGAGGCCGTCATCGGCGCCAACAACAAGTGGGACCTGCGCCGCAACGAATAGGCGGTGTCTGCCGCAAAAAAAAGAAGCGTCCGGTTGGCCGGGCGCTTTTTTTGCGTGTGTGCGGCGTGTCAGCAGTCGGTGAAGAGGTTGAGCTGGTGCAGCAGCGTGAAGGCGAAGAAGCTCCCGATGATCAGGCACATCACCGCGAGCAGCGCGTTGAGCACCCGCGGCGAGGGTTTCGTGGGCCGCCCGGCGTTGTCGCGGATGTATTCGCGGAAGAAGAGGTACAGCGCCGGGACGATGCTGCATGCCAGCAGGTAATCCTCCGGAATGCCGAAGAAGTAGACCTTCGAAAGTCCGATCAGCGCCCAGTGGCAGAGGAACATCGCCAGCACGATGTTGACTCTCTCCGAAAAGGCCAGCATCAGCCCGATCGTGAAGACCGCCACCGAGCAGGGCATCACCGGCGAGGTGATCATCGGGAAGGTGCGGCCCAGCAGGAGCGAGAACAGCGGGTAGACGAGCGGCATGGCGAACAGCAGCGCGGCGAACGCCTTGTGGTTGCCCGTGCGTTGCAGCGAGGCGTGCCCGACCGCCAGGTCGTAGACCCAGATGCACCCCATGATGGCCCAGAACAGCGCCAGCAGGTCGTGGTGTTCGCGCGGCTCGCAGCAGACGAGGTAATAGACCCCGGCGATCCAGAAGTTCAGGAGCGCCATGAACACCTTCATCGCGATCCGCACGGCGGGCGAGGGGCGGAAGTAGAGCAGCAGGGTCAGGACGACGGCCGCCAGCGTCAGCGCGAGCTGTGCGGGCCATGTCGCGGCGTTGTAGGAAGCGATGGTATTCCAGAAAGTCTCCATGCGGAAGGTTTATTTCACGTTTTTTCTGCGCCGCGTGAGCGAGAACGCCCGGCGGTTGAAGACGAAGATCGGCAGCGTGGCTCCGGCGGCCAGCAGGGCGATGACGCTCAACGACACGGTGGCGTTGAGGAAGAACAGCTGCATGTACTGCATGCCTTGGCCCGGGTCGTTGAGCGACTGGAGGAACATGATGAGCGAGAAGACCGTCTTGTAGGCGTAGATGCCCGGAACCATCGGCAGCAGCGCCGGGATGTAAAGCGCCGTCATCGGGCAGCGGATGGCCTTGCCCAGCCAGAGGCTTCCGAAGCCGATGGCCGTTGCGGCGCAGAGCGACGCCGTGGCGATGTCCATGCCGGCGCAGTTCATCAGGCAGAACCGCAGGGCGTGTCCCACGGCGGCCAGCAGGGCGATGCGCGGGAAGGCGCGCATCGGGGGATCGGAGACGGCGCCGAAGCCGACGGCCGCCACGGCCGCGAAAAACCCGTCGAGAAGAATGTCCGCAGCGATCATAGCAGGCTGTTTTTAACCATTAGCAAAGTCGCCGAAAGCCCGATGGCGATGCAGATGATCAGCAGCAGGGCGTTGATCAGCCGGCTGAATCCGATCAGGATGTGGCCTTCGACGATGTCGATCACGCCGTTGATCAGCGGCACGCCCGGCACGAGGTACAGTACGCTCGTGGCGAGGGCCGTCTCCGCCGTGCAGTCGAAGCGCAGGGCCGCTGAGGCGCACAGCGAGGCCATGAAGGCCGAGATGATGAAGATCAGGAAGTGGTTGACGCCGTGCGCCTGCATCCGCTGCCGGGCGGCGAACCCCACGAGCGTGGCGGTGAAGACGATGCCCGCGGCTGTCCAGTCGCCGCCGAAAAGACGGCAGAACGAGGCGTTGGCCAGTCCGACGGTCACCAGCACGAAGATCGGGTCGATGCGCGGTTTGTCGATCAGCTCCCCGTAGCGCCGGCGGATTTCGTCCAGGGGGAGCCGGTCGTCGAGGGCATCCCAGCTCAGGGCGCTCAGGTCGGAGTTGCGTTCGAAACTGATCGGCAGGGCGGGAATCTTCACCACGCGGGTGACGGCTTCGCCCGTCGCGTCGTCGCGGACCGTGAGGATCGTGCTTTTCTGGAAACTCGACAGCTGAATGTCGACTCCCTGCGACTGTCCGATACGCTGCGAATTGCGGATCACACGCGAGGTGTGGACGCCGGATGCGAGCAGGTAGGTCGCGTAGTCCGCAATGAAATCGAGGATTTCGGTCAGTTCTTGTCTGGTTTTCATAACGGCTGCAAAAATAGTTCATTTCCTCCAAACGGCCCGTCTCCGGGCCTGAAAAATTTGCCCGGCGCGTGATTTTGCGGCCGGCCTGCGTCGCTGTCCGCCCCCTCGCTGCGGGGCTGCCGGATGGTTTCGGGGACAAAGCGGGGCTTTTTTAGGCGGAACGGATAAATTTTTCTACCTTTGCTTCCCGGTATGGAAGCATCTTTCAAAAAGTCATACGCCTCGCTGGGGGCCGACAGGCTGGTCCTTCTGTGGCTCGGGGTGTGGTGGATTGCAAACCTCGTGCAGGCCGGCTTTACGGAGCTTGCCAACGACGAGGCCTACTACCATATGTTCGCCGAACGGCTCGCATGGGGGTATTTCGACCATCCGCCCGTGACGGCGCTGCTGGTCTGGGCCGGAGAGCGTCTCTTCGGCGGGGAGCTGGGCGTGCGGTTTTTCTTCACCGTGCTGCAACCCCTCTACCTCTGGATTCTGTGGCGTCTGATCCGCCCGGCGGATGCCGGTCGCCGCGACGCCGCGCTGTTCGTCGTGGTGTCGGCCGCGACGCTGATGCTCCAGCTCTACGGCTTCATCGCCGTGCCCGATGGGCCGCTGATGTTCACCACGGCGTTGTTTCTGCTGACTTTCAAATGGTTTTCCGAAAACCGCCGCCGGGCGTGGTTGTGGATGGGTATTGCCATGGCGCTGATGGCTTACAGCAAATACCACGGCGCGCTGGTGGTTCTTTTCGCGCTGGCCGCCAACCCGCGGCAGCTGCTGCGCCCTGCCCTGTATTCAAGCGGCGCGGTGGCGTTGCTGCTGCTCGTTCCGCACCTCGTGTGGCAGTACGAGCACGACTGGGCGTCGTTCGCCTACCATCTTTCGGGCCGCAACTCGGTCTTCAGACCCGGCTACGTCGTCGAATTCCTGGCCAACATGCTGGTGGTCTTCAACCCCTTCTTCGTGCCGCTCTACGTGCAGGCATGGCGGAAGGTGAAGCCGCAGACCCCCGTCGGGCGGGCGCTGAAGCTCCTGCCCGTGGCCTTCATCGTCTTCTTCATGCTCTCGTCGCTGCGCGGTTACGTCCAGCCCCAGTGGGTGATCGTCTCCTGCTTCGGACTGGTCTGCGTGTTGTTCGCCTATGCGCGGCGGCATCCCCGCACGCGCCGTTACGTGATGCGGGCCGGGGGCGTGACCGTCGGACTGATCGTCCTGGCGCGGCTGGTGATGATCTTCAACCCGCTGGGCATCCGTTTCGAGGTGTTCAACAATCCGGAGAGCTACGCCGCCATCGCCGCCGAGGCCGACGGCCGTCCGGTGGTTTTCCGCTACGGTTACGCCGTTGCGGCCAAATATGCGTTCTATACGGGCGGCGAGGCCTACTGCCAGCCCAATATCCGTTACCGTACGCATCAGTGGCAGTTCCGCGACGACGATTCGCGGTTCATCGGCCGTGAAGTGCTCGTCGAATGTCCGGACGGGACCGTCTCGGACAGCACCCGGCAGGTGCGGACCCTCACGATGGCCAACGGCCGGAGTTTCACCTGGTTCGTCGATCCGGCTTTCCACCCCGTGCGGCTGGTGGACATCGCCTTTACGGGCCTGCCCGGGCGGGTGGCCGCGGGCGAGACGCTGCGCCTCGAACTGCGCATCAGGAATCCCTATCCCTATGCGATCCGCGTGGGTGCGGACGACACGCAGCTGGTGATGCTGTGGAAACACGGGCGTTTCCGGGTCGACGAGTTCCCCACCGGCGAGACCTTCACGATTCCGGCCGACAGCGAACTGACGCGCGGGGTGACCTTCACCGTTCTGCCGCAGCTGGCCGGCGAGACTTTCGACGTGGGGTTCGCGCTGCGCCGGGAGGGTTATACGAATTGGTTTAACGGAAAATCCGTCCCGACGGAGGTCGGAAATTTATGATAGAACAGTTTTTCAAATTCTGCGTCGTCGGCGGCTCGGGCGTCTTCGTCGATTTCGGCGTCACCTATCTCTGCAAGGAGTGGCTGAAGCTGAACAAATATGTGGCCAATTCGCTGGGGTTCCTCTGCGCCTCGACTTCGAACTACATTCTCAACCGCATCTGGACGTTCCAGAACGAAAATCCCGACATCACGGGCCAGTACCTTCGGTTCCTGGGCATCGCGGCTGTCGGGCTGGTGATCAACAACGCCACCATCTACGTCCTGCACGGCCGTTTCCGCCTGAATTTCTACCTGGCGAAACTCTTTGCCATCGGCGTGGTGACGTTCTGGAATTTCTTTATGAATTATTTCTTCACCTTCTGACCGGGCTGTCTTTCCGGCCCCGCATCATTTGCGTTTGCGGATACGGCGGAAGGGGAGTTTCAGCACCCCGAAGAACGCCTCTCCGAAGATTCCTCCCGACATCTTCGACGTTCCCTCGCGGCGTTCGACGAAGATGATCGACACCTCCTTGAGCCGCATTCCCAGCCGCCAGGCCGAGTATTTCATCTCGATCTGGAACCCGTAGCCCTTCATGCGGACGGCGTCGAGGTCGATCGTCTCCAGCGCCCGGCGCGAGTAGCAGACGAATCCGGCGGTGGCGTCGCGCAGCGGCATGCGCGTGACGATACGCACGTACATCGAGGCGAAGTAGGACATCAGAAGGCGCGACATGGGCCAGTTGACCACGTTGACGCCCTGCACGTAGCGCGAACCGACCACCACGTCGTTGCCCTCGGCGGCGGCGCGGTAGAGGCGCACCAGATCGTCGGGGTTGTGCGAAAAGTCGCAGTCCATCTCGCAGATGTAGTCGAATCCGTTCTCCAGTCCCCAGCGGAATCCCGCGAGGTAGGCCGTGCCCAGGCCCAGTTTCCCGGCCCGTTCCATGAGGTGGAGCCTCTCCGGGAACTCCTTCCGGCGCTCCTTGACGATCGCGGCCGTGCCGTCGGGCGAACCGTCGTCGATGACGAGCATCTCGAAGGGTTCGGGCAGCGAGAAGACCTTGTCGATCATCGCCGAAATGTTCTCTTTTTCGTTATAGGTCGGAATGATTACCAGTTTGCGCATGGCGGATGTCGTATCTTTTGGAATTACAAAGTTACTACAAAAAAGTGAAATGCGGAAAGATATAGTGATAGAATTGAGTTACAAGGGTTTTAGTTGAAGTGGCGAAAATTCGTGAAGACATTACAATCCCTGCCGAAGCCAAATCCAGACGCCGCAACGTTACTTGTTCGTAACCATGCCCTAAAATGCGACAAACGGGTACGGATGGCGAAACAAGACACTAAGGAATAGTGAGTTACCGACAACTCACGCGAAAAATCCGGTTACGGAAAAAGATTGCGTCGTTCCTCCCCGTTTTGCGTACCGACACCGGACTCTTCACCAACTAATTTTGAAACAAAAAAATTAAGGACGATGAAGAGTACATTTTCAGTCATCTACTACCTCAAGCGTCAGGTAGTGAAAAAGGACGGGACGGTTCCCGTCATGGGACGCATCACGGTGGACGGCAGCCAGACGCAGTTCAGCTGCAAACTGACTGTCGATCCGAAGCTGTGGGACACCAAAGGTGGACGTGTCACGGGCAGAAGCACGGCGGCACTCGAAACGAACCGTATGCTTGACAAGATGCGGGTACGCATCAACAGGCACTATCAGGAAATAATGGAGCGTGACAACTTCGTCACGGCGGAGAAGGTGAAGAACGCCTTTCTCGGACTGGAGCACCGCTACCACACGCTGATGCAGGTGTTCCGCCAGCACAACGAGGACTATGAGAAACAGGTGGAAGCAGGCATGAAAGCCAAGGGTACACTGGAAAAGTACCGTATAGTTTACAAGCACCTGCAAGAGTTCCTCACCATCCGCTACCATGTGAAGGACATAGCCCTGAAAGAGCTTACCCCGGCTTTCATCTCCGACTTCGAGATGTTCCTGCGCACGGACAAGCACTGCTGCACCAATACCGTGTGGCTGTACGTCTGCCCGCTACGGACGATGGTGTTCATCGCCATCAACAACGAGTGGCTGACACGCGACCCGTTCCGCGAGTATGAAATCAAGAAGGAGGAAACGACACGCAGTTTCCTGACCAAAGATGAAATCCGTCTGCTGATGGAGGGGAAACTGAAAAACGCCAAACAGGAGCTGTACCGCGACCTCTACCTGTTCTGCGCCTTCACGGGGCTGTCGTTCGCGGATATGCGCAACCTTACGGAAGAGAATATCCGCACCTATTTCGACGAACACGAGTGGATAAACATCAACCGCCAGAAAACGGGCGTGGTGTCCAACATCCGCCTGCTTGACATCGCCAACCGCATAATCGGCAAATACCGGGGGCTGTGCGGTGATGGCAGGATATTTCCCGTTCCGCATTATAACACGTGCCTTGCCGGTATCCGTGCCGTCGCCAAGCGTTGCGGCATCACCAAGCATATCACGTGGCATGTCGCCCGCCATACGGCAGCCACGACGGTTTTCCTCTCCAACGGCGTACCCATCGAAACGGTCAGTTCCATGCTCGGACACAAGAGCATAAAAACGACGCAGATTTACGCGAAGATAACCAAAGAGAAGCTCAATCAGGACATGGAAAACCTTGCCGCAAGGTTGAACAGTGTCGAGGAATTTGCAGGTTGCACCATCTAAAAAAGAAGAGCCATGAAACGTGACATAATCATCATAGAGGACAAGGCGGTCAGCGTAACCGGTAACGACTTGTGGATGACCGCCACCGAAATAGCCGGACTGTTCCATACGACCGTCCCGGCAGTGAACGCCGCCATCAGAGCCGTCCGCAAGTCGGACGTGCTGAACGACTACGAGGTGTGCCGCTACATGCAGCTTGAAAACGGGCTGTACGCGGATGTGTACGCGCTTGAAATCATCATCCCGGTCGCCTTCCGACTGAACACCTACAACACCCACCTATTCCGCACATGGCTGGTGGGAAAGGCTCTCGCCAAAGAGAAACGGCAGGCATACGTGATGTTCATACAGAACGGAAAATCCGGGTATTGCTGATTGCACATACCCCATAAGACAAGAAAACGGGCAGCACCACAAAAGGTGTCGCCCATTTCCTTTTTCATGTTGGCGTCACTCCAGCGGCTTGCGGTAGTTCGCTTCCAGTACCTCGCGCAGCCCCGTTTCCGGGTAAAGCACCTTCCCTCCCAAAAGGATAAAGGGCAACACGCGGTTGTTGCGGTATTCCTGCAAGGTGCGCCGGCTTACACGGAGCAGTTCCGCCACCTCGCCGTCCGTCAGGTAACGTTCCCCGTCCAGCGGAGGACGGTAACTTTCCAGAAAGGCGGACAGCCATTTCGAGCCTTTGCGCATATCCTGCACCACAGAGGCTATCGGCTCGTCTTCCATCGTAAAAACGTCGTTGTTCTCGTTCATCATAACTTCGGATTCAGTGGGTGAATAAATCAAATCATCTGCCGCGCGGATAGAGCGTGCCGACAAGCGGTATCAGCCGCTTCACCTCCTCCGGCTTGTAATAGAACCTGCGGTTTATCTGCGAGTAGCCGATAAGCCGCCTGTCGCGCAGCGTCTGCAACGTGCGCGGGCTTATTCTCAACTGCCCGCAGACCTCCTCGCCCGTGAGCCATCTTTCCATGCGCCCCGTGCCGCTTTTGCGCCTCAGGGCTGCGACCTTTTCCGAAAGTGCGCCGAATGCCGCCACCATCATCTCAAAGGTCTTTTTCTCAATAGATACTATTTCCATATTCATGCAATTACCGGTTTGCCCGCAAAGGTAACGATGCAGCCCCGGACACGTGCCGTTTCCCGTTGAAAGGCTGCCTGTTGCGCCGTTTGACCGGGTTACGGAGCCATCTTCCGTAAAAATCTTACGTGAGTCACGTAGTGAGTTGTTAAAGCCCCTTTTGTTTATTGCCGAATTTTGCCGCAGAACCAAAAAGAAAGGACTGAATATGAAAGTGATAACGATGGAAAGTTCCGTCTTCCGGTCATTGACGGAACAGATAGCGGAGATTGCGGCATACGTCCGTACCGTCTCCGGCGATAAGAAAGCGGCATCGCCCGACAGGTTGCTCACCACACGCGAGGCGGCGCACCTGCTTAACGTGAGTACCCGCACCCTCCAGCGTATGCGCAGCGAGCAACGCATCGGCTATGTCGTGCTTCGCGGCAAATGCCGCTACCGGCAGTCTGAAATTGACCGCCTGCTTGAAGCGTGTGCCGTCAACGAGGACGCGGCGACACCGCAGGAATTGAAACGCAACCACACGCTGCGCACGGGCGGCAAACCAAATGGAAGGAGGACATAAGTCATGGAACTGCTCACACGAAACATCTTCGAGGGCTGGATGCAGAAGCTGATGGAACGGCTCGACCGTCAGGACGAACTGCTGCTGGCGATGAAGGCTGAGGGAAAACAGCCCGCTATCACGGAAAGCATCCGTCTTTTCGACAATCAGGACTTGTGCATGTTGCTCCAGATAAGCAAGCGCACCCTGCAACGCTACCGCAGTGTCGGCGCATTGCCCTACAAGACACTGGGCAAGAAGACCTATTACAGCGAGGAGGACGTGCTGACATTCCTTTCCAACCATATCAAGGACTTCAAAAAGGAAGATATAGCCTTCTACAAGGCGCGTATCCATAATTTCTTTCATAAATAACCCATTAAAACATTTTTCAGATGGCAAAGAAAAAAGACGAAAAGGACGTGCTGGTGGTCCGTGACGAGAAGACGGGCGAGATCAGCGTGGTAGCCGGGCTGAACGCTGACGGCACACCCAAGCGCACCCCCGCGAAAGCGGAGAACGCGCAGAGTTTTCTGCAATTCGACCGTCACGGCGACGTGCTGGACAACTTCTTCAAGAACTTCTTCCGGCAGTGCAAGGAACCCAGCCGCTTCGGTTTCTACCGCATCGCGGCAGACCAAGCCGAAAATCTCTTGGAGGTGATGAAGCAACTGCTGAAAGACCCCGAAGTGAACAAGGATCTGCTCGCCCCTCACAAGGTGGACACCTCCGGTTATGAGAAGAAGGTGCAGGAAGAACAGGCGGCACAACAGACAGTGAAACAAGAACCTCAAAAACAGGAAAACATGGAACAACAGAAAGAACAGCAGGAAAGCCCGCAACAGACACAGGGCAAACGGGGCTACCAGCCCATCGACGAGAACAAAATCAACTGGCAGGAACTGGAGGACAGATGGGGCGTGAAACGCGACGACCTTGAAAAGTCCGGCGACCTTACGAAGATGCTCAACTACGGCAAGTCCGACTTGGTGAAGGTCAAGCCCACCTTCGGCGGCGAATCATTCGAGCTGGACGCCCGCCTTTCCTTCAAGAAGGACGGCGAGGGGAATGTCAGCCTCGTGCCTCACTTCATCTGCAAGGAGCAGAAACTGGATGAATACAAGGAACACAAATTCTCCGACGATGACCGGAAGAACCTCCGCGAAACGGGTAACCTCGGCAGGGTCGTGGACATCGTGGATAGGGAAACGGGCGAGATCATCCCCTCCTACGTCAGCATCGACCGCAAGACGAATGAGATTACGGACATCCCGGCAAACAGGGTGCGCATCCCGGAGCGCATCGGCAAGACGGAGATCACCGCGCAGGAGCGGGACATGCTCCGCGCCGGACTGCCCGTGCGCGACAAGCTCATCGAGCGCAACGACGGCAGGAAGTTCGTCACCACCCTGCAAGTGAACGTGGAGCAGCGCGGTGTGGAGTTCGTGCCGGGAACCGGCAGGTCGCCCCGTACCGCACAGACACAGGAAACCAAAGGCGACACGTCGAAAAGTCAGGTGCAAGGCGGGGAAAATGCCGCCCAAGCCAAGAAGGAGCAACGCCGCAACACGTGGACGAACGAGGACGGCAGCATCCGCCCCATCAGCAAATGGAGCGACGTGAACTTCTCCGACCGGCAGAAAGCCGACTATGTGGCGGGCAAAGCCGTGAAACTGGAGAACGTGACCGACAAGCAGGGCTTCCATGCCACGATGTATATCAAGTTCAACCCGGAGAAGGGCCGCCCGTACCGCTACGACACGAACCCCGACAACGCCCAGCAGGTTGCCCCGTCCAACGAGAGCCGCACGCAGGTGGCGGTGAACAACGAGGGCAAGACCAACGAGGCGACAAAGAACCTGAAAGAGCCGTTGCAGAAAGGTCAGACCGCCCCGAAGGACACCCGCCAGCAACAGCAGCAGGAGAAGCTGCGGAATAAGAACAACAAAGGCATGAAAATGTAATCCCGTGTCCGCCACTGAATCCAAAATAAAACCCAAAGTATCAACAAAAAAGAAGAATACATGAAGACAATCATTGCAGAAAAGCCCTCCGTGGCACGTGAAATCGCCCGCATCGTGGGCGCGACAAAGAGAGAGGAAGGATATTTCGAGGGAGGCGGCTATGCCGTGACATGGGCATTCGGACACCTCGTCCAGCTTGCCATGCCCGACGGCTACGGCGTGCGCGGATTTGTCCGTGACAACCTCCCGATTATCCCCGACACCTTCACGCTCGTCCCCCGTCAGGTCAGGACGGAGAAAGGTTACAAGCCCGACAGCGGCGTGGTGTCGCAGATAAAAGTCATCAAACGGCTGTTCGACACCAGCGACCAAATCATTGTGGCGACCGATGCCGGGCGCGAGGGTGAACTTATCTTCCGATACCTCTACCACTACACGGGCAGCACCACTCCTTTCGTGCGCCTGTGGATCAGCTCGCTCACCGACAAGGCTATCCGTGAGGGGTTGCGCAACCTCGAAGACGGCAGCAAGTATGACAACCTCTACCTCGCCGCCAAAGCGCGGAGCGAATCCGACTGGCTCGTGGGCATCAACGGTACGCAGGCACTTTCCATCGCCGCCGGACACGGCACGTATTCAGTCGGACGGGTGCAGACACCCACGCTGGCGATGGTGTGTGAACGCTACTGGGAAAACCGCCGTTTCACGCCCGAAGCCTTCTGGCAGCTCCATATCGCGACGGACGGTTGCGGTGGCGAGGTCGTGAAGTTCTCATCTTCCGAGAAATGGAAAGAGAAAGAGCCGGCTATGGAGCTGTATAATAAGGTAAAGGCGGCAGGCTCCGCAACGGTAACGAAAGCCGAACGCAAGGAGAAGACGGAGGAAACTCCGCTTCTGTATGATCTGACGACGCTCCAGAAAGAAGCCAACGCCAAGCACGGCTTCACGGCGGAACAGACGCTTGAAATAGCGCAGAAACTCTACGAGAAGAAACTTATAACCTATCCGAGAACGGGAAACCGCTACATTCCCGAAGACGTGTTCGCTGAAATCCCCAAGCTGCTCGCCTTCATCGGCACGCAGCCCGAATGGAAAGACAAGGTGCGGGCGAAAGCCGCCCCGACACGCCGCAGCGTGGACGGCGGCAAGGTGACGGACCACCATGCCCTGCTCGTCACAGGCGAGAAGCCGCTCTTCCTCTCCAAAGAGGACGGCATCATCTATCAGATGATTGCCGGGCGCATGATCGAGGCATTCTCCGAAAAATGCGTCAAGGATGTTACCAACATCACGGTGGAATGTGCCGGGGTGGAGTTCATCGTGAAAGGCAGCGTCATCAGACAAGCCGGATGGCGTGCCGTCTATGGCGAGGACAAGGAGGAAACCACCATCCCCGGCTGGCAGGAAGGCGACACGCTGACACTGAAAGCCTCTTCCATCACGGAAGGAAAGACCAAGCCCAAGCCGCTGCACACCGAAGCCACCCTGCTCGCGGCAATGGAGACCGCCGGCAAGGAAATCGAGGACGACGCACTGCGTCAGGCTATGAAGGACTGCGGCATCGGCACTCCGGCAACCCGTGCAGCTATCATCGAGACTCTCTTCAAGCGCGGATATATGGAACGCTGCAAGAAATCGCTTGTCCCCACCGAAAAGGGGCTCGCCCTCAATTCCGTCGTCAAGACAATGCGCATCGCCGATGTAGCCATGACGGGCGAATGGGAGAAGGAACTGGCACGCATCGAGCGCGGGGAACTGTCCGCCGACACCTTCCGCAAGGAGATAGAGGCGTACACACGGGAAATCACCTCCGAACTGCTCTCTTGCGACAAGCTCTTCGCACATAAAGACTCCGGCTGCGCGTGTCCCAAGTGCGGCACGGGCAGGATGCGGTTCTACGGCAAGGTGGTGCGCTGCGACAATACGGAGTGCGGACTGCCCGTGTTCCGGCTGAAAGCGGGACGCACCCTGTCCGATGATGAAATCAAGGACCTGCTCACCGACGGGCACACCAAGCTGCTCAAAGGCTTCAAGAGCAAGCAGGGCAAGAGTTTCGATGCCATTGTTGCCTTTGACGGGGAATATAACACGACGTTCGTGTTCCCGGAAAAGAAAAGCAAGGCTTCCTCTCCGAAGAAAAGGAAATAATCACTAACTTTTAATAAGTTAGGCTGCATCCGGGCAATAGAAACAAACAAGTTTTTTTCGTATTGTCTTCGATTTGCACTAACTTTGCCACTTGTTCAGAGTAATGAATTGTTCTTCGATACCGGATTACACTCATACTTTGGATTTAGTGGTGGCACTCGGAGGGATACCGGGTGCCTTTTTCTTCCTTTTTTCAACCGATTATCCCGTTAAATATCAATCCACTAAACTCCAAAGTAATGAACAACAAGAAGAAAAACGAGGGTCAGACCGACTTTTCCTATTACGGTCTGTACCTGCTGGACTATCTCCGCACGAACAAGTTTGAACAGGCATCCGATGCCGCCTTCATACGGGAACGGGCCGACCGTGCCGCCGAAATGTATGAAAAGGCACGGCTCGAAGGCTATGCAACCGACGGTGCGCAGGAGCTGGCGATGGACACGCTGCTGCGCGGGCTGCGCTACTCCCGGTACGCCATCCTCCGTGAAGTCGTGGAGAACGAGTTTTCCGACGAAGTGCCGGAAGAGAAGCGTGAAGCCTTTATCCATAAACTCCTGCCGCTTGTCGGCAACGTGTTCTCCGTCTATGACCTCTCGGACGACAATTTCGCCCTGTCTTCCGATTACGACCTGCTCTACACGGAGCTGACGGGGGCAACCGTCCTTTATATCGGGGAATATGGCGTTTAACCGCAAACAGAAACTGCGGGACAACATCGAGGCGATACGGACAGCATTCATCCTTGACAGGGAAAACAGGACAGCGACTTCCGAAGAGCGTGCCATACTCCAAAGGTACTGCGGTTTCGGCGGTCTGAAATGTATCCTGAACCCGGCGAAGGAACTGACGGATGCCGTCCGATGGGCGAAATCCGACCTCGAACTGTTCGTCCCTACGGTAGAGCTGCACAGGCTCATCCGCGAGAACAGCAAGGACGAAACGGAGTACAAGCGGTTTGTGGATTCGCTGAAAGCATCCGTGCTGACCGCTTTCTACACACCCAAAGAGATAACCGACACCCTCGCGGACGTGTTGGCGGATTACAGTGTCCGCCCCGCCCGTATGCTCGAACCATCGGCAGGTGTCGGCGTGTTCGTGGATTCCATGCTGCGGCACAGTCCGGATGCGGACGTGATGGCTTTCGAGAAGGATCTGCTCACGGGTACAATCCTGCGGCATCTCTATCCCGACCAAAAGATGCGCACCTGCGGTTTTGAGAAAATCGAAAGACCGTTCAACAATTATTTCGACTTGGCGGTGTCCAACATCCCGTTCGGAGACATCGCCGTGTTTGACGCGGAGTTCGAGCGGAGCGATTCCTTTGGCAGACGCTCCGCCCAGAAAGCCATACACAACTATTTTTTCCTCAAAGGGCTTGATACCGTGCGTGATGGCGGTATCGTGGCGTTCATCACCTCGCAGGGGGTATTGAACAGTACCAAGATCTCTGTGCGTAACGAACTGTTCAGGCAAGCCAGTCTGGTGTCGGCGATACGTCTGCCCAACAACCTGTTCACGGATAATGCGGGCACGGAGGTGGGCAGCGACCTGATTGTCCTGCAAAAGAACCTGAACAAGACGGAAATGTCGCAGGACGAGCGGCTGATGACCGTGATACAGACGGACACGAAAACCGACCTGACCGACAACGCCTATTTCATCCACCACCCGGAACGCATCGTGCATACGACGGCGAAACTTGACACCGACCCCTACGGGAAGCCCGCTATGGTCTATCTGCACGAGGGCAAGGCAGCAGGCATCGCCGGGGATTTGCGCCGTATGCTCGATAAAGATTTCCATTACAGGCTCGCCATGCGTCTGTATTCGGGAACAATCCGGAATACAGGTTCGGAAGAAAAGGCAGTCACTGAAAAAGAGGCGGAGCATTCAACAGTTAAATTGGAAGCGGCATCCTTGGCAAAAGTGGTGGAAACACGGACGGAGAAACCGCAACCCGTAGAGGAAAAGCCGGAGATAGAGCCATATCGCCCGAATTACTCGGAAGGTGTGCAGCTATCATTGCTCGACCTCTGGGGAATGACGGAAGAGGTCAGTCAGCCTAAAACCGCCAAAAAGAAAAAGGCGGCGAAAAAAGAAAGCCCGGCAAGGCGCATTCCGTCCAAGCCACAGACGCAGGCCGCACCGAAAGTCACGGCTGTGCCGGCGGCTTCATCCGCCAACCCTGCCACGGAGAACAAGGAGGCGAAAGCCGAAACCACCGCCAAGCCTGCCGATCCCGACGACATCTATGCCAAGCTTGACTGGGAAACCAACCCTCCCATCAACGGATTTTATGAAACGATGATGAGCCTCACGCCGGAGCGCAGGAAGGAACTTCGGGAGCTGGCAAGGCAGCATAATAAGAAGCAGGAAAACAAAACGGTTGCGCCGGTCACGCCGGAAGTACCACGTGAACAACCCCGGCAGGAGGAAACACAGCCGGAGGCAGTCGCCGCACCTGTCGTTACCGATGCTCCACCGGAAACGGTGGCGACTTCCCTTTTCCCCGACATCGAACAGGAAAAGCCGAAGGAGGAAACAATCGACCTTTCGCCCTGTCCTTACCACCGCACGCCGGAGATGCACCTGCGTGAAGGCTCGCTGGTGGCTGACAGGGCGCGCCGCAACATCGGCTATCTGAAGGACATCACGCCTTACGGGGCGACATTCCAGCCGCTCGACCTGAAAGGATACCAGAAGGAGAAGGCGTTACAGTATGTTTTACTCCGTGACGCCTACGAGCGGCTTTACCGCTATGAATCGAACCTGCACGAAGCAAATGTCCAGTGGCGTGAGCATCTGAACACCTGTTACGATGAATTTGTCATGCGTTACGGTAACCTCAACGCCAAGCAGAATGTAAAGCTGGTGATGATGGACGCGGGCGGGCGTGACATCCTTTCGCTGGAACGGGCGGAGAACGGGAAGTTTGTCAAGGCGGACATCTTCGTGTACTGCACCCCAAAAGTTGGACACTTTTGGGGTGTTTTTTATGAAATATAATTATGAGATTCGTTTAAAGGCCGTAAAACTGGTACTCGAAGGCGGACTTTCGGTTAGGGAAGCCGGATGTCACTTGGGCTGTGGCCGCTCGCAAGTTCACTTGTGGGTAACATTATTCGAGCGCCATGGCCTTGCCGGCCTTAAGCTGCGCCACGGTAGCTACAGTGCAGAATTTAAGTTGTCAGTTTTGAAGCATATGCACCAAAATCATCTATCTTTGCTGGAGACAGCAGTGCATTTCGGCATTCCGGGCCCTTTTGTTATTCGTCAATGGGAGCGGCTCTATCAAAACCAAGGTGCTGAAGGCCTGCGGCGTAAACCGCAAAGAAGGAGGCCGGCCATGAGTAAATCGAAGACTAAAAAAGTCAAACTCAAAACGACTCCGCACGAAGAGTTGCTTAAGGAACTGGAGTATCTTCGTGCCGAGAATGCTTACTTAAAAAAATTGCAGGCCTTAGTCGAGGAGCGCATTGTCCGCGAGAGCGGGAAAGAGCCCAAGCCATCGAAGGACTAAGGCCGCAGTGCCGGCTTTCAGTATTGCTCAAAGCCGCAGGGATGGCGCGAAGCACATTTTATTATCACTTCAGAAAATCAAAACAACCCGATAAATATGCTCGCGAAAAAGAGAGTATTATAAGGTTATATCACGAACATAAGGGGCGTTATGGTTATCGGCGCATTACCGTTGAAATGAATAAGATCGGATATGCGATAAATCACAAAACCGTACTTAAGCTGATGAATATTTGCGGGATAAAAAGTCAGGTCAGGCTCCGTAAATACTGTTCATACAAAGGACAGATCGGACGGATAGCGCCCAATCTTCTGCAACGCGACTTTGCAGCCGAAAAACCGAATCAGAAGTGGGTTACTGACCTTACGGAATTTTCGGTTTGCGGCGTAAAGTTATATCTATCGCCGATTATGGACTTATATAACCGGGAGATTATTAGCTATAAAATAGCTGAACGCCCTAACTTTATGCAGATCATGAAGATGCTGGACGATGCGTTTGCCAGAATACCGGATTCTCCGGGTATTGTCTTGCATTCCGACCAGGGCTGGCAGTATCAGATGAAGCAGTATCAGCTCCGTTTAAGACAGAAAGGTATTACACAGAGCATGTCGCGCAAGGGTAACTGTCTGGATAACGCTGCTATGGAAAGTTTCTTTGGATTATTGAAGTCCGAATTATTATATTTGCAAAAATTCTCATCCATAGACCATTTCCGAAAAGAATTGGAAGAATATATCGACTACTACAATAACAAGCGGATAAAGAAATACTTAAACAACATGAGCCCGGTACAATACCGAACTCATGCCATCTAAACAAATACTAATCCGTCCAATATTTGGGGTGCACTTCATCGAGCGTCCCGTTTCCTTCTCGGTGGAGAGCCATGCCAACGTCGGCTCACCCGAAGAAGCCCTGTCTGCGTCGCTCAACAAGTTCGGTACTGTCAATCTCGACTATATGCGGGAGATAACCGACAGCACGGCGGAGGAGTTGCTTACAGCCCTGCAAGGACGCATCTACTACAATCCGCTCGTGACCGGTTACGAGATCAAAGACCGCTTCATAGCCGGAAACGTGATAGAGAAGGCGGAACGCATAGAGGCTTGGATGGGCGACAATCCCGACAATGAGCGTATGCCGGAGGTTAAGCAGGCGTTGGAGGCTCTGAAAGATGCCGAACCGCCGCGCATCGCCTTCGAGGATCTGGACTTCAATTTCGGGGAACGCTGGATTCCGACAGGTGTCTATGCCGCTTTCATGAGCCATTTCTACGATACCGAAGTGAAAATCGCCTATTCTCCGAGTCTGGACGAGTTTTCGGTGGCTTGCAGCCATAAGAACTTCAAGATATGGGATGAGTTCTGTGTCAAGGGTTATTACCGCAGTTACGACGGCATGAGCCTGCTGAAACACGCCCTGCACAACACTTGCCCCGACATGATGAAGTCCATCGGCAAGGACGAGCATGGCAATGACATCAAGGTGCGCGACAGCGAGGGCATACAGCTCGCCAACGCCAAGATTGACGAGATACGAAACGGCTTCTCCGAATGGCTGGAAGAGCAGTCGCCGCAGTTCAAGGAACGGCTGACGACGATGTATAACCGGAATTTCAACTGTTTCGTGCGCCCGAAGTATGACGGCTCGCACCAGACCTTTCCGGACCTTAACCTGAAGGGGCTGGCAAGCCGGGGTATCAGGAGCGTCTATCCCTCGCAGATGGATTGCGTATGGATGCTGAAACAGAACGGCGGCGGAATATGCGACCATGAGGTGGGAACCGGCAAGACGCTGATAATGTGCATCGCCGCACATGAGATGAAGCGTCTGAACTTGGCGCACAAGCCGATGATTATCGGGTTGAAAGCCAACGTCGCGGAGATTGCCGCTACCTATCAGGCGGCATATCCCAACGCGCGTATCCTGTACGCTTCGGAGAAGGACTTTTCGACTGCCAACCGTGTGCGTTTCTTCAACAATATCAAGAACAACGACTACGATTGTGTCATCATGTCGCACGACCAGTTCGGCAAGATACCGCAGTCGCCGGAGTTGCAGCAGCGCATTCTGCAAGCGGAGCTTGACACGGTAGAGGAAAACCTCGAAGTGCTGCGCCGGCAGGGAAAGAATGTGTCGCGGGCGATGCTGAAAGGCTTGGAGAAGCGTAAACACAACCTTGAAGCGAAGCTGGAAAAGGTGGAACACGCCATAAAGTCACGCACGGACGATGTGGTGGACTTCAAGCAGATGGGCATCGACCACATCTTCATAGACGAGAGCCACCAGTTCAAAAACTTGACTTTCAACACGCGCCACGACCGTGTGGCGGGATTGGGCAACAGCGAGGGAAACCAGAAAGCTCTGAACATGCTCTTTGCCATACGCACCATACAGGAGCGCACGGGCAGGGATTTGGGAGCGACTTTCCTTTCCGGTACTACCATCAGCAATTCGCTGACGGAGCTGTACTTGTTGTTCAAATATTTGCGCCCGAAAGAGCTGGAACGGCAGGACATCCGTTGTTTCGATGCGTGGGCAGCGATATTCGCCAAAAAGACGACGGATTTTGAATTTAACGTGACGAACAACGTGGTTCAAAAGGAGCGTTTCCGCTATTTCATCAAAGTGCCGGAGCTTGCCGCCTTCTATAATGAAATCACGGACTACCGCACGGCGGAGGACGTGGGCGTTGACCGTCCTAACAAGAACGAGATACTGCACCACATACCGCCCACGCCGGAGCAGGAGGACTTCATACAAAAGCTGATGCAGTTCGCCAAGACGGGTGACGCCACCCTGTTGGGCAGGCTGCCGCTTTCGGAAACGGAGGAAAAGGCGAAGATGCTCATCGCCACGGACTACGCCCGGAAAATGGCACTCGACATGCGCATGATAGACCCGCATTACGAAGACCACCCCGATAACAAGGCAAGCCATTGTGCCAAGATGATTGCGGAGTATTACCAAAAATACGACGCGCAGAAAGGCACACAGTTCGTTTTCTCGGACTTGGGGACATATCAGCCGGGCGACGGGTGGAACGTCTATTCGGAAATCAAGCGCAAGCTGACGGAGGATTACGGCATACCGCCAAGCGAGGTGCGATTCATTCAGGAGTGCAAGACCGACAAGGCGCGGAAGGCGGTGATAGATGCCATGAACGCCGGGACGGTGCGCGTGCTGTTCGGCTCCACCTCCATGCTCGGAACGGGTGTGAACGCACAGAAAAGGTGTGTAGCAATTCATCATCTCGATACGCCGTGGCGACCGTCCGACCTGCAACAGCGTGACGGACGGGGAGTTAGAGCCGGGAATGAGATTGCCAAGCATTTCGCAGGGAACAACGTGGATGTAATCATCTATGCGGTGGAGAAGTCACTGGACAGCTACAAGTTCAACCTCCTGCACTGCAAGCAGACTTTCATCAGCCAGCTTAAAAGCGGTGCTATGGGGGCGCGTACCATCGACGAGGGGGCAATGGACGAGAAATCGGGCATGAACTTCTCGGAATATATGGCGTTGCTATCCGGCAACACCGACCTGCTGGACAAGGCGAAACTTGAAAAACGTATTGCCTCGCTCGAAGGGGAACGCAAGTCTTTCAACAAGGGCAGGCGTGATTCGGAGTTCAAGTTAGAGTCAAAGACCGGCGAGTTGCGCAACAACACGGCTTTCATAGATGCCATGACGGAGGACTGGAACCGCTTTCTTTCGGTGGTGCAGACCGACAGGGAGGGCAACCGCCTTAATATAATAAAGGTGGACGGTGTGGATTCTGTCGATGAGAAGGTCATCGGAAAGCGTTTGCAGGAGATAGCGAAAAAAGCCACTACAGGCGGGCTTTACACGCAGGTCGGAGAGCTTTACGGTTTTCCGATAAAGGTGGTGAGCGAGAGGATACTCAAAGAGGGATTGGAGTTTACCGACAACCGCTTCGTGGTAGAGGGGAACTACAAGTACACCTACAACAACGGACATCTGGCAATGGCTGACCCGTTGGCCGCCGCCCGCAATTTCCTCAACGCTTTGGAGCGCATCCCCTCCATCATCGACCAGTATAAGACTAAGAACGAGGTGCTGGAACGTGAGATACCGCAGTTGCAGGAGATAGCGGGCAAAGTATGGAAGAAGGAGGATGAACTGAAACAGTTGAAGTCTGAACTTGCCGCCCTCGACCGCAAGATACAACTGGAGCTTGCGCCGCCAACGCCCGAAATCGCCGAAAAGGAGAACGAGGGGCAGCAGGTCAAGTCCAAAGCGGAAGACGCGCAGAACAGGCAGGCGCAGTATCCCGAAGATACATCGCCGCAGATACGCAGTCCTGTGGATAGTATCGTTGACAACCATGTCATAATCGGGCGTCCGGGGATGTATGCCAAGGAGGAAACCCGGTCCAAAGGATTGAAAATATAACCTTAGGAATTTTATCTGAAGTATTAATAGGGGCTATCCCAAAAGGTCTAAAAGTAAATTTTATCCTCTCTGCAAGTA
This sequence comes from Alistipes shahii WAL 8301, assembly GCF_025145845.1. Classification (NCBI taxonomy): domain Bacteria; kingdom Pseudomonadati; phylum Bacteroidota; class Bacteroidia; order Bacteroidales; family Rikenellaceae; genus Alistipes; species Alistipes shahii. The sequence goes on along the minus strand of NZ_CP102253.1, from coordinate 920,906 downwards.
TCTGCAGGATGGCAACTGCATTTTTTCTTTTTGGGCAGCCCTTATTAAAATTTATTCTTATTTTAGGTTGTATACATTCATGTCCATTTATGTAAAAAAATTCCTGCTGACCTTGTTTATGTCTTGTCAGTCACCATTTGCAAAACCATATTTGACCCTCAAAGAGGCTGAATTTGATAAGTAACTTGCTACATACTCATAATAAGGAGCTAAATAGAACACGAATGGGAAATACACAAATGCCAAACTAAAGAAGATATTGGCCAAAATAAACGCTATACCGAGAGAGAAACTTGATTTTTCAACTTCCTAAAACGGTGTTGTTTAAACATTTCTACTTATTTGTACTTGCCAGTTGAACCTACGCTTCCCTAATAAAATGTCTATGGTAAAAAGTTAAAAAATCCTCCCGCTTTTGTTAGATATATTTTTTTGTGTAATTTTGTAATCGTTATGCGGCAGTAATAATATACATATTAATACAAGTTAGTAATCCTGTAGTTCTCACATGCTACGAGGAGGTATTAAAAGGTGCGTTTCGACAATGCATCTATTGTAGTATATTATTGCTTAATCCAAATGAATATTATAAATTTAGGAATTCTTGCTCACATTGATGCAGGAAAAACTTCCGTAACCGAGAATCTGCTGTTTGCCAGTGGAGCAACGGAAAAGTGCGGCTGTGTGGATAATGGTGACACCATAACGGACTCTATGGATATAGAGAAACGTAGAGGAATTACTGTTCGGGCTGCTACGACATCTATTATCTGGAATGGTGTGAAATGCAATATCATTGACACTCCGGGACACATGGATTTTATTGCGGAAGTGGAGCGGACATTCAAAATGCTTGATGGAGCAGTACTCATCTTATCCGCAAAGGAAGGTATACAAGCGCAAACAAAGTTGCTGTTCAACACTTTACAAAAACTGCAAATCCCGACAATTATATTTATCAATAAAATTGACCGTGCCGGTGTGAATTTAGAGCGTTTGTATCTGGATATAAAAACAAATCTGTCTCAAGATGTCCTGTTTATGCAAACTGTTGTCGATGAATCGGTTTATCCGATTTGCTCCCAAACATATATAAAGGAAGAATACAAAGAATTTGTATGCAACCATGACGACAATATATTAGAACGATATTTGGCGGATAGCGAAATTTCACCGGCTGATTATTGGAATACGATAATCGCTCTTGTGGCAAAAGCCAAAGTCTATCCGGTACTACATGGATCAGCAATGTTCAATATCGGTATCAATGAGTTGTTAGACGCGATCTCTTCTTTTATACTTCCTCCGGCATCGGTCTCAAACAGACTTTCATCTTATCTTTATAAGATAGAGCATGATCCCAAAGGACATAAAAGAAGTTTTCTAAAAATAATTGACGGAAGTCTGAGACTTCGAGACGTTGTAAGAATCAACGATTCGGAAAAATTCATCAAGATTAAAAATCTAAAAACTATTTATCAGGGCAGAGAGATAAATGTTGATGAAGTGGGTGCCAATGATATCGCGATTGTAGAAGATATGGAAGATTTTCGAATCGGAGATTATTTAGGTGCTAAACCTTGTTTGATTCAAGGATTATCCCATCAGCATCCCGCTCTCAAATCCTCCGTCCGACCAGACAAGCCCGAAGAGAGAAGCAAGGTGATATCCGCTCTAAATACATTGTGGATTGAAGACCCGTCTTTGTCCTTTTCCATAAACTCATATAGTGATGAATTGGAAATCTCGTTATATGGTTTGACCCAAAAGGAAATCATACAGACATTGCTGGAAGAACGATTTTCCGTCAAGGTCCATTTTGATGAGATCAAGACTATCTATAAAGAACGACCTGTAAAAAAGGTCAATAAGATTATTCAGATCGAAGTGCCCCCCAACCCTTATTGGGCCACAATAGGGCTGACTCTTGAACCCTTACCGTTAGGGACAGGGTTGCAAATCGAAAGTGACATCTCCTATGGTTATTTGAACCATTCTTTTCAAAATGCCGTTTTTGAAGGGATTCGTATGTCTTGCCAATCCGGGTTACATGGATGGGAAGTGACAGATCTGAAAGTAACTTTTACTCAAGCCGAGTATTATAGCCCGGTAAGTACACCTGCTGATTTCAGACAGCTGACCCCTTATGTCTTCAGGCTGGCTTTGCAACAGTCAGGTGTGGACATTCTCGAACCGATGCTCTGTTTTGAGTTGCAGATACCCCAAATGGCGAGTTCCAAAGCTATTACAGATTTGCAAAAAATGATGTCTGAGATTGAAGACATCAGTTGCAATAATGAGTGGTGTCATATCAAAGGGAAAGTTCCATTAAATACAAGTAAAGACTACGCCTCAGAAGTAAGTTCATATACTAAGGGCTTAGGCATTTTTATGGTTAAGCCATGTGGGTATCAAATAACAAAAGGCGATTATTCTGATAATATCCGCATGAACGAAAAAGATAAACTTTTATTCATGTTTCAAAAATCAATGTCATCAAAATAATGGAGCGGTCAGGAAATTTCTATAAGGCAATACGGTTGGGATATATACTTATCTCCATTCTTATCGGATGTATGGCATATAATAGCCTCTATGAATGGCAGGAGATAGAAGCATTAGAACTTGGCAATAAAAAAATAGACGAGCTCCGAAAAGAAATAAACAATATCAATATTCAAATGATAAAATTTTCTCTATTGGGTGAAACAATACTGGAATGGAACGATAAAGATATCGAGCATTACCATGCACGGCGTATGGCAATGGACAGTATGCTCTGCCGTTTCAAGGCCACCTATCCAGCAGAGCGCATCGATAGTGTGCGCAGTCTTTTAGAGGATAAGGAACGACAGATGTTCCAGATAGTCCGGTTAATGGATGAACAACAATCTATTAACAAGAAGATAGCCAATCAAATTCCGGTTATTGTGCAGAAAAGTGTGCAGGAACAGTCCAAAAAGCCAAAACGAAAAGGTTTCTTGAGCATCTTCGGCAAAAAAGAGGGAACGAAGCCAACGACAACAACGACTACGCTCCGTTCATCCAATAGAAACATGGTCAACGAACAGAAAGCGCAGAGCCGTCGATTGTCAGAACAAGCCGATAGTCTTGCTGCCCGTAATGCAGAACTTAACAGACAACTGCAAGGATTGATTTGCCAAATCGAAAAGAAGGTACAATCTGATTTACAAAATAGAGAAAGCGAGATAACAGCCATGCGTAAAAAATCATTTATGCAGATAGGCGGCTTGATGGGATTTGTTCTTTTGCTGTTGGTCATTTCCTATATCATCATACACCGTGATGCAAAGAACATTAAACGATACAAACGCAAGACAACGGATTTGATCGAGCAATTGGAACAGTCCGTGCAACAAAATGAGGTACTCATAACCTCCCGAAAGAAAGCGGTACATACTATTACCCATGAGTTGCGTACACCACTGACGGCAATAACCGGCTATACCGAACTTTTGCGGAAAGAATGCAATAGCGGTAATAATGGGCAATATATCCAAAATATACTGCAATCCTCCGACCGTATGCGGGATATGCTCAACACTTTGCTTGATTTCTTCCGCCTGGACAACGGCAAGGAACAGCCCCGTCTGTCACCCTGCCGGATTTCTGCAATCACGCACACACTTGAAACGGAGTTCATGCCTGTTGCCGTGAACAAAGGGTTGTCCTTGTCCGTGAAGACTGGACACGATGCCATTGTATTGACCGACAAAGAGCGAATAATACAAATCGGGAATAACCTGCTGTCAAACGCTGTCAAGTTCACAGAAGAAGGCGGTGTTTCTTTGATTACTGAATATGACAATGGAGTTCTGACACTGGTCGTTGAGGATACAGGTACAGGCATGACAGAAGAGGAACAGAAACAAGCGTTCGGTGCGTTTGAACGTCTATCAAATGCCGCCGCAAAGGAGGGTTTCGGGCTTGGGCTTGCCATAATGCGTAATATTGTGTCGATGCTTGGCGGAACAATCCGTTTGGACAGCAAGAAAGGGAAAGGCAGTCGTTTCACAGTTGAAATTTCTATGCAGGAAGCTGAAGAACAGCTTGGATATACAAGCAATACACCTGTTTATCATAACAATAAATTCCATGATGTTGTCGCCATTGACAATGATGAGGTATTACTTCTGATGCTGAAAGAGATGTATTCCCAAGAAGGAATACACTGCGACACTTGCACCGATGCTGCGGCACTGATGGAAATGATACGCCAGAAAGAATACAGCCTGTTGCTGACAGACTTGAATATGCCCGGTATAAACGGTTTCGAATTGCTGGAATTGTTGCGTTCGTCCAACGTGGGCAATTCACCAACAATCCCGGTGGTTGTGGCAACCGCTTCGGGCAGTTGTAACAAAGGGGAACTATTGGCAAAAGGCTTTGCCGGATGCCTGTTCAAGCCGTTCTCCATATCGGAGTTGATGGAGGTTTCCGACAGGTGTGCCATAAAAGAAACACCGGACGGGAAACCGGATTTTTCAGCCTTGTTGTCCTACGGCAATGAAGCCGTTATGCTGGAAAAGTTGATGACGGAAACTGAAAAGGAGATGCAGACAATACGGGAAGCGGCAACAGAAAAAGACCTGCAAAAGCTGGATTCCCTAACACACCACCTGCGCAGCTCGTGGGAGGTGCTACGTGCCGACCAACCGCTAAATGTACTTTACAGATTGCTTCATGGCGATGTACTCCCGGATGGTGAAGCGTTAAGCCATGCTGTGACTGCTGTGCTGGATAAGGGAGCAGAAATAATCCGGTTGGCAGAAGAGGAAAGGAGAAAATACGAAGATGGATAAGACAACAATAATTGTGGTGGAAGACAACATCGTGTATTGCGAATATGTCTGCAATATGCTGTCACGGGAGGGCTACCACACCATGAAGGCTTACCACCTCTCAACCGCGAAGAAACATCTGCAACAGGCGACGGATAATGACATCGTGGTTGCCGACCTGCGCCTGCCTGACGGTAACGGCATTGACCTTTTGCGCTGGATGCGAAAGGAGGGAAAGATGCAGCCCTTCATCATAATGACCGACTACGCCGAAGTGCATACAGCCGTGGAAAGCATGAAACTCGGTTCTTTGGATTACATACCCAAACAGCTTGTGGAGGATAAACTTGTCCCCCTGATCCGTTCCATACAGAAGGAGCGAAAAGCGGGACACAATCGTATGCCCGTATTCGCCCGTGAAGGTTCCGCCTTTCAGAAAATTATGCACCGCATAAGGCTGGTAGCCGCCACTGATATGAGCGTGATGATATTCGGTGAGAACGGCACTGGCAAGGAACATATCGCCCACCATCTACACGATAAGAGCAAGCGGGCAGGTAAACCATTCGTGGCGGTGGACTGTGGCTCACTCACCAAAGAGCTTGCGCCGTCGGCTTTCTTCGGACACGTCAAAGGGGCGTTCACAGGTGCGGACAGTGCCAAAAAAGGATATTTCCATGAAGCGGAAGGCGGCACGCTGTTTCTGGACGAGGTGGGCAACCTTGCGTTGGAAACCCAACAGATGTTGCTCCGTGCCATACAGGAGAGGCGGTATCGCCCGGTCGGTGACAAATCGGACAGGAGTTTCAACGTCCGCATCATCGCTGCCACCAATGAAGATCTGGAAGTCGCAGTGAGTGAAAAGCGTTTCCGGCAGGATCTGCTTTACCGCCTGCACGACTTCGGGATAACTGTTCCTCCGTTGCGTGACTGTCAGGAGGACATCATGCCGCTGGCGGAGTTCTTTAGAGATATAGCCAACAAAGAGTTGGAATGTAACGTGAGCGGTTTCAGTTCCGAAGCCCGTAAAGCGTTGCTGACCCATGCATGGCCGGGCAACGTGCGGGAACTTCGGCAAAAGATAATGGGAGCGGTATTGCAGGCGCAGGAAGGCGTAGTCACGAAAGAGCATCTGGAACTTGCCGTGACCAACCCGACCTCACCCGTCAGTTTCGCCCTGCGCAATGACGCGGAGGATAAGGAGCGGATATTACGGGCGTTGAAACAGGCAAACGGCAACCGGAGTGTCGCCGCCGAACTGCTCGGAATAGGCAGGACAACACTATACAGCAAACTGGAAGAATATGGACTTAAATATAAATTCAAGCAATCATAGCCCGTAATTCACTGAATTTGGCTATCTTTGCATAACATTTGAGAAAAAACGGCGATTTGCAGGAGCTTTTCGCCGCCGACATATAGAATAAGACCGCAAGGAGTTTCAGGCGTAAATCTGGTAAATTGAAACTGAAAGAAGCTAATTGCGTGATGCTTAAGCTATGCCTACGCATAGCGTGCAGTCACGCGTTTCTTTCAGGGGCTTTACCAGAGCCTACGCTTGAAGTAGTGTGGATTGCACGCTACTTTTTTTGCCCTTGCCTAACGAAAGGTAACGATTATGGGTAAAGTTCAGATTCTCGCCGTACTGACGATGGACGGATGTCTTTCTTCTGAGTTATATGATAAAGCACATCAGGATTTGTGCCTTGACCGTTGCGGTCTTGATGAAATCAGGGAGAAAGCCCTTTACCATGTCACACCGGACTATTCCATTTCAATGCTGCACGAATGGAGAAAAGACGGCACGAACATCCGCTACCTCGCGGAAGCCACACCGGACACGGCGGATTATATCAACGGACTGCTGCGGATGCACGCTGTGGATGAAATTATACTATACACCGTTCCTTTCATTTCAGGAAGCGGGCGGCATTTTTTCAAATCGGCTCTGCCGGAGCAACACTGGACACTCTCTTCGCTAAAAAGCTATCCAAATGGCGTATGCCGAAGTATCTACACCCTTGACAAATAAGCAAGACAGCCAAAATGTACGGCAGACATACAATTCTGTTTTCTGAAATAGAATAAATGTTCTGATTACGAACAATTTAAGCCCGTATAAATTCATTCCTTCTGAAAAATATTGAATTTTATACCACTGAAATCCAGTACCTTGAAAAAATCGGTGCCGGATTTTTTGTTTTCTGACACGTGTTTTGCCAATTATATTCATGTGCGCACGAAGAAAACAAAGTGTAATTTCAAAATTGACAGAACCATGAATTATTTCTTGCTGGCGGAAACAGACTTTTTCCGCCTGATAAACGAAGCCGGTGACTGCAATATGGAAACGGCATACACGGCTCTCGCCGCCCCGCCACTCAAAAGCGTGTGTAAAGTCCCGTCACCATCGTGAACATTTCCTCCAGCATATCAAAATAGATACCCTCGTGTACGGCAATGTCCTTTGTCTTGCACTCAAAGGTCTTTTTGCTGAATGTCCTGCGGTAGAAGCGCATATTGTAGAGGTCTGCCCCTTCGTCATAGATGATGTCAAGGCGGTTTGCGCTTGTCTTGTTCCTTGCAAGGCTCATCCGTAAGCCGTTGCCCATGTCGATGAAGTCACGGCTTCCCGTCATGGCGGTGAAGCGTCTTCCGCCTATCTGCTGTAATATCGTCTTTGCTATCATATCCTTTGTTTTTAGGGTTTTAAGGGTTGGCGGTGCGGACACCGCCAACACGTTCAAAATTCTCGTATCTCGGCAATGGGTGTCTGCCGTTGCAGCCATTCCTTCACACATTCCATATTGTACTCGCTCGTGATGACTGCCGTATGGCTGTCGGTGGCGGTGAAACGTGTGCTTTCGTAATCATCTATCCACCCTTTGAGGGTGTCCGTTCCCCACGCTCCGGCATCGTCAAAGATACCGTCCAATGCCGTGATAGGCTCGCTGAATCTGACTATCAGCGTCTGATAGGTCGTGTTCATCGGTTGCCCTCCTTTCCTGCTTTTGCGTCCAGCCACTTGTCCCTTGCGGTTCGGCACTCGTCCAAAGTGGGTTTGACACAAGCGAACAGTTCTCCGTCCGTGTGGCGGTAGTCATACTGCACAAGCGTCCGCCTGCGTCTGCCGATACCCGATTGGAAACGCTCGTATTTCTCCGTACCTGCTTCCGTGCAGGTGCTTATTCCGTTGATTGTCATTCGTGTTGCCATAATGTTGCTTTTTAGATGATTAAAAATGTACTGACAGAACTCTGTTCTTCATCACCATTTCGGGGTTGCTCGTGTAGCGTTGGTGCAGGTAGAAATGGTGAGAACCGAAGCCGTAAAGGAAGAACTTGTCAAGTTCGTGCTTCTCGGCAAATTCTTTTACACCTCTCCTTAATTCCTCCTCACTCGTTGCGAGAGTGAGGAGGTTTACAAATTCAAGGAACATCGTGGGGATTGCATCATCCCACACACAAATCATGCTTTCAATTCTTACTTCCATATCAATGTTGTTTTAGGGGTTATGCTATGCCGCTTTCATCCGCTCACGGATAAGGTTGGCGTTGCGGTTCACAAGGTCTATGATGCGCTCGTGATATTCGGTGTCCTGGTTGTGCTTGCCGTGGCACTGCACCACTTCGAGGGTTCGCAAGTCCACCTCTACGGTTTCAATAATCTCATCGCCAATCCTTGCCGAGAGTATGAGGGTGTCGGCTTTCTTGTAGTATCCACTGCCAAACACGCAGATGCCCTGCGTCTTGCCCTCGTTGTAATACTCGTCTATGCTTTCAAGCACCTTGACGATTATTTCCTCGTCCGTGATTACCAAGCCGAAGAATTTGGATTTGTTGGCGATGAAATCCTCCGCATCTTTCTTTCGTTGGAGTTGTCGCTGTTGCTCACGCTCACGCCTTTCAATCTCCCAACGGCGTTGCTCTGCGGCTCTTTCCTTCTCGTGTATGGCTTCAATCTTTCGGGTTGCGTTGTCGTGTGCCGCCATGAAATCTTCGGGACAGATGTTCTTCGGGTTACGGAGGTCTTGACCGAGTTTTTTGAGCATACGCAGATAGTCGCACCACATTGGGAAGTTGTCTATCTGATACTTGTGACGCTTGGCAATCAGATATGATGCCCAACATTCATCGGCAGTACGGGCATTGAAAAGGAAGTGTTTCATGACCTCAATCTCACCGCCTTTCATAAGGGTTTCAATTCGTGGGTCGGAAAGCAGAGCCTTGAAAAGACGCACGGGGTAAATGCCGTGGAAATCGCCCTTGAAGCCGTTACGTCTGAGTTGGGGCAATATCCTCATCTTTGGATATGCACAGCTTCTTGCCACCACATCATCGTATAGGCTGTTGTGCGGTCTTACCTCCATATCGCTGCCTAATGCCCACACATCGCAGTAGCAGAAAAGGAAGCCACGGAGCAACGCCATATCCGTAACCTTGCCGTCGGGTGAAATCCAACGCTGCACGACCTCGTGGCAGTAGAAACGCATCGGTTCGCCTTTCCTGCTCTCGCATCTGACCTGCGCCACGCGGATTACCTGATACCCTTTGCAGGTGGTTATCACGCTGAAATACTGCGTTTCCTTGTAGATGCGTCTGCGTGTGTCCTGCACTTTGAGTTCGGCATGGCATTGGGGGCAGGTGCAGCCTTCAAGGGTGTCGCATAGTCCGCTGTCGCTGTGCCACTCGTGACCGCAGTCGGAACAGGTGATGTTCCCTTTCTTGGTGCGGTAGCCGATATGCTCAACGCAGTGGCGGTATGCCCAATCTATTTGTGTCGCTGATATGGGGCGAAGGTTGGCGGAAAGTCTTGCCACCTCTTTCTGTATCTTGGTCTTCGGTTTCATAAGCCTAAATCAAATAATGAGGGTTGGGGTTGGTTTTCTTTTCTCGCTGACGTTCTGTGGCGGTTCTGCAACTTGCGGAGTTCCTCCTCTTGGTATTTGCGGACAGCGTTCTGACGTGCCTCCGCCTTTTCCTCTGCCGTGAGTTCCACAACATGGTTCACAACCACTTGGCAGTCCATCGGTTTGCCCACCTCTATCTCGTTTTCCTCATAGTAGTGGATGGCTTGCCCGAATATCTCTCCGTCCGTGAAACCGTTGCAACCGCTTTTCTGCACATAGTTCAGAATGTGGGTCACGCACTCGTCCATATTCTTGGCAGGGTTGCGGTACTTCTTTGCAAATAGCGCATCTTCCTCCGCACGCTGTTCCAAGTACATATGTATCGTTCTCTTGAAATGGTCTGTTCCTTTCATATCGCTGTCATTTTTAGATTATCTGTTTCAGTATCTCTCTCCAATAGGTCGGCTCTACCTCGCTGAGAAGGAAGTCCATGAAATCCCTCCGTGCGTCCTTGTTCAGTTCGTGGTACAATCTTCGGAAAGTTTCAAAATTGCCGTTGATGTACGTTTCCACCATATACACGAAGATGTTGTCCACCTCGTAATATCTGCACTGCTGCGCTGCCGTCTTGCTGTTTCTCTTTGCCATGTCGGTAAGGGTCAAAGGGTGAATAACCAAAGGATGAAGCCGAAGAAGGCAATGGTGGAAAGGATAGCCACGATTACACCTATCGCCACTCGGAACACTCCGTTTACAATCTCTCTGATGATACCCCAAAGGATGCCGAACACCCCGAAGGCGGTGCGCATCATCAAGCCGCATATCGCCAACCCGATGTGTTGCGCCATTTGTCTGAAATTTGCCGTTGCCGTCATATCTTCGCTGTTTTTGATTTTTTTGTTTTTAATGCGGATTCAAGAGCTGAGGGAGTTGAGTTTCAAACTATCTTATCTGCCTCTCGTTTATCCGACATTTTTTTTATGCGTCTTTCTGTCGCATCGGTCGTTTTCGTTTCGGGTGCTTGAAAAGGTAGGGATTAGGGAATGCAAGGTTTTTCGGGGAAATACTACCCGAAGGGCTGGAGATTTCCGCAGAAAACAGGAGGCTTGACCTTGCTTTCCCGTCCAATCCCGGAATTACCTTTGCGCCCAGAACGAAAATGACTGACTGATGCGGCTCACTGAAAGGCGCAAAATGGAGGTAAACGAAAACAGAGGCAGATTGGGTGGAAAAAAACTTCAGGGGAAAATCCGTAAAAAAAAGAATCACCAAAAGGAAAAAGACATCACCGGAAGCGTGAAAAGCGCAAACCACAACAATCATTCTTCCCGGTTTGCCCGCTGTGTGTGGCCGCCTGTTTCATTCATGGGGCAGGCTGACACACTCTGCATTCACTTTCCGCTTCCGGCAAAAGAGACAGCGAAAAAAGAAAAATCATTTGAAAACCCGTAAAAGCACCTCTTGGCATAGGCGCAAAAGAAAGGGGCATCGCATCATCAGTCTAAACATCGTTTAGGCGTGAGGCAATGCCCTTTTCTCCGGCTATGCGGTAGTCGGCACACGTTTGTTCCAAACTCGTTTTGGGCAATGGTGTGCCGACGGATAAAACCGCTTTTACGGAAAAATCTTATGAATGAGGGGATAAAAAAAACGGGAGTTTATATCAAAATCTCGAATTAAATAGCTACTTTTGCATATGAAGAGTTCTTTGAAGGTTACGCAACGCGCAGAAGGATAATGCAGTAGATAACTAACTAAATCGTAACCTATTACTATCATGAGCGACTAACCTACGCTCATTTCCAATAAATTACACTCTTTTCGTAACTTCCTGAGACAAAGATAATATTATTTTGCAAATCGCGGCTATTTTGTGCGCCGTTTCAGGGCGCGGGCCGTTGCGGGGTAAAAGTACGCTTTTTTCCGCAGACTGCCGCAACGTTTCCGTTAAAAAGGTTATCTTTGTGCTGAAATGAAACTTGAGGTGCGACAGGTGACCGAGGTCACCGATTCGCTGCTCGAAGCGTTCGGGCGGCTGATGCCGCAGCTTTCGCCGCGGCTGGAGGCCCCTTCCGGGGAGCGGCTGCGGGCAGTGGCGGCGAACCCTTCGGCGGCGCTTTTCACCGCGGAGTCCGGCGGCGCTGTCGTCGGGGCGCTGACCTTGGTGTGGTACGACGTGCCGTCGGGGCGCAAGGCGTGGATCGAGGATGTGGTGGTCGACGCCGCGGCCCGGGGATTCGGGGCGGGCGAGGCGCTCGTGCGCGCGGCGCAGGCGCATGCCGCCGAGGTCGGCGCCGGGAAGGTGATGCTCACCTCCAACCCTTCGCGCGGGGCTGCGCGCAGACTGTACGCAAAAATGGGATTCAAGGAGGCGGAAACCACGGTTTTTGCCTGTAAAACAGATACGGAATGAAAAAAATCGTGAAGATCGCGGTTATAGCCGTGGTCGTTATCCTGGCTATCGCCCTGATCGCGCCGGCCGCGCTCCGGGGCAAGATCGCCGACATCGTGAAGCGCGAGGCCAATGCCATGCTCGCCGCCCGGCTGGATTTCGAGAACCTCGACATCAGCCTGCTGCGCCATTTCCCCAACGCTTCGGTGGAACTGAAGGGGCTGACGCTGGTGGGCGTCGACCGTTTCGAAGGCGACACGATCGTCGCCGCACGGCGTATTTCTGTGGTCGTCAATCTGATGTCGCTTTTCGGCGACAGCGGATTCGAGGTGACGAAGGTCATCCTCGCCTCGCCGGCGGTGCATGCGCACAAACTCGCCGACGGAGCCGTCAGCTGGGACGTGATGAAACCCGCGGAGGCTCCCGCGGAGGAGGTTCCCGCAGAGGAGTCCGCGCCGTCGTCGTTCCGGCTTTCGGTCCGCGACTTCCGCATTTCCGACGCGGCGATCCGCTACGAGGACGATTCGACGAACATGCGGTTCTCGACCGCGCCCCTCTCGCTGCGTCTCCGGGGCAACATGTCGGCCGACCGCACCGACCTCGACCTGCGGCTGACGGCCGCCGCCATGCGTTTCGTGTCGGGCGGCATTCCGCTGTTGAGCGACGCCGAGGCGGAGCTTGTCGCCGTGATCGACGCCGACCTTGCGAACAACCGCTTCACCTTCTCGCGCAATACGCTGCGTCTGAACGCCATTTCGGTCGGTCTCGACGGCTGGGTCGAACTGGACGGCGACGCCGTGGCCATGGACCTCAAGGCCGGCTGCGACAAGGTGCAGTTCAAGGACGTTCTGTCGCTGATCCCGGCCTTCTACACCCGTGAGTTCAAGAACCTCACGGCGGGCGGCGAACTGTCGATGGAACTCTGGGCCCGGGGCGAAATGCGCGGCCCGGCGCTTCCGGCCTTCGAACTGAAAACCGAGGTCCGCAACGGCAGTTTCCAGTACTCCTCGCTGCCCAAGGCCGTGACGGACATCAATATCGCCGCCAGGGTCTCGAACCCCGGATCGGTGATGGACAAGACGGTCGTGGATCTCTCGAAATTCGGGCTTCGGATGGCCGGAAATTCCGTTGCGGCGACCTTCTACGCCACGAATCTCGTCAGCGACCCCGTTTTCCGGGCTTCGGCCGACGGACGGGTCGACCTGGGAGCCGTGAAGGAGGTCTATCCGCTGGAAAAGGGCGTCGACCTGGGCGGTCTGATCACTGCGGACCTAAAACTTTCGGGCCGCATGTCCGACATCGAGAAGAACCGCTACGAACGGTTGGGCGCGCAGGGAACCTTCGTCGTCGAAGGGGTGGGGCTGACGCTTCCCAACCTCCCGGCGGTCCGTATCCGCCGCGCTGCGGCCACCGTCACGCCCGCCGCGATGACGCTCGGGGAGTTCGGCCTGACGGTCGGCAGGAGCGACCTTTCGGCCAACGGCCAGCTGACCGGTTACATCGGTTACCTGCTGCGGGACGACGTGCTTTCGGGGCGCCTTTACGTGAAATCGGAGCTGCTCGACCTGAACGAGATCATGGACGCCATGCCCTCGGCGGAAGGCGGGGCCGCGGACGAAGAGGCTCCGGCGGAACCGGTGCGGGCCATCGAGGTCCCGCGCAACCTGAACCTCTCGCTCAACACCGATCTGCGAAAGGTGCTTTTCGAAAAGATGACGATCGGCGACATCTCGGGCGAGATGCGCGTTGCCGGCGGCGCGCTGTCGCTCGAACGGCTTGCGATGGGCGTCTTCGGCGGCAGGGCCACCGCTTCGGGCAGCTACTCGACGGCTGCCGATCCGGCGCGTCCGGTCCTGAAACTCGATGCCGCCGTTTCGGGCGCTTCGTTCCGGAAGACCTTCGAGGAGCTGGAGATGGTGCAGCAACTCGTGCCGATCTTCGCCAAGACGGGCGGCGACTATTCGCTGTCGCTCGACCTCGGCACGTCGCTCGACGCCGCAATGTCTCCCGACCTGCGGTCGCTCAACGCTGCGGGCGAGATCAAGTCGGCCAATATCCACGTGCAGAATATCGAGGCGTTCGATGCCCTGGCCAAGGCGCTGGGCAACGACGACCTGCGGAAAATCGAGGCCCGGGATGTCGCCATTCGTTTCTCCATTAAGGACGGGCGCATCACCACGCAGCCCTTCGATCTGAAGATGGGCGGCGTGAACATCAACCTCGCGGGTTCGACGGGGCTTGACCAGACCATCGACTACAAGGCCCGGGTGGCCGTTCCGGGCGGGAAGACGCTCCAGTCGGTCGGCGTGAACATCGGCGGCACGTTCTCCTCGCCGAAGATCACCCTCGGGATCAGGGAGGCCGCCGAGGAGGCCGTGAAGAACGTCGTCGACGAGCAGATACAGAAACTCACGGGCAGCGAGTCGCTCTCGGAAGAGATCGCCAAACAGGCTGAAAACCTCCGCGCCGAGGCGAAGCGCGCCGGCGAGAAACTCATCGCCGCCGCGCAGGAACAGCGCGCGAAACTCGTCGAAGCCGCGGCTTCGAAGGGGGCTTTGGCCAGGATCGCCGCCGAGAAGGGCGGGGATAAGCTGGTGCAGGAGGCCGAGAAGCAGGCTGCCAACCTCGAAGCAGAGGCCGAGCGGCAGATCGAGAAACTCACGTCGAAAAAGGAGTAATCGGAATGCTTGCAATATTCGCCGTCATCATCGGAGGCATTGTGACGGGGCGCCTGCTTGTCGGCTGGCGCCTCGCCTTCGTACAACGTCTCATCACCTTCATTATCTGGGCGCTGTTGTTCCTGCTGGGCGTCGAGGTCGGTTCCGATCCGGCGGTCGTCGGCTCTCTGGCGACGCTCGGGGCGGCCGCCTTTGCGATCTTTGCGCTGTCCGTTGCGGGGAGCGTCTTCGCTGCGTGGTTGCTGTGGCGGCGTATTCGCGGCCGCGCCGTGTCTGCGGACGAAGGCGGAGATGCGGACGAAGCTCCCGTTTCCGCGTGGACGGCCCTGAAAGGGAGTCTGGTGATCGTCGTCTTTTTCGTCGCGGGGTGCGTCGCGGGGCTTTTCGCGCCGTTCGACATGACCGGTTCGCGTATGAGCGCCTATGTGCTCTACGCGCTGATGTTCTGCGTCGGCGTGACGCTGGGCAACGACCGCACCCTTGCGGAGCGAGTCCGGCGGCTCGATCCGCGGCTGGCGCTGCTGCCCGTCGCTACGGCCGTAGGCACGCTGGCCGGTGCGGCCCTCGCCGCGCCGCTGCTCGGCGGCTGGTCGCTGACCGACTCGCTGGCCGTGGGCGCGGGATTCGGCTACTATTCGTTTTCGAGCATCTTCATCGCCGACCTCCGGGGACCGGAGCTGGCGACGATCGCCCTGCTGTGCAACGTCATGCGTGAAATCTTCACCCTGCTGGCCGCACCGCTCGTGGCGCGCTGGTGCGGACCTCTGGCCGCCGTGTCGATCGGCGGCGCGACGACCTTCGACACCACGCTGCCCGTCATCACGCAGGCCGCCGGGCGGCCCTATGCCGTGGTTTCGATCTTCCACGGCTGTGCGCTCGATTTCAGCGTCCCGTTTCTGGTGACGTTCTTCTGTTCGATCTGACAATGCGGATTGGCCGCGGTGTGATCCGGGGTTTTGCTTTTTCGTGTTATATCTTTTTTTGTATCGACTTTTCGAAGCGTACGCCATCTCCCTCCCTGAGGGAGGGTCGGGGTGGGGTCAGACTTGTATACGACGCCGAAGGCGGCGGCAACGACTATCGACAGCAACAGGGGATCCAAGTATATGATTTGCCTATTTCTTTATATAGCTTTGCAGCGCCTCGACGTAATCGGCGAAGGCGTCGCGCCCGGCGTCGGTGATGCGGCACACCGTGCAGGGAATCTTGCCGCGGAAGGTCTTCTCGACTTCGATGTAACCGGCTTTTGCGAGTTTGTCCAGCTGCACCGAGAGATTTCCGGCGGTGGCTCCGGTCTGCTGCCGGATGAAGACGAAGTCGGCGCTTTCGACCCCGATGAGGATCGAAACGACGGCCAGCCTCAATTCGGAGTGCAACAGGGGATTCAGCTCTTTGAACATCGCGTTATCGGGCAGGGTGGTTCGACTTGTAGTTGAGGATATGCCCCGGAACGATCATCATCACCACGAATCCGGCGATGAAAAGCAGCGGCTGCCACATGTCGCCGGCGATCAGCGTGAACGGAGCGAGGATGATGGCCGCGACGCCCCCGACGGCGGTGGGCGTGAAGCGGATGATCAGCCCCGTCACGGTGGTTCCCATGCCCATGATGAGCAGAATGATGAAGAGTATCGGCAGGCGCATGGGCATGAAGAGCGCCAGCATGCTGACGAACCACGCCGAAAGACCCATTACCGTCCAGACGTTCCCGATCACGCGGTCGACGAACGTGCGCACCTCGCCTTCGGGCTTCTTCTCGCGCGAAATCCACATCAGCAGCCAGCCCAGCAGGGGCAGCATCAGCCAGAGGTAGTTCCAGCGCGGGTCTTGGAAATAGAGGACTGCGCCCCAGACGGCGAGCGTCGTCAGTACGGTGGCGTAGCCCCATGCCAGCAGCGGACGGCCCGAGTTGCGGACCATGCGGCTGCGGGTGTTTTCGATCATGCGGCCGATCAGCGCCAGGCTTTCGGCGGCTTCGAGTTTACGGTCTTCCATGGTGTTATCGGTTTTCCGAAGCCTCTGCGGCGTCGCGTTTGACTTGTCGTTTGAGTGCGTATCCCGAGCCTGTGAGCCCGACGAGGACCGCCACGGCGAACTGAATCAGGTTGCCGTCCGGGTTGACATTGATCCACGATTCGCGGATGATGCCGAAGGCAACCGGCAATAGGAAGCACGAAACGTAATACATATATTTGTTGTGAATCACCGTTCCCGAGATGAAAAGTCCTGCGCTGATCAGCAGCAGGACCGGGAACAGCGGATCGACAGGCCATTCCCGCTCCATGCAGATCACGAAGGTAGAAAAGGCGGCCAGACCTGCTATGCATCCCCATACCTGTTCCAGCAGGCGGTCGGTGTAGCTTTTGACCTGCGTAGCACGGCGGCGGTTGTACCACCACGTAGCGGCCCATCCGGCGGCCAGTGCGGGCAGCCACAGCCATTGCCAGGCGCGACTTTCGGTGAAGGTCAGCAGGAGGAAAATCCCGACGGCGGTTGCGGCGAGCAGGTATCCCCATAGGATGAAGAGGTTGCTGCTGCCCGACGAAAGGTTGCGGCGCGTGTCGCGGATCATGCGCTGGATGAGTTCGATGCTTTGGTCGGCGTTGAAGTTTTTGTTGTCCATCGTTTCGTTTTTTTCAGCGGTTGCGGTAATTGCATTCGTCGTCGCAGTCGAACAGATACCAGGCGAGCGACAGGGCGATGTTCAGCCCCCATCCGGCGATGACCCACAGCACCCACCAGTAGTGGGGCGAGGTTTGCCAGTTGACGAAGGCGAGAAAGGCGCAGACCACGACGCAGGTGGTCAGGCGGCGGATGAACCAGCGCGCGAAAAGGCGGCGTTTGTCGGTGCGGGCGGGAGTGATTTCCATGGCTTTTTCCGGTTGTGAGCGGCTGCTCGGTTTGTAAATCCATTACAAATATAAAGTAGTTTATAAAATAAACCAAATTTCGAGCCGGAAATTTTTCGGAAAAAGCGAATACCTATATTTATTGAGCGGGAAGTGTTTATTGAGCGGGAAGATGCCTGTCGGGAGGAGGCAGAATCGGACCCTTCGAAAAGAGTCCGGTTTCGCGGCGGGGCGCTCCCTGCGGGCAGGCGGTTGTGGGGGGCCGAACCTGCCCGGGCCTACTTGTTTTCGGCGGTCAGCACCAAGTCCATCCATTCGGGGTGGCGGCGGATATAGGTCGCGACGAACGGGCATTGGGGGACGACCTTGAGCTTCTTTCTGCGGATGTCCTCCAGCACGCCCTGCACCAGCTCCTTGCCGATGCCCCGACCTTCGTACTTCGGGGGCACTTCGGTGTGCGTCAGTACGATAAGTCCGTGTCCCAAAACGTATTCGGCCAGGGCCATGCCGTCTCCGAGGTCGAGTTCGTAACGCTTTTCGGCGGCGTTGTCGATCAAAGTGTGCTTCCTTTCCATATGCATCTCGTTTTAATTGGGTCGGAATGCTTCAAATTTGATTCCGAAGTCGTATTTTTGTCTTCCGTTATGAACCGCATTGCCGAAATACTGCTCGACTGGTACGCCCGCGAGGGTCGTGACCTGCCGTGGCGCCGTACGCGCGATCCCTACCGGATCTGGCTCTCGGAAGTGATCCTCCAGCAGACCCGCGTGGCGCAGGGGATGGAGTACTACCTCCGTTTCACGGAGCGTTTTCCCGACGTTGCGTCGCTCGCCGCCGCGCCCGAGGACGAGGTGCTGAAACTCTGGCAGGGGCTGGGCTATTACAGCCGCGCCCGCAACCTCCGGGCCGCCGCCCGTGAGGTCGTAGAGCGTTTCGGAGGGGTGTTTCCCCGCTCGTTGGACGACGTGCGTTCGCTGCGCGGCGTGGGCGACTATACCGCGGCGGCCATCTGCTCGGCGGCTTACGACGCTCCGTGCGCCGTCGTCGACGGCAATGTCTACCGGGTGCTCTCGCGGCTCTTCGACCTCGCCGAACCGATCGACACCACGGCCGGAAAACGGGCTTTCGCCTGCTTGGCGCAGTCGCAGCTCGACGCCGCGCATCCGGGCCGCTACAACCAGGCGATCATGGACTTCGGGGCGATTCAGTGTACGCCCGCGTCGCCCCGCTGCGAAGCATGTCCGCTGTCGGAGAGCTGTCTGGCCCTCGCTGCCGGAACCGTCGCCGACCGTCCCGTGAAACGAGGCAAAACCCGGGTCCGCGACCGCTGGTTCAATTACCTGCACGTCGCCTCGGGCGACCGGGTCCTGCTGCACCGCCGCGAGGGGCGCGACATCTGGCAGGGACTTTACGAGTTTCCGCTGATCGAGACCGACGCTCCCGTTGAATTCCCGGACCTCGCGGCTCTGCCGCAGTTCCGCCGCCTGCTGGGCGACGGTCCGTGGCATCTGGTGCGCAGCGTTTCCCTGCCCCGGCACCAGCTGTCTCACCAGCGGCTTCATGCGGTCGTTCACCGCATCGAAACGCCTGCATTCACTCCGGCCGCCGCTGCTATGGCCGTCCCGGCCGACTCGCTGGGCGACTATGCCGTGCCGCGGCTTGTCGACCGTTACCTGATGCAGGCCGGTTCGGACGACTCCTCGTTTTAAATCCCGTCGAGGCGGGGATTTAGGGGAGGGGCAGATTTGTAAACACGGCTGTGAGCCGTGGGTTTGCGGTCGGATTATCGTATCAGATACCCGATGTGGGCGACGTAGATCGCCAGGAAGATCGCGCCCTCCCAACGGTCGATCGCCCGGCGTTTGAACGTGAAGGCCGCGAGGAACAGCAGCACCGAACTCAATACGACCATCAGCAGGTCCCAGACCGTGATGCCGCCCATCGAGAGCGGATGGATCGTCGCGCTCAAGCCCAGGATCAGCAGGATGTTGGCGATGTTCGATCCGATGACGTTGCCCAGCGCCATGTCGGCCTTGCCCTTGAACAGCGACACGAGCGACGAGGCCAGCTCGGGCAGCGATGTGCCGCCAGCCACGAGCGTGATGGCGATCACCGATTCGCTGATTCCGAGCCGCCGGGCGATCTCCGTGGCGCTGCGGAGGAACATTTCGCCGCCGAAAATCAGTCCGGCGAGGCCTCCGACGATCATCGCGGCCATGAGCCATCCGGCCATTCCGGGTTTCGCTCCGGCGTCCGGGGCCGTCGCCTCGGGCCGTTTCGTGGTGCGGATCGTGTACCACATCAGCGCACCGTAGAGCAGGAGCATGACGATGCCGTCGATGCGTCCGATGCGGTCCGCCGCACCTTTGAAGACATAGGAGTCCGCTGCCAGCGCCAGCAGCAACAGCGATACGATCACTCCGAACGGAATGTCGCGGCGGATGTTGCCCGCCGTGAGCGGCAGGGGGCGGATCAGGGCGCAGACGCCCAGGATGACGAAGACGTTGAAGATGTTCGACCCCACGACGTTGCCGATTGCCACGTCGCTTTTGCCTGCGATGGCCGAGAGCACCGACACGACCAGTTCGGGCGTCGAGGTGCCGACGGCGACCACTGTGAGCCCGATGATGAATTCCGGCACGCGGAACCGCTGCGCCAACGCCGCGGAGCCGTCCGTCAGGAAGTTCGCGCCTGCGAGGATCAGCCCGAGGCCAATGATGAGGAGTAAGATGTCCAAACTATGAATTTTGAATTGTGAATTCTGAATTGTTTGATCATGCCAGCAGGATCAGACTCACGGCCATCAGGGCCATGCCGGCCACCACGCCGTAGATGGAGATGTGCGCCTCGCCGTATTCGCGGGCCGCGGGCAGCAGTTCGTCGATCGAGATGAAGACCATGATGCCTGCCACGCCGGCCAGGATGCAGCCCATCAGCGTCGGGGTCATGAAGGGCGTCAGCACCAGATAGGCCAGTACGGCGCCGACCGGTTCGGCGAGGCCCGAGAGGAGCGACAGGCGGAAAGCCTTTCGGCGGTCGCCCGTGGCGTAGTAGATCGGGATCGAGACGGCGATGCCTTCGGGAATGTTGTGGATGGCGATGGCCACGGCGATGGCTACGCCGAGGGCCATGTTGTCCACCGCCGAAGTGAAGGTGGCGATGCCTTCGGGGAAGTTGTGGATGCCGATGGCCAGCGCCGTCATCACGCCCATGCGCATCAGACGGGGATTGTGCGGCTGATGGTCCATCTCCTCGACTCTGTGTGCTTCGTGGGGATTCTCGATCGAGGGGACCAGCCGGTCGATGACGCCGATCAGCAGAATGCCCGCGAAGAAACTCGCCACGGTGACGATCACGCCCGTGTGTGCGCCCCATTCGGCCGAGAGGGTCGTGTTTGCCTGCTGGAACAGCTCGACGAACGAGACGTAGATCATCACGCCGCCCGAGAGGCCCAGCGAGAACGAAAGCAGCCGTTTGTTGGTGCGTTTGGCGAAGAAGGCGATCGCGCTGCCGATGCCCGTGGCGAGGCCCGCGCCGAGTGTCAGCAGCAGGGGGATGAGGATATTGTGTTCTTCCATACGAATCGTTTTCGTTTGTTTGGCAAATACGCAGCAAACCGTCCGGGTTGCCGGGTTTTCCACCGCAAAGATAATGCATAAAACGAAATACCGAACCCGCAAGGGTTCGGTATTTGTAGGTAAACGAACATGCAGAAAAGAGTAAATATCATGTTTACAGGTATTTAATTCTCTGTTCTGCATATGCTCCGAGCAATAGAATTGCACATTCGGGCAGGTTTAACGGTGAGTTGTGTTACTTATCCGTTACCTGCCCGAAATGCTTTGATTTACACTAAAGTGCTTGTTTTCAGCTTATTGTGTTGGATTTCCGCATAACAAATAACCTGACTTAACGTTTAACAAATCCACAAAGTTCAGGTTATCATGCAACGCAGCACTTTCAAAGTCCTTTTCTACGTGAAAAGGCAGTCGGAAAAACATGGTCAGGTTCCCGTCATGGGCCGTATCACGATTAATGGTACGATGTCGCAGTTCAGCTGCAAACTCACCGTTCGCTCCACCCTTTGGGATGCCAAGGCGAACAAGGCTTCCGGTAAGAGCCTCGAATCGCAGCGTCTCAATGAAAAACTGGAAAATATCAAAACCAATATCGGCAAGCAGTACCAACGCCTCTGCGACCGTGATTCGTATGTTACGGCCGAAAAGGTCCGCAACGCCGTCCTCGGTATGGGCGACGACTGCCGCCTGCTGTTGCAGACCTTCGACGAATACCTTGCAGGGTTCCTCAAACGTGTGGGCAAAGACCGCGCCTATTCGAGCTATGACAATTACCGCAAACGCCGTAACCGGCTTGCCTCTTTCCTCGAATACGAATACCGTGTAAAAGATATTCCTTTCAAAGAGCTGAAGCGGGATTTCATCGAAAAGTTTGTGGTCTACCTCTCCTCGGTACAAGGGATGCGTTCCGGGACGATCCATTCGACTATCAAGAAACTGAAGCTGATGACCTACACGGCGTATAAGAACGGCTGGATTGCCGTCGATCCTTTCGCCGGGTTCTATGTCAAAGCGGAATACGCTGAACGACGTTATCTATCCGCTTCGGAATTGCAGGCCGTGATGGATGTCAGGCTCCCCAACTACCGGACGGGCATTAACCGGGATGCCTTCGTTTTCTGCGCCTTTACGGGCCTGAGCCATGCAGACGTAGTAAAACTCACCCACGCGGACATCCATACGGACGATAACGGAGAGCGCTGGATTATCGACAGGCGCCAGAAAACAGGTACGCAGTTCCGGGTCAAACTTCTTCCCGTTGCCGAAATGCTCTACGAGCGTTATAAGGATATGCACCTCTCAGGCGACCGGGTCTTTCCGCTCAAAGGCACTTATAATACGCTGAACATGTCCTTGCGGCATGTTGCCAGACACGCCGGTCTGTCGTTCAACCCCACGATCCACCTCGCGCGGCATACCTTCGCCACGACGGTTACGCTCACGCAGGGCGTACCGCTGGAAACGGTCAGCAAGATGCTGGGGCATAAGCGGATCACCACGACCCAAATCTATGCTAAGATCACCAATGATAAAATCGGACAGGATATGGCGGCATTAAGCGAGAAACTCAGCAGCGTCTTCAAGGTCGCACGGTAATGGCCTCCTATCTTACAGCTAATTCGATTCCCGATCTTACTTCGTCAATAGCAGGGTAATTTTCGATGTAAGTTTTCCCGCCGGCAGGGAATTTATCGTCAGAGATGGAAATATGCAAGGCCATGCGAATCGCCCGAGGGGCGAGCCTTGCATATTTCCATCCCCGGCGTTTTGCTGGTCGCTACCGTCGGAAAAGGCGACATTCTGCGGCTCCTGACGATCCGGTTCTGATGTTCAGCCGCGAGCGGCCTGCCCGTTCGACGGCCCCTTCCGTCCTGCTATCTGCCGTCGAAATACCCCGCTTTTTCAAAACGGCCGTCTGTTGTTCTTCTTCTCGTGGAGATAATTCAACTCGTCGCTGTAAATGTCCATGACGAACCGCAGCATATTGTCGGCCAATGCCGTAAGCCTTGTCGTATCGTCTCCCAGCAGGTGGAGGATTGCCGACACTTTGCACTTGGTTTGGGTACTGACATAGATCGCAGAGCGATTACGGCAATCCACCGGAGCGAAGAACATGCGTTCGAAATCCGGAAGCGCGAGCTTTTTACGCCGGAATCCGGCCGACTCCTTTCCAGTAGTCGTTTGGGTGTCGACGTCTGTTTTCTCAGCAGTCGGTGCCGATGCTCCGGATACCGTTTCCGATGTGTTTCCCTCGGGAGTGTCCGTATCTTCCTCTTCCGGTTCGGGAATCCTGCGGACGACTTTCGAATCCAAAGGGGCCTGTCCGGCGATCATCTGACGCATCAACTCCTCGTCGACTTCGATACGGGGATGTTTAGAAGGATTGGGTGCGGGTTTGTCAGTTTCTTTTAATGAATCCATGGTACAACGTTTTTGAGATTGAATGTTCGGTTTGCAGTCGTAAAGCATGTGTGTTCGGTTTTATGTTTTAAACCATTCAAAATATCGTTTTCCGTTTAATGCGGTTTATATCGGGATAATGAACGCAATAAGAAAACCGACCTTTCATGCTGCAAGATACAACCGACTGAAATACCTCGGTTCCGATGTCCGCTCCAGACCGCTCCAGTCCGCACCGAGGCAAAAATTACGGACTGTCCCGTCCTGAAAAAGGTTTACAGAAAAGAGTAAATCTTATGCAGCAAACAACGAATTCAGACTTATCGCGTCATTATTTACCGCGTCAGTTGCGTCATCTGATTTTACAGGAGTATTTGAGCGGAGTCAAGACGGCTCGCCAACTCTCCGAAGAACATGGTATTCCCATGTCTACGATTCATAAGATGGGTCAGCGCTGGAAAGCGAAAAATAGTTGTAGCTTTGTGAGTACCCCTAATCCTTATCCGATCATGTCCCGCGTTACGAGTGAAGAAGCCAGTGAATTATTATCCGAGAACAAAGCCCTTCGGCGGCGCTTGGAAGAGGCTTTATTACGTCTGGAAGGCTATGAGATCATGGGAGATATCCTCCAAGAAGAATACGGTATCGACCTGCTAAAAAAATCCGCAGCCGGACAGTCCAGCGTCTCAAAGAAAGACACACAGCAATGAGCCTGTCGTTTCTGTGCGGGTTGTTCGGCTATACCCGTCAGGCCTATTATAAACATTTACGGCGTAATAGGGAAGGATCCTTGTCCGACACCCTTCTTTTGGAGCGGGTGGGTTACTACCGGAAACTGATGCCCAGGCTCGGCGGTCGTAAACTGTGGCATTTGCTGCAACAAGACGGATTTCCGGTCAGCCGGGATCGGTTATTTACGCTGCTTTCGGAAAACAATCTTCTGGTCAAACGTCGGAAGAAATACAGCGTTACGACCTGCTCGCGGCACTGGATGCGTAAATATCCGAATCTGATCCGGGGTTTCGACCTCGAGCGGCCGCATCGTTTATGGGTCGGAGATATTACGTACATTTCTTTGAAAGAAGGATTTGCATATCTGGCTTTGATAACGGATGCCTATTCCAAACGGATCGTAGGCTATGATCTGAATACGACATTGGAACGGGACGGAGCGCTCCGTGCACTGAGGATGGCCATAGACCAGACTCCGCAGCAAAAACGGCAAGGGTTAATCCATCATTCGGACAGAGGATGCCAATATTGTTCGAAAGAATATGTGAAATTGCTGACCGATAATGGGATTCGCATCAGCATGACTGAAAAGGGCGATCCGTATGAGAATGCCGTTGCCGAACGGGTGAACGGTATTCTGAAGAGCGAATGGATCGACGAGGAATGTTTTGAAAGTTTTCAGGCAGCAAAAGAACGCATCGACCAGATCGTTATCCTTTACAATTCACTCAGACCTCATGCCAGCTGCGATTGGCTTACGCCCTTGGAAGCGGAACTTAGAACCGGGAAACTCAAACATCATTGGGGCCGAAAGACGGTTGTTCGGAAGGCATATGTAAACTTATATCAGGACAATATTTTTTGAACCAAAATGTTTATCTTTAATTATCAATCACTGTAAACCTTTTTCAGGACGGGACAAAGTGGATAAGGATGAAGCCGAGGTGCTCTTCTGGCAGAAGATGTTGGAACCGTTCGACCGATACGGGCGCATGGATGTCAATGCCTACATGGAGAGTTTCATTCGAGTATGATTTCATTTTCAGAGCCAAGTACAGAACTGTTTATTGTGACCCTAATTTCACTTCGGAGGCGGATTCTTTCTATTAGATAAAGATAATCGAGAAAAAGTCTTTCAATGCGCGACGCAACTTGGTAACTGCCTGTTGAAGTTGTTTGTCGACCTTTTTCTGCGGAATGCCAAATTGTTCGGCAATCTCCTTGTAACTCTTTCCCTCCAGCCGCCGGGCCTTGAATATCTGCTGCGTCAGTTCCGGCATTTGTTCGAGTTGGGCCCGGCATATTTCGAGAATTTCGTTCCGGAACAGGATGTCCGGGTCGCAACTCTCGATAGCTCGGGTATAGTAATCCATTGCGCTGCGCTCTTTGAGTTTGATCTGTTCGTATACGGCCTGTCCTATTTGCTGATTCCGGCGATACATCAGGCAATTGTTCCGGATGACTTTATACAGATAGGCTTCGATGTTCGCCCCGTTAATGTTGTCGCGATGTTCCCATACGGCCATGAAACTGTCGTGCACGATATCTTCTGCCGTTTTGGAATCCCGCACATAGCTGTTGGCTATGAGCAGGTATTTCCGCTTGTATTGACGGAATAGCTGCTCGAAAAGTTGCTGTGAGAACGACGAAGCTGTGTCCATAGAGAGTATTCTATACACAAAGATATAATATTTTCCCGGAAGAAATTCTGAAAATAAAATTACGCCCGTACGGACGGAATGCGAAGCGGTTCCGGAAAGCGCGGATCAGAGAAGCCGGAGCATGTGCTTAATTCACACCGTTTCAATGAATTGAACATATTGAAAAAAATATTTTCGTGATTTGTTGTTTGTTCATGGGGGAAAGAGGAGCAGTTATGCATCTTTATTATCAGATAGAGCCCATAAAAGATGAAAGAAGAAATTACAAACGCCCAGTTGTTTCGGTTCTGTGCCGGAGAAACGACAGTCAAAGAGAATGATCGAATTGCCGCCTGGCTGGATGAGAATCCCGAAGAGCATCAGCAACGGCTGAACGACGTGCATTCGATGTACCTTGTAAGCATTTTATGCGACGAATCCGAAGCTAAGCTGCCGACACGACGCTCTGCATGGGCCACTTCTTTCCGTCGGTATGCTGCCGGCATTGCCGCCGCCTTGTTGGTCGGATTTGCAGGCAGCTATGCATTCTTTGCCTTCCGGCTGAACGGCTGGGCCCAACAGCAGACCGTCATCGAGGCTCCGGCGGGCCAGCATGTCCGGATTTCACTCAACGACGGTTCGGAGGTCGATCTGAATTCCGGAAGCCGGCTCATCTACCCTTCGATTTTCAGTGGCAAGGAACGCCGGGTCAAACTCGTCGGTGAAGCCCGGTTCGATGTCAGCCACAACGAAAAACAGCCTTTCATTGTGGAGACCTTCGCCTACGATGTCCGGGTGTTGGGAACCGATTTCAATGTGATTGCCGACGAGGCGAAAGGCCGGTTCTCGACGGCATTGTTCGAAGGCCGTGTGTCCGTCCGCAACCATCGGACCAGCGAGCAGGTCGTCATGGAACCCAATACGGTCGTCCGGCTCGAAAACGGCTACTTGTATGTGGACGAACTTGAGAATTGCGACGAGTATCTATGGACAGAGGGTATTCTGTCGTTCCGGAACGACTCGTTCGATGAGGTCGTTGAGAAACTCAGGAAATATTATGACGTCGAGATTGAAATCCGATGCGCTACGCTTCCGAAAGTGGCCTATGGACGCCTCAAAATCCGCATTTCAGAGGGAATCGAACATGCTTTACGCGTGTTGCAGCTCGCCTCTGATTTTACCTACGAATACGATCACGACCGGAACAGAATTATCATCCAGTGATGGTTTCATAAAGTTTAATACCACCCCCAAACGAAAATTGCCTATGAAGAAATGACCGAACGATCCACCATTGCCTTTCCGGTCGGACGTGAAAAAACCTGCAGGCGGGCAAACACCTGCAGGCCGGAGTCCAATCGGAAAATGATCAACCTTTTCTCAAAATTGAACTTTAATTCAACAAAAGTATGAATAAAAAGATTATTCAGCGAATTAGTTTGTTAATTCTTTTATTCGTTCTGCCCATCGCATATCCCGTAACCGACATTCACGCGCAAGACGTTCGTGTGACTATTCGTATGGAAAAGGTTCGTATGGAGCAGGTTATGAATGAGATTGAGCGTCAGACGAAATATCTTTTCGGAAGCGCCGAGAACGTGGATGTGAAACGCATTGTTACGGTACAGGTCGTGAATCGTCCGCTGCAGGAGGCGCTTGACGCCATGCTCCGGGGAACAAATGTATCCTATACGGTCCAGGGCTCGAACATTGTACTGAAGAACGGACGCTCTGAAGCCGAGGCGAAGAAGCCTGCTGTGATTTCCGGTGTCGTACGCGATGCGGCCGGCAACCCGGTTGTCGGAGCAGCCGTAGTCGTGAAAGGTACGACGATTGGGATCAGCACGGACTCAGAGGGCCGGTTTTCGCTCCAGGTACCCCCCCCCGCTTCGCAGGCCGTTCTGGAAATCAACTATTTGGGGTATGCCCCGGCGGATGTTCGGGTCGGCAGCGCCACTCGCTTCGACATTACGCTCAAAGAGGATAGCCAACAAATCTCGGATGTGCTCGTTGTCGGCTATACGCCCATGCGCAAAAGCGACTTTACGGGCTCGATAGCGAGTGTCAAAGCCAGCGAACTGACGACAACGACGCCCACCATGGCGCAGGCGCTTGCCGGCAAGGTCGCCGGCGTGGAGGTCCGGCAGGCCGACGGCGCGCCGGGTGAGGGCGTGCAGATACGTGTGCGGGGTGTCAACTCGCTCTCGGCTGGCAGCGATCCGCTGTATGTTGTCGACGGTTATCCTGCCTCGGAGGATGTTTACATCAATCCGGGCGATATCGAGAGCATCGACATTCTGAAAGATGCCGCCTCGGCTGCAATCTACGGTTCGCGCGGCGCTTCGGGCGTCGTGCTGATTACAACCAAACGCGGCAAAGAGGGCGAGCGCGCCAAGATCAGCTATGATTTCTCTTATGGTATTCAGCAGCTCGAACGTAAGGTCGATCTGTTGGATGCGAACCAATTCCGGGACCTGTACATTGCTTCGCGCAACGATTCCTATCGCCGGAAAGCGACGGCCGCCGGCATTGCGTGGAGTCCCAACGACGACAATACGATTCGTTCGGCCAAGGGATTTTCGCTCGCCGATGTCGGTATCCACCCCATGTTCTACGATTTTACGACCCGGACGCCTGTCGAACAGCAGTACAATACCGACTGGCAGGACGAGGTGTTCGGCAACGCCGGAATGATGCGCCACAACATTTCGGTGACGGGAGGTTCCAAGGCTATTCGCTACATGGCCAGCGTCGGCTACATGGATCAGGATGGTATTATCGCCCCCTCGAATCACAATCGCATTAATGCCCGTCTGAATCTCGATGCACAGATCACCAAGCACTTTTCGGCCAGCCTGAGCTATTCGATGTACGACGTCAAAAACAAAGTGGTACAGGCGGAAGGGCGTATGATCAATGACGGTGTTATTCAAAGTATGCTCATGTATCTGCCCAACCTGCCGGCCTATGAGGAGAACGGCGATTACGCTCGTAGCGCCATGATCCGGATGGTGACGGACTGGGGCATCAATTTCCCCGAAAATCCGCTCGTCATCGCCAACGAACTGGATATTTCGGAGAAGACTTCGCGCCACAACCTGAACTTCAACCTGGTCTATGAACCATTGCCCGATCTGAAGATCTCGGCGCGACTGGGACAGCAGTGGTACAACTACCGCTATTTCTACTACCGGCCGATGAGCATAGGCCGAAACAGCACGCCCGCCTATGGGCCCGAACTGGCCTCCTACAATATCGCCCGCTCGAGTTCGACCTACGATATCGACCGGCTCGGGGAGTTCACGGCAAGCTACAAGAAACAGCTCGGACGCCATCACGTCGATGCGCTCATCGGCTATACGCTTCAGCGCAAGACCTACGACCGACTCGGTGTCCAGGCTACGGGATTCGCCGACGACCGCATCCACGAGGTGACAGCCCACGGCCCGAAAGATTCGGACGTATCGCTTTATGAAACCCGCAAAGCGGCTTGGTCGATGATGTCCTATCTGGCGCGTCTGAACTATTCGTTCGACGACCGTTACACCGTGACCGGAACGTTCCGCACCGACGGTTCGTCGCGTTTCGGCGTCAATAACCGCTGGGGATATTTCCCGTCGGTATCGGCAGGCTGGACGATCTCGAACGAACCGTTTCTGAAAGATGCGCTCGAAAACATTGCTACGGTCCGTATCCGTGCCAGCTGGGGTAAGAGCGGCAACAACGACATCGGCAATTATTCCAGCATTGCAGGTATCTCGACCGGAAGTTATGCTTTCGGCACGACGGCCGTATCCACTTCCCGTCTCGGCGGGTTTGCCGATTCGGAACTCGGATGGGAAACGACGACGCAGACCAACATAGGTCTGGACCTGGGATTTTTCAACAGCCGGTTGAATGTGATTGCCAACTATTACAACTCCATCTCGACCGACATCCTCTATAACGCACCGATCTCCGCGATTTCCGGGTTCACCTCTTCAACGACCAACATGACCGATGCGAAGATCCGCAACCGTGGTTTCGACCTGCAGGTCGACGCCCGATTGCTGACCGGCAAGGTAAAGTGGAATGTCAGCACGAATATTTCGATCAACCGTAACAAAGTGGTTAGTTTGGGCGGACTGGACGACATTCTCTCCACATCGGAGCGTTCCGTGCAATCGCATATTACCAAAGAAGGCTATCCCATTGGGTCGTTCTACGGCTACAAGGCCGTCGGCATCATGTCGGAACTCGATTACAAGAACGCGCTGAAGGACCGGGAGGTTTATCTGGCCAACGGCAGCAAGTTCCCTGCCGGCTACACGCTGCAAGGGCCTGCCGTACCCAGCTATGCGCTCGACGATCTGTCCTACGGCAATACGATCTGGAAAGACGTGAGCGGCGACGGCGTCATCGACACGAACGACAAAACGATTTTGGGGAACGCTTATCCCGACTTTACGGGCGGCTTCTCGACCAGCCTCTCGTGGAAAGGCTTCGATCTGGGAGCGAGCTTCACTTACTCGTACGGCGGTGAGGTGATCAATTTCCAGGATTACTATCTGTTCAACGTGGAAGGATCGTCGAACCAGTATGCGATTGCCGCCGACCGTTATGTGTCGGATACGAATCCGGGGCGCAACAACGTACCCATCGCCACGCGGATCTCGGTGACGAACCAATCTCTCAAACTCTCTTCGTACTATGTGGAGGACGCCTCTTATTTCCGCTGCTCGAACATTACGTTAGGCTATACGTTGCCCAAACGTCTGCTCCGGAAGATCGGGGTCGAATCGTGCCGGGTATATGTCAGCGGCGACAACCTCTTCACTATTACCGACTACCGCGGTTACAACCCCGAGGTTTCGTACAAGAGCAGCAACCTGATGCCCGGATTCGACTGGGGTTGCTATCCGCTGTCGCGTATCTACTCGGTAGGTTTAAATTTAACGTTTTAATCCGTTCTGTTATGAGAATCAGTCATCTGTTTATTCTTCTTGCAGCGTCGGCTATGCTGACTGCGTGCGATTTTCTCGACGAATATAATCCCAATTCAGTGACAGTCGGCAATTACCATACTTCCGAAGAGGACATTGTCGCATCGCTTAACGGCGTCTACACCTCGCTGACGCAAAGTTATGTTGCCGATAACTATCACTATTTTACCGATGTGCGCGCCAATGCGACCGTCGTAACCAACAGCGGCGCCAACAGCGGCATTCCCTATCAGTTCTACAATTATACGCTTACCGAGGAGAATGTCTATGTTTACAACCGTTATTCGCAGTTGTACAAGATCATTTCGCGCGCCAATACGCTCTTCGCCCATCTGGGGGATGTCAGTTATGCTACTCCTTCGGCCCGCGATACGTATGAAGCCGAAGCCCGGTTCCTGCGCGCTTTGTCTTACTACTGGCTGGTAACCGAGTGGGGTGACGTGCCATTGGTGCTCAAGGTTCTGGAGAGTACGGAAGAGGTTCGGGCCAACAATTACCGCCGCCCGAAGGCCGAAATCTACCAGGCCATTTTCGACGACCTGAAATATGTGACCGAAAGCCCCCTGCTTGATGTGCAACCTGCCTCGGCATGCGGCAAGGTCAGTAAGGCTGCCGCATGGGCACTTTGGGGCAAAGCCTTGTTGCAGCAGGCTTGCGATGAAGATTTCATCGGCTCGAAATCCGAATTGCTCGGACAGGCGATCGGGAAACTGACTGCTGCCTGGGATCTGCGCAAGTTCGGCGAACTCTCGTCGGTTTCCTATTCCTCCGTCTGGGACCTCTCTACGCAGAAGTCGTGTGCGGAAAATATTTTCCAGGTCAACTATATTCAGGGGAACGCCGACCTGGGATCGGTGTGGAATTATATGTACGGTCCTGAGGGAGCGGGCGTCACCTCGCAGAGAAAAGGCGAGATGCAGAACGTCACGATACAGGCTGTCTATGATTCATTCGAGCCGGGCGATGTCCGCCGCTCTTTCCTGCGGGCAACGAACAAGGCGGGGCAGACTTACTATCACACCATGAAGTATGCCGATCTGGAATGCGGCGCCAACGGGTATGGAGGCAACAACTGGATTGTGCTGCGTTATGCCGATGTGGCGCTGATGCTGGCTGAAGCCTATTATTGGTCGAAAGAGGAAACATTGGCGAAAACCTGGCTGAACAAGGTGCGTGAGCGTGCCGGGCTGGGCGATTGGTCGGGGAGCGACCTGCGTCAGGGCATCTACGATGAACGCCTGCACGAATTCATGCAGGAGGGGCTCCGCTGGCAGGATTTGCTGCGTATGTACGATCGTATGGAGATGCTGGAGCACTTCAGCGCGATCAATTCCAATTTTTCGTTGAAAGACTTGTTACTGCCTATTCCCTACAACGAACGGATTCTCAATCCCGAAGGCCTTTATCAGAATCCGGGATACGGAAGCAATTAAACGGTTCGGGACATGAAAAGATTCTCGTTAATTCTTCAGGCATTCCTGCTCGGTTGCACGGGTATCCGTCGTAGAGAGGCAACCCGTTAGACATTTGAAAAATTTTAACAGACTGAAACCATGAAAAGAATCATATCGTTGCTATGCGTCGCATGTTTGGTTTTGATAACCGCATGTTCCGACGACAAAGAGGTGGGGCCGATTTTCGATTCGGTCCTTACCCCCGATTTCACGTTCGATGACGGCGCAGAGATTATCGCCGGCGTCGATGCCGTACAGTTTACCGACAATTCAACGGCCAAAGGCACGGAGATCAGCGGCTATTTCTGGCATTTCGGATTCGCCGGACTGGGAAACTGGTCGGAAGAGGCTGCTCCGGACCCTGTCATGTACAAGGAGGCCGGCGAATATGTCGTTACGCTGACGGTCTACGGCGCCGACGGCAACAGCAGCTCGACCAAACGGACCATTGTCGTCAAGGCCGCCAATCTGGCGCCCTCGGCATCCTTCACGTATACTCCGGAAACGGTGGTTGTGGATACCGAAGTAACCTTTACCGACACATCGGTCGATTCCGATGGCGAGATCGTCGCCCGCCGGTGGACCCTTCCCGATAATACGACCTCTACCGAAGCTTCGGTCAAATATACCTTCACGAAGGGCGGCACGTTCGATGTGACGCTTCAGGTGACTGATGACCGGGGTGCAAGCAGCGAGGTTTCGAAGAAAATCTTCGTAGCAGGCGACGAGGGCATCGGCTCCGGCAGCGAGAGCGACCCGTGGCAGATTGCCACCGCCGACCGATGGAACGAGATCGCGCAGTCGATCAACGGCACCCAGCCGGGCGATTATAAAGCCGGGGACTACTATCTGGTGACGAACGATATCGATTTCAGCGGTAAGAACTTCATCGCATGGGACAGCTTCTCCGGTCAGCTCACCGGCAACGGCAACTCGCTGAAGGGCATTACGGCGACCCGCACGGTTGCGGAGGCCGACATCGACGCGGATGCTGCCATCTTCGGCGTCATCCGCATTAATTCGGGTACGGTCAAGGATCTCAAAATCGAAGCTACCCTCACCTCGAACGGCAACCGGATCGGCGGCATGACCGGGCGCAACAACGGAACGCTCGACGGCGTATACTTCGTGAAAGGCACGCTCACGGGTGTGAAGCGTGTCGGCGGCATTGCGGGCGAAAACAACTCGGTTATCGTCAACTGCGCAGTGTTGGGCGGCAACATCTCGTCATCGGGCGAGAATGCCGGCGGCATCACGGGCGGCAACACCAATGCAAAAGCCTTCGTCATCAACTGTTACAGCTGGATGGAGTCGATCGTTTCATCGGGGCCCAATACCGGCGGCATCATCGGTTACGGTGGCAGTGACTCGTTTGCCGTCAACTGCTATACGACAACGGCGACCGTTGTCTCCGGGGGCATGTACGGCGGAGCTGTCGGATACGTCAAGAAGAGCAACCTGCAGAACATCTACGGCAATTCAGCGGTCGGCGTCGCTGTGGGAAGAGCGAAAAACACCGGCAGCAATGTTCCTTCGGTATGGCCGACGCAGACTTCCAGAGCCCTCTCGCTCGGAGAGATGATGTCGGGCAGCGTGAGCGTACCCTCGAATAACACGGAGTACGGCAGCTTCGTCGAGGCGTTGAATGCCGGCGTGGATATTTTCAACAGTGCGACGTTCAGCCAGAAACCCGAAGGCGTGGTACTCCGCCGTTGGAAGAGTTCGGGCACCTACCCGGTTCTGGCGGACTAACCCTTCATTCATGTTTGTAAAACGGCCCTGGAGGGTGATCTTTCGGGGCCGTTTTTATCCATTTAAAATTGAAACCAATGAACAAGCGTATTTTTATTTTTCTATTCATTATCGGGGCGTTATGTCTGTGCGGTTGTGCGGACGACTTCGCCACAAAAATCAATTTGGACGGAAATTCGTCCGAGGGAGAATTTAACAGCGAGGCCGCGCTCTATGGTACGGTTCAGGACAACTACGGCAAACCGATAGCGGGCGTACTTGTCAGTGACGGCATGCAGACTACTGAAACCGATGCGAAAGGCAATTGGCAGTTGTTCAGCGACCTGAAGCTTCGTCGGTTCGTGTTCGTCACGATTCCGGCCGGTTATGAAGTTCCGTCGAAGAACGGAATTCCCCAGTTCTGGCAGCGGATTCCCGAAAACGAGAAGCAATTCAAGGCCGATTTTACGTTGATGAAGCGCGCCGGCTCGGGCGATCGGTATACGATTTTGATGACGGCCGATCCGCAGATCCGCGCCAAGACCGAGGGAACGGACAAATACATGTTCCATTCGATTGACATTTACGAGGATATGTGCAAAGACATGAAGGAGCTCGCCGCGACGATCACCGACCGTCCGGTATACAGCATTTGCCTGGGCGACATGGTGCACAACAACATGAGTTTGTGGGAAGACTATTGCGAGGGCCTCAAGGATTTTTCGTTCCCGGTGTTTCATGTGATCGGCAACCATGACCACATTCAGAATGCTGCGAGCGACGATTTGGCCGTGGCGGAATATGAAAAATACCTCGGGCCGACGAATTATGCCGTCGATCTGGGACAAGTTCACTACATTTTCCTCGACAATATCGAAATGGCGGATAATTCCGCACTCACGGCCAGCGCCACGGGCGCCTACAAGAACGGGCTTTCCGAAGAGGCTGTCGAATGGCTGTGCGGTCATCTGTCGCATGTCGACAAAAACAAGATCCTCATGGTTTGCGGACACACCTCGTTTTACAAGAAGATCGGTTACGATCCGTCGGTGTCGGACCTGAATGCATCCGTCTATACGGGATTGTTCTCCGCCTACAAATTCGTGCATTCATGGGCGGGGCACAACCACGATTATTATAACTATGCCTATGCCGCCGAGGAGACCAGTCCGAAATACCCCAATGTCGAGTCGCATATCCTGGGACGTTCGACCGGTATGTTGGGACTCAATGCGTCCGTTACGTCCGACGGCGGCCCGCGGGGTTATCTGGTGATCGATGTCGACGGCGAGAACATCACGTGGAAATTCAAGGCCTGCGGTTATGAGGAGGGCAAAAAGCTGGAAAACCTACCTGCCGACTGGCAGCTCCGTGCTTATGCGCCTAACGAGCAGGGCTGGTACACTTCCGGGAAAGTTTATGTCAACGTCTGGAACTACGACGCCCACTGGGGGCCCGTTTACTATTCGGATAGCGGTAAAACGAAGGTGGCGATGAGCAAGGACAAGACCCACGACGGTTACGCCAATTCACTCTACGAGCAGTATAAGGATCAGTATACGGTATTGGCATACACCACGACACCCCATATGTTCAGTATCGAACCGTCGGAAGGTGCCACTTCGGCGACGATCGAGACAACCGACCGGTTCGGCAACCGTTATACTGCCAGTGTAAGTTGGTAACCCCTCTCCTGCGTTCCGGGCCGCCGGGGATTTTACAATAGACAATGTGTGATCTATGAGATGTGATTTTGTATTTTGGGGAGCCGCCGCATTGGGCGGATTGGTCCCTGTTCACGGGCAGGATAATACGATGCGCCGTCCGAATATTCTGTTCTGCATCGCCGACGATGCCGCATGGCTTCATTTCGGGGCTTATGGCTGCCAATGGGTCTCGACGCCGGTTTTCGACAGTGTGGCCGCACGGGGTGTGCTGTTCGAGAATTGTTACACTCCGAATGCGAAATCGGCGCCTTCGCGTGCGTCGCTGCTCACGGGACGCTACTCGTGGCAGTTGGGCGAGGCGGGTAATCACATCTGTCATTTTCCCGAGGATGCCGGGGTCTTCACCGAGGCGCTCGAAGAGGCTGGGTACGACGTGGCCTTTACCGGCAAGGGCTGGGCTCCGGGCAATCCCGGCATGAAGAACGGCCGTAGACGGCAGTTGACGGGTGAAGCGTGGCAGAATCGGAAACTGACGCCTCCGACATCCGAGATGCTCGCCACGGACTATGCGGCGAATTTTTCCGACTTCCTCTCCTCGCGTGAGGATGCGTCGCGGCCGTGGTTCTTCTGGTTCGGCTGTCGCGAGCCGCACCGCCGCTATGAATACGGCAGCGGAGCGGCCAAAGGCGGACGGACGACCGGAGAGATCGATCGTGTTCCGGCTTTCTGGCCCGACAACGAGACGGTGCGTAACGACATGCTGGACTACGGGTTCGAGATCGAACATTATGACCGGCAGTTGGGGCTGATGCTGGCCCGGCTGGAAGAACTCGGGGAGTTGGACAACACGCTTGTCATTGTCACGTCGGATAACGGAATGCCGTTCCCGCGTGCCAAAGGGACGCAGTACGAGTATGCTCATCACATGCCTTTGGCCATGATGTGGCCGCAAGGAGTGAATAGTCCCGGACGCCGGGAGGCGGTTTACGTCTCGTTCGTGGACATCGCACCGACCATTCTGGAGATTGCCGGAACGGACCCTTCGGCGGCCGGGATGGCGCCGCTTCCGGGCGGGAGCCTCGTGCCGCTGTTGCGGAATGAACCGGACCCTTGTGCAGCGTTGCGCGAACGGGCGTTGCTGGGCCGCGAGCGGCACGACAACGGACGCCCCGGTGACCAGGGTTATCCGATCCGGGGGATTGTACGGGGCGGTTGGCTCTATCTGTGCAACCTCAAACCGTGGCTGCTGCCCGGCGGCAATCCGGAAACGGGCTACCGCGACATCGACAGTTCCCCGACGAAAACAGCCATTCTGCAATTGCGGCGCAGCGGGCAGGATCGTCGTTATTATGACCTGTCGATGGGACAGCGTCCGGCGGAGGAGTTGTACCATGTCGAAACGGACCGCGAATGCCTCGCCAACCGGATCGGGGACGTTTCATGCCGGATTCTGGCAGATTCACTGCGGGCCGAGCTTTTCCGGACGCTGCGCGAGCAGGGCGATCCGCGGATGACGGGCGACGGCGACGTATTCGATCGCTATCCCTACGACAAGCCGGGAAAGGACAGCGTTTACGAACGGACCGTCAGTGGGGAGATCATTCCGTGGGAACAGTCGAACTGGGTGCTTCCGACCGATTACGAACAATACGAAACAGTAAAAAACAACTAACCCGAATATGATGATAAGATTATTGATTTTTCTTGCATCCCTTTTCCTGTTTGGTGCTTGTGCGAGTTCCGAATCCGTTTCCGGCACCCGTGCCGAACGGGTTGTTTCAGAGATTCACGACCCCGCCTCGAAAAAGGTGCTGGTCGCCTCCCATCGGGGCGACTGGCGCAACTATCCTGAAAATTCACTCCCTGCCATCCGCAGCGCTATCGAAATGGGAGTCGACATTGTAGAAATAGATTTGGCGCTGACCTCGGACAGCGTGCTGGTACTCTGTCACGACCGCACCATCGACCGGACGACTTCGGGCAGGGGACTTATTGCGGAAATTACTTATGATTCCATTCGGCGGGTGAATTTGCGTGCGGGGCAGAATGCGGTCACACATTGGAAAGTACCCACGCTCGAAGAGGTGCTCATATTATGCAAAGACAAAATTGTCGTCAATATCGACAAAGGATTTCAATATTACGGGTTGATACATCCGTTGCTTGAAAAATACGGCATGCTGGAACAGGTGCTCATCAAAAGCAATGTCACCGCCGACCGTGCCGCCGCGACTTTCTCGAAATATGACGACAATTGTCTTTTTATGCCCATTGTAAACTTCGGGAAGAAATCGTACCGAAAAATTCTCGAAAGCTATGAACGACTGAAATATCCATTGCTGGCTTACGAAATCTGCTGGTCGGAATACACGCCCGAGGTCGAGACCTGCATGCGCGAAGTCATCGCCGGCGGCTCGAAACTGTGGGTGAACTCCCTGTGGCCCTCCCTGAACGGCGGGCTTTGCGACGATGCCGCGGTAGAGGGCGACCCGGCCGAGGTGTACGGGAAACTGGTCGATATGGGCGCCACCATGATCCAGACCGACCGCCCCGAACTGCTGATCTCCTACCTCCGCTCGCGCGGACTGCACGACTGACGCCATGAGCCGTATTACGGAATTCTACCGCATCAGTCCTGCGGCTCCTGCCCGGGAGCAGGACGAAGCATCGCGCGACAAGTACTACCGCCGCCTGCGCCTGCAGGCATTCGTCGCCGCAACGCTCGGATACAGCCTCTACTACGTCTGCCGCACCAGTCTCAACGTCATGAAGAAACCCATTCTCGACAGCGGGTCCTTGGACGCATCGCAGTTGGGAGTCATCGGCTCGGCACTCCTCTTCGCCTATGCCATCGGCAAGTTCGTCAACGGATTCATCGCCGACTACTGCAACATCAAGCGCTTCATGGCCACGGGACTCATCGTCTCGGCCGCGGCCAACGCCCTGATGGGGCTCATGGGGCTCGCACATTCCGTAGTCCCGACAGCCGTGATATTCGTTGCATTCGCCGTGATGTGGGGTCTGAACGGGTGGGCGCAGTCCATGGGAGCGCCTCCGGCCATCATATCCCTCTCCCGCTGGTATCCCCTCAAGGAGCGCGGGACCTACTACGGGTTCTTCTCCGCAAGCCACAACCTCGGGGAGTTCTTCTCATTCCTTTTCGTAGGCTCCATCGTCTCCTTTGCGGGTTGGCAGGCCGGGTTCTTCGGATCGGCCGTGGCAGGGGCCATCGGCGTGGTGCTGGTACTCTGCTGGCTCCACGACACGCCGGAGTCGAAAGGACTCCCGCCGGTAGAGGCGCTGGCCCATGAAAAACCCGTCCCCGGAGCGGAGAAGTCCGTCAAAGAGATTCAGAAGCAGGTGCTCCGCACCCCGGCGGTATGGGTGCTGGCGGCGGCAAGCGCGTTCATGTACATATCCCGCTATGCCATAAATGGCTGGGGAGTGCTGTTCCTGCAAGAGGCCAAGGGATTCTCGGATGTAGAGGCGATTTCCGTAGTCTCGATAAACGCACTGCTGGGAATACTCGGAACCGTGCTCTCGGGATGGTTCTCGGACAAACTCTTCAAGGGAGACCGAAAGATACCCGCCCTGCTGTTCGGCATACTGAACTCCCTGGCCCTGGCACTGTTCCTGTACGGAGGAAATGCCATGTGGGTGAACGTCCTCTCGATGGTGCTGTTCGGAATAGCAATCGGCGTGCTGATCTGCTTCCTCGGAGGATTGATGGCTGTGGACATCGTGCCGCGAAAGGCCACGGGTGCCGCGCTGGGGGTCGTGGGAATAGCAAGCTACATCGCGGCGGGCATTCAGGACGTAGCATCGGGATGGCTTATCGACAGGCACATCACCGTAGCCGCCGACGGCGCGAAGCACTACGATTTCGGGCCCGTGGCACTATTCTGGATTGCGGCGTCAGTAATATCATTTCTGCTCCCGCTATTAAACCGGAAAAAAGATAAAGGCTAACTATTGAAACTATGACTTACAACCGAACTTAGAGCATCAGATACAATCCTATATGAAATAATATCAGGAAATGGAGCATTATCCTATCTGCAAGCCCTGGGACTTCTTGAAGTTCCGGGGCTTGTCGTTTCCGAATATCAAAAGATCCGAGGACCTCCTACGGATTTGCAAAGTAATGTAATAAACAAATTATATTGAAATTCAAAAAACAGATAGCCATGTTACGAAATACCCGATCTTTTGAAAAGAATAGTTTTATCCGTTTTCTGCGTCTTTCGCAAGTACGTTCTCTCTTTGCTTCGGAATACGAACAAGCACAAACAGCATACGAACGTTATATCAACTGTATTCAGCGGTTGTTCCGACCCGGAAAATTATCGGCGTATAGGTCATTTCGGGTGCTAAAATCGTTGTAATACTGGTGTCTGTCAGTATGATATGACCATTCAAAACTTTTGAACACATATTTGATGCGAGCGCTTTCGCTCTATAGGTCAAAACGGGTGCTGAAAATGGCACCCGTTTTTGGTGGATTCATCTGTATTTTGTTATTTTGCATTGCGGCTTAAAGCGTAACGGAGCTCTGCTGGGGAGCACCTCCGCCAGGAATAAAGCCGTCCAATATGCATAATGCGATTCAGGAGATGGCCTTAGCGGTTGTCTCCTTTTTCATTATGCAATTTGGCATATGCCAAGAAAAACCCGTTCATCATCCGCTTGCGGTTTTCCTCAATCATTCCCGGATGATTCCGCAAGGCTTTCTTCATGTCGGTGAATGTGCCTTCGATCATATTGTTTGTGTTGGGCATACCTCTGACTTTCTCGTATGTAAACAAAAAAGGAAGGTAGGTCGATATGCTGACCATGGCAGATCTGAGCCGTTGATGGGTATATATCGTGCGTCCGGTAATCTCGTTGACCGTCTTTTCTTTCAGGAAGTCATGCCATTTCCTCTTCCATTTCTCAAATGCACTGACGAATGCACTTTCATTCATGTCTTTTAGACGGTATGCAAGATCCAATAACTCCTTTCCTGCCTCAAGTTGCGGATTCTTGGTCAGTTTTCTTCTTATTATCGCCACCATGTGGAACTGGCACATCTGTATTCTGTATTCCGAAAGGACGGTAAACAGCTTTTGAAAACCATCAATGACAATCCCCTGAATGGCATACCCGCATCCTACTATATGTTTCACAGCGTCCTCGTAATCACTGATGTGCTCGTGGGCGATATGCTTCATGTAAAGAAGTCTGCCGCTTCCGCTTTCCAGAGCCAGCAGCACTCCTGTATTGCGCCCAAAATACGTGGCGTCGAGATGTATCACACCGCTTCCTTTGATCCTAGGCTGTTCCCAGCTGAACGAAATGGAGGCAAGCCGACGTGTCACGGTCGAAGCACTGAGACCTGTAGTTTCACTGATCTGGGCTATTGTCTGCTTGCCGTGCAGGTACATCTCCCAGATGTCTTCTTTTGTAAAATCACGCCCGCCGCTGAAGCGGCGTCCACAAACCATGCACTTGTATCGTTGGACGCTTTTGCGTTTTCCGTCCTTCTTTACAATGGGGGAATTGCATGTCGGGCATTTTTTTGTTCATAATGCAATTTCTATATTTTCAAATGCCAAAATATACTGAAAATCAAATAGAATGCCACGCTATCGGCACCCGTTTTGACCTATAGCGTGGCGTTTTCCTGTTTTTGAGGCGTTTCAGCACCCGTTTTGACTAATAAGTCAAATTATCTCCTGCGGATACACTTCATATGATGGCAAAGTTAAGAATAAAGTTGATAGCAATCCAAGAAGAACCGGTAAAAGTGGCTCCGGAAATGGAATCGTTACTTCGGGCAGCCATTGCATTGACAAATTTCGAAATAAAAATGGTCTGGTTGAAAGTAAGCCATCCTGCGGTCATGGACTGTAGTAAGAAAGTCGCATTGCCGAAGTCTCCGATTTATTTGGCAGAACAATTTACGCCCACAGATCTTATGGAAATAGTAACTTCGATGCAGGGACTCGGAGTCGGACGATGTCTCGATGGTTCACAGGCTTCTTTGGATATGTTCGTAGAAAGTTTCTCGTGGATGTTCAATGTTCGGATAAACAATCCCAATCAGTGTAAGCATGCAATACTGAACCGAAAACTGCGGTTGACTCGTTTTTTGGACTTATTGAGAGGATATCTCATTGAAAGAAGCCAACAATGATAATCGGCAGCCCTCACTTAAGGGCTGTTTCCAATTCTGGAGAATATAATTTTATAGAATACAAAAAAGAAATTTGTTATACCTTTATCGTTTTCGACAATTTGCCTATTTTGAGAATTTTTCATATCTTGCGAGAGGTTATTTGAAATGCGGTATTTGAGCGCAAGTCGCTGAAAATAAGCCGTTGTCTTTTCGTTACCTATTCTCCTGTACAAAGATGTAACGACTCGATAAATCAAGTCGTTACATCTTTATAAACCCACACCGATGATTATTCGGTATTTTCCGATAGCGCTATTGTCGTAGCTTATCAGGCGTTTCTGTTTGCCCCTCTCCGGGCGGCGGATCGGAGGCGGGACGTCCGGTCGTGGAGTTCCGGCTGTTGTTATTCGTGCGCTTCGCGGATTAGTTCGCCCAGCACTTCGATGCTGTCGGCCGTGATATGGGGCTGCGGGTCGGCCTTGTCGGCCACGTCGAGCGTCGTTTCGCCCGAGAGCACCAGCACGCCCATCGCCCCGGCGTTGTGGGCCATCTGGACGTCGGTGTAGATGCGGTCGCCGACCATGGCGATCTCGTAGGGCTGCAACCCGTGGCGCGAGAGGATGCCCGAAAGCATGTTCGGGTCGGGCTTGCCCAACGTGATGTCGGGGCGGCGTCCCGTGGCGTGTTCGAGGCAGGCGCAGATCGAGCCGCAGTCGACCAATACGGTCGGCTGATCGGTGGGGCACACCCGGTCGGGGTTGGTGGCGATATAAGGCACTCCTTGTTTGATCCACCAGGCCGCGCGGCAGAGCCGTTCGTAGCGGAGCGTCATGTCGAACGCCGCCACGATCACGTCGGGCACGTCGTCGGCCGAGTCGGCGCACGACTCGAAGCCCGCAGCCTCGAATTCCGAGATCATCGACGGCGTGCCGAGCAGGAACAGCCGCTTGGCCGCAGGGTGATGGGTCTTGATGTAGTCGATCGTGGCCAGCGCCGTGGTGTACATCTCGTCGCGCGAAGCCCTGATGCCCAGCGTGTCGAGTTTATGGAGGTAGTCCGCGATGCTTTTCGACGGGTTGTTCGTCAGGAACGAGTAGCCGATCCCCTGTTCCTTGAGTCCGTGCAGGAAGGCCTGCGTGTAGGGGAACAGCGACATCCCCATGTAGATCGTGCCGTCCATGTCGAGCGCCACGTGGCGGATGCGGCGCAGGCGTTCCATCAGTTCGGCGTGCTCCCAGACGGAGCGGTACTTGTGAAAGGGTTTGTTTTCCATGTCGTTATTTGTTCTTTTTGTCGATGCGGTGTTGTTTGATCACGGCGCCCGCGGTGTTGACCACCTTCAGGTCGATGCCCTTCGCGTCGGCCGACACGCGGAGGCAGTCGTTGTTCGAGTTGACGAGGATCGGGAAGTCGACCCCGCGGCTGCCGTCGTCGATCCAGTGGTAGCGGTGGTAGTGGCCGCAGAGCATCAGGTCGATGCCTTTGCCGGCGAGTTCGGGTATGAACAGCCTGCGGATCTGCTGCTCGCCGTACCAGCTGTCCTCCTTGCCCGGGATCATGTGCATCAGCACGATGCGCACGGGGGCCGCCCGGAATTCGTCGCTGTTGACGACGCCTTTCAGCCATTCCGCCTGCTGCCGGCGGTATTCGTTCCAGTCGCCCATGCCGTAATAGCGGGGATCGTTGTCGGGCTTGTCTTCACAGCCGTCGAGCACGATGAAGAAGGCCGGGCCGCGGCGAAACGTGTAGTAGGTTTCGCCGGTCGGTGTGGGGAAATAGTCGAGCCAGTGCTGTGCATAGGCGCCGCGGTTCTCGTGGTTGCCGCGCGTCACGGCGAGGGGGATGCCCGCGGGCGTGAGTATCTTCGATGCCGACCCGAGGCAGGCGTCCCAGAGCGTCTGCTCGGTCTCGGTCTGGCTGGCCAGGTCGCCGTTCAGGCAGACGAAGTCCGGCTGGGCTTCGGGGGCCTCCTTGATCAGCAGCTGGAAAACGGAGTCGCGGGCGTGGATGTCGTTGACCATCCAGAAATCGACCTTTTCCTGTGCAGGGTCGAGGGTTCTGATGGTGTAGGGCTTGCGCCGGTACACTTCGCTGCCGTCCCCGTCGTCGAGGATGACGCGCCGGTTGCCCTCGTTCAGGACGATTCCCCGCTGCATGATGCGGTAGCGGTAGGTCGTGCCGGGTTGGAGCCCTTCGATCCGCACCCGGTGCATGCGTCCGACGCGGCAAAGTCCGAGATGCGAGTCGTAATACCTGGGCCGTTCGGCCGAGTAGAAGTGCGATCCGTCCATCGGGGCGAGTTCGACCCAGCCGATGGCGTCGGCCTTTGCGTCCCAGACGACCGTGAAGCCGTCTTCGGTGACATTCAGTACATAGGGTCCGTGTGCGATGCGTACCGTAG
Organism: Alistipes shahii WAL 8301; assembly: GCF_025145845.1. Lineage (NCBI taxonomy): Bacteria > Pseudomonadati > Bacteroidota > Bacteroidia > Bacteroidales > Rikenellaceae > Alistipes > Alistipes shahii. The sequence goes on along the minus strand of NZ_CP102253.1, from coordinate 876,594 downwards.
GCGGCACGGCGGTTTGGGCGAGGGCGGCGGCCGTCAGCAGGAGCGCGCCCAGCAGCAGGGTAAGTCGTTTCATGGTGAAAGTTGTATCGGTTCGAAATCCAAAGGTATGTTTTTATTTTCTTTTATCCAATTTTTCGTTTTATTAATCCGAAAAGAAATAAAATGCATTGTGAAAGGAAAATTTTTTCGTCGCTTTTGGCTGTCGAAAGGAAAATAATATCTATATTTGCCTTTGTTTTGGGAAACCCGGGAGCTTTCCTGCGGGTTTCGTTTGTGAAAAATTGGAAACGGTAAAATCAAGCAGATATTCTATGAATAAGGTAGAGAGCGCCCTTCAGCGCACGACCGACACCAAAGCGCTGGTGATCGGCGTCGGAACCCTTCCGCGGACGGCGGAGATGTTCAACGAGTTGTTTCCCGGCTGCCGCGCCGTCGTGGTCGCCGACACCAATACGTGGCGCGTCGCCGGCGGCGAGGTGCACCGCATCCTCGCCGATGCGGGGATCGGGCAGGACGAACCGCACGTGTTCGCCGATCCGAAACTCTACGCCGAATGGTCGTTCGTCGAGGAGCTGGACGGTGTGCTGGCTGCGACCGATGCCGTTCCCGTGGCCGTCGGTTCGGGCGTGATCAACGACCTGACCAAACTCTGCTCCCACCACAACGGCCGCCGTTACATGGTGGTCGGCACGGCGGCTTCGATGGATGGTTACACGGCCTACGGAGCCTCGATCACCAAGGACGGCAACAAGCAGACCTTCGACTGTCCTGCGCCGCTGGGCATGGTTCTCGATCCGTCGATTTCGGCGGCTGCGCCCGCCAGAATGTCGGCTTCGGGCTACGCCGACCTGATCGCCAAGATCCCTGCCGGGGCCGACTGGATGCTTTCCGACGCCGTGGGGTCGGAGCCGATGGACGATTTCGCCTTCGGATTGGTGCAGGACGGGCTGAAAGAGGCTCTGTCCGATCCCGCAGGCGTGCATGCGGGCAATGTGGAGAAGGTCGAACAGCTGGCCGAAGGGCTGCTGTTGAGCGGTTTCGCCATGCAGGCCACGCAGTCGAGCCGCCCGGCTTCGGGCGCCGAACACCAGTTCAGCCATCTGTGGGACATGGAGCACCTGAAATACAACGGCGCTTCGGTGTCGCACGGCTTCAAGGTCGGTATCGGCACGCTGGCCTCGACGGCCTTTCTCGAAATGCTGCTCGACGCCCCCGTGGAGCAGCTGGACATCGAGAGGTGCGTCGCTGCGTGGAAATCGTGGGACGAGACCGAGCGGGACATCCGGGCCATTTTTAACGACGATCCCGAATTCGTGGCCCGCGGCCTGAAGGAGACCCGCGACAAATATGTCGACAGGGAGGGGCTGCGCGACCAGCTCACGCGGCTCAAAAAGGCGTGGCCCGAACTGCGCGAACGCATCCGCCGGCAGATCATTCCTTTCGACGAGGTGCGCCGCCGCCTGGAACTCGTCGGGGCGCCTTATGAGCCCGAACAGATCGGCGTTTCGCGCACCCGTTTCCGCGAGGCGTTCGGGAAGATTCCCTACATGCGCAGCCGCTATACGGTCATCGACACCGCCTTCCGCTGCGGCTGGATGGAGGAGTGGCTCGACCGGCTGTTCGGCAAGGGCGGCGTCTGGGAGGTCGGAAGCCCTGCGCCGGGTTCTGGCGAACCGGCTCGCTCCGCCGCGGCTCCGGTCCCGGGCGCATAGAGCCGTGTGCGGCTTCCGGGCGATAAAACGGAAAAATCACGAAAATAATTTAGAATATCGCTCCGAAAGTTGTATATTTGGCTTCTGAAACTACTAACTTTCATTTCGAAATGACATCTGAACAAACCAAGCGCTTCAAGTATTGGCAGATGCGTACGATCATCGCGACGATGGTCGGTTACGCGCTCTTCTACTTCGTGCGCAAGAATTTTTCGCTGGCCATGCCCGGCCTGGAAGCCGATCTCGGCATTTCGAAGACGAGCCTCGGCATCTTCCTCACCCTGAACGGCCTGATCTACGGCTTTTCGCGTTTCGCCAACGGCATTCTGGCCGACCGCATGAACGCCCGCTGGTACATGGCCGTCGGTCTGGCGCTGTGTGCGCTGGCCAACTTCGCGTTCGGATTCGGCGAGGACGTCTCCTACTGGATCACGGGCGAGCATTCGGGCGACCAGTTCGGCAACACGATGATCCTCTTCATGGGCGTCATGTGGGTCGTCAACGGGCTGTTGCAGGGTACGGGATTCCCGCCCTGCGCGCGTCTGCTGACCCACTGGATTCCGCCTACGGAGCTGGCGACGAAAATGTCGGTGTGGAATACCTCGCACTCGATCGGCGCGGGCCTCGTGGTGATCCTCTGCGGTTACATCATGGGTACGCTGGGCACGAACATGGCGGGCGATCCCGACGCCGTGGCTTCCATCGCCGCCAACCTGGGCGTTTCGCCCGACGATGCTGCGGGCATGGAGCGCGTGATGACCTCCGCGGCGCATGTCGGGGCGTGGAAATGGTGTTTCTGGATTCCGTCGGCGATCGCTTTCGCCGGAGCCATCGGGCTGGTGGTTTTCCTGCGCGACACCCCGACCTCGGTGGGGCTTCCCGAACTGGAAGGAACCGAGACCAGGCAGGTGAAGACCGAAAAGAAGGGCGCCGAGCACAAGGCGTTCCTAATGAAATACGTCTTCAAGAATCCGCTGATCTGGATTCTGGGCTTCGCCAACTTTTTCGTCTACATCGTCCGCTTCTCGGTGCTCGACTGGGGGCCTTCGCTGTTGAGCCAGTCGAAGGGCGTCTCGATGTCGCACGCCGGATGGCTCGTGGCGATGTTCGAGATTGCCGGCATCCTCGGCATGCTCTTCGCCGGCTGGGCGACGGACAAGTGGCTCAAGGGCCGTGCGCACCGCACCTGCGTCTTCTGCATGGCGGGCGCCGCGCTGTTCGTCTTCCTGTTCTGGCAGCTGCCTGCCGATGCTCCGATCTGGCTGCTGTTCACGACGCTCTGCGCCGCAGGGTTCTGCATCTACGGCCCGCAGGCGCTGATCGGCATTGCCGCCGCGAACCAGGCCACGAAGAAGGCCGCCGCCACGGCCAACGGCCTCACGGGGCTGTTCGGCTACGCTTCGACGCTCGTTTCGGGTGTGGGACTGGGCTTCGTGGCCCAGCACTACGGCTGGAATTGGGCCTATGTCGGCATCCTGGGCATGGCCGTCGTGGGCATGCTGGTCTTCCTCCTGATGTGGGGCGCCAAGGCCGACGGCTACGAACCCGAGGCGGAATAAGGGAATCGAAGGTTCTGTTTTAGATGATGATACGGACTTCGGTCCGGAAGGGTCCGGCCCGTCACGGGTTGCGGACCTTTTTTTGCGAAATACGGAATCTTTTTTTATCTTTGGTGGCGTAACGACACTTTTATCAGTCGGAAGGTTTTGCCGAACCGTTAGGTAACCCGGGTGTGCGCCCGTCCGACTTTTTTTGTATCTTTGCTTTTGTAACACTTTAAATATCCGATCGATATGCTGAGCATTGCCGAACGGCACAAATACATTCTCGACAGTCTGAACAAGCACGGTTTCGTCCGGATTACCGACGTTGCCAACGAACTGGGCGTTACGAAGGTGACCATCCGCAAGGACATCAAGATTCTCGAAAGCAAAGGCCTGTTATATAAGGTGCACGGCAGCGCGCGTCCGGCCAATCCCCACGTTGCGGACCTCGACGTGCATGTGAAGGACAACATCAACCGCGACGCCAAGCGCCGCATCGCCCAGCGGGCGGCGGAGATGCTCGGCGAGACCGACTCGATCATCATGGCCTCCGGCTCGACCGTCTACGCCTTCGCCGAGGAGATCAAGATGCGCATGTGGCATCACCTGAACATCGTCACGCCGTTCCTGCGGCTGGGCGTGCTGCTGAACGAGTCGGAGAACGTCAACGTCGTGCAGCTGGGCGGCTCGGTGCACAAGAAGTCGCTGTCGGTGCTGGGCGAAGAGGCCGCGCGCGAACTGGACGACTGCATCTGCTCGAAGGTCTTCTTCGGGGTGGACGGCATCGACCCCGAGCACGGCATCACGACTTCGACGATCGACGAGGCGAAACTCACGCGGCGGATGATGCACGCCGCCTCGCAGGTCATCGTGCTGGCCGACTCGTCGAAATTCGGACAGCGCGGTTTCGGCCGCATCTGCGCGCTGGAGGACATCGACGTGATCGTCACCGACGAGCGGATTCCCGAACAGATGATCTCGATCATCGAGGAGGCGGGCGTCGATCTGATCATCGTCCGATAGCCCGCTCTCCGGGGCGGGCGGTTCCGGGAGCCGGGGCCTGCCGCGCCGGAAATCCGCGGACATGCGCCTTCCGCCCCGCCGCACGCACTCCGCATGCGGCGGGGCGTATACGGCATGTTGAAAAATTTTTCCGGAAAAAGTGTTGCAGAGGCGGCGAAAATGCCCTATCTTTGTGCACAATTATAGCGACACCTGAATCCTATGAATTGTAAACCCAACATAGCATCGGCGCAAGCGTTTTGGCAGCAGGATTACTGGTCGGGTTTCCAGTCTCCGACGGATTCGGGCATTATTGTTTTATTAGGGTAACTGTTTTGGTTGCCCTATTTTTTTGTGTCCAGCGACGAATGAAGACATTTTACACCAACGCGAAGATTTTCCGCAACGGTCGTTTCGAACCGGGGCTGATCGCCGTCGAAGGGGGCCGCATCGCGGCCGCCGGGGAACCGCGCCCGGGCGACCGGGTGGTGGACCTCGGGGGGCGGCACCTCGTGCCGGGGCTGGTCGACGTGCATGTGCACCTGCGCGAGCCGGGCTTCCCGCAGAAGGAGACCATTGCGACGGGTACGGCCGCCGCGGCCCGCGGGGGGTATACCACGGTCTGCTCGATGCCCAACCTGAACCCTGCGCCCGATACGCCGGCGACGCTCGGCGAGCAGCTGGAGATCATCCGCCGCGACGCCGTGGTGCGCGTGAAACCCTACGGTACGATCACGATGGGCCAGCGCGGATGCGGCGAACTGGTCGATTTCGCGGCCTTGGCCCCGCAGGTCGTCGGCTTCTCGGACGACGGCCGCGGCGTGCAGTCGGCGGAACTGATGGAGGAGGCGATGCGCCGGGCCGCGGCTGTCGGTAAACCGATCGTGGCTCATTGCGAAGTCGATGAACTGCTGCGCGGGGGCTATATCCACGACGGGGTTTACTGCCGCGAGCACGGACACAAGGGCATCTGCTCCGAGAGCGAGTGGCGGCAGGTCGGGCGCGACATCGCGCTGGCGGAGAAGACCGGCTGCCGGTATCACGTCTGCCACGTCTCCACGAAGGAGAGCGTCGAACTGGTGCGCCGCGCCCGGGCGAAGGGGCTGCGCGTGAGCTGCGAGACGGCGCCGCACTACCTGCTGCTGTGCGACGAGGATTTGCAGGAGGAGGGTCGCTTCAAGATGAACCCGCCGCTGCGGAGCCGCGCTGACCGCGAAGCGCTCGTCGCGGGCATTCAGGACGGCACGATCGAGGTCATCGCCACGGACCATGCCCCCCACACCGCCGCCGAGAAGGCGCGCGGACTGGCCGGGAGCGCCATGGGCATCGTGGGGCTGGAGACCGCTTTTCCGCTGCTTTATAAATACCTGGTGCTGGAGGGGGTGATCACGCTCGAAAAGCTCGTCGCCCTGATGTCGGCGAATCCCCGCCGGATTTTCGCGCTCGAAGGAGGCGTGGAGGAGGGCGATGCCGCCGATTTTACGGTGCTGGACCTCGGGGCGGAGTATGCCGTGGACCCCGGGACGTTCCTTTCGAAGGGGCGGGCCACGCCCTTCGCCGGATGGAAGGTGCAGGGCCGCGCCGTGCTGACGGTGGTGGGCGGCAAAGAGGTTTATGACGATAACTACGAATCAAACAGATAAGGATGAAAGCTTTTACGAAAAAAATTGTCTTGGAGAACGGCCGCGAGTTCTACGGATACGGTTTCGGCGCCGACCGCGAGGCCATCAACGAGATCGTCTTCAATACCTCGATGGTGGGGTATCAGGAGATCATGTCCGATCCGTCGTATACGGATCAGATGGTCGTGATGACCTACCCGCTGATCGGCAACTACGGTATGGCCGACGAGGATTACGAGACCAAAACGCCGACCATCGGCGGCATGATCGTGCGTGAGTACAACGACTCGCCGTCGAACTTCCGCTATACGAAGACGCTGAACGAGGTCTTCGAGGAGCACGACATTCCGGCCATCTGGGGCGTGGACACCCGCGCCCTGACGCGCATCATCCGCGACGAGGGGACCCAGAAGGTGCTCATCACCGACGTGGCGACGCCGCGCGACGAGGCCCTGCGCAAACTCGGCGAATACGTCATGCCGCGCGACATGGTTTCGCGTGTGAGCTGCAAGAAGCGCTGGATGTCGCGAGTCCCCAACCACAAGTACGACGTCGTGGCCGTCGACTGCGGCATCAAGTACAACATCATCCGTCTGCTGAACCGCGTGGGGTGCAACGTGACCGTCATGCCCTACAACTCCACCGTGGAGGAGATCATGGCCTTCCATCCCGACGGGCTTGTGCTTTCGAACGGCCCCGGCAATCCCGAGGACGTGACGCCGGTGATCGAACTGGTGAAGCAGCTCCGCGGCAGGCTGCCCATCTTCGGAATCTGCATGGGCCACCAGCTGATTTCGCTGGCCTACGGCGCCCGGACCTTCAAGATGAAGTTCGGCCACCGCGGCGCCAACCACCCGGTGAAGAATCTCGTGACGGGGAAACTCGAAATCACGAGCCAGAATCACAGCTACGCCGTGGATGTCGATTCGCTCGCCGGCACGGGGCTTACGCTGACGCACGTCAACCTGCTCGATGGCACGGCCGAGGGCGTGGAGTGCGCCGCCGACCGGGTTTTCTCGATGCAGTACCACCCCGAGAGCGCTTCGGGTCCGCAGGACAGCGCTTATTTGTTCAAGAAGTTCACAAAAATAATGGAGGAGCACAAAAATGCCTAGGAGAAAAGATATCAAGAAGGTTCTGGTCATCGGTTCGGGTCCCATCGTCATCGGACAGGCCGCCGAGTTCGACTATGCGGGTACGCAGGCGTGCCTCGCGCTCAAGGAGGAGGGTTACGAGGTGATCCTCGCCAACTCGAACCCCGCTACCATTATGACCGACACGCACATTGCGGACAAAGTCTACATGGAGCCGCTGACGCTGGAATACGTCGCTAAGATCATCCGCTTCGAGCGTCCCGACGCCATCGTCCCGGGGCTGGGCGGACAGACGGGTCTGAATCTCGCCGTGCAGCTGGCCAAGAAGGGCATTCTGAAAGAGTGCCAGGTCGAAATTCTGGGCACGTCGTTCGAGTCGATCGAGCGCGCCGAGGACCGCGAGCTGTTCAAGGAGCTGTGCGAGTCGCTGGGCGAGCCGGTGCTTCCTTCGCACATCGCCATGTCGATCGAGGAGGCTGTGGCGGTGGCCGAGGAGATCGGCTATCCGGTGGTGCTGCGCCCTGCCTTCACGCTGGGCGGCACGGGCGGCGGTTTCGCCGACGACGAGACCGAATTGCGCGAGATGATGCGCAACGCCCTTTCGCTCTCGCCCGTGCACCAGGTGCTCGTCGAGAAGAGCATCAAGGGCTATAAGGAGATCGAGTACGAGGTGATGCGCGACCGCAACGACACGGCCATCTGCATCTGCTGCATGGAGAATATCGACCCGGTGGGCATCCACACCGGCGACTCGATCGTCGTTGCCCCGAGCCAGACGCTCACCAACAAGGAGTTCCAGATGCTGCGCGACTCGGCGCTGAAGATCATCCGCGAACTGAAGATCGAGGGCGGCTGCAACGTGCAGTTCGCACTCGACCCGCTCTCGTTCAAATACTACCTGATCGAGGTCAATCCCCGCGTGTCGCGCTCCTCGGCCCTGGCGTCGAAGGCCTCGGGCTATCCCATCGCCCGCGTCAGCGCGAAGATCGCCGTGGGACTCACGCTCGACGAGATCCGGATCGCCAATACGCCGGCTTCGTTCGAACCGACGCTGGACTACATCGTGACGAAGGTCGCCCGCTTTCCCTTCGACAAGTTCTCCGACGCGTCGAACAAGCTCGGCACGCAGATGAAGGCCACGGGCGAGGTGATGTCCATCGGCCGCACGATGGAGGAGTCGCTGCTCAAGGCCGTGCGTTCGCTCGAAACGGGCGTCTGCCACATCTACCACAAGAAATTCGACAAGTGGTCGAACGACGACCTGCTCGTCTACATCAAGGGGGGAACCGACGACCGGCTCTATGCCATCGGCCAGCTGATCCGTAACGGCGTCGACCTGGCGCTGATCTACGACAAGACGAAGATCGACATGTTCTTCCTGGAGAAGTTCAAGAACATCGTCGAGTTCGAAAACGTCGTCCGCGCACACCCGATGGACGTCGAGACGCTCCGCGCTGCCAAGCGCATGGGTTTCAGCGACAAGTACATCGGTCAGCTGTGGGGCCTTTCGCAGAACGAAATGTACCGTCTGCGCGAGAAGAACAACGTCTTCCCGGTCTACAAGATGATCGACACCTGCGCCAGCGAATTCGCCTCCTACGTGCCCTATTTCTACTCGACCTACGAGGAAGAAAACGAGTCGATCGTCAGCGGGAAAGAGAAGATCATCGTGCTCGGTTCCGGCCCGATCCGCATCGGCCAGGGCGTCGAATTCGACTACTCGACCGTGCACGCCATCTGGTCGATCCGTGCGGCGGGCTACGAGGCCATCATCATCAACAACAACCCCGAGACCGTCTCGACCGACTACACCACCAGCGACAAGCTCTACTTCGAGCCGCTGACCGTGGAGGACGTGATGAACGTCATCCATCTCGAAAAACCGAAGGCCATCGTGGTGTCGCTCGGCGGACAGACGGCCATCAACCTCGCCGAACCGCTCGCCGAGCTGGGCGTGCCCATCATCGGCACGGACACGCAGGCGATCAAGAACGCCGAGGACCGCGGCTGCTTCGAGAGGATCATGGAGGAGCTGGGAATTCCGCAGCCCGAGGCCGAGGCCGTTACCGACATCGAGTCGGGCGTCCGGGCCGCGGCGCGCATCGGCTATCCGGTGCTGGTGCGTCCGAGCTACGTGCTGGGCGGCCGCGCCATGCAGATCGTCTCGAACGAGGAGCGCCTGCGCCACTACCTGCAAACCGCCGTGGAGATCGACGTGGACCAGCCGGTGCTGGTCGACCGCTATATCATGGGCAAGGAGCTGGAGGTGGACGCCATCTGCGACGGCAAGGAGGTCTTCATCCCCGGCATCATGGAGCATGTCGAGCATACGGGTATCCACTCGGGCGACTCGATCAGCGTCTATCCGACCTTCAGCGTGAGCCAGAAGGCCAAGGACAAGATCATCGACTATACGGTCAAGCTGGGCCTTCGGATCGGTATCGTCGGCCTGTACAACATCCAGTTCATCGTCGCCGGCGAGGACGACGTCTACGTCATCGAGGTCAACCCGCGCTCGTCGCGCACCGTGCCCTTCCTCTCGAAGTCCACGGGCGTGCCGATGGCCCACATCGCCACGCAGGTGATTCTGGGCAAGTCGCTCCGCGAGCAGGGCATCACGGAGGTCTACGGTCGTGAGAAGGAGCGCTGGTACGTCAAGGCTCCGGCCTTCTCGTTCGCCAAGATCCGCGGCATGGATTCGTATCTCTCGCCTGAAATGAAATCGACGGGCGAGGCCATCGGCTACGACGACAAACTGACGCGCGCGCTCTACAAGGCGTTGCAGGCCACGGGCATGCACGTCTCGAACTACGGAACGATCTTCGTGACGATCGCCGACCACGACAAGGAGCAGGCGCTTCCGCTGGTGAAGCGGTTCTACGACCTGGGCTTCAACATCGAGGCGACGACCGGGACCGCCGAGTTCCTGCGGGCGCACGGCATCCGCACCCGTACGCGCCGCAAGCTCAACGAGGGCAGCAACGAGATCATCGAGGCGCTGCGTCAGGGGCATGTCAGCTACGTGATCAACACCATCGACATCAACCAGCACAACACGCGCCTCGACGGTTACGAAATACGCCGCACGGCCGTCGAGAACAACGTGACGGTCTTCACGGCGCTGGAGACGGTGAAGGTGCTGCTGGATGTGCTGGAGGAGATCACGCTGCGCGTTTCGACTATTGATTCGAAATAAAATTCCGACAAGACGCCGGAGCCGTCAACGGAATGCGGACTAAAAGCGCGAGAAACGGGGCCGGTTTGCTTGCAAACCCGCGAATAGGCGCCCGTTTCCAGCGTTAGGTCGCATGAAGTAGGCGAAGGTGATCGTCGGCCGGTTTTGTGGCACTTTTGCCGGATCAAAAGTGCTGAAAAAATTATGTATAAGAAAGGCATCTATAAGATTCTCACGAACGAGCCCCTGACCGACGCGGTGTGGCGCATGACCCTCGCGGGCGATACGCAGTGGATCTCGGCGCCGGGGCAGTTCGTTAATATCGCGCTGGAGGGCAAGTACTTACGCCGTCCTATCTCGATCTGCGATTACGATAACCGCTCGATTGCGCTGATCTACAAGGTCGTGGGCGGGGGAACGGAGCAGATGAGCCGCATGCTGCCGGGCGAAACGCTCGACCTGCTGACGGGTCTGGGCAACGGATTCTCGACGAAGAACGACGCGCGGAGACCCCTGCTCGTCGGGGGCGGCGTGGGCGTGCCGCCGCTCTACAACCTGGCGAAAAAACTCCTCGCCGAAGGAAAACCCGTGCAGGTGGTGCTGGGCTTCAACACCGCGTCGGAGGTCTTCTACGAGGAGGAGTTCCGCGCGCTGGGCTGCGAGGTCGCCGTCTCGACGGTCGACGGTTCGCGGGGCGTCGGGGGCTTCGTCACGACGGCCATCGCCGAACGGGGGCTGGATTTCGATTACTTTTACGCCTGCGGGCCGCTGCCGATGCTCCATGCGCTCTACAACGCCGTGGAGCAGGACGGCCAGCTGTCGTTCGAAGAGCGCATGGGGTGCGGATTCGGCGCCTGCATGGGCTGTTCGTGCAAAACCAAATACGGCTACAAACGTATCTGCAAGGAGGGGCCGGTCCTTACCAAGGATGAAATCATCTGGTAAGAACAATTCACAATTCATAATTCAAAATTTACAATTATGACAGATACTTCGGTTGAACTCTGCGGCCTCAAATTGGACAATCCGGTCGTGCCGGCCAGCGGAACCTTCGGCTACGGCAACGAGTTCCGCGAGTTCTACGACATCAACATCCTCGGGTCGTTCTCGTTCAAGGGTACGACGCGCGAGGCGCGCTTCGGCAATCCCACGCCGCGCATCGCCGAGTGCGGTGCGGGGATGATCAATGCCGTGGGGTTGCAGAACCCCGGCATCGACGCCGTGATCCGCGAGGAGCTGCCGCGGTTGAAAACCTTCTTCCGAAAACCCGTCATCGCCAATATTTCGGGTTTCTCGGTCGAAGAGTACGCCTATTGCTGCGAGCGCATCGACAGGCAGGAGCAGGTGGGGCTGATCGAGGTCAACGTCTCGTGCCCCAACGTGCGGCACGGCGGCATGTCGTTCGGGACCTGTCCGGACGCCGCCGCCGAGGTGACGCGCGCCGTGAAGGCCGTGACGACGAAGCCCGTCTTCATCAAACTTTCGCCCAACGTGACGGACATCGTCGCGATCGCCCGGGCGTGCGAGGAGGCGGGGGCCGACGGCATCTGCCTGATCAATACGCTGCTGGGCATGCGTATCGACATTGCGCGCCGCCGTCCGGTCATCGCCAACACGATGGGCGGATTCTCGGGCGCCGCGGTCTTCCCCGTTGCGCTGCGGATGGTCTACCAGGTGGCCCGGGCGTGCCGGATTCCCGTGATGGGGTGCGGCGGCGTCACGACGGCCCGCGACGTGATCGAGATGATGATGGCCGGAGCCTCGGCCGTGCAGGTCGGGGCTGCGAACCTCGTGAATCCCTATGCCTCGAAGGAGATCGTCGAGGCGCTGCCCGGCGAAATGGAGCGGCTGGGCATTGAAAAGTTGAGCGACATAATCGGCTGCATCGAGTGATTGCGCGGCACCTTCGGCGTTTCCCTCGTCGGCTCCGACAGCCACATGCGTCGAATATGTTCTGCGAAACTCCGAATTTGCCGCACGCTGACCCGATGTGAAAAATAAATGCTAAATTTGTATATTATGCAACACGATGTAATCATAGCCTGCGACTTCAAGTCGGCGGAAGACACCTTCCGGTTCCTCGACCTCTTTAAGGACGAGGAGCGCAAACCCTTTCTGAAAATCGGCATGGAGCTGTTCTATGCCGAGGGACCCGCCATCGTGCGGGAGATCAAGCGCCGGGGACACCGGATTTTCCTCGATCTGAAACTCCACGACATCCCCAACACCGTGAAAAAGGCGATGGCCGTGCTGTCGCGGTTGGACGTGGACATGTGCAACGTCCATGCGGCCGGGACGATCGAGATGATGCGAGCCGCGCGCGAAGGCCTTACGCGCGAAGACGGCACGCGGCCCCTGCTGATCGCCGTGACGCAGCTCACCTCGACCAGCGAGGAGCGCATGCGGGAGGAACTTCTGATCGACGCCTCGATCAACGACACGATCGTGAAATACGCGCAGAACACCCGGGCCGCAGGGCTGGACGGCGTGGTCTGCTCGCCGCTGGAAGCCGGCATGGTGCACGGGGCGTGCGGCGAGGAGTTTCTGACGGTCACGCCCGGCGTGCGTTTTGCAGATGGCGACGTGGCGGACCAGGTGCGCGTCACCACGCCCGCCCGCGCCCGGGAGATCGGTTCCGACCTGATCGTCGTGGGACGCCCGATCACCGCGGCGGAGGACCCTGTGGCGGCTTACCGCCGGTGCGTCGCCGAGTTCGTCGGATAGACCGTGGTTCTGGTTGCCTTGTGGTCGCGATGCGACAAGCCCCGGCTTGAGGCGGGGGATCGGATTTGTAAACGCCGCCACAGGCGGCGAATACGGCATTCGGCTGCGTGAGATGGAACGATATTACAAAAATTGTTAATTCTATGAAACCGGTAAAACTTTTCTACCTGCGCTCGTGCCCCTTCTGCAAGAAGGCGCTGCGTTACATCGACGAGGCGCGTGCCGCCCATCCGGAGCTGGCCGCCGTCGGGATCGAGCTGATCGAGGAGTCGGAGCAGCCCGCCGTGGCCGACGCGTTCGACTACTATTACGTGCCCACGTTTTACGTCGACGGCGTGAAGGTCCACGAGGGCGGCATTTATCCCGAGGAGGTGGAGAAGATTTTACGTTCGGCGCTGGAATAAATGAGTGTCTTGCTGCGTGTTCTGCCGCTTGTCGCGGCCGTTGCCGGGCTGTTGTTGCCTGCCGGGGCGCAAGTCCCGGTGAAAGGCGGCGAAGTCTCCGATTTCGACTTCGCCGTCGACGTCGTGGAGCGCGCCTATGCGGGCTATCCGGACAAGACGGCGAACCGCGCGGCGGAGTACGGGGCGCTGAAAGAGCGGCTGCGGAGCGGGATCGCTTCGGGGCGCGACACGTATGACGCCGTTGCCGAGTATCTCGGCTGGTTCGACGATTCGCACCTCGGAACGGAGGGCGTGAGGGCTTACCGGCCCAAATCAATCCGCCGACCTTCGGATTACGCGGCACGGATGGAGCGTTATGACCCGCAGTTCACCCATTGTCGGGTGGACGGCGAAACGTATCTGATCCGTTTCCCGTCGTGCGACCTGAATGAAGAACAGACCGCTTGGGTGCGGACTGCCGTGCGGGCTTATCTGGCTTCGGGGTGTGAAAACCTGATCCTCGACATCCGCGGCAACGGCGGCGGGAGCGACAGCGCCTATGAACCGCTGCTCCGGCTGCTCTACGACCACGAAGGGGCGGAGGATGCCATGGAGTACCGCGTTTCGGACCTGGCCGTCGCCCACGTGCGGGAGTTTGCCGGAGATACGGAGCGTGGACGCGGGAAGATCGCACGGATGGAACGCACTCCGGCCGGGGAGTTCCTGACGGACGGACCGAAAACCTACCGGATACACTACGATTCCGTCTCGCCGCGGCCTCGCCGGGCGGGGCTGCTGATTGATGGGAAAGTCGGCTCCTCGGGTGAACAGCTGGTGCTCGAAGTCAGGGCCAGCAGTCGCCGCACGACCGTTTACGGGCAGGATAACACGCTCGGGTGCCTCGATTTCTCGAACTGCGAAATACTTTATTTTCCGCAGGACCCGACCCGGTGGATGATGCTCCCCACGACCCGTTCCTGCCGGGTTCCGGAAGGCCGCGGGATCGACTCCGCGGGCATCGCGCCCGATGTGCGCATTCCGCTGCCGCTGCCTGAAGTCCTGACCGACAACGTCGATACATGGACGTTGTGGGTCGCCGAAGATATGAAAACTGAAAAACGAAAAGAATAAATGGGTTTCCGCCCCGAAGTCTCCCTTTGCCAAAGGGAGATTTAGTGGGAATGTCAATATGAAATCGGCATCGCAGATGCCGTTAACGCAGGTTCGGCGGATTTCATGGTTGACACTCTTCCCATGGGGAGGGGAAAGAATGAAGAATTTTGCCGAACCTGCGTTCAAGTAAGATGGAGAAGAAAATTGCTAAAGACCTGCTGTCGATCGGCGCGGTGTTCCTGCGCCCCGAACAGCCTTTCACCTGGGCGAGCGGCATCAAAAGCCCGATCTACTGCGACAACCGGCTGACCCTGACGGCTCCTGTCGTCCGCGGCCATGTCGAGGCGGGCCTCGCCGAAATCGTCCGCACGAAATTCCCCGAAGCCGAGGTGCTGATGGGAACCTCGACCGCCGGAATCGCCCATGCGGCCATCACGGCCACGATCCTCGACCTGCCGATGGGCTATGTGCGCAGCGGCTCGAAGGACCACGGCCGCGGCAACCGGATCGAGGGCCGGCTCGAAAAGGGCCAGAAGGTCGTCGTGATCGAGGACCTCATCTCGACGGGCGGTTCGTGCATCGAGGTGGTTGAGGCCCTGCGCGAAGCCGGCGCCGAGGTGCTGGGCGTGGCTTCGATCTTCACCTATGGGATGCAGAAGGGGCTTGACCGCATGCGGGAGGCGAACGTTACGAATTACAGCCTTTCGAACCTCGACGCGCTGGTCGAAGTGGCCGCCGAGGAGGGGTATATCAAGCCTGAGGACAAGGCGCGGCTGATCGCCTTCCGCAACAATCCGTCGGACGAGAGCTGGATGCAATAATTCCGATTTTAGCGGGCGATTTTCGTCCTTCCCCGCTCGTCCCGAATGGGCAGTGCCTCATGTACAGCCCATCCGTGCCGATCACCGGGCAGGCTAAAAATCGCTCCCCTAAAATCAGAATCAGGGTTTGCCGCGATCGCCCGGCGCCTTCCGCCGATCCGTTGCGTGCCGCGAGCGGGAAATACCGACGGCGCAATGAAAGCGGAACAATGCGGATACCCGCGCAGCCAAAGTCTCCGCCGAGGCGGGGATTTAGGGGCGGGTCCGGTTTGCAAACACGGCGGAAGGCCGTGAATCGGGACCGACCGAAAAGAGGGACCGTTGAAGAATTTAAAATCCGAACTTCTATAAATAACTTATGCGACATTTGATTGATCCCACAGACCTCACGGTTGCCGAAACCGAGCAGATCGTAGCTCTGGCCGAGGACATTATCGCCAACCGCGCCAAGTACAGCGAGGCGTGCAGGGGCAAGAAACTGGCCACGCTCTTCTACGAGCCTTCGACCCGCACGCGGTTGAGTTTCACGGCGGCGATGCTCGAACTGGGCGGGCAGGTCATCGGCTTCTCCGACGCCAACTCCTCGTCGGTGTCGAAGGGCGAGACGGTGGCCGACACCGTGCGCGTGATCCGCTGCTTTGCCGACATCATCGCCATGCGTCACTTCAAGGAGGGTGCGCCGTTGGTGGCCTCGCAGTATGCGGGCATCCCGGTCATCAACGCCGGCGACGGCAGCCACGCCCATCCCACGCAGACGCTTACCGACCTCTTGACGATCAAGCGCGAGAAGGGCCGTTTCGACAACATGACGATCGGTTTCTGCGGCGACCTGAAATTCGGCCGCACGGTCCACTCGCTGATCAAGGCGCTGTCGCGCTATTCGAATATCAAGGTGATCCTGATCGCTCCGCAGGAGCTGCGCCTTCCGGACTACATGCTCGCCGAGATGGCCGAGAACTCGCGTCTGGAGTTTCGCGAGGTCGAGACCATGGAGGAGGTGATGCCCGAATTGGACATCCTCTACATGACCCGCGTGCAGAAGGAGCGTTTCCTCGACGAGGAGGAGTTCGACCGCGTGAAGAACAGCTTCGTGCTCAACCCCGAGAAACTGAAGACCGCCAAGGAGGATATGATCATTCTCCACCCGCTGCCGCGCGTCAACGAGATCACGCGCGCCGTGGACAACGATCCCCGCGCGGCTTACTTCCGCCAGGTCGAGAACGGAAAGTTCGTGCGCATGGCGCTGATCTATACGCTGCTGCGCTGGGCCGACGAGAACAGACCTTTCGAACGCACCCCGGTCTTCAGCGAACGGTATGTCGTGAACGAATACGAGTGCCCGAACCGCCGCTGCATCTCCGCCACGGAGGATGTCGACCGGCTGTTCCACCGTCAGGCGGACGGGACCTGCCGCTGTGCCTACTGCGAGGCGAAAGCCCGGTAGCTTGTCTTTTTACTCAATCCGGTAATTTGGAATAAAAAAATGAAGAACCTCATACTGTTGTTTTTTTCGGCTTTGGCCTGGGGCTGTTGCGAAACCCCGAAACACGAAATTTCGCTGCGCCCTTCTGAATACGTCACGACGCTCGTGGGCACACAGTCCGACTACTCGCTTTCGACGGGCAATACCTATCCGGCCGTGGCCCTGCCGTGGGGCATGAACTTCTGGACGCCCCAGACGGGCAAGATGGGCGACGGCTGGGCCTACACCTACGGATCGCACACGATCCGGGGCCTGAAGCAGACGCACCAGCCCTCGCCGTGGATCAACGATTACGGACAGTTTTCCATCATGCCCGTGCGCGGCAAAGACAAGGTTGATGAAAATGCGCGCCAGAGCTGGTTCTCCCACCAGTCGGAGACGGCGAAGCCCTATTATTACTCGGTCTATCTGGCCGACCACGATGTCGTGGCCGAAATGGCTCCGACGGATCGCGCCGCCGTGCTGCGCTTCACCTTTCCCGAGTCGGACGAATCGGGCGTGGTGATCGACGCCTTCGACCGCGGGTCGCAGGTCAAAGTCATGCCCGACAGCCGCACCGTCGTAGGATACACCACGCGCAACAGCGGCGGCGTGCCCGACAATTTCCGCAACTGGTTCGTCATCCGCTTCGACAAGCCGATCGAAAGCAGCAAGCTGTTCGATGGGGAGCGGGAAATCGCCGGTTCGTCGGTCGAAGGCGGCCATGCGCTGGCGGCGGTGTACTTCACCACCCGCCGCGGCGAGCAGGTGACGGCGCGCGTGGCCTCGTCGTTCATCTCCGAAGAGCAGGCTTTGCGCAACCTCGAAACCGAGGTCGGCGATGCCGATTTCGAGACGGTGAAAGCCCGTGCGCAGGAGCGCTGGGACGAGGTGCTGGGGCGGATCGAGGTCTCGGGCGGCACCGAAGAGCAGTACCGGACCTTCTATTCGTGCCTCTATCGCTCGACCCTGTTCCCTCGCAAATTCTACGAGATCGACGCCAAAGGCAATCCGGTGCATTACAGCCCCTACAACGGCGAGGTGCTGCCGGGCTATATGTATACCGACACGGGTTTCTGGGATACGTTCCGGTGTCTGTTCCCGCTGCTGAACCTGGTCTACCCGTCGGTCAACGCCGAGATTCAGGCCGGGTTGGCCAACACCTACCGCGAGAGCGGCTTCCTGCCCGAATGGGCCTCGCCGGGCCACCGCGGCTGCATGGTGGGCAACAATTCGGCTTCCGTAGTTGCAGATGCGATCCTGAAAGGAGTGACGCCCGCAGAGGATGTCGCCACGCTCTACGAGGCGATGCTTGCGGGACGCGACAAGGTGCATCCCACGGTAAGCTCCACCGGTCGCCTCGGACACGAATATTACAACACGCTGGGCTACGTGCCCTATAACGTGGGCATCAACGAAAATGCCGCCCGGACGCTCGAATACGCCTACGACGACTGGTGTATCGCGCAGACGGCGAAGATGCTGGGCAAGGACGAAGATGCGAAACGGCTGGAAAAGGCTTCGCAGAACTATAAAAACCTGTTCGATCCCGAAACCCGCCTGATGCGGGGCCGCAACGAGGACGGCACGTTCCAGTCGCCGTTCAGCCCCTACAAGTGGGGCGACGCCTTCACCGAGGGCAACTCGTGGCACTACACCTGGTCGGTGTTCCACGATCCGGAGGGCCTTGCAACCCTAATGGGAGGCAAAACCGAATTCGGAAAAATGCTCGATTCGGTGTTCGTCGTGCCGCCGATCTACGACGACAGCTACTACGGGTTCCGCATCCACGAGATCACCGAGATGCAGGTGGCCAACATGGGCAACTACGCCCACGGCAACCAGCCGGCGCAGCACATGATCTACCTCTACAACTACGTCGGCCAGCCGTGGAAGGCGCAGTGGTGGACGCGCGAGGTGATGGACCGCCTCTATTCGTCGAAGCCCGACGGCTACTGCGGCGACGAGGACAACGGACAGACCTCGGCGTGGTATGTCTTCTCGGCTCTGGGATTCTATCCCGTGTGCCCGGGATCGGACGAGTATGCGGTCGGCTCCCCGCTGTTCCGGAAAGCGGCGATCCATCTGGAGAACGGCCAGACCGTGGAGATCGACGCCCCGCAGAACTGCGCTGAAAACCGTTATGTGGGACGGATGACCGTCGACGGCAAGGTCACCGGGAAGACGTTCCTCGAATACGGCGAGTTGCTCGGCGGCGCCAAGATCGCCTTCGGGATGCAGCCGGAGCCAGACAAAGACCGGGGCGCGAAGCCCGGGGATGCGCCCTATTCGATGAGCCGGGAGGATTGTCGATAAATTGTCGATAGAATCTGTCCGGGAATTTTGAAAGTATGTCGAAAAGCGCTATTTTTGTAACGTTGTTTTTACAACTGTTAGGTTAATTCTCATGAATTCAGGCTGCAATATCGACCAACGCGAACGAAAGAAACAGCAGGGCCAGGCCGCTGCCTTCTATTTGCGGGCGTGTCAGCAGCAGATGCGACGTGCAGCGTCCCTGGGGCAGCAGATGCCTGCTCGTGGGGTGCTCGGATAGATACCAGACCGCCATGACATGCGATGTCGTGGCGGTCTGCTTTTTTCACCCGTCCGAAAGACGGGATTCAGGGGCGGTGGCAGGTCGGGGCGTTCCGGCGCCGGTTCTCCGTCCGCTCAAGAGACGGGTTTTAAGTGATATAAAAAACGAATTCATATGAAAGTAGGCGTGATTATGGGCTCTGTGAGCGACTACGAGGTGATGGCCGAAGCCGTCGCCATGCTCGAAGCGTTCGGTGTCGATTTCGAAAAACGGGTGGTCAGCGCTCACCGCACGCCCGATCTGCTGTGCGAATACGCCAAGACGGCCAGGGAGCGCGGTATCGGCGTGATCATCGCCGGGGCCGGCGGCGCGGCGCATCTGCCGGGCATGGTGGCCTCGATGACTCCGCTGCCCGTGGTGGGCGTTCCCGTGAAGTCGCGCGCCCTGAACGGACTGGACTCGCTGCTGTCGATCGTGCAGATGCCCGCGGGCGTTCCCGTGGCCACGACGGCCATCAACGGGGCGAAGAACGCCGCGCTGATCGCCGTGTCGATCCTCGCTTTGCAGGATGCCGCTCTGGCGGCGAAACTCGACGCCTTCCGCGCCAAACAGACCGCGGATGTGCTGAAGGCTGAAATATAGTTGGGAAATTTCCAACCGCGTGCGACAAGCTCCTCCCGAGGGAGGGGGTTGGGATGGGGCAGACTGGTAAACGCGGCGGCACGCCGCGAATAACAACGGCCGAAAGTAAAACAACGAATGACGAATAAACAACATAAAGGCGGATTAATGAAGACCATCGGTATCATAGGTGGCGGCCAGCTGGGGCTGATGATCGCCGAGCAGGCGCGGGAACTGGGCGTGCGCACCGTGTGCCTCGACCCGGCGGCCGACGCTCCGGCGTTCAACGTTTGCGACGATCATATCGTCGCGGCCTACGACGATGCCGCGGCGCTCGAGGAGCTGTGCCGCCGCAGCGACGCGGTGACCTATGAATTCGAAAACGTACCGGGGGATATTCTGATTCCGCTGTGCGGGAAATACAACATCCCGCAGGGCTACAAACCCCTTTACGATTCGCAGGACCGCCTGCGCGAGAAGTCGAACGCCCGCGACCACGGGCTGCGCACGCCCGGTTTCGAGGCCGTGGACGACGAAGCGTCGCTGCGCGAAGCCGTGCGGCGGCTGGGGCTTCCCGCCGTGCTGAAAACCCGCACGCTGGGCTACGACGGCCACGGGCAGCGGGTGCTGAAGACGGAGGCCGACATCGCCGGGGCGCTGCCCCTGCTTGCGGTTCCCTGCATCCTGGAGGAGTTCGTGCCGTTCGATTCCGAGGCCAGCATCGTGATGGTGGCGGACGGCGAGCGGGTCGTGAGTTTTCCCGTGGGGCGCAATGTCCACCGCGACGGGATTCTGGATTTGTGCATCGTACCTGCCGAAGTCGATTCCGGGGTGCTGGCGCGCATGAAGGCCCAGAGCGAGCGTTTCATGCGCGATTGCGGCTATCGGGGCATCCTGGCCATCGAGTATTTCATCAAGGGCGGTGAAATCTACTTCAACGAGATGGCCCCGCGCCCGCATAACTCGGGTCACTACACCATCGAAGGCGCGACCACGAACCAGTTCCGCGAACTGGTCCGCTATCTGGTCGGGGAGCCTTTGCAGGAGCCGCAGCCGGTGGCTCCCACGGTGATGAAAAACATTCTGGGACAGGATCTCGAAGCCGCGGAGCGAATCGCCGCGGAGAACCTCCCGGGCGTATATGTCCACCTCTACGGCAAGACGGAGAGCCGTCCCAAGCGCAAGATGGGCCACATTACGTTCGTGGGGATGGATGCCGCACGGTTCGAGGCCGAATGGGCCGGACGTTTTGTGAAATAACCGATCGGGCCGTCCCGCAGGCAGCTTCCCTCCGGGGGGCGCTTACGTACACGGCCAAAGGACGTGATAACGGCGTATTGAGCCGCTGAACGATGAATGAAATACAAACAGAGATAAATGAATAATACGACCAATTACCGCATTTTTGTCGAGAAATTACCCCGCTTCCGGGTCGAGGCCGAGAGCCTGCGCCGCGAGCTGAACACCAATCTGAACCTGTCGCTGGGCGAGGTGCGCCTGCTCTGCGTCTACGACCTTTTCGGCTTCAGCGAAGAGCTGCTGGAAAAGAGCCGCTATACGGTTTTCGGCGAGGTGGTGACCGACTCGGTGACCGACACGTTCGACCTCGCGGGGCGCAAGTATATCGCCGTGGAGTATCTGCCCGGGCAGTTCGACCAGCGCGCCGCTTCGGCCGTCGACTGCGTGCGGCTGATCGATCCCGAGGCCCGGGTCGACATCCGCTCGTCGAGGCTGCTCGTTTTCGATGACAAGGCGACCGACGGGGAGCTGGCGAAGATCCGGCATTACTACATCAACGCCGTCGAATCGCGTGAGAAGGACCTCTCGGTGCTCAGCGACATGGAGCAGGCCGAAGTGAAGCCCGTCGGGGTGCTCGAAGGGTTCCGGGAGATGGCGGATTCCGAACTGGAGCCTTACTGCAAGACGATGGGTCTGGCGATGAACGCCGACGACCTGCGCGAGGTGGTGAAATACTTCCGTTCGGAGGGGCGCGATCCCTACGAAACCGAGCTGCGCATCCTCGACACTTACTGGAGCGACCACTGCCGCCACACGACCTTCACGACTGAGTTGGAGGGCATCACCGTCGAGGAGTCGTTCGTCAAGGAGGAGATCGAAGATTCGCTGGCGCTGTACCTGCGTATCCGCCGCGAACTGGGCCGTGAGCACAAGAGCCTCTGCCTGATGGATATGGCGACCATCGGCGCGCGCTACCTCCGGCAGAAAGGCCTGTTGGACGATCTGGAGGTCTCGGAGGAGAACAACGCCTGCTCGGTCTACATCGACGTCGATGTAGACGGGCGGACCGAGAAGTGGCTGTTGCAGTTCAAGAACGAAACCCACAACCATCCGACCGAGATCGAACCTTTCGGCGGGGCTTCGACCTGTCTGGGCGGCGCCATCCGCGACCCGCTGTCGGGCCGCAGTTACGTCTATCAGGCGATGCGCGTGACGGGCGCGGGAAACATTTACCTGCCTGTGTCGGAGACCCTTTCCGGAAAACTGCCGCAGAGCGTCATTTCGAAGAAGGCCGCGGCGGGCTATTCGAGCTACGGCAATCAGATCGGACTGGCTACGACCCATGTCCGCGAGATTTATCACGACGACTATGTCGCCAAACGCCTCGAAGTGGGGGCTGTGGTGGGGGCCGTGAAGGCTGCGAACGTCCGCCGCGAGCGTCCCGCACCGGGCGATAAAATCATCATGTTCGGCGGCCGCACGGGCCGCGACGGCATCGGCGGTGCGACCGGCTCTTCGAAGGAGCACGACGCCAAGTCGCTCGAAACCTGCGGCAGCGAGGTGCAGAAGGGCAACGCCCCCGAGGAGCGCAAGCTCGAGAGGCTGTTCCGCCGTTCGGAGGTGACGCGCCTCGTCAAGAAATCGAACGATTTCGGAGCGGGCGGCGTCAGCGTCGCCATCGGCGAACTGGCCGACGGGCTGGACATCTACCTCGACCGCGTGAAGACCAAGTACAGCGGTCTGAACTCCACGGAACTCGCCATCAGCGAGTCGCAGGAACGCATGTCGGTGGTGGTCGAGGCGAAGGACATGGAGGAGTTCATGGGATACTGCCGCGAGGAGAACATCGAGGCGGTGCACGTGGCCGACGTGACGGACACGGCGCGCATGCGGATGTTCAACGGCGACAGGAAGGTCGTGGACCTCAAGCGCGAATTCATCGACAGCGCCGGGGCGAAGCATTATGCCGAGGCGCGGATCGGCGCGGTGGAAAACCGCGATCCCTTTGCCCGTGAAGTGGCGGGGGAGACCCTCGCCGAGCGTTTTACGAACAACCTCAAGGATAACAATGTCGTCTCGCAGCGGGGCCTCGTGGAGATGTTCGACGCGACGATCGGCCGCTCGACGGTGCTGATGCCCTTCGGCGGCCGCATGCAGCGCAGCGAGACGCAGGTCTCGGTGCAGAAACTCCCCACGGACGGCTATACCGACACGGCCAGCATCATGGCCTTCGGCTACAACCCCTACGTGGCTTCGTGGAGTCCCTACCACGGCGCGGCCTATGCCGTCGTGGAAGCTGCGGCGAAGGTCGTGGCCGCGGGTGCGCGTTACGAGAGGATGCGCTACTCCTATCAGGAGTATTTCGAGCGTATGACCCGGAATCCCGAGTCGTGGGGCAAGCCGCTCGGCGCGCTGCTCGGTGCGCTGAAGATGCAGGTCGAACTGGGCCTGCCTTCGATCGGCGGCAAGGACTCGATGTCGGGCACGTTCCAGGACATCAACGTTCCGCCGATGCTGATGGCCTTCGGCATCACGACGGTCGACGCTTCGAAGGTCATTTCCACCGACCTCAAAGGCGCAGGACATCGCATTTACCTCGTCCGCCATACTCCGCTGGAGAACCGGATGCCCGACACGGCGCAGCTGAAGGAGAACTTTGCGTTCGTCAGCGGGCGGATCGAGTCCGGGAAAATCCTCTCGGCGTGGTCCGTGGGCTTCGGCGGCGTCGGAGAGGGCCTTGCCAAGATGGCTTTCGGCAACGGCATCGGCGCGGAGGTGACGATGGACGAGCCGAAATTGTATGAATACGCCTACGGTTCGATCCTCGTCGAGTGCGAGGGCACGTTGGAATATCCGCATGCCGAACTGCTGGGCTTCACCGTCGCCGAGGAGGCGCTGACGGTCAACGGGGTGAAGATGCCGCTCGAAGAGCTTTACAAGGCCAATACGGAGAAATTCGCGGCCGTTTACCCCGACAAGGGCCGGAACTCGGCGGAGGTGATGACCTCCGCACCTGCCCCGAAAACGTTCGTTTATCCCGGCGAGGCGGTCGAGACCCCGGTGGTCTATATTCCGGTGTTCCCCGGCACGAACTGCGACTACGACACCGCCAAGGCGTTCCGCGCGGCGGGGGCCGAGGTCCGGACGAGCGTCTTGTGCAACATCGCCGGCGACGACGTTTTGCGCTCGATCGCCGAAATGAAGGAGCATATCCGCCGGGCGCACATCTTCGTGCTCGCAGGCGGTTTCTCGGCGGGCGACGAACCCGACGGAAGCGCCAAATTCATTGTCAATGTGTTGAACAATAAGGATATTCGCGACGAAATCCACGCTTTGACCGACCGCGGAGGCCTGATCCTGGGCATCTGCAACGGTTTCCAGGCGTTGGTCAAGTCGGGCCTTTTGCCTTACGGACGTCTGGGCATGGTCACCAAGGAGTCGCCGACGCTGTTCCGCAACGACGTCAACCGTCATATTTCGCAGATCGTCGCGACGCGCGTCGCGACGACCGCTTCCCCGTGGCTCCGCGGCTTCCGTCCGGGTGAACTGCATTCGATTGCCGTCAGCCACGGCGAGGGTAAGTTCGTGGTGAGCGAGGAGCTTGCCCGCGAGCTGTTCGCCAACGGGCAGGTGGCCTTCCAGTACGCCGATGCCGCAGGGAACCCCACGGCAGAGGCTCCCTGGAACCCCAACGGATCGTCGTACGCCATCGAGGGCATCATCTCGCAGAACGGGTTGATTCTTGGAAAAATGGGCCACACGGAGCGTTACGAAAACAACCTGTTCAAGAACATCGCCGGCAACAAGCAGCAGTCGTTGTTCGCCAATGCCGTGGCCTATTTCCGCAAAGTGCAATAACCTTAAAAAAACGATAACCGATGAAAACCTCCCTGTTCCGATTTTGCGGCGTGCTGCTTCTTGCGGCGATGCTCGCTCCGGTCTGCGTTCATGCCCGGAAAAACCCGAAGAACCCGAAAAACAACATGCGCCTGCTGTACTGGAACATTCAGAACGGAATGTGGTCCGGGCAGGGCGACAACTACGACAAGTTCGTGGAGTGGGTCAGGGCGTACGATCCGGACGTCTGCGTCTGGTGCGAGGCGCAGTCGATCTACAAGACCGGCACGGCCGACAAGATGGATGTCGCCGACCGTTATCTGGTCGGGAACTGGGGCGAACTGGCCGCCCGTTACGGCCACAAATACTGGTATATGGGCGGACACCGCGACAATTACCCGCAGGTGATCACGTCGAAATACCCGATCGAGAACGTCGAACGTATCGTCGGCTCGAAACCCGACAGCGTGGTGACGCACGGAGCGGGCTGGGCGCGCATCGAGAAGAACGGCAAGACGGTCAACATCGTAACGCTTCACACCTGGCCGCAGGGGTATGCCTTCGAGGCTAAGGACCGCGATGCGAGCCGTGCCGAGAACGGCGGCGACAAATACCGCCGCATGGAGATGGAATACATCTGCAACCATACGATCCATTCGGTTCCGGGCGCCGAAAAGCAGTTCTGGATGATGATGGGCGACTTCAACGCGCGTTCGTCGCGCGACAACTGGTTCTACAAATATCCGGCGGGCGACACGCGTTTCCTGGTGCACGACTACATTCTCCGGCACACGCCTTATGTGGACGTGATCGCCGGGAAATATCCCGGGGAGTTCAAGACCACGACGGGCGGCAAGTCGCGCATCGACTTCGTTTACTGCACGCCGCCGCTCTACGAGCGCATCACGCATGCCGACGTGGTGACCGACGCCTACACCGAGCCGGTCCGCGATCCGGCCAAACTTTCGAATTTCTGGCACCCCTCGGACCACCGTCCGATCGTGGTGGACTTCAATATGAAATGAGACAACGAATCAAATAATCAAAAAACACCCAAACAACATGAAACAGCTCGAAATGCTCTACGAGGGCAAGGCAAAACAGGTTTTTCGCACGGACGATCCTGATAAGATCATCATCCACTACAAGGATGCCGCTACGGCTTTCAACAACATCAAGAAAGCTACGATCGAGAACAAGGGCGTGCTGAACAACGCCATTTCGACCCTGATCTTCAAGGAGCTGCATAAGGCCGGCGTGAAGACCCACTATATCGAGACGATCAACGACCGCGATCAGGTCTGCCGCCGGGTGACGATCATTCCGCTGGAGGTGATCGTGCGCAACGTCATCGCCGGTTCGATGGCCCAGCGTCTCGGCATCGAGGAGGGCACGCAGCCCTCGAACGTCATTTTCGACATTTGCTACAAGAAGGACGAGCTGGGCGACCCGCTGATCAACGACCATCACGCCGTTGCGCTGGGCGCCGCTACGTACGAGGAGCTGAACGAGATGTACGCCATGACGGCCAAGATCAACGAGGTGCTCAAGGAGCTGTTCCTGAAGATGAACATCAAGTTGGTGGACTTCAAGATCGAGTTCGGCAAGACGTCGGACGGCGAGATCGTGCTGGCCGACGAGGTGTCGCCCGACACCTGCCGTCTGTGGGATGCCACGACCAACGAGAAACTCGACAAGGACCGTTTCCGCCGCGACCTGGGCAAGGTCCGCGAGGCTTACGAGGAGATTCTGGCGCGCCTGCAAAAAATCGTCGGGTAGTATGATGGAAGTGATCCGCGACCGTGAATTGCACGAGGAGTGCGGGGTGTTCGGCATCTACGGAGTGCCGAACGCCGCGTCGCTGACCTATTACGGTCTCCACGCCTTGCAGCACCGCGGGCAGGAGGGGGCCGGCATCGTCTCGGTGGACGAGAGCGGCACGTTCCGCCGCATCAAGGGCGGAGGGCTGGTGACGGAGGTTTTCGACGAGGCGAAACTCGCCACGCTGAAAGGTTCCACGGCCATCGGCCATGTGCGTTACACCACGGCCGGAGGCGGCGGCATGGAGAATGTCCAGCCGTTCCTCTTCCGCCACAACACGGGCGACTTCGCGCTGGCGCATAACGGCAATATCGTCAATTCGGAGTTGCTGCGCCGCCACCTCGAAAACAAGGGCAGCCTGTTTCAGTCGACTTCCGACAGCGAGATCCTGGCCCACCTGATCAAGAAGGAGACGCGCTACCACGACCGGCCGCGCATCTTCTCGATCATCGACGCGCTGAACATGCTCGAAGGGGCTTTCGCCTTCCTGATTATGACGGCCAACCGCATCTACGCCTGCCGTGACAAGTACGGCCTGCGTCCGCTGTCGATCGGCAAGCTGGGCGACGGATGGGTGGTGTCGAGCGAAACGTGCGCGTTCGACGTGCTGGGCGCGGAGTTCGTGCGCGACGTCGAGCCGGGCGAGATCGTGACGATTGATAAACAGGGCATCCGCAGCCGCGACTACTCGATGTACAAGCGTCACGAAATGTGTTCGATGGAGTACATCTACTTCGCACGCCCGGACAGCGACATCGACGGCTGCAACGTCCACGCCTACCGCAAGGAGTCGGGACGCCTGCTCTGGAAGGAGGCTCCCGCCGAGGCGGACATCGTGGTCGGCGTGCCCGATTCGAGCCTCAGCGCCGCGATGGGTTACGCCGAGGCGAGCGGACTGCCGTATGAAATGGGACTTATCAAGAACAAGTATATCGGCCGCACCTTCATCCAGCCCTCGCAGGAGCTGCGCGAGAAGGGCGTGAGGATGAAACTTTCGGCCGTGCGTTCGATCGTCAGGGGCAAGCGCGTGGTGCTGGTCGACGACTCGATCGTGCGCGGCACGACCTCGCGGCGCATCGTCACGATGCTCAAGGAGGCGGGAGCCACCGAAGTGCACGTGCGCATCGCCAGTCCCCCGATGACCGATCCCTGCTTCTACGGCGTGGACACCTCGACACGCGAGGAGCTGATCTCGGCCCGCAAGAACACGGCGGGGGTCTGCGAGGAGATCGGCGCCGATTCGCTGGTGTTCCTCTCGCCCGAGTCGCTGTTGAAGGCGGGCAGCCGCAAGGAACTTTGCATGGCCTGCTTCACGGGGCAGTATCCCACGGCGCTCTACCAGTCGCCCGAGGAGGCCAACAAGGACGTAAAATGTTAGCGGACGCGAAGCGGTCATTGCGAGGAGGACGCAGGTCCGACGCGGCAATCTGAACCGGTGTTGTGACGTTACGGCATTTTTCCCGGATTGCCACGGCATCTGGCGATGCCTCCCAATGACGGGCCCGGAGAATGGGGATAAAAACAGGGAATTTAAATTATTTAAACCATATATTGCTATGGCTCAAAGTTATGAAAAGGCCGGCGTGAATCTCGAAGCCGGATACGAAGTGGTGCGGCGCATCAAAAAGCATGTGGCCTCGACCTCGCGTCTGGGTGTGATGGGCAACATCGGCGCTTTCGGCGGTATGTTCGACCTCTCGGCCCTCAAGGTGAAGGAACCGGTGCTCGTGAGCGGGACCGACGGCGTGGGAACCAAACTCAAGCTGGCCTTCGAGATGGACAAGCACGACACGATCGGCATTGATGCCGTGGCCATGTGCGTCAACGACGTGCTGGCGCAGGGCGCCGAACCGCTGGTGTTCCTCGACTACGTGGCCGTGGGGCGCAACGAACCCCAGAAGATCGAGGCCATCGTCGCGGGTGTCGCCGACGGCTGCCGTCAGGCCGGCTGTGCGCTGGTGGGCGGCGAGACCGCCGAGATGCCGGGCATGTACGCCGAGGGCGAATACGACATCGCCGGATTCACGGTGGGCGTCGTGGAGAAGTCGCAGCTGATCGACGGTTCGAAGGTCAGGGCGGGCGACGTGCTGGTGGGCGTTGCGTCGAGCGGCGTGCACTCCAACGGCTTCAGCCTCGTGCGCAAGATCGTCGCGGACAACTGCCTGAACCTGCGCGAGTCCTATCCCGAACTGTCGAACAAACAGCTCGGCGAGGTGCTGCTCACGCCGACGAAAATCTATGTGAAGCAGGTGCTGGAGGTGGTTCGCAACTGCGACGTGCACGGCATCAGCCACATCACGGGCGGCGGTTTCGACGAAAATATTCCCCGCATCCTCCGCGAGGGGCAGGGGCTTGAGATCGACGAAGGGTCGTGGGAGATTCTGCCCGTGTTCCGCTTCCTCGAAAAGTACGGCAAGGTGGCCCACCGCGAGATGTTCAACATCTTCAACATGGGCATCGGCATGGTCATCGCCCTCGATGCCGCCGAGGCGCAGAAGGCCATCGGCATCCTCACGGAGCAGGGCGAGCGTGCCACGGTCATCGGACGCGTAACCGACACCGAGGGTGTCGTCATCCGATAGAGGGATGCGGCGCCTTGCGGTTTTCGCCAGCGGCAGCGGCACGAACTTCGAAGCCATCGTCACGGCCTGCGAGCGGGGCGTGCTGGATGCCGAAGTCGTGCTGATGGTCTGCGACAAACCCGGTGCGAAGGTGGTCGAAAGGGCTGCCGCTCACGGGGTCGGGGCGTTCGTCTTCGCGCCGAAGCAATATGCCTCGAAAGCGGACTACGAGCGGGAGATCGTCGCGCGGCTGGATGCCGCGGGCGTGGAGCTGGTCTGCCTGGCGGGCTATATGCGCATTGTGGGCGACGTGCTGCTGGGGGCCTACGGCGGGCGGATCATCAACATCCACCCCTCGTTGCTGCCGGCCTTCCGCGGGGCGCATGCCATCGAGCAGGCGCTGGAATACGGCGTCAAGGTCTTCGGCGTGACGATCCATTACGTCGACGCCGAGCTGGACGGCGGACGCATCATCGCCCAGCGGGCCTTTCCCTACGAGGGCGATGACATCGGGGAACTGGAAGCGATGATTCATGCCGTGGAATATCCGTTATACATTGAAACTATTAAAAAACTGATCGAATAATGCGCGCATTAATTAGTGTAAGTGACAAGACCGGTGTCGTGGAGTTTGCCAAAGGGCTGCGGACTCTGGGCTGGGAGGTGATCGCCACGGGCGGTACGATGAAGCTCCTGGCCGACAGCGGCGTGGAGGTAATCAACATCAGCGACGTGACGGGATTCCCCGAGATCTGCGACGGCCGCGTGAAGACCCTGCATCCCAACGTGCACGGCGGACTGCTGGCCCGCCGCGACGATCCGGAGCACCTGAAAGCCCTGAAGGATAATCATATCGAGTTCATCGACATGGTCTGTGTGAACCTTTATCCGTTCCGGGAGACGATTTCGAAACCCGGCGTGAAGATGGAGGACGCCATCGAGAACATCGACATCGGCGGACCTTCGATGCTTCGCTCGGCGGCCAAGAACTGGGCCGACGTGACGGTGGTGTGCGACCCCGCGGACTATGACGCGATTCTGGACGAGATTCGCGCCGGCGGCAATACCGAAAAGGCCACGCGCCTGAAGCTCTCGGCCAAAGCCTATACGCATACCGCCGAGTACGACGCGATGATCGCCGCCTATATGCGCGCGCAGGCGGGTCTGAACGAGAAGCTTTTCCTCGAGTTCGACCTCGTGCAGTCGCTGCGCTACGGCGAAAACCCCCACCAGTCGGCCAAATTCTACCGCGAGGGGAAGGAGGTGCCCTATTCGCTGGCATTCGCCAGACAGCTCAACGGCAAGGAGTTGTCGTACAACAATATCCAGGACGCCAACGCCGCGCTGTGCATCGTGCGCGAGTTCGACAAGCCGTTCTGCGTGGGCCTCAAACACATGAATCCCTGCGGCGCCGCGACGGGCAAGGATGTCGTCGAGGCATGGACGAAGGCCTACGAGGCCGACAAGGTGTCGATCTTTGGCGGCATCGTGGCGACGAACTGCACGGTGACGCGCGAAGCGGCCGAGCTGATGAAGCCGATCTTCCTCGAAATCATCATGGCCCCGAAATTCGACGAGGGGGCGCTCGAAGTGCTCTCGGCGAAGAAGAACCTGCGCCTGCTCGAGGTCAGCATGGACAAGGGCGACGTGGACCCGAAACAGTATGTGAGCGTCAACGGCGGCCTGCTGGTGCAGGACCTCGACGTGGCGACGAAGGCCGTTACGGCCGATATGTGCGTCACGAAGGCGAAGCCCGCTGCGGAGCAGATGGAGGATCTCAATTTCGGCTGGCATATCGTCAAACACGTGAAGTCGAACGCCATCGTGGCGGTGAAGGACGGCCGGACGCTGGGCGTCGGCGCCGGACAGATGAACCGCATCGGCTCGGCGGAGATCGCCCTGAAGCAGGCGCATGCCGCAGGCGTCACCGAGGGTCTCGTGCTGGCGTCGGACGGTTTCTTCCCCTTCGACGACTGTGTGACGCTGGCCGCCGAATACGGCGTGACGGCGATCGTGCAGCCCGGCGGTTCGGTCCGCGACGAGGATTCGATCCGGAAGGCCGACGAGAAGGGTATCGCCATGGTATTCACCGGTGAGAGGCACTTCAAGCATTAGTATCACCGGCGTTACCATTTTTGGGTAGTACAGAAATCCGACCGGATACCGGAGCCGTTGGCAAGGGACGGGCTAAAAGCGCGAGCGGAGGGGACGGTTTGTTTACAAACCCGCGAATAGTCGCCCGGAGCCAGCGTTAGACCGTTCCGGGCAGGCGGAGGTATCGTCGGAGAGTTTTTGTGGCACTTTTTGCGGAAAAAAGTGCCGGAATCTGCGGAGTTTATTCTGCGATAAAAAGGAATTTTGTTTATGAAGGTACTGGTTATCGGCGGCGGAGGCCGCGAACACGCCATTGTCGACGCGCTGTCGCGTTCGCCGCAGGTTGAAAAAATTTACTGCGCACCCGGGAATGCGGGCATCGCCCGGCAGGCCGAGTGCGTGGCCATTCGTGAAACCGAGGTGGAACGCCTGCGTGACTTTGCCGCGGAGCGGGGCATCGGCCTCACGGTCGTGGGTCCCGAAGTGGCGCTGGCGGCGGGTGTCGTCGACTGCTTCAGGGCCGCGGGGCTGCGCATCTTTGGTCCGACGAAGGCTGCGGCGCGCATCGAGTCGTCGAAGGAGTTCGCCAAACGGCTGATGGCTAAATATGCCATCCCGACAGCCGGATTCCGCGCATTCAACGACTATGCCGGGGCGCTGGCCTATGTGCAGGGGCGTCCTCTGCCCGCAGTGCTGAAATACGACGGACTGGCCGCCGGAAAAGGCGTGGTGATCGCCCGGACGATGGCCGAGGCCGAAGCGGCGTTGCGGGATATGTTGCTCGACGACAAGTTCGGCGAGGGCAAGGTGGTCGTCGAGGATTACCTCGAAGGTCCCGAGTTTTCGTTCATGTGCTTCGTTTCGGGACACAAGGTGTGGCCGATGGCGCTGGCGCAGGACCACAAGCGCGCCTACGACGGCGATGAGGGTCCCAATACGGGCGGTATGGGCGCCTATTCGCCCCTGCCGTTCGTGACGGCGGAGGACGAACGCTATGCCCTGGAGAAGATCATGCAGCCCGTGGCCGACGCGATGATCGCCGAGGGGTGTCCCTTCGAGGGCGTGCTCTACGGCGGACTGATGAAGACTGCGCGGGGTATCGAGGTCATCGAGTTCAACGCCCGTTTCGGCGATCCCGAGACCGAGGTGGTGCTGCCGCGCCTGAAGAGCGACATCGTCGACATCTTCTGTGCCGTGGCCGAGGGACGCGATACGCAGCTGGAGTGGCACGATTTCGCTGCGCTGGGCATCGTGCTGGCCTCGAAGGGCTATCCGGGCGACTACGAAAAAGGACACGAGATCAAGGGCCTGGACCGCGTCGAAGGGGCTGTTTATCACATGGGAACCCGGGCCGACGGCGGGCGGATTCTCACCAACGGAGGCCGCGTGCTGTTCGTGGTGGGCAAGGGCAGGGACCTGGCCGAAGCGCGGAGGAATGCGCTGGCCGACGTGGCCCGCATCGACTGCGACAATCTGTTCCACCGCACCGACATCGGCCACCGGGCTTTCGACGATTTGGAAAGATAATACGAGCGATATATGGCAAAAATAATCAGCGGAAAAGAACTTTCAGCGAAACTGAAACTTGAAATGGCGGACGAGGTGAAGACCTTCCCCGCGAAATACGGCCGTGTGCCCCATCTGGTTGTCATCCTCGTGGGCGAGGACCCCGGCAGCGTGAGCTATGTGACGGGCAAGGCCAAGGCTTCGGCCGAGGTGGGCATCCGCAATACCACGATCCGAAAGCCCGAGTCCGTTTCCGAGGCCGAACTGCTGGACATCATCACGGCCCTGAACCTCGACGACGAGGTGGACGGCATTCTGGTCCAGCTGCCCCTTCCGAAACATATCGACGAGGACAAGGTGATCGCCGCCATCGACAAACAGAAGGATGTCGACGGCTTCCATCCCCTGAACGTTGCGGCGCTGTGGCAGAAACAGCCCTGCACGCTCCCCTGCACCCCGAAAGGCATTCTCAAGATGCTGCGGGCCGCAGGCGTGGAGATCGCCGGCAAGCGCGCCGTGGTGATCGGCCGCAGCAATATCGTGGGGCTTCCCGTGTCTAAACTGCTCTTGGACGCGAACGCTACGGTGACGATGGCCCACAGTCGTACGCGCAACCTCGCCGAAGTGACGCGCGGGGCGGAGATTCTGGTGGTGGCCATCGGTCGGCCGAAGTTCGTCACGGCGGAGATGGTGTCGCCGGGCGCCGTGGTGATCGACGTGGGGGTGAACCGCGACCCGGAGACGGGCAAACTGTGCGGCGATGTCGATTTTGCAGCCATCGAACCCAAGGCCTCGGTGATCACGCCCGTGCCGGGCGGCGTCGGGCCTATGACGATCTGCTGCCTGATGGAGAACACGATCGAGTGTTTCCTCCGGCGAGCGGGCCGGTAGCCGGAGGAACGGAGCGAAAACTTCGGTTTTTTTTGCGCCTCCGCTGAAAAAAATCAGCCGTTGACTCACGGGTCAACGGCTGATTTCGTTTTACAGGGTTCCTGTTATCAGAGTTTGATCGGTTCGGATATTTTGATATTGTCGAGGAACCAGCGGTTGGCTGTTCCGACTTCCCACTGCGTCTGCGTAATGGTGATCTTCGTATCCTTGTTGACCGTAATGCCCTTCAGGCTGACTTCGGCGCGAACCCATTCGAGCTTGTGACCATCCTCCCATCCCAGTTCGGGTATGTCGATCTGCACTTTGTCGCTGCCGTTCTCGAAGATGACGATCAGATTGACGGGGTCGATCTTGCCGGACCCCTGGCGCATTCCGCACCAGTCGAACGAGAGTGTCACATTGTCCTTTGCTTCGGGAACCCCGTCTATCGGAGGAAGAATGATACCTGCGTGATTGCCGGTCTTGCCGAATTTGAGGTAGTTCTGCTGGAGGTAGATGCGTTTGTTGTCGTTCTTGTCGTAGATAAACTTGTAACCGAGTTTTTCGACAGCGTCGAATGCAGTCACTCCATCGACAGTTATGGAGGTAAGCGCTGTCGCTTTTGCATCGAGGTTATCCGTCTCGACCGTTTGGCCGACACCGCTTGCTACGGACCACGGTTCGAGCCATTCGAAGTTCTCCAGGAAATAGACGATCTCGTTCAGGCCGTTGTCCTCGACATCGGTAGCCATGATGCGCTGTACAGGCTCGGCCAAACCGGCGTAGTAGCCGGTGACGGTTACGATATGGCCGGTCAGGGCGGAAAGGCCCAGACTCGACGGGGCGTCCACGACGCTGACCGAGTACTTGGCATCCTCCGAAACGGTGAGGGTGCTGCCGTTGAAAACGCCCTTGACGGTGACGTAGCCCCGTTTGGAGGAGGTGTAGTCGTCGATCTTTGCGCTGATGTCCTCCGGTTCGGGGTAGTTCACCGCTCCGCCGGACAGAACCGTCACCTCGTCGCAGTCGATTACCGTAGCGAGTTTCTGCGAGTCGGATGACTTGGTGCCCAAGAGCGAAATCTTGTCGCCGACGGCAACCGTCGTGGCGTCCGAGACGAAGATATTGTCCGTGTTTTTGTCGTCGCTGATGACGAAGCCTTTGGTCGTCACGGCCACGACGATCGCCGACGGTACGGAAATGACCGTTTCGTCCGCCAGGGCGGCGAGTTCACCTGCCGTGTACTCCTTCACATCGCGGTATTTGTCTCCGTTCTGCGTGATGAGCACCTGTGCGCGGCTTGCAAGAGTCCGTCCCTTGAAGACGAGGGTGGCCTTGCGGGGATTGTCCTCCGCGCCGTCGCGCATGTTGTCGGTCACCGAAACCGTCACGTCCATGACGCCGGTTCCCGAGTTGGGCGTGACCGTCACCCAGTCGGGGACTTCCGTCACCCAGTCGGCGTCGGCATAGATGGTGATGATCTTTTCCGCCGCTCTTTCCGCTTCGAAATTCAAGGTGTTGGCGCTCGCCAGAACAGCTTCGGAAAGGTGGTCCTCATCCTTGTCGCAGCCCCAGAAGGAACATAGGGCCGCCATGAGGATCGGGGCTGTCATATATTTTACAAATCTCATAATCTTGTTTTTTAGGTTATTTCCGACTTAAAAATCGAGTCCGTCGCTCCATCCCGGATTCTGCGTGAGGTTCGGGTTGAGCGAACGCTCGCCGCTGGGAATCGGGTAGAGGTAATCGCGTTCCTCGTTGAACGGAGTGCGCAGATTCTCTACGGTTTTGTGATAGTAGACATAGCCTTTGTCCCCCTCGGAGAGAATGATGTCCGAACCGAGTTCGTATACCGAAACTCCTTCGCCGGCTTGGGGTTTGGTCTCTCCTGCCTTATAGAGAATCAGATCGGCCGTTTCTTTGCCCGCAAGCTTGTATTCGCCGGGGCCCGGGAAATACATGCCGGAAATGGCCTGGTCGATGCAATAGCCGGCTTTCCAGCGATACAGATCCTGAAGGCGGAAACCCTCCTGGATCAGCTCGACGGTTCGTTCGCGGCGGATTTCCAGAATGACGCCCTTGTTGGCGCCGGTCACGTTGGGATAGCCGTACTCTTTGGACTCAAGATACCAGTCGATATTTTTGTTGGCTTCGTTCATGTCGAGGCCCCGCATTCCCACCCGGCTTCGGATTTCGTTGACGGTGATAACCAGATCATTCTGCGTGAGCGTTCCCAGTTCGGCCTTGGCTTCGGCATAGTTGAGCAGCACTTCGGCATAGCGGAAAACCGGCATGTCGCAGGTCGAACGGTCGTTGCGGTCGATCTGTCCTCCCGAGGCCGTCGTGTCCTGAACGAATTTGATGGGTTGGTAGCCGGTGATCGTGACGCCGAGATCGGGTCCCTGCACCCGCTTGGCGCCGATGCGCTTGTAACCCGGGGTGCGGATCGACTGCGCCAGGCGCGGGTCGCGGTCCTTCACCTCCTCGGTGAAAGGCAGCGTCTGCCACCCCTCCTGGTCGGTGAATGCCGTGCCGTCCTTCTTCAGGTACATGTTGATGAATTTGCGGGTGTAGCCCGGGCGGCCCTGTGTCGGCAGCAGCGTGTAGGCCGTCGCATTGTGGTAGACCTGGGCCTCGTAGCTGTTCCGGATGGCGAGGATATACTCTTCGGTGCTGGCATTCTCCTGTGCGAAGAGCATCATGTAGTCCTTGTCCGGAGTTTTGGTGGAGTAGAGCTTGTAGGGACCTTCGTCGATGATCGTTTTGGCGGCCTTGGCGGCTTCCTCCAGATAATAGGTGTAGTCATGTCCTTCGAGGTTGATGCCGTGGTATTTGCGGTAGGTTCCCTCGAAGAGGCAGAACCGCGCTTTCAGCGCCAGCGCCGCCCATTTGTTGACGCGGTAGGTCGATATATCCTCCGTAAGACCGCCGCTGTTGATGGCTTCGTCGATATCCTTGATCATATTGGTCATGATCAGTTCGCGTGAATCGCGCGGTTTGTAGAGCGCTTCGTCGGCCGAGCCGAGCTGCACCTCGTACCAGGGTACGTCGCCGAAGCGTTTCACCTTGTCGAAATAGAAGGCGGCGCGGAAGAATTTGGCCAGGGCCGTATATTCGGTCACGGCCTTCTTGTCCTCGCATTGATCGACATATTCCAGCAGGGTGTTTATGCGGCGCAGGTTGCCCCACGACCAGCCGCCGCCGGTGTTCGGAACGGTGCGCTTGTCGCCTCCGTAGAGAACATCGGAGAGGGTCATCTGAACGAGCAGGTCGTTCTGCTCATCGTAGGGCGTCTTGTCCAGCAGGTTGTCGTAAAAGGGATTGGAGAAGAGTTCCAGGTCGCTTCTCGTCTTGAAGTAGTCGAACTGCGTCACCCGATCCAACGGTTCTTTGTCCAGCAGGGAGTCGCAGGCCGATAATCCTGCAATCAGCGTTGCTGCCAGTATGATTAATCGCTTCATGGTATTCGGATTTTGAAATTATTAGAAGGTGATGTCGATGCCGAACATGAACGTCTTGGCCCACGGATAGTAGGCGTTGTTGTTCACGCCGGAACGGTTGATAGCCGCTTCGGGATCGACGTACTTGGAGTTCTTTTTGAGCGGCGACCAGTAGCAGAGGTTCTCGCCCGAGAAATAGATGCGGATCTGGTCGATGCCGGCCTTCTTGGTGAGGGTCGCGGGGATCGTGTAGCCGACGGTCAGGTTTTTCAGGCGCAGGTAGCGGATATTCTGCAGGTAACGGTCGTTGACCTTGCTCAGATAACCTCCCGATGAAGAATAGGCTCTTGCGCGCGGGAAATAGGAGTTGGGATTGTCCTCAGCCCATACCTTGCCGAGGAAATCCGTCGGGAGGTAGGAGAGGTAGGGATAGGAATAGCAGCCCCAGAAAGGCATCATTTCTCCGTGGGGATACCAGTAGTGGTTGCCGGTTCCCTGGAAGAAGACCGAAGCGTCGAAGCCCATCCAGCGGATCGAGGCGTTGATGCCGTAGGAGAGCGTCGGGAGCGAGTTGCCCAGGATCGTCCGGTCGCCCGGCTTGTCGACGGTGTCGTTGCCGACTCCCCAGACGCCGTTGCCGTCTAGGTCGACGAACTTCAGGTCGCCGGCCTGCCAGCCGCCGGTCAGACGGCCCGTGCTGTAACTCAGGTCGACCTCTTTGGCATAGGCCTGCGCCTCTTCGGTGGTCTTGAAGAACCCGTCGGTCTTGAAGCCCCAGATTTCGCCGATCTCCATGCCGACGTAATAATCTCCCTTTGTCAGGTTGGTCAATGACTTGTTCGGGTTGTTGTCGTATTTGGTGATGACGCTCTTGTAGTCGCTGAGGTTGAAACCGACGCTGTATTCGAACGGTTTGCCGGCGAGTTTGAACTGGTCGCGCCAGCTGACGGAGAGCTCATAACCCTTCGTACGCAGTTCGGCGGAGTTCATGCTGGGCGAATCGGCCCCGTATACGCCGGGCAGCGCCATTCCGTCGGTCAGCATGTCCTTCGTGTCGCGGATGTAGACGTCGCCGGTGAAGTTGAGCCGGTTGTTCAGCATGGTGAGATCCAGACCCAGGTCCCACTGCTGGGCGGTTTCCCAGGTCAGGTCGGAGGCTACGGGGGCGCCCAGCGAGGAGTATTTGCCCTTTATGCTGCCGTCGAAGGTGTAGTTGCTGAAATCCTTGTTCGTGATCAGGCGCATGTAGGTGTAGTAGGACGACACGTTCTGGTTGCCCAGACTGCCGAACGAAGCGCGCAGCTTGAGGTTGTCCACCAGGTCTTTGGCGTTGCCGAAGAACGGCTCCTCGGAGATGCGCCATCCGGCCGATGCCGAGGGGAACAGGCCCCAGCGGTTGCCCGGTGCGAAACGCGACGATCCGTCGTAGCGTCCGCTCACCTCGAAGAGGTAGCGCCCTTTGTAGTCGTAGTTGATACGGGCGAAGAAGCCTGCCAGGGCGTATTCGTTCTGGCCGCCGCCGTAAGCGCCCTCCGTGGGAGAGCCTGTTGCCAGATTCAGGTCGTCGAGGTTTATGGAGGAGAGGTTGATGCCTGCCACCGAGACGTTCTTGCTGGACCACGTTTCGTAGTTGAATCCGGCGGTTGCCGACACGTGGTGCGCCTCGCCGAACGTTTCGTCGTAGTTGGCGTAGACGTTGGCCGAATAGTAGTTGCGCGTCTGAACCACTTCGTCGAGCTGGTTCATGCCGGCGCCCGTGTCGTAGGCGAGCAGCGGCCCGTCGGGGTATTCGCGGTAGTTCATTGCGGAACTGCGGCTCGTATTGCGGTTCTGGTAGAGGCGGTAGGTGAAGTCACCCGTGATGCTCAACGTCTTGAACGGCGTGATGACCAGGCGTGTCGTGTTCGAGAAGTCGTTCGAGCGGTCGACGTTGCGGTGCGTGCCCTCGTTGAGCAGGATGTGGCGTCCGTTGGCGATCTTGTAATCGAGATACGGCGTGCTGTAAAGCCACGATCCGTCGGGGTTCTTCATGGGGAAGTTGGCCAGTGCGTGGCGGGCGCTGTAAGCGATGGTGTTGTCTACGCTGCCGTCTCCCAGAGACTTGTAATTCGACGAGAAGAACGACGTGTTGTTCGAGAGCGTTGCCCACCGGTTGATCCGAAAATCGAGTTTCGCACGCAGGT
The DNA here is from genome assembly GCF_025145845.1 of Alistipes shahii WAL 8301. Classification (NCBI taxonomy): domain Bacteria; kingdom Pseudomonadati; phylum Bacteroidota; class Bacteroidia; order Bacteroidales; family Rikenellaceae; genus Alistipes; species Alistipes shahii. The sequence continues at coordinate 837,234 of NZ_CP102253.1, read as the reverse complement.
TGTATTTGTTATACACGTCGGGATGTGCGCGCTGAATACCTTCCTGGCGGTCATAGGCGCCCGAGACGAGGTATTTGATGTCCTTCGTGCCGCCGCTGAGCGAGATGTTGTGCTGCTGCACGGGCCGACGCTGCTGGAAGAGCATGTCCCACCAGTCGTAGTTGCCGTAGTAGACCCACTGTTTGCGGCCGTTGCGGATCTCTTCGACGACCCACGGACGGTCGGGATGCTCGGTCCTGTCGTTCACGCGCGCCAGCAGCTGCTGCATGTCGTGATCGTTGTATTTGACATAGTTCGTTCCGGAGTCGGCCTGCCAGAACTTGTTGACCGTATAGACCGACCAGTAACCGCGGTTCTCGTAGTCGGTCGAGGTCGTGGCCTCCTCCCAGCCGAAACGGCCGCTGTAACGCACCGTCGCCTTGCCGTCCTGGGCCGAGCCGTTCTTGGTGGTGACCAGGATGACGCCGAAGGCTGCGCGGGCGCCGTAGACGGCTGCCGCCGAAGCGTCCTTGATGACCGAGATCGACTCCACGTCGTTGGGGTTGACGCGGTTCAGGTCGCCCACCACGCCGTCGATCAGCACGAGCGGGTCGGCCGAGTTGATCGAGTTGACGCCGCGGATGTTGATCGCCGGTGTGCTGCCGGGTTTACCCGAGGAGGTGGTGATGTTGAGACCCGCTACGGAACCCTGCAACATGCTGCCCAGCGAATGGGTGACGCGGTTTTCGAGCTCCTTGCTCCCTACGGTCGCAACGGCGCCGGTCAGGTTGACTTTTTTCTGCGTACCGTAGCCGATTACGACGGTTGCATCGAGCATGATGGCGTCCTCTTGCAGGTAGATCGTGATGCTGTTCCGGCTTGAGGGAACCGTCACTTTCTGGGGCAGGTAACCCAGGCAGGTGACCTGGAGAACGGCTTCTCCCGACGGAACCTGGATTTTGAAGGTGCCGTTTTCAGAGGTTGTGACGCCTTTGGTCGTACCATCGACCAGAACGGCTACACCCACGAGCGGCTGTTGATTGGCGTCGAGGACTTTTCCCGACACCTCCCTGTTCTGGGCCGAAAGGGCTGTTATTCCCCCTCCCAATACCAGAAGAAGAGATAGAACCAGTGGTCTTAATACTCTCATAAGATCTGTGTTTGTTGGTTAGTAAATGATGATTGTGGTTGGGTATGTAGCGAAAATCACTTGCGTCGGTAGGCATCCGTGGAGAATGCTTTCGGCCGCTGCATGTTTTCGGTCCACTCGTTTCCGAATTCGTCCTTGACGGTGATCACAAGGTCGGTGTCCGCATCGTCCGCCTTCACCTTGAAGAAGTGCGTGAACTTGTCGGTGATGAACGACGGGGTCGACTTGAGTCCCGCGTTGTTGAACCGCTTGACCGAGAGCGCCGCGATATGGAGCGGGTCGTAGGCCCAGACTTCGGTGTAGGGCAGCGTCTTGCGGTTTTCGTCGACGACGCTCAACGTCCAGTCCGAATTCCAGTTCCAGATGTTGATCAGCACCTCGTTGTCGTTGTTCTGCGGATAGGCGTTGACATATTGCATATAGGCGTTCTTGACCGAAGCGGAGATGTCGGAAGGCATCAGCGGAACGTCGGCCATCGAAAAATGCACGTTGTTCAGGTCGTAGCTGCGGAACTGGTACTCTTCGGGCCATCCGGTCGATTTGTAGAGACATTGGAAATCGGTTCCCGTGACATCCCAGATGCCGTAGCCGCCCGGAGTTCCGTCGGTTCCGATGTGGATTCCGGGTGTGAGGTTGCCGGACCACCACCACGAAGCGCATACCGAGCCGGAGTTATACTCCCGGAAGTTATGCCCGTCCACGATCGGAGCGTCGGGCGTCACGTTGAAAAGTTTGTGGGTATGCCCCGTCACGAAGCGGACGGTATATCCGTCGAGGATGTCGAAAAGCCGCAGGGTGTTGACCGGATCATGGTCGATCTTGAATCCCGATGTGGTCGGATAGAACACCTGCGCATGCATGGCAACGACGACGGGGGTCGTCTTGGCCACGTGCGACAGGTCTTTCGCCAGCCAGTCCAGCTGCTCGGCGGAGAGGCTCTTGACATAGTTGCGGGATTCGGTTCCGTCGTAGCTGCTGCAATCGATGTCGTCCATGACGACGTAATGGACCTTGCCGATGTTGAACGAATAGTAGGTCGGGCAGATCTGATCCACATATTTGACCGCCGCATCGTAGTCCGACCTGGTCTGGAAGTCGTTGTCATGGTTGCCCATGGTGTGGAAGATCTGCAGATTCTTGATCTGGCTGTTGATGGTGTTCAGGTACTGGGGGAAATAGTAGCTGTTCGAATACCAGTAGAGGTCCCAGGTCATGTCCCCGAGGGTGAGCGCATACATCTTCTCGCCCTTGTGGCGGGTCATGTAGTCCGTAAGGTCGGAGGTGAACTGGGCGAACTGTCCCAGGTCGCCCGTTCGGTTGGCGAGGTGCATGTCGCCCAGCATGAAGATCTTGTAGGAGTCCTGTCCGTCGACCTTTTCGAGCTTGAAGTCGGCCCGTTCGACGACGTCGGCGCTGTTTTTGAGCGCGCGGTGGAACTGCGGGAGCACCCCGACGGACGGAACTTCGTAGCCGCTCGGGACGGAGATGAAGACATATCCCCACTTTTTGGCCGATTTGAGCTGGTAGATGCCCTTCTCGTTCGTGACGGTCACCTCCGCGCCGTCGGAGACCACGACGTTCTCCACGCCGACGCCGGCCGACGACACGATCCCGTAGACCGTGGTGCCTGCATCCGGTTTGAAATCTATGTCTTCGACGATGTTGATGTAGATTCTTCCGAACGATTTTTTGCGCGCGTCTCTTTTGACGAAGACTTTGTAGTAACCCGTTTCACACCCGTCGGCCAGGCGTACGGTGAAACTGTCGGAAGTGGTGTTGACGATGGGGCAGACGTAGGAGATGCCTGCGTCCGACTCAAGAATGAATGTGTCTGTGGTCAGGGGCGATTTCCCCCCCCCACTTACGGCGAAAGTGCACTCGCCGCCTTCGGTGACGTCTACCGACCCCGGAACCGTGAATTGCACGTCGAAATTATCCGCGGGGGTCTTTTCGTCATCGCTGCCGCCGCAGGCGAAGAGTTGCGAGACGGCGATGAGTGCCAGTAACAGATACTTTAATACGTTTTTCATTTTAAGTTCTTCGATTATAATTTTTTTATTTGTCCGCGTTTTGTAAATCCGGTTGTTTGGACACCTCGAAGGCCCGGAAAGACCCGGTCGGGGACTCCGTCCCGAAGTCTCCGTTTGCGGCCCTGCCGGCCTTCGCATCTTCCATTATATATATGGTAACCATCTGTTTACCGTGTCGCTTCTGTCTGAAAAACTTTTCAAATATAACTTGTTTGTGTTTCGATTGTGTTTCGAATACATTTCAAAATTAAACTTATTTTATTAAAAAACAAAATCGGATGATTTTTTTTGCAAATAAAAAATTTTAATTTTTAGTCGTGTTTCGTTTGGTAGATTTGCCATTTCCCTTTCATTTCTTTTTCGTTGCCCTTGATTTGTGGAATGGTTGTGAAGCGAAACTGTCGGGCGTCTGTTTTTCGGCGACGGCAGTTCGGAAAACGGCGTGGCGGAGAAGAGTGGCGGGCGGAACCGGAGGTGTTGTCGGAACCGGTCCCGGCCGCTCGGGGCGGGCTGTCGCCTGCGCTGGGAGCGGCAGTGTGGCGGGCGGATTTCGGCGCAGGCCGAAAAGACGCTCGCGGAGGTGAGTTCCGGAGGCTATGAATGCCAGGAGGCGGTGAGCTGTTCGGGGAGCGGAACCGAGGAGTCGCGCCGCCAGACCATCGCCCGGTCGGCGGCCGCGTCGCCCGTGCCGAAGTCGAAGCGGTCTGCGGAAACGAACCTCGCCGGAACGTCGCCAGCGAACCCGAAGCGTCCGTAAAATTCCCGGAGCCACTCCTTGCCGGGCGTCGGGATGAGGAGCGCCGCATCGTCGCCGCGCTCCGCGATGAGCCGCATCGCTTCGCGCATCAGCTGCGAAGCCAGTCCGCGTCCCCGGAACGCCGGGTCCGTCGCTACGCCATAAATATAGGTCGTGCGGCCCAGCTCCGTCCGGAACGGCAGGAGGTGGAGCATCGCCGCCATGCGGCCTTCGGCCTCGGCCGTCAGCATCCGGCGGCGGGAGTAATAGCGCATGATGAACGAGTCGGCGAATTGTTCGTCGTCGCCGAAGGCCTTCATCCAAAGCTCTTTGCAGGCCACTTCGTCGGGGTGCATGCAGATCGCCGCGAATTTGTGCTGGAGGAACGCCGGGTGGTAGGAGAGTTTGGCCTGCCGCAGTCCGTCCAGCCCGAGGTCCTCCTCACGGTTGATCAGCGTGAAACGTTCGGGGAGGTGCTGTGCGAAGAGTTTGTTGATGATCGTGAAAGCGCCGTCGAACTCCGTGTCGGCCTTCTCTACATGGGTGTCGAAGGTGTGGTCGTTGACCGCCGAGCCGTAGGTGAAGGCCGCGAGGCGGTCGCCGACGTAGATGCAACCGCCGATCAGCCCCAGTTCTTCGAAATGTTCGAAGGCCCGCTGCATGGCCCGCTGCTCGGCGCACAGCTCCGAGGTGTGACCTTCGTGGGCCTTGCGCCATTCACGCTCGAGGGCCATGCACTCCCCGAAGCGGTCGGGCGTCAGCTCTTCGTAGCAGTAGTCGGGATATTCGGCCGTGAAGCGGTTGATGTGGTTGCGCTTGGGCTGATAGCGGCGTCCGGCAAGGTTGCGAAGATCGTCGGCGTTGTAGACGTAATCCTCCAGCGCGCGGTCCGACTCGAACGCGAAATGGCAGGGAACGATCCGGCGGATCGTGTCGCGGCCTTCGTCCGTCAGGCCGATGATCCGCAGCCGCTGTCCGTGGGCGTGGGCGTCTTCGCGCAGGAGGGGGAGGATCGGGCCGAAGTCGCCCTCGCCGACGGGCTGCATGTAACCGATGCGCTCGCCGCCGTCGATCTGGAAGCGGATCACCAGGAATCCGCCGATCTCGGCCCACGCGCTGTGGAACACCGCCTGCCAGCAGTACATGTTGGCGAAGGCGAGGTCGCAGTTGCAGATGCCCGAGGGCATGGTATAACGCTCGATGACCGCCCGGTCTTCGAGGCGCACGGGTTTGAATTCAATCATTTGCCGTATAGCTCTTTTTCTCGATATGGGTGTAATACTGCTGGACCAGCGCCCGGAAATTCTGTGCCAGACTGTCGGCGGCCGGGGTGGCCGGGCATTCCTGCACATTCATGTCCGAATCGTCGAGCACGATTGCGCCTTCGCCGGTCAGCGCGCGGAACCGTCCGTCGTAGCTGACCGACCAGCGGGGCCGTTGCGGTTCGTTCAGCACGTCGCGCCCGAATGCGAAATAAGGCTCCCGGTTGCCAGTGAGTCCCAGCAGGGTGGGCATGATGTCCAGTTGCTGCGTGATCTCGCCGACCTCGCCCCGCAGGGCGCCGTCGGGGGTGTAGATGAAGCCGATGATGTGCATGTTGCCCGGGTAGGAGCGCGTCTCCTCCGCGAATTTCTCCGACGACACGTGGTCGGCCACGAAGACGAAGATCGTGCGGCGGAACCACTCCTCGCCGCCGAAACGCTGGAAGAAGAGGCGGAACGCCCGGTCGTCGTAGGCGACGCCCTTGTGAATCCGGGTGTAGCCCTCGGGCAGCGTCGCGGCGTACTTTTCGGGTACGACGAACGGGTGGTGCGACGAGAGGGTGAACAGCGCGGCGAAGAAAGGTTCGGGCATCGCCGTCAGCTCCTCGCCCGTGAATTGCAGGAACTCTTCGTCCCAGATGCCCCAGTAGCCGTCGAAATCCCTTGTTCCGTGCTTCGCCTCGTAGTCCTCGCGGCTTACGAGCCGCTCGACGCCTGCCGAACGGGCATAGGCCCCGAAGCCCATCGAGCCGCGTTCCGAGCCGCAGAAGAAGGCCGTCGCATAGCCTTTGTCCGCCAGCATGGCGGGCAGCTGGCGGCTCTCACCCAACGATTGGGGCATCAGTACGAACGGCGTGCGGAACGAGGGGATGCTTCCCAGCACCGAGGGCATGGCCTGGATCGAACGCGAGCCGTTGGCGTACATCCGTTTGAATGTCAGACCGTTGCGCATCAATGAATCGAGGAACGGCGTGAAGCCTTTTTCCGGGAGGTCGGCGTAGAGTTCCGGATGGAGGAACGCGGAGTGCTCGGCCGACATGCTCTCCATGATGAAAATCATCACGTTGCGGCCCGTGAGATCGACCGCCGCGCTGTCGGCGGGCTGGTGCACGGGCGTGAAGCGCTGGGGCAATTCCTCCGGGGTGAAATATTTCCTGTATTTGACGCTTCCCGCGCTGCCGATGGTGCGCAGGATGCAGAACGGGTTGCTTAAAATCAGATTGGCCTTGCCGCTGTCCGCCGTGTAGAGCATGGCGTTGGAAAGGGTGATCGGACGGGTCATGCGGGTCATGCCGCCGCGCATCCCGGCGACGCTCAGCCCCGCCGCGAGGGCGAAGACGGCTGTGCCGCCGGCATAGTAGGCCCAGCCGCGGCTGAAAACGCTCTCCTCGTGCGTCCGGCGGCGGTAACCCCACGCCAGCAACGCCACGAGTCCCGCCCACAGCAGTACGAGATACCAGTTTTCGGCCATGAACTTTCCGGCCAGCTGCAACGAGTTGTCGTTGTCGGCGAAGAAAATTTCGTCGGCCGTGAAACGCTTCTGCGTGTAGCGGAAATAGACCGTGTCGGCGAGGTTCGCCGCTGCGATCAGCACGGCGTTGACGATCACGTAATACCAGAACAGCATGCCCCGGTACCAGCGCCGTTCGCGCAGGTGCAGGGGCAGGAGCGACAGCAGGATGAACACGCCGTCGGCATAGACGACCGACGCGGTGTCGAATTTCAGCGACCCGGCCACGAGCTGCCCCAGTTCGCTCCACTCCGGCGGACCGAGCAGGGCGGCGTTGTAGACCCAGAACGCCGCGCGGCAGAGCATCAGCGCCGCGTAGAGCAGTGCGATGCGCCACACGAGCAGCGCCAGCGGCGTATGGAGCAGGCGTTTCATCCTCTATTCGCAGGCTTTCAGCGACATGTCGAGCGACTTGATCTGGTGCGTCAGCGCGCCCACCGAGATGAAGTCGACGCCGCACTCGGCATAGTCGCGCATCGTGTCGAGCGTGATGCCGCCGCTCGATTCGGTCTCGCAGCGTCCGGCGACCTTCTCGACCGCCCGGCGGGTCATTTCGGGAGTGAAGTTGTCGAACATGATGCGGTCGACGCCGCCCGCCGCGAACACCTCGTCGATGTCTTCCAGCGTGCGGACCTCGCACTCGATGGGGATCGTCTTGCCTTTGGCCGCGAGGTATCGGCGCACACCTTCGATCGCGGGGCGGATGCCGCCGGCGAAGTCGATGTGGTTGTCCTTCAGCAGGATCATGTCGAACAGCCCCATGCGGTGGTTCTCGCCGCCGCCGATCTTCACGGCCATCTTGTCCAGCACGCGCATGCCGGGCGTGGTCTTGCGCGTGTCGAGGACCTTGGTACGAAGTCCCTCCAGCCGCTTGACATAAACGGCGGTCTGGGTCGCCACGCCGCTCATGCGCTGCATGATGTTCAGCAGGATGCGCTCGGCCTGAAGCAGCGAGCGCAGGCGTCCCGAGACGTAAAAGGCCACGTCGCCGGGCGCGACACGGTCGCCGTCGTGCAGGATCTGTTCGAATTTCATTTCGGGATCGAGGCGTTGCAGTACGAGTTGCGCGATTTCGATCCCGGCGATCGTGCCCTCCTGCTTGCACAGCAGGCGCATGCGTCCGTGTTCGTCGGCCGGGATGCACGAGAGCGACGTGTGGTCGCCGTCGCCGATGTCCTCCCTGATGCAGAGTTCGATCAATTCATCTACGAAAGGTTTGTATTCGGGTTTCATGGTTCGTGGATATTTATTCTTTGATAATCAGTCGCCCTTCGTATATTACCTGAAAAACGCCGGCGCAGGTGAAGCTGACCCGGCAGTCAACGCCGTCGATTGCGCCTGTGAGATTGGTGATTTTATAGCGTTCGACGGGCCGGTAGCTCGATCCTCCGCCTTCATTGTTCTCTTTGAGGGCGGAGGGAATGATCTCCTCCCTGACGAAGTTGAGCGACTTGTCGCCCTTCGGGGTGTAGGTGACCGTTTGGAGCCGCATTTCCACGCCCGGCATGTTGGCCGCGAAGCGCGTTTTGTGCATGTAGAGGGAGAAACTCTCCGGACCGCCTGCGAATTCGAACCAGGCTTCCGGGTCCGTAAACGTTTCGCCTTTGGCGTCGGTCACGGTCGAGGTGCCGTAAAAATGCAGGTTGACACCTTGCAGGTATCCGTTTTCGATGCCGTCATTGGTTGTGGCGTAACGGACTTTGGGTTCGCCGTCGTCGTTGCAGGCAGCGAAAGTTGCGGCGGCGAAGAGGAGGAAGAGGATTTTTTTCATGTGTCGGTATTTGTTAGATGTTTATATTCAGGGTGATGCCAAATGTCCGGGGGCGTCCGCGCTGGACGAACTCATTGCCGATCGACTTGAAATAGAAGACGTCGTAATGCGCTCCTCCGAGGTTGCGGCCCCAGATGTCGAGCGAATAGTGCTTGTGCTCGAACCGCACGGAGGCGTCTGCTAACGCATAAAAGGGCTGCGAAAGTGTGTTCTCCTCGTTCCACCAGATGCGCCCCGCGCAGCGGACTCCCGCTTGCAGGACCACATCGCCGAGCCACTTGACGCCCGTGGGCAGGGTCCATGCCGCCTGGGCCGAGAGGGTGTGCTGCGGGGCGTAGGGGATACGGTTGTCCTTGAAATCCTCGATGCCGTTGTCGTAACGCACGAAACGGGCGTCGGTGTATCCGTAGGCCGTGTTGATCTCCAGCGACCGCCACGGCGCGAATTGCAGGGCCGCTTCGGCTCCGACGCTGCGCGTGCGGCCGGCATTGGTCATCATGCGGCCCGTGCTCTGTCCCTCCGGGAAGATCGTGAGCTGTTGGTCGCGGACATCAATGTAAAATACCGCGAAATCGCCCCGCACGGCGCCGTCCATGCACGAGAAGTGGCCGCCCAGTTCGTAGTTCCAGCTGTATTCCGGCTCGTAGGACATCAGGTCCGCTTCGTCGTACTGCGAACCGGCCATCCGCCATTTGAGCTTTTCGCTCAAGATGTCGGAGAACATCTGCGTGTTGAATCCCCCGGCCTTGTAGCCCTTGGCTACCGAAATATAGAGGTTGCGCACTTCGTCGAAAGCGTAGAGCAGCGAGACCTTCGGCAGCACTTCGCAGTAGGTGTGGGCGATGCGGTTCCCCTCGTCGATCGAGATGCGTTTCGGCGCGGGCGCGCCGCCCTCCTTGCTGACGAAATAATCCATGTCGGTCCGGCTGTGGTAGGCCAGCGACGTGTGTTCCACGTCGAAACGGATGCCGGCCGTGAGCCGCCAGCGGCCCAGCCGCAGGTTCGACTCGTGGTAAACGGCGCCTCCGTACACGGGCATACGGAAATCGGAGTAGAGCGGCAGTTCATCCGCGGAGATCGAGTATTCCTCGTTCCAGATCGCGCCCAGATGCTCGTTGGCGTTCTTGACGATCAGCTCCTCGATGCCCGTGCGTTTGAAGTGCACCGGGGCTTCCATCACGCCGTGGCGGTAGAAACCGAAGGCGCCCAGCAGCCAGCCGTAGCGCCGTCCGTCGTGCGAACGGAAAACGATGTCCTCGGTCAGGGCGTGTTCGCGCCGGGCCTGCCGGAGCGTGAACCAGGGTTCGGGCGTGAAGTCCTGGTCGAGCGTCATCTCGTCGTCGGAGTACTGGTACGAGGTGATCGACGAGACGGAATATTTCGCGGCGTCGTAGCGCACCGTGAGTCCGTCGCTGACCGTTGTGCGGCGGTAGGACGACGGGTCGTTATAGCTGATCTGGCCGTTGCGGATGACGGTCTTGCCGTCGCGCACGATGTCCTCGCCGGCGTAGGCGTAGGGATAACCTCCCTGGTCGAGCGCCGAGAACGAGAAGGTGTTGTCGATGCGCACTCCCCGGTTGTTGCGCCACTGCGTTTTCCAGCGTCCTCCGCCCAGACGCTCCCAGTCGCATTTCTCGCCCGTGCAGTCGTTGTCGAAGAAGCCGCCCGTGTGGGTGAAATAGCCCGTCACGGCCATTCCGAGGTCGGGCGATAGCTTGTAGTAGGACGATGCCCGGAAGCGGTAGGAATCCCCGCTGCCGTATTCGGCCGTCAGCCGCACGCCCTCGTAGGTGAGCGGCGAGAGCGTGTAGACGTTCACCACGCCGCCCATCGTGTTGCGGCCGTAGAGCGTCGACTGGGGGCCGCGCAGGACCTCGATGCGTTCGGCGTCGGCCAGCTCCGTGTCGAAGTTGTCCTTGTTGAGCACCGGGACGTTGTCGATATTCAGCCCGATGACCGGCTGGTCGATGCGCGCGCCGAGGCCCCGCACGTAGATCGACGAGGTCATGCGCGAACCGTAGTCCGGAGCGTGGAAGTTGGGAACCGTTTGCGAGAGGTTTTTCACCGCCCCGATGCGGCCCCGTTCGATGGCGCGGCCGCCGACGATCGACGCCGCGACGGGCTGCGAACGCAGCACGAGGCCCTGTTTGATGGCCGTCACCTGCACCTTGTCCACCACGATCACCGTGTCGGCCGTCTCCGTGTCCGGCGTCGGGCCGTCGCCGCCCGCGGTGCGGGCCGCGGCCGCGGAGGCCAGCAGCAACAGGGGTATGACGAGCGATTTGCGGTGCATGTATCGGTTGCGGTTATCGGGAGTACAAAGTAACGGTTTTATTTCGGTCGGTGCAATCCTAATTTATGAGGAGGCGCGTCACATCCCGTCGGGATCGACGTAGCCCGCCGCCAGGGCGTAGACCACCAGCCCGGCGGCGGTGCGGATGCCGAGCTTCTCCATGATGTTGCGACGGTGGGAGATCACGGTCGTCAGGCCGATTCCCAGCCGGTCGGCGACCTGCTTGTTGATCAGTCCGCCGGCGATGAGCGTCAGCACTTCGGCCTCGCGCTCCGTGAGCGGCTGCGCAGCCTGCGGCTGGACGGGCAGAGCGTGTTCCGGTCGGCGGACGCTGTGTTGCAGTCGCATGAGCGAGCGCACGAAACGCTCCTCGTCGGTCTGCACGTCGATGCAGTGTACCCCGGCGGGCGTCTGTCCGTTGGCGAGGACGATGGTTCTGTGGCTGCGGGCGCGGAAGAAGGCGTTGTGCGCCGCGAAGAGCTGCGCCGTGACGAAATAATGGATGAACCGCTCCGGATCGGCCTCCGCAAATTCCTGAAAGTTGCCGAACAGTTCCACGTCGGCGGCCGGGGCCGCTTTTTCGAGGATGGAGCGCAGCCCCACGCCTACGAGAACGTTGGCGGTCAGGATGGCTATGACGGGGCGCTGCTGCATCATTCGTGGTGGTAGGGTTCGTTGTTGAGGATGGTGAAGGCCCGGTAGATCTGTTCGGCGAAGATGGCCCGCACGATCTGGTGGGAGAAGGTCATGCGCGAGAGCGACAGCCTGCCGTCGGCGCGTGCGTAAACTTCGTCCGAGAAGCCGTAGGGACCGCCGATGACCAGTACCAGGCGTTTCACGCCGCTGTTCAGCCGCTTTTGCAGCCACAGCGCGAACTCCACCGAACGGTATTCTTCGCCGCGCTCGTCGAGCAGCGTCACGTAGTCGCCGTCGGTAAGCTGGCGCAGGATGGCCTCGCCTTCGGCCGTGCGCTGCTGTCGGACGGTCATGCTTTTGGTGTTGCGCACGTCGGGCAGCGCGGTGACGGCGAACCGGCAATAGTGATTCACGCGCCGGGCATACAGTTCCACCAGCGCGGCGATCTCTTTCGAGTCGGTCTTTCCTATGACGATCAGCTCTATGGTCATTGCGTTCCGCCTGTGCGTCGGTCGGGCACAGTACGGCGCAAAGATAGCCTTTTTATTCGGTTCGGGCAAATCGTTTTTCCCGTCCGGAAACGGCGATGCCGCGCTTCGGGGCGCGGCATCGGGGCTTCGGGGCCGGGGGCGCTATCCGAACAGTTCGTTCAGCACACGGGCAAGACGGTATCCGGCATTGCGGATCTGGCGCTCGATCAGCGGCAAGGCCTCGTTCAGGAAATCCTGTCCCAGCCGCTGCCCGGGCTTCGCCCATTCGAACTGCGCCTCGCACACGACGGCGTTGTCGTGGAGCCAGTCGCGCGGCGTTCCGGCGGCTACGGCCTGCCTTTCGGCTTTCGGAAGGCGGTCCAGCTCATCGGCCCACTCGCTGACCGACCAGATGCGCGTGGTGGTGATGATCTCGTTGTCCCAGACGCTGTGGATGGGGAATTTGTGCGGCTTGTGGTACTTGTCCTCGAACAGCACGTCGTATTTCATGTCGTGCGTCGTATACTTGATGTGCGCCGGGCAGTGCATGTCGCCCACCAGATGGATGATGTACTTGAGGTTGACCTCCACGGCCGAATCGGTGAGACTGCGGTAGTTCTTCAGGTTCTCGATGGCCTGCTCCAGTCCGTAGATGGCGTTGCCGTTCTTCGCGAGCATCGAATCCTCGTAACGCAGTTCGGCGTTCACGGGCGCGGTGTGCCAGTTGTTGGTGAACTTGTACTCGGGGGTGTGGCGGTATTCGTCCATCCACTTGGCGAAGTAGACGATCGAGTGGCCCCCGAGGTACTTCTCGATGCGCTTTTTGGCTTTTTTCGTCAGATTGCGTTCGGCGATCTTGGCGATCGTCTCGTGGCCTTCGCGTCCCCATCCGAAGACGCTCCCCGTGTTGAGCAGGCCGGCGAAGAGCAGTAGCAGCAGCAGTTTTTTCATTGGGTTATCGTATTTACAGGTCCGAATTCCACTCGCCGTCGGTGTCGGAGTAGATCACCGGACGGGACTTTTCGACCGATTTGAGCCACTGGTAGGCCTTGTACATATTGTAACCGTTGCCCGAAGGACCGCCCAGGGAGTAGGCGATGACGCAGGTGAAATTGCGCGAACGGTAGTACATCGCCTTCACGCGTTCGAGGTAGTCGCCGACAAGCCGAGGGTCGTTCGACGGCGTGCCTCCGACGGTGCGGTCGCCGCTCCGCTCCGGGGCGTTGATGTTGGCCCGGTCGATGACGTAAAGGCCCAGAGAGTCGCACAACTCGTAGAACCATGCGGGCTGCGGATAGTCCGGGCAGATGGTATTCTTTCCCTTGGCCTTCAGGGCTTTCAGCTCCGCGAGCGTCGTCTTGCGGTCGGCGGCGGCGTTGTATCCGGCCTTGACGGGTTTTAGCTCCTTGCCCAGCCGCATGATGCGTCCGTCGACGAGTTCGGTCTTGCCGAAGCCGATCTTCAGGGGCATATACTCCTTGTAGACTCCGTTGCGGCGCGTGAAAAGCATCACCTTGTAGAGGGGCGGCGTTTTGCTTCCGGCCTCCCATTTGTTCTTGTAGGTGTGGTAGATGAACGGCGAGAAGCGCACCGTGTCGGTCGAGCGGCCCGGGATGGTGATTTCGGTCATGTTGAATTCGAGCAGCTTGCCCTGCGGCGAGTAGATGTCGTAGCCGACGGTGACGGGTTCCTCGTAGTTGTATGCGTTCTGCGTCACGATTTTGAGGTCGAGCATTCCGAAGTCGCGCCCCAGCGAGTCGGGCACCAGTCCGATTTCGAAATCGGCGATCGAGCGTTTGTTCTGGTAATAGAGGTAGCTGTTTTCGACGGACTTGCGGACAACGGGGGCCGCGGCGTCGAGCTGCCGGGCGGGATTGTCGTTGCGCATCAGCAGTTTGAAGTCGTTGGCGCCCTCGCGGATGAAGGGGGTCAGGTCGAACTCCGCGGGCGTCAGCGGGTCGCTGACCTCGGCTACCTGGCGGTCGTTGAGCCAGAGCGAGTAGGCCGAACCGGGATTTTCCACGTGCAGGTAGACCATGCCGTCGGTCCAGGCGAACGGAATCTCGATCTCCTGTTCGAGAACGGCATGGAGAGGACCTTCGGTCGCAATCGTCACCTCGGGTTCGAAAGCCTTCCAGTAGCCTCCGGCTTCGCGGTTGCGGGCCTCGGCGTCGTGGCGCGCGTCGTAGGGGACGACCTCCGTACGGTAGACGCGGCCTCCTCCGGGCGTCATCGGGACCGGATTCCTCTCCTCCATGATCTGGGCCGTCGCAGAGAGCGCGCAGGCTGCCAGCGCAGCCGTCAATATCGTTCGTTTCATTGTTTACGGGGGTGTATAATCACGACAAAGGTACAAAAAAGTTGAATGGGTTCAAAACGGAATTGCATGCGGCCCGGTGAAACATTCCGACGCATGGAAGTGTCGTTACGGCACCAAAGGTACTTTTTTTTTGACAAATCGCAAATAATCGTTAACTTTGTCAATTCGGAAAAAACGACTGGAAACACAGACAAAATCGAGATATGAAAACGCAGAGAATCGTAGAAATCCTGAAATCGGACGCTGTCGATACCGACGTCGTCGTAAAAGGCTGGGTGCGCACCAAGCGCGGTAACAAGAACGTGGCGTTCATCGCCCTGAACGACGGGTCGTGCGTAGGTAATATACAGGTGGTGGTCGATCTGGCCAAAATCTCCGAGGAGCAGCTCAAGCCCGTGACCACGGGCGCCTGTCTCCGCGTCGACGGCCGTCTGGTGGCTTCGCCGGGCGCGGGGCAGGGCGTCGAGGTGCAGGCCGAAAAAATCGAGGTTTACGGTACGGCCGACCCCGAGAGCTATCCCCTGCAGAAGAAGGGGCATTCGCTGGAGTTTCTGCGCGAAATCGCCTACCTGCGTCCGCGCACCAACACGTTCGGTGCGGTGCTCCGCATCCGTCACGCCATGGCTTACGCCATCCACGAATATTTCAACAAACACGGATTCTACTATTTCCACACCCCGATCATCACGGCTTCGGACTGCGAAGGCGCCGGCGCGATGTTCCAGGTGACGACGCTCGATATGAACAACCTGCCCCGGACCGGGGAGGGGGCGGTCGACTACGCGCAGGACTTCTTCGGCAAGGCGTGCAACCTCACGGTGTCGGGCCAGCTCGAAGGCGAGCTGGGCGCACTCTCGCTGGGCCGCATCTACACCTTCGGCCCCACGTTCCGTGCCGAAAACTCGAACACCCCGCGCCATGCGTCGGAGTTCTGGATGATCGAGCCGGAAGCGGCCTTCTTCGAACTGGAGGACAACATGGAACTGGCCGAGGATTTCCTCAAATACCTCATCCGGTATGCGCTGGACAACTGCATGGAAGACCTCGAATTTATGAACAAGATGTGGGACAAGGGGCTGCTGGAGCGTCTGCACTTTGTGCTGGAGCACGATTTCAAGCGTCTCGACTACACCGAAGGCATCGAGATTCTGAAGGCTTCGGGCCGCAAGTTCGAATTCCCCTGCGACTGGGGCTGCGACCTGCAATCCGAGCACGAGCGCTACCTCGTGGAGGAGCACTTCAAGCGTCCGGTCATCCTGATCAACTACCCCAAGGACATCAAGGCCTTCTACATGAAGCAGAACGACGACGGCAAGACGGTGCGCGCCATGGACGTATTGTTCCCGGGAATTGGCGAAATCATCGGCGGTTCGGAGCGAGAGGCCGATTATGGCAAACTTCATGCAAGAGTCGCCGAATTGGGCATGAACGAGAAGGAACTCTGGTGGTATCTCGATACCCGCCGCTGGGGTTCGGCGCCGCACTCGGGCTTCGGCCTGGGCTTCGACCGCCTGCTGCTTTTCGTGACGGGCATGACCAACATCCGTGACGTGCAGCCGTTCCCGCGGACGCCCCAGCACGCCGACTTCTAACGAAAGCCGTCCGAGTGCGGCGCCTTCCGGCCTTCCCTCGCCGTCCGCGACAGCCACATACTTGAGTGTGCTCCTGCCGCGCCCGACTTCCCGAAAACCGGAATCCGCCCGCCCTGAACGACTTTCGAAAACCCTAAAACCCGATAAATGAAGAGACCAAATTCGGAATGCTGAACAATTCTTAATTTGGACCCAATATGGCTATTAATCAGAAACAGGTACTTTCGCTTCAGCAGAAGCTCTCTCCGCAGCAGATACAGATGATCAAGCTGCTGGAACTGCCCGCCGTGCAGCTCGAACAGCGCATCAAACAGGAGATCGAAGACAATATCGTGCTGGAAGAGGAGGAGCGTTCGGCCGAGGACGAGGAGCAGCCTCCCCAGCAGATCTCCTTCGACGAATACCTCCGGGAGGACGACACGCCGTCGTACAAGAGCCGCATCAACAACTTTTCGAAGGACGACAAGCAGCGTCCGGTCTATCTGACCGAAGGACGGTCGTTGCAGGAATACCTCGTCGAGCAACTGGGCTACCGCAATCTTCCGGAGCGCGACATGCGGCTGGCGGTCTACCTGATCGGCAGCATCGACGAGGACGGCTACCTGCGCCGCGACCTGGAGTCCGTGGCCGACGACATCGCCTTCACGATGGGGCTTGAAACGACGGCCGGGGAGCTGGAACGCCTGCTCGGAATCATTCACGAACTGGAGCCGGCGGGCATCGGCGCGCGCGACCTGCGCGAATGCCTGCTGTTGCAGATGGCGCAGATGCCGGTCAACACCCGTCCGCGGCGGCTGGCCAGGAAGATTCTGACCAGCTATTTCGACGAGTTCGTCAAGAAGCACTACGAGAAACTGATGGCGCGGCTGCAAATATCCGAGGACGATTTCCGCGACGCGATCGCCGAGATCCGCCACCTGTCGCCCAAGCCCGGCAACCTCTACGCCGAGGGCGGCACGGACACCACGCCCTATATCATTCCGGATTTCATCCTCGACTACCAGGACGGGCGGTTCAACCTCTCGCTGAACTCCTACAACGTTCCCGAGGTGCGCGTCAACCGCCGCTATATGGAGATGATCCGCGAAATGGTGGGTTCGGACGGGCGGGTCAGGGAGAAGGACAAGGAGGCCATTCAGTTCGTGAAGAACAAGATCGACTCGGCGAAGTGGTTCATCTCGGCCATCAAGCAGCGGCACGACACGCTGATGCGCACGATGCAGACCATCCTGGACTACCAGCAGGAGTATTTCAAGGACGGCGACAAGTCGAAACTCCGGCCGATGATCCTCAAGGACATCGCCGACCGCACGGGGCTGGACGTGTCGACCATCTCGCGCGTGGTGAACAGCAAGTACGTGCAGACGCAGTTCGGGATCATCCTCCTCAAATCGCTCTTCTCGGAGGCCATGCAGACCGATTCGGGCGAGGAGGTGTCGAGCTACGAGATCAAGAACATCTTGCAGCAGTGCATCGACGAGGAGGACAAGCGGCGTCCGCTGACCGACGAGACGCTGATGGACATCCTCAATTCGAAGGGCTACCGCATCGCCCGGCGCACCGTGGCCAAATACCGTGAGATGCTGGGAATACCGGTGGCAAGGCTTCGGAAACAGATATAGCCCGCTTAAGAAGCGGGATTTAAGGGCGGCAGGCTTTCGGATATCGGATTCGGGTCTGCGCTGCCTGCCTTGAAAAACGTTTTTTAAGCGGGCGGGTCATTGCGGGCGAATGCAATGAGCGTGGCAATCCGATGGATAGTCGGGAGGTTCCGACATGATCCGCAGATCGCCGCGTCGGACTGAAAGTCCTCCTCGCAATGACGCCCGTCTGAACGGCGGGCATTAAAGAATTGGAAATGAACTATAAAAAAATCGCTACCGGCATATCCTGGGTCCTGCATCCGTTCCTGCTGCCCGTCTACCTGATGGCGGTGCTGCTGACGATGACCGCCTTTTCGCACTATCCTCCCAATGTGAAGTTCTATTTGCTGTGGGTGGTGGCGCTCTACGCGATCGTCATTCCGCTGCTGTCGCTCGGCGTGCTGCGCTCGCTGGGCCGCATTTCGGACTACCGGATCGACGACCGCAGGGAACGCTTCCTGCCGCTGCTCGTCGGGGCCGTCTGCTACGTGCTGTGCGCCATCACCATCGCGAAGATTCCTTCGGCGATTTTCCTGCGTAAATTCATGGTCGCCGCGGCCTGCTGCGAGGTGCTGTGTCTCGTGGTGTCGTTCTACTGGAAGATCAGCCTTCACCTGACGGGCATGGGGGCCGTCGTGGCGCTGCTCGTGGTGATGAACGTCGTGGGCGTGGGCAACATGCTCGTTCCCCTCATGGTCGCCATCCTCTGCGCCGGGGCGCTCGCGTCGGCGCGCCTCTACCTCGGATGCCACAACGGCTGGCAGGTGCTGGCCGGATTCTGCGGCGGTTTCGCCGTGTCCGTCCTCGCGGTGCTTTTTCTGTAAATCGTCCCGAAAAAATGAAAACCGGCCGGAAACAGTTTCCGGCCGGTTTTTCGTAGTTGTACCGCCTGTTAGACGCAGCCCTGGGCGAGCATGGCGTTGGCGACCTTCATAAAGCCGCCGATGTTGGCGCCCACGACGTAGTTGATGTAACCGTCGGACTGGGTTCCGTAGCGCACGCAAACCGCGTGGATGTTCTGCATGATGGACTTCAGCTTCGCGTCGACCTCCTCGGGCGACCAGGTGAGGCGTATCGAGTTCTGGGTCATTTCGAGTCCCGAGGTGGCGACGCCGCCGGCGTTGGCCGCCTTGCCCGGAGCGTAGAGCAGCTTGTGCTGCTGGAAAATCCGGATGGCGTCGGGCGTCGAGGGCATGTTGGCGCCTTCGGCGACGCACATGCAGCCGTTGTCGACCAACGCCTGCGCCTCGTCGCCGTTCAGCTCGTTCTGCGTGGCGCACGGCATGGCGATGTCGCACTTCACGCCCCACGGACGTTCGCCGGGGTAGTAGGTTGCCGACGGATATTTTTCCGCGTACTCCTTGATACGGCCGCGGAAGATGTTCTTCAGCTCCATGACGTATTCCAGTTTCTCGGGGCTGATGCCTTCGGGATCGTGGATGTAGCCCGACGAATCGGAGAGCGTCACCACCTTGGCGCCCAGTTCGGTGGCCTTCTGGCAGGCGTACTGGGCGACGTTGCCCGAGCCGGAGATGCAGACGGTCTTCCCTTTGAACGAGTCGTTGCGCGTGGCGAGCATCTCCTGCGCGAAGTAGCAGGTTCCGTAGCCCGTGGCCTCGGGGCGCAGCGGGCTGCCGCCCCAGTCGCGGCCCTTGCCGGTGAGCGTGCCGGTGAATTCGTCGCGCAGACGCTTGTACTGGCCGAACATGAAGCCGATTTCGCGGCCGCCGACGCCGATGTCGCCCGCCGGAACGTCGGTGTCCTGTCCGATGTGACGTTGCAGCTCGGTCATAAACGACTGGCAGAATTTCATCACCTCATTGTCCGACTTGCCTTTCGGGTTGAAGTCCGAGCCGCCCTTGCCGCCGCCCATCGGGAGCGTCGTGAGGCTGTTCTTGAAGGTCTGCTCGAAAGCCAGGAACTTGAGGATCGAGAGGTTCACCGAGGGGTGGAAGCGGATCCCGCCCTTGTAGGGGCCGATGGCGCTGTTCATCTGGATGCGGTAGCCGCGGTTGATTTCGATTTCGCCTTTGTCGTTGAGCCACGGCACGCGGAAAATAATCACGCGCTCGGGTTCGGCAATGCGTTCCAGCACCTTCATCTTTTGCAGGATCGGGCTGGTCACGATGTGCGGGGCCAGCGATTCGGCCACCTCGCGGACGGCCTGATGGAATTCCGGCTCTCCGGGATTGCGTGCAATCAGCCGGGCCATGAAGTCTTCGACGTACTGTTGGGCTTGTTCGTTCATAAGCGATTCGATTTTGAGGGGGTTTGTATTTGTTTCTCGCCCCTAAAAATAGAACATTTATCGGAGTTTTGCAACTTATTTAAGAATTTCGTAAAATATTTTATTTATCCGCTCCCCGAATTTGCTTACTGTCTGCGAGGAGGTTGGACTTCGGGAATGAAAATCCGTAACGAAAAATGACGGATTTGCAGTAAATCCGTCATCGAAATTTTTTCAAATTTTTTTCGGCTTTTCCCGCCGGGAAGCCCGTATTATTTCGAAAAAGCGAAGCCGACGTAGACGTTCTTGTATTTCGACAGCAGCGTCGTGGCCGTCGAAAAATAGGAGACTTTGCTGCCGAGCGCCGTGACGACCTCGACGAGTCTGGTGACCGGGAAGACCAGCACCAGTTCCTGCCCGCTGATGTAGGCGTGGCCGGGAACCGAACCCAGGTTGAGCTTGCCCTTGGCGAAATGGAGCGTCACGACGTGTGTCGGGGCGTCGTATTCGTAGGTTCCCGAGAGGGTGTGGGAGCCGAGCGTGGCGGTGAAGGCGTCGTCGTCCTTGCCGAAGGTGAACGTTCCGGCGCCGGGGCGGATGCCCGCCTTGGCATAGGCCTTTTCGAGCTGTTTGACGACGGCGGTTTCGAGCGCCGCGCCCCCGACCTCCGAAGCGATGTCGCCTCCTTCGAACTTGACGCCCGGACCCGTGTAGTTCCACGTTCCGGCAAGAGCATATTGGGTCAGCTTGCCGTCGGTGGCTTTGTCGGCGGCCGCCGTGGCGGCTTTTTTCAAGGCCTCTTTCCAGTCCTGCGCCGAGGAGGTCGTGCCGCCGAGCAGGAGCAGGGATGCTGTGAATAGCAGGAGTTTCTTCATTGGATCTATGTTATAACATGTCGAGTTCGCGCAGCCATGCCGCTGCCGAGGCGTCGGAGGGCATGCGCCAGTCGCCGCGGGGCGAGAGCGTCACCGAGCCGACTTTCGGTCCGTCGGGCATGGCCGAACGTTTGAATTGCTGGGTGAAGAAACGGCGGACGAAGACCGTGAGCCACCGGAGAATCGCGGCGCGGTCGTAACTCCCGTCGAAGGCCTGTTCGGCCAGCAGCAGGATTTTCGCAGGACCGTAACCCGCGCGGAGGAAGTTGTAGAGGAAGAAGTCATGGAGTTCGTAAGGCCCCACGAGGTCCTCGGTCTTCTGGGCGATCCGGCCCTCGGCGTCGGCCGGGAGCAGTTCGGGGCTGACGGGCGTGTCGATGATGTCGAGCAGCGTGGCGCGCGTCGCGGCGTCCTGTTCCGTCGCGGCGGCCCACTTCACGAGGTGGCGCACCAGCGTCTTGGGAACCGAGGCGTTGACGCCGTACATCGACATCTGGTCGCCGTTATAGGTCGCCCAGCCCAGCGCCAGTTCCGACAGGTCGCCCGTGCCGATGACCAGTCCGCCCTCCATGTTGGCCACGTCCATCAGGATTTGCGTGCGTTCGCGCGCCTGGGCGTTTTCGTAGGCCGCGCCCCGGCAGCCGGGGTCGAGGCCTATATCCTGAAAATGCTGCGTGCAGGCGTCGCGGATCGGGATTTCGCGGATCGTCACGCCCAGTCCGCGCATCAGCTCCAGCGCATTGTTGTAGGTGCGGTCGGTGGTTCCGAATCCGGGCATCGTGATGCCGATGATGCCCGCGCGGTCGAGGTGCAGGAAATCGAAGGTCCGGGCCGTCACGAGCAGTGCGAGCGTCGAGTCCAGGCCGCCCGAAATCCCGACGACGGCCTTTTCGGAGCGGGTGTGAACCATCCGCTGCGCAAGTCCGTGCGACTGTATCCGGAAAATCTCCTCGCAGCGTTCGCTGCGGTCGGCTTCGTCCTTGGGTACGAACGGCATCGGGTCGATGTCGCGGTCGAGCGCCACGCCGCGAAGCCCCTCGGGAATCTTCATTTCGATCACGGTGTTCTCCGTGGCCCCTTCGTTCGCGCGGAACGAGGTGTTGCGGCGGCGTTCGAACTCCAGCCGCTCGATGTCCACGTCGGCGACGACCAGCTGTTCGTCGGGCGAGAAGCGCGCGGCTTCGCGCAGAATGCAGCCGTTTTCGGCGATGACGGCGTTGCCGGCGAACACGAGGTCGGTGGTCGATTCGCCGAAGCCCGCCGAGCAGTAGACATAGGCCGCAATCGCGCGTCCCGACTGCTGGGCCACCAACTGCCGCAGGTAGGCGTGTTTGCCGACCGATTCGGGCGATGCCGAGAGGTTGAAGATCACCTTCGCGCCGTTGAGCGCCAGCTGCGACGAGGGCGGTGCGGCGGTCCAGAGGTCCTCGCAGATCTCGATGCCGAACTCCGCGCCGTTGACTTCGAACGTGAGGTCGGCGCCGAAGTCGGCCTGCTGCCCCGCGACGGCGATATGCTCGTCGGAAATCCCGGCGCCCGACGCGAACCAGCGGTTTTCGTAGAACTCCCCGTAGTCGGGGATATAGGTTTTGGGAACCACGCCCAGCACTTTGCCTTGCGTGAAGACCACGGCGCAGTTGTAGAGCGTCGACCCGTGGCGCAGGGGAGCGCCTGCGATCAGCGTGAGGGGGAGTTTGCGCGTGGCGCGCACCAGGCGTTCCAGCGCCTCGTCGGCCGCGTCGAGCAGCGTCTGCTGCAACAGGAGGTCGCCGCAGGTGTAGGCCGTGACGCCCAGTTCGGGGAACGCCACGATCTCGACGCCCCGCCGGGCGGCCTCCTCGGCCATCGCCGCCATCCGTTCGGTGTTGTAGTCGCAGTCGGCGACCCGCACGTGCGGAACGGCCGCCGCCACCTTGAGAAAACCGAAATTGTCCATAGACTTCGTGATTTTTAATTGTTCTTCGGGCTATTCAGACCAAAGAACCGCCAGATTCAGGATCACCTGCTGGGCCTTGCGCATCGTCGTGAGCGAGCAGTATTCGAACTTGCCGTGGAAATTCATGCCTCCGGTGAAGAGGTTGGGGCACGGCAGGCCCATGAACGAGAGGCGCGCGCCGTCCGTGCCGCCGCGAATGGGCCGTACGAGGGGTTTCACGCCGGCCATCTCCATCGCTTTCAGAGCCTTGTCGATCACCTGCGGGTGCGGCTCGACCATCTTGCGCATGTTGTAGTACTGATCCTTGAGCGTGAGGGTCACGACCTGGTCGCCGTATTTCTTTTTCAGCAGGTCGACTGCGGCCCACATGAAGACCTTTTTCTGCTCGAACTTCTCGGCGTCGTGGTCGCGGATGATGTAACTGACCGAAGCGTTCTCGACCGTGCCGTTCAGCCCTACGCAGTGGTAGAATCCCTCGTAACCCTCGGTGAACTGCGGACGCTGCGAGGCGGGCAGCAACCCCTGAAGTTCGCACGCCACGTCGATGGCATTGATCATTTTGTTCTTGGCGTAGCCCGGATGGACGTTGCGGCCCTGAATCTCGACCTTCGCGCTCGCGGCGTTGAAGTTTTCATACTCCAGTTCGCCCTCCATGCCGCCGTCGACCGTGTAGGCGAAATCGGCGCCGAAGGCCTTCACGTCGAAGAAATCCACGCCGCGGCCCACCTCCTCGTCGGGGGTGAAGCCGATGCGGATCTTGCCGTGTTTCACCTCGGGGTGCGCCATGAGGTATTCCGCGGCGGTCATAATCTCCGCCACGCCGGCCTTGTCGTCGGCGCCCAGCAGCGTCGTGCCGTCGGTGTGGATCAGGGTGTGGCCCTTGAAGAAGGCCAGCTCGGGGAAGTCCGCAACCCGCATCGTCAGCTGGCCGTTCAGGGCGATGTCGCCGCCGTCGTACTCGTCGATCACGCGGGGTTTCACCTCCTTGCCGCTCATGTCGGGCGAGGTGTCGACGTGGGCGATGAAGCCGATGACGGGGGCGTTCTCGCACCCTTTCGAGGCGGGGACGGTGCCCATCACGTAGCCGTACTGGTCCATCGTGACCTCGGTCATGCCCAGGGCCTCCATCTCGTCGCGCAGGGCCGCCAGGAGGACCTTCTGTTTTTCGGTCGAGGGGAATGTCGTGCTCTCCTCCGACGACTGGGTGTCGTAGGAGACGTATTTCAGAAAACGTTCTTTCAAGTCCATTGTCGTTGCAGATTAAATGTTATTCTTCCTTTTTGGCCCGCAGGGTGTGCCAGGCGAAGTAGCCGATCAAAACGAGGTACATCGCAAGGCCCGTCCATTCGGCGGCGTTCGACGAGGCCCAGCCGGAGAGGAACCAGTCCACGCCGACGAATTTCAGCACGGCGCTCACCACGCCCATCAGCGCGCCGCCGGCGATGAAGCCCGAGGCGATCAGCGTGCCGCGGTCGAAGCGGGCTTTGTTCAGACCCTCGTCTTTCGAGCGGCCGGAGACGAACCAGGCCACCAGTCCGCCCACCACCAGCGGGGCGTTCAGCTCCATGGGGATGAACATGCCCAGCGCGAAGGCGAGGGCCGGGACACCGATCGACGTGAGCACAAGGGCCAGCGCCGCGCCGCAGAAATAGAGCATCCACGGGGTCTGGCCGCCGGTCATCAGGGGCTGGATCACCGCCGCCATGGCGTTGGCCTGCGGAGCCACCAGCGCCCCTTCGCCCACGAATCCGTAGGATTTGTTGAGGATGATCATCACCCCGGCCACGGTTGCCGCAGCAACGAACGTGCCGAGGAATTTCCAAGCCTCCTGCTTTCGGGGCGTCGTGCCGAGCCAGTAGCCGATCTTGAGGTCGGTGATGAAGCCGCCGGCCATCGACAGGGCCGTGCAGACCACGCCGCCGATCACCAGCGCGGCGGTCATGCCCGTCGTGCCGCTCAGCCCCACGCTCACCAGCACCAGCGACGAGAGGATCAGCGTCATCAGCGTCATGCCCGAGACGGGGTTCGTTCCCACGATGGCGATGGCGTTGGCCGCGACGGTCGTGAAGAGGAACGCGATGATGAAGACGATCAGAATGGCCGTGACGGACTGCACCCAGCCGTCGAGCAGCCCGAAGTGGAAGAAGACGAAGACCGAAATGAGCGTGGCGATCAGGATCGTGAGGATGCGCTTCATCGAGATGTCGCGCTGCGTGCGCTCGGGGGCCGCGGCGGCGCTTTTGCCGCCTCCGAACTCCGAGACCGCGAGGCCTACGGCCTGGCGGATGATCTTCGACTGGCGGATGATGCCGATGATGCCCGCCATGGCGATGCCGCCGATGCCGATCGGCTTGCCGATGAAGGCGAAGAGGTTTTCGGCGGTGAAGATCGACTGCGGGTCGGCGACGATGTCGGCGCGCGTGACGCCCAGCAGCGAGAGCATCGCGGCGGGATCGACCGCTTCGGCCAGCGAGCCGACCACCGGGACGATCACGAACCAGACGAGGCACGAGCCGGCGGTGATGATCATGGCGTATTTCAGGCCGATGATATACCCCAGACCCAGCACGGCGGCCGAGGTGTTCAGCCCGAAGACCACCTTGAACTTGTCGGCGGCGACTGCGCCCCATTCGCAGATGCGCGTCGAGACCGACTCGGTCCACAGTCCGAACGTACCGACGACGAAGTCGTACAATCCGCCCACGAGTCCCGCGACGGCCAGCAGTTTGGCCTGCGAGCCGCCCTTCTCGCCCGAAACGAGGACCTCGGTGGTCGCCGTGGCCTCGGGGAAGGGATATTTGCCGTGCATCTCCTTGACGAAGTATTTGCGGAAGGGGATCAGCAGAACGATGCCCAGCAGGCCGCCGAACAGCGACGAGAGGAACACCTGCCAGAAAGCGGCGTCGAGGCCCAGAATGTAGAGCGCCGGGAGGGTGAAGATGGCTCCGGCGACGATCACGCCCGATGAGGCGCCGATCGACTGGATGATGACGTTCTGCCCCAGCATGTTCTTTTTGCCCAGCACCGAGCCCATGCCCACGGCGATGATGGCGATCGGGATGGCCGCTTCGAAGACCTGCCCGACCTTGAGGCCGAGAAAGGCCGCGGCGGCCGAGAAGACGACGGCCATGACGACGCCCATCGTGACCGAGTAGGGCGTCACCTCCTTCGGATTCGACGAGGCGGGCATCACGGGCGTGTACTCTTCGCCCGGCTTGAGTTCGCGGTAGGCGTTTTCGGGCAGCGAAGTTTGGATTTTTTCGGGTTCCATGTATGATTATGAATTTTGAATTCTGAATTCTGAATTGCAATCGTTCGGTTTTGCCGAACGATTAGCGGTTGTCGCCGCTGCCCGTCAGGTGGTTGCGCTGCATGCGCGAGCGGAGTTTGTCGACGTTCATCTGCGCCACGTCGTCCAGTTCGTAGCCCAGGTCGCGGGCGAGGGTGGCGCAGTACCACATGACGTCGCCGATCTCCTTGACGATTTCGAGTTTCTTCTCGGGGGTGAACTCCTCGTGGGCGTCGCGGATCACTTTTTTGACCTTGTCGGCCACTTCGCCCGCTTCGCCCGTAAGTCCGAGCGTGGGGTAGATGATGCGGCGGTCGTCGGGGTAGATCGCCGTTTCGAGGGCGTGCTGCTGGTATTCGTTGAGAGTCATCGTTTGGGGTTTATGAGTTAAATCGGACAAAAATAACGATTTTTTCGCAAGAATGCACGAAAAGTCCCGGCAACCTGTCTGAAAATCGGGTTGTCGGGACCTCTTTTTATGCCGTATTGCGGACCGTCCGGCGGATCAGAGCGTGTTCAGCGTCGCGCGGGCATTGCGCAGGGTCTGCTCCCAACCGTCGAAGGCGACCGGCGAACGGAACGGCTCCAGCAGGTCGTGGAGGGTTTGCAGTTTCGCGTCGTCGCCGCTGAATTCCGTTTTCAACAACCGGATTTTCTCCCAGTCCTGGATGCCTTCGACGAGGCGTTCGAAACGGATCGACGAGCGGCCTTCGGGATAGACGAGGTAGGTGTCGCCGGCGGCCCATTTCCGGAACCGCGAGTCGCGGATCGGGTCCTCGACCCACGAGTTGTAGGCCCAGCGCAGGAATCCGTCGTAATCCTCGGCGGCGGCGTACCAGCTCAATTAGGTCGCCTCGGCCGGCGCCGACGAGGTGTAGGTGTTCGGGAATCCCGACGAACAGCAGACGTAGAAGGTGGTCGTCAGCCCCTTGCTGCGGCGCTGGACGATGTCTGTCTGTTCGATCGGGCCGAAGATGCTGGCGCACATGTCCTTGATGTAGGGATACTGTTTGAAGATCTTGTGGTTGTCGGCCAATGCGATGCCTAGTTCGGGCGCGACCTCCTTCAGCAGGGCGGTCGCGGCGGCCATCACCTCGGGCGAACGCTCGTCCATCGCAATGTTAGTGATGCCGAGCCATCCTTTTTCGCGGAGGTGACCGACGAAGGCGGGCAGGAACGGGCCCCAC
This sequence comes from Alistipes shahii WAL 8301, assembly GCF_025145845.1. Lineage (NCBI taxonomy): Bacteria > Pseudomonadati > Bacteroidota > Bacteroidia > Bacteroidales > Rikenellaceae > Alistipes > Alistipes shahii. The sequence continues at coordinate 810,328 of NZ_CP102253.1, read as the reverse complement.
ATTTCGCGGAAGGCCGGCGTGCCCGGATCGGCCTTGACGTCGACGAATTCGCCCGTCACGGCATCCTTGTAGTGGAGCATGTTGTTCCACGGCAGCATCGAATAGCAGTTGACGTACTTGCCGACGCCCAGGTCGAGCATGAACCGCACCCAGCGGTCGAAGACCGTGAAGTCATACTCCCACGTGCCGTCGGCCAGGCGCGTCCAGACGATCATATCGGCGTAGGCGTCGTAGCACTGGTTGTTCCAGGGGTCCTTGTTGAGCGTTGCCGTGATGACTTTCTGCCCGGCGTCTGCGAGCTGCCGCATCGTCGGTCGCATCCGTTCGAAATGCTCGTCGCTCCAGACCTCTACCCCTTCGGCGCGGGCCACGGCCGCCGGATGCTGCCACAGGTCGAGGTGGTAGGTCCACTCCGAAGGCGCGGGCAGGGTGCGTTCCGTGACGTTCAGGTGCAGCGTCAGCGTTTCTGCGACGCCTTCGCCCTTTACCGCAACCGGAGCCGTGTAGCGGCCGGGGGTGGCGTCGCGCGGGATGTCTACCGTGATCCAGACGGGACGGGTCGACCGGGCGGGCACGTCGCATGAAGCCGCCTCGTCGAGCAGGTCCGCTTCGAGGTGCGCCGGGTTGTTCTCCGGCCGTGCGCCGCAGGGTTGGTCGGTCAGAAAGCGGTCGCTGACGACGTATTTGACGAAGCGTGCGCGGGCGATGCCGGGGAGCTTCGCGCCGTTGTCCGCAACGAAGTCGCCCACGGTGCAGGTCAGGCCGCCGACAGCCGCGGGAGCGGAGATGACAGCCTGGGCCGAGACCTTCTCGCCGCGCCAGCCCGTGAGGGTCGTCTGATCCGTCACGGCTGCTGCGCAGGGTGTCGCGCGGGGATAGCGGACATCCGTCGAGCCGAACGTGACGATCGGTTTTTCGACTCCGTTCCAGGTTTCGGGTTTCTCTCCCTGCGGGTCGGCGGGTTCCGTCCAGTCGAAATGCGAGAGAGCATGCTGCGGGGGAATGCCGGTGCAGGAGAGCAGTGCCAGCAGGGGGAGAGTTGCGAGTAGTTTTTTCATGGTCCGTTTATTTTGGGTCGGTTTGTTTCGGTTGTTTTCGGTTGTTTTCGGGTGCGGTTCCGGGTGCAGTCTCCGGGTGCAGTCTCCGGGTGCAGTCTCCGGGGCGGTTTCCGGGGACGGTCTCCGGGTGCAGTCTCCGGGGCGGTTTCCGGGGACGGTCAGAGCGCCTCCAGCGCCTGCTCCAGCCCCATGCCGTGCGAACCTTTGACCAGCACGAGGGAGTGCTCCACGGGGGAGACTTTCAGCAGCGAGATCAGGTCGTCGCGCGTGGGGCAGAGCGTGACGTTGGCCGGCTTTTCCGCGAGTCCGTCGTAGGCCTTGGCGAATTCCGGACCTACGAGCAGCAGTTCCGCTTCGGGGTCCTGTGCGGCCATCTCGATGATTGCGGCGTGTTCGCGTTCGGACCAGTCGCCCAGTTCGAGCATGTCGCCCAGAATCAGCACCCGGCGCTGACGCTCTTCGAGCGGCTCGGCGAGAAAATTCCCGACCGAAGCCCGCATGCTCGACGGGTTGGCGTTGTAGCAGTCGGCGACGAGCGTGTTGCGGGACGTTCCGATGCGCTGCGAGCGGTTGTTGTCGGGAACATAGCTGGCGATGGCGTGGCGGATGCGTTCGTCGGGAACGTCGAAATAGCGTCCCACGGCGACGGCGGCCGCGATGTTGAACCGGTTGTAGCTGCCTTCCAGATGGTTTTCGATGCCGTCGGCCAGCGATGCGGAGTAATATTCGTCGGCCAGCGAATCGCGTTCGGCGGCCATGCCCGTCAGGATTTCGTCGTCGGCCGGAACGAAGGCGTGGCCTCCGTTCGCCGCGAGGAAGTCGAACAGTTCGCCCTTGCCGCGGCGAACCCCCTCCGGTCCGCCGAAGCCTTCGAGGTGCGCCAGGCCGATGTTGGTCAGGATGCCGTAGTTCGGCTCGGCGACCGATGCCAGCAGAGCCAGTTCGCCGCAGGCGCTCGCGCCCATCTCCACCACGCCGAACTCCGTGTCGCGGGTCATGGCGAGCAGCGTCAGCGGCACGCCGATGTGGTTGTTGAGGTTGCCGCGGGTGGCATAGACCTCGAACCGCTCGGCCAGCACGCGGCTGACAAGCTCTTTCGTGGTGGTTTTGCCGTTGCTGCCCGAGATGGCGAGGATCGGGATTCCGAGCGCCCGGCGGTGGCAGCGGGCAAGGTCCTGCAAGGCTTTCAGCGTGTCGTCGACGAGCACGATGCGCTGCCGCTCGTCGGAAGCGGCGACCTGCGGATCGTCGGAGACGGCGTAGGCCGCGCCTTTTTCGAGCGCTTCGGCGACGAAACGGTTGCCGTCGAAGGTATCGCCCCGCAGGGCGAAGAAGATGGAGTCCGGCTCGATCCGGCGCGTGTCGGTCGAGATACGGGGGTGCTGGCTGAAAAGTTCGTATAGTTCGGACATGGAAGATGTTGGCAAGTATTGTTTTGAGATTATTCGGTCACATGCGATAAGTCCCCTCCGGGGAGGGGATTTGGAGGAGGAGCAGACTCGCAAACACGGTGGAACGCCGTGGATGCGAACGTTGGAATGCACAGTGACGGGCGATGGAAATCATAAGGTCTGGAATGATTTCATCAAGCACATCTGATCCAACGAATCAGATGTGCTTGTCGCCGTTGTGGAACTTGACTTCGTCGATGAATTTTTTGATGTTCTGCTCCTCGGAGCGGGGGCAGACCATCAGCACGTCGTCCGTGTCGACGACGATGTACTCCTTCAGTCCGCTGATCACGGCGATCTTGTCCTTTGGGAGCGAAACGATCGAACTGCGTGTATCGTAGAGGTAACAGCCCTCTTCGGGCACGGCGTTGGCATAGCGGTCCTTGCGCGAATGCTGGTAGACCGAACCCCACGTCCCGACGTCGCTCCAGCCGAACTCGCCGCAGCGGACGTAGACGTTGTCGGCCTTCTCCATGATGCCGTAGTCGATCGAGATGGCGCGGCACTCTGAAAAGGCGATCTCCACGACGTTGCGCTCGGCGTCGGTTCCGATGGCGCGCATCACGCCGCTGAAGAGCGCGTGGTGCTCGGGGAGGTATTTCTCGAAGGCCTCGACGATCGAGCGCACCTTCCACACGAAGATGCCCGAATTCCAGTAAAACTCACCGGATTGCAGGAACACCCGCGCCAGTTCGATGTCAGGCTTCTCGGTGAAGCACTTGACCTTGCTGATGGGTTTGTCGTCCGAGACCTGGATGTAGCCGTAGCCCGTGTCGGGACGCGTGGGTTTGATGCCCACGGTCATCAGCGCGTCGTGCTCCGAGGCGAAGTCGAGACACTCGGCGATGATCGCCCGGAAGTCGTCTTCGTTGAGGATCAGGTGATCCGCCGGGGTGACGATCATTTCGGCATCGGGATTGCGTTTCAGCAGCGTGTAGGCCGCATAGGCCACGCAGGGGGCCGTGTTGCGGCCCACGGGTTCGCAGAGCACTTGTTTTTCGCCGATTTCCGGGATGTGTTCGAGAACCAGGCTTTTGTATTTATCGTTGGTCACCACGAGGAAATTCTCCGCAGGAACCATTTTTGCGAAGCGTTCGTAGGTGTGGCGGATGAAGGATTTGCCCGTCCCGAGAATGTCGAGGAACTGCTTGGGCATCGACTGCCGGCTCTTGGGCCAGAAGCGCGTCCCGATGCCGCCCGCCATGATGACACAATATTTATTGCTTGACATGAGTTATTATATGGAGTTAATTTCGACAAAGATAAAAATATTTTAGTAACTTTGCCGCCTATTGGAAAATTAAATTTTCGCCCCGGCAATGAAAATCAAACTCTTCACGATACCCAATCTGCTGACTCTGTCGAACCTGTTCTGCGGTTCGGTGGCGGTGGTTTCGGCGCTGGTTTGGGGCGACCTGAAGCTGGCCTTCGGCCTGATGGTTCTGGCCGCCGTGTTCGACTTTTTCGACGGCTTCGCAGCGCGTCTGCTCAACCAGAGTTCGCCCATCGGGCTGCAACTCGATTCGCTGGCCGACGACATCTCATTCGGACTGGCCCCGGCGGCGATCATGTATTCGCTCTATCAATGGATGCCCGGCATCTGGCTGCCCGAAGGGTATCCGGGGCTGGTCGTTTTCGTCTTTACGGCCTGCGCCGCGTTGCGGCTGGCGAAATTCAATATTGACGACACGCAGCGCACGGAGTTCTGCGGACTGCCCAGCCCGGCGGCGGCGATGCTCTGCGGTTCGCTGGGGCTGTTGTTCGAGACCAGCGGACTGGAACTTCCGCGCGAGGCGATTTCTGCCATTGCCGTGGTCGTGGGACTGCTGATGATCTCGAATGTGAGGATGTTCGCCCTTAAATTCCACGGCTTCGGCTGGAAAGGGAACGAACTGCGCTACGGATTCATCATCGCGGCCGTCGTGACGGCCGTCCTCCTGCGCGGTTACGCCGTGCCGGCGATCATCGTGCTGTATATCCTCGTTTCGCTGGTGCGGGGGCTTGCCTGCCGGACAAAAGGCTGTGGGAAAGCCGAATAGTTGTATATTTAAAATTTTTTAATTATATTTGCCGCGGATTTCCGCTCTTTGGCTGACATGTCGAGATTTTCGAACCGCATATTGCTGACGCTCCTGCTCGGTCTGTTTTTTGCAGCGCCCGAGGCGGTGCGCTCCCAAGGCTTCGATGCGAAGACCTTGCAGCGCGCCCAGCGCAACGGCCAGACGGGTAACCTCTACGGCAGCAATCCCTACGAGCAGACCGAAGGCGAGGAGGGCGAGAACCAGCAGCCGCAGGACACCACCAAGAAGGAACGGAAAATCCGCAAGCCGCTCGAGTCCTATTTTTTCAATGACTCGATCCGCGCGCTGAACAACTTCAAATGGCACGTGAGCCGCGATTTCAACCGCGTCGAGATCGGGCCTTTGGACACCACGCTGACCGATTACCGGATCGACTATCCGTTCTACCGGGAGGACGTGGGCGACATCGCCCAGGGGGCTTTGGGCCAGACGTCGCTGCCGTTGAACTATTTCCGGCGTCCGCAGTTCTTTGACTTCAGTTTTGCGAGTCCCTACTACGCGTACACCTACAACATGGAGAACGTGCCCTTCTACAACACGAAGAAGCCGATGATCCGGATGAATTACGCGGAGTCGGGGCAGAAGCGTTTCCGTGAGGAGAATTTCGGCATCATGCATGCGCAGAACATCTCTCCGACGACGGGTTTCAACATCGACTACAAGGCGCGGGGCACGCGCGGCCAGTACGTCTGGTCGCGGACCAAGAACCACAACCTTGCGGTGGCCGTCAGCCACACGGGCAGGCGGTATTCGGTCCATGCGGGCTACTACAACAACCACATCGAGCAGCAGGAGAACGGCGGCGTGGTCGGCGAGTGGGCCATTGCGGACACGACGTTCGAGATGCCTTCGGGCGTGCCGATGCGGCTGGCCGACGCCGAGGCCAGGAACCTCTACCGCAACAACGCCTTCTTCGTCACGCAGTCCTACGGCATTCCGCTGCAACGGCTCACGGAGAGCGATTTCTCGATGGCGAACCTCTCGGCGGTGTATATCGGCCATTCGTTCGAGTACAGTTCGTGGAGCAAGGTCTACACCGACAGGAACGAGCCTTATACGAATGAACGGGACCACCGGGACGAGAACGGCGATTTCGTCTCCGCGGAGGGGCATTATTACGGCAACTGGTTCATCAACCCTGCGGAGACGCGCGACTCGATCTACGAGCGGAACATTTCGAACCGCTTCTTCGTGCAGGCGCAGCCCTGGGACCGGAACGGAATCGTGGGGACGCTCGACGCCGGCATCGGCATCGACATGCACACCTACTCGCAATTCGAACTGAAAGATTACCTGACGGGGAAGTACACGAAGGTCAACAAGACGAGTTACTTCTTTTACGGCTCCGTCAGCGGAAAGATAAAGAAATATGTCGACTGGGACGGAAACCTCCGTTTCTACCCGTCGGGATACAGAGGCGGAGATCTCTCGATCGGCGCGCACCTCGCGCTGAAAGGCTATCTGCGCGGACACCCCCTGATTCTCGAAGGCCGGTTCTCGATGGACCGCCGCTCGCCGACCTACTGGCAGGAGAATCTGTTCTCTAACCATTATATATGGAACACTCCTTTAAGCAAGGAGAATGAAACTCGGTTCGAGGTCAAGTTTTCGGTTCCCGATTTCGCGTTCGAAGCGGGGGCATGGCAGGGAGTCGTCTCCGACAAGATTTACTATGCGTCGGACAGCAACGTCGCCCAGCACAGCGGCAACGTCAGCCTCACGAGTGTGTATGCTCGCAAAGATTTCCGTTTAGGCGGACTTCATTTGGACAACAGGGTATTGTTGCAGTGGAGCACGGATCAAGATGTTGTACCCGTTCCGCTTTTGAGCGCCTTCCTGTCGTATTACTACGAATTCTGGGTCGTGCGCGATGTGCTGCGCCTGCAGATCGGTCTGGACGGACGCTATAATACCAAGTATTATGCGCCCGGTTACAATCCGGCTCTGTCGGTGTATTACAACCAACGGGAGGTCGAGACGGGGAATTACCCCTATATGGACGCTTTCGTCATGGGAAAGTGGAAGAGAATGCGGATATTCCTGAAATATCAGCATGTGAACAAGGGACTGTTCGGTAACGGAGAATATTTCTCGGCGGCTCGCTATCCGCTCAATCCGGGCATGTTCAAAATCGGTATCTCATGGGGATTCTATGATTGACGTGCTGTTCTGCGCGGTGTAAGCTGCCCGCAAAACAACATTTTATGTTAAAAAAGACCGTATTAACGTTTGCGTTCTTAACCATTCTTACGACATTTTACGGCTTCAACGCCCAGTTCAGCGCACCCGCGACGGACGACGCACTGAACGCACTGGCCGAGATGCACCACTCGCTGCTCCCCGAGGGCAGTTACGTCATTTCGGCCTACGACAATCTGATTCGCAACATCAGCGAAGAGGAGGGCCACGACTGGCGCCTGATGAGCGCCATCGCCTACCACGAATCGCGCTTCACGCCCGACATCACCTCGCGCAGCGGGGCCCGCGGCCTGATGCAGATCATGCCTTCGGTGGCGCGTCAGTTCGACGTCCCCGCGGCCGAGATCACTGATCCGAGGACCAATATCTGGTTGGCCAACAAACTGATGTCGAAGATCATGTCGTCGCTCCGTTTTCCGGAAGGGACACCTGAAAAAGACCGCATGAGCATCATCCTGGCCTCGTATAACAGCGGTATCGGCCATGTGAACGACGCCCGCCGTCTGGCCCGCCTGAACGGAGAGAACCCCAACTCGTGGGAGGTCGTGGCCCGGTACCTTACGCTGAAGGCCGAGCCGGAATTCTACGAGAACGAAGTGGTCAGATGCGGACGATTCACCGGCAGCCGGCAGACGCTGGCCTATGTGAACGACGTGATAGGACGCTACGACAGATACTGCCGCATCGCCGGAAGGTAACGGCGGCAGGATAAATTAAAGGCAGGACCCGCAAGAGCGGTCCTGCCTTTTTTGTGCCTGTGCCCCGCGCAGCGGGGACAGGATGCCCTGCGGTGTGGAATCTACTCGAAGACGGAGATAGTTGGCGGCAGTCCAAATTTTGCAATTTCCCGAATTATCGCTATATTTGAATGATTCGGAGTATTCCGACATATTTTGAGAAAACTGTGGAAAACCATTCGGCGTATTTTCAGCAACTATTCCGCGATCACTATGAACCCTTGTGTGCACGGGCTTTTCAGATGGTCCATGACCGCAAGGCGTCGGAAGACATCGTGCAGGATGTCTTTCTTGCCTTGTGGGAACGGCGGGAGGAGGTGGACTTCGACCGGCCGCTGCTGCCGCTGCTGTTTGTCGCCGTGAAGAACCGTGCCATAGATTTGCTGCGCTCCAAAAAATGGCGGGGGGGGGAATCCGGACTGGACGAGTTGGATGTCTGTATTCGTACGCTTGTCGCCGACCATATCGAAGAGGAGTTCCAGTTATCGCAGTTGAGCGAGGAGATCGACTGCTGCATTTCGGGACTTTCCGAGCAGTGCCGCCGGGTGTTCCTGTTGAGCCGCACGACAGGCCTGAAAAACCGGGAGATCGCCGAGCGGCTCAACATCAGCGTCAAGACCGTCGAAAAGCATATCGGGGCGGCGCTCTCCCAGCTTCGGCTCCGGCTCAGCCGCAGCGGATTTCTGCGGCTTTTCCTCTGAAAAACAGAAGATGCCCTGCACCGAAACGGTGCAGGGCATTGTTTTTTCCGCCTCGTTAGCGGAGTGGGAATTCGTGTGTGTGTGCGACGCGTCCGCCGGGACCGACGATTCGGATCGCGATTCGGTCGCCTGTCATGTCGCACCGTATGTAGCTTTGATTGCCGTTGACCACGACCGGGAACCGAACTTCGTCGTTTGCCGGGTGGAAGCCGTAGCGGTGCGTGTGGCCGGAGAACATGATATTGATGCCGGCCTCGTTGAGGATCGGCAGGAACAGATTCCGGAGGTGGTTGCTGCCGTGCCACGTTCCGCCGTCGAGCGGAATATGGAGGAAGACGACGCGTGCCGAGGCGTTGCGGAAGGTTTCGGAGGCCACCGCCCTGCGGAGCCATTCGCACTCTTCGCGGCGATAGGCGTCGTAGTCGGCAAGCCCTCCGTATTCGATGTCCGTGTCAGGCTTGTCTTCGCCGCAGTCGAGCAGCAAGAAACAGACCGATCCGACTTTGCAGAGTTGGTAGTGACGGCCGCTGCGCGTCGGGAAATAGTCGTGCAGACGGTCGGCGAAGACGCCGCGCGTCTCATGGTTGCCGCGGTTGTAGAGTATCGGGGTCTCCGAGGCGTAAAGGTTTACCGAGGCGTCGATGAAATCCCGGAACAACTGCTCCTCATTTTCAATGCTGTTGGACATGTCGCCGTTGAGCATTACGAAGTCGTGTTTGCCGAAATTGATTTCCCGGCACAGTTCGGTCATGTCGTCGGCGCGTCCGTGGATGTCGTTCAGGATGACGAACGAACAGTCGGTTCCCGTTGCCGGGAATGTCCGGAACCGGAACGGTGCGCGTTTGTAGACATTGCTGGCAACGGTCCTGCCGTAGAGGACGTTGTCTCCGTGTTTCCATTCGAGTACCTCCTGCGAGAAGATGCGGTAGCAGTATTTCGTTCCGGGACGCAGGTTGTTCAGCCGCACGGCGTGCAGCGTCTTGTGCGCCTGTTTGCGGCCCGCGACGGTTTCGTAATGGCGGGTATGTTCGGCGGCGTAGAAACTGCGTCCGTCGTCCTCGGTTGCCTCGACCCATGACAAAGCGGGTTTGTTGGTAGTCCACAGGACGGTTACGCCGTCTTCGGTCATGTCGCACAGCCACGGGCCATGCGTGATCTTGAAATCCTGGGCCGGCAGCGTCAGTGCCGCTGCCAGCCCGAGGAGTGTGAATAGCAGTTTTTTCATCTTCCGAACGCTTTATTCCTGATTCTCCGGGAGGTCTTCCTCGGTCTGGAACCGGATGTCGGCCACGACGGGGCGGTGGTCCGAGGCGTCGACGCCGTCGACCTGCTGGTCGCTGCGCGAAACCACTGTGCAGTTCTGTACGCCGAAGTGTCCGATCGGGGCATACAGTATGTAGTCGATCTTGCGGGTGGGATTCTCCGACGGGAAAGTGTATTGGTCGATCGTTCCGACATTGGTCAGGAACGCGGTCATCGTGGCGATGACGTTCGAACTGGGAATGGCGTTGAGGTCGCCCGCAAGGATGAGGTCTCCGTCCAGTTCCGTGTCGCGGATACGGCGGATCTCATTGGCCTGCACCAGGCGGCTCGCATCGCCCGAAAGATGATCGAGGTGCGTCGAGGCGACATAGAGGTCTTTGCCGTCGATCTCGACGCGGATGACGCACAGCGAACGGTCCTCTCCCGGTTGCGAAGCGGCGCAGGGGAGCCGGTAACTGCGGGTCTCTATAATCGGGTGTTTCGACAGCACGGCGTCGCCGTATTCGCCTCCGTCGCGGTCGATGGCTTTCGAGAAGTGCCACTCCATACCGAGTTTGGCTGCCAGGTCGCGGGCCTGGTGTACGTCTTTTCCCGTGCGGTTGGTGAAGACATCCACCTCGTTGAGGGTTACGAAGTCGGGGTCCTGCCGGCGGATTACCTCGGCCAGCGCGTCCAGATCGGCTGCATTGGCGGGGCTTGTGGCGCGTGCGCCGTAGATGTTGTAGGTCATTATGCGGATGATCCTGCCTTTGGGTGGAATGACTGCCTTGTCTCCGTGCTCGTCGTTGTAATTGTCGTCGTTGGTGCATGAAACGACAATCAGGAGCAGCGCCCACAGACATATAGTCTTTTTCATAGTCTTTCGTTTGGTTTAAAAATTTGTTAGTCGGATCAGAATGCCCATACTTCGGCGATGCAGGTCTGGTAGAGGTCGGCCTGCGTGGCGGTGACGAAGATACGGAAATAGCGCCCCGTTGCCTTGTGGTCGAGGTATACCGTGTTCTCGATCCGGTTTTCGACGGTAAAGGTCCCTGCATGGGTCCAGTTTTGGTTGTCGTCGCTCACGTCGATGTTGAAGATACGCGGGTTGCCGCTGCTCTTGGGAACGTCGGAGCCTTCTTTGTCAGACCGTCCGCGGATCGTGAGTCCGTGCAGTTCCTTGGGTGCGCCCATGTCGACGGCGATCCAGTGCGGCGGGCCGGGTTTGGCGTTACGCCACTGCGTACCCCAATAGGTGTTGTTTTCGCCGTCGATGATCGAAACGGCCAATCCGCGGTTGGGGTAGGTCGATGTCGCTTCAGCCTCCTGCGTCGAGAACCCGGCGATCGACCAGCCGCTCCTGTCGTATCTCGGGAACGGATTTTCGGTGTAGTAGCCGTTGATGCGCAGGTAAGCCGTCTGCAACGATTCGTTGACGGCCAGGTCGGGTGTCACATTCTCGATCCGTACCGGCAGCAGGAAGACGCCCACGCCGTCGAACGCCTGGCTGTTGATGGCGATCCGGATGGGCGAGGAGATGTATTTCCCGTTAGGAATCACGGCTTCGAGGTTCTCGATCGTGTAGCTTCCATCAAGCATCATCGGGTAGTTGCTCTGGTGCTTCTGATTGTAGGTATCCACCAGTTCGGGGGCGACGCGAAATTTGACCGTCACATCGCATCCCGGGTTGCGGATTCCGCTCAGGTTGGCGTAGACCATGAGCGACGTGTCGCGTTCGAGCGGGAATGAGAGTGTGTTCTTGGAGGCGTCGTCGACGGCGTTGACCGTGTAAATACGCGTATAGTTCTCGGGGTTGTCCACGTTCAGGTCGTCCTGAATCGGGTTTTCGCAGGCTGCGAAGAGCGTTCCGCAGCAGAGGACAGCCAGGTATTTCGTAAGTTTCATAGTCGTTATTCGTTTTTACGGTTACCATCCGGGATTCTGGACGATCTGCGGATCGCGGTTGATTTCGGACTGGGGAATGGGGAAAAGGTAGAACTCGGGCCGGAACACGCGGGTTTCGAATACGGTTTTCTCGTAGAACGCCTCGTCGGTGAAGCTGTTGCCTGCGTCGACGTTCATGCCGTAGAAGGGTCCTCCGTCGGTCTGGTCGGCGATCAGCCAGCGGCGGGTGTCGAAATAGCGCAGTTGCTCGAAGCAGAGTTCGATGCGGCGTTCCAGCCGGATCTGCTCGCGCATTTGACTCTGGTTGAGATCGCTTTGGACCGGTCCCAGGCCGCCGCGCTCGCGGATTTTGTTCAGGTAGGTTTCGATGTCCGCATTCCCGGGATCGTATTCGTTGAGCGCCTCGACGTAGTTGAGCAGTATCTCGGCGTAACGCATGATGACGAAGGGACGCTTGATGTAGTTGCCGTTCTTGGGATTGGACGAGGGCGAAACGTTTTTGATGGCGATGTATCCCGAACGCGGGAAGTCCCACGTGCCTTTCTTTCCCGATCCTCCGGTGTAGTAGAGCTGGATGCGGGTTTTCTGATCGCCGATCCAGTAGGCGCCGTTGAAGCAGATGTTGACGTAGAAACGCGGTTCACGATTGACGAACATGTTGCGCGTACCGGCGGGAGCGAATACCCAGCCCGATTTGGGGTCGGAGTAGTTCGCCTTCGAATAGCCGCTCTCCTTGTCCGGGGTAATGGCCGTGCCGTCTTTCATGCGGAAAGCGTCGACCAGTTGCTGGGTCGCCCCCATGCTTTCATAGCCGCTGAACTGCCGGGGTGAAGCCGACCGTTCCCAATGTTTGAGGTAGTTGCTGATGCGGACCATCATCACCTCGCTGTTCCAGTTCTCCAGGAAAACGTTGCGGCAGGACAGGTAAGGGTCGAGCGTTCCGTCGGTGTGGTACTCCTTGTAGAGGTCGAAAATTCCCAGGTCGATGACATCTTTTGCAGCCTGGGCGGCCTTGTTCCACTTTTCGGGGTCTTTTCGGGTCGAAAAAAGGTGTTTGCCGTCCGTGTTGACCACGTTGGCGTAGGCCGGGTTGCCGTTGAACTGGTCGCTGGCGGCCAGCAGCAGTACGCGGCTTTTGAGTCCCATGCACATGGCCAGTGTCGCCCGGCCGTAATCCTTGTCGGCCTGCACGGTGAAGTGCAGCGGCAGGCGGTTGTTGTCGATCATGTCGTCCAGTTCGCCGACGATGTAATCCACGCACTCGTCGTAGGAACTGCGCGGCAGGTTCATCTTCACATCGTCGCGGTCGAGGTCGCCCGGAAGGACTTCGTCGCCCAGCAGTACGCACGGACCGTACTGGCGCAGCAGGCAGTAATAGAACCAGGCGCGCAGGAAGCGGGCTTCGTTCTTGTATTGTTCGACGACGATCGGGCCGCGCGTAGGATCGTCGAGCATCTCCTGGTTCGAGCCGATGTGCTGGATGAAGTAGGTTGCCGAACGGATGCCCCGGTAGTAGTGCGACCAGTACTCGTAGTAGTTCGACGATGCGCTCCAGTTGCCGAGGTTCATCTTGAAGGAGTTGTAATCCTCGCGGTCGTAGGTAACGTCCAGGTCGTCCGAACACGGGTCCCAGGGCACGCCGTTGGTGCGGTGCGACTCGTCGCGGATGTAGCTGTAAACGGTAGCCAGGTATTTCTCGGAGTAGGAGGTGCGCTGGAATACCTGCTCGATGGTGATCCGGTCGTCGGGAACCTGGTCGAAGAAGTCGTCGTTGCAGGCGGTCAGGATGCCGAGGGCGGCCAGTAAAGTGAGTATTGTTTTAAGTTTCATAGCTTGTCGGGGATTTTAGAAGTTGAAATTGATACCCAGGCTGACGGAACCGATGTTGGGATATTTTGCGCCGCGGCCGTCGCCCAGTTCCACGTCCCACAGTTTGAATTTGCTGAATGTAAGCAGATTGACGCCCTGTATGAAGATGCGCGCATTGTTGATGTGGATGCGTTTCATCCAGCGGTCGGGGAGCGTATAGGAGAGTTCGATGTTTTTCAGACGCAGGTAGCTGGTATTTTTGAGCCACCACGTGCTGGCTTCGTAGTTCATGTTCATGTTGCCGATCGAGAGGCGCGGGTAGAAGACATCCTGGCGGGGATTGGCCTCGGTCCAACGGTCGGTGATGTTGCTCAGCAGGTTGCCGCGGCTCGATCCCTGTGCGAAAGGCAGTACGCCTTCGCCGCTGAGGATCGCGTCGACGTGTGCGGCGCCCTGGAACATGGCTGACAGCGAGAGGCCTTTCCAGCCTACGGAGAATCCGAAGCCGTAGACGATTTCGGGGACACTTCCCCAGCCGATGGGCACTTTGTCATATTCGTCGATTTTGCCGTCGCCGTTGATGTCCTTGTAGCGGATGTCGCCCGGGCGCGTGTCGCCGACCTGTACAGGCGCTGCGGCGATCTCCTCCGGACTTTCGAAGAGTCCCAGTGCGATGAGCCCGAACCGCTGGTCGACCTTGTTGCCGATGGTTTTCTGCCAGGGATAGGCCACGGTGCTGTCGTCTTCGAGGACCTTGTTTCGGTTGAACGAGTAGTTACCCATGACGCTCAACGACCAGTCCCGCCACGAATTGGCATAGCTGACCGACATTTCGATACCTTTGTTCTCGACTTTGCCGATGTTGCCGTAGGGGTTGTTGATCATACCGAAATAGGACGGAATGCTTGTGCGGCGCAGGTAAATGCCTTTGCGCGACTCCTTGAAGGCGTCGAATTGCAGGTTGAACTTGTTGTTCAGCAGGCGCATGTCCAGTCCGATGTTGGTTTTGTCGGCGATCTCCCACGTTACGTCGACGGCATATTCGTCGATGGCCGTAGTCCCGTAGGTCTGGTCCATGTTCTTTCCGAACTGGTAACTGGTGTCGTTGGTGTCCTTGACCGTAGCCAGGTAGGCGAAACGGCGTCCGCTGATCTGGCTGTTGCCGACACGACCCCATGTGCCGCGCAGTTTGAGGTACTGGATCACCTCTGTGGCGCCTCTGAAGAAGGGTTCGTTGCTGATTACCCAGCCAAGTCCGACCGACGGAAAGAAGCCGTAACGGTTTTTCGGGGCGAAGTTCTCCGAACCGTTGTATCCGAAGTTGAACTCCCCGAAATAACGGTCGTCGAACGAGTAGGTGAAACGTCCTGCCAGGCCGCGGAAACGGTAGGGCAGCGCCTCTTCGACGTTGGTGGCTTTGGTATTGATTTCGTCGCTCTGGTTAAAGAGCATCATGCCCGATACGGTGTGCCTGCCGAAAGTGTTGCGGTAGTTGACTGCGGCTTCCAGATAGATGGCGCGGTTACCCTTTGCACTGAGGCTGTAGGCCAGGTTTTCGGTTCCCTGGCGGGTTTGCTCGTAGAGCAGGTTGCCGTTGGCGTCGCGTCCTGTGGCGTGGTAGGTGTTCGGGGTTTTGGTGAAACGGTTGCTCGTGTAGTTGTAGGTGTCGAACGAGAACATGCCTGAAACCGAGAGCCCTTTGTAAATCTGCTGCGTGATGCGCAGGTTCGAATAAACCTGGCTGCGCCACTGGTTGGCATAGCCCGTTGCGCCGAGCTGTGCCACGGGGTTTATATCGCCGCCCGAGAAGGCGCCGAGCTTGCCGTCGGGGTAGAGCGGCGCGATATAGGTCGGAGGTGTGAAATAGGCCGATTCGAAGATGCTTGCCTGCGAAGATGCCGGATAGTTGGCGTTGGCCAGGTAGCCCTGGATGCCCAGTTTGATTTCGGTGGTGCGGAACGGGTTGAGCGTGAGGTTCGAGGTGACGTTGTAACGGCGGTAGAAGGTGTTCGAGTTGTAGTCGGCCAGTTTCGTGTCCTTGTACATGCCGTTCTCGTCGTAGTAGGCCAGGCCGATGTAGTAGACCGCCTTATCGGAACCGCCCTGCACGTTGACGTTGGCCGAGCGGTTGCGGCTGAAGTTACGCAGGATCTGTTTCATCCAGTCTACGTCGGGATAGAGATAGGGGTCTTCCCCGCGGCGGGTCTTATCAATGATCTCCTGGCTGTATAGTTTGCCGCCGCCGCGGGTGAGCGACGCTTCGTTCGACATCTCCATGTAAGTCGCGCCGTCGGCGAAATCGGTGATCTTGGTCGGTTTGGTGAGGCCTTCGGTATAGCGTACGCTGAATTTGGGGCGTCCTTTCAGGCCGCTTTTGGTATTGATGATAATGACGCCGTTGGCGCCGCGAACGCCGTAAACAGCAGTTGCAGAGGCGTCCTTCAGGATCGAGAAACTCTCGATGTCTTCGGGGTCGACGTTGGAGAACGAGCGGGGAACGCCGTCGACGAGCGTCAGAGGGGCGCTCATGCTGGCTGTCAGCGTTGAGATGCCGCGGATGTAGATGTTCGCGTCGTCGAAGCCCGGTTCACTGGTTCGCTGTACCGAGACCAGGCCCGATACGCGGCCCGCAAGGCCTTGTGTGAGGTTGGCGACGGGAACTTTCAGTTCCTTGGTCGCTATGGTCTGCTGCGAGCCGATGACGCTGATCTTTTTCTGCACGCCGTAGCCCACCACCTCCACGGCGTCGAGGATGGCGTCGTTTTGCAGCATAACCACGTCGACGATTTCCTGCCCTGCGACCGAAACGTCCTGCGATTTGTAACCTACATAGCTGAATTCCAGTACTTCGTCGGGATAAACGTCGAGCAGGTATTTGCCGTTGATGTCGGTGGCTGTACCGATGTTCGGACGGGCCTTGATGCGGATCGTGACGCCGATGAGCGGATCGTTGTTCTGGTCCCTGACGACGCCTGTGATGCGTGTGATCTTCCGGGGTGTAGCTGCGGCCGCAGCTACGGAGCGTCCGATGACGATCTGCCTTCCCGAGAGTTTCCAGGTGTTGTCGGTTCCGGCGAACAACTGTTTCAGGACAGCCGAAATGGGCTGATTCGTTACTTTCAGGGTGACTTTGCGGTGGATGTCCAAGATGTTGTCGTAGTAAACGAAGATGTAGTCGCTTTGGCGTTCGATCAGTGTGAGGACCTCCTTGATGGGGCGGTTCTGTACGTTGAGCGTGATGGTTTTCGCCGCCTCTGCCGTTTGTGCACTGACGGGCCGGATGAACCCGATTGTTGCCAGCAAAAACAGGAATGTTATCCGGAATAGGTGGAATAATCCCCCATTATCGGCCTTAAAAAGACCGATTTTACCATTTTTGTTGTACATTTGTAAAGATTTGAAGTTTAAAAGGCTATTTTAGATTTTCAATCGCTCCGGATGTCGTTGAGGGACGACATCCGGTCTTTTTTTGGAGGGATACGGGCTGTTACATAGGCAGGTCAGTTTGGGTTGTTGGTAGTCGGGTTATAGTCGATTCGGAAATTCCCGGATCCGGTGATTTGCAGGTTGATAGGGGCTGTTGCGCTCAAGATTTTCAGCACTTCGGCCGGATCGTCTTTGAGTTCGAGTTTGCCCGAGAGCGTCAGCGCTTCGGCTTCGGGCGTACACTCGATCCGACAATTGTAGTAGCGGGAAAGGCGTTCGAGGATGTTCGACAGCGGGTCGTTGTCGAAGGGCAGGTATCCGTGAATCCAACTGATGTAGCTTTCGGCTTCCACTTCGCGGACCTCCAGCGATTCCGAGGTGTCGAGGATGGCTTGTTGGCCGGGAACGATGCGAATTCCGCGGTCGGATCGTCCGGCAGGGGCTACGCTGACGGAGCCGGAGAGCAGGACGACCTCCTGCGTGCGATCGCGGCCGTAGGAGGACATGTAGAATTTGGTTCCCAAAACGCAGACATCCATCTTGCCTGTGTGTACCGAGAAAGGCCGTTCGGCATCGTGCGCCACTTCCATGTAGATTTCGCCTTCGACGTATATTTCGCGCTTCTGCTTTTCGAATACGACGGGGTAGACCAGCCGTGATCCGGCGTTGATCCAGACGCGGGTTCCGTCGGCGAGCGTCAGTGTCGTCTGCTTGCCGTAGGGAACGACCAGCTGGTTGAACGTCGCAGCCTCTTTTTTGGGAATGGTTTTTTCGGCGTTGTTGATCCGGATGGCGGTCGAATCGTAACGGATTGTCGATTTTTGGGTTTCGAGCAGGAGGGTTTTCTGCTCGGACAGCACCAGTTGCACCTCTTTCTGGGTGAATACGGGGGTGTCGGCCTGCCGGATAAACATTTCGATGTCCGGGACGGTCGACGGTTGCAGTCGGTAGTAACCGACAACGGCCAGCATGACGCAGGCTGCCGCTGCGATGCCGATGCCCAGACGGCGCAGTTGCGGCCGCAGGAAAGACCGGGGTCTGGATGCTTCGGCAATCCGGGCCATGACGTTTTCGAGGGCTTGACTGGTGTTGAACCGGGTTTCCGCAAGGCGGGCGTTTCCCCAGGCTTTGTAAGCCCGGAGAAAGGCGTTGCGGTTGGCTTCGGATGCTTCGAGCCACTCCTGCAGTTCCCGGCGTTCCGTGTCGGTGAGGGGTGTGCCGTCCAGTTGGCGGGTTATCAGATCTTCGATGATATGTTCGGGTCTCTTCATTCTATCTATATCACGGATGAAAGCGCTGAAACCCTACCCCCTCCGGCGTTTTTTTTCGGACCGCCGGGGTAAACAAAAAGCAGAACCGGTGAGGCTCTGCTTTTTGCGGGTTGCGAAAATAGATATTGTCAATAGACCCACTCGAAATTGTCGACGTAGAGTACGTTCGACTTGCAGCCTGCCATGAAGTCGCCGTAGGCGCTCGTCGAGCAGGAGATCACGATCTGATACAGCCCCGACGGTTTGGCCTTCGTGTCGTAGAAGTTGAGCGGAAGCTGTACGTCGATCATCTTGCCGCCGGTCGAACTTTGGTCGATGAAGAGCGAGCCGTAGGCGATGATCGGACCCTCGTCGAGCGTACTCATCTCTTCCGGGTCCCAGGTCCCGGTGGGGGCTTCCGTGCCCGATCCGACTTCGCGGCGGGTGTTCCAGTCCACGATGGCGACCATGATGCGGGCCTTGTCCCGGTCCCCTTCGTGAATCGGGGCGCCGAAATTCTTTTCGATGTCGACGATGCCGATATGTTCTGCATAGTATTGCAGTTTCAGCGCCTTGGGACGGGCTTTCCAGGCGTAAGGCTGGCCGAACGACACGACGCCCCGGGTCAGGACGTCCTTCTGGAACAGCCCCGAGAAGAGGTTGCCCGAGGCGAGGACTCCCACGGCGGACGTAGCCTGAAGTTTGGCGCGCGTGCCTCCGTCGAAGGGGGCCTGCGTGCAGAGTCCCCTGGTGAAGGTGTTGTTGCCGCTGCCCCAGAACTCCGCGGTCTTGTTGTTCTGGGTCCAGCAGCTCAGCGAGCTGTCCTCCAGGTCGCCGTTGGGAATCGTGTTGCCCGCGGGGGCCGCATATTCCATCAGCTGGGTCTGCTCGCCCCCGACTGTCAGGCGGAATTCGTAGGTGTGCCCTGCGAAGAGACCCTTGTCCGGCACGAAGTTGTAGACGGCAAGCCCGTGGGGGTTGGTCGACGAGCTCCATTCGGGCGCGAGCGTTGCCGTCAGGATGCCGGCCTCGTAGCTGCTTTCCGCCATTCTCTGCCACTCCGTGGCGCCCTTGATCCGGTATTCCAGCGCGGCGCCGGCCGCATACTCCTCGGCAGAGACGAGAGCGGTGGCCGTGGCCGTATTGTTCCACAGGTCGGTTGCCCGGAGGGCGACCTTCACATTGGTAGGCTCCACGTAAAGCAGCCACCGTTCGGTGATTCCGTGGCAGGTGACGTCTACGAAACGCACCGATTCGAAGCTGCTGCCCGAAAGCTCTTCGAGCGAGGGCGAATAGGTCGTGATGTCGGCGGGGCCGAGTTTGAGTTCCGTGACCTCGATATGTGCCAGATCGGTGTCGCTGGGGACGAGGACCCGGGCGATGCGGTTTTTCTCCTCGATCTCCGTGGCGCCGATCTGCCCCGTCACGCTGAAACGGCGCTCGATGGTCTGTGTGGCGCGGATCGTCCATTCGTAATCCTGGTAGAGCGAAAGCGTGGTGTAGATCGGCGAACGCAGGTCGAACGTGCCGGTCAGCTCCCGGGAGCTGCGGATCTGTTGCAGGACCTCCTCCTTGTCGAGCTGGATGCTGTGGATGACGGCGTCGTAACCCACGGCGTCGATCCGCACGTTGCGGATGTCGGTCGCTTCGTCGAGCGAGAGGGTGACCGTCCGCGATGTGACGTTGTTTTCCGAGACCGAGAAGCCCTGGCCTTCGACGCTCGCGATGCGGAGTTCGACGACCGGATAGGGGATGTCGTTGTGGATGCACGACGCGAGGAGCGCCGCGGCTGCAAGGAGTGCTGTTTTCAGGTATCTGGTCATAATTTATTTCTTTTTCTTGTCCCACAGGTGTACCGTCATGCCGAAGTTGATGGCGGCGACGTTGAGCCTGAAACGCATGTTCGAAGCCTTGCGCGTTCCGATCTTGTTGCCGGCGTCGTCCTTCTGCGTGACGGAGGTGTACTGGATGCCGCCCAGCCCGAACGACAGTGTGGCGCAGACGTTGGGGAAGATATAGACGGCAGCTCCCGGATTAAACGCCAATTTGAGCTGCGTATTGTCGCTGAACGTGGTTTTCATGTTGTCGCTGGCGGTGTCGGGCTGGTAGGAGAGCTTCGACGTTCCGGTCGACAGCGAGAGTTCGAACTCGGCGAACAGTCCGAAACGGCCCTTCGGGTCGAGTCCCGCGTAGGAGCGGTGGAAAATGCCGAACGAGTAGTTGTCGCTGTTGAAATTGACCTTCGGAATGCTGCCCGAGGCGTCGTTGCTTTCGCCCAGGTCGTAGCGTGCGGCATCGAGGTTGCCGTCCATGTGGCGGTAGCCGAAACGCACGCCCAGACAGTTGTTGTCGCGGTAGAAATAGCCGATGAAGGGTTTGACGGTGGCCACCGTGCCGTCGGCGTCGATGCCGTCGAGGATGAGCATGATGTCCGTGTCGTCGCTCGACATCGTGCCGTAGGAGGCCGTCAGACCCATGATCACCTCGCCCTTGTAGGCGAACTTGAGCTTGTTGATTTCGCGGTCGATACGCCGGCGTGTGGGCAGGAATTGTTTTTTGCCGCGGATCGGCGACTGAACTTCCGCGGCCTTGAGTGCCTGCAATTGCTTCTGTCCGTCGGCCGGGACTGCCGCTTCCGAGGCCGGGATTGCCGCTTCCGAGGCCGGCGCATTTCCGGTTGCCGGGGTTTCTTCTTCGGTGGAGATCGTTCCGGCTGCGGCGGGTGCGATTGCGGCTGCCGGAGCGGCTGTTTCCTTCGGATTCCCGGTTGCGGCGGTTTGCCGCGCCAGCGCGTTGCCGCACGAGATAATTATGATCAGCAGGGTGCAGAGTATGCTTCGTGTCATAGTGTGCCGTTTTTAGAGATAGAAGGCCATGCCGAGGCCGATCGAGAAGATATTGACCTTGAAGTTCATCATGCTCGTGTTGCGTTTGCCCACGGTGACCTGATTGTGAACCTGTTTGGTATGGGTATAGCTGATGCCCATCACGCCCACGTTCACTTCGACGGCCATGTTGTTGGTGGCGAAGGCCACGATGCCCGGCGAAATGCCCAGCGAGAGGGTGTAGCCGGTTTCGTAGGTTCCCTTCACGGGCGAGTCGTTGGCGAAGCGCGCCTGCGTGCCTCCGGCCGCGAGCGACATCTCGTTGAACAGCGCGAAGCGTTTGTTGCGTCCCAGCGGGATGTACTGCCGCCAGATCGCCGCCGCCGAATAGGTCTGCTTGAGCGAGTAGAAATCCCTGGCCACGATGTTCGTGCCCGTCTCCTCGTTGCCGAAATGCAGTTCGGCGTTGTCCAGCTTGAGCAGCGTGCGCGAATAGATGAAGCGTCCTCCGAGGGCCATGTTGTCCCGGAAGGCGTAGGCGATCATCGGGCTGACGCGGAAGGTGTAGCCTTTCGAGTTGATTCCCTCGATGACGAGGAACTGATAGCCTTTGTTGGTATGGGTCGAGTAGGAGGCCGTACCGCCGAAAATCCACTGTCCTTTCGGCACGAACAGGTTGTGCGTGTCGGTAAGTCCGCGCTCCTGGCGCATTTCGTTGATCGTTTTCGGACGCTGGTCGGCTGCCGCCGCAGTTTGGGCGGCGGTTGTTTCCTGTGCGCGCAGCGCCTGCGCCGTGCCCGTGAGGCACAGCGCGAGGGCGAGCGTGCGGATGAATAGCTTGCGCATCTGCTTGCGTTTAGTGATTAGTATACCCATTCGAAATCGTCTACGTACATGACATTGCCCAGACAACCGACCTTGAAGTCGCCGTAGGCGCTCGTCGTACAGGAGATGACGAGTGTATATGCACCCGTAGGTTTGGTCGTTCTGTCGTAATATTCGATCGGAATCTCCACGGTCGTCATCGCGTCGCCTGGTGTGGTTTCGCCGATCAGCAGCGATCCGTAGGCGATGACGGGGCCTTCGGCGGTTTCGGCGGTTTTGGCGGGGTCCCACACGCCTGTCGGCGACCCCATGCCGGCGACAGTCGCGTGACGGCTGTTCCAATCGACGATAACGGCGAAGATACGCGAACGGTCTTGGCCGTCCTGAATGTATTCGTGCTCTTCGGTGACGGTTCCCTTATTGACGGCGCCCACGGTGGCGTGGTATTTGAGCCGCAAGGCCGTCGGACGCGCTGTCCACTGGTAGGGCATTCCGAAACTGGCCGTTCCCGAGAGATTCGCAAAACGGAACGTTGCCGAGAAGAGATTGCCCGCGGCGAGCAGGCCGAACGCCGACTGCGATTCGAGCTTGGCGCAGTAGCTGCCGCCCATGCCGGGTTTGGTCGACTGCGCACACAGTCCCGAAGTTGCGGCATTGCCGCTGCCCCAGAACGTCGTGGATTCCGACGTGCTTTTGCCGAAACAGGGGAGTGATCCGCTTTCCATATCCCCGTCGGGGATGACCTGCCCGGCAGCGGCCTGAAACTCTGCCGAGGAGACGGTTTCGCCATCGAGCGCCGCCCGCGCCTCGTAGCTGTTGCCGGCGAAGACGCCGGTGCCTGCGACGGGGGTGTGGACGGTCAGGCCCGCGGCATTGACCGATTCCTTCCATTGGGCCGTGAACGTGGCCGTATAGATGCCCTCGCCGGCGTTTACGCCCTCGGCGTCGGACCACTCGCCGTCTTTGACGCGCAGCCCGAAGGTCGCCGTCGTGACGTTCGGATCGAGGACCAGCGCGCGCAGCGTGAGGCTGTTCGTCCAGAGGTCGTAATCCGTCTTTTCAATGGGCAGAAGACCTTGCAGACGGTATTCCGAGATGGCGGTGGCTTCGGCGCCGGCCGAATCCGTGACGCGGATGCTCACCGGATGGCTGCCGCCCGGACGCCCTGCGAAGAAGGCGTCGGAAAGGGTGACCGTCAGGCTCAAGTCGCTCTCCCTGGTCACCTCGACGCCCTCGGTCGTGCCGTTCAGCGCTTCGTAGCTGTCGTCGCCGATGCCTATCACGACGCTCTTTACGGCGGCCATCGTGGTTATCATGTAACGTTTCGGGGAGGTTGTCCCGGGGATGAAATCCTGCGGCTGGTCCATGTCGAAACCGTCGCTTTCGATGCTCGGCTCGGGGCTGAACGGGAACGTGTCGTCGTAGTCGTCGGTCGAGGTGTCCACCTTGACGACGAAGCATTCGATGAAGCCCGGCAGGTCTTTCGAGAACCGGAAGGAGACGCTGTATTTGCCGCCGGTCTGCACGCCTTCGAATCTGGCCTCCCTGACGATGACGCCGCGGTCGGGGTGCGTGCCCTCGAAGCGGGTCGTGAGCGTGGTCGCACCCTCGGGCATGGTGAAGTAGCCCGTGCCGTCGGCCGTGTAGTTCAGCGCCGGGACGCCGCCCTGCTGAACCTGCCCTTCGTCGAACGCGTCGGCGGCGACTACCCACGCATGGAAATTCTCGCCGAAAGCGGCGGAAACCGTGGCGTCGAATTTCACTTCGGCGACGACGTTCTGCCGTTTGCACTCCACTTCGGCTACGGTCGTCTGTCCGGCTGCCACCGTAAAGGTCTTCTCGCCTTTGTAGAAACGTTTGGTGAACGACGCGGGGACGGCTTCTCCCGCATCGACCTCCACGCGGTATTCGCCCGCGAGCAGCTCCAGCCGTGAGGGGAGCGTCTCTGCGGTGTATTGGCGCAGCAGCTCGCCGCTCGCGCGGTAGATGCGTACGGCAAGGCGTTGCAAGGGGTCGTATTCCCCGTCGGCTTCGGCCCGCGTGGCCGAAACCCGCATTTCGAGCACACCCGTGTCGCCCGTGTCGGCGCTCCCGGCCGTCTCTTTCGAGCAGGCGGCCGTCAGCGCGGCGCAGAACAGCAGGGCGGCGGTAATGTATTTTTTCATAATTCGTCAGCCTTAATTCGCCGGTACGTAATACTTCAGGGTCTTGGTCGTGCTGAGACCGTTGTTCTCCGTCACCGTGAGTATGAAATTGTTGTTGCCGGGGAAGCCTGTCAGCAATCTGGTGAACATCTTGTCGATCTTGAGCCGAATGGACGGTTTGTCCTTGACTGCGTCCTCGATGGGGAATCCGAGGGCTGAAATCGCCTCCCGGACATCTTCGGCCGGATGCATGGTTCCGTTCGTATCTTCGAAGCCTTCGATATTGCAGAGATCGAACCGGGCCGGGATGCCCATCGTGCCGAGTTCCTTGGCGTCGAGGTTGTCGCAGTCGATGGTCACGTCGAGCGATTTGATGCCTGTTTGCGCCGTGATGTCGATCTCCGTGTCGCGGTCTGCGGACGGCGTTTGCGTTTCGTCGATATTGAAATCTACGCCGACAATCGAAGGGCCTTCGTTGGCCGGATCGACCGTGAGCGTCAGCGACGCCCGGGCCGAAAGTCCTTTGGCGTCGGTTATCTCGAAGGCGAATGCGTGCGTGCCCTCGTATGCGGGATAGAGCAGTTTCATGGCTCCTGCGATGTCGAAACTCTTCGAAGTCGCCCCCTTGAGATCGTCGCCCAGCGGGAAGCCGAGGCCTGCGAGAACCGTGTAGGCGGGGTCCGACGCCCCGATTGTGCAGAGGTCGAATTCCGGACCGCCGATTCCGGACACCATGCCGGTCAGCCGGGAGTTGTCCGACGTGATTTTCACCGCGAACGACCCGATGCCGTTGGACGAGGCGAGATTGAATGCGAACGGCCGGGTGTAGTTGCCCTGGGCGTCGAACATCGAGGCCAGAAGCTGGAAGGGTTTCGTGAGGTCGTAGCCCGGACATTCGAGGGTCGGGGCGACGGGAAGTCCGGGTTCGCCGGGGTTGTCGGGATCGTTGACCGGGATTTCGTCGTCCTCCATGAAGTCGTTGACGTCGATGTCCAGTTTGATGTCTCCCTTGTCCGAGTAGGTGATCACGATCGAGAGCTTGCGCCATTGTCCGGCCTTGACGCCCGAGATGCTCTTGTTGATCCGGACGGGTGCGTCGGGCGTATCGGCGAAAGCCCCTTCGAGGTGCAATTTGAGCGTGTTGGTCTCGCCCTGCGGCATGAAGTAGGCCGCGCGGGTTTCATCCTTCAGGAAGGTCATCGTCGTTTCGCCCAGCGTGACGGTCGACTTGGTGTCGGCGGTGAGCTGGTCGGCGAGGTCTTTCGAACACATCAGCGTCACCTTGATGTTGTTCAGCGTGCAGACGACCTCGTTGATGGGCGTGGTTTGGTTCTTCTCGATGACGAACTCCTGCGAACCGAAATAGACGGGGTGTTCCCATTCGGCTGCCGGCGTCGTGGCGGCCTCTTCCGAACGGACCTCCATCGTGTAGCCGCCCACCGGAAGCTCCAGCCTGCCTGCCTCGCCGATCGAGACCTTCAGATCGCCGTAAGTCTCCTGGAGCGCCAGCTTGCCCGTTGCGTCGCGAATTTCGATGATGAATGTGTCGACGTCGGGCTGCGCCTCGTCGGTGCGCGTCTGGGGCTTCGCCGTCTCGTCTGACGTGTCGTCGGGGCGGGTTTCGGTATCGGTGTCGACCACGACGCGCATGCTCATGTCCGCCAGCGTCAGGTAGCCTTTGGCGTTGGGATCGGGCGGAGTGCCCGGCTCGTTGTTCTTATAGGCGGGATCTTCGTTCACACAGCCGGTCGCGAGCAGCGCCGTCGCTGCCGCAGCCGTCAGAATCTTGGTAAAGGTTTTCATATCTCGGTATTTTTATTTGCGTTATTCGGTGGCCTCGTCGTTGAGTTCCACGTCGAGTTCCACGGTCTCGGTGTATCCTTCGCCGAGGGTGACGGTCAGCGTCGCGCTGCCGGCCTTCTTGGCGTCGAGCGTGAAGATGTGGCGCGTGGCTGGGCGTGCCGCTTCGAGCGGCTCGGGGGTGAAGGTGTAGAGCGGCCCCTCCGACGTGCCGTCCTGGCTCTGGCCCCGGGCCGTACCCTTCAAGGTGAGCGGCTTTCCGGCCTGCACCCAGACGGCTTCCGCTTCGGCCGCGTCGCAGGGACGGAACGTGAAGATGCTGCCCGCTCCGGTCGTCACGGTGAACTCCGCGTTGTTGTAGTATTTTTTGAACGACTCGGTGGCGCGCACGAGGGTCTGCGCATTGCCGATCGTCGCCGTGATCTGCGCGGTGCTGGTGCGGCGCGCCGCGACCTCCACTTCGGTCGCGCCTGCGTAGTAGGGTTTGTCCGCGCCTTCGGCTTCGGGATCGCCGTAGGTGACCGTGATCGCGTAGCGGCCTTCGGGGAAGGTGTAGGCGGTCTCCTCGGCGTTATACGCCGCGACCGTCGCCCAGCTTTTGTCGAAATTTTCACCCCGGATGCGGAGCGTGAAATCTTTGCCGTCGGGTTTCGCCGCAGCGCGGGTCGCGCCCTGAACCGCGGCCATCGCCGCAGCGGCATCAATCGTGGCGTCGGCCTCGCAGGCGATGCGGATGGTTCCGCAGCCCTCTCCGGCCGGGGTCTCTTTCTTTTCGGAGCATCCTCCGGCCATGACAGCCGCCGATGCAAGCAGGTAAAGCAGTTTTCTCATGGCGGTTATTCGTTGACGATGGATACTTTGATGTTGTCGAGGTAGAGGTAGTGATTGCCGTTGGCGCCGAATATTCCGGTCCAGGACGATACGTTGCCGATACGGTTGACATTCACCTTCCATGAGATTCTGTGGGCGCTGTTAAAGTCGGCCAGGAATGTTTTGGTGTTCCAATTCGAAAGCGGGGTATTCCACGATTTGTCGGTTTCGAGGGCTATGTCTTCCGCTTCGACGGGGTTTTCAAGATTGTCTCCGCCGTTGGGCTGGCCCGAATTGGTCGTGTAGCCGTAATTGAACGTAGGATTGCCGTATGTTCCGCCCTTATTTTTGTTACTGTCCATCATCCAGGAGTCCTGTCCTCCGACGTAATCGAATGAAACCCGGACTCTGACTGTTTTGCCGGATTTGATACCGCTGACGGGCGGCGAGTCGATACGTCCCGGGTAGCGGGCATACGATGAAGCCTTGCCGACTCCTCCGCCTTCGAACCGGCAGGAGCTTCGGATACATTTCCCGGTTTCCCCGCCCACACGAGCCGCCGTCCATCCGATGGCGCCCTTGTCGGACAGCAGGTGCGCATCCTTGTTTCCGGCGCTGCTGCTGCTTGTTCCCGTTCCGACGTTGCAGTCGTAGTCGAACTGGATGATATTGCTGAAATCCTCCGCCAGCAGGTAGGGGACGCTGAGCGTGATGTCGTTGTTGCCGAATTCGGTGATCTGCGGCATTGTCAGCGTGTTCGATACGACAGCGCTTTCCGATTCGTACTGTACCGTGACGGCTTTTCCCGAGAGGTTGTCGGTCCACGAGGGTTTGAGCACCATCGTGTATTTGCCCTCGGCGTCGGGCGTGAACTGGCGGACGTTCGTGCCGTTGTCGAACAGCGAGCCTTCGGGGGCGGTGAGGGTGATCTTTCCGACCGCCTCGCCCAGCGTCGCCGTGCCCTTGTCCGCAGGCAGCGAGAAGTTCAGACGCGTGTAATAGCGGCCGATGGCGGGAATGTGGTAGGCGATCGGGGTGGTGTGGCCTTCGGAGAAGTGTTTGCCGGGGATGTTGCGCGGCTCGGATTCCCCGGCTTCGCAAATCGCGGTGATGGTCACCGGCTGCTCGGCGGTGAGTTCCACCGGTGCGATGACGGCGAAGACCACGTCGCCCGCATCCTTCGGAGTGTCGAAACGCAGCGTCAGCGTGTTGTTGCCGTCGGTGAGCGTCGGCGCGGCATCGGGATCGGCGGCATCGACCGTCATGCGCCCCGTGACGGGCTGCGGAAATGCCAGCGTGATCTCCGAGACCTTTTCGCCCAGATCGTTTTTCGGAATGCGTATTTTCAGCACGTGAACTTTGTGGCGGAACTGGAACTGCACCGTCTCGCCGGTGTCGTTCTTCTCCAGAGCCGGGGCCTTGACCGGATCGGCCACCATCACGTCCCAGTCGCCGTTGAAGCCGCCGTCCTGCACGTCAGGGATCAGGTAGGTGGCCTGCGTGCCGTCACTTTCGGACGGAACGGGCGACACGGCATAATAGGTGTAGGTGTCCGCGGGCATTTGCGGGATGTCTCCCCTGAACTTGGCCGTGTTGTAGTCGGTGTTGTAGTGGTAGAGTTTGAAAGCCTGTTTGCTGAAGACGGTCTCGGATCGGGAGTTGACGGCCCAGAGTGCGATCTGGTCGTCGGAAGCCCATTTGACCGATACGCCGTCTTCGCCGAGCTGGGTGCGGGACTTGTCTTCGGATTCGATGTCGATCTTCGGACCGGAGCCTACCGATACGCTGATTGTTTCGGTCGCGGGCCGGGTGTCCGCATCCGAAGAATCGGAGCATGCCCCGAAGACCAGAGGCAGCGCGAGCCAAATAATCCGGAAATTTATTCGCATAGAATAGATTCTTTTATCTGTAATGTGTACAAAAATAGGTACAGGTTCCCGTTCGCGGAAATAAATTCAACGAACGCCGGATTTTTCATCACGAACAGCCTCCTTTTTATCCTCACGGATGCGCCTTTCCGGCGGTGCGGAGCGCAAAAAACCTCCCTGCGCAACTTGCAGGGAGGTTTTGCTTTCACCGGAGCGCAGTTCCGGTCCGGGCGGCCCTCGTTCGCTGTCGGGTCGGCTATTTTACGTACTTGTCGAGCCAGCCGAAGAATTCGCGGTTCCAGACCAGCGAGTTCTGGGGTTTGAAGACCTGATGCGCCTCGTTTTCGAACGCCACGAGCCGCGCCGGAATGCCCAGCGTGCGGGCCGCCGTGAAGGCTTCGAGCGACTGGGTGTAGGGGATGCGGAAATCCTTCTCGCCGGTGATGATCAGGATTGGCGTGTCCCATTTCGAGACGAACTTGTGCGGCGAGTTGGCGTAGGAACGCTGTGCCGTGGCGTTCGCCGTGTCCCAGTAGGGGCCTCCGTAGTCGTTGTTGACGAAGAACAGCTCCTCGGTTTCGCCGTACATCGAGTCGAAATCGAAGATGCCGCAGTGGGAGATGAAGGCCTTGAAACGCTTCTCGTGGCATCCGGCGAGGAAATAGACCGAATAGCCGCCGTACGACGCCCCGACGCAGCCCATGCGCTCCCGGTCGGCCCACGGTTCGCGGGCCACGTCGTCGATGGCCGAGAGGTAGTCGCGGATGTTCTGGCCCGAGTAGTCGCCCGAAATCTGGTCGAGCCACTCCTGTCCGAACGAGGGCAGGCCGCGGCGGTTCGGCGCGACGACGATATATCCCTGCGCTGCCATCAGCTGAAAATTCCAGCGGTAGCTCCAGAACTGCGATACGACGCTCTGCGGGCCGCCCTGGCAGTAGAGCAGCACCGGATATTTTTGCGACGGGTCGAAATCGGGCGGCAGGATCACCCACGTCAGCATCTGCTTGCCGTCGGTGGTCTTGACCCAGCGTTTCTGCACCTCGCCCATCCTGATATTGTCGTAGACCGATTTGTTGATGGCCGAGATTTGCGCCAAAGAGCCGTCCTCCGGATTTATCTCGAAGAACTCCGTGGCCATCGAGATCGTGCACATCTCGGCGGCGATCCGCTCCCCGGCCATCGTGAAGGCGTTGATGTCGTGGTCGCCGCGGGTGATGACCTCCACCTCGCCGACCGACGGCGCGACGCGGCAGATCTGGTGCGTCGCCTCGATCGGGGCGATGAAATAGATCAGGTCGTTGCCGCTCCAGACGACGTTCTGGGCGTTGTAGTCGAAGTCGGCGGTGAGGTCCTGCATTTCGGCGGTGTGGCAGTCGTAGACGAACAGGCGGGCCTTGTCCGACTCGTTGCCTGCGCGGCGCTGCGAGAGGAAGGCGATCTTCGAATCATCGGGCGACCAGACGGGATATTTGTCGTAGCCGACCATGGCCGCCTGATCGTTGACGGGTTTGCCGGTATTGAAGTTGGTGGGCTTGCAGATGTTTTGCGTCGCGCCGCTTTCGAGGTCGTAGACGAAGATGTCCGAATCGGTCGACACGGCGTAGGCGGTGCCCGTCAGCGGTTTGCAGGTGTAGGCCAGCATCGTCCCGGCGTTGTTCCAGGCGATCTCGGCCATGTCGAAATAGGGCGCCAGCGGGGCGTCCCACTGCGCGTCGGGCATGATGTCCCTGCCGCCCGTCACGACTCCCTTGCTCAGCTCGCCGACGAAGATGTGGCGGTATTCGCCCTCGTCCCAGTAGTCCCAGTGGCGGGCCATCAGGTCGTCGTAGATGCGGGCTTTCGATTTGTCCATGTCCTTGTAGATGTCCGACGAACGGCGGTCGGCCGTCCGCACGGTCTGCACCCACCAGATGTGCTTTCCGTCGGGGCTTACGCCGAAGCCCTCCACGTCGGGAACGCCGTCGCCGCTGCCCGTGATCTGCGTCGCGTCGCCGCCCGAGGCGTTCATCCGCCACACCTGCATCGAACCGCCGCGGTCCGAGAGGAAATAGATGTGCCGTCCGTCGGCGCTCCACTTCGGCGAGAGGCTGTTCGACGTGAAGTCCGTCAGGCATGTCACGGCCTTCGAGTCCATGTCCTCGACCCGGATCGTCGTCACGCCGCGGTTCTCGGCCATGTTGTAGTCGGTCTGCTGGTAGAGGAGCGTCCGGCCGTCGGGCGAGAGCGACGAGCCGCCCGCGCGGCTCATCTTCCACATCACCTCGGGGGTGAGGCGTCCGGCGGCGATCTCTTCGGCCGTCAGCGCATTGTCGATCTTCAGAGGCTCGGGACGCTTGTCGCATCCGCCGAGGCCCATAGCTGCAATAGCCGTCATCAGGAGAATTTTTTTCATTTTTTGAGGTTTCTTACGTATATTTGTTCACAAATTTCCGATGAAAAGATGAACCGTACCGTTTATTTCGCCGACAGGGCCGTGGCGTTCACGGCCGAAGCTCCCGGCGGGGCGTGGTACGCCGTTGCGGCCGAAGCCTGCGGCGGCATATCACGGGCCAAGATACTGAATTTTCTCGAATCGCACAACTCCGTGGCCGTCGTTTCGGACGATCCCGACAGGGCTTTCGCGGCCTTTGCGGCGGAGTTCACGCCGGTCGAGGCGGCGGGCGGCGTGGTGGTGAACGACTGCGGCGAGTGGCTGATGATCCACCGCAACGGCCGCTGGGACCTGCCCAAAGGGCATCTGGAGTGCGGGGAGCGCATCGAGGAGTGCGCTGCGCGTGAGGTCGAAGAGGAGACGGGCGTGGCGGCTCGGGTCGTGCGGCCGCTGTGCGAGACGCTGCACGCCTACTATTTTCCGAAAACTGCGCGCTGGGAACTGAAACGGACCCACTGGTACGAACTGCATGCGTCCGGGTGCGCCGGTCTGACGCCCCAGACCGAGGAGGGGATCGACTCCGCGGTGTGGTGTGCGCCCCGCGAGGTGGCAGACAATCTGCGCGACGCTTTCCCGACGATCCGCTGCGTGGCGGCGGCTATGGGCCGAAATTAGGCGTTTGCGGCCTGCTCTGTGAGCTGTCGGCGCGCGGCCTCCCGGTATTTGCGCGAAATCTCGATGGTCATTCCGCCGATCTCCACGTGTGCCGGGCAGCAGCGGTCGATGCGCGCCGTGTTGACGATGAACGAGCGGTGGATGCGCAGGAAACGGCTGTCCAACTGTGTCTCCCATTGCGAAATGCGGGTTTTGGTGCGGTAGGCGAGGCCCCCGGCGGTGTGAATCCACACTTCGCTGTCGTTCGATTCGACGTAGCTGATTTCCGCGGGGTCGAGCGTGATTTTGCGGCGGTCGGAGACGAAACTGATCGAACGGGCGTAGGGACAGCGGCGTTCGAGGTGTTTTTCGAGAGCTATTTCCGGAGCGATGAGGGCCGTCAGGACCAGCAGGATGAAGGGGGGGGGTTGAGCAGCAGCCCCGGCATTCCGCCTTCGCCGGCGCCGAGCACCACCGCATGGCCCAGCATCAGCGAGAGGTATTCGATGCCGAGGATCGCCAGCGCAAGGTAGACGGTGTCGAGGATTCCCTGCCGCCGGTTTTCGAACGACAGCTGCGGCACGAAGTAACGCGCCGTGAGCATTCCGGGCAGGAACAGCACTCCGAGCAGGAGGGCGTCGGCGAAGAGATACCCCAACCCCACGAGGACAAAGGCGATGACGAGCGTGGCCGTGAGCCACCAGACGACGGGCAGAAACTGTTTCATGCGGAATTTCCGTTTTTACAAATATAGGTAAAATCAGTCTCCGGTGTCCCCGCCCGGTCCCGCAAAAAACGCTCCCGGGGCCGATCGGCGGGATTCGACGGCGTAAGAGCGGGATTCGACGGGCGGTTTTTTTGTGGTTTCGGCCTGCGGCAGCCTATCTTTGCCATACGGGAATGGTCCCGCGATGACTTAAAACTTTTGCGTTATGTTCGATTTGTTTCTTCAGGGCGGGACATGGATCATGTCGATCCTGACCGTGGAATTGATTTGTCTGTTGTTTGCCGCGTGGAAAGCCCCGGCATGGGTCAGGGAGATCGGCCTGCTGGTGTTGGTGACCGACCTGATCTGGCAGTTGAAAGGGATGTTCAATGCCGCTGAAGTCGTGCAGCAGGTAGGCGACGTTCCTTTGACGCTGGTTGCCGGCGGCTTGAAGGTTTCATTCATATCGCTGATTTACGCCCTGCTGATCTATGCCGCCTCGCTGGTGATCCGCATGTTGCAGAAGCCGCGGATATAGCCCGGTTAGGAACCGGGGCGTATGGGCGGAAGATGGCAGCCGGGCTTTCGGTCCGGTTCTGCGCCCTTTCCGGTTTCTGAACGGATCGCGCCCGGTTATAAAACGGGCGCGATTTAACCGTTGCCGAGCAGTTTCTGCTGCGTGTCGTACGCCTCGGCGATCAGTTCGGGCGGGTAGTCGTACAGCTCCAGAATGCGGATGGCGTTGCGCGTGGTGAGGGGACCGGTGTGCAGGCAGTAGTCGAATACCAGCCGCCCGTCGGCCACCTCTTCACGGAAGTGGTGCAGTTCGTAGCCGTCGCCGCGCAGCAGTTCGGCCAGTTCGATGTCGTGCGTGGCGGCCAGCACGATGTGCGGCCCGCGGTTGAGGCGCGCCAGCACGGCTTTCCCGGCCGCGATACGTTCGGTGGTGTTCGTGCCCTTGAACAGTTCGTCGAGCACGAAGAGGCACGCCGCGGGCCGGTCCGCGTCTTCGAGCAGCCGCTTGACGGTGAGCACCTCCTGCAAATAGTAGCTCGTCCCTTCGGTGATGTCGTCCGAAATGCGGATCGACGAGTGGAGCCGCATGTAGGGCGCCGTGAACCGCTCCGCAAAACAGGTGCAGAGGGTCTCGCCCAACAGGGCGTTGAGCATCACCGTCCGGATGAAGGTGGTTTTGCCCGACATGTTCGACCCGGTGAGCAGCAGCCCCGTGCCGTCGAGCGTCAGGGTGTTCGCTGTGCAGCCCTCGATCAAAGGATGCACGACCTGCACGGCTTCGAGGTATTTGCCGTCGGTGAACGTCGGGCGGCAGGTCTTCGCGGCGCGGCGCAGGCGCATGACCGAGATGGCCGCGTCGGTCCGGCCGATGAAGCGGAACACGTCGTGGATGGCGTCGCGGTGAGTCGCGATGCTGCCGGTGAAGCGGTGGAAAAGAATCACCTCGATGTTGAACGCGATCTTCACCAGCTCGAATGCCAGCCATCCGACGGCCGCCAGTTCGTTGCCTCCGTCGCCCTGCGTGCCGACGATGCGGCTGCGGTGCTCGACCTCGGCGACCCGGCGGATCGGCCGTGCGGCTTCGTCCGAGCCGGGAACCCCCTCTGCCGCAAGGTACCGCGCGGTTTTCAGGGCCGTGGAAAGCTGCTTTACGGCCGATGTGTAGAGGGAGATGTTGATTTTGTTGCTGTAATGAATATACATGTTGACCGCGTAGATCGCCACGAAGAGCAGCAACAGCGCCGGATAAAACGGCGCGAGAAGCAGCGCGGCCGCGGCCGCAGCGGTCAGCGCGTAGATCAGTCCGATGCGGCGGACCCGGACCGGGGTGTCGAAGATCAGCCGGCAGAGGTCGTAGGCGTCGTCGCCCGCGAGGCGTGCAAGGTGTCCGGCGCACCGTTGCGTCAGTTCGTCGTCGTTTTCGAAAGCACCGACCCGGCGGTCGAAATCCGCGGCATCCTCCTCGCCCCGCAGCGTCCGCAGCCGGGCGTAGAGGTATTGCTGGCCGACACGTGAGGTCGTGCGGTCGATCTTTTCGAACACGGCGTTCAGGTCGAGGTCGGCCGTCGTCTCGGCGTCGACGATCTGAAAGACTCCCTCTTCGGCCGGGCAGTTGTAGAAATAACTGCCGATCGGATCGAAGTCATATGCCGCAGACTCCCCTCCGGGGCCTCCGGAAGGCTTGAACAGCGAAGCGATGTAGTCGGTCGGTCTCATGTCTGCGGTTGTCTTCTGAAAATTTTTACGCTGCGGAAGCGGCGGTCGGGGTCGGAGGCCGTGTCGTCCTGCGATTGCTTTTTTAAGCAGGCGTCCTACGCTGCGAGTGCAATGGTCGGGATCGGAGGCCTGCCGGCCTGGGGTCGCCCCTGAAGCTGGCGTCCTACGCCTGCGCCTGCATCGCGCGAGCGATGCCTTCGGCGATCTGGTCGATGGCGCCCTGGAGCTTGCCGCCGATCATCATTTTCATCATCATGTTCAGCTCGATGTGCAGCACCAGCCGCATGCGGGTGTCGGTGTCGGAGACTTTGTGGAGCTGAATCCAGAAGGCGAAATCCATCGGGATTCCCCCGTCGTCGCCCACGATCTTGACGTGGCGCGGTTCGATGCGCTCCTCCATGCGGAGACGGACGGTGAAGCCTTTGGCCTTGAACGAACAGGTCTCCTCGGTGGCCTGCCACTCCTCGACGCGGTCGGCGACGGCCGGGGTGAGGTTGTCGAAGCGGCTGATGACGGCGTAAATCTGTTCGGCGGGACGTAAAATCCGGTGTTGTTTCGAAATGTATTCCTGCATATTGCGCGTTGAAAATTATAAGTTGAAAGTTTTGCGGGCCCGGATCATTCCGCCGGCTGCGGGGCGGCCCAGAAACGGTCGGCGTCGGAGGTCCGGACGGTGGATTCATTCAGCGAGAATCCCTCGAACCCCGGGGGCAGCAGGGCGATGGCGCGGCCTTCGTATCCGACCTCCTTGTCGTATCCGGTCTGCTCCCAACAAGTGAACCAGTAGAGGTTCTTGGCCCAGTAGGAGAGGTAATTCTCCGGGTCGCGTGTTCCGAGAAGCCGGTGTACGGCCATCGGCTCTCCGGCGACGGTGCGCTGCCGCATCTCTTCGAGTGAGAGCGCTTCGCCTTCGGGCGAGGCGACGTAGGATTGCATGTCCGAGTCTATCATCGCCCATTTCTCGCATTCGGGCAGCCAAACGAGGTTGACCACGTGGCAGTCCCGATCGAGCGAGTCGGCCGGAAGGCACGTCACGAAGCGGTTGACGATCCCTTGCGAGAGCAGCAGCTCGTGGAGCAGGATCGAGTGCAGGCGGCAGTTGAAAGCCGGTTCTACGGTACGGGTATACTCCCACAGTCCGATTGCGTTGCGCGTTTCGGGGTGGACTTTCTGATTGGCGTGGGGAATGTTCCGGGCGACGAACTGCGCCAGCGCGCGGGCGTTGTCCCAGGTCGTCGCGGCGGGATTCACGAGGGTGTCGAGCCGGAAGTATTCGCGGATTTCACGGGCGCGGACGGTGTCCTGTTTATAGGTGAAGCGATACTGCACGGTGTCGGCGGCGTAAGGGCCTGCGGCGCGGAGCAGCTCCACGCGCTGCTGTTTTTCGAGACCGGTCAGATAGTCAATGGCCTGTTCGCGGAAGACGAAACGGGCCAGCAGAAAGATTGCCAGCAGCAGGCCGATGAGCGAAAGCAGAGCGATACCTGCGATTTTGAAGAGTTTTTTCATGGGCGGCGATTATGTCCGCTGCAAAGATAGGGATTTTTCCGGTGGCGGCAAACGAACGGGACGAACCTTTGCGGGGTTCGTCCCGGGATGCGGTTGCGAAGCGGCAGGGCCTTGCGGAAACGGGGCGGGGCCTTGGAAAAACGGGCCGGCGATATGGGGGCTGCGCGCGGACAGCTCCCGACGGCGTGATCCGGGGTTGGCGGTCTTTGAATCCGGCCGGCTCTGAATCCGGCTTTTCAAGCCGGCGGTCAGTCGATCTCGAAGGTGCGTGCCGTGTCGCTGTCTACGGTGATGCGCACCGTCATCGTGTTGTCGGGCAGCAGCTGTTCGATCTTCTCGGGCCACTCCACCAGACACAGGTCTCCCGAGTAGAAATACTCCTCGTAACCGAAGTCGAAGGCTTCCCGCAGGTCGTTGATGCGGTAGAAATCGAAGTGGTGGATGCGTCGGTTGCCCTCGCCCTTGTATTGGTTGACGATGGCGAACGTGGGGCTGGTCACGGTGTCGGCGGCCCCGAGTTCTGCGGCGATTTCACGGATGAGCGTGGTTTTGCCCGCGCCCATCTCGCCGCGGAAGGCGACCACCGTGCGGCGGCCCAGCGAGCCGATGATCGCCCCGGCGACCTGCGGAAGCTCGTCCTGCGAGGTGATGTGAATGGTTTTCATCTATTGTTTTGGCTTTAGAACGATATACGGTACGATCATCTCCTCCATCGAAATTCCGCCGTGCTGGAACGTGTTGCGGTAGTAGCGGATGTGGCGGTTCGCGTCGTTGTTGTAGACGAGGAAATCGGTGTTGTAGGCGAAGATGTAGCTCGACGTGAGGTTGCTCGACGGCAGCTGCACGTCCTCGGGTTTCAGGATTTCGTAGACTTCGCGGGAGTTGTACGCGAGGTTGCGGCCCGTCTTGTAGCGCAGGTTGGCCGAGGTCTCGCGGTCGCCGGTCACCTTCACCGGGTTGTCCACGCGGATCGTGCCGTGGTCCGAGGTGATGACGACGGTGTGTCCCCGCTCGGAGAGGAGCTTGAGGATGGTGTAAAGGTCCGAGTGCTCGAACCACGAGCGCGTCAGCGAGCGGAACGCCGCGTCGTCCTCCGTGAGTTCGCGGATGATGTCGGTCTCGGTACGTGCGTGCGAAAGGATGTCGAGGAAGTTGTAGACGATGACCGAGAAATCGGCGTCGTAGACCTTCTGGATGTTGTCCACCAGCTTGCGCCCCTGCTCCGGGCGCACCAGCTTGTCGAACGAGAACTTCCAGTTCTTGCCGTTCTGGCTCATCAGCCGCTTCAGAAACTCCTCCTCGTACTGGTTCTTGCCGCCCTCCTCGTTGTCGTTGAGCCACTTGTTGGGCATCAGGCGGTCGATGGCCAGCGGCATCAGCCCCGCGAAGACGGCGTTGCGGGCGTACTGCGTGGCGGTGGGGAGGATGGCGCAGTAAAAGTCGTCCTGCGCCACGTCGTACCAGCCCCGCAGCAGCGACGAAATCGACCGCCACTGGTCGTAGCGGAAGTTGTCGATCAGCAGCAGCGTGGTCTTGGGGTTCTCGTCGACGACGGGGAAGATGTTGGTGCGCATGAGCGTGTGCGACATCACGGGGGTGTCGTCCGAGCGCTTGTTGATCCAGTTGTAGTAGTTGCGGCGCACGAACTTGCAGAACTCCTGGTTGGCCTCGCTTTTCTGGTAGGTCAGCACCTCCTTGATGCTCTGGTCGGTGGATTCCGCCAGTTCGACCTCCCATGCGGTGAGTTTGCGGTAGAGCGCGCACCAGTCCTGGAACGTGTCGGCCATCTGGAGCGAGGACGAGATGCGGCCGAACTCCGAACGGTAGTCGGCGGTGGTCTGCTCGGTCACCAGCTGTTGCTGGTGCACGTTCTTCTTGATCGAGAGCAGCACCTGGTTGGGGTTGACGGGCTTGATGAGGTAGTCGGCGATCTTCGACCCCACGGCCTTGTCCATGATGTTCTCCTCCTCGCTCTTGGTGACCATGATCACGGGCGTCGTGGGGCGCACCTCCTTGATCTTGGGAAGGGTTTCGAGTCCCGTCATGCCGGGCATCATTTCGTCGAGGATGATCAGGTCGTAGGCTCCTTCGGAAGCCATGTCGATCGCGTCGTATCCGTTGTTGCAGGTGTCCACTTCATAGCCCTTCTGCTGCAGGAACAGCACGTGGGGTTTCAGCAGTTCGACTTCGTCGTCGACCCAGAGTATTTTGACCATACCGTTATCGGATTTAGAATTTGCAAAATTAATGTTTTTATCATCAAACGCAAAAACCCCGCGGTTTATTGGGTCGGCTCCGGTTTTGTGTGAATATTGCGGTAATTTTTTGCTGGAACGGAATATTGTTCGTATATTTGCGAACAATGATAACGGATATGACGAAAAAGGCCTATACGGACCAGGAGGAACAAATTGCCCGCTTTGCCAAG
Organism: Alistipes shahii WAL 8301; assembly: GCF_025145845.1. Classification (NCBI taxonomy): domain Bacteria; kingdom Pseudomonadati; phylum Bacteroidota; class Bacteroidia; order Bacteroidales; family Rikenellaceae; genus Alistipes; species Alistipes shahii. The sequence continues at coordinate 772,297 of NZ_CP102253.1, read as the reverse complement.
GCGATGGGGCATCCGGCGCGGATGGCTATTCTGCAATTCCTTGTCAGGCAGGACAGTTGCTTTTTCGGGGATATTCACGAAGTGTTGCCGATTGCCAAAGCGACCGTATCGCAGCATCTAAAGGAGTTGAAAGAGGCCGGATTGATACAGGGTGAAATCGAAACACCGAAAGTCCGTTATTGTATCAACCGTGCGAATTGGACGGTGGCGCGCAATCTTTTTGTCGGTTTCTTCTGTGACTGCAAGGACAAAGATTCCTGCTGCGGGTGAACGACTTTTTTTATTGATATTGTTCGTTGTTCGGCGAATTACATTTAATGAAAAGCAGATATGGAGATTAAAGTATTGGGAACGGGGTGCGCCGGATGCAAGGTACTCCACGAAACGGTAAAGCAGGTGGTCGCCGAGTTGAAATTGGCGGCGACGGTCGTAAAGGAAGAGGACATCATGAAAATCATGTCCTACAATGTGATGGCCCTGCCGGCGTTGGTCGTGGATGAGCAGGTCGTAGCCAAAGGGCGGAAATTATCGCTTGCAGAGGTCAAGGAACTGCTGACAAAATAATTCGCCATGAAAAGATTATTGTTGCTTGTGGCTGCCGCAGCATTTGCCGCCTGCGGAAATAATCCGCGAAAAACCGTTGCCGATAGGCAGCAGGATGATTGTGTCGAAGTGCTTTGTTTCTACGGGGCAAAACGCTGCGCGACCTGTATTGCGATTGAAACCGGCGTGAAAGAGGTTGTCGAAACCGATTTCGCCGGGCAGGTTGGGGCCGGAGAGGTGTATTTTCGTATTATTGACATTGCAAAGCCGGAAAATGAAGCGTTGGCCGACAGATATGAAGTGACGTGGTCGGCGCTGTTGCTGAATAAATGGCGGGACGGGAAAGAAACCGTAACCGATTTGACGCAGTTCGCCTTTGCCAATGCTCGCACGAATCCGGAGCAATTTAAAGCGGAACTCTGTGCCGAAATTCGAAAACAGTTGGGCGAATAGGTATGGAATGTTTGCAGCACTTGCTGGACGGCTCGACCGTTCCGATACTGACCGCTTTTCTGCTCGGCCTGCTGACCGCCGTAAGCCCCTGCCCGCTGGCGACGAACATCGCCGCGGTGGGTTATATCTCGAAGGATTTGGAAAACCGCCGCCGCGTTTTTCTCAATGGCTTGCTTTACACGCTCGGACGTGTCGCGACCTACACGTTGCTGGGTGCGGTGCTGATTGCTGTGCTGCGTGCGGGGGCGAGTGTTTTCGCCATTCAGAAGGCAATCGGCAAATGGGGAGAAATGCTGATCGCTCCGGCGCTGATTCTGATCGGATTGTTTATGCTCTTCGGACATCGGCTCAACCTGCCGAATTTCGGGTTCTCGGGGCGCGGCGAGCGGATGGGGCGGGGTGGCGGATGGGGTGCGCTGTTGCTCGGCATTCTTTTTTCTCTGGCGTTCTGCCCGACGAGCGGCGTTTTCTATTTCGGAATGCTTATTCCGATGTCGGCCGCAGAAACGGGCGGTTATCTCCTGCCTGCCGTATTCGCTGTCGCTACGGGGCTTCCTGTGGTCATCGTCGCATGGCTGTTGGCGTACAGCGTTGCCGGGTTGGGCGCATTCTACAACCGGATGCAGGCGATTCAAAAGTGGCTCTCGCGGATTGTAGGCTTGCTTTTTATAGCCGTGGGCATTTATTATGGAGCAATTTATTTCTGTTAAAACGATGATTCAACGATTTGCCGACTGGCTCGTCTACGGCGTATTCGGGATGAGCGCCGAAACACATTTCGGAAGCGCTGTCAATTTCTTTTTCTACGACAGTGTCAAAATTCTGATCCTGCTGTTCTTGATCAGTATGGTAATGGGAATCGTCAATGCCTATTTTCCGATTGACAAACTGCGCCATTACCTTACGACCCGCAAACTGTACGGGTTTCAATACCTTTTTGCATCGCTGTTCGGGGCTATCACGCCGTTTTGCTCCTGCTCGTCGATCCCGTTGTTTATCGGTTTTGTCAAAGGCGGGATTCCTTTGGGTGTGACATTTGCGTTTCTGATTACCTCGCCGCTTGTGAATGAGGTTGCCGTGGCGATGTTCCTTGGTTCGTTCGGCCTGCGGGCGACGGCGATTTATGTTGTGAGCGGCATTCTGCTCGGCATGATCGGTGGCTTTGTACTCGGCCGCTTCAGGCTGGAACGCTATCTTTCGCCGTGGGTGCGGCAGCTGCAGGCGCAGTCCGATACGAAATCGGAAGTTTGGGCGGAAGAGCGCACGCCGTTCGTTCGACGGCTTCCCGTCATTGTGCGCGATGCGTGGGGTATTGTGCGGGGTGTGCTGGTATATGTGTTGATCGGTATCGGTGCAGGTGCGGCGATGCACGGGTATGTGCCCGAAGGATTTTTCGAGCAATATATGTCGAAAGATAATTGGTTTGCCGTGCCATTGGCTGTCGTTTGCGCCGTACCGATGTATGCCAACGCCGCCGGAATCGTTCCGGTGGTGCAGGTCTTCGTGACCAAAGGCATTCCGCTGGGGACGGCTATCGCCTTTATGATGGGCGTTGTCGGGTTATCGTTGCCGGAAGCCACGATGTTGAAAAAGGTGATGACATGGCGGCTGATCGGGATATTCTTCGGAGTGATGACTTTATTCTTTATTCTGTCGGGATATGTGTTTAATATGTGCTTGTAATACAGTTGTTTAATGTTTTTTGGCGTTTACGTCGAGCCTTCGGAATAAATATCTGATATAGAATATTTTAATTTTGGCCCGGGTTTTGCCCGATATTTGTTATCGTGTTGTGAACGTGCAGACTACACTGCCGCGGGAAAAAAGTGAAAAAAAATTGCCGATTATTGGCGGATATGTAAATAAAGCGTATATTTGCACTCCGAATCATTTTGGATGAACTTAATTTTAAATACTATATAAACATGACAAAGGCAGATATCGTAAGCGAAATCGCTAAAAGCACCGGCGTTGAGAAGGTGCAGGTGCAGGCTATCGTCGAGGCTTTCATGGAGAGCATCAAGACGTCGCTCACCCAAAAAAATAACGTGTATCTCCGTGGTTTCGGCAGCTTCATCGTGAAGAAGCGCGCCAAGAAGGTTGCCCGCAACATCTCGAAGAACACGACGATCACCATTCCCGAACACAACATCCCCGCTTTCAAGCCCGCAAAGAGCTTCGCAGCGAAGGTGAAATAACGGATAATAAGAACCTCTTAAAATTTAAGGACTATGCCAAACGGAAAGAAGCATAAGCGTCACAAGATGGCTACCCACAAGCGGAAAAAACGTCTTCGTAAGAACCGTCACAAGAAAAAGTAGGGTAGCACCTTTGTTCTAACGATAGATAAAGCTAAAGGGGCCAAAGGGTTCTTTTAGCTTTACCTATTTTCGGGTTTCCGATTTTTCGGGCGGTTTTTCCGCCTTTTTCGCGGGTTTTCCGGACGCCGGGCCCCGCGTTCCGCCGGACGTTTCCGGCATCCATTTTTCCCTTTGGAGTTCGCCGCCACTTCACAGCAAAACGCGGCTTCAGTACTAATTTCAGCCATACCGCGCCCGGTTTCCCGGAGCGCGACACACGATAGATGAACAGAGAATTAATCGTAAACGTAACCCCGACCGAGATATCAATCGCCATGTGCGAGGACAAGGTGCTCGTCGAACTGAACAAGGAGCAGTGCCAGACGGGCTTCGCCGTGGGGGACATCTACCTCGGGAAGGTGCGCAAGATCATGCCGGGACTGAACGCGGCATTCGTCAACATCGGACACGAAAAGGACGCCTTTATCCACTACCTCGACCTGGGGCCGCAGTTCCCCTCGTTGCAGAAGCTCGTCGCCTCGCAGCAGCCCGGAAAACGCGGGTTCCGCGTCGAGAGCATGAAACTCGAACCGCCCGTCGAGAAGACCGGGAAGATCGGCGAATACCTCCAGGTGGGGCAGCAGATCATGGTCCAGGTGGCCAAGGAGGCCATTTCGACCAAAGGTCCGCGCCTGACGGCCGACATTTCGCTGGCCGGCCGCAACGTGGTGCTGGTTCCCTTCACCTCGAAGGTTTTCCTTTCGCAGAAAATCCGCTCGGCGGACGAGAAGAAGCGTCTCAAGCGCATTGCCGCGGCGGTGCTGCCGAAGAATTTCGGCGTCATCATCCGCACGGCGGCCATGGAGGCCAAGGACGAGGACATCGAGCACGACATCCAGACCCAGATCGACCGCTGGCGCAAGACCTGCGCGGCGATCAAGAAGAACGCGGCGTCGGCCCCGGCGCAGCTGATGAGCGAGATGAACCGCGCCAACACGATCATCCGCGACTCGCTGAACGGCTCCTTCTCGCAGATCGCCGTCGACGACGAGGCGATGTACAACGAAATCCGCGGCTACATCCGCCAGATCGAACCCGAGAAGGAGAAGATCGTCAAACTCTACAAGGGCAACGTGCCCATTTTCGACAACTTCGACATCTCGAAGCAGATCAAGTCGCTCTTCGCCAAGTACGTGTCGCTCAAACGCGGCGCCTACCTCATCATCGAGCGCACGGAGGCCATGAACGTCATCGACGTCAATTCGGGCAACCGCACCAAGGCCGAGGACAACCAGGAGCAGACCGCCATGGACGTGAACCTCGCCGCGGCGAAGGAGATCGCCCGCCAGCTGCGGCTGCGTGATTTGGGCGGTATCGTCATCATCGACTTCATCGACCTGCACAAGGCGCAGAACAAGCAGGCGCTGTTCGACGAGATGGTGAAGCTGATGGCCACCGACAAGGCCAAGCACACGGTGCTGCCACTCACGAAATTCGGCCTGATGCAGATCACCCGCCAGCGGGTGCGTCCCGTGGCCGTCGAGAGCGTTTCGGACGTCTGCCCGACGTGCAACGGTTCGGGCAAGATCGAACCTACGGTGCTGCTGGACAAGAAGATCGAGAACCAGATTTCGTTCCTCACGCAGGATCGCGGACACAAATTCATCAAGCTGGTCGTCAGTCCTTACGTGGCGGCGTTCCTCCGAAAGGGCCTCTGGTCGCTGCGCCGCCGCTGGGAGTGGAAGTACAAGGTGCGCCTTGAGATCGCCGAGGACCAGAGCATCGGGATCGTCGAGATCCACTACCATGACAAAAAGGATAACGACCTTATAACCAAATAAGGCATGGCAACCGCCCGCGAGCAGCTGGCGCAGTTCGCCGCCGGGTCGAAAGCCCTCGGCAGACTGTGCCGCGAATATAAAAACAGGAGTGCTACCGTCCACCTCGAAGAGCTGGTCGGCGGCGCTCTTTCGTTTTATGCCGCGGCGGCCGTGGCCGAATCCGGGGGCGTGCATGTCTTTGTCGCCGAGGACCGTGACGCCGCAGCCTACCTTCTGAACGACTTCTACAACCTGCTGGACGAACGGCAGGTTTACTTCTTTCCCTCGTCGTGGAAGCGTTCGGCGGCCTATGGCGCCGAGGATGCGCAGGGCGTGGTGCAGCGCACGGCGACGATGCACGCCGTGCGGAATTTCTCGGGGAAGGGCTACCTGGTGGTCTGCACCTGCCCCGAGGCGCTGGCCGAGCGGGTCGCCGACGCCGAAGCCCTGCAACGGGAGACGATCACCGTGAGGGTCGGCGACCGGATTTCGATCGAGGTGCTGGAGCAGGCGCTTGTCGATGCTTCGTTTACGCGCGTGGATTTCGTCTACGAGCCTGGCCAGTACTCGGTGCGCGGCGGTATCGTCGACGTCTTCTCCTATTCGGAGAGCAAACCCTACCGACTGGATTTCTTCGGCGACGAGGTCGACTCGATCCGGCGGTTCAACATTTCGAGCCAGCTGTCGTCGGACAGGCTGGAGCGCGTGGAGATCATCCCCGACCTGAACGCCGGGACGCCCGCCGCGGCGAAGGTCTCCTTCGCGCGGTTTGCGGGCGCGGAGGCTTCCTGGTGGTTCTACGACGCCGATTTCGTGTTGCGGAGGGTCAACGACATCCGCCGCAGGACGCTCTCGGACATGGAGCATCCCGATGAGATCGACTCGCTGCTGACGAGCCGCAACTCGCTCGTGGCCGACCTTTCCGGAAGCCGGATTTTCCTGCTGCGCGACAATCTTCCCGAGCGGCCCGCGGCCGCAACGGTGAAGTTCGCGACGTCGCCCCAGCCGAAATTCAATAAAAATTTCGAGATGCTGGCCGACGACATGATCCGGGGTGCGCTGCGGGGTTACGATACCTATATACTTTCGGAGAACAAGGCGCAGGTCGAGCGTCTCGAAAATATTTTCCACCAGATCGGCCGCGGACAGGCCGTCGTGCGGTCGCTGTCGACGACCCTGCACGAGGGGTTCGTGGACAACGACCTGAAACTGTGCCTCTACACCGACCATCAGATTTTCGACCGCTACCAGCGTTACCGCATCAACGGCGAGATCCGGCGCGACGAGCAGATGACCGTCGCCGAGCTGAACCAGCTGCGCCCGGGCGACTACGTGGTGCATATCGACCACGGCGTGGGCCGTTTCGACGGGCTGGTGAAGATCGCCGCGGGCGACGGACGCATGCAGGAGGCGATCAAGCTGGTCTACAAGGACGGCGACGTGCTGTTCGTCAACGTGCACTCGCTCCACCGCATTTCGCGCTACAAGTCGGGCGACGGCGAGCCGCCGAAGGTCTACAAACTGGGCAACGGCGCCTGGCAGAAGCTGAAGAACGCCACCAAGAAGGCCGTCAAGGACATTTCGCGCGAACTGATCGCCCTCTACGCCAAACGCAAGGCCTCGAAGGGCTACGCCTTCTCGCACGACAGCTATTTGCAGCACGAGCTGGAGGCGTCGTTCCGCTGGGAGGACACTCCCGACCAGCAGTCGGCCACGGCGGCCATCAAGAAGGACATGGAGTCGGATCAGCCGATGGACCGGCTGGTGTGCGGCGACGTGGGCTTCGGAAAGACCGAGGTGGCGATCCGCGCGGCGTTCAAGGCCGCTGTCGACGGCAAGCAGGTCGCCGTGCTGGTTCCGACGACGATCCTCGCCTTGCAGCACTACCGCTCGTTCACCGAGCGTCTGCGCGATTTCCCGGTGAGGGTGGAGTACATCAACCGCACCAAATCCACGAAGGAGGTCAGCCAGATCCGCGAGGACCTCGCCTCGGGGAAGATCGACATCCTGATCGGCACGCACAAGATGCTGGGCAAGCAGATCGTGTTCCGCGACCTGGGGCTGCTGATCATCGACGAGGAGCAGAAATTCGGCGTCGCCGCCAAGGAAAAGCTCACCGAGATGAGCGTTTCGGTCGATACGCTGACGCTCACCGCCACGCCGATTCCGCGCACGCTGCGATTCTCGCTGATGGGTTCGCGGGACTTGTCCGTCATTTCGACCCCGCCGCCCAACCGCCAGCCGATCCTCACCGAGTCGCACGTATTCTCGGAGGAGATCATCCGCGATGCCGTCGAGGCGGAACTCGCCCGCGGCGGCCAGGTCTATTTCGTCCACAACCGCGTCGAGGACCTGCCGGCCCTCCAGGGGCTGATCACGCGCCTCTGCCCGAAGGCCCGTGTGGCCGTCGGGCACGGCAAGATGCCGGCCGAGCAGCTGGAGAAACTCATCATGGACTTCATCTACGGGGAATTCGACGTGCTGGTGTCGACGACCATCGTCGAGAACGGCATCGACATTCCCAACGCCAATACGATCATCGTCGACAACGCCCAGAACTTCGGTTTGAGCGACCTGCACCAGCTGCGCGGCCGCGTGGGGCGTTCGAACCAGAAGGGCTACTGCTACCTGCTTTCGCCGCCCGACGAGCTGCTGTCGTCCGACGCGCGGCGGCGTCTGCGGGCCATCGAGGAGTTCTCCGACCTGGGTTCGGGGTTCAACATCGCCATGCAGGACCTCGACATCCGCGGCGCGGGCAACCTGCTGGGCGCCGAGCAGAGCGGGTTCATCGCCGACATCGGTTTCGAGACCTACCAGAAGATTATGAACGAGGCGGTTGCCGAACTGCGTGCCGAGGGGCTTCATGTCCCGGGCCTGAGCGACGGGGAGCAGGAGGTCGTGGAGCAGATGCGTTTCATCGACGACGCGCACATCGACATCGAGGTCGAGGCCGCGCTGCCCGACGCCTACGTTTCGCAGCAGGCCGAACGCCTGAAACTCTACCGCGAACTCGACTCGACGAAGGACGAGGAGGCTTTGCAGGCCTTCGAGAGCCGTCTTGCGGACCGCTTCGGTCCCCTGCCGCGCGCCGCGAAGGAGCTGTTGAACGTCGTGCGCCTGCGCTGGGAGGCCATTCGTCTGGGCATGGAGCGCGTGAAGGTCAAGAACGGGCTGATGATCGTGCATTTCGTGGGCGAGGAGAACTCGCCTTTCTACAAGAGCGAGGCCTTTATGACCCTGTTGCAGCGGATTACGCAGCGGCCCGACCGATTTGTGCTCAAACAGCACAATAATCGGTTGGCGATGACCGTTAGGAATGTCAAAGACGTGGAAGACGCATACAAAACGCTGCAGCAGCTTTGAATCTGATCGTAGACATAGGCAACACCCTTGTCAAGTTGGCCGTTTTTGACGGCGGACGGATCGTCGCCCAGCGCTGCGTGGAGCGGCTGCATCCGTCGATGCTCGGCGAGTTGCTGGAGGGCCGCAGGGCCGCGAAGGCCGTCGTCGCTTCGACGCGCGGCGAAGCGGACGACGTGGTCGAAACGGTCAGGCCCTATGCGGATTACCTGCTGGAATTCACCTCGCAGACCCCCGTGCCGGTTGCCAACGCTTACCATACGCCCGAGACGCTGGGCCGCGACCGGCTGGCCGCCGCCGTGGGCGCCACGGTGCTTTACCCGGGGCGCAACGTGCTGATCGTCGATTTCGGCACGGCCGTCACGATCGACCTGGTGACGGCCGACAACACGTTCCGCGGCGGGTGCATTTCGCCGGGGATGAAAACCCGTTTTCGGGCGCTCCACGACTACACGGCCTGCCTGCCGCTGTGCGGTCCGACCGAAAGCGGGGAGTTGCAGGGGCTCACCACCGAAGAGGCCATCCGCCTGGGGGTGATGAACTCGCTGACCTTCGAAATTGAGGGCTATATGGCCCGGATGGAGAAAAAAATCGACGATTTATGCGTAATTTTTACCGGCGGGGACGCGAAATACTTTGCGAAAAGAATTAAAAACACGATATTTGCAAATTGTAATCTGGTCTTTTGCGGATTGGATCGAATTTTAGAGTACAATGCAAGTGAAGAACACCTTGATTAAGCTGGTTGTCGCGGCTGCAGCGATGTTTCCTTTTGCCGTTTCGGCCCAGACAAGCAGTATTAACGCATTCTCGCCCTATACGATGTACGGCATCGGTGAACAGAATACCCCCGGTACGCTGCAGATGCGCTCGATGGGCGGTGCGGGTGTGGCCATGCGTTCGGTGAGTACGGTCAACCTGCTCAACCCCGCGGCTTACAGCGCGGCTCCGCAGAAGACTTTCCTTTTCAACTTCGGGTTGGAGGGGCAGAACTACTACAACGCCCAGACGGTCGGAGGCGTCGGGAAACGGACGGCCTACAACACGTTCAACTTTCACGACATCGCTTTCCAGATGCCGGTGGCGAAGCGGCTGGGACTCGGTTTCAGCCTCACGCCTTACAGTTCGGTGGGTTACAGGACCAAGTATTACCACGAATACGATCCCGAAGACCCCATTTACGCCAACGTCGGCAATATTCAGTACAACTACCAGGGCGAGGGCGACGTGACGGAGGTCAAGGTCGGCCTGGGCTGGGAGCCGTTCAAGAATTTTTCGGTGGGTATCGCCGCACAGTATTACTGGGGCGACATCGACCGTACGTTCGTGATGACCCCGACCGCCATTACGGGCGAGGGAACCTTCACCTCGACGGTGGGGCAGGACAATTACAGCATTTCGAGCATCAAGGGGCAGGTCGGCGTGCAGTGGAACGCGATTCTGAACGCGAAGCGCATCCTGACCTTCGGCGCGACGTACGACTTCGGCGGCGACCTGAACCCGGAGGTGACGAAAAAACTCTATATCGGCGACCTGTACAACACGGTCGTCAAGAGCGATACGACGCACCTGAAGCTGGTGCTGCCCCGGCAGCTGGCCGTGGGGGCCTATTACCAGACCGGCAGGTGGGCCGTCGGCGTGGATTATGTGTTCCAGAACTGGGGCGGCCGCAACTCGGGCTACGAGATGACGGGAACCAGCGGCAGCGGGGAGAACAAGACGGAATACAAGGTGGCCTACACCAATACGAGCACGATCAAGATGGGTGTGGAATACACCCCGAACCGTTACGATGCGCGTCACTTCCTCAAACGCTGGTCCTACCGTGCGGGTTTCCGCTACGGAGCCTACAACCAGACGTTCAACGGGGACAAGCTTGCGCAGTACGCCGTGACGGCGGGCATCGGCATTCCGGTGAGGCGCGGCGCCTTCTCGGCCATCGACATCGGCGTCGAGTACGGTCGCCGCGGTTACAACATCGCCGACCGCCTGGGGCTGGTCCGGCAGCAGTATTTCAAGTTTGCGATCGGCTTCACGCTCTTCGCGGGACAGATGGAGAACGGCGAATATTGGTTCATGCGCTCCAAGTTCGATTGATGTGACAGGCAAGCAAAAATAAAAGATAGAAACACAAAAATTAATCTGACCGATGAAAAACGTTAAATTCCTGCTTTCTGCTGCGTGTGCGCTTTTTGCAGTCGCAGCGATGGCACAGCAAGATTTCAGTGATCCGAAGTACGCGGTCTGGGGTGACACTCCTCAGGAGCGGGAGCAGAACATTCTGAACAGCAACTTCCTCAAGGAGTCGCTCGACAACAAGGATTACAACGCTGCCGCGCATTACCTCAAGGAGCTGCTCGACAAATGTCCGAAGGCTTCGCAGAATACCTTCGTGCGCGGCATCACGCTTTATAAGAACAAGATCGCGCGCGCCAAGAGCATCGCCGAGAAAAACACCTACACCGACTCGCTGATGATCGTTTACGACCTGCGCAACGAGTATTTCGGCGACCATCCCAAGTACGGCACGCCCTATATCCTCGACCGCAAGGCCCGTGAGTATCTGATGTACAAACCCGCCGACCGCAAGGGTATCCGCGAAGCGTTCCGCGCAGCCATCGAGGCCGGCGGCGACAACACCGATCCCGAGACCGTCGTGGCCTATTTCTCGAACCTCTGCGACGATTACAGAAATACCGACGAGGTGATGCCCGACGAGATCATCGCCGAGTACGACCTTCTGACGCCGTTCTTCGAGAAGAACCCCGCTGCCGCCGAGTACAAGAGCCAGTTCGACGCTGCGTTCGGATTGAGCGGCGCCGCAAGCTGCGAGAATCTCGAAAGACTCTTCAAGGGCAAGCTGGCCGCCGCTCCCGACGACGAGGCGCTGCTTTCGCAGGCCGTGGCTCTGATGTCGCGCGCCAAGTGCGACGGTGATTTCTACTTCTCGATCGCCGAGAAATACTATCAGGTGAAGCCTTCGTCGGAGACGGCCATGTTCCTGGCCCAGGCTTTCCAGAACAAGAAGGACTATGCAAAGGCGAAGACCTACCTGAACGAGGCGCTGGATGTCGAGAAAGACCCCGCCGAGCGTCAGAAACTGCTCGTGCGCATCGCGCTGGTGGGCCTCGTGTCCAACGACATTCCGGGCGCTGCCGCCGCTGCGCGCCAGGCCCGCGACCTGGATCCCGAGGACGGCGTTCCGTACTTCATCCTGGCGCAGTGCTATGCTTCGTCGGCAGGTTCGTGCGGCGGTTTCGCCGGTCTGGCGACCTATTGGGCCGCTTACGATACGATGGCCAAGGCGGTCGAACTGCTCCCGGCCGATTCGGAGTACATGGAGCACGCCAAGAGTTCCCTCGGCAAGTTCCGTTCGGTTTTCCCCAGCTCGGAGGAGTGCTTCTTCAACGAGTTGCAGGAGGGTGCGCGCTATACGGTGACCTGCGGAACGGCCGCCGGTATCACCACCACCGTCCGTGCCCGCTAAAAAACACGCTCCCGACAGGCTTTGATGGGAAAACGCATGACAAGAACGATCAGGGTAGCACTCTCCGTGACGGGGAGTGCTATCTTGCTATTCTCGTGTGCGGACAAGGATGCGGGCCGCGCGTCGGCTTCCGAGGAGACAATGATGACCGAATACAGCGAGGACCTTTCGGTCGTGATGTCGCAGAACGGCCGCCGGTCGTACCATTTCGTCACGCCGCTGCTCGAAGGTTATTCGCTGGCCCGCGAACCTTACCGCGAATTCCGCAAGGGCGTGAAGATCACTACCTACCAGAACGATTCGCTGACCACGGTGGACGCCGTGCTGACGGCCAACTACGCCATCTATTACGAGAACCGCGAACTGTGGGAGGCCAAGGGCAACGTCGTCGTCGAGAAATCCGACGGCAAGACCCTCTACACCCAGCAGTTGTTCTGGAATGCGCGGACCAAGAAAATCTATTCGAACGTCGATTCGAAGATCGTGCAGAACAACGGCCGCGATGTCTTCATCGGCGAAGGTTTCGAATCGGACGAGGAGTTCAAGGACTGGCGTTTTCGCCGCATGAAGGGCCGTATGGAGGTCGAGATGAAGCAGAGCGCCGACTCCGCGGCCACGGATTCCACGTCCGTGCGCCCGGTTCCGAAACCCTCCGACAGCCGGCCCTCCGACAGCCGGCCCTCCGACAGTCGGTCCGCCGTCCGGACGTCCGAATCCGGGAGGGCCGCTCCGGCCCGGGAGATTCCCGCCGGGCCGGCTGAAAGGCAGGTCGGAAGACCCGAAGCGGAGGTTGAGCGCCGGCCGCTGAAAATGCGGGACGGCTCCCGGGAGGAGGCGCGTCCGGTCCTGCGGGAGGAGCAGGTTTCCGTCGAACCCAAACTCAAAAACTGAAAGCGATGCTCACCACCGTCGTCCTGATCGTCGTAATGCTGTTGCTGTCGGCTTTTTTCTCGGGGATGGAGATTGCCTTTACGAGCAAGAACCGTCTCAAGCTGGAGATCGACCGCAAGCAGAACCGCATGTTCGACCAGATTGCCGAGGTTTTCGCCCGCCATCCGGGGCAGTATATCACCACGATCCTTGTGGGCAACAACATCGCGCTGGTCGTCTATTCGCTGTCGATGTCGCTGCTTCTGCGCAGCATTTACGCCTCGCTGGGGTGGGAGCAGCTCGCCCGGAGCGGCTCGGTCGCCGTGGACACCGCCGTTTCGACGGTCATCATCATCTTCTTCGCCGAGTTTCTCCCCAAGTCGATTTTCAGGAACAATCCCAATTTCTATTACCGCGCGCTGGCGCCGGTGATCTATTTTTTCTACATCGTACTCTATCCGGTGGCGCGTTTCACGACGCTGCTTTCCCACGGCATTCTGCACCTTCTGGGCCGCCGCGTCGAGGAGCGGAACATCACTCCGAGTTTCGACCGCGAGGACCTCGCGGCGCTGCTCGACTCGAACAGCCCGGAGCAGCATTCGGAACCGGACAACGAGCTGAAACTCTTCCAGAACGCGCTGGATTTCGCCGACCTGCGCGTCAGGGACTGCATGGTTCCGCGTGTGGACGTCGAGGCCGTGGACATCGACGACACCTCGATCGAACAGCTCACGGCGCGTTTCGTCGACTCGAAATATTCGCGTATCTTCGTCTGGCGCAAGTCGATCGACAACATCGTGGGCTACGTCAATTCGAAAAGCCTTTTCACGCGGCCCCGGCAGATCGCCGACGTGATGATGGAGGTCAATTTCGTGCCCGAGACCATGCCTTTGCAGCTGATGCTGGAGAATTTCATCAAGCACCGTTCGAACATCGCCGTCGTGATCGACGAATTCGGCGGCACGGCGGGCGTCATTTCGCTCGAAGACGTGCTGGAGCAGATTTTCGGCGAGATCGAGGACGAGCACGACATTCCGGACCTCACCGAAAAGCAGGTCGGCCCCGACGAGTATGTTCTCTCGTGCCGCCTGGAGGTGAAATACCTGAATGAAAAATACAACCTCGGCATCGAGGAGAGCAAGGAATACGACACGCTGGCCGGTTTCATCATCTTCAATTACGAGGGTATTCCCACCGCCGGGGAGACGGTTTTCATCGGCGGCCTGCAATTGCGGATTCTCCGTACGACGCGTTCGCGCATCGAACTGGCGCGGGTGAAGAAATTGTAGCGTGGGCCGGATTCCGCCGCCTTTCCGGTAAATTCCCGTCCCGGCGGGGATTACGGGGGCGAAGCGTGCGTATATTTTTACTTTTATTCTGTTCTTTTTACAATTAATTTTACTACCTTTGGCTGATAATTCGAAACAATACGAATAATTAACAATTTATATGGCAAGTTTAAACACTTTACGAACCAAGTTCGGCATCGTGCTTTCGATCATCATCGCACTGGCCCTCTTGGCATTCATCCTCTCTCTGAAGACTGAAATGGGCTTCTCGGGCAACGACCCGCGTGTTGGTGTGATCGACGGCGAGAAGATCAACTATTCGGAGTACTACGACCAGTACGAGACGATTAAGTCGCAGAACAACATGCAGGAGAGCGACGAGCAGCAGTCGGCCATGCTGGCCAATGCCGCCTGGCAGGCGCTGATCGCCAAGCACGTGCTGACGCCCGGTTTCGACCGGATGGGACTTCGCGTCACCGAGCCGGAGCGTCTGGCGATGGTCAGCGGACAGCATCCTTCGCAGGCTTTCTACAATGCTTTCGCCGATCCCCGCACGGGCGAGTACAGCGTGGCTGCCATCAGCCAGTTCCTCGCGCAGGCCGAGACCAACCCCGAGGCGGCCAATGCCTGGGCGCAGCTCAACGAGCAGGCCCGTCTGGAGCGCGAGGTGCAGAAGTACTTCGGACTGGTGAAGGGCGGCGTTTACGTCAATTCGCTGGAGGTCGCCCGCGGTGTCGAGGCCGCCAACAAGTCTTTCTCGGGCAAGTGGGCCGGCAAGAAGTTCTCGGCCGTTCCCGATTCGCTCGTCAAGGTGTCGTCGGGTGATGTGAAGGCTTACTACAACAGCCATAAGAACCAGTTCAAGCAGACCCCGTCGCGTACGATTTCGTATGTCGTATTCGAGGTCTCCCCCACGGACGACGACCTGCTGGCGCTTGAGAAGAGCGTGACGGAGGTGGGCCGGGAGTTCGCCGCCGCCGAGGAGGTGAAGACCTTCGTCCGCGCCAACCGCAACGGCAAGATCGCCGACAGCTACGTTTCCGCCGCACAGCTCTCCGACGAGGAGGCCAAGGCGCTGATGGCGGGCGAGATGTACGGTCCCGTGCTGAAGAACAACGAGTGGACGATGTCCCGCGCGCTCGATTCGAAGATGGTTCCCGACTCGGTGGGCGTACGTCATATCGTGCTGCCCTATGCGCAGGAGGCGCTTGCCGACAGCCTGCTGACGGTGCTGAAGAAGGGGGGCGATTTCGCGCAGACCGCTGCCCGTTATTCGGTTTACGACGCTACGGCCGCCAACGGCGGTGAAGTGGGAGTGCTGCCTTTCTCGGCCTTCACGGGCGAGTTCGCCGCCGCTTTGGCCAATGCCAGACAGGGCGACATCGTGAAGATCGCTTCGGGCGACGCCATCCAGCTGATGCAGGTATACCGTGCCGACAAACCTTCGAAACACGTGCAGGTGGCTACGATCACCTATCCCGTGGAGGCTTCGGCCGCCACGCGCCGCGACGTGCACAACCAGGCCGGTTCGTTCATGGTCAACGCCAAGGGTTCGGCCGCCGCATTCGCAGATGCCGCTTCGACGGCTGCCGTGACGCCCCGCGTGGCTGCGATTGCCCAGGGCGACCGTACGATCCGCGGCCTTGAGGATTCGCGCGAGGTGGCCCGCTGGGCCTACGGAGCGAAGGAGGGCGACCTTTCGGCGATCTTCAATGTAGGCAAGGACTACGTGATTGCCACGCTGACCGAGATCGACGACAATGAGTACGCACCGCTGAATAAGGTTTCGGCCCAGATCCGTTCGCAGCTTCTTCGCGACAAAAAATACGATTATATCGTCAAGAGCCTTTCGGGTTCGACCCTCGCCGAACAGGCTGCAAGTCTCGGCTCGGAGGTGGAGGACTTCTCCGATGTGACTTTCGGTTCGTTCTACGTGAACGGCGTGGGCATGGAGCCTCGTCTGGTGGGCGCCATCGCATCGGCCGAGAAGGGTGCCCTGTCGGCTCCCGTGAAGGGACTTTCGGGCGTCTATGTCTTCGAGGTCGGGGATGTCAAGACCGACGACAAGCAGACCGCCGAAGGCGAGAAAGTTCGCGCCCAGGCCATGGCCGAGGGCATGGCCCAGCAGTTCGCCATCCCGGCTATCCAGCAGATGGCCAAGATTCAGGACCTGCGCGGCAAGTACTTCTAAACGATTGATTTTACGGTGCATCTTTGCACTTGCTCCTGCAGGGCGCGAATGGGACGTACTTCGGTACACCCATCCGCGCTCTGCTTCGTTTAAGCACAAACCGGCAGCTCTCACCGCAAAGATTGAAAATTAGCGGAGAATTCTCTGCGCAGTCCGGCTTTTTTCGTATCTTTAGAGGCGTAACGGCTCTTTTAACAGCCGGAGGCCCTGTCAAACCAGGTGCAATCCGGTTTCGGAGCCGTCCGGTCATTCATTCTCTTCGTAATAGGATAAATAAATATTCGCCATGAACAACTTCATCTATCACAATCCGACCAAACTGGTTTTCGGCAAGGGCCAGATCGCCCGTCTGCCGAAGCTCATTCCCGCCGGAAAACGCATCATGCTGACCTTCGGCGGCGGAAGCGTCAAGCGTAACGGCGTCTACGATCAGGTCGTCGCCGCACTCGAAGGCCGCGACCTGGTCGAGTTCTGGGGCATCGAGGCGAATCCGTCGGTCGAGACCCTGCGCGAAGCCATTGCGCTGGGCAAAGAGCGGAAGGTGGACTTCCTGCTGGCTGTCGGCGGCGGGTCGGTCATCGACGGTACGAAACTCATCGCTGCGGGCCTTCTCTACGACGGCGATGCATGGGACATCGTGCTCAAGGGGCAGGCCGGCAAGACCGTGCCGCTGGCTACGGTCCTCACCATGTCGGCCACGGGTTCCGAGATGAACTCCGGGGCGGTCATTTCGCGCTACGAGACCAAGGAAAAATATGCTTTCTACGGCGATTATCCGGTCTTCTCGATCCTCGATCCCGAGACGCTCTATTCGCTGCCGAAGCGTCAGGTAGCCTGCGGACTTGCGGATACTTTCGTGCATGTGCTGGAGCAGTATATGACTACGCCCCATCAGTCGCGGCTGATGGACCGCTGGGCCGAAGGCATCCTGCATACGGTGGTCGAAATCGCTCCCAAAGCGCTGGCGGACGAGCGCGATTACGACACGATGTCGGAATACATGCTTTCGGCGACGCTGGCCCTGAACGACATGATCCGTATGGGCGTGACGCAGGACTGGGCGACGCACATGATCGGCCACGAGCTGACGGCGCTGCACGGCTTGACGCACGGTGCGACGCTGGCCATTGTCATCAACGGTACGCTGCGCGTGCTGCGCGGGCAGAAACGCGGCAAACTGCTGCAATACGGCGAGCGTATCTGGGGCATTGCCGGCGGTTCGGAGGAGGAGCGCATCGACCGCACGATTGCGGCCAACGAGGCGTTCTTCCGTTCGCTGGGCCTCTCGACACGCCTTTCGGAGGAGGGTATCGGCGAAGAGACCATCGCCGAGATCGAACGCCGCTTCACGGCTGCGGGCGATCGGTTCGGCGAGGCGCAGAACGTCGACGGCGCCATGGCCCGCCGGATTCTGGAGGCCTGCCTGTGATTCCATTGCCGGCTGCCGAAAGAACAATCCCCGCAACCTCGGTTGCGGGGATTGTTTGTCATGGAACGCGGGTTTATTCGTCCACCCCGAATGTCGAAACGTTGAGACTGCCCAGCGCATCGACCGTGATGCCGTATTCTCCGGTCTCGACGCCTTTCAGGATGATGAGGTAGGAGCTGCTTCCGAACCGGCGCGAGATGAAGGGCTGCCGTTCCAGCGTGTTGCGCTGCCGGTCGCCGAAGGTTCCGACCGACGCGTATTCGGCGATCCGCATCTTCTTCTTGACCTTGAACCGGAAGACGCTGATCACCGACATCGGGTCGATCAGGTTGTCCGGAACGCGGATGATAAAGGCGATGCCGTCGCTCTTCCGGAACCGGACGGGGGACTGCGCGCCTTTCAGCGTCATTTCGTCGATGTGGTCCTTTCCGATGCCGAACAGTTTCTGCCCGGTGGACGACCGGTGGCGGGGAGCCAGGCTCTCCTGGACGAGCTGCTCGGTTCTGTTGTCGGGCCGGATAGCCAGTGCCTGGCCGATGAATTCAGGTTCGGGGAATGTCAGGGTGCTGTCGGTCCGGGTTGCGGAGGGTTCCGGTGCGGCGGCCGCCTCCGGTGTCTGCGCCTGCGACCGGATGCAGGCACAGCAGGCAAGCAACAGAATGAGGGTTTTCTTCATGCGAATGGAACGTTGTAATGAATTTGTGTATTTCAGTCGTAAAGATAATGCAAAAACTCCCGTTCCGGTCTTTGGCGGGTGAAAAAAGTCCCTCCCGAAGTGCTCCGGAACAAAAAACGCCCCGGTCTTGCGACCGCGGCGTTTCTCTTGTCGGAGCCGGGAATTTACTCGGCGAGCAGGATTTCGAGGATCTTGATGGCTGCCGTGGCGATCGGCGTACCGGGGCCGAAGATGGCGGCGGCGCCGTCGCGGTAGAGTTCATCGTAGTCCTGCGCGGGGATCACGCCGCCGACGATGACGATGATGTCCTCGCGGCCCAGCTTCTTCAACTCGGCGATGATCTGCGGCACGAGCGTCAGGTGGCCGGCGGCCAGCGACGATACGCCGACTACGTGCACGTCGTTTTCGACGGCCTGCTTGGCGGCCTCCTCCGGAGTCTGGAACAGCGGACCCATGTCGACGTCGAAGCCGATGTCGGCATAACCCGTAGCGACCACCTTGGCGCCGCGGTCGTGTCCGTCCTGGCCGAGCTTGGCGATCATCACGCGCGGCTGACGGCCCTCTTTCTTGGCGAATTCGGCGCACAGCTCCTTGGCGCGCTCGAAGGATTTGTCGTTTTTCACTTCTGAAGAGTATACACCTGAAATGGAACGGATAACAGCTTTGTAGCGGCCTACGACCACTTCGCAGGCATCGGAGATTTCGCCCAGCGAGGCGCGGACCTTGGCGGCCTCGACGGCCAGTTCGAGCAGGTTGCCCTGCTTGCTCTTCACGCACTCGGTGATGGCGGCCAGCGCCTTCTTCACGGCAGCTTCGTCGCGGTTGGCGCGCAGCTCCTTGAGCCGCTTGATCTGGCTCTCGCGCACGGCCGTGTTGTCCACGGCGAGAATGTCGATCGGGGCCTCCTTCTCCAGACGGTATTCGTTGATGCCGATGATCTTCTCCTCGCCGGAGTCGATGCGGGCCTGCTTGCGGGCCGACGCCTCCTCGATGCGCATCTTCGGAATGCCGGTCTCGATGGCCTTGGCCATACCGCCCAGCTTCTCGACCTCCTCGATGCGCTCCCAGGCTTTGTGGGCGATCTCGTTGGTCAGCGTCTCGATGTAGTAGGAACCTGCCCACGGGTCGACCTCGCGGCAGATGTTGGTCTCCTCCTGAATGTAGATCTGCGTGTTACGCGCAATACGCGCCGAGAAGTCGGTCGGCAGGGCGATCGCCTCGTCCAAGGCGTTGGTGTGCAGCGACTGGGTGTGTCCCAGCGCGGCGCCCATGGCCTCGATGGCCGTGCGGGCCACGTTGTTGAACGGGTCCTGCTCGGTGAGCGACCAGCCCGAGGTCTGCGAGTGGGTGCGCAGCGCCAGCGACTTGGGGTTCTTGGGGTTGAACTGTTTAACGATCTTGGCCCACAGCATACGCGCGGCGCGCATCTTGGCGATTTCCATGAAGTGGTTCATGCCGATGGCCCAGAAGAACGACAGACGCGGTGCGAAGGCGTCGATCGACATGCCTGCGTTGACGCCGGCGCGCAGGTACTCCAGACCGTCGGCCAGCGTGTAGGCCAGCTCGATGTCGTTCGTGGCGCCCGCCTCCTGCATGTGGTAACCCGAAATCGAGATCGAGTTGAACTTGGGCATGTTCTTCGAGGTGTACTCGAAGATGTCGGCGATGATCCGCATCGAGAACTCGGGCGGATATATATAGGTGTTGCGCACCATGAACTCCTTGAGGATGTCGTTCTGGATCGTACCGGCCAGCTGGTCGAGCGTGCAGCCCTGCTCCAGGCCCGTCACGATGTAGAAGGCCAGGATCGGCAGCACGGCGCCGTTCATGGTCATCGACACCGACATCCGGTCGAGCGGAATGCCGTTGAAGAGCACCTTCATGTCCTCCACCGAGCAGATCGACACGCCGGCCTTGCCCACGTCGCCCACCACGCGCGGGTGGTCGGCGTCGTAACCGCGGTGCGTTGCCAGGTCGAAGGCCACCGACAGACCTTTCTGTCCGGCGGCGAGATTGCGGCGGTAGAATGCGTTGGACTCCTCGGCGGTCGAGAATCCGGCGTACTGGCGGATGGTCCACGGACGCATCACGTACATCGTCGAGTAGGGGCCGCGCAGGAACGGGGCGATGCCTGCCGCGTAGTTCAGGTGCTCCATGCCTTCGAGGTCTTCGGCCGTATAGGCGCCCTTGACGGGGATGCGCTCGGCCGTCAGCCACGGCTCCACCTGTCCGCAGCCTTTCGAGGCGCAGCAGCTCTTCTGCCCGCCTGCTTCGTATGTCAGTTCTGAAAATTTAGCTCTCATGATCAGATGCCCATTTCTTTAAGATAAAACTTCAGAGTCTCCAGGACGTTCGACTTCACCGAGATGAAGTTCGTGATGCCCTGGGCCTCCAGTTCGGGTGCGCATGCGGGAGCGCCTGCGACTACGAGAATGGCTTTGCCGGCGAGCAGCTCCTTCACCTTCGGTGCGGCCTCTGCGTAATCGTCGTCCGAAGCGCAGACCACCACGATCTCGGCTTTCGATTCGAGTGCGGCCTTCACGCCCTCCTCGATCGACTTGAAGAAGGTGTTGTCCTGCACGCGGATTCCGGCGCAGGCGAAGAAGTTGCACGAGAACTGGGCGCGGGCGCGGGCCATCGCCAGGTTGCCGCAGGTGAGCATGAACGCCTTGGGCTGTTTGCCCGAGCGGTCCACGTGCAGGCGCATCGCCTCGAAGGCCATGGCGCCGCGGTAGGGCGTGAGGACGTTGCCTTCGGCAGCGGGACGGGTGACGGCTTCGGCGGTGATCTCCTTCGGGGCCACCTCCGTGAAGTTGGGGAACTGGTTGGCGCCGAGCAGCGTCTGGCGGCGCGTTGCGATGGCCTTGTCCTTGGCGGCGGCCGAAGCCTCCACGCGCTCCTTGATGAAGCCGGCCTTGTAGGCCTCGGCGTAGCCGCCCTTCTCCTCGATTTCGAGGAAGAGCTTCCAGGCCTCGGCGGCGATCGACTGCGTGAGGTTCTCCACGTAGTACGAGCCGCCTGCGGGGTCTACCACCTGGTCGAAGTGCGATTCGTGCTTCAGGAGCAGTTCGACGTTGCGGGCGATGCGCTTCGAGAACTCCGTGGGGCTTTCGAACGCGGCGTCGAACGGCGTCACCTCCAGCGAATGTACGCCGGCGATGGTGGCCGACATGGCCTCCGTCGTGCCGCGGAGCATATTGACATAGGGATCGTAAACGGTCTGGTTCCAGTCTGCCGTGCGGGCGTGGATGTGCATTTTGCAGGCGCAGTTCTTCGAGGGGTTGTAACCCTTGACGATGTTGGCCCACAGCATGCGCGCCGCGCGGAACTTGGCGATTTCGAGGAAGTAGTTCGAGGTGACCGAGAACGAGAAGCGCAGCTTGCGGGCCGCCAGCTCGGCGTCCACGCCGGCGTCGGTCAGGCGCGCGATGTAATCGTTACCGGCCGAGAGGGCGAACGCCAGCTCCTCGACGATGGTCGATCCGGCGTTCGAGAAGATGCCGGCCGAGACGGTCACGATACGGATGTGCTTGTACTCGCGGGTCTTTTCGATCAGCGAGGCGATCTTCGCGAAGCACTTTTCGCCGTTGGGCGAGCAGAAGTCGCCTTTCTGCGACAGTCCCTTGACCAGCGGGTCGATCGAGAAGGCCACGTGCGCCTCGGAGGCAGTGCCTTCCTTTTCGAGCTTGGCGATCACCAGTTCGGCGATGCTGCCCGTCTGCGCGCCGCAGAAGACCATTTCGATGGCCGGGATCGAGATTCCGGCGAGCAGCTGATCGAGTTCTTCGGCCGTGAAGCCCTCCTTCGCGATTGAGAAGCCCAATGAATCGACGCCCGAGTTGAGGAGTTTCAGCGCCTCGGCGTTGGCCTCCCTGGGACATTTTACCTCGACGGTCTGATGCACGCGCCAGCGATTGTGGCTGCGCGTACCTCTGACGTACGGGAACTCGCCTGCCTGCGAGCCCAGAAAACGGATGCCTTCGAGGTTTTCGGCGCGGTAGTAGGGGCGGACGTTGAATCCTTCTCCCGTACGCCACACCAGCTTGCGCTCGTAATCGGCTCCTTTCAGGTCGGCTGTAATCACCTCTTCCCACTTTTCGGTCGGGACCGGCGGGAACTCGGTGAACAGCTTTTCACGTTTGGTATTTGCCATGACTATTTAGAGATTAGTATGTGTGTAGTTTCGTTCTGTTTCAAAATTGCACGTAAAGTTACAAATTAATTACCGAATTGTAACAAGAAATTGTTACGAAAATAACAGTGCAGCGGAATTTTTCCGGATTTCGCCGCCCGCCGCATTTCCGGACGGCCCGGCGCGGATGCTGTCTTCGGTGTGGTTGAATGGTTGAAAAATGGTCTTTATTTCTGCTTGTTTTGGAAAAAAACGAAAAAATGTATTTTGGGGATTTTTCGTGAAAAATGAGGCTGTTTTTCGAAAAATGACTGAAATTTTCGGGTGTGTGCGGCGAAAAACGGTTGTTTTTTCGGGAAAATGATGAAAAAAACGGCTGTTTTTTGAAAAAACGGTGATTTTGTAAAAACAACGTAACGGAATAATTCGTACATTTGTAGCCGGAACGAAAGATGTACCGCAGCGGGGGAGCGGCCCCGGGTTAGTTAGGTCGGCAGGTCCTGCCGGGAGGCAGTTGTCCGGTTGAATTTCAGGTTAGGTTTTAGTTTGCAATTATCGGGTCCTTCCCCGCGCGGTTTTTTCTACGAACACTAAACCCTTAATCAGTCAGGTATATGTCATCATTACTCAGATTCAAGATGGTCGATGCGGCCATAAATCACACGGCCGTCGAGGTGAAAGTTCCCGAGGGACGCCCGTCGGACTACTTCGGAAAGAAGGTATTTGGACGTGCGGCTATGCGGAAGTATCTCGACAAGCGCACCTATGCGGCCCTGCTCGACACGATGGAAAAACGCACGCCGCTTACGCGCGAAGTTGCCGACAGCATCGCGGCGGGTATGCGCCAGTGGGCGCTGGAGCACGGTGCGGACCACTATACCCACTGGTTTCAACCCCTGACGGGCGGTACGGCCGAGAAACACGACGCCTTTGCCGAGCCGGACGGTCAGGGCGGCGTGCTGGAGGAGTTCTCCGGCAAGCTGCTCGTGCAGCAGGAGCCCGACGCCTCGTCGTTCCCCAACGGCGGCATCCGCAATACGTTCGAGGCCCGCGGCTACTCGGCCTGGGACCCCACGTCGCCCGCCTTCATCGTCGACACGACGCTCTGTATCCCTACCGTCTTCATCGCCTACACGGGCGAGGCGCTCGACTACAAAGTGCCCCTGCTGCGCTCGCTGACGGCCATCGACAAGGCCGCCACGGAGGTGTGCCGCTATTTCGACAAGAATGTCGAGAAGGTCTTTTCCTACCTGGGCTGGGAGCAGGAATATTTCCTCGTGGACGAGAGCCTTTGGGCCGTGCGTCCCGACCTGATGCTCACGGGGCGTACGCTCATGGGACACGAGTCGGCCAAGAACCAGCAGTTGGAAGACCACTATTTCGGGGCGATTCCGACGCGTGTGATGGCCTTTATGAAGGACCTCGAATACGAGTGCCTGAAGTTGGGAATTCCGGTCAAGACGCGCCACAACGAGGTGGCTCCCAATCAGTTCGAGCTGGCTCCGGTTTACGAGGAGGCCAACCTGGCCAACGACCACAACCAGTTGCTGATGACCATTATGGACAAGATCGCCCGCCGTCACCAGTTCCGCGTGCTGCTGCACGAAAAACCCTTCAAGGGGATCAACGGATCGGGCAAGCACAACAACTGGTCGCTGGGAACCGATACGGGCGTGAACCTGCTCGGTCCGGGCAAGACCGCTTCGGAGAACCTCCAGTTCATCACTTTCCTGGTGAACGCCATTTCGGCGGTTTACAAGCACAACGGCCTGCTGAAGGCGTCGATTATGAGCGCGACGAACGCTCACCGGCTGGGCGCCAACGAGGCGCCTCCCGCCATCATTTCGACCTTCCTCGGAACGCAGGTGTCGGCCGTGCTGGACAAGCTGGCCGCATCGAAGGGCGACGACGCCATCCGTTTCGACGCCAAGAACGTCTTCAAGATGAGCGGCATTTCGCACATCCCGACGCTGCTGCTGGACAACACCGACCGCAACCGCACCTCGCCGTTCGCCTTCACGGGCAACCGCTTCGAGTTCCGCGCCGTGGGTTCGTCGGACAACTGCGCCGAGGCGATGATCGTGCTCAACTCGGCGATGGCATACGAACTGACCGAGTTCAAGAAGGCCGTGGACGCCAAGATCGAGGCCGGGGCCAAGAAGGAGAGGGCCATTTACGAGGTGCTCAAGCAGATGATCAAGGCCTGCAAGGCCATCCGGTTCGACGGCAACGGCTATTCGGACGAGTGGAAGGCCGAGGCGAAGCGGCGCGGTCTGGACTGCGAGACGTCGACGCCGCTGATCTTCGACCGCTACCTGGACAGGGAGAGCCTGAAGATGTTCGGCGATATGGGAGTTTTCACCAAGGTCGAACTCGAAGCCCGCACCGAGGTGAAGTGGGAGACCTATACCAAGAAAATCCAGATCGAAGGCCGCGTGCTGGGCGACCTGGCGATGAACCACATCGTGCCGATCGCTTCGAAATACGAGGCGCAGTTGCTCGACAAGGTCTATAAGATGCATCAGATCGGAGGGCTGAACGCCTCGTCGGACATTCTGCTTATCAAGAAGATTCAGGACCATACGGCCTCGATCCAGAAACTCACCGGCGAGATGATCGACGCCCGCAAGGTTGCCAACCGGATCGAGGACCCGCGTGAAAAGGCCATTGCCTACCACGATACCGTGGCTGTCTGCTTCGACGAGATCCGCCGCCATATCGACAAGCTGGAAGAGATCGTCGACGATCAGATCTGGCCGCTGCCGAAGTATCGCGAACTGTTGTTCCTGCGCTGATCGGGCTGATTACGGCATAGAAAAACCGGGAACATTCCTTTCGGAGTGTTCCCGGTTCTGGTTTCATATCTTGCGGAAATTATTCGTCGTCGCGGTACATGTGTTCCACGTAAATGGCGTGCTGCATCGCCTCGCGCTTCGCGATCGAAGGCTTGGTGAAGTACTGGCGGCGGCGAAGCTCCTTCAGGACGCCCGTGCGCTCGTATTTACGTTTGAACTTTTTCAGGGCGCGCTCGATGTTTTCGCCCTCTTTTACCGGCATGATAATCATAATATTCTTTGTTTTTTGTTGTTTTGAATCTGTTTGTTCGTTCTGAAAACTGCGGGGTGCGCATCCTCGATGCATCTTCCCCAAAAACGGTCGTTTTATTCGTCGGCAGGTCCGCTGTCCGACCCGAATTGCAGATAAGGAGCCAGCCGTGCTGCCTCCTCGCGGGTCAATATGTTCTGTTCCACCAATTCTCCAGCGGTACTCCAACCTCCTTTCAACTGTCTTGCTTTCAGCAATTTTCGTAATGCCTGCGGTGCTATGTAGGGGTGTTTCCCCAGCACTTTCGGACTTGCAAAGTTAATATCAATTTTCCGAATTTTGCAACTATCGCAGTAAATTTGTTTCAAAATTTTTTCATAATTGCGTTCCCGCACTCCCGGAACCTCTGCGAGTTGCTCCGCGCGGACGAATCCGCCGAGCCGTTCGCGGTAGTGCATGATCGCCACGACGGTCCTGGGACCGATGCCCACAACCGAGCGCAGCGTCGCCGAATCGGCCGTGTTCAGCTCCACGGGCTGTTCGATCGGCCGCGCCTTCCGTTCCGGGAAGATGACGTAGGGTTTCAGCGCCGCGGCCACCGAGTCGCTCACGACGTAGCATTCGCGCAGGTCCTCCATGTCGTAGATGCCGCTCAAATCCCGCCAGCGGATGAACGCCTCGGCCTGACGCTTCGACAAGGCCCCGATGGCGCGCAGGTAGCGGGCGCTCACGGTGTCGATGCGGAACGGCCCGGGTGCGAGCGGTTCGGGGAGAATGCGCCCCGTGCGGTATTTTTCGGGTGCGATGGCGTATTTGCGGCCGATGCGCACCCAGGGTTCGAGCCGCCGGTAGAGCGAGTCGCTGATGCCGTAGCAGAGCGTCAGGTCCTCGGGTATGCGGAACACTTTGCCCGCGGCGCGGTATTTCAGCAGGCTCACCGCTTCGTGCTTCGTAAGCCCGAGTCGCCGCAGGTCGTCGAGCGAGGCCGTGTTGGGGTCGAAATGCGACATCACGACGCTGTCCGCGGGCAACGCCTCCTCCATCTCGGCCTCGGCGCGGCGGGCCGCTTCGGGGTCGGCTGCCGGGCGTACGAGCATCAGGGCTATGATCAGCAGCCCGGCCAACGGCAGGAATACCGCAATGGCGCGTATTTCGCGGTCGGAAAAAAGTTTAGCCATTGTTCTGTTTATGCGGTCATATGCTTTATCGTTTCAACTGCCGGGAGCATGCGTCGTCTCCCTTCCGGAGGGAGGCCGGGGCGGGGCCATGCTTGTAGATGGCTCCGCAGGCGGCAATGACGGCGGTCGAAAGCGATTTGTACGTCGAAGTGTGTATTCGTTTTGTCTATTTTCCGATCTCCTCCAATGCCCGCTTCACCGAACCCCAGCGCAGCAGCAGTTTGCGGGCCTCGGTTTCGTCAAGCCCCGACGCTTCGGCGACCATCCGCGTTCCGCGGGCCACGAGCTTGTCGTTGGTCAGCTGCATGTTGACCATGCGGTTGCCCTCGACACGCCCCAGGCGGATCATCACGGCTGTCGATAACATGTTGAGCATCAATTTCTGGGCCGTTCCGGCCTTCATGCGCGTCGATCCGGTCACGAACTCCGGTCCTACGACCGCTTCGAGCGCATACTCCGCTTCGGCAGCTACGGGCGACGCGGGGTTGCAGGTGATCGAGCCGGTCAGCAGTCCGTGGCGCCGCGCCGCGCGCAGTCCGCCGATCACGTAGGGCGTCGTTCCCGATGCCGCGATGCCGATCAGCACATCGCCGGCTGTGGGGTGGTAGGGCGCCATGTCGCGCCAGGCTCCTTCGGTGTCGTCTTCGGCGTGCTCCACGGCCCGCCGCAAAGCGCCGTCGCCTCCGGCGATCAGCCCGATCACCCGGTCGAACGGCACGCCGTAGGTCGGGGGCAGCTCCGAGGCGTCGGTGACCCCCAGCCGGCCGCTCGTCCCGGCGCCGATGTAAAACATCCGGCCTCCGCGCTGCATGCGCTCGACGATGCGTTCGACGAGTAGCTCCATGACGGGGATGGTCCGCCGCACGGCTTCGTGCACACGGGCGTCCTCGCGGTTGATGCCCGTCAGGATGTCGTGCACCGACATCCGTTGCAGGTCGTCGTAGGCCGAATCCTGTTCGGTGATTCTATCTTCCATAGTGGTATTTCAAAAGCCCTTCGGCGGGCGATTCTACGATGGTTTCCACGCGGCGGCCCTCCGCTTCCAGCGCCTCGCGCAGCAACGCCTCGAAGTGGGCCGCCACGCCGCCCAGCAGCGATACGGGGAGTTCCGCCGGATAACGGCTCAGGTTGCGGGACGCAAAGTCGCGGAACGACCGGAGTACCAGCTCCCTGATCTCCGGGCTGTCGATATGCGCGCGTATGAAAGGTGCGAACGAGGCCAGAAAGCGGTTGGCGTAAGGCTCGCGGTAGACGCGGCGGATGATCTCCTCGTAATTCAACCCGTGCGCCGCGAGAAACTCCTCTTTCAGCGGAATGTGCCCCTTGAAGATGCCGTTCACCAGGTTGCGCCCCAGCACGGCCCCGCTGCCCTCGTCGCCCAGCACATAGCCCAGCGGGGGGACGTTTTTCAGGATTTCGCCGTCGCGGCACAGGCAGGAGTTCGATCCCGTGCCGAGGATGCAGGCGATGCCCTCCCCGCGGCCCCAGAGCGCCCGCGCCGCGCCCAGCAGGTCCGATTCGACCGTAATGTCCGTCGTTCCGAAGTGCGCTTCCAACTCCCGGCGCAGCTTCTCGCTCGCCTCCGGGAAGGTCTCGCCGCACCCCGCGCCGTAGAATCTCACGCTCGTCACGCCGTCGCATGGCGGCAGTTCCGCGAGGGCTTCGCGTATCTGTTCGGCCGAGTGCTGCACGGCGTTGATCCCCCGCGTGCGCACGTTTGTCGTCCGTGCGCCGTCGCTGGCGATCCACGTGCATTTGGTCGATCCGCTGTCGGCTATAAGTACCATAATTCAAAGATACGGATTAATCTTCAAATTCCGGAAAAAAGCCATAACTAAATTTTTTAGTTTAAAAACTATGTAAAATAGTTGCATGTGAATTTTTTTTAGTTACCTTTGCTCCCGGGTGCATGAAAAAGGACCGATGAAGCGATGGGCGGCTGTTCCGGAGGGAGCATTTCCGGCCGGGCGTGTCCGGAAAGTCGTGGGACGAATCCGGCGGGATCGTCGGCCGCGAGGGCGCTGTTCGCCGCATCGGGACCGGACCGGGCGTTTTGCTGCGCCGCCGTATGCTGGAATGCCTCCGTTTCAACTGAAAACGATACCTGATAACGCTTGTTTGAGTGAAATATGAAAGAGAATCCTGAAAAACTGACACGCAGGGAAGAGGAGCTGATGCGCTGCTTCTGGGAGCACGGTCCGCTGTTCGTACGCGAACTGGTGGCCCTTTCGCCCGATCCCAAACCCCATTTCAACACCCTTTCGACGATGGTCCGCGCGCTCGAAGCCAAAGGCTATGTCGCCCACAACTCCTTCGGCAGCACCTACCAATACTATCCGGTGGTGAGCGAGGAGGAGTTTTCGCGCTCGACGCTCGGCAGCGTGATCAGCCGCTATTTCGAGAATTCCTACCTCGGGGCGGTCTCGGCGCTGGTCGAGGAGGAGAAGATCTCGCTCGGCGAACTGCGCAGCCTGATCGACCGCATCGAAAATCAAAACCGGTAGCGCCATGTACGACCTGATGATTTACAGCCTGAAAGTCGGCGTCTGCCTGGCTGTCTTCTACCTCTTTTTCAAATTGCTGTTGAGCCGTGAGACCTTCCACCGCTTCAACCGGATCGTGGTTCTGGGGGCGATGTTCCTCTCGTTCGTGCTGCCGCTGTGCGTGATCACGGTTTACCGCGAAATCCCCGTCCTGCCGGAAATTCCGGACGGGGAGGCTGTTGCGACGGCCTTCGCCGAACCGCTTTCCGAACCTTTTCCGTGGGAGATGCTCGCCGGGGCGGCATTCCTGCTCGGGGCGGCCGCCACGCTGCTGTGGACGCTTTGTTCGCTCATCGGAGTCCTGCGTCTGATCCGCGGCGGACGTCGCGAACGGCTGGAGGACGGGGCTGTGCTGGTGCGCACGGAACGGCCCGTGACGCCTTTCAGCTGGGGACGCTATATCGTGATGTCCGAGAGGGACCTGGCGGAAAACGGCGGGGCGATTCTGCTTCACGAACGGGCGCACCTGCGGCTGCGTCATTCGCTCGATTTGATCGTGACCGACGTTGCGGGCTGCCTGCAATGGTTCAACCCCGCGATGTGGCTGCTGCGCCGCGAACTGCGGGCCATCCACGAATACGAAGCCGACGAGGCGGTGCTCGACAGCGGCGTCGACGCCCGGAGTTACCAGATGTTGTTAATAAAGAAAGCTGCCGGCGGGAGGTGGTACTCGATTGCCAACAGCTTTAATCACAGTAAACTTAAAAACCGTATTACCATGATGTTGCGTAAAAAATCGTCGCGGTGGGCCGGAGCCAAAGCGCTCCTGTTGCTGCCGCTTATGGGCGTGGCCCTCGGGGCTTTCGCCGAAACCGCTTATGTCTTTCCGGAAGACAAAGGTAAAAAAGAAACCAGTACGATTTACATTCGGGGGTCGAAATCTTTTTCCGATGGGCAACAACCGCTGATTCTGGTCGATGGCAGGGAGGTGAAGTCGATGGACAGCCTCGCTGCCGACCGGATCGAGTCGATCACCGTGCTCAAGGATTCCGTTTCGATGGCTGTGTACGGCGAAAAGGCTGCCGACGGCGTGATTCTTGTAACGCTCAAAAAGACTGGAGAACCGGGCGATGGGGCGCAGGTCCCGGGACTGAAAGGCAAAGTCGTGACGGTCACCCGGGCGGACAGCGCCGGGACGAACGAGTCGACAACCGTGCGGGGGATCGGTCACGGTACGAGGCCGAAAGACGGAACGGTTGTGGTGAATACGGCCGGAATCGCGAAATCGTATCGGTTCAAGGTCGAGAACGGCTCGTCGGTTGAGTCGAATCCTGTATTTATCGTCGACGGCGTACAAGTGTCTGAAATCGAATCGCTCGACCCGGATCAGATTGAAAGCATGTTGGTGATCAAAGGCACGAATCTCCCCGGGGAGTTTGCCGACAAGGGGTATGAGGGCGTGATAACGATTACGACCAAACAGGCGGCTGCCGCGCAAAGGGCTGCCGCGAAGTCGGCCCGGGAGGGTATCGAAGCCGGTAGAGCCGGGATCGAAGCGGCCCGCGAAGGGATGAAATACGCCCGCAAGTATATGGATTCGGACGCCTGGAAACAGGCGCAGAAAGCGCTCGACAAGGCCCAAAAGGAGCTTGAAGCAGCCCGCAAGGAGACTTCGGCACAGCTTTCCGAAGCGCAGAAAGCGGTGGGAACGTCGCTTAAACTTTCGGCGGACGCCGGGCATGCCGATAAGGTGACCATTCAGGGCACTCCGGAAAGTTCGGTGTCGGTTTATAAGGGACAGGTTACGCTGAAAGGCGGATTTCCCGACGGCATGCTGATCCGTATCAACGGCAGGGAGGCCTCGAAAGAGGATGTTGAACGGCTGGAATCCGGGAAGATCAAGCGCATGGAGGTCTACAAGGGCGACGAGGCCGTGAAGCGTTACGGCGAGAAGGGGCGCAACGGCGTGGTCGAGATCCGCGCCCGCAGGTAAAGGCTTAAAGGAAAAACCATAAGCAGATAAAAAGTTCACGAAGGCGGGGGATTCCACGGGAATCCTCCGCCTTTTTTGTGCGTGCCTATTTGAATTCGACGATCTCGGGCCGCGTCGGCCGGTAGCGGTACTGCTCCATGCGTGTCGGGTTCGAAAGGCGGAAATATTCGCTCTCGACCAGCCCGCGTTTGCCGAAGGCCACGCCCAGCCGGATCTGGATCGTGTTGAACACCAGCCGTTCGTTTCGCAGCCGCACGCCCAGTCCGAACGAGGTGAAGAAGTCGTTTTTGAAGATATTGGGCGAATAGCCGATCAGCCCGAAGTCGGCGAACCCGAAGACGGCGATGCGGAATCCCAGCGGCTGGTAGGGGGTGAATACCACCGTCTCGGTGTTGAGGATCATGCGGTTGGTTCCGATGATGTACTCCTTGAGGGCTTGCAGGCCGTCGGTGCGCGTGAAGCGGATGCTCTCGTCGCTGCCCGTCGCACGGTTCCAGCCCTGCGTGTAGTTGAAGGCGAGGAACTGGCGGATGCGGCTGCGCTTGAACAGGAAAAGGTTGGAGAACCACCGCAGGTCGACATCTACGGCGCTGCGCTGCCACATGCCGTTTTCGAGGTCTATGTAGCTTCCGAGCGTGAAGCCGCCCATGATGTAGCCCAGTCTGCGGAATCCACCCGTTTCGTAGCTCGCGCCGAGGTAGAGGGCGTCGTTGAATTCGCCCCACGAATAGCCCGTCGTCACTTCGGCCTTGTAGCCCGTCGCGAGGTACTCGCGCGTACCGAATCCGTAGATCATGTTGGCCGTGTAGAATTTTTCGCGGTAGAGACCCCCGCCGACCAGCAGGGCGTCCTGGTCGTGCAGCGCGGGGTTGTAGTCCGGGGCTACGAGGGGCCTGCGGCTCACGCGCCGGTAGTTGTAGCGTCCCGAGAGATAAACGCTCGATTTGATCCCGCGCAGGTAGTGCGAGTAGCCGCCCCAGACGTCGAGGTTGCGCTCCTTCACCAGCAGCGACGTGTCCTGTTCGATCATGTAGCGCTTGGCTTTGATGTCGCTGTATGTAAGGCCTATCTCGTAGTCCGTGGGTTTGAGGAACTCTTTGCGCAGCCCCATGTTGAGCGTCGAGTTGTAGAAGTCGCGCCCTCCGCCGATCTCGGCGGTGTAGAAGGTCCCGAGCAGGTTGGGGATTTCGTATTCGACCATGTTGCCGCCGTAGGAGAAGTCCTTGCGGCTGAAGTTGGTCATAAATTTGAGTTTGTTGCCCGATCCGAAGATGTTGGCGTCGGAAAGCCCCACCATCGTCCGGCCCTCGGAATGCCATCCTCCGTCGACGGAGATGGTCCAGCTGTCGCGCGTGGTGATCAGGAGGTTCACGCGTGTCGAGTCCACCGCGTCGGGGAGCACCGTGACGTCGATGTCCGAGATGTAGTCGCGCGAGCGGATCAGCTGCTTGTTGCGCACGATGAGCTGTGGGTCGAGCTTGTCGCCCGAGCGGAACAGCAGGTCGCGCCGGACGACGCGGTCGCGGGTGAGCATGTGGGTTTTGTTGGCCATGCGTTCGAGCCGGTTGCCGCCGGGGTCGAAAACCTGCTGGCGTTCGATGGTGATGTCGCCGATGGTTTTCCCGGCGTAGGGTTCCAGCAGGCGGCTCTCGTCGGTGACGCGGCCGCTCATCGTGGTGTCGAGCACGGGTTTTACGAAGAGCATCCGGTAAAGCATGCGCGGCACGGCGCGCCGGCTGGTTTTCGACTGGATGCTGTCGTAGAGGCGCTGGTTGCGCGCCGATGCGTCGGGATTCGCCACGCGGGCGCTGTCGGGCGTGAACCGGTCGGGGGCGTGCGTGCCGGGTCCTGCGGCACGGACCGAGAGGACCGTTGCCGCCCCAATCAGGATCAGGGAAAATATGCAGAACCGGGCGAACATTGTGTCAAAGATAACGGATTTTTTCGGCAAAAAGTGCGACACAGGGGCCTAAATTGAGGATTCGATACCCAAATCCCGATTATTCCGTCTCGGCGGCGGGTGCAGCTCCCCGCATAGCTTATAATCCGTGTTTTCCATCCCTCTCTTTTCTTTGCCGCGACATCCTCCCCCGGAGAAGACGAAAAAGACGGCCCGAAGGTCGTCTTTTTCCATTTTCCGTTCAGCGTGGAATGGGGTCATCCCTTCCCCGCCTTATCTGCGGCCCTCTTTGGCCTCGATGCATTCCGTGGCGTGGGGCACTTTCATCAGCCGCTCCTTGGGAATGAGCTTTCCGGTCGTTTTGCAGATGCCGTACGTCTTGTTCTCGATGCGTACGAGCGCCATTTCGAGGTTGCGGATAAATTTCATCTGATGGGCAGCCAAACGACCGCTTTCCTCTTTGGAAAGAGTTGCGGCGCCCTCCTCCAGCACCTTGAACGTCGGCGATGTGTCTTCCGTATCGTTGTCGGCGGTATGGGTGATCGTGGCGCGCAGCAGCTCGTAGTCCGCACGCGCGTTCTCAAGCTTTTTCAGGATAAGCTGCCGGAACTCTTCGAGTTCGGCGTCGCTGTATCTGGTTCTTTCGTCTGCCATAATAATCTCCTCTCTTTTAAGGTTTACTGTAAAATTAAGCAATAATTCCGATATTACCAAATTTTACCGGAATATATCAAGGGGCTATATCCGCGTCACGGCGATGCGCAGCGGTTCGTCGTCCACGTCGGTTTCGACGACTGTTTCGCCTGCCGGTTCCGCTGCCGGACGGACCTCCACGGCGAGGGTCTGCGAAGCGATGTAACCGGCGAATCGGGCGATTGCGTCGGCCACCAGGGGCTTCTGTTCGATCTCTGCGCGGATCTTGTCCGTGACCTCGAATCCGGAGTCCTTGCGGATATTCTGGATGCGGTTTATCAACTCGCGTGCCACACCTTCGGCTTTCAGCTCCTCGGTGACGGTAATGTCGAGCGCCACGGTGAGTTTTCCCTCCGAGGCGACGAGCCATCCGGGCATGTCTTCCGAGGTGATCTCGAAGTCGGCGGGCGTCACGGTGATCCGCTCCGCTCCGAGGTCGAGCACCGTTTCCGGCGCGGCCTCCACCTCGGCGATACGTTCCTGCGAGAACTCCGCGACGAGGGCGGCGATCTGCTTCATCCACTTGCCGTAACGCGGCCCGAGGGTCTTGAAGTTGGGCTTGATGCGTTTGGTAATCAGCCCCGTGGTCTTTTCGATCAGCTCGATCTCCTTCACGTTGACCTCGTTCATAATGAGGTTCTTCACGGCCGAAATATGCTCCGCCGTCGCGGGGTCGAGCACCGGGATCAGGATTTTGGTCAGCGGCTGGCGCACCTTGATCGACACTTTGCGGCGCAGGGCCAGCACCATCGACGAGACCTTCTGCGCCAGCGACATCATCTCTTCGAGGCGGGCGTCGATCAGCCGTTCGTCGGCCGTCGGGAACGCCGCGAGATGCACCGATTCGTCCTTGTGGCGGCCGCTCACGGCGTTGAGGTCCGTGAAGATGCGGTCGGAGATGAACGGTGCGAACGGCGCTGCGAGCATCGTGACGGTCTCAAGACAGGTGTACAGCGTCTGATAGGCCGCCAGTTTGTCTTCCGACATGCCGCCTCCCCAGAACCGCTTGCGGTTGAGGCGCACGTACCAGTTCGAGAGGTTCTCGCCCACGAACTCCTGAATGGCGCGGGCCGCCGGAGTCGGGTCGTAGTCTTCGAGTGATTCGGTAACGTTCTTCACCAGCGTATTCAGGAGCGAGATGATCCAGCGGTCGATTTCGGGACGCTTCTCCATCGGAACCTCCTCTTCACGGCCCGTGAAGCCGTCCACGTTGGCGTAGAGGGCGAAGAACGAGTAGGTGTTGTAGAGCGTTCCGAAGAATTTGCGGCGCACTTCGTCGACGCCGTCCCTGTCGAACTTGAGGTTGTCCCACGGCTGCGAGTTGGAGATCATGTACCAGCGCGTCGCGTCGGCTCCGTAGGTGTCGAGCACCTCGAACGGATCGACGGCGTTGCCCAGGCGTTTCGACATCTTGTTGCCGTTCTTGTCCAGCACCAGACCGTTCGAAATGATATTCTTGAAAGCCATCGAGTCGAAAAGCATCGAGGCGATGGCGTGCAGCGTGAAGAACCAGCCGCGCGTCTGGTCGACGCCCTCGGCGATGAAGTCGGCGGGGTAGACCTGGCCGAAGCCCTCCTTGTTCTCGAACGGGTAGTGCACCTGCGCATAGGGCATGGCGCCCGAGTCGAACCACACGTCGATCAGGTCCGATTCGCGCCTCATCGGCTCGCCCTTCGACGAGACCAGCACGATCGAATCGACATAGGGGCGGTGCAGGTCGATGTTCTCGGTCGAGTAGTTCTCCTTCGACATGTCGCCGACCCTGAAATTCCTGTACGGGTTTTCCTGCATGACGCCCGCCGCTATCGAACGCTCTATTTCGGCCATCAGTTCTTCGACCGAACCGATGCACTTCACCTCGGAGTAGTCCTCCGTGGCCCATACGGGCAGCGGGGTTCCCCAGAAGCGCGAACGCGAGAGGTTCCAGTCCACCAGTCCTTCGAGCCACTTGCCGAAGCGGCCCGTTCCGGTCGATTCGGGTTTCCAGCGGATCGTTTTGTTCAGTTCGATCATCCGCTCGCGCAGCGCCGTGGTGCGGATGAACCACGAGTCGAGCGGGTAGTAGAGCACGGGTTTGTCCGTGCGCCAGCAGTGGGGGTAGGAGTGGGTGTGCTTCTCGATCTTGAAGGCCTTGTTTTCGGCTTTCAGCATCACCGCGATGTCGATGTCCAGCGTCGGGTCGGTCTCGCTCAGCCGCTCGTCGTAGGCGTTCTTCACGTAGCGGCCCGCATACTCCCCGTATTTCGCGGCGTCGACGTGCGTCTTCACGAACTCCGGGTCGAGCTCTTCGATCAAAAAGAATTTGCCCTGCCTGTCGACCATCGGCTGGTTCTTGCCCGCGCGGTCGACCATGAAGAGCGGCGGGATGCCGGCGGCCTTGGCCACGCGGTCGTCGTCGGCGCCGAACGTCGGGGCGATGTGCACGATGCCCGTACCGTCCGAGGTGGTCACGTAGTCGCCGACGATCACGCGGAAGGCGTCGCCTTCCGGCTTCACCCACGGGATCAGCTGCTCGTAGCGGATGCCTTCCAGCTCGGGACCTTTCCAGCTCCCCTCCATGATCTCGTATGTGCCTTCCATCTTCTTGGTGAAGTAGGAACCCAGTAGCTCTTTGGCCAGGATGACCGTCTGCGGCCGGTCGGTGTAGGGGTTGCGGCACTTGACCTTCACGTATTCGATCGCAGGGCCTACGGCCAGCGCCGTGTTCGAAGGCAGCGTCCACGGCGTGGTGGTCCAGGCCAGGAAATAGAGTTCACCTTCGACCCCTTCGAAGAGTTTCTCGCTCTTCGCGTCGCGGATCACGCGGAACTGCGACGTGCAGGTCGTGTCCTTCACGTCGCGGTAGCAGCCGGGCTGGTTCAGTTCGTGGGTCGAGAGACCCGTTCCGGCGGCGGGCGAGTAGGGCTGGATGGTGTAGCCCTTGTAGAGCAGCCCCTTGTCGAAGAGCTGCTTCAGGAGCCACCACAGCGTCTCGATGTATTTGTTGTCGTAGGTGATGTACGGGTCGTCCATGTTGACCCAGTAGCCCATCTTGCGCGTGAGGTCCTCCCACTTGCCCGTGAACTCCATCACCGCCTCGCGGCACGTGCGGTTGTACTCCTCGATGGAGATCTTCTTGCCGATGTCTTCCTTGGTG
This sequence comes from Alistipes shahii WAL 8301, assembly GCF_025145845.1. Taxonomy (NCBI): domain Bacteria; kingdom Pseudomonadati; phylum Bacteroidota; class Bacteroidia; order Bacteroidales; family Rikenellaceae; genus Alistipes; species Alistipes shahii. The sequence continues at coordinate 735,319 of NZ_CP102253.1, read as the reverse complement.
ATGCCGAGCTTCTTCTCGACGCCCAGTTCCACGGGCAGTCCGTGAGTGTCCCATCCGGCCTTGCGGTGCACGAGGTAGCCCTGCTGCGTCTTGTAGCGGCAGAATACGTCCTTGATCGTGCGGGCCATGACGTGGTGGATGCCGGGCATGCCGTTTGCCGAGGGGGGACCTTCGTAGAATACGAACGTGGGATGGCCCTCGCGGGTCGTGATGCTTTTGTGGAACGTGTCGCGTGCGTCCCATTCGCCGAGCACGTCGGCGGCTATGCCTGCCAGGTCGAGGCCTTTATACTCCTTGAACTTCATATCGGTAGAAATTTCTTCGCTAATTTTCTGACAATTGGCAAAGATATAAAAAAGATTTGAAAAACGGGTCTGAAGCGTTCGATTTATGGATCTCCGTTCCGGGAAGCGGGGTCTGCGGGGGCCTTCCCTTCGTCGGGGCTGTCCGCGTCCGGCTTCGGGGCGATGACCGTCCCGGTCGTTTCCCGTCCGGTTCTGCGCCCGGGACGGACGCGGGTTTTGGGGATTACTCCCCCGCGGGAATGTCGATCCGGAAACAGGAGCCTTCGCCCGCCACGGAGTCGACGCCGACCGAGCCGCCCAGCTGTTCAGCGATCGACTTGCAGATCGACAGCCCGAGCCCGGTCCCCTGGGTGAAGGTGTCGAGTTTGACGAAACGTTCGAAGATGCGTTCCCGGTCTTCGGGCGCGATGCCGATGCCCGTGTCGCGGACGTAGAAACGGATGTGGCCGGGAATCCGGCGGAATCCGATCGTTACCGATCCTTTTTCGGTAAATTTCAGTGCATTGCGCGTAAAGTTGTTCAGCACCTGGGCAAGCCCCTTCCTGTACTCCGTGACGGGGAATTCCGGCAGCCCTTCCTCGACGCGCAGTTCCACGCCCGGCCGGCGCTGGAGGCGGAGCGAGTCGGCGACCTCCCGGCATAAGTCCCGGGCGTCGAACTGCGTGCGCTCGATGTCCGTGCGTCCCGACTCGATGCGCGCCAGATCCAGCACGTCGGAGATGATTTGCAGCAGCAGGGTGTTGTTGCGCAGGATGATGTCGGTGTACTCCCGGCGGGTTTCGTGCCTGCTTTCGTCTGCCAGCAGCTCCGAGAATCCGACGATGGCGTTCAGCGGGGTGCGGATTTCGTGGCTCATGTTGGCCAGGAACGCCGACTTGAGTTTGTTGGACTCCTCGGCGCGCTTCTTCGCTTCGCGCAGCTCCTCCTCCTCGGTGCGTTTGAGTTCGCTGATGTCGTAGTTGACGCACGCCAGGTCGATCACGCCCTCCTCCGGACGGTAGTCGCGGCAGAGCAGGTGGATTTTGATCCAGCGCATCGGCTCCTGATCGCTCACGATGCGCACTTCGTTGACGAAAGTCCGGATTTCTCCGGTTTTGAGGCGTTCGAACTCCTCCTCAAGGTGTTGCCGGTCGTCGGGATGGACCTGCCGCCAGTGGCCGAGAATCTGTGAGGCGGGCGTGTTTTCCGCTTCGCCGTAATTTTTGGCCCAGGGACCCTTGGTGTAACCCTCTCCCGTAAGGGGGTTGTAGCTGACGCAGCCCACGTGCGCGAAGTCCGAAACCAGGTTGAAGAGATGCTCGAAATCGTCCAGCTGTTCGCGGCTGCGCGTGGCGTCGGTGATGTCTTCGAGCAGGATGACCAGTTCGTCGTCGCCCGGCGTGTTGTAGATCAGGAAGCGGCAGGTGCGTTTGCCGTCCGGGCTTTTCCCGGTCTGCTCCCAGAAGGAGCAGGAGGGGATGTGCTCGAATGTGGGAATGTGTTTCAGGGGATCTATTCCCACCTCGCGGGCCGTCTTTCCGGCATGGCCCTGCGTGTGGATGCCCAGTATCCTGCCGGCCTGCTGGTTGATGTACGAAAGCAGGTAGTCGACCGCTTCGCCCGATTTGTCGCGCAGGATGTTGACGCGCAGGTAGCCGATCGGCAGGTGTTCGATCAGTTGTGCGAGGTGGCTGTAATTGCGTTGCGTCGCCTTGTAACTCTGATTGATGGAGGCCAGTTCGGCATTTTCGGGAGTGCCTTCCGTAACGCGGCGGACGGTTCCGAAAACCGAGCGGACGCCCGTCAGCGGATCGTTGGCGGCAGCCACGGCTCTGACTTGCAGGCATCTGTCGCCGTTGGCCGTGACGAACGTTTCGTCGAGCGAGTCGGAGACCTTGAGGGCGGCGCAGCGGGTGTAAATGCGCGCCCGGTGCTCCTCGCCGGGCAGCAGGTAGACCTCCTCGAACGAAATGCGGGTGCGATCTGCGCCGAAAAGGTCCGCCGCCAGCCGCGAACAGGTCATTTCGCGCTGTCCGAAGTCGAGCTGCCACCATCCGACGCCGGAGGCGTCGAGTGATTTTTGCAGCAGGTCGGGGGCGGCTTGTTCGGAGTGCATGGCAGAAATACCCTTTTTTCGATGTTTCTGCAAAAATAGAAAATTTCGGGAGAAAACGAATTTTGTCCGGATGATTTTTTGCGCGGCGGCGCTATTCGGTTTCGTCCTGCCGCGTCAGCGTGCGGATCACGCGCGCCGGGTTTCCCACGGCCACCGAGTCGGCCGGGATGTCGCGCGTCACGACGGCTCCGGCGCCGATGACCGAACGGTCGCCGATGGCGACGCCCGGGCAGACGATCACCCCTCCGCCCAACCAGCAGTCGTCGCCGACGGTGATCGGACGGCCCGCTTCGAGTCCAGTGCGGCGCTGTGCCGCGTCGAACGGATGCAGGGCGGTGAGCAGCTGCACTTTGGGCCCTATGAGCGTGTGGCGGCCGATGCGGATCGGCGCCAGGTCGAGGAACACGCAGTCGAAATTGACGAACGACCCTTCGCCGATTGAGATGTTGAGTCCGTAATCGCAGCGGAACGGTTCGCGGATGAATCCTTCGCAGCCGGGGCACAGCTCGCGCAGTGCGGCGCGGTAGGCGTCGTCGTGGCCGCAGAGTTCGACGTTGAGGCGGTGCATCAGGCGCGTGGCGTTGTCCCGGATGGCGGTGAGTTCCGCATCCCGGGGGTCGAACCACCCGCCGGCGAGCATCTTTTCCCGCTCGGTCATTTTAGTCGAAGGATTGCATTTCGATCAGCTTGGCGTAGATGCCGTTGCGTTCCATCAGCTCGTTGTGCGTGCCCTGTTCGGCGATGCGGCCGTGGTCGACGACAACGATCAGGTCGGCGTTGTGGATGGTCGACAGGCGGTGGGCGATGACCACCGACGTACGGCCTTTGAGCAGGTTGTTGAGGGCGTCCTGCACGAGTTTTTCGCTCTCGGTGTCGAGTGCCGAGGTGGCCTCGTCGAGGATCAGGATGTCGGGGTTCTTGAGCACTGCGCGGGCGATCGAGAGCCGCTGGCGCTGGCCGCCGGAGAGTTTCACGCCCCGGTCGCCGATGTTGGTCCCGTAACCGTCGGTGCATTCGCGGATGAAGCAGTCGGCGTTGGCGACCTTCGCCGCCTCGACCACCTCTTCGTGCGTGGCGCCGCGCTTGCCCATGCTGATGTTGTTTTCGATGGTGTCGTTGAAAAGCACGGTGTCCTGCGCCACGACGCTCATATGGGCGCGCACGCTCTCCTGCGTGTAGTCGCGCAGCGAAATGCCGTCGATGAGTATTTCGCCCGCCGAGGGGTCGTAGAAGCGGGGCAGCAGCTCGCTCAATGTCGACTTGCCGCCTCCCGAGGGACCGACCAGAGCCACGGTCTGCCCGCGGCGTATCTCGAACGAAATGCCGTCGATCACTTCGCGCTCCCCGTCGTAGGTGAAGTGCACGTCGCGGAATTCGATTTTCTCTTTCAGCCCCGTGAGTTCCCGGGCGCCGGGTTTGTCCTGTATTTCGGGTTTCGTGTCGATGATCGAGAAGATGCGCTCTCCGGCGGCGATTCCCTGGTTGATGTTGGCGAACTGGTCGATGAAGGTGCGCACGGGGCGCGTGATCTGCGAGAAGATGGCGATGAAGGCGATGAATCCGCCGGGGTCGAGCACGCCTTTGGCCACGAGCGAACCGCCGAAGACGAGGATCACGCCCACGGCCGTGATGCCGAGGAACTCGCTCATCGGCGAGGCCAGCTGCTGCCGGCGGGCCATCGAGAGGGTCAGGCGCGCCAGGTCGGCGCTGATGGCGTAGTATTTCTGCTTGATGTATTCCGTGGCGTTATAGCTCTTGATGACCTTGATGCCCGAGAGCGACTCGTCGAGCGTCGAGACCATCTCGCCCATGCGCTGCTGGTTGGTGCGGGCCGGGTGGCGGAGTTTCTTCACGATGCTGCCGATCAGCAGGGCCACCACCGGGAGGAACAGCACCGAGAAGATGGCCAGCTCCCACGAAATGGCCACCATCATTACGATGTAGCCGATGATCAGAAACGGTTCGCGGAACGACACCTGGAGGGTGTTGGTGATGCAGAACTGCACCACGCCCACGTCGGAGGTGATTTTCGAAATGATGTCGCCCTTGCGCTGGTCCGAGAAATAGCCCACGTTCATGTCCATCACGCGCGAGAACATTTCGTTGCGCATGCGTTGCAGGGTCCGTGTGCGCATGTTCTCCATGGTCCATGCGCCGAGGTAGCGGAACAGGTTGCTCATCAGGCTGATGCAGATGGCCACCACGGCCAGCAGCATCAGTACGTTCTGGCGGTCGTATTGTTCGAAGATGTGCGAATAGGCGAAGTTGAAAAGTGTTGCGAGGTAGTCCTGATTGAGTTCCAGGGGAGGCAGCTTTTCGACGTATTCGAAGGAGTAGTTCGCGTCGAACATGGTGTTCAGGATCGGGATGATCAGCATGAACGTCAGCGAGTTGAACAACGCGTAGAAAAGCGAGTAGAAGAAGTAGGGGATCGCGTATTTCTTGATCGGCCGGGCAAAACCCAACAGCCGCATGTATGTTTTGAACATTCGGAGCGTATGTTTGTTGGTTACGCAATTAGCGGCGTAAAGATAGGAATAATAACCCGAAAAGCGAAAAATGTACGATAATTCGATGGATTATGGTGGACTTTGTGCCGAAAAAACGGTGCGGCGGCCTTCCGTTTTACCGCTCTGCGGGATCGTAGCCCGTGTCTTCGAGCCAGTGCGCCTTGTCGTTGGCCGCCGCCACGGCCAAATAGTCGCAGCGGTTGTTCTCGACTGTTTCGGCGTGGCCCTTGACCCAGACGAAACGGACGTTGTGGCGGTTGTACATGCGCAGGAAACGCATCCAGAGATCGGGGTTTTTCTTGCCCGCGAATCCCTTGCGGACCCAGCCGAAGACCCAGCCTTTCGAGACGGCGTCGACGACGTATTTCGAATCGGAGTAGATGACCACGTCCGAACCCTCGAACTTGAGCGTTTCGAGCGCCACGCACACGGCCATCAGCTCCATGCGGTTGTTGGTCGTGAGGCGGAATCCCTGCGACAGCTCCTTGCGGTGGTGTCCCGAGAGAAGCACTGCGCCGTAGCCGCCCGGCCCGGGGTTTCCGAGGGCCGAGCCGTCGGTGTAGATGGTGATCGGAGACAAAATATGCGTAGATTAGAGATCAAACATAGAGTTTATGACGGGATGTTCCGGTCCGGTTTTCCGGGGCTTGCGCCTGCCGTCCCGCCGCCGGCCGTTTCGCGGTTCATTCGGCGGCCGTTCCGCCCAGTTCCTTGTCCAGAATCTTTTTCGCCTGGTAAAAGGCATTCGTGTAATTGCGTGCCAGTATGGTGCCGTCCGGACCGATCAGAACGAAGAACGGCCAGCCTTCGATGGCATACGTTTCCATGATCTGCCGGTTTTCCGGATGACCGGTTTCCAGTTCCGCTTCGATCCATCCGTGTTCCAGCATGCCGGCCAGCACGGGGCGCATGTCGTCCACACCCGGCGACGGCGTTTTTTTGCCTGCGGGCAGACTTTCGTATACGCTCCGGATATCGGCGATGGATTCGGTCAGTCCCACCACCTGCAACCCTTTGTCCTTGTACTTTTCGAACAGATCGCTCACCTGCCGGTCGATATGGATCGAGCCGGGACACAATCCCCAATGGTAGAGCAGCAGGTATCGGCCTTTGAAATCAGCCTTGGCGACAGTACGGTCTTCGGTCGTTGCCAGTGTGAAATCCGGCGCCGGTTTTCCTTCGGCGAGTTGTTCCATTCTTGCCATGCAGTCTGCGTACATCCGGCCGAAATAGCTCGTTTTCAACCCTTCGGACAATGTCTTGTAAAACCTGCGCGCCTCCTTGGCCGGGGTGTACGACAACTTGGGTATCCTGTCGATCAACAGGTACAGGCTTCCGTGCGGATTGGCCGCTTCGTAGGCTTTTCGCAGCATATCCTTCCGTTCTACGCCGGGATTGCCGTTGTAAAATCGGTTGAATTTTCCGCCCCATTCCCGGCTGGCTGCCGTATCGTTCCGCTCCGACGCTTCCCGTGCATTTTCCAGATAACGCCCCCGGACCCGGCCGAGCGAATCATCGACCGCCAGCAGGCTCGACAGCATGGGCTCGTCGTAAATTCCTCCGCCGAGACGGCAATAATAGATCGCATCCGTCGAGCCGGTCATGCCGATCCTATCGCCGGGCCTGACGATGACGGGTTTGCCTCCGCGATCCCCGGCTGCGGCTCTTCCGGCTTTCGGGCGGTAGGTCATCAGGTAGTACTGGTCGTGTTCCGACTTCCCCCGATGACGGAATGCGCCCGGTTTGCGGACTACGACGTCGAATCCCGGGCCGTACTTCCATGAAGGCAGGAGAATACGCTCGAAACGGAGGGTGTCTCCGGCTTGCAGTCCCTCGATCCTTCCCTCCAGTCTGAATCCCCGGGCATAGGCACAGGCTGCCGTCATGGTCAGGGCGCAGCATGACAGGAAAAGTTTGTATCGTAGGGCCATGATAGCTGTTTTAATGCTTATTTGCCGGATTCGAGCGCCGCCAGCTGTTCGCGGATCGCCGTGATCTTGGCTTCGGCGTCGGCCTGCTTGGCGCGCTCGTTGGCCACCACCTTCTCGGGCGCCGAGGCGACGAACCGCTCGTTCGAGAGCTTCTTCATCACCGAGGCGAGGAATCCCTCGTAGTAGGCCAGATCGTCCGCGAGCTTTTTGCGCTCGGCCTCGGCGTCGATCTTTCCGGCCATCGGCACGAAGTACTGCGTTGTCTTGACGATGAAAGCCGCGGCCGCCGGGTCCTTCTCCGCCACGGTCTCGATGGCCGTGAGGTTGGCCATCTTCATCACGACGGGGGCGAACTCCGCGGGATAGTTCTCATCGGCGATGACCCGGAGCGTCAGCGCCTCTTTCTGCGGCAGGCTCTTCTGGTTGCGGATGTTGCGCACCGAGGTGATGATCTCCTTCGCCAGTTCGAAGCGCGCCAGCATCGCGGCGTCTTCGGCCGCAGGCTCGGGCATCTGCGCCACGCAGATCGAAGCGCCTTCGGCGCGGGGCGCGAGGTCCTGCCAGATCTCTTCCGTGACGAACGGCATGAAGGGGTGCAGCACGCGCATCAGGGCGTCGAAATAGCCCTTCGTCGCCTCCATCGTCGGGGCGTCGATGGGCTGTCCGTAGGCGGGCTTCGCCATCTCGAGGTACAAGCCGCTGAAATCGTCCCAGAAGAGGCGGTAAGCCTCCTTGAAGGCCTCCGAGATGCGGTATGACTTGAAATCCTCGGCGATCTGGCGCAGCGAGCGGCCCAACGCCTGCCCGAACCATGCCACGGCCAGACGGTTGTTCTCGCTTTGCGCCGCCGCGGCGTCCACCGCCCAGCCGTTCAGGAGGCGGTAGGCGTTCCAGATTTTGTTGCCGAAGTTGCGGCCCTGCTCGCACAGCGCCTCGTCGAACATCACGTCGTTGCCGGCCGACGACGAAATGAGCATGGCCATGCGCACGCCGTCGGCGCCGAACTTTTCGATCAGCTCCAGCGGATCGGGCGAGTTGCCCAACTGCTTGGACATCTTGCGGCCGATTTTGTCGCGCACGATGCCCGTGAAGTAGACGTTCGAGAAGGGCTTTTCGCCGCGGTATTCGTAGCCGGCCATGATCATGCGGGCCACCCAGAAGAAGATGATGTCGGGACCGGTCACCAGATCGTTGGTGGGGTAGTAGTAGCCGATCTCCCTGTTGTCCGGGAAGCGGATGCCGTCGAATACCGAGATGGGCCACAGCCACGACGAGAACCACGTGTCCAGCACGTCCTCGTCCTGCCGCAGGTCCGTCAGCTGCAACGAGGCGTCGCCGCTCTTCGCGCGGGCCTTTTCCAACGCCTCTTCGGCCGTCAGGGCCACCACGAAGCCACCTTTGGGAAGATAGTACGCCGGAATGCGCTGGCCCCACCACAGCTGGCGCGAGATGCACCAGTCCTTGATGTTCTCCATCCAGTGGCGGTAGGTGTTCTTGTATTTCTCGGGCACGAAACGGATCGCATCCTCCATCACGGCCTTCGTCGCCGGTTCGGCCAGCTCCTGCATCGAGAGGAACCACTGCATCGAGAGTTTCGGCTCGATGGCCACGCCCGTGCGCTCCGAATAGCCCACGTTGTTGGTGTAATCTTCGGTCTTTTCCAAAAGGCCCGCCGCGTCGAGGTCCTTTTCGATCTGCCGGCGTACGTCGAAGCGGTCCTGACCCACGTACATGCCCACCTTGTCGTTGATCGTGCCGTCGTCGTTGAAGATGTCGATGGTCTCCAGCCCGTATTTCTCGCCCAGCATGTAGTCGTTCACGTCGTGGGCCGGAGTCACCTTCAGGGCGCCCGTTCCGAACTCGATGTCGACGTATTCGTCGCGGATCACCGGGATCGACCGTCCCACCAGCGGCACGACGACGCGGGCGTCGGCGGGCAGGGCCTTGTAACGCTCGTCATTGGGGTTGACGCACAGCGCCGTATCGCCCAGGATGGTCTCGGGGCGCGTCGTGGCGACGATGATTGCCCGGTCGGTTCCCTCGACCTTGTAGCGCAGGTAGTAGAGCTTGCCGTGCGACTCCTTGAAGACCACCTCCTCGTCCGAGAGGGCCGTCTGCGCCGCGGGGTCCCAGTTGACCATCCTTACGCCGCGGTAGATCTTGCCTTTCTCGTAGAGGTCGCAGAAGACGCGCAGAACGCTCTCCGTGCGGGCTTCGTCCATCGTGAAGCACGTGCGGTCCCAGTCGCACGAGGCGCCCAGCTTGCGCAGCTGTTTGAGAATCACGCCGCCGTATTTCTCCTTCCATTCCCAGGCGTGGCGGAGGAACTCCTCGCGCGTGAGCGACGACTTTTCGATGCCCTTTTCGCGCAGCATCGCCACCACCTTGGCTTCGGTGGCGATCGACGCGTGGTCCATGCCCGGCACCCAGCAGGCGTTCTTTCCCGACATGCGGGCGCGGCGCACCAGTACGTCCTGCAACGTGTTGTTGAGCATGTGCCCCATGTGGAGCATGCCCGTCACGTTGGGGGGAGGGATGACGATCGTGTAGGGTTCCCGCTGGTCGGGTTCCGAGTGGAAAATATGCTGTTCGATCCAGTAGTCGTACCATTTGGATTCGATCTGCTGCGGTGCGTATTTGTCTGCGATTTGCATGGCGCGTTGAATTTTACTTTGTTTTCAGGGATGCAAAGTTATTAACATTCTGTCAAAGATAAAATAAAATTTCTAAAAAATCGTTATATTTGCACCATTATATATCTGTATATCCTATGAGCAAAAAAGATAAGATCAAAACCATCGAAGTAGACGACGTGAATCTCGTCCCCGAGCTGCTCGACGGCAATCACCGCGTGATCCCCATCGTGACCGGCGGCGACGAGCCTGTGGAGGAGGTCGAAGTGCCCGAAATCATACCCATTCTCACGCTGCGTTCGTCGGTGCTTTTCCCCGGCGCCATCACGCCCATCACGGTGGGCCGCGACAAGAGCATCAACCTCGTGCGCGCCGTGAATGCCGAAGGCGGCATCCTGGGCGCCGTGTTGCAGCGCGAAAGCGACGTCGAGGACCCCGCGCCGGACGACATGTACAAGGTCGGCACGGCCGCGCGGATCATCAAGATCCTCGAAATGCCCAACGGCAACCTCACGGTGATCCTGAACGGCCTGGAGAAGGTCGAGATCACGGAGTACATCACCACCGAGCCTTATTTCAAGGCCCGGGTGACGGCCCTGCACGATTCGACTCCCGATGTGAAGAGCATCGAGTTCGAGGCTTTCGTGGACTCGATCCGCGACGTGGCGCTGAACATCATCAACGTGTCGCCGTCGATGCCCAAGGAGGCGGCTTTCGCCATCAAGAACATCGACTCGAAGCGCGGCATCATCAACTTCATCTGCTCCAACATGGAGCTGACGGACGAAGACCGCCAGTCGCTGCTGGAGGCCCCCGGCCTGCTGGCCCGCGCCCGCAAGCTGCTCGAAATCCTGATCCGCGAGCAGCAGCTGGCCGAGCTGAAGAACCAGATTCAGGAGCGCGTCAAGCAGGAGATCGACAAGCAGCAGCGCGACTACTACCTCCAGCAGCAGATGCGTACGATCCAGGACGAACTGGGCGACGGCGCCGATGCCGACATCGAGAAGATGCGCGAGGAGGCCAAGAAGAAAAACTGGCCCGCGGAGGTGGGCGAAACCTTCGAGAAGGAGTTGCAGAAGGTCGAGCGGCTGAACCCCGCCGTGGCCGAATATTCGGTGCAGATGACCTACCTGCAGCTGCTGCTGGAACTGCCGTGGAACGACGTGACGAAGGACAACCTCGACCTCAAGTGCGCCCGCGAACAGCTCGATCACGACCATTTCGGTCTGGACGAGGTGAAGGAGCGGCTGCTGGAGCACCTGGCCGTCATCAAGCTCAAGGGCGACCTCAAATCGCCGATCCTCTGCCTCTACGGCCCTCCGGGCGTGGGTAAGACCTCGCTGGGCAAGTCGGTGGCCGCGGCGCTGGGCCGCAAGTTCGGCCGTATTTCGCTGGGCGGCCTGCACGACGAGTCGGAGATTCGCGGACACCGCCGCACCTACATCGGCGCCATGCCGGGCCGGATCATCCAGACCATCAAGCGGTGCGGCTCGTCGAACCCCGTCATCATCCTCGACGAGGTGGACAAGGTGACCGTTTCGAACCACGGCGACCCGTCGAGCGCCCTGCTGGAGGTGCTCGATCCGGAGCAGAACACCACGTTCCACGACAACTACCTCGACATGGAGTACGACCTGTCGAAGGTGCTGTTCATCGCCACGGCCAACAACGTGGCCAATATCGCTCCGGCGCTGCGCGACCGCATGGAGATGATCAACATCGCCGGTTACCTCCTGGAGGAGAAGGTGCGCATCGCGCTGGACCACCTGCTGCCCAAGCAGCGCGAGGCCCACGGCATCAAGGAGCAGGAGATGACGATGACCCCGGAGGTCGTCGAGAACGTCATCGCCTGCTATACGCGCGAAGCCGGCGTGCGTTCGCTGGACAAGAATCTGGCGAAGATCGCCCGCGCCCGCGCCAAACAGATCGCTTTCGACGAGGCTTTCGCGCCCGAGATTTCGATGAAGGACGTCGAGAAAATCCTCGGCATGCCCAAGTTCCTCAAGGAGGAGTACGAAGTGGGCGGCATGACGGGCGTCGTGACGGGCCTTGCGTGGACCGAGGTCGGCGGCGACATCCTCTACATCGAGTCGGTGCTGACGCCCGGCAAGGGCAAGGTGAGCCTCACGGGCAACCTGGGCGATGTGATGAAGGAGTCGGCGACGATCGCCCACGAGTGGACGATGGCCCACTACAAGGAGTTGGGCATCGACCCCAAGCTGTTCGAAACGAACGACATCAACATCCACGTTCCCGAGGGCGCGATCCCGAAGGACGGTCCTTCGGCCGGCATCACGATGGTCACTTCGATCGTGTCGAGCTATACGGGGCGCAAGGTGAAGGAGCGTATCGCCATGACGGGCGAGACCACGCTCCGCGGACGGGTGATGCCCGTGGGCGGCGTGAAGGAGAAGATCCTGGCCGCCAAACGCGCCGGCATCACCGAGCTGATCCTCTCGGAGGAGAACCGCAAGGACATCGCCGAGATCAAACCCGAATATATCGCGGGCCTCACGTTCCATTACGTGAAGACCAACGAGGAGGTGTTGCAGCTGGCTCTGGAATAGTTTTTTCGTGATGGCGGCGAACTCTGGCGCTTCCTTCGTCGGCTTCGGCAGCCACATACCCCGTGTATGCTTCTGCCTTGCCGGTTTCACGAAGTCCCGGATTTCATCCGCCCTGACGAAAAAACGGGAGGCTGTAATTATGAATTTTGAATTCTGAATTATGAATTTTTTGGCAATCATCCCCGCGCGCTACGCTTCGACGCGCTTTCCCGGGAAGCCGCTGGCGCGGCTGGGCGGCAAGCCCGTCATCCAGCGGGTCTACGAGCAGGTCGCCGGCGTGCTGGACGATGCCGTGGTGGCCACCGACGATGAGCGCATCCGCGACGCCGTGCGGGCCTTCGGGGGACGGGTCGAAATGACCTCCCCGGACCACCGGAGCGGCACCGACCGCTGTTGGGAGGCCTACTGCAAGCAGGGCCGCGAATACGACGTGGTGGTCAACGTGCAGGGCGACGAACCTTTTATCCGTCCCTCGCAGCTGGAGGCCGTGAAACGCTGTTTCGACGATCCCGCGACCGACATCGCCACGCTCGTGAAACCCTTCACCAAGGCCGACGGACTGGCGGCCCTCGAAAATCCCAACTCGCCCAAGGTGGTCCTCGACGCGCAGTCGCGGGCCATCTATTTTTCCCGCTCGGTGATTCCCTACCTGCGGGGCGTTCCGCGCGAAGAGTGGCTCGCGCGCCACACGTTCTACAAGCATATCGGGCTTTACGCCTTTCGCGCCGACGTGCTGCGGGCGGTGACGGCGTTGCCGCAGTCGCCGCTTGAGCTGGCCGAATCGCTTGAACAGCTGCGCTGGCTGGAGAATGGTTACAAGATCGGCGTGGGGATTTCGGAGGTCGAGACCATCGGCATCGACACGCCCGAAGACCTGGAGAAAGCGGAACGCTTCCTCCAATTAAAAATTAAAAATGAAGAATGAAAAATTAGGGATTGAAAATTCTCCGGAATTCTTAATCTTTAATTTTTAATTTTTAATTCAAATTTTATGGCAATAAAATTTATCGCAGGTCCGTGCGTCATCGAATCGGCCGAACTGCTGGACGCCGTGGGCGAAAGGCTTGCGGCCATCAACCGCACCCTCGGCACGGAAATCATCTTCAAGGCCTCGTTCGACAAGGCCAACCGCACCTCCATATCGTCGTTCCGCGGCCCGGGACTCGAAAAGGGATTGCAGATGCTTTCGGACGTGCGGGCGAAGTGGGGGCTGCGTCTGCTCACCGACATCCACGAATCGTGGCAGGCCGCACCCGTCGGCGAGGTCGTCGACGTGATCCAGATCCCGGCGTTCCTCTGCCGCCAGACCGATCTGGTGGTTGCCGCAGCCCGGACCGGCAAAACGGTGAATGTCAAGAAGGCCCAGTTCCTTTCGGGCGCGGACATGCGCTATCCCTACGAAAAGGCCCGCGAGGCGGGGGCCGGTGAAATCTGGCTCACCGAGCGCGGCAACTCGTTCGGCTACAACAACCTCGTCGTCGATTTCCGCAATATCCCCGACATGCTCAAAATCGCCCCTACGGTCGTGATGGACTGCACCCACTCGGTGCAGCGCCCCGGCGCGGCGGGCGGCAAGACGGGCGGCAACCGCGAATTTGTGCCCGCCATGGCGCATGCGGCCAAGGCGTTCGGGGCCAACGGTTTCTTTTTCGAAGTGCATCCCGATCCCGACAAGGGGTTGAGCGATGCGGCCAACATGCTGCGGCTCGACGATCTGGAGACCCTTGTGAAAAGCCTGCTGTAAAATACCCATCTAACTCTCGTTAAGCATGACAGATACGACCAAGGCGCAGATTCTGGAGGTTGCCCGCAAGGCGATCCATACCGAAATGCTGTCGCTCAAACGCATGGAAGACACTCTCGGCGACGAGTTTGCCACGGCCGTGGAGATGATCCTCGGAAGCCGCGGCAAGTGTATCGTTACGGGTATGGGCAAGTCGGGCCTCGTGGGGCGCAAGATCGCCGCGACGCTCGCTTCGACCGGAACCCCGAGCTTCTTTCTCCACCCCGGCGAAGCCTTCCACGGCGACCTGGGCATGATTTCGAAGGAGGACATCGTGGTCGCGCTCTCCTATTCGGGCGAGACGGACGAAATCCTCAAGATCGTCCCCTTCATCCACTCCAACGGCAACAAGCTGGTTTCGATGACCGGAAACCCCGACTCGGCGCTGGCCAAGAACTCCGACGTGCACCTCGACGTGGGGGTGAAGGAGGAGGCTTGCATCCTGCACCTCGCGCCCACTTCGTCGACCACGGCGCAGATCGCCATGGGCGACGCGCTGGCCGTGTCGCTGATGCAGATGCGGGGTTTCACGAGTGTCGATTTCGCGCGCCTGCACCCGGGCGGAAGCCTCGGGCGGCGTCTGCTGATGACCGTAGGGAACGTCATGCGCGACCACGATCTGCCCGTCGTGGCGCCCGACTGCCCGGCTGCGGAGATGATCCACGCCATTTCGAAGGGCGGATTGGGGCTGATCGTGATCTGCGAGGGCGAGCGGATCGAGGGCATCGTCACCGACGGCGACGTGCGCCGCGCGATGGAGCGCCTGCGCGGGGAGTTCTTCAATATCAGGGCTTCCGACATCGCCACGCGCAATCCCAAGACCATCTCGCCGGACGAGAAACTGATCGAGGCCGAGAAGATGATGACCCGCAACAAGGTCACCTCGCTGCTCGTGACGGACGCCGCCGGCAAGCTGACCGGAGTGATCCAGATTTACGACATCAAGTTGTAGCAATGCTGCCGGTTTCGGACCGTTTCCGTAAAACGAGGGGAGGTTTTCAAAAAACCTCCCCTCGTCTATTTATTTCCTTATGTAGTGCGGCATTTCGTCCGGCAGCTCCATCGAGATTTCCACCAGCCCGCGGATTTCGCCGCGCTCCCTCCACGCCGTCTGGTAGATCATCTTGCGCACGCCCTGCTTTTCGATGGTGTAGGCGTTCGTGCCTCCCGATGCGAGCATGCGGCGGATCGTTTCGCGCGACCGTTCGTTGTGGCAGTCGAACAGGTTCCGGCCGATCAGGTCGCCGTGTTGGGCGAAGGTCGCACGCGCCTTTTCGTTCATGTAGAGGATCACGCCTTCGGTGTCGCACACCGTGACGGCGCAGTCGGCCTCTTCGGCCCAGGGAAGGGCATTTTCCGTTGTCATTGCTGTATTTTTACGAGTTGTTCGCGGTATGCGTTCAGAATGCGCGACTTGGAGATGAATCCCAGGTAGCGGCCCTGCTTGTCCACGACGGGCAGCATCCAGGCGTGCTTGTCCTCGAATTTCTCCATGACGCTCAAAATCGCCTCGTGTTCGATGATCTTGTCCGGCGGCGGAATCATGTAGTCCGAGATCGGGTGTCCGTATTTCTCGTGTTTGAACATGTCCTCGCGCAGATCGTCCAGCTGCACCACGCCGATCAGCCGGCCGAAGTTGTCGATCACGGGGAAGATGTTGCGGCGGGCCGTCGAAATGATGTGCACGATGTCGCCCAGGGTCATGTTCTCCTTGATGCGCAGGAAATCGGTCTCCATCAGCTCTTCGAGTTTCAGGAAGACGAACACCGACTGGTCCTTGTCGTGGGTCAGCAGTTCGCCCTTCTGGCGCAGCTGCTTGGTGTAGATCGAGTCGGGGTCGAGGTAGTAGTCCACGGCGAACGAGATGCAGGCGGTGATCATCAGCGGGATGAACAGTCCGTAGCCGTTCGAGAGTTCTGCGATCAGGAAGATCGAGGTCAGCGGGGCGTTCATCACCCCCGACATGACGCCCGCCATGCCGACCAGCGTAAACGAGACGATCGACACCTCCCATCCGAACAGCGTGTTGCACACCAGCGCCAGCGAGGCGCCCGTGAAGGCTCCGACGAACAGCGACGGTGCGAACGTACCGCCCACGCCTCCCGCGGCGTTGGTCGTCGACATGGCGATGACCTTGAAGAACATCGTGGCGATGACGAAGAGGATGATCACCCAGTCGATGTCGCGGAAGCGGTAGAAGAGCGAGTTGTTGAACAGCTCCTGCGCGTTGCCGTGCATCAGGGAGGTGAATCCCTCGTAACCCTCGCCGTACAGCGGCGGGAAGACGAAGATCAGGATACCCAGAATCGCACCGCCCCACAGCCATTTCTTGTACTGTTTGTCGATGCTCTTGAAGAAACCTCCGACCCGCGAGTTCATCGACGTGAAATACCACGCCATCAGCCCGCACAGCACGCCGAGCAGGATGAACAGCGGTATCTGCCACAGCTCGAAGGCATCCGCGGGAGCCAGCGTCACGGCCAGAATCGGGTCGAAGCCGCGCAGCATGAAGGCCATCGTCGTCGCGGTGATCGAGGCGATCAGCAGCGGGATGACCGACCCGGCGGTGATGTCGAGCATCAGGATTTCCAGCACGAAGACCACGCCCGTGATCGGGGCTTTGAAGATCGCGGCGAGGGCGGCGCCCGCGCCGCAGCACAGCAGCAGCGTCGTGTGTTTGTAGTTGAGGCGCGCCAGCCGTCCGATGTTCGAGCCGATGGCCGCTCCCGTGAGCACGATCGGGGCCTCGGGTCCCACCGAACCGCCGAATCCGATGGTCGTCGCACCGCCCACGATCGAGGTCCAGCAGTTGTGCCGGGCGATGCGCGAATTGCGGCGCGACATGGCGTAGAGGACGCGCGTCACGCCTTCGGAGATGTTGTCGCGGACGATGTATTTGACGAACAGCGTCGCCAGGATGATGCCCACGGCGGGGTAGATCAGGAAGAGGATATGTGCGCTGTCCACCGGGAACCAGCGTATCAGCCCGCTCTTGATGCCGTGCAGCAGCATTTCGAACAGGTAGGCTCCCAGCCCTGCGAGCACACCGACCACCACGGCCAGCAGCATCATAATCTGCTGGTTGGAGAGTCTCCGGGTCAGCCGGAGAAACTCGAGGTAGATGCGGTCGGCGCGGAAGGACATAAAAAGTTAAAAGTTAAAAGTGAAACATTGCGATTGACCGAGACCGGGCGGTTTGATTTCATCCTGTACGATGCCCGGTGTGCAAGTCAAATGCCTTTGATTTTCAATTTTTAATTTTCCGTTTTCAACTTGAAATGCTCGGTCTGGCCGTCGATCAGCTCGCGGTCGTCGAAATAGTTGATTTTCATGGCCGCACGGACATCCGCCAGGGTTTCGGCGGCCGCTGCGCGGGCCTTGGCCGAGCCTTCGCGGAGAATGTCGTACACCTCGCCGATACGCGTCTCGTAGTGGCGGCGGCGTTCGCGGATCGGGTCGAGCATCTCGTTGAGAATGGCGATCAGCAGGCGTTTCACCTTCACGTCGCCCAGCCCGCCCCGGCGGTAGTGGGCCTTCAGCTCGTCGAGCGAAGCGTATTCGGGCAAATATTTCGAAAAATGCTCGGGGCGGCTGAAAGCGTCGAGGTAGGTGAACACCGTGTTGCCTTCGACCTTGCCCGGGTCCTCCACGCGCAGGTGGTCGGGGTCGGTATACATGCCCATCACCTTCTTCTTGACCTCCTCGGCCGTGTCCGACAGGTAGATGCAGTTATTCAGCGACTTGGACATCTTGGCCTTGCCGTCGGTTCCCGGCAGGCGCATGCAGGCCGCGTTCTCGGGCAGCAGGATTTCCGGCTCGACGAGCGTTTCGCCGTACACCGCGTTGAATTTGTGGACGATTTCGCGCGTCTGCTCGATCATCGGCTCCTGGTCCTCGCCCACGGGCACGGTCGTGGCCCTGAAGGCCGTGATGTCCGACGCCTGGCTGATGGGGTAGGTGAAGAATCCGACGGGAATGCCCTGACGCTGGGTCGTGTCGCCTTCGGCGGCGCCCTCGGCGAATCCGCGCAGGGCGATCTCGGCCTTCACGGTCGGGTTGCGCTGCAAACGCTGCACGGTGACCAGGTTCATGTAGTAGAACGCCAGTTCGCACAGTTCCGCCACCTGCGACTGGATGAAGAGCGTCGATTTCGCGGGGTCGAGACCCACCGAGAGGTAGTCCAGCGCCACTTCGATGATATTCTGACGCACCTTTTCCGGGTTGTCGGCATTGTCGGTGAGCGCCTGCGCATCGGCGATCATAATGAATATTTCGTCGAACTCGCCCGAGTTCTGCAGCTCGACGCGGCGGCGGAGCGAACCCACGAAGTGGCCCAGGTGGAGCCGGCCCGTGGGACGGTCGCCGGTAAGGATGATTTTTGCCATATTTTTAGAGAAAGTACATTTTGCAGGCGAAGATACGAAAAACTATGCGGCAATGCGAAAAAGTTGTCCGATATAGATTTTTTTTATATCTTCGCTTTCTCAAATAGACGCCTGTTATGACAATCATCCAACTCGAATATCTGCTGGCCGTGGCCAACTGCGGGAGTTTCTCGCTTGCGGCCGAACATTGTTTTGTGACGCAACCTTCTTTGAGCATGCAGGTTAAGGCGCTTGAAGAGGAGCTTGGCGTGGTGCTTCTGGACCGTTCGAAAAAGCCCGTCATTCCCACCGAGGCGGGCGAGGTGGTGCTGGAACAGGCGCGCGAGACGATCAAGGCGTACAATTACATCAAGGAGGCCGTTTCGGAGCTCAAGGGCGAAACCGCGGGCAAACTGCGGCTGGGCGTCATCCCGACCATCGCGCCCTACCTGCTGCACAAATTCATTCCGGCCTTCGTGCGCGACTACCCGAAGGTCGAGCTGGAAATATCCGAGATGATCACTTCGGACATCGTCGAGGCGCTCAAGCGCGACCGTATCGACGCGGCGCTGGTCGCCAGCGGCACCTGCGGCGAGGGCATCCTCGAGCAGGAGCTTTTCAACGACCGCTTCTACGCTTACGTGTCGCCCGAAAATCCGCTCTATGAGCGGCAGAATATCCGTATCGAGGAGATCGACCTCAAGGACCTGGTGATCTTGAGCCCCGGCAACTGCATGCGCGACCAGATCATCGAACTCTGCCAGGCCCGGCGTTCGATGCCGTCGCACTATTCGTTCGAATCGGGTTCGCTGGATACGCTCATGCGGATCGTCGACTGCACGTCGTGTCTGACGATCATTCCCGAAATGGCCGTCGAATACATCCCCTCGGACCGCCGCGACCGGCTGAAAACCCTTTCGAAAGGGGCTACCTCGCGCAAGATCGCCGTCGCCGTGCGCCGCACCTACGTCAAGAACTCGATCATCCGGGCCTTGACCGAGACCATTCTGGCCAATGTTCCGGGTGCGAAGGCATAGCTTCCGCTCTCTGAAAGAATGCGCCCGGCCTGCAAAACGCAGGCCGGGCGCATGTCGATTATCCGGTCGGTTATTCCGGAATCGTTACTTTGGTCGCTTTTCCCGTCCAGTCGGCGAAGATTGATTTGCCGTCGGAAAGTTTGACGGAGAGTTTGACGGAGAAATTATCCCCGTCTCTGGTGACAGTGAGCATTCCGTAGGAGACTGTTGCCGAAGAGATGTCGTCTCCATTGCTTACCGTAATTCTTTCAAACGAGTGTACGATGTCGAACTCTGTTTCACCGATTGCCCCGACGGAGAGGTATGGTCTGAGAGGCCCGGTTTGGGTAACGGGTTCTGTGAGGTCGATAGTTTTGCCTATCAGGGATTCAGAAACTTCTATATCGACACCGTAGTCGGACATTGTAAACGGTAATGTTGAAAAATACTCTCTGAATAGAATGAGGTCGTATGAGGTTTCCCATTGCTCGTCGGCTTTTTCTTCCACATAGAAAGCGCTTTTGACCTCGCAGATCTGACCATTGACGGTGATCGTCTGCATGGTGGTTACTTTTTCGTCCTTGCAGGACGTCGTGGCCAGTGCGAGTGCGCCGGTCAGGCAGAGCATGAAGATTTTTCGCATAAATTGAACTTGGGTTAGTTGGAGTATCTCCAAAAGTAGTGATAAAAAACGAATCCGGCGACAAAAAGGGCGAAATAATGAATCGCTTCCGGAACAATATGCCCGCTTGCGGCGCGATTTTTACCGCGTTGCTTTCAAATCTCATTCTCTTTTCATACCTTTGCAAGGTTATAGATACCTATTGAACATTTATGGATAAACTGATCGAAACGATCGTCAGCGCGATTGAAGATAAAAAAGGTAAGAATATTGTATCGTTGGACCTCTCGGGATTCGATGGAGCGATCTGTTCGCATTTCGTGGTCTGCAACGCCGATTCCACGACGCAGGTGTGCGCCATAGCCGCCGAAATCGAGGAGAAGGTGTTCGAGAAATTGGGCGAGAAGGTGTGGCGCATCGAAGGCCAGCAGAACGGCGTGTGGGTCGCCATGGACTATGTGGACGTCGTGGTGCACATTTTCCAGACCGAGCTTCGGAGCTTCTACAAGCTCGAGGAGCTGTGGGCCGACGCACCGCTGGTGAAATATGAATACGAAGAGTAATCCGGATTATGGCACAGAAAAGCAAGAACAACAATAAAATGAATATGAACATGCCGCGGCCTTCGATGCTGTGGATCTACGGCCTGATCGGTTTGTTCATCATCGGCTGGTATCTGTTCGACGGCAGCAATGAAGCGCCGCTGCCCAGCGACTGGACCACCGTGCAGGAGATGGTTGAGAAGGGCGACGTGGAGAAGATCCGGGTCGTGAACCGCGACCAGGCGCAGGTGTTCCTGAAAAAGGAGGCCGGCGAGAAGTACCGTAACGATCAGGTGGACAAGCGTTTCCGCCGCCTGCCCGAATCGGGCGTGCAGCTGACTTTCACCATCGGTTCGGTAGATTCGTTTCGCGAGGATTTGAAGGCCGCCGAGGAGAAGTCGGGGCAGACCGTTCCGGTGATCTATGAAAACAAGGCCAACGACTGGACCTCGATTCTGATCAACCTGCTGCCGTGGGTGGTGATCATCGGAGCGTGGTTCTTCATCATGCGCTCCATGTCGCGCGGCGCGGGCGCCGGAGGCGGCGGTGGCATTATGAACGTCGGCAAAGCCAAGGCGCAGGTCTTCGACAAGGACAACTCCAAGCGCGTGACGTTCAAGGATGTGGCCGGCCTGGAGGAGGCGAAGGTCGAGATCATGGAGATCGTCGATTTCCTCAAGAAGGCCGACAAATACAAGGAGCTGGGCGCCAAGATTCCGAAGGGCGCGCTGCTCGTAGGCCCTCCGGGAACGGGCAAGACCCTGCTGGCCAAGGCCGTCGCAGGGGAGGCCAACGTGCCGTTCCTCTCGATTTCGGGTTCCGATTTCGTCGAGATGTTCGTCGGCGTGGGCGCCTCGCGTGTCCGCGACCTGTTCGAGCAGGCCAAGCAGAAGGCTCCCTGCATCGTCTTCATCGACGAGATCGACGCCATCGGCCGCGCCCGCGGCAAGAACGCCGGATTCTCGGGCAACGACGAGCGCGAAAATACGTTGAACCAGCTTCTGACGGAGATGGACGGCTTCCAGACCAATACGGGCGTCATCGTTTTGGCCGCCACCAACCGGGCCGACATCCTCGACAAGGCGCTGATGCGCGCCGGGCGTTTCGACCGCCAGATCGAGGTGGGACTTCCCGACGTGAAGGAGCGCGAGGAGATTTTCAACGTCCACCTGCGTCCGCTGAAGCTCGATCCGCAGTTGGACCGTTCGTTCCTGGCGCGCCAGACCCCCGGTTTCTCGGGCGCCGACATCGCCAACGTCTGCAACGAGGCCGCGCTGATCGCCGCGCGCCACAACAAGAAATTCATTTCGAAAGAGGACTTCCTCGCCGCCATCGACCGCATCGTGGGCGGCCTGGAGCGCAAGAACAAGATCATCACCGACGAGGAGAAGCGCGTGATCGCCTTCCACGAGGCGGGACACGCCACGGTGAGCTGGATTCTCGAAAACGCCAGCCCGCTGATCAAGGTGACGATCATCCCGCGCGGCAAGGCGCTGGGCGCCGCCTGGTATCTGCCCGAGGAACGTCAGATCACCACGCGCGAGCAGATGATGGACGAGCTGGCCGCTACGCTCGGAGGCCGCGTTTCCGAGCAGCTGACCTTCGGCGAGATTTCGACCGGGGCGCTCAACGATCTGGAGCGCGTCACCAAGCAGGCTTATGCTATGGTGGCCTACTACGGCATGAGCGAGAACGTCGGCACGCTCTCCTTCTACGACTCCACGGGCCAGAGCGACATGGCCTTCACGAAGCCCTATTCGGAACTGACGGCCCAGCAGATCGACGCCGAAGCCAAGCAGGTGATCGAGAAGGCCTACAAGATGGCCGAGAAGGTGCTCCGCGAACATGCCGACGGTCTGAAAGAGCTGGCCGAACTGCTGCTCTCCCGCGAGGTGGTCTTCACCGAGGACGTCGAGCGCATCTTCGGCCGCCGCAAGAAGGACATCGAACGCGAACGCCGCGAGGCCGAGGGCGGCAAACCCGCCGGAGAGGAGCCGCAGGCCGGCAAGCAGGCCGCCGCGGTCGCCGATCCTTCGGTCAAATCGGATAAGTCCGAAACGGCCGAACCGGCTCCCGTAGCTCCGGCCGTTGCCGCGCCCGAAACCGAATGACCCCGTTGAAACCCAACTACACCCTTAAAAAACAATGAGTGAAAAAATGAAGAACCTCTGGGTGCGCACTGTGAGCGGGGCCGTCCTCGCCGTGGTGATGCTGGGGGCTATCGCATGGTCGCAATGGAGTTTCGGCCTGCTGCTGGCGGCGTTGCTGGTCGTCGGCATGACGGAGTTCTATTCCCTGGCCGAGGAGCAGGGCAGCAATCCCCAGCGGATCGTCGGACTGGCTGCGGGACTCGTGCTTTTCGCCCTGAATTTCGCATTCGTGTCGGACGACATCCAGATACTCGGCAGCGCCCGGCAGGCTTTCGCCTGCGGAATGGCCCTTCTGCTGTTGCTGCTGCCCGCCATGTTCATCTGCGAACTTTACCGCCGTCGGGAGAATCCCGCCGCCAATATCGGCATCACTTTCATGGGCGTCGTCTACGTGGCGCTGCCGTTCTCGCTGATGTGTTACATTCCGATCATCGGCAGCGAGGCGTGGAGTCCGTGGATGATGATTTTCTACGTTTTCATCATCTGGGCCAACGACGTTTTCGCCTATCTGGTGGGCATGTCCGTCGGCAGACACCGCCTGTGCGAACGCCTTTCGCCCAAGAAGTCGTGGGAAGGGTTCTTCGGCGGCATCGCCGGAGCTGTGGCAATGGGGCTGGTAGCCGCCCGCGTGATGGACGGCAGCTGTTGGGTGTGGGCCGGGCTGGCGCTCGTCGCGGCCGCTACGGGGGTTCTGGGCGACCTGGTGGAGTCGATGTTCAAGCGCGCCGCCGGGGTCAAGGATTCGGGAACGTTGATTCCCGGTCACGGCGGAGTGCTGGACCGCTTCGACGCCATGCTGCTCTCGGCGCCGTTCGTCTTCGTCTATATGCTTTTTGTGATGTAACTGCAAACTTAACCGTATTATGAGAATCAATAAGGAAGGATACAAAATCATCGGCATCTCGGGCGCTGTCTGCCTGCTTCTGTGGTGGCTGTTTTACCATTTGCTGGTCCACGATGCGAACGTCTCGCTGCTGTGGTTCAGCACCCTCGTGCTGCTGCTGTTCTGGTTCTTCATCGTAGCCTTCTTCCGCGAACCCCGCCGGGTGCGCATCCACGATACCGATCTGGTCTTCGCTCCCTGCGACGGCCGCGTGGTCGTGACGGAGGTCGTCTCCGAGGACGAGTACCTCAAGGAGGAGATGTTGCAGATTTCGATCTTCATGTCCATTACGAACGTCCACATGAACTGGGTTCCCGTGGGCGGCGAGGTGGAGTATTTCAAATACCATCCGGGGCGTTTCCTGGTGGCCTGGCACCCCAAATCCTCGACCGAGAACGAACGCACGACGACCGTGGTGCGGATGCCCTCGGGCCAAAAGGTGCTCTTCCGCCAGATCGCGGGACTGATCGCCCGGCGCATCATCTCGTATATGACCGTCGGTCATCAGGTCGAGCAGAACAGCGTCTGCGGATTCATCAAGTTCGGCTCGCGCGTCGACGTGCTCGTCCCCAAGGACAGCGAACTGCTGGTGGAGATCGGCGATCCCACGGTGGGTTCGCAGACTCCGATCGCCCGGCTGCGCAAGAACCTCGAAAACGAATAACGCCATGAAGGCGACGCCCCAGACCTTCCTGCGGTTCATCGCGGGCGCGGCGGTTGCCGCGGCCGTGCTCTTTCTGGTCTGGTATTTCTCCTCGATCGTCGTCTACATCCTCGTTTCGGCCGTGCTGGCCGTCATGGGCAATCCGCTCGTGAAGTTTCTTTCGGGGCTTCACTTCAAGGGCTGGCAGGTTCCCCGCTGGCTGGCCGCGCTGGCGACCCTCGTGGTGATCTGGGTCGTCCTGGCTACGCTGTGTTCGTTGTTCGTGCCGCTGGTCTTCAACAAGATAAACCAGTTCGCGCACGTCGACTTCGCGGCGGTCGTGGGGAGCATCGGCGAGCCGATCGCCCGGATGCAGCACGATTTGCAGGCGCTTTTCTCCCTGCCCGAGAGCACTTTCTCGCTCTCCGACGAACTGACGGCCGCCCTCCGGCAGATCATCGACATCAATTCGCTCAACACGATTTTCTCGTCGGTCATCAACCTCGTGCTTTCGTCGGTGATCGCCATTTTCTCCGTTTCGTTCATCACCTTCTTCTTCCTCAAGGAGGAGGGCCTGTTCTACGCGATGGTCACCTCCGTTTTCCCGGAACATTATCACGGCAACATCACCCGTGCGCTGGATTCGGTGACGGTCCTGCTGGCGCGCTACTTTACGGGTATCCTTTCGGAAAGCCTGCTGCTCACGATCGCCGTGACGCTGGTGATGATGGCCTTCGGGATGAAGGCCGCCGACGCGGGGTTCATCGGCCTTATCATGGGTGTGATGAACGTCGTGCCTTACGCCGGGCCGCTGATCGGCGGCGTGGTCTCGGTCTTCGTGGGCATCGTCTCGCCGATCGAGGGCATGAGCGTGGGGCATACGGCTTTCGTGATCGCCGGGTCGCTGCTGATCCTCAAGGGTATGGACGATTTCATCCTCCAGCCGACGCTCTATTCCGAACGAGTGAAGGCGCATCCGCTCGAAATCTTCCTGGTGATTCTCATTGCCGGGTCGCTGGCCGGAATCCTGGGCATGCTGCTGGCGATACCTTCCTATACGGTACTGCGTGTCTTTGCCAAGGAGTTCTTCTCGCAGTTCCGGCTGGTGCGTAAACTGACCGAAAAAATCTGATGGAACGGATTCTGATCGAAGGCGTTGTGGAGCACGGACGCCGACTCGGACGTGAGTTGGGTTTTCCGACGGCCAATCTGGCCGTTCCGGAGGACGTCGCCGCTGCCGACGGGGTCTACCGTTCGCGTGCGGAGGTCGGCGGGAAAGTCTATGACGCCATGTCGAACCTGGGCCGCAACCCTTCGGTCGGGGGTGTCGAGCGGCGTTTGGAGACGCATATTTTCGACTTCCGCGGCGAACTTTACGGCCGTCGGCTGCGGGTCGAACTGCTCGAAAAGATCCGCGACGAACGCCGGTTCGCTTCGGTGGAGGAACTGCGCGGGCAGATTGCCAGGGACAAGGAATATATTTTAGGATTGAAATAATGTGTCCGTATTTTGGTCAAAAACCCGGTTGCGTTGCGACAAGCCCCTCCCGAGGGAGGGGTTTGGGGTGGGGTCAGACTTGTAAACGCGGCGGTACGCCGCGGGTCTCAACCGGGCAGATACGGACGAACGATGCGATAACTTAAAAACATACTGCTATGTATATTGACAACACTCTTCCCTATAAGGTTGCCGACATGTCGCTGGCCGAATGGGGCCGCAAGGAGATCGAGATTTCCGAGCATGAAATGCCCGGCCTGATGGCCGTGCGCCGCAAATACGGACCCGAAAAACCGCTGAAAGGCGTACGCGTGATGGGTTCGCTGCACATGACCATCCAGACGGCCGTTCTGATCGAAACCCTCGTGGAGCTGGGCGCCGACGTGCGCTGGTGCTCGTGCAACATCTTCTCGACGCAGGACCATGCGGCCGCCGCGATTGCCGCCGCAGGCGTCCCGGTCTTCGCGTGGAAGGGCGAGACGCTGCCCGAATACTGGTGGTGCACCGCCATGGCCCTTTCGTTTCCCGGCGGCAAAGGCCCGCAGCTGATCGTCGACGACGGCGGTGACGCCACGCTGCTGATCCACAAGGGTTACAAGGCCGAGAACGACGCCTCGACGCTCGATTACGAACCTTCGTCCTACGAAGAGGAGGTGATCCTCGGCACGCTGAAAAGCATTTTGGCCGAGGACCCCGAAAAATGGCACCGCACGGTCGCCGAATGGAAGGGCGTGAGCGAGGAGACCACCACGGGCGTACACCGCCTCTACCAGATGCAGGAGGCCGGCGAACTCCTGGTTCCGGCCATCAACGTCAACGATTCGTGCACCAAGTCGAAGTTCGACAACCTCTACGGCTGCCGTGAGTCGCTGGCCGACGGCATCAAGCGCGCCACGGACGTGATGATCGCCGGCAAGGTGGTCGTCGTGTGCGGCTACGGCGACGTGGGCAAGGGCTGCGCCCGCTCGATGCGCTCCTACGGCGCCCGGGTGATCGTCACGGAAATCGACCCCATCTGCGCCTTGCAGGCCGCCATGGAGGGCTTCGAGGTGAAGACCGTCGAGAGTGCGCTCGCCGAGGGCAACATCTATGTCACCTGCACGGGCAACTGCGACATCATCACGCTGGAGCACATGGAGCGGATGCGCGACCAGGCCATCGTCTGCAACATCGGCCATTTCGACAACGAAATCCAGATGGCGCGCCTCGAAACGTCCGGGGCCGTGAAGTTGAACATCAAGCCGCAGGTCGACAAGTTCACTTTCCCCGACGGCCATTCGATCTTCATTCTGGCCGAAGGCCGTCTGGTGAACCTCGGCTGCGCCACGGGGCATCCTTCGTTCGTGATGTCGAACTCTTTCACCAATCAGTGCCTCGCGCAGATGGAGCTGTGGCAGAAGGAGCACGCGGTCGGCGTCTACCGCCTGCCGAAACACCTCGACGAGGAGGTGGCGCGCCTGCACCTGGACAACCTCGGCGTCGAACTGACCCGCCTGACCCGGCGTCAGGCCGACTACATCGGCGTTCCGGAGGACGGTCCCTACAAGGCCGAGCACTACCGTTATTGATTTCAGGGGCTTGCCTCTTTCGTTTGTCCGGCCCGGATGGAACATATGCTCCTCCGGGCCGGACTGCGTTCGCATTCTTCTCCCGAAGCCCTGTCAGCAGGGCGGTTTTTCCGGATTGTTTCCCGTTATTCGCATAAAAACACCTCTCCGATTAAGAACTTTTGCGATTTTAGGGTACTTAATCAATAGAAAGCATGGACCCGACCGACATCCGTTACATCCTCGACGACCTGGCCTGCAATGCTTCCCAGGAGGCTTTGCAGGAACTTTATATGCTTTATTACAAGCGTATAGCCCGTTATATCGGATTGTATGTCCGCTATGACGGGGCTGTTATGGAACTGACTTCCGATGTGTTCTTCGCGGTCTGGGAGAACCGTCTTGAACTTCCCGAAATCCGGAATTTCAATGCTTATATCTACCGGATCGCCAAATTCAAGGCATTGAATTATCTCCGGAAACGCAACCTGCCCACCGTCAATCTGGACGAAATGCCGCTGGACCTTTTCGCCCGCACCAGCACGACTCCCGAGGACGACTGCATTTCCGCCGAGACCGTCCGCGAGATAAACCGTGCCATCGAGTCGCTGCCGCCCAAATGCAAGCTGGCCTTCAAACTGGTGCGCGAGGACCGGATGTCGCACCGCGAAGCGGCCGAGACGCTCTATATCTCCGTCAAAACCCTTGAAGTGCACCTGGGCCATGCCGTGCAGAAGATCCGCGAGGCTCTGCGCAAGAAAAATATTTGCTGATCCGTTAAGAACATTCCGCCGTTTCCGGTACTTAATCCATAAGACATGAAATCAAAAACAGACATACGCACCCTTTCGGAAAAGGAACTCAACGCCCGGCTTGTCCGTGATCTCACGGAGGTTTGCCCGGCCGGTGAACGCGAAGCCCTCGCCGCCTGGCGGGCCGCCGATCCCGCGCATGAAGAGGAATACGCTCGGATCAGGAGCTATTGGAACGCCCGCGTGACGACGACCCGCAGCATTGACCCGGAGCGGGAGTTCCGGAAATTGCAGCGGCGGATCGCTGCCGGCTCCGAATCGCGCAGGAGCGGCATGCTGCGCCTGCTCGCCACTCGTATGGGGCGTTATGCGTCGATGGCCGCCATGCTGGCCGTGGGACTGTTCTGCGGATGGGCGCTGTCCGGTCCCCGTGCTGCCGAAAGGTTCGCCTTCATCACGGGCAGCAGCATTTCGTCGTTCGAGCTGCCCGATGGCAGCCGCATTACCCTCGATAAGGAGAGCCGTTTGGAGTACGACGGTGATTTCGGCAGGGACGAGCGGAACGTGCGGCTTGTCGGCAAGGGCTTTTTCGAAGTCGAGAAGATGCCGGACAAACGATTCGTTGTCGAGATGGGCGATGTGCAGGTCTCCGTGCTGGGCACGACTTTCGATGCCAGCAACCGGACTGAAGAGGGCATTGTCAGCGCTTCGCTGGTCGAAGGGTCGGTCGCGTTCCGCGCCGGAAATCAGAATCTGCGGTTGACGCCTTCGCGCCGGGCCGTTTATCATGTCGGGAGCGGCGAAATCACCGTCAGCGAATTCGATCCCGAGATCACGACCGCCTGGAAGGACAATCTGTTCCGCTACAAATCGCTCACTCTGGAGGAGCTCCTCGAACAACTCTCCGCGCGTTACGACGTCCGCATCATCACCGATGCGGGAGACGTCGGCCGGACCCGCTTTTCAGGTGCGCTCGAAACACGGCTGTCCGTCGAGCAGGCGCTCGACATCGTGAGCCGCCAGACCGGCATGGAGTGGAGCAAACTCGACAATGTCTATTTCGTTACCAAACGCTGAAAATCCAACCCGATAATACCGAACTCCTAAATTTTCCGATGCCTATGAACTGACAAGATCCCTGTCTTCGCCTTTCCGATTTTTGCGGCTTCCGCCCGAACGGATGCCGTTCTGCTTCGGTCCGATGCCCCGATCGCGGCAACGTACCAATACCTTTAAACTTCCAACCCGGAAACAATGAAACCAAACTTTACCAACGCATTTTTTCAGAAGACACGCTGCTTGCGCACCGTCCTGCGCCGTGCGGTCGTGTGCATGCTGTTGCTGGGCACGACGGTCGTTCACGCCCAGGAACGGAAAATCACCGTGGATACCCGACAGGAGGTGACGCTCGTGCAGCTTTTCCGTCAGGTAGAAGCCTCCAGCGACTATCTGTTCAATTACAAGGACCAGGATGTGGCGGACATCCGTGTTTCGGTGAAGGTCGCCGACGCCTCGATCCAGGAGGTGATGGATCTGGCATTGGCGCGCACTTCGCTGACCTATACCGTCAAGGGCCGCCATGTCATCATCGGACAGTCCGCAGCGCGGTCTGCCGGAACACCCGGAACCGATTCCCGGCCGGTGGCCCTGACGGGGCGTGTTACCGATGAAAAGGGCATGCCGTTCGTCGGCGTCACGGTCATCCAGGAGGGAACCACCAACGGATGCGTCACCGATGCCGACGGCAACTACCGCATCAGCGTCCCGGTCGGGGCGTCCGTTTCGTTCAGTTATATCGGCTACAAGACCCAGCGGACGCATGTCGGCGTGCAGACCCGTGTGGACATCCGTCTCGAACCGTCGGACATTTCGCTGGAAACGGTCGTGGTCACGGCCCTCGGCATCAAGAAAGCCGAGAAGAGCCTGGGATATTCGCTCCAGCAGGTCAACTCCGACGCTTTCGACAAGGTGAAGACCGATAATCCGATCAACGCCCTGAACGGCAAGGTTGCCGGACTTACGGTCAATACCCGCGCCGGCATTCTGGAAGATCCTCCGATCAAGCTGCGTGGCGAGACCCCGATCTACGTCATCAACGGAACGCCCGTGACCTATTACCGCGGCGTTTCGTCGGACGACATCGAATCGATCACGGTCCTGAAAGGTCCGCAGGCGGCCGTGCTTTACGGTTCGCGCGGCGCCAACGGTGCGATCCTGATTACTACCAAGACAGGCGACGACATCGGCGAGAAGACCGAGATCACGCTCAACTCCTCGACGATGTTCACCGCCGGGTACCTCACCCTGCCCGAGCAGCAGAGCATCTACGGTACGGGCGATTTCGGCCAGTATTCCTACCTCGACGGCAAGGGCGGCGGCGTATACGACGGTCTGTGGACCTGGGGCCCGAAACTCGACCAGAAGGACCCCACCACGCCGAGCGGTTATTTCGAGACCGTACAGTACAACAGCCCGATCGACCCCAAGACGGGGAAGCGGATTCCGACGCCTTTCGTCTCCCACAAGGACAATTTCCGCAATTTTCTGCAACAGGGCCTCACCACGAGCAACAACGTCAGCATCTCCCATAAATTCAAGGAGGGGTCGTTCCGCATCAGCCTCAACCAGCTCTACCGCCGGGGGCAGACTCCCAACACCGATCTCAAGCGCTTCGGCGTCAATATGGCGGCCAACTACAACATCACCAGGAAGCTGCATATCAATGCCAGCATGATCTACAACTATACCTATTCCAAAAACCGTCCCTGGTCCGGTTACGGCAATTCGCATCCGTATTACAACATTCTGGTGTATATGGGCGCCAACAACGACATCCGCGATCTGCGCAATTACTGGGAGGAGGGGCAGGAAGGCTACGCCCAGCGTAACTGGAACCACGTGTGGTTCAACAATCCCTGGTTTGTGGCCGAGGAGTACACGCGTCCTTACAGCGAACCCGAACTGATCGCTTCGGCGTCGCTGGACTACGACATCACCGACGACCTCAATTTCATGGTCAAGGCCGCCACCGACTCCAAACACCAGAACCAGGAGGAGTGCAAACCTTACGCCTGGGTGGGCAACGACCGCGGTCTCTATTCGGTCGGCAGCGACCGCCGCGTCGACGTCAACCTCGACGCCATGCTCTCGTACAAGAAACGGTTCGGGGAGTTCGACCTCGACGCCATGCTGGGTGTTTCGCTCTTCAACTACCAGCGCAATTACCTCTTTTCGACGACCGAGGGCGGACTCCAGCAGCCCGATCTCTACAACCTTTCCAACTCGCAGAACACCCCGTCGACCACTTCGAAGATCGAACGCCGCCGCATGGCCGGCGCTTACGGGTCCGTCACGCTGGGTTACCGCGATGCATTCTACCTTTCGTTCACCGGCCGCAACGACTGGTCGTCGACGCTCAACAAGAACAACCGCTCCTTTTTCTATCCGTCGGTGGCGTTCAGCGCACTGATCACCGAGGCGGTCAAGCTTCCGAAGGCTGTTTCCTTCTGGAAAGTCCGCGCCTCGTGGGCCAAGGTCGGGTTCGACCAGTCGACCGTCTACATG
Source organism: Alistipes shahii WAL 8301 (assembly GCF_025145845.1). Taxonomy (NCBI): domain Bacteria; kingdom Pseudomonadati; phylum Bacteroidota; class Bacteroidia; order Bacteroidales; family Rikenellaceae; genus Alistipes; species Alistipes shahii. The sequence continues at coordinate 703,915 of NZ_CP102253.1, read as the reverse complement.
TTGCAGGACACCTATTCGTTCAATACCTACTGGGACGGCAATGCCGCGTTCACGCCTCCGACCACGATCATCGATCCCAATATCAAACCCTATTTCACGAGTTCGTTCGAGGTCGGCACGGACCTGCGCTTTTTCGGCAGCCGCCTGCGTTTCGACTTCAGCTATTACCGCACCTACGACGAGGGCCAGATCCAGAAGGTCGACATCAACCAGTCGAGCGGCTACGAGGAGATGCTCACCAACGGCAACGACTACCGCCGTGAAGGATACGAACTGATGGTCGGGGCCACGCCGATCAAAACCAAGGATTGGAAATGGGACATCAGCTTCAACTGGTTCCAGACCCGTAAGTACCTCGACAAGATTTACAACGGGGCCTATAACTACAACAACCTCAAGGTGGGCGACCGTGCCGATGCGCTCTACGAGAGTGTCTGGCAGCGTGATCCGCAGGGCAATTTCATCGTTTTCGAGAACAACGGGCGTCCCATCGAAGACCCCTTCAAGCGTGTGATCGGCTATGCCGGCGCCGATTGGGAGTTCGGCATCTCGTCGACGCTGCGTTACCGCAACTGGAGCCTGTCGTTCGACATCGCGGGCCGTGTCGGCGGTGTCATCCGTTCAGACCTCAACGCCCGTATGATCGAAGCCGGAACCCACAAGCTCACGGCCGCTCCCGAGCGGGAGCTGGACTGGACGAAAACTCCGTCGTACATCCCTTCGAACGCCGTGGTGGTGGTCGACGGCGACATCGAGTATGACGATCACGGCAACGTGCTCTACGATACGCGCGGCTACGCCCCTTCGACTACGCCCGTCTATTTCAAAAGCTGGATCGGCTACATGGGTAAGCTCAACGGTCCCTACACGATGGGTTACAACCTTTTCAAGGGCGATTTCATCAAACTCCGCACGATGTCCGTCGGCTACGATTTTTCGGATTTGCTCTCCGGCAGCCGGATTTTCAAGGGGCTCGAACTCTCCGTTATCGGCACCAACCTGCTCATCTGGAAGAAGCTCGACAACGAAGACCCCGATGCGGCTTACAAGAATTTCTCCTATCCGACCGAACGCATGATCGGCTTCAATCTTACCCTCAAACTCTAATACGGATATGAATATGAAACGCTTTCTCTCGATATTTTTCGTCCTGCCGTTGGTGTTCGTTTCCTGCGACCTGACCATGGACGAGGTGAGCCAGGACGTGAACAAGCCGACGCAGGTGCATCCGAAAACCATCCTCACACAGCTCTGCATCACGACTTTCGGCATCGAATACTACGGTGTGCAGCCCTACCGGCTGGCCTGGCAGTGGGATCAGCGCGGTGGCGGCGGCCATTTCAACTTCCAGCGCCGCAATTTCATCAGCGAATACCGCCGTGTGACCTGGTGCTACGACATGGTCCGCGAAGCCGAACGCCTCAACGATCCCCGTTACATCCACCTTGCGGCATATTTCCGTGCCAGCTGGATTTTCGACACCACCCGACTGTTCGGCGACGTGCCTTACACCGAGGCTGCGCAGGGACGCTTCGACGATCCGAACTTTTCGCCCAAATACGATCCCCAGGAGGAGATCGTGGCCGGGTTGCTGCGGGAGCTTGCAGCGGCCAACGAGGCTCTGGGGGACTACGACAATACCAAAATCGACGGCGATGTGATCTTCGGCGGCGACATTCGCAAGTGGCGTCAGCTGATCAATCTTTACCGCCTGCGCATCCTGATCAACTGCTCGATGAAGCAGACCATCGCCGGGGAGCGTGTCGGCGAACTGTTCGCCGGCATCGTCGGCGATCCGGAGGGCAACCCGATCATGGGGGCGTTGTCCGACAGCGCCATCCGCGACGAAAAGGGCAATATGGAGAATTACAAGTATTACAACGACAACAATTTCGTTTCGTCGTACCGGATCTCCAAGTTCGTCGTCGACTGGATGCGGGAGCGCGGGGACATGCGCCTGCCGAAACTGGCCGAAATGATGATCAAGCTGGACGGCAAGAATGCCGATCCCACGGACCTTGCGAATTACAAGGGCGTCATTCCCAATCCCGGCGCTACGGGCGACAACAACAATACCGACATGGAAGACGGGTCGCAGTCGCGCCTGAAGTCGAAATGGTATCTGGAGCCGGTCGGTCCTTCGGCCATGAACATCGGCTATCCCGAGCAGGAATTCATCCTCGCCGAAGCCGCCCTGCGGGGCTGGACCGACGACGATCCGGAGACCCATTACCTGAACGGCATCCGCGCTGCGCATGAGTTCCTGGGGGTGAGTTCTGCCGACACCCGGGCCTACCTGGGGCACGAAAAGGTGCAGTTCAAGGGCAGCGACACCGAAAAACTGGGTAAGATCATCACGGAAAAATACCTCAATTTCTTCATGCAGGGCGGCAACGAGGCCTATTTCGAACTGCGCCGTACGGGCTATCCCGATTTCTCGGCCTACCTGACGCACAACACCGACCAGATTTACAACGACGGCTACCTGCCTCTGCGCTACCGCTATCCGCAGTCGGAGATCGACAACAACAATGCGCAGGTTTCCGAGGCGATCAAGCGTCTGGACAAGGGCGACGACCGCAATTCACGGATGTGGCTGTTGCAGGGTTCCGATCCGCTCTTCAACCCCGCTCCGTTCCCGTTCCGATATAAAAACTGATAAAAGCAAAACACCATGAATACTTTCCATATTACGAACCGACTTCTGAAATCGACCCTTTTTTGCGGACTTCTGCTGTTCAGCTCCTCGGCCCTCTCGTGCAGTTCGGACGACGACGGCGGCGGCAACGGCGGCACACAGCTGGAATGGCTCGAACCCATCCGCGTGGCGAGCTACAACATCCAGTACGACAACCGCAACGAGGAGGCCGGACGCTGGGAGAACCGCAAGGAGATCGTCTGCCGGCTGCTCGAAGCCGAGGATTTCGACATCTTCGGTGCGCAGGAACCCTACAAGTTCCAGATCGAGGATATGGCCGCCGCCCTTCCCGGATACACCTGGATCGGCACGAGCGTGACGGGCGAAGACAATGTGGAGCGCCGTCATTTCAATCCGATATTCTACAAGACCGACAAATTCGAAGTGCTCGAAAGCGGTTCGTTCTGGTATTCGGAGACGCCCAACGTTCCCAATACGAAATTCTCCGACTCCTATTCCCCGCGCATGTGCAATTGGGCGCATTTCCGCGTGAAGGCCACGGGCAAGGAGTTCTTCCACTTCAACTCGCATTTCGACCATATCGGAACCGTCGCCCGGGCCGAGAGCGCCAAGCTGCTGATCGAGAAGGTCGCGGAGATCGCCGGAAAGACCCCGGCCTTCTGCACCGGTGACTTCAACTCGAACCAGCAGACCAACGTCTACAACACGATCGTTACCTCCGGGACGCTGGTGGACAGCTATGCCCGTACGACCGATAAGGTCAACGCCGACTGGCCCTCCTACAACGGTTACAAGTATATCTCCACACCTCCGGCCAAGGCTTCGCGCATCGACCATATTTTCGTGACCAAGGGCCGGACGAAGGTGCAGTCGTGGGCGATTGTCAACACCTCGTATTCGCAGAAGTACCCTTCGGACCATTTTCCGGTGGTCATCGAGTGGTCCTTTGCCAAATAACGTATATCCATGCCTAAAAGAAACTGAACAATGAACACATACTTCATCAAGCGGTTTATCGCCCGTACGGCGGTCGTGTTGAGCGCCGCGGCGCTCTTCTGCGGCTGTTCGGACGACGACGAGACCTCCACGCTGCATTTCGACAAGCCCGAGGTCGTCATCGGCCCCGAGAGCAGCACCGCCTCTTTCATCCTGCGTTCGGACACGTCGTGGAAACTCCACAGCGACGCGGACTGGTTCACACTCAACCTGACGAAGGGCGCCAAAAGCGCCTCGGTGATCATCACCTACTCGGAGAATACCTCGATGACCGAGAAGCGTACGGCCGTCATTACGGCCACGACGCTCTCGGGCGACGCCAGCGACTCGTTCATCCTTTCGCAAATGCCCGTCGAGTCGTATATCCGTCTCGAAACCGAAGCCCTGCCGATTTCCGCCACGGCAGCACACCACGAAATCGCCGTTGAAACGTCCGTCGATTCGGGCATCGACCTCTCGGTCAGCTACGGGGACGAGGAAGGCGGGGCATGGATCGAAAACCTGACCCTCGCCGACGGAAAACTCGCATTCGACGCCGGGGAGAACGGCTCGTCTGAACGGCGCATCGCGGTGATTTCGCTCCTCTATCAGGATGAGTTCGGCCGCACGACCGAAGCGGCCGTACGTATCACCCAGTCTTTCAGCATGAATCCCTCTGCCGCCACGGAAAAGGACTTCGCCTTTGCGGCAGCCCTCGGGACCGGCGACGTGGAGGAAAACGTCTACGTCACGGGACAGATCGTGCTCGACGGACGCAATGCCAACTTCCCGAATCGGCGTTATTCGATTCAGGACGCCGAAGGCCGTGCGCTGCTCTTCGAGTCGACGATCGACCTGGGCGTCGCCCGCAACGACCGTGTCCGGCTCTGGCTGCTGGGCAGCACCGTGAAGGAGGTTGCCGAAGGGACGTTCACCTATAAAGTTTTCACGGGTATCGCCGCCGAACATATCATGCAGAAAGAGGCCGGTTCGCCCGTACAGCCCCGCGAGGTTTACATCCGCGATCTGACCGACGAGATGCTTTTCTCGCTGGTCCGGCTGCGCGACGTGGAGATCGCGATGCCTTACGGCGGTCTTGTCAACTACGACGAGTACTATGTATCCGGCGGCGGCGTCAATGTCTACGGCAAGAATCTCACCAAGTACTACGGCACGTGCCTGCGCGATATCAACGGCGACCATCTGTACATGTTGACCAATTTCGGCGTGGATTACCGCCGTCATTCGCTGCCGATGGGTTCGGGAACCGTCACGGGCATCCTGACCCGCGAGTACAACTCCAATTTCGGGGAGATGGGCGCTTTCCAGATCCGTCACCTCACCCAGGCGGAGATCGCCCTCGACCCTTCGCGCGAGAACAGCTTCAGCAAGGTGCTCGTCGAGTGGACCTGTGTCAAACCCGCCGGATTCAAGGAGGGCGTGACCCACGTCGCCCCGACGACCGGCCCGGCGTCCGCCTCGCTCTACAAGAGCAATGCCGACGGTTTCTACAACGCCTTCCTCGCCGGCAGCGGCCGCATTTATTTCGGCAACAAGCCGCGCGGCGACGTCGACTCGAACGGTCAGGGTACGGCCAATACGGTCAAGGGCGGCGGTATGTATTCGGCGCTGTGGGATACGGACACCTACTGGCTTATCAGCAACGTCTCGACCTCGGGAATCCGTTCGCAGCTGTCGTTGCAGATCGAGACCAATTCGCTGCTGGCTACCGGACCGCGCGATTTCGTAGTCGAATATTCGACCGACGGTACGTCGTGGACGGCCGTTCCGGGCGGCAGCTATACCGTCATCGGCCAGTGCGACTCGAAAAATGCGCTGCCTCATTACATGCCCGGCTTCAAGGTCTTCGACTTCGCCCTGCCCGCCGCTTTGCAGGACAAGGCGTCGGTCAGCATTCGTCTGCGCTGCGCCAGCCTGACCGGAACCGACGGCAAGTCGTCGGTCGTGCCCAACGCCACGAACCGGCTGGGCCACGTATCTATCAAGTATAACAAGTAAATGACGATTCCATGAAATTCCAGAATATCCTGTTGCTGCTCACGGCCTGCCTGCTGGCAGGTTCGTGCAGCGACGACGACAACGACGGCGCCTGGTTCCTGCCGCGCACGCTTCAGGTGATGGACGCCAAGACCGACGCCCCGCGTGCCAACGAGCCGCTCACGCTCAACTTCATCGGCGACGACGGAGAACTCTACTCCCACCGGCACACCACCGACGAGAACGGCTGCATCCATTTCAAGGGAAGCACCCGGGGGGAGTACCGCGCTGCGTTCAGCTACTTCCCCGGTACGGCCAGCGACTGTTTCCATTCGTTCCGCCTGGATTCCGGCGATGAGGCGCCCATCATTATGACGGTCGAGCCTTTGGCCAAGGAGTTCCGCAGCGCCATCGTCATTACGGGCATGCTGGCCGACGCCAAGGGTAGCGACACGAACAACGAATACATTCAGTTCATGGCCCTCGAGGAGATCGACTTTGCGCAGACGCCCTACTGCGTTATCGCCTGCCGCAACAACAAGGTCAACGCCAAGGGCTGGGTGCAGGGCAGTTACGTTACCTACAAGTTCAACCTCACCTCGGGCCGTGCGGCCAAGGGCACATTTTTCTATGTCGGCGGTGTCAACAAGCGGCTCAACGGCAATTCGAGTGCGGACATCAGCGGAGCCAACTGGATTTGCAGTGTCGACTACAATACGCAGGCCGGGGCCGACGGCATCGGCGACAAGACCACCGGATTCCTTCACAACTACAACAGCAACGGCAATAAAAATATCGCCGACGGCATCGCTGTTTTCAAGGGTACGGAGGTCGACGAAAAGAGTGTCCCGTGCGACGCGGTCTTCTACGGCGCCACCATTACCACGGACGTCTACAACCCGGCCGGTTACGGCTACCGGATTCCCGACAACGATCTTTACAGCACGAAGAACCTCCTGTCGGGCGTCGGTCAGCCCTTCTTCGGGCAGGGAACCAATACGTTCCTCTTTCCCGACGGCGGCAACGATGCCGGGGAGTTCGTTTTCTTCGGCGGCAGTTTTACGCAGGGCGGTTACTATCGCGGCCGTTCGGCTGTCTGCCGGAAGCTGGCCGCCGATGCTTCGGGATCGCTCGCCGACATCGAAAGCGGGGACGGCGTTACGACTTATCTCTGATTCCGGAAGGGGAGCGCGCTGCGCCTCCTCTTTGTCCGGACTGCCTGAAAAAAGCCCTTTCCGAAAGGAAAGGGCTTTTTGGAACATCTTTTGCCGGTTTAATACCCGAATATCTCCTCCTGCGAGACGGTCCGGATCGGACCGAGCGTCTTGAGGTAGTTGAGGTCGAGATCCTGGATGTCGCCCAGGATGCCGTAGACGTATTTGCGGTTCTTGACCCACTTCTCCTGCGCGGCCTTCACGTCGGCGAGCGTCATCGCCTGCACCTTTTCGAAAATCTGCTTGTCGCGGTCCTCCTCAAGGCCCAGGTTGCGCAGTCTGATGAAACTCCACAGCACCTGTTCCTTCACCGTGCGGTCGGTGCGCAGGCGCGAGATCAGTCCCTCTTTGGCGATTTTGAACGCAGTCTCCGATTCGGGCATGTTGTTGATGATCTCGTCGAAAGCTTCGATCGCCATCTGCATCTTGTCGTTCTGCGTGGCGATGAAAGCTATGTAGCCGTATTTCGTGTCGGCGTAGTTCGGTTGCATGATGTATGCCGAAGCCGAGTAGGCCAGGCCGCGTGCCTCGCGCATCTCCTGGAAGACGACCGAGTTCATGCCGCCGCCGAAATACTCGTTGTAGAGCGTGATTTCGGGGTCGGCCGCGACGTCGAACTGTTTGCCGAGGTTCGCATATTGCAGGTAGTAGAGCTGCTTGGCGTCGTATTGGGCCATCAGCACTTTGCTTTCGTCCGTGGGCAGCAGTTGCAGGTGCTTCTTGTCGAGCGGCTGAAGCTCCGCAGACGTTTTGTGGTGCATGGCCAGCGCCTCCGTCACCTCCTTCTCCGACTGCGGGCCGTAGTAGAGCACTTCGTGCTGTTTGCCCATCAGTTCGCCGATCTTCGCCAACAACATTTCGGAACTCATCGCTTCGAGCGCCGGGTTGGTGAGCGTCGTGCGGCGGATGAAGTCGGGACCGTAGAACACGTAGGTCCGCAGGGCGCCGAAGCAGCGGCTCTGGTTGAGTTTGGCGTCGGCGCGGCTCTTGATCATGTCGGCCTTGAGGTTGGCGAGAATCGCCTCGTCGGGCTTGGGCCTGTTCAGCAGTCCCTCGACGATTTCCATGGCTTCGGCCATATTCTCTCCCAGTCCCGTAATCGAGATGCGGCACGAGGTGGGGCCGGCCTGCATCGAGAACGAGCAGGCGATGCCGTACATCTTCGAGGCGATCTGCTCGGCCGTCAGCGACTCGGAACCGAGGTAGCCCAGGTAGTCGAACGCCAGATTGAGCGCCGGATCGTTCTCCGTGCCCGTGTCGAACACATAGGTCAGTGTGAAGATGTCGTTCGACTCGTTTTTCTTATAAAGTACGTCGATTCCCTTGCGGGCCTCGAACTGCGACATGTCCTTCTTGTAATCCACGAACACCGGTTCGATGGGTTTCACCTCCGTGTTCTGGATTTCGGTCAGGAATACGCTCTGCGCGTCGCGGTTGGTGGCGATGGGCGTGATTTTCGGGGCTGCGATCTTCTGCTCACCGGGGTCCTTGCCTTCGCGTTTGTAGACGATGGCGTAACTTTCGGGACCGAGGTATTTGTTGGCCCAGTCCACCACATCCTGCTTGGTGATCTTTTCCATGCGTTCCAGTTGGCGGATGTCGTCGGCCCACTCCTTGCCGTAGATGAACGAGTAGACGTAGAACATGGCGCGCTGGTCGTATTTGTCGAACTCGTTCATCAGCTGCATCTTGTAGTTGTTGATCGAAGCCTCGATCAACCCTTCGTCGAACTCTCCGGCGCGAATCTTTGCTGCTTCGGCCAACAGCAGGTCGCGCACCTCGTCCAACGACTGCCCGGCTTTCGGATTGCCATCCATGAGGAACATTCCGTAGTCGGGCTGCGTCGAGGCATAGGCATAGGCCGAGAGCACCTTCTGCTGCTGGTTCAGGTCGAGGTCGATCAGGCCTGCCTGCCCGTTGTAGAGGACCGAACCTACGATATCCGCCACGTCGTTCGAGGGGTCCGTTGCGGCCGGCAGCCGCCATCCCAGCATGACGCGCGCGGCCTCGGGACCATAGACCTCCTTCACCACGGGCGCGGTGATCGGCTCTTCGGGCTTGAATTCCAGTTTCGGCAGGTCGGGGTTGGGCTGCATGTCGCCGAAGTACTTGTCGATCGTTGCGATCATCTGGTCGGGATCGAAGTCGCCCGAGACGCAGACGGCCATGTTGTTGGGCACGTAGTAGGTCTTGTGGTAGTTCTTGACGTTGGTGATCGACGGGTTCTTGAGGCTCTCCTGCGTTCCCAGCACGGTCTGCGTGCCGTAGGGATGGTTGGGGAAGAGCGCGGCGTCCATCGCCTCCCAGATTTTGCGGCCGTCCTGCGTCAGCGACATGTTTTTCTCTTCGTAGATGGTCTCCAGTTCGGTGTGGAAGCCACGGATCACGGGATTAAGGAATCGGTCGGCCTGGATTTTAGCCCAGTTGTCGATCTGGTTCGAAGGGATGTCCTCGACGTAAACGGTCATGTCCTGCGACGTGAAGGCGTTGGTCCCGTTGGCGCCGATGGCGGCCATCAGTTTGTCGTATTCGTTGGGAATGGCGATCTTTGAAGCCTCGTAGCTGATCGAGTCGATGCGGTGGTAGATTGCCGCGCGCTCGGCTTCGTCCGTGGTCTTGCGGTAGACCTCGAAGAGCCGTTCGATCTCGTCGAGCATGGGTTTCTCGGCGGCGTAGTCGGACGTTCCGAACTTTTCGGTTCCCTTGAACATCAGGTGTTCGAAGTAGTGTGCCAGACCGGTCGTCTCGGCGGGGTCGTTCTTGCCGCCGACCCGCACGGCGATGGCCGTCTGGATGCGGGGCTGCTCCTTCATGACGCTCATGTAGACCTTCAGGCCGTTTGGAAGCGTGTAAATCCGGGTTTTCAGCGGATCGCCCGACACCGTCTCGTACTTGTATTTGCTGCAAGACGAAGCGAGCATCGCGAGGATGACCGCCGTTAGTAGTAGAAACCTTTTCATATGCGATATGTTTTAGAAAGTGGTTGCGAACCAGTCCCGGAGAGCGGGGTAGGTGTCGGCCGCGACATGGATCAGCATGCCTGCCGAGGCGGCCAGCTTGACGCCCGTGCCGACGACGAATGCGAGGAACGACCCGAATCCCACGAGGAAAGCCTTCGGAACGTCGCTCCGGTCGTTGAGCAGTTCGCCCAGCACGGCGCCCGCGAACGGGCCGAGGATGATCCCCACGGGCGGAAAGAGGAAGAACCCGGCGAAGACGCCTGCCGTGGCCCCGATGGCTCCCGAGCGCGATCCGCCGAAGCGCCGCGTCATCCATGCGGGCAGGAAATAGTCGGCGGCGCTCACGGCGACGGTCACGGCGAGCCACAGCCAGATCGCCCCGGAGGTCATCTGGGAGTAGGAGGTGAACCAGGCGCAGAGAAGTCCGGCGTAGCTCAACGCCACGCCCGGCAGAGCCGGTACGATGCAGCCGATGATGCCCAGTATCGAGAGCGCAAAGGCGGCTATGGAGAGGGTTATGTCCATCGAAAAGTGCTTGGCCCTGCGGCGGCGGAACTATCCGGTGAGCCGGGCGGATTCGTCCGGACCGGCCGGGGCGCGCGGCCGCCGCAGGGGTTATCTTCTGCAAAGATAACGGATTAAACGAAAAAACCTCCCTTTTCGGGGAGATTTTGTGTCGGGTCGGCCTGCCGCCGCGCCGGGGCGCGTTATTTCACGAGCCGGTTGGTCGCCGTGTCGGGGAAAACGATCCACGGGCGGAACTGCTTGGCGTCCTCGAAATCCATCAGCGCGTAGGATGCGATGATGATCACGTCGCCCACCTGCACCTTGCGTGCCGCGGCGCCGTTCAGGCACACGCAGCCGCTGTTGCGCTCTCCCTTGATCGTGTAGGTCTCGAAACGCTCTCCGTTGTTGATGTCCATGATCTGGACCTTCTCGCCTTCGATCACATTGGCGGCTTCCATGAGCGCCTCGTCGATGGTGATGCTCCCCACGTAGTTCAGGTCGGCCTGCGTGACCGTTACGCGGTGGATCTTCGATTTGATGACTTCAATCTGGAATTTCATGATCGGATACAGATATTATCAATTAAACGGATCTCCCCGGCCTGTACGGCGATGCAGCCCTGGATATGCTCCGAGTCGCTCCATGCGGCGACCTCCTGCATCGTCAGCGCGTCGACCGACTGGTAGTAGATGACCTTGAGCAGCGGGTTGCGCTCCACTTCTGCCGTGACCCATGCCTTCAGTTCGGCGGGCGTCATTTCGTGCGATTTCTCCACGGCTGCGCGCAGCGTGGCGTAGATGTGCGGCGCTGCGGCGCGGTGCGCCTCGTCGAGCAGCGTGTTGCGCGACGAGAGCGCCAGTCCGTCCTCTCCGCGGACGATGGGGCATTCGACGATCTCCACCGGCAGTTTCAACTGGGCCGTCATCGCCTTGATCACGGCGATCTGCTGGAAATCCTTCTCCCCGAAGTAGGCGCGTGCCGGGCGCACGATGTCGAACAGGCGGCTGACGACCTGCGCCACACCGTTGAAGTGTCCGGGGCGCGTCGCACCCTCCATCACCTTGTCGATCTGCCCGAAATCGAAAATCCGGGTGTCTTCCTCGGGATATATCTCTTCGACCGAAGGCATCAGCACGAAATCCGCGCCGGCCTCTTCCAGCAGGCGCCGGTCGGCCTCCGGGGTGCGGGGGTAGTGCCGCAGGTCGTTCTTGTCGTTGAATTGCGTGGGGTTCACGAAGACGCTCACGACGACCGTGGCGTTCTCCCTGCGGGCGCGCTCCACGAGCGAGCGGTGGCCCGCATGCAGGGCGCCCATCGTGGGTACGAAGCCGATACCCGACTGTTCCGTCCGGTCCAGTTCGGCGCGAAGTTCCTTGACGCTTGTAAATACTTTCATCTCTTTCTTGAAACGAGTTGCGGGGCAAAGGTAGAAATTCCCGCAGACATAAAGAAGGAAAATCGCAGAAAAAGCATTACTTTTGTAGGAATACTAATTTCGAACGAGCATGAAAAAGCTTTTTACTATTGTATCTATGACACTCATCATTCCCGCACTGACCTCGTGCGGCGGTGGCCCCAAGGGCGATATGCCGTGGATCGTCGACCGTTTCGACGACATCAAGGTCATCCGTTACGAAGTTCCCGGTTTCGACGCCCTGCCGCTCGAAGAGAAGGAGCTGATCTATTACCTCTCCGAGGCTGCCAAATGCGGCCGCGACATTCTTTTCGACCAGAACTGCCCGGTGAACCTCCCCGTGCGCCGCACGCTGGAGACGGTTTACGAGAACTATAAGGGCGACCGCACGACGGCCGAGTGGAAGGCGTTGGAGAAATATCTCAAGAAGGTATGGTTCGCCAACGGCATCCACCACCACTACTCGAACGACAAGTTCGTGCCCGAATTCACCGAAGGCTACCTGCTCGACGCGATCGAGACCATCCCCGAGGAGAAGTTCGGCTCCCTGAACTCCCTGCGCGGCGAGGTCTGCCGGGCGATCTTCGATCCGGCGCTCTATCCGACGAAGCTCAACCAGAAGGCCGGCGACGACCTGCTGCTCACCTCGTCGAGCAACTACTACCACAACGTGAGCCAGGCCGAGGCCGAGGCGTTCTACGCCGACATGGCCGCCGCCGATGCGGGCAATCCCGAGCCGGTCTCCTACGGCCTGAACTCGCAGCTGACGAAGGATGACGCGGGACGCATCTGCGAGCGTGTCTGGAAGCTGGGCGGCATGTATTCGCCGGCCATCGAGTGGATCGTCTACTGGCTCGAAAAGGCGCAGGCCGTGGCCAAAGAGCCGCAGAAGACCAACATCGCGGCGCTCGTCAGCTACTACAAGACGGGCGATCTGAAAGAGTTCGACCGCTACAACATCGGCTGGGTGAAGGACACCGTTTCGAACGTTGATTTCGTCAACGGCTTCATCGAGGACTACGGCGATCCGCTGGGCCGCAAGGCTTCGTGGGAGGCCAACGTCAACTTCATGGACACCGAGGCCTGCCACCGCACGGAGGTGATCTCCGACAACGCCCAGTGGTTCGAGGATCATTCGCCCGTGGCCGAGGCCTACCGCAAGCCGGTCGTGAGGGGCGTTTCGGCCAAGGTCATCACCGTGGCGATGCTCGGCGGCGACTGCTATCCCGCGACGCCCATCGGCATCAACCTGCCCAATGCCGACTGGATTCGCAAGGAGTACGGCTCGAAGTCGGTCACCATCGACAACATCACCTATGCCTACGACATGGCTGCTCACGGCAACGGTTTCAACGAGGAGTTCGTGCTCCGCGCCGAGGACCGCGAGCGGATGGAGCGGTACGGCAAGCTGGCCGACGACCTGCACACCGACCTGCATGAGTGCCTGGGGCACGGCTCGGGCCAGCTGGCTCCGGGTGTCAAGGGCGGCGAGCTGAAGAGCTACGGCTCGACGCTCGAAGAGACCCGCGCCGACCTGTTCGGGCTTTACTACCTGGGTGATCCGAAGCTGGTCGAACTGGGGCTGATTCCCTCGCTCGACGTCGCCAAGGCGGGTTATGCCAAGTATATCCTCAACGGCATGATGACCCAGCTGGCGCGCATCGAGCCGGGCAAGAACGTCGAGGAGTCGCACATGCGCAACCGCAAGCTGATCTGCGAGTGGTGCTACGAGCGCGGCAAGGCCGACAAGGTGATCGAGCTGGTGAAGGAGAACGGCAAGACCTACGCCGTGGTCAACGACTTCGGCAAACTGCGCGACCTGTTCGGCCAGATGCTCCGCGAGGTGCAGCGCATCAAGTCCGAGGGCGACTACGAAGCCGGCAAGACGCTGGTCGAGCAGTATGCCGTCACGGTCGATCCCGAGCTGCACAAGGAGGTCCGCGACCGCTACTATGCGCTCGACATCGAGCCTTACGGCGGTTTCGTCAATCCCGAATACGAACTGGTGGAGAAGGACGGCAGGATCGTCGACGTGAAGATCTCCTACCCGGCCGACTACGTGGGACAGATGCTCGGCTACGCGAAGGATTATTCGTTCCTGCCCAACATCAATTAGTTTTCGATGATTGCGGTGCACCTGCCGCACATCCCTCGAATCCCCGAATGGGACGTCCGCTGAGGACTACCCATCCGGGGATTCTTCACGATGCACGACATCTGCACCGCACTGACCGAAGACGTTTCGATTCTCACGGGCTCTTTACCTGCTCCGCGATAAGCGAAAACGGTGCAGAATCGCTCTGCACCGCACTGATCGGAACCGTGTGGTTCCGGCTTACTCTTTCGCCGCGGCTCCGCCGTCGATGGCGAACGCCGAGACGATCACCATCTTCTCGTCCACGTTGTTGGGGTTCGAGACGATGATGCCGTATTCGCCTGCGGGGCGTTCGTCGAAGGTCAGACGGTAGGAGCTTTCGCCGTATTTCTCGGCCGAAAACCGCAGGTAGTCCATCGTGTTGGAGTTCACCGAGAACGACCCGACGGCCGAGATCACCGCCGACCGGTTTTTCTTGGTGCTCTTCATGCGGAAGACGCGCACGATGGACATGGGGTCGGCCTTATTGTCCTTGGCGCGGACGATGAGCGCGATCGGTTGCGCTGCGTCGAACCGCACGCTGGCCGAACCGCCTTCCACGAGTACTTTTGTTTTGGATTTGCTGGCTGCGAATCCGGCGATGTAGACGCCGGCGCCCGTTCGCATCCGCACGTTGTGTTTTTCGAGCTTCTTGGACGAGCCGTCGGGGAATACGCCGACGACCTCTCCCTCGAATTCGGGTTCGAGGGTCTGTGCCTTTACTGCATCACACCCCCACATCATGGCCGTTGCAGCCATCAGGAATAGGATTTTTTTCATCATTGTATTGATTTGATTCTTAACCGCGCACCGTGCGCGACGGACAAAAATAGCAAAAATCGGCGAAGGTTGTATACCCCCCCCGATTTTTTTGAAACGGCTCTCCGAAATGCCGCGGGGCGCTCCTTTTCGGGGCTGCGCCTCGCTTTCCGGGCTGCTCCTCGACCTCTTCGGAATTGCTCTTGCCGACGCCGCAAACCGGGCATGTCCGGTCGTCGGGAATCTCCTCGGACGGCGTTCCGGGCGCGGCGGAAATCCGGCCGACGTCCTATACCGATAATATATATAGGCGAAATCATCCGTCCGCTCTTTTCGCAAAGCGGTTCCGGGGCCGTTTTTGTTGTCGTCCGGGCCGTTTCGGCCACTCCGTATCGGAAAACTATTTCACCGCAAACAGCTCAATTATCACTTTTATTGCTATCTTTGTCGATGATAGGAACCACCGACGGTTTCCTGTCCGACAAAAGCATCCGGAAATTGAATGATTCGGTAAATACAACACTATCAATGACTCCCAATCCGATTTTTATCGGGGGGGGGAATTTTTGATGGGCGAATCCTGAATCGGGTTCGCCGGTGTTTTCGTGTACCGGACAGACGGGACTTCAAATGGCAGACGTCAAGACAGACAGCATCTCCTCCACGGAATTCGGGAAGTTATTTTTCGAATTCAAGCCCCGTTTTATCGCCCTGGCATACCGCTATGTCCGCGATCGGGAGACTGCCGAAGACCTGGTGTCGGACAGTTTTATGACCTTTTGGGAAATGCATGAAACCCTGCCGGCGGACATCAATGTGCCGGCTTATATCCTCACTTCGGTCAAAAACCGCTGCCTGAACCATCTCAACGCCCAGATCCGCCACCGCAGGGCGGAACAGGACATGCATTCGACGCTGACGCGCCGGCTTCAGGCCGACGTGCGCTCGCTGTCGGCCTGCGATCCCGATCTGCTCTTCTCCGAAGAAATTCGCGCCATCCTGAAACAGGCAGTCCGCAAGATGCCGAAAATGACCCGCAGCGTATTCCTGTTAAGCCGGATCAGGAATATGACATACAGCGAGATCGCCGCCGAACTGGGAATTTCCGTCAGCCATGTCAATTTCGAAATCCGCCGGGCGCTCAACCTGATGCGCTCCGAACTGAAGGATTACCTCCCGGCCGTGCTGATCACCCTGATACTCTCGTCCCAGTGGTGAAATAGCGCCCCGCAGGGCTGTCAGGAGTCCGTTCCGATCTTTTTTCAAAAAAACTTGCATTTTTTACTACTTACCCCCTCCGTGTGTTTGTTATTACTATATAACACGAACACATGGACGATCTTTTATTGCAGAAATACTTGAGAAACGAGACCTCGGAGGAGGAACTCGTCGAGGTGCTCGACTGGCTGGACGCGTCAACGGAAAACCAGCGGTATCTCGATCGGCTCGATTATATTTCCAACCTCAATATCCTGGCCGGAGAGGCGCAGCCCCGTATCCGCAGACATACCGTTTCGCTCTGGAAGAGAACGGCTCAATGGAGTGCCGCGGCTGCGGCCGTGCTGCTCGCATGCGCCGGGTTGGGCCACTATATGGCCGACCGGATTCTCGAACGCCGTACCCAGGACATGATGGCCATTACCGCGCCCAACGGGCAGAGCATGTCCGTCACCTTGAGCGACGGGACGACCGTATGGCTCAATTCGGGCGCCAAGTTGGAATACCCTTCGATCTTTTCCAGAAAGACACGCCGGGTCAAGATTTCGGGCGAGGCCATGTTCGAGGTGGAACATGACGCCAGCCGTCCGTTCATCGTGGAAACATTCGCCTGCGATGCCGAGGTGCTGGGTACGAAATTCAACATCCTGGCCGATGCCCGGACCGCCGATTTCTCGGCGGCGCTGCTCGAAGGACGGCTGAAAATCTCGAACCGCCTCGTCGGCGGCGAATCCTTCATTCTCTCGCCCAACGATCAGATCGACCTGGTCGACGGACATCTCAAACTCAACCGGATAACCGATCCGGACGACTTCCGCTGGGTCGACGGGCTGATGAACCTGAACACGCTGTCGTTCGGGGAGGTGATCCGCAAATTCGAGAACTATTACGGAGTCCGGATCACGATCGACAATCCCGAGGATATGCCCGAACTCAAGTACCACGGCAAAATCCGCGTGTCGGACGGTGTGGACCATGCGCTGAAGCTGCTCCAGATCACCAATAACTTCTCCTATACGCGCGACGACGAGACGAATACGATCCACATAAAAATAACTAAAATCTAAACCGACTCTATGGAATAAACCGCCTCTGCCTCAAGACACTTTTATGCTGCACCGCCGACGCGTCCGGACACGGTCGTGTCCGCCGGCGGGAGATAAACAGTGATTCGATTGCTAACCTATTGATCTTAAATCAGCAAACTTATGAAAAATTTAAGTATTAGGCAGATAAAATGCCTGATTACTCTAATTCTCGCCGTGTTCCTGTGCGGTGCGCCCGCCGTGGCCCAAACGCAGAAAATCGCGGTGAAGCTCGACATGACGAAGGTTCCGATGAAGACCGTCATGAACGAAATCGAAAAGCAGACCAAGTATCTTTTCCTTTATACGGACGAAATCGACACGAAACGCATCGTCTCGATCAAGGCCGATTCCAAGCCTCTCAACGAGGTGCTGCCGCTGCTGTTCAAGGACACGGACATCACCTATGAGATCACGGTTCCCAACATCGTGCTGTCGAAGCGCGTCGCCGCAGCGCGGCCGTCGGCCATCTCGGGCGTGGTGAAGGATTCCGGCGGCCTGGGCATTATCGGAGCCACCGTTCTGATCAAGGGCACGACCGTCGGAACGACCACCGGCATCGACGGAGACTTCGCCCTGACGGTCCCCGCCTCGGTCGACAACCCCGAACTGTCGGTCAGCTTCATCGGCTACGAAACCCGTGTCGTGCCCATCGGCTCGCGCACCACTTTCGACATCACGCTGGCCAATTCGTCCATCGAGGTCGAGCAGGTCGTCGTTACGGCCCTGGGCATCAAACGTGCCGAGAAAGCCCTGTCGTACAACGTGCAGCAGGTGAATTCCGATGCCATCACGGCCAACAAGGACGCCAACTTCATCAACTCGCTCAACGGTAAGGTGGCTGGTGTGAACATCAACGCCTCGTCGGCGGGCGTCGGCGGCGCTTCGAAGGTCATCATGCGCGGTATGAAGTCCATTTCGCAGACCTCCAATGCGCTTTACGTGATCGACGGCGTGCCGATGTTCACCAAAGCCCAGGAGGGCGGCACAGAGTTCAGTTCGCAGGGTACGACCGATCCCATTGCGGACATCAACCCCGAGGACATCGAGTCGATTTCCGTACTGACGGGTGCTGCGGCAGCTGCATTGTATGGCTCGGACGCGGCCAACGGCGCCATCGTCGTGACAACGAAAAAGGGACAGGCGGGGCAGCTCTCCGTCACCGCGACGGCCGGTGTTGAGATCATGACTCCGTTCGTTCTTCCCGAGTTCCAGAACCGGTACGGTACGGGCAACCTTACTACGCCGATCAACGTGGCCAGTTACAGCTGGGGTAAGCGGCTCAACCGCGCCAACCGATACGGCTACGATCCCCGTGAAGACTATTTCCGTACCGGCGTAGCCAATTCCGAGAGCGTTTCGCTTTCGACCGGAACGGAGAAGAACCAGACCTATTTTTCAGCCGCGGCCATCAATTCCAACGGCATCGTGCCCAACAACAGCTATGACCGTTACAACTTCACGTTCCGCAACACCTCCTCTTTTCTGAACGACAAGATGAGACTGGACGTAGGAGCCAGCTACATATTGCAGGAAGACTGCAACATGATCAATCAGGGAACCTACAACAACCCTCTGACGGGAGCCTACCTCTTCCCGCGCGGCGATGACTGGGCGGATATCGAAATGTATGAGCGCTACGATCCCATAGACAAGATTTCGAAACAGTACTGGCCGATGGGTGACGGCTCCATCACCATGCAGAACCCCTACTGGGCGAACTACCGCAACCTGCGCGAGAACCGTAAGGATCGTTACATGCTCAACGCGGCGCTGTCGTACGACATCCTCGACTGGCTGAATGTTTCAGGCCGCATCCGCATCGACAACTCGCACAACACCTACACCGAAAAGATGTATGCTTCCTCGAACGTGCAGCTCACCGAGCAGTCCGCCAACGGTCTTTACGGCGTCACCAAGACGATGGACCGCCAGGTTTATGGTGATGCTTTGCTCAATATCAATAAAACGTTCGGTGACGACTGGTCGTTGCAGGCCAACATCGGTGCTTCGTTCTCGGATATGAAGAACGACGCCCTGAAGATCCGCGGCCCCATTGCCGACGGTACGTCGGGCGAGAAGCAGGGGCTGGCCAACGTCTTCAACATTCAGAACTTGAGTAATTCGACCAAGACCGTCCGTAAGCAGGAGGGCTGGCGTGAGCAGACGCAGTCGATCTTCGCTTCGGCCGAGGTGGGATACAAGGGCACCTACTACCTGACCCTTACGGGCCGCAACGACTGGCCTTCGCAACTGGCGGGTCCGCATTCGAACGCCAAGTCGTTCTTCTATCCTTCGGTCGGACTTTCGGTCGTGTTGTCGCAGCTCATTCCCAACATGCCTGAAAATCTCTCCTATATCAAGTTGCGCGGTTCGTTCGCCTCGGTGGGCGTTGCCTTCGAGCGTTACATCGCCAACCCGCTCTATTCGTGGAACGAAAGCGGCCTGTCGTGGAACACGCAGACGCAGTATCCCGCCTATCACCTCAAGCCCGAGCGCACCAAGTCGTTCGAGGTGGGTCTGACGATGCGTTTCCTCAAGCATTTCAACCTCGATTTCACCTACTACAATTCGCATACGTCGAACCAGACCTTCGACCCGCAGATCTCGGGCGGTACGGGTTTCTCCAAGATCATCATCCAGTCGGGTAACGTCCGTAACCAGGGTATCGAGCTGGCATTGGGTTATCGGAACACCTGGCGCGACTTCACGTGGGATACCAACTACACCCTGTCGACCAATCAGAATAAGATCATCTCGCTGGCCAACAACGTCATCAACTACGCTACGGGCGAGCGCTTCTCGATCGACCGGCTCAACATGGGCGGTCTGGGCGACGCACAGTTCCTACTGCAGGAGGGCGGTACGTTGGGCGACCTCTACTCCCGCCGCGATTTGCGCTACGACGAGAACAATGCCATTTACATCGACGAGAACGGAAATGTAGCTACGGAGACGATCCAGGATGTGAATAAGTATGTCAAGCTGGGCAGCGTACTGCCCGATGTCAACATGTCGTGGCGCAACGACTTCCGCTGGAAGAACCTGAACTTCGGCTTCATGATTTCGGCCCGTCTGGGCGGCATCGTCTACTCGCGTACGCAGGCCATGCTCGACCAATACGGCGTGTCAGAGGTTACGGCCGCGGCGCGCGATGCCGGAGGCGTGACGCTCAACGGCGGCGACGTGGTGGATGCCTACACTTGGTATTCGGCCATCGCAGGCGGCAATTCCATCCCGCAGTTCTACACCTACTCGGCCACGAACGTGCGGTTGCAGGAGGCTTCGATTGGCTACACGATTCCCCGCAAGCTGCTGCGTAACGTCTGCGAGATTACGGTTTCTATCGTGGGCCGCAATCTGTGGATGCTCTACAACAAGGCTCCGTTCGATCCAGAAAGCATCGCTACGACGGGCAACTACTATCAAGGTATTGATTACTTCATGATGCCGTCATTGCGCAACGTAGGATTCAATCTCCGTCTCAAATTCTAAAACAGCGACACGATGAAAGACAAATTGATAAAAGCGGCGCTCTCCTTCGCAGTTGTGTGCGTTCTGGGCGCATGCACCAAGAATTACCTCTACATCAACAGCAATCCCTACGAGGTGGACAAGGAGCAGATGGAGGCCAAGGACTACGCCATCGCCTCGGGACTCTCTGCCATGTTCGGGACCGTCGTCTCGACGGATGTCAATACGGCGCAGTTCACTGACTGTCTGCTGGGCAGTACGCAGGGCGGTTATTACGCTGATGCGAACAATGGCTGGACGAACACCATTTCCAAATACAACCCGACCGACAACTGGACGAACGTGTTCATGTACAGCGACAAAGTCATCCCGCAACTGTACAGTAACATGTCGAACGTGGAGGGGATTTCGGAGGATCCGCTCGTTTTGGCCATCCTCAAGATCGTGAAGGTCTGCGTCCTGAACCGTGTGACGGACACTTATGGCCCTATTCCTTATTCCGAGATCGGAAGCACCGGTAAGATCCAGGTGGCTTACGACGACCAGCCCAAGGTCTATTCGCAGATGTTCGATGAATTGGACGAGGCAATCGCCCTGTTGGACGAGAACATCGACAGGAGCATCACGAGCACGACCGACCAAGTCTTCGACGGCACAGCCGTGAAATGGTGCCGTTTTGCCAACTCGATGAAGCTGCGGCTGGCCATGCGGGTGGTATACACCGATTTCGTAAGCTCGAAGGGCCTCTCTCCGCAGCAGTTGGGCGAACAGGCCGTGGCGCACTCTGTCGGTGTCATGCAGTCGAACGCAGACAATGCGCAGCTTTCGTCCCTGGCCTTCGGCAAGGACGGCAATCCGCTCTATACGGCATGCATGTACAACTCCCCAGCTGGGTCGGTGACGGGCGGCGATTCGCATGCTGCAGCCGACATCATCTGCTACATGAACGGTTATGAGGATCCGCGCCGCGAGAAATATTTCAGCAAGGCACAGTTCTCCGGGGACAACGCCCTTGAGTATGTGGGCATGCGTCGTGGTATCGCCATTCCAGCGCTCAGCACTGTGGGGCTGCTCTATTCAGGCGTCAACTTCGTAGATGGCATGGCTACTCCGTTGCAGTGGATGAATGCCGCCGAGGTGGCCTTCCTGAAGGCGGAAGCCGTCGGCGTGTTCGGCTGGAACATGGGTGGCAGCGCTAAGACCTTCTACGAGCAGGGCGTCCGCCTCTCGTTCGAACAGTGGGGTGTTGCGGGCGTCGACGAATACCTTGTCGGCACCACTCTTCCGGAATCCTACACCGACCCCAACGGCGGTGCGACCTCCTATTCTACACAGCTCTCCCAGCTGGGGGTGGCTTGGAACGACGGCGCCTCGAAGGAGGAGATGCAGGAGCGCATCATCATCCAGAAGTGGATCGCCAACTTCCATCTTGGCAACGAGGCGTGGGCTGATTTCCGCCGTACAGGCTTTCCGCACCTGATTCCGGCCATGGAGTCTGCCGTGGGCAATAACTCGCAGGGCATCCGGAACCTTACGCTCGGCGCTCGCCGCATGTCCTATCCTGCGGACGAGGCGACCAACAACCCGGAGAACTACGCCAAGGCTGTGGAGATGCTTGGTGGCTCCGATAACATGGCAACCCGCATGTGGTGGGACTGCAATCCGGCCGTCAAATAACCGTACACACCGTTTAACCCATTAAAACGAAATTCGACATGAAACGCATATTCATTCCGTTCTTCGCCGCGGCGGCCCTGCTGGCCTCGTGCAGCGACTGGACGGAAGCCGAACACAAAGATTTTCTGCCGCCGATGAATCAGAATGATCCGGCTTTTCTGACATCGCTCCGGGATTTCAAGGTCGGCGAACACCTGGTGACGATGATGATCGTCCGGGGAACTTCGACCGCTCCGAACCGGCAGAACCAGCATCCGATGTCCATGCCCGACAGTGTGGATTACCTGCTCATGACCGACGTCGACGACCTGCATCCGGCGCTGTCGGACGAGATCGCCGAAGTACGTTCGAAGAAGGGTACCCGCACGCTCAACGTCGTGGACTATACGACAATCCGCAGTACCTGGGACGCCATGAAGGAGGCATCTTTCGGTACAGAGCACGAGGGCGACTATACGGAGGAGAAGTTCGCCGAGTACTGCAAGGCCGAGACTGAAAAGCAGCTTGCGGCCTGCTCCCGATACGGATTCGACGGCATCGTCGTCTCCTATCTGGGCGGTTACGACAGCAGCGCCGCAGCTCCGTTCGTCCTGGCGGCGGACACGTGGCGCCGCGACAATCCCAACAAGCTACTCTTCTTCCGCGGATACCCCGCCTTCATCACGAGCATCGAGAACCAGACGATTCTTGCGGAGTGTGACTACGTCATCATCCTGACTGAGGGTGCCTCGTCGTCGGTGGCTATCTCCCGTATGGTGCGCGACCAACTCGAAGAGGGTGTTCCGAGCAACCGGGTCGTGCTGGAAGCCTCCGTGCCGTCGATCGCCGACGGTGGCGACGACGCTCAGGTGGGCGCTTCGCTCCAGGTGGCCGCGCAGTGGGTGATGGATCCGAAAACCTCCCAGACTGTACAGTGCGATAAGCTGGGGCTCTGCGCATCGAACGCACAGGAAGACTATTTCAATACGCCAACATACAAGAGAATCCGCGAGGCGCTCGGCATCCTGAACCCCGAGCCCGAAGAGGAGCCCGAAAACAATCCCGAAAATAAAAACGACGATGAAAAATAAATTAGGATTCGCATTGTGTCTGCTCCTGGTAGCCGTATTCATGGGCTGCAAGGAGGATGAGGAGGGCAAACACCACTTCAGCAATCAGGTGTTCATCTCCGCCACGTCGTTCACCGACGACGTGTTTATCAAACGGGACAACCTCGACGTGACCCGGGAAGAGAGCTGCGACGTTACCGTCGCCATGGCCCAGCCCCGGGAGCGCGACATCACGGTCACGTTCGCCGAGGCTCCCGGTCTGTTGGAGCACTACCGGATGTTCTACGACGATCCAACGGCCGAACTGCTCCCTGCCAACGGCGGCTATTACGATTTCGCGGATAATTCGACTGTCATCACGGCCGGGATGGTGGAGAGTGCGCCGCTCACCTTCGCCTTTACGAATTTGGACAATCTGCCCATCGAGGAGAAGCAGCGTTATGTGCTGCCCGTACGCATCGTGTCGGCCGACGGCATGAATATCCTCGAAAGCGCCCGGACGGTCTACTTCGTCTTCTCGAAGGCCGCGCTCATCAACGTCGTGGCCGAGATGGAGAACAACTGCGCCTGGCCCGAGTGGACGGCTGATACCGAGGCGGTGAAGGACATGGAGACCTTCACGCTCGAAGCGCTCGTCTACGCCAACTCGTTCGACCGCAAGATCTCGACAATTATGGGCATCGAGGATACGTTCCTCATCCGTTTGGGCGACGACGGCCGTCCGACTAACCAGTTGCAGGTGGCCTTCGCCAAGAAGGTTTCGGAGGAGGAGACCTCGCCTGCACGCGGGAAGATTCCGGCCGAGGCCGACAGCCGTTATGACCTCAAGCTGTTCGTTTGGCATCATATCGCCGTCACATTCGATCGTGGCACTATCTGCGTCTATATCGACGGCAAGCTGAAGGATACGGTCAAGGCTTCAGTATCTGGTACCGACGGGCATGCCGTGATCATCGACAAGATCAACTTCGCCATTCCGCACTCCGACGAGACGGACGGCAAGGAGCGCTGCTTTTGGATCGGCCACTCGTACCGCCTCCAGTCGGACGGCGACTTGTTCTACGAGCGTCGTTTCGACGGCATGATGGGCGAAGTGCGCCTCTGGAACAAGGCCCTGACGGCCGAGGAGATCGCTTCCGAGAACCATTTCTACAAAATCGATCCCGCATCAGACGGACTGGTGGCTTATTGGAAGTTCGACGACAATACGAAAGGTAAGACCGTCAAGGATTATACCGGCAACGGCTTCGATCTGAAGACCGAGCGCGAAGTGAATTGGCAGAGCGTCGCGCTTCCCGAAGAGTGAGAGATTTATTACCTGAAGAATCGTAATTCCTTAACTTTAATTTAACCTTTTTAATTAACCTAATCAACCAAACATGAAAAGAAAGTCATTTCTGATGCTTTTAACGGGTATGTTCGCCATTTCATCGGGGGCTCTCGTCGGTTGCAACGATGACGATGATGTGAACAAAAAGAATTCCCTGTCGGTAACACCTGCGTCTGCTATTGAGTTCAAGGCCGGCGACAATCAGGACGTTGTGCTGACCGTCAAGACCGACGCCAAGTCGTGGGCATTCGAGAAGAACGGTGAGTGGATCGTCGCCAAGCAGGACGGCGACAAACTAACTGTGAATGCCCAGGCTAATACCACGGAGTCCGTACGTCCGGGCCGCATCACGATTACGGCCGGTAACGCCGAACCCGTCAACATCAACGTAAACCAAAAGGGGCTTGAAGTAGGTGAAATCGTACTGAGCATTTCGCCGTCGGATCCCATTGGGTTCGAGGCTACTGGCAACAAGGCCGTTGAACTGACCGTTACGACTAATGCACCCGACTGGACGTTCTCCTACCCCGAGGAGTGGATGACGGCCGAGAAGCAGGGCGACAAGCTGACGGTCAACGCCAAGGACAATACGGGAGATGCCCGTGTGGGGCAGATCGTCGTGACGTCCAGCGAGGGTGAGAAGACTGCGAAGATCGCCGTGTCGCAGAAGGCCGGCAGCGAGAATCCCACCCCGGGCGAGGAGATCGCCGGTTCGCTCTCGACGGCCGATGATCTGAACATCCAGTTCGCTCACGATGCCGTGGAGCCCGTCAAGAAAACCCTGACCTTCACGCTGGAGAAGACCGCTATGGTTGAGACCAAGGTGAAGCTCGTCTTCGACGAACGCCATGTCGAAGAGTACAACTTCGACCACGCTACCGAGTATGTCGTATTCCCCGAGAAACTCTGCACCATTGCGAACGACGGCGTGATGACTATCCCCGCCGGTGAAACCTCTGCGCAGATCGAGGTAACGCTCACGCCGAGTGCTTCCGATCTGGAGTATGTAACCACCTACATGGTTCCCCTTCAGGCCGTAGCCCAAACGGAGGGTATCGTCGTTAAAGATGAGGCTGAATACGTTGACTTCCTAGTTTCGCGCATTGGTTCGAAGAAGATCCGTAACATCTGTTATTTCGAGGTGAACGACTGCAACCCGCTCAACGCCATTGAGTACATTTTGGAGGACGGTCAGCCGTTTTTCGATGCTGTCGTGCTATTCGCTGGCAACATCAACTGGGATGCTTCGAAGCAGAAGGTCTACATGAATGCCAACCCCAACGTGCAGGCGTTACTCGACAACTCGGAGGAACTGCTCCAGCCGCTGCGTAAGAAAGGTATCAAGGTGTTGCTCGACATCTTGGGCAACCACGACCAGGCCGGCATCGCTGGTTTGAGCGACTGGGGTTGTGAGCAGTTCGGTAAGGAGCTGGCTCAAATCTGTCTCGACTATAAACTCGATGGTATCGGTTTCGATGACGAGTATTCGCGCTACTACGGATCCGGAAAATGGTTCGCAGGCCCCAGCTCCCAGCAGGCCGCCCGTCTCTGCTACGAGACCAAAAAGGCGATGAAGGAATTGTGCCCCTGGGAGACTTGGGTACACCTCTATTACTTGGGCTATATCCAGTCCTCTCTGCCTTCGGTATTCATCGACGGTGTGGAGCATAAGCCGTCTGAATTCATTGACAACGTCTGCGCCGACTACGGCGGTTCGGCAAGACCGGTAAACGGTATGGGACTGAGCGGATGTGCCGGCAACTCTATCCAACTCAACTATGGCTACTCCATCTCGTCGTCTGGAGCCAAGGCACTGATGAATCAGGGTTACGGCTGGATCATGTGGTTCGCATTCGATCCTTCCGGAACCGGAACGGTCAGCAACAACCGTTCGCATTCGCTCCGGCAGTTCCGCAACGTGGCAGAGGGCTGCTACGAGCAGAGCGTACGCGATCCCAAAAATGTCTACAACAAGATCAGCGAGGGCCAATACGATCCCGCACCGCACCCGATCAACTAATTTGAAAACGAACGACTCGGTCGTGCGTTCCGGCTTCGGCCGGGATGCCGCCGATCGTTCGGTCGGAACCGGGCGAAGCCGTTTTCCGGTTCGCTGGTAATGAACAAATCCTTAAAACCTGAACGACAAGATATGAAAATTTCGAAAATATTTCTTTTTACCGCTGCTGCGCTCGCACTCTGCGGAGCCTGCGATGACAGCGACGACAAAGTGGATCCTTCGACTACCGAAGACAAGATTTCCGTTTCGCCGATGGAAGGCGTTGTGGGGAGTAAGGGCGGCGATGTCTCGGCCATGGTTACCAGCTCGGGCGCGTGGACGCTCGAAGGCGCCGAGAACGCTTATGTGCTCCCTTCGGCCGTTAAGGGCAAGGATGGCGACATCGTGGCCTTCACCGTGAAGGCCAACGACAAGGAGGAAGACCAGGTCTTCACCTATACGTTCACATGCGGCAAGAAGACCGCGTCTTTCAAGATTACGCTCAAGAAAAAGGCCTCCGAGACCGAGGAGCAGCTCGAACTCTTCTATGCCGATGGGGCGAACATCCTGTCCTGCGAAGGCGGCAAGGTGACGGTGCTGGTTACCAGCTCGGGCGCGTGGACGCTCGAAGGAGAGTCCGATTTCGTGACGCCGTCGGCTACGAGTGGAGAAGACGGTGCCGAGATAGTCTTCGAGGTGGATCCCAATGAGACCGAGGAGGAGCGGAGCGCCAACTACGTCTTCAAGATGGGCAGTAAGGAGGTCGAATTCCAGATCGTCGAGAAAGGCGAAACTGGCGAGACCATCGAAATCACGTCGAAGTCGGAAATGCGCCTGGCTTATACGGCTGTGGAGCGTTTGGCCGTGGAGTTGACGACGAATGTCAACTATCGCAACCTGACGGCCGAAATCGTATCGGAGACCGAGGGGTGGCTGACCTATACGATTGCCCGCCCCACCGAGGGCGGCGCCGAGACCGACGTGACGGCCTATTTCTCCATGGCCCAGAACGACGGTGAGACTCCGCGTGAGGCTACCGTGACGATCAAGGGTGTGAAGAACGGCACAGCCGTGCTGAAGGTAACTCAGCTTCCCAAGTCGAAGATCGAGCCCGAGAAGTTGGCCTATTTCCTAGATGTGGAGGCTCAGACACTCGATATTCCGGTAACGGCCAATGTCGAGTTCGATGTGACGGTAAGCGAGGGGGCGACGGGCTGGTTTACCTATAATAATGCCGACGATAGCGGCCTGCACTTCACAGTGGAGGCTCTGGTTAACGGATCTGCTCGCAGCTGCGATGTCGTGCTCACCGAGAAGAACGCTCCCGACAACTCCGAGGCGCTGACGGTCAACATCAATATTACGCAGAAGCCCAAGGGTCTGATCGAGTGTGTGGCCGACATGCGCCGCTCGCGCTGCTATTTCCCGTTTTTGAAGAATGGCGGAGCGCTCAACAGCTTGAAGAACGGCACCATGGAGGCGCTGGTCAATATTCAGGAGACGCGCGTATCCGGATCTTTGTCGACCATCATGGGTGTCGAGGGTAAATTCCTCCTCCGCCTGGGCGACGTCAATGTGCCTTGGAACCAAATTCAGCTGGCCA
Organism: Alistipes shahii WAL 8301; assembly: GCF_025145845.1. Taxonomy (NCBI): domain Bacteria; kingdom Pseudomonadati; phylum Bacteroidota; class Bacteroidia; order Bacteroidales; family Rikenellaceae; genus Alistipes; species Alistipes shahii. Next base: position 675,860 of record NZ_CP102253.1, on the reverse strand, counting down.
TGCAAGGCGGAAACCGTACGGATACCAAGTTGAAACTCTCCGAACTGGATCGCTGGTACCATGTCGCCGTGACGTGGGACGATACTTTCGCTTATTTCTACATTGACGGAGAACTTTTGTATCGAACCGGTATCTCCAATTACTCCGGTTTTAACCTAGGTGTGGCATACGGCGGTTCCGAGAGCGACTACAACCGTGCTTTCTGGATCGGTTATGCCTACAACGCCGACCGTTTCTTCCCCGGTTATATGGCCGAGGTGCGCGTATGGAACCGCACGCTGACCAAGGAGGAGATCAATGCCGAAAACCACTTCTACTCCGTTCCGGTGGATTCGGAAGGTCTGGTAGGCTACTGGAAACTCAACGACGGAGCAGGTCAGATTATCAAGGATCATTCTCCTTCGGGCAACAGCATGCTGGGTGAAATCAACGTCCACTCTTCGGGTGGTCAGCAGATCGGTGACCCGGGTATGAACTGGGTGGAGATGAGTCTGCCCTAATTTCGAGCGGATAAAATAAGCGTTGCCTGTCCGTCGGGAACGACGGTTCGTGTGTGGCAGCTGAATCCCATTCTGCTATGGGATTGAAAGAGCGTAACGACTCGATTTATCGAGTCGTTACATTCTTTATACAGTAGAGAAGGCAACAGTCTATTTTCAGCCTATTGCGTTCAAATACCGCATTTCAAATAACCTATCACAAGATACAAAAAATTTCGAACAGGTTTCTTTGTTAAAATACAAGATTGTATTTCGCGATTGTCGCACTATATCAGAATAAGTAATAACCTATTGTGATTTAGTATAAAACATATAAAAAAGTTGTTCATATCGGATGAAATCCGTATATTTATAATGTTTTAAGCATTCTTTTAGTTGTGTATTATGCAATCTCTTAGTCATCTTAAACATTCTCCTTTGGAATGGGTTCCGAGTTTGTACTTTGCGATGGGGCTTCCGTTTGTGGTTCTGAACATGGTTTCTGCGGTTCTGTACAAGGACCTGGGGATCTCGGATGCTCAGATCGCGTTCTGGACCTCTCTGATCATGTGGCCATGGACGATCAAGTTTCTGTGGAGCCCTTTTTTGGAGCTTTACCGGACGAAGAAGTTCTGGGTCGTGGGGAGCCAGTTGTTGAGCGGCGTTCTGTTCGGCGTCGCGGCCCTGTCGCTTCACCTTCCGCTGTTCTTCTCGGTCAGTGTTGCTGTCTTTGCGGTCGTTGCGTTCAGCGGCGCCACGCACGACATCGCGGCCGACGGCGTCTACATGTCGGAACTCACGACGCAGGATCAGGCGAAGTATATCGGCTGGCAGGGGGCTTTCTACAACCTTGCGAAACTTGTCGCCACGGGCGGTCTGGTGTGGCTTGCGGGGTGGCTTTACGAGGGTTTCAGCACCTCGGGGACCGCATCGTTCGACGCTTATGTCCGTTCGTGGACGGTCGTTTTGCTGCTCCTGTGCGTCACGCTCGTCGCTTTGGGCCTTTACCATCTCCGCGCGCTTCCTTCAGGCGGTTCGGCTTCAGAAGGCCGCTCGCTGCGGGATGGCCTTTCGGGCCTGAAAGAGGTTATCGCGGCGTTCTTCACCAAACGGCATATCTGGTACTATATCGCCTTCATCATCCTGTACCGGTTGGGCGAGGGCTTCGTGATGAAGATCGTTCCGCTGTTCCTCAAAGCGGATACCGCATCCGGGGGCTTGGGTCTTACGAACCAGCAGATCGGCCTTTACTACGGGACTTTCGGCGCGGGGGCGTTTCTGCTGGGCTCGCTTTTGGCGGGCTACTACATCGCCCGACGAGGTCTGCGGCGCACTCTTTTCACACTGTGCTGTATCTTCAACCTGCCGTTCGGGGTCTACGCCTTGCTTGCATGGTTCCAGCCTTCGAGCATGTGGCTCGTCGGCGGGGGCATCGTCGTGGAGTACTTCGGCTACGGCTTCGGCTTCGTGGGCCTGACGCTGTTTATGATGCAGCAGGTCGCTCCGGGGCGTCACCAGATGGCGCACTACGCTTTCGCTTCGGGTATTATGAACCTCTCGGTGATGCTCACGGGCATGGCTTCGGGCTTTTTGAGCGATCTGATGAGCTACCGGATCTTCTTCCTCGCGGTGATGCTCGCCACCATTCCGGCTTTTGTGATCACCCGGCTGGTTCCCTTTACCTATGACGACAAACCAAACGACAAATAATTTATATGGATACACTGAAAATTGCGGGCTCGAATCAGCCCGATATGCCGTGGGAGGATCGTCCCGCCGGCTCCAAAGAGGTGATGTGGCGTTACACGCAGAACCCGATCATCGGGCGTCATGCGCTTTCGACGTCGAATTCGATCTTCAACTCGGCGGTCGTTCCCTTCAAAAAAGGAAAATATAACTATGCGGGCGTTTTCCGGTGCGACGACACGAACCGCCGGATGCGCATCCACGTGGGCTTTTCGGTCGACGGCCTTCGGTGGGAGATCGAGGAGTCCGACTTCCGGCTGGAGGGTGCGGACGCCGAGATCGGCCAGTGGGTCTACGGCTACGACCCTCGCGTTGCGAAGATCGGCGACAAATACTACGTTACGTGGTGCAACGGCTACCACGGGCCGACGATCGGCATTGCATGGACGGACGATTTTGAGACGTTCCACCAGCTGGAAAACGCCTTCATCCCCTTCAACCGCAACGGCGTGCTGTTCCCCCGCAAGATCAACGGCCGTTTCGCCATGCTGTCGCGTCCGAGCGACAACGGGCATACGGCTTTCGGCGACATCTTCTATTCGGAGAGTCCCGACATGGAGTTCTGGGGCCGCCACCGGCATGTGATGTCTCCGGCGGCTTTCGAGGTGTCGGCATGGCAGTGCATGAAGATCGGTGCGGGTCCCGTGCCCATCGAGACGAGCGAGGGCTGGCTGCTGCTCTACCACGGGGTGCTGCGCTCGTGCAACGGTTATGTCTATGCGTTCGGTTCGGCGCTGCTGGATTTGGAGGAGCCTTGGAAGGTCACGGCCCGCAGCGGTCCCTACCTGATCTCCCCTCGCGAAACGTACGAATGCATGGGCGACGTTCCGAACGTGACGTTCCCGTGCGCTGCGCTGCACGACCCCGCGACGGGGCGCGTGGCCGTCTACTACGGATGCGCCGACACGGTTACGGGCCTTGCGTTCGGCTATATCCCCGAAATCATCGACTTCACGAAGCAAAACTCGATCCTCTGATGCGACTGCGACGAACGCTGCTTACCCTGGCGCTCGCCGCAGCCGTTTTCGGTGCTGCGGCTTCTGCGCAGACCCCTGCCGACCGGGTCGACCCGTTCATCGGGACTACGAACTTCGGGACCGCGAACCCCGGGGCGGTCACGCCGCACGGGATGATGTCGGTGGTTCCGTTCAACGTCATGGGGTCGGAGGAGAACGTCTACGACAAGGACGCCCGCTGGTGGTCCACGCCCTACGAATACCACAACAAATTCTTCACGGGCTTCGCGCACGGCGCCTTGAGCGGCGTGGGGTGCCCCGAGCTGGGCGCGCTGCTGACGATGGCCACGACGGGCCCTCTGACGGTGGATTACCGGGAGTACGGCACGTCGTACAGGGACGAAAAGGCCTCTCCGGGCTATTACTCGGTCTTTCTGGACAAGTACGGCGTCCTTGCCGAAGCCACGGCCACGGCGCGTACCTCGGCCGAGAGGTACACCTTTCCGGAAGGCACAGGGCATATTCTGTTAAATCTGGGCGAGGGGCTTACGAACGAGAGCGGTGCGATGGTTCGCCGGGTGAGCGCCACGGAGATCGAGGGCACGAAGCTGCTGGGGACGTTCTGCTACAATGCGCAGAAGGTTTTCCCGGTGTACTTCGTGCTGCGCGTTTCGAAGACTCCGAGTGCCGGCGGCTATTGGAAGAAGCAACGGAAGATGACGGGCGTGGAGGCCGAGTGGACGCCGGACAACGGGAGGTATAAACTCTATACGGAGTACGGGCGCGAGCTTTCGGGCGACGACGTGGGCTACTGGTTCTCCTTCGACGGCCTTGCGGCGGGCGAGCAGGTGGAGGTGCGCATGGGCATCTCGTATGTCTCTACGGAGAACGCGCGCAAAAACCTCGATGCCGAGCAGGCCGCGGACGCACCGTTCGACGCCATCCGGGAACAGGCCCGCAAGGGCTGGAACGAGGCTCTGGGCAGAATCCGGGTCGAGGGCGGCGCCGAGCAGCAGCAGAGGGTGTTCTACACGGCGTTGTACCATGCGCTGCTGCACCCGAACCTCGTGAGCGACGTGAACGGCGAATACCCGCTGATGGAGCGTTCGGGCGAGACGGGCGTGACGGATGGCGAACGTTATACGGTCTTCTCGCTGTGGGACACCTGCCGCAACCTGCACCAGCTGCTGACGCTTGTCTACCCGGATCGTCAGCGGGAGATGCTGCGCTCGATGACGGGGATGTACGAGGAGTGGGGTTGGCTTCCGAAATGGGAGCTTTACGGCCGCGAGACCTTCACGATGGAGGGAGACCCTGCGATCCCGGTGATCGTCGACAGCTGGATGAAGGGCCTTCGGGATTTCGATGTCGCCAAGGCCTACGAGGCGATGCGCAAGTCGGCCACGACGCCCGGTGCGCAGAACCGCATGCGGCCCGACATCGACCCCTATATCGAAAAAGGCTATATCCCGCTGGGATTCTATGCCAAGGACCTTGCGGGCGACACCTCCGTCTCGCACGCGCTGGAGTACTACATGGCCGACGCTGCGCTGTCGCTGCTGGCCGACTCGCTCGGACAGGGGGACGACGCGCGTCTGTTCCGCGCCCGCTCGTTGGGCTACAAACGCTATTACAGCCCGGAAAGCGGGACTTTGCGTCCGCTCCATCCCGACGGAACTTTTTTAAGCCCCTTCGACCCGAAGGCGGGCGAGAACTTCACGGCGGCTCCGGGCTTCCACGAGGGGAGTGCGTGGAACTATACGTTCTACGTTCCGCACGACGTGGAGGGGCTTGCGAAGCTGATGGGCGGACGACGCAAATTCATCGACAAACTGCAAATGGTCTTCGACGAGGGATTGTACGACCCTGCGAACGAACCCGACATCGCCTATGCGTATCTTTTCAGCCGCTTCCGGGGCGAGGAGTGGCGCACGCAGCGGGAAACCCGGCGGCTGTTGGAGCGATACTTTACCACCGCCCCCGACGGCATCCCGGGCAACGACGACACGGGGACGATGTCTGCGTGGGCTGTCTTCACGATGCTGGGCCTCTACCCCGACTGCCCGGGCGAGCCGTACTACACGCTGACGTCCCCGACGTTCGACCGTGTGGAGATCGACACGGAGCGGGGAACGCTGGTGATCGAAAAACGCGGCGAAGGGTATATCGACCGGATGACGCTTGGCGATAAACCGTTGAAAAATTATCGTATCTTGCACGATGAATTGCTCAAGGGCGGAAAACTTACTTTTGAACTTCAAACTGGAAAATAGATGAAACTTACCGGATTCTTATTCGCCGCGGCCCTGCTGGGCGCGTGCACGCAGCCTGCCGCGGAGGAGAATTACACGCGCCATGTCGATCCGAAGATCGGCACAGGCGGCCACGGGCACGTCTTCGTGGGTGCCAACGTCCCCTTCGGCCTGGTGCAGGTGGGTCCGACGAGCATTCCGCAGACGTGGGACTGGTGCTCGGGCTACCATGCGAGCGATTCGACCGTTATCGGCTTTTCGCACACGCACCTTTCGGGCACGGGCATCGGCGACCTGTTCGACATTACCGTCATGCCCGTCGTGGGTGAAGTGACCTATGCCCGCGGCGAGGAGAATGACCCGGCCTCGGGCCTGTGGTCTTACGCCGACCGTACGCGGGAGATCACGAAACCCGGTTATTACTCGGTTCCGCTTGTGCGCTACGGCATTACGGCCGAGCTGACGGCCACGGAGCGCGTGGGTCTGCACCGCTACACGTTCCCGGCGTCGGACGCCGCAGCCGTGGTCTTCGATCTGGAGAACGGCGGCTGCTGGGACAAGGCCACCGATACGGGCTTCCGCTTCTCGGACGACAGCACGCGCATCGCCGGATGGCGCTGCTCGACGGGGTGGGCCAAAAATCAGGAGGTCTACTTCGTGGCCGAGTTTTCAAAACCCGCGAAGGGGATTTCCTACCTGCAGCCGGGCGAGATAGACGATTCCAAAATGCCCCGGATCGCGGCCCGTTATGCACGTGTGGACTTCGACACGGCGGAGGGCGAACAGGTGCTCGTGAAAGTGGCCCTTTCGCCCGTAAGTATCGAAGGCGCGAAGGCAAACCTTGCGGCGGAACTCCCCGGATGGGATTTCGACGCTACGGCGGCCGCTGCCGACAAGGCGTGGAACGATGAATTGTCGAAGGTGAAGATCACGACCGCGGACGAGACGGCCCGCAGGATTTTCTATACGGCCCTTTACCATACGATGATCGCCCCGTCGCTCTTCTGCGACGTGAACGGCGACTACTACGGTTCGGACCATGCGATCCACCGCAACGCCGATTTCACGAACTATACGACCTTCTCGCTGTGGGACACCTACCGGGCGGCGATGCCGCTGATGACGGTGCTGCATCCCGAGAAGATGGCCGACATCGTGCAGACGATGCTGCATATCGCCGACGAGCAGGGCCGCCTTCCGGTGTGGCATCTGTGGGGCAACGAGACCGACTGCATGGTGGGCAACCCGGGCATCGTAGCGGTGGCGGACGCCATCGTGAAGGGCATCGGGGGCTTCGACCGCGAAAAGGCCTTCGAGGCGATCCGTAAGACGGCCATGAATCCCGACCGGGGCAACGGCCTGCGCATGGAGTACGGCTACATCCCGTGCGAGATGTTCAACGAGGCCGTAGCCTATGACATGGAGTACGCTTTGGCCGACGGCGCGGCGGCGCGTGCCGCCGAGACGCTGGGCAAGGCGGAGGATGCGAAGTATTTCGAGGAGCGCAGCCATAGCTACCGCAACTATTTCGACCCTGCGACGCGCTTCATGCGGGGCCGGGATTCGCGGAAGGGCTGGAGGACGCCCTTCAATGCGTTCGCCTCGACGCACCGCGCCGACGACTACTGCGAGGGCAACGCCTGGCAGTACACCTGGCTGGCTCCGCACGATGTCAAGGGCCTCGAAGGGCTGTTCGGCTCGCGTGCGAAGATGATTGAAAAGCTGGATTCGCTCTTTACGGTAAGTTCGGTCATCGAAGGCGGCGAGACCTCGCCCGACATCTCGGGGCTGATCGGGCAATACGCCCACGGCAACGAACCGAGCCACCATATTTTGTACCTCTATACGATGCTGGGGCAGCCGTGGAAGACGGCCGACAAGGTCCGCGAGGTGCTCACGACGCTCTACCACGACCGGCCGGACGGATTATCGGGCAACGAGGACGTGGGGCAGATGTCGGCATGGTACGTCCTCTCGTCGCTGGGAATGTACGAGGCCGAGCCTGCGGGCGGACGCTACTGGTTCGGATCACCGCTCTTCGACCGGGCCGAAGTGAAGGTCCCGAGCGGTGTGTTCACGATCACGGCCGAGAACAACTCCGCTGCGAACAAATATATCCAGCGGGTGTGGCTCAATGGCCAACCCTACACAAAGCCTTGGATCGGTCATGCCGACCTGATGAAGGGCGGGGAGCTGCGCTTCGAAATGGGGGCCGAAGAGAAGGTGTGGTACTGTCCGGACGAACCGGAGGCGTACGCCGACCAGCGGCCCGCGGAGGAGCAGCGGCTTTTTAAGTCGGAAGCAGTGGAAGGGGAGATCGCCCGCGTGTGCGGTCTTCTGACCAACGAACGCCTGCGGTGGATGTTCGCCAACTGCTTCCCCAACACGCTCGACACCACCGTACACTACGGCGAGGACGAGGCGGGCAATCCCGATACCTACGTCTACACGGGCGACATTCCGGCCATGTGGCTCCGCGACTCGGGGGCGCAGGTGTGGCCCTACGTGCAGCTGTGTAAGGAGGACCCGGCGTTGCAGAAGATGATCGCGGGGGTGATCCGCCGCCAGCTGAAGCTGATCAACATCGACCCCTATGCCAACGCCTTCAACGTTGCGCCGACGGGGGCGCACAACAAGACGGATTTTCCGCAGGCCGACCCGATGGTCTTCGAGCGCAAATGGGAGATCGATTCCCATTGCTATCCTCTGCGCCTTGCGCACCATTACTGGAAAACCACGGGCGACACGTCGGTCTTCGACGGGGAGTGGATCTCTGCGATGCGCAATATTGTAAAGACTTTGAAAGAACAGCAGATGAAGGAGGGGCCGGGCGATTACATCTTCCTGCGCACGACCGACCGCCAGCTGGATACCCGCTGCCATGTGGGGCGCGGCAACCCCGTGAAACCCGTGGGGCTGATCGTCTCGGCGTTCCGCCCCTCGGACGACGCCACGACCTTCGGATTCCTCGTGCCGTCGAACTTCATGGCCGTCACGTCGCTGCGCAAGGCTGCCGAAATCCTGACGGCGGTGAACGGCGAGCGGGAGCTTGCCGCGGAGTGCACGGCGCTGGCCGACGAGGTGGCCGGGGCATTGCAGCAATACGCTGTCGTGGAGCATCCGGAGTTCGGAAAAATCTACGCCTTCGAGGTCGATGGTTTCGGCAGCACGCAGCTTATGGACGACGCCAATGTGCCGTCGCTCTTGGCCATGCCCTATCTGGGCGACGTGGAGCGCACGGACCCGATTTACGAGAACACGCGCCGGTTCGTGTGGAGCACGGAAAATCCCTATTTCTGGCGCGGAGCTGCCGGAGAGGGCATCGGAGGACCCCATATCGGCGTCGAAATGATCTGGCCCATGAGCATTATGATGCGGGCCTTCACGGCGACCGACGACGAAGAGATTCGCGACTGCATCTGCCAGCTGATCACCACCGACGCCGGAACGGGATTCATGCACGAAAGTTTTTCGCGCCACGATGCCGCGGATTTCACCCGCGCGTGGTTCGCCTGGCAGAACACCCTCTTCGGGGAGCTGATCCTCAAACTCGTAAACGACGGGAAAACGGACCTGCTGAATTCCATCCGATAATGAAGAACCGCGCATTCATCGTTCGGAAGGCCCTCTCCCCGGACTTGTTGCGCGGCTCCGAACGCCGCAATGTCGCTGCTCCCGTCTTTTTCCGGCCTTGCCGTCCCCTGGTGGATCGGTTATGAACCGGCCTGCCGGCGTCCGTGCGAAAGGCAGGGGGCGGGAAATTGCGGGTTTGTTAACGAAAAGATGCGCTCCCTTCCGGGGCGCATCTTCCGTTTCTCCGAAGCGGGGCCTATTCCTCGACCTCTTCGAAATTGCTCTTGTCGACGCCGCAAACCGGGCATGCCCAGTCGTCGGGAATCTCCTCGAACGGCGTTCCGGGGGCGATGCCTCCGTCGGGATCGCCGACTGCGGGATCGTAGATCCACTCGCAGACTACACAACGATACTTTTTCATCTTTTACTCGTTTTATAAGGTGAATAATGGGTATGCAAATTGGCTGCCGCTTACGCCTCCTCCTCGGCATCTTCGTCGGGGCGGTTTCCGCCCGGCGGAGTGAGTTCGGCCACCAGCCGGTCGGCATCGGCGCACGAGACGTAGAGCCGGTCTTCGTAGATGTCCGTGATCTCGACGAAATTCCGCCACTCCGAGGCGTAGAGCCGCACGCGGTCCAGCCTCCGCAGGTCGATGAAGTGTCCGTAGTAGCCGAAGAACCCGCATCCGCCGAAGATCGGCAGAAACCATTTCATGCGTTTGGGGTCCACCCGGCGCACCGAGGCGATTTCGTCGCGGCGTATTTCGGTGATGTCCAGCAGACAGCGCACTTCGACCGTCTCGTCCGACACGACGATCTTGCGGGGAATCGACAGCGACATCAGGGCCACCAGCGCCACGATGAACGAGGTGAACCACGCCGAGAGGTAACCCCCTTCGTACAGGTGGTACAGCAGGCCGCCCAGCAGGACGAAGACGATGATGTAAATCAGCGTCCAGTAGATCGTGCTGTGATCGAAGCGGTATTTATACGTGCTCTGCATCGGTAGTCCCTTCTTCGTTTTCGGCCTCTTCGCGTGCGGCGATCAGCGCTTCGGCGATGACGAAATCCCCGGGGGTTGTGAGTTTGAGGTTTTCGCGCTCGCCCTCCGCCAGGCAGACCGCCTGTCCGACGGCCTCGACCACCGAAGCGTCGTCGGTGAACTCCGCGCGGTATTCGCTCTCGTAGGCGCGGCGCAGGACCTCTGCGCGGAAGATTTGCGGGGTCTGCACGATGCGCAGAAGCCGGCGGTCGACGATGTGCGACGCAGCGCGCCCTGCGGCGTCCGCCTCTCCGTCCGTTTCGCGGAACGAATCCACCGGCTCCACGACCGGAATCGCAGCCCCGTGTTTTGCGGCGGCTTCGGCCACACGGCGGATCATCGCGACGCTCCCCAGCGGGCGCACGCCGTCCTGCACGGCGATCAGCCCGGGGTCGGACGTCAGCGCGGCCAATCCGTTCCTCACCGAGTGGAACCGCTCCGCGCCTCCCGCGGCGATTTTGTGTTCGGCGACATCGAAACGCGCCGAGAGGTTTTTCCAGAACCCGATGTGCTGTTCGGGAAGTACCGCCACGATCTCGGCGCCGGGCAGCGCCGCGGCGAACGTGTTGATCGTGCGCGCCAGTACGGGCATGCCGCCCAGAAACCGGAACTGCTTGGGCCGTGCGCCGCCTGCGCGGCTTCCGCTGCCCCCTGCTACGATGATGACTCCCGTGCGTTCCATAGGCCTGTCGTTTTATTGTTTGTCGGGTGTTTGTACGGTTGCGGGCAGGACGAGCGAATCGAGCTGCGTGATCTGCTCCTCGGGGCTGACTTCGCCGTTGAGTTCAGCCGTGATGCGGTCGCGGACGAATTCGAACAGCGCGCGGTTCTCCCTGGCGATCGGCTCGGCGGGTTCCGACGGAATCTTCAGCGGGTCGATCGGCGTGCCGTTCTTCCAGACGCGGTAATCGAGGTGCGGGCCGGTCGATGCGCCCGTCGAACCGACGTAGCCGATCAGCTGACCCTGCGACACGCGCGAACCTTTGACGATGCCCTTGGCATAGCCGCTCAAGTGGAGATAACCCGTCATCAGGTTGCCGGCGTGCTTGATCTTGAGCGTGTTGCCGCCTCCGCCGCCCCAGCCTTTGAAGGTCACCGTGCCGTCGGCCACGGCGTGTACGGGCGTACCTTTCGGCGCGGCGTAGTCGACGCCCGTGTGCGGGCGGTAGACCTTGTAGATCGGGTGTTTGCGGGCGTAGGAGAATTTCGAACTGATGCGCGAGTATTTCAGCGGGGCCTTGAGCATCTGCTTGCGCAGGCTCGCGCCGTCCGCCTCCCAGTACTGGATTTTGCCGCCCTGGCGGAACGGGATGGCGTAATACTCCTTGCCGCCCTGCGAGAACTTCGCGCCCCAGATGCGCCCGATGCCCACCGACACCGTGTCGTCGATGAACCGCTCGTCGTAGATCACCGTGAAGTCGTCGCCCTTCTGGATGCCGAAGAAATCCACCGTCCACTGGTAGATGTCCTCCAGTTCGGCGGCCAGAGCGTAGGGCAGCTGCTGCTCCATGATCGCGCCCCAGAGCGAGGAGTTGATCACGGCGCTTTTCTTCGTGCGGCGCAGCGTGTAGGCCTTGGCGTCCTTGCGCACGGAGACCGAGTCGTCGTGGAATCCGAAGACCACGTAGTCGGTGACCGATATTTCATAGGCGAGGTAGTCGAGATGGGGTGCGTAGAGCGAATCCTCGTGGATAAAGGCCGTGTACTTGTGCCCGGCGCGGATGTTGCGCAGCGGGAACACCTCCTTCGAGGCTTTGTCCAGCCGGTCGACCGCGAGGGCCGACACGCCGAATCCGTTGAGTATTTTCCCCAGCGTTTCGCCGCTTCCGACCTCCCCGGTCTCGGTGCGGTAATCGTCGGCATTGATGCCGTAGAGCATGTTGTGAGGCTCCTCTGCGTCCTCCACTTCCACCGCCGGACCCTGGGTCCGGTTGCAGGCGCCTGCCGCTGCGAGCAGCAGGGCGCATATCGTTATTTTCAGACCGTTCATAAGATGAAGACAAAGATAGTGCAAGACGGGCGCAAATGCAAACTTGTTTGCAATTTGCCGAGCCGCCGCCTGTATAAGGCGCTGCCAAAGATAGTGCAAGACGGGCTCAATGCCAAATTTTTTTTGCGGATCGCTTGTCGTCGTGCGGTGCGGACCGCAGGGACTGTCGGTGCTTTTTGACCGTCCGGGAGACAGAACCGCGGCGGTTGCCGCGGGGTATAGCTACCTTTTGGTGTCAAAAGGTAGCGCCAAAATCATCCGCATGTCGCTTTCGCGGGAACAACCTCCGGCCCACGTTGAGCGGGCGCAGCAAGAACAAGACTATGCAGCCTCCCGCTCCGGGCACGCGGGCTGTCGGTTGTTCTTGTTCCGCTGCAAGCGAGAATGCGGACTTTTCTCGCCGCGTTCCGCGGCGAACGACTCCCGCTTGGCAAAAAAGGCGTTCAAAAAGATGCGGACTAAAAGCGCGAGCGGAGGGGACGGTTTGTTTACAAACCCGCGAATAGTCGCCCGGAGCCAGCGTTAGGCCGCGTCTTTTAGCCTTTTTTGTCGGCGGGGCGGTTTTTGCGCCGCTTTTTGCCGACCAAAAAGCGGCAAAGAACACCAGTCGCAGACTGCGATCAGGACTTTTTGCGGAAAAAAGGTACAAAACACCCGCGACATCGTCACGGCTTTCTCGCTACTTTTGACACCAAAAAGTACAAAGTACCCCGCGGGCGAAGACCGCGGTTAACAGCCGACCAAAAAGCGGCAAACAACACCAGTCGCAGACTGCGATCAGTACTTTTTGCGACCCAACAGCATCTGGAAATCCCCGCGACAGGGGGCGGTGCCCGGGCCTCCGTTTCCGCAAAATCAGTCGCTATTTTCCGCTCTGGAACCAGATTTGCGACTTTTGGTTTGGTGGTCCCGGGAAAAATCGTTACCTTTGAAAGTTATCTGTTCAAACCGATAGAAAGATGCTCAAATGCCTGCTCGCGCCTGCGGCCTTCCTCTATAAAGCGGGGGTGACGTTCCGTCACCGCCTCTTCGACTGGGGCATCCTCAAAAGCGAGAAGTTCGACATTCCGATCATCTGCATCGGCAACATCACCGTTGGCGGCACGGGCAAGACTCCGATGGCCGAAATGGTGATTGCCTACATGTCCCAGATGCACAATGTGGCGCTGCTTTCGCGCGGCTACGGACGCCGCACGAAGGGGTATCTTGAAGTTCGGGCCGATTCGCACTACCGCGACGCGGGCGACGAGCCGCTGCAAATCAAACTCAAGTTTCCCGATACGGTGGTCGCCGTCTGCGAGAAGCGTTCCGAAGGTATCCGCCGCATCTGCGCCGAGCATCCCGAGGTCGATCTGATCGTTATGGACGACGGCTTCCAGCACCGCTACGTGGAGCCGAAAATCAATATCGTGATGATCGACGCCACGCGGCCCGTCCAGCACGACAGGATGCTGCCCGTGGGGACGCTGCGGGACCTTCCGGAGGAGTTGCACCGCGCCCACTATTTCGTAGTCACGAAATGCCCCGAGCGGATGGCCCCGATCGACCGCCGCATTCTGCGCAAGGTGTTGATCCAGGTGGCCTACCAGCGGGTCTATTTCACGCGTTTCGAGAGTTTCATGCCCCAGCCTCTCTATGCCGAGGAGGCGTCCGGCGAGCCGCTGGCGCAGGGGCGGCCGGTGATCGCCCTTTCGGGCATCGGCAACCCGAAGCCCTTCGTGCAGACGCTCCGCGAACGTTACGAGGTCGTGGCCGAGATGACGCTCGACGACCACCATGTCTACAAAGTCCGCGACATGAACGCCCTCGCGGCGCTTCTGGAGAAGCATCCGGGCGCGGTAATTGTTACCACCGAGAAGGATGCCGTCAAGATGACCAACCGGGCGAAAATCCCCGCCCGGGTCCGCAGCAACCTGTACTATTTACCGATAAATATTTCATTCATAGAGGATTCGGCAACGGATTTTCTGCAAAAATTAGAAGAAGATGTTAGAGGAAATTAAGAAAACCGCCGCTTTCGTCAGAACCCGGACCGAGGATTTCGCGCCCGAAGTGGGGATCATACTCGGAACCGGACTGGGCGATTTCGCCGATAAGATCGACGCCCGGTTCATCATCGAATACAAGGACGTTCCCGGATTCCCCGTTTCGACGGTCGAGGGCCACAAGGGCCGCATGATCTTCGGAGAGATCGAAGGCCGCCGGGTCGTCGCCATGCAGGGCCGCTTCCACTACTACGAGGGCTACACGATGCAGCAGGTGACCTTCCCGGTGCGCGTGATGCAGCAGATCGGCATCAAATACCTCTTTGTGTCGAACGCTTCGGGCGGCATCAACCCGTCGTTCCGCGTGGGCGACCTGATGGTCATCACCGACCACATCAACCTGATGCCCAATCCGCTGATCGGTCCCAACATGGCCCAGCTCGGGCCGCGTTTCCCCGACATGCACAACTGCTACGACAAGTCGCTGATCGCCGCTGCCACGAAGATCGCCGAAGAGGAGTCGATCAAGCTCCAGTACGGCGTCTATGTCGGCGGCACGGGTCCCACGTTCGAGACGCAGGCCGAATACCGCTATTTCAAGGCCATCGGCGGCGACGCCGCGGGCATGTCGACCGTTCCCGAGGTGATCGTGGCGCGTCACATGTCGATTCCCGTCTTCGGCGTGTCGGTTATCACCAACTGCGGCCTTTCGGACGAGGTGGGCGATCACGAGGACGTGCAGCGTCAGGGCAAAAAGGCCGGCGTGCGCATGGAGCTTCTTTTCCGTCGAATGATTAAAAACCTGTAAACTTATGGTAAATAAGGTTATATTGATCGGCAACGTGGGCCTCGATCCCGAGGTGCGTACGACCGAGGGCGGCGTGAAGGTCGCCCGCGTCCGTCTGGCGACGACGGAGCGTCTGTTCGACCGGGCGTCGAACGAGACGAAGGAACACACCGAGTGGCATACGATCACCTTGTGGCGCGGTCTTGCCGACGTGGTGGACCGTTTTGTCCGCAAAGGCTCGCAAATCTACATCGAGGGGCGCCTGCGCACCCGCGAATGGATGGACAAGGACAACAACAAACGCTATACGACCGAAATTCTGGCCGACACGATGAACCTCTTGGGGCGTCGCTCGGACAATCCCGCTTCGGACGGCGCTCCGGCTCCCTCCTACGGCGCACAGCCGCAGGGGGCTTCCTATGGCCAGCAGGGCGGTTATCAGCAGCAGACACCCCGTCCGGCAGCGGCTCCGCAGCCCCAGCCGGCGGCTCCTTCGGTCCCGGCCGACGATCCGGACGACCTGCCTTTTTGATTTTCGATTTATAAGCGGCTGTTTCCGCACATCCCTCGAACGGGGCGAATGGAATGTACTTCAAGTACTACCCATCCGCTCCGTTTTTCACGATGCGCGAAACTCACTCGCTTAAAATCAAAAATTGCAGGGATAATCCGAAAAATCCGTTCTCGGAGGGTTTTATGGCTGATGGTTTGGAGTGCTACCGGTTCAGCCACTGCCTGAAATCGGGCACGCGGTCGGTGCTGACGAACGCCTCCTCTCCTTCGGCGAGGGGCGGGTGGAGCACCACCTTGATTCGGCTGCCCGAGTAGCGTATCATCTCCCGGATGGCGTCGAAGGCGACGATGAAACGGCGGTTGATCCGAAAAAAGAGGTTCGGCGGCAGTTTTTCGCCCACTTCGGTCAGCGTGCGGTCGACGATGTAGTCTTTTCCGTCGTGGGTCACGAGGTGGAGGTACTTGCCGTCGGCCATGAAATAGGCGATCTCGGCCGTGGTGACCGATTTCATCCGGGCGCCCATGTGTACCAGGAACCGTTCCTGGTAAACCGGTGGCGTCTGCGTCGGGGCTCCGTGCTCCGCAGACGCGCTTCCCCCCCCCGATAGAAGCCCCAGCTTGTCGATCGCCCGCTGCAAATCCTCGCGTCCGAAGGGTTTCAGCAGGTAGTCGATGCCCTTGTTTTCGAAGGCTTTCAGGGCATAGGAGTCGTAGGCCGTGATGAAGATGACCGGCACGGAGATCTCCGTGCGCTGGAAGATGTCGAACCCGCTGCCGTCTCCGAGGTGGATGTCCATGAAAATCAGGTCGTGACCGACGCCGGCGATGACAGCGGCGGCCTCCGCGACCGACGATGCCGTGGCGACGACCTCGATCTGCGGCGCGACCTCTGCGAGCGTCGTGCGCAGCTCCGCGACCGACAGCGGCTCGTCCTCTATGATAATGGCTCTCATGGCGTGTAAAATTATAAAAAAAACAGTCCGGTGCAAAAACCGGACTGTTTTTTCATCGGGACCCCGAAGGTCTCCGGACCGTTCCCTCGGTTCAGTCGTTCAGCTCGGGGTTGCTGTCGATGGCCGACTGCGGGAAGGGCAGCGTGTAACGCGCGTCATTCGCATTGAGCGTGTAGGTCCGGTCCTTGTAGGTTTTGACGATGGCCGGCCGGGTCGTCCGGCGGAGGTCCATCCAGCGGTGTCCTTCTCCGATCAGTTCGCGGGCGCGCTCGTCGGCGATCTCTGTGCGCAGCTGCTCCGCATCCATCGCTCCGACCTTCGTGCGCTGGGTCTCCATCGCCTCGGGTTTCAGCCGCTTGGCCTTCAGGTCGAGCAGGTATCCCTTGGCCTTTTCCAGTTCCGCAGGCAGGTATGAGCCGGCTTCGGCGGCGATGAGGTACATCTCGGCGATGCGGATCGACACGCGGTCCGACGACGAGCGGTTCACGCAGTATCCCAGCAGCGTCGGCGTCCAGTTTTCGTCGTAGGCATTCACCGGGTTGAGGTAGTTGCGGCGGTTGTCCGTCGCTTCGTCCAGCAGCCCGAGGATCTTGTCCGACAGGATGCTGGCGCCGCGCAGATCGCCGTTTCCGCCGCCGAACGGGCGTTCCCAGGCCAATATGGCTTCCGGAGAGGTCGCTTTCCACGGCAGGTCGCCGCTTTCGGGAGAGGCATTGAAATCCACCAGTTCGTATTTGGGCAGCAGGCCCGTCGCTGCATCGTAAGCCGCCTGCCAGTTGCGCATGTAGAGCATGACGCGTGCCTTGAAGGCGGCGAGCGCATCGAGCGAGAACCGGTAGTTGAGCGTCGGACTCTCCTGTTTCTCCAGGGTCATCGTCCTTTCGGCGGCCTCGATGTCTTCGACGATCTGCCGGTAGACTGCGGCGACGTTCGTCGGGCGGTATTTCTGCTCGATGTCGATGTAGGTGGACAGGGGTACGCCCCGGTCGGTCGAAGCGGTCTGCGGATCGTAGGGCTTCCCGTAGAGGTTCACCAGATCGAAGTGTGCGTAAGCGCGCATGGCATAGGCTTCGCCGAGAATCTGCCGCTTGTCTTCCGAGGAGTCGTCGTCCGCGTCCGCCACGCCGTCGATCACGGCATTGGCCTGGAAGGCGGCGCGGTAATAATATTGGTAGGGATACTCCCACATCTGCGTTTCGTACTGCCAGGTGTAGTTGTAGGAGAGGGCTATGGCGTCGCTGCTGTCGAAGAAGTTGCCTTCGTGGAACATGCCGACCTCATCGGACAGCAGTCCGGTGTAGGCCTTCGAACTGGTGTAGGGAAACCGGCTGTAACCCTCGGTGAGCAGCGCCCGGTATTCCGAGGTCTTGTGGGGAATCACCTTTCCGACAGGCTCGATTTCCAGGTAGTTGCACGAGGCGAGTCCCAGTGCGGCAAGCAGGATATATGCGTTTTTTCTCATTTTTTCAACGTATTAGAAGGTAATGTTCAGTCCGACCGAGTAGGTGCGCGCCATCGGCTGCGCATAGATGTTGCCGTAGGTCTCGGGATCGAAATAGCCGTCGTAGTTCGTGGCGATCACCAGCGGGTTGCGGGCTTCGAAGTGCACGCGCAATCCGGCCATGTGGAGTTTGCGTGTGATTCGCTGCGGGAAGGAGTATCCCAGCCGGATGCTGTTCACGCGGAAGTAGTTGATCTTCCTGTTCCAGATGTCGAGGCTGTTGAACAGGTTGACGTTTGTCGGGAAATTGTCCATGATCCAGTAATAGACCCTGTACGGATCGGGATTCTCGTCCCAGTCGCCCCAGGCCGAACCGTCGGCCTGCAGGTTGCCCGTGAGCGAAGGATAGGTTCCCGAGGTGTTGGACGGCGACCACACCTTGTTCATTTCGGTGGTGTAGTTTTGCCCGGGGTTGGTCTGCGCGGGGTTGTAGAAGGGCGAGCGCGTCATGAGCTGTCCGAAAACGAAGTTGCACGAGATCGCCAGGTCGAAATTCTTGTAGTAGAACCGGTTGTTGAAACCTCCCGTCACATCCGGGTTGCGGGAACCGACGTAGGTCAGGTAGCTGCGCACGTCCTTCTGCGATACATTCATCGCCGGACCGTATTCGAAATATTCCGGAATTCCCAGTCCCCAGGGGTCGCTGGCTTCCACGCGGAAACCGACGAACTCCTGGAGCGAGATCTTCTTTCCGTCGCGCCAGAACATCGGAATGCCGTTTGCGTCCAGCCCGGCGGTTTTGATGGCGAACACGGCGCCCGACGAATAGCCTTGCAGCGAGGGGCTCCAGCTGTTGTCGTCGATACGCACCTTTTCGACCTTGTCGGTGTTGTGGGCGATGTTGATCGAGGTCTCCCAGCGGAAGTCTCGCGTGCGGACGTTCACCGTGTTGAGCGTGAATTCGATACCTTTGCTTGAGATTTCGCCGTAGTTGCTCGATGTCGAGATGAATCCCGTCTCCGAAGGGATCGTGCGCGTGGTGATCAGGTCCTTGCTTCGGCGTCCGTAGAGTTCGAACGTGAAGCCGATACGGTGTTCGAAAGCAGCGAAATCGAGGGCCGTGTTCCACGAATAGGTCGTCTCCCAGCGCAGGTTCTGGTTGGGCGGCGACGTTACGTCGATGCGGTCTTCGCTCGCTCCGCCGAGCGAGGTGCTGTTCCACGTACCGAGAATGTAGGGCGAGGTGGTGCGGTCGATATTGCCCTGGGCGCCGTAGGATACCCGCAGGCGCAGGTTGTCGAGCCACCGGGCGTCGCGCAGGA
This sequence comes from Alistipes shahii WAL 8301, assembly GCF_025145845.1. Taxonomy (NCBI): domain Bacteria; kingdom Pseudomonadati; phylum Bacteroidota; class Bacteroidia; order Bacteroidales; family Rikenellaceae; genus Alistipes; species Alistipes shahii. The sequence goes on along the minus strand of NZ_CP102253.1, from coordinate 656,822 downwards.
ACCGTTCGCGGTTGATGCTCCATGCGCCCGAGATGGACCACATCGGGTTGAACTTGTATTTGGGGTCCACGCCGAAGAGGTTCGTGCCGTCGTAGCGCATCGAACCGAAAACGGTGTAGCGGTTGTCGTAGGTGTACGACCCTGTGAAGAAGTACGACATGTAGCGGTTTTCGTAGAAGCTTTTCGTATACTGCCTGAAACTCTCGTCGTCCAGCAGGTCGCTGTCTTCGGGTACGTTGATCGGTTTGGTCGTCATCGTTTTGTGGTCGTATCCGAATCCCTTGGTGTGTACGGTCGTGTTGGTTACGCCGCGCATCTCCAGACCGGCCATCAGGTCCAGTTCATGCTTTCCGCCGAACGTGCCCGCATATTCGGCCTGCGCTTTCCAGTTGTACTGCGAGAGGTCGCCGTTCCAGTTCTGGATTACGCCGCCTTTCGGCAGGCGCACTACCTGATCCACCATTGATTTGAGCTGATACTTGCGGGTGAAGTAGGTGTTTTCCTGCGCCATTTTCTCGGTCGCGGAGTTGTCGACCTGCAGGCCGAACTGCGTGTAGAGTTTCAATCCCTTCACCGGACGGTAATCCAGGTCGAAAATCGTCTTGATCGAACGGGTCTTGAGCGTGTACTCCGTGCGGGCGCGTTCCTCCAGGAAGTTGAAGTCGAGCACGTCGGTGTTGCCCGTATTGACCGTCATGTCGGGGTCGTACGCGTAGCTGCCGTCGGGATTGTAGGCGTTGAGGTAGGGGTTCACCGTGCGGGTGTAGCGCGACGGGTTGGTGAACACGTCCGTGTCGGAGAGGTAGGAGTCGTTCTTGTTCTGTCCCACGAACACCGAGGCTCCGAAGCGCAGGTTCTGCAGCAGGTCGTAGTCGGTCTTCATCGTGAGGTTCAGACGCTCGAATCCCGTTCCGACGGTCGTTCCCTGCTCGTTGTAGTAGCCGCCCGAGAAGTAGTAGCCGGTCTTGCCGCTGCCGCCCGAAATGCTGACGCTGTACTGCTGGTTGAGCGCAGTCCGGTAGATTTCGCGGCCCCAGTCGGTGCCGTTGCGGCGCAGGGCGCCGATCGCGCTCTGCGTCTCGGGGGAGAGCGATGCGAGGCTTCCGCCGTTGACGAGCGCCGGGCGCTCCCCGGCCTTGTCCAGAATGCGGGCTACGCCGCCCATGCCCGGCAGGTAGTTGAGCCGGGCGTTCGCCGCCAGCCCCAGCTCCAGATAGACCTTCTGCGAGGCGTTCATCAGGTTGAGGCGCGAGAGGTCGGGACGGTCGGTCACGAACAGCGATGCCGAGACGTTGACGCGCATCGCCTGGTTGCGGAGGCCTTTCTTGGTGGTGATGATGATGACGCCGTTCGCCGCGCGGGCGCCGTAAATGGCCGTCGCAGCGGCGTCTTTCAGTACGGTGATGTCCTCGATGTCCCACGGGTTGAGTCCCGCGATCGACATGTTGTAGAGGTTGTCGACGCTCTCCTTCGACGACCAGTCCTTCGGAATGTCGTTGCCTTCGAGCGGCATGCCGTCGAGCACCCACAGCGGGTCGGTGTTGCCGTTCAGCGTCACGGTGCTTCGGATCTTGATCTTGCTGGCCGCGCCCGGTCCGCCCGAGGTGGGGATCGACACGAGACCGGCGATCGAGCCGGAGAGCATTTCGTCGACGCTCGCCACGCCGTCCCGCGCGATGTCCGACATCTTGACAGAAGAGATCGACGAGGTCAGTTTGCGTTTCTCGATGCGCTGGTATCCGGTCACCACCACGGCGTCCACCTTGTTGTCCGACGCCGAGAGGTAGATCGTGAAATCGCTCTTGCCCGAAATATCGAGGGTCCGGGCTTCGTAGCCGAGGTAGCTGACCACGACTTTCCGGACGCTTGCGGGCAGTTTGAAGGCGAAGCGTCCCTGCTCGTAGGCGATTGTTCCCTGCGGATTGTAGTCTTTGGCCTGGGTCTCCTCGGGTGCGATGAAGACGGTTGCTCCCACGAGCGGCGCTCCGTCGGCGCGGTCGAGCACCTGGCCCGTGATCTGCCGGGTCTGCTGCGCCAGCGCCAGCAGGGGACAGACCAGAACGAATAGCGTAAGGAATTTTTTCATATTACAAATATAGATGTGTTTGAGTTGTTTTTCTGTTAAATCGAATCTGTTTTTCCGATATTGCTTCGAGATCGTAACCTCTTTAACAGCCCTTTCAGTTGCCGCAAAGCCGTCTTCCCGGGGTGGAAGACGGCTTTTGCAGCGTTTTGGTTTATAACATTCGCAAGGCTTCTTTCAGCCTCAATTCGAGATCGCGGTAATGGTTTCGGGTCGCCTGGTCGCCGCTTTGGAAGCGGCCCTGCACGACGGTCAGCAGCCTTCGCATTTCAGCCCGTTTGGCCGACGTGGTTTCGCTCACGCGCTGCATCATGTCGTAGTTGCGCGCCGTGCGCAAGCCGATCTCCTCGGGTCTCGGCAGCGGTTCGAGGTTCAGCTCGGGAGCGTCCTGCATCAGCGAGCAGGCGCATCCGCGCCCGTCGTGCGCGTGGTCGCGGAGCGTCGATCCCAGCTTGGTGGTCTTCACCATCGTCAGGTTCGACGAGACGATCAGCGCGTCGACGTAGTTCTTCTGGCTCATCCGTTCCCAGATCGAGAGCGAGCGGCCTCCGGGGCGGATGAAGACGGCGCGCGTGATGTCGTCCATCATCTGCTCGGGCGTGTAGGTCTTCGCCCCGCGCCCCTGCCGCGCCTCGACCTCGTACATGCGGACCAGCCGCTGGTCGGCCAGCAGTTCGTAGTAGGTCTTGTACTGGAGTTCGCGCGCGAAGTTGTAGGGGGCGTATTCCATCTGTCCCACGGGCGACGATCGCTGTGCATAGGCCTTGTCCCACGCCTTGGCGCCGAACAGCCATTCGGGGGTGGTGAACACCTCGTCGATGAGGTATTTGACGCTCTTGCGCTGGTAGTCGGCCGGAACCGGCACGTAACGGTCGATGTCGTGTCCCGCCACGACGTTGTTGAGGTAGAAACCGCCGACATTGGTCTTCACATGGTCGGCATAGGCCAGCCACTGGAAGACGATGGCCATCAGCAGCCGGCCGCCTTCGTATTGCAGTTTGCCCTCCTCCGAGGTCCAGTCCGTCACGTGGGGAATGATGCGCCGGAGGTTTTTCAGACCGTATGTGCTGGCCAGCACGGCGTCGTTGCTCAAGTCTTCCGACTGTGACCGGGGGTCGATGCCTTCGCGCGACTGTTCGCCGTACCAGTATTCGGGATCGTTCTCGTGCTCGCGCAGCCAGGCGTTGAGCGTCGGCAGCTCCTCGTGCGGGTCCTTCACGTCGAGCCAGCGGTAGCCCCAGTTGATGGCGTGTTTGTCGTAGGTTCCGATCTTGGGCGTCAGTTGCGTGATGCCGTCCTCGGGCTGGGCTACGTAGTTGAAGCGGGCGTAGTCCATGATCGAACTGGCCGTCCCGTTCGTTGCGGTGTAGCTCTTCGAGCGGAGCGAATCCACCGGCACGGAGTACGAAGCCCCGAAATTGTGCTTCAGTCCGAGGCTGTGCCCCAGCTCGTGCGACGAGACGAAGCGCACGGCATTGCCCATCACCTCCGTCGGCAGCGTGTTGCCGCGCGCTGCGGGGTCCACGGCGCCGGTCTGGAGGCGGATCCAGGCGTGGAGAATGCTCATCACGTTGTGCCACCAGATGATGTCGGCCTCGATGATCTCGCCGCTCCGGGGGTCGATCACCGAAGGGCCCATGGCGTTGGCCATCTCCGAGGCGGCGTAGGTCACCACCGAGTAGCGCACGTCGTCGATGTCGAACTCCCGGTCGTCGGGGGTGACCTCCCGTGCTACGATGGCGTTCTTGAAGCCTGCGGCCTCGAAGGCCTCCTGCCACTCGACGATGCCTTTCTTGATGTAGGGAATCCATACGGGCGGGGTCGCCGGGTCGATCCACAACTCGATCGGCTTCTGCGGTTCGACCAGTTCGCCTTTCTTGTAACGCTCCACGTCCTCGGGTTTCGGCTCCAGCCGCCAGCGGTTGATGAACGCGCGTTCCTCGGCCTTCTGCTGTTCGTCGTTGAAGTAGAGGTGCCCGATCTCGAAATAGCCCACGCGGTCGTCGGAGAACCGCGGTCGCATCGGCTCCCTGGCGAGCAGCACCAGGTTCGAGGTGATCTCCACGGTCAGGGGGATCGTCGTGCCCTCCTCGGTGTGCGAGGTCGAGAGGAGCGATTTGACGATGATGTTTTCGGGGAACGACTTGACGGATTCGATCTTCGAAAGGTCCTTCTTGGGCGAACCGGGCAGTCCGATGGAGCCGAAAACGTTGTTGAAACTCTTTTCGCTGCCGTCGAAGACCTTGTTGACCTTGATGACCACCGATGCCGAATCCTTGCCGTAGGCATCGATCGGGAATTGCTCGATCGCCGTTTCGCGGTAGTTGTCCCTTACGGAGCGGGTGATGCGGTCGCCTTCGGGCGAGGTGATGCGCGGGTCGTAGGTCATGACCCATACCTTTTTATAAAGGGTGTCCTTGCGGAAACGCACGATCTTCTCGCCGTAGCCCATGCCTTTGTTGACGCCCGCGTCGTTCAGGGCGTAGGGAACGCCCGAAATCTTGTTGACGATCAGTATGTCGCGGCCCATCAGCGAGTCGGGAATCTCGAACAGGAAGTCGGTTCCCTTGCGGTGCACGTCGAACATGCCCTTGTCGGTCACGGCGCCTTTCAGCAGTTCTTCGTACCCTTTCTTCTCTTTTTTGGTCGTGTCGGCCTTCTCGGCCGCGGTTTCGGTTTTCTTCGACTTGCGGCCCGGCTTGCCCTTCGCTTCGGCCGTCGGGGCCGTCAGCAGGAGGAGCGTCGCCAGCGCAAGCATGCTCCCGATCAATCGTCTCTTGTTCATCGTTTATTATTGCAGTTATCGCGCGAATCGGTAAAATCCGCAGGATGCAATAATAAAATTTAAATTTTTACCGGAAAAACGATCGGGGGCGAATGCCCGGATCGGGGGAGTGAATGCCTCAATCAGGCGGATTACTTTTCGGGCGGCAGCAGCGGCAGACGGCACCGGAAGGTTCCGGCGCCGACCGAAATCGAGATGTTCTCTTCGGTGTAGAACCGATATACCGAGCGGATTCGTTCCAGTCCCATGCCGAGCGACTCCTTGTCGCCGTCGCTGCGCGGCGTGTAGTTGTTCTCGATCAGGAAGCTTTCGCCCTCGGTGCGGATGCGGATGTGCAGCGGGTTGCCGCCCGTGATGCTGTTGTGCTTCACGGCATTCTCGACCAGCGTCTGGAGGCTCATCGAGGGAATCCGCCAGTTGCGCAGCGCGGGGTCGATGGCCGAGGTGAGTTCGATGCGGTCGTCGAAGCGGATTTTCTGAAGCGTGTAGTACTGCCACGTGAAGTCGATCTCCTCGGCGAGCGTCGAGAGTATCTGCTTGCGGCGTTCCAGCACCCGGCGGTAGACGCGCGAGAGGGTTAGCGTGAACTCCCGGGCCTGATCGGGGTTGCAGCGGATCAGCGCGTAGAGCGAATTGAGCGAGTTGAACAGGAAGTGGGGGTCGATCTGCTCCAGCAGCTGTTGCAGGTGGAGCTGTGCCGACTCCCGTTCCGAATGGCGGCGCAGATCGTATTCGCGGCGCCAGCGGCGTTGTGCCAGGACGAGCAGCACGGCGAAGAACAGCACCGAGATCACGGCGGCGAAAACCGTGTAGAAGTGAAAATCGTCGATCTCCTGCTCGATGACCAGCCGCGGGATGCCGATGCCCGCCACCCAGCGGCGTCCGCCCAGCTGAATGGGGTAGTAGATGCGCTCCTCGTCGATGTTGAGATAGTCCGAGATCGCGTGAACGGTGACGCTCTGTCCGGTGGCCGCGACCTTCCGGAATGCCGCCAGTCCCGTCGAGTCGCTCGCCGGACGGCCCAGTTTGAGGCTGTCGGGATGGTAGACGATCACCCCTTCGGGATCGAACAGCGTGGCGTATCCGCTGCTGGCCGGACTCTGCGTCATGCAGGTATAGATTTCGGGCAGCGGAAAATCAATGCCGCATATATGCCTGCGGCCCGTGCGGTCCGTCACCGGGCAGGCCATGCTCCAGACCTGAATCCGTCCCGAACCGGTCACATGGCTGCGCACCGAGTCGCCGTCCGTTGCGGCGATGAGCCGCTGCCGGAAATCTCCGGCTGCCTCCGTGGTGCGGGGCGTTTTTCCGCGCGGGTAGCTGCGGATCGTGCGGCCCCCGGCTTCAGCGAACCAGACGCACCCGGCTTTGGGGTCCATCCGCATCAGCGTCGCCGCGAGCACGTGCAGTTCGGCGTCCGTCGGCGCGGTGCGCTCGCGCATGAATTGCACCGAGGCGTCCAGCACCCCCTCCGAACGCTCGAACTCGACCTGTAACAGTCTGTAATGGTATTCGCTGATATGCCTGACGATACGGCCGCTCATCTGCACGGCCACGCCGTTGATCGTGCGTCCGGCGGTCAGGATGCCCGCCACGAGCAGGATCAGCAGAACCGTTCCCGTTATCAGAAGCCGCCCTTTGGGGGTATGTCGCTGTCGTGCCATGCGGAACAAATGTAGTGATTTTTTCGCCCCTGCGAAGAAAAACCCCGCGGAAATCTTTCTGCGGGGCCTTGTCTGGTCAGTCGTCCTTGCGTATGTTCAGCCGCTCCCAGAGCCACTCCGGAATCAGCTTCCAGAAGAAGACCATGAGGGCGTAGCGGCGGTCGATGACCACACGGCGGCGGGGATGCCGCAGTACGTGCATGATGCGTGCCGCGACCTTTTCCGTGCGCATCAGCATCGGGTAGCGGCCGTCGCCGGAGAGCAGCGGCGTTGCGACGAATCCCGGGCGGATGTCCGTAAAGCGGATGCCGCAGTTTTCCATGTGGGAAAGCTGCGCCAGCGCGTCGATGTAGGTGTTCTGCATCCGCTTGGTCGCCGAATAGGCCGGGGCCGATCCGAGACCTTTCGTGCCGGCGATCGAGCTGATGACGGCGATCCGTCCGCCGCCGTGGCTGCGGAAGTGGCCGAAAGCGGCCGTGACCATCCTGACGAACCCTTCGCCGTTGGTGCGCAGGGTGTTCAGTTCGATGTCGGGACGCAGCGCGGTGTTGCGGCTGCCGATGCCCGAGGCGTGGAAATAGATCTCCATGCCGCCCAGCCGTTCGACGAGCCGGGCAAGGCGTTCGGGAGCGTCGTCGCGGGTGATGTCGATGGTCTCGGTCTCGACCTGGCCGGGGGCTTCGGAGCGGAGGGCTTCGAGGGCCTCCTTGCGGCGTCCGGCGGCTCCGACCCGCCATCCTGCGCGGATGCAGAGCCGGGCGACTTCGAGTCCGATGCCCGATGTGGCGCCCACGATGACGATACGTTTCATGGCGGTTTGATTTTCAGGGTTTCACACACCGAATATACGAAAGGAATGCCGGAAAAGCAAATCTTCCCGGAAAAGAGAAAGAACCCCGGAGGGTTCTCTTTGTTTTATCGGTTTTTTCCGGGTTTCGGATTCTCCCCTTGGAGCGGGGTGAGCAGCGCTGTGCGCTGTTCCGCGGTCAGCCGGGCCGGGGCGATGCGCAGCAGGTAGTGGGTGAGGCTGTTTTCCTCGCCCGAGGTGTAGGCCTGCACGAGTTCCCATCCGCGGCACACCATGTAGTTGAGCGCCTCTATCCCCGAATTGAAGAGCAGTCTGTTGCCTGCGGCGTCTGTCAGGTAGTTGTATTTCAGGACTTCGGTCTTCTGCCCGAAATCGAACAGCACGCCGTTGTTGCGGTGCGTGGGCAGGTGGTGGGCCGTGATCTCGCAGTAGACATGGGGCGGTAGCGCCGGCAGGGTGTCGGCCTCGATGCTCTGCGCCGAACCGAGTCCGGCGTACGCCAGCGCTGCGAGCAGGAAAAGGATCTTTTTCATCGGACCGTCATTTTTCGTTCAACTCGTACTGTACGCACTCGATTCCCACGCGGCGCAACAGGTTCAGCCCCTCTTCCGAACGGTAATCCTCCGAGTAAACCACCCGCCTGATCCCCGCCTGAATGATCAGTTTCGAACATTCGATGCAGGGTGCGGCGGTGATGTAGAGCGTCGATCCGTCGCAGTTGTTGGCCGATTTGGCGACCTTGGTGATGGCGTTGGCCTCGGCGTGGAGCACATAGGGTTTGGTGTGGCCCTCGTCGTCCTCGCAGACGTTTTCGAAACCCGACGGCGTGCCGTTGTAGCCGTCCGAAATGATCATCTTGTCCTTGACGATCAGCGCCCCGACCTTGCGGCGTACGCAGTATGAATTTTCGGCCCAGATACTCGCCATGCGCAGGTAGCGCATGTCCAGCTGGCGTTGCTTCTCCTCCAGGTAACCCATAATTTTGAATTCTGGTTCTAAATTATGAATCGGAACTGTCAGGGTAAAGGCTTACAGGCCTTTACCGTGACAGTTCTTATACTTCTTGCCCGATCCGCAGGGACACGGATCGTTGCGTCCGGCCTTCTTTTCGGCGTGCAGGGGCATCGGCTTCTGCCGCTCCTCCTGTCCGGCCTGGGCCGCGGCCTGCATGCGCGAAGCCTGCAACTTGTTGACGTCGACCTTGGCGCGCTCCTGCTGCTGGCGCTGCACCGCTTCGGCGTTCTGGTCGCGCACGGGAATATAGGCCTTGTTCAGGATGGCCAGCACGTCGCGGTTGACCTTGATGATCATTTTCGAGAACAGTCCGAAGGACTCGAACTTGTAGATCAGCAGCGGGTCTTTCTGCTCGTAGGTGGCGTTCTGCACGCTCTGGCGCAGGTCGTCCATCTCGCGCAGGTGTTCGCGCCATGCGTCGTCGATGGTGGTGAACATCACCACTTTCGAGAATACCTTGTAAATCTCCGCGCCGTCCGAGCTCTGGCATTTCCGCAGGTTGACCGGCACGTTGTAGCCCAGGTGTCCGTCCGTCAGCGGGAAGTAGATGTTCGAATCCAGCTGGTCCTTGCGGTCCTCGTAGATGCGCTCCATGACCGGACGCACCGTGTCGGCCACGGCCTTCGCGCGGCGTGCGTAGGCCTCCTTGAGGGCCTTGACGATCGCCTCGACCAGTTCGCCGGGTTTCGCGTCCTTGTACGTCGCCTCGTCGATCTGCGGCTCCACGGCCACCTCGCGGATCAGCTCCATGCGGAAATCCTCGAATTCGATGCCGCGGTTCTCCTCCACGAAGTTGTCGGCGTAGTCGTACATGATGTTGTTCAGGTCGATCTCGATGCGCTCGCCGTAGAGTGCGTGGCGGCGGCGGGTGTAGATCACCTCGCGCTGCGAGTTCATCACGTCGTCGTATTCCAGCAGTCGCTTGCGGATGCCGAAGTTGTTCTCCTCGACCTTCTTCTGGGCGCGCTCGATGGCCTTGGTCATCATGCCGGCCTGAATCACCTCGCCCTCCTTCAGACCCATGCGGTCCATCATCGAAGCGATGCGGCCCGAACCGAACAGACGCATCAGGTCGTCTTCGAGCGATACGAAGAACTGCGACGATCCGGGGTCGCCCTGACGTCCGGCGCGTCCGCGCAGCTGGCGGTCGACGCGGCGGCTCTCGTGACGCTCCGTGCCGATGATCGCCAGACCTCCCGCGGCCTTAACCTCGGGCGTCAGCTTGATGTCGGTACCGCGGCCGGCCATGTTGGTCGCGATGGTCACCTGTCCCGAGCGTCCTGCCTCGGCCACGACCTGCGCCTCCAGCGCGTGCTGCTTGGCGTTCAGCACGTTGTGCCTGATGCCGCGCAGTTTGAGCATGCGGCTCAACAGCTCCGAGATCTCGACCGACGTGGTGCCGACCAGCACCGGACGTCCCGCCTCGACGAGTTTGACGATCTCCTCGATCACGGCGTTGTATTTCTCGCGCTTGGTTTTGTAGATCAGGTCCTGACGGTCGTCGCGGACCACCTTGCGGTTGGTCGGGATCACCACGACGTCCAGTTTGTAGATGCTCCAGAACTCCGACGCCTCCGTCTCGGCCGTACCGGTCATGCCGCCCAGCTTGTGGTACATGCGGAAGTAGTTCTGCAACGTGATGGTGGCGAAGGTCTGCGTCGCGGCCTCGACCTTCACGTGCTCCTTGGCCTCGATGGCCTGGTGGAGTCCGTCCGAGTAGCGGCGTCCTTCGAGGATACGGCCCGTCTGCTCGTCGACGATCTTCACCTTGTTGTCCATCACCACATACTCGATGTCCTTTTCGAACATGGCGAAGGCTTTCAGCAGCTGGATCACCGTGTGCACGCGCTCCGACTTGATCGAGTAGTCGTTGATCACCTCGTCGCGTTTCTGCGCCTTCTCCTCGGGCGTCAGGCTGCTTTTCTCCAGTTCTGCGACTTCGGCGCCGATGTCGGGCATCACGAAGAATCCGTCCTCGTTGAAGTATTTCGACAGCGCCTCGTGGCCCTTGTCCGTGAGTTCCACCGAGTTGAGTTTCTCGTCGATGACGAAGTAGAGGTCGTCGGTGATCTCGGGCATGCGGCGGTTGTTGTCCTGCATGTAGGTGTTCTCGGTCTTCTGCATCAGCGCCTTGACGCCCTGTTCCGAGAGGTATTTGATCAGCGGTTTGTACTTCGGCAGACCCTTGTGGGCGCGGTAGAGCTTCACGCCGCCCTCGTCGTTCTTGCCCTCCGAGATCAGCTGGCGCGCCTCGGCCAGCAGGGCCGTCACGAGGTTCTTTTGCAGGTTGTAGAGGCTTTCGATGGCCGGGCGGTACTGCTCGAACATCTGGTCGTCGCCCTTGGGCACGGGTCCCGAGATGATGAGCGGCGTCCGGGCGTCGTCGATCAGCACGGAGTCGACCTCGTCGACGATGGCGAAATGGTGCTTGCGCTGCACGAGGTCCTTGGGCGACGAAGCCATGTTGTCGCGCAGGTAGTCGAAGCCGTATTCGTTGTTGGTTCCGAACGTGATGTCGGCCATGTAAGCCTCGCGGCGGGCGTCGGAGTTGGGCTGCGTGTCGTCGATGCAGGCCACCGACAGACCGTGGAACTGGTACATCGGGCCCATCCACTCGGAGTCGCGCTTGGCGAGGTAGTTGTTCACCGTCACCATGTGCACGCCCTTCTTGGCCAGCGCGTTGAGGAATACGGGGAGCGTCGCCACGAGGGTCTTGCCCTCGCCCGTCGCCATCTCGGCGATCTTGCCCTGGTGGAGCACCACGCCGCCGAACAGCTGCACGTCGTAGTGGATCATGTCCCATTTCGTGTCGTTGCCGCCGGCGAGCCAGTGTGTCGCGTAAACGGCCTTGTCGCCCTCGATGGTGACGAAATCCTTCGTCGCCGCCAGGTTGCGGTCGAAGTCGTTTGCCGTCACCACGACCGTCTCGTTCTGTGCGAAACGGCGCGCCGTATCCTTCATAATGGCGAATGCCTCGGGAAGGATCTTGTCGAGCACCTCCTCGATTTTCTCGTCGATGCGCTTGGTCGTTTCGTCGATCTCCTTCGAAATTTTCTCTTTCTCTTCGAGCTGCGTTTCGGGCTTTTCGAGTATGGCTTTCAGCTCGACGATGCGGGCCTCGTCCGCGGCGATGAAGTCGGCTATCTGCTTTTTCAGCGCTTCGCTGTGCGCGCGCAGCTCGTCGTTGGTGAGTTTCTCGATCGAGGGGTAGACGGCCTTGATCTTCTCCAGATAAGGCTCGATCTGTTTGCGGTCCTTGTCGGCTTTCGAGCCGAAGAGGGCTTTGATTATACTTGCAACTATATCCATAATGCGTTTATTGTTTTCTCGGTTCGGGTTCTAAATCTTACAAAGATACTCATTTTTTGCGATTTGTCAATCTTCGGCGAGGCTTTTTGCGATCCGCCGTCCGACGGGACATTCCGCGCAGCGGCGTGCGGCGCAGTATTCGGTGGCCAGTTGCAGCAGGGCCTGCGATTCGAAGGCGTTGCGCGGACGCACGCCGGCGGCCTGCCATGCGCGCATGTAGCGGTTGTCTTCGGCCAGCAGGCGTTCGAGGAGCGTCAGGGCGCTGTCGCGCAAACGTTCGCTGCCGGTGTAGCTTCCGTAGGCGAATTGCAGGACGGCGACGAGGTTGATTCCGATGATGTTGGCCTTGAACGCCCCGATGCGCTTGGGACTTTCGTCGCTCTCGGCGCCGGGGACGTGGTGCGTGCGCCAGTAGGAGGGCGCTTCGATGCAGAAAAGCCGCCGGACGTCCTCCTCCGTGCGGCAGGCCATGGCGCGTTCCATGATGAACTCATCCTGCGCGAAGAACTCCGCGGCCTGCGCCAGCCGCAGCACGGGGTGGTTGGCCGGACGAATCTCCGTGAGCGTCCACTCCGAAGCGTCCGTCGCCTCGATCCCGTATTTGGCCGCGAGGTACTCGAAACTGCGCCGCAGATCGAGCGTGTAGGCGTCGCCGCGGTAGAGTTCCAGAAGCCCCGAGGCGCCGAGAAGCATCGCTTCGACGGCATGCGGGGCGAGCCGTTCGCGCAGCACGATTTTGTAGGGGACTTTCCGGGCCAGCCGCAGGAAGGCTTCCTGATTCTGACGGTCGCCCAGCGTGCGGAAATAGAGCAGGTAGAAAGTCTGGTTCCAGTTCCCGTCGGCTTCGCCGTGCAGGGTTTCGACCGTGCGCATTTTCCGTTGCAGGCGGTCGAAGATCAGCGCCGTGCAGATTTCGGTGCGTTGCAGTCCGTCGAGCGCGGCCAGATAACCGCCGCAGGCGTAAGTCCCGGCCCCGGCCCGCAGGCGTTCGATCGTTCGTGCTTCCGCCTCCGTCATGTCAGAACAGGTTGAGTTCCAGCAGGGCCTCTTCGGACATCATGCTCTTGTCCCACACGGGGTCGAACGTGAGGATGACGTTCACCGATTTCACGTCCTTGACCTTGCCGACCTGTATGTTCACGTCCTCGACCAGCATGTCGGCCATCGGGCAGTTGGGGGCCGTGAGCGTCATGCGGATCGTCGCCACGCCGTCGGGCGTGTAGTCGATTTCGTAGATCAGCCCCAGGTCGTAGATGTTGACCGGGATTTCCGGGTCGTATATGTTCTTGAGGGTCGCGACGATGTCCTTTTCCACCTCAAGTATTTCGTCAGGTGACATACCCTAATTGTGAATTATGAATTGTGAATTATGAATTGCTTTTGGCCTGAAAAGCCAAAGCGTACAACCGCATCTGCTTGACCATCGCCGCCAGCCCGTTGGCCCGCGTGGGCGAGAGGTTGGCCGCAAGTCCGATGGCGTCGATGAAATAGAGTTCCGTATCGAGAATCTCCTGCGGCGTGCGCCCGTTCAGCACGCGGATCAATAACGCAATGATGCCCTTGGTTATTATGGCGTCGCTGTCGGCCGCGTAGTACACCCGGCCGTCCTCCAGTTTCGCATCCACCCACACCCGCGACTGGCAGCCCTCGATCAGGTACCGTTCGGTGCGGTGTTCTGGGGCGATGGCCGGGAGCGTCTCGCTCAGGCCGATCAGGTAGTCGTATTTGTCGAGCCAGTCGTCGAATACGGAAAACTCTTCGATGATCTCGTCTTGTATGCTATCCATGGTATAACGTTTTTTTTATGGTCGTTTCTCTTCCGTGCGTCGTTTGCCGGTCTGATTCCATTCCGCCCCCCCCCTCCCTTGGGAGGGACTTGTCGCATGCGACCGGGTTTCGGCCGGAATTACGCCTCGTTCACTCTGCAATTTCCTCTAAAACTCCGCCCTCCGATGCCGCCGGTTCGCGAATGCCCGCCAGACGCGCCAGCGTCGGAGCCACGGCCGTCATGTCCACGCGGCGGTTGACCCGCTGCATGCCTGCGCCCTTGCCGTAGAAGACCAGCGGCACTTCGGTGTCGTAGCCGTACATCGACCCCGACATCGACCAGCAGCGTTCCTGCTCCTCGATCCAGCCGGGCATCAGGTTCAGAATCACGTCGCCCGAACGGCGGGGATAGAAACTGTTCTGCATTCGGCGTGCATAGCCGCTGCCGAAATAGCTCGTGCGCATGGCCGTGGCGGCCAGCGCGTGGGAGATGCCGCTGAACTGCATGGCGAAGATGGCCACCTCGTTCTGCACCTCGGCGAGGTTCAATCCCCGCTCGTAGATCAGATTGTGGTTGAGCCACAGACACTTGTCGCTGTAATCCACCACCCAGTCGCCTACGCCGTAGCGGACGTTCAGGAATCCGTTGACGATCACTTCGAACTGCCGCGGGTTGAAGCGGTCGGCCTCCTCGGCCCCGGCGTCGAACGCAGGGCTGGTTCCGTGGTCGGAGGTGAGCACCACCGTCACGCTGCCGTCCTTGACCTGTGCGAATACGAAGGTCAGGAAGTCGGCCAGGTCGCGGTCCAGGCGGTAGTACATGTCCTCGACCTCGATTGATTCGGGCCCGTAGGCCTCGCTGATGCGGCGCGGCGAGTCGAGGCAGACGTTCAGCAGGTCGGGGATCTTGTCCTCCCCGAGGCGGTATTGCGCGATGGCCTGCTTGGCCAGCCCCAGTACGGCCGTGTTGCCCGCCGGGGTGTAGAGCATGCGTTCGAAATCGCTCCGCAGTTTCAGACGCCCCGAGCCGCTTTGGTCTTTGTCTTTCTTGCTCTTTCCGCTCAGCGCGATGTCGTAGTTGCGGGTGTTGAGGTAGCGGCCGCGTTCGAGGAGCGTGCGCCACTCGCCCGAGATGTACGAAAGGTTGTAGCGTTCACGGTTGCTGCGGGCGATCCATTCGGGCACTTCGGCGGCGTAGTAGGGCGAGGTCACCCAGTCGCAGCGCGCCGAGTCGAGCCAGAACACCTCTCCGCCGTGCCCGGCCGTCACCACGGCCGAAACGGCCTCCGGGGCGATCGTGACGGCGCGGCTGCCCGGGGCGTGCCGCAACAGCGTCTCCGCGAGCGTCGGGGCGATCAGGTGGTAGGCGCCGGGACCTTTGCGGCCTGCGGTCAGTTCGACGGTCCGGTTGGTGGTGTAATCCACCCAGCGCGAGCCGATCACGCCGTGGGTCGAGGGCATGGCCCCCGTGGTGAGCGTGGCCAGCGAGACGGGCGTAGTGGTCTGCAAATAGTCGTAGCGGCTGTCGGCATAGACCGTGCCGCCCTCCGTGAGGCGGCGGAAACCGCCTTCGCCGAAGTTTTCGGCGTAGCGGTCGAGGTCTTCGCCGCGCATCGAGCCGACGACGATCTGGACGATCAGCCGGGGCTGTGCCGCGGCGCTTTGAAGCGCCCCGAGAGCGGCTATGGCGTATAGGAAGAATTTTTTTGTCATCTGTGTCGTGAGTTGGCCGCAAATTTACGAATTTATTTCGAGACATCGGCGGAAATAGGCCGTTTCCGACTGAAAATCCATCTCCGGAAGTGCGGCGATCCGTTCCAGCTGACGGCGGCAGAAGGCGCGGTGCGCCTCGCCCTGCGGGTTGCGGGGGCGGTGGGCGGCCGCTGCGACGATGGCTTCGGCCTCCGGAAGCAGGCGCAGGGCTTCGTCCGTCAGGACCGCCGGGGCGAATTTCTCCCAGATGTAGGCCACGGCCTGCGGCGCGGGGTGCACCAGGTCGTCGGCGTAGAAGCGGTAGTCGCGCAGGTCGTCGGTAAGTATTTCGAACGCAGGGAAATACGCCGAGCACTTGAACCTTTCCGTCAGCTGCTCGGCGGCCAGCCGCAGCGTCGCCTTGCTCACGGCGTTGCCCGCCAGGGTGTCGCCTGTATGCCGTACCGGGCTGACCGTCAGGATGATCTGCTTTCCGGCGAGCGGCCCTTCGATCAGCTCCGCGAACGTCTCGACGATCTCCTCCACCGAAAGCCGTCTTCTGGAAAATTCCGCGGCGGGCCGGCGGTGGCAGTTGGCGACCGCTTCGCCCTGACGCTCGTAGACCCATGCCGTGCCGAAGGTGAGGACGATGCGGTCGGCCGTGCGGAGTGCGTCGGCCCCGGTCTGCCGCGCGGCGTTCATTTTTTGCAGAGCTTCGTCGGCCGTCGGGGCCGAGAAGTCGCCGTGGAACCCGAAATGGTGCCACACCTCGCCGTCGAACCCCAGCTCCCCGCGCGTCACGGGCGCCGGGTCGGCATAACTGCGGATCGCCGCGGCGATGGAGAGCGGATTGAACAGGATGCCCGAGGGGTTTTCCGCCACCCGGAATTTGGCGCCGGCGAGTTTTCGGGCGATGTGCGCGGCGAAGCACGACCCGAGCGCGAGCACCCGGTTTTCGTAGCCGATTTTCACCCCGAGGGATGTAATTTCGATTTCGGTGCGGAATTTCATGGCGTACAAATGTACAAAATTTCTTACCTTTGTTCTATGATTCTGAAAGCAAACTGCAAAATAAATCTGGGTCTCGACATCCTGCGCCGTCGTGCGGACGGGTTTCACGATCTGGAAACCGTCATGTTCCCCGTTGCGGGCCTTTATGACGAGGTGGAGGTGGTGCGCACCGCTGCGCCCGGCGCGGAGTTCCGCGCCGAAGGGCTGGCCGTGGACTGCCCTCCCGGGGAGAACATCTGTCTCAAGGCCTTCCGGCTGATGCAGCGGCATTACGGCGTGGACGGGGTGGCTATCCGCCTCGGCAAGCGCGTGCCTTTCGGCGCGGGGCTGGGCGGGGGATCGTCCGACGGCACGGCGGTGTTGCTGGCTGTCAACGAGCTGTTTGCACTGGGACTGTCCGAAGCGGAGCTGATCGCCCGGGCCGCAGAGCTGGGCAGCGACACGGCGTTTTTCGTGCGCAACACGCCGCAGCTATGTAAAGGAAGAGGTGAGGTGATGGAGCCTTTCGTGTTGAACCTGAAAGGGATGACGCTCGTTATCGTCAAGCCCGGCGAGGGGGTTTCGACCCGCGAGGCCTATGCCGGGGTGCGGCCGCGGATTCCGGAGGTGCCGCTCGCGGAGCGTCTCGGGAGGCCTGTGGCCGAGTGGCAGGGGCTGGTGACCAACGATTTCGAAGAGCACATCTTCGCCGCGCATCCGGCCATCCGTGCCGCCAAAGAGCGCCTGCTGGCCGAAGGGGCCGTTTACGCCTCGATGTCGGGCAGCGGCTCGGCGGTTTTCGGACTGTTCGCGGGGCATGAAAAAAGCGAAAGGCTGTGCAGCCTTTCGCCTTTCGTATTCGGTCTGTAAACCGCTGCGCCGGGGCTTTCGGCGGCGGTTTCCTGCTATTTTGCCGGAAGCGAATCCGTGGGCTGCCGCGCCGTTTCGGTCCCGTTAGTTGCGTCCCCGTCCGCTTCAGCCTTATCAGTTTCGGTTCCGTCCGCTTTGGTCCCGTCGGTTTCGCGCCCCTCGTTGAGGGTGTCGGCGATGCCGTCGGCAACGTGCTGCAAGGGGCCTGCTTCCGCCGTTTCCGGCTCTCCGGAGCGGGCGACTCTATTTGCAGCCCGCCACGGGCATCTTGGCGATGCGCGCGATATGGCGTCCGCCTTCGAACTCGGCGGCGAAATAGGCGTCGAGCATCTTGACGGCTTCGTCGTTGGTGATGAAACGCGCCGGGAAGACGATGATGTTCGCGTCGTTGTGGCGGCGGATCAGCGACGCGATCTCGGTGTCCCAGCAGAGACCCGCGCGGATGCCCTGATGTTTGTTGAGCGTCATGGTCATCCCTTCGCCCGAACCGCAGAGCGCGACGCCGCGTTCCAGTTCGCCGTTTTCGATCGCTTCGGCCAGCGGGTGGGCGAAGTCGGCGTAGTCGACGCTCTCGGGCGAGTGTGCGCCGAAATCGAGCACCTCATAGCCCATGGCGTTGAGGTAACCCACCAGGAATTCTTTCATTTCATAGCCGGCGTGGTCGCTGGCGATACCTATTTTCTTCATCGTATTTCGGTTTATTCGTGTTCGGCATTACAAAGATACAAAGAACTCGCAAAAAAACGGCAAAATTTGGATAAATAAAGTAAGTGTTTGGTATTGAGGAGAGTTAAGCCAAATTCTTCTATACCTTTCCAAATCGCTAAAATGCAGGATAATGAAAGGTTAAGAGAAAGATTTGCTACTTATCCGTTGCCTTTTTTAGCCCCGGATAATCCGGCAAAATAACGCTTGACCACCTGCGGTTTTACCGTTCACCATGCAAAGAACCCTATATTTTGCTCGTAAAGATAACCGTTTTTTTCCGTTTTTCATGGAAATACAGGTTATGTTACCGGCATCCGGGGTTTTATTCTTTGTTCCGCTATAATTTTCATAACTGTAAATAACTCTATATCAAGTAATTTTGCAACATAAAAAAATAGAGTTATGAAACAGACGGATGTAACGGTTACGTTCTACCTCAAAAAGAGCGAAATGAATGACGAGGGACATTGCCCGGTCATGGCGAAACTTGTTGTCGGCAAATTTTCAGAAGCGGCTTTTAGCGCGAAAATGTCCGTACCCGCTGCACTGTGGGCATCCGGACGTGCCACGGGTAAAAGTAACGCCGCGCGGGAAATCAACCGGCAACTGGACGATTTGCGAGCTTCAGCCATTTCCATTTATGCCGAACTGTCAGCCACCCGTGAGAATGTAACGGCTGAAGAAATAAGGAATCTGTTGTTGGGGACAGCTTTCGGGCAGGAAACCCTGTTGGGTTATTTCCGGACGTTCATCGAACATTTCGAAAAACGTGTCGGCGTGAACCGGGAAAAGGGAACAGCGCAATCTTACCGCTATGCTTGTAACTGTGTGGCCGCTTTCATCCAGGAGAAATACAAGTTGTCGGATGTTCCTTTCACGGCCCTGAACCGTTCATTCATCGACAACTATGACCTCTACCTACGCACGGAGCGCCGCTTTGCCCTGGGAACTATCGTGTTGCTTGTCACACGGTTGAACACGATTGTCGGGGAAGCCATCGCGGAAGGGATTATCACTGCCGACCCGTTCGCGGGTTATGAAGCCGAACATCCCGAGCGGGAACAGAAATACCTTACCGCCGTGGAGTTACAACGGCTGATGACCACACCCCTGCACGACCCGAAACTCTACCATATCCGCGACCTGTTCCTCTTCTCCTGCTACACGGGTATCCCTTACGGGGACATGTGCCGCCTGACGACGGAGGATCTGGAAGTGGCCGAGGACGGTGAGGTATGGATCAAGACCGCCCGCAAGAAGACGAAAATCGACTATGAAGTGCCGTTGCTCGACATACCGTTGCTCATCCTCGACAAGTACCGGGATATGGCCCCGGAAGGAAAACTGCTGCCGATGTACAGCAACAACGAACTCAACCGGACGCTGAAACGTATTGCCGCCATTTGCGGAATTGAACGGAAGCTCGTCTTTCACTGCGGACGCCATACCTACGCCACCGAGATCACGCTTTCGCATGGTGTCCCGCTTGAAACCGTCAGTAAAATGCTGGGGCATAGCCGCATTTCCACGACGCAGATTTACGCCAAAGTGACCGATGACAAGATCGACATGGATACCCGGTCTTTAGAGGAAAAGATTGCCGGTCGCTTCTCCGTAGCTATTTAATCTATCATTGACAATCAAATTCACAACGATTATGGAACCGAATAATAAAGAGATAAAACGTCGCAGCACGTTCTCCCTGCTGTTCTACATCAACCGCACGAAAGTCCGCAAGGACGGAACATGTAAATTGTTATGCAAGGTAAGCATCGATGCCAAGTCGGCCCCGATCAATATCAACGCGTTTGTCGAGCCATCGCTTTGGAATCCGGAAACCAAAAGGGCGAACGGACGAAGCGAGAACGCCCGAACGGTAAACCTGGCAATAGAGAAACTGACCGAAAAAATCACCGGACATTACCGTCATATTCGTAAAAGCCTCGGTTTCGTGACGGCCGAGCTGGTCAAAAACGCCGTGGAAGGAATCGGGCAGAAACCGTTCACCCTCCTTGCCTTGTTCCGCGAGCATAACGAGGAGTTCCGCAAGCGTGTCGGCGTGGATCGCAAGGAAGAAACCTATGAAAGTTACGAGAACTCCTATAATATTTTAGCCTCCTTCGTGAAAAAAAGGAAGGAAAAGGAGGATGTAGCGTTGCGGAGCCTTGACCGGGAGTTCTACGATGATTTTGAAATATTCCTGCGTACAGATCGTGAAATGAAACCCAAGACAGTACACGAGCATCTTTACCGGTTGAAGAAAATGACCAAGCGGGCTGTCAGTCAGGGTACACTCCGGCGCGACCCTTACGGGAAGCTGCACCCGGAACTGCCCCGGCGCAAGAGCCGCCATTTGAAACTCGAAGACCTCAAAAAGCTGATGGAAACTCCCGTCGATAAACCCAACCTCCAGCGGGTGCGGGACTGGTTTCTCTTCGCTACCTTCACGGGGTTGTCCTACGCCGACCTGAAACGCTTGTCCGAAAAAGACATCACGCAGTCGGACGACGGAACGTACTGGATACACATCCGGCGCCAGAAGACCGAAACGCCCTCGGCCATCCGCCTGCTGAACGTGCCGTTGCAGATCATCGAGAAATACCGCCACGAGCGTAAAAGCGACAGGATTTTCAATCTCTATTGCCGGGGGTATCTCATCAAGCTCACCAGAGAACTGGGACGGACATACGGCTTCGACATGACCTTTCACAAGGCGAGGCACAATTTCGGGACACATATCACGCTCTCGTTGGGTGTGCCTATCGAAACTGTCAGCCGCATGATGGGACACAAGAGCATTTCCACCACGCAGATTTACGCCAAAGTGACCGACCGCAAGGTGGACGAGGACATGAAACGGCTGAAAGAACAGACCAAAGGCCGGAAAATAAATCTCTACGAGGAGGACGAACCGGAAACGGCAGATATTATAACGGTAAACGGTTGAACAGTATAACAAAATTGATAAATTTGTATGACTATGACGACAAGAGAACCTATCAGCATTGAAAACGGGCGGGTGGAAATCCACACGCCGGAGAACCGTGTATGGCTCACGCGCCACCAGATTGCCGACCTGTTCGGAGTCTTCGTTCCTGCCGTGGGGAGCAACATCCGCTCCATACTCAAAAGCGGCATACTCTGTGAGGAGAGGGTTTACCGCCGGGAGCGCAACCGTGACGGCGGTATTGTCGAGCTGTATTCGCTCGAAATGATCGCCGCGCTGGCTTTCCGCTTAAAATCCGGGAATGCCGAAGCCTTCCGACGGTGGCTTGTCCGAAGGGCCACGACGACTGCTGTCGTCTGGCAGCTCCCCGGTATGAACACGATATTGAACTGAAAAAGAAGAACAGCCAAAACGTTGGCCGTTCTTCTTTTATACCCATTCCTGTCCCCCGATACATTTCTTCCGGGAATCTTCCAGGAATTTCTGTATCTCGGATTCCATGTATAGTACCTTGCCCTGAATCAAATAATAGGGAATGATCCGCGCCGTACGGTATTCCTGCAATGTACGCCTGCTGATTTTCAGCAGCCGGGACAATTCCTCGTCGGTGACGAACCGCTCTCCCTTGAGTGTCCGGCCTCCGGAGGATTCCAGTTTATCCAGTGCCTTGCCGGCCTTTTCCAAACGCCGGAAGAGATCCGCCACACGCGGATCGTGCTTGTCGATGAAATAATGGCTCATAACGCGGCGGTATTAGGATAGTGCGACGATTGCAGCAGTTTCCCGACATCTTCCGGTTTGTAGAAGATTTTGTGACGGATGCGGCTGAAAGGCAGCAACCCTTTCTCCCGGTAGGTTTGCAGGGTACGTTTCGATATACCCAGCACGTCACAGACATCCTGGTTGTCCAGCCATTTTTTCAAACTCACGTCCTCTTGCCTGCGGCATAACGCCTCGGCTTTTCTTTCAATGGCTTCCACGTGCCCTGCCAGCGCGTCGAAAGCCTTCACGTCCATACTTATTATTTCCATGTTCTGTTTCATTTTTTGTTTCCCGGATGCCCAAAAGTACACAAATGGACAGTATCTTGTTATCAGCCAGTGGCATATGGACGTATCCGTCTTCAAAGTGGCAGCGAGTGGCGCCACGTCCGGCGGAAACGATCCTCCGCCGATACGGGATCGGCACGCTCCGATACGCCAATCGCCCGTGAAAGGAAATGTTCGCGGGCGATTTATCATTCCATGCAGGGTGAGCCGTGAACCGACTTTCTCGAGCGTTCACGGCATATCGTTTTCTCCCCGTTTCTCTCCCATAACCTTTTCCTCTCTTTTTTTCATGCCGCGGAGCGCGGTATGGAAATCTGTTGTCAGTAGCAAAGGTAGTTACGGGGCTCACGCTGCTGCAAGATCGGGCCGCGGGGCGGTTTGCCGCAAAATCTTCCTCTTTCCCTGCGGGCGAGCGTATTTTCCGACAAAATCTTGCAGCAGCTATCCCCGACACCTTTTGATGCTACCGAAACAGATTCCATCCATACCGGCTCCGCTACGGCATAAAAAAAAAGTCAAAGGTTATGAGAAACGAAGAGAAAAATAAATGGAAACAGAAATCCTCCAACCTTCCACTTGGCATAAAGGCAAAGGTCGGGTTGGCGGTAAAGGTCGGGGCGGTGGCTTTGGGCTTCCACGTGTGGGGTATCGACTTTATTTGGGTCGTTTTGGGCTTCACGTTCTGTTATGACATCCTGCGGGGCATTTTCTCCTGCCTTGTTTCTCTCGTGGCTCTAATCGGCTTTTTCTATTTCCTATTCACTCACATCTTCTAAATTATTACAGGTATGACAAAGTACATTTCATTATTCGGAGCGACTACCACGGACACGCAGGTGCAGGTAGTCAAGGAAAACCAGGTTATCATCGGTATCGGTGCGGGTGCGAGCAGAAAGCGTTACGTCGTTTACAAGGTGGAACACACCGCCCGTGGCTACGTGTACCACATGGTCGATACCGAAACAAAGGAAATCAGCCAAACGGACATTCTGCGACCCCTCTCGCAAACATTCGGTATCGGCAGGTACTACGACGACGTGAACCCCGAGTTCATGGACGCTTTCGAGGTGGCTTTGCTCGTGAGGCAGGCGGAAGAGCAAGCCACGGCGCAGGCCATCGCCGCCGCCAAAGAGAAAGCCGAGCATGACCGCATAGCGGAAATAGGGGCGCAGAGGTTACGCCGCATCATGCCCGAAGGGGTGCAGGGCGTAATCATCGCCGAACTCAACGAAACGGAATACACTGACCCCTCTTACGAGTGTTCGACCACCCGAAGCGTGCGTACCGTCATTCTCGGCTTTTCGGCCACCTCCCGCAACGGCTTCGGGGAGTTGAGAAAGGCGGCGGCCAATTTCCCGCAAACGGCGCACCTCTCCGAATACGACCCCAAGAACGAACACCGCTATCCCGTTTTCACGCTCGGCAAAAGTCCGAAATACGGGTGGAGTGTCTGCAAACTGACCCACTACACCCGTGAAGGGTACATCGACAGGCTGGCATATATCGCAGGAAACGAGGAGAATATATGTCTGCCCGAGCCGAAAGACGAAAAACGGGCGGAACGCACTGAAACGAGCGTGCAAGGCGGGTTTATCATCGTGGACTATTCCGAGAAGGCGATAGCCGTATTCGGGGACACCAAGCCCGTCAAGGACGCCCTTCACGCACTCGGGGGACGCTTCAACGCACGGCTGACGCATGACGGGCAGAAGAAAGCGGGATGGATTTTCCAAAAGACCAAAGAGGACGAGGTGCGACGGCTTCTCGGAAAGGACGAATAAATGTTGAACACGGGGCGGCTCGCCGCCCCACAATACCAAAAAATCATGGCACAAGGAACAGATTATTTCAAACTGACGATACAGAACTATCTCGACGCACGAGCACGGGAGGACGAACTTTTCGCACCCCGATACGCCAACCCGAAAAAGAACATTGACGATTGCTGCACTTTCATCATCAACCAAGTACGGCAGAGCGGTTGCAACGGGTTTGCCGACGAGGAAATATACTCTATGGCACTCCACTATTACGACGAGGAGGACATCGACATCGGCAAACCCGTCAGTTGCAAGGTAGTGGTCAATCACACCGTTGAACTGACCGAGGAGGAAAAAGCCGAGGCACGGCGGAACGCCATACGGAAGGCCGAGAGCGAAGCCTACGCCAAGTTGGCGAAAGCCAAGTCCAAACCCAAGAAAATCGAAGATAACAAACTAATGCCCAGTCTATTTTAGTTATGAAACCGAGAACAAAATTCCAACAGAACGTCGTGGCGGCAAGCAAACACCTGCCGCCGCTTACCCCCGCACAAATCGAATGGGGGTACAAGAACTGCATCGAGCATATCGGACGCCGCACGCCGAAAGGACTTATCACCTGCACCGAGTGCGGCCACACGTGGCAGAGCGAAAACGGAGAACTCACGGACAATCTGTTAGGGTGCGAGTGTCCGCATTGCCACACCACGCTGAAAGTGGAAACCACCCTGCGCCGCAAGTTCAACGATTACGAGTATTTGTGCATCGTAACCCGCTGCAAGGGTTTTCAAGTCCTGCGCTTCGTCTATATCGAGTGTTGGGCGAAAGTGGGACAGACGCCCGTTTACACCCATATCGAAGCCGTACAGCGGTGGATTGCCCCCGACGGACGCTCCGCAACCTTCGCACGGCTGCGCCCGATGGGCTTCTTCGTTCACGGGTGGAGTTGGTCGAGCGCATTGGAACTGCGGGCGGAGAACGACGGGAAATACAACATCACGCCCACACGCATCTATCCCCGGCAACGGCTTATCCCCGAACTGCGCCGAAGCGGCTACGGCAAACAACTCCCCGATGTAACCCCTTTCGACCTTATCCACCTGCTGCTCTCGGAGAACAAGGCCGAAACGCTGCTTAAAGCGGGACAAACGGCACTCGTGCGATTTTTCGCCCGTTCCTCCCGCAATATCGCAGACTATTTGCCGGCCATCCGTATCGCCATCCGTAACGGGTACGCTATCGGGAAACCGACGGAATGGTGCGACTACATCGACCTGCTGCGATTTTTCGGGAAAGACCTGCATAACGCCCATTTCGTGTGTCCCGCAGACCTGCCCGCAGCGCATGACCTCTACATGGCAAAAAAACGGCGGCACATGCAAATGGAACGGCGGCAGGAGGAACGGCGCAAGGCGTTGGAACAGGAAGCCTCGTTTGTCGAAGCCAAAGGGCGGTTTTTCGGAGTGGAGTTTTCCGACGGGGAAATCTGCATCAAGGTGTTGGACAGCGTTGAAGCCATACGGCAGGAGGGCGAGGCCATGCACCACTGCGTGTTTACCAACGAATACTATCTGAAAGCCGACTCGCTCATACTCTCGGCCACAATCGACGGCAAACGTATCGAAACGATAGAGGTGTCCCTAAAACGCATGGAGGTCGTGCAGAGCCGTGGCGTGTGTAACAAGAATACCCCATACCACGGGCAAATACTGAAACTGATGAAGGGGAACATGTCCCTTATACGGAAACGAATGACAGCATAAAAATCGGGGCGGCGAAAGCCGCCCTACAAAAAAAACATAACAATGAAAATCATCTATAAAAGCTACATGGCACGCCCGCTCAAACCCTTCGGGGAGTGGGATTGGGAAGTTCGGGAAGCAGTCAAGACCGCCCTTGCGCTCGTCGAGGGGAAAAACGGGTTCAAAACCCATTCCGAGATATGGCGAAGGTGCAACCTCGTCATTACCGTGGGACACAACATCTACACCACGAGTATCGAGATACGACCACCCGAGCAGGACGTGATACGCCGTAGGAGCAACTGGCATAACGGCTACGCCTACTACTGCAACGGCGTGTTCTGGGCGAACATGAGCAGGGTTAGAGTGGAACTTGTCTGATTAAAAAATTTCGGGGCGGCAAAAGCCGCCCGTAAAAAGCGAGAATATGAAAACGAATGAAGTAAACAAGGAAATCTCCTATGAAACGCTGCTCGTAACCTTCGGCGAGGGTATCGGGCGGCTCAACACCATGTTCGACGACCCGCAGGTGTGGGGCGTTGCCACGCTGAAGCAGTGGATCGACGGGTATGAAACTACGCGCTTCACCGAAATCGACGACCGAACGGCGGTTATCACATCCGAATACAACATGGACAGCGTGAAG
This sequence comes from Alistipes shahii WAL 8301, assembly GCF_025145845.1. Lineage (NCBI taxonomy): Bacteria > Pseudomonadati > Bacteroidota > Bacteroidia > Bacteroidales > Rikenellaceae > Alistipes > Alistipes shahii. Next base: position 630,988 of record NZ_CP102253.1, on the reverse strand, counting down.
GAATGGCTGCAAAAGAACACACCGATTATCAACCTGGAAAAACGATAAAATCATGCGCAAGTACAAATTATTCATCGGCTACCGGCTGCTGGGAGAGTTTTCCGGTATATGGGAAGCTAAAAATTTCGCCGCTGAAAGCGGCATGAGCGGAATTTTCTCGCTCGTGGGAGAAAATTACCGGGACAGTTGGTACGAACCCAAAAAACAAGAAAAGAATGGAAACAAAGATTAAAGACATCACGGGAGCGGAAATAACCGTTACCGACTTAAAAGAGGCGGTACGCCAATGCCGGGAGTGCCTCGCAAGTCCCTACCTGATGCCCTCGGGGCATACCGTGGGGGAAAACCATGCCTACATGTTGCGGCAACTGCTCGCCCTGCAAAGGCGGAAACGGGAACACGGCGGGCAACGGCCGTGAAAATACGACGCGAAAAAAATCGGACGATAACTGAAGTGCACCCCAAATATTGGACGGATTAGTATTTGTTTAGATGGCATGAGTTCGGTATTGTACCGGGCTCATGTTGTTTAAGTATTTCTTTATCCGCTTGTTATTGTAGTAGTCGATATATTCTTCCAATTCTTTTCGGAAATGGTCTATGGATGAGAATTTTTGCAAATATAATAATTCGGACTTCAATAATCCAAAGAAACTTTCCATAGCAGCGTTATCCAGACAGTTACCCTTGCGCGACATGCTCTGTGTAATACCTTTCTGTCTTAAACGGAGCTGATACTGCTTCATCTGATACTGCCAGCCCTGGTCGGAATGCAAGACAATACCCGGAGAATCCGGTATTCTGGCAAACGCATCGTCCAGCATCTTCATGATCTGCATAAAGTTAGGGCGTTCAGCTATTTTATAGCTAATAATCTCCCGGTTATATAAGTCCATAATCGGCGATAGATATAACTTTACGCCGCAAACCGAAAATTCCGTAAGGTCAGTAACCCACTTCTGATTCGGTTTTTCGGCTGCAAAGTCGCGTTGCAGAAGATTGGGCGCTATCCGTCCGATCTGTCCTTTGTATGAACAGTATTTACGGAGCCTGACCTGACTTTTTATCCCGCAAATATTCATCAGCTTAAGTACGGTTTTGTGATTTATCGCATATCCGATCTTATTCATTTCAACGGTAATGCGCCGATAACCATAACGCCCCTTATGTTCGTGATATAACCTTATAATACTCTCTTTTTCGCGAGCATATTTATCGGGTTGTTTTGATTTTCTGAAGTGATAATAAAATGTGCTTCGCGCCATCCCTGCGGCTTTGAGCAATACTGAAAGCCGGCACTGCGGCCTTAGTCCTTCGATGGCTTGGGCTCTTTCCCGCTCTCGCGGACAATGCGCTCCTCGACTAAGGCCTGCAATTTTTTTAAGTAAGCATTCTCGGCACGAAGATACTCCAGTTCCTTAAGCAACTCTTCGTGCGGAGTCGTTTTGAGTTTGACTTTTTTAGTCTTCGATTTACTCATGGCCGGCCTCCTTCTTTGCGGTTTACGCCGCAGGCCTTCAGCACCTTGGTTTTGATAGAGCCGCTCCCATTGACGAATAACAAAAGGGCCCGGAATGCCGAAATGCACTGCTGTCTCCAGCAAAGATAGATGATTTTGGTGCATATGCTTCAAAACTGACAACTTAAATTCTGCACTGTAGCTACCGTGGCGCAGCTTAAGGCCGGCAAGGCCATGGCGCTCGAATAATGTTACCCACAAGTGAACTTGCGAGCGGCCACAGCCCAAGTGACATCCGGCTTCCCTAACCGAAAGTCCGCCTTCGAGTACCAGTTTTACGGCCTTTAAACGAATCTCATAATTATATTTCATAAAAAACACCCCAAAAGTGTCCAACTTTTGGGGTGCAGTACAAACAACCGTCCGATTTTTTTGTTTCCCGTCAATCGACCGCCGTATGGTCGCCCAGCTTCCCGTGCAGTTCACGCCCGATATGTCCGGCAATGCCACGGGGAGAAATTTCAGAGATTGAACCCCACCCGCCATGCGTGTATATGCACGTCTTGAGCGGTTCGGTACGGGAAAGGTAGAACAGATAGCCGTTGCGGAGCAGGATGCCCACGAACACCGAGCCGACCTCGATGTCGGCGATCTCGTCAAAACGTATCTTCCCGTCATTGTATAATACTGCCGTGCCATCCGCATCGGGAATGACGAACAGATCGTCTTCCATGACAATCCCGTGCAACTCGATTAGCGACCCCAGGCATTCACTCGCCGATACCCGGTCGTAATCACCCTTTACCTCATTTGTCGATTTCGTTTCCATATCGCTTTTCTTTAGGTTCAGACAAATACCATACGAAAAAGGCGTGAGAATACGTTAAATACCGGCATTGAGGTACAGCCAAGCACCCATCCACTCGATAGATAATTTCTCCCCACGCCGCTATCGCATACGCTTGACGCATATAGACACGACGATGAAGAAGAGAACTACCCATTATTTTGCGAGCGGATTAAAATTTGGCTGTTTTCAATGCCCCACCATAATGTGTTCCTTCCGTATGTAAATCGCCCGGCGGCACGCCGCCGGAGGATTCGATTGCAAATATAACGATTTCATCCGGGTATCGGCGACAACACGTGCGATTTTTAACAACCTTCCTGCCAAAGAACTACCCGCCGTCCTACAATTTCGGCCCCCGGGCGGGTTTGCGGGGCGCGACCTTCGGCTGCGCCTTCTTCTCCCTGGGCGGTTCGACGATCCGCAGTTTGAGTTTCTCCGTCTTACGGTCGTAACGCACCTCGCAGCAGTCAATCTCACCCGCAACCGACGTCCACACGTTGTTCACACGCACCGCGCCGCCCGAGTAGAGGGTCTTGTATTGTTCGTATTCGAGCGGCTGCCGCAATTTCGCGTCCACCTGACGGTGGAACGAATAGATATTACGTCCCTTTGCTATCTCGTCGGGAACGTAAACCCGCAACTCGGGATGGGTGGCCTCGGCATAGAGGCACAGATCCGCCGTGCGAAGCTCCCTCGGAACCCACTGGATCATCCTCGGGTCGCCCCGCACGGCCGTATCGGCCACGAGCGGCGTGATGGCCGTCTGGGGAATGTCGTACAGCACCCCCGCATCCTTGCGAACGGCCTCCAACGCCACCTCCTCCGTTACAAGCCGGCGGTTCAGGTGCAGGACACTCATCAACCGGTGTATCTTTTGCGGGTCGTCCTGCTCGCGGAACACCTGCAAGACCAGGGCGGGGTCGCTCAACGCGCTGATAACCGAGAAATCGGTTTTGTCCTTCCCGTAGGTACGCTCGAAAGCCTCCCGGCTCATCTCCGGCGTCCGGGCTTCGCGGGGGACGCCTTTCAGGTTTTGCGGGTTCTCCCGCACCAGGCTCATGTATAGATCCGGGCTTTTCATGCTCTCGGGCAGGTGGGCGATGGCATAGGGACTGCGCCGTATGGCCTCCATGCACAACTCCGGCGTTTTCCACTTCTCGGGGACATATTGCAGGTAGCTCCCGTCGTGCCCGACGGCCCGGCGGCACATCTCCTCGTTCTTGGCGTGGTCGGGAAGGTTGTAGAACAGCTCCGGCTCCAGGGCGAAGATCTCCCGGGCCACCCTCGGCGTGACGTGTGCCGGGTTCATGTGCTGCAAAAAATCGAAGGTCTTCTCGTAATTCGTGCAATAGAACCCCAACGCCTTCATGTGTATATCCTCGAAAGGGATATAGCGGAGGACACGCAGGTCGTCGGCACGGATCAACGCCCGGTTGCAGACCTCCGGCGTGAGCTGTTCGGGGTTGAAAAAGCGGATGGCCAGGGGATCGCGCTCCAGCGCCATCCCGCACAGACGGTCGGTTTTCAGATGCTTCGGAACGTACTCCAGCGCCAGGTAGTTCGAGGACACGGCGGCCTCGCAGACCCGTTCCGTGCGTAACTCCTCCGGCACTTCATGGAGCAGGATGCCGTCCCCACTGACGGCACGCAGGCAGACTGCCTCCGTGCGCAGTTCCACCGGCACGAGCGAAAGGCAGGACGCGTCCATCCCCACGCCGTGAAGGGCCAGTTCCCCGGTCATGACCTCCGGGGCAATGGAGGCGAAAATCTCGAACTTGTCCACGAACGACATCCCGAATTTTTTCAGCCCTTCCAGGCATATATCGGGATACGGAATGTAAGGGAGTATCTTGTAATCGGCACTGTCCACCGCTTTCAACGCCGCACGGCATATTTGCGGCGTCCTCAATTCCCCGGGAACGGCCTCCAGCACCAGGCCGTTGCGCTTCACGGCCGCCATGCACAGTTCGGGGGTCTTCAACCCCTCCGGAACGTAATACAGCGCGTAGCTGTTGCTATCGACGGCGGCACGGCACATTTTCGGTGTCTTCAGACGGTCAGGGACGAATTTCAGTGTTTCGCCCCGGTGGCCGGCCGCGGCAAGACAAAGTTCCGGCGTTTTCATCGCTTCGGGAACGAACTCGATGTTGAAAGCCGATTTCTTGATGGCGAAACGGCAGACTTCCGCCGTTTTCCGATCCTCGGGCAGCGTCTCGAAAAGGTTCTCACGCCACGGGTTCTCGTACACCCCCGTATCGAGATAGGCTATATCTATTCTCTCTTGCTCTGTCATGGTTTTCAGTATTTATGGAAAGCGCCCGGGTGACGGGCGCCTCTCTTGGTTAGACATATTCCGTTATCGTTCCGTTTCCTCCGTCCCGTTCTCGCTCTGGAACGTGAAGGAGGTCTTCACGACCTGACCCGTGTTGTCCTCGACATAGACGTCGATGGCCTGCTGGTCATCGCTGCGCGATGTGTAATAGAGGCGGAACACCTCACGGTCGAGCGGATAGCGGTCGTTGGGCAGGAACACCGTACCGTCGTCCATCCTCAACTCACCGCGCCCGTCGGGCTGGAAATAGCGGATCGTGTAACGCGCGCCGTCATATCTCCCCTCCCGCACGAGCGTGCAGCGGATTTCAGCGGTTTCACCAACGGAGATTCGCTTCTGAACGGGCATCGTTTCCAGAGAGAACGTGTACGCCTGCTGTATATCCAGCCCGTTGTCGCAGGATGCGCATAAAAGACCCAGGGCGGCGATCCAGACCGCCAGGGCCAATATCTTTTTCATCTTTTTCATGTCGCTTGCAAGTTTAATGGATTATGAATTTCACGCCCAGGCCGAACTGCGCGTGGAAATGTCCCGTTGTAGTGCCCCATAGGATACGCTCACGCCCCGTCAGCGAGAGGATAATCCTGTCGGTCAGGTACGCATCGACCTCCAGCGTGACGGCCCCGCCATAGAGGAAACGGTCGCGGTGGCGGAGCGTAGAGCCGTCATAGAGCCGCCTCTCGCCCCGGTTCACGCTCTCGTAACCGGCCAGCGCCGAGCCGCCGAGGTAGAAGAAAAAAGTCCTGGACGGGTCGGCGAGGAACTTGTAATAGTAACCTCCCTCGGCCGTGAACTGCGCCACCGGGATACGTTCCGACTTGTAGGGGTAATAACGGTTCAGGAACTCCGCGCCGAACACCCACTTGTCGGCATTCTTCGCGTAGCGGCTCATGGCCAGCCCGAACCAGTAGCCCGTTTCGCTGCGGCTGTCCCGGGTATAGAAGCCGTCGGCCATGCCTCCCCGTATTTCCAGCCCGCGCATGGCGGGCAGGGCACGCTGGGCGTGCGCCCCGTCCGAAAGGAGGAGGCATAACCCCAGCGTGAGAATGAATATCGCCCGTTTCATATCACTTTACCTTTAACTCGTTGATAACACGTGCGCGCACCAGGTCGGCATTCTCCACCGTGAAAGTCTGGTGTCGCCCGCCTTGCTGCTCGTGCAGTTCCACGACCAGCTGCTTGTCGTCGGCCAGCGTGAACTTCGGGAGCGTGAAGACCATGCGCTCGGTACGCTTGCCGCCGATGACCTGCACGTTGTTGTACGCACGCACGGGCCATACGACCTGCTCCTGGATGGCCGTGCGTTTGGCCACCTTCTTGTCCGTAATCTTGAACGTCAGGTAGTCCACGTTGAAAGGCACGTTGGAGGAGTTTTTCAGTTGGAGGTGGAAATAAAGCAGGTCGTTATGCACGTAGATACCTTTGAGGAGGTATTGTACCCCGAAACGCTTGCAACCGATATGCTTGATCTCGCGGCGGTCATTCTTGTAAATGGACTGCATGATCAGTTTGACCAGCAGCGGAGATTCGCATCCCAACTCCTGCAAATAGATGTCCAGCGCGTTATTGGGGCGGTTTACCGCCTCCCCGTCATGCAGGAAGTCCGCCATCTCGACCGACAGTTTCACCGGCTCGTCGGCATACTTGACATTGAAGCTGTAATAGGCCCCGTCCTCGGTAATGACCGAAAGGTTGCTCTCGCGCGAGAAATCACGCAGGGCCGCCTTTACACGCAGCACGTTTTCCGTGCCGTCGGCTTTCGCCGCCAGAAGATCCGAAGACCCCAGATCGACGTAACGGATGGCCGAGGGGAAAATCACATGAACGGTCTTGCTGAACGTCACCTCCAGCGCGTAGGGCGGGATAACCCGGTTGAAGGTCAGCGGACGGGTAAGACCGTCGTACAAATCGCCCGTGGAGGGCTTTTCCTGCGCGTGGGCAGCGAACATGCACCCGATAAAAGCGAGTGCCAGAAGAATCTTTTTCATACTCGATAAATTTTTGATTGTTGATAAAAATGGATTTTTTCAGTGGTGTACGGAAGTACGTCGTTTGTACCCTTATTGAAGGGGCGGGAGCAGCAGGACGCTGTAACCGGCCTTGAGCGTGACCTTGACCGAGCGCATCTTCTTGCTCACGTATTGCGACACGCCCTGGATGGCGCTGCGCCCCAGGTCGGAGAGCAGTTGCGAACCGGCATCGTCCGTGATCGTGATACTGCTGCCCATGCCCGCGCCCATATTGGCGGCGATCTCCTTCACGGCATTGAGTTCTTCCGACCCCGGCACGGGAATACCCTCGTTGCCGTTCGTGTCATAGACCGACAGATCGACCGGAACGACCGCCCCGCCGTGCTGGACAGCGCTGACCTTGACCGTCAGCCGTTCACCGTTGATCCTCGCCGCCCCCGTTACGGGCGTACCCGAGGGGATGAGCAGATCTCCCGCCATCATCGGTTCCAGCAGCCGGAAAGTAACCTCCCCGCCATCGGTGAGCGTCACGGTTTGCTGCACGGCGGCACGGATACTGTTGCGCTCGGGCTCGCGAAGGTCGCTCCCCACCGTGTTGAAACCCCAGTTCCGGGGCTTGACGAACTCACGGGCGAAGACCGAATCGGGCAGCGGGGCGGCAAGCAGCGACACGATGTTACGGCGCACCTGGCGCACGGGCTGCACGGAAGCCTTGCCGGAAACGGAGGCTTTCTGACGCGGGGCTTCAGGGGCCTGACCGCCGTTCATGTAGCGGGCGGCGATCTCGTAGGACTTCTCCAGCAGCGCCACCTGCTCCTCCTGGGCCGTTTTCTGCGCCTGCTGTTCTTCCAGGCGGCGTTCCAGTTCCTCGATGCGGGCCTGCATCTCGCGCTCTTCCCCCGTTTCACCGGCGGTGTCCTCGTAGAAACTGCCTAACTGGCGGTTGATGTCGGCATAGGCGGCACGGGAAGTCCGGAAAGCTCCCGACGAACCGCCGGCAGGGCCGGAAGACTTATCCGGCACGGCAGCGGGCATGACGGGCTCTTCCTCCTCGTCCTCCATCCCGAACGCGAAATCCTGCAAGGAGCGCATCTTTTCCCGCTCCCTGCGCCGCATCTCCTCCTGCACGTAGGCATCACGCTTGTCCGAGAGGATACCCTCCGATTCCGGGGTCGGCAGCTCCGTGTTGAAACCCGCCGAAGGCTCCTCCCGTTCTTTTTCGCCGGGGGAGAAGATCAGCCACATGCACCCGGCAAAGGCCAGGAAAAAGAGCGGGAAGACCACCATCTTCTTCCGCATCTGTATCTGCCGGGGCGTGAGTTCCTTTTTCCCCGCCTCCGGCCGTTTATTCTGTTTTTCGTTCGTCGTCATAATTGAAATCTTTTAGATGTTTTACACTGTCGGCCTCCTGCCGTTGTCTTAATTCCAGCTCCAGCCGCTCGATATGCCGTATCTGCATCCGTTCCCCGGCTCCCTTGCCGAAGCGGTAGATGGAAGACACGGTAAAGTAGAGCGACAAGACGGAAAAGAACAAGAGCAGCGTGAGGATCACGATAATCCGCTTATCGGGCGAGAGCGCCCCGCAAGCGCGGCGCAGGAGGTCTTCGACCCACTCCCCGAAAGCCTTTATTCTCTTCTTTGCCATAGCCTTATCTTTTTAATGTACGTAAATCGCGGTTCTCCAGAATCTCGAATTTCTCCATGATGAAACCCTGCGGGTTATTGTCCGAACGCCCCGAGTTGATCAGCTCGCAGCGCGTGACCAGCGAACGCTCGGTGATGTTGCTCTCGCGGACAATCATTTGCCGGGCATAGGTCATGGCCCGGTAGGGATAGGCGTTGAAGTCGCACACCACGGAGTCCACCTCGATACGCTGGCTGATGTTCCCCGACACCACACGGTTGTAGTAACCTTTCTCCTGCATGTCCTGGTAATAGGCGAAGGCACTCTTATCGACCAGGAACAGCGCGCGGTTGATGTTGCTTTCGATGGCCGCACGGTCGGGCGAGAGGGTAAAGAACAACTCGTGAAAACGCCGGATATGTTCGCGCGCCTCCACGGGGCGGTTCTGGCTCAAATCCTGCGAGAGCGCCAGCATCAGCGACTTGCCCCCGTCCAGGACGTAGATCTTCTCGCGCTGCTTTTCGGCGAAACGGAAGCTCGCGACCACGCTGAACACGGATACCAGCGCGCACAGGCAGAGGAACACGATACCGAAAAGCCGAATCTGCCTGAAACTTGTTTCGATGTTTTTTAATGACTTGAATTCCATTGTCCAAATTGTTATGAATGATTACTGTTACCTTGTGTTGCCAGGTTGCGCCCGTTGGGGGCACTGCCCGAAGCCGGGCCACCGCCGCCGTTACCGGAGGAGGAACCGCCACCGCCGCGACGCCCGAACGTGCGGCCGATCATGTTGCCGGCGATACCGCCCGCGACACCCGTGGCGAATGCCCCGGCCTTGTTGATACCGCCCATAGCCCCGCCGGCTCCGCCCGACTGGATCACCCACTCGGCAACGGTGGGGATCGTGAAATAGCCTATGATACCTATAATCAAAAAGATAATATAGACACCGCTGCCGCTGTCGGGAATGTAGTTGGGGTCTTGCAGGGCCAGGACGTCCGCCTGGAGCATCAACGTCTGGATCTTGGCCAGCACCGCGGAGAACAGGTCGGCGATGGGAAGCCAAAGGTACACGCTGATATAGCGGGAAATCCAGCTCGCGAGCGTCGAGTGGAAGCCGTCGTAAATGGAGAGGGCGAACGACAAGGGCCCCAGAATCGACAGCACGACTAAAAAGAATGTCCGCAGCGTGTCGATGGTAAGCCCCGCGGCGTTGAACAACAACTCGAAGAAGTCCCGGACAAGCTGCCGGAAACCGGCCTTGATGTCGTACCACGTGCGTTCGGCCCACATGCTGATAATCTCGCCCAAATCCGTGATACCCATATCCGCAAGCCGTTGTTCATACACCTCGTCGTCCACTAACCAAGCCTTGCCCTCGCGCCTGCGGGCCTCGGCTTCCAAATCGTCCTTCTGTTGCTGGTATGCCTGCAAATCCAACGTCTGCCCCTCCAGTATGGCGTGCGTGCCCTGCACCACGGGCGACATCACGGCGTTGATCGTCCCCAGAACCACGGTGGGAAAGAACATCACGCACAAGCCGATGGCGAAAGGCCGCAGGAGCGGGAACACGTCGATAGGCTCCGCATTGGCCAGTGCCTTCCATACCCGGTAAGCCACGTAAAAGAGCGCACCCAGGCCGGCGATACCTTTCGCCACCCCGATCATGTCGCCGCATAGCGGCATCATCTCCTGATACAGGTTCCGGAGAACCTGGTGTAAATTGTCGAAATCCATGACTGCCTCCGTTTTCAGGTTACCAATATCTGTCGTTCGGGTTCCCGTAAAGTGCCAGCACCCGGTGCGCGTCGCCCTTTTCGCGGCCGCGGATGAAGGACACGGAGATGGTCTTGCGCGTGTAATAGCGCGTGAGGTTGCGGTACTCCAGCATCTTCGTGTAAACCTGATCCACCACGTCCATCCGCTCCTTGTCCGAGAGCGAGAGGCCGTTGCCGCCGGTTATGACCGTCTTGAGTTCCGCCACCAGCGCGCCGCCCTCCTCCAGCAGCCGGGCGTAACCCGCCGAGATCGCCGCCAGCTCGTCCACCGTGAAGTTCGGGTCTGAAACCATACGGTTGAATCCCGAGGTGTAGATTTCCGTGATCTCGCTGACCATTTCGAGCGTCAGCTTCACCTTCCGGGCATCCTTGATGATGTTATGCACCGATTTGAGGGCGTCGTAGTAAGCCTTGCTCTGGTTATAAATCTTGATACTCTCTTGCAGCGACTTGACCATGTTGGTCGCCGTGGTCGAGCTTTGAACCGCGCTCTTGATGTTCTGAACGAGGTTCGACGGGTCGATGACCGTCCACTGCGCTTTTGCCTGGTACGTGAAGCAAAGAAGCCCCACGAACAGCGTTAAAATCAATCGTTTCATCCTTTTCATTATTTAATTCGTGAATACTTGGGCGGTCATTCCGACGCCCGGTAATAATCCCCGTAGGCGGAGAGCTGGAGCACCTCGCGCCCCGCATCGTAGGCCAGGGCGACATACCCGTAGAGGTCGAAGTAACGGATGCCTCCCCAATACTTCCTCACGGGACGGGAGAAGCGTGTCCCGTCCTTGTAAGACACCTCCACGTAAAAACCGCCGCCCCGGCGTCCCGGGTTGCGGTAGATGCGAACCCGGGGAGAACCCGAGCGGCTTTCCCACTCGCCCGCCACCTCGTACAGCGCGAAGTCCAAACGCGCCGCCGTGGGGTCTGATCCGATACACTTGCGATACATGGCCTGCCCTCCCTTTAACGTTTGCCCTCGGCGAGCTGCCTGATCGCCAGTTCCATATCACCGCCCAGCTCGCCGGCAAGCCGCTGCACCTCCACTTTCTCCGTTTCCTCGGTCGTGTAGGCCAGGTACTCCGGGACGCTGACCTCCGTGGCATAGACCGCCGACTGAACGCCGCCCAGACCGATCCAGACCTCCTTGTATTTACGGGAAGGGTCGTTGGACTGGTTGATCGAGAGAATCTGCGCCTTCTCCTTGTCGGTCAGCCCCAACAAGGACTGAATCGCGTCGAAACGGTTCATGAACTTGCGCTGGTCGAGCAGGATCTTGCAGTCCGAGTTGTTGATGATCGCCTCCTTGACCACCGGGCTGGAAATGATGTCCTCGACCTCCTGCGTCACCACGATGGCCTCACCGTAGTATTTGCGGACGGTTTTATACATATAACGCAGATATTCAGCCATATTGGCCGTAGAGAGCGCCTTCCAGGCCTCCTCGACGATGAGCTGTTTGCGTACCCCCTTGAGCCGTCTCATCTTGTTTATGAAAGCCTCCATGATGATGATGGTGACCACGGGAAAAAGCTCCTTGTTTTCCTTGATGGAATCCACCTCGAAGACCACGAAGCGCTTCGAGAGCAGGTCGATGTTGGCCCGGGAGTTCAGAAGGAAGTCGTAGCGTCCGCCCTTGTAATACTGCCGCAGGGTGATGAGCATGTTGTCGATGTTGAAATCCTCGCGGCTGACCCGGATCTCCCGCTCCTCCAGCTCGCGGCGGTAGTCGTCCCGCAGGTACTCGTAGAAACTGTCGAAACACGGCACGATATTCCGGTCGGCGCGGATACGCTCGATATAGGCGTTCACGGCACTGCCCAGCTCGCCGCTCTCGGTCTTCGTGATCTTGTCGTCCTCGGTTTTCCAGAGTGTCAGCAGCAGCGTCTTGATGCTGTCCTTCTTCTCCACGTCGAAATAGTAATCGTCGGTGTAGAACGGGTTGAAACTGATGGGATGTTCCTCGGTATAGGTAAAATACACGCCGTCCTCACCTTTGGTCTTACGCCGGATCAGCTCGCAAAGACCCTGGTAGCTGTTACCGGTATCCACCAGCACGACATGCGTGCCCTGCTCCCAGTATTGGCGGACTAAATGATTCATAAAGAATGACTTGCCTGACCCCGAGCCGCCTAACACGAATTTATTCCTGTTGGTAATGATCCCTTTTTTCATCGGTTCGTCCGAGATGTCCAGGTGCAGGGGCCTGCCGCTTACGCGGTCGCACAGCTTGATGCCGAAAGGACTGGACGAGGATTTATAGTTGGTTTCCTCCGTGAAGAAACAGACCGCGGGCTCGATGAACGTGTAGAACGATTCCTCGGCGGGGAAATCCCCCGCATTGCCCGGCATACCCGCCCAGTAGAGCGTGGCGGCGTCCACGGTGTTGTGGCGCGGGCGGCACTCCATCAGAGCGAGCTGGCTGCCCACATCATTGCGGATATGCCGGAGCTCCTGCACGTCGTCCGACCAGGCCAGCACGTTGAAATGGGCCCGGACGGATTGAAGACCGAACGAGTGCGCCTCGTTGAGATACTGGTCGATGTCGAGTAGGTCAGCCCCCTTACGGGAGCTTTCCCCTCTAAGAACCGTACGTGAGAGTTTCCCCTCATACGGCTCAAGCAATTCAAAACTTTTATTTGTAACTAAAAGCCGGCTCATAGTAACTTCCATTTATTTCTGTTAGTAATTCGGCTGCAATGATCATGTATTAGGACTTTCGCCTTTCTACTGCTCCCTGTCATTTCAGTAATTTTCCAGGGAGTTTCCCGTGTGATGTGCTTGCCACACACAGGGCAACATTGCATTTGCTGATTCCACAGGCGATAGATATATTGCTTGCCGTCTAAGTGTGCAAGCATTCTTCGGGTCTTGTATTGATCGAAGAAATCTTTCCAATCGGCATCATATGGGTTGGCCTCACTGCGGATTTTGATATGTCGCTTTATTTTCGTATCCGACAATCTCACAAGAGTGTGGTATTTATCCACTTTCCTGTTTTCAAGCGGTACGGCAAAAGTCCAGCTTCTACCTCTTACAGTGTGATAATACTTGTTGGCAATCCATCGTTTACCTTTTTTGGGATGTCTTCTGCGAGACCATCGCCATAGTTTGTTGAAAATTTGTGCATCTGTTTTACGGAAAGTTTCCGATGCAGAACACCCCTTGTAGTAGTTCGCCCATCCTCTAATGACTGGGTTTAGCAATCGTATCAAAGATTGTTGCTTAGAAGACTTGTTCTTGTCCACTATTTCACGAACCTTATCTAAAAATCTCTTTCGACTCTTCTTGGATGGTTTTGTGATAAACTTGCCTTTATATTTTCTGATATTGAACCCAAGAAAATCAAACCCTTCTTCTATATGAGTTATCTTAGTCTTTTCTTCTGATAAGGTAAGCCCTCTTGCTTGAAGAAACTCAATGACTAATGGTTTAACATGGTTCTCCAACAACTCCTTACTCTCTCCTGTGATAATAAAATCATCCGCGTAGCGAACAAGATTTATCATAGGAGTATAGTAATTTTTCTTCGAGCGGTTTATCGGAAAGCTATCGGCAAGCAGTTTTTCCAGTCCGTCCAAAGTCATATTTGCAAGAGTTGGGGAGATGATGCCGCCTTGAGGAGTTCCCTCCTCTGTCGGAAAAAGTTGCTTGTTGAAAATAAATCCACTTTTCAACCATTTACGGAGCAAAACTTTATCCATAGGGATATTGTCAAGCAACCATTCATGACTGATATGGTCGAAACAACCTTTGATATCACCTTCTAAGATCCATTGTGGGGATGTCGTCCTTGCCAGGTCATTGAAGCATTGTTGAACGGCATCTGCCGTGCTCCTTTCTTTTCTGAAACCATAAGAATTGGCATCAGCCGTTGTTTCAGCTACGGGAGCCAGTGCCATCAGATACAATGCCTGCATAGCCCGGTCTTTCATAGTTGGTATACCCAATGGTCTTAATTTCCCGTTACTCTTTCTGATATGTACTCGTCTCAGAGGTTGGGGTGTATAACCTCTCCTTTTCAGTTCGGTTATTGCACACACTTTAGCATCTGGCGTTTTCCATGTTACCATATCGACGCCAGCCGTTTTACTCCCATTATTGGAAGTTACACGTCTTACCGCTAATGCTTTAGCGTAAAACGAGTGGGTCAGTGTCCACTGCAAGGCTTTGACCTTGTTGTGGCGACCCTCTTTTTGAGCCTTTACAATACGCGCTTGTAGCTTTTGAACCGCAGCTTCGCATTTGAGCCAATTTATACTGTCCCATTTGCTCTGCGTTTGGTCAGTCGATGCACACGATTTTTTAATTTCGTTCATTTGCTTTTCTCCTTTTAAAAGTTCTAAAAGTTTCTTGTAAAGAATCACCTACCGCAGAAGTCAGCCTGCTTTCGCAGCGGGATGATGTTTCAATCCCTATTCACCCCATTACAGGGTGGCATTCGCTTTTTCTGCAATCCTATACCCGCACTCCATTCGGCATTCCTTACGGTCTGCTTACCTGTCATTGGCAGGAGAAATACGGGCTTACTACGTTCCGTGCAAGTAACTTATAAGTGGGTTAGGTTCTGTCTATTACACCGGCAGTACTCTGTTCGTGTATTCCCAGAATGGAGAGGAATAACCGACTGCTTCCCTTTTGGGCTGAAGCCTATCAGTATCTTTGGCTTCTTCAACCTTACGACGTTTAGACGACAGTTCGCTTACGCTAACCATACCACCCAAGCCAAGCTCCCTGACTGTATGATACTAACAGCCATTGTCTTTCCCTCACGGTTCTGACTGCTCCTTTCGGAAGGGCTACCTTGTCTGGACAGCTTTGATACAGTATATTACTATTGGTGCATCTGTCCATAGGCTACCGTTGACGAAACAACGGGTTAAATCTAAGTTTAACAATTACTTACACAGCGACGTATCGCACCCACTCCTTGTTTATCTGGTTCCCGCGGGAGTAGCGGGAAAGGGACTGCATGTTACGCGCACGTTTCTCGAACATACGCAGGTTTTCGTCGCTGTCTTCCAGGAACACGTACTGGTTGTAAAGGTGGTCGCAGGAAAGCAGAAGCCCCACGGGGGCCGCGAACGAGAGCAGGCAGTCCGAACGGTCGGTGGAAAGACGCTCGTAACGGGTGTCCGTACCCACGCGCCCCGGCAGGTCTTCCGTGTCCGAGAGCGTGTGCAGGCACACCCGTTTGTTACCCACGCGCAGAACCTCGGCCCCCAGCTCGATGTCCTGAAGAGAAGTCGTCTCCGAGAGCGAGAGGGAAAAGTACCGTTCCAGCAGGCCCGGACAATCCGCCGTACCCGTGATCTCGTCCCCCGTGAGGCGGACAAGGGTCAGGAAACCCGAATCGTTCAGAATACGCTCGAACTGTTCCGCCGCCTCCAGGAATTTTGTCGCCGCCTCCCGGTTTACCTCTTTGGGAATGATGTTGCCCCGGCAGAGGGTCGAGAAGTCTGAACGCATGTGCATACGCTCCCTCGTCGTTTTCGTCAGGTAGAGGAAGCAGGCGTGGGTCAGGAACGGACGCTCGTTGAAATGCCGCTCGTAACTGCGGGAGAGGAAACTCATGTCCCCCTCGCCCGTGGCCGGGCGGTAACGCTCGCGGATGAACCAGTCCTGCTTGTGTACCACGCTGTATTCGGGCAAGACCTTCAGGGCCTTGCACCAGGCGGCGTGGATCGCCTCGTACTCGGCGGACGTGACGGTGAACAGCTCCGGGAGTTCGACCCGATAGACGACCGTTATGTCCGCGTCCTTGCTGATGATACAACCGCCTTCCACGGCCAGGAGCGGGAACTTGCTTTCCAGCGTGGTAGCTTTCAAGATGTTTCTCATACGCGGCCCCCCTTTCTTTTCAGCAACCGGCGCAGGGACTTGCGGTTGAGCAGGTAGCGGGGATGCCGGCGCGCGGCGAGCAGCTTCATCAGCCCGTGTTCCCCGTAACGGGCGTTCAGGCGGAAGGTAAGCCAGACCAGCACCGAAGCCGCCGCAACGCCGAAAGCGATACATACCCACTGATCGACCCCTGCCATGTAGAGGATGACGAACACCACGAAGACGGCCAGCAGGCCGCCCGCGAAGATGAAGAGGTACTGCGCCTTCAGGCCCCGGAACTCCACGCTCTTGCCGATTCCCTTGTTGATTCCATATTCCATAATTATTTGCATGACAGGTTGGACTACAAGAAGAAAGAGCGTAGGATCGTCGCGGCGACAATCAGGAAAATACACGCGCCGAACCAGCTCGCGGCGGTCTTCGACGTGTCGGGGTCGCCGCTCGAAAACTTGTTATAGACCTTGATCCCCCCGATAAGGCCGACCACAGCCCCAATCGCGTAGATGAGCTTCGTTCCGGGATCGAAGTAGCTGGTTACCATGTTGGTAGCCTCCGTAATGCCGGCGATGCCGTTGCCCTGCGCGAAGGCGGAGGAGATGGCGGCAAAGAGAAATGCCGCCGGAAGAAGAATCTTGTTCTTTCTCATAACTCGATAATGTTTGAATTGTGGCGCGGGGATGGATAGGCCCCGCACCGGGTTAAACTTCTTGATTCGGATTTTTTCAGTGGTTCGAGGATAGCCTCACGCGCTACCCGTAGTCTTTTTCTTTCATCGTGATGTCATTATGGGGTTAAACAAACTCACGGACGTCGAAACCCGTGGGAACCGAACCCTGCGGAGATGGGCTTTCCGCAGACCTCTCGGACATACGCCGGTGAAAGGCCGAGAGGTAGGTGTCGATCAGGGATTTTACCCTGTCGTTCCCGTCGGGGCGGCCCGAAACGATGACCTCGAACATGTCGGTCTGTTTCAGGCCCAGGAGGACACGTCCCGTTTCCTCCCTTTGCTCGTCTGTTGAAGGTGGATCGTGTACCACGTGGCGGTAGGCTTCGCCCATCTGTTCAAAACTAACCCCCTGGGCAAGCGAGCGGCCCAAAAGGGGCAGCTCTTCGGTGTCGTCTTCATCCTCGTCATAATCCGGCTCCTCCGCGTCCGCATCCGGGAAAGATTCATCGTACAGCGGAAAGTCGATTTCCAGAGGTTCGTTAGGCTCCCCCTCGGGAGCGACACCGAACACTTCATCCAGGTCTTCCGGCGGAATCTGCCGGGGGTGTTCGGGTACATTCGTGGGCACAAATATATCGGCTTTTTCCGTAACTTTTTCAGTTTCAGATTCTACGGCAGCTTGTGGCCGGGAGTGGCGCGGGTCGAGGACAAAGCGGCTCCTGCCGATGATCTCCTGCCGGCAGGGCGTGTCTTCGGCAACGATCCCGTCTGCCGGTTCGTTACGTTCCATCCGCCGCAGGCGGAAAAACGCCCACAAGGCATACCCCACGGCAAAGAGGGGCAGCAGCCACAACGCCCCGTTCATCGCTCCTCCGCTTTGGGTTGCAGGGAGGCCACGGCCTCACGCTCCTCGAAAAGCCGCTCGATGGTTTCCCGGTTATCGTCCAGGTGCGCCTTGAGAACCTTGTCCACGTAGGCCGTGATCGTCACGTCGCCACGACCGATGACACGGGTGATCTCGCGGATACGCTCGTGGTACGACGGACGTATCTTCACGTGCTTGTTACCGGCGAAAGGCAGCCGCAGCAGGCAGATGTAACGGGCCAGGTACTCGGCCTCGGGGGTGGGGACAGTCCCCACGGCGACCTCCCCCGAAGGGCCGTCGGGGACGATAAGGGTTTTCATCCTGCGCCGGTAGCGGCACACGCGGAAGATGAAGGGTACGGCGACGCAAAGGACGGCCGCCAGGATAACAGATAAAATAATTGCTTTGTCTGACATGATGGATTGTTTTTAATGGATTGTAAAAATATTGGGTTCATAACTAAAAAATATCGGAGTTCCGTTTCTTGTAGAGTTCCGAAATTTCCTCCTGATAGGTCGCGAAATGCTGCTCCAGCACATTGTCCAGGTAGCTATACAGCGAGAGTTCGTTCTTACCGATAACCTGCACTATCCGGGTTATACGCTCGTGAAACTCCTTGCGGATATACACCGTTTTGCCGCTTCGGGTATTGGAGGGGGCGTTCCGGATAAAAAGACGCTCGTAATCCTGGCCTTTCCCTCTTCGGCGGCGTCCCTCCTCTTTCGTAGCCGACGAGGAGGCGGCCTCGCCGGACGGTTCCGATAGAGCCGATGCCTCCTCCTCTTTTTCCGGCGTGTAAGGAT
This sequence comes from Alistipes shahii WAL 8301, assembly GCF_025145845.1. NCBI lineage: Bacteria > Pseudomonadati > Bacteroidota > Bacteroidia > Bacteroidales > Rikenellaceae > Alistipes > Alistipes shahii. The sequence goes on along the minus strand of NZ_CP102253.1, from coordinate 612,799 downwards.
GTAGTGGCCGGTTTCGGCTTTTGGCCTGGCTGATGATGAAGGAAGCGTCCAAACCGTCGTCATGTTCTTTTCCGCTCATAAGATTCTACTTTAACAGTTCGATCAATTCATCCACGAGTTTATCCAGGTTGCTGCCCCGGATCAAAGAACGGTCTGCCGGGAAGAGCGTGGAGCGGAAGACAGAGCGACGGCTGGCGTTCTGCTCACGACGAAAACGCTTGGTGTCAGGCAGGAAGGTCTTCAGAACAGGAAGCTCCAACTCTTTCATTACCGCCTCGTAAACCTGATATAATTCTGTCTTTTCACGTCCGTCCACCATGTTCCATAGCATATACAGCCCTTTCATCCGGGACTTCTCGCGGCCCATGATATGCTCCTTTACCACAACCGCGTAATTCAGGGTGCTTTCCATGACAACCCGGTCGGCACTGATCGGGGCGACGAGATAATCCATTCCGGCCAGGGAATGAATCAGATCCTCGTTATTGATCGTACCGGGAAGGTCGAAGAACACATAATCGAAATCACCTTGCGGCAGGAGGTAGTCGGCATCGGCCAACGCCTCTTTCGTGTTGCTTTCCACGACAGGATAGGCTTTCTTTTGAAGCCGGGTGAATTGTTCGTAAGCTAACCTCTTGTAATGTTCGTCTTCGAGGGCAAGCTTCAGGTCACGTTCCCGCATCTCCACGATGGAGTGTTGGGGATAATCGCAGTCGATGACCGCGACATTGAAACCCTTTACATAGTGCAGGTAAGAGGCTGCCAGCACCGTGAGGGTGGTTTTGCCCGCTCCGCCTTTTTGGGTGGAGAAGGCCACGAATTTCGTTTTCTCTTTCATTGTTCCATGCGTTTTTAGTTATACAATCGGGTAATCGTTCATCTCTTCACGTATCCGGGCAAGTGACGGCATGAGATTTTATGCAGGTATGCCGGCACGCATATATGCTGGTGCGCTGGCAGGCTGTTACGCCGGTATGCCGGTGCATGGGCGCGTGTCCGATTTTATACTCATGCGCAACCGCATTTGCTTATCCGGACAAAGACCCGCTTTTTCCTCTGCACACGGTGTTTTCTGCATCCGTCCGCACGTGTGCGGACAGGAGGATGTGTCATTGCCCGTATCCGTTCTCACGTGCAAAGTAAACCCTTAAAAACACGGGTTGTATGCTCTTTTTCCGCTATGGCCGCGTGTGGCGTCAAAGTGGACGCAAGTGGCATAATCGCTTGTGGTACAAGCGATTGAATAGGTCGGTATCTTTGCCTCGTGAACGATCCCGACGCTAATGAAGCCGTCCTTGCCCCGTTTTACGGCGGCTCTTTCAATGTTCTGTCCGCGAGCGGGCAGAAGGTATTTGCAAAGGGCAAATAGCAAGCTGTGTTTTCTGCTGCACGATTCTCGTTTTGCAGCAGAAAACAGCTTGCCCGCAAGGGGGAGAAAGCACCTCCGGAGTCGGTGCTTTTCAGAAGGGCGGCAGGCCGCGAAGGGATCGGAATTTTCAGGAACCGGTGGGGCTCTGGCCTCTCCTTAAAATTTCGATGCGATGGAAAAGAACAGAAAGCCCCGAGGGGGCAAAGGGGGACGACCCGCGAAAAACGACCCGGCCGTTTACCGCTTTTCGGTAAACTTTTCAGCCGTGGAACATGCCCGTTTCCTCGACCTTTACGAGCAGTCCGGGCTATTGTCCAAAGCCGCTTTTATCAAAGCGAGAGTGTTCAACGAGGCGTTCCGGGTGGTAAAGACCGACCGGGGAACGCTCGAATACGTGGCGAAGCTGACCGCTTTCCACGCCCAATTCCGTGCCGTGGGAACGAATTACAACCAGGTGGTGAAGGAGCTGCACGCGCATTTTTCCGAGAAGAAAACACTCGCGCTGCTCTATAAACTGGAGAGAGCGACACGTGAACTGGCGGCCGTCGGGCAGCAGGTCGTGTCGCTCTCCGAAGAGTTCAAACAGCGATGGTAGCCAATATCACCACCGGAAAAGACGTGTACGGCGCGCTGGCGTACAACCAGGAGAAAGTCGATCGGGGCGACGGGAAAGTACTGCTGACCCACATAGTGAGGGAGCCGGCGGATGGGCGCTTCAACGTGGCCGCGACGGCAGAAGACCTCCTGCGCTGGATGCCCTCGCACTACCGGACGGAAAAACCCGTCGTGCACGTATCGCTCAACCCGGCTCCCGAAGACCGCCTTGACGACGGGCAGCTCGCGGAGATAGCCGGGGCCTACATGGAGCGCATGGGCTGGGGAGGACAACCTTATATCGTATTCAAGCATACCGACATCGGACGGGAGCATATCCATATCGTGTCGGTGCAGGTGGCCCAGGACGGGCGCAAGATAAACGACAGCAGGCGCAACGAACGCAGCGTGGCCGTTACCGAGGAACTGGAACGGGAGTACGGACTGCATCCCGCCAAAGGGAGAAGGCGGGAGAAAGGGCAAGGGATCGTCCCCGCCGATTACACGCGGGGCGACCTGAAACGCCAGGTGGCAGCGGTAATAAAACCGGCCGTGGCGACATACCGCTTCCAGACCCTCGGCGAGTTCCGGGCATTGCTGTCCTTATATAATATAGGTATAGAGGAAGTCCGGGGAGAGCGGAACGGAACCCCCTACCGGGGATTGCTCTACACGCTGCTGGACGAGAACGGGGACAAGGCAGTGGCCGCGCCGCTCAAATCCTCACTGTTCGGTAAAGAGGTCGGGTATGACGGGCTGGAACGGCACATGGAGCGTAGCGCCGAACGGTTCGGGAAGGACGACACGAGGAGGCAAATCCGTGGCCGGGTCGATAAAGCGCTTCGGGGAGAACCCACGGAGGAAGAACTGCGCGAACGCCTGCGGGGAGCCCGGGTGGATCTCTACATACGACGCAACGAAAACGGCCGCATCGTGGGTGTGACGTTCATTGACCACGAAACACGGACGGTCGTGAACGGATCACGGCTGGGAAAGGCATACTCGGCCAACGCCTTCGAGCTGCGCTTCGGCGGAAAACGGAATCCCGGGGAAAACACGAGGGGCTTGTCCCCGAAACAAGCGCCTGCCGGACGGGACGGGCAACGGAAGCGGAATACCTCACGACGGAGGAAAGTATAACATCTCAATTATCATTCATTTATTAAATCTTACGGTTATGCAACAGGAAGACGACCTTCGGGGTCTTGCTAAAACAATGGATTTCATGCGGGCATTGAGTATCTTGTTCGTGGTTATCAACATCTACTGGTTCTGCTACGGGCAGATACGGGAATGGGGAATCAATATCGGCGTGGTCGATAGGATTCTGCTGAACTTCGACCGCACCGCGGGGCTGTTCCGGAATATACTATGGACGAAACTTTTCGCCGTAGTGTTCCTCGCCCTTTCATGCCTCGGGACAAAAGGAGTAAAAGAGGAGAAAATTACCTGGCGGAAAATCACGGCATCGCTGGCCACGGGAGGCGTGCTGTTCTTCTTCAACTGGTGGCTGCTGGACTTGCCGCTGACGGCAGCGGCGAACGCGGCTTTCTACATACTGACCCTATCGGCCGGGTATATCTGCCTCTTGATGGGCGGCGTGTGGATGTCCCGCCTGCTGAAGAACAATCTCATGGATGACCCTTTCAATAACGAGAACGAATCATTCCAGCAGGAAACACGCCTGATCGAGAACGAGTACTCCATAAATCTGCCGACGAAATTTTACTATAACAAACAGTGGAACAACGGGTTCGCCAACGTTGTAAACCCGCAAAGGGCTTGCATCTGCATGGGAAGCCCGGGCAGCGGGAAGAGTTATTGTGTTGTAAACCAGTTTATTAAACAGCAAATCGAAAAGGGCTATACCCAATACATCTATGACTACAAGTTTCCCGATCTTTCGGAAATCGCTTACAACCACCTGCTGAATCACCAGAAAGGTTACAAGAAAATCCCGACTTTCTACGTCATAAATTTCGACGACCCGCGCCGCTCGCACCGCTGTAACCCCATTCACCCGGACTTCATGACCGATATTTCGGACGCCTACGAGAGCGCCTATACCATCATGCTCAACCTGAACCGAAGCTGGGTGCAGAAGCAGGGCGATTTTTTTGTGGAAAGCCCCATTATCCTTTTCGCGGCCGTGATCTGGTTCCTGCGCATCTACGACAACGGGCGGTATTGTACCTTCCCGCACGCCATCGAGTTCCTGAACAAGCGGTACGAGGATATTTTCCCGATTCTGACATCCTACCCGGAACTCGAAAACTACCTCAGCCCCTTTATGGATGCCTGGCTCGGAGGCGCTCAAGACCAGCTCCAGGGCCAGATAGCATCGGCCAAAATTCCGCTTTCCCGCATGATTTCGCCCCAGCTATATTGGGTCATGTCGGGCGATGACTTCACGCTCGACATCAATAACCCGAACGATCCCAAGATACTCTGCGTGGGGAACAATCCCGACAGGCAAAACATTTACGGAGCGGCTTTGGGATTGTATAATTCCCGGATTGTCAAGCTCATAAATAAGAAAGGCCAGCTCAAATCGGGCATCATCATCGACGAGCTGCCGACAATCTACTTCAAGGGACTCGACAACCTGATCGCCACGGCCAGAAGCAACAAGGTCGCCGTGCTGCTGTGCTTCCAGGATTTTTCACAGTTGAAGAGGGACTACGGGGACAAGGAGGCCGCCGTCGTGATGAACACGGTGGGCAACATCTTCTCCGGGCAGGTCGTAGGTGAAACGGCCAAGACACTCTCGGAACGGTTCGGTAAGGTATTGCAGAAGCGGCAGAGCATGACGTTGAGCCGCAGCGACAAATCGACATCCATATCCACGCAGCTGGACAGCCTGATCCCGGCCTCGAAGATCTCGACGCTCACGCAGGGAATGTTCGTCGGGGCTGTGGCGGACAATTTCGACGAACGTATCGAGCAGAAGATTTTCCACTGCGAGATTGTCGTGGACAACGAAAAAGTGAAAGCGGAAACGGCCCGGTACAAGAAGATACCACAAATTACCGATTTCACGGACGAGAACGGGACGGATCACATGAAACAGGTCGTGCAGGAAAACTACGAACGTATCAAGGCAGAGGCCGGCCGCATCGTCGCCGAGGAACTGGAACGTATCAAGAACGACCCGGTGCTTTGCAAGCTCCTGCCGGAACAGAACTAAATGAACACAAACACCCCCGCAAACACCCTCCGTTACCTTAACGGGGGCTGTTTCTTGGTTTTATAACCGCACAGCCGGTGTTTTGGAGCATAAAGTAGTGATTATGTGAACAGAAAACATTATTTTTGTGTTCGGAATCCTTTTAATTATAAGTATGACAGTTACCGATATATACGAAGCAATGAACAGCAAGGCGGAAGCGTTTTTCGAGTGGTTGCAGGCTCACCCGAAATACGGGTTGCTGTTTGGTGTCGGGTTGCTTGCCCTATGGCTTGCAGGGTTGCTGTTCCGTTGGAAATGGGCGTGTCATTGGCAGTTTAACAGCAAACTGTGGTTATTTGACGATTGCAAGCCTGAAACACGCCGCAGGGTTCAGATTGTGTTGGTCAGCGTTCTGATTATACTTATATTGGTTGGTTTCTTTGTATGGAGATAACGGTATGGAAAAGGACAATCGCAAATACCGGATCTGCTTCATCGACTATATGTGGTATGTAGCCGAGATATGGCACGAAAGGGAGCGTACCAATCTCAACGGACGTATGCTACTGTTTTGGTGCTGGCTCTTCGTCCTACTCATACCGCTTGGGGTTCCGCCGATATTGCGCCTTTTCGGCTGGATGATTGGTTTGGCCATAGTGATTCCTCTCTGCTTTCTTCCCGATTTATTCTGCAAGCTACGCTATACAGCCGGACGGCGTGAAGCGCTCCGTGAACATTACGGGAAGATGAAACATCCCGGCAGGAAGCTCGCCAAAATAGTTCTTATCGCTATCGCCCTGATCGTGGCAAATGTAGCGCTGATGTTCCACCTCGGATTTATACATTGGGCATGATGAAACGGCAGGAGAATAAGCAACGGTTCTATCTCTGGGACTACCTCTGGTGGATGGGGGAGAAATTGGAACAAGCAAGACGAACAGGCAGGGTCGATGGCGAAATGATGCTCTCGATTTATATCTTCGCTCTTTTGATATTCCCTATGATGACTGTTACTATCCGGCTTTTTCCAGGTGTGTCGGCATTGTTGCCATGTGTCGTTTTTAGCATTGTCACATTTGCCGTTATGTCGCTCGTCAGCAGGATTTACAAATGGCGAGGCAAAGCAGTGATGTCTCACTATGCCAAGTGCAGGTTTAACGAACTCCTTGCGGTTCTGTTATTTTTCCTTGCGATAGCCATTATCTGCTTTATGATGTATCTTCTTGACAAAAAGTGAAACAAGCTTTGATACGAACTCCGGGCCGTTATATCGAATGGTCTAACTCGATGTACCAGTTTCCCTTGATGGGTTTGTAAAGCGTGGTGTCGTTGTACGTCCTGCGGTAGATCTCGTTCAGGTCGCCATATTCGGTGATACGGATATTCCGACGGCTTCTCAATCCGGGATCGTAAACGAAACTCTTGGACGTTCCCGCATCCACGATGCCGTGGGAGTAGTACGGCATAACAAGGCTCACATATACCGAATCTGCCGTTCCCCATTCCCTGCGATCAACAAGGATAAAACCGCATCCAATCTCTGATAACAAGGAGTCGAGTAGGATTCGCTCCGGCTTCAACAGTCCATATACCGGAATGTCTTGTTCGTCATTCGTTTCATGGAATGTATCGCTTTGTTCTGTTGAATCAAGTATAATGACCTCTTCCGGAGAAAGCGGCGGGTAGTGAAAACTACCTTCTGAACTCTCTGCCATGATTTCGTACACCTTACGGAACGCCACCTCGTGCGTGGTGAAATGGCGTATCATTTCCTCGTCCGACGGCGGCATGGGAGGCTCTCCGCAGCTTGCGGCAAGCAGGATTACAAATAACAGGATTATGATTGGTGTTCTCATTTTCTAATGTTTAATAGGATGCAGATAATCACTGTTTAAGTGATTGATGTGCGTGTTATCAATACTTTAACTACAAACTTTAAAACAATCATTCATTTTATAATAATAGTTTCGTATCTATCAAAATGTATTCCTTGAAGATGATGTTTCAATACAAGGTTCTTAAATTCCTCCCCATAAAAAGTATAGCGACAATTTACATTCGGAAGTCTGAAAATAGTTTGCTCTTGGATTTTATTTTTATCCAACACAAATTTATTTATACAACCCACCCATCCTCTTTCTTTATCTAACCACACTATATCTGATTCTTTTTCAATCAAAGCATCTATTATATTGGTACAATGAAAAAAATAAAAACCTTTTGGCGACTTTATATCAAGAATTTCTCCATTTTTGATAAGAATATTTTCTAAAATACTTAATGCTTTGTCGCTAATAGTTAATAGAGGATTACAAAATTGTGATAAATCAAAATGTTTATGTCTATTACTTTTTTTCCATATATATTCCATCTCAGGAGGATTCCACTGCTTTAGTAAACCTTCAGCATGTCCCATACAATTTTGCCAATCTTCCACATTTGGAAAACGTAAATCGTTAAATCCTTCTAAACTACCTATTAAGTAAAAGTTCATATTGTCGTACTGTAATTGATAATGGTTTGACGGGGAACGGCGTTAGTCCGTTATCCCGGCTTGTTAATATTAAATTTATGTTTCCTGATAGATTGTTTCAGAATATAATTCTGTCGAAAGAATAATAGATTTTAATTCTCCATTAGACTTATAATCAAATGAATGTTGTAACGTATCCTGTTCAATATCATTTCTATCAAATTGTCTTATAACTATTTTTTGTAGGCGGTCATTTTCATAAAAATATGTTTCTTCTCTACTTCCACGAGAACCCTTTGAATACATTTTCTCTATTTTACCATTACTTCCATATAGATAATATCGGACATTCACAATACGTTTGCTATTATCATATGCAATAGTTTTCATGAGTTCCTTTTCATAAATGAAAAAGGTGTAATAGAATTGATTTTTAAGTTCCAAGCCCTCTCGGATTTCTATAATTTGATTTTTTACATCGAAATAATAAGTAAATAGGTTATTAGTTGTTTTGAGAGAAGTTACATTTCCAACTATTTTCCCTTGCTTAAACCTGTTTCTTTGATAAGAATAAGGGGATATTTCGTAGAACTCACCTTTGTAATTCTCTTCCCTTACAACATTCTTATCAATTTCTCTTTTCAATTCATCAAACATATTTCTCAATGAATTAAAATCATCTTTCAATTTATCAGGTATCATAGTGTTTCCTTTTAATATTAATGTTTGGTGGCTAACCGACCTTTCAGGGGTAGTTAAGCCGCTTGTTAGCAACCTCTTTTCGTTTTATAGATTATTTCAGAATATCCATTTGGAAATGATTTGGTAATACTTTCTAAAGCCCCATCGTCTTGATATTGGAATATATGAATTAAATCATTACCACTATTACCCTCAATATCATATTGTTTGACTTCAATATGTGTCAAAGCATTTTCTTTATAGATATAATTCTCTTCACGGCAACCATACCTACCACATAACTGTGACCGTTTCAGCTTTCCGCCCTCAAAAAAGTAATGGCATACATTCATCAAATGTTTTCCATTATCGTATAGAATACTTTTCACAAGATTGTCTGTATAATACAGGAAAGTGTGATAAAACTGATTTTCAATAGAACAACCAACCTTAACTTCTACGATTTGATTTTGGTTATTAAATCCGTAGATACAAAGATTTTTGGTGCTTTTTATTGTATCAGGACGCTTTACAGGTTTTCCTTGTTTGCAACCATTACGCTGATAGGAATATGGAGTAAGTTCATAAAACTCGCCCTTATACAACTCAGTCCTGACAACATCGTCTTCTATTTGTTGCCTTATGGTTTCAAAGTCATTTTTCAATGCTTCAAATTCAGTTCTTATAGTTTCTCCAATCATTTTCATCTTTTTGGGGTTGCTAATGTTCGGCAGCGTTCCGCTTATTCAATCGGTTTGCTGTTTGTTATCGGTCTATTTCTTCTGTTTCAATCTTGCCTCCAAGTTGTTCAATTTCTTTTCGATATTCATCCACAATTATAGAGTTCCCTATTCCAAGTAAAATTTTATCTCTTGAACAAAATTCCTTGATTTCACTTAGTGGAACAGAAAATTTCTTTTTTAAGTACAGCATAATTTTAGGCAATTCATTTCCCTTGTCTGCAAGATATATATTGTAAATCTTAGGACTAATGATTGTCAGATAATCATCTAATTCCGTATTCTCAAATTGCACAAACTCGGCAGTTGGTAATATTGCATAACGAAAACAATCCGATTTTGTATCACAAAACACAATGGAATAACCGCCTCTGTTAAGTTGCTTGTTCATAGCTTGGAACAACAAAGGCAAATAGTCACCTCGGCGAATTTTGTCCCAATCCAAAGAATCCTCAAACTTTTTAGTGTTCCATAAGAAACGTTCTATCCCATAATTCTTTAACATCATCGTAATGGAACGCTTAACCTGCCCTGAATATTCTTCACCACTCCAATCAATAACTGCCATTCTGTGAGAAACTATAGCAAAACAAAGCATAATATCTACTTCACTAAATTCATTGTCTTCAGAGCTTGTATCGTACCATCCCTTTTCAAACATTTTCCTATGTTGAAGGACAAAGGTTCTCTTATCTATATTGAACAACTGAATCATTTCTAAAAATTCATCATAGTGTTCTTTTAATAACACTTTAGCGAATAATTGAAGTTTACTATCCATATTTTAATTTTTAGACCGATAATGTTTGTTGGATAATCGACCTTTGGAAGATTAATCCGTATGCTATCGTTTATTTCAACTTAATTAGTTTTTCATATTGACAAGAAACATCAAGAAGTTTATCTACTAATTCATCTCCAAGCCAACAATCTATTAGATATTTGCCATAACTTGGTGTAAACGAGTAAATATCTTTATCAATCGCATTAATCATATTTTCCAATTCTTTTTGTACATTATGTAATGCACCATCAGGAAGAGAAGTCTTCCTACATTCAAAAGGTTGCGCTAATATTCTTTTTACATCATCAAGTATATTCACACAACAACTTTTTACTGTTTCTTTTCTACTTACCATATTAAACGATAATGTTTGGTGGCTAACCGACCTTTCAGGGGAGGTTAAGCCGCTTGTTACTAACATTTTATTGTGTCAATTCATTATTAGTTTTACAACAGACCAATGACATTTGCAACAATATATATTGTCGCTATGTTGTTCTATACCTTCTATATCTATCATTGGAAGTTGTAATTTCTTTCCTTTCATCACAATCTCAAACTCATTGAAATGCCAATCTTTAAGTTCTTGTTTTTCTATTGTGAAGCCACAACTCTGTAAAAGTGTTGTAAGCTCTATTATAGGATTGCATATTGATTTGTATTGACACATATTATTTTTTCCTTGTTAGTAATGTCCGGCAGATAAACCGCCTTCAATGTTTCATCTGTTTGTTAGCAACCTATTTTCTATCAATCTTTTGTAAAAGTTGATTGTAATACTTCTCTAACATTTTGATGTTATTTTTTCTGTCAATTTTTCCACTTTCATTATCTGTGTATGCAAACCACTTAAATAGCAATTCAACAAAAATATGTTTACCAATTTCTGTTAAAGAACTTTCCTTAATAATTGAAGGCATGATTAGGTTTCCTTCATTATCACATGGATTATCACACAAAAGCCCCTTTCCGTATGCGTAGTTTAATAAGTTCTGACAACAGACTTTTGCGTAGTCTTTATCTCTCTGACGGATTTGAGCTTCTATAAGTCCGTCAACATCAAAAATTATTTGGTCACTCATATTCTTTTTAGTTTGTAAAGTTGCTAATGTTCGGCGGATAATCTCTCTTACGGAGATTTATCCATTTGTTACCGATGTGCCATTTATTTCTATTTCTTTAAATTTTAAAAACTCATTTGCCTTATACAAATGAAGTAATTGCATTTTCATATTTTCATTGACAATGTTTTTATAAAAACCGTATTTATTCCACCCTTTTAAAAAGAACCCATCTACAGATGAAGGTATTTTAGACATATCTAACACAAGTGTACTCATGCATTCAAATTCTTCTCGTTTGGAATGAATATTGTCAACACAATCAATTACTTCATTAAAAATAATTGCCATATAATCAAGTGGGAAATCTCCATATACTGAAACCCTTTTTAAAGAAATTCCTTTTATGGAGGACAATTCGTTTATATTCAATATATCTTCTCTGACAAGAAACAAATGGCTGACTTCAGCAAATTCTGGCATTCTTATTTGCCCAAATCCAGATATACTTTTAGCGATTAGCCCCTTACCTTTGATAAGAGCTTTTATCTGATACCTTTCCGATGAAGATGAATCTATAATTCTTTGAAAATTAATTTCTTTATCTTCATATATAAACTCCCACGAATATGTAATACATTTCTTCCATATTCGATTTTCTCCATTCAAGTATATTTTATACCATTTCATATTGTCATTGTTAATCGGTAATGTTCTGTGGATAATCGACCTTTATAGGAGATTAATCCGCTTGTTAGTTGCATATTTATAATCTCGATAAAAGGATATTTAGCTCCTTTATTTCCTGCCTTTCATCATCATATACCAAAGCATTTCTATATGAATGATTGCTTGTACATATCGTTCCTATCTTGGGAATTTCTTGTATGTCAGAGTTGGATATTAATAATCCATTCAAGATACATTTACCTATATATGCGGAATGTTCCTTGAATAAGGGAATTTGTTGCAATCGTTGGATTATTGCATTAAGTGCTATGCCTTTTTCTTGTTCCCTGATTGCAGACAAAGGTAAGAGTAAATGGAACAGTACATCTCCATATTTCTCTTTTGTAATCCTCATTAATTCCGAATATGTGAGATACTTCAAGTGAAAGTTGCCACTAACTTCCCCGATTAAAGTGTCATTCAAAAAATAATATGTACAGCAAGGATGAAATTCTATTGTCAATACAATATCGCTGCCGATAGGAAGTGTTAGAGTTCTTGGGTTTTCTATTTCACCTTGATTTTCGGATGTTTTCAAATCAATTTGAGATAGCCAACACCAATATTTCTTGTACTTCTTTTTATCCAACAATGTTAGTACAAGTTCTTCATCCCATACTTCATCAAAATTCACATCCCTTTCTTCATCAAAGGCTTGAATATGATGATGCAACATTACGTTCCAAAAAAGTGCATTTGAGAACGAATATTCTTTTTCCGATATTACATTCATTTTTATTTCATTTTGGGCTGCAACTAATGTTCGGTGGCTAACCGACCTTTAAGGGGAGGTTGAGCCGCTTGTTAATCGTCTTTATTGGATTGAATGTATTATTAAAGATACTTCGTCTTTTTGATAAAGATAAGTTTTTATTATACAAGATGTTTTTTGTAATGATAAAAAAACTTTAACCGACGCTTCACAATAGGGAGACAAAGAATCAAATAGGACTAATTCAGTAGAATCCCATTTTACTTCAACTTCTTCTATTGGTTCAATCCCGTTTACGATATCATTCTCCAGAAGTTTTTCCACCGTTAAATAATCGGGAGCATACTTCCAGCGGATTATTAAGATTGCTCCATCTTTATTTACTATGCGTGTAGCCATCGGTTCATCTCCCATTACCAATAAGACATGATTGTCTATATAGATTTTCCCCAAGTAATCTGTTACGCTACATATAGCATTGTAGTTTTCTTGACCCTTCCATTGATGGGCATATTGTTGCTCAACAATGACAAATGGGCTTCCTGATGTTTCAATCCAATTATTCATATTTTTCTCAGCGATTAATGTTTGGCAGCGTTCCGCTTGTTTAGTCGGTTTGCTGTTTGTTATCCGCATTTTGAGCATCCAGTTCGTCAAAAATTATATCTAAGACAGCATTTGTTTCTTCGTCTGTGAGATTGAAGTTTTCTTGTTCGACTTTCATGCTCTCATAGATTACAGCCATATCTTCTCCTTCTGTTGAAAAGAACTGTTCTGTTGATTTAATGCCAAATTCTTCTACAAGCATTTTTCTAAATACCTGTATGGCTTCTTCCGTTCGCTTTTCTTTTTCCATATCTATTTTCTTTGTTTATTGCGGATAATGTTTGGTGGCTAACTAACCTTTATAGGAATGTTCAGCCGCTTGTTATAATAAGTTTCCAATATCAAAGCCTAATTCTTTTAATACATTTGTTTGTTCTTTTTGGTATTCTAAAGTTCCACTATGGATAAAATCTTTATTTACAATATAGCTATTGGGGAAATCCTTGTAATACCTCATTAGAAAGTCTGGTATAATTTTATAAGTATTAAAACAAAATAAAATCTTACCAGATTTTACTAATCTAATAAACTCCTCTTTACTTTCACATTGATAAAGGTTCCCATCTTCATGAAAAACTCTGCATTGATCAAGAAATAATTTCATGTTGAAATTAGCAAAATTAGCTAAATATTGAGGGCGTTGCCACCGTGCAATATCTGTACTGTCTGGAGATGATACGACTTTTCCCCATATACCTCGTTTTATAGGAAAAGAGTTACAGCTAAAATAGAGACGATAATGGGTTTGGGCAAATGTCTCTTCATTCAGTTCGCCTTCTAATGATGAAAAAACGCCATAACATTCGTTTGTCAAAAGTCTTACATAATATAATTCACCATTTCGACCATTAATTTTATAAATTGCCCCCAACTCATATTTTGCCATAATGCTTTGATTTTTATTTATTATAATGTCCAGTGGATAATCGACCTTTAAGGGAAATTTATCCGTTTGTTAGTCGCTTTATTCTGCAATATAAGTTTCCAAATATTGAATACCGTTGTAACTGTCTAATTCATCCACAAATTTTTTAGGTGTTTCATATGAATCATAATTTTTCTTCTTAATAAAGATTTTTTGATTCCTTTTGTTGTCCTTGAAACCATTGGGTATATAGCACACAATACAATTTGATGGCTTTATGTGGTATTCATCAATATCGGACTCAATATACCAGTCAAGGACAAGTTTGTTATCAATCATCATTCTAACAAGATTAAAAGGATTTTCGGGTTCATCCTTAATTTCCACAGTTAGAAATTCTGGATAGTAATACTTTATATTAATGTCTTTACAGAACTGACAGCGATGTTCCGGATTTGGGCGTTTCTTTGTACGACTTTCTTCGTAATCTCGTATTTCTTTCATGTATTCATCTTGATTGAAATACTCCATAAATTCTTCCCGACTTTTATCGGTTGTGCCAATCCAAATCATATATTCTAATCCTGCATTAGACCCTTGTACACCTTCAGGCGACAGTTCAAACTCAAACGTACCAAGATAAGTCATGGTTGTGGTATTCTCTGCCTTCTTAGGAGATATACCCTCACGACAATTATAGCAGATAACAGCATTTGCCATTGTAATATTTTTATCAGCTATCGACAGACTTATCTTTTGGGTATCAGCAGGAATAAGGTTAAGTAATCCTGCCAAGCCGTCAGATGTGAATTTCATAATAAGAAAATCCTCATCATAGCTCATTACACCAAGCTCCTTACAGAACTGGCAACGAAGTTCCTTATTGTCTTCATCGTAATCTTTCCACCATTGACGGAAAGCCGATTGATCCATATATTTCTCAAAATCAGCTTCGGAATCGAATTGACCGACCCATATCATTATCTTACTCATTTTCTTTTTTTTATTTTTCAAGCGACTAATGGTTTGCAGCTTGCCGCCGTTAGGCGGAACAGGTGCATGTTATTCGCATATTATTCGGGTCGCCAATATGGATGTAATGCCGTTCCAATATTAAACATTGGAACATTAAACTCATTTATCCATTCAAGGCGAGTCCAAATGCCAGAGTTTTCACCGACCATAAATATCCTTTCATTACAAAAAACAGCTTCCATTTCATAAGGGCGACGACCAATTTCAAAGTTCATTACAATAAATCTAACTGGAGCTTTATCTTGTAACGGTACAACAACCGAATTGCATTTTAAGGTGGATTTTGCCACTTTACCTAATGTCTTTCTACTATGTCTTACAGCCTCAATAGAGCGTTTGGCATTTCTCGAAATCGCCATAGGCCTATATATCGGACCAAATTCCGGCTCTACATCATTTGGCAGGACATCCATTTTATCTACTAACTTTGTAAGACCGTCAATCATCATTTCTTTTATTTCATTTGAATTAATATTGCAAAATCCCGCCCATGCAACAAGCTGTTTGTCGGTAGGAAAACTCTCGCCGTTCACATCAAACCACACATTAAAATCGCTGCCCAAAGAATTGATATAGATAGGGGATTTGGCTGTATATAGTCCCCAATCATCAATTTGCCAAAGCGAGCAATCAAAGTTTGATATATAGTTTTTTTCTTCCATTTGTTTTTGCGAATAATGGGTTGTAAATAGCAACTGTTAGGGTTGCTTATTTACTTGTTATCCGCACATTAATTCTCTTCATCATTGCCATAGGCTAATTCTATATCAATAAACTGAATTACCAACTGACATATTTCGCCGCCTTCGTCTATGCCCCAATAAACCGGATACGTACCATCTCCGAACCCTGATTGAAAAATGGGAATATGATACTCCGTCCCCGGCACTTGCCAATTTAACCAGTCTCCGCCTGCACGTTGATATTCTGGATGGAGATAATAGTTTTCTTTGAATAATGCAGCAAAATATCCATCATAAGGATTATCATCGGGATTATCTTTGCGCCATTGTTCATCCCAGTCGCAATAAATACGGTGGATAATTTCATCACATACACATCCTAAACCAGCATCTACACAAAATCCAAAGTAATCACCCTCTTCCAATGTTTCAAGGTTTTCATTCCCAACTAATGCTTCATAGAATCGAACAGCCCGCTTTTCATTGAAGCGCAAACGTACTGCGGCATAACGGTCGCAATCCTCGTCGTCAGATTTGATTACACAAATTTCCGTTTCATATTTACCCGCAGGAGCGTTCTGAAAATATGGACGTTCGTTTCTGTTTGGGAGATATACCAATGGATCTCGTACCAAAAGATTTCCACTCGGCAAATCGCAAGAACCGATATTAATCGTCGTTAACGATTTTCCTGCAATTTCTTCTTGCTCAAAATAAGTATTGAGGTCAACAGGGCAGACGGTTTTTTCTTTTACCGATTCCCATTTTTTCATCCAGTTGTTTTCTAATTCTTTCATATTCCTTTTTGATTTTTAGTTGCGGATAATGTTTGGCAGCTAACCGACCTTTAAGGGGAGGTTGAGCCGCTTGTTATTCTTTCAATTTGGATATGGAGTGTAATATTACAGCTCTTCTATTGGTTATACCGGTTTCTTCACATATACAAGCAATTCCATCAGACAATATTATGGCAAAGCCAAAATTCGACTGTATTCCTGCATTTATAGCCTCTGATATATCTGCCCATTTTTGATCCAGCTCAAAAAAACCGATGCAATATCCTTCTTTCTCTTTAGATAATTCACGAAGTCTATCTGTCAAATGGATTAAATCCGTAGAATTATAGACCTCGACAATCTTATTCTCATTTATAATATCCATCATATTATGACAAATTCGACTAATAGCTTTTACTCTTTTTTTGTTTGATGACAGTTCAAAAAAGAAACGGTCTTGATAACCAGACTTAATGAATTGCTTACAAAAAAAATCTTCTATGGTATTTCCTTTATTCATATCCAATTCTTTTGAAGAATAATGTTATACTATCAGCCGATTTGGCTGTTATTTTCTTTAAGTATCAGACCTCGTCTTCCTCCATCAACAGATCGTCCAACGGGCTTTTGATATTGCTTTTGAAAGTGTCGGCTATGTGGACATACCTTTCTGTCGTCTTGATATTGTTATGTCCCATAAGCTCTTTCACTATCTTGATGTCGGTTCCCTGCTCCAGCAGGTGAGTGGCGAACGAATGGCGCAGCAGGTGCGGATAAATCCGTTTCGTGATTCCCGCTTCCCGGGCCGCTGCCTTCAGCCGTTTCGACACGATACTCTCGGTGAAAGGTTCTCCCGGTCTGTGTTCAAAAAGCCACACTTTCGGTTTGTATAGTCTGTTATATTCCGTCAGCTTTTTCATCAACGGTCTTGACAGCAGGGTGTAGCGGTCTTTTTTCCCTTTACCCTGCCGCACCCGTATCAGGGAGCGGGATTCGTTGATGTCGCCGGGTTTCAGTTCCAGCAGTTCGCTGATGCGCAACCCTGCGGAATAGAGTATGGAGAACATACAGAAGAAACGCAGGTCTGTCACCGTCACGTCGAGTATTTTCTTTATTTCCTCCTTGCTCAACACGTCGGGCAGCGTCTTCTCCCGTTTGGCACGGTTCACCTTGTAACACCGCCGTTCCTGACCGAGAACTTTCTCGTAATAGAACTTGATGGCGTTGATACGCTGGTTTTGCTGGCAGGAGGATATGTTTTTCTCGTGGATGAGATACAGCAGGTAGTCGTTTATCTCGCCGGGAGTAACCGTTTCAATCTTACGCCCCTCGAAATGCTGTTGGAAATCGCGGAAATAGGAGGTATATACCCTTACGGTATGGTCACTGTAACGCACTTGCTGAAGTTTTTCCAGATAGCCTTCCGGCAGTGGCGGCCGTTTGTCTTCCTCTTTACGGGGTGCGGTTTCCTTGATGGCAGAATAGTCTATAAACGCCATTTTTACATAGCGGTCGAAGAACTCGGCAAGCACGAAATCTTCTGCCGGCAGATAAGCCCTGCCGCCGACAAGCAGTACGTTTTCTTCCTTCGACAGCGACAAGCGGATGTCATTGTCATTACCGAAAGTCACTTCGACAAATTCTCTCCCGTTTCTTATCACCGGAGAAAGTTTGATCTTGGTTTTTGGGGTATATATTTCCATGCCTCACGTTTTGTCGGATATTGAAACCCGTTTTCGCAAATTTATAAAAAAACACGGGTTATCCATGCGCTTTATTGACATTTAACAATAGATCCCGACTACCTGACAAATAAGGTGAGGAGCCACGAAAATACCCTCTGCCAAATCCGTCCTTCCCGGCACTCCGTTTCTCCGATTTCCTCTGCCCTGCGCCACAAGCGGCCACTTCTGTGCCCGATGCTTCCATAGCCTTTCCAACTCTTTTACGTTCAGCCGGTTCCCCTTACTTTCGTTCCCGCATCGCTATTGGTGCTAACTAAAAACACTCGTAATTATGGACGAAAACGTAAAGAACGACGCTAAACAAGTCATGCTCGTTCAGAATGCCGACGACGGACGACTACAAGCCGTTACCGGCGTGGATCAGGACGGCAATATCCAGACCGCCGACCCCACGGATCAGAACGTGGCGAGCCTGCTGAACGTGAACACGCAGGATTCAGCCCTCGAAGCCTTCTTCAAAAAGTTCATGGAACAGGCCCAGAACCCCGTCCACACGGGTATCTTCGTCATGACGGAGAATGCCCTGAACAAACTTATCCGCATCGACTTCGACCCGGAGATTCTGGAAAATTACCGTATCGACCCCTCCGAACGGCTTCAGACGCAGGAGCAGCGGCAGTTCGAGCCGCTGGACGTCACGAAGATAGACCTGGCGGATATGGAGAAGAAAGGTATCCGCATGGAGGACATCGAGCCACACCTGAAAGCCATGTCTTACGGACATAAATCCAACGGGCTGGTGGAGATGAACCCCGAACTGGAGAACGGGATGCGTGTTTCCACCAAAGGGCGCGTGTCGCTCGAAGAGCAGGCGGACGGCTCGCTGCGCGTCGTGCCGCATTACTGGCAGGAACGGCCCGACCTCGACGCCCCCTTCCACGGGGTGCTGCTCGATGAGGAGGCGAAAACGAACCTGATGAACACCCGTCATGCCGGGAAAGTGATCGACCTGGAGCTGGAGCCGGGCAAGCTCACGCCCTGCTACGTGTCGATAGACAAATGGACGAACACTCTGGAACCCATGCCCGTTTCGCTACTCGAAAAACGTGCCCGTATCAAGGAGGCCGACCTCTCGGAAGGCAAGCAGATGGATTTCTACGGCGGCGGCAAGGTGTTGCTCGAAGGATATACCACCCGCGCGGGTTATAAGCGGGATGCCTATATCCAAATCGACGCGGCCGAACGTAACTATTCCTTTACCTACGACGGTTTGGATCGCAACCGCTACGCCCAGGAGAACAAGGAGATTTACCGCCAGAAGGCCGCCGAGAAAAACGGACGGCAGGAAACTACGGCCTCCGAACGACAGCCCACACTCACGATTCACCGGACAATCCTCAAAGCCTCCGTGCCCAAAGAGGCTTATGACCAGTGGACGGAAGCGGTGAACGACCCCTCCAAGCGGGCGGATGTCAAGGCTTTCTACATCAAGGGCATGGTCAAGGACGGGCAGGGTGAGCCGTTCAACGCCTGGGTCAAGCCCAACTTCGAGCGTAACAAGATGGACTTCTTCCGCTGGAATCCCGACCGTGCGAAACGGCAGGGAGCGGAGGTCAAACCCGCCGTTGAAAGCCGTACCCAGGTCGCCGTCAATTCCGAGGGCAAGACCGTCGAAGCGGTCAAAGGTGTGAAAGAGCCGCTCAAGCAGGGACAGCAGGAGGCCACTCCGGCGCAAAGGAGAAATTACCGCAGCTGCAAAAAGAGCAACTCCAAAGGTGTCAAGGTATAACGTATGAAATGGTTCTACATGCAGACCGGAGCCATGCCGCTCCTGATCGCAGCGCTGGCCGCCTTATACCTCCGGCCGGGTAAACGCAGCCCCCCGGAGGAGGCAGACGACGGACGGCAGTATTACGACGGGAACAGCAACCATGTCTATTACGACCGCCGGCTGATCGCCCGTCCGGAAAAAGAGAAAGAAGAACTACAAGAAAACAACCACTGAAAAATCCGAATCATCATGCAAGTTATTATCGCAGAAAAGCCCTCGGTGGCGCGTGAGATCGCCGCCATCGTGGGAGCCACGAACCGTAAAGACGGTTTTATAGAGGGAAACGGCTATGCCGTAACCTGGGCCTTCGGCCACCTGGTCGGGCTGGCAATGCCCCAACAGTATGGCATCGCGGGTTTCCGCCGGGAAAACCTGCCTATCCTGCCATCATCGTTCATCCTCCTGCCCCGGCAGGTTCGGGAGGGTAAAGAGTATAAGGCCGACCCGGGTGTCGTGAAGCAGCTCGGTATTCTCCGGGAATTGTTCGGCATGGCCGAGCGCATCATCGTCGCGACCGACGCGGGGCGTGAAGGGGAGCTGATCTTCCGCTACATCTACTCTTACCTGGAATGCCGTACCCCTTTCGTGCGGTTATGGATCAGCAGCCTGACCGACCGGGCCATCCGCGAGGGGTTACAACACCTTCGCCCCGGCAACGAATACGACAACCTTTACCTCTCGGCCAAAGCCCGCAGCGAAGCCGACTGGATCGTCGGTATCAACGCCTCGCAAGCGCTTGCTGTGGCTGCCGGGCGGGGTGTCTGGTCGCTCGGACGGGTGCAGACCCCCACGCTGGCGATCATCTGCTCCCGTTACCTGGAGAACAAGGCGTTCAAGCCCGCCGCCTATTTCCGGCTGAAGCTTTCCACGGCAAAGGAGGGCACGGAGTTCACCGTCCTCTCCACGGAGAAATTCGACGGCAGGGAGAAGGCGGAAGCAGCCCGCGCCGAGGTTATCGGCGCCCGAACGGTACGCGTCGTGAACGTGGAGCGCAAGGAGACCAGGGAACAGCCGCCTCTCTTGTACGACCTGACGACACTCCAGAAAGAGGCCAACAGTCGGTATGGTTTTTCGGCAGAAAAAACGCTCGACATCGCCCAGTCGCTTTACGAGAAGAAGTTCATCACTTATCCCCGTACCGGCTCACGCTATATATCGGAAGATGTGGCCGAGGAGATTCCGGCACTCATCGGGAACATGACACGCTATCCCCGTTTCGCGGAATACGCGGGCAGGATGGATACCGCATCTCTCTCCCGCCGAAGCGTGGACAACGAAAAGATCGCCGACCACCACGCGCTGCTTCCCACCGAGAACCTCCCTTCCGAACTGGATGCCGACCACCGCATCGTCTATGAGATGGTCGCGGGGCGGATGCTCGAAACCTTTTCCGGGGCCTGCGTGAAAGAAAACACTTCCCTTACCCTGCAAAGCGCGGGACATGATTTCACGGCCCGCGGCAGTATCATGGTCGAGACGGGCTGGCGGGCCGTCCTGAATGAACCTGTCGAGGAGAAAGAGGAGGACATGACCCTCCTTCCCGACATCGTGCAAGGCGACGAGCTGCCCGTCAAGGGATGCGTCACGGAACAGAAACAGACCCGGCCGCGCCCCCTTCACACGGAATCGAGCCTGCTGGCGGCGATGGAAACCGCCGGACGCGAACTGTCCGACGAGGCCGAACGCGAGGCGATGAAGGATGCCGGCATCGGCACGCCCGCCACCCGTGCCGCCATCATCGAAACGCTCTTTGCCCGCGAGTATGTCAGGCGAGAGAAAAAGTCGCTTGTACCCACGGACAAGGGACTGGCCGTGTATGCCGTGGTCAGGGACAAGAAGATCGCCGATGTCGCCATGACGGGCGGCTGGGAACTGGCCCTCTCGAAGATCGCCACCGGGGAGATGGACGCCCCGACGTTCCATCGCGGTATCGAGGTCTTCGCCTCGCAAATCGCCAAAGAACTGCTGGAAGCAAGAATCGACGGCGCGGAGAGTGACACAGCCTGCCCGCGTTGCGGCAGGCCCGTGGTGTTCTATCCCAAACTCGCCAAGTGTCAGAATCCCGATTGCGGCCTGACCGTATGGAGAACCGTGGCCCGCAAGGAGCTGACCGACAAGCAGCTCGCGGAACTGCTGACCAAAGGCAAAACCGGCACGATCCGGGGATTCGTCAAAAACGGCGGCGGGACGTTCGACGCGGCCCTCACGCTCGATGACCAGTTCAAGACCTCGTTCGTTTTCGAACCGCGCGATACTCCCAGGCAGGGAAAGAGGAACAAACGGAAATAATCGTTACCTTTGCCACTGGAAAAGACCTGTCATAACGAGATACGCTTGTTTGATAAGGATTTTTTCAGTGGTCGGCGCTTCGGGTGGGAACCCGGGGCGCCTTTCTCTTCCCCGATTATCAACGACCACTAAAAATTCTTATCATGCCAGACAAGCAACACCATACCCCCACGGGGGAATTGTCCTATTACGGACTTTCGTTACTATCCTACCTCAAGGACAGCCACCCGGAACTCATCGCCGAAAGTGAGTTCATCGCCGAGCGGGCCGACAGCGCCGCCCAAGCGTACAGCGAGGCGATCCGTTCGGGCTGCAACCACATCGAGGCCGAAGAAATTGCCCGCGAGGAACTCTGCCGCGGACTGCACTTTTCACCCTACAACACGCTGGTAAACATCCTCTGGAGGGAATTCGAGGCGGAGATTCCCGAGGATACCGCCCGGCAGGCGGCTCTACGCCTGCTGCCCCTCTGCCGCGGGGTGCTGGAGAAGTACGACCTCACGGACGACTTCGCCGACACGCCCGACTATGAACTGTTCTATACCGAACTGACGGGAACCGTCCAAATACTTCTCGAAGATGGCATTCAATAAGAAAACCCACCTCCGCCAGAATATCGACGCGCTGAAGACGGCCTTCACGCTCGACAGGGAACGGCGGGCGCCGACTCCCGAAGAAGAAAGGACACTCGGCGCATACAGCGGCTTCGGCGCCATCAAGGAAGTGCTGGAAAACCCCACCGGGAAACCGGACAAGGACGGCATGGCAACGCTCGTGGCCGAGTTGCAAGAGGTCATCAGGGCGAACACCCCCGACGAACGGGAATACAAGCGCTACATGGACGGGATCAAGAACTCCGTCCTGACGGCTTTTTACACGCCCCCGAAAGTGGCAGACGCCATCGTGGAGGCGATATGGGATACGCGGATCGCCCCCCAACGTATTCTTGACCCCAGCGCGGGAACGGGGGTTTTCGTCAATGCCGTGGATTTCCACGACCCCTACGCGGAGATCACCTGCTTCGAGAAAGACCCCGCCACGGGGTTGATCCTGAAGCACCTGCACCCCGAAAAACGGGTGCGGGTACAGGGATTCGAACGTATCGAACCCAAATACGCCGGTTACTACGACGTGGCCGTGAGCAACATCCCTTTCGGGGACGTGGCGCTCTTCGACCCGTTCTTCTCCACCCATACCGACCCCGTGCGGCGGCAAGGCACACGGGCGCTGCACAACTATTTTTTCATGAAGTCCGTCGATATGGTACGCGAGGGCGGCCTGGTGGCATTCATCACCTCGCAGGGAGTATTGAACGCCGAGCAGGGACGCCCCGTGCGCGAGTGGCTGATGAACCGCTGCGAGCCCGTATCGGCCATCCGGCTGCCGAACAACCTCTTTACAGAACACGCGGGGACGGAGGTCGGCAGCGACCTGGTTATCCTGCAAAAGAAAGCCGCCACGGGGGAACTGTCCGAACGGCAGCGGGATTTCATCGAATCCCGCAAGCTGTCGAACGGCATCCGGATAAACAACCTTTTCCAGTCGTTCGACAGGGTGATCCATACCGAGGCCAAAGTAGGCAAAGACCCCTACGGCAAACCGGCGATGGAGTTCACCCACGCGGAGGGCGTGGACGGCATCGACCGGGAGATGCGGCGTATGCTCTCAGAGGATTTCAACCGGCATTTCAACGAGAGTTATTGCCTGGAACATGCTCCGGAACAGACACCCGGTACACCGGAGCGGGAATTGTCCCGTCCCCGTCAGGCGGAACGCCAGCGTGCCGAAAGACACGAGCCCCGCCTTGCCGGAGAAATCGTCAAGGAGATTATAGCCGACGCCCGTAACCTTCAGCAGCAGCGGGAAGAGGAGGAAAAACGCCGCGTCGTCGCCGAAATGGCGGCGCAGGGCTACCATGTCGATACCGAAACCGGGGAGATTACCCGAATCGAAAACAAACCCGGACAAGCGTTACCGGATTCTGCCGCCACTCCCGCCGGAGAACCGACCGGAGAGGATCTGGCCGACTTCGGGGCCTGGTCGAAAGAGCGGGAGAATCGCTTGTGGGAGCAGCACCCGCCGAAACCCGAAGATTTCGGCATGGCAGATACTCCCGTGCAGCACGTGGGCGGAACAACGGAACCGAAACCGCAGGAGGGCTTCGCCGGGTCGCTTTTCGACACGGTGGAAACGGCGGCTCCCGTACCTGCCACCCAAGCTGCCGAACCGGTAAACGTGCAGCAGGAACCGTTGCTGACGCTCTACGATCTGTTCGGCTTCAGCGCCGAGGAGCGGCGGCAGGCAGAACTCGGTATATCCAAGAAAAGGAACAGCCGCCGGGGAGCAAAGCGGAAGACGCCCCGGCAACCCTCGTTATTCGCCCCGGCCTCCTCTCCGGAGGAACAGAAGAGCGAAATGCCGAAAACGACGCCACCGGAGCGTGATCCCGAAGACTTGTATGCCTCCCTGAACTGGGAGGACAACCCGCCGATCAACGGCTTTTACGAGATGATGATGTCGCTTACCCCGGAACGGAGGGCGGAATTGCGCCGGCAAAACGCCCGGCAGCAGGAAACCCCGGAACAGCGGGAACGGCAGGCGGTACGCCCCCCGACGGAAGCCCCGAAAGACAGACGGAAACAAGCCGCCGGTACGCCGAGAACGGGCAGCCTGTTCGACACGCCGGACAATCCGGAGGAGGAAGAACCCGGTAAAGAAATGCCGCAGATACGGGAGGCGGATATGAAACCCCGCCCGTTCGAGGGTGAGGTCGCCCCCTATTTCCGCGAAGGGACACTCGTCACGGACGGACAAAACCGGGTCGGCTACCTGCGGGGGATTGAATCCCTGCAACCCATGTTCCACCCGCTGGAACTCACGCCTGCACAACGGACGAAAGCCTCCATGTATATCGAGATACGCGATGCCTATTACCACCTTTATAACAACGAGGCGGAAACGCTGACGGCGAACCCCGCCCTGCGGGAGATGCTCAACCGGCTTTACGACAATTTCACCGAACGCTTCGGACGGCTCAATGACAAACGCAACCTCGACCTGATCAAGATGGACGCGCGGGGGACGGAGATTCTATCGCTGGAGCGTTACATCGACGGCAAGGCACGCAAAGCCGACATCTTCGAGCGTCCCGTGGCCTTCAATCCCGATGAGATCACGCACGCCGACGACGCTTCGGAG
The DNA here is from genome assembly GCF_025145845.1 of Alistipes shahii WAL 8301. NCBI lineage: Bacteria > Pseudomonadati > Bacteroidota > Bacteroidia > Bacteroidales > Rikenellaceae > Alistipes > Alistipes shahii. Next base: position 587,519 of record NZ_CP102253.1, on the reverse strand, counting down.
GCCCTTGTGGCCAGCCTGAACAAGTACGGCCGGGTGGAACCGCACTACATGGCCTCGCTCACGGGAACTACCGTGGAGGGAATACTCGGGGAACTGAAAGGACGTATCTATTACAACCCGGAAACGGACGGCTACGAGGTTGCCGACAAGTTCATCGCCGGCAATGTCATCGGGAAAGCCGAACGGATCGAGGCGTTCCTGCGGGAGAATCCCGACCACGCCCCGGCCCGGGAATCGCTGGAGGCTCTGCGCGAGGCGACGCCCAAACCCATCGCTTTCGACGACCTGGACTTCAACCTGGGCGAACGGTGGATTCCAAAAGGTGTTTACGAGCGTTTCGCCTCCTCGCTCTTCGATACGGAGGTGAAGATCACCTTCGCCTCCAACCTGGACGAGTACGGCGTGAAGGCGGAAGCGACGAACGTGAAGATCACGGAGCAGTATGCCGTCAGCGCGCAGACCCGTAAGTACAACGGCCTGCACCTTTTGAAACACGCCCTGCAAAACACTTCGCCCGACATCACCAAGACCGTCCTCAAATGGGTGGACGGCGAACGGCGGGAGGTCAAAGTGCGTGACGGGGAGGCCATACAGCTCGCCAACAGCAAGATAGACGAGATCCGGGGTGCTTTCCCCGAATGGCTGCGCGAGCAGTCGTCCGACTTCAAAGACCGCCTGACAGACCTCTATAACCGTACTTTCAACTGTTACGTGCGCCCGAAGTACGACGGGACGCACCAGGAATTCCCCGACCTCGACCTCAAGGGGCTGGGAATAGACAATCTGTATGACAGCCAGAAGGACGCGATATGGATGGACAAACTGCTCGGCGGCGGGATAATCGACCACGAGGTGGGCGGCGGAAAGACCCTCATCATGTGCTGCGGGGCCTACGAGAAGAAACGCCTCGGGCTGGCCAATAAACCCATGATTATCGGGCTGAAAGCCAACATCCATGAAATAGCCCGGACGTTCTGTACCGCTTACCCGATGGCCAAAGTCCTCTACCCGGGCAAGGAGGATTTCACGCCCCGGAAGCGTGAGCGCATCTTCCGGGAGATACGCAACAACGACTGGGACGCCGTGATCCTCTCGCACGAACAGTTCGGCATGATACCCCAGTCTCCGGAGATACAGCAGGAGATATTGCAGGCCGAGCTGGACTGTGTGGAGGAGAACCTCGAAGTGCTCAAAGCACAAGGCAGGGACGTTTCCCGCGCCATGATGAAAGGGTGTCAGAAACGCAAGGCCAACCTGGAAGCCAAGTTGCAGAAGGTGGCGCACGCGCTGGAAACACGCAAGGACGACGCCGTGGACTTCCGCCTCATGGGTATCGACCACCTCTACGTGGACGAGAGCCATAAATTCAAGAACCTGACTTTCACGACCCGGCATGACCGGGTGGCGGGCCTCGGAAATCCCGAGGGGTCGCAGCGGGCGCTCAACATGCTTTTCGCGCTGCGTACCATACAGCAGCGCACGGGCCGCGACCTGGGGGCGACGTTCCTCTCGGGAACGACCATCTCCAACTCGCTCACGGAACTGTACCTGCTTTTCAAGTACCTGCGCCCGAAGGAGCTGGAGCGTCAGAATATCCGCACCTTCGATGCCTGGGCGGCCATATTTGCCAAGAAAACCATCGACTACGAGTTTTCCGTGACCAACGAGGTCGTGCAGAAAGAACGGTTCCGATATTTCATCAAGGTTCCCGAACTGGCCATGTTCTACTCCGAGATTACAGATTACCGCTCGGCGGAGGATATAGGGATCGACCGACCGCAAAAGAACGAGATATTGCACAATATCCCGCCGACACCCCAGCAGACGGAGTTCATAGAACGACTGGTGCAGTTCGCCAAATCGGGCGATGCCACGCTCCTGGGCCGCCTGCCGCTCTCGGAGCGGGAGGAAAAGGCGAAAATGCTCATTGCCACAGACTACGCCCGCAAGATGTCGCTCGATATGCGTATGATAGACCCCGAACTATACAGCGACCACGTGGACAACAAGGCGAGCCACTGCGCCCGTATGATTGCCGGTTACTACCGCCGTTTCGAGGCGTACAAAGGTACGCAGTTCGTATTCTCCGACCTGGGAACCTACAAACCCGGAGCGGGGTGGAACGTCTATTCCGAGATACGGCGTAAACTCGCGGAGGATTACGGCATACCCCAAAGCGAGGTGCGGTTCATCCAGGAGGCGACCTCGGAAAAAGCGCGCAAGGAGATGATCGCCGGTATGAACACCGGAAAAATCCGCGTACTCTTCGGATCGACCGAGATGCTCGGGACGGGAGTGAACGCGCAGAAACGCTGCGTGGCGATACACCACCTGGACTGCCCCTGGCGTCCCAGCGACCTGGAGCAGCGCGACGGGCGGGGAATACGCACCGGGAACGAGATCGCCAAACTCCATGCCGACAACAAGGTGGACGTGATATTATACGCCGTCGAGAAGTCGCTCGACGCCTACAAGTTCGGGCTGTTGCACAACAAGCAACTGTTCATCCGCCAGCTCAAGACCAACAACATGGGAAGCCGTACCATCGACGAGGGGGCCATCGACGAAAAGAGCGGCATGAATTTTTCCGAGTATGTCGCCGTCCTCTCGGGAAATACAGACCTGCTGGACAAAGCCCGCCTGGAGAAGAAGATTGCCACGCTCGAAAGCGAACGCCAGGCATTCGTGCGCGGCAAATCATCGAGCCGCTACAAGCTGGAGCAGATCACGGAGAAGATAGAGAAGAACAACGACCTGATACGGCGTATCGGCAAGGATCTGGAACACTTCAAGGCCCGCGTCGAGTTCAACGAGGACGGCTCGTACCGCAATCCCGTGAAACTGAACGGGCTGGAAACCTCCGACCCCAAGCTCATCGGGAAACAGCTCAACCATATCGCCGAAACGGCACGCACGCTCGACAGGCTCGAACCCATCGGGAGCCTCTACGGGTTCGAGCTGCTCGTCCAGAGCGAAACGACCGGGAAAGACGGGCTCGACCTGGTGCAGAACCGTTTTTATGTCCGGGGTGAAGGGGATTATCTATACCAGTATAACTACGGGAATATCGCCTCCGACCCGCGACTGGCGGCGATGAACTTCATCCACGCGCTCGCGACCATCGAGCCGACACTGGAGAAATTCCGGAAAAAGAATGAGGAACTGGAGAAAGATATTCCCGTCCTGCGGGAAGTGGTGGAAAGTTCCTGGCGCAAGGAGCCCGAACTGACGGCCCTAAAAGCTGACCTGACGGAAATAGACCGCAGGATACAGCAAAGCCTCAAACCGATAGAAGAGAGCGAGGGAAAGGAGGCGGAGGAGGATAACGACGTGTGCCGGGAACGGCATGACACGGCGGAAGAGCTCCCGAAGGAAGACAACACGGCGGCCCGTATTCCTTCCCGGCTGCGGCAGATTGCCGACGCCTCCGGGGGGCGCATCGTGATCGCGGGCGTGGGCAGCCCGCCGGAGAACGGCCCTGCGAAGAAAGGGATCAAGATGTAAACGAAAAGCCGACGGAAGTACAGATTTCCATCGGCTTTTTTCATATGTCCGTGAGCGTTGTCGTCACACTTCCTGCAAGAGTGTTTGCAGCTCCTCCTGCGTGGGAAGATAGGTCATGTACTGGGCGGCGAAGACCTGCTTTTCATCTTCGGGCAGCGTATAACGGACGACCGCGTCGTTTTTCTCCGCGCAGAGGACGATACCCACCGGAGGGTTATCCCCGGGATTCATCAACTCACGGGTGTAGTAATTGACATACATCTGCATCTGCCCCAAATCCTGATGGGTCAGCTCCCCGGATTTAAGGTCTATTAAAACGAAACAACGGGCCAGGTAATTGTAAAAGACCAGGTCGATGTAGAAATGCTTGTCATCGAAGGAGATACGCTTCTGTCGCGCGACGAAGGCGAAGCCTTTCCCGAGTTCGAGCATCAAGCGCTGCAAGCGGCTGATGAGCAGTTGCTCCAGATCGGTTTCCAGAAAATGCTCTCCCTGCGGGATACCGAGAAACTCCAGGATATACGGGTCGCGGATGATCTCTTTGGGTTCGACACGTCCGGGTTCGGTACGGGAAATCTCCTCTTTCACAGCTTTCTTGTCTCGGCTGGCCAGCAGGCGGTCATAGAAAAGCGTGTTGATTTGGCGGTCGAGCTGCCGGACACTCCAGTTTTCCTTGACGCACTCGTGCAGGTAAAAATCACGGGCGGCATCGCCCGACACCTTGAGAAGCGTGCGGCAATGCGACCAGCTCAATTTATCACACAGCGTGTGATATTTCGGGTAGCACTGGTAAAACTGCCTCATGTACCGCAGGTTGGTGGCCGTGAACCCGTTTCCGAACTCCGCCACGAGCCGCCTGGAAAGGGTGTTGATGACAGCCTTGCCATATCCGGCACGGTCGGTTCCCTGCTGCTCGTACTCCACTATGTATTTCCCTACCTGCCAGTAAGCCCTCACGAGGGTCGAATTGACATGATGTATCACCTTCGCGCGCGCTTCCTGCAAGATATGGCGCACATTATGCAGCAGCTCTTCCTCCCCTTTGTCGGCAGGATATATTTTATCAGTTTCTTTCATTGCTTCATTATTATATAGGCTTCATTCAGCAAACATACTGATTTTACGGCAAATATCGAGCGGTTGTACCGCCTTGTCGTGCCTTATTCCATGTATCTCCGCGTTTTTCCATGACGCCGGACTCTCGGGACAGGGCCTAACCGGAACCGGCAGGACGATCCTTTTTCAGCTTGCGGAAATTACTGAAGTTACGCTCGATGAACCGCAGGACGTCCGATTCCCGGTAGAAGGTCTTGTGATAGATCATCTCGTAAGGCAGCTCTCCCGAGGTGCGGTAACGCTGGAGTGTGCGCTTGCTGATATTGAGCATACGGCACAGGTCGTAATTGTCCAGAAGACGCTCCCCGTCAGGCAGGATGGAAAGCGGTTGCTCCACGTCCCCCGCGCACAGCTTCTCGATACGTTCCAGCCGTTCCGAGAGCCGCTGCATCCATCCGTCGAAATATTCCTTGTCCAGAAACATGGCCTACTCCTTTGGTTGGTTCTTGCGCCGCACGGAACGCTCCTTCAGCACACGGCGGATTTCCGTGAGGGAATAATACAGCTTCCGGTTGATGGCCGAATAGGTGATCACGTGATCCGAGCGGAGGCGTTGAAGGGTACGCCCGCTGATACCCAGGTAACGGCAGACCTGCTCGCCGTCCATCCATTCGTCGTTTATATACTCCTTATTCCATGCACGCCCCTTTTCAGGGAGAGAGGCGATTGCAGCCTCTATTTTCTCTATACGCCCGACAAGCTCGTTATAGGCTCGCGAACCGATCACTATGATTTTCATACTCCTTTGTTTTTTAGTCTGTTACAAAGGTCGGGCTTATATGGACAGCTTAAAACGAGGTCGGTACGACTTTTTTTTGATAATTTGCAGTGAACTGATTCTCAACGGTTCATGCGGTGAAGAAGGCAGTGTTTTTTACCGAAATCCGCGGCCCGTACTCGGTATTTTTATGGGCAGAAATGCGATAGAATACTGTGATTCAACGCTTAACGGTGTTCTAATCCGGACGGGGCTACAACGGAACACCCGTATCGGCTCCTTATACGGGTGCAAATACGGGCGTTCGGGAAAGTTCCTTTCGAGAGTTACGGGGGAAAACCGACCTCGGTTCTTTTGTTATATACAACGCTGATTATCAGTGTTTCTATAAGGAATAGAGTGCTTTACCGGTTCATATTCTACTCGGAATTGCCGTTTTTCTTGTTTCGCTTCCACGTCTGCATACGTTTAAGCAGGGCCTCTTTCGCCTTGTCAAGCCACGGTGTCGGGTTGTTTCGGATTTTCATATCGCAGAATGTCCTCGAAAGGTTCATGTCGAGGTGTACGTTGAAAGCGTTGGAAATGTAGCTGGCAAGTTGCGTGAGTGGCACATTGCCGAAACAGCCTTTACTGTCGAGCAGGTAAATAAGTTCCGTCAGATCCGTCTTCGAGTCCTGCCATGTCGGACGCACGTCAGACAATGGCAGAACCATGTTCCGGAGGTTCGTGCTCTCCAGTGATTCCAATTCGCCCATAAGATAAACCGACAACATATCGTTGGCCAGGATTTTCGCCACCTTGAAATCCGCGTTTGTCGAAAACTGCGGGTCGAGTTCATAGTAGAAGGTTTCCAGGTATTGCTCCGTGTCGGTCTGCCCGCGCAGGAAATAGAGGCTGTCCAGGTGTGTAGCGCCGCTGCGGAAATAGCGGATAAAGTCAAGGCGTTTCTGCGTGTACGCGTTGATGGCCCGAACATGGGCGTCCAGGTACTCCCGTTGTGCCTCGATACTTCCTACCGGACGGTTCATCTCGATATTGTAGAGCTTGCGGTAATAGATCAGACGGCAAAAAAGACGGGGTTTGATTTCTTTGAAGAACTTTATTTCCTCGTCATCGTTTTGAAAACGGTAGCCGATGATATATTGTTTCAAACGGTCGAACGCTTCTCCCAGGACACGTGACGCTTCAAGCGACTTTTTCAACACGTCGGTATCCCGCGATTCGATACGTTCGATACTCCGCAGGACTTCGCTGTTTAATTTTTCTATAAATGCAATCATAATCCGTCTTGTTACTTTCGCGTATAAAGTTAGCGAATCGAAAAACCGGCGGATTACGATTTTTATCTTTCTCTTCGTTTTTTTATCACGAGGCCGATTTTAATGTCAGATCCGGCCTTCCTGGCGGATGGAAGTGGGATTGCTCCCCATATTCCGCTTGCAAAAGTCCGTAAAGTGGGATTGGGCGGAGAAACCGCACATGTAGGCTATTTCCTGCAACGTGTAGTGTGTCGTCCGCAGCAACTCCCCGATACGTTCGATACGGCGCTGACGTAACCACGAGGAGGCCGAGCAGCCGAAAACCCGCTGGAAACGCCGGCGGAAGGTAATCGTGCTGGAATACCCGCAAACCCCGGCGAGTTCCGTGACGTTATCCGAGGCAAGATAATTCGATTTGACACGGGAGATGAACTCGTAATCGTCCCCCAGGTGCAACAGCTCCTCGAACTCCCCGACATCGGCGGGAGTGAGATGTTCATAAGAGGCGTCGAGCATTTTCAGCATGACAGCAGCGTTACATTCAACGGGCATACCCAATGTCTTACGGGCTTCACGCAGGTAATTCTTAAACCGCAGCCGCAGCGTGTCGTGATGCGGGTAGGAACACTGGAACAGAATGGTGCAGACCGTCCGCAGTTCATCGACACAACAGTAGCCGAAATACCACGTTACAAGACGCTCGACGTAATGGACGGCATGAAACTCCTCCGAAAGCATCAGAAGAAGCAGGAACGGGGTGAAATCCTGGTATTCCCCCGTTATGGGACGGGGTGCTTCGTCAAGCAAGGAGGCAATGTCCCGCATCAGAAGAGAATCTCCCGAGTACGCTTTTATTTGTTCGGAACTGCGGGCATAATCCCGGTAACGCGATATGACCGCCGACAAAGCATTGAACTTCACGGCGTGAACGCCTTCTATATAAGGAAGGGCGAAGACTGTTGTAAATGGATAAGTCGGTTTGCATAAGTCATTTCTATAAAACGGAGCCGCATCCCCTTGTTGCCAAAGCTCCGCAAGTCGTTACTTATGAACCGCTTGGAACACGGTACGAATCCTAATTACAAATATATCGCATCCGACAATCCGGAACAAATATCAGCAGGCAAAAATGAAAATAAACCTCGTTATTTTTGATTTTTACCTGCAATAATATTATATTTGCAAACAAATAAGAGTTGTTTGACAGCATGAGAAATATAGTGTATCAAAGCACTTTACCAATTTCTTATCCGTTGCCTATTCTCATGCGAGTTTCTTTTAATCTATTTGTAGTCAATTAAATACCTTCAGACTACATCAAATATACAAAAAAACGGGCGGTTGTCAAACCGGATTGCATGCTGCCCGGCACGGTAAGACATTCCGACTCCGAAAAGGAGCGTTGCGGTCCCGGCACCAAAGATAAATAAAAATCGTGTCGCACGGCATTTCCCGGTCCCGAATTTGTGTTATTTTTGCACCGTGAAGATTTTTCTCGCCATACTGGGCTGCGCGGCGTTCGTGCTGGGCGTCGTCGGCATCTTCGTGCCGCTGCTGCCCACGACGCCGTTCCTGCTGCTGGCCGCGGCCCTCTGGGTTCGCTCCTCGCCGCGGCTCTACGAGTGGCTTCTGGCGCACCGCTGTTTCGGCGGGTATATCCGCAACTTCCGCGAAAACCGCGCCATACCGCTGCGCGCCAAGGTCGTTTCCATAGCCCTGATGTGGGGCACGATGCTCTACTGCATCTTCGGACTGCTCGACGGGAGGTGGTGGGCGCAGGTCGGCCTGCTGGCCGTGGCCGTCGGCGTCACATGGCACATCCTTTCGTTCGCAACGCTCCGCAAGTGATTTCCCGGCTTAAAAAGCCGGTTTTAGAGGGCGGAGGCGGGACGGTTCGTTTCCGGTCCGGGTCTGCGCAGTCCCCGGTTCATTTATCCGGTATTCCTTCGGAAACCTTTTCCTCGCTCGAAATCAGCTTCGTCAGGCGGTATTTCACCTCGTAGTCGCCCTTCGCGTCGTCGTATTCGGCGACGGGACGGATGAGGAGCCGGGCCTCGAAGCCCGGTTCGAAATCGAAGCCCTCGATCTCCCACGGGAACGGCTCCCACTGCGGGTCGGTGTAGCGCATGTCCTTGATCCAATAACCGCTCGTTGCCGGACTGTCGGCGCGCCGGGAGGCGATGGTGACCTCGAACTCCGGACTGAATTGCAGCGGATCGACATCCGACTGCATCGGCGTGCGCGAGATCGGCTTTTCCATCGTGTAGCGGTATCCGGGGCCGTCGGCCGGGGGATTGGGGATGGGGTCGATGCGGACGAGCATTTCGGTCTGGTACCCCTTTTCGAAGGTGAAATTCGCGATGGAGCCTGAAAACGTGCGCCATTCGGCGTCAGGGGCGGTCTTGACGATGTAGGCCGGGACGTGGCCGAAACTCATCACGATGCCCGCGACGCCCTTTTCGGGGGCGACGGTCCAGGTTTCGGTGCGCGGTTCATGGCCGTCGTCGCAGCCGCCGAACCCGAGCGGCAGCAGCAAAAGCAGGACGAAGCATTTTTTCATAGAGGTCGGGGATTTCCCTAAAAACGGAGCCAACGCCCTGATACTGCACGGTCTGGCACAAAAAAAACGGACCGGAGTCCGTTTTTTCGTATAGTCGGGTCGCGTGCGCTCGATAAGAACGCGGACGGGTTATTTCGCCGCGCGTTTGCGGTCGTTCTCGTCGAGCAGGATTTTGCGCAGGCGCATCGAGTGCGGCGTGACCTCGACATACTCGTCGCCCTGGATGTATTCGAGCGCCTCTTCGAGCGTGAAGACCTTCGGAGGCGCGATCGACGTCTTGTCGTCCGATCCCGAAGCGCGCATGTTCGTGAGCTGCTTGGCCTTGGTGACGTTGACCGTGATGTCGTTCTGGCGCGTGTGCTCGCCGATGACCTGTCCGGCGTAGACCTGCTCCATCGGGCTGATGAAGAAGCGGCCGCGGTCCTGCAACTTGTCGATCGAATAGGCGTAGGCCGTGCCGGTCTCGCCCGAGATGATCGAACCGTTGGTGCGCATCTCGATCTCGCCGACCCACGGTTCGAACCCTTTCAGACGGTGTGTCATAATGGCTTCGCCGGCCGTGGCGGTCAGCATGTTCGACCGCAGGCCGATGATGCCGCGCGAGGGAATGTCGAATTCCAGGCGCGTGCGTTCGCCGTCGGAGGCCATGTTCGTCAGCGTGCCCTTGCGGCGCGTCGTGAGGTCGATCACCGTGCCCGAGTACTCCTCCGGGCAGTCGACGGTCATCTCCTCGATCGGCTCGCACTTCTTGCCGTCGATCTCCTTGACGATGACGTGGGGCTGGCCCACCTGTAACTCGTAGCCCTCGCGGCGCATGGTCTCGATCAGCACCGAGAGGTGCAGCACGCCGCGCCCGAAGACGTTGAACGAGTCGGCCGAAGGGCCGGGCGTCACGCGCAGGGCGAGGTTCTTCTCCAGCTCGCGGTCGAGCCGCTCCTTGATGTGGCGCGAGGTGACGTATTTGCCGTCCTTGCCGAAGAAGGGCGAGTTGTTGATCGTGAAGAGCATCGACATCGTGGGTTCGTCGATGGCGATGGGGGGCAGCGGTTCGGGATTCTCGTAGTCGCAGACCGTGTCGCCGATTTCGAAGCCGTCGATGCCCATGATGGCGCAGATCTCGCCGCAGGGAACCTCCTCGACCTTCTTCTTGCCGAGGCCCTCGAAAACCATCAGCTCCTTGATCCGGGTTTTCTGCATCGTCACGCCGTCGCGCTTGGCGAGGGTCACCATCTGGCCCGCCTTGAGCGAGCCGCGCGTGACCTTGCCCACGGCGATACGGCCCGTGTAGGCCGAATATTCGAGCGACGTGATGAGCATCTGGGGCGTGCCCCCGACGATTTTCGGCTCGGGGATCTCGTCGATGATGGCGTCGAGCAGCGGAACGATCGAGTCGGTCGGCTCGTTCCATTTGTGCGACATCCAGCCCTGCTTGGCCGAGCCGTAGATGGTCTTGTAGTCGAGCTGCTCCTCGGTGGCGTCGAGCGAGAACATCAGGTCGAAAACCTGCTCGTTGACCACCTCGGGACGGCAGTTGGGCTTGTCGACCTTGTTGATGACCACGATGGGCTTCTTGCCCAGCGCAAGGGCCTTCTGAAGCACGAAACGCGTCTGCGGCATCGTGCCCTCGAAGGCGTCGACCAGCAGCAGCACGCCGTCGCACATGTTCAGCACGCGCTCGACCTCGCCGCCGAAGTCGGCGTGGCCCGGGGTGTCGATGATGTTGATTTTGTAGTCCTTGTAGATGACCGAAACGTTTTTCGAGAGGATCGTGATGCCGCGTTCGCGTTCCAGGTCGTTGTTGTCCAGTATGAGTTCGCCGGCCGGCTTGGCGTTGTCGCGGAGGATGTGCCCCGCCAGAATCATTTTGTCGACGAGCGTCGTCTTGCCGTGGTCGACGTGGGCAATAATCGCAATATTGCGCAGTTTTTGCATAAAAGTATATTTTGTGCTGCAAAGGTAACAAATTCTCGGGAAATTATACTAAATTTGCTTGTTTCTCAAAATTCTTAAAAAAGTTAAATAATGAAACCTGCCTTCAACGTTCGCCAACAGAGCGAAATTTTCATAGGCCCGCTGGCCGACATTCTCTCCGGGGTGCTCCCCGAAGGGCGCGTGGTGGTGGTCTCCGACTCCACGATCGACCGGCTGTACCATTCGGTGCTGGCGCAGTACGACACCGTGCTGATCGGCCTGGGCGAGAGCGTCAAGACGATGCAGACCGTCGAGATGATCTACCGCCGTTTCATCGAGCTGGGCGTGGACCGTTCGACCTTCGTGCTGGCGGTCGGGGGCGGCATCGTCACCGACGTGGCGGGATTCGCCGCATCGACCTACATGCGCGGCGTGAAATTCGGATTCGTCTCGACGACGCTGCTGGGGCAGGTCGACGCTTCGGTGGGCGGCAAGAACGGCGTGAACGTCGACGGCTACAAGAACATGGCCGGGACCTTCACGCAGCCGCAGTTCGTCATCTGCGATCCCGCGCTGCTGCGCACGCTGCCCGAGCGGGAGTTCCGGGCCGGGCTGGCCGAGGTGGTCAAGGCGGCGATCATCGCCGACGCCGATCTGTTCGGACGCATCGAGCGGACGACCTTCGAGGCGCTGCGCACGGATACCGATCTGTTGTCGGACGCCGTTTCGGCGGCGATCCGCGTCAAGGCCGACATCGTCGAGCGCGACGAACGCGAGTCGGGCGACCGCCGCAAGCTGAACCTCGGGCACACGCTGGCGCATGCCATCGAGAAGGCCTCCAACCGCATGAACCACGGCGAGGCCGTGGCGGTGGGAACGGCGCTGATCGCCGGGGCGGCGGTGAAGCTGGGTGCGCTGACGCAGGCCGACTGCGACCGGATCGTGAATGTGCTGACGGCGCTGGGCTTCGACCTGACGCCGCCCGTGGAGGTGAAACGCCTGCTGAAAGAGGTCGGCAAGGACAAGAAAAACGAAGACGGCATGCTGCGGATCGTCCTGCCGGTCGGGATCGGCGACTGCGAGGTGCGGCCGATGACGATGGATGCCTTCGCGGCGTTGTTTTAGAGCTGGTTCCGGCGCTTTCGGTACAGAGAGGGTCGGGTGTGCGGTAGATACAAAAAAAATCCGGTCGAATCATTCGACCGGATTTTGCTTATTCCTGATAGCGTTTCCGCAGACTCTCGGCATAGGTGTCCCAGTCTGCGATCGGTTGTTTGGCGACGCCCGATTCGACGGCGGCCTTCGCAACGGCGGGGGCGACGGTGCACAGCAGGCGCGGATCGAGCGGCTTGGGGATCAGGTAGGTGCGCCCGAATTCGAGCTTCTCGACCCCGTAGGCGCGCAGGACCATGGTCGGAACCGGCTGGCGGGTCAGTTCGGCCAGCGCATGCGCCGCGGCGAGTTTCATCTCCTCGTTGATCTTCGTGGCCCGCACGTCGAGCGCACCCCGGAAGATGTAGGGGAACCCCAACACGTTGTTGACCTGGTTCGGGTAGTCCGAACGGCCCGTGGCGAAGATGATGTCGGGGCGCGAGAGCATCGCGGTATCGTAGGCGATTTCGGGATCGGGATTGGCGAGGGCCATGACGATCGGGTTGCCGGACATCGTGCGCAGCATCTCGGGCGTCAGCGTGTCGGCCTTCGAGACGCCCAGGAACACGTCGGCGTCGTGCAGCGCCTCGGCCAGCGTCGTGATGCGCCGCGTGGTGGCGAATTCGCGCTTCATCGGGTTGATGTCCTCGCGGTAGACCGTGACCGCTCCATGACTGTCGCAAAGCACCATGTTCTCGCGGCGGATGCCGAGCTCCACGAACAGGCGCGCGCAGGCGATGGCGGCGGCTCCGGCGCCGTTGACCACAACGCGCATTTTGTCCAGCTCCTTGCCGGCGATCTTCGCGCCGTTCAGAAGCGCCGCCGAGGAGATGATCGCCGTGCCGTGCTGGTCGTCGTGCATCAGGGGAATGTCCAGCTCCTCGCGCAGGCGGGTCTCGATCTCGAAACACTCCGGGGCCTTGATGTCCTCGAGGTTGATGCCTCCGAAGGTGGGAGCGATGGCTTTCACCGTGCGGATGAACTCCTCGGGATCGGTCGTGTCGACCTCGATGTCGAAGGCGTCGATGCCTGCATAGGTCTTGAAGAGCATGCTTTTGCCCTCCATGACGGGCTTGGCCGCCAGGGGACCGATGTTGCCCAGTCCGAGGACGGCCGTGCCGTTCGAGATCACGGCCACGAGGTTGCCCTTGCCCGTGTATTTGTAAACGTCGTCCGGCTCTTCGGCGATGGCCAGCGACGGAGCCGCCACGCCGGGCGAGTAGGCCAGCGACAGATCGTACTGCGTATGATAGGGTTTGGTCGGGACGATCCCGATCTTACCGGGGCGGCCTTCGCTGTGGTAGCGCAGCGCCGCGTCGTCGAGTTGCGTTTTTGTGTTCATCTCTCTCATTTTCCGTTAGTAACCTGTTAACCTATAACGGCAAATATAACACAAAAATTGCTCCGATCTTAACAAATTTTAGAATTTTCTGAAATTATTTTAGAAATAAAACCGCAGGCCGCCGTTGACGCCCGTCCGGGTGCGGGTGGGGCTTTGGATGCCCGGGAGTCGGCAGGAGCCGGCGTAGAAGGTGTAACTGACGCCGACGCGGTAGGAGATGCGGTATTCGCAGCCGATGTCGCAATGCACGCCGAAATTGCTGATGGAGCGTTTGTCATAGTGACGGCCGAGGTGTTCCGGGCGTGTCGGCAACTCCCCGCGGTCAGAAGAGCGAAGCCTCTCCGTCGCGCGGGTGGGTGAATCCGAGGTGCTGGTAGGCCAGCGGCGTCGCCTCGCGGCCGCGGGGCGTGCGTTTGAGGAAGCCCTCCTTGATCAGGAACGGCTCGTAGACCTCCTCGATCGTCCCGGCCTCTTCGCCCACGGCCGTGGCCACGGTGTTCAGGCCCACGGGACCGCCGTTGAATTTCTCGATGATCGTTCCGAGAATCTTGTTGTCCATCTGGTCCAGTCCGCGCGAGTCGATGTTCAGCGCCGCGAGGGCGATGCGGGTGATTTCGAGGTCGATGTGCCCTTCGCCCTTGACCATCGCGAAGTCGCGCACGCGGCGCAGCAGGGCGTTGGCGATACGCGGCGTGCCGCGCGAACGCAGGGCCACTTCGTGGGCCGCGTCGTCGTCGATCGAGACGTCGAGGATGCGTGCCGAGCGCCGCACGATGCCCGCGAGCACCGGGGCGTCGTAGTATTCGAGGTGGCACTGGATGCCGAAACGCGCCCTGAGGGGCGAAGTCAGCAGGCCGCTGCGCGTCGTGGCGCCGATGAGCGTGAAGGGCGCCAGCTCGATCTGGATCGAGCGGGCCGAGGGGCCTTTGTCCAGCACGATGTCGATTTTATAGTCCTCCATCGCCGAGTAGAGATACTCCTCGACGATCGGGCTGAGGCGGTGGATCTCGTCGATGAAAAGCACGTCGCCCGGATTGAGGTTGGTCAGCAGGCCCGCCAGGTCGCCCGGCTTGTCGAGCACCGGACCCGACGTGACGCGCAGCTGCGCCCCCATTTCGTTGGCGATGATGTTCGCGAGGGTCGTCTTGCCCAGTCCCGGGGGGCCGTGCAGCAGGACGTGGTCGAGCGAGTCGCCGCGCATGAGCGCCGCCTTGATGAAGATATGGAGGTTTTCGACGATCTTGTCCTGCCCGGAGAAGGTTTCCAGCTCCTGCGGGCGGATTTTGTTCTCGAATTCGAGATCGCTCTCCGTGTTGCGTACGATTGACATGATGCAAAGATAGCGATTTTCGGCAAATCTGCGCCCTCGGGGCGAAAAAACAATGCGCCGGGAGGCGGGCCGGAGGCCGGTTCGGGGCGCACGGCCGGTGTTGGAGCGCGATCCGGGGCATGGCCCGGGAAGGGCCGGCTCGCTTCGCCCGGGGGAGGCCTGCCCGCAACGCAGTTGCGGGCGGACCCCCGGGAGCTGCCGCCTGAAAACGGAGTCGAGGTTCCGGAGAACGAATCTTCCGACCACACGCGCCTCTGCGGGGCGCTGCGGCAGGACGCAAAAAATCCGGTCCGCAGAGTGGCGGACCGGAGCAGCTGCCGTGAGGGAGTGGCTACTTCTTCTGCAGCAGGTCGAGTTTGATCTCCTGGGGACCGTTTTTGTTGGTCTCGATATGCAGGACGACGCCCTTCTTGCCTTCGAGCCGTTCGGCGAGCGGCGTGAGGTCGAACGAAACGTAATAGCCGTCGGTATAGCCCTGCGTGTCGCCGCCGGGGTTGTGGCGCAACTCCAGTTGCAGGTAATCCGTTTCGGCCGCTTCGGACTGTTCGGCGCCTCCGTCACCCTTTTCGCCTTCGTCTTTCACCTCGTTGACGATCACCGTGAACGTGTGTTTCGAATTGTCCGATACGGGGTAGAGCGCATAGAAGGTCAGCCACTCTTTCGTGAGGTTGAACGTATTGCTCTGGAAGCCCGTTTTGGCGCTGCCCAGCTCTTCGAGCCGAGCCGCGTCGGTCACGATCTCCGAAGTGCCGGTGTAGATGTTTTCCACGAAATAGAGGTCGATGTTGTAATCGTAATCGGCAATGCCGTTCTGCAATGTGAACCAGATGATGACCCGCTGCGTTTTGTCGGGATCGGGCTTGTAGCCCGGGACGCGGGACTTGTTGCCGGGGTAGAGCGTCTCCCCGTTGTCGCGCTGGAAATAGTAGTCTCCGCCGTCGAGCGTGCGGACGGTGGTGATGAGCGTACGGAGCGGTTCGCCGCCGTCGTCGTCGTTGCAGGAGGTAAAAGCGGTGACAGCTATAGCTGCGATGAGGAATAAACCGAATTTTTTCATAATATCCATATTTTATGTTACCTTTCGCTCTTAAAACGTCCGGCAGGGCCGAATACTGCATGCGAAATAAATTTTTTTCACTCATGCAGTCTTTTGCCTTCCGCGGCATTTATAGAGTGTATTGAGTAATGCAAATGGAGGAACAGATACTGGCCGAAGGGTGCAGGAAAGGGGACGATATGGCCCGCAAGGAGCTGTACGACCGCTATGCAGGCCGTCTGTTGTCGATTTGCATGCGTTACGCCGGAGACCGCGCGACGGCCGAAGACCTGCTCCACGACGCTTTTCTGAAGATCTACGGGGCGTTCGACCGCTTCACCTACCGGGGAACCGGCTCGCTGCGCGCCTGGATCGAGCGGATCACGGTCAACGTGGCGCTGGAGTGGATACGCAGCCGCAGCAAGCTGGGAAGCGTGACGCTCGACGAGGGAAAGGCCGCGGCGGAGGTGGCGGAACCGGACGTGGCGGAGATGGCCCGCGTTCCGCGCGAGGTGCTGATGCGGTTCATCGGCGAGCTGCCCGAGGGTTACCGGGCGGTGTTCAACCTCTACTGCATCGAGGAGTATTCCCACCGCGACATCGCCCGGATGCTGGGAATCAACGAGAAAAGCTCCTCTTCGCAGTTGTTTCGCGCCCGGGCCATGCTGGCCCGCAGGATCAGGGCTTATTTGGAGACGCATTGAAATCGAGAGGATGCAGCTCCGGAATATCAGAAAAAGGTGGATCATCCGGCGCTGCCGGACTCACATAGAACTATGAAACAAGACAAGGATTGGATCAAAGCCATGCGGAACGCGCTTCGCGACGCCGAACTCCCGCCTCCGGCGGGGGGATGGGAGCGTTTGCAGCGCGAGTTGGGCGGTGCGGCTCCGGGGCCGGAGGTTTCCGGGACAAAACCCCGCGGGTCCGTATGGCGGATCTACCGGCCGCGGATTGCCGCCGCAGCCGCTGCCGTGCTGATCTTGGCCGTTGCGGGTGAATTTCTGCTCCGGCCGGACAAGGCGTTGGAAAATGATGGGACTGTTATCGCATCGGTGGCGGAAGACGGAGCAACCGCGGTTGCCATACCGCAGCCCGCGGAGCCGGAAACCGTACGGGACGCCCTTGCAAAGGCGGTGGGGCTGCCCCGGGAGCAGGTTGCCGGGGAGGTATCCTCCGCGGGGCGGCGGTCGCTCCTCGCTGCGGCAGCAGGGCAGCCTGCGCAGACGGCGGCCCTGAAAGATCTCCGGACGGACGGTGAGCCTGCGGTCCGGGCCGGAGAGGTTGTGGCGGCGGAAGTTTCCGGAGAGGCGGCGAAGGCGTCGTCCAGTGAAGTCGCAAAGGCGTCATCCGGTGAAGTCGCGAAGACGGCCTCCGGAGATACTGCGAAGGCGGAGGCTTCCGGCGAAAGGGCTTCGAAGCAGGCTTCCGGGCGGCCCGCAACGCGGTCGGCGGCCGGCGCGGCCGGTCGTGCGGGGTTCTCCGACGAGCCGTTCGTAGCCTACACCAAACCGCATAAAAAGGCGTCGTTCTCCCTGTTTGCCGGCGGCGGCGTGGCGGGCGGAAACAGCGAAGGTCTGGCTCCCCGGATGCTCAACACCTCGATAAAGAACGATGCTTCGTCGGTGATCGGCAACGGCAACAGCCTGGCGCCCCTGCGCAGCAGCGGATACGGCGAGAGTTCGTTCCGCCACCACCAGCCGTTGAGCTTCGGCATCGCCGTGCGCAAGGAGTTCGCCCACGGACTGTCGCTGGAAAGCGGCGTGAACTACACCCTGCTGCGTTCGGACGTGAGGATGCAGTACACCTCGGACGACGTGGCGCAAAAACTCCATTTCATAGGGGTTCCCCTCCGCTTCAACTGGCAGTTCCTCGAGCGCGGCCGCTTCTCGTTATATATGGGTGCGGGCGGCATGGTCGAGAAATGCGTTTCGGCCCGGCTCGGCTCCGAGACCGTCGACGAACCGGGCGTGCAGTGGTCGGCGCTTGCAGCCGTGGGGGCGCAATACCGTGTAGGCGGTATGGTGGGGCTTTATTTCGAGCCTGAAGGATCGTATTACTTCACCGAAACCGGATTGCGTACGTCGCGTACGGATTCACCTCTGACGCTGACCTTGAGACTGGGCGTGCGCCTCTCTTTTTGAAGTCTGATTTTATAAATCGCACATTTATTGTATAAGAGGAGTTCGCACCGGGAGTGCGGATTCCTTTTATCGTATTACGGGCAGGCGTGTCTAAAAGTGGCATTCGGACGATTAAATATGCTATTTTTTGTTGTATGATCGAAATTTGTTACTATTTTTGTTGAATAAATTAAGTGACGCCCGACTTTGCATTCGCCCAGATACGATAAAAAAAAGCACAAGTGCGCTTGTTGCGCACCTGTGCCTGGTAGTCCCGACGGGAATCGAACCCATATCGTAAGAACCGGAATCTTATATTCTATCCATTGAACTACGGGACCGGGTGTGCAAAGATGCAAAAATTTTTTTAATATTCGAAAAAAAAATGCGAGAAAAGCAGAATAATTGGCAAAGAATCGAGGCCGTAATCAAGTGGGCGAATATGTCGACCAACTATTTTGCGCTATATATCGGCCTGGCGCGCGGCGAAAACCTCTATCAGATAAAGCGGGGCAACAACGGCATTTCGCTGGACGTCGCCGACCGTATCGTCAGCAAATTCCCCCAGGTCGACAAACTCTGGCTGCTGACGGGGGAGGGGCAGATGTTCTCCGAGGAGCGGATACGCGGCGCGCAGATACCTTATTATAATGTGGATGTCGAACAGGGCATCGCACATCTGGAGCATCTCGACGCCGAGAGCAACCTCGTCGTGCCTCCGGTGGGGGCGTGCGACCTGGCGATGTGCTATACGGGGCGTGCGATGGGAAACATCGTGCCGCCCGGAACGGTCGTGCTGCTGAAAGCCGTGGACCGCGATGCAATTATTCCCGGGGGTGAATATGTGATAGTCTGCCGAAAAATTGTAACTTTGCGGATAGTTCGGGCCGCCGACGAGGAGGGCAAAGTCCGCCTGGTGGCCGGGGATCGGGAGAATTACGATGACATCGTTTTGAACGTCAACGATATAGTCTCGGTCTACAAAGTGAAGGGAAAATTGATCATAAACAGTTGAAGAGTATGTTTTCAGGCATCGTGGAACGTACGGCGGAAGTGGTTTCGATCCGCACGGACCGTCAGAACAAGGATTTCACGCTCCGGGCGGATTTCTGCAAGGAGTTGAAAATCGACCAGAGCATAGCACATAACGGCGTATGTTTGACAGTTGTGGACATCACGGAGGACACCTACACCGTGACGGCCATGAAGGAGACGCTCGACAGGAGCAACCTCGGGTTGCTGCGCGAAGGCGATCTGGTCAACCTCGAACGGTCGATGAAACCCGATGCCCTGCTCGACGGGCACATCGTGCAGGGGCACGTCGACCAGACGGCGGTCTGCACGGCGAAGGAGGATGCCGACGGAAGCTGGTACTTCACCTTCGAGTACGAGCCGCAGGGCGCCGGACTCTGCACGGTCGAGAAAGGTTCGGTGACGGTCAACGGCGTGAGCCTCACGGTCTGCGACTCGAAAGAGAGCAGTTTCCGGGTGGCGATCATTCCCTACACCTTCGAGCACACGAATTTTTGCCGCATCGAAGTCGGTTCGGTCGTGAACCTCGAATTCGACATCGTCGGCAAATACATCGCCCGGCTGATGCAAAACTACATGAAGTAAGCCTATGGTACACATCAAGACAAAGGAGGGCGCGTCGCTGTGGATCGCCCTGCTCGCCACGGCGATCGTCGCCGTGGGTATGGTTATACAGCATATCGAATGGTGGATCACGCTCTGCACGTCGGTCGGGGTGTTCGTCGTGGTGGCGCTCGCGGCGCTGTTCATCATCCGCAAGTACGTGGCTTACAAACTCAAGCCGATCTATTCGATCGTGCTTTCGCGCGACGTGCACACCAACGAGATCTTCTCGGAACTGAAGGACAAGCGCGTCGAGAACATCGGCGAGGAGCTGACGGCCTGGGCCGACACCAACGACCGGGAGATCGCCCGGCTGAAAGAGGCCGAGTGCTTCCGCAAGCAATATCTGGGCAACGTGGCCCACGAACTGAAAACCCCGATATTCAATATCCAGGGATATATTTCGACGCTGCTGGACGGAGGGCTGGAGGACGAACTGATCAACCGCAAATACCTCGAACGCGCCGAGAAGAGCATCGACCGTCTGATCAACATCGTCAACGACCTCGACACCATTTCGAAACTCGAAAGCAGCATGAACAAGCTCAATCTGGAGCGATTCGACGTGGTGGCGCTGGCCAAGGAGATCGCCGAGCAGGCCGAGATGGAGGCCGACAGGAAGGAGATCCGGATTTCGGTCAAGGGGACCGACAACCTGCCTTCGCCCTTCTGGGTGCTGGCTGACAAACACTACATCGGGCAGGTGTTCGTCAACCTGATCATCAACTCGATCCGCTACGGCAAGGAGGGCGGGCAGACCCGCATCCGTTTCCGCGACATGCTGGATAAAATTCTGATCGAGGTGGAGGATAACGGTTCGGGTATTGCCAAGGAGGACCTGCCGCGTGTGTTCGAACGCTTCTACCGTACGGACAAGGGGCGGTCGCGGGAGCAGGGCGGCACGGGACTCGGGCTGGCCATCGTCAAACATATCGTCGAAGCGCACGGCGAACGGATCACGGTCCGCAGCGAACTCGGCGTGGGCAGCACGTTCTCCTTCACGCTGAAGAAGGTGAATTTGCAGGAGATGAAATAGAATGTACGAAATCCGGAGTAAGATCCGTTAGCATTTCGGTCTGAATTCCGGTTGCGTCGCGACAAGTCCTTTACGTGGGTCGTTTGAGAGACGGCTTTCGGACGAGAGGCGCGGGGCGTACGCCGTCTCCCTCCCCGAAAGAGGGGCGGGGTGGCAGATTCGAATGCGACGCCGGAGACGGCGACTGTGACCGCCCGAAAAGGAATCGGGGCTGAATAATAAAGAAACAACTTAAATAAATGATTCTACAACCTCTTTCCGTTGTCTGGAATTTCGATCCGGTGCTGTTCAGCATCGGGTCGCTCGACATCCGTTATTATGGGCTGATGTGGGCGCTGGCCATTCTGATCGGCGCGAAATTCTTCGATAACTTCGTCAATCGCGAAGGACTTCCCGCAAAGGTCTCGGAGTCGATTTTCATTTACGGAACACTCGCCACGATCCTCGGCGCGCGGCTCGGCCACTGTCTGTTCTACGACACGATGGAATACCTTTCGAAGCCGTGGACCATCATCACGGGATTCCGCGACGGCGGAATGGCCAGCCACGGCGCGGCCATAGGCCTGCTGATCGGGTTGTGGCTCTTCTCGCGCCGCAACAAACTGCCTTATATCTGGTCGCTGGACCGCATTATGATTCCGGTGGGCATCGGCGGTGCGATCGTGCGGTTGGGCAACCTGTTCAACTCGGAGATTTTCGGCCAGGCGACGACCCTGCCGTGGGGCTTCGAGTTCGTCCGTTCGCACAAGTGGGTGGCCGAGTTCGCCCCTGCGGCGGTGCACCCGACGCAGATTTACGAGGCGCTCTGCTACCTGGCGACTTTCGGCATCCTTTGCTGGCTCTATTACAGGAGGGATATTGCGCGCCGCCGTCCGGGCATTCTGTTCGGAATCGGCCTGATCGGTACGTTCCTCACGCGCTTTTTCATCGAGTACATCAAAACCGAGCAGGAGCCTTTCGAAGTGGGCTGGGCTTTGGACATGGGCCAGTGGCTCAGCATTCCCTTCATCCTGCTGGGAATCTATATGATCTGGCGGGGCGCGACCCGGCCCGGAACGGTTCCGGCCCCGGTGCCGAAAGCCCCGGCCGCAACGCCTAAAAAGAAGAAAAAATGAACGCGAACCCGATGGAAGAGCAGATCGGCAGGCTTGTCGGCAACCTGCTGGCCGGCGGCGGGGAGATTTTTCTGCCCGGCGTAGGCTCGCTCTACACCGAGCGGCAGGGAGCCAGGCGGCTCAACCGGCGAACCGTACTGCCGCCGAGCCGCACGGTGGCCTTCACCTCGCAGCAGCGGGGCGTGTCGCTGGTCGACGAGATTGCCCGCGTCATGCGTGAGGCCGGCGGATACGAAAATCCCGAAGCCGAGGCGCAGGCCGTTTACGACCGCTGGATCGCCCGGGTGCACCGGGTCGACCTGCTGACCGTCGAGGGCGTCGGAGAGCTGAAATTCAAGAATTTTATCCCCGACGAGGCGTTCGATCTCCGGCTGAATCCGCAGGGGCGCGAACCCGTGCGAGTTCGTGTGCAGCGTCGTTTCGACTGGCCGCTGTGGGTCGGCATCGCGGCAATCGGGATTGCGGCGGTCTATGGCGGGCGGGAGTTCCTGCTGCTCTATCCGGAGGCGCCGGAAGCGGCGGCCGTGACGGAGATTCCCGCTGCGTCCGACAGCTTCGGGACCGTCGAAGCGCCCGATGCTTTGGTCGAGGCTCCTCCGACGGAACGGTCTGTGGCCGGGGTGTCCGCTGCGCAGGCGGGGGGCGCGGCTTCGGGGGCTTCCGTTCCCGATGCAGCCCCGGAACCGGAGACCGCCGAAACGCATCCGGCGCAGGAGCAGGACGTCCCGACGGCGTTGCTTTCGGGCCGCCACTATGTCGTGCTGGGGGTTTTCAGCACTGAAGAGAACGCCCGGCGCGCCGTGCGGGAGACCGAGGCCAGGGAGTCGGCGCTCCGTTGCCGGATTTATCGTTTCGGAGGGAAATTCATGGTTTCGCCCTTCTCGTCGGACGATGCCGGAGCCTGTGCGCAGTTCATCCGCGTGCAGGACGGGCGTTTCCCCGACATGTGGACCTACACCGCCCGCTGATGGCCCTTGCGGAGTTGATAATCCGGGCGATCGACTGGTTTTACATCCGGCCCGTCGCCGCGGTCCTGCCCCGGCAGGTGTTCCGTTACGCGGTCTGCGGCGGTGTGACCTACATCCTGTTCGATCCCGTCTGCTATTTCCTCTTTTACAATTTCATCGTGGCGCACCGCTACGTCGACCTGGGATTCGTGGTCGTCTCCCCGCACATCGCGGCGATGATTCTCGTCTTTCCGTTCACCTTCTTCGTGGGCTTCTGGCTCAACCGTTACGTGGCGTTCCGCCGGTCGCCGATCGGGGCCGGGACGCAGCTTCTGCGCTACCTGCTTTCGGTGGCGGGGTCGGTGCTGCTGACCTATGCGGGGCTGAAGTTCTTCGTGGAAGTCTGCGGCGTGTGGCCCACGCCGGCGAAGATGGTCACGACGCTGCTGACGACGGTTTACAGTTTCCTCGCAGCCAAATATTTCACCTTCCGCCACGCGGAAAAACCGGAATAGACAAGAATCTGAATTCCATTCATAGCCGAACGACTTTTCGTGTCGTCGGGAGCGGACTTTCAGGCCGATTTTTGCAGAATGCCCGATTATGAATTGTGAATTGTGAATTGTGAATTCTGATTCCGGTTCTCCTCCCGCAGTTTCTGGAGTTCGTACATCCGGTCGCGGAATTTCGCCGCGGCGAGGAAGTTCAGCGATTTGGCCGCGCGTTCCATCTCCTCGCGGGCCTTGTCGATCAGCGCGTCGATGTTCTCGCTGGCCGTGTAGCTTTTCTGCACGTCGGCCGCCGCCGCGTAGTGGTCTTCGGCGATGGGGTAGGCCGTCATGTTGACCTCCGACGTGTCGACGCGGCCCGCCAGCAGCGCGCTCTGTCCCGAGCCGCTCTTCTGCGCCTGCCGCGGCAGCATTTCGTGCTCCATGTTGTAGCGCACCTGCTTCTCGCGGCGGCGGTTGCTCTGCTCGATGGCGTAGCGCATCGAGTCGGTGCAGGTGTCGGCGTAGAGGATCACGTTGCCCTGCGAGTGGCGCGCGGCGCGTCCGGCGATCTGCGTGAGCGACCGGACGTTGCGCAGGAATCCCTCCTTGTCGGCGTCGAGGATCGCCACGAGCGCCACCTCCGGCAGGTCGAGTCCCTCGCGCAGCAGGTTCACGCCCACCAGCACGTCGAACATCCCGGCCCGCAGGTCTTCGAGAATCTGGATGCGCTCCAGCGTGTCGACGTCCGAGTGGATGTAGCGGTTGCGTACGCCCACGCGGTCGAAGTATTTCGAAAGCTCCTCGGCCATGCGTTTGGTGATGGTCGTCACGAGCACCTTGTCGTCGTTCTTCACGCGCTTGTCGATCTCCCCGATCAGGTCGTCGATCTGGTTCAGCGTCACGCGCACCTCCAGCGGCGGGTCCACCAGCCCCGTGGGGCGGATCAGCTGTTCGACGATCACGCCCTCGCTCTTCATCAGCTCGTAGTCCGCGGGCGTGGCGCTCACGTAGATCGACGTGCCCTGCAACTGTTCGAACTCCGAGAAGGTCAACGGGCGGTTGTCCTTGGCCGCCGGGAGGCGGAAGCCGTACTCCACGAGGTTCTCCTTGCGGGCGCGGTCGCCGCCGAACATGGCGTGGACCTGCGGCAGGGTGACGTGGCTCTCGTCCACGACCATCAGGTAGTCCTTCGGGAAATAGTCGATCAGGCAGAAGGGGCGCGTCCCGGCGGCGCGGCCGTCGAAGTAGCGCGAGTAGTTCTCGATGCCCGGGCAGTAGCCCAGCTCCTTGATCATTTCGAGGTCGTACTCCACGCGCTGCTTGATGCGCTGCGCCTCCATCGGACGCCCGGCGCGTTCGAAGAACTCGATCTGCTTGCCCAGGTCGAGGTAGATCTGCTGCACGGCGGCGTTGATGCGCTCTTTGGTCGTCACGAACAGGTTCGTGGCGTAGAGCGTGATGCTGTCGAGCGAGGCGATGCGCTGTCCCGTGACGGGGTCGATCGACTGGATGGCCTCCACCTCGTTGTCGAAGAACATCACGCGGAAGCATTGGTTGCCGAACTCGCCGAAGGCCGCCATGATGTCCACCGTGTCGCCGTTGACGCGGAACGTCGCAGGCTCCAGCTCGCGTTCGGTGCGGGTGTAGAGCGCCTCGACCAGCTTGTAGAGGAAATGCTTGTAGCTGACGACCTGCCCCACCTTGATGTTGATGGCCGTGGCGTGGAAGTCCGCCGGGTTGCCCGCGCCGTAGAGGCACGAGACGCTCGACACGACGATCACGTCGCGGCGGCCCGACAGCAGCGTGGCGACCGTGCCGAGGCGCATCTTCTCGATCTCGGCGTTGATCTGGAGGTCTTTCTCGATATAGGTGTCCGTCGAAGGCAGGTAGGCCTCCGGCTGGTAGTAGTCGTAATACGACACGAAATATTCCACGGCGTTCTCCGGGAAGAAGTTGCGGAACTCCCCGTACAACTGCGCCGCGAGGGTCTTGTTGTGGCTCAGGACCAGCGTCGGACGGTTCAGCCGCGCGATGACGTTGGCCACCGTGAAAGTCTTTCCCGAACCCGTCACGCCCAGCAGCGTGTTGTGTTTGGACCCGTGTTCGATCGAGCTGACGAGCTGCCCGATCGCCTCCGGCTGGTCGCCCATCGGGGCATAGTCCGATACTAACTTGAAATCCATAGATGCAAAGGTAGTGAAGAATTAAAAATTAAGAATTAAAAGTCGCGAATTATTTCCTCGTGTTCGAATCTCATGCCGAAGAAGTGCGGGGACATCGGATGGAAGACGGCGGGCGGAGAATAATTTTTAATTCTTAATTTTTAATTCTTAATTCGATTATTCGTACCTTTGTAGGCTATGATCGACCGGGAAACAGTAGACCGCATTTACGCCGCCGCCAATATCGTGGATATTATCGGCGAATACGTCACGCTCAAACGCAAGGGCGTGAACTACCAGGCGTGCTGTCCGTTCCACAACGAGAAAACCCCGTCGTTCGTCGTGTCGCCCTCGAAGGGCGTCTACAAGTGTTTCGGATGCGGCAAGGGCGGCAACGCCGTGACCTTCCTGATGGAACACGAGAACATCACCTATCCCGAGGCGCTGAAGATGGTGGCCAAGCGCTACGGCATCGAGGTCAAGGAGAAGGAGATGACCGAGGAGGAGGTGCGACGCAACGACGACCGCGAGTCGATGTTCGCCCTGAACGGCTGGGCTGCGGAGTACTTCGCCAATTACCTCCACCGCGAGACCGAAGGGCAGAGCGTGGGCCTGGCCTATTTCCGTCAGAAGCGCGGCATGACCGACGCCACGATCCGGAAATTCGGACTGGGATTCTGTCCGGCGAAGGGCGACCGGATGTCGAAGGACGCCCTGGCGGCGGGTTACAAACAGGAGTTTCTCGTCTCGACGGGGCTTTCGCTGCAACGCGAGAGCGACGGGTCGCTCTACGACCGCTTCCGCGACCGTGTGATCTTCCCCGTGCACAACATTTCGGGGCGCATCGTGGCGTTCGGAGGCCGCACGCTGCGCACCGACAAGCAGGTGGCCAAGTACCAGAACTCCCCCGAGAGCGAGATATACAGCAAGAAACGCGAACTTTACGGTCTCTATTTCGCCAAGAAGGCCATTCAGCAGCAGGATTTCGCCATCATGGTCGAAGGATACACCGATGTGATTTCGATGCATCAGGCAGGGGTCGAGAACGTCGTGTCTTCGTCCGGCACGTCGCTTACGACGGAGCAGATACGCCTGCTGAACCGCTTTACGAAGAATATCACGGTGATCTACGACGGCGATTCGGCGGGCATTCACGCCTCGCTGCGCGGTATCGACATGATCTTGAAGGAGGGCATGAACGTGCGCGTGGTGCTGCTGCCCGAGCCGGAGGACCCCGATTCGTTCGCGCGCAGCCATACGGCATCCGAGTTGCAGGAGTATATCCGCGCCAACGAGCAGGACTTCCTGGAGTTCAAGGCCAAACTGCTGTTGCAGGACGCCGAGGGCGACCCGATCCGCAAAGCGGCGCTGATCGCCGACATGGTGCAGTCGGTGTCGGTGATTCCCGATCCGATTCAGCGCTCGGTCTACATCAAGGAGTGCGCGCGGATCATGGACATCGACGAGCAGATACTCATTTCGGAGGTGGCGCGCAAGCGCATGACCACGTCGGGCGACCGCGAGACCGACGAGTTCCTGCGCCGTCAGACGACCCTCCGGCAGCGGGAGGCGCAGCAGCCCGGGGTGGAGTTCGTCAAACAGGTCGAGGCGGGGAGCAGTTTCGAGACGCTGGAGCGCGAGATCGTGAAATACCTGCTCAAGTACGGGCACTGCTCGTTCGATTTCAAGGAGGGCCGGACGATGGTGGCGTGCAACGTCGCGGAGGTGATTTTCTCGGAGCTCAGCGACGACAACATCGCCTTCCGCAATCCGGTCTACAACAAGATCATGGCGGCCTACCGCGAGCAGTGGGCGCAGCTGGGGACGGGGGTGGAGGTTCCGGCGCACGTCTTCCTGAACCATATCGACCCCGAGGTGTGCAACATGTCGGTGGACATCCTCACCTCGGACGACAACTATGTGGCCAGCGAGCTGTGGCGGCGTAAGGAGATCCACATCGACACCGACGCCGAGATGCTGGCCGTGGGGGTTCCGAAGGCCGTGACGCTCTACAAGTCGAAGGTGATCGAGGCGCTGATCAAGGAGTTGCAGGGCCGGCTGGGCGACGAGAACATTTCCGACGAGGAGATGCGCGACGTGGTGCAGCGGCTTACGGCCTACAATCAGGTCAAAGTAACGATTGCAAATAAGATACAACGATTGATTTTATAACCCGTATTTGACGGGCCGCATTGAAGGGAGACTTCGGGATAAGGATTTTTAAAGAAAAAGGGGGCGGGTCTCGGGTCGTACACGCATCACTGCGCATACCGTGTGCAAACAGAAAATAAACAGAAAGATGTGTAAAACATATCAAAGATAAAAGAATTAGTTACCTTGACCGATTCCCACCCCCGCAATTAAAATCGCAATTTGTGTGCCGTTTTTGAGTATTATGAGTGAACAGAAAAAGATAAATATCCGGAACAAGCGCGCGACGTTCGACTATGAGATTCTGGAAGAATACGTTGCGGGCATCGTGCTCGTCGGAACGGAGATCAAGTCCATCCGCGCCGGCAAGGCCTCGATGGTCGATACGTTCTGTTATTTCGACAAGGGCGAACTGTGGGTGCGCGGCGTCAACATCGCCGAATACGCCTGGGGAACGTGCAACAACCACGTGCCGCGCCGCGACCGCAAGCTGCTGCTCACGGCCCGCGAACTGGACAAGTTGCAGCGCGCTTCGCAGGACAAGGGCCTGACGATCGTGGGCCTGCGGCTGTTCCTGAACGAGCGCGGCCTGGCGAAGGTCGTCGTGGGGCTGGCCCGCGGCCGCAAGTCGTACGACAAGCGCGAATACCTCAAGGAGAACGACGCCCGGCGCGAGATGGACAAGGCGATGAAAAACTACCGGTAATGATAAAGGCTATATTTTTGGACGTCGACGGAACGCTGATCAGCTTCAAGACCCACCGGGTGCCCGCTTCGGCGCTCGATGCGTTGCGTGAGGCCCATGCGCGCGGCGTGCAGCTGTTCATTGCCACGGGGCGCGCGGCGGCCGATCTGGCCGATCTGGAGGCGATTCCCTACGACGGCGTGGCGGCGCTCAACGGCGCCGACTGCCTGATGCGTGACGGCCGCGTCGTGGCCCGGCATCCGATTCCGCGCGCCGACTTCGAGAAGTCGCTCGCCTTGTCGGCGGAGCTGGATTTTCCGGTCGGGTTGGAGTTGAACGACGGGGTTTTCGTCAACCGCGTGACGCCCGAAGTGGTGCGTCTGGCGGAGATGGTGGCGCATCCGGTCCCCGAACAGGTCGATCTGCGGGCGCTTTTCGACCGGGGAGACTGCTGCCAGATGTGCTTTTATTTCGATCCCGAACTCGAAAAGAGGGTGATGGCCGAACTGCCGTCGCTCGTGGCGTCGCGCTGGTGCCCGATTTTCGCGGACGTCAATGTCTGGGGTGTCGACAAGGCGACGGGCATGGCCGAGTTCGCCGCGCATTTCGGCTTTGCGAACGGCGAGACGATGGCTTTCGGCGACGGCGGCAACGACGTGGCGATGCTGCGGGCCGCAGGCGCGGGCGTGGCGATGGGCAACGCATGCGACGAGGCGCTCGCCGCCGCGGACTATGTGACGGCTTCGGTCGACGACGACGGAATCCGGCGCGCATTGGAGCATTTCGGGGTGATATAGCGTCTGCGTTCCGGCGGATAATCCGGGTTGCGTCGCGACGAGTCCCTCCCGAGGGAGGGCAGATTTGCAAACGACGCCGAAGGCGGCGACAACCGCCGATGGTGGCGAAAAAACGATAGGATAACTTATGAGTTTAATACTTGCTATTGAGACCGGAACGGACATCTGTTCCGTGGGCATCGCCAAGGACGGCGAACTGCTGTCGCTGCGCGAGAGCGACGAGGGGCGCGACCACGCCCGCAAGGTCGGCGTGTTCGTCGACGAACTGCTGCGCGAGACGGACATTGCGCCCGACGAACTCGACGCCGTGGCTGTGGGTAAGGGCCCCGGATCGTATACGGGACTGCGCATCGGCGTGTCGTTCGCCAAGGGATTGTGTTACGGGTTGCAGAAGCCGCTGGTGGCCGTCGGGTCGCTGGATGCGCTGGCCGAGGTGGCCCGCGAGGACTACGAGGCGGGGATTCTCGCCGTAGATGACTGGTCGAACGCCTTGCTGTGTCCGATGGTCGACGCCCGGCGCATGGAGGTCTATGCGCAGGTTTTCGACGCCGAAGGGCGTCCGCAGAGCGAAGTTTCGGCCGAGGTGGTCGACGCCGGGAGTTTCGCCGCCTTCCGCGGTCAGGGGCGTCCGTTCGTGATCTTCGGCAGCGGGGCGCGCAAATGCGCCGGCATCCTTTCCGACGCGGTGTGCGTGGAGGTGACCCCGTCGGCCCGCGGGCTTGCCCGGCTCGCCCAGCAGGCCCTCGACGAAGGCCGCACGGAGGACATCGCCTATTTCGAGCCGTTCTATCTGAAGGATTTCGTCGTTACGACATCCCGCAAGAAGTTGTTTTGAGCGGTTTCCGGCAGTATGACCGAGGCTGACCTGATACGGCTCCTGTCGGAGCGGTTCCACGGCAATTTCGCCGACGAGACGGCCCGGAGGGTGCGCGATGCCGGGGCTGTGGACCTGTTGTACGAGGTGGCGACCGCGCCGCATCCGGAGCTGCCGGGACCTGTCCGGCAGAAGGTGCTGTTCCGCGGCGCCTATGTGCTCGAACGGATCTATTTCGACGCCCCCGAGGCGTTCATGCCCCGTGCCGAATCCTTTTGCCGGGTCGATTTCGCGGCGTGCGCCAACGCCAGCGCGCAGCGTCATTTCGGGAAGATCATGGCCGACCTGCTGGGACGTTATGCGCCCGAACCCGGCGATCTGGAGCGGATCGCCGAAACGGCCG
Organism: Alistipes shahii WAL 8301; assembly: GCF_025145845.1. Taxonomy (NCBI): domain Bacteria; kingdom Pseudomonadati; phylum Bacteroidota; class Bacteroidia; order Bacteroidales; family Rikenellaceae; genus Alistipes; species Alistipes shahii. Next base: position 557,232 of record NZ_CP102253.1, on the reverse strand, counting down.
CCGGATGGGCCGTGTCGCCGGAGGCGAAAGTCGCCGTGAAGGTCTGGGCCGTGGAGGTCCTGAAACGCTGCCGGGAGCGTGTCGGCTGGGTCGCCGAATCGTGGGACGACATCGTGGAGACGGTGGCCCTCGACGCTACGCCGGGCATCGAAAGCCGGATGCGCAAAAGCTGGAAAACGAGGTCGTAACTGGGTCGGAGCAAAATAAAAACCCCGCTGATGTCAGCGGGGTTTTTCGTTCAGAGCGGGCGGCTATTTCACGCCGCCGATCTGCGCGCGCAGTCGTTTTTTGAAATTTTCACCGATGATGGTCATTTTGTCCGTGGTCTCGAACAGCGCGGCCTTGTTCTTCTCGTAGGCAGCCAGGTAGCCGGCGATGCGACCCGGGTCTTCGAGAATGAAATTGGGGCACTGCGAGACGTTGAGGTACTCCTTGGGCAGCATGAGGTAGGGTTCCGTCTTGCCCTGTTCGGTCTTGAATTCGACGGTCAGGTCGATGCAGCGTTTGAAGACTCCGCTTTTGCCGTAGAGGTCGGCCTGGTGCGCCGCGGCGTGGTCGTCGAAGGTCAGCACGACCTCCAGCGGACGGTCGCAGGGCGCGGCGTCCGTGTAGACGACCGGGGCGAGCGTATAGGCGTCGTAGGTCCACTGTCCGGCTTTCGGGAAGCGGGCGTAGGGGATTTCGCGGCCGTTTACCTGCACCGTTTTGGGCGGGAAGGTCGCCGGGAAGCGCATTTCGTAGCTGCGGCTGTCGGGAGCGCCGGCGTAGGTGCCTTCGCGGGGCGCGACGACGGCGCGCAGGGTGTTGCCCTCCTGCTTCTTGGCGACCTTCGTGGTGGCGTAGGCCGTGGCGTACTGCTGGCTGACGCCGTCGTCCTCGTAGTGGACAAGCTCGCCGTCGGCCCCGGGGATGAAGGTCAGCACCAGCGTGTCGCAGGGCTGCTGGAGGTTTTTCACCGTCTGTGGGTTCATCGGGAGGATGGCTCCGGCCCGCGCGTACCAGGGATTTTCCGAGAGGGTGTAGTGCAGCTCCTCGGTGCGTCCGCCCTCGTACATGGCCCCCGTGGCGCAGTCGTACCACCGGCCCTCGGGGAACCAGATCCGGCGCGCGGCCAGCCCCGTGACGCTGTCGACCGGCTCCACGACGGCCGTGGCGAGGATGTCATTGCCGAACATGAACTGCTCGGGGACGTTGTAGGCCTCGTCCCGTTCGGGATGGTCGTAGTACATCGGACGGCACATGCCGACGCCGGTGTCGTAGTTCTCGCGGGCGGCGTTGTAGACGTAGGGCGCCAGCGTATAGCGCAGGCGGATGGCGTCGCGCATGACGAACAGGTGGTCGGGGAAGAACCAGAGGTAACGCTCGATGCGCGGGTCCTTGGTCGAGTGGGTCTTGAAGATCGGGGTGAAGACGCCGTATTGCAGCCAGCGGGTGTAAAGTTCGGGATCGGTGGCTTTCGTCTCCTTCTTGAACATGTGGCCACCGATGTCGTGCCCCCAGTAGCCGTAGTTGACGTTGGACGAGGTGGCCGTGAAATAGGGCAGGAAGGCCAGCGTCTCCCACTTGGCGTAGGTGTCGCCCGAGAATGCCAGCGGATAGCGGTGCGATCCGAGACCGCCCCAGCGGTGGTAGATGAAGGGCCGCAGCGCGGGGTTCTGCTGCTCGGCGTGGTGGAAGAAGGTGTAGTTGAGCCAGAAGGTGTTCGAAAGTCCCGGGGTGAATTTCGACTCCATCCACTGCTGCCAGTCGAGCCACCAGAAATCGACGCCCTGGCGCTCCATCGGGTTCAGCACGGTCTTGAAGTAGGCGTCGGCCCATTTTTGTTCGTCGATATGGAACGGCACGCTCTTGCCTTTTTCGGTCCATCCGTACTCCCGGGTGAACGGCTCGTAAACGTCTTCGTAGGGTTGGATGCCCGAGGCGGGGTGGAGGTTGAGCGCTACTTTCAGCTGCTCGTTTTCGGTCCATCGGAGGAAATTCGCGGGCGAGGGGAACAGCTCCTTCTGCCAGGTGTAGCCGGTCCAGCCGATGCGCTGTCCGTACTCGTCCTTGGCGGGGTTTTTCTTGCGCAGGCCCCAGGTCTCGTGCCAGTCCATGTCGACGATCAGCACGTCGATCGGAATGTCGACCGACTTGAGTTTCTGCACCAGGTCGACGAACTCGTTGTCCGAATACTGCCAGTAGCGGCTCCACCAGTAGCCGAAGGTGTACTTCGGAGGCAGCGGCGCGCGGCCTGCGACGAGCTGGAAATCGGCGAGCGCCTGCTTGTAGTCGTGCCCGTAGGCGAAGAGGTAGAGGTCCTGGCGGTCGCCCGCGGGGCGCGCCTCGACCCACTCTTTCCAGGCGGAGCCGTCGGGCGTCAGCACGTGGCGGCCGCTGTCGTCGACCACCGACCATCCTGCGCGCGAAAGAAGCCCCTGCTCCATCGGTTCGCGCCCCAGCTTCCTGCCGTCGCATCCGTCGAGCGTGCGGGTCGTGCCCATGAGGTTCTGCGGGTCCTCCGTGCCGGGGGTCCATACGACCTCGCGGCCGTTGAGCCGGAAGACGGCTTTCAGGTTTTTGTCCGAAAACTTGCCGCCTTTGGTGTAGGTCAGCGTCAGGGCCGGGGTGGTGATCGTCAGCCGGGATTTCGTGTCGCGGACCTTGAAGTCCGGCACGGGCGTCTCACGGTTGACGAAGGTCAGCGTGGCGCGGTCCTCGAAACGGCCGTCCTCGCTCCACTCCATGCGGATCAGCTGCGGGGTGAGGACCGTGAAGCGTGCGTTGCCCGCCTCGACGACGGCCCGCGGGTCGGCCTTGGGATTCCCGGCCGCGGCTGCGCCCAGCGTCAGCCACAGGGCCGTAAAAAGAATTGTCGCTCTTTTCATAAGTTTATGGGGTTAGTTTGCTGAATAGACACATCCCGCAGGCAAAACGATGAGCCTGCGGTGCGATTTTTTTTGCGGAGGGGCTATGCGCCGCTGTCCGGCAGGGCGGCGGGGGCCTCGGAACGGTCGTCCGAATCCGTATCGCTGCCGGCGATTTCGAGCGTGCGCGCGGCATGCTGCCGCTTGGTTTGCAGGCGGGCGGTTTTGCGCAGGCGTTCGCCGACGCGGATGATGTTGTCGTTGCCCGTGCAGAGGCGTTTGTGGGCGTCTTCGTAGGCGTCGCGGGCCTTGTCCAGCGCCGTGCCGACCCCTTCGAGCGAGGCGGTGAAGGCCACCAGCTGTTCGTAGAGCTTCAGTCCGCAGGCGGCGATCTCCTTGGTGTTCTTGTCCTGGTCGTTGTATTTCCAGAGGTCGGCGACGAGTTTGAGCAGGGCGAAAAGGTTCGTCGGCGACGAGATGATCACCTTTTTGTCGTAGGCGTCGGACCAGATGGCCGTGTCGTTCTGCAACGCCGCGAGGAACGCCGGTTCGTTGGGGATGAACATGATGACGAAGTCGGGCGAATTGAGCCGCCGCTGGTACTCCTTGCGGCCCAGTTCGGTGACGTGCTGCCGCACCGAGGCGATGTGCGCCGCGAGATAACGCCGCCGCTCCTCCTCCGTGTCGGCCGAGGAGTAACCCACGAAGGCCGTGAGCGAGACTTTCGAGTCGATGACGATGTCCTTCTTCTCGGGCAGGTGCAACACCACGTCGGGCCGCAGGTTGCGCCCCTCCTCGTCCTTGATGTTGTACTGCGTCTGGTAGTGGATGCCCTTCGAGAGGGCCGAACTGTCGAGGATCGTTTCGAGCAGCATCTCGCCCCAGTCGCCCTGCACCTTCGAATTGCCTTTCAGGGCGTCGGTCAGGTTCCGGGCCTCGGTGGAGATCGTCTGGTTGAGTTCCATCAGGCGTTTGAGTTCCGATTTCAGCTCGCCCCGCTGGGAGGTCTGCGTGGTGTAGATCTCCTCGACGCGCTTGCGGAAGTCGACGATGTTCTCCTTGAACGGTTTCAGCAGGATGTCGATCGACTCCCTGCTGGTCTCCTTGAACCGCTGCGACTGCTCGCCCAGAATCTCCGTCGCGAGGTTTTTGAATTGCATGCGGAAACGCTCTTCGAGCTGTTCGCGTTCGGCTTTCTCGGCGGCGCGCTCCTCGGCGTTCTTTTGTTTCAGGCCGGCGATTTCCGTCTGGGACGAGGCGCGCAGGGCGGCCAGTTCGGTTTCGGTGCGCAGCCGCGTTTCGATCTGCACGCGGATGTCCGCTTCGGCTTGCAGGCGGGCCTGCTCGGCGGCGGTCTTGTCGGCACGCAGGTGGCCGGCTTCGCGGCGGGCGGCGGCGAGCATGGCCCCGAGCGCCGCCGAGAGGGCGCCGAGCACGATGATTGCAAGAATGAATGCGGTGTTCATACTGACAAAGGTAGAATTTTCCGTGGAATTTTTCGTATCTTTGACCGACAAACTCTTTGATTCATGCAACGTATAGTAGCCCCTTCGATGCTCTCGGCCGACTTCGGCCATCTGGAGCGCGATACCCGGATGGTCGACGCCAGTGCGGCCGAATGGGTCCATATCGACGTGATGGACGGCGTTTTCGTCCCTAACATTTCATTCGGGTTTCCCGTGCTGAAAGCCATCCGCAAGGCGACGGCGAAATTTCTCGACGTGCACCTGATGATCGTCAGCCCGGAAAAATACGTCGCGCGCTTCGCCGAGGCGGGGGCCGATCTGGTGACCTTCCACCTCGAAGCGACGGACGACCCCGCGGGGTGCGTCGCGCTGATCCGCCGGGCCGGAGCCAAAGCGGGCGTGTCGATCAAGCCGGCGACGCCGGTGGAGGCGCTGCGCGAGGTGCTGCCGCTGGTGGACCTGGTGCTGGTGATGAGCGTCGAGCCGGGATTCGGCGGACAGTCGTTCATCCCGGGGTCGCTGGAGAAGATCGCGCAGCTGCGGGCGATGGCCCGGGAGATGGGTCTCGAAACGATCATCGAGGTCGACGGAGGCATCTCGGCCCGCAACGCCGGAGCGGTTTACGGGGCGGGCGCCGACGTGCTGGTGGCCGGCAGCAGCGTTTTCGGAGCCGAAGATCCGCAGGCCGAGGTCGTGAAGATGCTCAACGCCTGACCGGAGGGTCCGTCCGGAAGAGCGCAGGGGATTTCATTTCGGAAAAAACACTCCATCAGCGTCCGGCGTGCCGGGCCGTCTCGGCGTCGAGCAGTCGGCGCAGTCGGCGCAGGAGCGCATCGTCGCGGAACCACTCCGCGCCGTAGGTCAGGTTGAATTCGTAATCGAAATCGGCGGGATTGGCTCCCTGATTGTGCTGGAGGATGGTCTCGGCCTTGTCGAGCGCCTTGACCCAGCGCGCTTCGGGCGTGGCGCAGGCTTCGTACTCCTCCCAGAGCGTCCGGATGCGTGCTGCGGCTTCTGCGGGCAGCAGGGGCGTGAGCCGCTCCATGGCCGCAAGTTCCGCCGCGGCCTTGGAGGCGGGGTCGCACTGCGCAACGGCCGGGATGTCGCCTTCGTAAGCCTCCCCGAGGTCGTGGACCAGGCACATCGCAAGGACCCGAGGCAGGTCGAGTTCCGGTTTTTCGTCCGCAAGGACGAGGGCCAGCAGGGCCAGCCGCCACGTGTGTTCGGCGGTGCTTTCGTGCCGTCCGGTCGAGGTGCGGGCCGAGCGCAGGACGTTTTTCAGCCGTTCGGCTTCGCGCATGAATTGCAGGTATCGTTCCAGTTTTTCCATCTCCGGGATTCTGTTTCGGGACCGTAAAGATACGATATGTCGGATTAAATCGCTAACTTTGCGGTGTTTTTAGATTCGCCATGATTTCATTAGACAACCTTACCGTCAGTTATGGGGGCTGGACCCTTTTCGACAATATTTCGTTCCTGATCAACCCGAAGGACCGCATCGGACTGGTGGGCAAGAACGGAGCGGGCAAAACCACGCTCCTGCGCATCATCACGGGCGAACAGCAGCCCACGTCGGGCGCCGTGACGCTCAACGGCGACTGCACGATCGGATACCTGCCGCAGACGATGCGCGTGGCGGACACCACGACGCTCGCGGAGGAGACCGCCAAGGCCTTCGAGGAGGTGTTGCGGCTCGAGGCCGAGATCGAGGCCCTGACGCGCGAGATCGCCGAGCGCACCGACTACGAAAGCTCCGAATACGAACAGCTCCTGCACCGTCTGAACGACGCGCAGGACCACTATCATATCCTCGGCGGCGAGACCCGCGACGCGGACATCGAGAAGACGCTGCTGGGCCTCGGGTTCAAACGGTCGGATTTCGGGCGCGCCACGAGCGAGTTCTCGGGCGGCTGGCGCATGCGTATCGAGCTGGCGAAACTGCTGCTCAGGCGGCCCTCGATCTTCCTGCTGGACGAACCGACGAACCATCTCGACATCGAGTCGATTCAGTGGCTCGAAGAGTATCTCCGGAATTACAACGGCGCGGTGCTGCTCATTTCGCACGACCGCGCCTTTCTGGACAACGTCACCAACCGCACGGTCGAACTGTCGCTGGGCAAGATCACCGATTACAAGGTCTCCTATTCGAAATACGTCGTCCTGCGCGCCGAGCGGCGGGCGCAGCAGATGGCGGCCTACGAGAACCAGCAGCGGATGATCGAGAAGACCGAGGAGTTCATCGAGAAATTCCGTTACAAACCCACCAAGTCGAACCAGGTGCAGTCGCGCATCAAGCAGCTGGAGCGGCTGGACCGTCTCGAGATCGAGGAAGAGGACCTCGCCACGCTCAACATCAAGTTCCCGCCCGCGCCCCGCTCGGGGCAGATCGTCGCGGAGATCAGCGAGGCCGGCATGTCGTTCGGCGAGAAACATGTCTTCAGCGGCGCGAATTTCGTCATCGAGAAGGGCGACAGGATTGCGTTGGTAGGCCGCAACGGCGAGGGCAAGACGACCCTCGCACGCATGCTGATCGGCCAGCTGACGCCCACCGAAGGGTCGGTGCGCCTCGGGGCGAACGTCAATATCGGCTATTACGCCCAGAATCAGGACGATCTGATGGACGGCGATTTCACGGTCTACGACACGCTGGACCGTGTGGCCGTGGGCGACATCCGGACCCGCCTGCGCGACATTCTGGGGGCGTTCCTGTTCCGCGGCGAGGACATCGACAAGAAGGTCAAGGTCCTCTCGGGCGGCGAGCGGGCGCGTCTGGCGATGGCCCGCATGATGCTCGAACCGCGCAACCTGCTGGTGCTGGACGAGCCGACGAACCACATGGACATGCGCTCGAAGGACATCCTCAAGAACGCCATTATGAAGTACGACGGCACGGTGGTCGTGGTGTCGCACGACCGCGAATTCCTCGACGGCATGGTCGAGAAGGTCTACGAGTTCCGCGACGGCGGGGTGAAGGAGTATCTGGGCGGCATCTACTATTTCCTCGAAAAGCGCAAGCTGGAGTCGTTGCAGGAGATCGAGCGGCGCGACGCTCCGGCCAAAATGCCTGCGAAAGGCGACGAACCGAAGCCGGCCGTATCCGGAAAGCTCTCCTACGAGCAGAGGAAGGAGCAGGAGAAGCAGCTGCGCAAAGCGAAAAAGGTCGTGGAGACGATCGAGGCGGAGCTGGCCGACATCGAGAAGCGGATCGCGGAGTACGATGCGCGGTTCGCCGCCGCGACCGAATACAACGAGGCCGACTACAAGGCTTACAACGAACTGAAAACCCGTTACGACCACCAGATGCACGAGTGGGAGAAGGCGTCGTATGAACTGGAAATCATCGAAAACGAGTGATTCCCAATTCTCTCGGGCACCTTTCGAACTTCCCTCGCCGGTCGAGACAGTCACATACGTGGAGTATGCTCCTGCCTTGCCTGACTCGCGAAACTCAAAATATGCTCCGCGATAATCGGAAATCGGGAATGGCGAAGAACGAACAAAGCAAATATACCTAACTATGGATAGCAACCTTATTTTCGGGATTCGTCCCGTGGCCGAAGCGATCGAGGCCGGAAAGCAGATCGAGAAACTCTACATCCGCAAGGGCGCCGAAGGGCAGCTGATGCAGGAGCTGAAAGATCTTTGCATGCGCCACCGTCTGCATTATCAGGAGGTTCCGGTCGAGAAGCTCAACCGCCTGACGCGCGGCAACCACCAGGGCGTCGTGGCGCAGACCGCGGCCATCGAGTATGTGCAGCTGACCGACATTCTGGAACGCGTGCCCGAAGACGAGACGCCGCTCGTGGTGTTGTTCGACGGGGTGACCGACGTGCGGAATTTCGGGGCCATCGCCCGCTCGGCCGAGTGCGCCGGGGCGCACGGGCTGATCACGCCGCTGAAGAACTCGGCGCCCGTGAACGCCGAGGCGATCCGCTCGTCGGCCGGTGCGCTGACGACGATTCCGGTGTGCCGCGTCGGCTCGGTCCGCAATACGCTCAAGGCATTGCAGGCGGAGGGCTTTCAGGTCGTGGCCGCCACGGAGAAGAGCCGCAAACTGCTCTACGATGCCGATTTCCGCCGTCCTACGGTGATCGTGATGGGCGCCGAGGATACGGGCATCTCGAAAGAGGTGCTCAAGCTCTGCGACGAACAGCTGGCCATTCCGCTGATCGGTCACATCGAGTCGCTCAACGTCTCGGCCGCGGCGGCCGTGATGCTGTTCGAGGTCGTGCGCCAGCGCATCGGGCCGGAGAACTGAAAGGAGGAGACGGAGTCCCGCCATTGCGGGGAGCGCAGCGACGCGGCAATCCTTGCGGCGTTACGACACTCTCCGCAGATGGCCGCGGCATCTGACGATGCCTCGCCATGACGAACGAATATGCAAAGCCGATAATCAAAATCATAATTCTGTGAAAGCCAAACTCGAATACTGCCTGCGCTGGCTCCGCGAAGGGGCCGTGCGGGTCGTGCGGTCGTACCCGGTCGAAACGCTCCTGGCGCTCTACGCCTGCATCCGGTGCCTGCTCACCTACGAACTCGACTGGAGCGAGGAGGAATTGTTTAATAGACTTGGCCTCGTGCCGCTGTTCTTCGCTCTGGCGCTTGCCGTCAACAACCTGGCGGGGCGCGGACCGTGGCGGAAAGTCTATTGGGTCGTGTGGGCGCCGATCGTGCCGCTGACGCTTTGGAGCGGTCTCGGCGACTGGATCGAAAGCGCGTCTTTCCGCATTTCGCTCGGCATACTGGCGCCGCTGCTGTTGCTGTTGAGCCTGCGGGCCGTGCGCAACGACCGGTTCGTCAACGGCGCGCTCGTCTGGCTGCGCTCGGGTGCGCTGGCCCTGCTGTTCGCCAATGTCGCGCTGGGGCTGTTCTATGCGATACTCTATTCGGCGACCTATATCTTCGGCCTCGACGGAGCGTGGATCGAACACGTCGCGGTGTGGGCCGTGACGATCTGCGAGACGCTGGCCGTGCCGCTGCTGTTCCTGATGATGGCCGACCGCTGGCGGGACGCCGAACTGCGCGGCAGCCGCATCCTCGAAATGCTGCTGAACTACATCGTGACCCCCGCGCTGCTGATCTACGCCGCAATCCTCTACCTCTACATGGCCAAAATCCTCGTCACGTGGACGCTGCCCGAGGGCGGCGTGGCCTATCTGGTCTTCGGGTTCACGATGACGGCGCTGGCCGTGAAGGCGCTGGGGCGGCTGCTTGAAAAACGGATTTACGACTGGTTTTTCGACCGTTTCAGCCTTGTGTCGCTGCCCGTGCTGACGCTGTTCTGGATCGGCGTGGTACGCCGCACGAACGAATACGGCCTGACCGAACCGCGCGTCTACCTCGTGGTGTGCGGCGGTCTGATGACCCTCTGCGTGCTGTTGTTCCTTTCGCAGCGTACGGGCCGTTACCTGTGGGTGTGTCTTGCGGCATGGGTGAGCTTCGCCGCGCTGGCTTACGTTCCCTTCCTCGAGCCGGAGCGTATCGCCGTGCAGTCGCAGACGCAGCGCGCGGAGCGGGTGGCGGAGCGGCTCGGACGCCTCGGCGGGGACGGACGGCTGCTGCTGACGCCGATGCCGCTGGCCGATACCGTTTATAAGAAGGAGTACCGGAAACTCTACGAGTCGCTCGACTATATCCGCCGCGACAGCGCGGCTTTCGCCCGTTTCGGCGTGAAGGACCTCGACGATCTGGCCGCGATTTTCCCCGAAGCGATGCGCGATTACGTGAGGTGGGGCTATGATTGGAGCTGTGTCGATACATGTGTCGATACCAATATTATTGAACTGGAGGCGCCCGTTAATGTCCGGTTCGAGGTAAATGCGGAATATCCGCATTATTATACGAATCTCCGGAACTGGTACAACGATCATAGTTATGATGTCAGCAACGATACGCTTCGTCTGTTTTTGGGGGAGGAGTGTGCCGTGTACCGGATTTCCTGTCGGGATTTGCTGGAACGCCAGCTGGAAAGGAGTGGATTCGATCCGGCCGAAGCGTGCGAGCCTGCGCCGGAGCAGTTGCTGCGGCTGTTGGATTACCGCGATGACCGTTGCCGGATTCTGTTCGAAAATATTAAGTTGGAACGTACGGATTCTGCCGTTGTAATACAGGGAATGGCGATCAATGCTGTGCTGATGCGATGACCTCCCTCTATGTGCATCCCCGGCTGGGCGAGGTGACCCTCTCGCAGACCGTGCGCGCCCGCCGCATTTCGATTTCGGTGCGCGCCACGGGCGCCGTGCGGCTTTCGTTCCCCTGCGGGGTGCCGCAAAAACGGGCTTTGGATTTTCTGGAGCAAAAAGCGGAATGGATCGGGGCGGCGCGCGAACGGCTCGCCCGCAAGCGGGCATCCCTACCTTCGCAGTTGCCGCCCGAGGAGCGGAAAGCCCGTATCGAGGAGCTGCGCCGTGCGGCGAAAGCCGACCTGCCGGGCCGCATCGGGCGGCTGTCGGAGGCGACGGGCCTGAAGTACGAAAAACTTTCGATCCGCGCCTCGCGCACGAAGTGGGGGAGTTGCTCGGGGAGCAACCACATCTCGTTGAGCCTCTTTCTGATGACTCTTCCGGAGCACCTGCGCGACTATGTGATCGTCCACGAACTCTGCCACACGGTTCACCACGACCATTCGCCCCGTTTCCATGCCTTGGTCGACCGTCTGGTCGGAGGGCGTGAAAAAGCCCTTAACCGGGAGTTAAGGGCTTTCACGATTCGTTAGCGGGAATTTTCTATCGGGAGAGAGCCTGTTTCTCGCGTTTCCAGGTTGTGGCGCAGAATGCCGTGGCAAGCAGGCTGGCGACAATGAACATCCAGAAGGTGGCGTTCCATCCCAGCGAGTTGTCGTTGGCGACCGAACCCATGACGATTTTCGCCAGCACGGCGTCGCCGAACAGGTAGCCGAACAACCCGACGAATCCTGCGGCCGTTCCGGCTGCATTCTTCGGCACGAGGTTCAGCGCCTGAATGCCGATCAGCGCCACGGGACCGTAGATGCAGAACCCGATTTCGCAGAGCGCCGTGTAGACGACCGTGCGGCCGATGGCGGCAGGGTCGCCGCCGAAGATTTCAGCCAGCGACTGGGCAATGGGAGCGGCTTTCCAATAGACCAGAATGCCGATCAGCACCAACACCATGTAGATCACGTTGGCCGGGGCGCAGCGTCCCTTGAAGAATTTGGCCGAGATCCATCCGCAGATGATCGTTCCGGGGACGCCCGCGTAGTTGTGCAGCGAGAAGGCCAGGTTGCTCTGCGAGGCATCCATGATATTCATCTCCTGCAGGTAGACCGGCGCCCAGTCGCTAATGCCGTAACGCACCAGATAGACGAAAGCGTTGGCCAGGGCGATGAGCCAGAGAATCTTGTTCTTGAAAATGTAGTCGACGAAGAGTTTTTTGAAGGGGATTTTCTGTTCTTCTCCCTTGGCGGCCTTTACCGCCGAGTAATCGTTGCGGTATTCGTCGATGGGAGGCAGCCCGCAGGCCTGGGGCGTGTCGCGCAGCGCCCACCAACAGAAAACGGCCAGAAGAAGCGCCACGCAACTCGGGAAGATGAAGGCTGCACGCCACGTGTCGCCCCATCCCAGCATGGCGAAGATGGCGATTCCGGCGGTTACGAGCAGTCCCAGCGAGCCACTGCCGATCGTGTGCGACGTATTCCATACCGACATTTTGAAACTGCGTTCGTTCTGGGAGAACCAGTGGGCCATGATACGCCCGCAGGGAGGCCATCCCATGCCCGAAAGCCAGCCCACCAGCAGCATCAGACCGAAGATAATGCCTACGTTGATGCCGGGATTTGTGTGGCTGTAAGGGATCAGTCCCGTGCAAATCATCAGCAACGATGAGAGAATAAGTCCTACGACAAGGAACTTGCGTGCGTCGGAACGGTCGGAAAGGCTGCCCATGATGAACTTGCTGAAGGCATAGGCGATCGAGATCGCCGAACCCGCGAGTCCTACGCTGGCCTTGTCGAGGAGTCCCGACTCGATCATGCCTGGCGCTGCGAGCGAAAGATTCTTGCGCACCAGATAGTAGGCTGCGTATCCCAGAAACGCACCCAAAAATACGCGCAGACGCATCTGCGCGTATTTGGCCGGGATTTTGTCCTGGGAGAGCCTCGGTTTGGGAGCCGGAGGATTAAAAAAATTGAACATTTTAAGCTTGGGTTAAAGTCCGTTTAAGCTTCAAAGATATAATTTTTCGCCATCTTCGTGAAACTTTCGACCTGCGCATCGATCCATGCCTGGTCGCGGCCCAGTTCGCGGGCCATCGTTTCGGCGACCTTCGGGGCGGCGGCCATCGCCTCGCGGGCGTCGACGAACAGCAGCCGCACGCGGCGCGCCAGCACGTCCTCGACCGTGAGGGCCATCTCCTCGCGCACGGCCCAAACCACCTCGGCAAGCGTGTAGCCGAACTTCGGAGAGAGCTTTTCGCCCAGCGCCGGGTTTTCCTTGATCAGATTCAGGATCTTCGGCTCGTCCGAACCGTAAACGTACATATGGTCGGCGAGGTTGGGATTCTTGCGGTAGCCGTGGATGTGGAATTTCTTGGTCACGCACTTGCGCCGGGGAAGTCCCGCTACTTCGATGGCCTTGTCCACCGTGTCCTCGGCCATCAGGCGGTAGGAGGTCCACTTGCCGCCGGTGATCGTCACCAGACCGTTGTCCGAGGTGATGACCTTGTGGCTGCGCGAAATCTCCTTCGTGTTCTTGCCCTCCTTCTTGGGCGCCGCCAGCGGACGCTGACCCGCGAATACCGAGAGGATGTCCTTGTAGGTGGGCGCCGGGTTCATGTAGAGTCCCGCGGTGCCGAGGATGAAGTCGATCTCCTCCTTCAGCGGACGCGGCTCCTCCTCCGGGGTGGGGCGCACGATGTCGGTCGTTCCGACCACGACCTTGTCGTGCCAGGGCACGGCGAACAGCACGCGGCCGTCCGAGGTCTTGGGAACCATGATCGCATAGTCGCTCTGCAGGAATTTCATGTCCAGCACGAGGTGCACGCCCTGGCTCGGGGTGACCATCTTGCGGTGTTCGGGGCTGTCCATGTGCATGATGTCGTCGACGAAGCAGCCGGCGGCGTTCACGACGCTGCGCGCCTTGATCGAATACTCCTCGCCGGTGGTGTTGTCGACGAACTTCACGCCGGCGACCTTGCCCGCCTCATTGTGCAGGATGCCCGTCACGGTGGCCTCGTTGACGACCGTGCCGCCGTTCTCGACGCAGGTCTGGGCGAGGTTGATGGCCATGCGCGAGTCGTCGAACTGTCCGTCGTGGTAGACCACGCCGCCCTTCAGCCCCTTTTCGACCGAGGTGGGGATGTATTTCATCACTTTCTTGGCGGAGATGTACTTCGAACGTCCGTAGCCGAAGCCGAACGAGAGCAGATCGTAGAAGGTCAGGCCGCAGAAGTAAAGGAAATTGTCCCAGTAGCGGTAGTTCGAAATGACGAACGCCTGGTCCTTCACCAGATGCGGGGCGTTGGCCTTCATGCGGCCGCGCTCGCGCAACGCTTCAAGCACCAGCATCACGTCGCCCTTTTGCAGGTAGCGCACGCCGCCGTGCACGAGTTTGGTCGAACGGCTCGACGTACATTTCGCAAAGTCGGTCTTCTCCAGGCAGGCTACGCTCATGCCGCGCGTGGCTGCATCCACCGCGACGCCGAGTCCGGTCGCACCGCCGCCTACGACTACCATGTCCCAGATTTTGCCCTTGTCGGACAACTTTTTGATTTGTGATGCTCTTTCCATAAATATCGGTTTGATGATTGATTTCGTTTCGGAACAAAAGTACAAATCATTTCGGCGATTTCAAAATAAAAAACCTTTTAATTTGAAATATTCTGATCGGGCATGCAATTTCTTGCGGGAGGGAAAATAATCGCGGCGGAATGTTCGTGTTTCGAATATTTTTCGTATATTAGTCTCTCAAAACTTTAAAATTTTAATTGCGCATGAACAAACCAGGTGAAGAACCACTTTTGAGCCTTCCGGAACGGCACAGCCGTATTTTGTCGCTGTTGCAGCAGAACGGCTCGATTTCGGTGACACAGCTCTCCGAACTTTTCAAGGTTTCGGAAGTGACCATCCGCAAGGACCTGTCCTACCTCGAACAGCAGAAGAAGCTCTACCGCACCCATGGCAGCGCCATCCTCATAAGTCCCTATATCAGCGACCGTCATGTCAACGAAAAGGAGAAGAAGAACGTGGCCGAGAAGCGGGCCATCGGCGCGGCCGCTGCGGAGCTGATTTCGCAGGACGATTCGATCATCATCGCTTCGGGAACGACGATGGCTTTCCTGGCCCGGGAGATCAAGCCCGTCGGCCACCTGACGGTCATCACGGCTGCGGTTCCCGTGACCCAGATCCTCTCGCAGCACGCCGATGTGGATGTCCTCCAGCTGGGCGGCATCACCCGCAGCAGTTCGGTGTCGGTCGTGGGGCCCTTTGCCGAGGCGATGCTCCGCAATTTCAATTGCAGCAAACTGTTCGTAGGCGTGGACGGTATCGACACGGAGTTCGGACTGACGACGACCAACGTGCTCGAAGCCTCGCTGAACGATGCGATGATCAATGCCGCGCAGAAGGTCGTGGTGCTGGCCGACTCGTCGAAATTCGGCCGCCGCGGGTTCAGCAAGATCTGCGATCTGGAGGCTGTCGACCGAATCATCACCGACAGCGGTGTGCAGCCCCTCTATCTGGAGCGTCTGCGTGAACGCGGCATCGAGGTGACGGTGGTGGATGTCTGATATGCCATTCTTCCCCGAACGTGGAATCATAAAAAAGCGGCCGTGAACATCACGGCCGCTTTCAGGTTAAGCGAAAAATAGAGGTTCGGCACGGTTTATCATTTCGGTTCCGGTTTACGGTAAAAGTCACCTGCATGTTGGAAGTCGAATCCTATCATTTTTTCATTATACGTGTCTTTCATTTTGGAAATCGTGATCTCTATTTTGATATTTGTCCAATGTGCCGGATTAGCTACCGTAGGCTTTTTATCATAAAATTGGTAATAATCCGCATTCGGAGTTTCGATGACGTATGCAGGTGCGCCGCAATATTTCTCGATCGCCTGGACGACCTCTTCCCGCGTGGCCGTCTTACTCTTTAAACCGAAAACGGCAAAGTCCGAGATATTGTGCCAATTATCGGAACGCGGTCCGATGCTGATGCTGTTTACAAGGCAGTCGGCTTCATCGAGTTCCTGCGCCGTGGGGTTGAATAGCGTAGCCTCGATTCTCTCTCCCTTCCCGTTGGTTAAAGTTACGGCCCAAAATTCGTTTTCGCCGGTAGGAGGAATTTTGGTGTTGACTGAGCCGCTTTTATAATTCGAGGTCTGCATCAGGTCGATAAGTTTGCAGGGAAATTCGATTTTGCAACCGTTGAGAACAAATCCCGACTCCCAGAACGCCTCCGGGATGTTTACAATGTCTGTTTGTGCAATGACCGCATCTCCTGGCCCGAGGCTCAGCAATCCCAGCATCAGTAGCGCTTTTTTATACATATCTTTAGCGGCTGTCTGACGAATCGGCCGGTCGTTATTTCAGCAGGGCTTGCAGCCGCTCGGGGTAGTCGGTGGTGATGTAGTCCACGCCCAGCCCGATGAAATACTTCATGTCCTCCTCCGAATCCACGGTCCAGACGTTGACTTCGAGACCCAGATCGTGCGCCTGCTTCACCCATTCGGGGTTTTTGCGGAGCACCTTCATCGAGTAGTCGATGCCGGCCAGCCCCAGTTTCTTGATGCTCTTGGGAGCCAGGTCGCCGTTGAGGTAGTAGATTTTGGTGTCGGGAATGAGCTTCTTGAATGCCATGCAGGCGTTGATCGAGAAGGCGATGATCTCCGTCTGGTCCAGCACGCCGTATTTCTTGAGCTGCTTGACGATCTTTTTGGCGGCGAGGTCTTCGCGGTTGTAATCCGAAAGCGACTTCATTTCGAGAATCAGGCGCGTGTCGGGTTTCGAGGCGACGAGTTTCAGGTAGGCGTCGAACGTGGGGATGTTCTCGCCGTTGGGCAGCACGATGGCCGTGATCTCCTTGGCGGTGGCTTTCTCCATGTTGACGTCCGTGCCTTTGTAAATGCGGTCGTGGTTGACGATCAGTTTGTCGTCGGCGGTGAGCCATACGTCGATTTCCGAGCCGAAGACACCGATGGCGTCGGCTTTCGTGAACGAAGCGATCGAGTTCTGCGCCGATTCGGGGGCTGTCCAGTAACCGCGGTGTGCGATTACCTTGGGTTGGGCTGCGACGGCGCCTCCTGCTAACAGCATGGCGGCGGCCAAAATGAGGTTTTTTGTCATATCGTTTGAAATGTTAGTTGGTGACTTCTGAAACGAAACCATTACAAAGGTAGCAAACATTTCCGGATTTACAAGTCGAAAGGAAGGCAAAACTTTCGTTTGCATAAGGATGTCGCCGCAGCCGTTTTCGGGGATTCCGGGCATGAAATGGTCGATTTTTATTGTTAATTGAAACGAAATTATGCCGGGCGTCACGGATTTTTTTCCTATCTTCGTGCAATCCGAATCCGGATACTCAAACTTAAAACCACAAAATAAGAGCCATGAAAGAAAAAGTCAGCAAGAAATTCAATGAACTTTACGGCGAAGGAGCCATCCTGTTCGCCTCTCCGGGCCGCATCAACCTGATCGGCGAGCATACGGACTACAACGGGGGCTTCGTCTTCCCGGGGGCGGTCGATAAGGGTATTGTCGCGGCGATCCGGCTCAACGGCACGGACAAGGTGCGCGCTTATGCGCTCGACCTGGGCGAAAGCTCGGAGTTCGGTCTGAACGAGGCGGACAAACCGGCCGAGAGCTGGGCGTGCTACATCTTCGGCGTCTGCCGCGAGATTCAGAAGCGCGGCGGCAAGATCGGCGGTTTCGACACGGTGTTTGCCGGAGACGTGCCCCTGGGCGCCGGCATGTCGTCGTCGGCAGCGCTGGAATCAACCTACGCCTTTGCGCTGAACGACCTCTATAACTGCGGTATCGACAAGTTCGAACTGGCGAAGATCGGTCAGTCGACCGAGCACAACTACTGCGGCGTGAACTGCGGCATCATGGACCAGTTCGCCTCGGTGTTCGGCAAGAAGGGCAACCTGATCCGTCTGGACTGCCGTTCGCTGGAATACGCCTACTTCCCGTTCGACCCGAAGGGCTATAAGTTGGTTCTGCTGGATTCGCGCGTGAAGCACGAACTGGTAGGCTCTCCGTACAACGACCGCCGCGCTTCCTGCGAGCGCGTTGCGAAAGTGCTGGGGCAGGAGTTCCTGCGCGGCGCCACGATGGAGCAGCTCGAGGCCGTCAAGGATCGGATTTCGGAGGAGGACTACAAGCGCGCCCGCTATGTGATCGGCGAGGAGAAGCGCGTTCTGGACGTATGCGAAGCGCTCGAAAAGGGCGACTACGAGACGGTCGGCAAGCGCATGTACGAGACCCACTGGGGCATGTCGAAGGACTACGAAGTGTCGTGCGAGGAGCTGGACTTCCTGGCGGAGGTCGCCGAGGAGTGCGGCGTGACGGGTTCGCGCATCATGGGCGGCGGCTTCGGCGGCTGCACGATCAACCTGGTGAAGGACGAACTTTACGACAACTTCATCGCCACGGCCAAGGAGAAGTTCAACGCCAAATACGGCCACGAACCGAAGGTTTACGACGTCGTGATCTCCGACGGTTCGCGCCGGCTGTAATTTTCGATGATTGCGGCGCATCCGCCGCAATCATCCCCCCGAACGGGACGAATGGATGACGTATGCTCCATTCGTCCCGTTTTTACGATGTATGCCTCGCTGATCAAAAACGACGGAACTTTCGGGGGGGGCAATCCGTGGACGGCTTCGGTCGAATTGAAAACAGCGGACCCGCCGGGTTCGGTATTTGTAGGTAAACGAATATGCAGAAAAGAGTAAATATCATGTTTACAGGTATTTAATTCCCTGTTCTGCATCTGTTCCGAGCAATAAAATTGCAGAATCGGGCAGGATTAACGGTGAGTTGTGTTACTTATCCGTTACCTGCCCGAAATGCTTTGATTTACACTAAAGTGCTTGTTTTCAGCTTATTGTGTTGGATTTCCGCATAACAAATAACCTGACTTAACGTTTAACAAATCCACAAAGTTCAGGTTATCATGCAACGCAGCACTTTCAAAGTCTTTTTCTACGTGAAAAGGCAGTCGGAAAAACATGGTCAGGTTCCCGTCATGGGTCGTATCACGATTAATGGTACGATGTCGCAGTTCAGCTGCAAACTCACCGTTCGCTCCACCCTTTGGGATGCCAAGGCGAACAAGGCTTCCGGTAAGAGCCTCGAAGCTCAGCGTCTCAATGAAAAACTGGAAAATATCAAGACCAATATCGGCAAGCAGTACCAGCGGCTCTGCGACCGTGATTCGTATGTTACGGCCGAAAAAGTCCGCAACGCCTTCCTCGGTATGGGCGACGACTGCCGCCTGCTGTTGCAGACCTTCGACGAATACCTTGCAGGGTTCCTCAAACGTGTGGGCAAAGACCGCGCCTATTCGAGCTATGACAATTACCGCAAACGCCGTAACCGGCTTGCCTCTTTCCTCGAATACGAATACCGTGTAAAAGATATTCCTTTCAAAGAGCTGAAGCGGGATTTCATCGAAAAGTTTGTAGTCTACCTCTCCTCGGTACAAGGGATGCGTTCCGGGACGATCCATTCGACTATCAAGAAACTGAAGCTGATGACCTACACGGCGTATAAGAACGGCTGGATTCCCACCGATCCTTTCGCAGGTTTCTACGTCAGGCCGGAGTACTCGGAACGTCGCTACCTCTCGGCTTCGGAATTGCAGGCTGTCATGGATGTCAGGCTCCCCAACTATCGGACAGGCATCAACCGGGATGCCTTCGTCTTCTGCGCCTTCACGGGCCTGAGCCATGCGGACGTAGTGAAACTCACCCACGCGGACATCCATACGGACGATAACGGAGAGCGCTGGATTATCGACAGGCGCCAGAAAACAGGTACGCAGTTCCGGGTCAAACTGCTTCCCGCCGCTGAAATGCTCTACAAGCGTTATAAGGATACATATCGCACAAGCGAGAAGGTTTTTCCGCTTAAAGGCACTTATAAAACACTGAACATGTCGTTACGTCATGTTGCCAGACATGCCGGTCTGTCGTTCAATCCGACGATCCACATGGCGAAACATCATACAATCTCTATCTAATTGAAAATTAAACAGTTATTTCTGTTTAATTAATATCAGGTAACGATTTAGAAACGAGCGAATTACAATATTCTGTTTTCTTTTGCCTCTGTCAAAGAACGATTCTTTCAATGCAAATATACACTTTACTTGTGACAAAAGCAATCTTTTTCTACATTTAATCGACTTACAGTCAGCCTTAAAGAGGGTATCTGGTCTCATTCCATCTTCTTCCTCAAAAATAACATAGCAGTCTAAATTGGTTTATGTATGGGATAGGTCTTGTTCATTCGATCCGGTAGACTACTATACATAAAAGTATAAAGGCGAGATACGACAAGGAGATGCCATGCTTTTGTGTAAGGGGAATCTCTCTTAGCTTATCGCAGACCATGTATAGCTAAGTGTTTTGAGAATAAACAGTCTGTAAAAAACGGAAAGACACCGATTATGGGCCGTATCACCATCAATGGAACCCAAGCCGGTTTCAGTTGTAAGAAAGAAGTGTCCCTCGCTTTGTGGGACGTCAAAACCAACCGGGCCAAAGGCAAGTCCGAGGAGGCCCGTACACTCAATCAGGAGCTTGACAATATCAAGGCGCAAATCACCAGGCACTACCAGTACATCTGCGACCACGACAGTTTTGTTACAGCCAAGAAAGTCTATAACCGCTATGTCGGCTTCTCAGAGGAATGCCACACCCTTATGAACCTTTTCAGGGAACAGCTGGAACCGTATAAAAAGAAAATCGGCATAGAGAAAGCCGAAAGCACCTACTGCGGTCTGGTTGCCGATTACAAGAGTCTCCTGCTTTTCATGAAAAGCAAGAAGAATGCAGAGGATATTGTCATCGAAGAACTTGAGAAATCATTCATCGAGGATTACTACAACTGGATGCTCGGTACATGCGCTTTGGCAAACTCCACTGTCTTCGGGCGTGTCAATACCTTGAAGTGGCTGATGTATATCGCGCAGGAAAAAGGCTGGATACGGGTTCATCCGTTCGCATCATTCGAGTGTATGCCCGAATACAAGAGGCGTTCTTTCCTTTCCGAAGAGGAACTGCAAAGGATAATCCATATAGAACCGAGATACAAACGCCAGCGTGCCATGCGCGACATGTTCCTGTTCATGTGCTTCACCGGTCTTTCCTATGTGGACTTGAAAGCCATAACATACGATAATATCCATACCGACTCCGACGGCGGTACATGGCTGATGGGTAACCGTATAAAAACGGGAGTGGCGTATGTCGTAAAATTATTGCCCATTGCTATCGAACTGATTGAAAAATATAGGGGTACGGATGAAAAGAAAGACTCCCCGAATGTGTCTTTCCGGTAGGTGAATACAATGCCATGCGGCTCAGTCTTGGAATCATAGGCAGGAAATGCAACTCCGGGGCGAGGTCACCCCGCACATCGGACGCCACGCATTTGCCGTTCTGGCCATACTCAAGGGGATGCTGCTGGAAACTCTTCAGAAAGTGTTTGGGCATAAGTCCATCACATACGTCCTGCGCATCCATTCACTTGTCCGGCGCAGGCGGGGCAATCTTTTTCTGGAAGTCGCCCATCTGTACGACCAGCGTGCTGACCAGCTTTCTCAACTCCTAATACGCGCTTGTTTCAATAATTGTCAGTTCCATACTAAAATTCTTTTTAAGATTCTGAATATGCGACAAAGTAACGCACATCCTATATCCTTTCCAAACAGATAATATCAGAGTCTTCCGTTGGCGTGCATTGGCGTATCCAACGTTAAAAGAGAAGGTCCTTCACCTGCATCCATGCGGCAACGGAACTTCCATTCCCTTACTTGTTTTCCATAAATTTATAGGATTAATTTCTGGTGCATGATATTAATAGTCATTATTCTGTCTGCTTTTTTTGCTTGCATAATTGCAGCTAACAGTTATCTATTCCAGAACGCATTGTTATGGAAAATGGCAAGCTGTTTTGTTGGTTTATGGATATTGTGTATGATAATTACCGTCTTCGTTTGTCGTAAACTTGAATGCTCTAATTAAAACGGTACGGTTGTCATGCTTTGTGTGTTTTATTATAAATATTATGAATTATTTGGAATTGATATGTAATATAGATAATTTTGCAGTCGGGAAATGGTTTCGGGAGGTTTACGCCTTCCGAATGAAAAGGGAACCCGGTGAAAATCCGGGACAGTACCCGCTGCTGTGAGTCCACAAAAACGGACATCGAACTTTTGCCACTGGTGTAATACCGGGAAGGCACGATGACCGGGACGAGTCAGAAGACCTGCCATGACCGGAATGAGATTTACACCTGCGGGATATACGGGTCGTAATCAAATAAGGAATAGCTCATCGGCCATTCAATATTTGAAGACAGACATATTCCCGTTCGTGTAAGTCCGCACGAACGGGAATTTTTTGTGTTTGTTAATAATATGTTTTACATTAAAATGAGTGACCTATGAAAAGAAAATTACGCTTTCTGGCAGGTGCCTGTCTATTTACCGCAACCGCCTTGTTCTCTGGCTGTAGTTCGGACGATGACTTTTTGATGGACCCGGTTGATTCCGGAACTTCGCAAACCCGTGCTGTGACAAATCCGGACGGTACTTTAACTATCACTTTCGATGATTTCGATCCCGGCATGTTAGCAGGACCTACCTCGGCCGGAGAAAATCTTTATTCGTACCAAGGGTATCCTCAAGTAACCACCATTTACGACAATACTCCGGAAGAATATCTCTTCCTTTCAATGTTTAATACTGTAGGTGGAAGCACAGAGTATTCCAGCGGCGGCATCGCACTTTCCAACTGGAACATCCGCTCCAATCAGTCGGGAAATACCGGAGACTGGTGGTATTCTTATCTAAACCAATGTTCTGTCTATAACACTGCGGTGGAAGCGGAAGGACAGAATAAGGAAGCCGGGCACAGCGGTTCCAATTTCGGTGTCGTTTACGGATATGTGGATGCTTACAATCAGGCATGGATGGCTAAACCAGAATTTTATTTCAATGTTCCCCGGAAATTGGTCGGCCTGTGGATCTGCAACACCTCATACACTTATGGTGTCATTACTTATGGTAATCAGTTCGGTTCTACGGGGGTAGCGACTCCTCTGAAAGAGATGAAAGGGTATTTCCAAGTGAATCTGGAATGTTATGATGCGAATGGCGGTCTGATCCGCACTTACAAACGTCTTTTAGCCGATTATCGTAACGGCCAACAACAGGTTGATCCTATCACGACATGGGATTATTGGGAAATCAATGCCGAAGGGGTGCAAAGTGTGAAATTCAACTTCGAGGGTTCGGATTCGGGAGCATACGGTTTGAATACTCCGGCTTATATCTGTATTGATGATATCACCATACAATAAAAAGAATACAAGGATATCCCTTCTGTCGGGGGTATCCCTGTTATTTTTCTAAAATCCACACATCATGCATCGTTTTCACTATTTTATTATTTCTGCCTGTATGCTGTTCACCTCCTGCAACAAGGATGAAGTCATTACCGAAGAAGTAGGAGGACAACCTATAATAGAACTTGACAGCGAGACCGGTATTTACACTGTCAAGGTCGATCACGAATTGACTATCGCCCCGACATACCAGAATGTTGAAGATGCTCTTTTTGCTTGGACGATAGACGGTACGCTGGTTTCTTCGGGTCCGTCTCTTCAACGTACATGGAATGAATGCGGGGATTTTTATGTCAAACTAAGAGTAGACAATGCGGAAGGCTATGCCGAAGAGGAACTGAAAGTAGAAGTGAAAGAACTCACCCCTCCGGTCATCTCACTGGCACTACCTTCGCAGGGGCTAAAAGTCGTCCGGAATACCGATTACACATTTACTCCCGATATTCAGCATTCGGATGTCGAAGGGTTCAAAATCGAATGGGTACGGGAAGGAAAAATCGTTTCCACCGAGAATACTTATACTTTCAATGAAAAAGAACTCGGTGTTTATACGGTGACAATCAACGCTTCCAATATAGATGGGACAACAACGAAAGACGTAAGCGTAGAGGTCGTGGAAACGATGCCCTACGTTGTCAAATTCCCGACCCCGTCTTACCTGCAAACATCCACGGACAGGTACACTTTTGCCGACCGTCCTGTTTTCCTGCGTCCGTTGTTGGAGTATTTCGACAATCCCCGTTTTGAGTGGAGTGTGGACGGTCAGGTCATGGAAGGAGAAGTGGAACGCATGTTCAAGTTCACGCCGTCCGCACCCGGAGAATACACCGTCTCCTGTACTGTGTCGGAAGACACACCGACGGAAAAAATAAGCAGGAATATCGACAAAGGGAAAACGGCTGTCACTGCCACCGTAAAAGTCGTTTGTGTGGACAAAAAGGAACAAGACGGCTTCCGGGCTTCGGGAAGTTCCAAGCTCTGGAATAAAGTCTATGAATATACCCCAGCTCCCGGCCAATTTATCAACGAGACGAGCACGATAGGCGGTATGACCGGCAACGAAACATCCCCTGAAGCGGCTGTCGCATGGGCAACACAGCGTTTGAAAGACAAACTGCACGTCTCTTTAGGTTCTTTCGGGGGTTATATCATCGTCGGCTTCGACCACAGTATTCCCAATTCGGGTAACCAATATGATTTCTGTGTTCAGGGGAACGCCTTTGACGGCAGTTCCGAACCGGGTATCGTATGGGTCATGCAAGATATAAACGGAAACGGATTGCCGGATGACGAGTGGTACGAACTGAAAGGATCTGAAGCAGGCAAGGAAGAAACAATACAGAATTTTGAAGTGACCTATTACCGTCCGGAAGGCAAAAAAATGGATGTCCAATGGATCAGTTCCGACGGTAGAAACGGCTGGGTAGACTATCTGTCCGCTTATCATACACAAGACTATTATTATCCGGCTTGGATTTCGGAAAACAGTTATACCCTGACAGGCACTTGTCTGGCCGCCCGCAACACCCAAGATTCTCAAACCGGTTATTGGGATAATCAGAGTTATGACTGGGGGTACGTGGATAATTTCGGAAACGACCAGATAGAAGGCGGCAGTACGGTGGATGGAAGCGGACAAAGGAACGGTTTCAAAATTTCCAATGCCATCCATGCCGATGGAACGGAAGCCAATCTGCAATATATTGACTTTATCAAAATACAATGCGGTGTTCTGGCCAAAAGCGGCTGGCTGGGCGAAGTTTCTACGGAGGTATTTTCTTTTGAGGATCTAACCAAATAATAAAAATTACAAGTATGAAAATTTATTTTCTTCCCATGCTCCTATCCTTGTTCTTTTTGGGAGCGTGTGACAAAAACGATGAAATTATACCTGAAGATGCAGATGAAAATTTCATCACATCGGTCGTGATGACCGTGGACGGGAAATCGTACACGGCCGACATTACGGACAATACAGTAACAATAACCGTTCCCTATACGGTATCGCTGAACAACGCCGAAGTGGAATTCAAGTACACAACTTCTGCAACAATCATACCTGATCCTGAAACGGTAACGGACTGGGATAACGAACGAACCTTCCGGGTGACATCCTATAACGGAGATGCCCGCGAATATACCTATAAGGTCGTGAAAAGCGAGATAGAATCTGACGGAGATGTGGAGTTGAAGACCACCGAGGAGGTAGCTTCTTTTGCCGCAACCAAAACAACCGTTGTCAAAGGGAACCTGATTATCGGCTCTGATGCGGAAGAGGCAGAAAAAATCACTGACATATCTGCATTGGCATCTTTGAAAGAGGTTACTGGCAACATTGTCATTCGTAACAGTTACAACGGTGCAGACTTGACAGGGTTGGATAATATCGTTTCTGCCGGAGGTTTACAGGTAGGTTCGACCGATGTCGCCTCGAAAGCTACGGAACTTCACATGATTTCCATGAAAGCATTGGAAACGCTCTCCGGAGACATATCGGTATATAACGACCAAGTGACGTATGTCCTATTCGAGAAACTGGCAACTATTGAAGGAAGCGTGATGTTCAATGCGTCGTCGTTACAGAGTTTTGAGTTTCCGGTTCTGACTACTGTAGGTCAGGATCTGAATCTTCAAGGACTCAATGAAGAGAACACAGCAGCCGGTTCGATTGCGTCTTTGGAAATACCGGAACTGACAAGTGTCGGAGGGGTCTTGTCCGTAAACAATCTTGCCAAGCTGACTTCCATGAGCTTCCTTAAGCTGAAAGAGACCGGTGGCCTTGATTTCCATACCGTCCCCGTGATGTTGGAAACCATCAACCTTCCGGAAATCGAAACAGTAAACGGAAGTATTATTATGGAAGCCAATATGGAAGCTCCTCCTACCGGTAGTTTTGTTCCCCAACGAAATGACGTGCTTCAGGCTTTCGGTGGAATGGACAAACTGACAACGATAAAGGGACAGATAAAGATAAAGAATTTCACGGCACTCAAACAACTTCCCGACTGGAGCAAGATCACCACACTTGGAAGCATCACGCTGGATTATCTTGAAGATGTGAGCGGAACACTGCTGTTGCCGAACGCCCGATTTGAAACCTTCGGAGAAACAGCGCCCCAGATTGAAATTATAAACAAGGTGCAGCTCTCCAAAATTGAAACAGCCGAAGATTTGTCAAATGTAAATTTTGTCATCACCAGTCTCACGAATAATAAGTTCCCTGAAATCACGTTCAAGAATATCAAAGACTTCACTTGTAAGCCAACCACCAACAATATCGATTATACCATATCGACAATTCAACATGTATATGGAAATCTAAATGTGACAGGCCAAATGCGAAGCAATGCCAAATTTCCCGACTTGGAAATCATAGATGGATATGGATATATCCAAATACCCATGTTTGCTTCAATCACAATGCCAGTCTTGAAAGAAGTGGGAGGACAGTTCTATTTATCTGGAAATTTTACCAGTTGTAACTTGCCCTTACTATCCAAAGTTTGTTGTTCAGCTTCTCCTGTATATTATAAAGAGGGAGAGGGTTCGTTAGCAATATCTTTACAAAGTAAATCGCTGGATATTCCGGAATTGCTTCACGTAGGAGGTGAAGGGTTGTTCGTTAATAAAGCAACAGGCATTACTTGTGATAAATTACAGACTATAGATGGTACGCTACAGATAAAAAGTGCGACTTTTCTTTCTCAGGAAACACTTTCCATGGAGAAGTTGGAGACCTTGCATGGGGTTGTTTTTGACGGTTTGACGAAATTTACCGACTACACTTTCTTCGGCAAGTTTATAGAAAACGGAATGATTACGGGGGAAAGTTGGAGCGTGACGAAATGTGGGTATAACCCAACCTTCCAAAATATGAAGGACAAACAATATACGCAGCAGGATTAAACCTTATACCTTAACCAGAGTACCCGTAATGATTCGGGTACTCTTTTTTATCCGAATGACAATGAGCAGAACAATACAACGGATTTGCCTTTTTCTTTTCTGCCTGCCAGTTTTCGGCAGTTGCATGAAATGGGATTACGGAGAGATGGAAGATTTCTCTGTATCGGCCTCTGGTCTTTTCATTACCAACGAGGGGAATTTCCAGTACAGCAATGCCACGCTTTCCTACTACGATCCCGCCACGTGCGAAGTGGAGAATGAAGTGTTTTACCGTGCCAACGGGTTCAAGTTGGGCGATGTGGCCCAGTCTATGGTTATCCGGGACGGTATAGGCTGGATCGTGGTGAACAACTCGCATGTGATTTTCGCCATCGACATCAATACTTTCAAGGAAGTGGGCCGTATCACAGGTTTCACCTCACCCCGGTATATCCATTTTCTGTCGGATGAGAAAGCCTATGTGACGCAGATATGGGACTACCGTATCTTCATCATCAACCCCAAGACATACGAGATTACCGGCTATATCGAATGTCCAGACATGGACATGGAATCGGGTTCCACCGAACAAATGGTACAATACGGCAAGTACGTCTATGTGAACTGCTGGTCGTACCAGAACCGCATCCTGAAAATCGACACGGAGACGGACAAGGTCGTGGACGAACTGACCATCGGCATACAACCTACTTCGCTGGTCATGGACAAATACAACAAGATGTGGACCATCACGGATGGCGGTTACGAGGGCAGCCCATACGGTTACGAGGCACCGTCTCTCTATCGTATAGACGCCGAGACTTTCACCGTAGAGAAACAGTTCAAGTTTAAGCTGGGCGACTGGCCTTCGGAAGTCCAGCTCAACGGTACACGGGATACACTTTACTGGATCAACAACGATATTTGGCGAATGCCGGTGGAAGCCGACCGTGTTCCCGTCCGGCCTTTTCTGGAGTTTCGGGACACCAAATACTACGGCCTTACGGTCAATCCCAACAACGGGGAGGTATATGTGGCCGACGCTATTGATTAC
Organism: Alistipes shahii WAL 8301; assembly: GCF_025145845.1. Classification (NCBI taxonomy): domain Bacteria; kingdom Pseudomonadati; phylum Bacteroidota; class Bacteroidia; order Bacteroidales; family Rikenellaceae; genus Alistipes; species Alistipes shahii. The sequence continues at coordinate 529,396 of NZ_CP102253.1, read as the reverse complement.
CAGCAACAAGGTATCGTGTATCGCTATTCGCCGCAAGGCAAGCTGATCGATGAATTTTACGTGGGAATCATTCCGGGAGCTTTCTGCTGGAAATAACGAGGAAGGAGGACAAAAATGAAAAGACATCTTATTCTATTGTTCGTGGGGGTAAGCCTGCCCTTTCTGCTTGCCGCCCAGCAGAAAAATTCCGTCAGCATTACCAAAAGGGTACTACGTATTCCGGAGGTTACGGTGGTGGGCAAACGACCTATGAAGGATATAGGCGTGCAACGAACCCGTTTCGATTCCATCGCCATGAAAGAGAACATCGCCTTGTCTATGGCCGATGTGCTGACATTCAACTCATCCGTTTTTGTCAAGAACTACGGACGCGCCACGTTATCCACCGTGGCTTTCCGGGGTACCTCTCCCTCGCATACCCAAGTGACGTGGAATGGTATGCGCATTAACAACCCGATGCTGGGCATGACGGATTTTTCCACCATCCCTTCTTACTTTATCGATGATGCCTCGCTGCTGCACGGAACGTCATCGGTAAACGAAACGGGCGGCGGCTTGGGTGGTCTGGTCAGGCTCTCCACTTCTCCGGCCAACCATGAAGGGTTCGGGTTGCAGTACGTGCAGGGAGTGGGGTCGTTCAGCACGTTCGACGAGTTTCTCCGCCTGACCTACGGTGACAAACACTGGCAGTCCTCCACCCGTGTGGTGTATTCCTCTTCCCCCAACGACTACAAATACCGAAACCGGGACAAGAAGGAAAACATCTATGACGAGGACAAGAACATCATCGGTTCCTATTACCCGACGGAACGCAACCGCAGCGGGGCTTATAAGGATCTGCACGTCTTGCAGGAAATTTATTATAACACGGGCGAAGGCGACAAGTTCGGGCTAAACGCCTGGTATATCAATTCCAACCGGGAACTGGCGATGCTCAGCACGGATTACGGGAACGACATGGACTTCGAGAACCGCCAAAGGGAGCAGACGTTTCGCGGCGTCCTCTCGTGGGATCGCGTGCGGGAGAAATGGAAGGTCGGTGTAAAAGGCGGCTATATACACACATGGATGGCCTATGATTACAAGCGGGACAAGGGAAACGGCGAAATGGCTTCGATGACCCGCTCACGCAGTAAGATTAACACGTTCTACGGAAGTGCGGACGGGGATTATGCTCCTTCAGAGAAATGGCTGTTCACGGCCGGTGTTTCCGTACACCAGCATTTGGTGGAAAGCGCGGACAAAAATATCATCTCGCAGGAAGGTAACAAGGCTGTTGTCGGGTATGACAAGGGACGTGTCGAGTTTTCCGGTTCCGTTTCTGCGAAATGGCGGCCTGTCGATCGTTTTGCCGCCTCGCTTGTCCTTCGCGAGGATATGTTCGGTACGGAATGGGCCCCGGTTATCCCGGCTTTCTTCATCGACGGGGTACTGTCGAAAAAAGGCAATATCGTGGCGAAAGCATCCATCTCCCGGAACTACCGTTTTCCCACGCTGAACGACCTCTATTTTCTGCCGGGCGGTAATCCCGACCTGAAAAGCGAGCACGGCTTCACATACGACGTGGGGTTGTCGTTCTCGGTGGGGAAAGAAAATGTATATGCTTTGAGCGGTGGTATCAACTGGTTCGATTCGCACATCGACGACTGGATCATCTGGCTACCCACAACCAAGGGATTCTTCTCCCCCAGAAACCTCAAAAAGGTACATGCTTACGGGGCAGAGACCAACGCCCACCTTGATATAATGCTCGGAAAGGACTGGAAACTGGATATGAACGGAACTTTCTCGTGGACTCCCTCGAACAACGAGAGCGAACCGATGAGTCCGGCAGACCAATCCGTCGGCAAACAGTTGCCATACGTGCCGGAGTTTTCCGCAACGGTGACCGGACGTCTGTCATGGCGGACATGGAGCCTGCTTTACAAATGGTGTTATTACAGCCAGCGTTATACCATGTCGAGTAATGACTATACCCTGACGGGCTATCTGCCCCCTTACTTCATGAATAACGTGACACTGGAAAAACAGCTCTCTTTCCGATGGGCCGATCTGTCGCTAAAGGGCAGCATCAACAACCTGTTCGATGAAGAATACCTTTCCGTATTGTCCCGTCCCATGCCGGGCATCAATTTCGAGATATTCATCGGCATAACACCCAAGTTCGGAAAAAACAAAAATAGTAAACGATAATCTGCATCAATATGAACGCATTAAAGAATTTAAGCCTGATTTTGTTGCTTTCTCTGGCATTTACAGGCTGCCACAACAAAAGCTCAAAAATCAATGATTTCAACCTGCTGCTTTATGCTCCCGAATATGCCTCCGGCTTCGACATCAAAGGGGCGGGCGGGAAGGAAAGCGTACTGATAACCGTCAGGAATCCCTGGCAGGGAGCGGACAGTGTAACCACATGGCTGTTTATCGTCCGCAACGGTGAAGAGGTTCCCGAAGGGTTTGCAGGACAGGTACTCAAAGGAGACGCCAAACGCATCGTGGCGATGTCTTCCACTCATATCGCCATGCTTGACGCAATCGGTGAAGTCCGGTGTATAACCGGCGTTTCGGGAATCGACTACATTTCCAACCCAGACATCCAAGCCCGCCGCGACAGTATTGGTGATGTCGGCTATGAAGGGAACATCAACTACGAGTTGCTGCTCTCGCTCGATCCCGACCTCGTTCTGCTCTATGGGGTGAACGGCGCAAGCGCAATGGAAAGCAAACTCGAAGAACTCGACATACCGTTCATGTATGTCGGCGATTATCTTGAAGAGTCGCCTCTCGGCAAGGCCGAATGGATGGTAGTGCTTTCAGAAGTCACAGGAAAACGTGAGAAGGGTGAAAAAGCCTTTGCCGCAATCCCGGTCAGATACAACGCCTTGAAAAAGAAAGTGGCCGACAGTACCCTCGGCACTCCTTCGGTTATGCTTAATGTTCCCTATGGCGACTCGTGGTTCATGCCTTCAACCCAAAGTTATGTAGCCCGCTTGATTACTGATGCGGGAGGCCGCTATATCTACCAGAAGAACACGGGAAACGCTTCTATCCCCATTGACTTAGAAGAAGCATATCTGCTCGCGTCGGATGCGGACATGTGGCTGAACGTGGGAATGGCGAACTCCCTTGACGACTTGAAGGCATCATGTCCGAAATTCACCGATACCCGATGTTTCAAAAATGGAGAGGTGTATAACAACAACGCCCGTACCAACACAGCCGGGGGTAACGACTATTACGAGTCTGCCGTCGTGAATCCTGACATCGTGCTCCGCGACCTCGTGAAGATATTCCATCCTGAACTGGTGCAGGAAGAGTGTGTGTATTACAAGCAACTGAAATAGATGCGTTCCCGTTCGACTATATTATTCTCCATATTGATTACGCTCACGGTCGGTCTTTTTTTACTGGACTTGGCCGTGGGAGCTGTCAACATTCCGATCCGCGATGTATGGGCAGCACTGACCGGGGGAAATTGTTCCCGTGCCACGGAAAAAATCGTACTCAACATACGCCTCATAAAAGCTATAGTGGCACTGTTGGCCGGGGCTGCCTTATCGGTCAGCGGTCTTCAGATGCAGACCCTCTTCCGTAATCCTCTTGCCGGTCCCTATGTCCTTGGCATCAGTTCCGGTGCAAGTCTCGGTGTGGCACTTGTGGTACTTGCCGGGATCGGTTCATCAATAGGCATTGCCGGAGCAGCGTGGGTGGGTGCGGCTGTCGTGTTGCTCGTGATAACTGCCGTCGGACAGCGAATAAAAGACATCATGGTAATCCTGATTCTGGGCATGATGTTCTCATCGGGCGTAGGTGCTGTCGTGCAGATATTGCAGTACCTCAGCAAAGAGGAATCGCTGAAAGCCTTTGTCATTTGGACGATGGGGGCTTTGGGTGACGTCACCTCCGGACAACTTCTGATTCTTGTTCCATCGGTGTTTGCCGGACTGCTGTTGGCGGTACTGACCATCAAACCGCTTAACCTCCTGCTGTTCGGAGAGGAATATGCCGTAACAATGGGACTGAATATTCGGCGTTCACGCAGCCTGTTGTTTCTCTCGACAACGCTGCTCGCCGGAACGATAACCGCTTTTTGCGGTCCGATAGGTTTCATAGGTCTCGCTATGCCTCATGTCACAAGAATGCTTTTCCAAAATAGCGATCATCATGTCCTTCTGCCCGGAACAATTCTTTCGGGAGCATCGATATTGCTTCTTTGCGACATCATTTCTAAAATATTCACCTTGCCGATCAACGCCATTACAGCTCTATTGGGAATCCCAATCGTCGTATGGGTGGTTTTACGCAACAAATCCATCACCGCATGATAGAATTACAGCATTTTTCCATAGGTTACAAAGAAAACTCGTTGCTCCACGAGGTAAATGCCACGATAAAAAAAGGTCAACTGACAGCCCTTATCGGAAGAAACGGGACAGGAAAATCGACGTTGCTCCGCGCCATAGCCGGTCTGAACCGGTGTTATTCCGGAAAAATCATTCTCGACGGGCACGACATCGCCTGCATGAAAACCGAAGATATGGCAAAAACGCTGGCTGTCGTCACGACCGAGCGCACGCGCATCGCCAACCTGCGGTGCAAGGATGTCGTAGCCATAGGCCGTGCTCCTTATACCAACTGGATAGGTAGGATGCAAGAAACAGATAAGGAGATAGTCATGCAATCGCTCATTTCGGTGGGAATGGAGGCTTATGCAAACCGCACGATGGATAAAATGTCGGATGGCGAATGCCAGCGTGTGATGATTGCTCGTGCATTGGCACAGGATACTCCTATCATTCTCCTTGATGAACCGACTTCCTTTCTTGACATGCCTAATCGCTACGAACTTGTGGCGTTGCTTCGTAGGCTTGTCCACGACGAGAAAAAATGTATCATGTTCTCGACACATGAACTTGACATCGCGTTGTCCATGTGCGATTCGATAGCATTGTTAGATACCCCGAATTTAAGTTGCTTGACCGCGTCTGAAATGCAGAAAAGCGGATACATTGACAGACTTTTCCAAAATGAAAACATCCGTTTCGACTCCTTATGCGGTACAATGATTTTGAAACAATGAGTATATACACTGTAGAAAATTTTACTTCAGACATCACTGTTGAAGGATATATCGCCGAATTCCGTGACGAACCACATTTTCTTGAACTTTGCAAACAATGTACCAATTACGGTAAAAGTTGGGGGTGTCCTCCATTTGATTTTGATACGGAATCGTTTCTCCGACAATACAAGTATGCACATCTTATGGCAACGAAGATAATCCCTGAAGACAAAGATATTCCGATTGAATATACACAAAAACTCATTTTACCGGAACGGATACGAATCGAGAGCGAATTATTGGATATGGAACGGAAATATGGAGGGCGTTCATTTGCCTATATAGGTAAATGTCTTCACTGCTCAGATAACGAGTGTACGCGTAACTGCGGCACACCATGCCGACACCCGGAAAAAGTGCGTCCGTCACTCGAAGCCTTCGGATTTGACATAGCCAAAACGCTTTCTGAACTTTTTAACATCGAACTTCTTTGGGGAAAGGATGGCAAATTACCTGAATATCTTGTTCTCGTAAGCGGATTTTTTCATAATGAATACGAACTTTGCAACATAGCATACTAATGATTCGGACATGAAATAAACAGACAAACTAACCACATTCGGTTCAATCTGTTTTGTGATTTCAAATGAATTATAGTTAGATATGTAAAAAGCGACGCTGGAGCTTGAAATAAGTAACGGTTTATCGGTGTATTCTCCGTTAAACCGTCCTGTTTTCGTTAAACGAAAACACAACTTGCTGTCCCCTAATGGGGACAACATTCTCCAATAGGAATTGTGTATCAGCCTATTGTACGGTTATTCTCCTGTGATTTTCGGGTCATTTCCATCAGGCATTTGCCGGCTGCTCTCCCCATAAAAAGGTGGCTATCTCTCCTGAATCATGTGACTTACGCCCATAATTCAGGAATAAGGGAGACGTATGTACTGGAAATCTGCCCTTTCCATACCCTATTCTCCATTAATGGATTGTTATTTTTACACATCTGCAAATGGAGAATGACAGGTAGCCGTATACGCCTTATTGTTTTTCTTCATTGTCTCCATTAACGGATTGCTACTTCTACACTTCTGCAAATGAAGAATGTGCATGTAACCGTGTATGTCTTATGGTTTCTTTTCCTTGTCTCCATTGATGGATTGATACTTCTACACTTCTGCAAATGGAGAGCGGCAGTGAGCCGTATATGCTTCATGGTTTTTCTACATTATCTCCATTAATGGATTGCTACTTCTACACTTCTGCAAATGGAGAAATGGACATGTAGCCGTATATGCTTCATGGTTTTCTGCATTATCTCCATTAATGGATTGCTACTTCTACACTTCTGCAAATGGAGAAATGGACATGTAGCCGTATATAGTTCATTGTTTTTTTCATCGTCTCCATTAACGGATTGCTACTTCTACACTTCTGCAAATGGAGAATGACAGGTAGCCGTGTATGTCTTATGGTTTCTTTTCCTTGTCTCCATTGATGGATTGCTACTTCTACACTTCTGCAAATGGAGAACGTGCAGGTAGCCGTGTATGACTTATGGTTTCTTTTCCTAGTCTCCATTGATGGATTGCCACTTCTACACTTCTGCAAATGGAGAATGGGCAGGTAGCCGTATACACCTTATTGTTTTTCTTCCTTGTCTCCTTTGATGGATTGCTACTTCTACACTTCTGCAAATGGAGAATGGGCATATAGTCGTGTATGACTTATGGTTTCTTTTTCTAGTCTCCATTGATGGATTGCTACTTCTACACTTCTGCAAATGGAGAACGTGCAGGTAGCCGTGTATGACTTATGGTTTTTCTTCATTGTCTCCATTAACGGATTGCTACTTCTACACTTCTGCAAATGGAGAATGGCAGGTAGCCGTATATGCCTTATTGTTTTTTTTCATCGTCTCCATTAACGGATTGCCACTTCTACACTTCTGCAAATGGAGAACGTGCAGGTAGCCGTGTACGCCTTATGTTTTTTCTTCCTTGTCTCCATTAACGGATTGATATTTTTACACTTCCACAGACCGATAATCCAAGAATCCGTATCAGGACGGATGCATGCTCCCACACCTGCCCATAAGGATTTGAAAGGGGCGGTGGACAAGGAACGGAATCCCGCCACTTTTCCACGCCGCTACGGACAGCAGGATTCTGACGTCACTCCCGCATGGGAAGAAGCATCCGGATGGAACCATATGTTCGTCCCCACCATCATGTGTATCATGACAATAAACGACTTTGGATGACTATAAGCGACAGGTGGTTCCGTCCTGTCCTCTTCTTTCTTTATTTTGTATTCCGAAACAATGCCAGTTGTGTAATTTAATAAATTAAGATTTTAAGACAATGGATTCAGAAAAGGAAAAGAACCGGCTTTCCGATATCGTTCTCGAGAGGGTCGGACTCACGGGAAACCTTCTGTCAGCTCCCGTTTCCCCATCCCCGGAACCGGCGGTGGGTATGCCGGGGCATGAAAGGCAGGTCCGTGCAGGGAAAGTGACAGCCCCGGAAGAATACAAGAGGAGGTTTCTTGTTCCCGCTCCCAAGTCTGTGGAGTGGAAGACCGCGTATATTGACGGGAGGCTGCACCGCCGGATCGCCATGCTGGTCAGGGCCGCCGGTTGCGGCAGCATCTCCGGGTTTATCATCCGGCTGCTGGAGCTCCATATGGAGGAGCACAGGGAGGATATCGCCGCCCTGCTCGGTGAGGTCTACCGTCCCTGGGATGAGGACGGACAGCGTGGAGGAACGGCCCGCCGATAAAATGTTGTCATTGTCCAAGAAGATATATCATGACAGGAAAGAACGTAAAAGACCGGATTGGTCCCGGCGGGATGGACGCGGACCGCATCCGTGAGATCATGGGGGAAGCACCTGCCTGTCCCCGGAAGGGACGTGGAATGTCCGGTAACGACATAATGCGTCCCGCAAGGAAAAGCGGCCCCATGCAGCCGTCCGTCTATGGGGAGGAATACCTGCGTGGCATTGCGGGCGTGCAGCGCCGGTCACTGCATATTCCTGCCGCCCTGCACCGGAAACTGTCCATCCTGGCGGGAGCCTCGAGAAATGGGAAGGTCACGCTGGAGGGGTTCATCAACCACCTTGTCTCGCGGCATCTGGAAGAATACAGGGAAACGGTGGAGATGATTCTGGAAGAGTCCCTGCCCGGCCGGTCATAATAGTGTTTAACATTTAATGCAAGAAGTATGATGAAAAAAGAAAAAGAGTTGTTGGTTGCCGTCGCCAGCCAGAAGGGTGGCGTGGGAAAATCCGTCTTTACGGTACTGCTGGCCAGTGTGCTGCATTACCGCAAAGGCCTGCGTGTGGCGGTTGTGGACTGTGACTACCCGCAGCACAGCATCGCCCTGATGCGTGAGAGGGACATGGAGAGTGTCATGAAAAATGACGACCTGAAGGTGAGCCTTTACCGGCAGCACGAGAGAATCCGGAAGCTTGCCTATCCGGTCATCAAAAGCGATCCGGAAAAGGCGGTGGAGGACCTGCGTCGTTATATGGACGAAAAGGGGGAAACTTTCGATATCGTGCTTTTCGACCTTCCCGGAACGCTCCGCAGCGAGGGGGTGGTCTATACTGTTGCTGCGATGGACTACATTTTCATCCCGATCAAGGCGGACAACATCGTCATGCAGAGTTCCCTGCAGTTTACCAAGGCTCTGGAAGAGGAGTTGGTCTCCAGGAAGAACTGCAACCTGAAAGGGACCTGGCTGTTCTGGAACATGGTGGACAGGCGGGGGCGGAAGGATTTGTATGACGTCTGGAACCGGGTCATCGACAAGATGGGGCTGCGGCTGCTGTCCTCACACATTCCGAACACCCTCCGCTACAACAGGGAGGCGGACCCTGTCTGCAAGGGTGTCTTCCGTTCCACGCTGTTTCCACCCGATCCCCATCAGGAGAAAGGCTCCGGCCTTCCTGAACTGGTGGAGGAGATATGCCGTACCATCGGCCTGGAGGAACCCGATACCGACCGGTAGCGGATGTCAGGGTATAGACACCTTAAATAAGGACTTTTAGCCTAAGATAAAGTAAGCTAATAGCATGATAATAAAGCTCTTATAATTACGATTTCTCCTATGAAAGCATTACCTTAGTAGTGTAATAATAAAGGAGGTAACAAGTTATGAACGAGCAAATTAGAAGCATTTTAGCACAAGAGACAACAAAGACAAGCAAGATCCGGCAGCTGTATCTTTTAGGTGTTCCCCGCGCGGAAATCGCAAGAATGGTAACCAACGGCAATTACGGTTTTGTGGTGAATGCCCTGCGCCGGATGAATGAGTGTGGGGACGGTCCGAATATCCATCCGTCGACAGCTGCGTTGGACTATGCTTTCAACCGCAAGTTCGGTATCGAGATCGAGGCCTACAACTGTTCCCGTGAACGGCTTGCACGCGAGCTCAAGGAAGCCGGCATCGAGGTTACGGTGGAAGGTTATAACCATACCACCCGTCCGCATTGGAAGCTCGTGACGGACAGCAGCCTGAGCGGCAACGACACCTTCGAGCTGGTCAGTCCGATCCTGGTCGGTGAAACCGGACTGCGGGAACTGGAGAAGGTCTGCTGGGTGCTTGACTTGTGTGACGTGAAAGTGAACGAGAGCTGCGGTCTTCACGTGCATATCGATGCCACCGGTTTCAACATGGAGACCTGGCGTAACCTGGCTTTGAGCTACAAGCATCTGGAACCGGTCATCGACCGGTTCATGCCGGCCTCCCGTAGGGACAACCGCTATTGCCGCGGACTGGGGCACGTCTCTGATGAGATGATACGTTCCGCCCGGACTGTGGACGAGTTGAAAGGAAGGATCGGCGACCGTTACCATAAGGTGAACCTCGAGGCCTACTCACGGCACAAGACGGTCGAGTTCCGCCAGCATTCGGGAACGACCAACTTCACAAAAATGCGTAACTGGGTGCTGTTTCTCCACAAATTGGTTACCTTTGCCACAAGGGAACATGTGCCTGCGGCCACCACGCTCAGTGACATCCCCTTCCTGGACAGTGAGCAGAAACTATATTATAAATTGAGGACTAAAAAATTATCGGCATGAACAAGCATATGTATATTTTGGCGGACGGCGGCAGGATTGCCGCTTCCGGCCCTTCCGAGTTTGTACGCCTCCTGCGTGAGGGCAGCTGGTTTGACAGCGAGTGCACCGACGAGGAGTACATGGTGAATTTCTCCGGGCGGTACAGGGAACTGCACGGGGTGACGGTGAGGACCGACACGCCGGAGCATTTCATGGACGACCTGAAAAAGTACGGTTACATCAAGGGCTGAGAGGCCCGTTCCTTTATTGTTACGTTCCCTGCCGGTTCATTCATCTCCGGTGGGGATTTTTTTCTTTTTTCACGGTATCTGATCTCCGCCGTATCCTGTTTTCCGGAGGCTGGTTTCACGACCTCCTTCCTCAATCATTTTTTTCTCTTTTCATACTGCTATCAACGGATTGTCGTACTTTTACACACAATCCCGGCAATATCGGGAAGAATCCCGGGCTCTCGCCGGACTGCCATTTGTCATATCTTTTGCCGGCATTGACTATTTATGTCTATATATGACTATAACTGACAAGGTATTCCCTCATACATTTACTCTTTTTTTCTTTGCGGCGTAGGACGACAATCCGCCACCGGGAACGTCCGCCTGACCAAACACCCGGTTATCACATGGAATTAATGTATAAATCAGAAGTTATGGTTATGGACAGCATTGAAAGGAACCCCCAAATCCGTATCATATCGACGGGAAGAAGATGCCGGATATACGTTGCTGCTAAAGGTTCATATTTGAACCGCATTTCCGGGGACCGGAAAGAGGTGGCGCCCACAAGGACTTTTCATCACCGGTCGGAAAGTAAAAAGGCGATAACGGAGAAACGGTAAAAAATATATTGAACTCCTTCTTCAAACAGCTCCGGAGGGGGAGTCGGAAACCACGACACCCAGCCGGAAGTGCCTTTGGAAAGTATTTTGAACTGTATTTCAATAATTTGAGTTTCTGACAGGAAGCTATTTAAAATGGAAAGAAAAATGGACTATAATAAGAAAACTGAATATGGTTAACGATAATTAGTATATTTATGCAGTTGTCGTGCATGGAAAGCTCGTCGGGGCTGACTGCTCAGCCCCTATTCTTATGGATTACGCAAGCGAATTTTGATAATTTCTCGAAAAAAAAGCATCCGTCCTAATTACAGCGAACATAATCGTAACTAATTTCGCTCTAACTGCATTCAGAACCGACATCTTATTTTTTCCCTCTTCGACCTTTCTGTCATAATATTTCTTCAATGGACTATTTTTCACTTGTGAAACAGATAGTGCCGCCATATGTAGCAAATGCTTGATGCTTTTGTCAGCCCTATTAGATACTCTATTTTTAGAACGTTGGCTACTTCCTGACACATAGACGAACGGAACAACTCCTGCATGACAGCAAAACTTCCTGGGATCAGTAAAAGAAGTGAAAGCATCTGTTTCCATGATCATCTTCAGTGCAATACGTTCCCCAACTCCATCCACAGACATGAGTAAATCCATTTGATGAGCAATGACAGGTGCTTGATTTATAAGTTCTTTTATTTCAAGGTCTATTTGTGCTATGTAATCCGTAAATGTATTGATAATCCCTTCAACTCTATTGCATTTAGCAATATATATTGAGTGTTCCATATAGTCTACCTGATCTTTTAGCTGGGATTGATATTTAGCCCTATCTGCAACAAGCATACTGCGTTCTGTTGATAAGTTTTTGAGTTTTTGTATTATAAGCTCTGATGCGGTATACGGTTGTAGGCAATCATTATATCTTTCTGCATACATTGCTATTCGGCAGGCATCTATTTTATCATTTTTGCCACGAGGTATTCCATGACAATATTTTATTTTAGCTGCATCTTCCAAACATAAGTAGACTCCTATACTTTTTGTTGCACAGACCAAAGGATAGGTATATTGCCCTGTATGTTCCGCACAGACAACCAAACTGTCCTCAGAGAGGAAAAATTTCTCAAACGTTCTTGTTAACCAAGATTTAATAGAGGATAGATCATTAGGAATAACATCATAAAGGATGTCCTTACCGTTACTCCTTAAACATAAATCCAATTTTTTCTTACTCGCATCAACTCCTAAATAAAAAACTTTCATACTTTTGTTTTTGAACATTAAACAAAAAAGAAAGGACCTGAACTTGACCTAATAATCTTAAACAGGTTTACTGAAATTCTTATATGGGTTTGAGTTCAAGGAAGGAGCAAAAGGACCGAATAGGGACTTAGACTTGACTTCTATTGCCGCTGATGGTTTTCCTTTTGCTTTCCTTTCAATATCAATTCAAAGATAAATATTTTGATGCTGCAAATCTAAGGTTGCCGCATGGCGTTCCCTCCGCAGATGAGTATTTACGGTTTCTCGGACTTGAACCCATCGACATACGGTTTTCCTTGCGTGACCACAGCGAAGGCTTGCCTTATAAGTTTGTTGGCGACAGCAACGACCGCCACCTTGCCTGGCTTGCCGTTAGACCGCAAACGGTCGAAACAAGCCTTGCACTCGGCATTACACCTGAGTGACGAGAAAGCCGCCACATAGAGCTGGCTTCTGAGGTTTGAATCCCCGTTCTGGTTGATGTGACCTTTGACATTGACTGACGTACCGAACTGTTGGTAAATAGGTGACAGGCCCAGATAACGGGTCAGTTGCTTGGCATTATCAAAATAGGTGAACCCGCCTGTGGCCACGATAAGCGCGGCTGCCAGTGTAACACCGATGCCTTTGATGGAGGTGAGCAAGTCCATCTGTTTCCTGTACTCGCCTTACGCCAAGGAAGTGATATTCTCTTCCATTGCCTTGATTTGCTTCTCGAGGAAAGCAATCGTCTTTTCGATGGTTTTCTTGCATTCAGGGTCAAAAGAAGAAAGAACTCCATCGAGCCTTTAAGGTTGCGTGTTGCCACAAGTTGCTTCTTTAGCTGGCGTAGTACCGTTCGTTTCTGCTTCAGTACGAGGATTGAGTCACTGCGGAGCTTATAAGGATCCGGCTGCATCCTCTCCCCGTACAGGGCTATCAGACGGGCATCTATCTCGTCCGTCTTGGTGACGGAGAGCATGGCACGGGCGAAGTTCTTTATCTTCAGCGGATTCTCAAGGCTGACGGTTATCCCTGCTTCGGAAAGCAGATAGACGAGCAACGCACTGTAATTGCCTGTGGCTTCTAATACTCAATGGTGCTCTGCTACTGAAATGGTTTGGATGAACTCATGGACACCCTTAACCGTGGTTCTTGAATGTTTTTGTCCTGCCGGTCTTGGCGGACGAATAAGCGACAACAAAGGTCGCCTTGCTGACATCGATTCCAACGTAGGTCATAGTCTGAAACTTTAATTAAACAACATCACTACATCGTGAGCCATCATTACGAATGCGGGGGCTCAAAAGCCCATTGAACTATCCGGTTTCTGATGTAAGAGTGTGGGGGCTAAACATTTTTCACGGTCTTTACGACTAATGGAAATTGAAAGTTCATTAAAAACGAAATGGCAAAGAATTAAATGTAAAATCAACGCTCTCTTAGGTTTCTATAGAAAAACTATCCATATTATATATCTATAAACATTTATAATTAGACATATGATATACGGATACATTAGAGTAAGCAGTGATAAGCAGACAGTAGAAAACCAACGTTTTGAAATCAAGAATTTCTGCGACAATCAAAACATAAAAATTGATGGTTGGATAGAGGAAACCATTAGTGGAACAAAAGCCTATAACAAACGTGAACTCGGAAAATTGCTCAATAAGGTACAGAAAGATGATTTGATTATCTGCGCTGAATTGTCCAGATTGGGTCGTAATCTCTTTATGATAATGGAAATTCTGAATATTTGCATGAGCAAGGAATGTAGGGTTTGGACTATCAAAGACAACTATAAGTTAGGAGAGGACATTCAAAGTAAAGTGTTGGCTTTTGCTTTTGGACTGTCAGCAGAGATTGAACGTAACCTTATTAGCCAACGAACAAAAGAAGCCTTAGCACGAAAGAAAATAGAAGGGGTAATATTAGGACGTCCTAAAGGGAAAAAAGTGCTCCAGAGAAGTACAAACTCCACGATAAGAGGATTCTCATACAAGAACTATTGAAAGCTGAAGTTTCACAACGCAAAATCGCTAAAATTTGTAAAGTGGATAGAAATACGCTCGCTCGATTTATTAAGACTTTTATGGTAGAAGCATAAGGAGCGATTTCGTGCAGCAACAAGGCGTGAAGTGTAACTTTGCAGATTCTATCCCGTGAGTGATATTGTCTCCCATTGAACAAAGTATCAGGCGTAAGATTGAATCTATTGGTACACCACTCAAAGATTGGGATATAAACATTTATCGTGGAGTCCTTACCGGGTATAACGATGCGTTTATCATATCTACCGAAAAGCGTGATGAGATATTGGCGAATTGCCAGACAGAAGGCGAGCGTGTTCGGACGGCTGAACTTATACGACCGATTCTTCGTGGCAGAGATATAAAGAGGTATGGATATGACTGGGCAGGGCAATGGCTAATATATATCCCTTGGCATTTCCCATACCAATTTGATGAATCTATAACTGGTGCTTCTGAAAAGGCAGAAAAAGCGTTTAAAGAACAATATCCTGCTGTATATAACCATATGTTGGAATATAAAGAACCACTTTCTAAACGAAACAAAGCAGAGACAGGAATTCGATATGAGTGGTATGCTATGCAACGTTGGGGGGCCAAGTATTGGGAGGATTTTTCTAAGCCAAAAATTGTATGGAAAATAATCGGAAACCAAATGGCTTTTGCATATGATGCCAACAATTATGTAATGAACAATGCCTGTTATATTATGACAGGCGATCATTTGGATTATCTGTTGGCAGTATTGAATTCACAAGCTATAACATGGTATAGCTATGTGACTAATATGAATAAAACTGGCGTTGGAGATGTTCAAGTTGGAGGTCAAAATATAGCGACTTTCCCTATACCTTTTTATGATGCCAATAAAATAGAACTCATTGAATTAGCAGAACTTGCAAACAGTATAATAAATAAAAATAGGCGTATAGGTCATTTCGGGTGCTAAAATCGTTGTAATACTGGTGTCTGTCAGTATGATATGACCATTCAAAACTTTTGAACACATATTTGATGCGAGCGCTTTCGCTCTATAGGTCAAAACGGGTGCTGAAAATGGCACCCGTTTTTGGTGGATTCATCTGTATTTTGTTATTTTGCATTGCGGCTTAAAGCGTAACGGAGCTCTGCTGGGGAGCACCTCCGCCAGGAATAAAGCCGTCCAATATGCATAATGCGATTCAGGAGATGGCCTTAGCGGTTGTCTCCTTTTTCATTATGCAATTTGGCATATGCCAAGAAAAACCCGTTCATCATCCGCTTGCGGTTTTCCTCAATCATTCCCGGATGATTCCGCAAGGCTTTCTTCATGTCGGTGAATGTGCCTTCGATCATATTGTTTGTGTTGGGCATACCTCTGACTTTCTCGTATGTAAACAAAAAAGGAAGGTAGGTCGATATGCTGACCATGGCAGATCTGAGCCGTTGATGGGTATATATCGTGCGTCCGGTAATCTCGTTGACCGTCTTTTCTTTCAGGAAGTCATGCCATTTCCTCTTCCATTTCTCAAATGCACTGACGAATGCACTTTCATTCATGTCTTTTAGACGGTATGCAAGATCCAATAACTCCTTTCCTGCCTCAAGTTGCGGATTCTTGGTCAGTTTTCTTCTTATTATCGCCACCATGTGGAACTGGCACATCTGTATTCTGTATTCCGAAAGGACGGTAAACAGCTTTTGAAAACCATCAATGACAATCCCCTGAATGGCATACCCGCATCCTACTATATGTTTCACAGCGTCCTCGTAATCACTGATGTGCTCGTGGGCGATATGCTTCATGTAAAGAAGTCTGCCGCTTCCGCTTTCCAGAGCCAGCAGCACTCCTGTATTGCGCCCAAAATACGTGGCGTCGAGATGTATCACACCGCTTCCTTTGATCCTAGGCTGTTCCCAGCTGAACGAAATGGAGGCAAGCCGACGTGTCACGGTCGAAGCACTGAGACCTGTAGTTTCACTGATCTGGGCTATTGTCTGCTTGCCGTGCAGGTACATCTCCCAGATGTCTTCTTTTGTAAAATCACGCCCGCCGCTGAAGCGGCGTCCACAAACCATGCACTTGTATCGTTGGACGCTTTTGCGTTTTCCGTCCTTCTTTACAATGGGGGAATTGCATGTCGGGCATTTTTTTGTTCATAATGCAATTTCTATATTTTCAAATGCCAAAATATACTGAAAATCAAATAGAATGCCACGCTATCGGCACCCGTTTTGACCTATAGCGTGGCGTTTTCCTGTTTTTGAGGCGTTTCAGCACCCGTTTTGACTAATAAGTCTAAAAATATCAATCTACCATTTATTGACTCTAAAATAGAGGGTTTGGTTTCAATGATATATGGATTCACGAGTGAAGAAACTAATTTTCTACATTCATTTGTTTCTTCACTCCGAAAGTCTATTTAGACAATTTGCTGGTTTTCAATATATTGAATTTCATCTGAGGTAAGTTTATAAACATCATACATCAACTTATTGCTAAAACATTCAAAATCCGTAATGCTCATCTTGCCTACTTTCAAATCATTGAAAGCAGCAAGATGAGTATTTAGTTGTTCAGTAGATAGCTTAGCAACAATAAGCTGTTCTATGGTATACTTTTTCCATCTAATAGTCCCTACTCCTGTAGTTGTCCCTACTTTAGAAAACAACCATTCAGACACGGACGAATTTAAAGCAGACAAAAGGTATTCAATACACTCGCCTTTCATGTAAAAAGAAGTTGCTTCTGGTATATATTCTCCCAAAAAGTCGAAAGCAAATTTTGATTTATCAGATATTTCTCCCCATATGATTTTTGGCTTAGAAAAATCCTCCCAATAACTGATGCTATCTTGTGTTTCAAACCACTCGTTACTAGTTTTCTTTCGGGCTTTTATTTTTTTGCCATTAACAATATGAGTTTCTCCTGTTTGTTCTAAACGCTCTATGCCAATTGACAGAAGATAATTTTTCACCGCAGGATAACTTTCTATATCATAATGCCGCGAAGGAAATGTGGCTATAATCCACAAGTCCGCCCATTCATATTCATATCTCTTGATATCCCTGCCACGAAGAATCGGTCGTATAAGTTCAGCCGTCCGAACACGTTCATCTTCTGTTTGACAATTCGCTAGTATCTCATCACGCTTTTCGGTAGAAATGATAAAAGCATCATTGAAACCAGTTTTTATCCCATAGTTGATTTGGATGTTCCAATCCTTCAAGGGTATTCCCACAGACTCAATCTTCTGCTTGATGCTCTGTTCAATGGGAGACAATATCACCCATGGGATAGAATCTGCAAAGTTACACTTCACGCCTTGTTGCTGCACGAAATCGCTCAAATTATTCAAGCCATTCGAATCTTGTACCAAACAAGCTTGTGTGTTAAAAATATTTGCTGCTTTTTGAGATAAAAGAATATTTGCTTCTACCGTTATTGCATCGAATATTTTTATACCTGCAAAATCTACCAACATAATAGGATTGGTCTTGCTTGCGAAATAACCTCGCAAGGCTTCACCATACCCTGCACGCATCCATTTATTAGACGTGATATAGCAAAGAAAACCATTGGGAGTAAGCAGGTTCATACCCAACTCATAGAAGAGGCAGTAAATATCACCAGTGCGTGCATAAGTTATGTAACCCATGCATTCTAATACATCGGCACTCTTACCCATAGATTGTAACTGAATGTAAGGTGGATTGCCAATGATACAGTCAAATCCCAAGAAGTTGCCTTCGGCATCGAGTACTTCTGGAAACTCTATACGCCATTCGAATGCACCAAGATAAATTTTGTTGGAGCGTATTTCCTCAAATATATTTTCTAAAGTCGCAATTTCTTTCTTTAAATCGGCAATGCGCTTGTCCGACGCTTTCTTTTCCTTTTTTGTCGGTTCAAACAGTTGAGGCGCTTGTAAGTTTGCCAACTCAGAGCGGCGTTTGTTCAATCTAACCAATCGTGCATCCCGGCGGTTGATCTCTGTTTTCAGTTTCGACTTGATTTCTGTTATAAACGTTTCCAAATCCTGCTTTTCGCTTTTACTTTGGGCATTTTTATATTTAGCTACAGCCTCCTTATATTGGCTGATGCTGATACTAGACTCTCGCAGTACGGTCTGAATACTGTCTGTCAAAGCGAATCGGTGAAGCAAAGAATTTCCACATTTGATGTTAATGTCGATATTTGGTAAGGTTTCTAAATAAGTGTAATTACTTTCAGCCGTATAGTAAGCATTCTTCAACAATTCAATCCACAGTCGTAGGCGGCAAATCTTCACAGAGTTGGGGTTAATATCAACGCCAAATAAACAGTTCTCAATGATTTGACGCTTCTCCTTGAAAAGAGTTTCCTGCATGCGGCGACTTTCCGCATTGAGTGGGTTGTAAGCAAATAAATTACCTTCGGTATCGGTAACAATCAGCTCGTCATTTTCAATGGCAAGTTGATAGTCCGCTTTGCGGATACGCTTACCGGTAGCATCTACCAAAATACCTAATTCGTATTTCAAGAGTATCAGTTCATTGAGAGCAGACACAAGAAAGTGACCCGAACCAACAGCTGGATCACACAGTCGCAAACTGTTAATTAGTTCATTAGCTTCGACTATATTGTCAATATGGTTGTATAGTTCTATACGGGTGGTACAATTCCAGCCATAATAACCATTAAACTTTTGCAACACGGTCTTGGTGATTGCTTCACGGCACATGAACATAGTGATAAAGCCTGGAGTGAATACTGAACCATCCTTGTGACCATTTATTTTCTCGAATATAAGCCCTAAAACAGAAGCATTGATGAGTGTTTTAGCCTCTTCTTGCACTTCTTCACTGCCTTCGCTCGCAAAGTTATAAGCGTCGAGAAAAGCAAACAAATATTGCAGGGTGGGTAATGCGTTGACTTGTAGATTGCGTTTTTTATTTCGTAATACGCTACTCGCCAAGACAGGAAGTACCGTACGTTGTGAAAGGCTGTTTATCTTAATTGTTTTACTTTCCAAATCTGTCACCTCGAAAAGAGAACTGTTAAGATAGGGAACGTAAGCAAAATCACGCATAATGGAGTGTGTGCGACTGCCCATGTCACGTGCAAGCACTTGGAAAAAGAGTGTGTTGAGATCATCATAGTCATGAATCTTAGTTATTGAAAGAAATTTATAGATTGCATCTCCATTGTGGTATTTCAACATCTGAGCCTCCAACAGTTTCAAGAAAAGGATACGATTCATCCAAGTAATACACAATTCCATTGCAACATTGAATAACCGTTCCTCATAATCATTCCCATACAAACTACCATTTATGTGACGCAAACAATCTTCTGCATCCAGTTGGTTAATAGTATTCTCTAGTAATGAAGCCTCGTCACGCCGTTCCACAGCTTTGCGTACAATCACGGTTTTATTATTCTCTTTGCGTTCCTCAATACCAATAATGTGTAGCAGCTCAGTGTAGAATCCACGGTTGAGCGAATTGCTGTCATTTTGGAACGATAGCTTCAAAAGATGTGTATCGCTGAATATCTTATAAAGTTCGATAAGTTTGCGTGAAGCGCTACCGTCTGTTCTATCAAGCAGGTGTTGATAGTCTTGTAAGTTGAAGTAAGTGTATTCAAGGCTATCTTTCACCTCCTCAATATAGGTTGTTGCAATTTCAGTATAGAAGAAATCGGTTTTGTTACTGGTTTTGCGTCCATCCACAAAGTCTTGAAACTCACGACGTAATTGTTTGTTCTGATAGAATTTGCGTTCAAACTCATGGGCATCAAAAATAAAGAATTCATGAATATTAGTAGCGATGAGATATTTAATATCATTGTTCTTCTTATTGACACGTTCTTTAAGATAGTATAGCAATAATTCCTGCAAAGCCTTACGATTAAGATTGTCATTAGAAATCATCTCACCTTTGTTGGTGGTACTCTTTACTTCAATCAATAACCCTATATTGGACTTGATAGTTTTATCCAATCGGATAGCCAAATCAATATCTTCTTCGGGAGCCATGTAGTATGGCTTGTAGAACGTTTCACTCAGAAAATTACGTAAATGTTCTTTTTGCGTGTGTTCTCTTTGCCCATCCACAATATTGTCTCTCAATGTGCGAAGGGCATTTTTGAATAAGTCAAAATCTGTTGTTTCAATCGCAACCTGTCTATATGCTTTGTTCAAAACTTGATTCGGTTTGAGTAGTCCCATAATGTTTGGTAAATGAGTTAATAAAATACAAAGGTAGTCTAAAAACTTGATAATAAAGAATGAACGTATTGGTTTAACGAAAGTTTGTTCTACTGCCAGCCATTATCAACAAACAATAGCAGCAGTAGATTTGACATGATTCTACTTATTATATTGTAATAGCCAGCCAAAGTAATCTTTTCACATCCGGATCTATCACAGGTTGGATAAGTTGTTAACCTGAAGGTAACCGACCTGATGGTATAGGAACAGGAAGAAGTCTGTAATCATGGCATTTACCCGGATAGAGAAGCCACATTTTTTATTGCCGGACTTCCGGCATTGCCTCATCCATGTGTGAAAAGGAGTTTTTTCTTTCACCACAACGTTCCTTTCACATACCCAAAGGGGGTAGTGGATCCAGACCTGCTTCGGCTTTCTTTTTCCTTCCCATATGACAAAAACCGACTATCCATGACTATTCCTGCCAGTGTGCCGGTCGTGCTTGCCTCTCATGGTTTCTTCCCTTATATTCGCACTGATATTTAAACGAGTTGAAAATATGGAAATATGCTACATCGAGGCCGGTGTCCTTGAGAGGATGCTGGCGCGCGCCGAGAACCTGTCCGCACGTGTGGACAGATTGTATGAGAGAAACCGCTGTAAGGAACCCGGAGAGTGACTGGACGGCCAGGATGTCTGCCTGCGCCTTGACATCTCGCCGCGTACCCTGCAGACTCTCCGCGATACCGGACGGCTGGCGTTCACCCGCCTCCAGCGCAAGTTCTATTACAAGCCCGGGGATGTGGAGAAGCTGATGGCCTACGTCGGCATCAGACGCAAGGAGAAGGAGGTGAGAGAAAGAAGGAAGAACGGAAACCTTTAAAGAGCGGAAGAGATGGAAGGCATTATCGACAAGGAGAACGAACGTGTCCGCAGGTTCTTTGCCCTGCTGGACGACATGGAGAAAAAAGTGGAACGTCTTGCCCGTGACAACCGTCCTCCCTTCAACGGGGAACGGTTCCTGACCGACAGGGAGCTTTCCGGGATGTTGAAGATCAGCCGCAGGTGCCTGCAGGATTACAGGGACCAAGGACGGATTCCCTATATCCAGCTTGGCGGGAAGATCCTGTACAGGCAGTCGGACATCGAGAGGCTGCTGGAGGAGAACTATCACCCTGCATTGGTATAATATCGTATTTAAGTTTAAGGATTGTCGCCGGAATTGCATTTACGATTCCGGCGGCAGTTTTTATTTAGCCTGCGGCTTCCTTGCCGGCCGCGGGCTTTCTTCTTTCCATCAGCCGGTTCATGTCCGAGGATATCTTCCGGTCGGTGACCTGGGCGTAGACCTGCGTGCTGTCGATGTTCGTATGGCCCATCATCCTGGCGATGCTCTCTATCGGAATACCTGCGGTCAGTGTCAGGGTCCCGAACGAATGCCGGGCCATGTGGTAGGACAGGTTCTCTTTCATGCCTAATGCCACGCCCATTCCATGTACCTCATACCAGAGGACGTCGCGGACCGGCAGCGGGAATACCGGCCTGTCGTCATCCGTGGTGTTGTAAAGCTCCAGTATCTGTCCGGCTATGGGATGCAGCGGGATGAACGCCTCCACGTCCGTTTTGGCGCGGCGGATGCGGATATACCTTCTTCCTTCCGAAGTCGTTCCGATGTGACGGGGATGGAGAGCCCTCGTATCCGCGTAGGCCAGACCGGTCAGCGAGGAGAAGATGAACGTCCTGCGTGCCAGCTCCATCATCGGGTCGGGCAGCGGGGTTTCCATCATCCGCTTCAGTTCACTGCGGCTGATATGCCTTAGTTTAGGTGTTTCTTTCCTCTCGTATGCCACGTCCTCTATCGGATTGGCTCTTAGTATTTCCCGGTCCACGGCGATGTAGATGAGCCGGTTGAGCCAGCACAGGCAGTGGTTCACGTGTCCGTTCCTGTGTCCCAGCTCCTTCTTGAGAAAGACCTTGAACGATTCGGCGAACTCCTCGGTGATGTCCGAAAAGGCGATGTCCTTCATCCCGCGGGATTCGATGAACTGCCTGAGGTTGAGCTGGGTGGTCTTCGACTGGCGGTAGGTGGAAGTGGAGTTGATCTCCTTGGAGCGGACCCTGAGCCGTTCGCGTTCCACCTCTCCGGCCTGCAGGAGGTATTCCGGTACGGAATTGGCGCCTGACACGGTGGTCTTGAGCAGTTCGGCCGTGACCACTCCCTGGTTCCTCAGCAGGTTCCCGTACGCCTCTTCCAACCGGCTGCGGAAGGCGGCAAGGCGGTTGTTCTCCCTGGCTGTTTTGATTTCACACTTCTTGCTGTCCCAGTCCCCGGGTTTGCAATAGACGCCTGTCGTGACTGCCGATTTCTTTCCGTCGATGCTGATCCGGCAGAGGACGGCGGTCGTGCCGTCCGATTTCACCTTGTTACGGTTGATGTAGAATAAGAGCTTGAATGTACTGCGCATGATAATGATTGTTTAGGGATTAAAGGATAAGTTTCAAATCGCGGGTTGCCTCGACGAACCTGTCCATGTCCTCGAACAGCTTCTTCGGGGTTACGCGCGCGTATATCTGGGTGGTCTTTATGTTGGAGTGTCCCAGCATTTTGCAGATGGTCTCTATCGGCACTCCCTCCTCGAGCGTGACCAGCGAGGCGAAAGAATGCCGTCCCATGTGGTAGACAAGGTCCTGGCTCAGCCCTGCCATCAGGCGCAGGGATTTCATATTGGCCCTGAGCGTGTGGTAGTCCTGCGGCGGGAAAAGAGTCTCGCGGGTATCGTCCCGGTATTTCTCAATCAACGCGACGGCTTCCGGAAGCAGCTTGACACGTCCGAGGTAGTCGGTTTTCTTTCGCTGGTATTTCAGCCAGAGGCTGCCCTCGTCATCCCGGAAGAGGTTCTTCCGGGTGATGCTTACCGCATCGGCATAGGCGGTGCCGGTGTAACAGGCGAAGAGGAAGAGGTCCCGGGTGATGACATGTGACCTGCGTTTTTCCGGTATCTCCAGATCACGCAGCTTCTCGAAATTCTCACGGCTGAGTGCTTTCGGTGTTGTCTCCTTCTGCTTGGGCAGCTTGAAGTGGCAGAAATGGTATTTCTCCGAGTGGCCCTCCTTGTAGGCGATGCGGCAGATCTTTTTCAAGATGGCCAGGTAGCCGCGAAGCGTGTCCACGGCATATCCCTTTTCCAGAAGGATGAAATCCTGATAGTCGCGGATGAACTGCTCGTTGAGCTGCCCGAAGACAAGGTCCGGAACCTTGAATTTCGCCTTGATGAATTCGGAAAGCGTGCGGTAGGTGAAGAGGTAGGTCGAGAGTGTGGTGGGCGCACGGTCCACACCGACACGGGCCTTCATTTCCCCGTTATGCCGGTCGAGAAGTTTGAGCAGGGTCATCTGCATGCCCGCATTGCCCTGGAACATGTCCCTGACCGCGGCGGCATCGAAATCCCTTTTTCTTTCCATGAGGGAATTGAAGGCCGAGTGTACGGCAAGCAGCAGTCTTTCTATTTTTTCATTGGTCTCCACCGCTTCCCGGCTCTTGCCGTTCAGCCGGCTCTCACGCGCGTTCCACAGCCCGGGGGTGCAGGAGAGCTTGCAGCTGAACTGCGCCATCGTGCGGTTGAGGGTGATCCGTCCCATGATCGGGGCTTTGCCGGTCTTGTCCGGCTCGCTCTTTTTCAGGTAGAGCAGCACCTTGAATTTTTCCACTTTCATAACGCTCTTTTTTAGGTTGTAAAAATACTCCTTTGAAAAGCGTCCTTTGGCATGCAAAACATTGAGAAACAGTGAATACAAATCCGCTTTGTTCTTATCGGTAAAAATTCGGTTACCTGCCGTCGTTTCCGAAACAGACGGCTAACAGTCTGGTAACTGAAACGTCGCAATATTTTGTTTTCTTTTGCAGGTCTGTCTGTTCTGCAATTCTCGCAAAATGCTTAATTATAAACGTTTTACGTTTAATTATCGTCATTCTGTTTTTTATTGCATTTCTAAATATTACTTATACAGCGCGGCATACCTTCGCCACGACGGTTACGCTCACGCAGGGCGTACCGCTGGAAACGGTCAGCAAGATGCTGGGGCATAAGCGGATCACCACGACCCAAATCTATGCTAAGATCACCAATGATAAAATCGGACAGGATATGGCGGCATTAAGCGAGAAACTCAGCAGCGTCTTCAAGGTCGCACAGTAATGGCCTACGATCTTACAGCTAGTTCGATTTCCGATCTTGCTTCGTCAATAGCAGGGTAATTTTCGATGTAAGTTTTCCCGCCGGCAGGGAATTTATCGTCAGAGATGGAAATATGCAAGGCCATGCGAATCGCCCGAGGGGCGAGCCTTGCATATTTCCATCCCCGGCGTTTTGCTGGTCGCTACCGTCGGAAAAGGCGACATTCTGCGGCTCCTGACGATCCGGTTCTGATGTTCAGCCGCGAGCGGCCTGCCCGTTCGACGGCCCCTTCCGTCCTGCTATCTGCCGTCGAAATACCCCGCTTTTTCAAAACGGCCGTCTGTTGTTCTTCTTCTCGTGGAGATAATTCAACTCGTCGCTGTAAATGTCCATGACGAACCGCAGCATATTGTCGGCCAATGCCGTAAGCCTTGTCGTATCGTCTCCCAGCAGGTGGAGGATTGCCGACACTTTGCACTTGGTTTGGGTACTGACATAGATCGCAGAGCGATTACGGCAATCCACCGGAGCGAAGAACATGCGTTCGAAATCCGGAAGCGCGAGCTTTTTACGCCGGAATCCGGCCGACTCCTTTCCAGTAGTCGTTTGGGTGTCGACGTCTGTTTTCTCAGCAGTCGGTGCCGATGCTCCGGATACCGTTTCCGATGTGTTTCCCTCGGGAGTGTCCGTATCTTCCTCTTCCGGTTCGGGAATCCTGCGGACGACTTTCGAATCCAAAGGGGCCTGTCCGGCGATCATCTGACGCATCAACTCCTCGTCGACTTCGATACGGGGATGTTTAGAAGGATTGGGTGCAGGTTTGTCTGTTTCTTTCAATGAATCCATGGTGCAACGTTTTTGAGATTGATTGTTAGCTATACGGTCGTAAAGCGTGTATGTTTGGTTTTATGTTTTAAACCATTCAAAATATCGTTTTCCGTTTCATGCGGTTTATATCGGGATAACGGCCGGCGAATCCATAGGAACCAGTCCGGCGATCATCCGACGCATCATCTCTTCGTCGACCTCGATATGGGGACACTTTAAAGGTTTGGGTGCGAGTTTGTCTTTTTCTTTTAATGAATCCATGGTACAACATTTTTAAGATTGAATGTTCGTTTTGCAGTCGTAAAGCATGTGTGTTCGGTTTTATGTTTTAAACCATTCAAAATACCGTTTCCCGTTTCATGCGGTTTATATCGGGATAATGAACGGAATAAGAAAACCGACCTTTCATGCTGCAAGATACAACCGGGTGAAATACCTTGGTTCCGATGTCCGCTCCAGACCGCTCCAGTCCGCACCGATGGATTTTTTTTGCCCTGTCCCGTCCTGAAAAAGGTTTACAGAAAAGAGTAAATCTTATGCAGCAAACAACGAATTCAGACTTATCGCGTCATTATTTACCGCGTCAGTTGCGTCATCTGATTTTACAGGAGTATTTGAGCGGAGTCAAGACGGCTCGCCAACTCTCCGAAGAACATGGTATTCCCATGTCTACGATTCATAAGATGGGTCAGCGCTGGAAAGCGAAAAATAGTTGTAGCTTTGTGAGTACCCCTAATCCTTATCCGATCATGTCCCGCGTTACTAGTGAAGAAGCCAGTGAATTATTATCCGAGAACAAAGCCCTTCGGCGGCGCTTGGAAGAGGCTTTATTACGTCTGGAAGGCTATGAGATCATGGGAGATATCCTCCAAGAAGAATACGGTATCGACCTGCTAAAAAAATCCGCAGCCGGACAGTCCAGCGTCTCAAAGAAAGACACACAGCAATGAGCCTATCGTTTCTGTGCGGGTTGTTCGGCTATACCCGTCAGGCCTATTATAAACATTTACGGCGTAATAGGGAAGGATCTTTGTCCGACACCCTTCTTTTGGAGCGGGTGGGTTACTACCGGAAACTGATGCCCAGGCTCGGCGGTCGTAAACTGTGGCATTTGCTGCAACAAGACGGATTTCCGGTCAGTCGGGATCGGTTATTTACGCTGCTTTCGGAAAACAATCTTCTGGTCAAACGTCGGAAGAAATACAGCGTTACGACCTGCTCGCGGCACTGGATGCGTAAATATCCGAATCTGATCCGGGGTTTCGACCTCGAGCGGCCGCATCGTTTATGGGTCGGAGATATTACGTACATTTCTTTGAAAGAAGGATTTGCATATCTGGCTTTGATAACGGATGCCTATTCCAAACGGATCGTAGGCTATGATCTGAATACGACATTGGAACGGGACGGAGCGCTCCGTGCACTGAGGATGGCCATAGACCAGACTCCGCAGCAAAAACGGCAAGGGTTAATCCATCATTCGGACAGAGGATGCCAATATTGTTCGAAAGAATATGTGAAATTGCTGACCGATAATGGGATTCGCATCAGCATGACTGAAAAGGGCGATCCGTATGAGAATGCCGTTGCCGAACGGGTGAACGGTATTCTGAAGAGCGAATGGATCGACGAGGAATGTTTTGAAAGTTTTCAGGCAGCAAAAGAACGCATCGACCAGATCGTTATCCTTTACAATTCACTCAGACCTCATGCCAGCTGCGATTGGCTTACGCCCTTGGAAGCGGAACTTAGAACCGGGAAACTCAAACATCATTGGGGCCGAAAGACGGTTGTTCGGAAGGCATATGTAAACTTATATCAGGACAATATTTTTTGAACCAAAATGTTTATCTTTAATTATCAATCACTGTAAACCTTTTTCAGGACGGGACACCCCGAAACGGTTGTAATATTGCACCGGGAACCGACCCGGCTCCGGAAGCCGCAACGGAGGATTTTCGAAACTTTGGTCAGAGATTCTCCGGCGCGGATTTTTGTTGTCGCCAGACAACAGCGAGCTGTACCTTTGTATGCCGAAAAGTTTTTCGGCATATAAAGGTGCTCGCTCTGCGAGGCTGGGCGTTCTCCCGAGTCGCGACCCTTTTTTAAGCCATATATGGATACCAATCGTAAACAGACAAACAGAAATGCCCGGAAGCCTGAAACTGCGAGTTATAAGTACTCTTTCCGGCTCAATGAAGAGCAAAATATTCGCTTCAAGGAGTTGCTTTGTAAAGCCGGATCGGAGCATAACCGCAGCCGTTTTATCGTCAAAAGAATCTTCGCCGAGGAGTTCGTTGTCGTCAGACGCGATCCGTCGAAGACGCAGTTCGTCGCCCGGCTGAACGATTTTTATTTCCAGTTTCAGAAACTCGCCAACAACTATAATCAGATTGTAAAGGTCATCAATGCGCACTTCTCCAACATTGCAATCCCGCATCAGATCGCCGCATTGGAACAGCGCACGAGGGAATTGAAAGCCTTTAGTATCGAGATTCTCAACCTTGTAAAAAAGGCTGCGCAGTGACTACAATGCTTCTGTCCACAACAAACAATATCTCAATAAATGAAAACATCTGTGTGACAATGCAAAACAGGGATACTAGCCATTTTTATTCGGTTTTCCCTTTCCCTGAATACAAATGCAAGATTATCGATTTATATTACTTTAGTTAACAGGGAAGAAAAAATATGCTATTTTTTATCAGTACTTTTTTCACACTTCGCTGTCCTTATGATAAACCACCTAAAAACCATAAAAATGAACGGAACTATACGCACATTTCTTCTGATGCTCCTCTTGAGCACAATAATGCCCGCCATAGGCCAGACGGCCGGCAAAGGTGTACAAACCAAGGTCATCTCCCACCGTGGCTACTGGAAAACCGAAGGATCGGCCCAGAACTCGGTGACCTCCTTCCTGAAAGCCGACTCCATTAGCAGTTACGGCTCCGAACTCGACGTGTGGCTGACGGCTGACAGCGTTCTTATCGCCAATCACGACCGGGTATTCAAGGGCCTTGCCATGGAAACCTCCCTCTCGGGAGATATCCTTGCGACTAGACTCAGTAACGGAGAGTACGTTCCTTCTTTCGAAGCCATACTCGGCGCCATGCGGAAAACATCGGCAACCCGGCTGATTCTGGAGATCAAGAACCTCAAAGACAAGTCGAAATACCCTTACGAAGTAGGGCTCGTCGCAAGGCTGCTCGAAAAATACGGTGTCGCCGACCGCACCGAAATCATCGTCTTCGCCCACGAACTGGGAGCGGAGTGCATCCGGCAGATGCCCGGAACGCGGGTCTTCCACCTCAACGGCGACCTCACCCCGGCAGAACTCAAAGAGCGGGGATATGCCGGAATGGATTACCGCAACACTATCCTCAAAGCCAACGAACACTGGGTCGCCGAAGCACATGCTCTCGGGCTGGAAGTAAATGTCTGGACGGTGAACACACGGGAAGAGATGGAGTATTTCCTCAATCTGGGCGTCGATTACATCACGACGGATGAACCCGAACTGCTTCAGGCGTTGATCCGGGAACGCAGCGGGAAATAGCGGAAAATTTTTCGAAAAACAATTTTTCTCGGAAAATAAGTACTTTTCCGGGAGATGATTGTTCCTTATTACAGATAACCCAGACTACCGACCCAATGAAAACCATCCAAAAACTCACTGCAGCGATCCTCCTTACGGCATCGTGCGCAGGCCTGTCCGTCTCCTGCGTCCCGCGGAGCGAAACGAAAAACCTGAAAATAATCTGTTACAACATCCTTTACGGGATGCGGAGGGATACGACCCAGGGAAAACGTCTGTTCGCGGAATGGGTCCGGCAGCAGAATCCGGACATTCTGGCCCTGCAGGAGGTCAACGATTTCACGCAGTTCACGCTCGAAACGCTCGCCGCCGAATACGGCCACGACTACGCCGTCATCAGCAAGGACCCGAAACTCATTCCGGGTTCGGTCGGATCGAGGACGAAATTCCCGGTGTCGATCTCCTCCAAATCGCCCGTCGTCAACGTGGACAAGGTCCTCGACAACATGTGGCATGGCTTCATCAAATGCAAGGTCGAAGGATACAACGTCATCGTCCTGCACCTGAACCCTCACCTGTACGAAGCCCGCCGCCGGGAGATCCGAACCGTTCTCGAAACGGTAAAACAGAGCGGTCTGTTCGAGAAATGGATCATCATGGGCGACTTCAACACGGTTTCGCCCCTCGACAGCGCGGTCTATGCCGACGGCAAATACCTGCAACGGAAAAAGGAGCAGGAGAAAGTGCACACCCGCAACAACAACCTCCCGGACGGACAACTCGACTTCGCTGTCAGCCAGGCGATCCTCGACTTCGGGTTCGTGGACGCCGGGTGGGCGGACAGGGAGAACTACCGGAAAGACGGCTTCACACGCCGCATCGACTTTATCTACGTCTCCCCCGACCTCCGGGACCGGATCGTGAGCTGCCGGTATATCACCGACGACTTCACGGCCGCCTATTCCGACCACATCCCGGTGGAACTGGTTCTGAAGCACGATTCCGAATGATCCCTTTTCCATATCCGTAAAATTTTCGTATTTTTGGATAAATCCGACAACCCAATAGCGTGCCCCGATGTACCAGAAGGAGATAATCGTACAGGATTCTTTGTGGCAATCGTTCGTCAACGGAAGCCGGGAGGCCTATGCCCGGCTCTATGAACTCTATGTCCGGCCGATGTACCTCTACGGACTGCACTTCTGCGACGACAGGCAGATCATCGAGGATGCCATCCACGACATATTCGTCCGCATCTACGTCAACCGGGAACGGCTACCAGAACTGAAGAACGTGAAACTCTACTTGCTCATCTCGCTCAAAAACACCTTGCTCAACCATGCTAACAGCAAGAGTTTCCGGTTTCGAATGGACATTTCAGTCTGCCGCCAACTCCATGACCAGTCGGACCTGGAAGAGACGATCGTCAGGAAGGAGGAGAGCGACCGTTCCAGACAACTCGTCGCCGAAATGGAGAGGAACCTCTCGGCACGCCAGAAGCAAGCAGTCTACTATCGGTTCGTGGAGCAAATGCACTACAACGAGATCGGAGCGATGATGGAGATCAACAGCCAGTCGGCCAAGAATCTGGTCCATTCGTCGATCAAGAAAATCCGCGAGATCTATCCCCATCTCTCCGGGGCTTTCCTGTTACTGCTTTTCAGCTCCCTGTAAACGTTCTCGCCGGCAAAAGGAGTACTTTTCCGGTTCCACCTTGTCCTTATACCAGAAGCCAACGATAACGCATGAAAAGAGATTACACCCATATCAGCACGGAGGAACTGCTCCAAGACGATTTTTTCATCTCGTCCATCATCAATCCCACGGAAGAAACACAAATATTCTGGGAGCGCCGACTGGCCGACGGTAACATCGACCCAGAAGTTTTCCGCGAAGCTCGCAATATCCTACTCTCTCTAAACAGGGCACCCCATCGGACCGACGTTCCCGAAGAACGTATTGAAAAACTATGGGAACGCATCGAGGATTCGGTGAACGGTGTGCGTCCCGCGTCGCGCCGCACACCGGCAGCGAAGAGATGGATGTGGCCGGCCGCACTGGTAGCATCGGCGGCATGTATCGCCGTGGCCATCATACTGCGTCCTCTGACGGGCCCGGACAACGGAACGACGACCATAAACGGCACCGACGTCCGCACACTGGCCCATACAGAGGATACGAACTATATCAAACTGGTTCTGGGCGAAAAGGTGGTCGAAATGCCGGGGGACGAAGCTCGAGTGGATTACAGCCGGAATGGCCTGACGATCAACGAACAGGAGATTGCCGGACAAGACCGGGAGCAGGGAAAGCTCAACCTGCTAGCCGTGCCCTACGGCAAACGTTCGACACTGATCCTCGCCGACAGCAGCCGGCTGTGGATAAATGCCGGAACGAAAGTGATCTACCCTGAAAAGTTCGCCGGCGACCGGAGGGAAATCTACGTCGACGGAGAGGTGTACGGCGAAATCGCCCATAACCTGGCATGGCCGTTCGTGATCAAGACCAAACGCGCGGGTATCGAGGTTCTGGGAACCACCCTCAATGTCAACGCCTATGAAAAGGAGGAGGAGTTGTCGGTGGTGCTGGTAGGCGGAAAGGTCGCCGTGACCAACGCCAAAGGCCGCAAATCGGAACTCGCCCCGAACCAGATGTATTTCTCGTCCGGGGAACACGACTACATCACGGCGGTCGACGTGGAGGAGTACGTCTCCTGGAAGGACGGCAACTACAAGTTCCGCAACGAAAAGATCGCCACCATCGTCAAACGGCTCTCCAAATACTACAACATCAACATCGTGGCCGATCTCTCGACGTCGGGGCTCACCTGCTCCGGAGAACTCATCCTCAAAGACGAACTCATCCGCGTACTCGATGTAATCTGTAACACCGCCCAGATTCAGTACACGTGGGACAGCGAAAAACGCACCTATATGCTGCACCGATAACCGACCTAAGTCTAACCGAAAAACCTGAATTGCCTATGATAATACGATAAAGCCCCCCCCCAAAAAAAAACAAGGCAGGCGATCCGCTAAAACCTCCTGCCCTGCGTCATTTGACATTACGGTAATAGGTAAACCATCAAATAACTTTACAAATATATGAAGAAAAAACCGGACTTTAAAACTTGGGCCGCAAAGATACTCCGGCCCCTTTTGCTGACGCTCCTATGCATTCCGGCATTTTCGTCGACTGCATCAGCCCAGAGCGAAAGAAAAGTATTTTCCGTTTCGGTCGAAAACAAGTCGATGTCGGAAACGCTCGACGAGATCAGCCGGATCAGCGGTTACTCGTTCTTTTACTACGACGGGCTGTTCAGTTCGGCCCGCAAAGTGACCCTCAAAACCACCAACCTCACCATCCGCCAGACCCTCGACAAACTCTTCGAAGGAAGCGAGAACACCTACGCCATCGACGGACAGCAGGTATTCATCCGCCGGGCCCCGGCAAAAAAGCAGCAGGCCCCCAAATCCGAGACCATAACCGGATGGGTGCTGGACAAGAACAACGCCCCCGTTTCGGGAGCCACCGTCATCGTCGCAGGCACGAACAAAGGCGTCACCAGCGGCATCCAGGGCGGATTCCAGCTGAGCGACATCACGCTTCCCGCGACGCTCAACATCTCGTTCCTCGGCTACGAACCCCGCACGGTGGTCGTCACGCCGCAGAACAAGGACCAGTTGACGGTCGTGCTCAACGAAGAGTCCAAACTGGTGGACGATATCGTGGTGGTCGGCTACGGAACCCAGCGCCGCGGCATGGTGTCGAGCGCCATCAGCAAGATGGTGGTCGACGAGAACAACCAGCGTCAGGTGGCCAGCCCCGGACAGCTGCTCCAAGGCCGTGTGGCCGGCGTTATTTCCACGACGGGATCGGGAAACCTCGGCTCGGGCGAACGTATGAGCATCCGGGGTATCTCCTCGATCAGCGCGGGCAACGAGCCCCTTTACGTTATCGACGGCATTCCGATCACCAACGAAGACGCCAATATCTTCAACTTCGGAGAGACCATGAGTTCCATGGCGACCATCGCCGTCAACGACATCGAGTCAATCGAAGTCCTCAAAGACGCGGCATCGGCCGCCATCTACGGATCGCGGGCCTCCAACGGCGTGGTGCTCATCACCACCAAGTCGGGCCGCGAGGGAAAAGCCACGCTTCGGCTCAACTTCCAAGCGGGCATCTCGCAATTCCCCAACCTCCGGAGGGTGAAGATGGCCAACTCAAAACAGTATATCGAAGCCTATAACGAAGGCGTCGACAACTACAACCGCCAGTACGGTTATCAAGTCGGGGACGCAGACTACCAAGTCCACATTCAGAACCCCTTCGGCACGATGCCCGACACCGACTGGATGAAGATCGGCACGCAGCTGGGCCGGAGCTACAACGTCGATGTCTCCGTGTCTGGAGGCAACGCCAAGACCACCTATTACGTGGGCGGAAGCTATAACGACCAGACCGGCGTCATCCGCACCAACGCCATGCGCAAGGCGAACCTCAAGGCCAAAGTGACGCAGAAATTCGCCAAATGGCTGGAGGTGGGCGCCAACGTTTCGGGCAATTATATGAAGAACGACCAGATTCCCGGCTCCAACATCGGCTCGTCGATCCTGGAACGCCTGATTCACCAGCGCCCTATCGACCATGTCTATACACCGGGGGGGGGATATTACACCGGCGGCACTCCCCAACTTACGTTCCACAACCCCGTGCAGATCCTCGACGAGCAGATCGCCTATATCGAGAATTACCGCATCTTGGGCAATTTCTTCGCCAAGTTCAACTTTTTCGACGACAAACTGCAAATTCAGGCCAACTACAACGCCGACCTGAGCTTCACCTACGACTATACCTACTATAACGAGAACCATCCCTACGGTACGGGCGTGGGACGTCTGGTGGAGGCTTACCGCCACGTGCCCAACACCACGTTCGAGGTCTACGCCAACTATAACGACAAGTTCGGCGACGTCGATTTCAGTGCCATGCTGGGCCACTCCTATCAGGATGTGACCCGCAAGCAGAATTACGTCGACGTGCGCGGATTCCCCTCGCCGTCGTTCAACATCGTCAATGCAGCGGCGGAATTCTACAACGTCACCGGAACGCTCAACGAATACGCGATGGAGTCCTATTTCGGACGTATCACCGCCGGCTACAAAGACCGTTACATGCTCACCGCGACATTGCGCACGGACGGTTCGTCGAAATTCGCCCCCGAGAACCGCTGGGGCTGGTTCCCCTCCGTTTCGTTCGGATGGAACCTCGGCAACGAGCCCTTCATGGAGGACTCGGGCATCGACCTGAAATTCCGCGCCAGCTACGGACGCACCGGCAACCAGGAGGGCATCAGCCCCTGGGCCTATCACGCCAAGATGTCCGGCGGCAAGAACTACGGAGGACAAAGCGGTATCGCGGTGTCCGACTTCGGGAACCGGAATCTTCGCTGGGAAAAGGCCGACCAGTATGACGTCGGATTCGACCTGGCCTTCCTGAAAGGCAAGGTCAACATGATCTTCGACATCTACCAGAAAAACACATTCGACCTGCTTTACAACAAGCCGGTGGCTGCCCATACGGGAACGACCTCGACCCTCTCGAATATCGGATCGATCCGTAACCGGGGCGTGGAATTCACCCTCAACACCCACTTCAACTTCGGCAAGCACTTCTCCTGGCTCTCGCAGTTCAACATCTCCCACAACAAGAACATCATCAAGTCGCTCACGGGCGAGGACATCATCGGTTCCAACCGCATCCTCCGCGCAGGCGAGGAAGTGGGTTCGTGGTACGTGTTCGAACAGCTCGGCATCTACCAGTACGACGGAGAGGTTCCCGATCCGCAGTATGCCGACGGAATCCGGGCCGGCGACGTCAAATGGAGGGATGTCAACAACGACGGACAAGTCACCGACGAGGACCGCGTAATCCAGGGCTCTTCAAACCCCAAGTTCTTCGGCGGATGGAACAATACATTCAAGTGGAAGGGTCTGCGTCTCGACGTCTTTTTCACCTACCAGTACGGCAACAAGGTGCTGGCCGAATGGATGATCAACGCCGCGCGTCTCAGCCACACGTCGAACGTACTGGCGTCGCAGGTCGAGAACCGGTGGACGGGCCCGGGCAGCACCAACGAATACCCGCGCGCCATCTTCAACCGGGCGACCCCCAACGTGCGCAACTCATCGCGTATCCTGCACGACGGCTCTTTCATTCGGCTCCGCAGCCTCGTCCTGGGATACGAATTCCCGGCGGCAATCACGTCGAAGCTCCGCATGAAAGGACTCCGCATCTACTTTCAGGGCGACAACCTGTTCCTCATCTCGAAATATCCCGGCTGGGATCCGGATGTCAGCAAGGATCTCAATCCGTTGTATTACGGCGTCGACCGGCTTACCGTACCCCAGCCGCGTATGTTCACTTTCGGTATCAACATAACCATCTAAACGGAGAGCGAAACCTATGAAAAAGATACTATTTCACTTCACACTCGTCTTCCTTGCAGCCGCAGGCTTCTCCTGCGCAGGCGACCTCGACAGATTTTCCCGCTATTCGATCCCGCCGGAAGCCGTCACCGAGGCCGACCTCCCGGCCATGCGCATGGGCGTTTACAGCAGTTTCCAGAGCGGCGGACCCGGGGTGCGTTCCTATATCATGTTCGACATCCTCGGCGGTAACATCCGTGGGAATTCGGGAACTTCGAAAGACCAGATAAATTCGATGCTCTCGTCGCTCAACAGCTACCAGAACACTTCGTGGGCAGGCTATTTCTACATCCTGTACCAGGTCAACAACCTCATCAAAGCCGCGGAAAAATACCCTGGGTCGTCGGAAGCCACGCTGGCACTCGGCGAATCCCACTATTTCAGGGCATACCTCTACTACTGCATGGTAACCCGCTGGGGCGACATGCCCATCCTCCGGGAGAATACGCAGGAGAACGTGCCGCGCGACCCTGCCGAGCAGGTATGGAATTTCATCGAGGAAGAGTTGGAGCTGGCACTGGACCTGCTCGGATCGAGTAAAAGCTATTATTACGTGTCACACGACGCAGCCGTCGCGCTCATGGCACGCGTGAAGCTGAGCCGAGGCAAGAAAACAGAGGCCGCCGAACTGGCCGAAAGCCTGATCGGCAAGTATAAACTCGACGATTTCGAAAAGATCTTCCGCAAGGCGGCCAACACGGAGATCATCTTCGCCTTCGAGAATCTCTCGGAGGAGTCGGGGCTCAACATCAGCGACCTGTTCTACACCTATGCTCATGAGAACAAAGGCCAGGGGGTCTACTATCCCACCAAAGACCTGCTGGCGGTCTTCTCGGACGAGGACAAGCGCAAGGAGATCACCTTCACCAGCGTAGCCGGACAGACCCTCTTCAACAAGTATCCCAGCGGACAGACGGGCA
Source organism: Alistipes shahii WAL 8301 (assembly GCF_025145845.1). Lineage (NCBI taxonomy): Bacteria > Pseudomonadati > Bacteroidota > Bacteroidia > Bacteroidales > Rikenellaceae > Alistipes > Alistipes shahii. The sequence goes on along the minus strand of NZ_CP102253.1, from coordinate 493,008 downwards.
AGGACCCGGTAATCGTCTCGCGTGTCGCCGAGATGTACCTCATCAGCGCCGAAGCTCAGGGACGCCCCAACGGACTGGCGCGACTCAACGACCTGCGCGAAGTCCGTGGACTGACGGCGATCAACCCCGCCCCGACCACGGACAAGGCGTTCATGGACGCCGTGATGGACGAGCGCCGCAGGGAACTGGTGACCGAGAATTTCCGCTATTACGATTTGGTTCGTACCGGCCGCGCCGTGGAGGAGCTGGGCATCCAGTCTCATCAGGTACTATTCCCGATACCTGGCCAGCAACGCCTGCTCAACCCGCTGCTGGGACAAAATCCCGGATACGGGGACTGATTATGCAGCCGAAAACCAAGTCTTATTGTAAAAAAGACCGTTATGAAAACCAACAATAAAATATTCTTGAAAATCCGACTGTTGTTTTGCCTTTTTGCATTGTCCACAACTCTTTGGTCGTGCAACGATACTCCTGATTACAATGATGCGTACGACAATACAACCGCCACAACGGCTGTTGCCCAAAAACTCGTCGCGGGCACGGGGCTGATCGGCCATATGATCGATGACCGCACCTGGACCGTTACCGACGGTGTGGAAGCCACCGAAATTGCATACGTCTCGTACGAAGGTTACACGACGAAGATGTTCGTCGTCGAGGTGGACCTCTCTAATCCCGCCATTTCCATCGCGGCGTCGCTGCCCGACAACGGCACGACGTTCAAGATGCAGTCCATGACACGGCAGGCCCTTGCAGCCGATGCCGCCGGCAACAAGGTCTGGGCAGGTTTCAACGCTGACTTCTTCAATATGACGACTGGCGTACCCCGCGGTCCCGTACACCGGAACGGCGTCATGCTGAAAAACACCTTCGACAGCGGCGAACGCAGCGTGTTCTACATCACCCGGGACAAAAAAGCCGCCGTGGCGCACCGCGACGACTATCCTGCGGTCAATGCCAGCGGCGTGATCCAGGAGGCCGTGGGCGGCGGCGTGATGCTCATGACGGAGGGTGAACTCGTGACGCAAGAGGAGGAAGGTCTCGAACCGCGCACGGCGGTAGGCGTGTCGGAAGACGGAAAAACGGTTTGGTTCCTCGTCGTCGACGGCCGGAATTGGAGTTATTCCAACGGTATGCGCTATCAGGAACTGGGGCTCTGTTTCCAAAGCATCGGAGCGCACGATGCAATCAACCTCGATGGAGGAGGCTCCACGACATTCCTCGTCCGCACTACGCCGGAATTCACCGACGACCGTTTCAAGGTCTGCAACTGGCCCTGTGACAACGGCGGCCAGGAGCGGGCCGTAGGCGACGGGCTCCTGATTATTTCCAACCAATAAATCCGATGAAGATGAAAAACATAAGCACCTATTTCACCCGGACGGCATGTGCACTTCTGCTCCTTGCCGTGTCAGCGGGATGCGAAGCCTTTCCGACCGACGACAGCGGATTCACCCCCGAAACGCCCGAACTCTCCATCCGGGCGAACGAGGTGGAGAACGTGCCGCGCGAAAAAACGACCCTCACCATCCCCGTTGAATCGAACCTGCCGTGGCGTGCAGGCACGGATGCCAGTTGGATCTCGTTCGAAAAGGCCCGCGGAACAGGTGACGGAGACTGCATCATCTCCGTTGCACTCAACACCTCGCGCGACGAACGGACGGGGACCGTCCGGATCTGGATCACGGACGATGCGGTCAAAACCTTCCGCATCACCCAGGCGCCGACCGTCGCCGGAGAAAATCCCATGGACTATTACGTCAAGACGGACGGCGACGGTACGGCCGACGGACTGTCGTGGGCAAATGCTACCACACTCGAAAATGCCTTGAATATGGCGGCGTTTGGTGATAAGGTGCACTTGGCTGCCGGGACATATACTCCCTACGCACCTGTAGCGGGCGGAAGCCTCGACAATGCGAGCGACAAAACGTTTGAACTGAACTCTAACATTACCCTCATCGGAGGCTATCCCTCCGATGCAACGGAAGGAGCCATATCCGCCCCCGCAGTCAATGAGACGATTTTCAGCGGTGAAACGGAAAACGGAACAGTATCTCATGTGGTCGTCGTAACTGCAGTTCCCGATCCCGATTTCCGATTGAAAATACAGGGGATTACGATCACTGGCGGAAAGGCACAGACCAACCGGAAAGTTACGATCAACGGAACTTCGGTAGATGCCCGATCTGGAGGCGGTATTGTAATCGTCGCTTCGGCCGTCGACTTCGTAAATTGTAAAATCAAAGACAATACAGCACAGAACAATGGCAATATCGTACTCCACAATGGATCGGATGTCAAATTCGAAAATTGTGTAATTTCGGACAATATCCACTCCGGCAATAACGGCGGCGCCGGTATTTACAACGACACTTCCACGCTGACTGTCGATAACTGTACGTTTGAAAATAACCGTACCTCCCATTTCGGCACAGCAATCTATGCTGTCAATACCAATGCAAAGTCGTACAATTATATCTACAATTCGACCTTTACGAAGAATGTGGCCGATCACAACACTCGTCAAGGAGGTGCAATCTATGGTCGCGAAAACTCCGAAACCGTGATCGTTAACTCCACGTTTATGGGTAATACGGGCGGCAAAGGCGGTGCCATCGCTGTATACGGTGCAAATGGCAAGACGACGAAGTTAGACATTGTTAACTGTACGATTACAGGTAATACGGCAAAGTCATACGGCGGGGGAATCAATATTTCCAACAGCTATTGCATCACGAGAATATACAATACGATCGTCTCAGGCAACAGCGATCCTAAAAACTCGGATCTTCAACTTGACGATGACGGCGGCCAAGCCGTGCTTTCCGCAGGACAGTCTTATGTCAACGGAAGTCAGATATATGACGTCAATAGCATTCTTTTGCAGGATATATCATTCGATGCGGAAACGATGCTTGGTCCGCTTTCCGATAACGGAGGCAAGACACAAACCGTTGCACTGAAGGGACCGGATAATCCGGCTCTTACTAACGGCATGGGAGTGCCAATGTTGAGAGCATTGCAGATTGAATATTCACAGTGGATATCGAAAGATGTAATCATTCTCGATCAACGCGGAGTAAGTCGTGACGGAAAGGCCGTGATTGGTGCCTGGGTCAACGAATAGGACATACCCAGAATTTGGAAACAGGCAATCTGCCGGAGCAAGAGGAAGCTGGGATATTCCGCCTCGTTTCGACAGATTGCCTTTATTATCAGTAATTCAAATGAAAATGAAACGATCCTTATTTTTGTTATGCGCTGTTGTCCCGGTCCTGCTGTCCGCAACGGCGTTCGCTGCGAAACCCGCGAAAAAACAGCAGGAGGCCGAAAAGGTCGAAAACATAATCCTGATGATCGGTGACGGAATGGGGCTGGCCCACGTCACGGCCCTGATGATCGAGAACGAATACCGCCCTATCCAAATGGAGCGGGCTCCGGTGACCGGATTCGTGAAGACCCATTCGGCCAACAATCGTGTAACCGACTCGGCCGCCGCGGGAACGGCGTTCTCCACAGGCCGGAAAACCAACAACTCCCGGCTCGGGCTCGACAGCGCGGGAAACCGCCTGCACACCATCCTCGAAAAAGCCGATGCCCGCGGTATGGCGACGGGTGTAGTGGTTACCTCCGGAGTCGTCCACGCCACCCCCGGGGCATTCTTCGGCCATTCGATGGACCGCCGCAAATACAAGCAGGTGGCCCTCGGCCTGCTCGACACCGACATCGACGTGCTGATCGGCAGCGGCCGTCAGTATTTGGAGGAGGGTGATCCGAGCATCATCGGGAAGCTCGAAAAGAGGGGCTGCCTCGTGGTCCGAAGCCTCGAAGAACTCGACGACGTTTCCGAAGGCCGGGCCATGGCACTCTATCCGGGCGACAACTACGGCATCCCCACCATCGCCGAAGGCCGTTCGCCGGAATACCTCCCGCAGGCCACGGCCAAGGCCCTCGAAATAGTGACGAACAACAGCCGCGGAAAAGGCTTTTTCCTGATGGTGGAGGGTTCGCTCATCGACAAGATGTGCCACGCCAACGACGCAGCGGGTATGCTCGCCGAAATACGGGATTTCGACAACGCCGTGGGTGTGGCCCTGGATTACGCCCAGGCACATCCCGGGACACTGGTAATCATCCTCGCCGACCATGAAACCGGCGGGCTCGCCATACCCTCGGGAAATGCTGATTTCCATCTGTCCGAAAGCGGCATCGGATATGTCTGGGGCAGCGTGAGCCACACCGCGTCGATGGTGCCGCTGTTCGCCTACGGGCCCTGCGCGACCCGTTTCGGAGGGGTATTGGAGAATGACGAAATAGGTCGAAGGATGCAAGAGGTCTTGGGATTGCAGCCATGAAAAAGACATTTTACATCCTCATACAGGCCGCCCTGCTCACCACAGGATGCTGCAATACGCCGGCGGACGATCCGTTGTCACGCACGTCCGACATGGCTGGATGGTCGATAGACGTCGTAGCCCCCGGCTGCGTGTGGTACAACTATACGGGATTCTACCTCCCGACGGGAGCCAACCAGACTATCAACGTCCTCGAAATAGACCTCTCGCACGGCGGATATTCGCTCTCGGTCGTACACAGCGAAGAGGCCGATTCGCTTTCGGCATTCGCCCTCCGCGCGGACGCCTTCGCCGGGATCAACGGCTCCTATTTCGAACCCGACGTATCGTTCGTGAAGACGGACGGGAAGGTCCGGCGCGAAGAGACCGTGGACAAAACCCACACCCGTTACTGGAAGCAGTCCGTTTACGAACTTTCCGGCGGCATAGGCGAAGAGCAGCGCGGAGCTGATGATGCCCAACTGCTGCGCATCCAGCGCATGGCTGTCGATGATCGGTTTCTTCACCACGTTGAGCGTGGTGCGGCAGACGTAGTAAAGGCTGTAACTGACCGTCCCGGCCAGAAAACTCTGGAAGCGGAGCCTGCGGTAGAGCCTGTCCCGTTCCTTCGGGCCGCACTGCAACGGCGGAACCGGTTTGCTGGTTCCGTAAAAGGTTTTTATTTTGTCGAACATGGGATGTCGTGCGTTAATCGTTCCGTTTCACCAATACCACGTTGTTGACGGCGCGCTGGCCGTAGTGGTCGTAGCGTTTGTTGTCCACGGGGAAGTTCACGACATGGGTGTCGTGTACGCCCCGGTTTCCGATCAGCATTGTGGTCGAGCCGCCTCCGTCGAGGTTCAATGCACAGCGGGGATTGAAATGCCGGACAAGCATCCGGGTCAGTTCCTGCGCGGTCATTCCCGATGACGTCCACCAGCGTCCGTCGACGGTGATGAGTAGCGCCCGGCCGTCTTCGGTCAGTGCGATCGCCACCCGCGGATGGCGCACACCCTGATGGCGGCGGTAATCTTCGTAGTCGAGCGTGCGCAGGTCGAGGCTGTCCGGATTTGCCGCAAACGTTTCGCCTACAGGTTCGTAATCGGCTATCAGCATCGGGGCGCCCGAGAGTACGGTGGAATAAGTGCTGGCGAGGTAGGAGGCGTTGTCGCCATAGTCTATGTCGGCCTTTCCCGTGGCAGGATCGAGGAAGAATGCCCCTTCGTGCTGGCCGACCACAGCAACATCAAACGCTTCATGGCGACCGGACTGACGGTTTCATTCATCGCCAACCTCTGCGTGGGACTGCTGGGGCTGTTCTCCGGCGGAGGGACCCTCGCCACGACGACCCTGTTCGTCGTCTTCGCCGTCCTGTGGGGTATCAACGGCTGGAGCCAGTCGATGGGCGCCGCCCCGGCGATCATCGCGCTGTCGAGGTGGTATCCGCTCAAAAAGCGCGGCACCTATTACGGATTTTTCAGCGCCAGCCACAACTTAGGAGAAGCCATATCGTTCGTCTTCGTGGGACTCGTCGTGGGGCTCGCCGGATGGAAATGGGGATTCGTCGGGTCGGCCATTGCCGGAGCGATGGGCGTGGCGGTGATCCTGCTCTTCCTGCACGACACGCCCGAAAGCAAGGGACTGCCGCCGGTGGAGGTGCTCTCGGGCGAGGCCGGGGACGAAACGGAGGTGGAACGGGAATCGGTCGGCACGGCCCAGAAAGCCGCGTTCAGAAATCCCTACATCTGGATACTCGCCCTGGCCAGCGCCTGCATGTACGTCAGCCGCTACGCCATAAACGGCTGGGGCGTCATCTTCCTTCAGGAGGTCAAAGGCTTCCCGCTGGCGACGGCGACCCAGGTCATCTCCGTCAACGCCTTTCTCGGCATCGCAGGGACGGTCTTTTCGGGATGGATGTCCGACAAATGGTTCAACGGGAGCCGTTACAGTATCGCCGTGACGTTCGGCGTGCTTTGTTCCGTGTCGCTCGGCCTGTTCCTGTACTCTGGCTCCGGGATGTTCGTAAACATCCTCGCCATGGTCCTGTTCGGCATCGCCATCGGGGTCCTGATCTGTTTCGTGGGCGGTTTGATGGCCGTCGATCTGGTCCCGCGCCGGGCCAGCGGCGCAGCGCTCGGGATCATCGGGATCGCCAGCTATGTGGGTGCGGGGATTCAGGACATCATCAGCGGCGCCCTGCTCGACAAGCACAAAACCGTCGTCGATGGCATCACGACACACGATTACAGCGTCGCATCGGTATTCTGGATCGCCGCATCGGTTCTGTCATTCCTGCTGGTAGGGGTCGTCTGGCGCAAGGCGGCGAAAAACAACCGGCAGCCAAACTGAATGAAAACGGCACGGCATACGTCACATAAATCGTAAACCAAACTATTTCCTCCGACATGAAAAAATCACTATTCCCATTTTTCGTCATCACCTTGCTCTGTGCTACGGCGGCATACGCCCAGCGCGGGCCCGAATGGCTCAAAAACGCCGTGATCTACCACATCTACCCCTCGAGTTTTCAAGATAGCGACGGCGACGGCATCGGCGACCTCGAAGGCATCCGCAGCCGGCTCGATTACGTGAAAGCCTGCGGATTCAACACCATCTGGCTGAGTCCTGTTTTCGAAAGTCCGTTTGAAGACGGCGGTTACGACATCACCGACTACTACAAAGTGGACCCGCGTTTCGGAACCAACACGCAATTGGTCGAGCTGATTCGCGATGCACATGCAAAGGGAATCCGCATCTGCCTCGACCTCGTGGCCGGACATACGTCGGATAAACACCCGTGGTTCCGCCAGTCACGCAGCGCCGACACGAATCTGCAATACAGCGATTACTACATCTGGAGCGATTCGAAATCGAGCCTCCCGACCAAGAAGTTCGTGAAGAGCGATGCACCCCGCAACGGCAATTTCCTGAAGAACTATTTTGAAGTCCAACCCGCTCTCAACTACGGTTACGCCCATCCCGATCCCGACGAACCCTGGCAGCAGGGATATGACGATCCCGGACCGAGGGCCGTACGGCAGGAGATCAGGAACATCATGGCTTTCTGGATGGACAAGGGCGTGGATGGATTCCGCTGCGACATGGCGATGAGCCTGGTGAAAAATGACGACCGGAACCACACGGCCACCGTCCGCCTGTGGCACGAAATGCGCGAATGGATCGACGCCCGCTATCCCGAGTGCATCCTCATATCGGAATGGAGCCAGCCCGGCGAAGCCATCCCCGCGGGTTTCCATGTCGACCTGATTATCCACAACGGCGCAGGTTACGACATGTACAGCCCGCTGGTCTGCAATACCGACGACAAAAATCGACCGACCGTTTGTTATTTCGACCGCGCAGGCGAAGGGCAAATCCGCAGTTTCGTCGATCGTTATACGAAAGAGCGGCATGCCACACGCGAACAAGGTTATCTCTCGATGCCCACATGCAGCCACGATATCTGGCGTCTGAACCGCAATCAGCGCAATACGCCTGAAGAACTGAAAGTCACGATGACCTTCTTCCTGCTCATGCCGTGGATACCGACCGTCTATTACGGCGAGGAGATCGGCATGCGCAACATAGAGGACGCTCCCATCAAGGAGGGAAGTTTCGCGAGACGCAATCGCAGCAGTTGTCGCACGCCGATGCAGTGGGATACGACCCCCAATGCCGGATTTTCAACGGCCGACGCCACGAATATCTTCCTGCCGGTCGATCCCGATCCGGCGCGGCCGACCGTAGCGGCACAGACCGACGATCCGCACTCGCTGCTCTCCTACGCGCGCGGCCTGCTGGCCCTGCGCGCTGCGACCCCGGCTTTGGGGACTTCGGGCGACTGGCGCTATGTCAGTGACCCTAATCATCCCTATCCGATGGTTTATGCCCGCGAATATGCAGGGGAGAAATATATCGTAGTGCTCAATCCTTCGGCACAACGTGCTACGGCACAATTCCCCGAAGAAGGCGCCGTCGCAGACATCGTCTATGGCAGCGGAGTGCCGGCACGCTATACGGTTCGCAAAGATCTGGCATCCGTCAAGGCGGAACCGGTGTCCGCTACCGTGTTGCGCATGAAATGACTTGCCATTCTACGACATTGTTTCATTTTAACCATTCTCTTTGAACCGATATAAGAGTTTGAACAGCACACATGATCTTTCAACTGTATGTATATGTCAGACTCGTATGATGCAGTATTGGGAATGACATACAAGACTGCCAACGAGCCCCGGAGCAAATATCTCCGGGGCTCGTTGTATCCAAGTTTCAGAAGATCCAGGAACTTCCTGCGAATTTTCAAAATACGATTATATGAAATAAATCAATACTCAATATTGAAAACTCAAAAAATGAATAGAGATGTTACAGAATATCCGATCCTTTTGAAAAAATAGTTTTTATCCTTTTTCCGCGTTTTTCGCGGCCGTGTCCCTTGTCCCCTCAGAACACAAACAAGCTTATACGACATACAAATACCATGTCAACTATATTCAGTTTTGCTGCGCCCAGAAAATTTAAGCCGGCGCGTACACTTCATAGGCTGACAAAAAGAGAATTCGTCTGATAAGTATCCGTGCGAGATCTGTAAAAAGCCTTCGAAAATGGGATTGTTGCTTCGAACCGCCGTCACATTTCCAGAATTGGAAATAAAAAGGGTTTGGTTGAGAACCAGCCATCAGGACATAGATGCAGTAAAAATATCAAATCACCGAAATCTCAGGTTTATTTAGCAGAGCAATTTACTTCCACATACCTCATGAAAATAACTGCTTCGATGTAGGGACTCGAGGTTGGATGATGTCTCGACAGTTAACAACCTATTCTGGCAATGTTTGCAGAAATTCGCCTGGATATTCAACGTTATGATTAACAACCTCAATCACTATAAGGACTATTTTTCAATTCAAGGCAATGCATTTCAGAAATCATGAGACATAATAGCAAATTTGTAATTTGCCTATCCCGAAATTTTTTCATACCTTGCAATAGGTTATTTGAAATGCGGTATTTGAGCGCAAGACGCTGAAAACAAACCGTTGCTTTCTCGTTACCTACTCTCCTATACAAAAATGTAACTACCCGATAAATCAAGTAGTTACATCATTATAATCCCGCCTCTTGTGGTCCGCCCTTTTCGTTTTTGCAGGCTATATGAAAAACGCCATCGCCGAGAGCAGTTTGCGCAATTCGGCCAGCGCTCCCGAGATGTGGTACTGCACGGTCTTGGGGCTGATGTTGAGCGCCTCGGCGATATCGTTGTAGGACATGTTCTCGTAACGGCTCATGCAGAAAACCCGCCGACGCTGCTCGGGCATGTTGCGGACCGCCAGGTCGATCATCTCCAACAGGTCGTCCGTCGACACGCTTTCGTCGGCCTGGGGCGCGGCGGGACTCTCCGCAGCTCCGGTTTCCGCCTGATATTTGGACTCTACCTGCCGGTGCTTGTAGGCATTGAAGATGGCATTGCGCGTCATGCGGAACAGATAGCCCCGAAACGAAAGGACGGCCCCGAGTCCCCGGCGCTGTTCCCAGATTTTCAGGAAAATATCGTGCGTGACATCTTCGGCGTCGGTCCGGTCTTTGAGCAGCCGGAAGGCGAAATCACGGACCTTGGAGGCATAGCGCAGGTAAAGGATATCCAATGCTTCGGAATCCCCGTCACGGAGTTTTTTCAGGATAATATGTTCGTCGCAATCCATAGTCGGTCGGTGCAAATATAGATTTTAAGCGAATAAATTAAAAATCTTTTCTCCTTTTTTCACGATTTTTTAACGGAACGGCGGAAATATAAAAAAAATTGTACGAACTGACTGGCCATCGCCGCCGGCAAGTTGTCTTATTTATGGAACCGGCTCCGAAAACAACTATTTAACCTGAAAAACTCAACATGAAAAAACAGCTACTATTCATTGCGGTCCTGCTGTGTGCATGTCTGGCGGGCAGTTGCAAGGACGACGATCCGGCGGCCCCCGACAGCCTTTACATGCACAGCACGTCGGGAACCGTAGAGGCCGCTGCCGGCACACAGTCCGTGACGATCTACACCACCTGCGGTTGGAAGGCCACCGGCGACGACTGGATCACGATCGAACCCCTTTCGGGAGGCGAAAAGGGCATTTTCGCCGTTCACCTCAGCTTCGGGGCCAACGACACGGGCGCACTGCGCACCGGCCGGGTCGTCTTCGAGGCCGGGACCTATTCGGAAACCTACACCCTGACGCAGAAAGCGCAATAAACCGCAGCCCCTCTAAAACCGGCACACGATGAGCAAAACGGAACGCAAGCGAATCATCGACCACATATTCCGTCATCCGGAAACCCCGGAAGAGATACGGCAGCAGTTCGAGCGCTGGATGCTGGCCCGGGAGCACGACTCCGGGATCGACGAAATCCTGTGGGACATCTGGGAAAACCATGCGGCGCCCGCCTCGGAGGAGGAGGACCGCAGGGGACTCGAACGGCTCCGGGCATCGCTCCGCGCAAGCCGGGTCCGCACGCTTCCACGCCGCGTCCTGCGCTATGCAGGCATGGCCGCCGCCGTCGTGCTGGTATTCCTCGGAGGCTATTTCGCCGCCACGCAGACACTCGCACCCGAAAAGGAGGTCACGCTGCTGACTGCCAAGGGACATGTCGGGGAGTTCACCCTGCCCGACGGGACGAAGGTGTGGCTCAACGGCGAAAGCCGGTTGAAGTACAACGCGGAATTCTCGGGCAGGACCCGCGACGTGGCCCTGACGGGCGAAGCGTTCTTCGAAGTCCGGAAAGACACGCTGCGGCCGTTCCGCGTCAGCATGAACGATTTGCAGGTCGAGGTGCTGGGCACCTCGTTCGACGCCATGAACTACGCGTTCGGATCGAGCGAGGAGATAGTGCTCAAAACCGGCTCGGTGAAGATCTCCGGGGAGCATCTCCGAAGCCCCGTGACGCTGCGTCCCGACGAGCGGTTCTCGCTCGACCGGCTTTCGAAACGCGCCTGCGTCGAAAAGGTCGACGCGCGGAATTACAGCCAGTGGTTCTCGTCGCGTCTGATCTTCGACAACACGCCGCTGAAAGACATTATCATCAACCTCGAACGGAGGTACAATATCGAAATCTCCCTCTCTTCGAACATCTCGCCTGAAAAACGACTGTCGCTGGTCGTTTGCCACGAACCGCTGGAAGACCTCATGGAGGTAATGTCCTCGCTGATGTCGATCCGCTACCGCATAGACGGCAACCGCGTCCTGATCACCCAGAGATAAACCCTGTAACATAGACGGTCTGTCCCGAAACCTCCCGCAACAAGAGGCTCCGGCATACCCTTTCATTTGAAAAATCGAATCAAACACAAACCGAAACTATCATGAATGAACTCAACGTTTTGAAAAGGATCTGCCGGCATCTGTTCCTGGCGGTCCTCCTCTGCGCGGTGTCGGCCGCCACGGCTTCGGCCCAGGTCCCGACCGTCACCGTCGATGCGAAGAACGTTACCATCAAAGAGCTGTTGCAGCGCATCGAAGCCAACAGCCAGTACACGTTCGCCTACATCGACGCCGACATCAACCCCGACAAACGGGTGTCGGTGAAGGCCGTCAACCGCAGCATCGCCTCGATCATCGCCGAGGTGCTTCCCAATGTGAATATGGAAGTTAAGGGGCTGAAAATCGTCCTCACAGCCAAACGGGGGGGGGAATCGCAGACCCGCCCGGCCGCTGACGCCGGACGCACCGTGAAGGGCCGCGTGACCGACGAAAGCGGCGCGCCGGTGATCGGCGCCACCGTCATCCTGAAAGGCACCACGGTCGGCACGGCGACCAACGCCACGGGCGAATACGCCATCGACATCCGGCAGGCCGACGCCGTGCTGGTCTACTCGCTCATCGGCTACAACAAGGTCGAGGTGGCGCTCTCCGAGGGCCAGACGCAGGCCGACGTTACGCTGAAAAGCGAGGCGATCGCCATGGACAACGTGGTGGTCGTAGGCTACGGCGTGCAGAACAAGCGCGACGTGACGACGGCCATCTCGTCCATCAAGGCCGAAGACTTCGCCGCCATGCCGACGGCCGATTTCCGCGACGCCATGGCCGCCAAGATGCCGGGCGTGCAGGTGCTCACCCTGGGCGGCCAGCCCGACGGCAACGTTTCGATCCGCATCCGCGGCATCCAGTCGGCCACGTCGGGCAACGACCCGCTCTACGTCATCGACGGCGTTCCGTGCGACGCCCGGGCCTTCTCGAACCTCGAAAGCAGCGACATCGAGAGCCTCGAAGTGCTCAAAGATGCCTCGGCGGCGGCGATCTACGGTTCGCGCGGCTCGTGCGGCGTCATCCTCATCACGACCAAACGCGGCGAGGGCGAACGCCCCGTCGTGAGCTATGACGGCCAGTTCAGCGTCTCGAGCGTCTCGAAGACGATCGACATGCTCAATGCCTATGAATTCGCCAAAATCTTCAAAGAGGCCCGCGACGGCGCCTACCTGTTCAACGTTCCGACGGGTTCGATTGACGACCCCTACGAGGACCGTCCCCAGACCTACCACCGCGTTGACCCGCTCATCACGGCCTACCTGCAGGACAAGACCGGCACGATGACCGACACCGACTGGCAGGACGCCATCTTCCGCACGGCCTATTCGACCAAGCACTCTGTATCGGTCTCGGGCCGCACCAAGACGCTGGGTTACTACATCGGCGCCAACTACCTCTACCGCGAGGGAACGATCATCGGGTCGGATTTCGAACGTTACAGCCTGCGGGCCAACATCGACGGCAAGCGCAACCGGCTGAAATACGGCGTCAGCTTCTCGCCCTCCTACTCGAAGACCAACTACATCTCCTCTGACACGCAGTACGGCGACGATGGTGTAATCGCCTCGGCACTGATGGCGCCTCCGGTCTTCCCGGTCTACAACACCGATGGCTCCTACAACTGGGACATGAACGGATTCCTGCGCGTCAACAGCTGGGACACCCAGACCAACGAGGTGCTCAACCCCGTGGCGCTGGCGCTCGAAATCGACGACGTGCGCGAGAAGATCAACATTCTGGGCAACGCCTACGTCTCCTATGAGTTCATCAAAGGGCTGGAATACAAATTCACGGCCGGCGGCGACTACTACTCCTACATCCGCAACTACTACCGCCCCTCGTACATCCCCCTGCGCGGCCATAAATATTACGACGATCTGTCAGCCCCCAAAGCGCAGAACAACATGAACTCCTATTTCCACTGGACGATCTCCAACCAACTTTCCTTCAACCGCACCTTCGGCGATCATTCGGTCAACGCCGTGGCGGTCTACGAAGCCGAGAAGCAGGGCATCCAGACCTCGCAGATCGTGGGCACCGGCACGGCCGGCGACGACAAGATCCGCACCACGAAGGGCAAGACCATCGACCTGACGGAGACCTACAACAACAAGTACGCCTACACCTTCGCCTCGTGGCTCGTGCGTGCGCAGTACTCCTACAAGGGCCGTTACATGGTTTCGGCCTCGATCCGCGGCGACGGTTCGTCGCGCTTCGCCCCCAACACCCGGTGGGGTTATTTCCCGGCGGCCTCCGTGGGATGGCGCATGAGCGACGAGAGCTTCCTGCGCGATGTGAAATGGGTCGACGACCTGAAAATCCGCGCCAGCGTGGGACAGACCGGTAACGCTCAAATCGGCAATTCTGAATACCTGGCGCTCTACGGCTCGACGAACATCGATCTCGGCAACGGACTCACTTCGCAGGTCTATCCCACGCAGATCGCTAACAACGACCTGGGCTGGGAGAAGAACACGCAGTACAACGTTGGTCTGGATGTCAGCCTGTGGCGCGGCACCCTCGGATTCACCGCCGACTACTACTATTCGAAGACGACCGACATGCTGTTCGACGTTCCCGTCTCATCAGTATCGGGCCTCACCTCGTCGAACGTCAACATCGGTTCAATGCAGAATAAAGGTATCGAGCTGGCGCTCACCTCGCGGCGCAGCTTCGGCGACTTTTCCTACGCCTTTGCCGCCAACTGGTCGCTCAACCGCAACAAGGTGCTGAGCCTCGGCGATGAGAACGCCGACATCATCAAAGAATCCTCCTACGCCGGCGGTTACTACCTCACGCGCGTAGGCCAGCCCGTCGGCTGTTACTACCTGCTTGTGCAGGACGGCATCTTCCACAACCAGGAGGAGCTGGACTCCTATCCCCATTTCGACACCACGACGATCGGCGACTTCCGCTTCGTCGACGCCAACGGCAACGGCATTCTCGAAAAGGACGCCGACCGCGTGATCGTAGGCAACTACATGCCCGATTTCTACTACGGCTTCTCGGTTAACCTCTCGTACAAGGGCTTCGACCTGGCGGCCAACTTCCAGGGCGTCTACGGCAACGAAATCCTGAACCTCGAACGCCGCTACCTGCTCAACATGGAGGCTTCGTCGAACATGATGAAGGAGTCGCTGCAACGCTATCCCTACGGCGAACTGAACCGCGCGACCCGCAAATCGAGCGGCAACAACGGCGCCTGTACCTCGACGTTCCACCTCGAAGACGGCTCCTACCTGCGCCTGCAAAACCTTTCGCTGGGATACACCTTCCCCGACCGCTGGACCCGCAAGGCCGGCATCTCGAAGCTGCGCATCTACGTGCAGGGCACGAACCTCTTCACGTGGACCGACTATTCGGGCTACAACCCCGAGGTCAACAAACGCTCGACGGACGCCCTGCGTCCGGGCGAGGACTACTGCTCCTATCCGCTGTCGCGCACGTTCAGCGTCGGTGTGAACTTTAACCTGTAATCAAAAATGACGATGACTATGAAACCGAAATATTTCCTTGCGCTGGGACTCCTCGTACTGGGTCTGGGCTCGTGCGGCGAAAGTTTCTTCGAACAGTACCCGAGCAACAACATCACCGAAGGCAACTTCTACAAGACCGACGACGACTTCAACCAAGGAGTCGTGGCGTGCTATGCCAAACTCAAAACCCAGATGAGCTTCCACCTCACGGAGATCGGCTACCGCGGAGACGAAAACGTCCTTGAATCGATGGCTGTATCGACGCAGAACCGCTACGACATCGACCATTTCGCTGAGACAGCTAACAACGGCATCCTGAACGACATCTGGAATGCCTGGTACAACGGCATCTATCGCTGCAACGACGTACTCGACCACATGACCGGAGCCAAGATCGCCAACTACGACAAATATCGCGGCGAATGTCTGTTCCTGCGGTCGTGGTGGTATTTCAACCTCTACCGCGTCTTCGGCGTGGTGCCCATCACCCGCACCGTGGTAACCCCAGCAGCTGCCAAACTCATCCCCCGCTGCACAGAGGAGGAGATGTACACGCTGCTGACCGAAGACCTTGCCGAGGCGGCCCGGCTGTTGCCGCCGACACCGGGTCCGGAAAAGGCCCGTGTGGCGAACATCGCGGCCTACACGCTGCTGGCGAAGGTCTACCTCACGTTCGGCAAGCCCGCCGAGGCCAAGACGGCCCTCGAAGAGGCGATGAAGAACACCTCCTACGGACTGGAATCGACGACGAAAAAGGTTTTCGACGTGGGTAACAAAATGAACCGGGAGATCATCTTCGCGCTCTACTACAACAAGACCAACGACAACGGCCACGGTTACTGGTACAGCGCCAACACAGATGTGTTGGCAGACATCAACAACCCCACACCAACCTTCAAGGCGATCTACGACAGCGAGAAGGACAACCGTCTACCGCTGATCAGCTCCTACACCAAGATTAAAGACAATCTCTTCGCCATGACCAAATGGTACGACACCTACGACGCAACCTACACAACGCAGGTGGGCAACGATTTCCCGCACCTGCGCTATGCCGACGTGGTGCTGATGTACGCCGAGGCGCTGGCCGAATCGGGAGGCAGCCTGGGCGACGCGCTGGAATGGCTCAATAAGACCCGCACGCGGGCCGGGCTCGACGAACTGACGACCGACGAGGTCAAAAGCCTAGCGGAGTTCCGCCGCGAGCTGGCCGCTGAACGGGGCCGTGAGTTCGCCCTCGAAGGCCACCGCTGGTTCGACCTCGTGCGGCTGGGGCTGGCCGTCGACTATTTCCGCGAAATGGGCTACTCACTCGATTCGCACAACCTGATCTTCCCGATCCCGCAAAACCAGATCGAAATCGTGAACAACCCGTCGATTCTCTGGCAGAATCCCGGTTTCAATTAACCAACCACTTAAGTCAGAACAAGCATGAAAAAGATAATCAACCTTTTGCTGATATCGTTCATCGCCGCGGGCCTCACCGCATGCTGGAGTGAGGATATCCCCGAAGCCGGAGCGGCCCGCCACCAGGTCACCGATCTCACCGCCACGCCGGGCGACGAGGAGGTACTGCTCTCCTGGAGCCTGCCCGAAGGCTGGAACCCGACGGACTTCATCGTCTACTACACCGATGCCGATTCGGAAACGGTCACCCTGCGCACGGGCGGCGAGATGAACTGCACGGTCGGCGGACTCGTCAACGACACGCAGTACACCTTCTACGTGCAGGCGGTCTACGGAAAACTCGTCTCGAACTACGTCGCCGCCGTCGGCAGACCCGCCACGACGCGGTTCCCGGTCACCGACCTCACGGTCGATGCGGGCGACTCGTTCGTGAGCCTCGCGTGGACCAAGCCCGCGACGACGGTGCTCTCCTACACGCTCTCCTACTACAACGAGGACACACCCGACAACGTCGAGCAACAGACGCTCGACAAGGACGCGACGAGCGTGACGCTTGACAAGCTGATCAACGACAAGAACTATTACTTCTCGCTGACGGCCAACTACGAAAAGGGCGCCTCGGAACCGGCCACCGCGAAAGCGATGCCGACCCTGGCGATCCCCTACATCCTCGACCGCGACAAGGCGGCCAAGAACCAGCCGATCACGTTCTCGTTCAACACCGAAGACTACCCGACGGCCACCGACGTGAAGTGGACCTTCCCGGGCGACGTCGTGAAGGAGGGAACCGTCGTGAAATACGGACTGGGCACGGTCGGCACACAGACCGTGAAGCTGAACGCCACGATCGACGGCAACGCCCGCTCGTGGACCCTCGAGGTCGAAATCCGCGAATACGTCATCTACAGCACCGACTGGGCGCAGGACGGCTCGAACTACAACGGATTCAAAGGCACTTGTCCGGTGTTCTCGCCCGACGGAAAGACCGTCTACATCATCACCTTCAACAAAGTCTCCGCCCTCTACGCCTTCGACGTCGTGACAGGCAATGAGAAGTGGCGTTACCTACCAACCTCCAAATCAGGAAGCTACAACATGCTCACCGTGAATCCCGTGACAGGCGACATTTACTACGGCACGACAAGCGCTGGACAGTTCTATGCCATCACGCCGGAAGGCGAGTTGAAGTGGATCTTCTCCGAAGCCGGTTCAATGAAGAGCGCCGCCCCGGCCGTCAATGCTAACGGAACAGTGGTTTACATTTGTGATGCTTTGGGTAAAGCCTTCGCCATAGACGCTGCATCGGGACAAAAGAAATGGCAGTTTTCAGCAGGAGATGCCGGAAGGGGCCTGCTGGTTAACGGCAGCGAGCTGCTGATCGGAACGCAAACCGACGCTTTCTTCGTCAATATTGAAACCGGCGAACAAATCGCCAAGGTTACCCTTGGCTGCGAAATGTCCGACATCACCGGATTTGCCGTCAACAGCGACAAAACCCTTGCTTATTTTGGTGGCAGAAATGGTTATATAGGGGCCGTTAACATAAAAACACATGAAGCGATAAAATCGTTGGTAGTAGAGAAAGACAATCCCAACCTCCTTTATGAGCCCGTTGTGGCCCCCAACGGTTCGGTCTTCGCCGGTTCGAAAAACGGTTCGGTCTACAACGTGAAGGGCGACCTTTCGGCCGTCAACTGGGAGTACGTCCACACCGGCAGCTCCCTCGCCAACGCCTTCAATTACTCCCACCCGTGCGTCGACAGCGAAAACCGCTTCTACATCACTTCGGGACAGACCTCTAACACGACCTACATCTTCGATGCCAGCGGCAACGTGGTTGATTCTTGGACCTACGAGAGCGGCGACAACAACCAGAAGCAGATGGGCGGCAACAACTATCTCGACGGAGTCATTTATTCGGCTTTCATCGGCGGCTCAAGCAAGAACGGCGTTTTCGTCGGCAAATACGTCGGCGGCGAACGCGCATCGAGCTGGAGTACCCATGGCGGCGACATTTGTGGATCGTGCTGCGTCAAATAATTGAATCAAGAGACGCCGGGAATCCCCGGCGTCTCCTTTCACCAGCCAAAATAAAACAATGAAGAAACTACTGCTCATAACGATAACCTTTCTGCTGACTGCTGGATCCGTCCGGGCCGAATACCCCCTGGGCGTATCGCTCGGCATGGTGAAGGTCCCTGAGCCCGAAAAACTCGCGCAGATCAAAGCCGCGGGCATCGACCACGTGGAGGTTGTCTTCAACTATTTCTGGCGCAACGCTCCCGAGAACGAATGTTACACCCGGGCCTACCGCGTCAAGGCGCTGCTCGAAGAAGCCGGACTGAAAGTCTGGTCCTGCCACCTGCCGTTCAGCCGCCAGCTCGACATCTCGGTACCCGATCCGGCGCTGCGCGAACAGAACGTCGCGCTTATGGAGCGGATGATCCGCCTCGCGTCGATCTTCGGCCCGCAGCGGCTCGTGCTCCATCCCAGTTCGGAGCCGATCGCCGACGAAGAACGGGAGATCCGCCTGCAGAACTCGGCCAACTCCATCGGTCGCCTCGCGCTGTCCGCCAAAGAGATCGGCGCGGTGCTCTGCATCGAGAACCTGCCCCGCACGTGCCTGGGCCGCGACTCGGGCGAGCTTATGCGGCTCATCGCCGACTACCCCGAAGTCATGGTCTGCTTCGATTCGAACCACCTGCTCAAAGAGGAGCATGCGCACTTCTTCGAGGCCGTCGGCAACCGCATCGGCACGATCCACGCTTCGGACTATGACCGCAAGGACGAACGTCACTGGCTGCCGGGCGAAGGCGTCATCGACTGGCCTGATTTCCTCCGCCGCCTACAGGCTTCCGGCTACAAGGGAGTTTTCATGCACGAAGTCCGCGCCGGGGTGAACGCTACGCCCGAAAATGTCGTAAAAGCCTACAAAGAGGTCATTCTCGGCAAAATGAAAAAATAGCCCAATCAAATGCCACAAATATGAACAACATAATAAAATTCTATTTGCTCCGAGGCTTGCTACTTTTCTGCACAGGAATAGGATTACTCGCCGTGGGTTGTTCTAATGACAACGACAATTCGTCCCGCGAACTCGCTTCGAAAACCAATTTAACGCTAACGGAATACTACAATGAGCAAGGAACAATAACGGTGCCCGCCTGGGAGAGGAATAACAGGGCCGGACTGTTCGTTACGGACCAAAACGCTCCGGAAGCCGTCTATACAGCACCGATCCAGTCGGGATCACAAAAATCGCTCTTTCTCTTCACACTCGACGCACCGCAACATGCAACCTCGACGGTCGTCGCATTTTGGCCCTCGGATGCCAATCTCCGCTGTGAAAACGGCACGTTAAAAACTGTCATCCCTACGATGCAAACGGGTTTTGTCACCCCGATTCTCGTCGGCAAGGCCACAGCACAACTCAATGCCTACGAGGGTTGCAGTATGGAACTGAAAAACCTTTTCTGCACGATGTATATCAGCGTCAAGAAAGGCCACTATTCAGTCAGCAAAGTGGTCATAAAGGCCAACGGCGGCGAAGCAATTGCAGGGGAATTCACCGTTGACATCGATGACTGGTCAACATCAGCATCAGAACAGACGATCACTGTAACACTGCCCACCCCCATGGATTGTTCACAGGAAACACAACTGATACCCGTTATGATCGCCCCTGCGACACTCTTGCAAGGGTATACTGTGACCATCTACGATTCCAAAGGCGAAGATATAGCTTTAATCAAAAAAACAGAACCGGTGACCTTGGAGGCCGGAGGCAAGCTCGACACTGATTTGATGGCAGGCCCGGCCTTCCCGAGCCAGTGGATCTTCTCGGCATCGACTGTCGGACAGTACAACTCCTCGTGGAGCGCTTCGAACATGCTTCCGTCGACCTCGGGCAGTTCGGGTTATATATCCGTCGTACGCGGCGAGGCCAACGTCGGGCGTGAATTCACCCGCACGGTCAATTCATACCGTCCCTCCGTCTCGACAATGGTCGAAGGTGACTACTGGCTCTACACCCTGCCCGTAAGGCGACTCGAAGCCGGTACGGCCGTAGAGTTCGACGCCACGATGGCCGGCGAAGCCAATTCGCCCAAATACTTCATCGTGGAGTATCTCGACGGAGGTGTCTGGAAGAGCGTCGAAGAGGACCTGCTCACCGCACCCGAGGACCCCTCGATCCGTTATTCCTACAAGTGCTCGGGCGTGGCCACAGGAACCAACTACCAGCACGCCAGCATCATGCAGACCATCCGTTTCACCGATCCCGTCGAGGGTGCGGTGCAGATCCGCTGCCGCGCTGTGGGTCCTTACACCTGCACGGGTGGTACACAAGACATTTCGGCTGACGACTCAGCAAGTCAATTACCCCAATTCGGGTTCTCGGGCTCTTATGTCCAGAACCTCGGCACGGCGGTCCCGGGCGACACGAAAAAGGTGCTCTGCCTCGGCAACTCGTTCTCCTATTACAGCAACCCGGCGTGGATGCTCAAAGAGATCGCCTGGAACGAAGGCCACTATCTCAATGTCAAGGGGCATTTCAAGGGTTCGCAGAATTTCGGACAGCAGTTGGGGCTGTCGTTCTCGACCGACGCCATCGACATCGGAGGCTACGACTACGCCTTCATTCAGGACCAGAGCCAGAATCCCGCGACCTACGGACGCGACGGCACGGCGTCAATAGCTGCCAACTGCACGGCATTGGCGGACAAAATTCGGGCGAAATCGGCCTCCTGCAAAGTCATTCTCGAACAGACCTGGACCTTCTCGGCCAGCAGCTACGGCGGATTCACCGACTTCGCGACTTTCGAAAACTACAATGCCAAGGGTGCACGTGCCATGGCAAAAGCCGCCGGAACGTGGATATCGCCGATCGGCGAAGCGTTCCGTATCGTGCGCGAAGGCTCTTCGGGCATCAACCTCTACCACACCGACAATAAGCACCAGTCGGTCTACGGCGCCTACCTGAAAGCCTGCGTCAACTACCTCGTGCTCTACGGGGAGGCGTTCGGCAGCTCGCCCGCCGACTGCGGCATCGAGGCATCGAAGGCCGCCTACCTGCGCAGCGTCGCCGAACAGGTCGTACTGGGACATGAAAACGAATACTTAATCCAACGATAACCGATGATACGAACAATCAACAAACTGCTGATCCTCGCAGCGGCTCTTTCGGGAGCCGCCTGCGGGGAGCAGGCCGGCACGCCGCAGGAAACCTTACCTCCGGAAACGTCATGAAAACCTGCAGCAAAGTCATTCTTAATAAAATAAAAAACGTTGAACAATGAAACGCTTTTCATTGAATAAAATTCGAAAATCAATATGGTTCGGAATAGGATTCGGAATGACCGCATATTTCATGGCGGGCTGCTCCGATAACGATTCCTCGGAATACATCGAATTAGCCGCAAAAATCACCCTGACCCAGTCAGAATATTACAACAACGAAGGAGAAACAACGCTTCATCCATGGACAAGAGACGATAAGGCCGGCATTTTCGTCATCAGGGACAACTTTTTGCAGAAGATCAACATCTCCCCAATTCAGACACAATCGCCGAAATCGCTTTTTCTGCTCAATTTCAAGGCCCCGAAACATAGCAATGCAACATTAGTGGCTTTCTACCCAGCCGATGCGAATCTCATATATGAGGACGACATATTGAAAACGACGATACCCACAACGCAGACAGGAACCGTCGCTCCACTTCTGATCGGACAAACAACAGGTCGCATCGACTCTTACGAAGGGTTGCACATGGAGTTGAAACACCTGTTCAACACCATGTATATACCTGTTTGGGGAAGCCATGCAATTGCCAAAGCCGTTATACAGGCCAACGGCGGGGAAGCCATCGCCGGAGAAACTTCAATCAGGCTTAAGGACGGTGTTATTTGCGCATCGGAAAAGAGTGTTACCGTAAAGTTTTCCACACCGCTGGACTGCTCGGCTGAGATCAAACTGATCCCGGTTATGCTCGCGCCTGTAACCCTGTCGCAAGGATACTCCGTGACCATCTATGACATTAACGGGATTTCATATACTGTTTCATCGGACAAGCCAATCACGCTGACAGCCGGCGGCAAGGCTGATGCTGACGAGGCCCGTTCGCCTTATGTCATCGAAACCATCTCTTTCAACATCCGTGTCGACAACCCCTCCGATGGAGACAACATCTGGAAGAATCGTAAACAAGCCGTCATAACGATGATAAACAGGCAACAGCCGACCATAATGGGTTTACAAGAAGCACAACCCCATCAAATCACTTATTTGGCAAAACAGTGCCCGGAATATGCTTGGTACGGATTAGGACGCGATACCGGTGAAGCACCTCCCAAAACGGAAACATATGCCTCTGAAGAGTGTATGGCCATCTTTTTCCAGACATCAATAGTCGAAATGCTGGATAAAGGAACTTTTTGGCTGTCAGAAACGCCTAACATACCCTCGAAGGGTTGGGATGCCAATTACAACCGAAGTTGTACATGGGCGTTATTCAGACAAAAAACAACCGGCAAGCGGTTCTATTTTTTCAACACGCATCTCGACAATTCCGGCGCTGTGGCTCGAAAAGAATCTATCAAGTTAATTATAAATAAAATAGAGGAGGTCAACTCAGAACAACTTCCGGTATTTCTTACTGCTGATTTCAATTCGGATACCGATGAGAGTTGTTTCAATCCGTTGCACCAAGTAATGAAAGATGCCCGTGCGACTGCTCCTGTCACAGATCAGGAAGCCACATACAACGGCTACAAAACATCTGGAACCCGTAAACTTGACCATATCTTTTATGATAACGGATGCGTGGCAAGCATTTTCCAAACTCTGAAAGAAAATTATGGTGCTCCTTATATCTCGGATCATTATCCGGTAAGAACTTGTTTCGTTTTATTTTAAGATCTCAATAAAAATGCGACACAAAAGATTTGAAATTATGAATAGCTTAAAACTCCGTCTGTTTCGGGTCCTGCTGCTCTGCGCCGGAACGGGACTCCTCGTCGCGGGCTGCTCGAACGACGACGACTCGCCCCGGGAACTCTCTTCGAAAACCACCCTGACGCTGTCGAAATACTACAACGACAAGGGAGCGACAACGCTGCCCACCTGGGGCAGAAACGACAAGGCCGGACTGTTCGCCGCAGACCAAAGCGTCCCGGAGGCCGTCTATGCGGCGCCGATCCAGCCGGGATCGCAAAAATCGCTCTTTCTCTTCACGCTCAGCGCGCCGCAGCACGCCGCTTCGACGGTCGTCGCTTTCTGGCCCTCGGACGCCGATCTCCGCTGTGAGAACGGCACGCTGAAAACCGTCGTTCCCACGGCGCAGACGGGTTCCGTCGCCCCGATTCTCGCCGGCAAGGCCACGGCGCGGCTCAACGCCTACGAGGGTTGCAGCATGGAGCTCACGAATCTCTTCTGCACGATGTACGTCAGCGTTAAAAAGGGCAACTACTCGGTCAGCGAGGCGGTCGTGAAGGCCAACGGCGGCGAAGGGATCGCCGGAGACCTCACGGTCGGCATCGACGACTGGTCGGCATCGGCATCGGCACAGACGATCACCGTGACGCTGCCCGCACCCCTCGACTGTTCGAAAGAGACGCAGCTGATACCCGTAATGATCGCCCCCGTGGCCCTGTCGCAGGGCTACACCGTGACCCTCACCGACACCGACGGTAATTCGTTCTCGGTCGGGAAGACGGAGCCCGTAACCCTGGAGGCCGGAGGCAAGCACGAAACCGACGACGCCCGTTCGAATTTCGTGACCGAACTGATCTTCTGCGGCGACAACATGGTCTACATGATCGACGCCGGGCTGGCCAACGAAACCACCTACAAGGATGCGGTCACATGGAGCTGGGACGCGACCGAAGCCGCCGCCGTGCTCGGGCTGGACAAGAGCCGCTGCAACCACCTCGACGACTGCAAGCCGGTGGACAACGGCAAGAAACTCCTGTGCACCAGCTCCTACAACTGGTGCGTGCTGCTCGACATCGCCACGAAGGAGGTGCTGTTCCACACTACGGCGACTCCCAACGCCCACTCGGCGGAACTGCTGCCCGGCAACCGCATCGTCGTGGCTTGTTCCGGAGGCGAAAGTTCTGGGAATAACTCTATACAACTTTACGACATCTCGCAGCCCAACCGGATTCTCTACCAGTCGGCGCTCGGCTCGGCGCACGGCGTCGTGTGGAACGAAACGACCCAGCGCCTCTATGCGATCGGCGGCCAGAGCCTCCAGATCTACAAACTCAAAGACTGGGAGACGGCAGCCCCGTCGCTCGAACTGGAAAAGACCGTACAGACGCCCCAGGGAGGTCTGCACGACATGAGCTACGTCAATTCGAACACGCTCTGCATCGGCGGACGCCGGGCCTATCTCTACGACATCGGCGCCAACCGGTTTACCGAAATGATGCTCTTCAGCGCATCGACAGCTATCAAATCGATTAACTACAACGACGAGACGGGCGAACTGTGGTACACGGATTCCACCAACCCCGAGGGCTCGCAAAGCTGGTCGACACAGACCATCCGCTACTCCACGGACAAGAACGCCTCGACAGAGACACGAACGATCAAAGTTCCCGACCTGGATGTCTATAAAGTCCGCGTGATGAACTGGTAACACGAAGCGGATTCCAACAGAAAATCGTGTATGTCCACGCGAATACACGATTTTTCTTACTATATATTTAACATTATTATTGCCTTCAATCCAAACAATCCATGAAAAAACTGCTTATTCTTCTTTCAGGACTGCTGCTTTTACAAACCTCCTGTTCACACACCGAATCCGCCCCCGGCACCCGTGCCGAACGGGTCGTTTCGGAGATTCACAACCCCGCCTCGAAAAAGGTGCTTGTCGCCTGCCACCGGGGCGACTGGCGCAACTGGCCCGAGAACTCCCTGGCGGCCATCGAGTCGGTGATCGGCATGGGGGCCGACATCGTTGAGATCGACCTTGCGCTGACCTCCGACAGCGTGCTGGTGGTCTGCCACGACCGGACGCTGAACCGCACGACGACGGGCAAAGGTCTCATCGCCGAAATCCCCTACGACTCCATCCAACGGTGTTTCCTCAAATCGGGCCACGGCGTGGCCACGTCGCACCGCATGCCGACGCTTCGTGAAGCGCTGGAGCTCTGCAAGGACCGCATCGTGGTCAATATCGACAAGGGCTACCAGTACTATGACCTCGTGCAGCGCCTCTCCGAGGAACTCGGGGTCACCGGACAGCTCCTCATCAAAGGCAAAAGCCCCGTCGCAGACGTCGCCGCGAAGTTCTCCCGCTACGAGCACAACATGATGTACATGCCCATCATCGACATCCTCAAACCCAAAGGGCAGGCGCTCTTCGCCGAATACCTCGGCACGGACACCGTACCCCTTGCCTACGAGGTTTGCTGGTCGGAATACACCCCCGCAGTCGAAGCCTGCATGAAAAAAGTGGTGGCCGGCGGCTCGAAACTCTGGGTGAACTCCCTGTGGCCGTCGCTCTGCGGAGGTCTCTGCGACGATGCGGCCTTCGAAGGCGACCCGGCGGCCGTCTACGGCAAACTCGTCGATATGGGCGCCACCATGATCCAGACCGACCGTCCCGAACTGCTGATCTCCTACCTCCGCGCACGCGGACTGCACGACTGACCCCATGAGCCGCATCACCGACTTCTACCGCATCAGCCCTCCCGCCCCCGGGCGCGAGATGGACGACGACGCCCGCTCGAAGTACTACCGACGTCTGCGCCTGCAAGCGTTCGTCGCCGCGACGCTCGGATACAGCCTCTACTACGTCTGCCGCACGAGTCTCAACGTCATGAAGAAGCCCATTCTCGACAGCGGATCCCTCGACGCGTCCCAGCTGGGCGTCATCGGATCGGCCCTGCTCTTCGCCTATGCCGTCGGAAAGTTCGTAAACGGATTCATCGCCGACTACTGCAACATCAAACGCTTCATGGCCACGGGACTCATCGTCTCGGCTGCCGCAAACGCCCTGATGGGACTGCTGGGGCTGGCGCATTCCGTAGTTCCCACGGCCGTGATATTCGCGGCATTCGCCGTCATGTGGGGACTGAACGGATGGGCGCAGTCCATGGGAGCGCCCCCGGCCATCATATCCCTCTCGCGGTGGTATCCCCTCCGGGAACGGGGAACCTACTACGGATTCTTCTCCGCAAGCCATAACCTCGGGGAGTTCTTCTCGTTCCTCTTCGTGGGTTCCATCGTGACATTCGCAGGCTGGCAGGCCGGGTTCTTCGGATCGGCACTTGCAGGTGCAATAGGCGTTGTCATCGTCCTGTGCTGGCTTCACGACACCCCCGAATCCAAAGGACTGCCGCCCGTAGAGGCCCTGGCCCACGAGAAACCAGCGCCGGGAGCGGACAAATCCGTTCGGGAGATTCAAAAACAAGTGCTCCGCACCCCGGCCGTATGGGTGCTGGCGGCGGCAAGCGCATTCATGTACATATCCCGATATGCCATAAACGGATGGGGAGTGTTGTTCCTCCAGGAGGCCAAGGGATTCTCGGATGTAGAGGCGATTTCCGTAGTCTCGATAAACGCACTGCTGGGAATTCTCGGAACCGTGCTCTCCGGGTGGTTCTCGGACAAGCTGTTCAAGGGTGACCGAAAGATTCCCGCCCTGCTGTTCGGCATACTGAACTCCGTGGCCCTGGCGCTGTTCCTCTACGGAGGAAATGCCATGTGGGTGAACGTCCTCTCGATGGTGCTCTTCGGAATAGCAATCGGCGTGCTGATCTGCTTCCTCGGAGGACTGATGGCCGTGGATATCGTACCCCGCAAGGCCACGGGAGCCGCGCTCGGGGTCGTGGGAATCGCCTCCTACATCGCCGCGGGCATTCAGGACGTGGCGTCCGGATGGCTCATCGACTCGCACATCACCGTCGCCACGGACGGTGCGAAGCATTACGATTTCGGACCCGTCGCCCTGTTCTGGATCGCGGCGTCCGTCATCTCCTTCCTGCTGCCGCTGATGAACCGAAAACAAAAGACAGAAGCATGAAAAGACTGACATACCTGCTCCTTTGCCTGCTGATGCCGGCAATGGCCGCCGCAGAAAACGCTCCGGTAAAATACACGGATGCGGCAAGTCTCACGATCGTCAACAAAGCCCAGCCGGGCGGCCCGGCGTTTCAGCGCATAGACGTAGCCCGTTATCCCGAGCTGACCCCGACAGTCACGCGATATTACCGCTACTCCACGGGGCTGGCCGTGGTGTTCCGCACCGACAGCCGCAACATCCGCGCCCGGTGGACCACCGTCAACCAACTCCCCGGAGCCAATTCGACGCTCATCGCCCAGCGCGGGCTCGACCTCTACATTCGCCGCGACGGCAAATGGGTCTTCGCCGGAGTCGGTGTGCCGAGCAAATCCGGAACGCAGCACGAAGCCCCCGTCGTCGAACACATGGATACGACGATGAAGGAGTGCCTGCTCTACCTCCCGCTGCACGACGAGATCGCCGCCCTCGAAATCGGAACCGACGAAGGTGCGCTGTTGGAAGCCGCTCCCGACCCCTTCCGCCACCGGATTGTGGTGATCGGGTCGAGCATCACGCACGGCACTTCGGCTAGCCGTCCGGGAATGGCCTACGCCGCACGCCTGGGCCGCACCCTGGGATTCGGGTTCATCAACCTCGGGGCCAGCGGGCAATGCAAGCTCGATACATTCTTCGCGCGCATCGCCGCGGAGACCCGGGCCGACGCCTTTCTGTTCGACACCTTTTCGAACCCGTCGGCCCAACAGATCGACGAGCGGCTGGAAGGGTTCGTCCGGCGCATCCGCGAAAGCCATCCCACGACGCCGTTGATCTTCCTCCAGACGGAGGTGCGCGAAAGCGGAAACTTCGACCTGAAAAAACGGGCTTTCGAAGACGCTAAGCGGGAAGCTGCCCGGAAAGGGATGGAGAAAATCCTCGAAACGGACAAAAACATCTGGTTCATCAATCCCGGCATGAAGCTGGGAGACGACCACGAGGCGACCGTCGACGGCGTACACCCCACGGACCTCGGGTTCGAACGGATGCTGAAGAAAGTTCAGCCACAAATTATTCGAATATTGCAGAAACACGGAATAAAATAATTTCTATGTTTGATTTTTCTGTATAAATTACAAGCTTTCCCATATCATATTGTTTTTTATCTTTTATAACTTTTGTGATTTGTAAGTATCTGAATGAACCCAATATTTCCACTCGCAATTTCAACTTCCCATTGAACAAAAAAGTATGCTAAATAAAAGAGCATTGATAGGGCCCTCCAGTAAAATACTGGGATAAGTCTGACTGCGAGTCTACGAGAATTCGGGTTCAATTCATATCAATATTACCGTATCCGATGTAAGCATTAGGAATTGCGAGTCTTTCCCAAAGGCGAATTCATTTAATTAAACCCACAAAAGATATGATGTTGATGGTCGAAAATAGATAGAAAATTCGAAATGTCGTTTAAACTGTCAAAAAACTATAAAAAAATGGCAGGTAATCAGCTTTATACTTATGCGTAAGGGTGATTTATATTCCTGCAATCACTACTGTCCCGTAAAAGCGGGCAAGTCGGTCTTTGAAATAGTTGAAACATAGTCTATTAGAAGTAATTTTTCATGTGCGACGATTTGAATTTGTAATTTTGCAGCCCATAAAGGGACTGCTCTATGAACAAAGACAAATATGTATTCGCTCAATTGGTTGCATTTCTCGACAACAACAAGTTCCGTCACCTGGTTGACAAGTATGATGGGAACAGGTATGTCAAGAACTTCACCTGCTGGAATCAGCTCATGGCACTCATGTTCGGACAACTCTGTAACCGTGAGAGCCTGCGTGATGTTGTCGTTGCATTGGAGACTCACCAATCCAAATGTTATCACCTTGGAATGGGGCGTAATCCAATAGCGAAAACGACATTTGCCACAGCGAATCAGAATCGTGACTACAGGATCTTTGAAGACTTTGCCTTCTTCATGATGGAACAGGCTCGCAAGAAACGAGCAACCGACATCTTCAAGCTGAAGGGGAATGTTTATGCATTTGATTCAACAACGATTCCGCTCTGCTTGTCAGTATTCTGGTGGGCAAAGTTCCGCAAGAAGAAAGGAGGCGTTAAGGCGCATGTCCTTTATGATCTGGAGTCCCAAGTTTCTGCTTTCTTCCATATTACGACTGCATCGGTACACGATTCAAAGGCAATGAAGGAGATTCCCTATGAATCAGGTTCTTACTACGTATTTGACCGTGGTTACAATGCATTCAAGGAACTCTACAAGATTTGTCTTAATGAATCATACTTCGTGGTTCGGGCGAAGAAGAACTTACAGTACAAGTGTACGAAATGGAAACGTAGATTGCCTAAGAATGTGCTTTCTGATTCCGTTATTGAACTCACGGATGTGAACACACAGAAGAAGTTTCCTGAGAGGCTGCGACTTGTGAGATTTCACGATGACGAGCAAGACAGAGACTTCGCATTTTTGACGAATGCATTCCATCTTACCGCTCTCGAAATTGCTAATCTCTACAAGAACCGATGGCAGATTGAGTTGTTCTTCAAGTGGCTCAAGCAGCACCTCAAGATTAAGAAATTCTGGGGCACTACAGAGAACGCTGTCAGAATACAAATTTGCTCTGCAATCATAACTTATTGCCTTGTCGCCATCGTCCAACACGACATGCGACTAAAGCGGTCAACTTATGAGGTCCTGCAGATTTTGAGCATCTCACTAACGGATAAGACTCCACTGAGAGATCTCTTCGAAAAGACTAATTTCAACGATGTCAAAGAACTCGATTATCCCCTCTTGGAGGGACTATTTGATTAATATTAACTTCGTCCCAATTTTAACGGGACACTAATGTCCTGCAATATCAATTTAGAGCTGATCTCCGAATAGCTTCAATACTAAATTGATTACTTTCCAGAGATAGAACGCTTGTAATACAGCACTGTATTACAAGCGTTCTATCTCTGGTTTAGATCGTGACCACCAACATTATCCCAACAAGTATCTCTACCAAACTGCTTCTTACTGGGTGATTAAAAATACCAGAAACCGGTAGTCTCGCTCATCATTTTGACGCTCAACGCCAGACTTGCCACTATGTATAACTTAAATCGTTGTGGCTGTTTGCGGGATGAAATTCAGGCAGAAAGTATAGGGCCTGTTATTGACGATAAGAAACTCTGTGCTGTAAAGAATTACATGTGGTGAATTGCAATGCTGTGCCAGAAAATCTTTTTCCCACCATATACAAGTTCCCGTAACGGTCGTCTGACAAAAAACTTCTGGAAGACTACTAGGAGGGGACTAAAGTGATGGATATATGATTTATGGCTTTTTCGAAAGGCCGCAAGACCACAAGTGCTGAAACTATGGATGAAGATATTTTTGCCAGAATGCCTCAAAATGAATTGAGCAATAGAAACCTCAGAAGATACCTTTAACAAGTGATGAAAATTCCACGGCATAAACGTATCTTAAGTGACCTTTTTATCTACTGATATGCTGCAAACATGACAAATTCTGTCAACAAGATACAATTTATCGAATGCTTATGAATTAAATGCATATGTGGAAATATTGACAAAGATTCCATTTTTTCAAATACTAATCAAAATATCTACAGGGATATCCCTACTGCAGAAAAATTAGATCTACATTTCCACGATTTCACTCCAATTATTGCAACTCTATGTGATCCAACGGATAAAAAGACTGCTTGACGAATACTAAGTTATACACAGATCAAATTGCGAACTTTGCAAGAACATTTTATCATGGATAAAGTTCCGATTTCATTGCCGCTTTATTGGTCGAAAGAGTATTCGGCAATCAGTGTTTCGAAGATACTTTGCAAACTCGATCGGATGGCTTTACCACCTTTCGCTCTGGCAGATAGTTCGGCAGCTCTGTTCAATTTGGTCGTTCGAGTTTTTGAGGACACATTACATATTAAATTCGGTAATCCAACCGATGTTAAATGCCGTGTCTTGGAATGCAAGAAGGATCGCACGAAATTTACTGAAGCATTACTTTATTCCTTGAATAAGGATGACGAGTGATTTCTTCCGGACAGATATTCAGGCATGCAATTCTGTATTCTAAAAATTCCTACTTTAACAAAACAAACGAAGCTGAATTCTTTACAGTTCGGACTATAGAAACTTGGACAAAAGCTAATTTATCGTCTTGTCTAAAACATCTCTCAACCGATGATTTCAAAGGATAGAACAGGATACTCTTGATTCTACCTATAAAGTTATAGTGATATGTTTCATAACCTTACCTTTCAATCGTCTCTCAACCTACTCACACGCCACTGATCATCCTACTTGATACGACGATAAAACAGGTTACCAGAGAAAACCCTTGTAAGCGTCGCGACTCAAATCGAAGCTTCTGCGGACAAATGTCAAAATCCGGTTGGTCTTTACTCAATTTCAGTATACGTCTATTGCCAATCCGATTCCGGTCGAGGCTTCGAAATCTCCACTCTTCTTGTTGAGAAGTTACACCGGGTAATGCGTTACCTTTGTTACAATATTAGTTAGACTTTTTTAATGGTACTATAAATAGAGTGACCATTCTTAACTTTCATTAGTAATATTGAGATTTTTTACAACAAATGTCGTATAAAAAACATGCTTTTTTCGATACGTTGTCTAATTTGCCTATCCCCAAAATTTTTCGTATTTTGTGATAGGTTATTTGAAATACAGTATTTGAGTGCAAGAAGTTGAAAATAAACCGTTGCTTTCTCGTTACCTATTATCCTATACAAAAATGTAACAACTTGATTTATCAAGTTGTTACATCATTATAATCCCGAACCCCGACGGGGTCCGCTGTTTCAGTCGAATATCTTTTGCAGCATCACCTCGTCGTGATAGCCGTTGGGCCGCCATAGCCAGTCGCGTTTGACGCCGATCTCGGTGAATCCCGCGCTGCGGAACAGGCGCAGGCTCGCTTCGTTGTCGGCACCGACGTTGCACCACAGCTGATGCGCGCGCAGCGTATCGTGTGCATAGCGGCAGAGGGTTTCCACGGCGTCGGAGGCGTAGCCGCGTCCCCGGTCGCTCTGTTCGTAGATGAGGATGCCGATGCCTGCCCGGCGGTGGATCGGGTCGTATTCGAACAGGTCGATCGCCCCGACCGGCTTGGAACTCAACAGCGTCTCGATGATCAGCCGCAGTTGTCCGTCGCAGAGCACCCCGACGATGTCCTGATGCCGTTCGACGAAGCGCTCCAGCTGATGACGCGAGAACGGCTCCGTCGTCCCGCTGACCGGCCAGATGTCGCAGTCGTTCTCCCACTCGTACATCAGGTCGACATCGCCCGGCTCCACGGCCCGCAGGCGGATGGTGCGGCCCTCGATGTTCATTACAATCCGATGATCTTGTTGCGGATCAGCATGGCCACGCCCCAGGCGT
This sequence comes from Alistipes shahii WAL 8301, assembly GCF_025145845.1. NCBI lineage: Bacteria > Pseudomonadati > Bacteroidota > Bacteroidia > Bacteroidales > Rikenellaceae > Alistipes > Alistipes shahii. The sequence continues at coordinate 460,038 of NZ_CP102253.1, read as the reverse complement.
TGGCGTTCTCGGTCATCTTCGACACGCGGAACTTGGTGTCCTTGTAGACCAGGTTGAGCGAATATTTGTTCGTCGCCGATTTGAGCGGCAGCATGATGTAGTCGCCCGCCGCCGCGAGGTTGCCGCCGACGATGACTGTCTCGGGGTTGAACGTGTTGATCAGGAAAGCCACGGCCTTGCCGACCTTTTCGCCCGCCTCCTCGATCAGTTCGATCGAAAGGTTGTCGTCGTTCTTCGCCGCAGTGATGATGTCGTCGATGTGGATGGTCTTCTGCTGGTCGTATTTCTCCTTGAGGATGGTGTTCACGCCCTTTTGGATCAGGTGGCACATCTTGTCCTCGATGGCGATGCCCGAAACCTCGGTTTCGAGGCATCCCTTCTTGCCGCACGAGCAGATGATCTCGTTGTCGAAGAAGGGAATGTGGCCGAACTCGCCGGCGAAGCCGCTCTTGCCGTAGTAGAGCTGTCCGTCGACCACGATGCCGATGGCCACGCCGCGGCCCATGTGGAGGTACAGCACGTTGCTCTCGTCCTTCGATTTGCCGCAGGTGTATTCGGCATAGCAGCGGGCGCGGGTGTCGTTCTCCAGCAGTACGCGGATGCCGACGCGCTCTTCGAGCAAGTCGCGCAACGACTGTTCGCTCGACGTGAAGTATTTGTAACTGCGGCCCGTGTCGGGGTTCACGCGTCCCGTCATGCAGACGCCCAGCCCGAGAATCTTGCCCCGGTCGATGCCGCATGTGGCGATGAAGTTCTCGATGCCCGAGCAGATGCGCTCGATGCACTGCGGACGGTCGAGCAGCTCGAACGTGAAGTCGTTCTCCTCTTTGATGATGTTGTTTTGCAGATCGGTGATCAGGAAGCGCATGTTGTCACGACCGACGTTCACCCCGGCGAAATAGATTGCCGAGTTGGCCAGGCCGAAGATGTTGGGGCGCCGTCCGCCCGGGGTTTCCACCTTGCCCAGGTCCGTCACGATGTTCTCGTCGACCAGTTCCTGAACCAGTTTGGTGATCGTGGGGACACTGATGTGAAGCTCTTTGGTAAGCTCCGAAAGCGTGCATTCTCCGTTGACAGCCATGTGCGCGATGATGTTGCGCTTGATGATGCTGTTTTTGTGCGTAATGCCCTTCAGGGCGTCGTCTTCGTGTTTGTTGAAAAATTCGGTAAGTGATGTCATCCTTCCAGGCTCATTTTTAACTAACTCTGCAAATATATACACTATCTTTAATAAATGCAATAAGTTTTTAATAAAATTTAATAAATTTTGTTTCAAAATGAGGGGTAAAAAAAATAACGCCCTGATTTTCAGGGCGTTAATTTTTAAGCGAAACTTTTTGTTTTACAGCGTCGATTTCGATTCCACGACTGTGTTGGGGTCCACCTTGCGGATGAGTCCCTGCAACACGCTGCCGGGGCCGAGTTCGGTGAATTCCGTCACGCCGTCGGAGAGCATGTTGCGCACGATGTAGGTCCAGCGCACGGGGGCCGTCAGCTGGGCGATCAGGTTGGCCTTGATGGCGGCGGGATCGGTATAGGGCTTGGCGTCGACGTTCTGGTAAACGGGGCATACGGGCGTTTGGAACGGCGCTTCGGCGATGGCTTTCTCGAGTTCCTGCTTGGCAGGCTCCATCAGCGGCGAGTGGAACGCTCCGCCCACCGGCAGGCGCAGCGCACGGCGCGCTCCGGCGGCCTTGGCTTTCTCGCAGGCGGCGTCTACGGCCTCCACGGCTCCCGAGATCACCAGCTGGCCCGGGCAGTTGTAGTTGGCGGCGACGACCACGCCGTCGACCGACGCGCAGATCTCCTCCACGACCTTGTCTTCCAGACCGAGAATGGCGGCCATCGTTCCGGGCTGCGCTTCGCAGGCGGCCTGCATGGCCATGGCGCGCTTCGAAACGAGCTTCAGACCGTCCTCGAACGAGAGCGCTCCGGCGACCACGAGGGCCGAGAATTCGCCTAAAGAGTGTCCGGCGGCGGCATCGGGCTTCACGCCCAGCGCCTTGGCCATGATCACCGAGTGGAGGAATACGGCGGGCTGGGTGACGCGGGTCTGCTTCAGTTCTTCGTCCGTACCGGCGAACATGATGTCGGTGATGCGGAAACCGAGGATCTCGTTGGCTTTCTCGAAGAGTTCCTTCGCAGCCGGAACGTTGTCGTAGAGGTCTTTGCCCATTCCGACGGCCTGGGCGCCCTGGCCCGGGAATACGTATGCGTGCTTCATAATTTTTTGCGAATTTTATGTTTGCGGAGGCAAAGATACGAATTTATTTCCTAAATTTGCACCGCAATGGTTCACAAAGGGCCGGGCAAGGCCCCGTGTGATTAAATGGGAATGCCGTGAAAATCGGCAGCAGTTCCCGCTGCTGTAAGTTCCGATAGTTGCCGCGACACGCTGAAAGCCACTGGTCCGAGAGGGCCGGGAAGGCGTTGCGGCAGGAACGAGCCAGAAGACCTGCCTTGCAGCTTCCCGACGAGGAAGAATCTTTTTTCGGGGTGTGTCTGCGGAGAACGGAGCATCGCAAGTCTTGGTATTTCGTGGCTGAAATACGGGTATGGACGTGAAAAAGGTTCGATTCAGAGAGGTTCCGGGACCGGATTTTTTATTTTACGAACATACTTAAAATCAGACGAACGATGAAAAAACTCTTGCTTTTCGCATTTGCGGCCTGCGCTTTGGCCGCCTGCTCGGACGATGACGGCGATTCCCGCGTCCCTGCGACTGCGGTTGTGCTCGATTGTACGGAAAAAGAACTTGCAGTCGGCGAAACTCTGCAACTCACCGCAACGCCGGCGCCGGCGAATACCACCGACGACGTGGTGTGGTCTTCGGATGCCGAGGAGTTCGCGACGGTCTCCGAATCGGGTCTTGTGACGGCCGTGGCTGCCGGAACCGCCAAAATCTCGGCGACATACGGTTCGGTGTCGGCAACCTGTACCGTGCATGTGAGCGAACCCGATCCGGACCCCAATCCGGACCCCAATCCCGATCCGGAGCCGGAACCGTCTAATTTGATTTCTTTCGAAACGAGCGAGGGAATGCTTGCTATCGACGGCAAGGCTGTACAGCTCGGCGACATTACCGTTAGCGGCGGTTCTGCGGCGGGAAATCACCATAATGTCTTTTGGGCGAAGGGCGGCAGCTACGACGATCTGGCCGTAGGTGGCGTTTACAACGGGTATCTTTGTTCGACCTCGGATGAGAAGATTTGGTTCGGAACCTATTTTTCAGCCGACATCGGCTACGGAGACTATTGGGGCGGTTTCGTCTTGTCTGCCAATTACGGGAGAACGGCTACGAGCGTCAATTATGCGAACCAGTTTATGGTATGGGCCGATAAGGGGGCAAACGGTTCGTCGAACTGCATGATCGGTTATTTCGACGGATATACGAGCGGTTATGCAACTCCGATGATCGAATTTGTGGAACCGCGTCAGGTCAGCTATCTGTATATGGCCAACAGCGCGATTACCTACCCTTATAAGCCGACGCAGGTTGACGAGGCTTCGTATTATTATAAAGTGAAAATTACCGGCTCGCTTGAGGGCAAGGAGACCGGTAGTGCGGAGTGCTTCCTGATCAACGGTTCGGAAAAGTTGTCGGACTGGAAAAAGGTCGATCTTTCCGCTTTGGGCAAGGTCGACTGTCTGACTTTCTCGCCTGCTTCGAATGAGGCGAATGCCTACGGATTGCTCGTTCCCGCTTATTTTGCCATCGACGAAATCGGACTGATTGCCGAGAAGTAATTTAGAGATTAGTTTCCGGAGAAAGACCCGCAGGACTTCATCGTTTTGCGGGTCTTTCGTATCGGGGGGAGGGATGTCCGGACGGAACGGGCTTATTCGTCCCGGAACTCCATGCGGCAGGGCAGCACCACCGATTCGGGTGCCGGGCGGACGGAGCCGGGCGATTGGCTTTCGCGGATTTGCCGCAGCAGGAGGCGCACGGCGTGGGCGCTGATCTCTTCGACGGGGAAGCGGGCGACGCTCATCCGGGGGGCGGCCAGGCGGAAAAGCGGGTCTTCGTGCATGCAGGCAAGCCCCCGACGGCCGTCGCTGATGTCGATGCCCCGGTCGTGGAAATAGCGCAGGGCCTCGGTGGCGAGGATATGCGTGGTGAAGAAAAAGCCGTCGGTGTCGGGAACCGTGGCGAGAATGCGGTCGAGCGTATCGCAGACGTGCTGCCGGTAGCCGGCATAGGCGACCTCTCCGTAGAGGCGGGGATCGGCGTGCAGTCCCGCTTCCGCCAGCGCGCGGAGGTAGCCCCTGTGCCGCAGTTCCATCGTCGGGAGGTGGGGGAAGGTCGTGATGATGGCGATTTTGCGGAATCCCCGGGCGGCAAGATGACGGACCAGCGCATGGCTGCCCGCCTCGTTGTCGATCACCACGCAGCCGGCGTCCGTTTTCGCGAGGCCGCGGTCGAACAGCACGACCGGGCAGCCGCTCTCCGCAAGGCGGCCGACCTCGCGTCCCGAAGCGTCGGCCGGGGCGATGATGATGCCGTCGACCTTTTTCGACCGGAAAAGCCGTATCAGGGCGTTTTCCCGTTCGGTTTCGGAGTTCGAACCGGCGATCATCAGCGAGTAGCCTTCCCGCTCGGCTTCCGACTCGATCCGGTCGGCGATGTGGGCGAAGAAAGTGTCCGAAATCGAGGGGAGGATCAGTCCGATGGTTTTCGATACGCCCGTGTTGAGGCTTCGGGCCAGCAGGTTCGGTTCGTATGCCAGGGAGCGGGCGCAGGCGAGCACGCGGCTCTGTGTCTCCGCGCTGATCCCTTTTTTGTCGCCCTGCCCCGAGAGGACCCACGAAACGGTCGTTTTCGAGAGGTTGAGCTTGCAGGCTATGTCCTTGAGTGACGCTCCCACGATTTATCCGTATAAGCAATGCTCTACAAAGATAAAATTTTTCCGGCATTCGGCAAATAATCCGGCCGTAAAATGACGCCGGGAGTTCTGTATCCGGGGCGTGGAAGCGAAAGTCTCCCGCAGGGCAGGCCCTGCGGGAGACTTCGTATCGGGAATGCGCTTATTTCGAGATCAGGTTTTCGCGCTCGATGTCCTTGAAATAGCGGTAGGTGGCTACGCGCAGCTCCTCGGCGGCCGGGTCGTCGCAGACCAGAATGCCGTTGGGGTGCACCTGAAGGGCCGAGATGGTCCACTGGTGGTTGTAGGAGCCTTCGACGCCGTGGCGCACCGCGCGGGCTTTCTTGTGGCCCGTGGCGAGGATCAGCACCTTCTTGGCCGAGAGCACCGTGCCCACGCCGACCGTCAGCGCGGTTTTCGGCACGAGCGAGATGTCGCCGCCGAAGAACCGGGCGTTGACCTGGATCGTGTCCTGCGTCAGGGTCTTGAGGCGCGTGCGGGAGTTGAGCGACGAGAACGGCTCGTTGAAGGCGATGTGTCCGTCTTCGCCCACGCCGCCCATGAAGAGGTCGATGCCCCCGGCCTCGACGATGCGCGCCTCGTAGTCGGCGCACTCCTTGGCCAGGTCGTCGGCGTTGCCGTCGAGAATGTTGACGTTCTCCGGCCTGATGTCGACGTGCTTGAAGAAATTGTTCCACATGAACGAGTGGTAGCTTTCGGGATGCTCCTCGGGGAGACCCACATACTCGTCCATGTTGAACGTGATGACGTTCTTGAACGACACTTCGCCCGTCTTGTGGCGGCGGATCAGTTCCTTGTAGGTCTCCAGCGGGGTCGAGCCGGTCGGCAGCCCCAGCACGAAGGGCGACGAGGTGTGCTGCTCCTTGTTCTTGATCTGGGCGATGATGTAATTGGCGGCCCACTGGGCTACCTGCTGGGGGGTATTTTCAATGATTAAGCGCATGGGGTGATTTTTTAATGTTCAATGCTTCATTTTTTAATCGAAGTTTTTGTGAAGATGCGCTAAAACATCTTCACAAACACCTCGATAGCCTGGTATTCGGCCATGCCGAGCTGGTCGTAGAGCTTTGCGGTGTTCTGCGTGCGCTCCTCGGCCCGCTGCCAGAACTCGCGGGGATCGCTGCCCGGGAAGGGCATGATGTCCTTCTGCGAGAGGTGGCGGTAGATGGCGTGGCGTTTCATAATCAGCTCGTCGGGCGACAGGGGCACGGCCATGTCCACCATGCCGAGGTCCCACTCCATCCAGGCGCCGCGGTAGAGCCACAGGTGGCACTCCTTCAGCCACTCGTCGTCCTTCACGACTTCGAGGGCGCCGAGCACGGCCTCCATGCAGGTGCGGTGCGTGCCGTGGGGGTCGGCAAGGTCGCCGGCGGCGTAGATCTGATGGGGCTTGATCTCGCGCAGCAGCTTGACGATGATTTCGATGTCCTTCTCCGTGAGCTGGCCCTTCTTGATGCCGCCCGTTTCGTAGAACGGCAGGTTGAGGAAGTGGGCGTTGGTGTCGGGGTTCAGTCCGAACGAGCGCACGGCGGCACGCGCCTCGGCGCGGCGGATGGCGCCTTTCAGGTCGAGCAGCGGGCGCGGCTCGGGTTCGCCCTTCCTCTTGCCGGCGATGACCTTTTCGACTTCGGCGTAGTGGTTGCCGTAGCCCAGTTCGCGGGCCGTGTCGATGTTTTGCAGCACCACGTCGTCGTGCACGGCCACGTTGCCCGAGGTTTCGTAAGCCACGTGCACGTTGTGACCTTGCTGCACGAGGCGGATGAACGTGCCGCCCATCGAGATCACGTCGTCGTCGGGATGCGGCGAGAAGACGATCACCCGTTTGGGGAAGGGCGACGAAGGCACGGGACGCGTCGAGTCGTCGGCGTTGGGCTTGCCGCCCGGCCAGCCCGTGATGGTGTGCTGGAGGTCGTTGAAGACGTCGATGTTGATCTGGTCGTAGGCGCGGCCCTGTTCGAGCAGTTCGCCCAGCGAGTTTTCGATGTAATCCTTATAGGTGAGTTTCAGGATGGGCTTCTTAACCACGCCGCAGAGCCATACCACGGCCTTGCGGACGAATTTCGGCGTCCATTCGCAGGGACCCACCATCCACGGCGTCTGCTCGCGGGTGAGCAGCTGCGCGGCATTCTCGTCGATCACCACCTCGATATTCTGGTGCGCCTGGAGGTACGAGGCGGGAACCTGATCCGTGATCTCGCCCTCGACGACCCGCTGCACGATGTGGGCCTTCTCCTCGCCCCAGGCCATCAGGATGATGCGGTTGGCGCGCATGATCGTGTCGATGCCCATCGTGACCGCCATCTTGGGCGTGTTCTCCAGCCCGAAGAAAGCGCCCGACTGGATTTTGCGGGTGTTGTAGGTCAGCTGCACCAGCCGCGTGCGCGAGCGGGAGTAGGACCCCGGCTCGTTGAAGCCGATCTGCCCGTCCTCGCCGACGCCGATGATCATCAGGTCGATGCGCCGCACCGAGTGGTCGTACGACGCGCAGTATTCCGAAACGCGGTCCTCGGGAACCGTACCGTCGGGGATGTGCACGTTCTCGGGCAGGATGTCGATGTGGTTGAGGAACTCCTCGTGGATGCGGTAGTTGCGGCTCTGCTGTTCGGTCGACCGGATCGGGTAGAACTCGTCGAGGCTGTAAACGGCGACGTTCCGGAAGCTGATCTGCCCTTCGTGGTGGCGTTTCACCAGTTCCCGGTAGAGACCCAGCGGCGTGCGGCCCGTCGTGAGGCCCAGCACGAAGGGCTGCGACTCCTCGTAGACTTCGTTCGAGCAGTGGATTTCGTTGTACATGCGGATCGCCTTGACGATGTTGTCGGCGACGTACTGCACGCCTTCGTACTCGTTTTCGTAGACCTTGGTGTGGATCTTCTCGTAACGATGGATGATGTCGCGCGGAGCCGATTCGGAAATCAGGCCGCCGTCTTTGGGAAGTGAATACTTGTTGTTCATACGTTTATGTAATTTGTTAATCTTTCTCTCTGTCGGTTTGCTGCCGATCGTGTTGTCGCCGCCGTTGGTGTCGTTTACAAGTCTGACCCCACCCCAAATCCCTCCCTCGGGAGGGGACTTAAGGCGCAAAAACACGCGCCTTGACTGCTGTGGCGGCTCGGCAATTCGCAAGCGATTGCGCTCGCCTGTTGCCCGCAGTTGTCGCATCGCGACCGGATTGTCTCTTGGCTTTCAGCTTTTCACTTTTTCACTTCTCGAACGTCACCTCCCCGAAAAACTCGGGACGGTGGAAATCGGGTTTCTCCGTCCGGATCGGCCGCCACGAGAGGAAATGGGGGTGCGAGAGGTTGTCGCCGCATTTGTAGAGGTTCATGCGGGCCTTGAGACCGCTCCAGTCGGTCAGCGCATGGCGGAAAAGCGCCTGCGGGGGGATGGCCAGCGTGAGCGACCAGCGGTTGTCGCCCTCGCGCTCGGCGAAAGGCTCGCCGCAGGGAAGCGTCGTGTAGCGTTTCACGCCCGCTAGCACCTCGGGCGAGGCGTGCTCGGCCTCGGTCCGGGATTTGCGCGCCCCGAGCAGCATCCGTCCGATGCAGGTGGTTTCGAAATTGTAGTACATCCCTGTGTCGGGTGCGATGAAGAACTCCGCGCACGAGTCGGTCCACACCTCGCCGTTGTCCTCCGTGACGAGCGCCGCCGTGTAACGTTCGGCAACGTCGAAGCGCAGCATCAGCCAGTCGCCCGTATGGAACATCCGGAAGCTGACTTCCGGGGCGTAGGGAAATTCCGCGGGCCAGTTGCAGCACGCCACCGGCAGCGGCTCGATTCCGGCGAATGCCTCGTCCACGGCGGCCCGGTCGTCGGGCGCGATGCCTGCTATCTTGCGAATTTCCATTCCTTATTTGTATTTGGCGACGGTTTCCCGTACGATTTCGCACATCGTGCCGTACTGCTCTTCCATGCTTTGCAGCAGTTTGTACTGGGCGCGGGTGCGCACGAGGTTGTGCTCGGGGTATTTCGTTTTGTAATAGGTGTCGCCGTCAATGTAGTCCATCAAAAAACGCAGCACCTGCTCGAAGGTGATGTAACGGGCCGAGAATGCCAGGTGGTCGATTTCGGCCTGGTTGAGCTGTCCGGCCCGCTGCGACAGATAGCCTTCGGTATAGGCGCGGAACATTTCGAGGGACATGCCCACGCGCGAAAGGTCGCGGTCGTCCTCGTCGCCCGTGTTGGCGTAGGAGCGGATGGCGTCGCCGAAATCGTTGAGCGACGTGGAGTTCATCACCGTGTCGAGGTCGATGGCGCACAGCACCTCGCCCTGCTTGTTGAAGAGGATGTTGTTGATTTTCGTGTCGTTGTGGGTCACGCGCGTGGGGATCGTGCCGTCCTCGACCTTCGACCAGAACGAGAGCATCTCGTCGCGGCGCGATTCGATCCAGCCGATCTCCTCCGCAAGGTCTTTCACGCGGCCTGCGGCGTCGCGGCGCAGCGCCTCGTCCCACTGCACGAAGCGGTGGCGGATGTTGTGGAAGCCCTTGATCGTCTCGGCCAGCGGCTCGGTGAAGTCCGCCAGCTGGGCCTGGAACTTGCCGATGCCCTCGCCGCCCTTGCGGGCCAGTTCCGGGGAGTCGGCCTTGTTGTAGGCGATCGTGTCGCTGATGAAAACCGAAACGGCCCAATATTCGCCCTGTGCGTCCACGTGATAGAGCTTTCCGTCGCGGGTCGCAACCACGGTCATCGCCTCGCGTCTGGGGTCGCCCCCGGCGGCTGCGACGCGGCGGCGGATATGATCCGTCACTTTGCGGATGTTCTCCATCATGGCCGGAACGTCGGGAAAGATGCTCTTGTTTTTGCGCTGGAGGATGTAATCCGGCGCATCGCCCGCCGTGCGGACGATGAACGTGTCGTTGATGAATCCCTCGCCCAGCGAGTCGATTGCCGTGATAGCGCCTTCCAGCGCGAACTGCGACGCTATTTCCTGTAATTCAGCCTTCATACGATGAGGTTGTTTCGGTTTTGGTTGTTAAAGGTTAAGTTTCGCCTCCAAAGTTACTGGAAAAAACGCAGAAATGCAACCGGATATTGTGAAAAAGCCCGCCTTTCTTGCTGAAGGGCGGGCTTGCGAAAACTTTCGGACGGGTTATTCGATCGGGTCGATCACCGTGAACGTCACCTCGTAGGGAGCGGGCGCCGACTGTCCCTGGTAGTTGCCGCCGGCGACGATGAAGGTCACCGTGTAGGTCCCCGGCTCGGTGTAGGTGTACGAGTAGCTCGGCAGGTCGTCGGTCACGCCCTTGATGTTCAGGCCCGTGTCGGGCGAGATCGTGTTGAGCGCGACGGGCTGCATGAAGGCCCACTGGTCGATCTCGGGGAAAGCTCCGGCGCTGAAGCCCTGGAAGACGATATTGGCGGTGTTGTTCGCTCCCGGCCGGCCCTGGAATTTCAGGTTGCCGTTGCCCGATACATTATGGATATAGGGGTTGTCGGCGTGCTGCGAAGCCAGCGAGAAGGGGACGAATTCCATGTCCGGGTAGTTGTAGACCTGCGTGTCGTGGCCCTTGAACTTGACCGTGATCTTCGGATTGATCCGATAGGTGCGCATCGTAGTCTTGGGGTCCGGATAGAAAAGGTGCATGCCCCACGAAAAACGGTCGGCGAATCGGGTGATGTCGTAGGTGTAGGTTTTGAACTTGTTCGCGTTGTTCGGCGTGAACTCCAGTTTGGTCCAGTCGGCGCAGTCGTTCGCCGCGATGGCTTCGACCACGGGGCGGTCGGTGGCGGCGTCGCTGCCGTTCAGCCCCGCGAATTTGTTGCCCGCAAACAGGTCGAGGTTGTTCAGCGTGCCGTACTGCTGGCTGATCTCGATCTCCAGTTCGCACGACTCGATGTCGGCGATGTCGACCTTCGTACGGTTGCGGTGCTTGTACTCGTGTCCCGTGTCGCCCGTCCAGACGGTGATGAAGTCGGCGTTGCCGCTGAAGTTGAAGACCACCGGGTCGCCCGTGCGGTAGGTGTTCGTCGGCGCCAGCCGCACCGAGAACTCCAGCGGCTCGTAGATCTCTTCGTGTTCGCACGAGGCTGCCGCGGTTGCGAGGGCCAGCGTCGCCGCGAGGTATGTGATTCGTTTCGTATTCATCGTATGCTCTGCAATTAAGCGTTTTACCATAAGGGGTTCTGTCGGAGCGCGTGGTTCACCGCCAGCTCCTTGGTCGGAATCGGGAGGTAGATGTGGCGTGCCGTCACGTTGGCGTAGTTCGCCGACGCATAGTTCGTATAGCTGACGTTGCGGTACTTGTTCTCCGTCGGCTGGTTGGTCCCGGCGTTGTGCATCTTTTCGACGAACGTGCCCCAGCGGATCAGGTCCCACTTGCGAAGCCCCTCGAAAGCCAGTTCGCGTCCGCGCTCGTTGCGCACCAGGTCGCGGAATGAACGGTAGTCGCCCAGCAGACTCTCGTCGGTCTTGACGCCCGCGCGTTTACGGATTTCCCGGATGGCCTCCTTGGCCTGGTCGTCCGGCGCCCCGGCGTATTCGTTGATCGCCTCGGCGTACATCAGCAGCACGTCGGCGTAGCGAAGGATCGGGAAGTTGATCGTCGTGTAGAGGCTCTTGGCCGACATCTGTTTCTCGTAGACCGTCTCGCGGCGCCATTTGCCGGCGTTGCGGACGGCGCACATCACCGTCGGGTCGTAAACCAGATCGGCGGGGTCGAACGCGTTCTCGATCGTCTGGTCCAGCCCCTCGATGTCGGGCATGGCGAAATTGTTGTTGTAGACCCACGGCGTCTTGAACATGCTCTGCGTCTGTTGCAAGTAGCGCGTCACGGTCTCGCCCGCCTTGTTCTTGTACGAGATTTTCTGGTTGTTCATTCCGCGGTAGTTGTAGCCCGGCAGGTTCCAAGTCAGCCGCTTGTCGATGACCGTGGCGCTGGCCGTTTCGTCTGCCGTGCGGTCGTTCTCCCAGTAGAGCTGCCAGAGGGTGTAGGAGCCGTTGTAGTAGCCGTAGGAGTAGTTGCAGGCCCACTCCGAGTAGTTGGTCGTTCCCGACTGCGACCGCAGACCGATCAGGTCGCCGATGCGGCCGTTCGTCCAGTCGGTCGCACTGGTGCGGTCGCCGAGGAATTCGGCCTCCCACATTGATTCGTGGAACTGCGTGTCGTACTGGTCGCGGATCATGTTGATGAAGACCTCCTCGTAGCTCTCGTTCAGGTCGTGCTTGTGCGAGGCGATCACCTCGTTGGCCCAGTAGGCGGCGCGGCGGTACATCTCCTTTTTATCCAGTCCGTCGATCTGCTTGACGCTCTCGCCGGCCATGAAGAGATAGACGCGGGCCAGAATGCCCTGGGCGACGGTCTGGCTGACGCGCGAGGGGGTGTTGTCGATGGGCTCGTAGAGGTCGGGAATCGTGGCTTCGATCTCGTCGGCGCACCATTTGAGCACCTGCTCCTGCGGCGTTGCGGCCATCTGCACGTCGTTGGGGTTGGGCGAGGTGGTCGCCTTGACGCGCAGGGGCACATCGCCCCACGCCTGCGCCAGCAGGAAGTGGTAGTAGGCGCGCAGGAACCGCGCTTCGGCGATGTAAAGCCCGATGTCCACCGAAAGTTTCTCGGGGTCGATCTCCGTCTTTTCGACGGCCTCGATGTAGCGGTTGGCGTTCTTGATGCCTTCGTAGAGCTTCGACCAGGTGTCGTAGATCGCCGCCGTGCCGGCGCTGTGGTTGTAGCGGTCGGGACGCGATTCGCTGTTGTTGTAGTTGTTGAAGTAGCAGAGGTCGTCGGCGTTGGCGATTTGCAGCGAGTAGTAGTTGCCGTAGAGCGCTTCGCTGTTCAGCACGCCGTAGACGCCCGCCAGACCGTAGATCAGCTTTTGTTCGCTGTTGTAGTAGCCGTCGTCGGGGATGATCTGCGGATCGGTGTCGAGGAAGCTGCACGCCGGAAGGGCAGCGGTGAGCAGCGCCAGCGTTCCCAGTTTCAATATGCTTTTGATTTTCATGGCGTAATGTTGCGTTTAAACCGTTAGAATGTGAGGTTTACGCCGGCCGTGAAGCCGAATGCGCGGGGATATGCCGACCAGTCGAATCCGGGCGTCAGCACCGAGTTGCGGGTCGATACCTCGGGGTCGGGACCGCTGTAACCCGTCAGGGTCCAGATGTTGTCGGCCGAGACGTAGACGCGCATCTGGCTGATGCCCGCCTTGCGCAGCGAACGGCTCGGCAGCGTGTAGCCCAGCGAGACGTTCTTCAGCCGCAGGAACGAACCGTCCTCGATCACGCGCGACGAGTACTCCTCGCGGCCGACGGCGTTCACGCGCGGAATGTTCGACGCGGGGTTCTCCGGCGACCAGCGGTCGGCGTAGGAGGCCAGCTGGTTGGTCTGGCTCCTCCATCCCGACTCGAAGACCAGCCGGTTGGCGTTCAGCACGTCGTTGCCGTAGCTCCACGCGAAGAAGATGTTCAGGTCGAAATTCTTCCAGTTGAAGTTGTTGCCGAAGCCGCCCGTGTTGAGGGGCTGTCCGCAGCCGATGATCGTGCGGTCGTAGTCGTCGATGACGCCGTCGCCGTTCATGTCGCGGTATTTCATGTCGCCCGGCTGCATCGCGTTGCCCTTGAACGAGGGAACGCCGCTGACGAGGTTGCCCTTGTCGTCGAAATCCTCGGCCTTGTAGGTCCCGTCGTAGATGAAGCCGTACATCATGCCCGTGGGCTTGCCCACCTGCGAGATGTAGGGGAACTGCGAGTTGAAGCGCGTCTCCCACGATACGGAACTCTGGAGCGTGTTCTGTCCGTCGACCAGCCCGAGAATCCGGTTGCGGTTGAAGGCGATGTTGAACGACGTGGACCACTGGAACTGACGGGTCTTGACGTTCACCGTTTCGAGCGTCAGCTCGAAGCCGCGGTTGCGGATCTTGCCGATGTTGAGCATCCCCTGCTCGAAGCCCGACGAGGCGGGCAGCAGGGCGTAGAGCAGCAGGTCGCGCGTCACCTTGTCGTACCAGTCGGCCGTCACCTTGATGCGGTCCTCGAAGAACCCGAGGTCGAGACCCGCGTTCCACTGCTCGGTGGTCTCCCACTTGAGCCGCTCGTTGGCCATGTTCGAGACGTAGTAGCCCGGCACGCGCTCGCCGCCGAACACATAGTCGAGCGAGTTGCCCGAACCCGGGTTGACGGTGATCTGCGAATAGAAGTCGTAAGGGGTCTGCGTGCGGTTGTTGCCCGTCAGGCCCCACGAGAGGCGCAACTTGCCGTTGCTCATCCACTCGCTCTTCTTCAGCAGATTCTCGCGGTTGAAGTTCCACGAAAGGCCGGCCGAGGGGAAGTAGCCCCAGCGGTTGTCGGAGGGGAATTTCGACGAGCCGTCGGCGCGGAATGAGAAGGTCAGGTAGTATTTGTAGCGGAAATTGTAGTTGGCGCGCAGGAAGGCCGACATCATCCGCCAGTCGTAGTAGTTGCTCTGGACCTTCTGGTAGTTGCCCGTGTGGATGCCCGCGATGCCCAGCTCCTCGGAGGTGATCTGCGTCGACGCAACGCCGTCGTAGGTGTTCTTCTGCCCCTGGAGCGAGAGTCCCGCCATCAGGTCGAGGTTGTGGCTGCGCCCCAGGCGCTTCTTGTAGTTGAGCGTGTTTTCGTTCGACCAGCTCGTCTGGTCGGTCCAGTAGATGGCGCCGTTGACGCCCTTGCCGCTGGGCGAGCCGGCGTAGCCCGTGTAGGTCTCGCTGCCGTTGAACTCCTCGCGGCGGCGTTTGTTCAGGACGTAGCCGCCCGTGGTCTTGAACGTCAGGTCGGGGGTGATCTTCCACGTCAGCGCCAGGTTGGCGTTGAGGTAGTCCACCAGCGTCTTGCGGTATTCGTTCTTGGCGGTCTTCACCGGGTTGAAGCGGTAGTCGTTCGATCCGTCTACGGCTTCGTCGAGCATCGAATCGAGTATGTCCTGCCCGGGAGGCGTTACGGGGCGGTAGCCCCAGACCGAGTACATCAGCCAGCCCGACGACGACGAGGTGGTCTGCGCCGTGGTGGGGGTCACGCCGTTGGTCGCCGTGCGCGAATAGTTGGCGTTGGCGTTCAGCGTGAGTTTTTTCGAGATGGGCAGCGTGAAGTTGGCCTTGCCCTGGTAGCGCTGGAAGTTCGAACGGATGATGATGCCGTCCTGGTCGAGCGCCGAGAAGCCCACGTTGTAGCGCAGCCCCTCCTTGTTGCCGCCCGAGAGCGAGACGTTGTAGTTCTGCTGGAAAGCCGTGCGGTAGAGCTGGTCCTGCCAGTCGATGCCCGGGATGTGGCGGTAGTCGTCGAGCGTCAGTCCCTCGCTGAAATAGCTCTTGTTCATCGTCTCCTCGCTGATCAGTTCGCTCTGAAGCCGGACGAATTCGTAGGAGTCCATCAGGTCGGCCTTGTTGGCGATCTTGTTCAGGGAGAACGAGGCGCTGAAGTTCACCGTGGGCTTGCCCTCGTTGCCGCGTTTGGTGTTGATCACGATGACGCCGTTGGCTCCGCGCGCTCCGTAGATGGCGGTCGCCGAAGCGTCTTTCAGCACGTCGATCGACTCGATGTCGGCGGGGTTGATCGACGCGGCGAACGACCCTTCGGACGGGAATCCGTCGATGATGTAGAGCGGGGCGTTGCTCTGCGTGAGCGAGTTGTTTCCGCGGATGGTGATATTGGCTTCGGCGCCCAGCGAGCCGTCGCCCGTGGTGACGACCACGCCGGCGATGCGTCCGCCCAGCGCCTGGTCGAAGTTGGTGACGTTGGCCTTCATCATCGTTCCCAGGTCGGCCTTGGCCACCGAGCCGGTGAGGTCGCGCCGCGTGGTGGTTCCGTAGCCGATGTTGACGATCTCGACGGCGCCGATCTGCGACGCCTCTTCGGTCATCTTGACGTTGATCGCCGTGCGTTTGCCGACATACTCCTCGACGGTCGTGTAGCCCAGATAGGAGAAGACCAGCGTCTGGTCCTCCCGGGCCTTGATCGAGTAGCTGCCGTTGGCGCCCGTGGCCGTTCCCGACTGCGTCCCCTTGATCAGGACGGTTACGCCCACCAGCGGTGCACCGTTGGCGTCAACCACGCGTCCGTCCACGGCGTTCTGCGCAAAGGCGTCCCCCCCCCGGAGTACCGATAGGGTCACCAGCGCTGCCGCGGCCATGCGTTTAAGTGCTTTTTTCATAAATAAATCAGGTTGTGGGTGAAAATGGTTATTTCTTCTTGAGCCGGAACTCCACGGGCTGTCCGTGGCGGCAGGTTATCTTCAGCAGCGTTCCGGTGTCGTGGGAAACGGCCTCCACGCCGGGATATTGTGCGGCAAGCTCCCATGCGCCGTCCAAAAGCACCTCTTTTTCGATGGGGCGGCTCTCCTGACGCGTGGTGTAGGTCTTCTCCGTGAGGCCGAGGTCGGGCGTGCAGACGCTCATCACGACCTGTCCGTCCGTGTCGGTGCGCTCCATGACGATCGACTCTCCGGTCGCTTTGCGCACAAGCCCCTGGCCCGTGTATTCCCCGAAGCAGACGTAGCCCGTGATGCCCGTGGCGAGGTCCTTCACGACGTGGGCCGTGTTGTCCCGGCGCAGCACTTCGTAGCCGTCTTTCTTGATCAGGCGCGTGATCTCCTTGTTCGTGGGCTGGATGTAGACCGCATATTCGTAGGCGGCCTGCTTGGGGGCGCGGCCGTGGTCGATCCAGGCCGTGGCGAAGTTGCCCGTCTGGGGTGCGCGGGTCTTGTCGTTGGGCGAGGTCTGCTCCTTTTTGGTGATGTTCACCGCTGCGGCGTTCTTCACCACGTAGAAATTGCCCTTCGTGTCGGAGAGCGCCAGCCGCTCGCCTCCCTTGGAAAGGTTGAGCGGGAAAGCGTCGTAAAGCTCGCCGTCGACTTCTATCTGTTCGGCCGGGCTGTCCATCCGCAGCTGGAAAAGCGTCGTTTCGGTGGGGTATGCCTGGTTGTCGTTGTCGATGCCGCTGCCGAGGAAGACCATCCGGTTGTCGAAGCAGAAGACGGATTTGTACGCCGTGGCCCCGGGGGTGAAGTTCTTGCGGTCCTTTTCGACGAAGTGCAGGGCCAGTATGCCGTTGCGGCCTTCGAGCGACGAGGCGCCCGAGAAGCGCTCGGGGTTGCGCTCCATGAGCGTCCCCGGCAGCGGGCTTTCCAGTTCGGGGTAGGGCAGATGGATGGTCGTGGCGCCCGGCACGCGGTTCCAGTCCCAGCCCTCCTGCACGAATCCGCTCGCCGCGGCCGAGACGGGATTGCCCGAACCGATGATCGGCGCCGAACCGTAGCTCTGGTAGCGTCCGTAGCGGTTGTCCTTGGTATAAATCTCCGATCCCCAGACATCGGTGTTGAATGCTTTGAGCGTCACCATCCAGTCGCCGCGGCGGTGGATGCCCGCGGCCCCGTAGTTATAGACGAAGAATCCCGAGGGCGTGGGACCCGCCGAAATCCCCTCTTTCCTGAAGAGGCTGTTCAACTCCTTGTCCGTGCCTTTCAGGCGCAGGTAGGCGCCCGCCAGTTCGGGGTCCGCGCCCTTGCCGCTGCCCGTCAGGTCGCCCAGCGCGGCCAGATAACCGAATGCGTTGACGTCGGCGTCGGGGATGCGGCCGTTCTTGCCGAAGGGATGGCGGCCGGCCAGGCCGAGGCCCCAGTCGCGCAGATCGGTGTAGCTGGCCATGGTCATCAGCGCCAGCTTGAAGTTGCGGCGCGCCTGCTCCGAGAGGGTGAAATCCGTTCCCCGGGTTGCTTTGCAGAAGTAGCCGATCATGGCGAACGCGCCGGTCGAGTAGGCGGGGTAGAAGCCGCCGTGGTGGAAGGTCGTGCCGTCGGGCTTGATGCCGCCGATGGTGCCCGGCGTGAAGTCGAGGCTCCCCGAAAGCCATACGCCGAGGCTCTTCATGGCGCGGTACTGTTCGGCCTCGTCGGGCAGCATCAGCGCGCTGACGATCTTGGGGATGAGCAGCGTGTGCCACGAGTCGAGCAGCTCGTCGCGGCCGTAGACGTAGGGTTTGCGGGTCTCCGCCAGGCCACTCCAGTAGGCCAGCACCTTGACGTATTCGTCGGTCTTGCCGCGTGCGGCGATCTTGTCGCGCATGAGCCACATGGCGTCGTAGATCTTGCGTATGTTGTAGCCGTAGTGGTGGTTGGTTCCGTTGCCGTGGCCGAAGGCGAAGCCCTGGTCGATGGCGTGGTCCATCACCAGAAAGAAATCGTCGTCGTATTGCGGATCTTTGTTGATATGGCTGTTCAGCGCGAAGGCGTTGAGCATGTTCTCGATGTCGTCCAGGCGCAGTTCGCCTTTCGGGCGGTTGCACTCGTCGTTCGAGAGCAGCGGGGCGCCGATGATCCCGCCGTCGTCGGTGCGGCGGATCGCGGCCTTTTCGAAGGTCGCCCGGGCGCGCGGGATGATCGTGCCGTTGATGTAGTTGGCGCTCGACATGTTGGCAGCGACGATGCTTTCGATGCGCGATTTCACGGCGTCGAGCTGGGCCTTTTCTGCGGGCGTGACGTCGCGCAGCGGCTCTTCGTATTCGTACTGCTCCCACTCCCAGAGGCGCGCCCAGTGCCACAACTCGCGAGAGAGATTGCAGTTGTTGCCGGGAATCTGCTTGTCGGGGGTGATCTGGTCGTGGAGCTTGACCTCGGAGAAGGTCAGGCGGTCGAGGAACAGCTCGCCGCTTTCGACCCCGGCGGGCGTCGAGATCGTCAGCCGGGATACCTGCTGCGAGGCGTGGTCGCCCGGCATGTCGTTGTACTTGATCCAGCAGGCGCGCCAGCCCGTGAAATCCATGTGGAAATCGAACCGGTAGGGGACTTCGCCGGTGGGCGTCTCGAACGAGAACCGCATGTCGGCGTCGACGGCCCTGGGGTTGTAGATCCAGAGCATGACGCCCGCGCCCTTGACCCGCAGCGAGCGCATCAGCTGTCCGAAGTCGTTGAAGCGGAGCGTCGACGGCGCGCTCCACGACCAGCGCAGCGAACGGTTCCCGTCCTTGTAGTGGAGGCCGCTCAATTCGGCCGTGCTGTTTTCGCCGCATACGAAAGCCTTGGGAATTTCCGTTTCGAAACTGATTTTGGCGTCGATTGCCGCAGCGGCATGCTGGCCCCAAAGCGTGCTGAATAGTATCCAAATCGCTGGTACAGCGTGTTTTAACATATTTTTCATAGATTCATATTTGGTCAAAAATAAATAAAGAAATTGGTTCGCCAAAATTTTTCAAAGAGAAAATAATAAAAATTTTACATTCATCAGAAAAGATTATTAAAATATGTTGCAAGTCCGAAAAAAACTTTACCTTTGTCCGAAAAGCTGATTTGGTTTACCAAAATAATCATGTTAATCACCTAATTTATGAAGATCTTATTTAAATATGCGACCGTCGCGCTCCTCCTGGCAGGGGCTGCCGCCTGCTCGCAGCCTTCGAAGCGCGCTTCGATCATTGACGAAAACATCGCCGTCGCCGAAAAGCAGATCGGCATGCTGGCCGATTCGAGCGAGACGGGCGGTGTGATCCGCATCCCCTCGACCTGGAAGAACGGGCGGATCGACTACGTGCCCGTCGACGACTGGGTGAGCGGTTTCTTCGCCGGGACGCTGTGGTACATGTACGAACTGACGGGCGACGAGGCATGGGCCGCGCGCGCACGGAAGCATACCGAGATCCTCGATTCGGTGCAGTACCTGCAATGGCATCACGACGTGGGCTTCATGGTCTACGACAGCTACGGCAACGGACTGCGGCTGAAAAACATACCCGGCTACGAGGATGTGATCGTCCAGACGGCCAAGTCGCTCGCGACGCGTTTCCGGCCGGTGCCGGGCGTCATCCAGTCGTGGGACGCCGACCGCGGCTGGCAGGGCGAGCGCGGCTGGCAGTGCCCGGTGATCATCGACAACATGATGAATCTCGAACTGATGTTCAAGGCCACGGAGTTTTCGGGCGACAGCACCTATTATAATATCGCGGTGAAGCATGCCGACCGAACGATGAAGGAGCACTTCCGCGACGATTACAGCTGCTATCACGTCGTGGACTACGACCTGACGACGGGCGACGTGCGCGGACGCTGCACGGCGCAGGGCTATGCCGACGATTCGGCGTGGGCGCGCGGACAGGCATGGGCCGTCTACGGCTATACGGCCTGCTACCGTTACACGGGCGACAAACGCTACCTCGACCATGCGCGGAAGGTGGCCGGTTTCATGCTCGACGACAAGAACATGCCCGCCGATCTGGTTCCCTACTGGGATTACGATGCGCCGAACATTCCCAATGAACCGCGCGACGTCTCGACGGCGGCCATCATCGCTTCGGCGTTCTACGAAATGTACACCTATACGGGGGACGGGCTGTATAAGCAGAAGGCCGACCGGATCGTCGAGTCGCTCTCGTCGCCGGCCTACCGCGCTCCGGTGGGCGGCAACGGTGGGTTCCTGCTGATGCACTCCGTGGGCAGCATCCCGCACGGCAGCAATATCGACGTGCCGCTGAACTACGCAGATTACTATTTCCTTGAGGCGCTGATCCGCAAGGGCCGCTTGGAGGCGGGCGAACCTTTGTTTTAAACCGGACGCCCATGTATAAACTGTTGTTTCTCGCCGCTGCGTCGGTGTGGTCGTGGGCCGCACCGGCGCAGTCGGTGCGGGAGGTCGCCGATGCGCGGATTCTTTCGTTCGAGGAGTCTGCGGCGCCTTTCACGGCGTCGGAAGGCTCGTCGCTGTCCGTCTCGGGCGACCATTACAAGCACGGCGCGCACGCGCTCCGCTGGCAATGGTCGCGGGCGGGCGCCCGGGTGCGCATCGAATCCCCGGTGGGTTACCTGTCGGAAAATCCCAATCCCAGGGAGACCTCCGTTTCGACCTTCGTGTTCTGGGTCTACGCCCCGAAGGCGCTCGACGGGAAATTGCGTTTCGAGTTCCGCAAGGAGGGGCGCACCTGCGCGTGGTTCGACTACGGACTGGAGTTCACCGGCTGGCGCGGGGCATGGGTGGCTTTCGACCGCGACATGCAGGGCCGGCCCGAGGAGGGGATGGACGAACTGGTCGTCACGGCGGAGGGCGTCGAACGGGGCGAGTTGTATTTCGACCACCTGATTCTCTCCTCGTTTCAGGACGTGCGGCACCATACGGCCGATTTCCAGGCGCCGTTCATCAACGCCGCGACCACGAGCCACTGGCTCACGCTGCTGCAATCGTGGCGCAATCCGATGCCCGCACTCCCCGCCGCGGTCGGTGAGGGGGAGCGGCGCGATATGGCGACCGTCGAACGGCGTCTGCGCGAACTGCTGCTCGAAGGCCGGAAGCCGATGGCGATGAAGACCCTGCGCAAACGCTTCGACGCATACGGCATTGCGGAAAATCCCGACGGGACGCTTCGGGGCAAGCCGATCTGGTTCGTGCGCTATGCCGAGACCTATATCAATCTGGGCCATCCCGATGTCGGCAAACTGTTCAACGACAACGGCCAGACGCTGCGCAAATACAACGACTTCCTGTTCCAGGTCGCCGTGGCCCACGATGCCGCTGCGGACGCCGCCGAGCGGGCGGAGCTGGAGCGGATGTATGTGCTGCTGACGCGGCATCTTCTGGATCAGGGCTTCGCCGCGGGAAGTGCGCAGGGAACCCTGCACCACCTGGGGTACAGCATGCGCAATTTTTACACGGCTCCCGTCATCATGCGCGACGTGCTGCGTCGCGCCGGGCTGGAACACGACGTGCAGCAGGCTATGGAGTGGTTTTCGGGCGTGGGCGAGGTGAAACTTCCGCCGGCGGAGCCGGGGATGGACATCGACGCGTTCAACACCTCGCTCGTCGGCCGTCTGGCGAGCATCGTGATGCTCCCGGACACCCCGGTGAAAGCGGCCTGGCTGGAGGCGTTCTCCCGCTGGGTCGACAACGGATATAAGGTCACCGAGGGGACCGGGCCCTGCTTCAAGAGCGACGGCACGGTCTTCCACCACCGGCGTCACTACCCGGCCTATGCCGTGGACGGGTTCAGCGGCGGGGCCGTGAATGCCGTGTGGCTGTTGTCGAAGACGCAGTTCGCGGTGAGCGCCGAAAGCCATGCCGTTCTGAAACGCGCGCTGCTCGAAATGCGCTTCTACTGCAACCTGCGGTCGTTTCCGCTGGCCCTTTCGGGCCGTCATCCCGACGGCCGCGGAGAACTGGTCCCGTGGCATTATGCCCGGCTGGCCGTCGCGGGTACGCCCGACGGCCGCGGGGAGATCGACCCGGAGCTGGCCGCCGCCTACCTGCGCGTGGCCAAAGGAAAAGACGCTTATACGCGGCTGTTCGCCGAAAAGGGCTTCGCTCCCGAACCTTCGCCTGCGGGGAACCGCGTCTACGGCTACAATGCCTCGGTGTCGCACCGGCGCGCCGACTGGCTGGTGACCGTCGCGGGCCACAGCCGCTATCTCTGGTCGGCGGAGATTTACCAGGGAGCCAACCACTACGGTCGCTACCTGACGCACGGCAGCATGCAGCTGCTTGCAGACGGCGATCCCGTGAGCGCCTTCGGCAGCGGGTTCCGGCAGGAGGGCTGGGACTGGCGGCACATTCCCGGGACGACGGCGCTCGAAATCCCGATGGAGCGGATGAAGGCCGATATCCGGAACGTCGACACCGCGTCGGGCTACGAGGAGATGCTCCTCTCCGACGAGGCCTTCGCCGGAGGCGTCAGCCACAGGGGCCGCGACGGGGTGTTCGCGATGGAACTCCACGAGCACGACAAATACAACGGTTCGCTGCGGGCGCGCAAGTCGTGGTTTTTCTTCGACAACCGCATCGTCTGTATGGGTTCCGACATCGAAAACAAGGCCGAGGGCGGTGTGCATACGACGCTGTTCCAGAATTTTCTGGCGGACGCGGCCGATCCGCTCGTCGTGAACGGCGAGGCGGTGACGCAGTTCCCCTACCGGGCCGAACTTGCGGGCGGCGCCGTCCTGCGCGACAACCTGCGCAACGCTTACTTCGTGCCGAAAGGTAGGGTAGTCGTTTCGAAATCACTTCAGCGTTCGCTCGACGAGGAGACCGACGCCCCGACGCAGAACAATTTCGCAACGGCGTGGATAGATCACGGCAGCGGGTCCGTCAGCGGCGGCGGGTACGAATACATGCTGGCCGTGCACGCTTCGGACGAAGAGGCGGCCCGCTACGCGCGGGAACTTCCCTACGAGGTGCTGCGCCGCGACGCCTCGGCGCATATCCTGCGCGACAGGCCGTCGGGCATTACGGGCTATGCCCTTTTTGCGGCCGGTAAGGTGGGCGAGGGGTTGCTGGAAAGCGTTTCGCTGCCTTCGCTGGTGATGATCGGCGGGGATGGCGAAGGGCTGACGGTGAGCGCTGCGGACCCCGACCTGCGTTTCTACGAGGGGCCGAGCGACGAGGTGTTCGATGCCGACGGCAGGCGCGCCGAGCGGAGCGTCTACTCCCGCAAGTGGATCGACAATCCCTCGGGAGAGTCGCAGCTGGAGGTCGTGATCCGCGGCCGCTGGCAGTCCGCAGACGATAGGCCGGAGTGCCGGATCGAACCCGCGGGCGAAAACACCGCTTTGATCTTCACGTGCCGCGAAGGTGCGACGCGCGAAGTGAACCTGATTGAAATGAAATAAGACACGATGTTGAAAATTAGAATTGCAATTCCGTTTGCGGGCCTCGCCCTGACGGCCTGCGGGCAGTCGGAGACCGGGCGCCCCAACGTGATCTACGTATTTCCGGACCAGTATCGCAACTCCTCGCTGGGGTTCTGGAGCGATCCGGAGTTCGCCGCCGAGGTGGGGTGGAAGGGCGATCCGGTCGCAACGCCCAACCTCGACCGCTTCGCCCGCGAAGCCACGGTGCTGACCGAGGCGGTGAGCAATTTCCCCGTGAGCAGCCCCCACCGGGGCATGTTGCTTTCGGGCATGTATCCCGAGCGGAACGGCGTGGTGCTGAACTGCATGTCGGAGCGTCCCGAAAGTTCGCTGCGCGAGGACGCCGAGTGTATCGGCGACGTCTTCTCGGCGGCGGGCTACGACTGCGCCTACATCGGCAAGCTGCACGCCGACTTCCCGACGAAGAACAACCCCCAGCGTCCGGGAACCTACGTCAGCGACGCTGTTCCCGAGTGGGACGCCTACACGCCGCCCGAACGCCGCCACGGGTTCAACTACTGGTACTCCTACGGCACCTACGACGTGCACAAGCATCCCCATTACTGGGATACCGACGGCAACCGTCACGATGTCGACGAGTGGTCGCCGCGGCACGAAGTTTCGAAAGCCATCGAATATATCGAAAACAAGGGCGGCGTGCGCGATCCGGGAAAACCGTTCCTGATGATGATCGGCATGAATCCGCCGCATTCGCCTTACGCTTCGACCGACGACTGCGACCTGGAGGGGTATGAACGTTACAAGGACAAGTCGCTGACCGAGCTGCTCGTGCGCGACAACGCCGACACGACGATGGCCAAGGCCGCCGCCGTGCGTTACTATTTCGCCAACGTGAGCGGTATCGACCGTGAGTTCGGCCGCCTGCTCGCTGCGCTGGACAGGGCGGGGCTTACGGAGAACACGATCGTGGTCTTCGCTTCGGACCACGGCGAGACGATGACCAGCCATTCGACCGACGACCCCAAGAACTCGATCTGGCGCGAGTCGCTGAACATTCCCTTTCTGGTGCGCTATCCGGGGCGGGTGCCGCACCGTGTGGACGATCTGCTGCTCTCGACGCCCGACATCATGCCGACGCTGCTGGGGCTGGCGGGCCTCGGGGAGCGGATTCCCGCGAGTGTCGAGGGGCGCGACTACTCGGCCGTGCTGCGGCAGGACGCCGTGCAGCCCGAACGCCCGCGCGCTGCCCTTTACATGCGCAACCTCGACGGCGGGCGCGATGCCGACGGACTGGTCCGCGGCTTCTTCGCCCAGGCGCGCGGGGTGAAGACCGCAACGCATACGATGGAGCTGCGCATCGGCCGCGACGGGACGCTCGAACGCGTGCTGATGTTCGACGATGCGGCCGATCCCTACCAGCTGCACAACCTCGCGCCGGAGGAGCATCCTGCGCTGTTCGCCGCGCTGTGCCGCGAACTGGCCGTGTTGCTGCGCGACAACGACGACGTGTGGTTCCGCGAGGGCGTCTTGTCCGACGTGGTTCCCTATGATACGAATAACTAACAATCAATCGGATATGAATAAATTGTTTTTGTGGATTGCAGCGGCCTCGGCCTTTGTGCTGCAATCGTGTGAGAACACCGACGGCATCCGCGACGAGATCGGGAGCCTGCGCGACCGGGTGATTGCGCTGGAGGCGAAGATCGGCAGCGTGAACACCTCCATCGTGGCGCTCCACAAGTTGATGGACGAGTCGACGATCATCGTCGGGATCGAACCCAACGCAAAGGGGTACGAGATCGAGTTGAGCGACGGAACCCGGCTGCCCGTCATCCTCGGTGAGAAGATCGAGGCGCTGGTTCCCGTCATGGGCATCGACGCCGAGGGCTACTGGACCGTGAGCCTCGACGGCGGAGCCACTTCCGAGCGGCTGAAGGTCGGCGGAGAGTACGTTTCGGCATGGCCCGTTTCGGGCGGCGACCATAAGCCCGGCGCCGAGGGCGTCACCCCGCAGCTGAAGGTTTCGGCCGACGGGGAGTGGCTCGTGAGCCTCGACGGCGGGGTGACCTACGCGCCGCTTTTGCAAAACGGACAGCCGGTCAATGCCTTGGGGGATAAAGTCGTCGTCAGTTACAGTTCGGCTTTCAAGTCGGTGACTTACGACGCGACGACCGGACTTTTGGCGGTCGAACTGCTCGACGGCGAAAAACTCACGCTTCCCGTCTTCGACGATTTCGGACTGACGGTGACGGCTTCCGACAACGAGACTTTCCGCCTCGGGGAGACCCGGGCTTTCGAGGTCGTGCAGAACAACGTCGCCGAGGCGGTGATCGACGCTCCTGCGGGCTGGACGGCCGTGCTTGGCGAGACGACGCTGACGGTCAAGGCTCCCGCGACGTTCGACGCCGCTTCGCAGCAGGCGGCGGTCTCGGTGACGGTCTATTCGGACAGGAAATACCGGAAACTCGTCACGCTGAATGTGACGCTGCTCGACGAGCAGGTGGATGTCAACGCCGCTCTGGCATGGCGGAATTTTAAGGCCGGAACTGCGGATAACGTCCTGCTCGATTATTCGTATGCCGGTTACAAGCACGGCGAGGAGGCTCCGGCCGATGTCTGGGGACTGGGCTACAAGGTTTACAACGTCGTCGACTACGGCGCCGATCCCACGGGCGTCAGGTCCTCGCGCGGGGCGTTGGCAGCGCTGCTCAAGGAGCTGAAACTTTCCGGACGGAGCGATGCGGGGGCGAACCTCGCGAATGCCAATGCCCGGGCGGTGATCTACTTCCCCGAGGGGCGTTTCGTCCTCCACAACGACGACGACAACGTGGTGGACCCAACCTCCGCCAACCAGAAATACACCGATTCGAAGGGGAACAACCGCAGCGAGGAGATTTTCATTCGCGGGGGTTATTTCGTGCTCAAGGGCGCGGGCCGCGGCAAGACGACGCTCGTCATGGACACGCCCAACCTGCCGAACAACTCGGAGCAGATGTGGTCGTCGCCCATGATGATCAATATCAAGCACAATTCGGGACTTTCGGACCTCACGACGGTGACGGGCGACGCCGCACGCGGCACGTTCTCGGTGGAGGTGGCTTCGGCGGCCGGCATCGGGAAGGGCGACTGGGTGTGCCTTTCGCTTTCGAACAACGACCCGACGCTGGTGGCGCAGGAGCTGGCGCCGCACCGGGTCGAGGGAAACATGACCGATATTCAGACCATTACGGTCGAGGACTATCACCAGGTGGCTTCCGTAAGCGGCAACCGCGTGACCTTCGCCGAACCGATCATGTACGCCGTGGAGGCCAAATGGGGCTGGAAAATCCGCAAGTATCCCCATTATGAACATGTCGGCGTCGAGGACCTCACGTTCGAGGGCCGCTCGAAGGAGAACTTCGGCCACCACGCTTCGTGGGAGGACGACGGGGCCTACAAGCCGCTCAACATGATGCGTCTGACCGATTCGTGGATTCGCCGCGTCGATTTCAGGGGCGTCAGCGAGGCGTTGTCGATCGTGTCGAGCGCCAACTGCTCGGCCTACGACATCGAGATCAGCGGCAACCGCGGCCACTCGGGCGTGCGCTCGCAGTCCTCGTCGCGCATCTTCATCGGCAAGGTCTGCGACCGCAGCCGCGGGCAGGCTGTCTCGCCGCCCTATACGAGCACGGGGTATTTCGAAAACGCCGGACAGTACCACGCCTCGGGTGTGTCGAACACCTCGCTGGGGGCCGTGCTGTGGAACAACACGTGGGGTGACGACGCCTTCTTCGAGTCGCACTCCAGGCAGCCGCGCGCCACGCTCGTCGACCGTTGCACGGGCGGATTCGTGCAATGGCGTTTCGGCGGCGACGAAACCAACGTGCCCAACCACCTGGGCGACCTGACGATCTGGAATCTGAACGCCACGCGTGCGGCGCACGATTTCGGGGCCGAACCGTTCAAGTGGTGGCTCTCCTCGGACAAGTGGTGGAAGACCATGCCGCCGATCATCGTCGGATTCCACGGCGCGGCGGTCACCTTCGACGAGAGCGCCGAACAGGTGAAATACCTCGAAAGCAACGGCGCGGCCGTCGAGCCGCTGTCGCTCTACGAAGCGCAGCTGCGCCAGCGGTTAGGGTATGTCCCCGCATGGCTCAATTCATTGAAATAGAATAAAAAACCAAACATATTATGAAAAAGTATCTGATCCTGATCTTCGTCGCGCTGGCTGCGGTTTTCCAGTCGTGCGACAACAACGACGACCTGTGGGATGCGATCGACGACCTGAAGAGCCGCGTGCAGGCGCTCGAAACGCAGGTCGACGCGCTGAACGGCAACATCGAGGCGTTGCAGAAACTCTACGGCGGCGCCACGATCTCCAAGGTCGAGACCTCCGATGGCAAATATCTCATCACGCTGACCAACGGCGAGACCATCGAACTGGTGCAGGGCAGCGAGGCCGAGGCCGTGATTCCGATCGTCTCGATCAACGACAAGGGCGAGTGGCAGGTGTCGACCGACAACGGAGCCACGTTCACCTCGCTCGGCGTGAAGGCCGTGGCCGAGGACGGCACGACGCCCCGGTTCCGCATCGACGAGGCCACCGGCTACTGGCAGGTGAGCTACGACGGCGGCACCTCCTTCGAAAATGTGAAGGACACCAAGGGCCAGCCCGTCAAGGCCATCGGCTCGGGTACGGTGACCGACAAGTTCTTCGAGGAGGTGAAGGTCGACGGCGGCGACCTCTATATCAGGCTGCTCGGCGGCGAGGAACTGCGCATTCCGATCGTGAGCGATTTCTTCTGCCGGATCGTCACGCCGACCGAGGGTGTGCAGACGTTCGACGCCGGGGCCACCAAACGTTTCGTGGTGGAGATCCGAGGTGTCGAGCAGGTGAAACTGTCGGCTCCCGAGGGCTGGTCGGCACGCCTGACCGATGCCGTGGATGAGAGGGCCGAACTGATCGTGACGGCCCCCGCAGCCGTGACCCGCGCCACGGCCGACACGTCGAAGGACGTGGCGATCGAGGCTTTTGCGGCCGGCGGGCTTTCGACGGTGGCCAAAATCCAGGTCGAGAGCACCGGAACGGCTCCCGCCGCTCCGACGGTTGCGGTGACCAACTCCGCGACGGTCGAGCCCACGCAGTCGGCGCTGACCTTCGACGTTGCGCCCTCGGCCAATGCCGACGGCTGGAAATACCTCTGCCTCAAATCGACGGAAGCGGCTCCCGACGCCGCCAGGGTTCTTGCCGAAGGCACGGCCGGTGCGGGTACGGGCGTGACGGTCGGGAATCTCGAAGCCAATACGGCCTATACGATCTACGTGGTCGCCTATGCCGGCGATCTGACGAGCGAGGTGGCAAGCGTCGGGAACACGACGGCGGAGGCTCCCGTTACCGCCGAGGCGGACTACTACCAGGATTATCAGGACGGGAAAGACATCGCGCTGGGCGACCTGACGATCAATAAGACGGTCTATCCGGAAGCGCAGCTGCTCAAGCCCTCCGAACTGACCGCTGCGATCATTACGGCCGGAGGTTTGATTTTCGTCGACAACTCCGATGCTGCCGATCTGTCGTTCACGATTTCGGGCGCGTCGATCAATATGGGCGACATCGTGCTGATCGGCCGTTATCCCGAACGTGCGCAGGCGACGATCTCCGGGCCGGAACTGCGTTGCAAGTACAATGCGGCTTTCAAGAACCTGCATATCGCAGCCTCGGGCAATTACAACCTCTTTACGACGACCAATGCCACCTATGATCCGACGCTGCATGTCGAGGATTGTACCGTGGATGCCGCCTACAATGTGGTTTACGATTCGCACAATACGCAGAATTTCAAGAGTGTCTATTTCGGGAATTCGATCGTGAAGATGACCGTCGCCAACAAGCCGTTCTATTCGACCAAGGCGAAGGACGCGCATACGCAGCAGTTGATTCGTCTGGATAACAACGTATTTTATGCCGAAACGCCTTTGCAGAACTACCTGATCAACTGCGGGGACAGGTCGCAGGCATTCCAGACGACCCGGCTTCAGGTCGAGGTGACGAACAATACGATTTATAACATTTACCAGCCGAACATTATGATCCGGGCTTATGTCCTCGCAGGGCTGACCGTGACCAAGAATGTCGGGTATTATACCGGTGTTACCGCGAAAAATTATCTGACGGGTGTGTATGACACGGCCGGATTTACGGCTGACAAGGCGGAGGTAACCTATAATTACCTCTACACCGCGCCGGTCAGCGATACGAATTTCTGGTCGGCGAAGCATACCGGAAGCTACACGCCTGCAAATAACCAGATGGGCGACGGCGTGGAAGCTCCGTTCTCTTCGATGGATGCGGCGAAGGGGTATTTCCCGGTCGACGCTTCGGTGGTGAAGACGGGTGCGGGAGCGACCTACGACACGAAGGCGTGGTTCAAGACGGAGTAATTCCGGCTTGCCGTAACGAAAAACTCCGGCCTGCATTTTCGCAGGCCGGAGTTTTTCGTTGAGCCGAAGAGGCGGATCAGCCGATCCAGCTTGTCAGAATCTTCATGCCGCCGTCGGGCGTGAAGGCGAGCGAACGGGCCGAAGCCGGAATCAGGACCGTTTCGCCCTGGTGCACCGGAACCGCTGCGCCGCTGTCGTCGGTGAGCGTGCCGCAGCCCTCGATGCAGATCGCCACGACGAACGAGTCGAGCGACGCGAGGTCGAGCGTCTCGGGGCGGGTCAGATCGTAGAGCGACGTGGTGAAATAAGGGCACGACACCAGCTCCACGCGCGTGTCCTGCGCCGGCTCGTAATGCGTCCGGTAATCGGGCAGCACGGTGTAGTCGATGGCGCCCTTCGCCAGTTCGGTGTGCAGTTCGCGGGTGTTGCCGTTGGCATCGCGGCGGTTGAAATCGTAGATGCGGTAGGTGATGTTCGAGGTCTGCTGGATTTCGGCGATGAACGACCCCGCGCCGATCGAGTGCACACGTCCCGCGGGCAGGAAAAACACGTCGCCCGGTGCGATCTTGTAGTCGGCCAGGATGTCCGTGATGGTGTTGTCCCCGACGCTGGCCTCGTACTCGGCCGGCGTTACCTGCTTCGAGAAGCCCGAACGCAGGTGCGCGTCCTTATCCGCCGACACCACGTACCACATTTCGGTCTTGCCCTTGGATTTGTGGCGTTCCCATGCCAGCTCATCGTTCGGGTGCACCTGGATCGAGAGATCCTGCCGGGCGTCGATGAACTTGATCAGCAGCGGGAACTCCTCGCCGAAACGCCCGTAGTTGGCTTTGCCCAACAGCGCCGCGCCGTGACGGGCGATCAGTTCCGGGAGCGATGTCCCGGCTTCGGGGCCTTCGGCGACGACGGACTCGTTGTCCTTGACGCCCGAAAGCTCCCAGCTTTCGCCGATGTTGCGCTGGTCGGTGGCGATTCCCTTGTAAGGGGCGATCTTCTCGCCGCCCCAGATCAGGGATTTCAGAATCGGTTGAAATTTATACATGGTCGATCTATTTTATGCGTTTTCCGTGTCGAGCTGGCTCAAGGCGAAAGCGTATGCTCCGACCGAAATGGCTTGGCTCGCGCCGAGTTTCGAAATGGTCACGCCGATGCGTTTTTGCGGGTCGTAGGCCACGTAGCGGTCCGTGCCGTAGACTTTCAGGGGCCGCTGCGCGCCCTTGGCGAATTCGCGGAACTCCGTCTCGTCGTCCAGATCGTAAACCTTCATCTGCACGCGGTTCAACTCGTTGCCGTTGAGCTGGTGCATCTTCGAACGCAGCTCGTTCAGCAGGCTGGGCATGATCCATTTGCGGGCCGCCGTGATGCCGCCGCCGATGACGATCAGGCCGTCCACCAGCGTCACGGCCGTAGCCATGGCGTCGCCGGCGATCTCGCCCATTTCGGCAAAAGCCTTCTTCGCGGCCTCGACATCTCCCGGGCGTTTACCCTCGGCGATTTCGCAGATATCTTTCGGTTCGAAGGTGTGGTTCACGTCGCCCGAAGCTTCGCCGTAGACGCGTTTCACGGCACGGATCGACGCCCCGTCCTCGACGATGATTTCGGGCATTTTCTTGTGACGCAGGCAGAACGTCTCGACGCATGAGTTGTCGCCGCGGTTCAGCCGGTTGTCGATCACAAGGCCCACGCCGAGTCCCGTGCCGAAGGTGTAGCCGACGAGGTTTTTGTATTTCTTCGGGCTTCCCAGCGCTTCGAGCCGGGCGTTGACCTCGGGCAGGGCGCCTCCCAGCGCCTCGCCGTAGGCGAACAGGTCGCCGTCGTTGTTGATGTATACCGGGATGCCGAATTTCGCTTCGAGGAACGGACCCAGCGCCACGCCTTCGCGGAACGACGGGAAGTTGGGCAGATAACCGCCGATGATGCCGTTCGGATAGTCGGCCGGGCCGGGGAATGCGAAACTGATGGCTACGGGTTTTTCGGACAGACGGTCGATGACGGCCTGGAACCCTTCGACCATCGTCGCGAGGCATTTGTCGAGGTTCTCGGCATGCGACGGGAGGGTGATCGGCTCCACAATGAATTTGTTGGCCTGCATGGCGCCGAAAACGAGGTTCGTGCCGCCGGCGTCGAGGGTGATGACCACCCGGTTGTCATGGCTGTACATATTGAGTAGTTTTGTTTGGATTGCCGGTGTTCCGGCAGGCAAAGATACATAAAAATTGAACGGGTGCAAAACCGAATTGCGCGAAAAAGGCCGGCGACTGCTGCCGCCGGCCTTTTTCAGGACCTTGCCTTGTGTCAGTTGTTTTCGGGACGCAGCTTGCGCACGACGGCGCCGGTCTGCCACATCTCGCTTTCGCGCATCTCGCGCAGCTCCTCGTTGAGCTTCTCGCGGTAGTCGGGTTTGCTGTTCAGGTCGATCGAACGCTGGGCCTCGTTGCCGGCGGCCACCTCCCTGTACAGCTCTTCGAAGACGGGTTTCGTGGCGTCGCGGAACTTCTTCCACCAGTCCAGCGCGCCGCGCTGGGCCGTGGTCGAACAGTTGGCGTACATCCAGTCCATGCCGTTCTCCGAGACCAGCGGCATGAGCGACTGGGTCAGCTCCTCGACCGTTTCGTTGAAGGCCTCCGAGGGGGTGTGGCCGTTGGCGCGCAGCGTGTCGTACTGGGCGGCGAAGATGCCCTGGATGGCGCCCATCAGCGTGCCGCGCTCGCCCGTGAGGTCGGAGTAGACCTCGCGCTTGAAGTCGGTTTCGAACAGGTAGCCCGAACCCACGCCGATGCCCAGCGCCACGACGCGTTCGAAGGCGCGGCCCGTGGCGTCCTGGAACACCGCATAGCTCGAATTGAGTCCGCGGCCCTGGAGGAACATGCGCCGCAGCGAGGTTCCCGAGCCTTTCGGGGCGATCAGGATCACGTCCACGTCGGCCGGGGGCACGATGCCCGTGCGCTCCTTGTAGGTGATGCCGAAGCCGTGGGAGAAATAGAGGGCCTTGCCCGGCGTGAGGTGCTTTTTGATTGAAGGCCATACGGCGATCTGCCCGGCGTCGGAGAGCAGGTACTGGATGATCGTGGCGCGCTCGGCGGCCTCCTCGATGCCGAAAAGCGTCTGGCCCGGCACCCAGCCGTCGGCTACGGCCTTGTCCCAGCTCGCGGAGCCTTCGCGCTGGCCCACGATGACCCTGAATCCGTTGTCGCGCAGGTTGAGCGACTGTCCGGGGCCTTGCACGCCGTAGCCGATGACGGCGATGGTTTCGTCCTTGAGTGTTTCGAGCGCTTTTTCCAGAGGAAATTCCTCGCGGGTTACGACGTTCTCTTCGACGCCGCCGAAATTGATCTTTGCCATGATTTTCGTGATTTTGAGTTTGTTATATGTTCTGAAAGTTATTTTTCGCTTTTGCTCCCTTCTTCATCGGATTCGGCCCTTAAACGGTCGATTTCTTCAAGGTACTCGTTCAGCAGCTCGCGCCGCGACTTGATGATGGCCACCGTGCCGCTGCGCACGAACTGCTGTACGCCGTAGGGTTGCAGCAGGCGGAACAACGCCTGCGTGTCGGCCTTGTGGCCGGTTTTCTCGACGACGATGTAGTCCTCGTCGATCTCCAGAATGCGGACGTTGTGTTCCCTGACGAGTTGTTCGACGCCCCGGCTGCGGGTCACCTTGTAGAGGGCGATCTCCTGCTGCACGACCTCGTCGGGGGTGTAGACGAAGGTCTTCAGCACGTCGATCTTCTTCTCGACCTGCCGCACGAGTTTGTCGACCTGGTCGGGTGTGGTGCGGACCACGATGGTGAATTTGTGGATGCCCTGCAACGCCGATTCCGAGGTCGTGAGGCTCTCGATGTTCACGTCGCGGCAGGTGAAGACGGTGGTGATCTGGCTCAGCAGGCCCACCTTGTTCTCCGAAAACACGGTGATGATGTATTCCTGTTCCATACGCTGTTTCGTTTTATTCGAACCGGATTTCCGATACCGGGGCGCCCGCCGGGACCATCGGGAAAATGTTCTCTTCGCCCTCGACGCGCACCTCCAGCAGGAAGGCGCCTTCGGAGGCTTTCATGGCGGCGATGGCCTCGTCGAGTTCCTCGCGCCGTTCGACGCAGCGGTACGAAAGGCCGTTGCCGCGGGCGATCAGCCCGAAATCGGGGTTGACCATCTCCGTAAAGGAGTAGCGGCGGTCGTAGAACAGCTCCTGCCATTGGCGCACCATGCCGAGGAACGAGTTGTTCAGCAGGACGATTTTCACGGGGATCTTCGACTGGAAGATCGTGCCCAGCTCCTGAATGGTCATTTGCAGGCCGCCGTCGCCGGCGAAAAGGACGACTTCGCGGTCGGGGGCGCCCAACTTGGCCCCGATGGCCGCCGGAAGTCCGAATCCCATCGTGCCGAGACCGCCCGAGGTGACCACGCTGCGCGTGCGGCGGAATCCGAAATAGCGCGCGGCGTTCATCTGCTGCTGGCCCACGTCGGTCACCAGCACCGCGTCGTTGCGGTAGGCCCGGGCCACGGCGGCGACCGTCTCGCCCATGCGGATACGCCCCTCGGCGGGGTGCACGGCCTTGCGGATGACGGCTTCGTATTCGATCTGGTTGCAGGCGCGGAATCCGGCGATCCATTGGCTGTGGTCGCGTTTGCGGATACGCTCGGTGATGAGCGGCAGGGAGCGTTTCACATCGCCCACGACCGCCACGTCGGCCGGGATGATCTTGCCGATCTCCGCGGGGTCGATCTCCAGGTGGATCACCTTGGCGTTGGCGCCGAAATGCGCGGGATTCCCCGTCACGCGGTCGTCGAAACGCATGCCCACGGCCACGAGCAGGTCGCACTCCTGGTTCTTGATGTTGGGACCGTAGTTGCCGTGCATGCCCAGCATGCCCACGTTTTGCGGATGGTCGGTCGGCAGGGCCGAGAGACCCAGCAGGGTCGAGGCGGCGGGCATGCCGCTCTTGTCGAGCAGCGCCCGCAGCTCGGCTTCGGCGTTGCCCAGGATGACGCCCTGACCCACCATGACCAGCGGACGGCGGGCCTGGTCGATCAGCCGTGCGGCTTCGGCGATGCGTTCCGCGTCGGGTGCGGGCGCGGGGAGGTAACTGCGGATCGAGGTGATTTTTTCGTAGCGGAACGGAGCTGTTCCGCATTGTGCGTCCTTGGTGATGTCGACCACGACGGGACCCGGACGGCCCGAGCGGGCGATGTAGAAGGCCTTGGCGATGGCCGCGGGAATGTCCTCGGTGCGCTTGACCTGGCAGTTCCACTTGGTGACGGCCTGCGTGATGCCGACGAAATTGGTCTCCTGAAAGGCGTCGGTGCCCAGCAGCGCGGAGCCGACCTGTCCGGTGACGAGCACCAGCGGCGTGGAGTCCATCAGCGCGTCGGCCAGCCCCGTCACGGTGTTCGTGGCGCCGGGACCCGAGGTCACCAGACAGACCCCGACGCGGCCGCTGACGCGGGCATAGCCCTGTGCGGCGTGCACGGCGCCCTGCTCGTGACGTACGAGGATGTGGCGCAGGCGGTCGCGGTAGTCGTAAAGCGCGTCGTAGACGGGGATGATCGCGCCTCCGGGATAGCCGAAAACGGTTTCGACGCCCTCTTGGAGAAATGATTCGATCAGGGCCTTCGATCCCGTCATCGAGGGGTCGGAGGCCGTGCGTCGCTCTTCGGGACGGAGTGTTTGAGAGGTATTCATTGCGGGTCCGTTTTTTTATTCTTCGTTATCGTCGACGATACGTACGGCGCCTTTGTCGGCCGAGCTGACCAGCCGGGCATAGGCGCGCAGCGACGCCGGAACGCGGCGGTCGCGGCCGGCGGGGCGGAAGCGTTCCTGTGCGGCCATGCGGGCGGCGATCTCCGCATCGTCTACCGCGAGGCGGATCGAGCGGCCGGGGATGTCGATCTCGATCTCATCGCCCGTGCGGACGACGGCGATCTCCCCGCCCGAGGCGGCTTCCGGCGAGACGTGGCCGATCGAAAGCCCCGAGGTTCCGCCCGAGAAACGCCCGTCGGTGATCAGCGCGCAGGCCTTGTCGAGGTGTTTCGACTTGAGGTACGACGTGGGGTAGAGCATCTCCTGCATGCCCGGGCCGCCCTTGGGGCCTTCGTAGCGGATGACGACCACTTCGCCCGGCTGCACCTCGTCGGCGAGAATGCCGTTCATGGCCTGCTCCTGCGATTCGTAAACGCGCGCCGGGCCGCGGAAGACGAACAGTTTTTCGTCCACGCCGGCGGTTTTGACGACGCAGCCCTGCCGGGCGATGTTGCCCGTCAGCACGGCCAGTCCGCCGTCGCGGAAATAGGCGTGCTCCACGTCGCGGATGCAGCCCGCCGTGCGATCGGTATCGGGTTCTTCGTAGTAGGAGTGCTGTGCGCCCAGCTCGCGGCTGTAATGGCCTGCCGGGGCGCTGAGCGCGCGGCGTCGCGCGGCGTCGGCGGCTGCCGGGTTGAGAATGTCGCAGGCCGGGATCGCTTCGCCCAGCGTGCGCCCGTCGACGCGCAGGACCGAGGTGTCGAGCAGTCCGGCACGGTCAAGCTCGCCCAGAATGGCGAAGATGCCTCCGGCACGGTTGACGTCCTGGATGTGGTAGTGCGAGTTGGGGGCGACCTTGCAGAGCACCGGGACCCGGCGCGAAAGGCGGTCGATGTCCTGCATCGTGAAATCGACGCCGGCCTCGTGGGCCACGGCCAGCAGGTGCAGGACCGTGTTGGTCGAGCCGCCCATGGCGATGTCTAACGACATGGCGTTTTCGAAGGCGGCCTTCGTGGCGATCGAACGCGGAAGCACCCGCTCGTCGCCCTCGAAGTAGTAACGTTCGGCATTGCGGACGATGAGCGCCGCAGCGTCCTCGAACAGCCGGCGGCGATTGACGTGGGTGGCGACGATCGTGCCGTTGCCCGGCAGCGAGAGACCCAGCGCCTCGGTCAGACAGTTCATCGAGTTGGCCGTGAACATGCCCGAGCACGATCCGCAGCCGGGGCAGGCGCAACGCTCGATCTCGGCGATCTGCGCGTCGCTGCACGTCTCGTCGGCCCCCATCACCATGGCGTCGATCAGGTCGACGCTGCGGCCCTGAAATTTTCCGGCCTCCATCGGCCCGCCCGAGACGAAGACCGTCGGGATGTTGAGCCGCATGGCGGCCATCAGCATGCCGGGGGTGATCTTGTCGCAGTTCGAAATGCAGACCAGCGCGTCGATCTTGTGGGCGGAGGCCATGTACTCGACGCTGTCGGCGATGATCTCGCGCGAAGGCAGCGAGTAGAGCATGCCGTCGTGGCCCATGGCGATGCCGTCGTCGACGGCGATGGTGTTGAACTCCGCGGCGAAGCACCCGAGGGCTTCGATGCGCTGTTTGACATATTGTCCGATTTCGTGCAGGTGTACGTGCCCCGGCACGAGTTGGGTGAACGAATTGGCGATGCCGATGACCGGCCGGCCGAACTGTTCTTCGCGCATGCCGTTGGCGCGCCAGAGGCTTCTGGCTCCCGCCATCCGGCGGCCCGTCGTGGTGACGGCGCTTTTGAGTGTGTGTTTCATCTTTCCGTTTTCGTTTCAGTCTCCTGCCGGGTCCGGTCCTGCAACAAAAAAACCTTTCCCCGGTGGGAGAAAGGCTTTATTTTCAATCAACTATGCACGCCACCTTTCTCCCGTTATCTCCGAAGGACGACGAGCAGCAGGGTAATGACGTGAATATTCGAATGATTCAGGGCGTTCATAGCCGGTTTTCCGTGTTTGTTCGTTTTCTGCGACAGTGCATCCGCGTGCAGGCCGGGTCTCCCCGTTATGCCGGATGCTTTCTGTCTGACTATGGCAAAGATATGAATATTGAATCAGTTGAACAAATAATTTCCTAAAAAAATTTAATATTGTAACAGTCCGGAAGCATATTCTTTCCTGAAGTTCGCAACTGTGCGTGACGGCTCGTGTTTGCTTACAATTTGAAACCGGTATTTTGGCCTCCGGATGCGGTTCCCGGGCGTTTTCTTCCCGCGGTCCGGCGGGTGTGGGCCGAAAGGCTTTCATTTTTATTTCCGAAATCTCTGTTGCGGCCTTTTTGCGCTGCTCCTATATAAATAAAAGGCCGTCTGCGCAACGGCGGGCCGCTTACAAATTGTTACATGGATTTGGATTATTAAAATATTTGTTTTATATTTGCCGACGATGGTTACCAAACGGCATAACACGACGACAGGGCGAGGTTGCGGATTTATCGGCAATCCCGTAGGCTGTGTTTATACCGCTCTCTTCACGACCGCCACAACTGCCACGACGACTGCCACGACCCCCGTGGGGGTTCAGTAGTCAATATTCCGTCTGCATACCTGCGTGTGCACATCCCGGCCAAGGCTGCCGGAGCGGAAACAGAAAATCAGGCAAAGGTAGTTCAATTCATCAAAAAAATTGGTATGAAACATATTAAGGTTTTCGCGCCGGGAACGGTCGCGAATCTGGGGTGCGGTTTCGATGTGATGGGCCTTACGCTCGACGGCGTGGGCGACGTGCTGGAAGTGGGCGTTGCGGAAAATGCCGAAGGATTCGAAATCCGTAACCGCAGCGGGATGGAACTCCCCGGAAATGTCGAAGAAAACGTCATCACGCCCGCCGTACGGGCCTTG
Organism: Alistipes shahii WAL 8301; assembly: GCF_025145845.1. Taxonomy (NCBI): domain Bacteria; kingdom Pseudomonadati; phylum Bacteroidota; class Bacteroidia; order Bacteroidales; family Rikenellaceae; genus Alistipes; species Alistipes shahii. Next base: position 421,623 of record NZ_CP102253.1, on the reverse strand, counting down.
CTCGAAGCTTACGGCCGTCCGGTGCGGATCGAGGTGGAGATTCTCGAAAAGATCGCTCCCGGCAGCGGCATCGGGTCGAGCGCCGCCTCGTCGGCCGCCGCCGTCTACGGGGTCAACGAACTGCTGGGCCGCCCGTTCTCGGGCAAGCAGCTGGTGGAGTTCGCCATGATGGGCGAGGCGTTGCTGGGCGGCACGCCCCATGCCGACAATGTAGGCCCCGCGCTGTTGGGCGGCGTGGTGCTGGTCCGCGGCTACCGGCCGTTCGACATCGTGCGGCTGCCCGTGCCCGACAACTTTTTCTACGCCGTGGCGCATCCCGGCATCGTGGTCAGCACCCGGGAGGCGCGCGAGGCGCTTCCGAAGCGGATTCCTCTGTCGGATGCCGTTGCGCAGTGGGGCAACGTCGGCGGACTGGTCGCCGGGTTCGCGCTGCGCGACGTGGCGCTGATCGGCCGTTCGATGCACGACGTCGTGGCGGAGCCGTACCGCAAGGGATTCATCCCCGGGTACGACGCGCTGAAGGAGCAGGTGCTGGCCGGAGGCGCGCTGGCCATGAACATCGCCGGATCGGGCCCCTCGGTTTTCGCGCTGGCCTCCAATTACGAGGCTGCCGTGCGGATCTCCGGGGAGATGAAGCGGCATTTCGAAGGGTTGGGAATCGGTTGTAATAGCTATGCGGGCCGCGTGTCGAATGCCGGGGCGCGGGTTGTCGAATAACAAAAGCGAAGGACGATGAATTATTACAGTACGAGAGATTGGGAACGGGCGCACGGCTGTTCGCTGCGCGAGGCCGCGATGATGGGGCTGGCCCCCGACGGGGGGCTGTTCGTCCCCGAACGGATTCCGCAGGCCGACATGGCCCTTGCGGAGCGTCTGGCCGGCGAATCCTACGCCGCGTTGGCGGGTTATCTGGCGGGGTTGTTCTTCGGCGGCGATTTCGATTCGCAGGCCGTGCAGCGTGAACTGGACGGCCTTTACGACTTCCCCGTGCCCCTGCGCGTGGTCGGCCGGGGACGCTATACGCTGGAACTGTTCCACGGTCCGACCTGCGCCTTCAAGGATTTCGGCGCCGGGTTCATGGGCCGGATGACAGGCCTGCTGGGCGCCGCCGATGAAAAACTGGTGATTCTCACGGCCACCTCGGGCGATACGGGCAGCGCCGTGGCGCACGGGTTTCACAATGTGCCGGGCGTCGAGGTCGTGGTGCTCTATCCCGAAGGGAAGATCAGCCGCCTGCAGGAGTGCCAGATGACCGCCCTGGGCGGCAACATCCATCCGCTGCGCGTCGCCGGAACGTTCGACGATTGCCAGCGGCTCGTGAAGGAGCTGTTCGCCGACGCCCCGTTCCGCAAGCGGCGACGGGTGACGTCGGCCAATTCGATCAACCTGCTGCGCTGGATTCCGCAGGCGTTCTACTATTTCTACGGTTATTGCCAGTGGCGGCAGGCCACGGGCGGCGACCGTCCTGTCGTCGTCGTGCCGAGCGGCAATTACGGAAACCTCGCCGCCGGAATGCTGGCCCGGCGCATGGGACTGCCCCTCGGGGGCTTCGTCGCCGCCTCGAACGTCAACGATGTCGTGCCCGAGTTCATCCGCACGGGCGTCTACCGCCCGAGGCCGTCGGTGCGGACTCCGGCCAATGCGATGGATGTCGGCGCACCGAGCAATTTCGAACGGATGCTGTGGCTCTGCGACGGCGATCCGGAGATGCTGCGCGCCGAACTGGAGGGATTCCGCTGCGACGATGCCTCGATCCGCCGCACGATCGACGAGCTGTATGAGCGCCACGGCTATTTCTCCGATCCGCACAGCGCCGTCGGCTATGCGGCCTCGGCGGCCGTGGACAAGCCGGGTTTTTACCTCTCCACGGCGCATCCCGCCAAGTTCGGAGAGGTCATCGAATCGGTGACCGGATCGCGGGTGCCGCTTCTGGAGCGGCTCGAACGGCTGACGCGGCGGCCGCAATTCTCCGAACCGCTGGCGGCCGATCTTGCCGCCTTCGAAGAGTTCGTGGCGAACGTCTGAATGTGAAAATCCTCCGCCCCCTGATGCGGAGGATTTTTTTTCTTTTGTTGTGTTTTCGGTTGTGTTTTTGGTTGCTTTTGTTTATATTTGTTGCGGAAAAAGCAAATAAATCCGATACTAACGTAAAAAAACTTCCGATGAACCTCAAACGTCTGCTCCCTTTGCTGGTCGTTCCGCTGCTGCTGACGGCCTGCCCGTCGGGCGCCAACCGGACGAAAAACGGTCCCGATCTGCGTAACCTGCCGCGCGAAATCCGCTCGGGCGAACAAGGTCCGTTCCACGTGCAGGGCATTGCCGTCGATCTCGAACGCGGCTACATCTATTTCTCCTTCACGACCAAACTGCTGAAGATGGACTTCGAAGGCAATCTGATAGGCAGCGTGGACGGCATGACGGGCCATCTGGGCTGCCTGACGATGAATCCAGCCGACGGCCGCGTTTACGGCTCGCTGGAATACAAGGACGATGCGATCGGCAAGGGCATCCGCCGGACGCTCGACGCCGGGCAGGTGGCGCCTGAAGACGAAAAGGACCGGACGGGATTCTACGTCGCTATTTTCGACGTGGACCGCATCACGCGTCCGGACATGGATGCCGAAAAGGATCGTGTGATGACCACGGTCTATATCAAGGAGGCCGTCGACGACTATTTCGCAACGGCGGAGAACGGCGGACGGACGGTCGAGCACCGGTTCGGCTGTTCGGGCATCGACGGCGTGACCTTCGCGCCCCGGTTCGGAGCGAAGGAGGGCGGCGATTATCTCTATGTGGCCTACGGCGTTTACGGCGACACCCTGCGCACGGACAACGATTACCAGGTGCTGCTCGCCTACGACACGAAGGGCTGGAAGCGTTTCGAGCAGCCGCTCTCGCAGGGAAGTCTGCATAAAAGCGGCCCTGCGGCGCCCGATCACAAGTATTTCGTCCGCACGGGCAACACCTCGTGGGGAATTCAGAACCTGGCCTATGATCCCGCGTCGGGAAACTGCTATGCCGCGGTTTACAAAGGTAAAAAATCTCAATACCCCAATTATTCGCTCTTTGTGATCGACGGCGGTAAACCGGCTCGCAGGGAACTTTTGCAGGGATTCGATACGCCCACCGAGGGTGAGGTGATCTCGCTGGTTCCCGCCGGGAAATCGGCCGGCGGCATCTACGGCTGGGATTTCAAATGGGGAACGACGGGACTGTGTCCGCTCGGCGGCGGCTATTTCTACATTTCGCAGAACGCCCGTTCGAAGGAGACCAAACAGCAGAGCAGCACCGTTCGCCTCTATCGGTGGACCGGCGATGCGGATGCCCCCTTCCGGCCGGTCGAATAGCCCCTCTCCGGTTGTGCCATGCGCCCGGCCGCTCCTGCGAGCGGCCGGGCGTCTTCTTGTCGGCTGCATGAGGGGCAGCCAGCGAATGCTGCGGGGTAAGCCTGCATGTTGCCGGGTTATCCCCGGCTTTCCATGCTGTCGACCGACGGGTTGACCATCACCACGCCCTGTTCCAGCTGCCGTTCTGTGGGCGTCCCGTCCCCGGTTGCAGGTGTGATCGGACCTCCGTCGTTGAGAATGTCGTCGGGGGTGACTTGCGTTACGGTGATTTCCTGCGTCGGTTCCGGCTGCCGGGCGGCGGTTTGTTCCGCCCCTGTTCTATCGGTATGTTTCATGGCTCCCTTTTTGGACGGGAGCCTTGCAAAGGCCATACCGTTTCCGGTGATGGCGGGCGCCTTTACGTTTCCGGGTTCCCGAAGTCGAACCGCAGCTGCACGCACTCCGGGCAGGCCTCCGGCGAGTTGCCGACCGTAAGGCCGATCAGCCGGATTTTACGCCCGTGGAAATCCGCCGCGGCCAGCAGTTCTTCCGACACGCGCCGGAGGGTCTCTGCCGAATCGACGGGCGTGAATAGGGTTTTCGAGCGGGTTATCTGCCGGAAGTTGTCGAACTTGAGCTTCAGGACGACGGTCTTGCCCCGAAATTCATGCCGCATCACCCGGTTCCAGACCTCCTCGCGCACGGCCGACAGTTCGAGCCGCAGCCGTTCCCGGTCGTCCGTGTCTTCGGCAAAGGTCGTTTCGGCTCCGAGCGACTTGCGGACCCGGTTCGGCGTGACCTCCCGTTCGTCGATGCCCCGGGCATAGCCGTAATAGCTGTGTCCGGCCTTCCCGAACTGCTGCACGAGTGCCGCTTCGTTCCAGAGCCGCAGGTCGGCTCCCGTACGGATGCCGAGGCGGTGCATCTTTTCGGCCGTCACTTCGCCGATGCCGAAAAAGCGTTCGACGGGCAGTCCGGCTACGAACTCCTCGATCCGCTCCGGCGGGATCGTGAACAGTCCGTCGGGTTTCCGATAGTCGGAGGCGATCTTTGCCAGCATCTTGTTGACCGAGATTCCGGCCGAGGCCGTCAGTCCGGTTTCGGCGAGGATGTGGGCTTTGATTTCGCGGGCGACCAGCGTCGCCGAACGGACGTGGCTCACGTCGAGAAACGCTTCGTCGAGCGAGAGAGGCTCCACGAGTTCGGTGTATTCGCCGAAGATGGCGCGGATCTGTCGGGAAACGGCTTTGTAGACATCGAACCGTGCCGGAACGAAGATCAGTTCCGGACACAGCCGCTTCGCCAGCACGGACGAGAGGGCCGAATGAACCCCATAGGGGCGGGCTTCGTAGCTTGCCGTGGCGACGACCCCGCGCGGTCCGTCATATCCGACGGCGATCGGACGGCCCCGGTATTCGGGACGGTCGCGCTGCTCTACGGATGCGTAAAAGGCATCCATGTCGATATGGATAATCTTGCGTTGGGACATCGGGCGTTTGTCGGACGGACGCAAAGATAATGCAAATTATTTCTTTTTTGCCGGTCGAATCCGGCGTTTCATACCGGCAGGTTGAGGCCCGGTTGGCTGCCGGCGCGTATTGGCGGTTGAAAATCTCTTCCGGATTGAGGGAATGCGAACGGATTGCGTATCTTTGTCCTCGTTTATATATCCGATGAAAAATGGCAGATGATTATTTAGGCCGAAAAATGGAAGAGTACCTGGCCCGTTCGGCATCCGGCCAGGCCAGTCGCCGGCCGCTGGTAACATTGAGCCGGCTGTTGCTGAAAAACCGCAGCCATCGCGGCTACGATCCCCGCTTCATCGTGCGCGAAGACCAGCTTCGCCGCATTATCGGGGTCAATACCCGCATCCCCTCGGCGCGGAATCAGCAGGTCCTGCGATTCCGGCCCGTCCTGGCGGACGAAGCGCCCGGGGTCTTGGCCGAAATCCGCCTCGGAGGGGCCCTGCCCGAGCTTCATTTACCGCTTCCGGGAACCGGGCCGAACGCTTTCATCATCGTCTGCTCGACGGTTCCGGAAGATCGTTATGTCGATATTGATTTGGGTATTTCGGTTCAGAGCATGCTGCTCCAGGCGGCTGAAATCGGACTGAACGGCATCTGTATCGGCGCGTTTGACAAAGAGCGGATCCGGCAGAAATTCCATCTGGAGTCCGAGCCGCTGCTGATCCTGGCCATCGGCAAAGGCATCGAGAAAATCGAATTGGTGGAGATTTCCGAAAACGACGATCACCGTTATTTCCGCAAGGACGGCATACACTATGTCCCTAAAGTCCGTGTGGAAGATCTGATTATCGGGTAAGTCGGATTTTACGCCGCCCGCCGCCCCTTCCCTCGGGGCGGCCCGCTGAACAGCGCAGGTTCCTTGTTGTGGGTGAACGGGGCGCTGGTTCCCCAGGACGGATAAACGCGCCGGAGACCTCCTCGGAGTCGTTTCCGCCGTGCTGTTATTCTTTTTCTGCCCGAATGTCGCGGCCTCCGATGTCCGAATCTCCTGCGTCAGCCGAGTTCGGCAAGGATCTGCCGCACGACGCTCTCGTCGGCATCGGTCAGGGTGTATTCGGGAACACCGGCACACCCGCCCATCGAAACCTGCGGATTGCGGAAGCGCATGCCGCTTTCGCGTTCCCGGCGGGCGCTGAAATGCAGGGCGTCGACCCCTGTGGCGGCCAGCAGTCGGGCGTTCGACGGACCGACGCCGCTCCCCGCCATGACCTCGATGCGTCCGGCCGCCTGCGCCGCCAGCGCACGCAGCGTTCCGATGCCCTCCTGCGCCGTGTTGCGGCCTCCGGAGGTGAGCACCCGGCGGCATCCGGTGCGGATGACCGCTTCGAGCGCCTGCCGGGAATCGCGCGTCATGTCGAACGCCCGGTGAAACGTCACCTCCATCCCCTCGGCCTCGCGCACGAGCTGCGCCGTGCGCGTCTCGTCCACCTCTCCGGCCGGTGTCAGCAGTCCGAAAACCACCCCGTCGGCTCCGTATTCGCGGGCGAGGCGGATCTCTTCGGCCATCAGCGCCACCTCGTCGTCGGTGTAGAGAAAATCTCCGCCCCGGGGGCGTATCATCACGCTCAGCCGCAGGCCCGGCAGGCTCCGGGCATAGCGGATCAGTCCGGCGGAAGGGGTCGTGCCGCCTTCGAGGGGAGCGGCGCAGAGTTCGATGCGCTCAACGCCCGTCCGCCGGGCGATGTCGCATGCATTGCGGGTATAGGTGCAGAGTTCAGTCGTCATAATCCGGTTATAATTGGTGTATGGTGTGCAGGAAACGGTCGCCCAGGCCGATCGTGTAACCGTGGGATTCGAACACGACGCGGTTGAACGTGTCGCCGACGATAAACACCGGAAGCGGAACGTTCCCCGGCAGATGCATCGCGTCGAGGATCTGTCTGCGGACGGAGCCGTCGCGGTCGATGCCGAACGTGACGGTTTGCGGCAGCGAGGCAGCGGGTGACGCCGCGTATTTCGCGTATGCCGTTTCATCGGGGAAGAGCAGGATGATCGAACGGCCCCATTGCTCCAGTTCGGCGGCCTTGGCGGCGATGTCCTTCAGCGCATGATCGGTGGGTTCCTGCCCGACGCCGACCAGTCCGACCACGAAATAGCCGCGTCCCGCGGTGAGCAGCACCGAGGTCTCCCGGCCGGTCCGGGCGTCGATGAATTTCGATTCGGAGTTGAAACTGCCGATCACGCGGACCGCTTCCGAGTTGTCGCGCATCGGTAGATCGGTTTCGGTCGTCCGGTTCGGCCCGATGTTGAGGAACGACACGTTTGCCAGCACGCTGCCGTCGGCCAGGCGGCTGCCCGTTGCGAGCATGTAGTAGCCGGTTTCCAGGTCGGTGGGTGTGTCGAAGCGCGCGCTCCATGGCTCGAAATCGGGGTAGTTCAGCAGCGCGAACGACTGCCCGTCGAAGCGCGAGAGCGTGAAGTGTCTGAAATATTCCGGATCGTCGAGACGCGGAATCGGCTCGTAGCGCAGTTTCAGCCGGCCGGTTTCCAGCTGCCGGTCGTTCGCCGACTCGAAATCGACGGGCACATCCTTTCCGGCGTGGCGGTAGAAGAGGTTCCCGGTCACGGGGTCGATCCATGCCGGAATGCCGAGCGAACGGGCTGCGGCAACGAAAAAGATCTTGCGCGAGGGTTTGTCGGCCGTCCGGCTGCGCCACACGCCTTCGGGCGAGATGGTCGTGGAGACGGTGCAGAGCTCCGGACGCAGCGTCAGGCTGTCGCGGCACCACGCCGCCAGATGCTGCGGGTCACGGCGGAATGCCGCGGCATCGGCCGCCGGGATTTCACGCTGGAGAAACGACCGGTAGGCGGTGAGCATCTCGTTGGCCGCACGCGGAGCCAGCACGGTCGCGGCGTCGGCATCCTTGTCCGTATTATAAAGATGGTCTGCGAGCACCGCCGACGGCGTGTCGCGCAGGTCTTTTTCCGACAGCGTGGCGAGCAGTTGCAGCGCCCGCCCGGTGCATCCTTTCCGGCTCGCTTCGCGCAGGAAATCCATGATCTCGCCGTGATTGCCTCGCGATGCGGTTATGAACCGGGCGATCTGGCCGGGCTTCACTCCGATGGCGCGGGCGAACGAATCGACGGCCGGTTGTGCGGGGAACGTGGCGATATAGGCGTTGCGGATGGAGTCTTCGCGGTTGAAGCGGCGGTCGTTTTCCGCGCGCTGGGCGGCCGTCACCTCCGGCAAATTCGCGCTCTCGGCCGGGGAAACGATGTCGACGGGAAAGGAGAATTCGTCGCCGATCGCATGATCCAGCGCCACCGTCGCCTGCGGCTCCCGCCCGAAAGAGACCTTCCGGATGCCGAACCGCCCGTCGCGGACGGCCGTGACGAGCATGTCGCCCAGTCCTGCCGACAGCGACGCCTGTCCCCGGCCGTCGGTCGTTTTGCGCGACACGGTGAAGAACTCGGCGTAATTGTAAAGTTTGAACTCCACGGTCGCACCCTCCACGGGGCTGCCCGCCGTGTCGGTGACCGTCACGGTGAGCGGAGCGCATGCGGCATAGTTCGAAATCACGTTGATTTCGGTGTAGTTGGCCGTGGTTTTCATCACCTCCTCCGGGCCGTCGTAATAACCGAAGACCTTGGTGTGCATCAGCATCCCGCGGCTGGCCGGGGCGTTGAACCACCCCAGGTCGAGCACCGGTTCCGGCTCGCAGGCCCCGAGGAAATGCCACCGTCCGTCGGCCCAGGCTTCGACCCAGGCGTGGTTGTCGTCGGTGTGCGCCCAGCGGGGCGTGTAGACCTGCCGGGCCGGAATGCCCACCGAGCGCAGCGCCGCGACGAGCAGCGTCGACTCCTCGCCGCAGCGGCCGTGGGCCGTGCGCACGGTGGCCAGCGGCGAACTGGTCCGCGCATCCGACGGCTGGTAGTTGGCCTTTTCGTGACACCAGTGGTTCACTTCGAGGATGGCGTCGTACATCGGCAACCCTTCGACGCGCGGCGCCAGCTGGTCGTGGAACACCCGGCGCGAATCGTCGAGGTTCTCGTTGTTCACCCGCACGGGCAGCACGAAATGCCGGAACAGTTCGTCGGAAACGATGTCTCCCCACGGCATTTCCCGGCGGGTGGCCAGCGCGCTGCGCACGTTTTCCAGATAAAAATCGCCCGGGTAGTCGGTCATGTCCCCCACGGGCATATAGGCATAAAGGAACATCATGGCCTCGCGCTCCTGCCGCGTCATCGGTTCGTCGAATATCCCGAACAGATCGTCCCGGGGAAGCAGTTCCTGTTTGTGGCGGAAATCGGTCTCCACGCGCCGCATGAAACCCTCGTTGCCGGCCGGGGAGCACGCCGACAACACGCCCGTGAGCATAAGCAGGCCGGCGAATAGCTGTGTCGTTTTTTTCATCGTAAAGTGAGTTCTATGATTCGGTCGGTATCCTCGGGAACATGCTCCAGATTCAGGACGATCCCTTTTCCCCGGAGCGTGTCGAACTTCACCCGCTCGCCGTTGTTCAGGCACCGGGCGCTCTTCACCCGTTGCGCGAGCTGCAGGTACAGCGCATCGTCCTGCAAATCGAGCACATGCACATAGAGTTTGTCGCCCTTGCGCGTCGTTACGCCCCAGTCGTGGGGCGGGATGTCGCCGCCGCGGGTCCCGTAGATGCTTTCGCCGTACCGGGCGAGCCATTCGCCCATCTCCCGCAGCCGTTCGACGGCCGTCGCAGGCAGTTTCCCGTCGGGTTGGGGGCCGATGTTGAGCAGCAGGTTCCCGTTGCGGCCCGCAGCCCGAACGAGGTAGTGGATCAGCGTCTTCGACGATTTGTAATCGAGGTCGGTGATCTTGTAGCCCCACATGCCGTTCATCGTCTGGCACGTTTCGAGCGGCAGGCGGCCGATCTCCTGCCCCGAAAGCCCGGCGGTGTTCTCGCCCGGAAGGTCGCGCTCGAAAATCTGGATGTCCTCGCCTTCGAACGGGACCAGGTGGTGGTTGTTACCCACCAGACAGGCCGGCCGGATGGCATGGATATGGTCGTACAGCCCGCGGAGTTTCCAGTCGAAATCCGGGTTCTGGTCCTGGTCCCACACCCCGTCGAACCAGATGGCGCCGACCGGGCCGTAGTCCGTCAGCAGCTCCGTGAGCTGGCGTTTCATAAAGTCGTAGTAACGCTCGTAGCTGATCGCCGTGCCGGGACGGCCCGTTCCCAGCCCGGTCCTGCCGCGCGGGCAGTCGTCGCGGTACCAGTCGATCAGCGAATAATAGAGGTGCAGCCGGATGTCCTGGCGGGCGCACTCGTCGGAGAGCGCCTTTACAATATCCTGTTTATACGGCGTGGAGTCCACGATGTCGTAATCCGTCTGCGCGGTGTCCCACATCGAGAAGCCGTCGTGGTGGCGCGTCGTGAAGCAGACGTATCCTGCACCCGAGGATTTGATGGCCGAGACCCACTCCGCGGCATCGAAATCATGTGGATAAAACGCATTGGCCAGCTTGGCGTACTCCTGATAATTGATATTGCGGTTGGTCATCGTCCATTCGCCCGAGCCGAGCATGGAGTAAAGTCCCCAGTGGAGGAAAATGCCGAATTTGGCGTCCTGAAACGCCGTCCGGGCTTGCAGGTTTTCAGGCGCCGGGGCATAGGGCGCAGTCGTCTGCGCGGAGGCCGTCCAGCAAACGGCGGCGCAGGCCGCAACGATCCAGCGGTTTTTCATCGTATTTGGTTCGGATTATATACTTTATTCAAAAGTAATACAAATTCGCGACAATTATGCTGCTTTTTCCCGTTTTTTCTTTTCGTTTGTTACAATCGGAGCTTTTTAACGTCGAAAAAGTTACTTTTTATTGCGATGTTCGGGCGCAACTGTCGGGCTTACGATCTTCCTTCCGCCCTTCGCTCCCCCGGAAGCAAAATCGCAGGCTCGGATCGCATGTTTCGAGAGAGGCCGCTCTGGGGCTTTCCTATGCGCTGGCCAAGGGCAAACACTTCACGCGCGAGGAGTTTATTTCGATGCTGCTCACCTCGGTGAACGACATCGACTCGCGGTTTGAAGGGTCCAAAACCTCCGGCGGGACGATCAATCTCGAAAAATACCGCGGCAAAATGGGTACGGGTTTGACCGATGCCTACCAGTTGCTGATGCAGATCGAAGGAACGCCCTGTCTGAAAGTCAAGACCGGCAAACTGGAGCTTGTCACCCTTACGAAACATTTCGGAGGTTCGGCCAAGGATCTGACCTATATGGGCGTCGAAGTCTCGGCGGAAGATATGCAGAAACTCGGCGTGGCCGTGGAACCGAAGATGTACAACGGTCAGTTGATGATCAAATGTACGAAGCCGGGAGTTGCGCACATCACCGTGAAGGCGGTGGGCGGCGGCAACAGGCCCGGAACGGGGTCGGTTATGGGCGGCATCGAAATTACCAAGACGTTTGCCGTCATTGCCCGCGAAACGGGTGCTGAAAACGGAGGCTGGTTATAAACGATAGAGTTAAAATACAATGAAAAAATATATTTATTCCCTGTTTGCGGCTGTTTTGTTCCTGTTTTCAGCCGGTTGTTCGAAGGATGACGACGGCTCGAAAAACATTGATTCGGGCGTTGTGGGCGAGTGGCACCAGACGAAGTGGAGCAACGAGGCATATGCGGATTTCGATGTCTACGTCGAGTTCCAGTCCGACGGGACGTTCAACATCTTCCAGAAGGTGGAAACTCCGACCTTTGTGTGCTATTCCGGCGATTTTGCGGTCAACGGTGCGCAGCTTTCGGGCCGTTACCGCGACGGTGAGCCTTGGGGCGCCAGCTACGCCTTTGAGTTGAGCGGAGACGGAAAAACGCTGACGATGATCAGCCAGACCGATAAGGCCGAGGAGAGCGTCTATACGAGAACTGCCATTCCCGAAGAGGTGCGGAACGCTCCCGAAGTGCGCTCCGCGCTTTCCGGTGCGTTGCTGCGGATTTTCTAATACGACGACGTTGAAGTCCAAAAGCAGCCTGACCATATGGTCAGGCTGCTTTTGCGTTGATTCTGATGGGGTACGAAAAAGAGGACACAGGCCTACATGACAACGAATATACAAACATTGCAAGATGGCGTATTTCGTGGCTATGCTGTTGTTTGTGTTGCCCTCTTTACGCAGGAACAGTTCAAAATCACGTAGGTAGGCGAGGTCTATTTCATCGAAACGAATATTTAGCGACCTAAATTCAGACAGGCGGGAGAGTAAAGAACGATGTTTAGACGCCGAACCGTATTTACCGAGCGTTTCCAGCCGTTCGATGGTCTGTTTTAGATATTCGCCGACCGTGCAGTTTATTTTCCGCCCGTTGGTTTCCAAAAGATTGTCGAGCGTAACCTCTACCTCTAATGCTTCCAAGCGTTTGATTTTGCGGCGGAGTTCGTCGATTTTGGTGTCGATGCGGTATTGCAATTCCTGCATTTCGGGCGAATTGTCCTTAATGCGTTGATTTTCAAAGTCCCACTTGCTTATGTGGATGGTAACGCCCGTGCTTACATAGCGGATTTTGCGATTTAGGGTAAACCGAATGTGTATCGGCGCGGTATTGTTTGATTTAATTTTGTCTTTACGGAATATTACATTTGCATTGATAGTCATTAGATTGCACGTGTTGTGCAGAAGATTGGCATTTCTGTTTACCCTCCGAGAAACGGGGTAAACAAAAAGGTAAACATTTCCCCTTAAATGCTCCCTTTTTACCCTCGAACGGCCAATAGTAAGGGCAGACGCACAAAAACAAAAAGACCGATAATCATTGATTATCAGTCTTTTGCTTTGTACCCCCTCAGGGGGTTGAGGGGGACTAACCTAATAAATTGAATAGTTGTAATTTATCTATACACTTATTTCTTTGGTTACGTTTTTAGTTACGAAAACCGGGAAAGAACGTATTTGTTTGTATTGTCCGGCCGTTGGCCGTTCAATGGCAATTTTTACAGATACAAAGATAATAAAAGTTACTGAAAAAAACTAATATTCTGATAGAGAAAATGAAAATCTGAAAAGAATTGAATAGTCATATTTGATATGAACAAACTCATTATGCTGTAAAGTCATCTTAATTATTTGTTTTTGGGTTGAAATTTTTGTAAATTGAAATTAAGATAGGGACTATGATTATTATGGGATAGCTGTTATGTATGCGTGAAAGTTCTGACACACATAACTCCTTAATCCATAGCTTATGAATGTTGCGTCATTGAACTGCAAAATGTTGAAACAAGTTTTGCAGTATCTTCAAAGTAAAGAATTTGAAGAAAATCCAGAAGTCTTAGCAGAGGGTTTCAGTAAACTGATCTGCGAGCTAAATGAAATCACCTCTAATCCTATTGATAGGTTGCGGGGGCTAAAACAAATTAAGGTATATGTAAAGTATACAAAAAAAAACTGTGCCTGCTAAATCACAAATGCAGACCGATTTATTGATTGCGTTACTCGATATTGAGATTGAAATGTGCGTGTTCATGTTCAATAATAATTTGCCAGTAATGCAGGCCGCAGATGAAATTTTACCTGTATTTCATTGGACCGAGCAGAAAAGCGACTTGGTAGAATTGGTTCGGGGTGTTTTTGAAAAAGGGTCGGTAGACAGAGGAAAAGCACAACTTAAAGAATTAATGCGTGGCATTGGCATTTTATTCCGTGTTGATTTATCGAACCATGCCAATATCTTTTTGTCGATTCGCAACCGTAAAGGAGAGCGGGCAGAATACCTGAAACAAATCTATGATTCGCTGACGGATAAAATGGATGAAATGGATAAATAGGGTAGGGAATCGTGTGATAATCGTGTTGGAGTCAATATTGACTCCAACATTTTTATTTTTCAATAGTGCCATCTTTGCGAACAACAAATTAATATGCCTATGGAAGTTATAACGATAGAATCGAAAGCGTTTAAGGAGATCGCCAGTAAACTCGATGCAATTTACGAGCATGTTAGCAATAGCCGTCCATTGCTGTATGCGTTTTCGGATAGCGAAATTTGGGTCGATTCACAGGAGGTTTCTGATATGTTGAATATCAGCGTACGAACACTTCAACGGTTGAGGGCTGAGGGTGAATTGTCCTATACATACGTGCGACGGCGGTGTAGATATAAGGTGAAAGACATTTGTAAATTGCTTGACGACAAAACTATTCCATGCACTTATGAACGGATTATGCAGTTTAAACAAAAATATGCTTTAAATTGTGTTAAATAGAAACGATATAATTAATGCGACCCATGGCGGATTGGATATTTTTCGCCACTACCTCGGCAGGGGACTGCGTGTTGGCAGAAAGTTCCGCAATCCCTTTTACCAAGATACACACGCTTCATGCAGCTTGTATTTCGACCGCCGGAGCGGAGTATACAAGTATCGGGATTTCGGGAATGAAGATTATGCAGGCGATTGTTTCGATCTGGTGGCGACGTTACACAATCTGTCGTGTCGGAAAGCAGATGATTTTGTAGAAATCCTGCGCATTATCAACCGCGATCTATGTTTGGGGCTTTCTGACGAAGCGACTGCAAACAAGCCCATAATACGGCCCCGGTCATTTGTACCTGAACCCGCACGGAAAACACCCACTCCCTATAAGTTCCGCGTACAGACTTTTTCAGACGCAGAACAGGCATGGTGGAAACAATACGGCATCAACGCTGAAACACTTAATCGGTATGGTGTTGTTTCGCTGGCAGAATATTGCGGGGTCAGCAATTCCGGTCACCCCTATACGTTTCGGTCATCCCCGTCCGAACCCATGTTCGGGTATGTACGCCAGAATGGAATAAAGGTTTACCGCCCCCAATCGCAGTCCCGATTCCTATTCGGCGGCAGTTTTAAAGATTATTATTGCTTCGGGCAGGAGCAACTACCCGCCACGGGTGACACGCTGTTTATTACAGGCGGGGAAAAGGACGTGTTGTCGTTGGCCGCCCACGGATTCCCGGCAATCTGTTTCGGGAGCGAAACGGCCCGCATACCGCACCGACTGATAAAAGAATTGTCACAGCGTTTCCAAAACATCATACTGCTCTATGATATGGATGCGACGGGAAAAAAGCAGGCCATAGCATTACAGCAGGAACTTGCAGAATATAACGTCAGTAGAATTGAACTTCCGCTTGCAGGAACCAAACAGGAAAAAGATATATCCGACTACTTCCGTCTGGGGCATACGGCAACAGAATTTCGCAGGCTCATGCCCCGGCCGGAGGTTCGGCAATATATACAGCATAAAAACGGACAAACCTTTAAACATTAGTAGTTTATGAAAGATGCAGATGTACAGCGCATGTTTCGCCAACTCGATCTTATTCTGAATTTGATACAGGAAACCCGCCGCGAAATGAATTTGCTGAAACAAGGCGGCGATCATAATGCGGACGATCCGCTGATTCCAAACCGCCAGCTTGCGGAAATTCTCGATCTCCGGCCAAAGAGTTTGCAGTACTACCGGAAAAAGAAAATTTTGGAAGCCGTAATCATTCAAAGGCGCGTGTTTTTCCGGCGATCCGTAGTGCAGAAATTTCTGGCGGAACATTTCAATCAAAAGGATAAATTATGCAACCTGAATATATGACAAAACAAGCCAATGACGATTTAATCGTTATCACCCGTAAAAAACTGATCGAGCTGATGAATCTGCAATGCCGGATGCGGTATATGCTTACGCTTTTAGGGGCTATTTGCTGCAAAAAGAAGCTGGAGTTTATGATGATGCCGCAGGACGTGTGCGACTTCCTGAAAATCGACTACAAGACTTTTGAAAAGACACTATCCAAAGTCGCGCCCAAATGCACGTTCTGGCAGGGCGGAAAAGTTTATACGCTGGAGCAGATGGTGAACGTTGCGGAAATTGCGACCCGGCCGCAGCGGTTGAAGAAAATACTGCCCCCGACCAAATGACCCAACGACGGCAGCCGCACCGGATTCGGTGCGGCTGCCGCCTTTCATACGCGGGCCGGAACTATATGCCCCACCTGCGTTTCAGGTATTCGCCGACGATCTCCCGGATGCCATAGCGGGCGATCAGGGTTTCCCGGTCCTTTGTGGTCGGGTACTTCGCCAAAAATTCGCGGCATTGCAGCGACAATTCGCCCGCAAAGATTTGCAGGGCGACTTCCGGCAGCTCGATATGTCGGCCTTTCGCCTGCGAATAATAGCCCTGCATCCAGATTTCCGATTTTAAACGTTCGAAGCCCGATGTTTCGAACCCGAAAAACAAGTAACGCAAGGCATTAGCAAGAGCATCCGCAATCGGCACATTCGTCCGAACGCTTTCTTTATAGGCTATACGCGCCCGTGCCCGCAAATCTTTCAGCAACAACATTTCACCGGGAAAATATTCCTGCAAATGTTCTATAAGCAACGTGGTATAATAATCCACTTCTGCGCTACGGTTGCCCGAAGTGCGCCGTATTACCGGAGGTTTTCGGACACCCGTGAGTCGCACCCGTATAGGGTCCTCACTCCCTAACAAAAAATAGTTCTGTTCTGGTTTCATCCTTTCGAGTTTGGTTTACGAAAAGTTAAAGGATTTCAGTATCTCCGGAGAAGTCGATATAGAGGATTCCCAGCGCCCTATCCAATGCGACGGCCGGGTGTTGCGCAACCTGTCTGTCCGCAAGATAAACCGCCGAAGCTGCTGAAATGCGTGTTTGCGCAATACCCGGATTCTCCGCAGGATTACGCGCCAAATAATCGTCCAGTTTACGGGCGAAATATCGCTCGTACAACTCCATTTTTCTGTCTGTCATAGTAGTTTTTGTTTTGCCGTGCCGGGACTATCCGAGGAGCGTCCCAATGGCAAATCTAACTACAAATTCACCCATGTCCAAAAATTACGAACCTATGTCCTATTTGGATTCCGGAGAATTATTTGAACTGTTAATCGACTGAAAATACGCTCCATAACGACCTGATTAAAACATTAATGTCGGGTTCGTTCACATATTGCCTCCCGCACAGATGTTTCCCCTGCTTTATTCTGTCGGCAAAATTGCCGGAAAGTGCGATGTTACGCACTTTTCGGATGGTAGCGGGTGTCTTAATGCGTATTTCTTACGCATTAAGACCGCGGTGTCCCGTGCTTCGCACGGGACAAAGGGAGTTTTCTGTATTGCGCCCTTTTTTGTCGCCATTCCTCTTTTTGGAATCGGTGTACGAAGCAACCACCGCCTGACCTTTCCGTACTCAAAGGTAGCGCCTCGCTGCGGCCGGGCCTGATCGTGTCCGATTTCAGCGGCAGGCCCGGACCTCGCGCACAGCAGGATTTTTCCGAAAAACCTTGTTTCCCTATCTCGCCGCAGGTTTTTGAGTACGGAAAGGTCAGGCGGTGGGTGCTCCGCACGGGATAAAAAAAAAGTCATGGCAACAAAAAAGGACATACAGAAAAATGACCGGAAAGGAACAGGGGCAGGATTAGCCGCTGGGATGGAATCTGAAAACAAGGCGCCCAAAACCGAGAAACAAAAATATGAAGAATATCTATCACGCCTTTGGTCGCATAAGGCCAATGAAGCGGTAACGGTGGAAATCGTTGCCGGCGGAGCCTACGCCCTCGCATCCGGATTGGTTTGCCTGCGGCTGGAACACCAGTACAAAAACGAAGGCGACCGAGTAAATGTAGGTTATAGCAAAAATCTGAAAACGTGGTTTTTCTGCATGGAAGTAAATATTTAAAATCAGAACGATGAACAATAATAAAGTTATAGACGCAATCGCCCCGGCATTCACGGCTTTGATGATTGAAAAAATACAGAACCTTAAAACGGGCTGGAGCAAGCCGTGGGTTTCGATGGCGCAGGGATGCCCCCGCAATCTGGCCGGACGGTATTACAACGGCGGGAACCTGTTCATGCTTCTTCTGCTGACCGAATACAAGCGCTACAAAACGCCTATTTTCCTAACCTACAAGCAAGCGCAGGATGAAGAAATCAACGTGAAGAAAGGCGAAAAATCGTTTCCGGTTTATTTCTGGTATTTGTACGCCATTCCCAAAGACCAAAAAGACGGAAAAGGCATGCCATACGAGAAATACGCCCGTCTGTCCGACGAGCAGAAAAAGGCTTACAAGTTGTTGCCCCTGCTGCGCTATTATTCGGTATTCAATATCGACCAGACCGATATGCCGGAGAAGAACCCCGAACGCTATGCACGGCTGTTGGAGCAGGCCGCAGGGATGCCGCAGACGGACGGAACGACCTGCGCCGAAGTCGATCACATGGTCGATGCCGGGAAATGGTATTGCAGGATCGAAGTATTGGAATCCGACAGCGCATTTTATCGCCCCAGCGCCGATATAATCGTGTGCCCGCTGAAAACACAATTCCCCAAAGGTGCGGATTATTATTCGACGCTGCTGCACGAGGTCGCCCACAGCACGGGCCACCCGTCGCGGCTCAACCGGGATATGTCCGGGTTTTTCGGTTCGCCCAGCTATGCCCGCGAGGAACTGATCGCCGAAATGACCGCCGCACTTTGCGGCATACGGTTCGGGCTTGCGACAACGCCGCAGCAGGAAAACGCCGCCTACCTCGCAAGCTGGCTGCGGGGGCTGAAAGAGAAACCCGAATACCTGTTCGAAATCCTTATCGACGCGAACAAGGCCGCGACGATGATTGCCGACCGGGTAGAGCAATGCAACGCCAAACCCGACGAAACAGCCGCGTAAACAGAATAATAACGGGGCGGGGTTCGCTCCGCCCACAATACCCGAAATTATGAAATCATACGAAGAAATAATACGAGCAACCGCAGCCCTCGACTGGCGTATTCGTACCCACATGCCGGAAAACTACATGGAAGAAATATTCGGCCAAACTCCCGAAAGCAATCCAAGCCTATACAATAGACTATGGCGGGCCATGCGAACGGGCAGCATACAATTCTTATTGGACACACTCGACTACACCAACGAAAAGAAACTTATCCGTTACATCAGCCAAAAAGCATAAATCCGGGCGGGGCATCGTCCCCGCCTACAACACCAAACTATTATGGACAAAATATTTATTGAAATACTTGAAGAACTTACCAAGTTGAACGCATCCGGGAAATACACAACTTTTTTCGATTTCGAGGGCCACATCAACGCCGTGGATATTCGGATTTTCAACGGAAAATGGAGCGTATGTAAAACTCCTTTTTTCGATATGGCTGTAATCCGGCTTGATGCTCCGAACTACCATTCCTGCGCCACGGGCGAACATTTCGACCCGCAGACATTCCTAAAATATCTGGCCGACTTGTGGAAATTCCGTCCAACGAAAAAACATCCGTTCCTCAAATATTCAGAATATGACAAGTAGGCAAAAGCAGAACAACCGCTATGCCGCTGCCGAGCGCAGGATTTTGCGGGTACGATACCCGCAGAATCCTGCCGCACGGAAGCTATGCCAACTCGACGAGCAGCGCGACCGCTATTCCAAAGCGATAGACGAGGTTTTCGGCGGCATGTATCGCCGCGGGTTCCGCCCCGGCATCGACAACGAGAATCCGGCGTTTCTGGCCGATTTCGACCTTATAAACCGCTGGCAGAAAGAACAGGAGCGAATCGCCCGCCGCGTCGCCCGTATCGAACAGGCCAGCGGCAAGACCACAGAACAAGCCCTGCACGAAAAATACCTGCTCAACGCAGGCCGGGGCAGTCAGTCGTATTAACTTAAAATTTGCAACTATGTCGCACGAAAAAGTAAAGCGCATTTCCATAATCGGAACAGAGGTATTTATCGACAGCGCAGCCAGTAACGTTTGGCCGTTGGAATATCGGGAAGCTAAATCGGAAAGGCTAACTGCGATTTTGCGGGAGAAAGGCCGCAAGGCCGTAGAAATGGAAATCCTTTTCGACTATTTTTCCGGGTTGATGCAGGGCGGCAGCAGATTCCCGAAAGCGATTGAAGCAGCCGAAAAAGACGGAGCAATTACCAACCATCGGGAACAATATGACAAGTGCCGTATCGACCCGGTATATCGGGAGCAGTTTCTAAACACCTTACATGCTTACCTATCCGGGCGCATCTCGCCCGTCCCATCGGCAGAAACACAGCCCGAACATGCTACACAACAACAATTATTTTAACTTGTAATCCACCCAATTTATGAAAATGAAAGAAATCCCCTACTTCACTCGGTCAGTAGACCGCGCAGAAAAGCGATTCGCCGACTATAAAGCCCGCACCGAAGCGCAAGCTCGCAACCTCGGTTTTGTCTGCGCAGGAAACTTGGGGAAAGGTAGCCGCAACCGTTTGAATACCATAACCGACAAGAGTGTACGCCTATATTCGGCGTACACCCTGCGGCGGCTGTTTCTGAAAATGTATCGGCTGGAGGATAACGGCACACGTATATTCTGGGCGGAATTGAACGACATTCTGCGAATCTGCCAAACAGAAGCGTCCCCTTTCCATAATTACGATTATTCGTCCTTTGCTTGGGACGATAGCGATCTTGAAGATAAATACAACGCGGTGCGACACTTCATCGACCAATACGGCACGGCAACCGACAAAAAATATTTACTCCCCAAATTCATAATTTAGGCCGATGAAAGATCAGCAAATAGACGCTCTTGCGTTATACAAAGCCTATTATCGCTTTTTGCACGAGGAACCCCGCGACAATGCCGGGGACATCTGCGAAACGAATCCCCATCGTATAAACATCCGGCACTTCGAAAACATGGTCGGGATAGAAAAAGAGAACTTTTTAGGGCAGTACGGGTATGCAAAGCACATCGGAGCCATGGCCGAGCGTATGCGCGTTATGGTGGACGATCCTCGGCTGGGCGGTCATTACGAGGTGATGATCGACGAGCAGGGAGAAATCAACCCAGACCGTTACGCCGAACTTTGCCGCCAATACCGCGAGGAAATGCAGAAAGCCGCCCGGATATACGCCTCGATACTCCAGTACGAGGAATGGATAAACGAGGAACTGCGGGCCATCGACGCGGAACGGGCAGCCGCTGCGCTGGATAAAGTGAACCTTCAACGGGCACGGAACAGCATCGTTTATCCCGCATCTCCTGGCATTGAGCAAACCCTATTTTAAACCATAAACATTTTAACCATGCAAAAATATTTCGAAGAACAACCGACAACACGGCCCGAACAAGTGGCCCTTTTGAAAGAAAAACTCAAAGCGCAGTTCAAAAAACGTTTCCCCACCCTCGACGACATAGCTCCCGGATGGAAGAACGTGAAAGCCCCCGACCCCTATGCTTATGCGATGATGAACTATGTATATACGCGGCTATTCCGATTTATCCGGGTGGAAGATAATAGCATTGTCGGGTTTAAGACCCGCTGCACAACATCGTTTTACAGTAAGCCCGAAATCGTAACCGAGCAACCCAAACCCCGGAGTGAGTGAGCAGCGCCGGGGCTGCGGCCCCGGCCTACTTTCGAACTCGATCTGCAATTCCCGCGTCTGACCGAAGTTATCCATAACGATATTATCTAAACCTCACTTCTTTCTCCGATTCGTTCCGCATCAAAGAGATAAACCCAATATTTCACATCACCCCATATTAACGGACATTCTACAAATTTTTGAATTTTGATAAAAAAGTTTACCTTTGAATTAATCTACACGCATGTCAGAACTGGATGAACATATCACGCTCGAAGATTTCGAACGATTATACTCCGAGTATAAACCTCGTTTTATCATTATTGCCCGGTCATACATCCGCAATAATATGGCCGCGGAAGACATCGTTACCGACAGTTTCCTTTATTTTTGGGAAAACAAAGACAAGCTCAATATTACTACGACTATTCCCGCATATATTTTAGGTTCCGTAAAGCATGGTTGTCTTGAATGGCTGCGCAACCAGAAAAACAGACTCAAAATCCAGCAACAAATACATACGACGGCTTACCGCAGCATCAAAGCTAAAATCACCGTTTTGGAAAGCACCAATCCGCAAGCATCCTTTACAGCGGAAATAAAATCCATCATCGAAAGCCAGATCAACAAAATGCCCGAACCTATGCGGCAAATCTTCCTATACAACCGCTTCGAGGGCAAGACTTACCAAGAAATCGCCGAAATTACTGGAATCAATGTGCGCAACGTCACAGCCAATATCCAACGGGCTTTGGCCATAATGCGAATCGCACTGAACGACTATCTCATCATTTTAATTATCGTCCTGTATTCCAGCGTTATACGATAATTAAAAAAAATACCATTTTTTAAGAAAATTTATTTAACGGAAAATGCACTTTTTCGATGTAAATGTCGCGCGCTCACGCACCATATAATTGTAAGCAGACAAAGTATAATTATCAAGAAAATTACCAACAGAAAAATTATGGATTAGCCACGGGCTGCCAAAATTCATAACGCACTCGCCACACAATGTAAAAAAATGGACAAGAAATTATTATATAAGTACATAAACGGACAAACTTCCGAGCAGGAAGAAAAAACGATTGTAGACTGGCTTGATGCCGACCCCAATAACCAGAAAGAATTAAATGCTTTATGGTCTATGCAGGACGCGATTATCGCAAATGCTCCTTATCAGCACCACAATCGTCTGCACCTGCCGACCAGACGCCCGAAATGGTATCGCCAACGCTTTATTCGTATCTGCACCCAGGCTGCCGCAGTATTACTATTGGTCGCAGGCAGTTGGTACGCTTCCAGAACCGTCATTATCGAAGATACCGCAAAACAATATCTGTCCGTTGCCGCACCGGCAGGACAACGTATAGACATTACACTTCAGGACGGAACCAGCGTTTGCCTGAACAGCGGGGCAAAACTGGAATATCCGATACGGTTCAATAGAAATCGCCGTGTGAAACTCTCCGGCGAAGCCATGTTCAACGTGGAGCATGATGCCGCCCATCCGTTCATCGTGGAAACTTTCGCCTGCGACGTGGAAGTGCTGGGAACGAAGTTCAACGTAACGGCAAACGAGCAAGCACACGACTTTACAACCGCATTATTAAATGGTAAGGTAAAAATAACCAACAAATTAGCAAGCGGCGACCAGATTATATTAGACCCGAACGAAAAGGTATGCCTAAATGGGAATCGTCTGGTATTGACAAAGATTAAAAATACGGACGACTATTTATGGACAGAGGGTATTCTGAATCTCGTTGGACACCCGTTTGCCGACATCATCGCCAAAATGGAGAAAACATACGGTGTGAAAATCCAGATCGAAACGGCCGATCTTCCGCAGATCGACGTTATCCGGGGCAAAATCCCCGTCAATATGGGGCTGGATTATGCGTTAAGATCCTTACAGGAAATATCTCCATTTAAATATGAGAAAGACGAAAACAATGTAATCCATATAAAATAACTATGCCAAAATCAACTAATAAGAATCTAAAAAACTGCGATGCCTATGAGATAAGACTATGAATCTTCAAAGTCGCAAAAAAAGCCCGCAGGTGTAGCAACCACCCGCAGGCATAGCGGCTAATAGAATTTGAACCAATCTAACAACCACTAATCTACAAATCTATGAATAATAAATTTATTCAGCAAATTAAATGCTGGTTTACTTTTCTATTCATAATTTGCTCCACGTTCTCCGCATGGGGAGCGTATGCCCAGACCGCGAAAGTAACATTGCAGATGGACAATGTTCGCATGGAGCAGGTTATGAATGAAATAGAAAAACAGACCAGCTATTTCTTCATCGTAAACAAAGGCGTAGATATTAACAGAACCATCAGTATCAATGTCGCCGATAAACCGCTCGGCATAGCGTTACAGGCGATGGTCGCAGGAACGAAAACCGAGTACAAAATCTACCAGCAAAACATTTATCTTTCCGTATCCTCGGACAAGAAAGCCGCAAACAACGGCTCCACAAAGGTCAGCGGTGTCGTGCGCGACACCAAAGGGACACCCGTTGTCGGGGCATCGGTGGTCGTAAAGGGAACGACCATCGGCACAAGTTCCGGACTTGACGGCGCTTTCTCGCTCCAAGTCCCCGCACCTGCCCAAACCGCTGAATTGTATGTCAATTTCATCGGCTATGACCCCGTAACAGTAAAAATCGGCACACAAACCTTTTTTGCCATAACACTCAAAGAAGCAGCAGAGCAGATTGAAGACGTGGTGATCACGGCCCTGGGTATCAAACGCTCGGAAAAGGCACTGGCCTACACCGTGCAGCAAGTGAAGTCCGAAGCCGTAACAACCGTAAAATCCGCGAACTTCGTGAACAGCCTCGCAGGTAAAGTCGCCGGAGCCGTTATCAATACCAGTTCGTCCGGCGTGGGCGGTTCGGCCAAAGTCATTATGCGCGGTATGAAGTCGATTATGCAGACCTCGAACGTACTGTATGTGATTGACGGTATTCCTATGCACAACTTCACCAGCGACGGCAGCATGGAGTTCGGATCACGCGGCACAACGGAATCCATCGCCGATATGAACCCCGATGACATTGAATCTATATCCGTTATGACCGGAGCCGCAGCCGCGGCATTGTACGGTTCTGACGCCGCGAACGGCGCAATGCTCATTACCACCAAAAAAGGTAAGGCCGGAGCAACACAGATACAGGTTTCGAGTAACACGGAATTTATGAACCCGCTGCGCCTGCCGGACTTCCAGACCCGCTACGGCACGGGGCGTAAAGGCAAAGCCAGCGGTTCGACAATCCATAGCTGGGGCGCACCGCTCAACCAAGCGGCACGTTACAACTACTCGCCCGAAGATTTCCTGCAAACAGGTCACATACTGACAAACTCCGTAACACTGTCCGGGGGTACGGAGAAAAACCAAATCTATTTCTCGACCGCAGCAGTAAACTCCAAAGGACTTGTCCCCAACAACAAGTACAATCGTTATAACTTTACATTCCGCAATACGTCGAACCTGCTGAACGACCGTTTGATACTGGACGTAAGCGGAAGCTACATCATCCAGAAAGACCGCAACATGATAAACCAGGGCGTGTACTCAAACCCGCTCGTATCGGCTTATCTCTTTCCCCGCGGCGATGATTTTTCGCTCGTAAAGGCATTCGAGCGCTGGAACCCAGCACGCAAAATCTATGCACAGTTCTGGCCGCAGGGCGAGGGCGGCGACCTGCGCATGCAGAATCCCTATTGGATCGCCTACCGCAATCCTCGCGAAAACAGCCGCAAGCGCTATATATTTACGGGCGGCATTACCTATAAAATCACCGACTGGATGAATGTCGCAGGACGTATCCGCATCGATAACACCAATAGTTTATATACGGAAAAACTGTACGCAACATCGAACCCCACGCTGCTGGAGAACAGCAAAAAAGGTAAATATACCGAAACCCGCGGCGAAGAACGTCAGACCTACGGCGACGTAATGCTCAACATCAGCAAAACGTTCAAAGAGAAATTCGCGCTCGACGCACATATCGGCGCGTCGATCAAAGACAACCGCTTCGACGAACTCTCGGTATATGGCCCCATTGCCGGCGCTCCCAACATCTTCAATGTCGTGAACCTCGATAAGAGCCAGAAGAAAACGCCGAAAACCGGCTGGCACGAGCAAACGCAGTCGTTTTTCTACTCCCTGGAACTGGGCTGGAAGTCGCAACTGTTCGTAACGACGACCGGACGTAACGACTGGGCGTCGCAGCTTGCCAACTCACCCCAAAAGTCGTTTTTCTACCCCTCGGTCGGCGTATCGTGGCTGCCCAGCAGTACATTCAATTTCCCGGAGAAGTTTAACTACCTGAAAATCCGCGCTTCGTGGGCTTCGGTAGCAAACCCCTTTCCGCGGGAACTGACAATCGCCACACACCCCTACGACGACACCATTTCCGGTTGGGACGACAAATCGAACTACCCCATCGGCCAGCTTTACCCGGAGCGGACGAAAACATGGGAATTAGGATTCGACGCCCGGTTCCTCAATGGATTCACACTCACGGCATCGTGGTATCGCGCCGACACCTATAACCAGACTTTCAACCCGAATCTGTCCGCATCGTCCGGCTACTCCGACATTTATATTCAGACCGGCCACGTGCGCAATACGGGTGTCGAGGCAAGCCTGGGTTACAACCACCAATGGAAAAACTGGAATTGGAACTCGCAGTTTACTTTCTCCTGGAACAAAAACAAGATCATCGAACTTTGCAAGGAGTGGTACAACCCGATCACCGAGGAAACAATCAGCATGAATAGGCTCCAGATCAGTAAGCTGGGGCGCGCTAAATTTATTCTCAAAGAGGGCGGTTCGATGGGCGACCTTTATTCCACGACCGACCTGCGGCGCGACGACAAAGGCAACATCGAGATCGACGAGGGCGGCAACGTCGTCGTAGAGGACAACCTGCCCGACATGAAACTCGGTTCCGTATTCCCGGACTATAACCTCGCATGGCGCAACAGCGTATCGTGGAAGAACCTGAACCTCGGATTCCTCGTAACGGCACGCATCGGCGGCATCGTCAATTCACTCACGCAAGCCAACATGGACCTATTCGGCGTGTCCGAAGCAACGGCTGCCGCGCGCGATGCCGGAGGTGCTTTGGTAAACGGCCGCAGCCTGGTAAACCCGGAAACCTGGTATACGGCCATAGCGTCGCAGGGCGGAATACCCCAATATTACACCTACTCGGCAACCAACGTCCGCCTCCAGGAACTTTCACTGGGCTACACGATTCCCCGCAAATGGCTGCACAACGTATGTTCGATCACCGTATCGTTCGTAGGCCGCAACTTGTGGATGATGTATTGTAAAGCGCCGTTCGACCCCGAAGCCGTGGCATCGACAAACAATTTCTATCAGGGAATGGACTATTTCATGATGCCCTCGACACGTAACCTGGGATTCAATATTAACATTAAATTCTAACGGCTATGAACAAAATAAAGACAATAATTCGTGCCGTTGCTCTTATCGCAGTAGTAAGCGCATCGACGGGATGCCTTGACAACTTCGAAGATTACAACCGTAATCCGAACGAAGCGACAGACGACGAACTGGAACGCGACAACTACCTCGTGGGGTCGAAACTCACCAAACTGCAAAATATGGTGATCCCCTCGGAAGAACACCTATACCAATTTGTCGAAGCACTCGAAGGCGGCAGCTACGGCGGCTACGTCGAAGCGACGGTAGACAGCTGGGAAACGAAATTCTCAACGTTCAATCCCACCACCGACTGGCTCAAAGCGCCGTTTGTGGATGTCATCACCGAAACTTACCCCGCTTACCGCGGCATCATCAACAAAACCGACGACGAAGTGGCGGTAGCCCTGGCCAACGTCCTGCGCGTGGCGATTATGAACCGCCTGGCCGACGCTTACGGTTCGATACCCTACTCCAAGATCGTAGAGGACAAAAAAGAACGCCTGACCGTCCCCTATGACACGCAACAGGAAGCATATACGCAGATGTTCAAAGAACTGGACACCGCGCTGGAAGCGCTGGAGCGCAACCGGGATTTGAGTACGGAAGCCTTCGGCGAATACGACCAGGTTTACAACGGCAACCTTAAAAAGTGGATCAAATACGCCAATTCGCTTAAACTGCGTATGGCGATGCGCCTTTCCTATATCGACGAGCAGACCGCAAAGGCAAAAGCTGCGGAAGCCATCGCCGCCGGGGTCATCACCGAGAATGCCGACAATGCGAAGCTTCAGCCCGAACTCAACCGCACGACATTGCTTTGGAACAGTTGGCAGGACCACGCCATCGGAGCCGACATCCTCTGCTACATGAACGGCTACAAAGACCCGCGCCGGGCAAAGATGTTCACACAGGGAACCGTCGGAGAGGGCGATGCCGCAGTGAAAGGCTATTACGGCCTGCGCATCGGCACGACACCGGCCAACAAGTCCAAGGCCGTAACGGCATGTTCCTCGATGCTCATTACCGACACCGACCCTATTTTATGGATGAACGCAGCGGAAATCGCGTTCCTGCGCTCCGAATATGAACTACGCTGGGGAAGTGCGGTATCGGCACAGAGTTTCTACGAACAAGGCATTCGGCTTTCATTCGAGGAACGCGGCGTAGCCGGAGCAGAGGATTATATCGCCGACGAAGCGAACGTCCCCGAAGCCTACACCGACCCTCTCGGCGTTATCGAAAACAACACCGCATTACCGCAAAGCCGCATCACGATCAAATGGAAAGAAGATGCACAGTTCGAAGAAAACCTCGAACGCATCATCACCCAGAAATGGATTGCGATTTTCCCGCTCGGAAATGAAGCGTGGGCGGAATACCGGCGCACGGGCTATCCGAAACTGATGCCGGCCAAAGACAATAAATCCGGTGGAACGGTGAACTCCAAGTACGGCATGCGCAGACTTCCCTACCCATCCGAGGAATATTCCGAGAACCGCACAAATGTCGAAGCGGCGATAACTTCGCTCGGCGGCCCCGACAACGGCGGTACGCGCACATGGTGGGATTGCAAACCCTTAAATTAAACCGAAGCTATGAAACAGACTATAAAATACCTGATTCTGGCGCTGCTCATTCCCGCGGCCTATTGTTTCACGGCCTGCGACACGGACATAGAGCCGATAGACCAGCAGATCATAAAACCCGACCAGCAAGACCCGGCACAGTATGCCGCATATCTGGCAGCCCTCAAAGCGTATAAGGCAAGCGAACACTACGTCGTTTACGCAAGCCTGGCAAATGCTCCGGCCGTACCGGGTTCGGAAAAGGCATTTCTGCGCTCACTGCCCGATTCACTCGACATCGTGGCACTTGAAAACGCCGGTAACCTGACCGAATACGACATCGAGGATATACCCCAGGCGCAGGCCAAGGGCACGAAAATCCTCTATACCGTAGATTACAACACACTCGCGGAATCTACGGACGCCGCAGCGCTGGGGACATATCTCGACAAGGTGATCGAGGTCGTAAACCGGTATAAGTTCGACGGCGTAACGGTACGTTACGGCGGCGCTATGGATGCCGCAGCGACCCAAGCCGCTGCAACGATTGTCAGCAAACTGTCGTCCCTGACCGGAAAAATTCTCATGGCGGAGGGTAACCCGCTCTTTATCGCAAAGGAGAATCATAGTGCCGTAACCTATTTCGTACTCACGACTACGGATGCCGTCAATACGTTCAATATCCGCAGCCAGCTTGCATACGCGACCGATTATGCCGGCATTGCGCTCGAAAAAATCATCATCACGGCCGAGCCGGGCGGGAAACTCACGGATGAAAACCTTGTGCAGCAACCCGCAATCGCCGAAGCGGCAAAAAGCGTAATTACAATGGGGCCGTTAGCCGGGCTGGGTATTTACAACATTGGGGACGATTACTACGACGCTTACATAAATTACAAACAGACCAAGCATGCCATCGGCCTGCTGAATCCGGCAAACCCTAAATAATGCGCCTTATGAAATTGAGAAGAATATATCTGTATTTTGTATCGGCTGCCTTTATCCTGCTGGCCGGGTGTGAATCGGACTATGAAAACCGTTACCCGTTCGACAACGCAGCATATATCGACGCAGCCGAAACGTCGAGCGACAACAACGTAACTTTTAAAAAGACTGTTACGCAGCTCGACCGCGAACTCTCCGCCGTACTGATCTCCCCGGCAAAAGAGAATATCGAGGTGACATTCGCCATCGACCCGTCGCTCGTGAACACCTACAATGCCAAACACGATACGAAATATGCGGTACTCGATGACAGTTACTACGAGTTCCCCGAACGGACGGCAACCGTAGAAGCCGGGAAATCCGTATCGGAACCTCTGACTATCCATTTTAAGAACCTCGACCGGCTCGATATAGATGCAACACAGTTACTTCCGGTAACTATCGTTTCTGCGGGGGGGGGACTTTCGACCCTCTCCGGTTCCCAAACCGTCTATTATCTTGTGCGCCGTTCTTCGGCCATCACGACCGCCGCCGTACTCACCGACAACTGGATAGACGTACCCGCGTTCGACAAAGCCGGAACTGCCGACTGCGTAAATGGACTGACAGCCGTAACCTATGAAGCTATCGTCCGCGTTCACGATTTCCACTATGCAGGTCCTACCTCGTCCTACATCGAAGAAAAGCTCTCTACGATCATGGGTGTGGAGCAACACCTGCTGCTGCGTATCGGCGACACGAATTTCTATGCCGACCAGCTCCAGGTAGACGGATCGGGCGTAAGCCTGGGCAAATTCCCCGAAAAGAACAAGGGTAAACTTCTGTCGCTCGAAGAGTGGTATCATGTCGCTTTCACATACGACCTGGAAACCGGTATCGCCTGCATCTATCTGAACGGACAACTCCAAAGCCAGACGCAGGTAGCGCCGACCGTGAAGGTCATAAATCTCGGACTTCGCGCCATAGACCCCGACCCCGAAACGGATGCCCGGCAATTCTTCATCGGGTACAGCTACGACGCTTTCCGCCAGCTCTGCGGCGATATTTCAGAGGTGCGCGTATGGTCCGTCGCACGCACGCAGGCCGACATCTGGCGTGACATGTACGACGTGGAAAACCCGGCCGAAAAGCCCGAATTACGCGCTTATTGGAAATTCAACGAGGGAACGGGAAACATCATCAAAGACTGGTCGCAGTACGGAAACGACGCCGTAGCGCATACCGATCTGAAATGGAATACCTCGGTGGAAATTCCGCAGCTCAACAAGCAAGAATAAACCGTAAATCTTGAACTATGAAAAACATGAATAATATATTAGGTCTACTGCGCACTTCGGCACTTTGCCTTACGCTCGCAGTGATGGCCGCGTGCGACGCCGAGGACTTCACCCGCACGGCCGGGGATATTCCCGGTAAGGACGACCTTGCTAATGTCGGCGGAGTGCTGCGCCGGGAGAAAACGCCCGATCAGATTTCAGCACTCAAACTCGGCGAAGAGCAGACGACCACAGACGCCGTGTTCTACCAACTGACCCAGCCTGCAGCCGTAGACGTGACGGTTACGGTCGATGCGGACGCAACGCTTGTGGACGAATACAACAAAGACAAACAAGGTGACGCAAAACTGGCGCTATTTCCGTTAGAAAAGGTGACTTTTGAAGAGGGCAAGACGGTGACGGTCAAGAGGGGAGAGAAAATCTCTCCTGCTCTTGCCGTCACGTTGAGCCGCGAAGGAGTCGAAAAAGGCGCCTACCTGCTGCCACTGCGGGCGACCGTTGCCAATAACGACATTTCCCCATCCGCGAAAGGCCAGGTAATCTACTACCGAATCCTGGTCGGGGAGATCGTACCCGAAACGCAGCTCGATGCCTATGCTTTCAAAGTCGTCGGATATGTCAATACCGAGGAAATGTCCCCGCTGATGGGAACCAAATTTTATGTGGAAACATTTGATCTCGATTTCAATACGATAATCCAAACATGGATCGACATCGAAGTACTCCGCCCCGCGGCGCTAAAATTCGACAAGACGACACGGCGGGCCATGCTCGACATCGGGCCGGATCTGCAATATGTCTTGAGCAACCGCGACAAATACCTCACGCCTTTGCAGAAAAGCAGTCGTAAGGTACTTATTTGCATCACCGGCGGAAATACGGGGCTGGGGTTCTGCAATATGACCGACGAGCAGATCGCTGATTTTGTTTTTCAGCTTAAATATGTCGTGGAAACATATAAGTTGGACGGCGTAAACTACTTCGACATCGAAGCGTCCTACGGCAAAGACGGTATGCCCGGTGTAAATCCCGCATCCTACGCCAAACTGATAAAGGCGACAAAGGAAGCATTGGGCGACGGCAAACTCGTCACCGTGGCCTGCGACGCGGAGAGCACCGACCTGCTCGCTACGGCACACGACGGCATCGAAGCCGGAAAATACATCGACTATGCCTGGTCGGGAATTTTCGATGAAGTCGTGGATGCTTACACCGACGGTGCAAAGCTCAAACCCATTGCCGGGCTGGAGCAATCCAAATACGGCGGCGCGCTGCTGAAAACGCACAATACGCAGGAAAGCGCACAATTAAATCCAATTTTGACTCCAGCGGTTAAATCGCTGTACCGCGAAACCCAATCGGGGAACGTATTCGCATTCTGGGATATGCCGACAAACTCGGCAGGATATGAAGAAGGCCCCAAAAGCGCTTTCAATATAGTGGCAGATGCAGTTACCGATTGGGATTGGGAATACGACGGAATGATACTATTGATAAACGTAAATTTGGATTTTAACAATTACGGGAACTTCAGAAAAGACTGGTAAAAAACCACTTTAACTACAACCTATAATTCTCAAACCTCAACCTTTTAACCAAAATTAGCCTTATGAAAAGGCAATTCTTATTCGCAGCCTGCACCTTGTTCGCTGCATCCGCATTGTTGATGACCTCGTGCCAGCAGGCCGAGGAACCCATCGCAAACGACCCGACCGATCAGGCCGGCCCGATGACCCGCGCGGCAACGCTCGGCAACTTCTACCGCGTTGTTTACGTGGAAGTAAACGACGTCAATCCTCTCAACGCAGGAGAATATCTCCTGTCGGACGGCACTCCGTTCTTTACGCACGTCATTCTCTTTGCATCCAACATCCGCGGCGACGCATCGGGCAACGTTCACAACTACAACAACCCGAACAACGCCGCAATTCTCGCAAATCCGTCAACCTACATTGCTCCGCTTCAAGCCAAGGGCATCAAGGTGATTATGGGCAACCTCGGCGACCACACCGGAGCCGGCTTTGCAAATCTTACCGCAGCACAAATCGGCACTTACACGGATGATCTGGTTGCCTACGACAATATCGTAGACGGCTACGATTTCGACGACGAATGGGCGGAGTACGGAACCCGCGGCTATCCCTATGCTAACAGCACTTCGTACAGCAACATGATTATCGCGCTGGCAGGCAAGACCAACAAGTCGATCAGCGTATTCGATTGGGGTAACACCGGTACGCTCTCATCCACGGCTATCAGCCATCTCGATTGGGGCTGCCAGGGTTCGCTGAACGGCTATGGGTTCAATTCGTCGTTCGCGGCTGGCAAATACCTGCCGCTGTTCGTAAACCTGACCAGTCCGCTTTCGGACACCGCAATCAGATCTCGCACAACGCAGGCCAAGAACGCCGATGCACGTGGTATCTGTTTCTTCAACCTGCCGATGTCGTCCTATCGCCTTTCGTCGTTTAACGCAGCAGCCCAGGCTTTCGGTGAAACCGTTACGCACACCGGAACGACCTACACGAAAGACTATGGCAATTAATGTTTTACGCAAAATGAGAAGAAATAGGTTGTGATTAAAGTGTCCGCGCACCGCGAAAGTGGTGTGCGGTTTTTCATCCTAAACGAACTACGACTATGAAAAGAATGATAATAGCGTGTATGCTGTTCGCAGCAGCGGCATACACTTTTACAGCCTGCAATAGCGCAGAAGAACCCGTCATAGCCCAACCGGACGGACAAACTACCCCCATGACCCGCGCGGCGACAATAGAAAACTTCGCCCGGCATCTGATCGTGGAAGTCAACGATGTTAAATATCCTCAATGCCGGAGAGTATTACCTTTCCAACGGCGAACCGTTCTTTACCCATGTGGTGATCTATTCGTCCAACATCCGTGGAGATGCCAACGGGAATGTTTATGCCTACAACAATCCCAATAACGCAGCTATTCTCGCCGATCCCGACAAATATATCAAACCGCTCCAGGCAAAAGGTATCAAAGTCCTGCTCGGCTATCTGGGCGACCATACCGGAGCCGGGTTCGCAAACCTCACGAATCAACAAGCAGAATCGTTCTGCAACCAGATTATCGAGGTCGGGGAGGCCGCCGGTGTGGACGGCTATTTCCTCGACGATGAATGGTCGGAATACGGAACCCGCGGCTGGCCACCGGCAAATTCAACCTCATTCAGCAATGTTATTCTGAAATTGCGAAACAAAACCGACAAAATAATTACCCTGCTGGATTGGGGAAATACCAATACGCTTTCACCCGAAGCCGTAGCATGTATCGACCTGACGCACCAAGGTTCATTGAACGGTTATTACCTATCTTCAATGTTCCCGGTATCACACTATCTTCCGTTCAGTATAGATTTAAGAGGCCCATTAAGTGATAGTGCGGTCAAAGTTCGCACGATACAATCAATGCGAGCCAATGCCGGGGGTATCGGTATTTATGATTTGCGTATGGAACCTACGCGCCTTTCAACATTCAATGCCGTAGCGTGGGCATTCGACCTGACCTGTACACATACCGGAGTAACTTACCCCAAAGATTACGGCAACTGACCGTAATTACACCCCGGAAACAATGCACGTGAAGAAAATAGGAGAAGAACGGCAAAGATAGCCGTCCTTTCTTGTTATCATTGGCTTTTAAAATCACTCTGACACATTTTTATATTATTCGAGCCATGCACGAAAAAAATTCAGTCCTCAAACATATCACAGGTATTTGAAATTCAACAAATAAAAGCTATATTTGTTATACTGCTTTCTCTTTTTCATAAAACTTGTAACGTATGAATCTCAAAAGAAAATATGTGTTCGTGTACTTCAATAGAATTGAACTATGCAGCACACCGGAACAAGCTATCTATTTCATCAATTCCCTTATAAATCCGAGAAGTGCGAAACAACTGAAATGCAGCGAAACAGCAGAGTGTCGGATATACGCTATTTTCTTTGGCGAAATCGTGGGAAACGAAGCCGGAACCGTCGATTATTTCATTTATAAAACCAAAAAATATTCGGGATTGAACATGCTCCAAACAACGGGCACAGGTTCAACGCACATAAACTATTACCCGGCATTGGCCGACACTCTGGAAGAACACAACCGGCTTTATCAGACACAACTCGAAAAAATAAATCTGGAACGATTCGAACAGAATAAGGAATTAGTAAACAAGCGTCGGCAGGAGTTATCCGAAATCCGGGAGGGAATATATGCTGTACGATATTATTTCTATTTGACAGTATACACGAATGAACGCGGCACGATCAAAGGAATAGAATTGTATAAGGGAAACTTTTTTGCCAAAAGTGGCTACGATGCTTATGAAAAAATGGTGGAATATCTTACTAATAAATATAAATACAATCCTCGTGTAGCCCATCTCCGGCTACCCCGTGCCGAATGTGGTGATTTTCAATTTGAATATATTAAATACCACCTCGATTATGCGCTATGACAAATCAACGGCAATATTCAAAGGGCAACAAACGAATAAAGAGGGCTTTAAACAACATGAGCCCGGTGCAGTACCGAACTCATGCTATCTAAATTAATATTAATCCGGCCAATCTTTGGGGTGCACTTCATACCGGCCGCCTTTTCCCTTATATTTCACTTTCAAATTCGATCTGCAATTCTCGTGTCTGGCCGAAGTTATCCATGACGATGAATTTCAGCGTTGAATTTTTGTCCGACAGGCTCCGGTAATAGAGCGTGAAAACCCCGTCCTGCAGGTCGGATATTTCCTGCAAGGCACAGAACTCCCGATTTATAAGCCGTGAGTTTCCGGTATCATACACCACGCCGTCACCTTCGATCTGAACATAGCCGATTGAGAACTCCGCATCGGCATAATACCCCTCACGGGTCAGATAGAACCGTATTTCGACGGGTTGGCCCGGTTTGATCGTTTTTTGAAGATACCAGGTCGTTATACCGAAATCATAGGCTTGCTGCACGTCGATCTTATCGTTACACGAGAACAGCGACAGCAGCGCGGCAAAAATGCCGCAGATTTTTATTTTTCGCATAACTGTTCATTTTATTTATTATATCCCTTGAAAACTACTACCATGCTCGGAAACGGTGCGGGATTATTCTGACCTCCGAATTTCAGACGGCCCTTAATAAACCGTATTTCTGTTGCCTGGTGGTAAATAAAATCGTGAAAATAGCGCGTATCCGTGCGGGCCGGAATCAGCATTACGACAATTGTTCCCGGTTGTTTCGCTTCCTGCCAGCACTTGATAACCCACGCCGCGATATTACGGCCGTAAGGAGGATTACAAAACACCGTTTCGCCCTTTCAGCTCTGTAATAATCCGTTTGTCCGCTCTGTATAGTATTTCTTGCACTTTGCATTTTCAGGACTTGCACAAGGATCAAGTGTGAAGTGAAATTCCGCGTCGAGCGCATTGAAAAAATCCATAGGCGTAGCCCAGTCCATCCGAACGGATGAAAACATTGTTTTTCTTGTTGCTTCTTTCATAAATTGAGATAATAAATTACAACAATGTCGTTTGTTTGATTCTCGCAGCCACCCTTTCTACAATAGGCGGGCTGACAGCATTTCCCAGCAACGAATACCGCTGCGTGCGGGAAATCTCCCGCACCTCTCCGTCATAGACGCCATAGCGCGTAAAACCGTCCGGAAAGCCCTGCAACCGTTCGCACTCCGTTTCGGTCAGCAGCCGCAACTGTCCCTCGTGGATCGCCCGGAGCTTGCCGTCGAATTGTTCTCCCCGTTGGAGCTGCAATACGTAGGTAACCCAATTCGCAGTCCGGCCATAGGTTTTTATAAGCGTACCACAACAATCTTTGCTTTCCCTGTTGTTTCCAGATTCCTTTTCAGGCGAGAAAACGCTTTCGCAGACAGGAAATACTTTGTCCCGGCATTTTTCTGCAAGACGCCCGACAAGGTAGATTCTCTCCCGATTTTGGGGTAATATCCATGCAGTATTAAGCAGTTGCCATTCGATCTGATAAACCCCAATGTCGGCAAGGGCCTTGACGATAGCCCAAAAATCCCGGCAATGTCGTTCGAAGAGGACGCCCTTAACATTTTCCCAGATAAAAATGTCAGGTCTAAAGTAGTCAATGGCCTTAATCGCGTACCGTATGAGTGAACTTTCTGCTCCTTGCAATCCAAGGCCGTTTCCAGCAGCGCTGAAATTCTGGCAAGGCGATCCGAAAGTGATAATATCGGGACGTTCAATGGAAGTTCCTGTAATGTCGCAGACTGATCCGACGTGTTGTGCATGTGGAAAATTGTGTTTGAAGTTAGCAACGGCATGACGGTCTATCTCCGAAAAATAGACCTTATCAAAGGTAAATCCCGCTTGCCGAAGCCCCAGCGAGAAACCCCCGATGCCTGAAAATAATTCCAGTAGATTCATGCGCGGTTAATTGATGATGAATTTGAACCCGAACCCGATCTGCGTGTGAAAGGTCCCGACCGTGGACCCGGCCAGCACCCGCTCCCGGACGCTCACCAAGAACACGACCTTATCGCACAGATAGGTTTCGACTTCGGCCGTAAGCGCCCCGCCGTACAGGAAACAATCGGCATCCCGGAGCCGCGCCCCGTCATGCAGCAGTTTGTTGCCCCAATTCGAAGATTCGTACCCGGTCAGCGCCGAGAACCCCACCGACAGCACGACGTTTCGGCCCCGGTCTGCTGCAAGCGGAACGAAATATCCGGCTTCGCCCGTGAACTGCGCTTTGGGCACGACCTCGCCCCGGTAGGTGTAATCCTTTTGCAGATATTCCAGCCCCAGGAGCCAGCGCGTCGAATTGCGGTTGTATCTGGAGAACGCAACACTACCGTAGAAGTTGGCCCGCCGTCCGGCTTTCACGAACGAAAAACCGTCCACCCAGCCCGCCGTGATTTGGATTCCCTTTTGTTTGGGAAGCCCCCGCTGCGCGTGTGCCTGGCCGGGCCACAGCCCGAAAAGGCACACCGCCGCGAGTGCTATGATGATGTACTTTCGCATGACTACCGGGTTTTCAGGTCGTTAATGAGTTTCGCCCCGATCAGTTCCCCGTTGGCGATGTTGAACGACTGATGCCGTCCGCCGCCCTTTTCGAAGATTTCGACCGTCAGCACCTTGTCGTCCGGGAGCGTCATTTTCGGGAACACGAACACGTTGCGAACGGTTGCTTTTCCGTCCACGGTGTTCTGCTGGCTGAACACCCGCACCGGATTCACATAGGTTTCCTGAACAGCGGTTCGTTTGGCGACTTTCTTATCCACAACCTTAAAGCGGATGAAATCTATGTCGTAGGACACATTCGACATGTTACGCACGGCGATATGGAAATACATGAGGTCCTTGTGAATGTAGACCCCTTTCAGGAGGGTTTGAATCCCGAACTGTTTGGAGCCGACGGACTTAATGTCCGCAGCGTTTTTCTTGTAGATAGAATACATGATTCGATTTACCAGCACGGGTGTTTCGCCGCCCAACTCCGAGAGCCTGACGAACAGGCGGTCGTTGGCATACTCCGCCGTAGGGTTCTTGCGCAGCCAATCGTCCATTTCCACGGATAGCTGCCCCGGCTCGTCGGCGTAGGTTACATTGAACGTGTAGAAACACCCGTCGGCGGTTATGACCGAGAAATTCGTTTCGCCCGGAAATCCCGCGACGGCGGATTTGATGCGCACGACATTTTCCGCGCCGCTGGCACGGCCCGCGATGATGTCGTTGCTGCCCAGATCGACATACTGCACAGCCGCCGGGAACAGGACA
The DNA here is from genome assembly GCF_025145845.1 of Alistipes shahii WAL 8301. Lineage (NCBI taxonomy): Bacteria > Pseudomonadati > Bacteroidota > Bacteroidia > Bacteroidales > Rikenellaceae > Alistipes > Alistipes shahii. The sequence continues at coordinate 383,428 of NZ_CP102253.1, read as the reverse complement.
TGCACGGTTTTGTTATACGTTACTTCGATGTCGTAAGGTGCGACGATCTGGCTGGAGCGGAATGCTTTTGATTCGGTGCTTACACTTTGTGCGAAGCTGCCAAGCGACAGGCCCACGGCTGCCGCGAATGTCATAATAAGATTTTTCATGTTTGCTTTACTCTTTTGAAATTAATAATAGCTGATAACCTGCTTTGAGGTTGATTTTTACTTCCCGCATCTTTGCGTTCAGGTATTGGCTGCCCGCGGACATTGCACCCCGCACAAGGTCCATTGCGGCCTGCTGCCCGGCGTTGTGCGTAACCGATATGCTCGATATGCCCGACGAACCGACGCTTGCCACGGCTTCTTTGGCCGCTTCGCGCTCTAACGAGTTCGGGATATTAAGCCCCGGTTGTCCGTCCGTGTCGTGCGCCGTGAGTTGTACGGGGATGATGCTGCCCCCGCTTTCGATACTTCTCACGGTGATAGAAAGCCGCTGCCCCTCGATGGCCGCCACGCCGAACACGACCGTATTGGTCGGCAGGACATAGCGTGCAACCTGCATCGGCTCCAGCAGCCGCAGCCGGACAACGGCCCCCGCCGTTATGACCTGATCGGCGTCAATAGCCGCGCGGATTGCGTTGCGGTTCTCCGCGACACCCTCTCCGACGGCGGTGTTGAATCCGTAGTTGCGGGGCTTGCCGTATTGCGCCATGAACGCCGAATCGCTCACAGGCTGCGACAATCCCGAAACTGTTCCGTCCGCCGTGCGGTGCGCTCATGCCGCGCGGTCTTTCGACTTCTCGGAGGTCGTCCCCGGTTGCGGTTGCGCCTGCGGCTGGCCGCCCAGATACTTGGACGCAAGGGCATAGCTGCGTTCCATGTAGTCCAGCGGGTCGGGCTTTTTGCGTGACTGTTCCAGTTCGGCGGAGAGTTCCGCGACCTGCTTTTTCAAAGCCGCGATCTGCGGGTCGGGCCGTGGCGTGGCATAAAACGAGTTCATTTCCCGCGTCAGGTCCCGGTAGGTGTTGCGCGACTGCGCGATCTGGTCGGGCTGGGCCTGTTCACGCTTCGGGGCCTGCACCGTATCGCCCGACAGCGAGAAAGTACTTTCGGCCAGCGTCCGCACACGGGCGTCGTGCTGTTCGTTCATCTGCTCGCGCTCCATCGCTTTCTGCTTGTTGCCCTCGATATTCTGTGTCCGGCCGTCCGGGATGTTGAAATTCAACCCGCCGACCGTGGCGGGGGCTTGCTCCCCGCTGCCGCCGAAGATCAGGTACAGGCACAGCACGAACGGCAGGCACAGCAGCGCAATGACGAGATATTTATTTTTCTGCGGGGCGGATTGTCCGCCCGGATTCTTGGTCTTACCTAACATAGTTTACGGTTTTAATGGTACTGATACTTCGATGTGTTCCGCAGGCAGCGGTTCGGAGTGCCCCGAAAGGCTGCTGACGATCATCCATATATCCACGGCTGCGAACAGCAGCAGCGCAGTAAGGACGATATACAACCGCTGGCGCGGGGTGCGTTGCTCCAGATAGTTCTTCAGACGCCCCAACGCCCGGTCTTTCGCCCCGGCAAGGGTCGTGATACAATGCCTACCTTTCATAGCGTCCGAGGTCTTTATTCTCCAATACCATGAACCGCTCGATAATGAAACCCTGCGGGTTGTTGTCCGAACGAACGGTGTTGATAAGCTGGCACGAGGTGACAAGGCTGCGCTCGGTGATATAGCTTTCGCGGATGATCTGCTGCCGGGCATAGGTTCGAAGTTCATAGGGATAGTCATTGAAGTTCCCGGCGATGCTGTCTACCACGATGCGCTGGCTGACGTTGCCCGCGATCAGGCGATTGAAGAACCCCTTTTCCGAGAGGTCCCGGTAGTACGCAATCGCCGACTTGTCGGCCAGCATCATGGCACGGTTGACGTTGCTTTCGATGGCCGCCTTATCCGGGGCGAGCGTGAAGAACAGTTCGTGAAACCGTTTGACATGCTCGCGGGCTTCGACGGGGCGGTTTTGCCAAAGGTCCTGCGATAGGGCCAGCATCAGGCTTTTGCCGTTGTCCAGCACGTAAATCTTCTGACGCTGCTTTTCAGCGAAGCTGTACGACCTCCATACGGCGACGACCGTAATCAGGGCACACAACCCCAGAAACGCCATCGAATAACGACGTAACTGCTGGTAGGCTGTTTCGATGTTTTTTAATGCTTTAAATTCCATGTTTTACAAGTGTTATTATTTCATCAGTCCCCCGGACACATTGCCCGTGGCGGCTCCGGCGGCTCCGGCCGCGACGTTGGTAACGGTATTGCCAGCACCCGAAATCTTTTTGTTGTACGCTCCGGCTCCCGTGGACTGCACAATCCAGCTTGCAACGGTCGGAATCGTGAAATAGCCGATTATCGAGATAAGCAGGAAAATCAGGTAGACCGAGTTTGCCGAATCCGGCAGGAACGAGTGTTCGCCGATCAATTCGATGTCCCGGTCGAGCGACAAAACCTGAATCTTCGCAAGCATGGCGCTGAACAGGTCGGCAATAGGCAGCCACAGGTAAATCGAAATGTACCGCGAGAGCCAATAGGTCAGCGTAGATTGGAAGCCGTCGTAAATACTGATTGCAAAGGCAATCGGCCCCAAAATCGTTAGAATCACCAAATAGAAAGTCCGCAGCGTGTCGATCACCAATGCCGCAGCCCCGAACAGGATTTCCAACAGCCACCGGAAAAATTGAAGCACCCAATATTTCGTACTGAAAATATGCGTTACCTCATACAGCGCATCCATGACACTTTGCGTCGGAACATCCAGCCCCAGCGCCCGCAATTCCGCGTCGTAATCCTCGTTTGGGTCGATAACGCCGTATGTCTTGCGGCGTACAGCTTCCTCCCATTCCAAACGGTCTTTCTTCTTTTGAAGTTCTTTCATATCCAGCAGTTGATCTTTTAGAATCTGGTTCGTGCCGACGACAAACGGTTTTAATATCCCGTTGATCGAGTTGATAACGATGGGCCGGAAAGAGATAATGCACAAGCCGATAACGAACGGCCGCAGCAGACTGAATACGTCGATAGCTTCGGCCCGCGCAAGGGCCTGCCAGACCCGGTAGCAGATATAGAGCAGCGCACCCAGCCCGGCGACGGCCGTAGCGAACGTGGCAATATCGTCCGTAATAGGCGTCATCTGGTCGTACAGGTTCCGTAGGATTTTGTGCAGGCTGGTGAAATGAATATCCATCCCGTCAGATAAAGGCATTACCATAGCTACCAATATTTTTCGTCCGCTGAACCGTACAAATCCAGCACCCGCTGCGTGTCGTTTTTCCGCTGCGAACGCAGGTACGAAACGGAAATGTTCTTTCGCGTGTAGTAGACCATCAGATCGCGCGTGTGCGTGAGTTCGCCGTGCGCCTGGTCGATACGGTCCAGCCGTTCCTTGTCGGTCATGGAGTAATCCGTAGGATTGACGATTTCTTTCAGGTCTTTCAGGGAGTTCATGCCCCGTTCCATAAGTTTATTATACCCCGCGGCAATGGCCGAAAGTTCCTGCGACGAAAAATTGTCGTCCGTGAGCATTTTGTCGTAACTGGTGACGTAGATGTCCGAGAGTTCCCCGACCAGTAGAATGGACTGCTGCACCTTACGGGCGTCCCGGACAAGGTTCGTAACGTCCCGCAGGCGGTCGTAATACTCCTTGCCCTGACGGTAGATTTTCATGGTTTCCTTGAAGTTGCCGATCATATTCTCCGCCGTGGTCGAAGTCTGCACCAGCTCCGTAACGGAATTGACAATGCTTTGTGTAATGTTGGCCGCATCCGTCACCGGAATCTGCGCCCGCGCCACTCCCGACAGGAGCAGCGCGGAGAGAAGTGATAATAGGATTCTGCGCATGGCTATCCGAAAATTTGATCGTCCCGCAGGAATGTCCCGTAGCCGGGAAAGGTAATGCTGTCATGCAGCGGGTTCGTGGTGATCGTATGCTCCACACCGTCGTAGCAAGCTTTCAGCACGTCGCCGTCCACGCGGACGAAGACCCGCATCAGGCGCGTCCGTTTGCGGTTCAGCGGCGGCGTATAAATCGCCGCATTGTACCCCTCCGGCAGCTTGGAGATGATAAGTCCCCGGTTCAGGTCCGGGGTCGTCCAACCGCCGCAGATGTAATCCCGGCGGATTTCCGCACGGCTCACCCGCACGTCGTCGGCGACGGCGGCAAGGCTTTCGGCAGCATGGCGAAGCGTCGCCGAAAGATGTTCTATGGCCGATTCGATTGCTCTTTTTTTCTTACTCTTAAACATAATTTTAATTTTTAGGTTCGTGTTTTTCTTTGTTTTCGGCGAGTTGTTTGATCGCCAGTTCGATGTCCCCGTCCAGCTTGTCGGTGAGCGTGAACAATTCCATTTTCTCCCTTTCTTCCGTGGTGTAGGTGTAGTACTCGGCCGCGCTGACCTCCGTAGCGTAGACCGCAGACTGAACGCCGCCCATTCCTATCCAGACCTCCTTATACTTGCGCTTCGGGTCGTTCGCAAGGTTGATAGACAAGATTTGCGATTTCTCCTTATCGGTCAGCCCCAGCAGGTTTTGGATTGCGTCGAACTTATTCATGTACTTGCGCATGTCCAGCAGGATTTTCGTGTCGGAGTTGTTGATGATCGCCTCCTTTACAATCGGCGAGGAAACAATATCGTCGATCTCTTGTGTTACGACGAGGATTTCGCCGAAAAATTTGCGAATCGTTTTGAATAAATACTTGATGTACTGGCTCATAGATGCGCTTGTCAGGGCTTTCCAACATTCTTCGATCACGATCAGTTTGCGAACGCCTTGCAGCCGTCGCATTTTGGAAATAAAACACTCCATGATAATCAGCGTCGTAACGGGCAACAGTATCGGGTGATCCTTGATATTGTCCAGTTCGAACACGATAAAGCGTTTGTTCAGCAGGTCGATGTTCTGTTCCGAGTTGAGCAGGTAATCGTATTCGCCGCCCTTATAGTAGGGTTCCAAGACGTTCAGGAAATTCTCGATGTCGAAATCCTTTTCCCGAACCCGCTTGCGTTCGAGCAATCCGCGATACTCCTTGTCGATAAATTCATAGAACGTGTCGAACGACGGGCGCAGGTCGTCACGGTTCTGAATTTGCTGAATATACAGGCTCACAGCGTTCGACAGCGCGACTTCCTCGGAGCGGCGCGGGGGTTCGTTGTCCCGTTTCCACAGGGTAAGAATCAGCGTCTTGATACTTTCGCGCTTCTCAACGTCGTAGATATTATCGTCGCTGAAAAACGGGTTGAAACTGATCGGATTGTCCTCGGTATAGGTAAAATAAATTCCGTCCTGACCGCCCGTGCGATGGTTGATTAATGCACACAGCCCTTTGTAGCTGTTTCCCACATCGACCAGGACAACGTGTGTGCCCTGTTCGTAGTACTGACGAACCAAGTGATTGACAAAGAAAGATTTGCCACCTCCCGATCCTGAAATGACGATACGATTCCTGTTGCAGATTACACCCCGTTTCATCGGCTCGTCGGATATGTCCAGATGCAGGGGTTTACCCGTAATCCGGTCCACCATTTTTATTCCGAACGGCGACGGCGAATCCCGGTAATTCGTTTCCTCCACGAAAAAGCACAGGGCTTGTTCCAGGTAGGTATAGAAACTTTCCTCTGCCGGGAAGTCGCTTTCATTGCCGGGAATACCCGCCCAGAACAGCGCCGGAACATCGACCGTGTTATGCCGCGGCTTACACTCCATCGTCGCAAGCTGCGACCCCACATCTGCCTTAATGCGTTTCAACTGCTCCGCATCGTCCGACCACGCCAAGACATTACAATGACACCGCACGGGCGTAAGACCCCGGCTATGTCCCTCGTTCAAAAACTGATCGAGCCATTCCTTGTTGATCTGATTGGCGCGGCTATACCGCGAGAGCGATTGCAGGTTCCGGGTACGTTTCTCGAACTGCTGGAATGTTTCGGCAGGATTGTCCAGAAAAATGTCGAGTAGGTCGGGAGCATTACTGCTCCCTTCCCCTCTAAGAACCGTACGTGATACTTTCGCATCATACGGCTCAAGCAACTCAAAGTTTCTATTATGAAACCGGCTCATAAGCTCTAATTTTACGGGTAAGTGTACGACTGCATCTGTCATGGGCGATGATTTTGGATTTGCCGGACTTGTCGGATAACTCCGCAATAGTCCAGATTTTATCCGCGTCGATTATCTCGCCGCACAACGGACAACGCTGATTTTGTTTCTCCCACATTCTGAGAAAGCCCTGTTTGCCTTTGAGAGAGCTTAACATTTTCATCCTGTTACGCATCTCAAAGTATGGTCGCCATTCCGGGTCGAATGGGTTGGCTTTGCTGCGGATTTTGATAGGCTTGGTCTTCGTATCAATATCGGATAGATACTTCAGTGTGTACGGAAATGGTTTCCCGTTGTTCTTCAGCATCGTACCGAATGTCCACGCCCGGCCTTTCTTCGACAGAAAATACCTGTTGTAAACCCACTTCTTACCCTTGTGGCGGTGGCGGCGTAATGCCCACGCCCACAGTTTGTAGAAGATTTGTGCGTCTGCGTTCTTGAAGGTTTTGGCGGCTACGCAACCCTTGTAATAGTTGCCCCAACCGGTTATGACGGGGTTCAGAAGTCCGATAAGTTTATCCTGCCTGATGGCCTGATTCTTACGAATAATGGCTTTAATCTTGGCGAGGAATTCCTTAACATTCTTCTTTGACGGCTTGATAAGCAGCGTACCTTTATATTTCCTAACATTGAAACCCAGAAAATCAAATCCTTCGTCGATATGAGTAATCTTCGTCTTTTCTTCTGATAGGGTAAGCCCCCGTGCTTGAAGAAACTCACTGACTGCAGGTCTGACAAGTGTTTCCAGTGTTTCCCTGTCGGAACAGGTAATTATAAAATCGTCTGCATATCGTACCAGATTCACCATAGGATTGAAATATCCCATTTTGGTACGTCTCAGTTTGAAATTCTCTGCAAGCATTGCTTGCAGGCCGTCGAGTGCCATATTCGCGAGTGTCGGCGATATGATACCGCCCTGCGGCGCACCTTCCTCGGTGGGAAACAGTTGCCGGTTGAATACGAATCCACTTTCCAGCCATTTACAGAGCATGACCTTATCCGTAGGGATATTGTCGAGTAGCCACTGGTGGCTGATGTGGTCGAAACAACCTTTGATGTCTCCCTCGAGTATCCATTGCGGAGATACCTCTTTTGAAAGTATCGTATGGCATTGTACTATCGCATCGACCGTACACCTTTCCCTACGGAAGCCGTAAGAGTGTCTGTCGGCGGTAGTTTCTGCTACCGGGTTCAGAGCCATGAGGTATAATGCCTGCATGGCCCTGTCTTTCATTGTGGGTATTCCTAACGGACGGAGTTTGCCGTTACTCTTCTTGATATGTACCCTTCGTAACGGTTGCGGGTTGTAGCCACGTCTTTTCAGATCGGCGACAGCACCCATTTTTGCGTTGGGAGTAGTCCAGAGAACTTTATCCACTCCCGCCGTGTTCTTACCTTTGTTAGAGGTAACTCGTTTGACCGCCAACGCTTTGGCGTAAAACGAGTGGGTCAATGTCCATTGCAGGGCTTTTACCTTGCCCGGACGACCCTCTTTCTGAGCCTTTACAATACGTCCTTGCAGCTTCTGAACCGCAGCTTCGCATCCGGCCCAATCAATGTCGGTCCAGTTGTTCCACTGCCTACGGTCAGCAGGCGCACACGATAAATTAATCTCGTTCATTTGCATTCCTTCTTTTAGAAAGTTCTACATAGTTTCTTGTAAAGAGTCACCTCGCAGAAGTCTGCCCGCTTTCGCGGCGGAGTGACGTTGAAACTCCTATCCGCCCCGTTACAGGACGGCATTCGCTTTTTCTGCGTTCCCATACCCGCACCTCATTCGGCTTTCCTTGCGGTCGGCTTACCTGCCCGAAGGCAGGAGAGATACGGGTTTACCAAGTTTCGCGTAAGTAACAAATGAGCGGGTTAGGTTCTGTCCGTTGCGCCGGCAGTGCTTTGTCCGTGTAACCCCACAATACAAAGGGTTATCCGACTGCGTTACCTTTTGGTTCAAGCCTCTCAGCAACTTTGGCTTGTTCGTACATTACGACGCTTATAACAGTTCGCTTGTGCTAACCATACCGCCCAGCCTCGCTCCCCGACTCTTTTGTGCTAAGAGCAGTTGCCGTTCCCTCGCGGTTCGGGCTTCTCCTTGCGGAAGGGCTACTTTGTCCGGCCAGCTTCGCACCCCGCCTTTTGAGCGACGCACGTGACCGTAGGCTACTATTGACGGAACAATAGGTTTAATCTGATCTGAATGATATTTGTTACTTCATTTGATTGTTAAACAATTACTTACACGACCTCTTGTCGCACGTACTGGTTGTAGATATGGTCGCACGACAGCAGCAGACCCACCGGAGCCGCGAACGACAGGCGGCAGTCGCTTCGGTCCGTCGAGAGCCGTTCGAAACGGCTGTCCGTCGAAACCTTTTGCGGCAGGTCGTCCAAATCCGAGAGCGTGTGCAGGCACAGCGTATTGTCGCCGACCTGCATCCGTCCGGGGTCCAGCCGCATGTCCTGCAACGTGGCCGTGTCGTCCTGCGTGAGTGCGAAGTACTTTTCCAGAATCCCGGCCTTTTCCGCCGTGCCGACGATCTCCGCTTCCGTGAGCCGTTCGACCTTGAAAAGCCCGCTTTCGTTGATGATGCTTTCCGCCTGGCTCACGGCATCCAGAAACAGCCCCACGGCATCCTTATCCCGCACCTCTTTCGGGGTCAGGTAGCCCCGGCAGAGGGTGTTGAACGTAGATTGTTGCCGCGTGCGCTCCCGTGTGGTTTTGGTGATGAACAGGTAGCAGGTGTGATTCAGGTACGGACGTTCGTTGAAATGCCGTTCATAGCTGCGGCTTAAAAAACTCATGTCCTCCGAAATCTGGGGTACATACCGCTCGGAGATAAACCAGTCCTGTTTATGCACGACCGTAAAATCCGGCAGCACACGGATTGCCTTTGCTCATGTCGCGTGCATGGCTTCGTAATCCTCTCCTGTAACGGTGAACAGTTCCGGCAATTCGACACGAAACGCTACTGTAATGTCGGCTTCCTTGCTGACGATGCAGCCCTGTTCGACGGCCAGCAGCGGAAATTTCCGCTCCAGCGTGGTAGTTTTCAGCGTGCTATACATGGCCCATGCGGATTAGGCGCTGCACGCGGCGGCGGTTGGTGATACGGCGGGGATGCAGTTTTACGGCCAATGCTTTCATAAGCCCGTAGGTCCCGTATTTCTCATTCAGGCGGTAAGTGAGCATCACCGTACCGCCGCACAGCGCACCCCCGACGAACAGACAGGTTAATTGTCCCACGCCGCTCATATACAGAATGACGAGCAGCAGAAAGGACCCGATCAGGCCCCCGGCACAGATGAACAAGTACTGACTTTTCAGCCCCTTAAATTCGACGGGCGCATCCACGCCCTTATGAATTTCGAATGTTGCCATATACTAATACGTTGTGCCGAAAAATGATTTTAAGACCGTAGCGCAGACGATCAGAAAGACGCACGCACCCATCCAACTGGCACAGGTTTTTGCCGTGTCCGGGTCGCCGGACGAGAATTTGCCGTAGACCTTTACGGCCCCGATCAGCCCCACGACGGCCCCGATTGCGTAAATCAGCTTCACGGCAGGTTCGAAGTAGCCGTTTACCATTTGCGCAGCCTGACGGATGCCCGCCGAGCCGTCGCCCGTCTGCGCCGAAGCTGCCAACGTTCACAGCATGCCCCAAGCCGCGAAGAACAGAGCGGTAAGACGTTTGCGGTACGGAGGCCGGGCCGGATTAAGCGGAGTATTCATAAATTTTCTGTTTTTACTTTTCATAGATAATTTGTTTTCGTTTCGGTGAAAAACTGCCGACCGCCCATGACGGCCGGCAGCGAATTATGGAAAATGTTATCTGACGTATTTTCGCCGTTCATAAACGGCACTTCCGTCGTCAGCCGGAATCAAAAAAATCCTTTCTCATAGGCATTTGGTTTAAGTTAGACATCCGTTATACAAAATCTTCCAGACGAAAAGCCCGGTCAGATTTTTTATTCTCCCGCGGGGGTGTATCGTCCTCCGCGTGCAGGTCCTTTGTAATCATGTCGAGCATGACCGCAACATAGCCGTCTTTGCCGTTCAACTGGTCTAAAATCGACTGCTCGATCTGCGAACCCGAAACGGCCCGCATGGCCCGCCGTGCCGTGGCGATCTCCTGCGGCGTGGCACTCTTGCCTTTCGAGAAAACCGAGAGCAGAACCAGCAGGTCGTCAGCATCGACAGCCCCCGGCTGCGGCCCCTCGTCCGTATTTGCCATGTGCCGCATATATTCCTCGTCCTCGTTGTAATTGTCGCCCTCCGGAGGCGGTGTCGGGTGCGAAACGGCAGGAGCCGAATCATCCGGAGCGTCAGCTTCCGGGGTCGCAGTCGGCGGCGCTTCCGCTTCCGGTGGTTTCGCAGGCTCCGGAGGCGGTGTCGGTTCCGGTTCAGTTGCAGGCGGCGGATCGTACTGATAACTCCGGTGTAACGCAATATCTTCCGTCGGCCCGGCTTCCGGTTCCGGTTCCGGCTTCGCCGCCGGAGCGGGAGGGGCGGTAATACGATGCAGCCAGCGTTTCACCTTTTCCACCCGACGCCCGAAAAGCAGGTAGTTCAAACGTCCCCGGTACACGTAGCGGTCTAAAAACAGATAGACCGAATAAAGCAGTCAGCAGGCAAGCATTGCCTTAAAGTATATCGGCATGGCGGCGGCTGATTTCGTTAATGTCCGACTTGTGCGCTTCCAGGTGTTCACGCAGGATATTGTCGATATATCCGGCGGTGGTAAGTTCCCTGCCGCCGATACGCTTCACGATAACCTGCAAGGCATCCCGCACCTCTCGCTCCATGTAGACCGAAACCCGGTTTTTCAGGTTGTGCGGACGTAGGAATTTCGCAGCATATTCCGGGACGTTGTGTTCCACCTGCATCCGGACGCAGGTACAGCCCTCGTCCCGCGTATCGGGCGGACGCTTCTCTTTGCGTCCCGTGAAAAAGGCGATTCGCAGCAGTCCCCGCCGCATTCGTTTGTTCATGTGTTTTTTCGTCATAACTTAAATTTTTTTGTGGTTTCAATTAGTTCGTTTATCTCGTCCCGGTATTGTTCCAGATGATTGTCCAAAATATTATTTACATAGGCTTTCACGGACATATCATTAGGTCCGAGCATCCGGACAATCCATGCCAATTTTTCCCGTGTACTCCGTTTTATCCGGCAAGAGGTGTCCGGTAAGCAGTTTTGAGGACACAAGAAAGTACGTTTGTATTCGTTTCCGCGATCTTTACCTTTATTATGTCCTGTGTTTGTTTCGGATTGCCTAACGGACCGTGTGATTTGGGATTCCGTCTGAATTTCCGGTGGGGGAGTTTCCGGTGGGGGAGCCGTTGGCACTTGTTTCGGAACCAACCGCGGCGGTGCATCCACTCCGCCGATCAGGTTGCGAATCATATCCTCGTCAATCGGCTCATAGCGTCCTTTTTTCTTTGCCATAGCTTATATGCCGATTGTAGTACATATTTCATCCATCAGAGCGGCCATACCGCTTTCGCGGAGGAAAGTCCCGTCCGAGCGAAATAGCGTCGAGCGGTACACCGTGCCGTCCGTGTCAGCCAACTCCCGGCTGAACTTCGAACGCATTTGAATCCGCGACGTGTAAACTTTCATATCGAGCGTTCCCAGCATCCTTTCGTAGAGGTCATAGATGTTGGTCTTTTCGCGGCGGTCCTCCATGTTCCAGAACAGAAATACCTCTTGAATGTTCGTGGCCGGGTTTCCGACGAATTTATCGTAAACCGTCTGTGCGAAGTTCAGCGTACTTTGCATCACAAGACGGTCGGCCCGCATAGGGATAAAGAGATAGTTCAGCAACGAAATCGTATAGATTACGCCCTTTGTGCCCATAGTGCCCGGCAGATCATAAAGCACCACGTCATAGGGTTCCGATTCGCTGGTGAGGAATACCTGCACGTCGTTCTCTGCGTTTTCCGGCGTTGAGCGGATCACCGGGTAGGCTTTCTTTTGGAGCCGTTCGAATTGTCGCTGGAGCATGAGCTTGTAGGCATCGTTTTTCATAACAGCCTTTTTTTCGCGCTCCCGCAATTCGACGATACTGTTTTGTGGAAAGTCGCAATCCACGACCAGCACATTCAGGCCCCGAACGTAACGCAGCCAAGAAGCGGCCAGAATCGTAAGGGTCGATTTTCCAATGCCGCCTTTTTGGTTGGCGAATGAAATAGAAATAGGTTTCTTGTCCATAATTTTATTTTGGTTAAATTCTGTTTGTTTCACGTTTTAGCCGTTTCTGAATCTTCCCGCCCCGGCATCTTTTCGGCTCTTGCGTCTTGCCTGACCCTGCGTCTTACAAAACCCGGCATCTTTCCGGCTCTTACGTCTTGCCCGACCCTGCGTCTTACAAAACCCGGCATCTTTCCGGCTCTTGCATCTTGCCCGCCCCTGCGTCTCACAGAACCCGGCATCTTTCCGGCTCTTGCATCCTGCCCGACCCTGCGTCTCACAGAACCCGGCATCTTTCCGGCTCTTGCATCTTGCCCGACCCTGCGTCTCACAGAACCCGGCATCTTTCCGGCTCTTGCATCCTGCCCGCCCCTGCGTCTCACAGAACCCGGCATCTTTCCGGCTCTTGCATCCTGCCCGACCCTGCGTCTCACAGAACCCGGCATCTTTCCGGCTCTTGCGTCTTGCTCGACCCTATGCCTTGCAATATTTTAATGCTATTACTGCCAGAACCCGGCACAAATAAAAGGGTGAAATCCTCGAAAAGATACCCTTTACGCCCTCGTTCTACCTCGTTCGCCCTAATTGGCCCGTACCACGAGCCGAAAAAGTCCTTACCTTTGCAGCGGGAGGATTACCAATTCGGTATACAGGTTTTAGGATGGAAAGTCGTTGCCCGCGGCAACTCCTTTTTGTCCCGTGGGGACGGATTTTATTTGCGTAGAGCAAATAGCAAGATGTACTTTTGTCCGACAAACTGCGGTTTGTCCGACGAAAAGTTAAAACCGGAAGTCCGAGTAGGTTATGCTCCCAAGTCGCATAAACCTTAGATTTTTTTAAACATGGCAAAGCCCAAGAAAGAAACCCTATTGGCGGGAGGGAAGATTTACCGCCACACGTTCCGTTTGGACGAACAACAGCAGATGCAATTCGAAAACATGATGCTTAAAGCCGGGGAACCGAACAAATCGAAATTCATCGTCGGTCGTATTTTCGGCTGAACCTTTCACGTTGTCAAAATTGACAAAACCGCGCAGGATTACTATGCCCGCCTAACCTCCGTTCTTGCGCAAATCCGGGCCGTCGGGGTCAATTACAATCAGACCGTCAAAGCTATCCACACCAATTTCAACGACCGCCGGGCCGTGGCTTTATTGTCACGGCTGGAAAAGTCTACACGCGAACTAACCGCTCTTGAACAGCAGGTTATCGACCTTACCCGTGAATTGAAATCCAAATGGTCGCACGAATAACCTCCGGCAGCAACTTATCAGGCGTTTTAAAATACAACGCCGACAAGGTGAACTGCGGGGAAGCCGATCTGCTGCTATGCAATCGGGTAATAGATATGGAGCGCCCCGACCGTTTCAACCTCACGGATGCAATGCAAAGTTTCGCGCCCTATCTGGCCGTAAATCGCCGCACAAAAAATCCCGTATTCCACGTATCGCTGAATCCAGCCATCACCGACTGTCTGACCGATGCCCAACTTACGGAGATTGCCCGCGAGTACATGGAGCGCATGGGCTTCGGCGACCAGCCCTACTATGTATTCAAACACCGCGACATCGACCGCGAGCATATACATATCGTATCGGTGCGGATTGATGAATATGGTCGTAAACTCGACCATAATTTCGAACGCCGCCGTTCCGTGGATGCGTTGCAATCCATCGAACGCAGATACGGCTTGCGGCCCGCCGTCAAAGGCGATGAGCAGCGGGAGTTCGACACGGCCCGCCGGGTCGAGTACGGACGCGACAACCTCAAACAGCAGATGAAGTCCACCGTGTGGCTTCTGGCCGAGCAATATAGGTTCGGCTCGATCACCGAGTTCCGAACCCTGCTGAACCTCTATAATGTCGATCTGGAGGAACGCAAGGGCGAAGCCGACGGCAAGCGGTGGAACGGCATCGTCTACACCGCGACCGACGAACAGGGCAAGTGGGTCGGCACACCGATCAAATCCTCGGCCCTGACCCCCAAAGGCGGCTACAAGTTCCTGCAAAAGCAGATCGCCAGAAACGACGCCGACATCAAATCCGAGCAAATTAAGGGTCCCATTCGTGGAACCGTGGCCCGCGCCATGCACCGCGCCCGGACGCAAGACGAGTTCGTGCGCCTGCTGAAAGCCGACGGCATCGACGCCGTTTTCCGGCAAAACGCCGCAGGCCGTATCACGGGCGCGACGTTCGTAGACCACCGGACGAAAACCGTGCTGAACGGCTCCCGGCTCGGTAAGAGTTATTCGGCGAATGTATTTCAGGAGTTGTTCAATAATCCCCGTGCGGACCGGGCATCGCTGCTGCCGAAACTCTCGGCCCCGGCTCCAGCTCCGGCAACGCTTCGCCAGCAGACGCCGCAGAAACCCGAAGCGCAACGGCCCGAAACAACCGCACGGCCGCATGCCGTGCCGCCCGCAGCTCCGGCGGCGGAACAGCCGCCGAAGCCCGCCCCGACACCTCCGCGGCAGACGGAGAAGATCCGCACGGAACCGCGCGGATTATCCCCGCAGCCGCACCCGGCGCAGCCTGCACCCCACGGCATCGGCGAAAGCCTGTTCCTTGCCGCGGGCGACCTGCTGGGACAGATCACCGAGGACGGTCCCATGTCGCAGGAGGAGTTCGAAGCCATGCGCCGCAACCTTTCGCGCAAGCGAAAGCCACGGCGTAAAAGGACTATATCACGCTAAATGAACAGGCCGGAACATTTATTCCGGCCTGTTGCTAATGTGAAGTGTGCGTCATCAACGGAGGAGCTACAAAAGAGCAATGTCCTCCGGGAGAATATTAAAAACCCACGAGAAGTTTAATTGATCGCTATGACTATATTTTTTCGTATATAGCCGCCAAAAAGATTCATTGAAGAATTGTCTGCCCTCTGCGTTCCGGTCTATATATTTCCATATTTTCAGTAATTGGCCATCTTTGGAACAGATACTTATACACCATTCTTGTTCCGGCTTACCGTTCCACGCATCGTAAAATGTGTCAAAAGTGGGTTCTCCTAAATATTGAAACGGATTGAAGCTATGAACTAATACCGAATCTCCGGGGTCAACAACAGCATCAGTATCAATGAACGGTGACGTAGTAATAATTAGAATCTGATCGGTATTGTTTTTTGCATACCATGAAGTTGCATGTGTAGCCACCCATTTCTTCGGGTCGCATGATATGCTAATTAGTGTAATCGCAAATATGAAAGCAATCTTTTTCATGGCATTTGTAAGTTACTTGTCTTTAATTTATTACAAAGATATAAATGTTCAGGGATTATTCCCTGAACATTTAAAATAGACATCTATATACTTTAATGTACCAACCTAAGCATACGATGATCTATATGCAAAAGTAAGAATTTTAAGTATTTATACAATAAAAGCGACCCAAATCATTAGGTCGCTTCTTATATATTCCACCATTAAAACTGGCTATTTTGCTGGCACAGCAATTATTCCACTTGGAACAGTTGTTATAATGCCTCCATTTTCATCTTTAACTATTTCTGTGGGTGTCCATGTTTCACCATCTATTGATGTTGTTATCATATTAACATATTTGGAATAACTATTATTCCAAGAACGGCCGACAGCAATAAACATTTCACCATTATATATGACATCCATCCAATTACCATTAACATCTGTGGTGAATTTTGTCCAAGTTTGTCCATCATTGGATGTAAAAATATGCCCGTTAGAACTACTACATACGAATTTACCATTGCCAAACGCCATTCCATATCCTATAAGCATACTCGACGGTACTGCATATTTTGACCAAGTTGTACCATCAGTAGACACTCCAATATATGTACTACCATTGCCCATTGTAACAAACCTGCCATTGCCATACGCAATTGACAACAAACCGTGACTTGAATCAAACCATTTCGGCGTTGTCCAACTTGTCCCATTGGCGGAGGTTGATATACGGCCACTACTACCAACCACTACGAATTTACTATTACCGTATGCAATATCAGCCCAATTATATGTAGCAGAGGAATCTACTTTATAAGTTGTCCAATTTGTACCATCAGTGGATACTGCGATATAACTATATTGGCCACAGACAACAAATTTTCCATTCGCATATATAATTCCATTCCATGTATAAGAAGAACCTGCTATTTGTTTCGGCGTTGTCCAATTCACGCCATCGGTTGACGTTGTTACATATCCATTCGCACCAACAGCTACGTATTTTCCATTACCATATGCAATGGCATTCCAACCATTTGTACCAACTACTGCCATAATGTTTTCTTCGATTTTAATTGTTCTTAAATCTTCGGTCAACGGCGGAGTAGTCGGTTCTTCCGGCTTTTCAATAGGTGGTTCTACCGGCTCATCAAATCCCCCCCCCGTCATTTTTCTCGCAGGATGCACACATCCAAGCACATACCGCAATGCAAATCATCTTTTTAATCATAACTGCGTTTTTTAAGGTTTGTATAAATCGACATTAAAAGTAGTCATTTCAGATGATATTGCAAAATCGGAATTTCAGCAATCATTTCGGTTGTACGGTCGTTTTTATGGAAAAAACGGTTAAAGTGACCCCTAAAAAACGGAGGAAGATGACCCCCAAAAGTTGAAGCGTAAAAAGAGTTCAAAGTTGTTGTCCGGATTAGGGTCTAAAAGGATATGATTTTGCCCGGGTTAAACAACTTTTTTTTGTAGGTCTTTCGTCCCGATTTTATGCGAGAACCCCACTTAGTTCTCGCCCATAAAACGGTCGGGATTGTGTCGACCAACACTGCAAATATAACTATTTGTTCTAAAAGAACAAAAGAGTAGTTTTGCAGCTGCAGGCGTCTATCCATAGGCATTTTCAGATTTAGATTTTCTTTTCCTTATCGACTCGCCGAACAGTTCAACGCGCAGCGAGTGGTGTACGATGCGGTCGAGTACGGCGTCGGCGATGGTTTTCTCGCCGATCACGTCGTACCAGTCCTTTACGGGGATCTGCGAGGTTATCATGGTCGAGCGCCTTTGATGCCGGTCTTCGATGATGTCCATCAGTATGCCGCGCGATTGGGCGTCGAGCGGCTGCATGCAGAAGTCGTCCAGGATCATCAGGTCTACGCGTTCGATACGCTTCAGGTCGGCCAGTATCGTGCCTTTGGCCTTGGATATTTTGAGCTGGCTCATTAGTTTGGCCGTGCTTGCATACATTACTCGGAAACCGTCCTGGCAGGCCTTATAGCCGAGCGCGGTGGCCAGATAACTCTTGCCCGTTCCTGTCGGTCCGGTAATGATAAGGTCTTTGTGGTCGCGCACGAACTCCATAGCGGCAAGCCGCTCGACCTGATTACGGTCGAGACCCCGCTCGAAGGTATAGTCGACATCATCCAGGGTGGCGTTGTAACGGAACTGGGCGGCTCTGACAGCCCGTTCAACAGCTCGGTTCTTGCGGTTGTCCCATTCACTGTGAACCAGGTGCGATACGAACTGGTCCTGGGTCATCTTCTCTTTGATAGTGTTCTCCAGCGAGGTCTTAAAAGCGTCGTGCATACCAAAGAGGCGCATCTGGCGCAGTTTCTCTAATGTCTGATTGTTCATAGTTTTATGGATTAAGTATTTATTTATAGTACTCTTTGCCTCTGATGTTCTCGTGTTCAGGCATATCGGCAGGCTCCTCCGGAAGGTCTATCGCCTCGGATTTATTCTGAAGTATATCCTGTATCTCCCGGAAACTGTACTTGCCGTAACTGTCGGCCAGTCGGCAGGCCGCTGCCAGACGGTCGGGCCCCACTTTACGGGCGAAGTTCAGGATGCCCGAACATATCTTGTTGGCCTGATCCTGATAGCGGGTCTTCTCCAGTATCCTGCGGATATAATGCTCCACGTCTTCATGTATGGCGGCAGCCTGCTGGAGGAACCGCTCCGGCGACCACTCCATCACCGCGCGATGCTTTGGACAAAGGTGTTCGGTAACGGTAGTGTAGCGGTAGTTATGGCGGTCGCGGGTATGATGGGCTATGATGTCGTAGTTGTAGCGGATCTCCACGTCGGCCACCGTATAGGACAACTGTACTTTCTTGCCGATGTAGGTGTGTGGAACGCTGTAGTAGTGGATGTCTTCGTGTAGGCGCGCATAACCGTATTTATCGACCGTAGTGACGATATGCTTCTTCATCTGGTAACGGATCGGGTTCAGAGGCCCGAGAGCTTCCTGTTCTACATCCTCGAAGTAATCCCGACGGGAGTAGTTGCGCCGCGGACGGTTCTGGTTGTTATGTTTCTCAAGAGCCGCACGGATAGCTATGTTAAGTGACCGCAGATCGGGACAGTGTAACGGCTCGATGACAGTAAAGATATCCTTGTAGGTAAGCTTAACCGCATTCTCGACATGGGCCTTATCCTTGGGACTGCGGGCCCGGGTAGGATATACCGTCACGCCATAGTGTTCGCCGAACCGCTCGAACTCCGTGTTCAGAATCGCTTCATAACGGCTGGCTTTCGTAACCGCGCTCTTCAGGTTATCCGGAACGATAGCTTTGGGTACGCCGCCATAATAATAAAAGGCGTTCTCGCAGGCCGAGATAAAGTCTTCCTTGCGCTGACTCTCGACAGCTTCCACATAGGTCAGCAGACTGCATCCCAGGATCGCCACGAACACCTCCACTTCGCGGGGTTGTTCACCCGGAGGGTAGATCCACAGCTTGCTGCCCGTATAGTCCACGAACAACTTATCCCCTGCCTTATGCTCCATACGCATCGACGGGTTGCTGATGCGTTCGTAGCGACGCAAGGCGACACGGAACTGCGTCAGACTGTAACCGTCCGGATGGGCTGCGCGATAACGCTCCCATTGCTTGTGGCTGGTCATACCCTTACGCCCCATCTCTTTGCTGGCAGAAGGAAGAAAAGCCTCAAGGGCGTCTATACGGGGATTGGACTCCACCGGAGTCTCCTCGATGCAGAACAGAGCGTAAAGCTCGGCATCGCTCTTGGAAAGGAACTCCTTATAGGTAAGGCTGAGGGT
The DNA here is from genome assembly GCF_025145845.1 of Alistipes shahii WAL 8301. NCBI lineage: Bacteria > Pseudomonadati > Bacteroidota > Bacteroidia > Bacteroidales > Rikenellaceae > Alistipes > Alistipes shahii. The sequence goes on along the minus strand of NZ_CP102253.1, from coordinate 364,116 downwards.
GTTCCACTTGTTGACATACTTTTTTACCGTGTTGCGCGAAGTGCGGGCCATCTCGGCGATAGCCCTTAAACCAACGCGATCGGTGTACAATCGAATGATCGTGCGTAATTTATTCATTTTCAAAGGTCTGTTAGGCATAGTCTCTGGATTTTGGTTTGCTTTTGATAGTCAAGCTAACAAAATCCAACTCCTTTTAAACCTCTGAACAACTACTTTTTACTCAAATTACTGACTGGGGCAGCTTGCTCCGTTTTAGATGGATCACTTTCGACCGTTTTAAGGTGGTCAATTTAAGCCGTTTTTACCGGGTCAATTTCATCCGTCCCTACTGGGTCAATTTTACCGTGTTTTCCAGTTTTTACAATCGTGCCCTTTGTTCCGACAATAATTACATCCACAGTTTTTTTCGTCTTGGCTGCATTCTGTGCCCAATACCAAAGTGTCGTTACATTCATATCATTCTATGTTTTTGTTTGGTATATGTATATATGCACATTGACAATTACAATATCAACATCTGGTATCTTAATCGGTTTTTGGCAAAGGACAGGAATTGGCTGAATCTTTCCCCATCCGTCAAATTCCTCGTATTATATCGGTATGCAAATTCATCGCAGTACAATTCCAAATGTTTCCGAGTAACCAAATGATAAACTCCTATTATGCCACGTTTCAGTTGGCTCCAAAAACCTTCAATCGAATTTGTATGATAACCGCCTTTGACATATTCTCCTCTATGGTGGTCTACTACTTTATGCACATAATTTTCCGACAAACCCTTGTAGCCATACCAGCCGTCGGTAACAACAGTAGTTCCTTTCGGCACAAGTGAATTTATCACACCATGCAATATCCATTTGCTGGCTTTCGGAATAGGCTCTACATAGACTTTTCCATCGGATAACAGACCCATTACAGGTGCTTTCAATTTAAGACTACGGCCTCTTGTATTCTTCAACCGTTTGCCTGCATTCCGATTCTTGTTCTTGCCTCCGATATACGTTTCATCGACCTGCGTAATATCGCCAAAGTCAATATCCGCATTATATCTGATGCTATAACGTATCCGACTCAACATAAACCAAGCAGTTTTCTGCGTAACTGCAATATCTTTATGCAATTGGGTACTGCTTATGCCTTTCTTATGAGCCAAGAATACGTATATCGCTATAAACCATTTCTGCAAAGGAATATGCGAACCCTCGAACATGGTTCCTACCGTTACGGTAAATCGTTCCCGGCAATCCTTGCATTTGTATAGCCCTCGGAATACACCGCCATTGGTCAGTTTGTAATGTTCTTCCGACTTACTGCCACAATGAGGACAAACCGGAACACCATGCCACCTGATATTTTCCAAGAAAAGCCTACAATCCTCCTCGGATTGCAAGTTTCTCAATAAATCTATCAGCGACCTTATCATTGTGGCATTTGGTAAATCGAATCCAATTCCGGTTTGGATTAAATGAATCCCAATGAATTTGGCGTATAGGTCATTTCGGGTGCTAAAATCGTTGTAATACTGGTGTCTGTCAGTATGATATGACCATTCAAAACTTTTGAACACATATTTGATGCGAGCGCTTTCGCTCTATAGGTCAAAACGGGTGCTGAAAATGGCACCCGTTTTTGGTGGATTCATCTGTATTTTGTTATTTTGCATTGCGGCTTAAAGCGTAACGGAGCTCTGCTGGGGAGCACCTCCGCCAGGAATAAAGCCGTCCAATATGCATAATGCGATTCAGGAGATGGCCTTAGCGGTTGTCTCCTTTTTCATTATGCAATTTGGCATATGCCAAGAAAAACCCGTTCATCATCCGCTTGCGGTTTTCCTCAATCATTCCCGGATGATTCCGCAAGGCTTTCTTCATGTCGGTGAATGTGCCTTCGATCATATTGTTTGTGTTGGGCATACCTCTGACTTTCTCGTATGTAAACAAAAAAGGAAGGTAGGTCGATATGCTGACCATGGCAGATCTGAGCCGTTGATGGGTATATATCGTGCGTCCGGTAATCTCGTTGACCGTCTTTTCTTTCAGGAAGTCATGCCATTTCCTCTTCCATTTCTCAAATGCACTGACGAATGCACTTTCATTCATGTCTTTTAGACGGTATGCAAGATCCAATAACTCCTTTCCTGCCTCAAGTTGCGGATTCTTGGTCAGTTTTCTTCTTATTATCGCCACCATGTGGAACTGGCACATCTGTATTCTGTATTCCGAAAGGACGGTAAACAGCTTTTGAAAACCATCAATGACAATCCCCTGAATGGCATACCCGCATCCTACTATATGTTTCACAGCGTCCTCGTAATCACTGATGTGCTCGTGGGCGATATGCTTCATGTAAAGAAGTCTGCCGCTTCCGCTTTCCAGAGCCAGCAGCACTCCTGTATTGCGCCCAAAATACGTGGCGTCGAGATGTATCACACCGCTTCCTTTGATCCTAGGCTGTTCCCAGCTGAACGAAATGGAGGCAAGCCGACGTGTCACGGTCGAAGCACTGAGACCTGTAGTTTCACTGATCTGGGCTATTGTCTGCTTGCCGTGCAGGTACATCTCCCAGATGTCTTCTTTTGTAAAATCACGCCCGCCGCTGAAGCGGCGTCCACAAACCATGCACTTGTATCGTTGGACGCTTTTGCGTTTTCCGTCCTTCTTTACAATGGGGGAATTGCATGTCGGGCATTTTTTTGTTCATAATGCAATTTCTATATTTTCAAATGCCAAAATATACTGAAAATCAAATAGAATGCCACGCTATCGGCACCCGTTTTGACCTATAGCGTGGCGTTTTCCTGTTTTTGAGGCGTTTCAGCACCCGTTTTGACTAATAAGTCATGAATTTGGATTATATATGATTATATTACCACACGAAGCCCGATTTTGCACTATTTTCGGAAAAATTTTCAAAGAAAATGAAAAAAGCCAACCATTGTGGCTGACTTTGAATGACTTGTATTTTGCCTTGAATATGGATTTTCAAAGAAAAAACCTATATTTGCATATAAGACATCCTATTTTCAGTTTGGTACATTGAAGTATATAGATGTCTTAAAATAATTGTCAGTTACCACAGGTCATTTCAAGCTGCGCTCCTTGATTAATTGTAAACGGAGAGTTTATAGTAACGGACTTGTTGGCCCGAAAGGTCAGTTTCGCACTATTCGTTACAGTAACATTCCGCGTAAGAATATTATTCCCTGAAAAAATGAAAGACGAAGAAACCGTTTTGTCGGTATAAAAGGCATCATGCGTCAAATCTCCGGTATCAGGTTTGGGGACATTCGGGGTAATACCATTGTCCGTAAATGCCTTTTCGATCTCATCAGCCTTTTCGGGATATTTTTCGTACATTTTTGCGACTAATCTGTCATAGGTATCGACCCCTACGACCAAGCAATCATATATCTGCTTCTTCGTCAAGATACTTTTTCTGCATAAATCCCAGACCACGTGGGGTTTTATCCAACCGCTCGGACTTCCAAAATAGTACACCCGATTTACGATTGATTCCTTATAGTATTCGTGTTCCTGAATATGCCCCATTGAGTAACCCCACATTTCACCAATTCCACAAAGTTCTGCATTCTTACCCGTCCCGTTTCCATAAGAACCGTATGTCATAATATAGCTGATATACTTCGCCCAATGCGCACTTCCTACTTGACTGAAATGACTGGCGTGGGACAACTCGTGATTTACAACGTCATAAACCTTCCGGTAAGAGTGTCCACCTGTTCCTATCGTAATATCAGGTAGAACCTTTTTTAGCATTTGATTCAGCACCGTTGCAAGAGTACCGTAACCGATATTGATAAAAAAGTTTTTCCACGATGAATTACCGTTATACCCAATAGGATGTACGATTCGGCGCAACATAGGTGTCGAGGATGTCGTCCAGCGTTTGAAAACCCAAATTTTAAGATTACGGGGCGGTTTGGCAATTCCTGTTTCCTCGCACATTTTATAGTAATCGTAGGTTGCATTATTAACAGCCGCCCAATCCCAAGCAAAACTTCCAGCATTTATATCGCGTGAGTGTCCTCGGTTACTATGCCACCCCATATTAAGATTGGCCCGTGCAATCGGCCCCCAATTACCCCAGATGTCAAAACCTTTCCTGTTGTCAAAAACAATCGCGTAATGCGGTCCGAATCTGAATTTGCTGTCCATTGTATAATGGCCGCTTTCGTCCGTAAATGTCGTAGACCATTTAATAAATCTATGGCATCTGATTTTAACTCCTTTTACCGGAACAAAAGTACCTGCATAATCATCATAAACTCTGATAGTTCCCTCCGGTCTGCGTTTTCCGCGAGTTTCCGGTTCCTGTTCTTCAAGGGGGTAGCCAAGACTTAAAAAAGCAGCTTCCTCCACATTTATAATACCCCCGCGAGTGGGTGAGATTGTTTCATCTTCTGCCGGAATATAGCATTCTTCAATCACCTCATAAGGTATTTCTTTGGGAAATGCGAAGTCTGGCTTTACGGTTGTATACAACCAAGTAAAACTACCCTCCGGAATAGTCGTGTCTTGATAAACCGCATCTTCCGGAAGTTCGATATTGAGCGGATAGTCGAACAGTTCGAGGTCATAATCGTTTTTCAGGGCAATAAGTTGTAAACTGTCCTGCGGTAAGAATCTGACGTACAAATCCGTCGGTTCAATAGTTTTAGAAACATTATACGAATCGTAAACTCCCTGTATGACATCAACCGTGTACGGATTCGGTAAAAGTTCATATTCTACCATATCACTTCCATCCGAACGGGTTTTTGCGAGTGCCGGCGCGTTGGAATTATCATCGGTCATAATGTCTGTTTCGTCTTTGGTACAAGAGGACAGCATCACTGCCAATAATAATATCACCGAATATATTTTCTTCATAAAACAGTTTTATGTAATTCCGTCAAAATTCAATGATTTCCTATTTCCCGGCAGCTTTTAATTGACTTTCCAATGCAGCGACGCGCGCGGTTAATTCCTGAATGGCGCCCGTCAGAATCGGGATAAGGGCGGAATAATTGACAAGACGGTCACCCTCTTCTGTCATGGCGACTGCTCCGGGAATGATAGCTTCTAATTCCTGCGCCAAAAAACCGTATTCCTCCACACCGCTTTGCACGGGACGAATATTGAATCTTTCGTATTCGCTTTCATCCCTCCAATGATATTTCACGGGATTCAATTTCAGCACCATATTCGTTGACGGGTTAGATTGTGCAGGCGCTATGTTAATGGAAAAAGCAGACCGGGAAACGGGTGTCGTTTTCAATGAGCGAATATTGGTTTTCAGTTTTTCATCCGAAGTCTGATACATCGTGCGGCAATAAAGGTCGATATACAAGGACCTGTCGCTATCCAAAAACACAAGTTTATTGGTTGTAGTAGACATACGGGGATCGGCTGCATGAATGTGCATTTTGATACCGTTCTGGTCCGTGGCCCCCCCCCAATAGTGCGCCCATCCCGCCCAACTCGTCGTATAGGTTTTATACATACCTCGTCCTACGGTGAGTTTGCCGTCCTTGTAGGTCATTTGGGCCAAGCAGTTAATCGTAACTGAAAGAACAAACAGAATGGTGAAGATCGTTTTTTTTCATAAGACAAAATTTTAAGGGTTAAAAGTTATTTTGAGGTTTGGAAATTGGCGTTTTGAATATTGTGGACACGATCATTTTCCGAACGTGCGGGTATATGAAACCGACGGCATGATAGGTATCAGCACCGTTGCCTTATAGCTGCCCCGGTAAGGGTAAATGCTCACGGGGTTTTTGTGCCATGTGGCGTTGATGATCGAGAACTGCCAGTTGCGCACGCCGTTGCGCTTGCGGCGCTCCATGTTGTAGCTGACATCGGCGCGGAAATAGTTGCGCATCCGCATCGTGGGATAGGCCGTAATGCCGATGATCGGATTACCGTCCGTATCCGGATAGCTTTCGTTCGTCAGGCGATACGGAAGCCCGGAACGCCATGCAACATTGAGTGAAAAGGTATGTTTTCGGCCCGGCCGCTTCACCACGTCGTAGCTGACGAACGCATTGAAATCGTGCGGTACGTCATACTCAAACGGGTAGGTTACGCCGTCCGAGCGGCGGCGGGAATCGGTATAGGTATAGGAAGCCGTCAGGCTCAGGCGTTCGGTCTGGTACTGGAGCATTGCTTCAATGCCGAACGCTCGTCCCGTACCGTAGATGAATCCACCGTTATTCAGCAGAAAATCGTCGCTGTCGTAGATCAGCGGCAGGTTGCGCATTCGTTTATAATAGCCCTCTACCGAAAGGGTCAGGTTTTCGTGCAGCTTCGCACGACCTCCGAGCGATACCTGCCATGCGTGTTGTAACCTGCCGTCCCGAAACGGAGTCCAGAAGTCAATCGGCATCGAGTAGTAATAGCGGTTGAATTGAACAAGCGCCTGAGAATTTATCGTCCCCGAAAGCCAGACCGAATTGTCGCGGCCAAAATCATAGGATAGCTGCGCACGCGGCTCTACTGCATATCTTGTCTGCTCCGAATTGTCATAGGCCGCGCCCCGCACGCCCACGTCGGCCCGCCAGCCGCCCCATTGAAAGCGGTTGTTCAGGAACAGCGCCCCCGAAACAAGCAGCTCGGAAGAATAGCCGCGGTCCTTGTGCTGTCCGTTGATGATGCTTTTTGTGTGCATCGGTTCGAACCGCTGGTGCGAAAACGTAGCCCCGTATTCCAGCGACCAGACACGCGAAAGCCGTTGGTCGAACGTCATGCGTGCTCCGAACTCGTGGGTTTTGAAAGTCGTTTTGCCCCAATTACTGAAACCGTCGTCTTTAAATTCTGTTTCCTGACGGTTTTGCAGGTAGGTATAGTAGGCCACCACCGAGGAGCGCAGATTATCATTCCAACGCGATTCCAGCCGCAGGGATGCCGTAGTATTGCCCCAGCCGAACCCGTTTTCTGCGTGATCTTCCTTGTTCTTCATGTGGTCGTCGCCCGAATAGACGCCCAGCGAAAGCGTATGATTCCGGTGAATGTCATAAGTCAGTTTCCCCGTTATATCGTTGAAACCGTATCGTATATCGTTATCGGCGATTGCAAGCACCGCTTCGGGAAAGAAGTAGCGGGCCGAAATGAGGTAGGAACCCTTATCGCGTTTGATAGGCCCGTCGAGGGTCCCGGCCAACGACAAGGTTCCCACCGTGAGCGACTGGCGGTGATTCAGTCGGTCGCCCTCGCGTGTGCGAATCTGCGTCAAGGCCGAAAGCCGGGACCCGTAGGCGGGTGATATGAAGCCTTTCGACACCTCGGCCGATTGGACCGTTTCGCCGCTGAATATCGAGAGGATGCCGTAGGCATGCGCCTGATTGTAAATCGGTACGTCGTCGTAAAGAATTAATGTTTGGTCGTTGCTGCCGCCGCGTACCAGCAGCCCCGACATGCCGTCCTTTCCGGCCGATACGCCCGGAAGCAGTTGCAGGAATTTGAATATGTCTTTTTCGCCCGCGAACAGCGGAGCGTATTTAAGCTGCTCGATGTCCACGGCGATATTACCCGTCTGCTTGTAGACCATCAACGGCCTGCGGGCGGTGACGACTACCGAATCTATCGCTTCGGTGCGTGAAATGCTGTCGGCGGGAGTTTGCGCCGTAAGTAAGGCGGGAATGCAAAGCGCCAGACAGCCTGCGAGCAGTTTCCTCATAATTCGGGCGTCGTGTAATAGTTATATCCGGCGAAGATGCCGATACCGTTGTCGATGTTCGAGTAGACCGTGATCTGCTCGATAAAGGGATTTTCCTGCGCACTTTCCCCCGTATTCAGCTCATGTTTATATCGGGAGCGCATATAGCGGTCGTAGGTATCGGACGCCGCAATAATCTGAAATGTGTGCCTGTTTTCAACGGCTCCGAAAACCGAGAAGCGGAGCGGGAATGCTGCGCTGAGATTTTCGCGGGCGACACGCAGAAAATATTCGAAATCTATGGTGCTTCCTTTTTCGTCGGATTCGTAGGCGTCGTTCGCGCCGTTCACCTGATCGACAAATACAGAAGTCGTATAGAACGCATATATATCTTTTTCTCCGTTATTGTCCCGTTCCGTACCCCGGAGCCAGATAGCTTTGGCATCCACGCCTGCAGTAAGGTCCGTCATGTCGAAATGCCGATACCATCCCTTTTGGTGCGCGAACGATATGCGGGCTGCGGGCGCTTCGGGAATCGTCGTCCGGGCAGATAACTCTCCATAACCGGGGACCGATACAACAAGACGGTATGAGCGCCCGGCAACAGCCCGGAACGTTGTTTGGGTCGTGCCCTCCGGATCGGCCGGACAGCGCACAACCTCGGTATTATCTTCGTACAGGCGGATTTCGGCTTCCCCAACGGGAGTAAACCCGCTTTGGGCCGAGTAGCTGCGGCTCCAATGCAGGCGTACCGCAAAGGGTTCCTGCGGCGAGATCAACGCATTGACAACCACGCGGGGCTTAAAATCCTTTTCGCCGAACGAATAATCGACCTCGCAGGCCCAGCAGATAAAAACTACAAAGAATACCGAAATGCAGCGCAGCATGGTTTATTTAACCTTAATTATCAACTTATCTCCCTTACGGCTTTCCGGACTGCATTCGTCATAATAGCCGTAATCAAGACGTAGCACGATTTTTTTACCGGACGTGCCGCCGCTGATATTTACTCGTAAAGGAAGTTGCAGGACATCCTTATTCCTGAAATTGAAAACCTGCTCGCTGAGAATGAAATCACCGCCGGGTTTTGCCGTGGATAGATTCTCCTCGACAATGACCTTTACCGTCTGTTTGGGATGAGCTTTGGCTGCAAAAGCATTGCGTGTAACCAATAAATCCACCTGCGCACCGGGTCCGACAGTTATTTTCGTAACAGGTTCAACCCAGCCCTCCTGCGATGGATCGTTATGCAGGAAATAAAACATGTCCTCGAAGCTCCAAACATGTTTTTCATCGTTGCAAGAAATGAATCCGATGGCAAACGCAAGCAAGAAAAGAATCTTTTTCATAATAAATTTTAGAGTGTGGAATAATCAAGGAAACAGAGAATTATGTCCCTGTTTCCTTGATATGGAATAGTTAGATACATTCGGGAACCGGCAGGTAAATTCCTTGGCAGCAATTAATATCTGTAACAACTCCGCAATTACCCATCTCACGGCTTCGTGCCCTATGTACAATGCAGTTGAATCCGCTCGGCATAGGTACTTCCGTAGGGGTCATGTTGAATTGACCGTTTCCGAAACCGATGGTCGCATACAGGTTCTTTGTGGATTCCGTTTTCGAATAGTTATTTCTGTATGTTTCGAAAGAAATACGTTTCCCGGCGATGGTTAAATCCCAATGCAGATTCTCAATATAAAAGCGGTCATTGTATGTATTCCATCCTATCAGGGTCTTCTTCTTTTGTCCCGAAACATGCACCTGAATAGCAAAGGAGGTGTTATAGTATTTCTGTCCATTTACCTCTTGCACAGCAGAGTGACGCAATACGTTGGTGCGAGAGAAAACTTTGTACTTTTTTGTTTCACGACGGCGATCCGTATATTTCTGCGAAATCTCTCCTCTGGTCTGGGTTTCATCGAATACAGGCGCAACATAACCTATTTCTTCAACTTCAACAGCCCTTGTTTTTGCATCGGTCCTCTCGATAGTTACGGATTCCGCGTTCACGGTATGTTTGACATCACCGACATAAAAAACTCCATTAATGTCTGCAATGCTGGCATAACCGACAGAAGTGATAACAGGCATCAGGCGGTCATTATCCATTTTAAGATAACCTGCGCAGGTTTCAAAAACCGCTTGGTACTCCTCCGGAGTTTCACAGGCGATAATATCATCCAACATACCATCCGTGAACGAACGCCACGAGGTGAAATTATGCGCTTTCTCGAAAGCGTGCAGAGATTCTTCCGAAGTCAGCGATTCCAAAGTGTTCAGGCAAACTTCACCTGATGAAAAATGCAGTGTGCCGTCAATGCAGACAATATCACCCCCGACGCCCATTTCCTGCGGTTCCGGTGCTGTCTGTTCAGGGGGCGTTTCTTTCGTGCAGGCAAAAGCGACAGCCGCAAGACCTGCCAGTAAAACGATAGAAATATGTTTCATAATCATAATTTTAAAGGTAAATCTAAGAAATTATTCGGTAAACTCGATCTGTCCGGTGTAAATCGTACCGTTTTCATATTCGACGGTAATCAGATAAACCCCGCAGTCGAGGTCCGACACGTCGAGTGTCGCAATCTGATCCCCGAAATTCACCATTTCCGTAAGATAGGTTCCATTGCCGGAGATCGTAACGAATGCCCGGTCGCAATTCTCCGGAGAGTAAAGCGTAATGGTGTTGCCATCCGGAGAAAGCACCGCATTAATCGGCGGCATGACGCTGCGCGGACCTTTGACCGTCATTTTCTTTTCCAGATAAACGGACGTGGTTTTCGGTCGTTTCCGATTTGCATACGCTTCAAAGCAAATTCCGGCTCCGATGCAGCACAGCACAAGTAATAAAAGTAATTTTTTCATGTGATAAGATATGTGGGTTAGAAAATAGCAAAGTTAGGCTTTCGGTTTCTTCCGATAGCAAAATCAGCGCCGATAAAATCTATCACACAAAGTCAATAAATTATTGATATACAGAAAAATAAAAACCGCGAGAATTGCAAAAATCTCGCAGTTTTTATAATGTATGCGATAATTGCCTGAAAAACAAAATATTACATGTTATTTTTTTTGGATTTTTCAACGGGGGGGGGTAATTTATTTGATAATCAGAATGTTATTGCATTTTCTGAATAAAAAAGTCTTTTTCGGCCGAATCCGATGCCGCAATTCGGGCTTTCAATCTCGATTTGCGGTTGTAGATATTCGATACCGAATCGCCGATTATAACGCTGATGATTTGCGCCGAGAATCCGGCGTAGATGTAACATAGCAAATCTATATCCGCAGGTTTGAATTTCGGGAACTGCTTCCGCAGTTTCACGATGATATTGTCATTTACCGTGTTTACGATCTCCTCCAATTCTTTTTTGGTCGCGGGATTGGATGCAAGGTTCGTAAAGAAGTTTCTCACTTGTTTGTAAATGACCTCCTGCTGTGCTTTTGTATTGTTCCGTTCATAGAACGCCCGGCCGAGTTGGTCGAGGAACTCGAAGCGGGACAACACCAATTCTTTAAGTTGCACCTCCTGTCCCTCCTTGACGGCAAGATGTTCGAGGATGCGGTTTTTCGATGCCCGGATGCTGTCAACGGCCAACATGTAGCGTTCAACCTGCTGTTGTTTTCGTTTCATGCGTTCCCGATAGTAGTAGATCAGGAAAATTGCGACGGCGCAGATCAGCAGTCCGACAATATATTCAAAGTAAGTTCGTACTTTCAGGCGGTAACTCGCAAAAGCGGTTTGCTCTTTATAATATTTTCCCTCGGCGGCGGTTGCTGACTGAGATACCACCATGCGGGATACGGAATCGCTCAACCAGATATATTCATTGATCGAATTGGCTGCTTCCTCTGAATTTCCGGATGCCAATTCAATTTGAATAGATAGATATGCCAGTTGTGCATCGTCCCGAATATCCTCCGCCAACTCCGAAGCGATATTGAAATAATATCGTGCGCTGTCTATCTTGTGTTGCAGATAATAGACTTTGGCCAATACTCTATATTGATAAATTGACAGACCATCTGGAGCGGTCCGCTCAATTTCCTTTACGGCCTGCAAGGCTTTTGGATAATCGCCCTCATTTACATAAATATCCCCCAAATTGCTTAAACAAGCAATAACCATATCGTTATCTTCCTGCTGTGCGGCTGCTTGCAGAGCTTGCGAATAGTATTTTACGGCATTGTCGTTATCGCCCAAACTGGAATAGGCATTGGCGATATTAAGTATCGCATTATTCATAAACGCAGGATTGCGTAGTTTTTCCCAAGCGTCATAAGCATTCTGATAATATTCCAGCGCTCCGTTAAAATTCATCTGCTCGGAATAGACCTCCCCGATACGGGAGTATACCAAACCCAGATAATAATTCTTATGCGCCGCGAGAGCGTATTTTTCCGCAGTCAGATAATAGCGCATGGCTTCCTGATAATCGTCGCCGTTTTGATAGATTCGCCCATAGTGATAGTTAATCAGAAACTTCACCGAATCCGAGCAAATCCGGTTGTCGTAATACCGGTATGCAATGCGTATCAGCGAATCATCATCGGCATCCACATAATTTTTATCGAGTGCCGCGGAATACAAGAGAGCGTATTTTGCCCGCGTGCTGCGCCGCAGAATCCGGTCGGGGGCAATGTTCTCGATGATGCGCAACGAGCTGTCCGGTTCGATGCGTAACAATCTTGTCGCAGTAGACAATTCTTGCTCGATTTGCCTGTTGCTGCCACAACCGCATAGGAGCAAAACCATTGAAAGAGATAACAGATATTTCATACAATTACCGGAATTGATCTGAAATATAGCAAAAAAACAGAGAACATGCAACCTTATTCGCTATACTGCGGACCGGAATTTTTATTCCGGTTCCGTTTCCTGCGCTTCGATTCGTTCGATGATTGCGTCGTAATTCTCCACGTCGAAAATATCGAACTCGATCAGGGACCGCCCCGCTTCCCTCATTCCGAAAATGTAATTCAGCAGCAGGATATATACCCTTAAATCCCTGCCCGCGATTTCCATTTCGGCGGCGTCGAATGTCGATATATCCCGGTTGAAGCGTTTTTGTAGAACATGGTCGAATACGAACACGGGAAGTTGAGTTTGGGACAACGTATCGTTTTGGCGGGCAAAACTGCGTTTGTATTCCTCCGCCTGCTTCTCGCCCGGCATCGGCATCAGCCACTTTTTAAGCAGGTCGTCCGGAAGCTCGGTAGACAGCACCCGGTAACGATGCTTCCGCAGATAGGCGTAACTCTTTTGAAGCAGTATCAGGAACTCCCCCAGAGGGATTACGCCGCCCGAAGAAAAGGGGCCGAAAAGTCTGTTCAGCAATTTTCGCAGCATGCAGCGTTCTTGTTATTTCAACTCCTGATATTGGAAAATCCGGCGCATAATCTCCCCGTAGCGGGTGAAGTCGAAGATGTTGAAGTCCGGGATTTCGATGTTGTGCGCTCGCGTAAGCCGGATAATGCGCAGGATGTTTTGGAACGTATCGAAGTATTCGCGGCTCTCACTCCAACACTTTTCCGGCAGGGCGAGATTCGTTATCACCGAGTTCGAAAGCGCATAGAAAAACACCCGCAGGGGCAACAGCTTCGGGTCGCAGACACCCGTATCGCGCAGCAGCACGACGGCGGTTTCTTTGGGTGCTCTGAAATACTTCTTCAACTGGTCCGTGTCAGGCGCAAGCCAGTCCTGCAGGTAGATTCTATCAATGCTGTTCGCCATGACAACCAAATCCCGTTCCCGCATATAGCGTAAGCTGGCTTCCTTTGCCACGAACGCCCGGCCGCTCTTGTCCGACAAGTCGCAGACATTTTTCCGCGGATGCTGCTGTTCCAGATAATAGGATATGAATTTGTTTCGGAAATCGTCGCGCAACTGCGTAGAATAATAGAACAGCAAATCGCTCTTATCGACGATATGGCGGTCGCGGAGCCTTTCGGCTTCCAGCGGAGTTTTCCCCTCGATAATTTCCACCTTGTCGGCTTGTTCGATGATGCGGTGTGCTTCCGAAAGCCGGAGATTGTCGCGTTTATAACGCAGATACGTTTTGTACTTGCCCTGCGTTATGGCTATGTGCAGCTTTATTTTCAATCCCTCGCCGCGCAGCCGTAGGGTCGCAGCCGCACAGCCCATTTCAAAATTTCCCTCGATGCCAGTCAAAACCGTTCTGTAACCCAGCGGAACATTGCCGCGGATCAACTGTCCGAAAGCATCGTCAGGCAGCCGACGCGCATGTTTGGGATTATTGCCGACGAATCCGAGTATCAAGCCTTTTCTCATAATCGAACGTGCGGGAAACAGAAAGCACGGGGAAAGTGCTGTTTACTCCAAACAGGTACGCCCATACCCACCAGATAATACAGACCTAAACCCCGTGCCGTAGCACGAAATTAAATCTGCATGACAATCTGGTCTTACAAAGTGGGCGTTTTGTTGGAGATCAGCAGTTTATTCCGTTATGTAGATTCTATTATCCCATGTTTTACAGTTTGTTGTCGTTATTTCATTTTCATAGCCCCAGCCGCGGTGTTTCAGCTTACCGGCATTTGGGCATCTTCCTCCCCGTTTTGCATTGCGACGATCCGGTCCAATGCTTCTGTCATGTGCTCACTCATGGCAGCCATCACCCGCTCGTCGTAATAGGTGGACAAATCCACGTTCGGCAGCACGTCCGACATAGCCATCGCCATCAGTTTGGAACTTAATACCGTCAGGTAGATAAGCGGGATATACGGGGGCCTGCTTATCCCGTCGGTCCGCACCGTGATCCGCTGCTGCGGAGCCGCCAGACGCCCCGGTTTCTGGCCTTTTTTCTCGATGTTCCACAGTACGTTCTCTTCGGCCTGCGTGACATAAAGGTTGAATGACAGATCATCGACATACTCCGCCCGGTCAACCCAAAAATCGACGCCGTAATCTTCGGCCGTGGGGTCGGCGCAGATGCCGCAGTCGGGCATGTCGCACATAATGGCCCGCAGGATGATGTTTTTGTCGGCCAGCTCCGCAGACCGCATTCTGCCCAATGCCGCGATGCAGATACTAACCTGCGTCGTGTAAAAGTGGTCGATGGCCCGCAGGGTTTGTTCTTCTTCGGTGTGCTGCTCTATCATAATCTGTAAAAAACGGGGCGGAACAAATTTTCGACGTATCAAGCCTTTGTATTATGGAAAAGAAAGTCCCGCCCCGTGCTTATTCGTTTTTAAAACAGGGTGCAGGTCGCTGCGGGGTCTAACCATTATGAAAAAATCTAATTCGACGCTGCACCCTGAACCCGGCCGCGTTACCCCATGCGCCGGGGCGGTTCTTTGGAACGGTACGTATTTCGATTGGTTGGTGGGGCGAGGGAAAGGTCCCAAAAATGGAACAGCCGCAATTCCGTGCCACCCGTCCTACTTGTCGGGTTTGTTACGGCTGTTCCGCCGCCAGTCGGATTACTCCCTTTTGCAATCTTGTGCTTATGATGCGCTGACCGACGGTTTAACGTTTCCCGGCCATCGGACCGGGAATATAGGGATATAGGGTTCTTGGCGAAGAAAGGGGCGGCAATGATCCGGCCGCCCGTAAGTGCCGCGCAAACATGCGTGCCATTTCCATACGGAGCAGGACAGCAAGACCAGATTTTAAAGGGCCAACCTTGCAGGCAGGATTTATTAGCTGCGACCGAAAGGCGGGATTTGTTATTTTGCACGGCAAGACCCGGCGTCCGGTTCCATGCCGGAGCCGCC
Source organism: Alistipes shahii WAL 8301 (assembly GCF_025145845.1). Classification (NCBI taxonomy): domain Bacteria; kingdom Pseudomonadati; phylum Bacteroidota; class Bacteroidia; order Bacteroidales; family Rikenellaceae; genus Alistipes; species Alistipes shahii. Next base: position 348,726 of record NZ_CP102253.1, on the reverse strand, counting down.
GAAACATACCGATTCCGCCCGGCCCCAAGTTGGGGACGGGTGCAATCCGCAGGGACGGCGATATTACGCATGGACGGCAGGACGCAACGGGTTTCCATAGATTCGTGTGGATTGTTGGAAATGCGCCCCGGATAGGCATAAAAAGGGGGCGCGGTGTCAGCCCCACACCACAGGTCATAGGAAACCCGAAATTGGTAGCTGTCCTGCGCCCTTGCCGTCCTGCTCGCAAAATGCAAGCAGGACATAACAAGGACTGACAACCATTATACCAATTTCAAACCCTCTCGAAAGAGGTTCCTATGTTTGTGGTGTGGTATAAAGAGTTGTTTACCCTTTATAGCTATGTCCGTCGGCTATGCCGAGCTATGATAATTCCTTAAAGTTTGCATGGTAATTGCCTTTTCAGTTTGTTCTCGGACAACCTATGTTGCCCCGGTTCAACGAAACTGCCTTTAAGGAATCGTAAGGCAAATATACAAAGAAAATCGAATCTAACGCAGTCCGGCCGTGTGTTTTTGGAAAAATCTTGCTAAATTTGTGGGTATGAAGCAATCCATTGATTTTCTGCCCGAACGTAAACAGCGGGATTTACATGAACTGGTCGGCCTGATCCGCGATGAAGTAAAGGATGTCGTAATGATTATCTTGTATGGCAGTTATGCCCGCAACACCTATGTTGAACTGGATATACGGCGGGATTACGGCGGCGGTAAAATCCAATATATGAGCGACTATGATATTTTGGTTGTGTCGAAAAAAAGGCTGGGTTCGCGCACGGTTACGGTATCGAGCCGGGTTAAATCCAATTTCTTAAAAAATAAAAATGCTAATACTCAAACCCGTCCGTCGATTATCAACGAAAGCATAACCAAATTCAATAATGCTCTTTCCGAGGGCCGTTATTTCTATGTAGATATTCTGACCGAGGGAATTGTGCTTTACAATTCGGGAGAGTGTCAATTAGCCACGCCACGCGACTTGAATTTTTCTGAAATCTTACAAATGGCGGAAGAATACTATAATGGAAAACTAAATCGGGCTGTAAGCCATTATGAGTATTATCAATTAGATTATTCAAAAGAAAGGTATACTTATAGCACATACAATCTTCATCAGGTCGTTGAACATCTTTTGAAAGCAATTCCGTTGGTATTTATTCTATACGGACATAAAGAACATGAGCTGGATACATTGATAGAAAAATGTAAGGCTTATACATTGGAATTAGTAAAGGTGTTTCCATTAGACACCGAAGAAGAAAAACACCATTTCGAATTGCTCGAACGCTCCTATATCGAAGCACGCTATAACGACAAATTCGTTGTACCAAAGGAGGTTGTAGACGCGCTTGTCCCCAAAGTGGATTTATTGTTTAATATTGTAGAGGATGTTTGCCGTAAACAATTCGACTACTACAAACAGCAAAGCAAGAAACAACTCCCGAAAGAAAGAGGGTAAAAATGTAATTCTCTTTTAGATTCAATTCTATCCAAATTTGAGCATGAAGAAGTGGACAAAACATGAGGCATTAGGCTATTTAGATAAACAAATAGAGGTTATACATACGCTAAAATTAGGTCGGCGCGGTTCTTCGGAACATGTAAGATGGCTGACTAACACATTAGTCTTTTTGGAAGAAGTATTCGGTTCTGATTCCTATTATTATTGTAATATTAAGAACCTTACTTGGCATTTCCAAGGCCAGCGAATAATAAATGGCTGGGACATTGACGGGGCAATGGAAGCATACAATCAGGAAGCTTATGTAGAGCAACTTGAACAAGCTAATGGATTCTTGTTAGCCGCAAAAGATTACCTTGATGCAAATGATATTGATACTGTTTACTGCGCATCAGTCGAAAAACAAGCTACCGGAGATTTGATGAAAGTTCTTTCATTGTCAGAACATAAATTGAGAAAAGTTATTCGCACCAAGCCTGAACGTGAAAAAGAAATACAAGATCAATTTGAAAATCTTTTAATCGGAGCGGATATTGAGTTTGAGAGAGAGGGACCGCACATAGATTATTCGTCAAAAGCGTATATTCCTGATTTCAGTTTTAATAGCATAGATTTAGCAGTAGAGATCAAATTATGTAAGACAGAAGAAAAGACATTTATTCAACAAATTAACGACGATATTTTGGCCTACAAAACAAAGTTTAACAATCTGCTTTTCATAATATATGATTTAGGGGTCATACGTGATGTTGATACATTTAAGCAGTCGTTCGAGGAAACGGAAAATGTTATTGTTCATGTCATAAAGCATTAATCGGTAAGTTACAAACAGATGACCCAAAAACAAGCTATACAACTTTTCGAGGAACGCAAGGTGCGGACCGTCTGGGACGACGAAACCGAGAAATGGTATTTTGCGATTGTCGATGTTGTCGCAATTCTGACCGAAAGTGCAGATGCCGCCGCCTATTGGCGTAAACTCAAACAGCGACTTAAAGCGGAGGGAAATGAAACCGTGACAAATTGTCACGGTTTGAAAATGCTGGCTGCCGACGGAAAGATGCGTCTTACCGACGTGGCGGACACGACACAGCTTTTCCGCCTGATTCAGTCGATCCCCTCGCCGAAGGCCGAACCTTTCAAACAATGGATGGCGCAGGTCGCCAGCGACCGTTTGGACCAGATGCAGGACCCCGAAATGTCCATCGAGCAGGCAATGGCCGATTACAAACGGCTGGGATATTCCGAGAATTGGATAAACCAACGCCTGAAAAGCATGGAGGTCCGCAAGGAACTCACCGACGAATGGCAGCGCCGGGGCGTAGAGGGCCAGCAATTCGCAACTCTGACGGACATTATCACCCAAGCGTGGGCGGACCGCACGACAAAATCCTACAAGCAGTTCAAAGGGTTGAAAAAGGAAAACCTGCGCGACAACATGACCAATATCGAATTGGCGTTGAATACGCTGGCCGAAGCGTCCGTTACGGAGATTTCCAAACAACGCCGTCCCAAAGGATTCCAGCAGAATGTTAAAGTCGCCCGAAGCGGTGGCAGCGTGGCAAAGGCCGCGCGGACACAGCTTGAAAAGCAGTTAGGCCACTCGGTCGTTTCCCCCATCAACGCCGCACAGGTATTGGCCGCCAAAAAAACCGAGCAGATCGAGGGCGAAAAAGACAAAGATTGACCGACGCAGTTGTTTCCAAATTGGAAATAGCTGCAATAATGTCAAACCGGGACCGCAGGGTTCCTGTTTTTTGTTCAAATAGTTTGTTTCTTATCCAAAATTCTTATCTTTGTAAATGAATACCTTATATTTCGGACGATATGCGCAAGGATGCCGTGCCGAAATAAAAATCGGGAACGCTATTTGATCGTCAAACTGAAAAACCAAAGCTATGAAAAAGATCGTTTGTCTTATCGCAATGGCTCTGTTTACCGCGACGGGTTGTACGTCCGTGGAGATGAATCAAACAAAGACTGATACCCCAGATGATAATACACAGGGAAAGGCTACTACTTTGTCCTGCGCCGATTATACGCTGAATCCTCTTTGGAACTGGGCTGAAACGCCCGCTAATCAACTGATCGTGATTCGCAGCCAGGCGGAACTGGCGGATTTTATATTTCCCAACGACAAATTGCCCGAAGATATAGACTTCGAAAAGAACACGCTCCTTTTGGTTGCAGGACAGGCCACAAACGGAATCGAAAGCGTCAAAAAGAACTTTGTAAAGGCGGATGCTCAATATATATATTCCGTAACCTTTCTGCTGAACGACACCACCGAAGCCCCGAAATGGCGTGTAGCGCAGTTGGTTCCGTCTGTTCCGAACGAAGCGAAAATATCGCTCGATCTGGAGGTTAATTAGCCCCCTCCTGCATTGCCAGCAGACAGTAGCAGGTCGTCGTGAAAAAATTTCTCACATAAGGTATTTTCCCGATAACGGGAGATAGTATGCGCGGTTTCAATCCGAATTTCACCTGATAATTCGGGTTTATGAAATATAGCCGCTGATTCACTATGCGTAGTCCCGTTGCCGTTACTAATTTATGGAAACCCTCGATAGTGATGCGCGTATCCCGGATTTCGAAAAAACATTTCACCGTGCTTTCCTTTTCGCCGCATGCCCTGAACACGAAACGGAAAAGAGGTCGGGGCAGCAGGTGGATGTAAGGACAGTTGGCGATAATCCGGTTCTTCGCCATTTGCTGATGTCCCCCGAACGGCATTTGCCATGCGGGGAATCCCAGATACAAAAGGCCGTCAGCTTTCAGAAAGGATTTTAAATGCAACATCAACCGCTCCTTTTCGGGAATATGCTCCAACGCATCGTGTAGGATAATCAGGTCGTAAGGTTGTGTGTCGCTGTAATCGAAAATATCCGAACAGATAAACGTTCCTTTCAACCCCCTTTCGGCGAAAAGTGTCTTTGCGGTTTCGATTGACGGTTTGTGAATATCTATTCCCGTTACCGTGGCCCCCATTGCCGCAAAAATAGAAAGGATGCCGCCAATGCCGCAACCGACCTCCATTACCCGGCACTTACGACCGAATTTCAAAGACGTATGCTGTTCAATATAAGGCAGATAATAATTGCGGCAGGAGGTGGCTGTTTCTTCAAAATAGGCGGAGCGGTCTTGATGGCGTGTCTGCATGGTGAAAATCCTATAAAAACCAAAGGCGGAGAATCCGATTCTCCGCCTTATCGGTAAAAATTACTGTAAAGAAAGTTCTAATGACGAAGTGAGTTCGACGGTAAAAGGTTGAGTGATAATAATACTCTTGGCGTTGGTAAACGTCAGCTTGGCATTGTTCTTAACGGTTACGTTCGTCGCAGATATTTCGCTGCCCGAAACTACCGTATTCGTGGTAACTGTCTTGTCATTGAAATAGACCGTCGTACTTGCATTTTGAGCTTCCATTACGGCAGCATAGGCGTCGATCAGGCCGTAACCAACTTCTGTATGCCATGTGCCGTTCGGTCTGCCGCTAACCGTCGAATAGCTATATCCGCCGACCTTGCGGGCTGTTTTCTCGATGATCGTGGCTACCTCCTTTTGGGTCAGGTTCGGATTTACCGACAGTATCAAAGCCGCTACTCCGGCAACATGCGGGCAAGCCGATGATGTGCCGTTAAAATTTGGCATATAATCGCCCGAAACATACCCGACACTTCCGGTTCGGTCCGTAGTATAAATAAGAACGCCGGGAGCCATTATATCTAACTGCGTTCCGTAATCACTTCCCCACCAGCCTTCGTTATCAATAGTCGTTGAGGATTTACGTTTACCCGAAAGACTTAACGCTCCGACGACGATAATATCGGGCAACGATCTCGCAGGATAGCCCACGGTATTCGAATCATAATTACCTGCAGAAAAAGTTACGACACACCCCAGACCGTTACGTCCATTTGTCATGGCCGACTGTATCGCATCTTCTAACAACTCCGAGAACGTCGATGATCTCCAAGAATTTGAAATAACAGACGCACCGTTTCTCCAAGCCCAATTAAATCCGTCAGCCCTTTTCTGGGGAGCATCCGATGTTCCCATTAATTGATTGCTGATCGACATTAATAATAATCGTTTAATTATTTTCCAGATTTGAGCGCTTCGATTTCTGCTTTCAGGGTTTCGATCTGGCCGTTAAGCTCCTGAATAGACTTCGTAAGCAGCGGAATCAATGCGCTGTAATTTACGACACGGTGGCCCTCGCAATCCACGGCCACGATGTCGGGAAGTACCTGCTCGATCTCCTGGGCAATGAATCCCATTTCTTTGGGATTGGAAACGCCCGTCGAACGTCGGCTGGTCTTGAAATAATGCGCCTTATCGGCCCATTCGAACGACACGGGACGCAGTTGCGTGAGGGTTGCCGTTGCGCTGCCTAACGACTGGATATTTGTTTTCGACGCAGCGTCGGAGTTCGTATAGACGTTGCGGGCGTACAGGTCGATGAAACCGCCGTTCTCCGTATCGTAGAGTACGAGTTTGTCGGAGTTGCTGGAAACGCGCGAATCTGCGGGGCCGAGGTCGAATTTAATCATTCGATTCCCGAATTTCCAGCAATGCGCCCAGCCCTCCCAGTTGGTCATATATCCGTTGTAACGCTCCATAGCGTTATAAACCAAATAGCCGTTCTGATACTTTAATTGCGCATGGCTATTAAATGCGATGAAACACAATACGATTAATGCTAATACTTTTTTTATGGCCTTGAAATTTAAGTTGGTAGTGATTTTTGTGTGAGCAAACAAAGACGTTACTCACAGAGAGTTTTGGTTTAGTGGATTAGCTGTCAGACAAAAAGTTAGTTGCTGCTTCTGTCATCTATTCGTTTCCCCTTTCTTTGTCCTACATTCTATGTCATTCGATAAAAAAATCGCCTGCGAAAACATTTTTGTCTATTGACAGTTCAATCGTGTAAAATCCCGGTTCCAGTTCGGGGATTGGAATGATACTTTTTCCATTGAAAAGGTCGAAACGTTCACATGCAACCGTGCCAAAGTTGCCGGAAATTATCAACTGCCCCGTCTTGCTCTCTGCGCCCGATGCAATGACCTCTACTATACTCATAGAACTATCATAGAATACGAGCGGGATATTTTCCGATAGGCAGACGGGGCCGCCGCCGACTTTTACCTGTTTGACAATAACTGCCGTCTTGCCGCCGCCATAGACCGAATAAATACCTGCGAATAGCATAAACAAACCGACAATTACAGACATTGCGGGAGAGAACTTTTTCATAGGCTTAAATTTGAAAGTGAGTATGAGATATTCGTACATTTCAAAAGTAGAGCGATTGTTTCCGAAAACCAAGAAATCAGAGCCTCTAAAATTTTTCAACCGCAAAGTGATTTCGACTGAAAAACAAACAGTTACGCACACAAAAAAGCCCGAAAATTTTTCAGTTTTCGGGCTTTGCTTTAACGCATTTTAAATCAGCACATTAGCGGTAAATCTTTGATTTAAACAAGTCTGATTGCTAAAGTATTAGTTCTCTGGTATTTACGAAATAATATTGAGAATCGCATTTTTTGTTGTGATACTCGAAGCCATTATTTTCTTTTTCAAATGGAACTTCCGCATGTATATTGTTTTTAGCGTTTCATTGGTAATGACGCTTATTTGTTGCGGTGAAAATCCGGCATAGAGCAGGCAAAGCAATTCCACGAAACATGGCTTGATTTTCGGATATTCGGACTTGAAATTAGAAATCACATTATCGTATTGTTGATTCAGGGTATTCTCTAAATCCGACATTATCGTTTTATCCAAAATCTTTTCGGATAAAATGCCTTTGACTTTCTTGGTAAGAGCCGGGGAATTTTCAAACTCATAATAGGTCTTTGCAAGTTCTTTCAGGACTTGAAAGCGCGTATTAAGCAGTTCACTAATTTTTGCGGCATCGGGTATTTGCAATTTGGTCTTATTCAGTTCTTCAATCAGCGTCAGATATTCCTCAATTCTTTGTTTCTGCATCTTATTTCTGCGGCGGAAGATATAAATAATGCCGCAGATCGCTATGACTGATACCAAAGCGATAATATAAATTACATTTTGTCTTACGCTGGAGCGGTAGCGTTCAAATTCCAAACGCTCGTTTTTATATCGCAGTTCGGTTTCTGCCGCAGAATTATTCATATAGCTTAAATGTATCGAATCACATAAAGCAAGACACTCCTTTTGCATCGAGTAGGCCGCTCGGTAATCTGCATTCATCGTATAGGTTTCGGCAAGGAGAATTTTAGCTGCCGCATCGTTTTCGCGCGGCCCACCAATATTGGCTGAAATCGCTGCGTTCAAATAATATTCGGCGCTGTCCGGTTTATTGATACGCAAATAATATTCTCCCAAAACACAGTAATCATTCGGCGATAAATCATCCGACAACTGGAGAAAACGACCTACATAATTGTAGGTTTCGTTGGTTACGCCTTTGTTCGAAAGAATCCCGATTAGGCAACGCAGGCAGTACACCTGAAAATCCTCATACCCGAATTGTTCGGATAGATTCAATGCTTCCCGATAATCCCGGAGCGCGTTATCGTTATCGTTCTCCATGTAGTAAACAGCGGCAATGGCAGTTTTAGCGCTGACTTGGTGTTTGGTCTTATTTGCGGCCTGATAGTTTTCGTAGGCTTCTTGGTAATAAAACAAAGCCCTTTGATAATTATTCTGCTTCAAATTCAGTTCTCCTAACACGAAGTTACACACTCCGATCAGGTAAGGATCATCTATTAGGTCCTGATACTCCAGCGCTTTAAGATACGATTCGGTTGCTTTCTGATAATTATTTGCGCTGTATTCCATGCGTCCCAGACAATACCAAGAAAGGAACTTTTGCCGATTCGTGCCTTTCCGCAGAAAATAGTTTACGGCAGGACGAAGCATCGAATCGGAATCTATGGTTTGCCCTGTTTTATCCAACGCCAGCGAATAAAGAAGCCCGTAATGCGCTTTTGTCGATTTTTTGCAAATACTGCCGGGAGCAATAGCTTGCAAGGAGCGTAACACGCTGTCCGGATAATCGTTAATTATTTCCTCCGTTCGATTCAGTTCTTCGGATATGTGTTTGCTTTCGGAACACGAATACAAGCATAGAAAGACACAAACATAAATAAATATTTTCATAATCAGCCCACAATAATATTACCCAATATACGAAAAAATAGCGATTCAACCTGCATTTGGTAAAGCTGACATGACATAATTCGTTACATTTGCTATGAGGACTAATTCGGGAGGATCATACAATTCAAAAGGGTCTGCGCATTGCGCGCAGGCCCTTTTCACTCTCTCTTACACTTAAAATCTTCAAAGAAAAAACTCCAAAAACAATCACCTCACAAAGATATGATGCCTACATCTTTGCTTTTGCACTTGCGTTATTCTTCTAACGAATTGAACAAACCTTTATATAACTTGAATCATTGCAAATATAGCTTTTCAGTTCTATAAATCAAACAATTAGCCATAATTATTATTTATCGGAAGCAACACCCGGATCACCCATGCGAATAACGTTTAATTTGCACCGATAACGATATAATTCATAATAATTTAACGGTCATTCTTCGTATTAGGGCAAGAAAAGAAAAACGCGGGGAACGGCGAAAGGAATCAGGCACGGCAAAGAGCCACGAAACAGACAGCCGAACCCCGCGCCGTAAAAGCACGAAGTTCGACCTGTCCCGCCTGTTTCTCAATCAAATTTTTGCCGTTTCGATTCCTTACTGAACAGGCCGCGAGTATGTGGGCGTACCCTTGTTGCAATGACAAAGGTAGCAAAATATCTTAAAAATGTACGGGGAACAATCTGCGGCAGTCAGGTCGTGGAAAACCCGGAAACAGTCAGACCGAACCCCGCACAAACGATGTACGAAGTTCAGCCGTCCCGCCTGCTTCCCATTCAAATTTCCACGTTTGACTGCCGGGAACAGGCTATGATGAATATTCAGGCATGCACCTTTCGAATATTCGCCTACAAAGGTATAGATTTTTTCCGATTCCAGACATATCCCGTAGCCAATTAGGGCGAACGAGGGCGAACGGCAGCCTACAACGTCGGGAATTGTCGCGTCCGACTTACTTTTGCCGCCGAAACCAAAAACTATATTTATGCAACAAGAAGATGATTTGAGGGCGCTGGCAAAGATTGTCGCGTTCATTTTGGCCGTAGGCATTATCTGCAATGTTACCAACATTTATTGGTTCTGTTACGAATGACTGGCCGACAACGGCTGAACATTCGGGATTATCGACCGTATTCTGCATGGATTCCAGCAGACGACGGGATTCTATTCCTCACCCCTCTACTCAAAACTGTTCGCCTTTCTGCTGCTCCTGATCGCCTGTCTGGGTTCACGGGGCGTTAAATCGCAGAAAATCGGCTGGCCGCATATCATCACGGCGGGCTTCGCTGGCTTCTTCCTCTACTTTTTCAACGATTGGCTTTTGCATATACACGCAATGCCCGGCGTGCGCGTGGCATGGTACACCGGAACTCTGTTCGCGGGTTATCTGCTCATGCTTACGGCCGGAATATGGATATGGCGGCTTCTGCGGCACGACCTCTTGGACGACGTTTTCAACGACGAAAACGAATCCTTTATGCAGGAAACACGCCTGCTTTCGGACGAATATTCGGTGAACCTGCCGACGCTGTTCCGTTATCGGGGACAAAATTTTCGCGGCTGGGTGAATATCGCGGTTTTTCGTAGCTGCATGGTGGTCGGCTCACCGGGCAGCGGAAAATCATTCACCGTAATCAATAATTACATCAAACAACTCATCGAGAAAGGATATAGTCTGTATCTCTATGATTTCAAATATCCGGATTTGAGTATGCTGGCTTACAACCACCTGCTGCGTTTCACGCACAAGTACGAAGTAAAGCCGCAGTTCTGCGTGATAAACTTCGACGATCCCCGCCACTCGCACCGCTGCAATCCCATCAATGCCGATTTTCTGACCGACATTGCGGATGCCTATGAAGCTGCTTACGTCATAATGATCGGTCTGAACCGTTCGTGGGCACAGAAGCAGGGCGATTTTTTCGTCGAATCACCCGTCGTGCTGCTCACGGCGATTATCTGGTTTCTGCGTATCTATCAGAACGGGAAATACTGCACCTTCCCCCACGCAATCGAACTGCTGAACAAGAAATACGAGGAGGTTTTCACCATCCTCATGGCCCGGCCCGAACTGGAAAACTATTTGAGTGCGTTCGTCGATGCTTGGCAGGGCGGCGCACAGGAGCAGTTACAGGGACAAATCGCGTCCGCGAAGATCCCGCTGTCACGGATTATCTCGCCCGCGCTCTACTGGGTCATGTCGGGCGACGACTTTTCCCTCGACCTGAACAATCCCCAAGCCCCGAAAATCCTTTGCGTGGGCAGCAACCCCGACCGCCAGAATATCTATTCGGCGGCATTGAGCCTTTACAACTCGCGCATCGTGAAAACCATAAACCGCAAGGGAAAACTCAAATGCGGCGTCGTGATCGACGAGCTGCCGACCATTTTCTTCAAAGGTCTGGACAACCTCATAGCCACGGCCCGAAGCAACCGCGTAGCCGTATGTCTGGGGATGCAGGACTTTTCCCAACTTACACGCGATTACGGCGAACACGAAAGCAAAGTCATACAGAATATCGTAGGAAACGTTATTGCCGGGCAGGTCGTAGGCGACACGGCCCGCATCCTCTCCGAACGCTTCGGAAAAATCGTGCAGCAGCGGCAGTCGCTCAATATCAGCCGTGAAGATAAATCCACGGGGATAAACACCCAGCTTGACAGCGTGATCCCCGCGTCGAAAATCAGCAATCTTTCGCAGGGCGTGTTCGTCGGAGCCGTGGCCGACAACTTCGGGGACAATATTCCGCAGAAAATGTTTCACGCCCAGATTGTCGTCGATGTCGAAAAGGTCAAAGCCGAAGAAAAACAGTATCGTCCGATTCCCGTGCTCTCCGACTTCACCGACGAAAACGGCAAGGACCGAATGGCCGAGGTTATCGAAGCCAACTACTACCGCATAAAGCAGGAAGCGGCCCAGATCGTAGAGGACGAACTGCGACGCATAGCCGACGACCCGAAGCTAAAACACCTGTTTAAAGGCAACGAAACCGTAGCCAATTAGGGCGAACGAGGGCGAACGAGGGCGTAAAGAGTATCTTTTTGATGATGGCGGCTATACATTCGCAGAGCAAACAGTTTCACATAATAACTTAAAATTCAAATTATGGCAGAAGAACAACAACAGTCGCCCGGTGCTGCGCAGCAGCCCAACGACAATTCACTCAACGAGCCGAGTATCGGCATGATGTACGACAAGGACAAAGACCAGGCAAAGGTCTTTTCCCAGAATCCCGACGGGAGTATCGGTACGGTGGACCCGACCCCGGAAAATGAAAGCCTGTTTTTTGTCATGGACAAGAACATTCCGCTGAACTTCTACAAGAATTTGCAGAAGTATCACAACAACCCCACCATCAACGTTTACGTTCTCCCGCGGCGTGCGCTCGGACGCATGAAAGATGCGCTGAAACGGTATTGGAAAAATACCACCCGCGACGACGTGAAGCTCTATTACAACTACAAGATACACCCGGACGGAAAATTCGAGTGCAAGATGAAAACCCGCGGCATCCCCGTTGCCGAAATGCCGTGGGACACGCTCAACCGTATGGGGTACAGCTTCGGCGGGCTGGAAAAGATGAACTATCTCCAAAAGTTGCAGAATTACGAACAAACGGGGATGCACAAGCTCAAATACCATGACGATATAATCAACTATATCGGCGAGGGTAAAATCCGGCTCAAAAAGAGCGGCAACGGCTACAAAGTCGATGTGAAAAGCTATGCCCGGATTCTCGACGAGGGACTTTTCAATCAGAAATTCACCGAAACGGATATGAAGAACCTCGAAATGTACGGAAACCTCGGCCGCGTGCTGGAAACGTCCGAGGGTCCTCTGCTCGTGTCGCGGGACTTCGATACGCGGCAGTTGGATTACACGAACGCTGAAAATGCTTTTGTTCCCCGATACCTGCGCGGCACGGAACTCACACAGGAGGACATCAACAGCTTCCGTCGCGGTGAAGTGCGCGAAATAGCGATTGTAAACAGGGACGGCAGCGTGAACATCGTGCCCTACCAGTACAACGCCGTTTTCCGCAAACCTATGGAGGTATTGACCATTGAGCAGCGGAATGCGCTGGCAACCAAACTGCGCGAGCAGCGCGACATGGAGCGTATCATTTCCTCGATGCCCGAAACCGCCGACGGGCGGACCCAATACCCGCAGACACCCAAGCAATCGGCAGAACAGACCGCCGAGACCGCCGGACAGGTACAAGCATCCGCAGCCGTGCCGGAGCAGAACCAGCAGGGGCAGGCCGCCGAAACGGCCGGGCAGGGGCAGGCTCCCGCACCTGACCTTTTCGGAGCAGGCAAAACCACGCAAGGCAAAACCCCGGTGCAGGGCCAGACATCCCCGCAAGGTCAGAAACAGCCGGGAGCCGGGCAGAAATCACCGCGTCCGGAAGTAGCGACGCCCGCTCCCAAAGCACAGCGGAAAACAGGTCAACACGTTTAGCGCTATGGAAAGATTCGATGAATCGGCTATCGACTGGGTAGCTGCCGCCAAGCGCGGCATAAGTCGCCGGATGCTCAAAGAATACGGTTTTCTGGAATTGCTGCTGGAGGGCGGCACGACACCCGTAATTCCCCTGACGTTAACCCTCGCGGACGTGACTATAAAACTGGACGCCACGCTTCGACTGACCGAGGACTGCGACAAAAACGTGCGTTTCGAAGTCCTCGGTTACGGCTGGGAAGAATAACCCCCTAAATCCTAAAATATGCGAAAGTGACGATTTTCGCCCGGAGAGCACCGAGGGTGCGGACCGGGACAGGACGGCGCGGCCCTGCCGCAGACAACAAACATAGTATCAAAACTTTAATTTACAGCAACTTACATTTAAATTACACCGACTTAACATGAAAAAGATTCTTTTCGCGGCCTTTGCCGCACTTTCGATGATCGCCTGCAACAAAGACGACGCAACGACTATCATTCCCGACATCGACCACACCCCCGACGGCGCAATCGTCGCCATGAGGTTCACCGACGAAACCCCGACCCGTGCGTTCTTTGCCGAAGCCGCGGCCGCCGAAGCGTGGGAGAAATCCCTTTCCTCGCTCTCCGTGTACGTGTTCAACGCCAAAGGCGACCTTATCACCCTGCGCGACTTCACCGCTTCGGAACTCACGGCCCGCACCGCGACGTTCGCCCTGCCGCACGCCACAGCCGGAACGACCTGCGACTTCTACGCCGTAGCCAACATGTCCCTGTCGAGCGTCACCACGAAATCCGCGCTGCTGGCAAAGTTGGAAACATCCGCCGCAGACTATAACGGCACATTCGCAGAGGTGAGCACCCAAGCCAAGCGCAGCGGCGGCTTCGTAATGACGGCTGGAGTGAGCAAGGCCATCGCCGAGGGCGGCACGACATCCGTAGCCCTGACACTCAAACGCACCGTCGCCAAAATCGCCGTGCAGACCTCCGTCGATGCGTCGTTCAATAGCAAGTATTCCGGAACGCTGACCGTAACGGGAACGAAGCTGCTGCGTGCCGCCAGCCAGACGCCGATCATCGTCCCGGCCACACCGACGCCCGGAGCCATGACCTACACCCATACGCAGGCCCCGGCAACGGCATCCGGCAAGTATAACAACCTTTTCTACATCTTCGAAAACGGAGCTTTGGCCGAAGCGAGCCGCGTCGCGCTGGAGATCACCGCGACCTATGACGCCGACGGGAACGCTTCGACAACGGCCGACCGCATGGAAGTCATCTACACCGTTCCCCTCACGGGCAAGGCCGGGGGTGAAATCGCCCGCAACGGCTACTACCGTGTGGCCGCCAACATTACGGGTCTCGTGGGGCAGGATTGCCAAGTCAGCGTGTCGGTCGCCGAGTGGGAAACACCCGTAACGCAGTCGGTCGATCTGGGCGCATAAACAACCTATTCATTAACCGCCGCCCGCACCTTTCGGGGCGCGGGCGGTTATCATAAATCCCGATGAAACAAACCATATTCATTTTGCTCGCCCTCGCTCTTTGCTGGGGCTGCATTACCGACCGCGAACCGATCGCACGGTCGAAAGTGGCCGTAGAACTGACCGTCAGGTCCGCCCCCATGACAACGACGACCCGCGCGACCGACGAAACGACGATCCGCGACCTGAATTTCTACCTCATGGACAAAGCGGGCCGCGTAGTGGTATTCCGCTATCTCACCACGACGACGCTGCACTTCGAATGTCCTCCGGGCGTCTACCTGATGCGCATTGCCGCCAACGTCGGCCGCAGTCTGGGTGAAAGTGCCGACCTTTCCCGATACATGGTAACATACCAGCAGGATTATGACACACTACCGATGTTTTACGAACAGGAAACGACGATCTCATGTTCGTCCGGCGGCGTAGTGCAGTTACCGCCGATAAACGTTAAACGCTTCGTGTCGAAAATCTCCTACAACCTCACCGCAAAACCTGCCGACATGGAACTCAAATCCGTGCAACTGCTCACCGTTCCCAGCACCGCGGCGCTCTTTGCAGGGGACGGCCCGGCATCCGGCAATCCCGACGACTACACCCACGGCCCGGAAATGCTCCTGACGGGACGGCAGGCCGCAGGCAGCTATTACATGCTGCCCAATCTTCAAGGCGTGAGGACCTCGATCACCGACCAGAAGCAGAAGAATGCCGACAATGCGCCCCCTTGTGCATCGTGGCTGCTTATCCGCGCCACGCGGGGCAGTAAGGTGCTGGCCTACTCGGTCTATCTGGGCGAAAACAATACGTCCGATTTCAACGTCCGGGCCAACTGCCATTACAGGCTCAATATAACCCTGCTGAACGACAACACCGCAGACACCCGAATCGCGGCATATACGGCTGCCGTGTACGACGATTTCGACGACGGCAATATCGGCGGCTACAGCGTGTACGACCCGGATTACAGCCTGCATGTCGATATGGTGAACGAAAACAGCTCGCTCGCTATCAGCGGGCGGCTGGAGGTGACACAAGGCGACAGCGACTATTTCGAATTTGACCGTACCGACTGCAATAACAGCTTCGACTTTGAAATCTATAACCCCAAAGGAGGTAATTACTTTTACCTCGATTACGGCCCGTCCGTTTTCACCAAAGACAATTCAACGCTGGCCTACCGCGTAACGCTGACCGACGAATACGGATTCGCACAGTCTTACGATTTCAAACATACGATGGCAAATATAGTTTACGCCCATACTTCCGCAGGCGGGAGCGTCACGGCAGACAGGTGCCTATATACCCAAACTGCGAACGAGGGCGGCGGCAAGCGCACCGCAGCGTTATGCCACGAGGACGGATGCCGACTGACCGCCGCAGCGACGGGGTCCTATGCTTTCGTGGGCTGGTACGCCGACGCCGCATATTCCCGGCTCCTTTCATCGTCGGAGAGCTACAATTATGTCCCCCGCGATTCGCATGCCGACATATATGCCCGTTTTCGGGTCATGGAAACACCCCTCGACAGTAAGGGAACGGCGAACTGCTACATAGCCCCGGCCCTCGACACCCGCTATTCGTTCGATGCGACGGTGCAGGGCAACGGCAAGAATACGACGAATATCTGGCCGCAGCAGCTTCACGGAGTTGCCGCCCGCGTGCTTTGGGAATCGGGGACATTGAGCGAAACGGTTGTCAAAGATGCGGCATACTCAAACGGCCGTATATCCTTTTCGACGGGAGCCGTGCGGGGCAACGCCGTGATCGGGTTGTTCGACGCTGCGGGAAACTGCATCTGGTCGTGGCATATCTGGTCGGTCGATTACGACCCGGCAACCACGGCGCAGACCTATTCATCCGGAGCCGTCTTTATGGACCGCAATATCGGAGCACTCACCACCGACTGCACGCAGCCCTCATCGCGTGGGCTTTACTACCAATGGGGCCGCAAAGACCCTTTCCTCTACCCGGCAACTTGTCAGGATATAGTCACACGCGCCGATGCGGTTTATGCCGAGGGATTCGAATACGCTGTCAGCTATCCCCGAAACGCCGGGACTGAAAGCCCTTATGACAACATGACCGTGGAGTGGTCGATTGCTCACCCGACAACCTTTATGAGCGATGCCCTGTACGAAGATTGGGAAGAGTGGACATCAGTAGCCGATTGGCTTTATAATCATCATCCGAATCTTTGGGGGAACATCACGACAAGCAACAGCAATATCAGCAAGGTAAGCTACAAATCTATCTATGATCCGTGCCCCGTTGGTTGGAAAGTTCCCAGCCCTGAAGATTTTGTCGGAATCGAGCGGGTAAGTCAGTCGTCGCCCTATTATGTAACGATTCATTACAACGGTAATCGCACCACGAATATCCCGACTGGAGGGACTTTCGTTGAAACACGCTTTATGAATAACGGACAGCTCGGACGGCTTTATACCAATGCGCCCTACAATATGCACTGGGGAACGTGGGCTTGTCGATATGGCGATATTTCCTGCACCTCGATTTTTTTCTCGACGGGTTCCGTACCATCATTTATCGGCACAACAGATTATTACCGCTATGCCGCAAATCCTATCCGCTGTATTCGGGAGTAGGCTTCCAAAGAATTACAACCATGAAAAAAAGACACATCATCACCTTAATGCTCTGCCTACTGGCTTTGTGGGGCAAGCCCCATCGGGTCGCAGCGCAGTTTTTCAGCGCCAAAGTAAACGCGTTGGCCGCACTCACCGCAACGGTGAACGTAGGAGTGGATGCCGCCGTCGCGGACAAGTGGACGTTAGACCTTTCCGCCTACTGGAATCCCGTAAACTCCGATTCGTTCAGTTGTCGGCTGTATGCCGCGCAGATCGGCACGAAACGCTGGCTTTACGAAGCGTTCGTGGGCCATTTCATCGGCAGCCAGCTAACCTATGGAAATTACCTGTACGGCGGTTCCCGACGCTACTACAAAGGCGGAATGGCCGGGCTGGGATTCAGCTATGGTTATGCTTGGCTGCTCTCGAAGCGTTGGAACGTCACGGCCGAAATCGGCATCGGGGTCTTTTACATGAAAGACACCCGCCGCGACCGCATCCCGCCCGAATACGAATCCATCTTCATACACCACTACAAGCGGTGGGTTGTAGGCCCCTCGCGGGCAGAGATCAGTTTTAACTACTTATTCCAATCAGCAGTTGAACTGCTGTGATTTATAAGTTTAACTGAGGTCATTTAAGCCTCGGAATTAGTTGTAAATATTTGAAAATCAAGGGATGAAAATACTTGCAAAATCCTTGGAAATCAGTAACTTAAAGTAAAAAAAATACCCCTATTTTTTGCTTGTTATGATTCCCAAGGACAAAGAGTATAGACTAATAAAAATCTATATGTATATCTGCGATATGTACGAACAAAGCCTCAAATACCATTGCCAAAGATACAGCAATAATTCGAAACCGTTGTTCTCCGACGAGGAAATCCTCACGATTTATTTCTTTGTCGGTCATGAGCAGAAGTACACCCTCATCAAGGATATTCACAACTTCGCTAAAGAGTACTTGCGCGACTGGTTCCCGAACCTGGTGTCCTATCAGACATTCAATTACCGTCTCAACAGGATGGCCGGTGCTGTTAGGGAACTGTCCTCGCAGTTATTAAGGATGTTCAGGCCTTCTGACTGTCAGGATGATACCGTGATTGTTGACTCGATGCCGATAATCACATGCTGCGGAAGAAACCGTACAGGCAAGGTCGCCAGAGATATCGCAGACAAAGGATACTGTTCCACCAAGAACCTGTACTATCATGGACTAAAGCTTCACATGGTAGGATATCGCAGGAAAGGGCATCTTCCTCATCCGTGCCAGATAGCGCTCTCTCCTGCCTCCGAGAATGACCTGAAGGTCTTCCAGAGCGAATGCATGCCGGATCTTTTCAACAAGAAGATCTTCGCTGACAAGATATACCGAAGCAATGACTACTGGGAGCAGGAAAGACGCGATAAGGCCAATGAGTTCTACGCTCCCGTCAAGTCAATCAAAGGGGCTCCTGAAGAAGAGAAGCAGAGAAACAAGGCCGCTGATGACATTTATTCTCAAGCCGTTTCATCTGTCAGGGAACCCATTGAAGCGCTATTCAGTTGGCTGAACGAAAAAACAAATATTCAAAGAGCTTCAAAGTGCCGCTCTACTTGCGGACTGCTAATTCATACGATGGGAAAGGTAGCCATCGCATTTTTATATCTTATTTTCAACTACTGATTCAAATTACTTATTCTAAAAGCAGCATGAAAAAACTTATTTATACCGTCGTCTGCATGATGCTTTTTTGCTGCGCCTGCTCGGATGCGGACATAGAGCTTAATCCGGCGACGCAGGCCAAACAGCAGCTTGCAATGACATTCCGCTGCGGGGCCATGTCCCCGACACGCGCCGCGACGAACGACACCCGCATCGACGACATCAATCTGTACTTGTTCCCCGTAAACGGCGGTCAGGCCCGGCACGTCTATATTGCTCCGGTGCGCCCCGTCGTGCTGGAACTGCCCAAAGGCGACTATACGCTTTACGCCATTGCCAACCTCGGACACGACGCGGGCGAGCGGACGCAGGATTTCGTTCGCTCGCTGCGCGTCGAACGGGAGCCTGCGGCCCTCGCGGATGCTCCCTTTCCCATGTCCGCGCAGCAGGCCGTCACCGTGCGCGGCGACACGCAGATCGCCGTATCTTTGGTTCGCGCCGTGGCAAAGGTCAATTTCAGCTACACCGTGGCTGCTGATTTCGCAAAGTCTTTTCATGTGAAGTCCGTGCAGTTTCGCAGCGCACCCCGTTCGGCGGCTCTCTTTGACTTCAGCCGCGCCGAGAGCAGCGAAGCCGTTGCCGACATGCCGCCCGTAGAAACGTCGGCAACGGCCTATGCCGCGACCTGCTATTTATTGGAGAACAGGCAGGGAGAGGTTGCAGGCATCGGCTCCCAGCAGCAGAAAGATCAAACCCGCGCCCCGGAACATGCCACCTACATAGCCATAGCGGGCGAAGCCGACGGAACGCAGGTTGTGTACCGCATCTATCTCGGAGAAAACAACACGACGGATTTCAATGTCGGCCGCAACCGGGTTTACAACATCGACGCCCGCATCCTCGGTCTGAACACCGTGGACTGGCGGGTATCGACGGCAGAACTCACCGTCACGCCATTTGCCGAAAACCATGCACCGGGGGAACCTGCGACAACCGAACTGCGGCTTACATCCACGAACAACCCCGAAAATGTCTATTACTTGTCCTATCATATCGACGCCGGGACGGGGATAGTCGCCATCGACGGCGTGAATCGGAACCCCGGTACGCCTTATCCGTTCTTTTCGGGCAACGGAACAGTAACGGCCGGTATCAGCTATACGCAGGCAGAGCCGGGCGACGTGCGGCTCCGTCTGACGGTTACGGACAAATACGGATTCAGCATGGAGCGTGTGCTGACAACGGTATTCAAAAACCCGGAACTGACGATAACCTATGCCCAGCAGGGAAATGAACTGACGGTTTATGACCGGGCATATATCGACTATACCGTGTCACAACCCGGTTACTCCGGGAACTACACCGTAAAAGTGGAAGGTGTTCCGTCCGTGTACTATGGTCGTTATGGCTCCGACGTTCCCCTGACGACATTCACCCAATACGGGAACGGCACAAATACATTACGGGTGAAGCCAAATATGCTTGGGCCGAACCCGCTGAAAATAACCGTAACCGACACCGACGGCCACAGCGCGGAGATCATCACATCGGTAATGGGTATTAAGACCACCGCCGACCTCCAACCGACATTCAGCACATCGGGGGGCTTGCTCTATGTTACCGTGGAATCTTCGCAGCCCGTAGTGGACGACCTGACCGTGAAAGTGACGGCCAATGCCGACATATATTCTTTCGGTGGGGCCGTGACAAAAAAGCAGTATATCGTAACGGTGAAGATTGAAGCCGACCATACGACAGGAAAAGGGTCTGTATCATTGAGCGGGTTAGGGAGTTACGCCACGTTCACAGTAACGTCTTATTCCGCGGAATTTAAGCGCACATCGGATAACGGATTGGTCGAATATAAATTGCAGTAGAAAATGAAAAGGATAATGAAAACTATTGCCGTATGCTTGGCCGCGTTGCTTTGCGGCTGTTCGATAACCGGGCATCTGGAGCGTCGCCAATACTGCGCCGACGTGTTGCACGTCAGCCGCGAACAGCGCGAACGCGAGCAGCAGACCTACCAGCCGCCCGCCTTGAAGATCGAATGGGACAGCAACCGTTTCTACCTCGTGCCGACCGAAGTACAGGAGAACGGCGAACGTATAATGGCAATGCAGATTCAGCAGGTAACCATACGCGCCAAAGCCCGAACGCTTCCCGAACGGCTGGGAAAGGTCATAATCGACTTCGTGATCGACATGCCCCGGCAGTTGCAGGGCGCATGCCGGAGCGTCATCGTAACCCCCTATCTGCACAAGTACGGCGAAGCGCATGCTTTGCAGGACATCACCATTCGGGGCGGGCTGTTTTCACGGGTGCAGCAGCGCGACTACTGGCAGTTCGGCAAGTATGTCCGGGCTTTCGCACCCGACAGCAGCGCCGAAGCCCGCGCTTTCGCCCGCTTCGTGAAATATCCCTATCCGGAGGGCGTGCGGCTCGACAGCGTGGCGGCCCATCCCGGCCATATCTCGTACTACTATTCGCAGGAGGTCCCGACAGACGAAACGTCGAAAACGATGCTTGTAACCTTACAGGGCCGTGTCGTGGCCCTCGACGACAGCAGCTACACGCTGCCCCCGTCCGATACGCTGACCTATCACGTTTCGTCGATGCTCTCGTTCGTCGATACCACGACGCGCTACAAAATAAAGGTCATAAACAAGTACGCCACCGTGCAGGACCGCAACTACATTCAGTTTTTGGTGAACGACACCCGTGTACTCGACACCCTCGGCAGAAACACCGCACAGCTCGGTAAGATTCAGGCACGCATGGCCGGACTGATCGCCCAGCAGGAATTTTTCGTCGATAGCGTCGTCCTGACGGCCACGGCATCCCCGGAGGGCAGTTTTACCCGTAACCGTGCTTTGGCACAAGGCCGCGCCCATGCCCTCAAACGCTACCTGCAGGAGCGCATCGGCCCCGAAGTCGATACGCTCGTCCGGGTGCGGTGGGTGGCCGAGGACTGGCCCGAACTGGCGGCCCGCATCCGTGGTGACGAAAGCCTGCCGCACCGCGCCGAAATGCTGGAGTTGATCGCCGCCGAGAAAGACCCCGACCGACGGGAGCGGCTGATCCGCGAACGATACCCGGCGGATTATCGCTATCTTAAAGAAAGCGTCTATCCGTGGCTGCGGGCCGTGACATTGCGTTACGACCTGCGCAGGCAGGGAATGATAAAGGACACCATTCACACCCGCGAGGTCGATACGGCTTATATGCGGGGTGTGGACCTGCTGCAAAAGCGCAGGTATGCGAAAGCCCTTTACAACTTACTTGAATACCGCGACCGCAACACCGTCGTAACGCTCCTTTCGCTCGGCCATGACGCGCAGGCATTGGAAATCCTCGACGGGCTGGAGCAGTCCGCGACGACCGAATACCTCAAAGCCGTGGCGTGCTCCCGGCTCGGTCGCAAGGTAGAGGGCCGCGAACATTTCCTGACGGCCTGCGGCATGGACGAGCGGATGCAGTACCGCGGGAACCTCGACCCCGAAATAACCGAACTTTTAAAGTAATAAGCCATGAAGATAGGACTGGTAGACGTAGACGGCCACCACTTCCCGAACCTCGCCCTGATGAAACTTTCGGCATGACACAAAGCGCACGGCGACAGCGTGGAGTTTGCCGACCCCATGTTCGGGCAATACGACCGGGTGTATATGTCCAAAGTATTTACATTCACACCCGATTATCCGTACGGATTCCCCTGCGAGGTAATAAAGGGCGGAACTGGGTATCGGGACTATGCGACCGTGCTGCCCCCGGAGGTCGAACACACCTGCCCTGATTACGGGCTGTATAACTATCCTGCGGCAATAGGTTTTCTGACCCGCGGATGCGTGAATCGCTGCCCGTGGTGCGTGGTTCCCCGAAAAGAGGGCGCATTGCGGGGAAATGCTGACATAGAAGAATTTCTGGACGGACGCCGCAATGCCGTACTGCTCGACAACAACGTACTTGCGTCCGGGTGGGGACTGGAGCAGATCGAGAAGATTATCCGGTTAGGGGTGCGCGTAGACTTCAATCAGGGACTTGATGCCCGGCAGATCGCCCGGAATCCCCCAATCGCCGAACTGCTCTCGCGGGTGAAATGGATGCGTTATATCCGCATGGCTTACGACAGCACCGCCGTCCGCGACGATGTGCGCAAGGCCATAGAACGGCTGAAAAAATGCGGTATGAAGCCCGCAAAGATGTTTTTCTATGTGCTGGTCCGGGAGGTGGACGACGCGCTGGCCCGCATCGAAGAACTGGACGCGCTGGGATGTCAGCCCTTTGCACAGCCGTACCGCGATTTTGAGAATAAGATACGCCCGACACCCGAACAGCGGCGACTGGCCCGCTGGTGCAACCATAAACCGACGTTTCACACCGTGAACTACAAAAACTACAAAGAATAACGCTATGAAAAGGAAATCATTCGTAAGCATTTTAATCGTGCTGCTGGCCCTGTTCAGCCTGACCCGCTGCAAGCTGGCAGAGGTCGAAACAATCGACGAAATACCGTGCCCCGGAGTGGGAATAGACACGGTGATAATCCCCGGCTGGGACAATCAGCCTGATGACTAAAACAAATGTCCAGCCTTTCAGGGCTGGACATTTGTTATTTGAACGGATTAAGTTTTGCATCGTGTGCTTTTTTTTCGATCAAATTCTGCCTTTCTTTTTCGAGAATTGATAACACATTTGGCTTGATGTTGGCATTGCGTTTTTTGCATTCCTCTTTTAAGAGGTTAATTCTTGTTTTGACTTCTGAAACAAGAAATTTAATATCCTCTTTTACTCGTTCTTTCCATTCATCGCTTAGTGGGATGCGTGTATATTCTGTTATAATGGTTAAGGTTAATCCATTTGCATTTGCACTTCCCTTTATAGGAGCATAGTGTGTATCGGTAGGAGTATTGAAAAAGAAAGTATAATCACCTTGGATTTTGAATTTATAATCGACTGCGACAAAATCATAAAACTCATGGATTGCACCAATTCGTAATTCTGGTCGTAACGCTTCTCGCGAAATGGGCATAAGATAACTAATTGGCTCAACATCTTCTGTTGTAAACTCCGTGTCGCAGATAATGCTATATTGTTGTTCTATTCTGTCCGCGATCTTTTGCAAGTCGCAATTTAATAGCTCATTATCTGTTATTTTGTTAAGTTCGGATGCGATTTTCTTATCGCTTTCATCGAATCGGGTTTGAATGGGAGTATTGTTGAAGAGATACATAATAGGAATGGGTTAGTGTTTCACAAATGTATGAATAATTATTTTTTAAGCTAAAAAGTTTTATTGATTGTTGTGAGAGTATAATTTCTCTGCATATAATCCATAGGTATGTGATTGTTGTCTGAATTTATATACATCAAATTTCTTTTCTTTTGCTATATTGATTATAGTATCTATGTTACCGTCAAATTTGCATCCTAAATACACTCTATTAATCAAGTTACGCATTTGTAATTTTACCGGTTCGTCTAAATTCAGATAGGGATTAGGAGTTTGCCGCAGTATCAGACGATACTCCTTTTCATGTTCCCACCACTTCGCTTTTGTCGATAGAAAACCGTTGATTTCGTTCTGGGCTTTTTTGGATGGGGTGTTATCAATCCGGGGTGTCTGATAGTCAAATGGTACTATATTGATAAGATTTAAATCTGGAAGTTTATTTTTGTATACAACCTTTCTGAATGAGAGGTAACTATTGATTTTATCGTGAAAATGGTTAATTAAAGAGGTATAAATGTCTTTCATATTGACACCTATACACATGCCTTTGTGCTCGTTGTAATAACTCCACATCAAAAAGGTGGTAGCAGTTTCACTTAAACTACAAATTCCGAAATATTTGGTGAGTTCATTTAAGTCAAAGGACACACTAAATTCCGGGTATTTTCCCTGACATTCGTGCGAAAGGTAACAATCGTAAGGGTCATTCAGAAAGCCTGTTCGCCTGAACCATAATTCTTCTTTTTGCAGCATGGATAAACCACCAGTGGTATCAATGTACTTATATAGAATAGCAGGATGTTGGTCTTTATTGGTCATAGTAGATTCTTGCGCTTTAAATCGTTGATAAAGATACAAAAAAATGCCATTTACCATTAAGATATTTTCACTACCTTAATGGAAAATTTGAACGATATGTTTGACTTGAATAACCTTATCGGTCGTCTCCGGCGAATTGAAAATGATCCTGCAGCTCAATTCGAAGATATTGAAGATGCGTTTAATGATATGATAGGGCAGCCGATTGTTGCGCCAATTATAACCATGCCTGCCGGGATATTGGTATTACGCGCTCGTCAGGTAAAATCATTTAATGAAGTTCAGAGTGAAGAACAAATCAGCTATTTGCCGCAGCAACTTTGTGAAAAATTCGGACGGGCGAATATGCCGGATAATCCCTTATTCTATGGTGTTCTTGTAAATCGAGATAACGAAGAAGAAATCCCGCGTCTAACAAATAGTATTATACTGTCGCTATTTGAAGCCTGTCCCTTTTTTCGAGGACCGATGATAGATGAAGAATATCGTGCTGTTGTCGGATGTTGGGAATCATATAAACCACTTGACGGATTGACGATTATAAATCCAGATTTACGTGAAAACAGGTCCGGGATTAATCGTCAGGTAGCGAATGGACTTTCGAATTTCTTGGCAGAAATTGAAGAATTGCGTAGGGCTGGAGCGGATTTCTATTCTGATGACGAAATAATAAATTTTCAACGATATATGCACCATAAATTTACAGATAACGTTAATGCAGACAGAGAGTACTGGATTCCCGCAAAATTTACGTTTGATGTGTTAGTGCAACCCATTATTGACGGAATATTTTACGAGAGTTCACAAGGACGTGTAGACGATCGACTGAAGGATTGTATTAGTGTTGCGCTTAAACCGCAATCAGTAGATACGAAATTGCATTTTCTTGGGGTCTATGATGTTCTGATAAAAAATGATGGGGAGAAAGTTACGATTTCTGCACCTATATTTCGGAACCTTTAATTGTATAAATTACATGGCCTTTACCTGAATAATGTCGTCCCAACTGGTCGTATATCGTTGGGAAAGGTGTTCGCGGTTCATGCGGTAGGGCGGTGTCGCGCCCTGCGTGGCGAGGCTTATCTTGTTTCGGCCGTAGGTCTTGTTCAAGGCGTCCATGACCGCCATGATCCGCGTATGTTTGTCCCGGTCAATCGGGTCGAACATATTGATTTGTACTCCTTCGTTCGACCGAATATCCGAAAGAACCACGCCCGCACGTTTGTAGCCGTAGCCTTTGGAGTACAAGTCCCGCAGTATCTTGCCCGCATATTTTACCAATTCGATGGTGCTGTCTGTCGGGTTGGGCAGTTTCAGCAGCGCATTTTCATAGCTTTGCGGCTTGTCGGGGCGGTGGCGGTTCGTCAGGATGAACACCCGGATTTCCCCGCAGACGGATTGCTGCTTGCGCAGCTTTTCGGCGCTGGTGGCGGTGAAAAGCGCGATATTACGGTGCAGTTCGCCGTAATCGGAAACGTCGTTGTGAAATGTTCGGGAGGTGCGTATCTGCTGCTTGGGCTGCGGCATATCATCAAACCCTATACAAGCTTCGCCCCGCAGCTCTTTCCACATGCGCAGAGCCGTAATGCCGCCCATGTTCAGGCGCACCCACTCCGGGGATAACTGCGTGAAGTCGTATGCCGTGGCGACGTTCGCGGCCAGCAGCTTCTTTTCGAAGCGTCTCCCGATGCCCCATACGTCGCCGATAGGGAACCGCCGCAGTACTTTCTCTATATCTTCCGGGCGGTGCATGTAGCAGCAGCCCGCCAGCTTCGGATATTGCTTGCACAACTTACTGGCGATCTTCGCCAGCGTTTTGGTCGGAGCGATACCCAAGCTGATCGGGATGCCCGTATTCTTTTTCACTCGTTGCACGATCTCCAGCCCGAAGTCCCGCAGCGTGGCCGGGTCGATGCCCGTGAAATCCATGAAACTTTCGTCAATGGAATAGACCTCGGTAGCGGGGGAGTACGATTTAAGGGTATTCATAACCCGCGTACTCATATCCCCGTAGAGTTCCAGATTGGAAGAAAAGACAGCGACATTATTTTGCCGGAGAAATGCAGCCTGCTGAAAATAGGCATCGCCCATCTTCAAACCGAGCGCTTTTGCTTCATCGCTGCGGGCAATGATGCACCCGTCATTATTCGACAATACGACAACAGGCCGCCCGTTTAGATCGGGGGCGAACATTCGTTCGCAGGATGCGTAGAAATTATTGCAGTCCGCAAGGCCGTACATTATTTTTTGACTTTCTTTATTACATACCGGACAACGCCCCACACACGGAAGTCGCAGTCCGTAGTGACCTCGATAGGCTTGTACTTTTCATTGGCAGGGACAAGCCAAACCTGCGCCCCTTTAAACCGGATCGTTTTCAGCGTAAATTCCCCGTCGATAAAGGACACCACGACATCCCCATCGAGCGGATCGGCGGACTTATCGACCGCCAGCAAATCGCCCTCCTCGATATGCGCGTCTTTCATGCTGTCCCCGACAACACGTGCGAAAAATGTAGCGTTCGGATTCGGGGCTACCAATTTATTCAGATCAAGCGGTTGTTCGATGCTGTCGTCCGCAGGGGAGGGGAACCCTGCGTGTACGCCGCTATCCATCAGAGGAACCTCCAACGGTGCAGTAAGGTCCGGTTTAAACCATTCCAATCTTATGTTTTCATTCATAGTCGAAGCAAATGTATATAGATTTTATATTCTAAACAAGCCAGAATATAACGAAAAAAGCCGCCCTGAAATTGCAGGACGGCTATTCGTTTGAGTGTTTGCTATTTCGGTTTGCGGGTGATTGTATGCTTTACTTTCAGCACGACAAGGTTGCACTCGATTGTCGTTTCGGACTGCGTGGTTTCAAAAGCATCGTCCAGCAAATCGCTGATGATACGGCTGCCTTTCTCGGCAAGCCGCTCTTGCAGATGCGGGTCGTTAGGTTCTTGCAACGCCGACATCGTGCGAGACAGTTCTTTCACCTTTGCAAAGGTTTCGATAATTCCGATTGTCGTCTGTGTGGCAACAGGCGATTTCAGGATTGTCGCCAGCATATAAAGTCCCTTTTCGGTAAAGGCTTTGGGGGCATAGCGGACCTTTGCGGATTTTGTGGTCGAAATTTTCGACCGCAAATCTTCCCATTCTAACGGGGTAAGCTGG
The DNA here is from genome assembly GCF_025145845.1 of Alistipes shahii WAL 8301. NCBI lineage: Bacteria > Pseudomonadati > Bacteroidota > Bacteroidia > Bacteroidales > Rikenellaceae > Alistipes > Alistipes shahii. Next base: position 320,750 of record NZ_CP102253.1, on the reverse strand, counting down.
AGAATGTACCCGTCCGGGAATTTGTCGGGGTTGTTCTTGATCGCTTCGTTTACGCGCTTCGTTTCGACGCCGTAAAGGGCTGCTACGTCGCTGTCGAGAATCACCTGACGACCCTGAACAACGATGATTTTGTCTTTGATTGCTGTCTGAACTGCATCCATAATATAGTAGTTTATTGGTAAAGAGTTTGTAATGTTTGCGTTGCCGTGTTCAAAACATTAATGTCTTTGATGATCTTTTCGGGAAGAACGCGGGCGTAGTGCTGCGTCATTTTCATATTCGCATGTCCCATTGTCTTGGCGATGGTGGCAATAGGAACGCCGAAAGACATGGCGGTAGTGGCATAGGTATGCCGGGCCATGTGGAAAGTCATATTCTTTTTGATGCCGCAACTACTTGCAATTTGCTTCAAGTAGGCGTTTACGTGCTGATGCGGGGAACGAGGTAGTACGTAGCTGTCATTCTGATTCTCGTATTTCTTAATTATGGATTTCGCAATATCCATAACCGGGATGATCGACGGAATATTTGTTTTCTGACGGGTAATTTTAATCCACATATCCCCGTTTTCAGCAAGCGTAATGTTTTCACGTTTTAGGTTCATGGCATCGACAAAAGCTAAGCCCGTAAAACAGCTGAATACGAATAGGTCTTTTGTCGTTTCCAAACTTCGCAATGAAAATTTCTTTTGGATGATTAATTTAAGTTCATCGACCGTCAGGAAATTCGGGTCCACAGGGTCAAACTTAATTTTGTAATCGCTGAACGGGTCCTTTTTCAAAAGACCTTTCTTGATGCAGATTTTTGTAACATGTTTGAATACCTGCATGATTTTTTGAACTTGATTGTTTGAAACCTTATACGTAGTGAATAGATAGTCTGAAAAATCATCGACGAAAGAACCGTCGATCTCCGCGGCGTACATATCCGAACGGTGATGTTTTACCTTGATGAAATCCGCCACCCGGTTATATACAAGGGTAATACGTTTGTAGGTCGAAAGAGAACGGCATTTGCCGATCATATCCTTTTGATGTTGCTTGTACTCTTGGAAAACGCTTAATAGGGTAGTGCTGGAATCATCAATCCCTAAAAAAGCATTTTTAACTTGCTCGGCAGACAGCACAGGACCGCGCAGAAACATTTCCTGATAGGTAGTTCTGATTCTTGCTTCGATATTGCGCAGTTGGCTATTTAGGGAACTTGCTCCCTTTCCATTGATTTTCTTTGTTTTGCTGTCCCATTCCGTAGTTTGCGGGTCAATTTCCAACTGCGTGAAGAATTGTGTCGTCTGCTTATTGACAGTAATACGCCCCATAATGGGCAATAATCCGCTCTTTTTCTGTTGCTTTTTTACATAAAAAAGCACGCTAAATGTGTTTTTCATGGTTACTTTTTTTGGTTACAAAATTAGTCTAATTGTGCCTTAAAACTCTGACAATCAGCGGACAACTGACGGACTTTTCAAGGAATTCGTAACCAAAATCGGGGAAAATTCGTAACCAAAAATATTTTTGGGTTTTGGTTACGAATTAGTAACGATTTTTTGTCGCAGTTTGGCATTCTGCTGTCGTAACCGCAAAAGAAAAAAGCCTTATAGTAGACAACTATAAGGCTTTTACGTTGCTTTGGCCGTTGTTTGGCACTTATTTGTGCCGGCTTTTAGCATTTTCTGTACCCCCTCAGGGGCTCGAACCCTGGACCCCAACATTAAGAGTGTCGTGCTCTACCAACTGAGCTAAAGAGGCATCAATCATTATCTGATTGCGAGTGCAAAGGTAGCTATAATTTTTATATCTCCAAAAATTTTGCCGGAAAAATTTTGAAAAATTTCTGCTTTTCCGGCCTCCGGGGTTATTCCAGCGCCAGTTTGTCGCTGTCCCATTCGCCGCCGGCGTCCGGGTAGATGAAAGGCCGCGAATCGCCGAAACGCTTCATATTCAAATAACTTTCATAGAGGTTGATGCCGTTCGCCGACTGTGTGGCCAGCGCGAAGGCCACCACCGACGGATGGCGCTTCGTGGTGTGGTAACTGTTCTCCGTGCGTTCGAGGTATGCCGGCTGCCATTCGGGGTCGTTGGACGGATTCCCGCCCTTGCGGCGCGACTCCCCGCTGCGGCGGGTGTCGATCGGCGCCTGCGCAATCACGTAGAGGCCCTGCACGTCGCAAAAGTTCAGCAGCGATTCGGGCACAGGCCCCGGCAGCAGTTTTAGCGTGTTGAATCCCTGCTCGCGCAGCGCCGCGATTTCGTTTTCGGTGATCGCCGCGGGGACTTCGCGTACGCGTAGCGTCACGGGGCGTGTGTTCAGCGACATCCGCCCGTCCTGCATCTCCACCGAGCGGAAGCCGAGGCGGAGTTCCAGATATTCGACGTAGCGGCCTTCGTGCTGGGTTTTGAGCCGCAGCGTGTACTGCGTGGGGAGTTCGGCGCTCCACAGCAAGTTGGCGGGAATACGGGCCAGGAACCGCAGCGTGTCTTCGCGGCGCATGTCGAGGGTGACGTCTTTCTGTCCCGCTGCGGCATTTTCGCCCGTCGGCGTGAGCAGCTGGTAGTGGATGCGCGAGGTGCGCGGGTTGAGGGCCTCGCTTTTCACCGCGACGGCGATCTCCGCCGTGGCGTTGCCGTCTTCGCCCATGCGGGTTCTGGTCACGACGTCACGCACGCGCAGCGTGGGCTGGCTCATCAGCCAGGCTCCGCCGATGGCGGGCGCCGGAGCCTCTTTCCAGCTTTCGAGCGGTGCGACGGACGACGGCTGCGCGAGGATGACTTCGAGCATGTTGCGGCCCTCTTTGGCCTGTTTGGTGATGTTGATTTCCGCCGGGTTGTTGCCGTCGGCGTTGCAGGCCACGGGAAGGCCGTTCACACGCACTTCGTAGTCGCCCGACGCCCATCCCAGGTGGAACAGCACCTGCCGGTTGGCCCATGCGAACGGCACGGTGAACGGTGTCGAGAAAACGTTGTCCTTGAGGTTCCATTCCGTCAGACGCGTGAAGTAGCGGTTGTCGCCGCCGTCGGCCGCCGTGGCCGCTTCGGCCGAAGGATAGGCGAGTATCTCGCCGCGCGGCAATTCGCGTCCGTAAGTCGGTGTGTACTCCTGCGCGCAAAGTCCGCAGAGGGAAAAAAGCGCTATGGTCGAAAGGATAGTCCGCATAAGTTCGTATATTTGTCCTCCGTAAAGATACAGAAATTTTTCGATACTGCGATGTCCGGGCTGCCCAAACTCAATTTTCCTGCCATCCGGCTGCGTGCGCGCCGCCGCGGCGACGGCGTGGAGGTCTGGGATTCCCTGCGGGGCATTTATCTCGTGCTGACGCCCGAGGAGTGGGTCCGCCAGCATCTGATCGCTTACCTGACGGCGTATTGCGGCGTGCAGCCCAAACGCATCGTCCAGGAGTATGCCGTGGCGCTCAACGGCCAGCCCCAGCGGGCCGACGTGGTGGTCGTGGGCGACCGGGCCGAGCCGCTGCTCTTGGCCGAGTGCAAGGCCCCGTGCATCCCGATCAACAGCCGGACGCTCGCGCAGGCCGTGCGCTACAATTCGGTGCTGGGGGCGCGCTACGTCATTCTGACCAACGGCCTGCGGCATTACTGCTGCGAATGCCGCGACGGGGAGTATGTCCAGCTCGGCGGCTTCCCGGATCTTTCCGGTGATTGACCGTCCGTTTTCCCCGTCCGTTTCCCCAGTCGTTTCCCTGTACTCGGCGGTCCTGATCTCCGCCCGGCCGGATCGCTACAAATTTCGGAAATTCTTGTCGATATATCCCTGGAAGGCTTCCTTGTAATTCTCGCCAATCGGTACGTACTCCGTGTCGTTGAGGAAGATGCGCCCTTTGACGTAGGCCTTGATCGTGCGCAGGTTGACGATGTACGAACGGTGCACGCGCATGAACGACTCCGAAGGAAGCGCCGTCTCCATGTTCTTGAGCCGGAACAGCGTGGTGATGGTCGTTCCGTCGGCGAGGTGCATGCGCACGTATTCGCCTTCGCTTTCGAGATAGACGATGTCGCTGATCTTCACCAGCGAAACCTTGTAATCGGCCTTCACCGAGATATACTCCTTGTCTTTGGGCAGCGCCTCGGATTCCCCCTCCTGCGGCGGCCGTTGGTTGTGGCGTAGCTTGTAGAGCGAATTGGCCTTGGCCGCCGAACGGCTGAAATCGGCGAAGCTGAACGGTTTGAGCAGGTAATCCACCGCGTCGAGCTTGAATCCCTCGACGGCGTACTCCGAATAGGCCGTGGTGAAAATCACCATCGGGCGGTCGATCAGCGCGCGGACGAAATCCACGCCGTTGAGGTCGGGCATGTTGATGTCGACGAAAATCAGGTCCACCTTCTCTCCCGCGAGCATCTGCTGCGCTTCCAGGGCGTTGTTGTATTTTGCGACGAGGTCCAGATAGGGAATTTTCGAGATGTAGCTTGTCAGCTGACGCAGAGCCAGCGGCTCGTCGTCGATGGCGATACATTTAAGCATTGAGCGTCGGGATTACGAGTTTTACGGTATAGGTCTTCTCCTCCTCGCGGATTTCCAGCGAGTAGTTCTTCGCGCCGTAGATCAGTTCGAGGCGTTTGCGGACGTTCTCCAGTCCGATTCCCGCGGGGTGTTTGCTGCTCTGGGCGGCGTGGTGGCTGTTGGTGAGCGTGCTGGTCACCTGCCCGTCGGCGTATTCGATCTTCAGGCGGATGAACGACGGATGGTTGTAGCTTACGCCGTGTTTGAAGGCGTTTTCGACGAAGACGATCAGCAGCAGCGGCGGGATCGACAGTTGTTCGGGCAGGTTGCCGGGCGACTCCACGCTGATATTCACGGCGTCGGTGTAACGAATGCGCATCAGTTCGATGTAGTTTTTCAGGAACTGGATGTCGCGGTTGAGCGAAATGATCTCGCGCCCCGACTCGTAGAGCACGTAACGCATCATCTTCGAAAGCTCGATCACGGCGTTCTTGGCCGACTCGGTGTCGATGTCGATCAGCGCGTGGATGTTGTTGAGCGTGTTCATAAAGAAGTGCGGGTTGATCTGGTATTTCAGGTAATCCATTTCGGCCTGAAGGTTCTGGCGCTTGAGCGCCTCCATCTGCTGTTCGTCGCGCATCGACTGGTATATCAGCTTGATACCCGTGTTGGCTCCGGTCATGAAGAATCCCAGCACCACGTTCCAGTACATCTCCAGATTGGAGAACGACGCTTTGCGGTAGGCGTCGAGCGCTTCGGGATCGTTTTGTTTGAGGAGGTGGTCCGTGAGGTGGTCCTCGTAGATCTGCACCAGCCAGAAGACGCTGATGATCAGCGCCAGGTTGCTCGCGAGGTATTTTCCGTATTTTCGCCGGAGCATGTAGCGCGGGGCGATGATGGCATTGTGGATGAGAAAGATGATCAGATAGGGGGCGATATACCTCCAGGCAGTCAGCACGTTTTCCAGGTTGACGTGCATTTCGGACATCATCTGCGAGTTGAGGACCGGGACCAGGATGATGGCCGTCCAGACCATCACGTAGAGCAGGTTTTCACCGATAGCTTGTTTTTTCTGGATTTTCATGCTTCAAATATAGTGAAAGTCGCGGGCAAAGCCAAACTTGTTTGAGCTTTGCCGCGACGCATCGAGCTTTGCCCGCAATGCGCCGATTCAAAAAACACCCGGCTCTTCGGAAGCCGGGTGTGAAAGAAAGCAGGTAACCGTACTAATTAGTGACGCCTCATTGTTAGAATGGATTCAGTGACTATGAAGAATTTTGGGATAGAGAATCCAATTGGTTACCTGCCTGTGCCTTATTTGTTCAACAGCGAGGGTTCGTATAGATAGCGTTTGATGCTTCGTTTCGGGGTTTTTTCGAACTCGTTGGGGTAGAGTGCGATGCCCGAGATCCGCTCGTAGGCGGCCAGCTGCGCGTTGAGTTCCTGAAGGTTGTTCTGCATGATCTGCGGCAGGTCGGCCTTGTCCACGCCCTCGGCCTCGGCCTGTTCGTAGTCGGGGACCACGAGGGCCTTGATCTTGCCGTTTCCGGCGTCGAGCACCAGCGATTCGAGCACGAGGTACATGTTGTTGAGCTTGTCCTCGATCTCCTCGGGATAGATGTTCTGGCCGTTGCCCGAGAGGATCATGGTTTTCGAACGGCCGCGGATGTAGAGCGTGCCGTCGGGGTCCATCGTGGCCATGTCGCCCGTATGGAGCCATCCCTCCTCGTCGAGGACCTTGTGGGTGTCCTTGTCGTTTTTGTAGTATCCCTTCATAACGTGCTCGCCGCGGACGAGGATTTCGCCGGCCACGCGCTGCGGGTCTTCCGAGTCGATCCTCACTTCGAGCAGTCCTTTCAGGAACCGGCCGCACGAACCGGCCTTGAACTCGTTGTCGGGGGTGAAGCTGATCAGCGGGGCGCATTCGGTCATGCCGTAGCCGATCGTGATCGGGAACTTGATCTTCATCAGGAACGATTCGGTCTCCTGGTTCATCGGCGCGCCGCCGACGATGAAGATTCCGACGTTGCCGCCGAAGGCGTCCATCAGTTTCTTGCGGATCACCGAGTAGATGGCCGAATTGAGCAGCGGAATCTTCATGGCAATCGACATGGGGCCTTTCTCCAGCATCGGGAGCACCTGCTTGCGGTAGACTTTTTCGAGGATCATCGGCACGCAGCAGATGATCGTGGGTTTCACGACGGCCATCGCTTCCAGCAGGATTTTCGCCGCCGGAATCTTGCCCAGCAGGGTGATGTGTCCGCCGACGGCCAGCGGCGCGAGGAAGTCGAACGCGCAGCCGTAGGCGTGGGCCAGCGGCAGGAACGACAGCGTGCGGCCTCCTTTCTGGAAGTACCGCTGTCCGGTCTGGGTGTTGATTGTCGTTGCGGCGAACATCACGTTGCTCGTGAGGTTGTTCACCGTGAGCATCACGCCCTTCGAGTAGCCGGTCGTTCCCGAGGTGTAGTTGAGCAGGACGACCTGGTCGTTGGGTATTTCGGGATATTTGATGTCGTTGACGCTGAATCCGCGCGGATACTTGGTGCGGTAGTTCTTCACGATGTCGCGCTGGAACTTGGTGAGCGACTTGCCGTCGCGCTCGTAGATCGCGTGGAAGTCCGTGAGCGAGAATACGGCTTCGATCTGCTTGATCTGGTCCTCCTCGATCACGTCCCAGAAGTTGTCGCCCAGGAACAGCAGGCGGCTTTCCGAGTGGTTGATGATATGGATGATGTCCGCAGGGGTGAAATCCTGAAGGATCGGCACGATCACTGCTCCGTAGGTGATGGTTCCCATGTAGGTGATGCACCAGCGTGGGTTGTTGCGGCCGATGAGTGCGATTTTGTCGCCTTGCTTGATCCCGGCTTTCTTGAAAAGCAGGTGGATTTTCGCAATCTCCTTGGCCATTTCATAGTACGAAAAGGTCTCGCCCTTGAAATAGTCGGTCAGCGCCGACATCTCCCGATTTTCCCGAAAACTCGTTTCGTATATTTTCAGCAGGTTTTCCTGTAACATGACGCTTGCTTTAGGTCTTTATTGCGGCGCAAAGATAACGTAAAAATTTATTTTGCCGTATGCCGGCCGCAGGATTTATCCTTTTATGCGGATAATTTCGTCGAAAAGTCCGGAGCCGGTTATTCCCGATCGTGCTCTTTGCCGCTCTTTTTCCGCTCCTCGTCGTCGAGTTTCACGCGCCGCGGCTTCCAGATGAAGGTCTTCGACTCGGTTCCCGCCTTCAGCCGTTCGATGTTCTTGCGGTGGGTGTAGATCAGCAGGATGGCGATCACGAACGAGAACACCACGAAGGCCGTCGATCCGTTGACTTTGGGCGATATGAGGGTGAAGACGGGGAAGCAGCATCCGGCGACCATCGAGGCCAGCGACACGTAGTGCGAGACCATCAGCATCACCAGCCACACGCCGAAGCACAGCAGCGCCACGGGGGGATAGATGCCCGTCACGGCGCCCACGAGCGTCGCGACGCCCTTTCCGCCGCGGAATCCGGCGAAAATCGGGAAGATATGGCCCAGCACGGCGGCGAACACGGCGACGATCTTGAGGTTTATCAGGTCGTTCTGTCCGATCAGGTCGTCGTACTGCATCAGTTCGATGATCGTCACGGCCACGAATCCTTTCAGGAAATCGAGCGCGAAGACCGGCAGGGCGGCCCGCCGGCCCAGCACGCGGAGCATGTTGGTCGTTCCGGCGTTCTTCGAGCCGTGCTCGCGGATGTCGATGCCGTAATATTTCTTGCCGATCCATACGGCGCTTGGAATCGAGCCGAGCAGATAGGCGATGATAATCATGGTGGTAGCCGTATATATCGTCAGAATCATCTTTTTCGCGTGTTAACTTGTTCATGCAAATATAGTCAAAAAATCCGTATGTGGAAGCCGGGGGCGAAAAAACCGCCGCCGTATCCCGCATTTCCGGAGAATTTAGTATCTTTGCATTCTAAATGAATTAATGTATGAACACAAAGGCTTTGCTCGAACCGATGGGCTCGTGGGCGTGGTGGCGCTCGTGGTTTCTGATTTTCCTCGGCTGCTCGGTCATGGGCGCGGGGTTCGTGCTCTTCGTCAATCCCTACAAGTTCGTGCCGGGCGGGGTCTACGGCATGGGTATCGTGCTGCATAACATCTTCCCTTCGGTCCAGGTCGGTACGTTCGGTTACATGTTCGACATTCCGCTGATGCTGATCTCCATGCTGGTCTTCGGCGGCGGTTTCGGCACGCGCACGGTGCTGGCGGCGCTCTATACGCCGGGCTTTATGAACGTGCTCACGCGGCTGGTCTACCCGAATCCCGAGGCGGTCGAGTCGCTGGACCCTTCGCTGCTGCTGGGCGGGCGGCTGGACCTCTCGAACGACCTGCTGCTGACGTGCGTCATCGGCGCCGTGGTGATCGGCATCGGGCAGGGTATCGTCGTGCGGCAGCAGGCGACCACGGGGGGCACGGACATCGTGGGCATGCTGTTGCAGAAGTTCGCCGGGATCAAGTTCTCGACGGGCATCCTGCTGGCCGACGGGTTTGTCGTGCTGTCGGGACTGGCCGTGATCGGCTTCGGAATCGGCACGGGCGAGGCGGCGGCGAACGGCTGGATGCTGACGCTCTATTCGCTCATCACGATCTACATCTCGTCGCGTGTGATCGCCTACCTGCTCGACGGCGCGTCGTACGACAAGCTGCTGTTCATCATCAGCGACCACCACGAGGAGCTGAAACGGTTCATCATCGACGACCTCGACCGCAGCGCCACCTACATCAAGTCGAAGGGCATGTACACCGATTCGCTGCGCGACATGATCTTTCTGGTGGTGAGCCGCAAGGAGGTGCGCCTTGTGCAGCACAAGATCAAGGAGATCGACCCGAAGGCATTCGTCGTGGTGACGGATGCCTACGAAACCTTCGGGGAGGGCTTCAAGCAGTTCCCCGAGAAAAACGAGATACAGGCGGAATAGGCTCCGCCAATTAAGAATTAAAAATTAAGAATTGAAAATTGGGATTTAACGTCAATACATTACGGCCTTTGGAGGGCGCCGGACGCAAACTTTTCATCGAGACCTACGGCTGCCAGATGAACGTCGGCGACACGGAGATCGTCGTTTCGCTCATGCAGCGCGAAGGCTATGTCTATACGGACCGCATCGGCGAGGCCGATGTCATCCTGATCAACACCTGCTCGATCCGCGACAACGCCGAGCAGCGCATCTGGGGCCGTCTGGCCGAGATGAAACGCTACCGGCGCGCGAATCCGGGTCTTGTCGTGGGCGTCATCGGCTGCATGGCCGAACGCCTGCGCGAGAAGCTGGTCGAGGGACCTGCGGGCGTCGATGTCGTGGCCGGGCCGGACGCCTACCGCGACCTGCCGCGCCTGGTGCGCGAGGCCGAGGCGGGCGGCAAGGGTGTCAACGTGCTGCTTTCGACCGAGGAGACCTATGCCGAAATCGCCCCCGTGCGCCTCGACCGCAACGGCGTGAGCGCCTTCGTGGCGATCATGCGGGGGTGCGACAACTTCTGTTCCTACTGCGTGGTCCCCTACACCCGGGGCCGCGAGCGGAGCCGCGATGCGGAGACCATCGTCGCCGAGGCGCGCAGTTTGTTCGAAAACGGCTACCGCGAGGTGACGCTGCTGGGGCAGAACGTCAATTCCTACCGTACGGGCGACGTCGATTTCCCGGAGCTGGTGCGCCGCGTGGCGTCGGTCTCGCCGCTGCTGCGCGTGCGGTTCGCCACCTCGCATCCCAAGGATATGAGCGACAGCCTGCTGGAGGTCATGGCCTCGATGCCCAACGTCTGCCGGGCGATTCACCTGCCGGCCCAGTCGGGCGCCACGTCGATGCTCGGCCGCATGAACCGCAAATATACGCGTGAATGGTATCTCGACCGCATCGCCGCCATCCGCCGCTATCTGCCCGACTGTGCGATCACCACCGACCTGATCGCGGGCTTCTCGGGCGAGACGGAGGAGGAGCACCTGCAAACCCTGTCGCTGATGCGCGAGGTGGGCTATGATTTCGCCTACATGTTCAAGTATTCGGAGCGTCCGGGCACTTTTGCCGAAAAGCACCTGGGGGACGACGTTCCCGAGGAGGTGAAGTCGCGCCGGCTGTCCGAAATCATCGCCCTGCAAAACGAGCTGGGCCATGCGAGCAACCTGCGCGACGTGGGCCGGGAGTTCGAAGTGCTGGTCGAGGGCGAGTCGAAGCGCGACAGGAACCAGCTGTCGGGCCGCACTTCGCAGAACAAGGTGGTGGTTTTCGACCGCGGGTATCATCGGGTCGGCGACTATGTGAGGGTTCGCATCACGGGCTGCACGCCGGCCACGCTATTCGGAGATGTCATTTCCGGACCGTGCAATTAAAAGTGAAAAATTAAGAATTAAAAATTTCTGTTTTATGCGTTTCGATGAACTCGACCTGGAGGATGAAATCCTCGACGGTCTTGAGGATATGAATTTCCACGAGATGACTCCCGTGCAGGAGCACACGATTCCGGTGATTCTGGAGGGCCGCGACATTATCGGCTGCGCCCAGACCGGTACGGGAAAGACCGCGGCCTATACGCTGCCGCTGCTGAACAAACTGCTCATCGAGGGCAACCCCGACAACGTGGTGAAATCGCTGATCATCGTGCCGACGCGCGAGCTGGCGCAGCAGATCGACCAGCAGTTCCAGGGCTTCTCCTATTATGCGCCCCTCTCGACGACGGTGGTCTACGGCGGCGGCGACGGCAAGGGCTGGGACATCCAGAAAAACGGCATGCTGAACGGCGCCGACGTGGTGATCGCCACTCCGGGCCGCATGATCGCCCACCTGCAAAACAGCGGCGTCGATCTTTCGCACGTCGAATACCTGATTCTCGACGAGGCCGACCGCATGCTCGACATGGGTTTCTCGGACGACATTATGAAGATCATCTCCTACATGCCCGCCGAACGGCAGACGATCATGTTTTCGGCGACGCTGCCCCCGAAGATCCGCGAACTGGCCAAGACCATTCTGCGCAATCCCGCCGAGGTCAACATCGCCATTTCGAAACCCAACGAAGCCATCGACCAGTCGGCCTACATCTGCTACGAGCGTCAGAAACTGGGCATCATCCGCGAGCTGTTCGCCGAGCCGACCGACTCGAAGACGATCATCTTCTCGTCGTCGAAACTCAAGGTCAAGGAGCTGGCCCATACGCTCAAGCGCATGGGACTCGACGTTGCGGCCATGCACTCCGACCTGGAGCAGGCGCAGCGCGAGGAGGTGATGCTCAACTTCAAGAACAACAAGGTGAAAATCCTCGTCGCCACGGACATCGTCGCGCGCGGTATCGACATCGAGGACATCGGCCTGGTGCTCAACTACGACGTGCCGCACGACCCCGAGGACTACATCCACCGCATCGGCCGTACGGCCCGCGCGGCGGCTTCGGGCGCCGCCATGACGTTCGTCAGCGAGGAGGAGCAGGGCAAGTTCCACCAGATCGAGAAATTCATCGAGCGGGACATCCGCAAGGCCGAACTGCCCGAGAGCGTGGGCGAAGGCCCGAAATACGCTCCCGACGAGAACCGCGGCCGCTTCGGCCGGGGGCGCGGGGGTCGCAGCGGGGGAGGACGTTCCGGTTCGGGCCGCGGACGCGGCGGACGGGGCGACCGTTCGGGTCGTAACGACCGGGACCGCCGCAGCGAACGCCCGGCGGCTGCGACTGCGGCTGCGGCTGCGGCTGCGGAACCTGCCGCGGCACAACCCGCTTCGCCGGACAGCGACCACGCTTCGGGCCGTGGCGAAGGCAACCGCGGGACCCGCGACCGCCGCCGTCACCGCGGAGGCCGCAATCGGGGCCGCGGCAACAAGCCGCAGGGCGGCGAACCGACGCCGCAGGCATAAATGCCAAAAATTCCCGTCGAACCAACGACGGGAATTTTTGTTTACCTCCGTTTTACCGGGCGTGATCACATACGCTAATGTACCGCCGTCCGGAGCGTATGCCATCTCCCTCCCTGAAGGAGGGCTGGGATGGGGCGGATTTATCTTTTATCCCACGCGGGATGCGCGGGGTCTTCGGCCGTCAGGGCTTCGGCGAGGCTGATGCCCAGCGCCCGGGCCACGCCTTCGCCGTACGACGGATCGGCGTTGTAGCAGTTGCGCACGTGCCGCTGCTTGATGAACAGTTCCGAATCGCCCATGGCGCGCGCCGTGTTTTCGCATGTCGCCTGCTGATCTGCGGGCGTCATCAGCCGCCACAGCTTGCCCGGCTGCGTGTAATAATCGTCGTCGAATTCGCGCTCGTCGTAGTTGTAGACCGCGCCGTCGACGGCCAGGGGCGGCTCCTTGAGGGCCGGCGTGTCCTGCCATTCGCCGTAGCTGTTCGGCTCGTAGGGCGTCGTCGCGCCGTAATTGTCGTCGGTGCGCATCTGCCCGTCGCGGTGGTAGGCGTGGAACGGACAGCGGGGCTTGTTCACCGGAATCAGGTTGTGATTCACGCCCAGGCGGTAACGCTGCGCATCGCCGTAGGAGAAGAGGCGTCCTTGCAGCATCTTGTCGGGCGAGAAGCCGATGCCCTCGACAATGTTCATCGGGTTGAAGGCGGCCTGCTCGACTTCGGCGTAGAAGTTTTCCGGATTGCGGTTGAGTTCCAGAATGCCCACGTCGTGCAGCGGAAAATCGCCGTGATACCACACCTTCGTCAGATCGAACGGATTGATTTTATAGGTCCGGGCCTGCTCCTCGGTCATCAGCTGCACCTGCATCAGCCAGCGCGGATAGTCGCCGCGTTCGATGGCTTCGAACAGGTCGCGCTGGTTCGATTCGCGGTCCTTGGCGATGATGGCCTCGGCCTCCGCGTCGGTCAGGTTCCTGATCCCCTGCTCGGTGCGGAGGTGGAACTTGACCCACGTGCGTCGGTTGTCTTTGTCGTAGAAGCTGTACGTGTGGCTTCCGAATCCGTGCATGTGGCGGAAGGAGGCCGGAATGCCGCGCGGCGACATCGTGATGGTCACCTGATGCAGCGCCTCGGGCAGCAGCGTCCAGAAGTCCCAGTTGCTGTTCGGGCTGCGCAGTCCGGTGCGCGGGTCGCGCTTGATGGCGTGGTTCAGGTCGGGAAACTTCAGCGGATCGCGCAGGAAGAAGACTGGGGTGTTGTTGCCCACGAGGTCCCAGTTGCCGGCGTCGGTGTAGAACTTGATGGCGAAGCCGCGGATGTCGCGTTCGGCATCCGCCGCGCCGCGTTCTCCGGCCACGGTCGAGAAGCGCACGAAGCACGGGGTCTGCTTGCCCACCTCGGCGAAGATCGACGCCCGGGTGTATTTCGTGATGTCGTGCATCACGGTGAATGTTCCGAAGGCTCCCGATCCTTTGGCGTGCATGCGCCGTTCGGGGATGACTTCGCGGTCGAAGTGGGCGAGTTTTTCGAGGAACCACGGGTCCTGCAAGGTTACGGGGCCGCGTTTCCCGGCTGTCTGAATGTTCTGGTTGTCGGCGATGGGCCGGCCGTTTTCGGCTGTCAGTTTCTTTTTGTCCATATGGCTTTTGTTTTTGGTTGTGACGGATTCCCTGCTTGTAAATGTATGATATAATTCTGTGAATAACAAGCGGATAATATTGATAGTGCCATAACTTAAACCTATAATGGCCAAAATCGTGCCCGGACGGAACGGCGTGCGTACTGAAAATTTCCGGCCGAATGTGCGGATATTTCGGTCCGGGGCGTTATCTTTGAGAAACGGAACGGCGGTTCCGGGAATCGGGACCGTTCGCTGAAACAGTTTAGCCTGCAATGATTGATTTGAATTTCAGCCGTGAGTTTTTTGCGGCCATGCTGGTCACGGAGGTGGAGAAGGTCGGGTTCGCCGTCCTGATCCGGACATTTCCCGATGCAATGGAATTGCAGCACCCCGCTGTCCTGATCCGGGGTATCCGGGAGTTTGCTTTTGATATTGCCGAAGGCTGCTTCGTCCGCCTCGGGGCGCGTTGCGACGGGAAGATAGAGGCCCTGCGGTCCGGAATCAGCAAGTCCGGGGACGAAATCCGGTTCACGGCGGTGGATTACGTGTACCGGGAGTCCGAGTTCCGGAAAAAATATGTGAACCGGGTCGTCAATCCTTTTTTGACGTAAAACCGGTCGACGGCCCTGCGGAAAGCATAACGTGAGGCAGGCACGGCGTCCTTTCAAGGAGGGGTTTGGAGTGGTTGTCAGCACAGGATTTTTCGGGGTTGGCCGCCGCTTGGGCTGTAATCCCGTCCGGAAACCTACTTCTGCCGGAAGAAAATCTGCACCGGGAGTCCCGTAATGAAAGCCCCTCCTTTCAAGGAGGGGCTTGGGGAGGTTGTCAGCACGGGATTTTTCGAGGTTGGCCGCCGCTTGGGCTGCAATCCCGTCCGGGAACCTACTTCTGCCGGAAGAAAATCTGCATCGGAAGTCCCGTAATGAAAGCCCCTCCTTTCAAGGAGGGGTTTGGGGAGGTTGTCAGCACGGGATTTTTCGGGATTTTCAGCCGCTTGGGCTGCAATTCCGTCCGGAGACCTACTTCTGCCGGAAGTAAATCTGCACCGGGACTCCCGAAAAATCCCAGTGGTCGCGCATGTTGTTTTCGAGGAAGCGGCGGTAAGGCTCCTTGATGTACTGCGGCAGGTTGACGAAGAACGCGAACTGCGGCGTCGGCGTCGGAAGCTGGGTCACATACTTGATTTTGATATACTTGCCCTTGGTTGCGGGGGGCGGGTAGTTCTCGATCAGCGGCAGCATGTAGTCGTTGAGCTCCGAGGTCGGGATGCGGCGTTTGCGCGACTGGTAGACGCGGATGGCGGTTTGCAGCACGTCGAAGATGCGCTGTTTGTTCAGCACCGAGGTGAAGATGATCGGAATGTCGTTGAACGGAGCGAGTTTCTTTCGGAGGAACTCGGTCCACTCCTTCATCGTGTTGCTGTCCTTCTCGATCAGGTCCCATTTGTTGACCACGATCACGCATCCCTTGCGGTTGCGGACGATCAGGTTGTGGATGTTCAGGTCCTGCGATTCGAGTCCCTGCCGGGCGTCGATCATCAGGATGCAGACGTCCGAATTTTCGATGGCGCGTATCGAGCGCATCACCGAGTAGAATTCGAGGTCCTCCATCGTCTTGCCCTTCTTGCGCATGCCGGCCGTGTCGACGAGGTAGAAATCCATGCCGAATTTGTTGTAGCGGGTGTGGATCGAGTCGCGGGTGGTCCCGGCGATGGAGGTCACGATGTTGCGCTCCTCGCCCAGCAGGGCGTTCGTGAGCGACGACTTGCCGACGTTGGGACGCCCCACGATGGTGATGTGGGGCAGGTCTTCGTCCTCCTCGGAGGCCGTTTCCACGGGCAGTGCGTCCAGAATGGCGTCCATCAGGTCGCCCGTGCCGCTTCCCGACATCGACGAGATGCAGTAGGGATCGCCCAGTCCCAGGGCGTAGAACTCGTGCGAGGAGTAGATCTGGTCGTTGTTGTCGACCTTGTTGCAGACGAGGATCACCTTCTTCGAGGTGCGGCGCAGGATGTCGGCCATCAGCATGTCGAGGTCGGTGATGCCGGTGCGTACCTCCACGAGGAAGAGGATCACGTCGGCCTCGTCGATGGCCAGCAGGACCTGACGGCGGATTTCGTCTTCGAAAATATCCTCCGAATTGACGGTGTACCCGCCCGTGTCGATGATGGAAAACTCCTTGCCGTTCCAGTCGGTCTTGCCGTAATGGCGGTCGCGGGTGGTTCCGGCCGTCGCGTCGACGATGGCCTTCCGTTCGCCCACGAGGCGGTTGAAGAGGGTGCTTTTGCCGACGTTCGGACGGCCCACGATTGCTACAAGGCTCATATCTTATCTTTTTCTTATTCTGCTGTTTGCTCCGTTTTACAACTCCGACCGCTGTAGTCGCGGCCTATGGCCGCGTTTACAAATTGGACCCACCCTAAATCCCGGCCTTGGCGGGGACTTGTCGCATCGCGACCGGGATTCTGACCGGAATGCCGCTACCATGAATCACTTGCAAAGATAGCGCAAATCCGCGAAGGGAAAAACTTTTTCGGGTATTTTGTACTTCCGAACCGTCAGATATAGCGGCTTTCGGTGTCGCCCGCCTGCACGGGATAGAGCAGTACGGAGCTGTATCCGGAGAAGAAATGTTCGAGGTAGGCCGGGATACGGCTCATCACGGGGTTGTACGAGACGCGGTCGCGGCGGCTCATCACGAACCAGAGGCAGTCGTCGGCGCGGATGTCGTGTTCGAGCGACGGCAGGTCGTCCCATTGCGCGAAGGGCACGAAGTCGATGTTGGCCGGGTGCTTGCGGCCTTTGGGGCGGAGGTATTCCAGCGTGGCCTCCGGGGCGAACACGATGATTCTGGCCCCCGAGTTTTCGGCCAGGCGGCGGATGCGGCGCTGCCACATCTGGAATCCCGCCTCCTGCTCGGCCTTTTCGGGTACGACGATCAGGTGGCGCTTGATGGTGTTCAGCGGCTGCACGGGGTTGTAGATGAAGGTCGTGACGTTGCTCTGTGCCAGCACGTCGGCGGCCATTTTGCCGATGCCGGGACCCGACGCCCCGGGGATGCCCGTCAGTCCCGGCACGGCCGGGGAGGCGTGGTGCATGCCCATCACGATGTCGGTGATGTTCCGTTCGCGGACGACGCTGACGATGGCGTTCGAGATGTTCACGTCGTAACGCATCAGCTCCTGGAGGTAGATGTCGCCCGCCGCAGCCGCCGTCGCCGCCGCGTCGAGGATCTTCTGGGCGCGTTTCTCGACGTTCGGGTCCTCCACCTTGTTGTCGATGGCGTGCAGGGCGTATAGTCCGTTCGGCTCCTTGGCGCGCTTGAGCATCGAACTCAACCATACCAGTTCGTCGGCCGTGCGTTCGTCGGCCACGGGGATCAGGATGTGGTCCTCCTGCCGCGGCTGCCTGTCTCCGGTGTCCTGGGCACTGCGCATGGCGATGTTGTGGGCGCCGCGCTGCGTGGCGAAGGTCGACACGGTGCAGGTGGCCAGAATCATCAGGATCGTGCCGTTGAGTACGCTTTCGCTCAAGAGGCGGATCGGCTCGCCGTCGGGCGTGTGGCCCAGGATGATGTTGTAGCCGACCATCACGGCGGCCAACGTCGCGGCCACGTGGGCCGAGCTTAAGCCGAAGATGACGGTCCGCTGGTCGGGCGAGAGTCGGAAGGTCTTCTGCGTGAACCATGCGGCGACGAATTTCGCCGCCGTGATCAGCACGATCATAATGGCCGCCACTTCGAGGCTCTCCCAGTCGCGGAAGAAGGCGCGGTAGTCGATCAGCATGCCCACGCCGATCAGGAAGAAGGGGATGAAGATGGCGTTGCCGACGAACTCGATGCGGTTCATCAGCGGCGAGGTGCGGGGGATCAGGCGGTTGAGCGCGAGTCCCGAGAGGAACGCGCCGATGATCGGTTCCAGCCCGGCCATGTGGGCGAGGTAGGCCCCGAGGAAGACCATCGCCAGTACGAAAATGTATTGCGAGACGTTGTCGCTGACCTGCTTGAAGAACCAGTGGGCCAGCAGCGGGAAGAGGAAGACGATGATGGCGATGCAGAGCGAGACGGAGCCTGCGAGCCGCCACCAGAACATGTCGTCGACGTTGCCCGTGGCCATGCCGACGATCACGGTGAGCAGCAGCAGGGCCAGCGTGTCGGTGATGACCGTGCCGCCGACGGCGATCGTGACGGCCTTGTCGCGGGCGATGCCCAGTTTGCTGACGATGGGGTAGGCGATGAGCGTCTGCGAGGCGAACAGCCCTGCGAGCAGGATCGACGAATAGATCGGGAAGCCGAGGATGTAATAGCCGGCCAGGATGCCGAAGGCCAGCGGGACGCAGAAGGTGTAGCCTCCGAAGATGAGGCTCCGCCAGCTGTTGCGGCGGAAATCGGACATGTCCATGTCCAGTCCCGAGAGGAACATGATGTACAGAAGTCCGGCCGTACCCGAGAGGATGATGCTGCTGTCGCGCAGCACGAGGTTGAGGCCGTGGGGTCCGATCACCGCGCCTGCGATGATCAGCCCCAGCAGATAGGGGATTTTGAGTTTGTTCAGCAGGAGCGGAGCCGCGAGGATGATGACCAGGATCAGCAGGAATTTCAGGATCGGGTCTTCGAGCGGCAGCGTCAGGTTTATGTGTGCGAAGAGCAGCATGGGCGCAGGTTGTTTTTTGTAGCCGGGGCTACGTAAAGGCCGGAGGCGCAAAACCGAATCCGAAGCGGTTCGGCGGGGCTTTCCGACGGATAAAGTGTCGTAACGACACCAAATATAATAAAATCTGCGTTCCCGTCCAAACGGTGCGCGGCGTTTTCTCGCGCGGCGGGCTGATCCGTCGATTCGCTGGCCGCTTTTTCGCGTGCGTGTGGCATCCCCGCGGCGATGGATACGGCGGCTTCCGCGGCGGGTGGGCGGTCCGGGCTGTCCCGTTGCGGCCGGTTCCGCCGCCGCTGCGTATCTCGCACGTTTTTTGTTTATTGGATCGTGTCCGCCGCGCGGCGGTGAGGGGCAATTGTGAAATAATCGCCGCCGGAAACGCGTTTTTTGCGGAAAAAAATGTAACTTTGAAAAATTTGGAACCCGAAATTTCGTCTCGGATGAGTGTAGACAAAGTAGACAAACGATTGCTCGGACCCGTGCTTGCGGGCTTCTTCATCATGGGTTTCTGCGACATGGTGGCCCCGATCACGGGCCGCATCGCCGCCGAATTCCCGCCCGGACAGCAGGCCGCCGTGAGCTTCCTGCCGACGATGGTTTTCCTCTGGTTTCTGGTGCTCTCGACTCCGGTCGCGGCGCTGATGAACCGCTGGGGCCGCAAGGCCACGGCGCTTCTGGGCTACGGCTTCACCGTCGCGGGGCTGATGACGCCCTATGCCGCCGGCGCGGACTGCGCCCTGGGGTGGTATTTCGCGGGCTTCGGCCTGCTGGGCGTCGGCAACACGGCGATCCAGGTGGCCGTCAACCCTCTGCTGGCGACCATCGTTCCCGGCGAAAGGATGACCAGCTACCTCACCGTGGGTCAGATATTCCGCAACACTTCGCTCCTGCTGCTGGCTCCGATCGTCACGGGGCTGGTCGCCGCGACGGGTTCGTGGCGGCTCCTGCTGCCGATCTATGCGGGCCTTACGGTGGTCGGGGGTCTCTGGCTGCAACTGACTCCGGTGCCGGAACCTGCGCAGAGAGAACGCTCCGCGGGACTCGCCGACTGCTTCCGCCTGTTGAAAAACCGTGCCGTGCTGCTCTCGACGCTGGGCGTGGCGTGCTTTATCGCCGCCGACGTGGGCATCGGCTTCTTGTCGGTGCGGCTGATCGACAATCCCTCGTCGATCCTCACCACCACGGGCTTCTACGCCTGCCGCATCGTCGGTACATTGATCGGCGCGTGGGTGCTGGTGAAGGTCTCCGACGTGAAATACCTGACCTGGAACATGACCGGGGCGCTGGCGTTGTGCGCGGCGCTGCTGTTCGTGCGCAACGAGGCCGCCATCTACGCCGCCGTGGGAGTGCTGGGCTTCGCCATGGCGTGCGTCTTCGCCACGTTCTACGCCGTGGCCACCAAGGCCGTTCCGGAGAACGCCAACGAGGTGGCCGGGCTGATGATCATGGCCATCTCGGCCGGGGCGGTTTCGGGACCCGTCTGCGGTGCGATCGTCCGCGCCTGGGGCAATCCGCACCTGGGCATGCTCTTCGTCGCCGCGTGCGTGGCCTACATGCTCTGGGCGTCGATACAATTGAAAATGAAAAATTAAGAATTAAAATGATGCTTCGCAGAATCGTACTGACCCTTTTGTTTGCAGCCATTGCGGCGGGCGCCGCCGCACAACGGCCCCGCGCGCGGGTGGAGTGGGGCGTGGTCGGCGGTATCAATATCCCCGACTACACGACCAATATGAGTGAAACCGACGTGAAGAACAAGCTGGGCTGGCAGGCCGGTATCACGACGGCCGTCAATCTCGGGGCCTTCGCCATCGAGCCGCAGATACTCTACGTCCGCCAGGGCCTCCGTATCCGTCCCGAGGGCGGGAGCGAGATCAACCTCAAGTCCAATTCGATCGACGTTCCGGTGCTGGCGTCGCTGCGGCTGCTCAATCCCGTGCGGATCTATGCCGGTCCGGTCTTCACGGTGATGAACGACTGCAAGCAGAAGTCGGGCGGCGACCTGCTGGACTTCGGCCGCGTGCGTCCCTCGGTGTCGTACACCGTGGGTGCGGGCATCGTGCTGATGCGCCACCTGCTGATCGACCTGCGCTACAACGGCCAGTTCCGCTCGAAACACGACGTGGTGCTGCCCGACGGGCGGCAGCTCGACAAACTCCGTACGTATAACGTGGCGCTCAGCTTCGGCTATTTATTCTGATCGGTCTATGACGGAAACTGTCGGAAAGGAAATCATGCTCGAAGGCGTCGATCCCCGCGAACTCTACGGGGCGCAGGACGTCTACCTCGAACAGATCAAATCGCTGCACCCCACGCTGAAGATCGTCGCGCGCGGGCAGTCGCTCAAGGTCCTCGGCCCGGAGGCCGACACGCAGCGTTTCGCCAAACGCATGGAGGGGCTTGCGGCCTACTATGTCAAATACGGCCACGTCTCGGCCGAGGTCATCGAACAGTGTTTCGCGGGCGGCATCGCGCAGGACGACGCCCCGGTCGACAAGGACGTGATCGTCTACGGCAACAACGGCACGATCGTCCGCGCCCGGACGGTCAACCAGCAGCGGCTCGTCAAACTCTACGACAGGAACGACCTGCTGTTCGCCGTGGGGCCTGCCGGCTCGGGCAAGACCTATACGGCCATCGCGCTGGCCGTCCGCGCGCTGAAGGAGCGGCAGGTGCGGCGCATCATCCTCACGCGTCCGGCCGTCGAGGCGGGCGAGAAGCTGGGTTTCCTGCCCGGCGACATGAAGGAGAAGCTGGACCCCTACCTGCAACCGCTGTACGACGCGCTGAACGACATGATCCCGCCGGCCAAGCTCCAGAAACACCTCGAAGAGGGGACCGTGCAGATCGCCCCGCTGGCCTACATGCGCGGCCGCACGCTGGACAACGCCTTCGTCATTCTGGACGAGGCGCAGAACACCACCCTGTCGCAGATCAAGATGTTCCTGACGCGCATGGGCCGCAATGCGCGGTTCATCGTCACGGGCGACGTGACGCAGATCGACCTGCCGCGCAAGTCGGACAGCGGTCTGGTGCGCACGATGGAGATTCTGCGGGGCGTCGACGGCATCGGCATCGTGGAGTTCGACAAACGCGACATCGTCCGCCACCCGCTCGTGAAACACATCGTCGAGGCGTTCGACAGGAGTGTCGAAAAGGACGGGACCGGGGACCGTTGACCGCCGCCGGCCCGGAGCGGCGGACCTGTCCCTTCCCGGGGGCCGCTGACCGGCTGCGACAGCGGCCGCCGGAACGGAAGAGACGGAGAAAGAGAGAGATTTGAACGATATGGATATATAACACTTAAACTTCAATATTATGGACCGTAATTTGGTCGCGCTGAAACCGGCGCTTGTCTGGAAACATTTCGCGGAGATCGTCCGCATCCCGCGCCCCTCGTCGCACGAGGAGAAGATCCGCCGCTATATTCTCGATTTCGCCCGCGCGCAGGGCCTCGAATCGAAGGAGGACGCGGCGCACAACGTCTATGTCCGCAAACCCGCCTCGAAGGGGATGGAGGACCGCAAGGGCGTGATCCTGCAAGCCCACCTCGACATGGTTCCGCAGAAGAACAACGACAAGGAGTTCGATTTCACCAAGGACCCCATCGACGCCTACATCGACGGCGGCTGGGTGACGGCCGACGGCACGACGCTGGGCGCCGACAACGGTATCGGCGTGGCGGCGATCCTCGCGGTGCTGGAGGACCGGACGCTGAAGCACGGGCCGCTGGAGGCCCTGTTCACGGCCACCGAGGAGACCGGCATGGACGGTGCGAACGGTCTGGAAAAGGGGCTGCTGCACGGCGACATCCTGCTGAACCTCGATTCCGAGGAGGAGGGCGAACTCTACGTGGGCTGCGCCGGAGGGCTCGACGCCAATATGACCTTCGGCTACAAGGCCGAGCCGACACCCGCGGGCGGTTATACCGCTGCGAAGATCAGCGTCAAGGGGCTCAAGGGCGGCCACTCGGGCATCCAGATCGTCTGCCAGCGCGCCAACGCCAACAAGGTGCTGTTCCGCTTTTTGAATGCCGCGCCGTGCGACGTGCTGCTGGCGTCGGTGGACGGCGGCGGACTCCGCAACGCCATCCCGCGCGAGGCCGAGGCCGTGGTGCTGGTCGAAACCAGGGACTACGACGAGTTCGCCGCTGCGGTGAAAGCCTACGAGGAGACCGTAAGAGCCGAGTACGCCGGCATCGAGGACGCGGTGTCGGTCAAGGTCGCGGAGGTCGGAAAACCGGCCGAAATGCTGCCGAAGGAGGTTGCCGGAAATCTGATCAAGGCCGTTGCGGCCTGCCCCGACGGGGTGCAGCGGATGTCGGTGGCCATGCCCGGGCTGGTGCAGACCTCGACGAACCTCGCACGCGTGGTGTCGGACGGCAGGACGGTGAAACTCCAATGCCTGCTGCGCAGCTCGGTCAACACCGAGAAGGAGGCGCTGGGCGAGTCCATCGCCGCCCTCTTCACGCTGGCCGGGGCCAAAACGGAACTCACGGGCGCCTACAACGGCTGGAACCCCGACATGGAGTCGCCGATCCTGAAGGCCATGACCGCCTCCTACGAGGCGCTGTACGGGAAGAAGCCCGCCGTGACGGCCATTCACGCCGGGCTGGAGTGCGGCATCATCGGCAGCGCCTATCCCGGGCTGGACATGATTTCGTTCGGCCCGACGATCTGCTACCCCCACTCGCCCGACGAGAAGGTGGAGATCGCCTCGGTCGGGAAGTTCTACGACTTCCTGGTCGACACGCTGCGCAACGTTCCCGAAAAATAATCGCAGCGTGGCGGCCGATTCCGGAAAATGGTTCGTCATCGTCAATCCCGTGGCCGGAAGCGGTCGCGGGCTTGACCATTTTCCACAGATTTCGAAACACCTGCGCGATGCCCACATCCTCTGCGAACCGGTCTTCACGGAGCACAAGTTCCACGCCACGGAACTCACCGTCACGGCCGTGCGCGAAGGCTACCGCCGGATCATCGTCGTGGGCGGCGACGGGACGCTGCACGAGGTGGTGAACGGGCTGTTCATCCAGCAGGAGGTGTGTCCCGACGAGGTGCTCGTGGCCGTGGTGGCCGTGGGCACGGGCAACGACTGGGTCCGCACGTTCGGCATCTCGAACCGCTATCAGGACGCCGTGAAGGCCATCAGCGAGGGGTATTCCTTCCTGCAGGACGTCGGGGTGGTCTCCTACGAGGAGGCGCACTACCGCCAGAGCCGCTACATGGCCAACGTCGCCGGGGCGGGGTTCGACGCGCATGTCGTGCGCAAGCTCTCGCACCTGAAAAAGAAGGGTCACCGGAGCCGCTGGCGCTATACGTGGTGTCTGGTGAAGAATTTCTTCCGCTACAAGTCCACGGGCGTCAAAGTCTGGGTCGACGACCGGCTGGTCTACAACAACCTGCTGCTGTCGGCCGCCATCGGCATCTGCAAGTTCAACGGCGGGGGCATCCAGCAGCTGCCGGCGGCCGTGGCCGACGACGGCATGCTCGACCTGTCGCTGATCCGCCCGGTGCACTTCTGGCACCTGCTGTTCCGCTTCCACTACCTGTTCAACGGCGGCATCTACCGCATCCGCCACATCCTCCAGGAGCGCGGAAGCCGCATCCGCATCGAATCTTCGCCCGAGGTGTCGGTCGAGATCGACGGAGAGCCGCTGGGCCATACGCCGCTCGAATTCTCGATTCTCCACCGGGCCATCCGCATCGTCGTGGCCCGCGATTTCTACCAGCGGTGCGCCGCCGTCGGGGCGGAGACCCCGGCCGGGTAGCGCGCAGCCGGAAAAAGAGAGGGCCGGACCCGTGTAGGTTCGGGTTTTGTAGGGAAAGAGAAGCGCAGGAAAGAGTAAATATCATGTTTACAGGTATTTAATTCTCTGTTCTGCATATGCTCCGAGCAATAGAATTGCACATTCGGGCAGGATTAACGGTGAGTTTCGTTACTTATCCGTTACCTGCCCGAAATGCTTTTGTTTGCATTAAGGCGTTTGTTTTCAGTTTGTTGCATCGGATTTCCGCATAACAAATAACTTGACTTAACGTTTAACCCATCCACAAAGTTCAAGTTATTATGCAACGCAGCACTTTCAAAGTCCTTTTCTATGTAAAAAGGCAGTCGGAAAAACACGGTCAGGTTCCCGTTATGGGCCGTATCACCATCAATGGCACGATGTCGCAGTTCAGCAGCAAACTCTCCGTTCGTTCCAGCCTTTGGGATGCCAAAGCCAACAAAGCCTCCGGCAGAAGTCTTGAAGCCCAGCGTCTCAATGAAAAGTTGGAGAACATCAAGACCAATATCGGCAAGCAGTACCAACGTCTCTGCGACCGTGATTCATACGTTACGGCTGAAAAGGTCCGCAACGCTTTCCTCGGTATGGGTGACGACTGCCGCCTGCTGTTGCAGACCTTCGACGAATATCTTGCAGATTTCCGCAAGCGCGTGGGCAAAGACCGCGCTTATTCGAGCTATGACAATTACCGCAAACGCCGTAACCGGCTTGCCTCTTTCCTCGAATACGAATACCGTGTAAAAGATATTCCTTTCAAAGAGCTGAAGCGGGATTTCATCGAAAAGTTTGTGGTCTACCTCTCCTCGGTACAAGGGATGCGTTCCGGGACGATCCATTCGACTATCAAGAAACTGAAGCTGATGACCTACACGGCGTATAAGAACGGCTGGATTGCCGTCGATCCTTTCGCCGGGTTCTATGTCAAAGCGGAATACGCTGAACGACGTTATCTATCCGCTTCGGAATTGCAGGCCGTGATGGATGTCAGGCTCCCCAACTACCGGACGGGCATTAACCGGGATGCCTTCGTTTTCTGCGCCTTTACGGGCCTGAGCCATGCGGACGTAGTGAAACTCACCCACGCGGACATCCATACGGACGATAACGGGGAGCGCTGGATTATCGACAGGCGTCAGAAAACAGGTACGCAGTTCCGTGTCAAACTGCTTCCCGTTGCCGAAATGCTTTACGAGCGTTATAAGGATATGCATCTCTCAGGCGACCGGGTCTTTCCGCTCAAAGGCACTTATAATACGCTGAACATGTCCTTGCGGCATGTTGCCAGACATGCCGGTCTGTCGTTCAACCCCACGATCCACCTCGCACGGCATACCTTCGCCACGACGGTTACGCTCACGCAGGGCGTACCTCTGGAAACGGTCAGCAAGATGCTGGGGCATAAGCGGATCACCACGACCCAAATCTATGCTAAGATCACCAATGATAAAATCGGACAGGATATGGCGGCATTAAGCGAGAAACTGAACGGTATCTTCAAGGTCGCGCAGTAATCCGGCGCGATCCCGGAATATCATATCCCAGTCATTTATTTCCACCGGCAGGAAATTAAACGCCGGAGATGAAAATACGCAAGGCCATGCGAATCGCCCAAAGGGCGAGCCTTGCGTATTTCCATCTCCGGCATTTTGCTGAACGCTACCGTCGGAAAAGGCGATATTCTGCGGCTCCTGACGATCCGGTTCTGATGTTCAGCCGCGAGCGGCCTGCTCGTTCGACGGCCCCTTCCGTCCTGCTATCTGGCGTCGAAATGCCTCCGCTTTTTCAAAACGGCCGTCTTTTATTTTTCTTTTCATGGAGATAATTCAGCTCGTCGCGGTAAATGTCCATGACGAACCGCAGCATATTGTCGACCAATGCCGTAAGCCTTGTACTCTCATTCCCTAACAGGTGGAGTATTTCCGATACTTTGTGCTTGGTTCGGGCGCTGACATAGATTGCCGAGCGGTTACGGCAATCCACCGGCGCGAAGAACGTGCGTTCGAAATCCGGCAGCGCGATCTTTTTACGCCAGAATCCGGCCGACTCCTTTCCAGTAGTCGTTTGGATGTCGACGTCTGTTTTCTCAGCAGTCGGTGCCGATGCTCCGGATACCGTTTCCGATGTGTTTCCCTCGGGAGTGTCCGTATCTTCCTCTTCCGGTTCGGGAATCCTGCGGACGACTTTCGAATCCAAAGGGGCCTGTCCGGCGATCATCTGACGCATCAGCTCCTCGTCGACTTCGATACGGGGACGCTTAGCAGGATTGGGTGCGGGGTTGTCTTTTTCCTTTAATGAATCCATGGTGCAACGTTGTTGAGATTGATTGTCAGCCATACGGGCATAGAGCATGTATGTCTGGTTTATTGGGTTAAACCATTCAAAATACCGTTTTCCGTTTAATGAAGTTTATAGCGGGATAACGGCCGGCGAATCCATAGGAACCAGTCCGGCGATCAGTCCGGTGCATCTGTTCCTCCTCGGCCTCGATACGGGAACGTTTCGGAGGATTGGGTGCAGGTTTGTCTGTTTCTTTCAATGAATCCATGGTGCAACGTTTTTGAGATTGATTGTTAGCTATACGGTCGTAAAGCGTGTATGTTTGGTTTTATGTTTTAAACCATTCAAAATATCGTTTTCCGTTTCATGCGGTTTATATCGGGATAATGAACGGAATAAGAAAACCGACCTTTCATGCTGCAAGATACAACCGGGTGAAATACCTTGGTTCCGATGTCCGCTCCAGACCGCTCCAGTCCGCACCGATGGATTTTTTTTGCCCTGTCCCGTCCTGAAAAAGGTTTACAGAAAAGAGTAAATCTTATGCAGCAAACAACGAATTCAGACTTATCGCGTCATTATTTACCGCGTCAGTTGCGTCATCTGATTTTACAGGAGTATTTGAGCGGAGTCAAGACGGCTCGCCAACTCTCCGAAGAACATGGTATTCCCATGTCTACGATTCATAAGATGGGTCAGCGCTGGAAAGCGAAAAATAGTTGTAGCTTTGTGAGTACCCCTAATCCTTATCCGATCATGTCCCGCGTTACGAGTGAAGAAGCCAGTGAATTATTATCCGAGAACAAAGCCCTTCGGCGGCGCTTGGAAGAGGCTTTATTACGTCTGGAAGGCTATGAGATCATGGGAGATATCCTCCAAGAAGAATACGGTATCGACCTGCTAAAAAAATCCGCAGCCGGACAGTCCAGCGTCTCAAAGAAAGACACACAGCAATGAGCCTGTCGTTTCTGTGCGGGTTGTTCGGCTATACCCGTCAGGCCTATTATAAACATTTACGGCGTAATAGGGAAGGATCCTTGTCCGACACCCTTCTTTTGGAGCGGGTGGGTTACTACCGGAAACTGATGCCCAGGCTCGGCGGTCGTAAACTGTGGCATTTGCTGCAACAAGACGGATTTCCGGTCAGCCGGGATCGGTTATTTACGCTGCTTTCGGAAAACAATCTTCTGGTCAAACGTCGGAAGAAATACAGCGTTACGACCTGCTCGCGGCACTGGATGCGTAAATATCCGAATCTGATCCGGGGTTTCGACCTCGAGCGGCCGCATCGTTTATGGGTCGGAGATATTACGTACATTTCTTTGAAAGAAGGATTTGCATATCTGGCTTTGATAACGGATGCCTATTCCAAACGGATCGTAGGCTATGATCTGAATACGACATTGGAACGGGACGGAGCGCTCCGTGCACTGAGGATGGCCATAGACCAGACTCCGCAGCAAAAACGGCAAGGGTTAATCCATCATTCGGACAGAGGATGCCAATATTGTTCGAAAGAATATGTGAAATTGCTGACCGATAATGGGATTCGCATCAGCATGACTGAAAAGGGCGATCCGTATGAGAATGCCGTTGCCGAACGGGTGAACGGTATTCTGAAGAGCGAATGGATCGACGAGGAATGTTTTGAAAGTTTTCAGGCAGCAAAAGAACGCATCGACCAGATCGTTATCCTTTACAATTCACTCAGACCTCATGCCAGCTGCGATTGGCTTACGCCCTTGGAAGCGGAACTTAGAACCGGGAAACTCAAACATCATTGGGGCCGAAAGACGGTTGTTCGGAAGGCATATGTAAACTTATATCAGGACAATATTTTTTGAACCAAAATGTTTATCTTTAATTATCAATCACTGTAAACCTTTTTCAGGACGGGACACCCCGAAACGGTTGTAATATTGCACCGGGAACCGACCCGGCTCCGGAAGCCGCAACGGAGGATTTTCGAAACTTTGGTCAGAGATTCTCCGGCGCGGATTTTTGTTGTCGCCAGACAACAGCGAGCTGTACCTTTGTATGCCGAAAAGTTTTTCGGCATATAAAGGTGCTCGCTCTGCGAGGCTGGGCGTTCTCCCGAGTCGCGACCCTTTTTTAAGCCATATATGGATACCAATCGTAAACAGACAAACAGAAATGCCCGGAAGCCTGAAACTGCGAGTTATAAGTACTCTTTCCGGCTCAATGAAGAGCAAAATATTCGCTTCAAGGAGTTGCTTTGTAAAGCCGGATCGGAGCATAACCGCAGCCGTTTTATCGTCAAAAGAATCTTCGCCGAGGAGTTCGTTGTCGTCAGACGCGATCCGTCGAAGACGCAGTTCGTCGCCCGGCTGAACGATTTTTATTTCCAGTTTCAGAAACTCGCCAACAACTATAATCAGATTGTAAAGGTCATCAATGCGCACTTCTCCAACATTGCAATCCCGCATCAGATCGCCGCATTGGAACAGCGCACGAGGGAATTGAAAGCCTTGAGTATGGAGATTCTCAACCTCGCAAAACAAGCTAAGGAGTGGTTGCGAATATAAGATCGGGTTCCTCGCCCGGTGGAGCGTTGTATTATAACAAGGAGAAAGTGGATAAGGATGAAGCCGAGGTGCTGCTTTGGCAGAAGATGCTCGAACCATACGATAAATGCGGAGCCTCGATATTGACGCCTGCATGGAGAGTTTTATGCCGTATCTCGAAGCCAACAGAAGGACTACCAATACGGTGTTCCATGTTTCGCTCGACCCCTCGCCAGAGGATAAGCTGACCGACGAACAGCTCAGGAAAATCGCCTGTGAGT
Source organism: Alistipes shahii WAL 8301 (assembly GCF_025145845.1). Taxonomy (NCBI): domain Bacteria; kingdom Pseudomonadati; phylum Bacteroidota; class Bacteroidia; order Bacteroidales; family Rikenellaceae; genus Alistipes; species Alistipes shahii. The sequence continues at coordinate 291,284 of NZ_CP102253.1, read as the reverse complement.
ACATGGAACGCATGGGTTACGGCAAACAGCCTTATATTGTTTTCAAGCACAAGGACATTTCCAGAGAGCATCTCCATATCGTGTCGCTGCGGGTCGATGAGCAGGGCCGCAAACTCCCGCACGATTTCGAAGCCCGGCGCTCGATGGAGATTCTGCGTGACTTGGAGCGCAAATACGGCCTGCATCCGAGTGTCAAGGGAGAGGAGCAGGCCGACAAAGTGGGATTGCATAGGGTAAACTACAGAGAAGGCAATGTCAAGCAGCAGATCTCGTCCGTTGTGAGGTCGTGCCTGCGAAATTACAAATGCTCGTCCTACGGAGAGTTTTGCACACTGCTGGAACTGTTCAACGTCTCGGTCGAGGAACGCACCGGAACGATCGACGGAAGAAACTATGCAGGTAGTGTCTCGGGCTCTGACCGACGACGGCTACGGCATCGGCACGCCATTCAAGTCGAGTCGTATCGGAAAGGATGTCGGCTATAAGGCCCTTCAAAAGTATTACGGGATGTCGAAAGACAACCTGAAAAAGCCGGGCGCGCTCGATCGTCTGCGGCAGACGGTCAAAGACGCCATGAGCCCGCATAACACACGGGACGAGTTCCGACAATTGCTCAAAGCGGAAAGTATCAACACTGTTTTCCGGATCAACCCCGTAGGAAGGGTTTACGGCGTAACGTTTATCGACCACACCAATGGCATTGTCGCCAACGGTTCGGTGCTGGGAAGGGAGTTCTCGGCCGGTGTTTTCAACGAGCTGTTCCCGACCTCCCGAAAAGAAACACTGCATACCGCAGAACAGCACGCGGAACGCCAATACGAACAACGAAGCCGCACGGCAAATCCTGTCTCAGGAGTTGTCGACACGTTGTTGGACTTGGTCGATGCGCGGGCTTTCGAGGAACAGCAAAGAATCCAGCGACGGCGGAGAAAAAGGAAACTGCATCGATAATAACTAAAATTGAATTCTGATTAGGCAATCAAACCGTAATGTATAAATAGTCAAGACTTATTCTGACAGTTGAATCACTATCGGACAAAAACTGTCGGATTAAGTCTTGACTAATTCTCGTTGAGTATAATTATTACTCGTTGTTCCTATGCTGTCACTGTCATGCCATGCATTGGCGAGTAATGGAAACCCTCCGGCATTTCATCTCATAAAGAACCGAAAGCTGCGCGGATTTTCTGGGAATTTACCATTATTCGCTTTTTAATAAGCTTCTAACCGTTTAGATGTGCGTTGGGTCTGTTCAAAAATTGTTCGGGGCTGTTCACTTTGAAGCAGCCGTTCGCACATGGCGGAGATTATGGGGCGCTGATAGGATCGTCCGAACCATCCCAACGCCTCGACGGCCGCTACGCGCAGCGGCTCTTCGAGCGCGGCGTCTTCGGCCAGGGCGATCAGTTCGGGTACGCAGTAGTGGTGGCGGTAGAGGCGGAAATAGGTGATTTCGCTCAGGCGCCGCTTCATCTTGTTCTGCGGGTCGCGGATGAATTTGAACGTTTCCGTCTGTTCGGCCTGCTTGTCGGCTATGCGCTTCAGCCGTTTCTGTAGCGACTCTTCGTTTTGGTAGAGTTCGTGTTTGGCCGCGGACTGACGGCGGAGCTCAGCGCTCACGGCGTCGGGATTCATGAACATCATGTTCTCATCGGCATGGTAGGCCACGCGCAGCGAGAGTTCGTCGTCCAGCAGCATCTCGACGGCTGCGGGAACCAGCTCGTCGTCGCCGCAGTCGCCGATCCACTGCGACACCAGACGGCGCACCAGTTCGTAGCTGTCGCCCGCCGCCTGCACCAGCATCGCGTTGAAACGCGGCGAGCGGCTGGTGCTCATCAGCCTGAGGGCTTCGAGACGCACCAGTCCGTAAGGAGATTCGGCGACCCGTTTTTCACACAGGTCGGCGGTCTTGTCGTAACCGTTGTCGGCCAGCTTGCGCAGGGCGATGGCCTGCACGTCGGCGGGCATCGTTTCGGCGGCCATCCGGAGCCAGTATTTGTTGTCCGATGCTTTTGCCGTGAGTGCCGTGTTTAGGTCGGTGCCGGGCAGCGCCCGGTTGATGAAACGGTAGGTCGGGTCGCCGATCAGGTGTGTTTCGAGGTAATGCACGTGGCGTCCCCACTGTCCGATGCGCACGCCGCAGTCGAGCAGTCCAATATAGCGGTCGGGCCATTTGTCCTGCAGGGCGTTGACCGAATTGCCCTGGGTGACGATGCAGTCGCCCGGACCGAAGATATAGCTCGCGGCGATGCACTCGTCGAGGTGGAACGAGCCGTTGTAGCAGGCGTCGAACATCACCATACGGGGATTCATCGGCCGGTTGTAGAGGTCTTCGATGTGTACGTCCATGGCCTGGTCGAGCAGCGAATCGGCCGTGTGCAGCGAATCGGAGAGCTGGCACCACGCTTCGGGCACGCCGTAATAGGCGATCAGCTCGGCCTTGCGTTTTTCGGGGTCTTTGTGTCCGTCGATTTTGCTGCGCAGGAACCGTTTGATGTTCTCGATCGAAACGTTCATGCCCGAACCGTTTCGGTATCCGTTCAGGTATTGCGTGTCGGGAGCGCCGTGGTGGTGGCACAGGGCGACATCGACGCCTTTGCGGGCCATCTTCTCCAGCAGGTAGGGCTTCATGGGCCAGCGGCTTTCGAAATCATAGAAACGCACGGTGCTGCCGGTGCGGAAAAGTGCGGGCAGCTGTTCGCGCAGCGCGATCTGCTCCCCGGCCCAGGCTTCGGGAGCCTCGGAGTTGTAGCCGTGGCCGCGGAAAACGAACAGGTTGTCCAGCTCGTTCTGTTCGGCATGGGCCTTCACTACCTTGCGCAGGTAGGCACGCAGCAGTTCGTCGGAATCCGCGCCTTCGCGTTTGGGCGGCTTGATGCGGGCCGAGTAGATCGGCGACGCGATGTGCTGGCGCGATTCGGGCGAGAGCGAATAGTAGAAATAAAGCGGTTCGTCGGCGTCGCGGCGCAGGAACTCGAATTGCAGTTCCGGATCGTCGTAATAGCGGTCGGAGGGGACCGACGAATCTTTCCAGTCGCGGTCCTGACTGCTCTTGAACGCCGATGTGAGATGCTGTCCGTCGCGGATCATGGCAATGGGGATGTCGCCGACGAACACCACGCCTTCGAGGGGCGGCTGCGCCTCCGTCATCCGGATGATCTCGCTGCGCACGCTTTCGGGGTTCTGCCACTCGTCGATGAGCAGGTAGGTCCCCAATCCGTCGCGCTCCACGGCGGCGCGGTAGGCGTCTACCTCGGCGGCTGCGGCTTCATAACTCCGGCTGTCGATGAAAATGGCGAACGTCGTGGGGCTTTTCACGCCGGGACGGACGATCCGCGGTGCCGCTGCAAGCGACAGGGCCTGCAGGCAGACGGCGATCAGTAAGACGATTCTTTTCAATTTCATGGTCATGTCGGATTATCGGGTCGGTACGGATACGGTGCTTTCGAGCCGGATCGCGGTTTGCGTCAGCTCGTCGCGGAGCTCTTTCTCCAGGTTTTTGTCGGCGGCTGCCTGCCGGCAGGCGTCGATGATCTCGGCACGGCGCGGGGTATGCGCGAACCAGCCCAGACACTCGGCCGTGTTGACCCGCAGTTCGAGGGGCTGCGAAGCGTCGGCCACGAGTTTCAGCAGCTCGGGCACCAGTTCGTGGTAGGTGTTGTTGCGCATCGAACGGATGGCCGAGATGCGGCTTTTGAGCGTTTTGCCGTTGAAAAGCTGATTCCGCTGCCGCTCCTTCATCGCTTGTTCGCCGGCGACCTCTTCCCAGAGCTCGGTGAATTTTGCCTCGCTGTCCGCATACGGCGAAGCCTCGACGGCCGTGCGCAGCGCCTGTTCGACCTCTTTTTCGGGGAACAGCTCCAGCCCCTTCATGACAATGTAGGCTACACGCTTCGATTCGCTGTCGTTGACATAAGTATCGGCCAGCGCGGGCAGCAGCTCCAGACGGCTCGACTGCCAGGCATAGGTCGCAGCGTTGCGGCGCAGCAGTTCATAACGGTCTTTCAGTCCCCGGATGATGGCTTGCGCGAAGATCTCCTCGTCGCCGAAGCGTCCGATGAGTTTGAGGCACTCCATACGGGTCGTCGCCAGCGGCGACTGTTTCATGAACTCCAGCAGTTCGCCCGCCGAGATCGCACCGGCGTCGGTCAGCATGCGCAGCGCGAGGCTCTGCACGTCGGCCCACGGGCTTGCGAGCAGGCTGCGCCAGTAGGCGGCGTCTCCCTTGCGGGTTGTCATGTCGGTGGCCAGCGTATTCGGCTCGACGGGCTGGAACCGGAAGGCCGGGTCGCCGATGATGTGTCCTTCGAGCGATGCGATCAGCCGGTTATACTGCCCGACACGCACGCCGTGTGACAGCAGGCCGACCAGCTCGTAGGTCCAGCGGTCCTGCAGTACGTTGACCGTATTGCCCTGCGTGGCCACCGTGCGGCCCGGGCCGAAGATGTAGTAGCCCGTGATGTAGCCGGGTTTGTGGAACGAACCGTTGTAGCAGGCGTTGAGCATCACGAAACGCGGCTGTGCGGCCAGCGTCTCGAGGTCCTCGAGGCTGACGATCGTCTGGTCGCCCTTGGCCTTCGTGTCGTCGTCCGCCTCCGTCTTTTTCGTTTCGAAGAAGGCGTCGGTCAGGTGGTATTTCTCCTTGAAATACTGTTTGGCGCCCTCCACGTCGGCTTTGTCGCCCTTGCGGCGTTCCATATACAGGGCGATCATGACTTCGGCTTTGAGCTGGCTGTACTGGCCGTCGAAACTGTCGGGTTCCGTCGTATAACTGCCGACGTGCTGTTTGTCGGGCGAACCGTGCTCGTTGAAGAACATGGCATCCACCTCCGGGCGCACCAACTCGTCGAAAACCCGGTATTTCATGTAATCGTCCATCCGGAAATTGAGCTGGCGCAGGTTTCCGGCCTTGCGGGTGTCGGTCAGCGGGAAATTTTCGTCGATGGCAACGCGCTCGTCCATCCAGCAGACCAGACAGTCGGAGTTGTATCCGTCGCCGGCGTAGGTCACCAGATTGTCGAGTTGGTCGACTTTGCCGCGTTCGGCGACGACCTTTTCCAGATAGCGGGCAATCCCTTCGTATTTGTCGCCTCCGAGCTGTTCGGGATAGCGGATGCGTCCCGAATAGAAGGCCGGGTCGAGCCGCTGCGGCGAGTCGCAGGCGAGGTTGAAATAGGAGAGCAGACGGTCGGTCGTGTCGCGGGCGATCAGCTCGAACTGCAGGTCCGGGCAGTCGTAGTAGCGGTCGGAGGGGACCGACGACTGAATCATCGGGAAATTGTCCTCGTCCATTTTGAACGCCGTGGTCAAGTGCTGGGCATTGCGCACCATGGCGATCGGAATGTCGCCCACGAAGACCACGCCTTCGAGCGGCGAGCGTTTGGCGGTTTTGCGCATCAGCGCGATGAGTTGTTCGCGCACCTGCTCGGGGGTCTGCCAGTTGTCGCGGAGAATGTAGGTCGAGAGTCCGTCGGCCTCCAGGACATCGCGGTAGGCATGAATCTGGGGCGCCGTTTTGTCGTAGGTCGCCTGATCGACGACGATTGCGAACGCCGTCGGCTGTTTGCTGCGGGGCTTTTCGACTGCGACTTTGGCTTGCAGGATGAATGGCAGCAGCAGGACGATTGCCAATAAATATCTTTTCATAGCTTTCATTACGGATTATTTCTTGGATTCTACGCGGTTAATCATGCGCTGCACCTCTTTGGCCAGTTCCGGTGAACAGTTGCCGCGGGCGAGCAGTTTGCGTCCGGCATCGGCGATTTCATGGCGCCGCACCGAGAGGTTGAACCACGCCAGCGCCTCGGCCATCCGCACACGCAGAATCTCGGGAACCTGCTCGTCGCCCAGCAGGGTGAGGTATTCCGTGACGTGCTGGTGATAGGGGCGGTTCTTGAGGAAACTGATGCGGGCCTGCCGCCAGCGGGGCTTGCCCTGGGGGTCGAGAATCTCCCGCGTCGAGGACTCGCCGGGCGAGAGCTCGTTGCGCTCGATGAGTTTGTCGAGCAGCTCCTGTTTCTCCTCCCGGGCATGGTAGAAATTCTTGTCAGCGAAATAGGTCTCGATTGCCTTTTCGACTTGCTGTTTGTCGAAGCAGCGGATCGCCTCGCTGATGTTGAAAACGATGCGGGCGGCATTGCGGTCCCTGACATATACGTCGATGAGCACGGAGATGAACGCCTCGTCGCCGATACGTCCCATGCGTGTGACGGCGATACGGCGCAGGAACTCGAAGCGGTCGTAGGCGGCCAGCATCAGCGCCTGCTTGTATTCGGGGCCGTTGAGCGACTCGAGCAGCCGGAAGGCGTTGTAACGCACGACGCTGTAAGGCGACTCGGAGCACTTGTCGAGCAGGATGGCGGGCAGCTGCGGGTAGTCGTTTTCCCAAAGCCGGATCATCGCCAGGTTCTGGATGTCGGGTATGGCATTGTCGAGTTGTCCGAGCCAGAAGCCGTTGTTGCGCTTCAGCGCCATCGAATTGATGTCGAGTTCGGGATGGGCGGCCTTGAAGCGGTAGGTCGGGTCGCCGATCACGTGCGACTCGAGGATGTGGATGTTCTTGGCCCAGGCGCCGATGCGCAGCCCTTCGCCCAGCAGTCCCAGCAGGTCGAAAGCCGACTTGTCCTGAAGCACGTTGACGCTGTTGGCGAACGTCGTGACGCAGCGTCCCGGAGCCATGATGTAGTGTCCTGCGATGAAATCGTCCTCGCGGTAGTCGCCGTTGTAGCAGGCGTCGAAGACCACGAAGCGGGCATTCGGGGCGATGGCTTCGACCTCTTCGAGGATGATGCCCGTGCGCAGGTCGGCGATCGAGTCGAGACGGAGCATTTCGGGCTCCTCGGCCCGGTTGTACCACGTGGAATCGAGTCCTTTCTCCGCGGCGCGTTTGGCGGCCGATTCCCGGCCGCTGCCGGGACGGCGGGCCAGTTCGCGCAGGCTGCGCTGCATCTCGGCGGCGGCATCTTCGGCCGATTCCACATAGGGCGTCCCCGAAAGGTACTGCCGGTGGGGCATTCCGTGTTCGTGGAAGACCATCATGTCCACGTCGTCGCGGCGGACCTCGCGGATGAGCGACTCCTTGACGAAGGGCTGCATCGAGTAACGCAGGAATTTGGCGTTGTGGGTGCGGCTGAACACGTTGCCGAACTGCTCGTCGAGCAGCTGCTGTTCATCGCGCCAGGCGATGAGCGAATTGGAGTAGGAGCCGTGGCCCGTGTAGGAGACGAACTGGTCGAAAGGCGTCGCGTCGCGGTGTTCGGCCACGGCTTTCTCCAGGTAACGGGCAATCTGTTTGTAGGGATCGCCGTAGGCTTTCTGCGCCTTGATGCGGCCCGAATAGATGTCGCAGGAGATGTACTGCGGCGAATCGGGCGACATTTCGTAATAATGAAACAATCCCTGCGAGGGAGTGCCCTGCGGGACGAACTGCAAATCGAAATCGTCGTAAAAGCGGTCCGAAGGAACCGAGGTTTCGTGGAGCGGGTGGTCGCGTTCGTCCATTTTGAAGGCCGAGGTGAGGTGCTGCGCCTTGGTGATCATGGCGATGGGCACGTCGCCGATGAATACGCATCCCTCCAAAGCGTTTTCCGCATAAAGTTTGCGCAGGACGTCACGCACCTGTTCGGGCGTCGTCCAGTCGTGCGAAACGATGTAAACGGGCAGTCCTTCGGCTTCGAGCGTCTGTTTGTAGGCTGTCATTTGGGGCCGGCATTCCCGGGCGGTTCGGGAGTCGGTGATCACGGCGAAGGAACTCGATCCCTGTATGGAGGGGTTTTCGAACGTCTGCGATCGTCCCGGCGCGGCCGAAAGCAGCAGAACTCCGGCCAGCAGGACAAAAAACGGTTTTCTATAATTCATATGGAGCAGTTATTTGAAACCCTCCGGGGAGGATATGTGTCGTCCTCTCCGGAGGGTTCCAGTTTTAAAACATCAGTCCGATTTTAAAATTGGCGTAAAAGCGGCGGTCGAACAGGTCGCGGTGGTCGTCGGCACGCACATAGTCGCCCGAGGCTGCGGCAAAGACCGAACCGCGGCCCTTGAACAGCCGGGCGAACGAATAGGTGATTTCACCGCCGAACGCAGCGTATCCCGACCCGAGGTAGTAATAGTCGCGGAGCGTGAAATCGGTGTAGCATTTCGTGTCGGCCTTGTAGCCGTTGTAGTCGATGTCGCTGCTGTTGTTCATCTTGTAGGAGGCGCGTATTCCGACGAGCAGCGAGTGCTTTTCGTTGAAGATGAAATTCTTGCGTCCGAAGATGCCGATCTTGCAGTTTTCGATGTCCTGGGTGCTGCGCGGGAAATAGTAGATGTCGCTGAGCTTCTCGGTGGAGAATTCGACGCCGGCAGTCCAGTTGTAGGAATCGCCGCGGGTGGTGCGCATATACTGCAAACGCCCCTCGAAACCGGCCTTCGAGCTGTTCGAACGGACGGATTTCGATTTTATGATCCACTTGGCGACCTCGAAGGAGTTGTCCCACTCCTGTACATACTGGATGCCGTCGATGCTGCGGTCGCCGTAAGCGGCATTCAGGAAGAACGTATTCTCCTTCGAAGGCTTGTAGACGGCGTTCAAGCCGATCGACCAGCGTTCGTCCCGGGTCGTGCCGACCATTTTGGGCGTCGTGTAGCTGTTGGTGACATCCTCTATTTCCCGGGTGTACTTGCCCGATACGAGCAGGCGCAGTTTTTGGGTCGTGAACGAGTACTGGCCGCCAACGCCCATGCAGTTGGCGTTGTAGATGCGCTGGTTGTCATCCGTGCTGCTGGAGATGGAGGCATCGACGTAGAATCCCGGGAAGTTGAAAATATAGACCGGGTTGGTGCTCATCGAGATTTTATTCGAGGCGGTTCCGTCTTCGCGCCGGGAGTAATACTGGTAGTTAGCGCCGATGGCGTGCTTGCCCAGCGTGACGGTCACACCCGGTTTGATCTCGAATTTCGAAAGGCTGACCAGCGGACGCGGGTCGTGCTGTTTGGCGCCCTGGCCGTTCTGATAAGTGGCTTCGATTCCGAAGATCAGGCGGTCCCACAATTTGGGCGCCGCAGCCTTCACGGTCATGTCGTAGAGCTGGTTGATCCATTTGCTTTTGTAGGTGTCGGCGATGAAGAAGGGCGTGCCGCGCAGCGGGTCGATCAGCGAGGCGTTGTACTCGGCATCGCGCAGCTGGTCGCGCGAATATTCGAAACTACCCCAGATGAAAGCGCCCTTGAGGGCCTTCATCGTGCCGCCGCCGTCGGTGAAGAAGCGGTACCCGGTGTTGTGTTCCCCCTCCTGCGCCCGTTTGAACGAACCTTTCTCAATATCGTATCCCAGTCCGACCTGGCTGTAGTAGTCCATCTGGTCGAGCTGGATGCCCGACGCGTTGTCCGAGTAGCTGAACTGGAGACTCTCGCTTTTCAGCCGTTCGACGGAGGCCTCGGTATTGATCCGCTGCGCCGAGGTGCAGAGCGGCGCAAGGGCCGCAGCCACGAGGCATCCCGTCAGTTTGATGTAGCTATATTTTATCATAACTCATTCGATTTAGGGGGATTATTATTTCAGGGACCAGTTCCAGGCGGGCATCTTTTCGCCGTTGCGGCGGAACTGCGGGACCTGCGTTTCGAAATCTTCCGTCGAGTTGTTCGTGTCCTGGTAGATCGGGGTGCCGTCGGGCCGTTGGCCGATCACTTTGCGGCACACGCTCTTGCCGACGTAAATTTTCTCCGTCGAAGCCGCTCCGGCGTCCACGAATCCGGGAATACGCTTCATGTTGAGGCTGTTCGATGTCGGGAGCATCTCCACGCCGTCGATCAGCTGTTCGGCCGGAATGCGGACGTACTCCTGCGTTTTGCCCACCTGTCTCTGGGTCGTCTCTCCCACCACGCCCGTATTGATGGTCGGGAATTCGAGATGCTTGCCGGGCTGGTAGATGCAGAGTCCCGGACCGCTGACGGTGTTCAGCCACTGCAAGGTCACGATGTATCCCGACCAGAAAACGTACTCGAGATCAGGAACGTCCGGGTTGACACGCTGCGGATTGCCGGCCCACGTTTCGAATTCGGACAGCGAAGTGTCGATCAGTCCGCCGTATTTGCTGTGGTCGGCATGGTTCGCGGCCTCCTGGGTGATGATGAACGATTCGCCCGGCTTGAGCGGGTAGTCGGTTCCGTTACCCGGCAGCTGCCAGACCGTCACGGCATAGACGTAGTTGTTCAGTCCGTCCTCGGCGGGCCATTCTGGGAGCGTCGCCGTTGCGAATTCGGGCACGAGACGCGCGAAACAGAGGTGGTCGAGGTAATAGGTCTCGTCGCCGTTGTTGTAGATTTCGTAGAACTGGTCGCGGAAATAGGTCGCCTGCGTCTCGGGATTGGTGCTTCCGCAGTAGAAGATCTGGCTGAAGCAGAGCGGGCCCACCATGGCGGGACGGATGGCGATCGAGAAGTCGTTCGACGCCTCGGCCTGTTCCGGCGTGATGTCTTTGGTGATGGCTTTGTTCTGCACCGATCCGTTCAGGTAATAGGTATTGCCTTCGGATTCAGATTCGCCGAATACCGAGATCGTGTAGTTGCCCGGTGCGACCTCGGTTTGTGCGATGCCGTTCTCGTCGGTCAGCGTTTCGATGACGGCGTCCTCCTCGAAATTGGTGAAACGGACGGTGAGCCCATCCACCGGGAAATCCGTGTTGATGGTACCGTTGCCGTCGGCATCCACAAAGCCGGTCACGGCCTTGACCTTGAAGGAGACGTTCAACGGATTCACAACATCGGCCTGGCTGGCGGAGTCCATCATCTCGATGCACGAACAGAGCCCTGCAGCGGCCGTCAGTATGGCTATATATGTCTTTTTCATGGTTGTACTTGCGTTGTAGGGTTATCGAATCTTGACAGACAGCGCAGCTCCGAAAAAGAAGGTCTTTGCGTTGCGCCGGGTGTACTTGCCCGGATAGACTTTGCTCTCCCAGATCGGCGTGCTGCGGAACATATTGTTGGCGAAGAACGAAATGCGCATGAAATTGCGGATTTCCTTGGTCAGATTGATGTTGATACAGAGTATCGGGGGCATCGAACTTTCGGGAATCAGCCGGCGTGCGTCGAGGCGCCCGCGCATGTCGAGGGCCTGGAACTCCTCTTCCCCGATGCGCGAAGCGTCGAAATCATACACCTGACCGTCCAGGCGCGAGATGTATTTCACAGGGATCGAGTCGTTGCCGTAGGTGGTGTACTCACGCTCCTTCCATTTGACGCTGGCTGTCAGCGTGACGACGAAACCGATTCGCGGAATGTTGTGCGTGATACGCAGGTTGGTCGTCGTTGACGACGAATGCTCCGCCTTGTTGCCCGGTTCGAAGACGCCCATGTGGGGATAGGAACCGGCTACGCTGCTGCCTGTCGTATGGTTCGTGAACGTGTAGTAGTTCTTCCACGATTTGTACTGCGTCCAGCTTCCGTTCAGTCCGAACGAGGTGCGGATGGAGTTGATACGTCCGAAATCGATGTCGAACTCGACGCCCCGGCTGTTATAGGCAAAGTAGTTGGTCGGGATCGAATACTGGAGCAGGATTTTGTCTGACGACTTGAGCGACAACTCGGGCATATCGGTCTCATTGGCCGGTTTGGCCGCCGAATACTGATTGTAGTCCACGCATTTGAAGGTGTCGAACGTTGCGCTGGTCATGTAGCCGTTGCGGGTCTTGTCCTCGTAATAGGTGACTGAACCGCGCACCTGCCCGATCTTGAAATCGACGCCGACCTCCCATTTGGTGGTTTTCGCCAGTTCGAGATCCGGATTCTCCGCCGAATAGACGTGCGTCGTGGCGATCTGGAATTTCTGGGCGTCGCTGAAGCCGCTCGCCGTGGTGTTGTCGAAGTTCAGGATGTCGAAATAAGCGTTGTCGGGATAGAGATAACCCAGCGAGGGGGCTTTGTACGTGATGCCGTAGCCGCCGCGGACGCTCAGTTTCTCGGGAATCAGGTCGTAGGAGGCGTTGATACGGGGTGCGACGCCTCCGTCCATGTTGTAAATATGGTCATAGCGGACGCCGGCGACGATTTCCAGCTTGCGGCGCAGGATGTCCATCGAGAAATACTCCTCGGCGAAGAGGCTGAACTGGTGCATGAACGGCACGTCGCTGAAAGCGCGTTCGCGCTGGGTGGTGAAGTTGGTGTTGACCGAGCGGCGCGGCGGAGTCTCCGGATCGAAGACCTTGCCTTCGCCCAGGTTGCCCGTGGCGCGGTACTCGCCGCCGATGATCAGCCGGTGGTGAGTGCGTCCCAGGTCGCCGGCGAAATTGGCCGACAGCTGCGCGAAGGTGTTGAGCTCCTTGCCGTACAGGTTGTATATGGCCGTATAGTCCGACGGCAGGCGCCAGGCTTTGCCGTTCTTGTCGGCATCGGGGATGTTCGTGATTTTCGTACCGTCGGCCAGGTAAATATCCTGTCCGGGCATGCTCGAAAGAATGGCTCCGTCGGTTTTCGAGGTGGAGTAGGTCCAGTCGGAGTTGGTGGCGAACTCCTCCCGGTACGTTTTTTTGTTCGTATAGTTCGCCGAGACGGTGTATTTGAGGTTTTTGAGCCAGTTCTTGTTGAAATTGAACGACCCGTTGGTGTTGAAGCGCAGGCCCAGGTCGCGCTGGGTCATCAGGTCCAGATCCCTCGCGTCGTCGGGATTCGGTTCGGCCTTGTCCTTGGTGTAGAACAGGTTGAACGAGGTGTTGGTGGACCATTTGCCGACGGTGTTCGAGTAGCTTACGCGTCCCGTCACACGGTTGTAGGTGTCGTATCCTTCGGTCGGATCGTATTGGGCGAAGGTGTAGTCTACGCCGTAGTTGAGCACGCCGGCTTTACGGCCGAGGCCCACGCCGTGCGATACGGAAGCCATGTAGACATTGGGATTGACATCCAGCTGGATCGACAGCGGCGTGCGTCCCGCCTTGCTGTTGACAATGACGGCGCCCGAAGCGATGTCGCCGTACTGGGCCGAGGCAATACCCCGGATCACCTCTACCGATTCGATGTTGTTGGTGGTGATGGTTCGCATGTCGACGCCCGAGTTGGGGGTCGATATGCTGGGCCCTGCGCCGGCTCCCAACGCCAGCGACAGGGTCTGCATGTTGGCGTTGTTCGAAAGGGGAGCGCCGTCCATGATGATGGCCGTGCCGAAGCTCTGGCCGTTGCGGACGGAGAATGTGCTGACTTTCTTGAGGGCGATCTCTTCGGCCGTGCGTGTGCTGGCGCCCGGAAGGAGCGACATGATGTCGGCCAGCGATGTGGCCTGAATGTGCTCCATGGCCGATTTGGAAATCTTCGAAGCGGTTGCCGCACCGGTCTTTTTCGACTCGGCCGACACCACGATGTTTTCCAGATAGAACGAGGTGGCCTTTAGGGTGAATTTGAGCGAGTCCCGTGCGGGAAGCTGGATGGTCTGAGACAGCGGCTCGTAACCCAGAGAGCTGATCTCGACCTTGTATTTCCCCGGATTGGAGAGTTGGATTTCGAACCGGCCTTTGACGTCGGTGGTCGTTGCTACGCCGATTTCGGGCAGGGAGACAACGGCGTAGGCCAGCGGAGTGATCTTAGAATTTCCCCCCCCCTCAGTTTCCGAGGCTTGGACCGTGCCGCTGAACGAGATCTTACCTTTGCCCTGCGCCCACACGGAGGTGGCACCGTAAAGCAGCAGCATACTCGTTAACACACTTAATTTGGCGAAAAAAACCTTCATAAGCAGAATGTTTTGGGTTAATAAATGATTCTTAAATCTTCCGGATGCAAAATCTTAGCAATAGAACGGATTGTATGCAGACTCCGGAGGGGCAAGAATTTTGCGATTTTCGCGATGCCAATATAATGAATTTTTTTTAATAACTGCCCGAATGGACTATTTTTACCAACAAATAGGTATGTTTGAGAGCGTCATATGGCACATTTTTTCGCACTCTTTTTATAATGAATAAATTTTCCCTCTATTTTGCAAAGCTCCTTTTTCTGCTCAGGGCGGGGTAGATTATGATACCGCTGGTGTGTCTATTTGCAGGAGTAGCCGATGGGAGAGAGTCGACGGACTTTACAGTGCCATGTTCGATCATGTTTTTTGATGCTGAATAACTTCAATTTGTCCTCGGACGAAAGAACCCGACAATTGTACGTTGCCATGACAATGGGCTCCATGGGTTAGAATGCCGCCCTTTTTAGCAAATTTGTCAAATCCGTATTTTTTTCGTATCTTGCAATTAGTTATTTGAAATGCGGTATTTGAGCGCAAAAAGCTGAAAATAAACCGTTACCTTCTCGTTACCTATTCTCCTATATGAAAGTTGTAACGACCCGATAAATCGAATCATTACAGCTTTTTAATCCCGTTCCCACTTCGGGTCCGGTCTTTTTTGGCTCGAATCGTCAGGTGTGTGCGCACACACTTGCTATTTTCGAAAATTTTGCATAGCTTTGCCGATGTAACGCCGAAGAACAGCGCAAACCATGTCCGACAACGAACATACCACGGTCCGCATCGTCGACATCGCCCGCATGGCGGGGGTGTCGGTGGCGACGGTCGACCGCGTGATCCACAACCGCGGCAAGGTCTCGGAGGAGAACCTCGCGCGCATCAATGAGGTGCTGCGGCGGGTCGACTACCGTCCCAACCTGATCGCCCGCTCGCTGGCGTCGGGCCGCAGGTACACGCTCTGCGCGGTCATGCCCCGTTTCGACCCGGGAGAGTACTGGGCCGATTTCGAGGCCGGAATCGCCCGCGCCGAGGCCGAGGCCGTGCGTTACAACGTCACGGTCCGCCGTTTCTGCTTCGACCAGTACGACCGTTCGTCGTTCGAAAGCCTGCTGGAGACGCTGCGCCGCGAGGAGTTCGACGGCGCGGTGATCGCCACGCTCTTCGCGGAGATGGTCGAGCCGTTCACCCGCGAACTCGACGCCCGGGGAGTGCCCTATGTCTTCGTCGATTCGGACATTCCCGCCTGCAACCGGCTGGCCTATTTCGGCACGTCGTCGTTCGACGCCGGGGCGGTCGCCGCACGGCTGCTGTTCGACCGCCTCGATCCGGGAGCGGACATCGTCGTGGGCCGGATCGTTCACCGGGGCGACGCCGGTTCGAACCAGTGGCGCAACCGCGAGGCGGGATTCCGCAGTTACCTCGAAGCGCATGCCTTCCGGGGCCGGCTGCACTACGCCGCGCTGCGGCTGGACGACGAAGCCTGCAACGGCCGCGTGCTGGATGAGATGTTCCGCGAAAATCCGTCGATTGCCGGGGCCGTGACCTTCAATTCGACGTGTTACATCCTTGCGGGCTATCTGGCGGCGCGGCGGCGCGATGGCGTGCGGCTGGTGGGCTACGACGTGATCCGCCGCAACGGGGAGATGCTCTCCGCGGGCGTGGTGACGGCGCTCGTCGCCCAGCGTCCCGAGGCGCAGGGCTACCGCGCGGTGATGGCCCTGTGCGAATGGCTCGTCGAGGGCCGCGCTCCGTCGAAGGTCAACAACATGCCCATCGACATCCTGCTGAAAGAGAATATACCGTATTATAAAAACAACATCATCTGAAAAACATGAAAAATCTCTTTGACATCCGGGGCCGTGTCGTCGTTGTGACGGGTGGGGCCGGGATTCTGGGCCGCTCGATCTGCGTTTACCTCGCAGAGCAGGGTGCACGCGTCGCTGTGCTCGACCGCGATGAAAAGGCGGGCGAAGCGCTTGTCGGCGAAATCCGCGCTGCGGGCGGCGATGCGCTCTTCTTCGCAACCGACGTGCTGAACCGCGAGGTGCTCGTGTCGAACCGCGAGGCGATTCTCGGGGCCTGGGGGCAGATCGACATCCTGCTGAACGCCGCGGGCGGCAACATGGGCGGTGCGACGATCGCTCCCGACAAGTCGTTCCTCGACCTGGAGATCGAAGCTTTCCGCAAGGTCGTGGACCTCAATCTGTTCGGCACGGTGCTGCCCACGACGGTCTTCGGCGAGGCCATGACGGCCCGCAGGAAGGGTGTGATCGTCAACTTCTGCTCCGAGTCGGCGTTGCGTCCGCTGACCCGCGTGGTGGGCTACGGAGCCGCCAAGGCCGCCATCGCCAACTACACGAAGTACATGGCCGCCGAACTGGCCATGAAGTTCAGCCCCGAGATGCGCGTCAACGCCATCGTCCCGGGCTTTCTGCTGACGAACCAGAACCGCGCGCTGCTGACCAACGAGGACGGTTCGTACACCGACCGTGCGCGGACGATCATCGCCCACACGCCCGCCGGACGCTTCGCCGAGCCGGAGGAGCTGCTGGGTACGATTCACTACCTCGTCAGCGACGCTTCGTCGTTCGTGACGGGCGCGCTGGCCGTCGTCGACGGCGGGTTCGACGCTTTCTCGATTTGATCCGCCGCGGGAGCCGTCTCTTCGGCGGGGTCTGACGGGCACGGCATCGGGCCGGGATCGTTCGCGGCCAGCGGCAACGTGCAGGAGGTGCAACCGCCGCATTCTCGCTTGCAGCGGAGAAAGGACAACCGCGGTCTTCGCCCGCGGGGTACTTTGTACTTTTTGACCGCAAAAAGTACCAAAAACTCCCCGGCAGATGCCTTCGCCTACTTCGTCCCGTCTAACGTTCGAAACGGGCGCCTATTCGCGGGTTTGCAAGCAAACCGGCCCCGTTTCTTGCCACTTTTAGCCGGGACTTCGTTTCACGGCTCCGGCATCGGGCCGGGATCGTTCGCGGCAATTCCGTCTTTTCGGCCGGGTAAAGAAGCGAACACGCGAACATGCGAACATGCGAACAGGGGCGAACATCTCTTGTTCGCTTGTTCGCGGAGAATCCCGGCATCGCCCCTGGAAGCGGTTTTAAACCGCCGCATTCTCGCTTGCAGCGGAGAAAGCACCGTATGTGAAAAATTTGAAAACCTAAAAACAATACATCCATGTATCTTTGCAAACAATCCTGGCGCTGGTACGGTCCGAACGACCCCGTAAGCCTCCAGGACATCCGTCAGGCCGGGGCCACCGACATCGTGACCGCCCTCCATCACATTCCCAACGGCGAGGTGTGGACCGTCGGGGAGATCGAAAAACGCCGAAAGACGGTCGCCGACGCGGGCCTTCGCTGGTCGGTCGTGGAGAGCGTCCCCGTCCACGAGCATATCAAGACCCGCACGGGCGATTTCGAGCGCTATATCGAGAATTACAAACAGTCGGTCCGCAATCTGGCCGAATGCGGCGTTAAAGTAATTACCTACAACTTTATGCCCGTGCTGGACTGGACGCGCACGAACCTCGCCTACGAGCTGCCCGACGGGTCGCGCGCCCTGCGCTTCGAGCGTGCGGCGTTCGTGGCCTTCGATCTCTTCATCCTGAAGCGTCCCGGCGCGGAGAAGGACTATTCCGAGGCCGAGCGCGCCGCTGCCGAGGCCCGCTTCGGGCGGATGGACGCCGCGGAAAAAGAGCTGATCACCCGCAACATGATCGCGGGCCTGCCCGGCTCGGAGGAGAGTTTCACGCTGGAGCAGTTCCAGCGGGAGCTGGACCGTTACAAGGATGTCACGGCCGAGACGCTGCGCGCGAACCTCGTGGCGTTCCTGCGCGAGGTGGCTCCCGTGGCCGACGAGGCGGGTGCGGTGCTGGCGATCCATCCCGACGATCCTCCGTTCCCGATCCTCGGTCTGCCCCGCATTCTCTCCACCGAATCCGACTTTCAGAAATTGGTCGAGGCGGTCCCCAACCCTTCGAACGGGCTGTGCCTCTGCACGGGTTCGTTCGGAGTGTCGGCCGCGAACGACCTGCCGGGAATGATGCTGCGGCAGGGCGACCGGGTGAATTTCGTCCACCTGCGCTCGACGCAGCGCGATGCCGAGGGCAACTTCTACGAGGCCAACCATTTGGAGGGCGACGTGCCGATGTACGACGTGATGAAAGCCCTGCTGGAGATTCAGCAGCGCCGACG
The DNA here is from genome assembly GCF_025145845.1 of Alistipes shahii WAL 8301. Lineage (NCBI taxonomy): Bacteria > Pseudomonadati > Bacteroidota > Bacteroidia > Bacteroidales > Rikenellaceae > Alistipes > Alistipes shahii. The sequence continues at coordinate 273,386 of NZ_CP102253.1, read as the reverse complement.
CATCTCGATCCCGATGCGTCCGGACCACGGCCACCAGATGATCGACGACCTGAAGAAGAAGACCAATCCGGGATATTCGTGTCTGGGCCGCCTGCGCGGGCTGGCCGAACTGCGGGGACTGGAGCTGGGCATCGCCCGGTCGCTGTTTGCCGATAAATAGGGCAGTCTTGCACATGACGAATCGGTGCGCCTCGTGAGGGGCGCACCGATTGTGTCAGAACGGGTTCCGGAGCTATTTTTTGGCCGGGGCCGCCGGGGTCTGCGCCGTGGCCGCCGGGGTCGCCGGAACGGTCTCGATCACGTCCACCTCGGTCACCACCCAGCTGAAAAGGTCGTTCGCACACTGGCTCTCCAGCCGGCGGATCTGCGACATGTCGCTCGTGTCGGCCAGAATGGCGTTGAAGAACTGGTCCATCGTGGCGTACGTCGCATTGACCTTCGCCGCGAAGCAGTTGTAAAAGGCTTTCTGCTGCTCGTGGTCAAGCCCTGCGGGCAGCACGCCCTGCGCTACGAGGTAGTTGTAGGGGTAGATGTGCCGCATGTTGCGGGCGTCGGCGTTCAGTTCGTCGACGATCGTCGAGACGACCACCATGTCCACCGTGTCGTCGACGCCCTGCATCTGGACGAACTCCATGTAGACGGGATAACTGTTTTCGAGCTGCCCGGCCACTTCGTCGGAGAAGAGCACGAACTCGGCGTCGTTCAGGTCGTCGAGGTACACCATCTGGCGGTAGCTGCGCAGCGCCTCGCGCATCGCCTTGCGCTGTTCGTGGTTCCATTGCCGCTGCTGCGAGCAGCCGAAAAATCCTGCCGCGAAGATTGCCAGCAGAGGTACACAGAGGAGAATTTTTTTCATTTTTTACCCTGATTTTGGTTTTACTTCATTTCGGAACGCAATAGATGTGCCAAAAAAATCATATCTTTGGGGAAAAGAACCCGTTATGGATGTTTTGAGTTTCCGCGACTACTGCCTGTCGCTGCCCCTCACGGAGGAATCGACGCCGTTCGACGAGACGACGCTGGTCTACAAGATCGGCGGGAAGATGTACGCCTGCGCGGATATGAACGATTTCGGGCAGGTGGCCGTGAAGTGCGACCCCGACGAGGCGGTCCGGCTGCGCGAGCGGTACGAGGAGATCGGCCCGGCCTACCATTTCAACAAGACGCACTGGAACGGCATCCGCACCGCGGGCGACCTGCCCGACGCCTTCATCCGCGAGCAGATACGCAACTCCTACCTGCTGGTCGTGCGGCGCAGCGTCACGCCCAGGAGCCTGCGCGAGGAGATTCTGCGTCATGTCGAAGAGCACGGGCTGCCGGAATGAACCTTCAACCTCCGAAAACGATACGATGACGATGAGAATGCGATTTCTTTTTGCGGCGCTGACCCTTGCGCTGGCAGCGGGTTCGTGCAGCCGCGAGCCGCGGACCGAACTTTTCAACGGCCGGGACCTCGCCGGATGGGTGTGCGTCACCGACCCGGAGGGCGTCGGCGACGCCCGGGATGCCTTCTCCGTGCAGAACGGGAATATCCGCATAGCGGGCAGTCCGTTCGGGTACATGCGCACGGAGGAGACCTACGACGATTACCGGCTTCACGTCGAGTGGCGTTGGATCGGCGAGGCGACGAACAGCGGCATTTTCCAGCGCGTGCAGGCCGGCGACCGGCTTTGGCCCGAGGCTGTCGAGTGTCAGTTGCAGGCGGGGCGCGCGGGCGACCTGCTGGGGCTGGGCGGCGCGAAGATCGCCGGGGCGGAGAGCAACGGAAGGGTCTTCATCAAGCCGCGCAGCGGCGGGGAGTGCGAGCGGCCCGCAGGCGAATGGAACTGTGCCGAGATCGTCTGCGTGGGCGATCATATCGCGGTCTGTGTCAACGGCGTTTTGCAGAACGAGTGCACCGGATCGGTCCGCAGCGGGTATATCGCGCTTCAGAGCGAGGGCGGTCCCGTGGAGTTCCGCAACATCTGGCTGACCCGCTTGAGACGCGGGATTTAGGTTGCGGCTGGCGGCTTCGGCTTGCTCTCGTCCCGAACGCACGAACATGCGAACAAGGGGTGTTCGCCCATGTTCGCATGTTCGGGCGTTCGCGCAGAATCCCGCCATCGCCTGCGGAAGCGGGTTTTAAACCTCCGCATTATCGCTTGCAGCGGAACGAGGACAACCGCGGTCTTCGCCCGCAAGACTTCTTTGTACCTTTTTTCCGCAAAAAGTACTGATCGCAGTCTTCGACTGGCGAGTCGTTCGCCGCGAAACGCGGCGAGAAAAGTCCGCATTCTCGCTTGCAGCGGAACAAGAACAACCGACAGCCCGCGTGCCCGGAGCGGGAGGCTGCATAGTCTTGTTCTTGCTGCGCCCGCTCAACGCGGGCCGGAGGTTGTTCCCGCGAAAGCGACATGCGGATGGTTTTGGTACTTTTAACTTCGCTACGCTCGTTTTCCTCCTTCTGGCATGGCATAGCCCGCAAGCGGTCTCTGCTCGTGCTGCGTGCGTCGGTTGCCATCAAAAGTACAGAGAAAGCCGCGACATCGTCGCGGGTGTTTTGTACCTTTTTTCTGCAAAAAGGTACCCAAAAACTCCCCGGCAGATGCCTTCGCCTACTTCGTCCCGTCTAACGTTGGCTCCGGGCGCCCGCCTAAAAGGCGGGTTTAAGGGGCGATGGGCCGCAGAAAGGATCATATCCGATACGACGCTCTCACTCTTAAAACCGGCGTCTTACGCCGGCGCTCGCGCTTTTAGCCGGGCCTTCGTTTCACGGCTCCGGCATCGGGCCGGAATCGTTCGCCGCGGAACGCGGCGGGAGGAGGTGCAAAATGGCCCCTTTCGCAACCTGAAACCCCGGTTCTTAACCGGGCGCAGAACCGGGCGGAGAGCGGGCCGAAGCTGCCAGTCGCAATGCAAATCCCGGTTCTTAACCGGGCGAACGCGCGAACAAGGGGTGTTCGCCCATGTTCGCGTGTTCGCAGGTAAAACGGATTTTTAAGCCCGGGCCTGCCGCCGCCATCGGAGGTAACCCGCCACGGCCAGCGCCGAGTAGAGGGCGTAAAGCCCCGCGGTGTAGGGCAGGTCCTTATAGAGGTAAAGCCCGACGGTCACCAGATCCACGACCAGCCACACGAGCCATTGCTCCACCAGCTTGCGCGACAGCATCCACATCGCCACGACCGACAGCGCCGTGGTCCCCGCGTCCCAGAAGGGTACGGTGCTGTCCGTGAAGCGGGTCAGCAGCAGGTACAGCCCGATGTGCGCCGCGGCGTAGACCCCTGCGAGCGCCGGGACCGTCCGCAGGGGCGTGTGGCCGATGCGCAGCGCGGCGGCCCGCTTTGCGCCCTCCGCATCTTCAGGGCCGGTCAGCCCGGCGTCCGTTTTTCGGCCCCTCCTGCGCCACACGAGCCACCCGTACAGCCCCGCCAGCACGTAGTAAGCCTGCATCGAGCAGTCGGCATACAGCCCCGATTTGTAGTAGAGCGCCCCGTGGATCAGAGGCATGACAAGCCCCACGATCCACAGCCGGATGTCGGCGCGGTATTCGAGCCAGAGGTAGAGCAATCCCAACAGGACGCCGGCGATTTGCAGGAGGAGTTTTATGTCCATTGTTTCAACATTCGTATTGTCATTCCGAAGAGGACCGAAGGTCCGACGTGGGAATCTGCTGGAAGCGTTGTAAGGTCACGACTTTCGCCCGGATTGCCACGGCATCTGCGACGCCTCGCAATGCACGAAGTACAATTATTTAGTTTTCAGAGCTGAAATTCGGTTTCAGCGGCGTTGAAATCGCGCGTTTTAAAATTTCACCGTGACGTTCGCCAGCACGTTCAGCGGCGCCTGCGGGAAGTAGTAGGCCTCGTCGATGCGTACAGGCGCGGGTCCGCTCCACGTGTCCATGTACGAATACCCGTAGCCGTTGCTCTCGTATTCCGCATTGAACAGGTTGTTGATCAGCAGGCCCAGCCGAACGCTGCGCGCCGAACGGGTGCGGAACGTATAGGCGAGGTTGAGGTTGGTCACGCAGTAGGCGTCCAGCGACAGGGCGTCGTTCTCGTTGTTGGTGAAATACTGCTTGCCGACGTGCTGGGTGTGGAACACGGCTTCGAATCCGCGGTGGTGGAAATTCAGGAAGGCGTTGGCGATGACGTCGGGCGAATAGGCGATGGTCATGTCGCCCAGCTCCTTGCCGTAGGTGGGGCTATCCTTCAGTGCGTCGACGTAGTTCTCGATGCGGTTCTGCGAGAAGGTGGCGTTGGCCCCCACGGTGAACCACCCGGTTGCGCGCCACGAGGCCGACAGCTCCACGCCCCGGCGGTAGCTGTCCGGGACGTTGGTGTTGAGGGCGTTGCTGTCGTCGTTCACCATGCCCGTCGGCACGAGCTGGTCCTTGTACTTCATGTAGTAGAGATTCACCCCCAGCGAGAGGCGCGGCGCCGTGTACTGGTAGCCCAGCTCCCAGTCGTAGAGCTTTTCCGACGAGGGGTAGGTGTCGTCGGCCGCGAACTTGTAACGGTCGGTGAAGTCGCTGCGCGTGGGTTCCTTCTGGGCCACGGCGAACGAGAGGTAGAAGTTGTTGCGCTCGGCGAGCGTGTAGCTCACGCCGGCGCGGGGATTGAAGAAGTGGTACTGTTTGTCCACGTCGATGGGCTGCATCCCGACCTCCTCCGAAACGTAGTTGTCGTTGACGCCCCAGGCCTGATAGCTGACATAGCGGTACTGGAGGTCCGCAAAGAGCCTCAACCCTTTGGCCACGGACCAGTTGGCGCGAGCGAAGAGGTTGGCGTCGTGCTTGTCCACGTCGTTGTCGTACCAGCGGCCGCCGATCTGGCTGCCTTCCAGTCCGTCCACCCAGTCGAGCACGCCCCAGTGGGGGCAGGAGTAGTAGCTGTACGAACCGCCGAAGGCGAGGTCGAGCTTCCGCACCGAGTAGGCCGCCGAGGCGTTCAGACCTCCGAGGTGGTTGCGCATGATCTTCTCGCGGACGAGGTCGGCCTCCTTTCCGGCAGCGACGTCGGTCGGGATATTGAGGTATTCGGAGAGCGTGCGTGCGTCCTTGTACTGCTTGTAGAAGCCGTAGCCATAGGTGTAGAATCCCGTGGCGTTGAGGGTCCACTTCTCGTTGAAACGGTGGGAGAGCACCAGCTGGTTGTTGATTTGCAGGTAGTTGTCCGTCTGATCGTCGTAATAGTCTACCGTGGCGCGCTGCCGCTCGCCGTCCTTCATATAATAATAGGAGTGCGGTCCGTTCGAGGTGTAGTACATGCCCTCGGTGTGGAACCTCCGGCCGTTGAGACGCATCTCCTCTTTCGTCGCGCCCGTGTAGGTGAGTCCCGTTTTGGCCTTGCCGCCGAACGAAATCAGCTTGAGCATCGTGTTGCCGTTGTAGTAGCCGGCCTGGAACATGTAGGATTTGAGGTCCGTGGCTCCGCGGTCGATGTAGCCTTCCGAGCCGATGTGCGTCAGCCGCGCGTCGAGGGTCCAGTGGCCGCCCATCAGGCCCGAGGAGATGTGCACGGCCTGCTTGTTGGTGTTGTACGAGCCGTAGGAGAGCGACGCGTCGCCGCCGAACTCGGTTTGCAGGGCGTCGGTCGACATGTTGACCGCTCCGCCGAAGGCTCCCGTGCCGTTGGTCGAGATGCCGGCGCCGCGCTGCACCTGAATGCTTCCCACGGCCGAGACGAGGTCGGGGGTGTCGTACCAGTACATCGAGTGCGAGTCGGGGTTGTTCATCGCCACGCCGTTGATCGTGACGTTGAGACGCGTCGGGTCCGTGCCGCGCAGGCGCACGGCCGTGCCGCCGATGCCGATGCCCGTTTCGTTGGTGGCGATCATCGAGGGGGTCAGGGCCAGCAGCGTGGGGATGTCGGTTCCGTAGCTGTTGCGGGCGATCTCTTCGCGCCGGATGTCGGAGTAGGCCACGGGGGTGGTCGGGGTTGCGCGCGTGGCGGTCACCTCGACCTCCTGCAAGCGGTACATTCTGACCGAATCGCCGGCGTTTTGGTTGGCGGGCTGCTTCTCTTCAGCCCGCAGCTGTGCGGCCGAGCAGAGCGCGGCGGCCGCAAGTGAAAGAAAAATCCTTTTCATCGTTAAACTTTTTGAGTTAATGGACTGAAAAGGGGTATGTGTTGTTGATTACGCTTCGTCCCGGTCTCGGCATTACCCGTCTCCGGTTCAATGGGTATAATCTCAGCCTGACAGTAAGGCACCCCTTTGAAATATCGGGTGCAAAGGTAAGTAATAAAAATTAAAAATTAAAAATTAAAAATTAAGAATTAAAAATTGTCGGAAAGGATACCCGTAAATTTCGATGTATCTGGTGCCGAAAATAAGTTCGGTCCTCCAATTTGTCGAAACGCACAGTGCGATTTTCCGCAGGTAATTTTTAATTCTTAATTTTTCATTTTTAATTCCTTAGAACGTTCCGAAGCGGAAAACGATCTTCTGGCAGTAGGTTTCGCCGGGGCGGAGCAGCGGCGAGGGGAATTCGGGATGGTTCACGGCGTCGGGGTAGTTCTGGCACTCCATCGCCACGCCGTCGTAGTCGGCATAGCGGCCGCCCGACTTGGTTTCGGGGCATCCGCCCGCGAGCCAGTTGCCCGTGTAGATCATCACGCTGGGCTGCGACGAGAGCACCGTCACCGAACGGCCCGACCGGGGTTCGCGCAGGGTGCCGACCTCGCCCAGAATATTGGGCTTCCAGCCGTCGACGACGAAGGGATGGTCATAGCCTTTGAAGTCGCGGATGTGGTTGAACTCCGACGAGATGCCGGGGCGGAAAGAGCGGAATTCCCGAAAATCCTGCGGGGTTCCGGCTGCGTCCAGAAGCTTGCCCGTGGGGATCTGGCGTTCGTTCATTTCCAGAATCTTCGAGCTGTTCAGGCGCAGTTCGTGGTCGAGCACCGACCCGCTGCCTTCGCCCGCGAGGTTGAAATAGACATGGTTGGTGAGGTTCACCACGGTCGTCTTATCGGTCCGTGCGAGGTAGGTGATCTCCAGCGCATTGTCGTCGTCGAAATCGAATACGGCCTCGACGCACAGCTCGCCGGGATAGCCCTGGTCGCCGTCCTCCGAGACGAGCGACATCACCACGCGGTTGGTCTCCACGCGGCTCTCCCAGATGCGGTTGGCGAAGTTCTTCGTTCCGCCGTGCAGGTGGTTCACGCCGTTGTTGACCTCCAGCCGGTACTCCTTGCCCTCGACGGTCATCTGCCCGAAGGCGATGCGGTTGGCGCAGCGTCCCACGCTCTTTCCCGAGGCGGCTCCGTCGAAGAAGTAGCCTTCGGGGTGTTTGTATCCCAGCACCACGTCGGCCATGCGGCCCTCGCGGTCGGGCATCTTCACCGAGACAATCGCCGCGCCGTAGTTCGTAAGCTGCACTTCGGCTCCCGAGTCGTTGCGCAGCGTGTAGCGAATGATTGCCTCGCCCTCCGGGGTCATGCCCCAGACGTGTTGTTCGATTTGTACCATAGTTTAATATAAGTTCGACGGGGTTAGGTTGTTTTCAGATCGGAGCGATTTTGTCTATGAACCCCCATCGAACTTATATTACGGCATTTTTAACGCCGGGGCTCATGTTGAAAATCCCTCTGAATCGCCCTTTGAAAAGGGCGACTTTACTCTATTGCGGGTTTTAGATTGGTCAGCAGATTATCGATGCGGCGCAGGGTCTCCTCTTTGCCGATGAACGACGTTACGTCGTACATGCCCGGGCCTTTTCCGGCGCCCACGAGGGCCAGCCGCAGGGTGTTCATCACCTGGCCCATGCCGTAGCCTTTCTCCTCGATCCAGGCGTGGACGATGCGTTCGGTGTTCTCCAGCGAGAAGTCGTCAATTCCCGCCAGCACGTCGCGCAACTCCCGCAGAATGGCGGGATTCTGCCCCTTCCAGTACTTGCGCACCTGCTTTTCCTCGTACTCCCGGGGAGCCTCGAAGAAGAACGACGTGAGGTCCCACAGATCGGTCGTGAACGTCGCGCGCTCCTTCATAATGCCCGCGGCTTTGCCGGCCACGGCGTCCGAAACCTCGATGCCGTGGCTGCGCAGGACGGGCTGGTAGAGGGCCGCCAGTTCGGCGTCGGTCTTGTGGTGCATGTACTGGGCGTTGAACCACCGGGCCTTGTCGGGCTGGAATCGGGCGCCCGATTTCGAGACGCGGTCGAGCGAGAAGCTGTCGATCAGCTCCTGCATCGAGAAGATCTCCTGCTCCGTGCCGGGGTTCCAGCCCAGCAGCGCCAGCATGTTGATGAACGCCTCGGGGAAATAGCCGTCCTCGCGGTAGCCGTGGGCGGTCTCACCCGTCGGAGAGGTCCAGAAGAGCGGAAATACCGGGAATCCCATCTTGTCGCCGTCGCGCTTCGAGAGCTTGCCGCCGCCCGTGGGTTTGAGCAGCAGGGGCAGGTGGGCGAACCGGGGCTGCACGTCCGTCCACCCGAAGGCTTTGTACAGGAGGTAGTGCAGCGGCAGCGACGGCAGCCACTCTTCGCCGCGGATGACGTGCGACACCTCCATCAGCCGGTCGTCGACGATGTTCGCCAGGTGGTAGGTGGGCAGCGCGTCGGCCGATTTGTAGAGCACCTTGTCGTCCAGCGTCGAGGTGTTGACCTCCACGTGTCCGCGGATCAGGTCGTCCATCGCGACCGTTTCGTTTTCGGGCATCCGGAAGCGGATCACCCACTGGTCGCCGCGGTCGAGGCGCGCCTTCACCTCCTCGGCGGGCAGCGCCAGCGACGTGGCCAGCTTTTCGCGCACCGCATAATTATAGGCGAACGCCTCGCCGCGCGCCTCGGCCTCCCTGCGCAGGGCGTCCAATTCCTCGGCCGTGTCGAAGGCGTAGTAGGCCCAGCCCGCCTCGACGAGTTGCAGGGCGTATTTGAGGTAGATTTCGCGCCGCTCGCTCTGGCGGTAGGGGGCGTGAGGCCCTCCGACGCCCACGCCTTCGTCGATCTCGATGCCGCACCATTTGAGCGATTCCAGAATGTAATCCTCCGCTCCGGGGACGAACCGCTGCGAATCGGTGTCCTCGATGCGCAGGATCATCGTTCCCTTGTGCCGGCGGGCGAACAGGTAGTTGTACAGTGCCGTACGGACGCCGCCGATGTGCAGCGGCCCGGTGGGGCTGGGCGCGAAGCGCACCCGAACTGGTCTTTCCATAGCTGTATTCTTTAATTTTTTTACGATCCCGGGTTGCGGCGTCAGACGTTGAACAGGAAGTGCATGATGTCGCCGTCCTCGACGACATACTCCTTGCCTTCGATCGACAGTTTGCCCGCATCGCGGCACGCCTTCTCCGAACCCAGGGCGGTGTAGTCGTCGTACTTGATCACCTCGGCGCGGATGAACCCCTTTTCGAAATCGGTGTGGATGATGCCGGCCGTCTGCGGGGCTTTCATGCCGCGCAGGTAGGTCCAGGCGCGGGTCTCGTCGGCCCCGGTGGTGAAGAACGTTTCGAGGTTGAGCAATTTGTAGGCCGATTTGATCAGGCGCGCCACGCCCGACTCCTCCAGCCCCAGGTCTTCGAGGAACATCTGCCGCTCGTCGAAGTCTTCCAGTTCGGCGATGTCGGCCTCCGTGGCGGCGGCGATGACGAGCATTTCGGCCCGCTCGCCGGCGATGGCCTCCCGGACGGCCTCGGTGTAGGCGTTGCCCGTCGCGGCGCTCTTTTCGTCGACGTTGCAGACGTACAACACGGGCTTGTCGGTCAGCAGGTTGAGGTCGGCGACCAGTTTGCGGTCCTCCTTGTCGAGTTCCACGGTGCGGGCCGAAAGCCCCTGTTCCAGCACCGCCTTGTACTGCAAGAACAGCTCCACGGCGCGCTTGGCCTGCTTGTCGCCGCCCGAGGTGGCCTGCTTCTGGGTCTTGGAGAGCCGGTTCTCGACGGTTTCGAGATCCTTCAGCTGCAATTCGGTGTCGATGATGCCCTTGTCGCGCACGGGGTCTATCGAGCCGTCGACGTGGGTGATGTTGCCGTTGTCGAAGCACCGCAGGACGTGGATGATCGCATTCGTGTTGCGGATGTTGCCCAGAAATTTGTTGCCCAGACCTTCGCCCTTCGAGGCGCCCTTCACGAGGCCCGCGATGTCGACGATTTCGATCGTCGTCGGGACCACGCGCTTGGGGTTGTCGATCTCCGCGAGGCGGATCAGCCGCCGGTCGGGGACCGTGATCACGCCCACATTGGGCTCGATGGTGCAGAAAGGAAAGTTTGCCGCCTGTGCCTTTGCATTGGACAGACAGTTGAAAAGGGTCGATTTACCCACGTTCGGCAAGCCGACGATGCCGCATTGTAACGCCATTTATTCGTTTCGTTTATGTTGCTGTCAGACAAATTGCGCTTATCGTGAAACAAGCCCACAAAGATACGAATTTCTTTTCAATAATCGGAGACGCTCGCGGGTAAAAGCGGAAAGGGGGATGGTTTCCGGCTCTGGGCGCGGAAAAAAGCGCTTCTGTCCGTTCCGTTTATCCCTTGGCAAATAAAACCTCTTCGCCAGTTGGCGAAGAGGTTTTATTTGCCGGCAGCAAGGCTGGCTATTCGGCCAGCGACCATTCGATCACGACCGGGAAGTGGTCCGAGGGGTATTTCCGGTTGTAACTGTTGTTGACGATGCGCCACGAAACGACCTTCGTGTCCTTCGGCGTGACGAAGACGTGGTCGATGCGCGACGCAGCGGCGGGAGGCGTCGAGATGTATTTGTAGCCGTTGTAGGTGGGCCAGTCTCCGTTGGTCTTGGACGGACAGCGGACGTAGCTGTCGGCAAGGATGCCTGATCCGGCGATCGTTTTGTAGGCTTCGGTGTTTTGGTTCGAATTGAAGTCACCCGTGCAAAAGGCCGGTTTGCCGCCTGCGATCTCCCGGACCTTGGCCACCAGCAGTTTGGCGCTCTCGGCGCGGGCCGTGGTCCCTATGTGGTCGAAGTGCGAATTGAAATGGTAGAATTCCCGTCCGTTCGCGCGGATGCGGAAATGCACCCAGTTGCACATGCGGGGCGAATAGGAGTCCCAGCCTTTGGACCCGGGGGCGGAAGGCGTTTCGGAGTACCAGAACGATCCCATATCCAATACTTCGAATTTGTCCTTGCGGTAGAAAACGGGGTTGTAGTGGCGTCGTTGGGCCGTTTTGTCACCGATGACGTTTTCTCCGACCCAGGTGTATCCGTCGAGGAACGGCTCGATGTCCTTGATCTGGGTCAGATAAGGCTCCTGCGCTCCGAAGATGTCGAACTTCTCGCTCTGGAGTAGTTGGCGAAGCAAATCCCGGCGGGTCGTCCATTTGTTGTCTTGATCGGAAGAGTTGTCGTACTGGATGTTGTAGGTGGCGACGCGAATCGGATCGAGCCACTCTTTTCCAGGTGCAGGGGCGGGTGCGGGATCGTCGTTTCCCGAACTGCACAGCGAGAAGAGCGGCAGGCAGAGCAGGAACAGACTGAAATACGGTTTTCGTATCATTTTTCCGAAAGAGATTGGTTTCGAATTTAAGACGAACTGTTTCCGGTTTTGTCCCCCGGGGAGCGAAAATTTGCTATTTCGCATTTTTTATTCGATTTTTACCGCTTGCAGGGGGACAAACCGGACGGTTTTCCGTTATATCGAATGACCGACCAAACCAATGAACCGAATGTTTCGGCAACGCAAGTACGACACCCGACGAATCGACCGGCAGTATGCCGAAGAGACCGACGTATATGTTATGTTGTATAACAGTTACGCCGATGCGCTCTATGCCTACGGCATGGGGTTCGGTTTCGACAACGAAACGGTCAAGGATGTCATCCACGACATATTCCTCGACATTATGACCCGCCAGGTCGACCTGGGCCGCATCGTCAACATCAAGGCCTACCTTTTCCGGATCGTTCACAACCGCCTGGTCGACCTGCACCGTTCGCGGGTGGACAAATGCGACCTTTCGGACCGGGAGCCGGGATTGCGGGTGTCGCTGACCTCGCTCGACGCGATGATCGAATCGGAGCACGTGCTGCGCATCCGCCAAACGATCGAGTCGCTGCTCAACCAGCTCTCGCCCAAGCAGCGCGAGGCGCTGCTGCTGCGCTTCGTCTACGAGATGGAGTATGACGACATCGCCGTCATACTCGACGCCACGCCCCACGCCGTCCGCAAGTTCGTGTCGAAGGGGCTGGGCAAACTTCGGAAGGGCAGGGAGTGCGGCAAGACGATGAAAATAGCCACTTGACACGGCGGACGCTGTTTTTTGCGGTTCGAGGGGGACAAAACGGCGGATTCGCCGTCATAGGGGAGAGCGCGGCGCCGCAGCCGCAGCATGCAGTTTGAAGATTACGTTGGAATCAATGATAAAACCGGACGATATTAAGAAGCACACGGCGGAGTTCTTCACCTCCGACCCGGACTTCGTTTTGTGGTGTCTCGATCCCGAGCGGGCGCAGGACGGCTATTGGTGCGGTTACACCGAACGCCATCCGCAGGACCTGGTCGAATTCGAGCGCGCCGTGAGCCTGGTGCGCCGTGTGGGCAAGACCCATCCCGCGCTGCCGTCCGTGGAGAAACAGTTGCTGCTCGACCGCATCCTGACCGACCATTACGCCCGGCGCCGTTTTGCAGCCCCTCCCCGCCGCCGCAACCGGACGGCGCTCTTCGCCGCCGCTTCCCTGCTGGTCGCCGGCGTCGTGGCGGCCCTGTTCTGGAGTGCGGATTTCACGGGTTCCGGGCTGCCTTCGGCCGAGGCCTATGAGAACATCACGCTCGTGACCCGCGAAGGCAGCCGCGAGGTGTACGACGACATCGCCCGTATCAGCCTTACGCCCAAGGGCGAAATCCTGATCGACGGCAAGGAGAACGAAGGGGCGGAGACCGATCGCAGGACGCCCCGGCAGGAGGTGCGCGTGCATACGAGCGAACTGGTGGTCCCCAAGGGCAAGCGCGCACATCTGCAACTCTCCGACGGGACGCGGGTGTGGATCAATTCGGCGTCGGTGCTCCGTTTCCCGTCGGCGTTCGGTGACACGCGCGACGTCTTCGTCGAGGGCGAAGCCTATTTCGAGGTGGCGAAGGATGCGAACCGTCCCTTCATCGTGCACACCGACCATTTTGCGACCCGCGTGCTGGGCACGTCGTTCGACGTGACGACCGCGCCCCGGGCCGACGGTTCGTCGGCCGTGGTGCTGGTCGAAGGCTCCGTGGCCATCGACGTGGCCAACGGCGAATCGGTGACGCTGAATCCTTCGGAACGCTTCTCGATGAAGGACGGCAGCTATTCGGTCTACGAGGTCGATCCCTATAAATACATCAGTTGGAAGGACGGACTGTTGTTCTTCACCTCGAACACGCTGTTCGAAGTCCTGCAAAAGGTGGCTGCGTTCTACAAGATCGAAATAACCTGCTTCGGGGAGATCGGGAGCCGGAAGTGTACCGGCAAGCTGATCCTGTTCGACGACCTGGACGGCACGCTCGACGTGCTCTCCGACATTTTCCGGATCGCCTACGTCCGGGGGCCCGACGGCTCGGTGGCGGTGAGGCCTGCCCCCGACGATTGCGCCGACGCCGTATATCGCTGACAACCAATTCCAGTCTTAAATACTAACCTTAATACTGTTACTTATGAAGAAACTTTTCTTTGTGAGGAGTGGCTCGACATGCCGTATGCTGCGGATTCTTGCGGCGGTGATGCTGTTGCTTCCGGTGAATCTCCAGCCCGTCCGGGCCTCCCGGCAGGACGCCGGGGCCAAATCGTCGCTGACCGTGAAGATGAAGGACGCAACGCTGTCGAGCGTCTTTGCCGAGGTCGAGCGGACCAGCCGCTACGCCTTCATTTACACCGACGACGTGCGGCCGCTGCTCGACCGCCGGGTTTCGGTTTCGGTCAGGTCTGCGACCATCGACGAACTGCTGTCCGCGGTCCTCAAGGGAACGGAGCTGACCGGACGGGTGCGCGAAAGCCAGGTGATCATCTCGAAAGCGCCCGCCCGGAAAAACGCCGCCGTCACCCCCCCCCTCCCGGCTGCGAATTCCGGTAGGGAAATCGTCTTGCAGGGGACGGTGATCTCTTCGGCCGACAACAAGCCCATCGTCGGTGTTTCGGTCTATGTCGAGGGGACGACCGTCGGCGCCACCTCGGACATCAACGGCAACTACACCCTCAAGGTGCCGGCGGGAACGAAACACGTCACCTTCGCTTTTCTGGGCTACGACACCAAGAAGATCGCCGTCGCCGATGTCGAACTGTTCAAGCTCGTGACGCTGATCGAGGCGTCGAACGTCATGGACGACGTGGTGGTCGTGGCCTTCGGCACGCAGAAGAAGGAGAGTTTGGTGGGAGCCGTGCAGGTCGTGCGTCCCAGTACGCTCAAGGTGACGTCGAGCAACCTCTCGACCTCGTTCGCGGGCAAGATCGCCGGCGTCATCTCGACCCAGTCGTCGGGCGAACCCGGCGCCGACGGTGCGAATTTCTGGATTCGCGGCATCTCGACCTTCGGGGCCAACAAATCGCCGCTGCTGATTCTCGACGGCGTGGAGATCGTCTCGGAGATGCTCAACAACATTCCGCCCGAGGCGATCGAGTCGTTTTCGATCCTGCGCGACGCCACGGCCACGGCGCTCTACGGTTCGCGCGGCGCCAACGGCGTAATGATCATTACCACCAAAAACGGCCGCCAGTCGGAGAAGATGGCGATCAACGTTCGTCTCGAGTCGGGCATTTCGATGCCGACGCGCGTGCAGGACATCGCCGACGGCGTGACTTACATGGAGAACTACAACGAGGCGCTGCGCACCCGCACCCCGGCGGGCGAAACTTATGTGCAGCACTTTTCGGACGAGAAGATCACGGGCACCCGCAACCGGCTCAATCCCTACGTCTATCCCGACAATGACTGGTATTCGATGCTTTTCAAGGATTTTACGGTCAACGAGAACATGAATCTCAATGTGCGGGGCGGCGGCAAGGTGGTCGACTATTTCCTCAATGCTTCGATCTTCAACGAAAACGGTATCCTGAAGAAGCCCGCGGAGTCGAAATTCAACACCAACATCAATTCGCAGAAATACCTTTTCCAGGCCAACGTCGGCGCGCAGCTCACCCGAACGACCCGCGTGAGTCTGAAGATGAACACGCAGCTGCTTTTCTGGCACCGTCCCGTCGAAGAGGTGAAAGACCTGTTCTACTATACGATGCGCGCCAATCCGGTCGCTTTCCCGGCCATCTATCCCAAAGGCTCCGTGGAGGATCTCGACGATCCGATTTTCGGAAATGCCCCTTCGTGGGACGGTGGTTCTACGGACATCAATCCTTATGCCCTGTTGAGCCGCGGATACGGACAGCGCCATACGCAGTACATCACCACGACCTTCTCGGTGGACCAGGACCTCGATTTCGTCACCAAGGGACTGAAGGTTCGGGGCATGGTCTCGTTCTACAACAAGACCTATGCGGCGACTTACCGTTCTTTTTCTCCCTATTATTACGAAATGACCGACTATACCGACAACGGCGACGGGACTTTCGACTACAACCTGCAAAGCATCGGCACGCCCGGATCGTCCTATCTGGGAACCTCCACGGGGCGGAACGGTTACCGTGAGATCTCGTTGCAGGGGCAGATCGAATATTCGCGCACGTTCGGCAAACACGACGTCAACGCCCTGTTCGTCTACCACCAGAAGGAGAAGGTCGACAATCAGCCCGCCAATGATGAGTACAAGGTGCTCCCTTACCGCGAGCAGGGCCTTGCCGGACGTTTTACCTATGGGTATGACAACCGCTACCTGATGGAGTTCAACTTCGGCTACAACGGCTCGGAGAACTTCATATCGGGTCGTCGTTTCGGGTTTTTTCCCTCGATCGCCGGAGCGTGGGTCGTGTCGGGCGAACCGTTCTGGGAAGGTATCCGCAGCAAGGTGAACCTGCTGAAAATCCGTGCTTCGTACGGTCTTTCGGGCAACGACTATCTGGCCGACAGCAGCAACAACATCGTCCGTTTCCCCTATCTCACGACGGTCAACATGAACAAGGCGCTCTACGTGTGGTTTTCGCCCAACTTCGTCAAGCAGACCGGACACGAGATCAAGACCGTGGGCAATCCCCTGGCCACGTGGGAGGAGAGCACCAAACTTAACGTAGGACTTGAACTGGGACTGTTCGACGCCCTGACGCTGAACGTCGACGTTTACAAGGAAAATCGTACCGGCATCTTCATGCAGCGGCGTTCGCTGCCCTCGACGATGGGCCTTTCGGGCGTCACGCCCTACGGCAATCTGGGTGAGGTGGAGAACCGCGGCGTCGATGTTTCGCTCGAATACAACAAGGCGTTCAACAAGGACCTGCTGGTCTCCGTGCGCGGAACGTTCACCTATGCGCACAACGAGGTGAAGGCCCGCGACGAGGCGAAATACCTGCCCAACAAATACAACTCCGTGCTGGGCAAACCCGTCAATTCGGTTTACGGACTGGTCGCCGACGGCCTTTTCGCCTCGCAGGAGGAGATCGACAACTCGCCCCGGCAGACCTTCATGCCCGATTATCTGCCTGGCGACATCAAATACCGCGACCTGAACGGCGACGGCGTGATCGACGCCAACGACCGCACGTCGCTGGGTTATCCCACCGTGCCCGAGATCTTGTACGGCTTCGGCGCCTCGGTCAACTACAAACGCTGGGACTTCTCGTTCTTCTTCCAGGGCACGGCGCGCGTCTCGCTGCGCATGTACGACATGCACCCGTTCCGCGACAATCAGTATTCGGGCTTCAACATGACGCAGTACGTTGCCGACGACCACTGGTCGGAAGCCGATCCCAATCCCAATGCCGCCTATCCGCGCCTGGATTACCGCTACAACGCCAACAACACGCAGACCTCGTCGTTCTGGATCAAGAACGGCAGCTACCTGCGCCTGAAGAGCGTCGAACTGGGTTTCACGTACAAAAGCCTGCGCGCCTATCTGGCCGGCACGAATCTGTTCATCATTTCGCCCTTCAAATACTGGGACCCCGAAATGGGAAGCGGCAACGGCTTGAAATACCCGTTGCAGCGCGTGGTGAAACTCGGCCTTCAGTATAACTTCTAAAATTCGAGCGACATGAAAAAAATCATATCCATTTTGCTGTTTGCGTGCGCCGGAGCGCTTGCCGCGTGCGATTTCCTCGACGTGGTTCCCGAGGGGCAGGCGACGCAGGAGGACATCTTCAAAACCTCCAAGGAGGCCCGCAAGTACCTCAATACGCTCTACACCTACGCCCCCAACATCGCGGCCTACCGCTACATGCCCGACTTCTGCGCCGGCGACGACATTATCACCGCCACCAACGGCCAGACCCGTTATTTTCCCTACAAGAGCATGCTCTACAACGAGGAGAACGCCAGCCAGACCTACTACGGTCTGTGGGACGCGACGACCTCTTCCCCGTCCGGGCGCACGAACTACGACATGTACAAGGGCATCCGCTACTGTTACATTATGATCGACAATATCGACGCAGTCCCGGGCATCTCGCCGTCCGTGGCCGACGAGTTCAAGGGCGAAGCCTATTTTCTGATCGCCTATTACCACTGGGTGCTGCTGACTCACTACGGCCCGGTCATCCTCGTCAGGGGGCAGCTGGACATGGGGCTTCCCGAGGAGCAGGTCTATGTGGCCCGCAGTCCGTTCGACGAATGCGTGACGTTCATCGCCGAGACCTACGACCGCGCGGCCGATTTGCTGCACGGGTATCCGACGCGTCCCGATGCCGACCTGGGGCGCGCCACCTCGGTGGCGGCCAAGGCGATGAAGGCCCGGCTGCTGCTCTATGCCGCCAGTCCGCTCTGCAACGGCAACACGGAGTTCTACGCGCGTTTCCGCAACAACGACGGCACGCCGCTGATGAGCCAGACCTACAATCCCGAAAAGTGGAAGTGGGCGCTCGACGCCTGCCAGGAAGCGATCACGCTGGCCGAGGACAACGGGCACAGGCTCTACGAAAGCCCGAACGCGACTGCGGCTGCAACCGCTGCCGAGCGCGGCGAGATCAACTACCACGACTGCTTCGTCGAACCGCTCTGGAACACGACCGAGTACCTTTGGGCAATGGGCGACCAGACCGGCATCGGGCACTTGCAGCGTTACGGAGGCGCGCGCCTGAAGCTGCCGTACAGTACCGACGGCTTCTGCATCAACATCGTTCCGACGTTCGAGTGCGTGGAGATGTACTACACGCACAACGGCCTGCCGTGGGACCGAGACCCCGAGACCATGCATATCGACCCCTATGCCTATAATGCCGAAAAGGAGACTGTCAACCTTCATGTCTACAAGGAGCCGCGCTTCTATGCGTCGGTGGGCTACGACCGCGGCAAGTACGCCATCAACGGCGAGGAGTTCATTCTCAAATGCCGCGCCGGCGAGATGCAGGGCAGTGTGCTCGACGCCTCGAAG
Organism: Alistipes shahii WAL 8301; assembly: GCF_025145845.1. NCBI lineage: Bacteria > Pseudomonadati > Bacteroidota > Bacteroidia > Bacteroidales > Rikenellaceae > Alistipes > Alistipes shahii. Next base: position 255,021 of record NZ_CP102253.1, on the reverse strand, counting down.
GAGTACCAGAGCTGTACGGGCTACATTCTCAAGAAGTGGATTCACCGCCAGTCGGCCTTCAACTACGACACCAAGTCGTGGACCTACCGCAAGTACGCCTATCCTTACATCCGCCTTGCGGAACTCTACCTGAGCTATGCCGAGGCCGATTTCGAATACAACGGGTCGTTGAGCGACGCGAGCCTCAATTACCTGAATCTGGTCCGCCGCCGCTCGGGGCTGCCCGATTTCAAGGATTCGTGGGCCTTGGCCGGGGGCATTCCCACCGGCGACGAACTGCGCAAGGTGCTGCACCGGGAGCGTTCGATCGAACTGCTGATGGAGGGCATGCGCTACCACGACCTGCGCCGTTGGAAAGAGGCGGGCGAAGCGATGTCCCGGCGTCCCAAGGCGTGGAATCTCGACGGCAGGACGGCGGCCGATTTCTACCGGGTCTCCACGATGAAGGAGAGCGGCGTCCGCACGTTCGAATCCCCCAAGACCTACTGGATGGCCATTCCGTTGAGCGAAATCAATATCAACTACAACCTCGTGCAGAATCCCGGTTACTAACCTTAATAATCCGATTGCGATGAAGAATCTTGCGATATGCCTCCTGCTTCTGCTGGGAGCCGTAGGGTGCGGCGACGATTACGTCGTCTACGAGACGGTGGACACTATGGTCTGCATCCCGAAGAACGATTTCCAGGTCCTCGAATACGATGCCGCTTCGGGCCAGGCGTGCGTTTACGATCTCTATCTTTACAAGGGCGGTTACAATGACGACGGAATCACCGTGAAACTGGTGGTCGACCCCTCCGTGCTCGATGTCTATAACGTGGAAAACGGACTCGAACTGAAGGTGATGCCCGACAGGTATTTCGCCTTCGACCCCGAAGTGCGCTTGTCGGGGGACAGGGTCATGGACCGCGCCGAAATCCGCTTCGATGCCGCTTCGATGCTTGCCGACGGCATTGATTCCTCCTATGTGCTGCCGCTTTCCGTCAGGGCCGATGATCAGGGCAAGGTGCGTTCCGAAAAGAACAGCGTAATCATCCGGGTCGTGATGAAATAACAGTGATGCGGAGGAGGTCCGGCCTCCTCCGCATCCTCAATGCAAAAAAATATGTCAAAATTCTACATGCGGCTTCTGTCGGTGTGCCTCGCCGCCCTTGTCCTGGCGGCCTGCTCCTCCTCGGAGGGCGGCGGTGACGACGGCCCGACCGCCGGACAGATTCCCGATAAGGCCGGAATGACGGTGAAGGGAATCGTGAAGGACAGCGCCGGCAATGGCATTGCCGGGGTGGTGGTGAGCGACGGCCTGGAGGTGACGGCGACCGACGAACGGGGGATTTACTATCTGGCCTCCGACCTCGCGCGGCGCAATTTCGTCTTTGTCTCCGTGCCTGCCGACTGCGAGATCCCCGCCACGCAGGGCTGTCCGCGGTTCTACCGCAAAATCGACCGCAAACAGGCCGTCAACCGGGCCGATTTTACGCTGACACGACGCAAGACTCCGTCCGACCGCCATTCGCTGATCGTTATGGCCGACATTCAGCTGGCTGCCGATAACACGTCGGTGGATTCCTATCTCGGTCATGTCGTTCCCGATGTGCTGAAAACCGTGCAGGGGCTTCCGACGGAGGTTTACGGAGTCAGCCTGGGCGACCTGGTCTGGAACGATATGTCGCTTTTCCCGAAGTACCGTCAGGGGCTGGAGACGCTTGGCTTCACGACCTTCAGCCTGCCGGGCAACCACGATCACGATCCGGCCGAGTTGACCGATTCGCTCGCCTTGCAGAGCTACGAACGCTATTTCGGTCCGGCGAACTACTCGGTGAACATCGGGAAAATCCATTATCTGTTCCTCGACAACATCCTTTTCGACCATGCGCCGACCGCCGAAGAGGAGTATACGATCGGTCTTACGGACGAAATTTGCCGTTGGATCGAAGCCGATTTGCGCTACGTTCCGGCGGGCAGCACGCTCGTCGTCTCGTCCCATTGCCCGATTCTCTGCCACACGAAGAACACCGCAGCGCGCAACCACCGCAATTTCCAGCGTTTCCTCGATGCGATAAGCCCCTATAAGGTCCATGCCTTCGGGGGGCACAAGCACTACCATGACATTTACCGTTACGACGACGGACGCAAGGTCATGCACTGCATCGCCCGCACGCCGGGCGACCTGTTCATCAACGGCGACGTCAACTGCGACGGCACGCCGCGCGGCTATGCCGTGGTCGAGGTCGATGGCGAACGGCTCTCGTGGTATTACAAGCCGGCGGGCGGGAAGCGCGATATGCAGATGCGCCTCTATGCACCCGGACGCACCAATTCGGCCTGTGTCTATGCCAATGTCTGGGGTTATGACACGGCCTGGAGCGCCGTGGAGTGGATTCCCGCTTCGGGCGGGCAGGCGGTGGCAATGGAGCGGACGCAGCGCACCGATCCCTATTACGAGGAGGTGCTGGCGACGGGTGTGCGCGGAGGGATGCCGACCAATACGTGGCATATGTTCCGGGGCGATCCGGGCAGCGAGCGGGGCGGCATGGTGCGGGTCACCGACAGTTTCGGGCATACCTACGAATCGTCCGTGTCCTGGTAAATACGACATTCGAACAAAACCTTAAATACAACTTCAACGATGAAGAGACTTTTTCTTTTTCTGACCGTCGCGGCAGCCGTTTGCTGTGCGGCGTGCAGCGACGATCCCGAGGTCGCCGAATCCAACCTTTCACTGCTCGAGGATAACGTGACGTTCGATATGTTCGGAGGGCGCAGCGTCCTTGAAATCACGGCCGATTCGCCGTGGACGGTCTCCTGCGACGACGATTGGTGCCGCACCAACGTCGCTGAAGGTTCGCACACGAAGAAGATCGTTCTGACGGTCGACCAGAGTTTCCTGCCCGAGGAGCGCACGACCGCGGTGCGTTTTTACGCCGCGGGCGAAGAGAAGCACACCGTGACCGTGACGCAGGAGAAGTTCGAGCCGATCCTCGTGCTGGCGGAGAACGGCGCCGATATAACCGTCTACGGCGCCGGGAGCGAACCGGCCCTGAACCTGCGTGCATCCGTGGCATGGAAAATCGAGGGTGCGACCGACTGGTGCGCCGTGTCGCAGTCCGAAGGGACGAAAAGTTCGGTCGTGAAACTGTTGCTGACCGACGACGGCGAGGGCGTGCGTCCGCGCAGCGCGACGCTGACCGTCTCCTCCGAGATGGAGGGCGTCGAACCGCAGCAGGTGACCGTCGTGCAGCGGTCGACCGGAGCGAATACGGTCGTGGTCCGGGCGGGTGAAACCCGTGCGTTTCCGGCGCGGCGCACCGACGGCGCGTATGTGAAGGGCGTTGCGGCGGACTGGGTCTGGACCACCGACGCAGAGTTGCTTTCGGGGCTTGACTACGACGCTTCCCGGAATGAAATCATCTGCACTGCGGCCAAGTCGAAGCAGGGCAGCGGGCTGGTCGCGCTGTTCGACGCCGAAGGCGCGGTTGTCTGGTCGTGGCTGGTCTGGGTCGTGGACAAGATGCCTTCGGACGTGACCGTCGGCGGTATCGCCTGGCAGGACCGCAATGTCGGGGCCGAATACCATTCGACCGATCCGAAGGCCTGTGTGCAGGATTTCCGCTCCTACGGACTGTTCTATCAGTGGGGCCGCAAGGAGCCGTTCATCGGCGCGAAGATCCTCTCGAAGAACAAATATTACGAGGGGCATGCGGAGTATCCCGATGCTTTCGGCGCGATGACGCGCGAGGTGGTTTTCAACGCCTCCCGCACCGCCGGCTGGCAGATCAGCGGCGAGGAGATGACCACCGCAACGGCAAACGGCAATCCGACGACGTTCTATACCCGGTCGTCCGCAGCGATGTCCGAAGGCTGGACCGAGGGCGGCAAAGGGCTGAACGATCCCTGCCCGGTGGGATACCGGGTGCCGACGGCGGCCGAATGGCAGTCGCTGCTTGCCTACGTGGACGGCAACGCCGCCAAGAACCAGGACTCGGGCGACACGTACAGCCGCTGGTATGCGCTCAATTCGGGCGGAACCCTCATCGGCCCGTCGACGATGTTCCGCAAGGGCGATAACGGCCGCATCCACTATCCGGGGCGTTCGGCAGCCTATTGTTCGTCGACGCTCGCCGGCGGCAAGCCGCTCCCGATGTACGACTGGAAGGCGGGCGACGCCACGGGCGAGGGGACCTATTACGAACGGAAGATGACCACAGCCTACGGCATGCGCTGCGTGAAGGAGTGACGCCGCTGCGATCGCGGGGGCTTCGGGCGGGAGTGAGTTTATTCCGTCCGAGGCCCTTTTTTTGCGGTATTTTCATTACCTTCGCATGTCTTTTCAAACTTTTACCGATGAAAAATAGCATCTTTACCGTATTGGCGGCCCTCGTGCTGTATCCCGCCGGGGCGCAGCCCGTCACCCCGCAGGACCGGCGGCGCGCCGCGGAACTGGTCGAACGCATGACGCTCGACGAAAAGATCGGCCAGCTGGTCCAGCAGCGCGGAGGCGGCGCCGTCACGGGACCCGACAAGACGGAACTTTCCGTCGAACGGCTGGTCCGCGAAGGGCGCTGCGGCAGCGTATTCAACATCAAGTCCTTCGAGGAGACCGAGCGGTTGCAGCGGATCGCCGTCGAGGAGAGCCGGCTGGGCATCCCGCTGCTGATCGGCGCCGACGTGATCCACGGTTTCCGGACGATCTTCCCGATCAACCTCGCCGTCGCCGCCTCGTGGGACCCTGCCGCCGCGGAGTCGCTGGCCCGCGTTTCGGCCCGCGAAGCCTCGGCCATGGGCATCCATTGGACCTTTTCGCCGATGTGCGACGTTTCGCGCGACCCCCGGTGGGGCCGTGTCTCCGAGGGCGCGGGCGAAGACCCCTATCTGGGCGCGCGTGTCGCCGAAGCGATGGTGCGGGGCTATCAGGGCGACTTGTCCGACCCTTCGTCGGTCCTTGCCTGCGTGAAGCATTTCGCCGCCTACGGCGCTCCGCAGGCCGGGCGCGAATACCATGCGGTCGATATGTCCGAGCGGGTTTTCCGCGACAGCTACCTGCCGCCTTACCGGGCGGCGCTCGATGCCGGGGCCGCGACGGTGATGACCTCGTTCAACGACCTCGACGGCGTTCCGGCCACGGCCAACCGCTGGCTGATGCGCGACCTGCTGCGCGACGAACTGGGCTTCGGCGGATTCGTGGTGACCGACTACGGCACGATCGGCGAACTGAAAGCTCACGGCGTGGCGGGCGACGATGCGCAGGCTGCCGAACTGGCCCTGCGCGCCGGGGTCAACATGGACATGATGAGCGCCGCCTACCTGTTCCATGCCGCCGAACTGGTGCGGGAGGGGCGTATCCCGGAGTCGCTGATCGACAGCCTTTGCCGCGAGGTGCTGGCCGTGAAGTTCCGCCTAGGGCTGTTCGACGATCCTTTCCGCTACCAGGCGAAGGAGCGCGAGAAGTGCTATTACGCCCCGGAACATCTCGATGCCGCGCGCCGCGTGGCCCGCAGTTCGATGGTGCTGCTGGAGAACCGCGGCGGCGTGCTGCCCCTGAAAAAGGGGAGCCGGATCGCGCTGGTGGGACCTTTCGCCGATTCCCGGTGGGACCTGATCGGCTCGTGGGTTCATTTCGCCGAGGCCGGCCGGACCTCGACCTTTCTCGACGGACTGCGGGCGCGTTTCGGAGCCGACCGTGTGACCTATGCCCGCGGATGCGACCCGCACAAGGCCCTCGAAGGCGGTATTTCGGAGGCGGTGGCCGCAGCCGCGAAGTCGGACGTGGTGCTGGTCGCGCTCGGATTGAAGGCGGGGGAGAGCGGCGAGGCGGCAAGCCTTGCGTCGCTTGCGCTGCCCGACGCGCAGCGTGACCTGCTGGAGAGCTTGAAGCAAACCGGGAAACCGGTTGTCGTCCTGCTGGTTACGGGCCGTCCTATGGAGCTGGCCCGCGAAGCGGAACTTGCCGACGCCCTGCTGCTGACCTGGTATCCGGGCACGATGGCGGGCGAGGCGCTGGCCGATGTCGTGTCGGGCGACTACAACCCTTCGGGGCGTTTGCCGATGACCTTTCCCCGCACGGTGGGGCAGATTCCGATCCATTACGACAAGAAGAGCACGGGACGTCCGGCCGACGAGTCGGGCAAGCCCAACAAATACACTTCGCGCTATCTCGACGTACCCAATTCGCCGCAGTATTGTTTCGGCTACGGGTTGAGCTACACGACGTTCGGTTATTCGGACCTGCGGGTGCTGACGCCCGAAACCGCCGTCGGCGGCGAGGTTCGCGTGTCGGTCCGCGTGACCAACACGGGCGGCCGCGACGGCGAGGAGGTCGTGCAGCTCTACGTGCGCGATCTGCTGTCCGGTGTGACGCGTCCGGTTCGTGAACTGAAAGGTTTCCGGAAGGTCATGCTTCGCGCCGGGGAGAGCCGCGAGGTGACCTTCACACTGACGCCCGACGACCTTTCGTTCTGGCGTCTCGACAAAAAGTGGGGCCAGGAGCCGGGCGACTACCATGTCTGGGTAGGGCACGACTCCGACTGCACGCTCGGCGGCAGTTTCCGGATCACCGAATGATTCGTCTCTCCGGCACGGCGGCCGACGCCGCGGGTGCGGGACAGCTGCAAGGGAGCAGCGGCTTCGGCCGCCGCTCCCTTTTCCGTGCCCGGCGGGACGGTCCGGATGTCCCGGAAAAACCCGTTCGGAGATGTTTCGGACAAAAGGTTCCGGGGAATGGCTGGGCTTTCGCAAATTTTTTCTACCTTTGGAGGTCAAAACAGTACGCAATGATGGATTTGAAGACGATACGTGCCGAACTGCGCAAGCTGACCGCGATTGTCGACGGCTGGGTGCCTTCCGGGGATATTCCGGCCCTCGAACGCGACCTGGCGCTGGAAAAACTGCGGACGCTCTACGATGCGGTGCGCTTTACGGAGGTGGAATCCCTTCCGGAATCCCCGGTTGCGGAGACGGAGCCTGCGGCGGCTCCGGTGCCCATCGACCTCGGGGCGGTGCTTTCGCTCGACCCGACGGACGAAGCCGTGTTCGAACCCGGTCCCGATGCCGTTTCCGGACCCGCGTTCGATGCGGAGGCGGAACCCGCAGAGCCGTTTTCCGAACCCGATACGACGGTCGCGGCCGATTCTGCCGGGGCGTTTGCCGGGGGGAAACCCGATACGGAGACGCCCGGAATGGCGGAGCCTGCGGCGTCGGATTCCGAGCCGGAACTTGAGGGGGAATCCGGATTTGAGCCTGATCCTGAAGCGGCGTCCGAAGCCGCATTCGTCGCCGGAGAATCCGAACCGGCCGCCGAATCCGGGCCGGTCGCTGCGCCTGAATCCGAGGCTGCGGCTGAACCGTCTGCGAAGCCGGTCGCTGCGCCCGGACCTGCCGCTGCGGCTGAATCGGCCGTCGTTCCGGAACCCGCTCCTGCGCCAGCTCCGGAACCCGCTCCTGCGGAGAAACCCCAATACATCGCGCCCACGCTGTTCGGGCTGGAGGAGGAGACCGTCCGCCACCGTCACAAACAGCGCGTCATCATGTCGCTCTACGATACGCCCGCGCCCGCCGAAAAGCCCGCAAGGCCCGAAACGGCGGAAAGACCGGCGGAGCGTCCCGAACCCGCTGCCCGCCCCGAACCCGCTGTGACGCTCGAACCCGCTGCCCGTCCCGAACCCGCTGCGACGCCCGGACCGACTGTCCGTCCCGGGTTTGCCGCGACTCCCGAACCGGCGGCTGCGCCTGCGTCCGCAGGTCCCGGGCCGCAGTCCGGAACGTCCGTGCCGCAGTCCGCGGCGGAACCCGTCACCGTTTCGGAAGCGCCTGCCGCCGCCGAGCCGGAGGAGGCCGAATCCGGAGCGAAGGAGGTTGCGGTCCCTGTCGGGGCCGTGCTGGGCGAGGTGATCAACCACGACGTGCAGACGCTGGCCGATACGATCGCTCCGCGGCGCGACATGGCTTCGGAACTGCGCCGCGGCGAACCGGTCGCCGACCTTCGCAACGCCATCGGCATCAACGACAAGTTCCTGCTGATCCGCGATCTGTTCGGCGGCGACGGCGAAGCCTATGAAGAGGCGATCGCGACGCTCAACGCCTTCGACGATTTCGACGAGTGCATGATCCACATTGCCGAGAACTACGCCTGGAATCCCAATTCGGACGGCGCGAAGTTTATGATGGAACTGCTCGAACGCAAATTCGCCTGACACGATGGCCAAACTCTATATCGTACCTACGCCGATCGGGAATCTGGACGACATCACGCTGCGCGCGGTGAACGTCCTGCGCGAGGTGGATTTCATCCTCGCCGAGGACACGCGCACGACGTCGTTCCTGCTGAAGCACCTCGGCATCGAGCAGAAACTCCGTTCGCACCACAAGTTCAACGAGCACGCCACGGTCGAAATGGTCGCCGGGGCGATCGCCGCGGGACGCAATGCCGCCCTGGTGTCGGACGCCGGGACGCCCGGCATTTCGGACCCCGGGTTCCTGTTGGTGCGCACGTGCGTCGAGGCGGGGATCGAGGTCGAGACGCTGCCCGGCGCCACGGCGCTGATTCCGGCGCTGGTGCAGAGCGGGTTTCCGTGCGACCGTTTCTGCTTCGAGGGCTTCCTGCCCCAGAAGAAGGGGCGGATGAAGCAGTTGCAGGCGCTTGCCGGCGAGGAGCGCACGATGATTTTCTACGAATCACCCTACCGCGTGGTCCGGTGTCTCGAGCAGTTCGCCGAGGTTTTCGGTGAAGACCGCCGGGTTTCGGTGTCGCGCGAGATCACCAAGAAGTTCGAGCAGACCGTGCGCGGAACCGTCGCCGAGGTGCTCGGGCATTTCCGCACGACCGAACCCAAGGGCGAGTTCGTGATCGTCGTGGCCGGAAAACCCAAAGTCCGCCGCGTCCGGGAGGACGGGGAGGAGTAACTCAAATCGAAACGCAATTGATGGAAGAGAACCGTACAGACGATACACAAAAGGTAAAACGTTCGTTTTCGGCGTGGCTCGGGGAGCTGCGCGAATTTATGAAGGGCCGTTTCAGCCTCGACGAGGACAAGGCGCAGCGCGACGAGGTCGTGGCCTCCGTCTCGAAGGGCGTGGAGTTCCGCGGCGTCAACCTCTGGGTGCTGATCTTCGCCACGATGATCGCCTCGCTGGGCCTGAACGTCAATTCGGCCGCGGTGATCATCGGCGCGATGCTCATTTCGCCGATCATGGGCCCGATCATGGGTGTCGGCCTCGCGCTGGGCATCAACGATTTCGAACTGCTCAAGAAGTCGCTGCGCAACCTGGCGCTGATGTTCATCGTCGCCATCATCACCTCGACGGTCTATTTCTTCATCTCGCCGCTCTCGTCGAACAGCAGCGAGCTGCTGGCGCGCACCGTGCCTACGACCTACGACGTGCTGATCGCCCTGTTCGGCGGCCTGGCGGGCATCGTGGCGCAGACGCGGCAGGACCGCACGTCGACCGTCATTCCCGGCGTGGCCATCGCCACGGCCCTCATCCCGCCCCTCTGTACGGCGGGCTTCGGACTGGCCACGGGGCAGTTCCGCTTTTTCATCGGCGCCTTCTACCTCTTCTTCATCAATTCGGTGTTCATCGCGCTGGCGACCTATGCCATGGTGCGTTTTCTGCAATACGAGAAGAAGGTCTTCATCGACAAGGTCCGCGAGCGCACGGTCAAGCGGCTGATGATGGTCATCACGCTGGTGACCTTCATCCCGAGCGTCGTCATCGGGTTCCACATGGTCCGCGTCTCGTTGTTCGAGGCCGTGGCCGACAAATACGTGTCGCAGGTCTTCAACTTTCCGCATACCCGCGTGATCGAGTGCAACAAACACTACGCGCAGGGCAAGAACCCCTCGCAGATCGAGCTGCTGCTCGTGGGCGAGCCGCTGGGCGAGGAGGTGATCGAGAATGCCCGTACGCAGATGCGCAATTTCGGGCTGGAGGAGGCCGAACTGGTCGTCCGGCAGGCCAATACGGAGGACAAGGTCGACGTGGTTTCGCTCCAGAAGAGCTATCAGGAGCTGCTGGAGGAGAAGAACCGCCGGATCGGCGAGATGTCCTCGCAGCTGAAACGCTACCGGGTGACCAACGTCGAGGTGAACGACATCTCGCGCGAAGTGGGGGCCATGATGGACAACATCGGGGCCATTTCGCTGACCAAGGGCATCACCTTCGACGTCGAGGGCACGCCCGGCGATACGACGCTCGTGTGCGTGGTGACGCCCCGGGATTCCGCGCTTCCGGTCGACCGTGAAACGCTGATCCGCTGGTTGAGAATCCGCACCAAGGTCGAGAACGTCAAACTTTTCGTGGAACCCTAATCCGGGCGGCAGGCATGAAACGAACCGATCTGACCATTTTGCAGCGCTTCTGGCTGGAGACCCTTTGGCTGGGCGCACGCGTGTTCGCCGTGATGCCTTACTGGTTCAAGTACTACGTCGTCGAAAACCTGCTTTTCGTCCTGCTCTACTACTGCCTGCGCTACCGCATGAAGGTCGTCAAGACCAACCTGCGGAACTCGTTCCCCGAGAAGAGCGAACGCGAACTGGCCGTCATCCGGCGGCGGTTCTACCGCACGCTGTCCGAAATCTTCGTCGACACGATCAACATGGCCTACATGAACGAGGAGAAGGGCCGGACGGTGCTCACGGTCAAAGACGTGGAGAAACACGTGGAAGCGGTGCACGGCCGCGACTGGATCGCCATGACGGCCCATTTCGGCTGCTGGGAGTACTGCTCCTACTGGGGGCTTTACGAGCGGTCGCAGATGCTGGTCGCCGTCTACCATCCGCTGCGCAGCAAGGTGATGGAGGAACTCTACCGGCGGCTGCGCAATTACGAAAATTCGATGACCGTCTCGATGAAGGAGAGCCTGCGTTTCTACCTGCGCAACCGGACCGGAGGCATCGCCGGCAAGAACCTCGTGATGGGGCTTATCGCCGACCAGAATCCCCCGCGGCGGCCCGACAGCCGTTGGTTCCGCTTCCTCAATCAGGATACGATCTTCTTCGACGGCGGCGAGAAACTGGCCCTGCGCTGCAACCTCCCGGTCTACTTCGTGAAGATGAACCGCCTGCGGCGGGGACGCTACGAAATGTCCTTCGAACTGATTTATGACGGCAAAGAGGAGGTCGCCGAATACGAAATCACGCAGCGTTACGTTCGTAAGTTGGAGCGGATGATCTGCGAGTGTCCCGAACTGTGGATGTGGTCGCATCGCCGCTGGAAGCACAAACGAACTCATGCCGGTCGCTAAAATCATCATACTCAACTGGAACGGCGCGGACCACCTGCGTCGTTTCCTGCCGTCGGTCGTGGCCGCGGCTCCCGCCGGCGTCGAGGTCATCGTCGCCGACAACGGTTCGACGGACGACTCTCTCGCGGCGCTCGCCGCCGGGTTTCCGTCGGTCACGGTCCTGCGCATGGACCGCAACTACGGCTTTGCCGGAGGCTACAACCGCGCATTGGAGCATATCGAGGCCGACTATTACCTGCTGCTGAACTCCGATGTCGAGACCCCCGAGGGGTGGCTTGCGCCGATTCTCGACTGTCTGGACCGGAATCCCGACGTGGCGGTCGCCGCGCCGAAGCTGATCTCCTGCGCCGACCGCACGGAGTTCGAGTATGCGGGGGCTGCGGGCGGTTTCATCGACTACCTGGGCTATCCCTTCTGCCGGGGGCGCATCCTGCGCTGCGTGGAGAAGGACCGGGGCCAGTACGACGACGAGCGCGACGTTTTCTGGGTGAGCGGCGCGGCTTTCTGCTGCCGGGCCGACGTGTTCCGCGCGCTGGGCGGCTTCGACGGCGATTTCTTCGCCCACATGGAGGAGATCGACCTCTGCTGGCGGATGCAGCTGGCGGGTTACCGGGTGCGGATCGTGCCCCGGAGCAGGGTCTACCACCTGGGCGGCGGCACGCTCCAGACCGATTCTCCGGCCAAGGTCTTCTACAATCACCGGAACAATCTCGCCATGCTTTACAAGTGCGCCTCGCCCGCACAGCGGCTTTGCGTGGCCGTTGCGCGCCCGGCGCTCGACCTGCTCGCCGCGCTGTCCTACCTCATGCAGGGCCGCCGGGACAACTTCCGCGCCGTGTTCCGCGCCTGGCGCGACTTCATCCGCTGGCACGGGGCGCTGGCCCGCAAACGGCGTGAGATCCGCGCGAACCGCAAGGGTTCCGCCGCGGAAAACATCTACCGCGGCTCGGTGGTGCTGCGCTACCTTTTCGGCCGGCGGACCTTCGGCGGCATGATGCGCTGACGCGGAGCCGATGTCGTCGTTTTCGCAACGGGACTTGTGCAATCTTCGTTTTTTGCGTATCTTTCTGAAAAATACCCTCGCTTATGATACGTGCGGCTCTTCTGCTGTCGGCAGTCGTGTGTTTTTTGCAGCCTTTTCGCGCGTCGGCGACAGGGCAGGCTGCCGAACGGCTTGTCGTCGGGTGCGATACGATGCAGTTGTTCGCACTGCCGCTGGCGACGGCGGATTCCGCCGTGCTCGCCCGGCTCGAAAAACGGCTGGACGAACTCGATGCCTCCGGCTCTACGGCTTGCTGGCGTCGGTGTATCGGTGTCTGGCGGCTGGACGACGAGGGCATCTTGTGGCTTGAGTGCGTGAACACCGAGGACGGCGACGTCGTATTTTCCGGAGCGGAGCTGGTTCCCGAATTTGCAGCGGGATCACGCGCCCGTGCCGGCTGGTTCAGCGGAGAGATCCGCTATGGCACGGGGAATCTGGTGTATTACCAACACGATGGATTTATGCGGAATCTCGAACGCGAATGGGTGGCTGCGGTGTCCGAGGGGCGCGTGAGTGAGACGAAAGCCTACCGGAACCGGCTGTATGAAAGAGGTGCGGATGCGACGGACAATGCACAGCGTGTGGCCGCGGCGTTCGACAGCCTTCATGTCGGAAAGTCGCCCGATCTGCTGTCGCTGTATGTGGTCTTTGCAGCCGATTCCACAGGGCGGGTGGTTCGGATCGACCGGGCGCGACTGTTGTCGGAAAAGGGAAGTCCTGTTGTCAGCGATCCGGCTGACCCGCTGTTGCAGGCAGCTCTGCGGGCGTTTCGCTCGGTGTCGCGCTGGGATGCCTGGTGGGTCGGAGAGACCTGGAAGGAACAGGCGTATTTTATTCCGCTGCGCAGGGCCGGGAGGGTTTGGAAACCGCGAAGAGGATAACGATGCTTATTGCTCCGGCTTGCAGGGGAGCGTGAACCAGAAGGTCGAGCCTTTGCCCGGTCGGGATTCGACGCCGATGCGGCCGCCCATCGTTTCGACGATCGACTTCGAGATCGCCAGTCCGATGCCGATGCCCTGCCTGAACGATCCCGCCTTGACGAAACGTTGGAAAAGCTGTCCCCGGTGTTCTTCGGGGATGCCGGCTCCCGTGTCGGCGACGTAGACGTAGAGTTCCCCGCCGCGGATTTCGAACCCGAAATCGACGGAACCTTCGGAGGTGAATTTCACGGCGTTGCTCAAAAGGTTGGCGATCACCTGAATCAGCCGTTTGCGGTCCGTGCGGATGTAGCGGACGGGATATTTTCTGTGGAAGGTGATCCGCACCGGGCTGTTCTCCGGCTGCCGCATGCGGAAACCGCCTTCCAGCTCTTCCATGACGGCATTGAGTTCCACGTCGCTATATTCGTAGCCGAGGGTTCCGGCTTCGATCTTCGAGAGATCGAGGATGTCGCTGAGTTGCTGCATCAGTACCTCGCCGTTGGAGCGGATGATGCGCATGTACTCCTGTTTCTCGGTCGGGGCGGGGTCGTCCATGAGCAGTTCCGAGAATCCGATGATGGCGTTCAGCGGCGTGCGCAGTTCGTGGCTCATGTTGGCCAGGAAGCGTGATTTCATGCGGTCGGACTCTTCGGCGCGAACGCGGGCTTTCTCCAGTTCGCGCTGGGTGCGTTTCTGGGCCGAGATGTCGCTCACGGTCAGCACCACCCGGGGTTGTCCTGCGACGGTGAGGAAATTGCCCGCCACGCTTACGTCGCAGTCGACGGTCTCCGTGTGGTCGTCGGAGGTGTAGAGCACCATCGGGACCTCCAGTCCCGAGAAGCCTTTCTTCGTCCGGAACACCCCGGTGATGGCCGCGCGGACGGGACAGTCGGCGCACAATTCGTGTGTGCCGCAGATGCCGGCGTCCTCGCCGTTCTTGCAGCGCAGCTGGTTGCCCACCTTGGGCGGTGCGGCTTTCGGAGCGGTTCCCGTCGTGGAGCGGTAGTTGGTTTGCAGAACGTTGAAATCGGGGTCGATCAGCAGCAGGTAGGCGGCTACGTTGCGGAATATGCAGTCGTTGATCCGGTCGCTTGTTCGGATGTACCGGCGCTGGTAGCAGATACGGACGGCCAGGAGGACGCAAAACGCCGCCAGCACCCCTGTTCCTATTACGTATAACAACTGCATCCGATTATTCCGTTTTCGTTTCCGATCCCAAAGGTAGGTAAAATCCGGTGAAATAGGAGGGTAAATGATAAAAAAAGACATCCGGAATCGTCCGGATGTCTTTTTTTGTCGGTGGGGGATCTTTCTATTTGTTGATCTTGGCCCACGAGTCCTTGAGCGTCACCGTGCGGTTGAACACCAGATGACCGGGGGTCGAGTCGGTGTCGGGGCAGAAGTAGCCCACGCGCTCGAACTGTACGGCCCGGCCTACGGGGATGTCGCGCAGCGACGGTTCGAGGTAGCCTGTGATTTTGATCATTGATTCGGGATTGAGGTTGTCCTCCCAGGTCTGCCCTTCGGCCACGTCGTCGGGGTCCTCCTTCGTGAAGAGCGGGTTGAACAGCCGGATTTCGGCCTCCACGGCATCCGCGGCCGACACCCAGTGGATGACGCCTTTCACGCGGCGGCCGTCGCTCGACGAACCTCCGCCCGACATCGGATCGTAGGTGCAGCGCAGTTCGGTGATGTTGCCCCCCTCGTCCTTGACGACCTCCTCGCACTTGATGAGGTACGAATAGCGCAGGCGCACCTCGCCGCCCGGCGAGAGGCGGAAGAACTTCTTGGGCGGATTCTCCATGAAGTCGTCGCGCTCGATCCAGATCACCTTCGAGAAGGGAACCTGCCGCGTGCCGGCGGCTTCGTCCTCGGGGTTGTTGATCGCCGTGAACAGCTCGGTTTTGTCGTCCTCGTAGTTCGTGATGACCACCTTCAGCGGATTCAGCACGGCCATGCGGCGCTGGGCGACCCGGTTCAGGTCTTCGCGCACGCAGTATTCCAGCTTCCCGAGGTCGATCACGTTGTCGCGCTTGGCGACGCCCACCATCTCGGCGAAGTTGCGCACCGAGGCGGGCGTGTAGCCCTTGCGGCGCAGGGCGCAGATCGTCGGCATGCGGGGATCGTCCCAGCCCATCACGGCGCCCTCCTGCACGAGCTTCAGCAGTTTGCGCTTCGACATCATCGTATAGGTGAGGTTCAGGCGTGCGAACTCGTACTGGTGCGAGGGGAAAATGTCGAGCGCCTGGATGAACCAGTCGTACAGCGGACGGTGCACGTCGAATTCCAGGGTGCAGATCGAGTGGGTGATCCGCTCGATCGAGTCGCTCTGGCCGTGGGCGTAGTCGTACATCGGGTAGATGCACCATTTGTCGCCCGTGCGGTGATGCTCGGCGTGGATGATGCGGTACATGATCGGGTCGCGGAACAGCATGTTCGGATGGGCCATGTCGATCTTGGCGCGCAGCACCTTGGCTCCGTCGGGGAACTCGCCGTTCTTCATTCTCGTGAACAAATCGAGGTTTTCCTCCACCGAACGGTCGCGCCACGGCGAGGGCGTTCCCGGCACGGATACCGTACCGCGGTTTTCGCGGATCTCGTCCTGCGTCTGGTCGTCGACATAGGCCAGCCCCTTCTTGATCAGTACGACGGCCCATTCGTAGAGCTGGTCGAAATAGTCCGACGCGTAACGCTCCAGCTCCCACTGGAAGCCGAGCCACTGGATGTCGCGCTTGATCGAGTCGACGTACTCCACGTCCTCCTTGACGGGGTTCGTGTCGTCGAAGCGCAGGTTGCACTTGCCGCCGTATTTCTTCGCCAGTCCGAAGTTGATGCAGATGCTCTTGGCGTGGCCGATATGCAGGTAACCGTTCGGTTCGGGCGGGAAACGGGTCTGTATGCGCGTTTCGCCCCCGGCGATCGACTCTTCGATGATCTCTTCGAGGAAGTTCAGCGACTTCTCCCGTGTTTCGTTTGTTTCGCTTGCCATATTATTTTTTATGATTTTTGCTGTTGTAAACGGTTTTGAGCAGTTTCACCCCCACGACCAGCATTTGCTGGGTTCCCAGGGCCGTGCCGTCGTGGTGGGCGGCGAACTCCGCGCGGACCGAGACCGTGTCGTTGAAGAACGAGCGGCGGTAGGAGAGCGCCGTGCGGCTGTACACCTTCTGGTCGGTGCGGAAGAAACTCTCGGCGGGGTACAACTCGCGGCCGTAGGGGAGCGGTGTGCCGTCTTCGAGTTCATGTCCGTAGAAGAAGGGGTGGATGTTGTCGCCGACATAGAGGCGTTCGTCGAGCGACAGTCCCCAGCGGCTGATCCGGAAGGCGAACTCGCCCATGCAGGGCTTTTCCCACGAGTGGCCGAAACTGCGGTCGCGCTGGGCCGTGAGCAAAGCTCCCAGTTTGATGTCGAAATCGAAGAAGGCGTTGAACCGCACGCCGACGCAGGGGTTGAGCAGTTGCAGGTCGACGACGTTTTCGATCGGCGCGCCCTGCTGTCCCGCATAGTGGAACATCGAGTAGTTGAACCCGTAGTAGAACGTGTCGAGGTAGTGGCGTCCGGCGAGCAGGATGCGGAACTTTTCGCGCGAGAGGGTGGAATACATGCCCTCCCAGTCGCAGACGAACTCGACGTAGGAGTCCCTTTTGCCGTTGTACTGCGCCAGCACGCCGTTCATGCGGTTGTGGAAGAAGCGTTCCGACTCGGAGAAGAATGCCGTCGAATAGTCGTCGTCGTGCATCATGTCGCGCGTGAAGATACCGGCTGCGGCCGTCACCTTGGGCGTCTGGAACTGGTAGTAGAAGACGGGTTTGATCTCCGAAAGATAGGCCGATTCCTGGGTTCCGAAATTCTTGATCATGTCCGCGGCGATGACCAGCGTGTTTTTCTCGTCCCACCGGATGCCGACACGGGGCGTCAGCCGGGCTGCGAAGTCCGTGCCCGATTCGATGTCCAGCCCCGGCACGGCGAACTCGTTGCTGCCGAATTCCTTGTTGTCGAAATACATTTTGAAATCGGTTCCCAGCAGAATCTCCTGTGCGTGTCCTGCGGCGACGCATCCGGAAAGGGCGAGCAAGAGTAAAAGTTTTTTCATAGGTGTCAACGGAATATAGCTGACAAAAGTAAGGAAAAGATTTTAATTTTATTTACTTTTGCCCCCGAAATCAATCGTTCCGAACCCATTATGCGCAAAATCACCAACGAAGAACTCGGCAGGCCTTCGGCCGAGGAGTTCGCCGCGATGGAAAAGATGCCTGTCACGGTGGTGCTGGACAACGTTCGTTCGGCCCAGAACGTCGGGGCCTTTTTCCGCACGGGCGACGCTTTCGCCGTGGAGCGGATCGTCCTGTGCGGCATCACCGCCACTCCGCCCAGCCGTGACATTCACAAAACGGCTCTGGGGGCCGAGATGACCGTGCCCTGGAGTTATTGCGCTTCGACCGTCGGGTGCATTGCGCAGCTGCGTGCCGAAGGATATGCGGTCTACGCCGTGGAGCAGGTCGAGGGGGCCGTGATGCTCGACGCGTTCCGTGCCGCGCCGGGGGTGAAGTATGCGCTCGTCTTCGGCAACGAGGTCGACGGCGTGGGGCAGGAGGCCGTCGACCGGTGCGACGGGGCCGTCGAAATCCCGCAGGCCGGGACCAAGCATTCGGTCAACGTCTCGGTGTCGGGCGGCGTCGTTTTATGGAGTTTCTTTTGCCAAATCCGTCCGAAGCGTTAACTTTGCCGCGTTGTAAAACTTAAAATCTGAAAAAATGTCAGTAGAAAGCACCGTCCGCGCGGTAACGACTTACCGCCTGACGGAGATGAAACAGCGGGGCGAGAAGATCGCCATGCTCACCTCTTACGACTATTCGATGGCGAAGATCGTCGATGCCGCGGGTATCGACGTGATTCTCGTGGGCGACTCGGCCGCCAACGTGATGGCCGGTTACGAGACCACGGTTCCCATCACCCTCGATATGATGATCTACCACGCCCGTTCGGTCGTGCGTGCCGTGGAGCGGGCGCTGGTCGTCGTCGACCTGCCGTTCGGAACCTATCAGGGCAACTCGAAGGTGGCGCTCGATTCGGCCATCCGCATTATGAAGGAGACCGAGGCCGACGCCGTGAAGATGGAGGGCGGCGAGGAGATCCTCGAATCGGTCCAGCGCATTCTCTCGGCCGGCATTCCCGTCATGGGACACCTCGGCCTGACGCCCCAGTCGATCCACAAGTTCGGAACCTACGCCGTCCGCGCCAAGGAGGAGGCCGAGGCCGAAAAGCTGCTGCGCGACGCGCACCTGTTGAGCGAGGCGGGCTGTTTCGGCATCGTGCTCGAAAAGATTCCCGCGGCGTTGGCCGCGCGCGTGACCGCCGAGATTCCGACCCCGACGATCGGCATCGGCGCCGGCGCGGGCTGCGACGGCCAGGTGCTCGTGATCCACGACATGCTGGGTATCAACAAAGGGTTCTCGCCGCGCTTCCTGCGCCGCTACGCTGACCTGCACACGGTGATGACCGGTGCCGTGGAGCAGTATGTCAGGGATGTGAAGGAGTGCGATTTCCCCAACGAAAAGGAGCAGTATTAGTCCCTGATTCCTTATACACGCAAGCCCCGGCTGGAATGTTCCAGCCGGGGCTTGCGTTGCAGAAGGCTAAAGAAGGCTATTGGATCGTCTTGTGCAGGGCCTCGTAGAAATCGGGTCCTTCGCCCGCGTATTTTCCGATGATGAGGCCGTCGGGACCGATGATCACCTTGGTGGGGTATCCGCTGACAGCATATTCGACGGAGATGTCTTCCGCTGCCGGAACGTCTTTCGGATTGTAGACGTTGATCCACGGCAGCCGGTGTTCTTCGACCGCGGCGAGCCATCTCTCCGGAGTGTCGTTGCAGTCGATGCCGACTATTTCCAGTTTGCTTTTATAACGGTCGTAGTATCTCTTCATCTTCGGGATTCCTTTGATGCACCATCCGCACCAGCTGCCCCAGAAGTCGAGCACGACATACTTTCCGCGAAGCGACGAGAGGGTGAAATTCTTATCGTCGGCGGTTTTCAGCGTGAAGTCCGGAGCGGGGCTGCCGGCGACGATCTTCGCTTCGGCCAGCCGGATCAGGCGGTATTTTCCGGCTTTGGCCAGCAGCGGTTCGAGCAATGGCCTAAATATCGAGTTGCGGGCCGCATCGGCGAGTCGTTCGTGGTATGTTAAAACGCTGTCGATGGGTATTTTCGTCAGGCAGTATCCTGCGAGCGGGTTGTCCGGATTGGCGTCGATGTAGTCCATTTCGCAAGCCCGGCGGCGGGCCATCACCTGCCGGAACCGCTCGTAGAGCGCTTCCTGTTCCGCGCGGCTTTTTCCGGCCATGGCATCCTGCAATCGCTGGCCTTCGATCCAGAAGGGCCGCAATTCCTGATAATGGCGGCTGTGATCTTCGTTGAGACGTGTGCCCGAAAGCGTGCAGTTGAAAACCGTCGAGTCGATCCGGCCCTCGATTTTCACCTGTTCGCCCTTGTCGAGGAATAATTTCATGTCCGAAGTGCTGGTCGAATGGCGTCTTCCCTGATCGAATTCCATGAGCTGCATGGGGATGATGATGAATTGTGTCGGCAGCTCGACGGGCATGTCGTATGCAAATCGCCCGTTGGCGGCGACGATCGTGTCGTAGGTGATCCGTTGGTCGTCATCTCCTTTGAGACCGGGCATATCTTCGATCGCGCAGTGCACGATGCAGAGTGAATCGTTGGTCAGGTTGTCGATATGCCCCGTGATCGTATGTCGGGGTGCGCAGCCGGCGACGGCGGCCGCAAGCAGGAGGAGCAGGTCTCTTTTCATTTCGGAATGGTGGATTGATTCTGCATTCAAAGATAACACAAAAAGTCTTACGCCGAACCTATTGATAGAATGTTGATAAAAAAATCGGCGGATAGGTCCGGAAATTAGGCCGTTTCGAAAAAAATCACTACATTTGCGAGCAACAAAAATCCACGTTCATTATGTCTTTTATCAATGAAAGGGTTCAGCCCGAAGGACTTACCTTCGACGATGTGCTGCTTATACCCGCCTATTCGGAAGTGTTGCCGCGAGAGGTCAATGTCCAGACCCGTTTCTCGCGAAATATCTCTCTCAACATCCCCATTGTGTCCGCCGCCATGGACACGGTAACCGAAGCGCCGCTGGCCATCGCCCTGGCGCGGGAAGGAGGAATCGGCGTGATCCACAAGAACATGACCATCGCCGAGCAGGCCGCGCAGGTCCGCAAGGTGAAGCGCGCCGAGAACGGCATGATCTACGATCCGGTGACCATTTCCAAGGACCACACCGTCGGCGACGCGCTGAACCTGATGAAAGAGAACAAGATCGGAGGCATTCCGGTCGTGGATGCGGACAGGATGCTTATCGGCATCGTCACCAACCGCGACCTGCGTTTCCAGCGCGACATGTCGCGCCGCATCGAGGAGGTGATGACGCCCGGCGACCGCCTCGTGACGACGCACAATCCCGAACTGGCCCACGCCCAGGAAATACTGCTCAACAGCAAGATCGAAAAGCTCCCCGTGGTGGACGACGCAGGCCGTCTGGTGGGGCTGATCACTTATAAGGACATCACCAAGGTGCAGGATCACCCCAATGCCTGCAAGGACGCGAAGGGCCGCCTGCGCGTGGCGGCCGGCGTCGGCGTTACGCCCGACGCGATGGACCGCGTGAAGGCGCTGGTCGCCGAGGACGTCGACGCCGTGGTGCTCGACTCGGCGCACGGCCATTCGGCCAACATCGTTTCGATGCTCAAGCGGATCAAGGAGGTTTATCCGTCGCTCGACGTCGTGGTGGGCAACATCGCCACGGGCGGGGCCGCGCGCTACCTGATCGAGAACGGCGCCGACGGCGTGAAGGTCGGCATCGGTCCCGGTTCGATCTGCACGACGCGCATCATCGCGGGTGTGGGCGTTCCCCAGCTGACGGCCATCTACGACGTGGCCTGCGTGGCCCGCGAGAGCGGCGTTCCGGTGATCGCCGACGGCGGACTGCGTTATTCGGGCGATCTGGTCAAGGCGCTGGCTGCGGGCGGCGACTGCGTGATGATCGGTTCGATGTTCGCCGGCACGGAGGAGGCTCCGGGCGAGACGATCATCTTCAACGGCCGCAAGTTCAAGAGCTACCGCGGCATGGGCTCGATCGACGCCATGAAGGCCGGGTCGGCCGACCGCTATTTCCAGAAGGGCTGCGAAGGCAACATCAGCAAGCTCGTTCCCGAAGGCATCGCCGCGCGCGTGCCGTTCAAGGGCTCCCTTTCCGAGACGGTTTACCAGCTCATCGGCGGCGTCCGTTCGGGCATGGGCTACTGCGGCGCGAAGGACATCGAGACGCTCAAGCAGGCCCGGTTCATCCGCATCACGGCTTCGGGCATGCAGGAGAGCCATCCGCACGACGTAGCCATCACGAGCGAGGCGCCCAACTATTCGAGCGAACGGTAGATGGGACTCCCGGTTTCGAAATACGACTGGTGGATTCTGGCGGCGGCGTTCGCACTGTTCGCCGCATGGCTGATCACCCGCCTCCCGGTGCTGCGTACGCTGGTCCTTGCGGCGGCGTTGGGTTATCTTCTCCGGCGCGTGTGGGTGGGCTATCGAAATTTTGGAAAGTAATTGAACGACTGATATGGAAAAAATCCTGATTCTCGACTTCGGATCGCAGTACACGCAGCTGATCGCACGCCGTGTCCGCGAACTGAACGTCTATTGCGAAATCCACCCCTTCAACAAAATTCCGGCGATAGACGCGTCGGTGCGGGGCGTGATTCTTTCGGGCAGTCCCTTCTCCGTGCGGGACGCACAGGCCCCGACTCCCGACCTTTCGGCCATCAAGGGCAAACTGCCGCTGCTGGGCGTCTGCTACGGCGCGCAGTTCCTCGCCTCGGCTTTCGGCGGCGAGGTGCAGCCCGCGCCCAGCCGCGAATACGGCCGTGCGATGCTCACCGTGGGCGACGCCTCGGATGCGCTGATGCGCGGCCTTCCGGCCCGCACGCAGGTGTGGATGTCGCACGGCGACACCATTACGCGCGTGCCCGACAACTATGAACTGATCGCCAGCACCGAGGACGTGCGCGTCGCCGCCTTCCACGTCGGGGGCGAGCAGACGTGGGGCATCCAGTTCCACCCCGAAGTGTACCATTCGACCGACGGCACGCAGCTGCTCAAAAACTTCGTCGTGGACATCTGCGGCTGCGGGCAGTCGTGGACCTCGGAGGGTTTCGTGGAGGCTACCGTGCGCGAACTGCGCGAGAAGCTGGGCGACGACAAGGTCGTGCTGGCGCTTTCGGGCGGCGTGGATTCGTCGGTGGCGGCCGTGCTGCTGCACAAGGCCATCGGCAAGAACCTCTACTGCGTCTTCGTCGACTCGGGCCTGCTGCGCAAGAACGAGTTCGGGGAGGTGCTGGAGTCCTATAAGCACATGGGGCTGAACGTCAAGGGCGTGAATGCCTCGGCCAAGTTCCTGGGCGATCTGGCGGGCGTTACGGACCCCGAGCGGAAGCGCAAGATCATCGGCCGCGACTTCGTGGAGGTTTTCAACGAGGAGGCCATTCAGATCAAGGACGTCAAGTGGCTGGCGCAGGGTACGATCTATCCGGATGTGATCGAGTCGTGTTCGGTCAACGGCCCTTCGGCCACGATCAAGTCGCACCACAACGTCGGCGGGCTTCCCGAGAAGATGAACCTGAAGATCGTCGAGCCGCTGCGCCTGCTGTTCAAGGACGAGGTGCGCCGCGTGGGCCGTTCGATGGGCATTTCCGAACAGCTGATCGGCCGCCATCCCTTCCCGGGACCGGGCCTTGCGATCCGCATTCTGGGCGACATCACGCCCGAGAAGGTCGAAATCCTCCAGAACGTCGACAAAATCTATATCGACTCGCTGCGCGCCGCCGGGCTGTACGACCAGGTGTGGCAGGCGGGGGCTGTCCTGCTTCCGGTGAAGAGCGTCGGCGTGATGGGCGACGAGCGCACCTACGAGAGCTGCGTGGCCCTGCGCGCCGTGACCTCCACGGACGGCATGACGGCCGACTGGGTGCACCTGCCCTACGAGTTCCTGGCCAACGTGTCGAACGACATCATCAACAAGGTCAAGGGGGTCAACCGCGTAGTCTACGACATCTCCTCCAAACCGCCCGCAACCATCGAGTGGGAGTAGGGGGATTCCCGTTATGAAAAAGGACCGCATCCGCGGGAAATTCACTGTTGTAAACGAGGTTTCGGTTTCCAAGCCGTCGCCTCGTTTGCTTTTGTTTATATGCATCGTTCTGAACTGCAATCCGCAGCGGGCGTTTCGCGTATTCCGACCGTCGTCATGGAAATTCCGGAAGAGGTCCGCTCCTTCAAGGAGTGCCGCAGCGTGTCGGATCATCAATGACAGGCTGCATTCTGTAATTCGCCGGTACTGGTGAAAAAGAACTTGCCGTTGTTTTTTCACAGGCATTATTTTCATACATTTGTATCCCCAAAAACGAATTTATGGAACCGTTGGAAATTAACAAAGTAGAGATCCGCAACTTGCAGCGTGAAGATTATGACCAGCTGGCCAGCTCATTTACCCGCGTCTATGCCGATGGAAGCGACGTTTTTTGGACGCCGAAGCAAATCGACAAACTGATTCGCATCTTCCCGGAGGGGCAGATCGTCGTAGTCGTGGACGGCAAGATCGTAGGCTGCGCGCTTTCGATCATTGTGAATTACGATGACGTGAAGAACGACCACACCTACGCCCAGGTTACGGGGAATGAAACATTCGACACCCACACCCGCAAGGGTAACATCCTCTACGGCATCGAGGTCTTCATCCATCCCGACTACCGGGGACTGCGGCTGGCGCGGCGCATGTACGAATACCGCAAGGAACTGTGCGAAAAACTCAACCTGAAAGCCATCATGTTCGGGGGCCGTCTGCCCAACTACCATAAGTATGCGGAACAGATGCGCCCCAAGGAATATATAGACAAAGTGCGCCAACGTGAAATTGTCGATCCTGTGCTGTTGTTCCAGCTCTCGAACGATTTCCATGTCCGTAAAGTAATGCGCAACTATCTGCCCAACGACGAGGAGTCGCGCCACTACGCCTGCCTGCTTCAGTGGGACAACATCTATTATCAGGCTCCGACCGAGGAGTACATCCTGCCCAAAACCACGGTGCGCGTAGGCATCGTACAGTGGCAAATGCGCAGCTACAAGACCCTTGACGACCTGTTCGAACAGGTGGAGTTTTTCGTCGATTCCGTGAGCGGCTATCAGAGCGATTTCGTTCTTTTTCCCGAATATTTCAACGCTCCGCTTATGGCGCGGTTCAACGATGTCAGCGAATCGGAGGCCATTCGCGGGCTGGCGCAATATACGGATGAAATCCGGGACCGGTTTATCGCATTGGCCATTAAGTTCAACATCAATATCATCACGGGCAGCATGCCCCAGATCAAAGACGACGGGCAGCTTTACAACGTGGGGTTCCTCTGCCGCCGTGACGGAACTTACGAAATGTATGAAAAATTGCACGTTACGCCCGACGAGATGAAGTGCTGGGGATTGAGCGGCGGCAAGACGATCCGCACGTTCGAGACGGACTGTGCGAAGATCGGCGTATTGATCTGCTACGACGTTGAGTTTCCGGAACTTTCACGCATTATGGCCTCCGAGGGGATGCAGATTCTCTTCGTGCCGTTCCTCACGGATACGCAGAATGCCTATTCGCGCGTGCAAGTCTGCGCCCATGCCCGCGCCATCGAGAACGAATGTTTCGTGGTGATCGCCGGCAGTGTGGGCAACCTGCCCAAGGTGCACAACATGGACATTCAGTATGCGCGCTCCGGAGTCTTCACGCCCTGCGATTTCGCTTTTCCGACGGACGGACGGCGTGCGGAGGCGACGCCCAATACGGAGATGATCCTTATTTCGGACATTAACCTGAACCTGTTGAACGAGCTGCACACCTACGGCAGCGTCCGCAACCTCAAGGACCGTCGCAGCGACCTGTACGAGGTGCGGGTGAAAAAATGAAGGACACGGTGACGGGCTTGAAAACGGGGAGCGCGTGCGGGCCTTGATTGTCGGGGCCTGATGCGGCCGGGCATTATGCCGCAGTGTACGCGCATTTTTTGTTTAGGACGGGCTATGGAAAAGCCCTGGGCGGCGATGCCCGATATAGATTGTTTCGCTGTAAACAGCATGCATGGCTTTTTGTGAATCTTCTTGCCGCATGGCTAAATAATGAGCCGGCGCAGACGGTAGACGTAATGGTCTACGGCATGCAGTCCGGCAGCGAAACCTTTTCTGTGCACCCTTGCAACGAGTCCGGAAACGCCCGAAATACCGTATGTGACGCAACACATTGATAAAAACGCAGCACGCGAGCGCCCTTGGGCTCCGTGCTGGAACATGGATACGGACGTGCGTGCTTTTTCGCACTCCTGCAAGACACCGGTAAGACTTAAATCGGAATTATAGACGTATTCGCATTGCCATTGGTCGGCAAGTAAATTCCCCCCCCCACGGGTTAGGAACGTTTCATTCGTGAATTTCCATGGAGTGTCCGGCCTGTTCCCCGACTCCTTGCAGAGCAGGCAGGCCGTGAAAACCGTTAGCAGTATGAATACCGATTTACGCATTCCGATAAACTGAATCTATTACAAAATTAACTGTTCGTATGGAACCGGCAAATTTTCCGGAGATATATACCGGAAACGGAGATGAATCCGTCCGAATGCAGCATATTGCCGTATGCTTCGATCGGATTCTGTTCGGGAATGGGCGAGAAGGCGAGAGACTGCATGTTGTCATTCAGTATGATGCGCAATGAAAGGCAAAAAAAGTAAACGAGGCGATGGCCTGGAAACCGAAACCTCGTTTACGATAGTCAATAGTGAACTCTCCGCGGATGCGGTCCTTTCTTGCCGCTGCGGGGTTATTTCACCGAGACGGGCAGCGTGGCGGCGATGTCGGCCGACGAGGTTCCCAGCGAAAGGGTGTATTCGCCCGGGTTGACCTTCCAGCCGCGCGACTGCGTGTCCCAGAACGCCAGCGCCTGCCGGTCGAGTTCGAACTCCACGACGGCGCTTTTGCCGGGGGCCAGGGTCACTTTCCGGAAGCCTTTCAGCTCCTTTTTCGGCCGGAGGACCGTCGGGGCGTTCTCCGTGACGTAGAGCTGCACGACCTCCGCGCCCTCGCGGTCGCCCGTGTTGGTCAGCGTGACGCTCACCTTCAGCGGCTTGTCGGCGGGGAACACCTTCGGGGCGCGGGGTTTCGAAAGCTCGAACGTGGTGTACGAAAGTCCGAATCCGAAGGGGTAGAGCGGTGCGATGCCCTTGGTCTCGTACCAGCGGTAGCCGACCAGCACCGACTCCTTGTAGTCGATGTCGTAGAGCTGGATCAGGCGTTCGTTGTAGGCGCGGGGCGCCTTGTTGTAGAACTCCGCGCCGGCGGGCATCGTGCCTTTGGCGGGGGAGTCGTTGAACTCCTTCTCGATGGTCATGGGCAGTTTGCCCGAGGGCGACAGTTTGCCCGAAAGAATGTCGGCCAGCGCCGTGAAGCCGCTCTGGCCCGGATACCAGCCGTAGATCACCGCCGCGGCTTTGTCGTTCCAGCCGCCCATGCGGATTCCCGAACCCGAGTTGACCAGCACGATGGTGTTGGGATTGGACTCGACGGCCGTGCGGATGAAGGCCTCCTCCTCCTTGGGCAGCGCGAAGGGGCGTTCGAACGACTCCACGTCGATCGTGCCCGTCGAGAGCAGCACCACGTCGGCGGCGGCCAGCTCCTCGCGGGAGGGTTTTTCGACGACGCGGACCGCATCGCCGTAGACCTCGCGGAGCGCCGCGGTCAGCGTCACGTTGTCGTAGCCCAGCACCTCGGCCGAGGACGACGTGCTGCCTCCCGTGCGGGGAATCTGCTCGGTGAAGCGTCCCGTCAGCAGGATTTTGCGGCCTTCGGCGAGGGGCAGGATGCTGTTGTTGCGCAGCAGTACGATGCCCTCGGCGGCCACGTCGTAGCCGGTCTGCTTGTGCGCCGGGAATTTCTCCAGCAGGGCGGGAACGTACTTCTCCCGGTCATAAAGTCCGAAGGCGATGCTCGTGGCGATGTTGGGGCGGATCATTTTCTCAATATCCTTTTCGGTGATGCGGCCCTCCTTGAGCAGCGCGCGCACCTCGCCGAAGAACTCCTTGCGGCCCGGCATCTCGACGTTCTGGCCGCTCTTGACCACCTTCTCCGTGTCGTTCACCGACGACCAGTCGCTCATCACGCAGCCCCGGAATCCCAGCTCGCCGCGCAGGATGCGCCGGATCAGGTCGGCGTTCTGCCCGGCCCACTCGCCGTTGAGGCGGTTGTAGGAGGTCATCACGTAACCCACGCCAGCGTCGATGCCGGCCTTGAACGGCGGCAGGTAGAGTTCGTGCAGCGCCCGTTCGTCGACGATCGAGTTCGAGCGGCGGCGGTAAAATTCCGTCTCGTTGCAGATGAAGTGTTTCAGACACGCCACGGTTCCCGTCGACTGCATGCCCTTCACATACTCGGCGACCATCGCCGAGGCGAGCAGCGGATCTTCGCCCATGTATTCGAAGTTGCGTCCGTTCTGCGAGTTGCGGTAGATGTTCATGCCCGGACCCAGCAGGACTTCGATGCCTCCGGCGCGGCACTCTTCGCCCACGGCTTCGGCATAACGATAGGCCAGCGACGGGTTGAAGGTCGCTGCGAGGGAGATCGGGCACGGAAAGGCCGTCGAACGCTCCAGTTGGCGGACCATCGTCGGGTCGGACAGGTTGTCGCGCATGTGCACGCCCTGCGTGGCGTCGGAGAGATAGATGTAGGGCATGCCTTTCTCGGGCACGCCGTAGAAGAAGAACGAGGAGTAGCCGCGCATGAACGAGATCTTCTCGTCGAGGGTCAGCTGTGCGATCCGGGCGTCGGCCTGCCGGTAGGCCTCGTCCCACGCTACGACCTGCTGGGCGGCGGCCGGTGCGATCGTCGCGGCTGCCGTTGCGAAGGCGAGCAAAAGTTTTACGGAGGTTTTCATCGTTTTTTGAATTGGTTTGCGTTTCTGTCTTCTGCAAAGTTAGCGCATGAACGGCCCGCCGGAACGGCTCTTCGGAAAAATATAAACGATATGAACTGTCAGTTTTCTGAAAACCAGTTGATTGATGCTTCGGATGGCGTTGAATTATACAAATAAAACAGGCCTGATAATTTGCTTTTGCATGCTTTTTATCGTTATATTTGTGCAAATCCGTTGCCTGAAATGAAAAAACTGCCTCTCCTTTTCGCGGCCTTTCTCGTCGTCTCCGCATCCGGTCTGCGTGCCGGGGAACCTTCGGACATACATACGCTGCTTCGCCGCCTGGACGGTCTGCTCGACCGCCGCGAGGAGTTCCTGCTCCGTCACGAAGCGCGCCTCGACTCGCTCAAATCCCTGCTATGCGGCGACACCCTCGGGTTCGGGGCGCGTTATGCCGTCACGGCGGAGATTGCGGAGCGTTATTTCGCCTACCAGAGCGACTCGACGATCGCCTACCTGCGCCGGAATGTCGCGCTGGCCGAAAGGGCGGGGAATGCCGACCTGACGATCCGCGCCAAATCGGTCATGGCGATGTGTTACAGCATGAACGGCCGCTTCCTCGAAGCCGACCGGGTGCTGGCCGGGGCGACCGACACGCTGCATATGAGCCGTGCGACGCAGGCGGCCTATTATGCCGCGCAGCATCGCCAGAACCGCGAGTGCCGCAGCCAGAGCGAGCCGGGGGCGGAGCGCGACCGGTTTCGGGCCTGCGAGGAGTACTATGCCCGCCGTGCGCTGGAAACCACCGGCGACATTTCGAAACGTTTCTATTTCGCCTACCTCGTCGCCGTGGACGAAGGGGATTGCGACCGTGCCGCCGCGGCCTGCGACAGTGCGTTGGCATGCGCTCCGCCCGTGTCGCACGACTATGCCCGGGCGGCGTTCTACCGTTCGGAGACCGAAAGGTTCCGGGGCGACGAAGCGGCTCGTTTCGAATGGCTCGTGCACGCCGCCATGGCCGATGTGCAGGGGGCGGTCCGCGACTACGGCGCCTTGGGCGGCGTGGCCGAAGAGCTGCTGCGCCGGGGCGACGCCGCACGGGCGATGCGGTGTATCCGCGTTGCGATCAACGACACGCAGGCCTACAATTCGCCTATCCGTTCGTGGCGCGACATGGCGATTCTGCCCCAGATCGAGCAGGCGTACAGCGAGCGCAATGCCCGTCTGCGCGCGATGTACGTCGCGCTGATCCTTCTGGCCTTTCTTTTCGCCCTCTCGGCAATCGGAGGCGTGCTGTTCGTCCTGCGCCAGAACCGGCGGCTCAACGCCGTGCAGCAGACCCTGCGCGAGTCGAACGGGAAACTGGCCGAGCTGGCTGCCAGCCTGCGCGAAACCAATGCCGACTTGAGCCGGCAGAACATCCGCATCGCCGACGCCAACCGCATCAAGGAGGTTTATATCGGCGGGTTCCTGAAGACGATCTCCGAATATATCTACAAACTGGCCGACACCTACCGTCATGTCGGCCGGATGCTGCGCGACGGCCGTTCCGACGAGCTGCGCCGCGAGTACGCCGGAACCGATGTCCGGAGCGACGAACTGAAAGAGTTTTACCACAATTTCGACACCACCTTCCTGGGGCTTTTCCCCTCGTTCATCGGGGAGTTCAACCGCCTGCTCGCCGACGATGCGCGCATCGGGGTCCGCCGTCCGGGAAGCCTCACGACCGAACTGCGCATCTTCGCGCTGGTCCGGCTGGGCATCACCGACACGGCGACCATCGCCGCACTGCTGCACTGTTCGGTCAATACGGTGTACAGCTACCGTTCGCGCATGCGGCTGCGTTCGCTCGTTCCGGAGCGGGATTTCGAACAGCGGGTGCAGTCCATCGGCCTCGGGGACGATGCCGCGGAGCTTTCCGGGACCTGATCGGGACGGGGCCTCTTGTTGGCGAAACACGGAGTTTTTTCGCTCGGGGTGTACGCTCCGACGCGGAAATGCGTATATTTGCAGCTCGCATATACCGATACGATGAAAGATTTTGCAGCCATAGATTTCGAAACGGCCAACGGCAAGCGCACGAGCGTCTGCTCGGTGGGCGTCGTCGTCGTGCGCGGCGGCGAGGTGGTCGATACGTTTTACCGCCTGATCCGTCCCCGTCCCAATTTTTACAGCCATTTCACGACGGCCATCCACGGTCTGCGCTATGAAGATACGGCTGATGCCCCCGATTTCGCGTCGGTGTGGCGCGAAATCGAACCCCGTATCGAGGGGCTGCCGCTCGTGGCCCACAACTCGCCCTTCGACGAAGGCTGCCTGCGGGCCGTCTTCGAACTGTACGGCATGCCCTGGCCCGGTTATACCTTCTACTGCACCTGTCGGGCCTCGCGCCGCACCTTCGGCAGCCGCCTGCCCAACCATCAGCTGCACACCGTCTCCGCCGCCTGCGGCTTCGAACTCGAAAACCACCACCACGCGCTGGCCGATGCCGAGGCGTGCGCGCAGATTGCCCTGAAAATCCTGTAATATATATAGGTGTCGCCCGAGAAGTCTGATTTTTACGATTTCACCCCTGCCGGAGAGCTTCCGGCAGGGGTGACTTTTTTCGGGGGACTTTTCGGACGGATTTTTCGGACGGCCTGTTCTCTCCGTCAAAGCCCCAGCTCCAGCTGGAAGCGGATCTCCCAGCGGTTGTAATTGGGGTCTATGGACCTGCTCCGGGTGTTGTACGACATGTCGGCCTGCACTTTGAGGCTGTGGCCGATGATGTAGCGCGTGATGCCCAGCGTGGTCTGGTTCCAGTTGCGGTATCCGGCCAGCGGCTGCACTTCGCTGTCCGGGAACAGCGTCGAGTTGCGCAGGGCGATTTCCCATTTTTTGTTGAACAGGTAGCTGGTCTGCACGTTGAGACCCTGCCCGTTGTAGACGAAGGCTCCGGTTTCGGGGCTGAACAGCGGGTCGCTGCACGAACGGCCCATGAAATCGGTGTAGAAGGCGAAGCCCCGGTATTCGAGGATGAAATCGACGAAATAGGACCCCAGGTTGCGTGTGGCGTCGCCGGGCATCACGGCTCCCCGCTGACCCTTCAGCCGCGAGGCCTTGTGGTTGTAGGAGTAGGCTCCGGCGAGCAGAATCTTCACCCGCTCCTCGAATTCGTAGTTGCCCTCGATGACGTCGCCCTTCGACTTGAAGCGTCCCAGCGGATAGAGTTCCAGACGCCCCGTATAGGCCAGCCCTCCGGTCGGCGAACTGCCCCAGTTGCGGCCTTCGCCCAGCGTGACGGAGCCTTTTGCCGAGAGGTTGAAGCCCTCGCCGTGGCGCATGTTGTATTCGCCGAAGAACCCGAAGTCGCGGTCGAGGTTGAATTCGCTGTTGACGATGCTCCGGTCGACGAATTGCAGGGCGCTCGACGAGTTGATCCGCGCGCGGTTGGCCTTGATCTTGGTCTGCCCGAAGCCGATGTTCCAGGTGGCGTTGGGCACGTAGTAGACGATGGCGTCGCGCACGATGTTCATGTCGCCGCCGGGCAGCAGCTCTGTGTCGTAGGAGGTGAATCCCAGCTGGACCGAGTAGACCAGTTTGGGCGAATAGATGTAACCGTCGAAGCGCAGCCGCAGCCGTTTGACGCGGGCTTCGGTCTTGGTGAGCGTGAAGTCGTCGTCGAACGACAGCGCCAGAAGGTTCTGCATGCGGAAGCGCATCGTCAGTTCGAACCAGTCGTTTTTGGGCCGGAAGGTGATGCCCTTGCCGATCTCGATGTTGGGCATGTTGCGCAGCTGTGCCAGCAGTTCGCCGGTCGAATCGGCCGCGATGATTTCGGTGCGGAGGTTGCGTTTCTGCGCCGCAGGGACCTGCGGCCTCTCCTGTGCCGCGGCCAGCGACCAGCAGGCGGTCAGCAGGAGCAGGATCGGGAATTTTTTCATCGTATCTTTCTGTTAATTCTCTTTCGGTTGCATGTCGGACAAAAGTACAAAAAATATGCAGAGTCCGGGGAACCGCGATGCAAAGTTGGGGCGTAAATCTGAAACGAATTTGAAATACAGGGGCGGCAGAGGGCTTTCGGCGGGTAAAAAGATGCGGCGGAAGAGATAAAATCCGAAAAAATAGGATTTCTGGAATAAAATGTGTATCTTTGTTGCCAAACAATCGAGTTTTGTTTTGAATCTTTCTTTGTAAGTGTTTGATCCCGCAGTCCATCGCGGTTTCCCCCATTCTCAAAATCGACCTCATTAGCTTGCTCTTTTGTTGGGAGCGGTGCGCCTTGTGCGCTTCGGTATTTGCAAAAAAAATAATTGATAAATGGCCAAACGAATTACATCGGGAAAGAGAGAAAGAGAGAAATTAAAGCAGACCAAACGTCAGGACAAGCAGAAGAAAAAGGAGGAGCGTCTGAGCGGCGGGAGCCGCAGTTTCGAGGACATGCTGGCGTATGTCGACGAAAACGGCGTCCTTCACACGACCCCGCAGGATGTGAAGCCCAAGGAGGAGATCGACGCCTCGCAGATCGAAATTTCGGTCCCGAGACAGTCGGAAATCGAGGAGGAGGAGCCGATGAGCGGCCGGGTGGAATATTTCACCGCATCCAAAGGCTACGGCTTCATCAAGGATGCCGCCGGTTCCGAGAAATACTTTTTTCACATCACCAACGCCCCAGCGGGCATTGCCGAAGGGGACCGGGTGACGTTCGAACTCGAACGCGGCACGCGGGGAATGAATGCAGTACGAATAGTTATCAGTAACAAATAACACTTTTTTAATTAACTTATCAAGAGAATGAACATTTATGTTTCGCATCTGAGCTGGGGCACGAGCAGTGAGGGCTTAGGAAATTTATTCATGCAGTTCGGCGAAGTAGCGTCGGCTAACGTTATTACCGACCGGGAGACGGGCCGTTCGCGCGGTTTCGGCTTCGTCGAGATGCCCAATGAGGAAGAGGGTCAGAAGGCCATCGACCAGCTCAACGGAACCAGCTTCGAGGGTCAGACGATCACGGTCAACGTGGCTCGTCCCCGCGAGGAGCGCTCTTCGGGCGGCTACGGCGGCAATCGCGGAGGCGGTTACGGCGGCAACCGTGGCGGAGGCTACGGCGGCAACGGCGGCGGTTACGGTCGCAACCGGTACTAATTCCGGATTTTATTTCAGAACGGATCTCCGGGAGAGCGTTTCTCCCCATACCATACGGAGCGGGGCGGTTTTTACCGCCCCGTTTTTTGTTTTTCCCTATTTTCCACACGCCCAGCGACATCGGGAAAAAGAGCGAAAAATTACCCGCGGGACCTCTGTTTTTCCCGAAAAAAGCGATAACTTGCCGCCATGAAGGAGACGGTGCTCGAAAAACTCAAGGTGCTGGCCGAGTCGGCCAAATACGACGTTTCGTGCGCTTCGAGCGGCGTGACGCGCAAGCATCGTGCGGGCGGGGTGGGCAGCGCCGCGGGGTGGGGCATCTGCCACTCCTTCACGGCCGACGGACGCTGCGTCTCGCTGCTGAAGATCATGCTCACCAACGTCTGCATCTACGACTGCGCCTACTGCATCAACCGCCGCAGCAACGACATTCCGCGCGCCGCCTTCACGCCGGGCGAACTGGCCGAACTGACCATCGAGTTCTATCGCCGCAACTACATCGAGGGGCTTTTCCTCTCGTCGGGCGTCGTCCGCGATCCCGACTATACGATGGAGCGCATGGTCCGCGTGGCCCGCGACCTGCGCACGGTGCACCGTTTCAACGGGTACATCCATCTGAAGAGCATTCCCGGTGCCAGCCGCGAACTGGTGGCCGAGGCCGGACGCTACGCCGACCGCATGAGCGTCAACATCGAAATCCCGACCGAACGCAACCTGCAATTGCTGGCTCCCGACAAGAATTACGAAAGCATCTACCGCCCGATGAGCTACATCCAGCAGGGGGTGCTCCAGAGCGCCGAGGAGCGTACGCGCTTCCGCCATGCGCCCCGCTTCGCTCCTGCCGGGCAGAGCACGCAGATGATCGTCGGGGCCACGGACGAGAGCGACCGCGACATCCTGCTGCTCTCGTCGGCCCTCTACGGACGGCCCACGATGAAGCGGGTCTACTACTCGGGCTTCATTCCCGTCAATCCCTACGACAAGCGGCTTCCGGCGCTCGACAAGGCGCCGCTCGTGCGCGAGAACCGGCTCTACCAGGCCGACTGGCTGATGCGTTTCTACGGGTTCCGCGCCGAGGAGATCGCCGACGAGCAGACGCCCCGGCTGGATCTCGACATCGACCCCAAGCTGGCCTGGGCTTTGCGGAATCCCGCGTTTTTTCCTGTCGATGTCAACCGTGCGGACTACGAGGCTCTGCTGCGCGTGCCGGGCATCGGGGTCAAGTCGGCCCGGCTGATCGTCTCCTCGCGCCGCTACCGGACGCTGACGCAGCAGTCGCTGCGGCAGATCGGCGTGGTGATGAAGAAGGCGCAGTATTTCATCAGCTGCCGGGAACTTACTGCGGGGCAGGGCGTCAACGAACTGCGCCCCGAGCAGGTGCGCCGCCTGCTGACCGCTCCGCAGCGGCGGAAAACGGGTAATAACGAAGGCCAACTGACCCTTTTCTGACGCGATGCTGGTTTTCCGATATGACAAATCCTTCGACGGGCTGCTGTCGGCCCTGTTCGATGCCTACTCGATGCGGGCGTTTCCCGAGGCGCTGATCGGCCCCGGGGAACCCGAACCGCTTTTTACGGAGCGCGTCCACGACGTTGCGACCGACGAGGCGCATGCCGGCCGTGTGTGGCGGGGACTGGAACGGCGGCTGACCGCCCGCACCCGTTCGATGTTCGTCTATGCCTGGCACGGGGAGCAGCCGCAGGGCGACCTGCTGATGCTGCGCTGTCTGCGCCGCGTTTTCGACGAGGGCGGAGGCGTCGTGGCCGACCAGGCCGATCCCGACATGAAGTCCCTTTTCCAGTTGGCGCTCAAGGTCTCCCACGAGCGGGAACGTCTCAAACAGTTCGTCCGCCTCCAGAAAGCCGCCGACGGGACCTATTTCGCCGCCGTCACGCCCGAGCACGACGCCCTGCCGTTGGCGGTGGACTATTTCACCGACCGTTTCGCCGACCAGCGGTGGCTGATCTACGACAGGCGGCGCGATTGCGGCTACTATTACGACGGGCATACGGCGCGGTGCGTCACGCTGGAGGACGACCGGGGAATGATCGCCGACAAACTTGCCGACGAATGGCTCGCCGAGGACGAGCGGCAGTTTCAGCTGCTGTGGAAAAACTATTTCCGGGCGCTGGCGATCCCCCAGCGCATCAACGAACGCCAGCAGCGCCGTATGATGCCCCGTCGTTACTGGAAGCATCTGACTGAAATGGAGTGACCGGCCGGGACGGGGAGGCCGGTTTTCGGTCAGACATGCAGGTTGAACAGCTTGGCGATGCCCGTCACGACGATCTGGACGCCGACGCAGAAGGTGAAGAAGGCGACCATCTTGTTGATGACGATGCTGCCGCTGTTGCCGATTTTGCGGATGATCCGTTCGCCCTGCGACAGGAACAGATAAAGTATCAGGCACATCAGTACGATGACCAGCGCGATGATCGCGTAGGAGAGCAGGCCCCGCGCCCAGCCGTTCTTCATGCTGACCGACGCCATCAGCGTCAGGATGACCGAGACGCTGCCCGGGCCGATGCTGATGGGAAAGGTGATCGGGTAGAAGATCTGCGACTCGATGGCCGATTTGTGAATGGGGTTGACGTCCTTGCCCTGCGTCCGTCCCACCGAGGAGTCCGAATCGCCGAGCCATTGCAGGGCGGTGCGGCAGATCAGCAGTCCTCCGCCCAGCTGGATGACCGGGAGCGAAAGCCCGAAAAGCGACAGCACGAAATGCCCCACGGCCAGGCTGCCCAGCCCGACGAGCAGATAGTCGGTGACGATTCTGCGGATGATCGACCTGCGGTCCTCGTCGTTCAGCCCCGACAGCAGTCCGTTGACCAGGAATCCGGCTCCCACCGGGTTGGCCACCGGGAACAGCGCCATGAAGGCGGATATGAACGTGAACAGAAACCCTTCCTTTAACATCTTGAGGTTCGGAACTTTGTATTGCAGGCTTGACTCCGGCAAGAACCGTTCCAAACCTTCCGTCCTCCGGGCGGAGCCATATCGTCCGGAGGCGGAAGCCGTTCGGTTCCCGGATCACGCGTAATCCCGGTCTCCAACGACAACAACAATCGCAGACCGGAAAAGTAAAACCCTGCAAGTCGTTGATCTTGCAGGGTTTTCTGTTTTATAGCCGCTTTGCGTGTCGGCTTTTGCGGAGAGGACGAGATTCGAACTCGTGGTACAGGTTGCCCCGTACGTCGGTTTAGCAAACCGGTGGTTTCAGCCACTCACCCACCTCTCCGGACACGCCTTCCGGCTGTTAACTCCGAAAGGGTGTGCAAATATAGAATCTTTTTAGGGAAATACAAAGAAATGCGGTCAAAATTTGTATTTTTGCGTAAATCCTCGCACCCCGGTTTGAAACGCATCCGTTGCATATTACATATGGTGTGCTGCTTTTGTCGCGGTGTCCGCCGCAGCGCAGCCTGCGCCGGAAAACCGTTTCGGGCGGCCGCTCGCCGAGGTGCTGCCCGAAGCTGCGCCGTGCGCTTTCCCGGGCGGACTGCCCCCGGCGGCTCTCCCAAGCTGTGCACGACCGGAACGAATCATCGAAAAACTGGAATAGCCATGAAACGGATTCTCTTGCTTTTGCTGGTCCTCGGGGCCGTTTGCAGCCTGAATGCCAAAACCCGGAAATGCCTCTACCGTGTGACGGTCACGGGCAAGCGCGCCGAATGTCCGGTCGTGATCCGCGATGTGCCCGAGTGGGCGCAGAGCGCCGTCGTGTCGCTCGGCGGCGTTCACCGGATTCCCTCCCAGCTGGACCGGGAACTGGACGAACTGGTCTTCGTCTCTGACATTTCCGGCAGCCAGAATTTCCAGGTTCTCTACTCCTCGGACCCCGACAAGCGCGTTTTCAAAAAACGCGTACATGCCCAGATGTGGCTCAAGAACCCCGACAAGACCCTGCGAGCCGTCGGCTGCGCCTCCTTGGAGAAGAACGACATGTACCATAAACTGCACCACCACGGCCCGGCCTTCGAGTCGGAGTACGCCGCCTACCGCATCTATTTCGACAACAAGCAGACCGTCGACACCTACGGCAAGAAGCGTCCGCAGCTCGAGCTGGCCGAGACGATGTGGTATCCTTCGGACGAGCAGCTCTCCCGCGGCTACGGCCACGACAACCTGCGCGTCTTCGGGTCGGTGGGCGTGGGGACGCTCAAGGGCTGGGACGCCGAAAAGAGAAAGATGGTCCACATCACCGATTTCAAACGCCGCGAAGCGCGCATTCTGGCCGACGGACCCATCCGCACGGTGGTCGAAATGCGGGTCGAAGGGTGGCGCTACGGAGGGCGCGAGATCACGATGACCTCGCGCTACATTCTTTACGCCGGGCACGGCGACGTGCAGGTCGAAAACCGCATCGAGGGCGACTTCAGGGGACTGGTCTTCACGACCGGCGTGATGAAGATGGCCGAAAGCGAGGTTTGTAAGAACGATAACGTGATCGCCGCCTTCGGGCGCGACTTCCCCGAAAACGACACCGTGAAGTGGGAGCGCGAGAGCGTCGGGCTGGCCGTCGCCGTGCCGCAGAGGCAGATCGTTTCGCAGACCGACGACAAGACCAGTTACCTCTTCCAGCTCACACCCGATGCCCGCGGACGGATCGACTACGCGTTCGAGATGATCTGGCGCAAGAGCGAATGGCTCAAGGACCGCAGCGATACCGAATGCGTCCTGGGACTGATGGAGTCGGTGGGGGCGGCCCGGACCCCGGTCGTCGTTTCGCGGATCAGACAGTTTTGAGAAAAAGTGCATCGTTTGCGTCAAAAAATCCCTGTCCGATAAGCGGGGGCAGTGTACTTTTGTATACCTGAAATTGCGAAAATTTTACGTATACGAATAAAACCATCTCTCTTATGAACTTCAGACAAGTGACGATTTGCGCAGCCGCGGCGCTCCTGGCAGCCGCCGCAGGATGCCGCGCACACGCCCCGGCCTGCAACCTTCCGTTCGAGATGCCGCAGGTCGCCCGGCCCGCGATTCCTTCGAATACGGTCAGCGTCGCCGATTTCGGCGGCTCGGGCGACGGCCATACGCTCAACACCGCGGCTTTCGCCGACGCCATCGCCGCCCTGGCCGCCCGGGGAGGCGGTCGTGTGGTCGTTCCCGAAGGCGTCTGGTACACCGGGCCTATCGAGCTGAAAGACAATACCGAACTGCACCTCGAACAGAACGCCGTCATCGTTTTCAGCGACGACAAGACGCTCTATCCGCTTGTCGAGACCACGTTCGAGGGTCTCAACACGCTGCGCTGCCAGTCGCCGATCTCGGCGCGGGGCGTGAAAAACGTGGCCATCACGGGCCGCGGCGTGATCGACGGCAACGGCGATGCGTGGCGCGCCGTGAAGCAGGACAAACTCAACCCCCGCCAGTGGAAGACGCTGGTCAGAAGCGGGGGCGTGCTCTCCGACGACGGCAAGACGTGGTATCCTTCGGAAAGCTATAAGTTCGGGGCCACGTCGGGCGCCGACCAGAACGTTTCGACGTGGGCGAAAACCCGCGCCGATTTCGAGCGCATGCACGACTTCCTGCGCCCGGTGATGATTGCCGTCCACCATTGCGAGAACGTCCTGCTGGAGGGCGTCATCTTCCAGAATTCGCCCTGCTGGAACATCCACCCGGCCATGTGCACCAATCTGATCGTCAATGACATTACGGTCCGATGCCCCGACTATGCGCAGAACGGCGACGGCATCGACATCGAGTCGTGCCGGAACGTCGTGCTGACCAACTCGCGCTTCGACGTGGGCGACGACGGCATCTGCATCAAGAGCGGCAAGGACAAGGCGGGCCGCGACCGCGGCATTCCGTGCGAGAATATTCTGGTCGATAACTGCATCGTCTTCCACGGCCACGGCGGGTTCGTCGTTGGCAGCGAGATGTCGGGCGGCGTCAGGAACGTCAGGGTCTCGAACTGCACCTTCTCGGGAACCGACGTGGGCCTGCGCTTCAAGTCGGCGCGCGGCCGCGGCGGGGTGGTCGAGAATATCTGGATCGAGGACATCGCCATGAACAACATCCTGCAGGAACCCTTGCTGTTCGACCTTTTCTACGGCGGCAAGTCGGCCTCCGAGGCGCATGCCGAAGGCGGGGACGCCGAAGTCACGGACATCGCCCCCAAGCCGGTCGATGAGACCACGCCGGCTTTCCGGGACATCCATATCCGAAACGTGTGGTGCCGCGGCGCCCGGCGCGCGATGTATTTCAACGGACTTCCGGAGATGAACGTCGAGCGCGTCACGGTCGAGAACACGCAGATTTACGCCGTGACGGGGGCGCAGATCAACGAGTCGTCGGATGTCGTGCTGCGCGGCGTGAAGATCATCCCCGAGCAGGGTCCCGCGCTGATGCTCAACAACGTGAAGAATCTTTCGGCCGAAGGCTTCGTCTGCCCCGAAGGGCTGGAGCGCGCGCTTGTCGTGACGGGTAGCCGCAACCGCTCGATCGAGGTCTCCTCGCCGCAGATCACCGGGGCCAACGCTTCGCTGTCGAAGGGTGCGGCCCGGTATGTAGCAATCAAATAAACCGATCCGCATGATTCGTACCGATATTTTACTGTTATCCGGGATGCTGGCTCTCGCCGTCGGTTGCGGCGACGATTCCACGGCGGCGGTTCCCGACATGAAAACCCTTCCCGTGCCTGATGTCGCCGTGGCGGTTTCGGACCGCACGGCCACGGTGCGCTGGAGCATCTCCGAGCCGGTCGAGGCCGTGCGCTTCACCTTCGAACTCTATGCCGGCGACGCTGCGGCGCCCCTGCAATCGGCCACGACGCGTCTGCAATCGCAGCG
Source organism: Alistipes shahii WAL 8301 (assembly GCF_025145845.1). NCBI lineage: Bacteria > Pseudomonadati > Bacteroidota > Bacteroidia > Bacteroidales > Rikenellaceae > Alistipes > Alistipes shahii. The sequence goes on along the minus strand of NZ_CP102253.1, from coordinate 214,898 downwards.
TTTCGAAATGGAACCGGGCGTTTCCTACCGTTTCCGCGTGCTTGCCGCGGCTCCGCTCGGTTCCGCCGGGTGGCAGGACTCGGCGTTCTCCGATTTTGCGACCTTCTCGACGGAAGGGCCGGCCGATCCGGACGTGGACCTGGGGCTTCCCTTGGCCAACGAGAACGACGGCGTGCTGCGCGCTTTCCCCGGCGCCGAGGGCGGCGGCATGTACACGACGGGCGGCCGCGGCGGCAGGATCTACCGCGTCACCAACCTCAACGACTCGGGCGCCGGATCGTTCCGCGCCGCTGTCGAGGCCTCGGGCAAACGCATCGTCGTCTTCGACGTGGCCGGCACGATCCACCTGACGAGCGACCTGCGCATCCGGAACGACAACCTCACCGTTGCGGGGCAGACCGCCCCGGGCGGCGGCGTCTGCATCGCCGGCGGGACGGTCGTGGTCGACGCCGACAACGTGATCATCCGCTATATGCGTTTCCGCCTGGGCGACCTCAATACGGGCGGCAACCTTTCCGACGGCTCGGATACCATCTGGGGCCGTTACCACAAGGACATCATTCTCGACCATTGTTCGATGTCGTGGTCCATCGACGAATGCGCCTCGTTCTACGCCAATCAGAATTTCACGATGCAGTGGTGTCTCCTGACCGAGAGCCTGCGCAAATCGGCCCACGGCAAGGGCGACCACGGCTACGGCGGCATCTGGGGCGGCAAAAATGCCTCGTTCCACCACAACCTGCTGGCCAACCACGACAGCCGTAACGCGCGCATCGACCATCCGGGCGTCTACGGCAGCTATCTTTCGACGCATCGCGGCAATGTCGATTACCGCAACAACGTGATCTACAACTGGGGCAGCAATACGACCTACGGCGGCGAGGACGGCTCGTTCAACGTCGTGAACAACTACTACAAGCCCGGCCCGGCGTCGAAGGAGAAGAGGTATTTCGTCGACGCCTACTGGCACAACTCCTCGTCGAACGTCGGTTCTGCCTATCCCCGGCTCTATATGTCGGGTAACTACCATGCCGGCAGCTATGCCTCCTCGATCAACGGCGATCAGTGGAGCGGCGTTTACTACCACCCGCAGGGCAATGACCCCTCGACCACGGAGGGACGTCTCGCAGCGCCGCTTCCGATCAAGGCCGGCGGCGTGACGGTGTGCCACACCACGACGCACACGGCCGCCGGGGCGTTCGACGCTGTGTTGTCCTACGCCGGGGCCTCGCTCTGCCGCGACGCCGTCGACCGGCGGGCCGAGACCGACGCCCGCAGCGGCAGGGCGACCTTCCCCGACGGAGGCAACGGCTCGACGGGCGGCATCATCGACTCGCAGGCGGCCGTGGGCGGCTGGCCCGAACTCACGGCGACCGCCGGCGAGATCGCGCGCGCCGCGGTGGATACCGACGGCGACGGCATTCCCGATCACTACGAGGAACTGCTCGGACTCGACCCGAAGGACGCCTCCGACGCTGCGGCCACGACGCTCGACCCGCAGAAACTCTATTCCAACATCGAGGTTTACCTCCACTACCTGGTCCGCGACATCACGCTGTCGCAGGTGAAGGGAGGCTCCTATACTGCTTTGCAATAGTCGATCCGGCGGCGGGCGGTCGCAGCGCCTCCCGTTCACTGTTTAAACCGATGCTTGAGATGAGACGGTTTTTCTTGTTGATATTATGTGTGTTGTCGTTCGAAAGTATTTGCGGGCGGACGCTGCGCGTCTACCTCGTAGGCGACTCGACGTGCGCCGCGAAGGAGCTTGCCGGGCAGAATCCCGAGCGGGGCTGGGGGCAGCTGTTCCAGCCGCTGTTCGACGGTTCGGTGCGGGTCGAGAACCACGCCACGAACGGGCGTTCGACCAAATCGTTCCGCGACGAAGGGCGCTGGGCCGCCGTTTATGACAAATTGCAGCCCGGCGACTACGTCTTCATCCAGTTCGGGCACAACGACCAGAAACAGAACGATTCGACCCGCTACGCCGCTCCGGAGCGGTATGCCGGCAACCTGCGCCGCTATGTGCGTGAAACGCGCGAAAAGGGGGCGATCCCGGTGCTGCTGACGCCCATTGTGCGCCGTCGTTTCGCCGATGGGCTGCTCGACGACACCCACGGACCCTATGCCGACGCCGTGCGCCGTGTGGCCGCGGCGGAGGGAACGCAGTTGATCGACGCCGAACGGCTGACCCGCGCATGGGTGTCGTCGCTGGGCGAGGAGGCTTCCCGGGCATATTACATGTGGGTCGAACCCGGGACCAGTCCCCGCTGGCCCGACGGACGGCGGGACGACACCCACCTCAACGTCCGCGGCGCACGCGCCGTGGCGCGGATGATCGCCGCGCAGCTTCCGGCGGAGGTTCCCGAACTGGGCAGCCGTCTCGTCGCCTCCGACTTCGTGGTCGCGCAGGACGGCTCGGGCGACTTTTTCACGTTGACCGAAGCTGTGGCCGCCGTTCCCGACTTCTGCCGCGATACGACCCGCATTCTCGTCTGCGAAGGCGTCTACCGCGAGAAAGTCGTCGTTCCCGCCACCAAGCGCAATGTTATCCTTGAGGGGGTGCACGGAATCGGGGCGGATACGGACCGGCCGGCGGTTTCGAAAGCCGGCTTCGAAAACCGGCGCGGCGCGGTGACGGTCACGTGGGACGACTATGCCGCAAAGATCGGTGCGACGGGGCGTCCGCTGGGCACTTCCGGCTCCTCGACCGTCTATTTCGGCGGCGACGGCTGGACGGTGCGCGGCCTGACGTTCGAGAATGCCGCCGGATGCGTGGGGCAGGCCGTCGCCGTGCAATGCCTCGGTACGGACCTGCATTTCATCGGCTGCCGCTTCCTGGGCAATCAGGACACGCTCTACCTTTACGGCGCAGGCAACCGCGACGGGCGGACCTGTGCGGAGAATGCCCGCATCCGCTTCGACGACTGCTATGTCGAAGGTACGACCGACTTCATTTTCGGCTCGGCGGCGGCGTTGTTCTGCAACTGCGAGATTCGTTCGAAGGCCGATTCCTACATCACGGCGGCCTCGACCTGCAAGGGACAGCCCGTGGGTTTCGTTTTCCGCAACTGCCGCCTGACCGCTGCCGAAGGGGTCACGCGGTGCTGGCTGGGCCGCCCGTGGCGCGATTATGCGCAGACTGTTTTCGTCGGCTGCCACCTGGGACCGCACATCGTGCCCGAAGGGTGGCACGACTGGTCCAAACCCCGCGCGCACCGGACCGCGTTCTACGCTGAATATCATTCCGAAGGTCCCGGAGCCGCGCCCCGGAGCCGGGTCGGATGGTCGCGGCAGCTGACCGGAAAAGAGGTCCGGCAGGTGCTTGCGGCCTTTGAAAAATAGATCGGGCATCCGATTTTCGTATATTTGGTGTCGTTGCGACGCGTTTTATTTGCCGGACCGCGTGCGATTCGATTTTGGAAACGTCCGTTCTTTTTGCTATCTTGGGAAAGACCGGATTTGTTAAATGACTATGAAACGACTGCTGCTGACCTTTTTGCTGCTCGCCGCCGTTCCGGGGTTCGCCCGGACGTCGCCCCCGCAATGCCTCTTTCAGACCTACTCCACCCTGGACGGGATGACGCACGACCGCATCGCCGACATCTACACCGATTCGCGCGGGTTCGTGTGGGTCTGCACGTGGTACGGGGTCAGCCGTTTCGACGGGTATGCCTTCAAGAATTTCAGCACCACGCCGGGCGACTTCTCGCCGCTTTCGCACCACCGCTTCGTCTCGGTGAGCGAGGATTCGAACGGCCATCTCTGGTTCACGACCTATAACCTCCACGTCTACCGTCTGAACCGCTATACCGAGCAGTTCGAGGACGTGGTGTCGCTCGTCGACGGCGTCGATTCGAAGCATTACCGCATGACGCACTGCCTGCACGACGGCGACGGCGGCACGTGGGTGGCCATCGCGGGGCTGGGCGTGGCGCGCTTCGCCGACGGGGCCGATGCCGCTCCCGTGCGTGTGGACGCCTTTTTCGACGCCCCGGTGCTGGGCGGCGACGTCACGGCGATGTACGTCGACGACCGGGACGGCGCCTGGATCGCCGCGGCGGACGGACAGCTGAACCACATCGCCGCCGGGGAGCGCACCGCACGCACGCTCTGCGAGACGGCGGCTCCGGCCTTCGCCTTTACGGCCGACGCCGCATCCGTCTACTGCGCCACGCCCGGCGAGGTGGTCCGCGTCGGGAAGCAGACCGGGAAGGTCGACCGTCTGCCGGGCGGCGAGGCTCCGCTGACGGCCATCGTCGCCGACTCGGTGCGCAGCGCGGTCTACGCCGGCAGCCGCTCGGGCGAACTCTACCGGGTCGCTGGCGACCGCCTCGCGCGGCTCGATCCCAAAGGGGCGCGTCCGCGCCGCATCCGCGGCCTTGCGGCCGACTCGCACGGCATCGTGTGGGTGACCTCGGCCGAGACGGGCATCACGCGTTACAACCCCTCGACCGACGACTACAAGCACTTCGGGCAGGAACCTTACACCGTCTCCTACAACCTCGACACGATCACCAAGATCGCCGAGGGCGGCGGTCTGCTGTGGATCAAGATGAACAACTGGGGCTTCGGCTACTACGACCGCGAACGCGACACGGTCGAACCGTTCTACAACGACCCCAAGCAGCCCAACTGCCAGATGACCAACGCCGTCGTGCGTTTCGACGTGCGCGACGACGTGCTGTGGCTCTCGACCTACAACGAACGCGGACTGCGCAAGGCGGTGCTGCTGCACCAGCCTGCCGAGGTCTTCACCCTCGACTCGAAATCTCCGGACCCGCTTTCGGGCGAAATCCGCGCCCTGATGACCGACAGCCGGGGTCGGATGTGGGTCGGCACGCGCGACGGCGACCTGATCGCTTTCGACGCCTCGAACAAACCTGTCTACACGCTTCCGGCGCAGGGCCGCCGCGGCACGGGGATGATCTACGCCCTGAAGGAGGACTCTTCGGGCAATATCTGGGTCGGGACCAAGGGCGAGGGGCTTTACCGCATGACGCCCGAGGGCGGCGGTTACCGGGTCACGCATTTCGTCCATTCCGACGCGGATGTCTGGTCGTTGAGCGACGACCAGATCTACTGCGTCGAGGAGGACGGCGCGGGCCGTATCTGGGTGGCGACCTACGGCGGGGGCATCAACCTGCTGGAGGACCCCGTGGGACACCGTTTCATCCATGCCGGCAATCTGATGACGCACTATCCGCTCGACGAGGCGGGGCGCGTGCGGTGGCTGCTCTACGACCGTCCGGACCGGATGTTCGCCGCGACGGTCGACGGACTGCTGGCCTTCGACCCGGGCGCCAGCGCCAAGCTGATGCGCTTCAGGCTGATGCAGAAGATACCGGGCGATGCCGAGTCGCTGGGCAACAACGACATCATCCACATGCTCAAGGACTCCGGAGGGCGCATCTGGCTGGCGACCTTCGGCGGCGGGTTGAACCTCATCGAGGGGTACGACGCCGACGGTGCGCCGCGTTTTCGCTGCTACGACAAATCGTCGGGGCTGGCCAGCAATATCTGCATGGCCCTGACCGAGGACCGGCAGGGCGACCTGTGGGTTTCGACGCACAACGCCGTGTCGCGGTTCGATCCCCGGCGCGGGATTTTCTCGAACTACTACCTCTACGACAACATGCGCAATGCGGTTTTCAGCGAGGCCACGGCGCTCACCTCGCCCCGCGGCGAGGTGCTCTTCGGCAGCGGACGCCAGCTCTACCGCTTCGATCCGGACGAGGTCCGCGCCGCGAAGATCGACTACGACCTGCGTTTCACGGGGCTTGACGTGCGCAACGTCCCCGTCGTCGCGGGGCGCCGCTCGCCGCTCTCGGAGTCGGTGACCGAGGCCGACCGCATCGTGCTGCCCTACAATTTCTCGAATTTCCGCATGGAGTTCGCGTCGCTGAATTTCGCCATCCAGCACGTGGTTGGGTACATGTACAAGCTCGAAGGCTACGACCAGGACTGGAACATCTCGGGAACGACCAACCGCGCGGCCTACTCCAACGTGCCGATCGGCGACTACAAGTTCCACGTCAAGGCGTTCGTCGGCAATGCCGATGCCGCCGACGAGGGGATCACGATCGGGGTCGAAGTGCTTCCCCCCCCCTGGCTCACCTGGTGGGCTAAAACCCTCTATGCGCTGCTGGCACTGGCGGCGGCGGCCGTCGCCTGGCGCATTGCCAGCTCGGTCATCCGCATCCGCCGCGAAGCGAGCGTCGAGCAGAACATGACCGATCTCAAACTGCGTTTCTTCACCAACATCTCGCACGAACTGCGCACGCCGCTCACGCTCATATTGGGCGGCATCGAGGACGTGAAGAAACACGACAGCCTCACGCCGCGGGGCGAAAACAGCCTCACGCTGGCCCACCGCAACGCCAAGCGCATGCTGACGCTGATCAACCAGCTGCTCGACTTCCGCAAGATCGTCAAGAACAAGATGGAGCTGAAAATCTCGCGCGTGGACCTCGTGCCGCTGGTCGAGGACGCCCTCGACGATTTCCGCGAAATGGCCTCCGAGCGTCGGATCGAATTGCTGTTCACCCTCTCGCGCCGTTCGGTGCTGGTGTGGGTCGACATCGAACGTATGGAGAGCGTTGTCTATAACCTTTTGTCCAACGCACTGAAATTCACGCCCAACGGCGGGCGAATTGAAGTGATACTTTCACTGCGCGAGGAGGAGGAGAGCGTGACGCTCACGGTCCGCGACACGGGCATCGGCATCCCGAAGGACAAGCAGGGGATGATCTTCGAGCGTTTCGCACAGGCTTCGCGCGCCGTGGACAGCAACATGAAGGGGTCGGGTATCGGACTTTCGCTCTGCCGCGACATCGTGACCCTGCACCACGGCGAAATCTCGGTCGACAGCCGTCCGGGCGAAGGCGCCTCCTTCACCGTGAAACTCAAACTCGGCAACGCCCATTTCGGCATGGAGCAGATCGACTTCTCGGGCGCCGGAGCGGGAGAGGGCAAACGCCGCGACGACTATATGGTCAGCGACTTCACGGCTGCCGACAGCCAGCGCCGCGTGGACGTTGCACCGCCGAAGGATGCACAGAAAATCCTCCTGGTCGAGGATAACCGCGAATTGCGCATCTTCATGTACAACAGTCTGATAGACACCTATTACGTCGTCGAGGCCGACGACGGCGCCGAAGCCCTCGAAAAGATCCGCAGCGAGATGCCCGACATCATCGTCACCGACCTGATGATGCCCTGCATGGACGGCATCGAGCTGATCGACAAGGTGCGCCACGACTTCACGATGAGCCACATCCCGATCGTGATGCTCACGGCCCGCCATTCGCCCGACGACCGGGTGAAGGCCATGGAGTTCGGCGCCGACGGCTACATCACCAAGCCGTTCAGCATCGAACTGCTGCTGGCCCGCATCGACAACCTGCTGACCCAGCGGCGCAAGCTCTTCGAGAAGTTCTCCTCGCAGTCGGCCCGCAACAAGGTGGTCGAACTGGCGGTCGAGGACGTCGTCGTCACGGACCGCGACGAGGAGTTTATGAAGAACGTGATGGCCTGGCTGGGCGAGAACGTCGAGAACTCGGAGCTTACGATCGACCAGCTGGCCTCGCACCTCGGACTGGGCCGTACGACGATGTACAACAAGCTCAAGAGTCTCACGGGCAAGTCGCCCGTCGAACTGATCAAGGAGTACCGCATCACCAAGTCGAAACTCCTGCTGCGCACGGGCCAGTTTTCCGTGTCGGAGGTGGCCTATAAGGTGGGATTCTCCGATCCGGGCTATTTCAGCCGCTGTTTCCGCGAGCAGTTCCACATGTCGCCCGCCGAATACCTCAAGACGCACAACCTGAAACAAGACCAAGATACCAAGACCGCATGAAAAAACGTCTGATCCCTGCCGCACTGTGCGCGCTGGCCGCCGCCTGCACCTCGTCCGGCGCATTGTACGAATCCGGAAACCCGCCCGCCGTCCGCATGGTCGCGAGCGAAATCCTCCGCAACCCTTCGCCGACGAACCTCGACGGCATTCCCGCCGGGAAGGTGAAGTGGAACTACACCACGGGTCTCGAACTGCTCGCCATCGCCGATGCCGGCCGGATGTACGGCATTGAGGAGTTCACGGCCTATGCCGAGCGTTATTTCGACACGATCGTGCGTCCCGGCGGAGAGGTGCTGACTTATAGGAAGACGAAATACAACCTCGACCACCTCTGTCCCGGACGCGCCCTTTTCGAACTGTACGACCGCACGGGAGACGTGCGCTATAAGATGGCGCTCGACACGCTCTACGCCCAGTTGCAGGCGCAGCCCCGCAACGCCGACGGGGGATTCTGGCACAAGGAGGTCTACCCGCACCAGATGTGGCTCGACGGGCTGTACATGGCCCAGCCGTTCTACGCCGAGTATGCCGTGCGGAACCTCTCCGGGGGCGAGTACGAGAAGGCTGTCGACGACATCGTGAATCAGTTCGTCGTCGTGGCCGCGCATACCTATGACCCCGCGACGGGGCTTTACCGCCACGCCTACGACGATTCGCGCGAAATGTTCTGGTGCGACAAGACCACCGGGCAGTCGGCCCATGCCTGGGGCCGTGCGATGGGGTGGTACGCCATGGCCATCGTCGAGACGCTGCAATACCTCGGCGTCGACGATGCGACGCAGCCGATGGTCGGGATTCTGAACCATATCTACGAGGTGCTGCCGAAATACGCCGATCCCGCGACCGGCATGTGGTATCAGGTGCTCGACCAGCCGGGCCGCGAGGGCAACTACCTCGAATCGACCGCCTCGGCGATGTTCGTCTACGCCATGCTCAAGGGCGTGCGGCTGGGTTACCTGCCCGCGGAGCTGGGCGGGGAGGCGCGGCGGCTGTATGAAAAGTTCGTCGACTGTTTCGTGAAGGAAAATCCCGACGGCACGATCTCGCTGACCGGTTGCTGTTCGGTGGCGGGCCTGGGCGGCAGGCAGATGCGCAGCGGCACGTTCGAATATTACATTTCCGAGCCGGTGATCGAGAACGACTGCAAGGGCGTGGGTCCCTTTATCTGGGCGTCGCTGGAGATCGCCCGCCCGGCTTAAGAAGCCGGTTTTAGGGGCGATGGCGGGTCCGTCCGCTCTCCGTCCGGTTCCGCGCCCGGCTTAAGAAGCCGGTTTTAGGGGCGATGGCGGGTCCGTCCGCTCTCCGTCCGGTTCCGCGCCCGGCTTAAGAAGCCGGCTTTAGGGGCGATGGCAGGTTCGGTCGTTCCCCGTCCGGTTCCGCGCCCGGCTTAAGAAGCCGGCTTTAGGGGTGATGGCAGGTCCGTCCGCTCTCCGTCCGGTTCCGCGCCCGGCTTAAGAAGCCGGCTTTAGGGGCGATGGCAGGTCCGGTCGTTCCCCGTCCGGTTCCGCGCCCGGCTTAAGAAGTCGGCTTTAGGGGCGATGGCAGGTCCGTCCGCTCTCCGTCCGGCTTCGCGCCCGGTTTAAGAAGCCGGATGCTTTTGTGGAACAGGTAAATCTTTTTCCGGGAAAATCCTCCTGCCGAAGGAGGATTTTTTGCCCTGTTTTCCTTTTCCCGGGGTCTTGCGAGGCCGTTCGGGGCGGTTTGACAAATTATCCATGAGAAGTGATAAAAATTACCAATCGAATCCTCCGGGGCAATTTATTTTTGTATAGGGAAATACCCCTTTTACGGAAAAAGCGAAAACCTAATTATTAACCAAAACCTTTTATATGAAAAGCTTTACTCTAAAGTTCGCCCTGTTGTTCCTGCTGGGTGTGGGTCTGGCCTCCACGGCCGCGGCTCAAAAGATCGGAGGAGTCGTCAAGGATTCGGCGGGCAAACCGGTTATCGGAGCTTCGGTGGTCGTTGACGGGACGACCTTGGGGGCGAGTTCGGGTGTCGACGGACGATGGACGCTCACCGTCCCCGACGCTTCGAAGAAGACGCTGGTGATCTCCTATATCGGTATGAAGACGCAGCGTATCGCCATCGGCAGCAAAACGCAGATCGACGTCAGGCTCGAAGACGAGTCGACGGCGATGGACGACGTGGTGGTCGTGGGTTACGCCACCGTGAAACGCCGCGATGTCGTGGGTTCGGTCGCTTCGGTCAATGCCGAGACGTTGCAGCAGATGCCCGTGGCCTCGGTGGCCGAGGCGATGACGGGCCGCATGGCCGGCGTGCAGGTCACGGCCACGGAGGGAGACCCCGACGCCGAAATCCGTATCCGCGTGCGCGGTGCGGGGTCGTTTTCGTCGGACGGCGCACCGCTCTATATCGTCGACGGATTTCCCGTGGAGAGCATCAGCGACATCTCCTCGTCGGAGATCCAGTCGATCGACATTCTGAAGGACGCCTTCTCGACGGCCATCTACGGTTCGCGAGGCGCCAACGGCGTCGTGCTGATCACCACCAAGAGCGGCGAGAAAGGCAAGGTGAACGTAAACTACAATGTATACTGGGGTTTCAAGGACATCGCCCGCAAGAACCAGGTGCAGGCGCTCAACCCTTCGGAGTTCGCCAGGTGGCAGTACGAACTGGCCGCCATCCAGAACAAGGTTTCGGACAACTACGAGCCTTATTTCGGGGCGTTCTCCGACATCGACCTCTACGACGGCGTGAAGGGCAACGACTGGATGGACCAGCTTTTCGGCCGTTCGGGCGAGCAGTTCAACCACAACCTCACGGTTTCGGGCGGCGGCGACAAGTTCAAGTGGAACGCCACCTATGCGCGTCTCTACGACAAGGCGATTATGATCGGCTCGAATTACAGCCGTGACAACCTGGGCCTGAAAACGCAGTTCAAGGCCAGCAAGCGCATCACGCTCGATTTCAACATCCGCTATTCGCGCATCAAGGTCCGCGGCGCGGGCGCCAACTCGCTCAACGACTCGGGCTCGCAGACCACGGGCCGTCTGAAGAACGCCATGCTCTACACGCCCATTCCGCTCAAGGCCCAGATCGAGGGCGACGACGACCTGGAGGAGAACTCCTCGGACGCCGTGATGCCGACCGTCGCCGTTTCGGATTCGGACCGCAAGCGCGAGCGCACCAACTGGAACGCCAACGCGGGCTTCACGTGGGAGATCGTCGACGACCTTCGCCTGAAGGTCGAGGCCGGCATGGAGGAGTACCGCCAGGAGACCAATTCGTTCTACGGCGTGACGACCTACTATTCGAAGGTCGGAGGCTCGGGGTCGTCGGTCCCGGGAACCCCGTCGACCAACTACAACGACGTGACGCGCCGCCGCGTGCGCAACACCAATACGCTGAACTATGACTTCAGGAAGCTCATTTCGAACGACAACCACCACCTGAACGTGCTGCTGGGACAGGAGTACATCATCACCGAGCAGCGTACGTTCAACACCTGGGTCGACGGACTGCCCGACTTCTACACCGCCGAGCAGGCGTGGACCTTCATGGGTTCGGCCTCGAACGCCAGTTCGTCGAACATGAACTATGCGGCCGACGACATCCTGCTCTCCTATTTCGGACGCATCAACTACGACTTCAAGGGCAAGTACATGCTTTCGGCCACGATGCGCGGTGACGGTTCGTCGAAGTTCTCGAAGGGCCGGAAGTGGGGTTACTTCCCCTCGGTGGCCGCTTCGTGGCGTCTGTCGGACGAGTGGGGGATGAAGGACCTCAAGTGGCTCGACAACCTCAAGCTGCGTTACAGCTTCGGTACGGCGGGCAACAACAACATACCGACCGGCATGGGCGGCCTGACGCAGCTCTACGAGGTCGGCACGGGCAGCAGCTTCATCTACGGCGATCCGGTCTACTGGACGCCCAACGGCAACGGGGCCAGCGAGAGCTACATGGCCAATGCCAACCTGACGTGGGAGACGACCTATTCGCACAACCTGGGTCTCGACTTCGGATTCTGGCGCAACCGCCTTTCGGGATCGGTCGAGGTGTACCAGAACACCACCGAGGACATTCTGATGCGCTATCCGGTTTCGGGTTCGGGTTACAGCTTCCAGTACCGCAACGCCGGTACGATCCGCAACCGCGGTCTGGAGGTGTCGGTGGCCGCCGTTCTGGCCGAAAAGGCGAAGTGGGGCGTGAACTTCAACGCCAACATCGCCTTCAACCGCAGCCGCATCATGGATCTGGCCGGACTGGAGACTTACTCGCAGTCGTCGGGCTGGAATAACAACGTCACGGACTACTACGCCGTGCTGGGCGGGGCCATCGGCGACATCCGCGGCTATACGACGCTGGGCCGCTACGAGGTCGGGGATTTCGACCTGGACTACTACAACGAGACGGGCAAGTGGCGGACGCTCGACGGATCGAATTGCGCCGGCGTGGTGGGCGACATGCGTCCCGGCTCGCTCAAACTGCTCTGCGATGAGAACGGTACGCCCGTTCAGGGAAAGATCGGCAACGTGCAGCCCAAGTTCACGGGCGGTTTCTCGCTCTCGGCCTATGCCTATGGTTTCGACGTGGCCGCCAACTTCACTTATTCTTACGGCAATAAGGTTTTCAATGCCAACAACGTCGAGTTCACCTCGTCGCAGAAGTACACGGGCAAGGGCGTCATCCGCAACCTTTCGGACGCGATGGCTTTGGGCAAACGCTGGACCAACGTCAACTGGGAGACCGGCGCCCTGATCACCGATCCTGCCGAGCTGGCCGCCGCCAACGCCGCGACGAACATGTGGTCGCCCTACATGCCGCAGACGGTCGTTCACAGCTGGCTGCTGGAGGACGCTTCGTTCCTGCGTCTTTCGTCGCTGACGGTCGGATACACGCTGCCCGCGAGCTGGACGCGCAAGGTGCGCATCAACAAGGTGCGTCTCTATGCGACGGGCACGAACCTCTTCTGCTGGACGCCGTACAGCGGTTTCGATCCCGAGGTCGACACGCGCCGCGCGACGCCCATGACCCCAAACGTCGACTACTCGGCCTATCCGAAGAGCCGTTCGTGGGTTTTCGGTGCGAACATCAGCTTCTAACCTTCAACCGACAGAAAACAATCCAACGATGAAAAAGTTAATCTATATCCTTGCCTGCACCGGCCTGCTGGCCACCTCGTGCGGCGAAGACCTGCTGGACACCCGTTCGTCCTCGTCGTCCGATTCGGAGACCATGTTTTCGAACGAGACCTATGCCGAGGCGGCCGTTATGAACATTTACCGCCAGTTCGGCGTCGACAAATCCTACCGCAACCGCTGGCTGATCTACTACGGGGCCAACAGCGACACGGAGTGGTACGTAGGCGCGTCGCCCGACAAACCCACCGACACCAAGACGCTGATCTACTCCTATAACGCGTCGTACGACGATGCGAACAGCCAGCTCAACGAGAGCAGCGGCCAGTTCGCCCTGGCCTACACCGCCATCGAGAACGCGAATCTGGCCATCGCCGGCCTGCGCAAGTACGGCAACGTGGAGAACAATGCCGGGATGCGTTACCTGCTGGGCGAGGCGCTGGTGCTGCGCGCGCTCTATTACCACGACCTCGTCAAGGCCTGGGGCGACGTTCCTGCGCGTTTCCAGCCCATCGGCGAGACGGGCGACGTCATCAAGCCCAAGAGCGACCGCGATGTCATCTACCGGCAGATCATCTCCGATCTGGAGGAGGCCGTGAATTACGTTTACTGGCCCAACGAGTCCGGCAAAACGGGACTCACCACCCGTGTCAACAAGGCGTTCGCCTACGGACTGCTGGCCCGCGTGTGCCTCTCGGCCGCCGGGTATTCGCAGCGTCCCGACGAGGGGCAGATCGGTACGGGCAATGTCGGGCAGAACCGTCGCAGCAGGCTCACCGAAAGCGGGCAGGCGTGGGGCGACGGCGCCCTCTACACGAAGGCGCTCGACGCCTGCAAGGAGGTCATCGCCAAGGAGAATGCCTGCGTGGGTCTGGAAGGCTCGTTCGAGGAGATCTGGCGCGGCATGATGAAGCGCGAGGTCGCGGCCGGAGGCGAGACGCTCTTCGTGATCCCCTTTGCCGACAACCGCGGCCAGTGGATGAACAATTACGCCGTCAAGCACTACACGGCGGATAAGTACTGCGGCAAGGCGAATGCCGGCGGCACGATCGGCCCGCTTCCCACGCTCTACTACGAGTACGACAGGAACGACCGCCGCCGCGACATCTCCTGCGTGCCCTTCCGCTGGAACGGCGGCAGGCAGGAGTTGGAGAACATCCAGAAATGGTACAGCGGCAAATACCGCTACGAATGGATGGACGAGGTCATCTCGGGCAACGACTGCGGCATCAAGCCGATCGTGATGCGCTATGCCGACGTGCTGCTGATGGCCGCCGAGGCAGCCAACGAACTGAACGACCTGCCCTACGCCAAGACGCAGCTGCGCAAGGTCCGCTACCGCGCCTTCAAGTCCGACGAGGCGGTGGATAAATACCTTGAGGGCATCGGCTCGAAGGACGCCATGTTCAAGGCCATATACAGGGAGCGCATGCTCGAATTCAGCTGCGAGCAGATCCGCAAGCAGGATCTGATCCGCTGGGGCCTGCTCAAGGCGTCGCTCGACGATGCGAAGAACAAGATGAAGGCCATGCTCGACCACACGCCCTACACGTCGGAACTGACGGGCAAAACCTATGAATTCGACCTTATCGGCTCGAAGGTCTACTACAAGTACGACGCCGACGGCGAGACGGTGCAGCTCCACGGACTCGATTTCGGCGAGGCCGGCGAGCCTGAAGGCACGGGCTGGACGCTCTTCACGTCGAAGAAGACCGACGGCACGACCGAGGAGGAGTATATCAAGAGCGGCACGACCGCCGCGGCGCGCATCGACATGATCTACCAGTACGATCCCGACGTGCATATGTTCTGGCCGCTTTTCAAGCAGTCGATCACCACCAACAGCCTGCTGGTTAACGATTACGGTTACCCGATGCAATAGCGTTCTGAAAAAGGAAAAAACAAGAAAACGCATGAAAACGATCATCAATAAATTCCTGCTGCTCGTGACGCTCTTCGCCGGTGCGGCGTCGCTTCACGGCTGTTCGGACCCCGACGGGATCATCGAGGACATCGCCTACGGCCGCGAGTTCTCCCCGCTGAACTTCACCCATACGTTGTCCAACAACGTCAACGTGACCTTCTCGTGGACGGTCATGGCCGGAATAGCGGATTACACGCTGACGCTCTCCTACGCCGACGGCGAGGGCGGCGTTTACGACCAGGTGGACCTGATCGCCCCGCTCGACGGCGACGGAAACACCGTCAAGACGATGGAATACTCGTTTCGGGAGCTGCCCGGCAACCGTGAATGGATCGCCGAACTGGTCGCCGTCTCGCAGCGTGCGGGCGTCGCCGATTCGAAGCCCGCGGCCTGCGCGTTCGCCACGGGTGTCGAGAACCTGTTCCTGAACGACGGCAAGATGGGCGACGGCGACGTGACGGCCACGACGGCCATGCTGCGCTGGGTCGCCGGCTCGAACGTCACGCACCTCGACGTCACGCCCGACGTGGGGCTGGTCAAGCTCACCTCTGCCCAAATCGCCGCCGGCGAATACGAGCTGACCGGGCTTGTGACCGGCACGTCGTACACCGTCGGGCTGCTGCGCGACGAGGCCGTGCGCGGTACGATCTCGTTCGTCGCTTCGGACAAGATCGACGTGGACGTCGTCGACAAGGGCGCGACGAGGATCACCCTCGCGTGGGGCGCCGACCGGCAGGTTACGAGCCTCGTGCTGACAGGCGGCGACGACGAGCGCAACGTTACGCTGACCGATGCCGAGGTCGCCGCGCACACCTATACCTTCGAGGGGCTGAAGGCGCGGACCGAGTATTCGATTTCGGTCTACATCGCCGGTGTCGAGTCGGGCAGTCTGGTCGTCACGACGCTGGGGCAGTCCAGTCTCTGGGACTTCACGACGGGTTGGCAGCCCGTCAGCTGGGAGACCGACCAGACCATCGACGGCCTTACGATTCTGGCCGCTTCGGGCAAGAACGTCGAGATACGCGAAGATGCCGACTACGGCTGCAACTACCTCGACCTGCGCGGCAAATCGACCGTCAAGGAGGGTGAGGCGCCTTCGCAGCGCGCCGTGCAGTTCTCCGTCGTGGGCGAGGGCGTGATCGCCATCGACTGCTATGCCAACGGCGCAGGGCGCAACTTCTACGCCCACGTCGATGCGCTGGGCAAGAGCTTCGGGCCGGTCGAGGCCCCCACGGCCGACAACCGCGGCAAAGTGTACATTCCCTGCCCGGGCATTCCGGCTTCGGCGAAGGTTTCGATCTGGACCGACGCGACGATCAATCACATTTACAGCATCGGCTGGTACGAGGGCGCCGAGGCTCCGGGGCAGAACGCCACGCCGCTCGACGCTCCCGTGGTGACGGCCGATCCCGCCTCCGTGACCAAGGGTGACAACACCGGGGTGACCTTCTCGTGGGCAGCCGTTCCCAACGCCGCGACCTACACCTACCGCCTTGCGCTGACGACGCTCAACGGCGAGGCCGAGGAGGTCGTGCGCCTTTCGGAGACCGTTTCGGCGACCCGGATGACCGTTCCGGCCGAGACCGTCGCCAGACTCAAACCCGGCACGTACACGATTTCCGTCACCGCGGCAGCCGTTTCCGACTACCTCTACAAACCATCGCCGGCCGGAACCGCCGCGCTGACGGTCGCCGACACCAAACTGGCGGCTCCCGCGGTGAAGGTCACCCCGGCGAAGGTCACCAGAGGCGATCAGACCGAAGTGACGGCTTCCTGGGATGCCGTAGACGGGGCTGCGTCGTATGACGTCAGCTTCAACGGCGGAGCTTCCGAGAACGTAACCGGGACCTCCTATACGATCGCGGCCGCGACGGTCGCAGGGCTTGCCGCGGGCGAGTACGCGATCTCGGTGGTCGCCAACCCCGCCGACGCTTCGGCGCAGGCCTCCGATGCCGGTACGGCCAGGCTGACCGTCGTTGAGGCTTCGGGTCCGGGCGGCGACAACTTCGCATGGGACTTCTCCTCGTCGGCTTTCAGCGACCTGATTGCACGTCTCACGGCTGCCGGCAGCGCCGGTCTGACCGATCTCGACGAGACGATCGACGGCCTGCGCATCCTTTCGGGCGGATCGAGCTTCCGCGGCGGAACGAGCAGCGGCGTCAGCTATATCCAGACCGGCGGCAAAGGCACGGCTTCGGTCCGCAGTTTCTCGTTCACGGCTTCCGCCTCGGGCAAACTGAAGGTCGTGGCGTCGAATACGGGCAGCGGCGCAGCTACGGACGGACGTTCCGTAACGGTTCAGATCGGCGACGATGCGGCCGGAGCGCAGAGCAAGGAGGCCGGATCGGGCAGCGGGGAGCCTACGACCTGTGAATTCGACATCGCGGTGACGGGCGAAACCACAGTCTACGTCTATTCTACGATCAACGGACTGCGCTTTTACAGCATCGAGTATGTCTCCGACGGCGGCTCGGGCGGCGGCGACGCGGGAACCGACTATACGATGACCCTGTCGGCCACGGCGGGTGTGCTCTCGTCCAACATCACGGGCCTGCCGACCAGCTGGGCTGCCGGCGACAGCACGTGGACGGCGACCGACGATACCGGGACCAGCGCGATCACCTTCACGGGCAATATCTATTACAGCACCAGCGATACGAAGAACATCGTGTGGTATTTCAACAAGGGCAAGGCCGAGACCCATGTGGCGGCATCGGATATGGGTAAAATCCGGAAGATCACGATCAATCCCAATTCGGCCCGCAAGCCCGAGCTGCTGACATGCACCTACGGAACCTCCGCGACGGTTCTGGCCGCCACGGAACCGACCGGAACGAATTCGAGCACGATCTCCTTCGATTTCGCGGCGGCCGGCGTCGATGCTTCCGATTTCCGCATCGGCTTTTCCGATACTTCTACCAACATCGAGATCGGCAAGGTCGTTATCGAATACACCAGGTAGCCGGAAGGCTTCGCATGAAAGAGGCGCGGAACATTCCGCGCCTCTTTTTTGCCGTTTGACCGTTGCGGAACCGGATTTGCAGGGGAGATGGTAAAAATGTAAATGGAATTTTGTATCTTTGCATGATATTTCGCTTGTAATGGCAGAAAACGAGAAAAACATACTGGAGAATATCGGAGAGCAGGAATACAAGTACGGCTTCACGACGGACATCGAAACCGAAACCATCGGCAAGGGTCTTTCGGAGGAGGTCGTGCGGCTGATCTCCGCCAAAAAGGGCGAGCCGGAGTGGATGACCGAGCGGCGCGTGGCGGCCTACCGCCATTGGCTGACGCTGGAGCCTCCGACCTGGGCCCACCTGACGATCCCCCCGATCGACTTTCAGGACATTATCTACTACGCGGCTCCCAAGCCCAAAAAGCAGCTCGGTTCGATGGACGAGGTCGACCCCGAGCTGAAGCGCACGTTCGACAAACTGGGCATCCCGCTCGAAGAGCAGATGGCTCTTGCGGGCGTCGCGGTCGACGCCGTGATGGACTCCGTGTCGGTCAAGACCACTTTCAGGGAGGTGCTGGCCGAGAAGGGCATCCTCTTCTGTTCGATCTCCGAGGCGCTGCGCGACTTTCCCGAGCTGGTGAAAAAATACCTCGGGAGCGTCGTGCCCTATACCGACAACTTCTACGCTGCGCTGAACGCCGCGGTCTTCTCCGACGGCTCGTTCTGCTACATCCCCAAGGGAGTGCGCTGCCCGATGGAGCTGTCGACCTATTTCCGCATCAACGCCGCCGGCACGGGGCAGTTCGAACGCACGCTGATCGTGGCCGACGAGGGCGCCTACGTGAGCTACCTCGAAGGGTGCACCGCGCCGCAGCGCGACGAGAACCAGCTGCACGCCGCCGTGGTCGAGATCGTGGTCGAGCGGGACGCCGAGGTGAAGTATTCCACCGTTCAGAACTGGTATCCCGGCGACAAGCAGGGCCGGGGCGGCATTTATAACTTCGTCACCAAGCGCGGCATCTGCCGAGAGAACGCCCGGCTGTCGTGGACGCAGGTCGAGACGGGTTCGGCGATCACGTGGAAATACCCGAGCTGCATCCTCGCCGGCGACAACGCCGTCGGGGAGTTCTACTCGGTGGCCATGACCAACAATTTCCAGCAGGCCGACACGGGTACGAAGATGATCCACATCGGCCGCAACACCCGCAGCCGCATCGTCTCGAAGGGCATTTCGGCGGGCCGGAGCGAGAACTCCTACCGCGGCATGGTCCGTGTGGCGAAGGGGGCGGAGAACGCCCGCAACTACTCGCAGTGCGATTCGCTGCTGATCGGCGACAAGTGCGGGGCGCACACCTTCCCGGTGATCGACGTGCGCAACCCGACGGGTGTGGTGGAGCACGAGGCCACGACCTCGAAAATCTCCGACGACCAGCTGTTCTACTGCAACCAGCGCGGACTCTCGACGGAAGACGCCGTGGGGCTGATCGTCAACGGCTATGCCCGCGAGGTGCTGGCCAAACTGCCGATGGAATTCGCCGTCGAGGCGCAAAAACTGCTGGCTCTCCAGTTGGAAGGCAGCGTAGGGTAGTTTGCTGTTTGCGTCTGCAATCCGGTCGCATGCGATAAGCCCCTCCCGAGGGAGGGGTTTAGGGTAGGGTCAGGCTTGCAAACACGGCGGAACGCCGTGGAAACGACCTGCGAGAGCGAAAAAAGGAAACGAGAATAATAGTAAGTTGATGATATGTTAAAGGTAAAAAATCTGCACGCCTCGGTCGACGGCAAGGAGATTCTCCGGGGCATCGACCTCGAAGTGAAGGCCGGTGAGGTGCATGCCATCATGGGACCTAACGGTTCGGGCAAGTCGACGCTGGCGTCGGTGCTGGCGGGCAATGAAAAGTTCACCGTCACCGAAGGGTCGGCCGAGTTTCTGGGCCGCGACCTGCTGTCGATGCCCATCGAGGACCGGGCACGGCTGGGGCTGTTCCTGGGCTTCCAGTATCCGGTGGAGATCCCGGGCGTCACGATGGCCAATTTTATGAAGCTGGCCGTCAACGAGCAGCGCAAGTTCCGCGGCGAGGAGCCGCTTTCGGCCGCCGAATTCCTGAAACTCATGCGCGAGAAGAGCGCCGTGGTGGAACTCTCGTCGAAACTCACCTCGCGGGCCGTGAACGAAGGCTTCTCGGGCGGCGAGAAGAAGAAGAACGAGATTTTCCAGATGGCGATGCTCGATCCGAAGCTGGCGATCCTGGACGAGACCGACTCGGGGCTCGACATCGACGCCCTGCGCATCGTCGCCACGGGCGTCACCAAACTCCACCGGGCGGACAACGCCACGGTGGTCATCACCCACTACCAGCGTCTGCTGGATTACATCGTGCCCGATGTGGTGCATGTGCTCTACAAGGGCCGCATCATCCATTCGGGCGACAAGTCGCTGGCCCTCAAGCTCGAAAAAGAGGGGTACGACTGGCTGATCAACGAATACGACAAGTGATGGAGACGATTCCCGACATCATCCGCGGGTTCCGCGCGGCGGACGGCGAGGTGCTCCGCATCGCCGGGGCCGAGGCCGAACCCTTTGCGGCGGTCGATCCCCGGCATCTGCGCGTGGAGGCCGCGGCGGGCGCTTCGGCGCGGATCGTCGTGCTGCATACCGCACCCGACGTGTCGTCGCTGACGCTGACGCTGGCCGAAGGGGCGCAGCTGGAGCTGACCGAACTGTTCACGGCCGAGGCGTTCGCCGAGGTCTCGGTGAAGCAGGCCGCCCGCAGCCGCTGCCGCCTGACGACGGCGCTGCTGTCGAGCGCCAACGCTTCGTACCGCATCGACCTCGACGGTGCGGATGCCGAAAACGAGCTGGGCGGGGTGTTCCTCGCCGCGGGTGAAGAGCATTGCGTGCTGAAACTGCACACGGCGCACAACGTCGCCGACTGCCGCAGCGACTCCTACGTCAAGGGGGTCGCCGGAGGGCAGGCCGTGGGCGAGTTCTGCGGAATGGTCTACGTGGCCCCCGACGCCCAGCGCACCGACGCCCGGCAGCAGAGCCGCAACATCCTGTTGAGCCGGACGGCCCGCATCACGACCCAGCCGCAGCTGGAAATCTACGCCGACGACGTGAAATGCTCGCACGGCGCGACGGTGGGGCAGATGGATGCCGAGGCGATACTTTACATGCGCCAGCGCGGTTTGAGCGAAGCCCAGGCCCGGCGGTTGCAGATCGAGGGATTCGTCGGCGACGTGGTGACCCGCTGCGGCATCGAGCCGCTGTGCGGGGCGATCCTGGAACGGGCCGCGGCGAAAATCGAAACCCTGTGAGAAATGTTCGACGTTGAAAAAATACGGGAGGAGTTCCCGATCCTGCACCGCGAAGTCTACGGCAAGCCGCTGGTTTACCTCGACAGCGGGGCTACGGCCCAGAAACCCCGGACGGTGATCGAGACGGTCGATCGCCTTCACCGGGAGCTGAACGCCAACATTCACCGCGGGGTGCATTTCCTCTCGGAGGAGGCGACGGTGTTGTATGAAGCCGCCCGGGAGCGGATCGCTGCGTTCGTCGGGGCGGCCGCGAAGGAGGAGATCGTCTTCACGGCGGGCGCCACGGCGTCGCTCAACACGGTGGCTTACGCCTGGGGCGACGCCTTCGTCGGAGCGGGGGACAACATCCTCGTCAGCGAGATGGAGCACCACTCGAACATCGTGCCGTGGCAGATGCTGGCCGAACGCAAGGGGGCCGAAATCCGCGTGCTTCCGTTCGACGAGGCGGGAGCGCTGCGCACGGACCTCCTGCCGTCGCTCGTGGACGAACGTACGCGCGTGGTGGCCGTCACGCAGGCGTCCAACACGCTCGGCACGCGGCCCGACCTGCGGACGGTGGTCGAAGCGGCGCATACCGCGGGGGCCGTTGTCGTTGTCGACGGCTGTCAGGGCGTGGTTCACGGCGGGGTCGATGTCCGGGCGATGGACTGCGACTTCTACGCCTTCTCGGGCCACAAACTCTACGGGCCGACGGGAATCGGCGTGCTGTACGGCAAGCGCGAACTGCTGGAACGGATGCCGCCGTTCATGGGCGGCGGTGACATGGTCGACACGGTGACGTTCGCGAAGACCACCTATGCCCCCGTGCCGCTGAAATTCGAGGCCGGAACGGCCAATTTCGTGGGCGCCATCGGACTGGGCGAGGCGGTGAAGTTCATGCAGCGGTTCGACCCTGCGGAGATCGAAGCCCACGAGGAGACGCTGCTGCGCCGCGCCACGGAGCGGCTGGAGGGGATCGGCGGACTGCGGATTTACGGCACGGCGCCCGGCAAATGCGCCATCCTCTCGTTCAATGTCGAGGGGGTGCATCCCTACGATATGGGGATGATTCTCGACAAGCTGGGCATTGCGGTCCGCACGGGCCAGCACTGCGCCGAGCCGGTGATGGACCACTACGGGACGACGGGCATGTGCCGGGCCTCGTTCGCGCTGTACAATACGCTTGCGGAGGCCGATGCGCTGGCCGCCGGGGTCGAACGGGCCGTGAAGATGCTGCGCAACTGAAAATTAAAAACTACTACCTATGTTCATCGTACTCGAAGGCTTGGACGGAGCGGGCAAGTCGACCCAGATCCGGATGTTGCGCCAGTTGCTCGCAGAACGTGGCGTGGAGAGCGAATACGTTCATTTTCCGCGTTTCGATGCGCCGGTCTACGGCGAACTGATCGCCCGCTTTCTGCGCGGCGAATTCGGCGGCGTGAACGAAGTCGACCCCTATCTGGTGGCCCTGCTCTTCGCGGGCGACCGGGCGGCGGCCGGCCCGCAGATCCGGGCGTGGATCGCCGAAGGCAAAGCCGTGGTCCTCGACCGTTACGTCTATTCGAACGTGGGTTTCCAGTGTGCGAAACTACCTGCCGGCGAGCGGCGCGACCGCCTCGCGCAGTGGATTCTGGACCTGGAATTCGGTTACAACGACCTGCCGCGCCCCGATCTGTCGCTGTTCCTCGACGTGCCGTTCGCCTTCACCGAACGAAAGCTCACGGAGGTCCGCGAGGGAGACGACCGCGACTACCTGCAAGGCAGCCGGGACATTCACGAAGACGCTCTCGACCTGCAACGGCGCGTGCGCGAGGTGTACCTCGCCGCCGCGGCGAAGGACGATTCGCTGCGTGTGGTCGATTGCAGCGATCCGTCGGGGGCGATGGGTTCGCCCGAACATAATTTCGAAAAAATACGGGCCGTGCTGGCCCCGATACTCGACGCGCGATGAGAAAGACCCGGACTTTCAAAATCGCGGCCAACGTCTGCCGGCTGATCCTCGCCTGCACGTTCATCGTTTCGGGTTTCACGAAGGTGATAGATCCGTGGGGCACGGCGCTGAAGGTCAACGAGTATCTTTCGATCTACGGACTCGACTACCTGCAGCCCGGGGCGATGGTCTTTTCGATCTGGCTGTGCGGCGCGGAGCTGATGATGGGCTGCATGCTGCTGTTCAAGGTCCGTATCCGGCTGATTTCGATCTTCGCCGTGCTGTCGATGGTTTTCTTCACGCTGCTGACGCTGTTGAGCGCCACGCTCATCCCCGTCGAGGACTGCGGGTGCTTCGGCGAGGCGCTGAAACTTACCCCGTGGGAGACTTTCGTCAAGAACGTCGTGCTGCTGCCGATGGCCTTCGTGGTGTGGTGGCGTTACCGGCCCGACAAGATTTTCGCCTTCAAACCGCTGGAGATCGTGCTTACCTGCACGTTCTTCTTTCTGGCGATGTACCTCGGCTATTACTGTTACATCCACCTGCCGCTCGTGGATTTCCTGCCCTATAAGGTCGGGGTCAATATCCGCGAGGCGATGCAGGCTCCCATCGTCGAGCCGGGCGAGTCGGAAACCGTGCTGGTATACCGCAACAGGCGGACGGGCCGCGAGCGCGAGTTCTCGCTGGAAGACACCGAGTGGCAGGATGCCGAAAAGTGGGAGTGGGTCGACACCCGCACCACGAGCGAAGTCCCGGCCGTGAGACCTCTTGTGAGCGAATTCGCCCTGCGCGACGCCGAGGGCGACGCCACGGAGGAGGTGCTGACGATGCCGGGGCGGGTTTACATGCTCTGTGTCACGGCTTTCGACCGCCTGCCGCGTTCGTGCGCACGGCGCATGGCCCGGCTTGCGGAGCGCGCCCGTGAGGAGGGTGCGCACGTGGTCTGCCTGACGCCCGATCCGCTTTACGGCGTCACGTGGCACGAGTTCGGCACGGTGGAGGTGCGGTGCTACAACATCGACACCTCGACGATGAAAACCATGCTCCGCGCCGATAACGGGCTTGTCGTGCTGGACGACGGAACCATCACCTCTAAAAAGAACTGTCGCGATATTCGTCCGTAGGGGCATCCTGCGGGACGCTGGTATGAAAGTTGACGCCGGAAACGGTGTCAACTTTTTTCGTATGCGAATCATCCCCATTTTAGCGATCGCCCTGCTTGCCGGGGCGTGTTCCCGCAAGACGCCCGCACCTGCGGTGGTACGCCCCGTGAAGGTGGCGACGGCTGCCGGCGCGGGACTTATCGACAAGGATTTCGCCGGCATGGCTACTCCCGACGACGCTGTGAACCTCGCCTTCAAGGTGGCGGGGCAGGTCCTCGACGTGCCCGTTTCGCAGGGCGCGGGCGTGAAGAAGGGGGAGCTGCTCGCCGAACTCGACCCCCGGGACATCGAGTTGCAGGTCGCGGCGACCCGCTCGGCCTTCGAGGAGACCCGCTCGCAGCAGCAGCGCATGCAGCGGCTGCTGGAGCACGAGGCGGTGTCGCGGCAGGAGGCCGAAGCGGCCGCGACGCGCTATGCGCAGGCCCGCTCGACCTACGAGAACACCCTCGACCTGCTGAAGGACACCCGCCTGAAGGCTCCGTTCGCCGGGGTCGTCGAGCGCAAGTACGTCGATAATTTCGAACGCGTGCAGGCCGGACAGCCGATTCTCCGGCTGGTCAATCCCGTCACCTCGACCGTCCAGTTCACGCTGCCCGAAAACGCGCTGCCGCTGTTGCGGGACAGCTCCACGCGCTTTACCGTCGCGTTCGACAACTACCGGGGCGCGGCCATTCCGGCCCGCCTGAAAGAGTATGTCGAAACCTCGTCCGACGCCTCGGGATTCCCCGTGTCGCTGACCCTCGAAAACCCCGATCCGGCCCGTTACCGCATCTCGCCCGGCATGTCGTGCACGATCACCATGTTGAGCGCCGATCCCGTTCCCGATGCCGTGTCGCTGCCCGTTTCGGCCGTCTACGCCCCGGCCGGGGGCGGGACCTACGTCTGGATCGTCGGCGCGGGCGACCGCGTCATGCGCCGCGAGGTGACGCTCGGGGAGCTGTTCGGCCGCGACCGGGTGGTTATCGACAGCGGCGTTGCGCCCGGCGAACGGGTCGTCACGGCGGGCGTTTACCAGCTGCGCGAGGGCGAACGGGTCCGCATCTTAAACTGACGCCGCCATGAACCTGCCCGAATATTCATTGCGCAGCGCCAAGGTGATCTGGTTCTTCCTCTTCGTCCTGCTGGCCGGGGGAGCGCTGGGCTTCGCCACGCTGGGAAAGAAAGAGGATTCGGCCTTTGTGATCAAAATCGCGTCGATGGTCTGCTCCTATCCCGGGGCTACGCCGCAGCAGGTCGAAGAACTCGTCACCGAGCCTATCGAACGCGAGGTGCAGTCGATGCGCCGCGTGCATAAAATCACTTCGGAATCCTATTACGGGCTTTCGAAGATACAGGTCGAACTGGACCCGGCCACACCCGCCTCCGAAATTCCGCAATTGTGGGACGAACTGCGCCGCAAGGTGCTCAACGTCCAGCCGCGCCTGCCCGCGGGGGCTTCGGCGGTGACCGTCGCCGACGATTTCGGCGACGTGTACGGCATCTACTACGGGCTTTCGGTCGACGGAGGCTTCACCTGGTCCGAACTGCGCGACTGGGCGCAGCGGCTCAAAACGGCGCTCGTGACGGTCGACGGCGTGCAGAAGGTGGCCCTTTACGGCGAACAGACGCCCGTGGTGAACGTCTATGTCAGCATGGCGACGCTGGCCAATTTCGCCATCCGTCCCGAAACTATCGTCGCGACCATCGGCCAGCAGAATTCCATCGTCGACAGCGGCGAGAAGCAGGCCGGAAAACTCCAGATACAGATTCTCGAGGACGGAACCTACAAGACGCTCGACGACCTTTCGGACCAGCTGCTGATCTCCTCTTCGGGCAAACAGTACCGCCTGGGCGACATCGCCCGCGTCGAGCGGGGCTACGCCGAGCCGCCGCAGACGATGATGCGCGTCGACGGCCGCCGCGCCGTGGGCATCGGCGTCTCGACCGAGGAGGGCGTCGACGTGGTGAAGACCGGTGCGGAGATCGAATCTCTGCTGGCTTCGCTCACGCGGCAGATGCCGCTGGGCATGGAGCTGACGGTGCTCTATCCCGAGAACCGCATCGCCCGGGAGGCCAATTCCACATTCATTCTCAACCTCGCCGAGTCGGTTGCGATCGTCATTCTGATCATCATGCTCGTCATGGGCTTCCGCGCCGGGGTGCTGATCGGCAGTTCGCTGCTCTTCTCGATCGGCGGCACGCTGCTCCTGATGCAATTTCTGGGCGAGGGGCTGAACCGCACCTCGCTGGCCGGTTTCATCATCGCGATGGGCATGCTCGTCGACAACGCCATCGTCGTCACCGACAATGCACAACAGGCCATGCTGCGGGGCGTGGCACGCCGTAGCGCCGTCGTTGACGGAGCCAACGCCCCGCGGTGGAGCCTGCTGGGGGCCACGCTGATCGCCATATTCTCGTTTCTGCCGCTGTACCTCGCCCCCTCGTCGGTGGCCGAGATCGTCAAGCCGCTGTTCGTCGTGCTGGCCCTCTCGCTGCTGTTGAGCTGGGTGCTGGCCCTGACGCAGACGCCGCTGTTCGGCAATTTCATGCTCAAGGTGAAACCTGTCGCCGGCGATCCCTACGACACGCGCTTCTACCGCGCCTTCGACCGCCTGCTGGCCGCCCTGCTGCGGTGGCGGTGGGCCGTCACGGCGACGGTCGCGGGGCTGTTCGTCCTGTCGCTGGTCGTCATGGGGCTGATGCCCCAGAACTTCTTTCCGTCGCTCGACAAACCTTATTTCCGGGCCGACGTGCTGCTGCCCGACGGGTATAATATCCGCGATACGGAGCGTAATCTGCTCGCCATGGAGGAGTGGCTGCGCGCGCAGCCCGAGGTGAAGACCGTCTCGATGACGCTCGGGTCGACGCCGCCGCGCTATTACTTGGCCAGCAGCAGCGTCTCGATGCGTCCCAATTTCGGCAACATCCTCGTCGAACTGCACGACAAGCGGCAGACCGAGGCTGTCGAGGAGCGTTTCAACGCCTATGTCACCGCGAATTTTCCCGACGTGTGGCTGCGCTCGTCGCTCTTCAAGCTCTCGCCCGTGCCCGACGCGGCCATCGAATTCGGCTTCATCGGCGACGACGTCGACACGCTGCGCCGTCTCGCGGCCCGGGCCGAAGAGGTGATGTGGCACACCCCCGGAGCCGTAAACATCCGCAACGGCTGGGGCAACCGCGTGCCGATGTGGCAGCCGGTCTACTCGCAGATGAAGGGCCAGCGCATCGGCGTCACCCGCAGCCAGATGGCCCGCGGCATCACCATCGCCACGCAGGGCTACACGCTGGGCGAATACCGCGAGGGCGACCAGTTCATGCCGATCCTTCTGAAAGACGAGAACATCGGTTCGTATAACCTGACCAATTTGCAGGCCCTGCCGATCTTCAATCCTTCGGGCAAGGTCTTTTCGATTGAGCAGGCGACCGACGGATTCCGTTTCGATTTCCGGCCGGGCGTCATCAAGCGTTTCAACCGCCAGCGGGTGATGAAGGCCCAATGCGACCCGGGCCGCGGGGTCAACACCATGCAGTTGTTCGCCGCGCTGCGCGATTCGGTGGACCGCGCCGTGGTACTTCCCGAAGGCTACTCGATGAAGGTCTTCGGCGAGCAGGAGAGCCAGCAGGAGTCCAACGAGGCGCTGGCCGAATACATGCCGCTGACGCTGGTGCTCATCCTCATCGTCCTGCTGCTGCTGCTGCGCAACTACCGCGAGCCGGTCGTCATTCTGCTGATGATCCCCCTGATCTTCATCGGCGTGGTGCTGGGACTGGCCGTCACGGGCAAGGTGTTCAACTTTTTCTCCCTGCTGGGGTTGCTGGGACTCGTCGGCATGAACATCAAGAACGCCGTGGTGCTCGTCGAGCAGATCGGCGTGCTGCGGGCCGCGGGCAAAGACCCCTACGAGGCCCTGACCTCTGCGACGCGCAGCCGTATCGTCCCGGTGGCGATGGCCTCGGGAACGACCATTCTGGGCATGCTGCCGCTGTTGTTCGACTCGATGTTCGGCGCGATGGCCGCCACGATCATGGGCGGACTGCTGGTCGCCACGCTGCTGACGGTCTGCGTCCTGCCGGTGGTCTACGCGCTGTTCTACAATATCCGCAAGCCATGAAGATAACAGTTTCGATAATCGCCCTTTGGCTCTGCGTCCCGGTGCTGGGGCAGACTTCGCTCGCCGACTACCGCGCTGCCGTCGCCGATTACAGCTGGCAGCTGAAGATCGCCGCCTCGAAGAGCGATGCGGCGGCCGAGACGGCGGGGCAGGCCCGCACGGGCTACTTGCCGCGGCTCGCGATGGACGGCAGTTTCACGGCGACCGTGCGCCATTTCGACGGCGTGGAACGCTGGACGTTCAGCCTCCTGCCGCAGCTGGTGCAGACCGTCTACGGCGGCGGTGCGGTGCGGGCCGCGGCCCGGCAGGCCGAACTGGACTACGGCATCGCGCTGTGCGACGAGGAGTTTTCGCGCCTCGACGTGCGCTATGCCGCCGACTACGCCTACTGGAACCTCTCGGCCGTGGAACTCTATGCCGCCTCGATGCGGCAGTATGTCGCGATCATCCGTTCGCTCAAGGAGGTCGTCGACCGCCGCTTTTCGGAGGGTTATATCGCCAAGGGCGACGTGCTGATGATCGACGCACGGTTGAGCGAGGCCGAATATTCGCTCGTGAGCGCCGAGCAGAGTTACGAGGTCGCGCTCCACAACTTCAACATCCTCCGCGGAACCGACGCCGCGCTCGGCGTACAGCTCGCGCAGGACATCCGCGACTCGCTGCCGATGCCCGGACGGGTCGTGGCGGCCGAGGCGCTGGAGCGGCGTCCCGACTATGCCGCCGCACGGCTGCGCTCGGAGCAGGCCGAGGCGGGAATCCGGGCCGTCCGCGCGCCGTTCAATCCGCAGCTGAGCGTGGGTGTCGGCGGCATGTGGCAGCCCTATTACCCCAACAGCACGGGTGCGACCTACGTCGACGGATCGGCTTTCGTGAAACTCTCCGTGCCGATCTTCCACTGGGGCGAACGCCGCCGGGCCGTGGGGGCCGCGCGCGCCGTGCAGTTGCAGCAGGAGTGGAACGCCGCGCTCGTGCACGACGACATCGTGCGCGAGGAGATGAACGGCTGGACGGCCCTCGTGCAGAGCCGCGCGCAGGTCGACGCCTCGGAAGAGAGCCTCCGCATCGCGGGCGAGAACCTCTCCATCAGCACCTATTCCTACGGCGAAGGCCTGGCGACGATCCTCGACGTCCTGCAAGCCCAGCTGAGCTGGATTCAGCTCTATTCGAACGCCATCCGGGCGCACTACAACTATGCCGTGGCGGTGTCGGACTACCAGCGCATCACGGCGCAATAGAAAAACGGCGGAGAATCTCTCCGCCGTTTTTTCCTGCCGCCGGGCGTTCTACGCCTTCGCCGGCTGGGTGCTGACCACGGCGATCTCGCGCGACACGGGTGCGATCCTGCGCAGCATCTGCACCATGCCGCAGTACTTTTCGTGTGTCAGTTCCAGTGCGCGGCCGACTTTCGCCTGGTCGTCTTCGGAGCTGCATTCGACGTTGTAAACCACATGGAACGAGCGGTATACGCTTTCGGATTGAACCGTCTCGGCGGATAAATCGCCCGAAAAGCTGATTTCGAAGCGTTTGGGCGTGATGCGCTCTTTCTGCATGATCATCAGCGCCGTCTGGGCGGAGCATTGCGCCGCGGCGTAGAGCATCAGGGTCTTGGGATTCATCGCGTCGCATCCGGTGCCGTTTTCGGTCCGGAATTTCCCGTTTTCGGACATCTGTAAAGTTACTTTTTCAATCATGGATTTCGGTTTTTGTGTTCAACAATAACCCAGGGGCAAATTCCGTTCCTTTGGTAGTGTGCGGATGGGCAAAAATTCGTATATTTGCCCGTATTTAGTGAAACAATGCATATGCGAAAATTCCGGATTTCATTGCTGACCCTTGCCCTTGCGGCGTGCGCCTTCGGCGCGCAGGCTGCCGGGCCTGAAATAGAGACCCTCGCGGGGCGCGCCCGCGACCTGTTCGATTACGGCCGCTGGAGCGACGCCCGGCAGGAATTCCTGCGCGTCAGGGCGGCGCTGACGCCTTCGGACCGCCTGCTGGCCCAGGAGGCGGATTTTTACCTGGCCGCCTGCGCCGTGGAGCTGGGCAGCCCCGATGCCGAAGGGGCCTTGCGCGAATTCGCGGAGCGTTATCCCGAATCGGTCTACGCCAACGACGTGCATTTCGCACTCGGTTCGTTCTACTGCGCCGCGGGGAACATGGAAAAGGCCCGCGAGGCTTTCGCGCAGACCGATTACAAGGCGTTGAGCGCGCCGCGCCGCGAGCAGTACGACATCCGCATGGGCTACGTCGCGTTCGCCGGGGGCGACTACCGGAAGGCGTACGACTATTTCGACCGCATCGGCAGCCGCAGCGAATACGCCGATCACGCCCGTTACTACAAGGCCTATATCGACTACGCCGAAGGGCGTTACGGCCGTGCGAAGCAGGCCTTCACGGCGCTTCTGCGCAGCGACGCCTACCGCGACGTGGTTCCCTATTACCTCATGCAGATCGAGTTCCGCGAGGGCAACTACCGCTATGTGGTCGAAAACGGCGAGACGCTGGCCCGCCGGGCCGTTCCCGAGCGGCGCGCCGAGCTGGAGCGCGTGGTCGCCGAATCGTGGTTCCGGCTGGAGGATTTCAACAGGACGCTGGAGCACCTCGCGGCTTTCCGGAAGGCCGGCGGGGAGATGGACCGCGACGCCAGCTACCTGGAGGGCTTCTCGCTCTACCGCACGGCCCGCTATGCGGAGGCCGCGGAGTGGCTGCGCAAGGCGTGCGGCGCTGAAGACGCGCTGACGCAGAACGCCTCCTACCACCTGGCCGACTGTTACCTGCGCGCCGGGGACAAGGAGTCGGCGATGCAGGCTTTCGCGATGGCTTCCGACGAGTCGCTCGACGCGACGGTGGCCGAGGACGCGCTGTTCAACTACGCCAAATTGCAGTACGAACTGGGCGGCGGCGCCTTCAACGGCGCGATCAACGTGCTGACGCGCTATGTCGAACGCTATCCTTCGTCGCCGCGTGCGGAGGAGGCCCGTGCGCTGCTGATCGCCGCTTACTACAACTCCCGCGACTACGATGCCGCGTACAGGGCCATCAAACAGATGCCCTCGGGCGACGCCGACATCCGCGCGGCGTTGCAGAAGATCACCTATTTCCGCGCTCTGGAGGCCTACAAGGCGGGCGACATGCGTGCGGCGCAGCGTTACCTCACGGAATCCGCCGCGGTGAACGTCAGCCCCAAGTACACCGCGCTGAATGCCTTCTGGCAGGGTGAAATCGCCTTCGCACAGGGCGACTACCCGGTGGCGGCGGCCAAATACAACGCCTACCTGAAGCGTGCGCCCCGCACCGAGCGGGAGTATGCGCTGGCGTGGTACAATCTCGGTTACTGCGCCTTCGACCGCAACGACCTGGGGCAGGCGCAGGCTTCGTTCCGAAAGTTCCTCGCCGCCTGGTCGCCGCGCGACCGTTACCGCGCCGACGCCTACAACCGGTTGGGCGACGCGGCCTATTCCGACCGCCGTTTCGAGGAGGCCGTGGGGGAGTATGACAAAGCCATCGCCCTGGCGACGCCCGAACAGCAGTACGCCCGCTACAAACGGGCCGTGACGCTCGGCATCCTGGGCCGCACGGACCAGAAGCAGCAGGCCCTGCGGCAGATCGCCGCTTCGGGCGGCGACTATGCCGACGAAGCCTCCTACGAGCTGGGACGCAGCTACATCGCGCAGGAGAAGTATGCCGAGGGCGCCGCGCAGCTCGAAAAGTTCGTGGCCGCCTATCCGTCGTCGCCGCGCTGCACGCAGGCGCTGTCCGACCTCGGGCTGGCCTACCTGAATCTGGGCGACAAGCAAAAGTCGCTCAAGTATTACGATCGGGTGGTCGGGGCGTCGCCCCACTCCTCGGAAGCCAGGGGCGCGATGCAATCGATCCGCGAGATCTACGTTTCGCAGGGCGACGCCGACGCCTATTTCGACTACGCCGCCAAGGCCGGACTGGAGAGCGACCTGACGGCCCTTTCGCGCGACTCGCTGTCGTTCGCCGCGGCACAGAAACTCTACCTCGACGGACAGCAGGAGGCTGCCGCGAAGTCGCTGCGCAGCTATGTGCAGAGCTATCCGAAGGGGTATTACCTAACCGACGCGCTCTACTATTTGAGCGACTGCTACCTCCGCTCGGGCGAGCGCGGGGAGGCCATCGAGACGCTCACGGCGCTCGCCGACCGGGGGACGACCCAGTACACGGTCGCCGTGCTGGAGAAGCTCTCCGAGATGACTTATGCCGACGAACGCTGGGACGAGGCCGCCTCGGCCTACCGCCGGCTTTACGACGCCGCGCCGACCAAAACGGGCCGCGAGGAGGCCATGAAGGGCTATGTGCGTGCGACGGTGGCCGGGGGCGACGGGGCGAAGATCGCCGCGATGGCCGCCGACGTCTGCGGGCACGACGATGCGGGGGCCGCGGCGCTCCGCGAAGCGAAGTACGCCTGGGCCGGGCAGCTGCGCGCCGAAGGCCGCCGCGACGAGGCCGTGAAGCTCTACCGCGAACTGGCGAAGGACGTGCGCACGAAAGAGGGTTCCGAGGCTGCCTATTACGTGATCGAATCCACGTTCGGGAGCGGCGACATGGACAAGACCGAAAAGGAGGTCTTTGCCTTCTCCGAACGGGAGCCGCAGGCCTACTGGCTGGCCAAGGCCTTTATCCTGCTGGGCGACGTGTATGTGAAGAAAGGGGATAATTTCCAGGCCCGGGCAACGTGGCAGAGTGTCGCCGACGGTTATTCGCCTGCCGACGACGGCATCGTGGACGAAGCGAAGGCGCGAATCGCAAAACTCAACTGACGATGAAGAAGATGCTGATAGTGGCCGCCTTCGCGGCGGTGCTGCCGCAGTTGGCTGCGGCGCAGGTCGAAAAGCAGGTCGAAGTGACCAAGGCCTATGTCCCGAAGGTGGAGAGCGCCTCGAAACTGGCCGTCCAGCCCGACATGACCGACACGGCGCGCATGCGCCCCGAAATCGACTACACCATTACGCCGCTGTCGTTGCGCACGACGCTCTCGCCGCGTCCGATCCGCCCCGCGACGGTGACCTACTGGGAGTTCAACCGCCCGCTGCCCTTCTACCTGAAGGCCGGGGCGGGGTATCCGCTCAACTCGGTGCTGGACTTCTACGCCTCGTCGCAGAATCCGTCGACGGGCTACGTCGTGGGGTACGTCAACCACGAGGGGCGGTACGCCGATATTAAAAACGATTTCGGGGTGAAGAACAATTCGACGCGGATGTTCAACCGCATCGGGGCCGCCGCGGGCAAGTATTTCGGCCGGCACATCCTCGAAGGCGACATTTACTACGACAACCGGATGTATCACCGTTACGGGGCCTGGGCCGACGGAGACGGTGCGGGCCTCGGGATCGGGGGGATGAACGACTACGGCGATGCGAACGTCGCGGTGCGTTTCGGCGACAATTTTCAGGACTTGAGCCGCACGAACTTTGAAATAGCCCTGCGCGGGGGGATGTTCTTCGACCACTCCGAGTGGCCGGATTACGGCGACAAGGCCCGGCAGACCGCACTCGGGGCCAGGGCGAAGATCGCCCGGGGATTCGGCCGCAGCAGGTTCTCGCTCGAAGCGGGATACGAATTGCGGTCCGGGCAGAAATCGCTGGAGGGCAGCAGCCAGCAGCTGATCCACGCCGCCCTGCGCTACGGTTTCGCAGGCGGGGTCGTGCGCTTCGACGTGGGGGCCGACTACTACCGCGACCGGACCGAGTTCGAAGGAGAACCCTCGAACCTCGTGAAGAGTGAAAATTATGTCATTCCTTTCGCCCGGCTCGATTTCAACCTCGGAACGCCGGGGCTGAAACCCTTCTTCGAGGCCGACGGCGCGGTGACGCCGAACGACTTCCGGGCGCTGACGCAGGAAAATCCCTATGTCGCCTCCTCGACGTGGCTCGACAAAAGTTCCGTGGACTACAATTTCCGTCTCGGACTGGGCGGCAGTCTCTGGCGCAGCCGCTTCGACTACCGTGTCTACGCCGGGGTGTCGGTCCGCGACAACCATCTTTTCTGGACCACGTACCGGAGTTTGTCGGACGATCCTGCTTTTTCGGAGGTTTTTCAGGGCGTTCTGGTCCCTGTGATGGCGCGGCAGACCGTCACTTCGTTCAACGGCGAGATCGAGTTCCGGCCCGTGAGCGCGCTGAAATTCGACCTGGGCGTGCACGGCTACCTCTATAACGACGAGACGGACCTGAAAAACGGCGCTCCGTCGTTCGCCGGGAACGTGGGCGTCGCCTACGAGGGCCGCAAGGTCTCGTTCGGGGTGAAGGCGCTGATGCAGGGCGTGCGCCGCTGGACGGTGATCGACCTTTCGGCTACGACCGACGCTTCGGAACCGGTCTGTGGTCCGTCTTTCGAAGCGCCCTTCGGCGTGGACCTGCGGGTGAATTTCGACTGGAAGGTTTCGGGC
This sequence comes from Alistipes shahii WAL 8301, assembly GCF_025145845.1. Lineage (NCBI taxonomy): Bacteria > Pseudomonadati > Bacteroidota > Bacteroidia > Bacteroidales > Rikenellaceae > Alistipes > Alistipes shahii. The sequence goes on along the minus strand of NZ_CP102253.1, from coordinate 180,171 downwards.
CGCGTGACGTTCTTCGCCGAGGGCCGCAACCTCGTCAACCGCCGCCTGTACGAATACCCCTGGTATCCCGAACTGGGAGCCAATTTCACGGTGGGCGTCAAGGCCAATTTCTGAAACCGTTTCCGCCGGGAGCGGTTTTCCGGAACGGGGGCTTTTTCGAAAAGCCCCCGTTTTTTTGCCCCTCGCGAAAGACGACAATTCGTTTAATTGATGATCATTTTCGGCTGTCGGGAAGAACCGACCGGAAATTTCGCTATATTGGAGCGAATTTAATTCACACGACCATGAAACATACAATGCCCGAGCTTCCCTATGCACCGGAAGCGCTTGCTCCGAAGATGAGCAAAGAGACCTTCGATTACCACTATGGAAAGCATTTGCAGACTTATGTGAACAACCTGAACAACCTGATCGCGGGGACGCCTTACGAGGAGATGCCGCTCGACGAGATCGTTCGCAAGGCCGACGGGGGCATTTTCAACAATGCCGCCCAGGCCTGGAACCATACCTTCTTTTTCCGGATGCTGACTCCCGCGCAGCAGCCGATGCCCGCGAAGCTGGCCGCCAAACTCACCGAGGCGTTCGGTTCGGTGGAGGCTTTCAAGGAGCAGTTCACCAAGGCCGCCGTGGGGCTGTTCGGCTCCGGATGGGCGTGGCTGGCAATGGACAAGGCCGGGAAACTGTCGATCGTCGCCAAGCTGAACGCCGGCAACCCGATGACCGACGGACTGCGTCCGGTGATGACCGTGGACGTTTGGGAGCACGCCTATTACATCGACTACCGCAACCGTCGTCCCGATTTTCTGGCGGCGTTCTGGGAGCTGATCGACTGGCAAAAGGTCGCCGACCGCTGCATCCCGAAGCGATACAAGTGCACGGCCTGCGACTACGTCTACGACCCGGCGAAGGGCGATCCCGAGACGGGCATCGAGCCGGGGACGCCCTTCGAGGAGATTCCCGACGACTGGACCTGCCCGATCTGCGGACTCTACAAGACCGACTTCGAGGCTGTCGAGGAGTAAACGAAAAACCTCCGCGCCACCGGGGCTGACTGTTTTCGAGATACCGTTCTGTAAATCAGAACGGTATTTTTATTGAAAAGAGCAAGGGTTACGAATTGGTGACGGAAGTCTTACATTTTGTTGCACCCTTATACAATATATCCAAGAACTCACGACAAAGATAGTTAAAATATTCTACATAAGCAAATTAACGAATATAAAAGCATTAAGTACTATTTAAGCATATCCAACTCGGATATGCTTTTTTGTGCTACGAGCGGGTTGATTATTTAGTTGCCTGTTTTAACTAAATTATTACTATCGGAATGTTTCCTATCATTGCATCGTCTAACCAACGATCATTGTAATGAAGCCATTGAAAGGTAATCCGACTCTGCGTTTGTTACGTCTGGTATTGCGACGATTCAATCGTCTCGAACTACTCATCCAAAACAATTCTCGACCTTTACCCGATGACCTGATCGACACTCCGGCAGTCCGCATGCTTACCCGGATGTCCGACCGTACCCTCTCCCGTCGTCGAAGCGACGGCACGATCCCTTATGTCAAGCACGGCGGCAAAATCTATTACAGCAGATCGCGCGTTCTCGAAGCCCTCCGGAATGAACCCAACACCACATCAACCAATAAAGTAAAGAAGTCATGAAAAAGATGATTCTTATCGAGCGAAGCAAATTCGCTCTGCTCGTTCGCAGCCACATGAAAGCCTCGAACATGCTCCTCGTATTGCAGCATGTCTGCCGGGAGCGCCGTATTTCTCTTTCGATGACGCAGGAGGAAGTCTGCCAGCTCATCCGACTCGATCCGGATTTCGTCGAGAAATACAAACGTCGCGGAAAACTCTGTCCCGTCGAGGATCAGGATGGCAAGCAATATTATAATGTACTGGATTTCATCAATCTGAAAGACATGCAGGAGAGTAAGCGTATTTTCTATCAGACAATGGAACAAGCAGTGCCGGATACGGCGATTACGATTGATCGGGAATAACCACTCAAATTCAACGAGGCTGCCTAACAAATTTTAGACAGCCTCGCTTTTTTATAACTTCGGCCCTTTGGCCTTCACGTTTGTCGCGGGCCGCACGAGAAGAATATGATTGCGAATAAAGTCCGATTCGGGCGGAGACACGACGTGCTCCCGTTCTTCCGGCGGTTCTTCTTGGTTCCCGGATGCCGCAGAAAGCGGCTCTGCCTTCGACGGTCTGGCGGCCTCGTCCACCACCTCCGCGTTTTCGATCTTCGGCTCACTGCCGTTATCTGCTGTTTTCGCCTGCATCTCCTGCTGCTTCTGTGCGATGTCGAGCTGAATCTTCCGAGTCAGCGACTCTGCCTCGGCCTTGAGCCGCTTCAACTCCTCCTCTTTGGGCCATACGGCTGCGATCTGTTGCTCGAAGGTCGGAATGTCGCGGGTGAATTGCTTTTTCTCTTTCTCGTAGGTCGCCATCAGTGACGGTATCGTGTCGAGCGCCCGGATGAAGTTCGTCGCCGCGGTTTTCGGTTCCGCAGCCAGATGCCCGTTGTTGAACGTGTACTTGATGCCGTCCAACCCTTCGACCATGAACTTATTGACCGTGAGCGCCAGCCCGTCTTTCTGCATTCGCTCGGTGCGGACGAGAATGCGGAAATCGAACAGCGTGCCGATTTTCTGGTAATCGTCGCCGGTATTTACGGTGCGGTAGATCTCCACGAGGCGTTTACCATGGGCGACAATATCCGCGGATTCCACGCCGTCGATCCGCAGGGGATTGGCCCGCTTGCCTTTGGCGTCCGGCGGCGCCACCTCGTTGATATAGTCCCAGTCGCGTTTCAGACGTTCGAGCATCGTATCCCGTCGTCCGATCTCCGCCGTGTAGCGTTGCAGTTGGCTCTGCGCCTCATGCCGGGTGCGCATGAAGATCGTCTGCTCGCTCTCCAGCGCCGCGATCCTGCCTTCGAGCTTGGCTTTTTGCAGCAGGTCGGTATTTCCCGACACCACGGCCATCCACTCCGCGAAGTTCATCCCCGAATCCTCGCTGATGGCCCCCTCGTCCAGCCGCCGCGCACCTAACCGGTTGCGCTTGAGCTGATCGATGAACTGCTGTTTGTTGTGCAGCAGATTCAATTTGTAGGCATCGAGCGTGCGCAGAACGGCATAGACATAGGCTTTGACTTTATTGCCGGCATACTCCTTGGCGACTATGTTGCCTTTCCGTGCGCCGCGGCCGTTGCGCTGTTCCAGATCCATCGGCCGCCACGGAATGTCGAGGTGGTGCATGCAGACGATTCGTTTCTGGGCATTGACTCCCGTTCCGAGTTTCTGCGTCGAGCCGAAGAGCACCCGGATTTTCCCTTCGTTCATGGCGTCGAACATCGCCTGCCGCACCTTGTCGCTCGCGGCTTCCTGTACGAAGCGGATCTCCTGCGCCGGAATACCGTGGTCTTCGACCAGTTTGCGTTTGATCTCCGAATAGACGTTCCAGATGCCGGGCTTATAGGTCGAGAGGTCGCAGAAAACCATCTGCGTGCCTTTCTGATCTTCGTATCGCCGATAGTATTCAGCGATGTTGGCGGCACTGCGGCTGGCCTTGTTGCCCGGTGAATCCGCATACGCGGGACTTATCAGCCGCATGTCGAGCGAGAGCTTGTTGGAGTACATCGTCACCAACAGCATCAGGGCTTTGACCTCCCCGTCGCTCAGGTCGGCGCGTCCGATATGTTCGGGATCGCCCGTCTTGGCGAAGAGCACCAGCTTGTCCAAAAACGCCTGTTGATCGTCGGTCATAGGTATCTGGCATAACTCCTCGTCCAGCTCGGGACGGTCGATTCCCACGTCTGCGGCCGTGCGGTAGTCGGTAATCTCGTTGTAGAACATGGTCAGCTCCGGAACCTTGATGAAATAGCGGAAACGCTCTTTGGAGATCACTTCGTTGGTCACCGAAAACTCGAACTCCGATGTTTTCTGCGCGAATACCGCGGTCCACGCATCGAAGCAGGGAATATCCTGCCGCTCCAGTTCTTTGGGACGCAGATACTTGAACAGCAGATATAGCTCCGTCAGGGAGTTGGCGATGGTCGTTCCCGAAAGGAACGTCGCGCCGAGATCGCGCCCCGTGCGTTGCTGAATAGTGCGGATGGCGTACAGCAGGTTCGTGGCTTTCTTACTGCCGTCGGTATTTCCCAGTCCCGACACGCGGCTGTGGCGGGTGTTGAACATCAGATTTTTGAAGTTGTGCGACTCATCGACGAACAGATGGTCTATTCCCATCTGCTGAAAATCCACCGTATCGTCCTTTTGCGCGTCGATTGTCTCCTGCAACTCGTGGAGCTTGGCATCCAGATTCTCTTTGCGCTTCTCCAGACCGCGCAGAATCCAGCCGTCCACATGTCCGCCCTGCTTTTCGTAGGACGCCAGATTTTCATCTATGTCGTCCATCTCCTGCCGGAGAATCTGCTGCTGCACCTCGGCCGACTGGGGTATCTTGCCGAACTGTTCGTGCGTAAGGATGATGCAGTCCCAGTTGTTGTTCTTGATGTCGCTGAAGATCCGCAGGCGGTTCTCCGGCGTGAAGTCCTCCTTGCCGGGATAGAGCAGACGGGCATTGGGATAGGCCGTGCGGAAGGTTCGGGCGATCTCGTGGATGTTGGCTTTGATACCGATGATCATCGGCTTGCGGGCCAGTCCCAGACGGTGCATCTCATACGCTGCGACGCACATAATGAGCGTCTTGCCCGTACCGACCTCGTGGTCGCAGATGCCGCCGCCGTTCTGCTTGATCATCCAGATCGCATCCTTCTGGCTGGGATACAGGTCGTCGATGCCCAGCCCCCGCAGGTCGAGCCCCGGAAACTGCTGATGGCTGCCGTCGTAGCGTGGACGGACATAGCAGTTGAATTTGCGGTTGTAGAGATCGGTCAGCCGCTCCTTGAAATCGTCGGGCTGCGCATGCAGCCATTCGACGAACACCTGCCGGATTTCGGTGATGAGCGTGTCGGCCTTCTGCCGGGCCTCGAAGTCGGGAATCCGGATGGTCTTGCCGTGTTCGTCCTTGCCGCCGTCCTTGTTGATGTTGGGCAGCGTGTTGAGCATGGCATGATGCAGCAGATCCATACCGTCGTAGACCTCGAAGTCTCCTTTGACGACGTATTTCTGGGAGATCAGAGGGCTGTACCCGTGGTTCTCGATGCCGAAGGCATCCATCTTCGCCGAATAGCTTACCGATACGGGCACCTGAAAGAAATGCTCGCAGAAGCCTTCGTAAATATCGGTCGGTATCCATCGCTCGCCGAGGTTGAAATCCAGCTCCTCGAACTCGATGCGTTTGGGTGCGGCCTCACGAAGCAGCGCGAGCGAACGGCGGCTGGCATCGTCGTCGGGGTTCTCCTTGAGGTAATTTTCGATTCATTCGGCTTTGGCGACGACATTCCCTGCCGCGAGCCGTTCGCGGATTTCATACCCCTTGACCATCGGATTGTAGAAAATGCGATCGCCCAGCTCGTCGGTCAGCTCTTGCCGGGAACGCGATGCGAGCGACTCCATATAGGGAAACTCCACCCGTCCGAACTTGTTGAGCGAGGCAGCCAGCGCTTCGGCCGCCGTATCGACGTGTTTGATCTCGTTAGGGTCGAACGATACGGGGCGTCGGAGGATGTCGGAGAGCTGTTTTCGGCCTTCGACGAAACGTTCGAGCCCCAGCACCTCCCGCCCGCCGGGATCGTTCAGGATGAAGGCGGCATTCTCCTTCTTGTTCAGATCGCCCAACAGAGCCGTGAAGTTCTCGTAACATCCGTTGAGTTTGCGCCGCAGGCCCTTGTATTCGATCTCGTTCTGCATTTCGAGCCGGTAGAGCAGCTGGTAGGTATCCCGCAGCGGGATATAGCGTTCGGCCCGGTATCGGGACAAGGTTCCCAGCTCTTCGGGATGGAACGTACAGCCCTGTCGTGTCAGGCCGCCCAGACGCCCGACCTGTCCTTCGAACAGAACCAACGACCGCTCTTTGTAGTGCGGAAGCATCGTGCCGGTAAAGGGCCGCGGATCTTTATTCTCCGAAGCCGGCGCAGCGATTGCTGCCGGGGCATCCGTAGCCTCCGCTGCCTCCGCCGGTTGTGCGAACAGATTCCCCTGCGTGAAGAGATCGGACATGCCGGTCGTATCCGTTCTGCGCCCGGCCCGCCGCTGTCCCAGCGGACGGCGGGCGATCGGAACGGCGGCAGCGCTGCCGAAAAGCGATGCGGCCGGAGCCGGTACTTCCGGAGTCGGTGCAACGGATGCCGGCTCCGGTGTCGGCACGGATTGCGGAGCCGCGACCCGATTTTGCCTCCGGGCGGTCGGCGGCACGGTTTGCGCCTGCGGGATATGGTGTGGACGGAGATATTGCGTATATCGTTCGGTATCGAGGCGGGTTGCGAAATCATGTGCGAGGATTCCGCGCAGCCGCTCGGCGATCCGTTCCGGGCCTCCGTCGTAGTGCAGTACGAGAGAGGATTGTCCATAGAGACCTTTTTCATGCGAAAACGTCGTATGGATCGCGTGCTTGAAATCCCGGTGGTAGTCGTTCAGGTAAATTCCGTTGCCGATCTCGGACGAACTGACGAAGCGTTGCTCGTCGGGGGTAAGCTCCCGCTTTTCGCTCCATTTCTGAAGGACGATGAGATCGCTGGCCACTTCCGTGCCGGCATACTCCGTAAAGAGGTTGTTCGGCAGCCGCACGGCCGAAACCAGCCGCGCATGCTCCATCAGATAGCGACGGACGGGTTCGTTGCCGGGAGCGTCCATGACGCCCGCCGAGGTGACGAACGCCAGAATGCCGCCTTCGCGGAGCGTATCCAGACCCCTGATGAAGAAATAGTTGTGAACGGCCTTGAGCGCTTGCCGTCGAACCGGGTCGTCGCTCTTCCGAAAGGATGCGTCGAAGATCCGGGTATCACCGAAGGGAATATTGGACGTTACTACGTCGAAATAACTGTCATAGGCCGTTTCGATGGTTTGGAAACCGTCGATAATGACCTGCTCTCGTTCCCGGGCCAGTGTGGAGAGCACTTGTCCGGTCAGCAGGTCTTTCTCGAAAGAGAGGATTTCGACTTCGCCGTCGGCGGTCTCCCGGAACGACGAAGGGAAAATCCCGGCCCCGGCGCTGGGGTCGAGCAACCGCCGGGGAACGACGCCAGCATCCCGGAGCGTCTCGGCGAGCGCACGCACGATGGCCGGCGGAGTGTAGAATGCCGTCAGCGTAGAATTGCGCATGCTCTGCACGAGGTCTTTATACCGCTGTTCGCTGCCGGCATAATGGCGCAGCAGTTCGTGCAGTTCCCTCACCTGCGGGAAGAGTTCCCGGTCTGTCTTTCATTGCGTGAGGTCGTCGTCCGCAGCGGCCGGCTGCAAGACGCATTTCAACGCTCCGAAGCCGCTGTACGCAGCCAGGGCGTCTCGCTGCTGTGGGGACAGTACTGCCGGTGATGCGAAAGCGATACGCAGGGCGGCGATATTCGCCTCCAGATGTTTTCTTTTATTGTATGCCATGCAGTTCGATGTGGGTTTGGATGAGTCCGGTGAGTTCCAATAGAAGATTTTTATAGGACGGGCTGCTCTCGAAGTCGTCGGTCAGGTCGTACATCTCGAACACCTCTTCGCAGACGGGAAGCAGTTTCAGACAGAAAGCGGTGCGCTGCCGGGCTGCGACCTCCGGGAACCATTCCGATACGACCTCGAAGATCGCATCGTATTTCGAAAAACGCAGGTCTTGGTACAGAACGGCGTTCGAGAGTTCCAGAGCCTCGTAGACGCTGTTGCCGTTGCGAACGGCACGTTCATAGGTCTGGGCCGCATGGTCGCTCCGCTCGGCGATGAAGTGTTTGTCGGGGAGCAGTTCAGGATGGCTTTCGCGCAAATAAGCGGTAAGAGTTGCCGCGAAGTACGGCAACTCTTTCTCTTCTACGTGTCGTTTCATAATGGCTAACCGATTTTCATGCCTTTGGGTTGTGCGCCGGGAAGCGACGGAAGACGCCGGCGGACGCGCTGGCGCGGACGCGGGTTCTCCTCGCCCAGACGCGAACGGTAATTGCGGGCGTTGTTGCCGAACAGGGGCCGGCCCGTGTCGCTGTAACGAAGGTCGGTGCTGATCGTCTTGCCGCCGACTTTCATGCCGGGGATGAAGACGACCTCGTGGTTGGCCAGCTTCGCCTGAATGTCTGCACTTACCTTGACTCCGAAAACCGTATCGTGGATGCGCAGATGCGGATTATTGTCGTTGCGGAACACCACGTCTCCGCGGTTGGCGTCCACGCGTGCATGGCCCGAGATGACCCGACCGTCCTTGAGGTGGATGTCTTCGACGAAGATCTCCTTGCCGGAGCGCAGCGCCTCGATGTCGTCGCCGATCTCTTTGCCGTAGATTCGGGTGGGGAGCGTCAGCGCATCGACCGGAAGCGTCGTCAGGCGGTTCGTCGCCTCATGGACGCTGACATAACACTCGCACTCGCGGCCCGAGGTAAAATCTTTCATTTTCTTGGTGGAACCCAGATGCCCGTCGGTTTCAAGACGCTCGATCTCCTTGTCCGTGAAAAGCTCCTTATACGGCGATATTTTGTACTGCGGCTCGTCCAGACGTGTGAAGATACGGAGTTGGACATTGCCCGCATCGTCGCGGATCGGTGAAATCGTACCGAGGCCCAGATCGACCCAGCGGCCGTCCATCTTATGTTTGAGCGGCACCAGTTTGTTGGGAATACGTCCCTTGAGGATGTCGCCCATGCTTTGATTCTCCAGCAGGATTTCTTTGTTCAGACCCAACGCCTGAATCTGATCCCACGGAAGTTCCCGTTCCTCGAACTTATAACGGTCAGCGAACTTGGCGATACGCCCCTCGTTGTTGAGTTCGTAGTTGGAGACCTCTTTGGCCAGGGAGCCATCCTGATCCTTGCCTTCGCGGACTTGGATGATGGAATCGAGGATACGGTCGAGTTTTTCGATTCCGATCCGGAAGAAACTTCAGCCCAGGTCGGACGGGCGTCCGTATTGGTTGCGAAGGTTTTCGAAAAAGGTTCCTAAAACCGTTCGGCTGTCGAACGAAAGGGCTCTGCGCCGATCGCCCGGAGCCGTGCTCACGGTGTTGAACTCTCCCGTTTGCTCGTTCATTTCGCTGACCAGACGCAGATCGTTCGTCTTTTTGTCGAGGACGGCCAGCACGTCCTTCGATAGCTTTTCCTGTTCTCTTGCCATAATGCAGATAATTAAATGAATAAATTGAATGAATGGTGAAAATCCTCCGCCAAGATAAAGCCTTTTTCAGTTCATAACACCAAAGGCGCCCCTTCTGGCGGGAAGAGGCGCGGGTTGGCAGAAAATGGCATACTTTAATGTAAAAATATCTTTATCGAATAGGGATGCTAATCTCTTGAAATTTACTCCTTGATAAATTTTTCATCAATATTAGTCACAACAACTTTTGTGCTTCGATATATTCTATTGAATCCTTTTGGAGCTTGGATAATACTTTGTGTTTATCTACTTTTTTAAGTTGTCCATTTTCTGAAATAAATGCACCTCTGCACTCCTTGAAAATTTTTTGTGCAGAATATCTCGACAATCCCATATTTTGCAAAGCGATTATTTCTCTGTTTTGAGTTCCATACTCTAAAAGCATCGCCCAATTTTCTCCGGCATTATCTTCTCCCAAAATATTTTTAACCATCATATGATAATGATTGAAATATTTTTCAAGCTGAAATCGAAGAACAATCTCTATTTCATCTATAATATTCCCAATTAAAGCATTTATATGTGTTTTGTCATTTTTATCAAAATCAACCAAATCACCATTATTTATTCGAAGTTTCCGATTGTGGTCATGGAAATAGTCAATAGATTCCGAGATAATTTGGTTCAAACTACTATTGTTGATCCATTTATTCATTAACATGGCAAAATATTTCAGCGAATTTTCTTTCCCGAGATATTTGTCATTCCAACTATATAGTTTATATAGTTTTGTTAATGTTTCTAAAATATTGGGATAGTTGATTTGTGCCGGCAATAATATATTACGCTTTTGAGCATGTAAATATTTCAACTGTTTATATGCGCTATTTTGGGTCTTCAGTTCTATTGATTCATTCGCAGACAATATCAAATATGGCGTTTCATTTTGAGCCGATTTAGATTTGGCCAATTCAATAATCTTCGTTTTGTTTCGTTCTATTAAAGCTGTTATTATAGGGCTTTTATACCCATTCTTAGGTTCAAGTGTATCTATACAAATGATATTGGCTATATATCTCAATATGTTCTGTTCTATATCTGTTCCAGAAATCTCTTGTTCTTGAATAATCTTCTCAATCTTTTTCAGATTATGGTCGATTCTTTCGTATATTGTTGGTACGAGTTGTATATCTTTTTCCTTGAAAAATGATGGCTTATCCCAACTTACATCTCCATGTTTAACACAAAACACATTTCCTTGAAGCTCTTTCGCAAGACGTCCTGCTCTACCTGCCAAGTTCCAAAAGTCAATAGGTCTTAAAATCTTCTTCGCTTTTTTATCATCTAAAATAAATAGATTTTGCGTGGGCATATTTACACCTTCCAGCAAAGTTGAAGTGCAGAAAATATATTTCAGATGACCGTCTCGATATAAATCTTCTATCAAATTACGGATCAATTGCGGCATATTTCCGAAATGGTATGCGATTTCTTTTTGAACCAAGTCTGCAAGGTAGTAATCGGGGTGTATATAAGCTCTGATAATAGACGCCGCTCGCTTCAACGCTTTATTGTCGGAGCATTCTATGGTCGCCGCAAGTTCTTTCGCATAACTAATTGCTTTTGATTTCGCATTACAATATATCAAATTGCTACGTTGTCCGAAGCGAAGCAATACATCATTGATGGACGAAATATCTGCCAATACCGGATGATTTATCGGTATGAATTCATCATTCAAACAATAGGATAATTCCTTCTCTAATAAATCTATGAAATATAAGTTTTGTGCAACTGGAGTTTCTTGCGTCTTAAAAGTATTTTCTGCCTTTCCATTTCGAAACATGGATAATAAGATCTCAGGATTGGAGACATTGGGCGAGGCAAAATAAAGTTTTATATCCGGATATTTTTTCAGCGTTTTTTCAATAGACGTATAGGTAGTTATACTGCGGGCGTCTTCCGTTTGTGCTAATTTGTGCGCTTCATCCACGAAAAGGAAACCTATCGAAGGATTCTTTTCCTGCGATATGTAACTGATCAAACGCTCGGGCGTAAGAATCAGAACATAATTGCATTGTTCATTTATTGGCAGCTCCGCGATATTTGAGTTGGTGACTATTTTATAATTATTGGTTTCCAACAATGCTCCCATTTCAGATTTCAGTTCAATGGCGTATTGATTTATCAATGCACGACTTGGAACCAATATGATAAAGTTTTCCTGCGGTGTATTTTGAATTGCACATCGCAGGAACGCTTTGATGACAAAAGACTTTCCCATAGAAGTCGGCCCGGAAAAACTGAATTCGCGTGATGAAATCAATTTCGAAAACAAATCGTATTGAATATCCGTAAAAACGTGCCCTACGCCATCGGGAACTTCCTGTATAAGTTTTTTTGCTTCATTCTGAACCGAGCGATCGAACGGCAAATTAGAGGTGTTATTATTGTCGGCTTCTAAATAAGATATAGCGGGGAAATTGCCCAAGTTACTATAAACAGCTTTTGCAACGGTGTGATAGTACACATTATCCTTGTAGTAAGGATTTAGATAGGTAATGATTTTATATGCGTAATTACGCGCATCCGAGATAGAAGAGGTCGATAATAAGTCTGCAAATCGCAATAAGTCGCGAATTTCTTTTTCGGTATATTTTTCTTCGGTGTCAATATTCAATGTGCGCAAAACAGAACGTTCAACGCACACTCTGTATAATTTTAGAAAATATGAATCCGAAATAATCGTTTGGGCTATCTGATTTGCAGCTGTCATCTTCCATCTATTTTTTTAATTCAGCAATCATCTTTTTTCTCTGTTTCTTAAGCTCGGAGAATGGAACGATGTATATGTAGAAACTATATCCTCTGAAATCGTCTTGTTTAATATGATCATTTATCGTCGGAAGAATGGCCCGCACTGCGTTCTCAACTTTCTCATAGATAGTTTCTCTGAAATCTGCATTATTTAACTTCCGTTCATCATCCGTAATCTCGACATCGAATCCCAGAAATATCCCAAATGAGTGGTCGATATTTAGATCCTCATCATTTTCTCTTGGGATCAGCAATTTTTTCAGCAGGTCTACAGAATGTTCATCATGCGCCTCTTTTAAGAAATTTGAATTGACGAGTTGAATTTCATAGCGCAACTTATTCAAATCCTCTTTCAAAAGATTTTTCAAAGATTCAAAAGCCTTCTTTACGCCTTTTTTTAAGTCGGAATATAGTTTGGATTCACCGAATATGAATTGGAATGTATTGTCATCTATTTTTAATAGATGAACACCGTCCGCCCCATTTACATAATGGTTTGGATCGGTCTTCAATTCAAGTTTTGTTAACAGTTTAGGTGCTTTCAAGTGAGCCTCTAACATGGTATATAACAAAATCTCACCCAATTCTCCATCATTGCTCTCTGCCTTTCTTAAACGTTCTTTCGCTTTGGATACAAGAGTAGTGTATTTCTTTTGGCTGCACAATTCATCATATGCGCTTCGGGAAAGAGCATATGCCGTTAGAATATCTCCAAGCTCCTCTACCAAAGTAGCATATGAAAACGCATTATTCGATATTTTCAATGAGAACAAGTTCAATTTATTCCCATTCTCGATTGGTTCGTTTTCAAAGATTTTATGGAAGAGGTTCAAGAATTTTTCAGGAACATCAATTCTTAACGGCATAACGCATCTATTTATATTTTACCACTTTATGATTTCTCCGGCCGAAGTTTTCATATTCTTCTCTCCATTATAGATCGCAAAGCATTGTTCTGGGTTTGCTCCCGATAGCTTAGCCCATTTGGCGATGCCCTTGAAGAAATCCGGAGAATAGGTCGCTCCCGATTTGATTTCGTAAGCGTACGGCTTGCCGTCGATATATTGCAGCAAATCAACTTCGTTGCCGGTGCTGTCGCGCCAGAATGTTAGATTGGGTTCTTCCCCCTTGTTATAGGCTTGTTTCACGAACTCGTTAATTACAAGATTCTCGAACAAACCGCCTCGTAAAAAGTGTGTCGATACCTGCTCGGCTGTCCGTATGTCCAGCAACGAGCACGCCAAGCCCGTATCGTAGAAGTAGAGCTTCGGGGTCTTGACCAATCGTTTGGCGTAATTGTTATGATCGGGTTTCAACAGGTAACAAATGTAGCTTGCCTCCAATACGGAAATCCAAGTCGAGATAGTCGAAACGGCAACGCCGCACTCATTGGCCAGCGACGAAAGGTTGAGCAGCTGTCCGATACGCCCTGCACACAGTTTAATGAAGCGAATGAACTTGCTCAGATCGCCGATGTTCTTCATCAGACGCACATCCCGTTCTACATAGGTTTGGATATAAAACGGGTAGTAATCCGACGGTGCTATATCCTTATCATAAAGACGAGGATAACCTCCGTTGAAAATCTCGTCATCGACTGTCCGTGGAAGTATTTCGCTCTCTTTCATTTCCGCATGAGAAAACGGCAGAAGTTTCAGTATGGCAGTTCTTCCGGCCAACGATTGGTTGATATTTTCCATCAACAGGAAATTGTGCGAACCGGCCAGCAAATACATCCCCTCGCGTCCCTCTTTATCCGTATGCGTCTGGATATAGGAGAACAGAGCCGGAACCCGTTGGGCTTCGTCGATAATCGTTTTGTCCGGATAAGTCTTAAGAAAACCTCTCGGATCATCCGTTGCGAACAAACGCATATCGGGGTCTTCAAGCGAAACATATTTATAATTGGGAAAAGCATGACGCAGCAAAGTCGATTTACCCGACTGCCTGGGGCCGGTCAAGGTCACTATTGGATATTTTTGCGTAAGTTCTGAGAGCTTTTTATGCAGTGTTCGTTCAATCATACTCAATCCTTTTTTTGCAAATTTACGATTAAAAAATAAATTTGCAAATATGCTGTGGGCGGAAATAGATCTTGTACAGGGTTGTATAAGTATGAGCGTATCTAAATTTGTAAAATAGAGCATAGCGATTTTTTCAAAAAAAATCGCTATGCGAAATGGAGATTTTACCAAACCACTATCTATTCGGATTTCTCTAATAACTTTTCCGCCAATTTTTCGTCCTTCTCTATCCTCTTCATTTCAGCTTCGATGATGTCGAGCGCATCCTGCTTGATGCGGCGGTAATTCTCCTTGATCTTCTCCTGCATGATGTCCCGTCCGTCGGCGTCGAGGAACGACGATATTGCGGGTATGGGTTTGTACTCCGCCATTTCTTTTTTCACGGCGTCGTTGTCCACGACGATCCGGGCATGGAAAATCTTCTGCTCGATCTCCTCTCCGAAGTTGTCGCTCACAGCCCCGACGAACACGCCCTGCGAGAGCGTCGAGATTTTCGACGCAGGAATAAGACTGTCGAGCTGGGTGTTTATCGACGTCGAGGTATCGCTGCGGTTGATGCTCACGGACAGTCGTTTCTGCACGATCTTTCCGAATCGTTCGGAGAGTGTCCGGGCCGTTTCTCCTACGACCTGCCCGCTGAAGATATTGCCTACGGTATTCTGAATCACGGCGGCTTCCTTGTCTCCGTAGTCGCGCTTTAGCTGGCTGAAATCCTGAAAACCCAGACACACGGCAACCTTGTTGGAACGCGCCGTTGCGATCAGGTTGTCCAGCCCTCGGAAATAGATCGTCGGCAGCTCGTCGATCACCACGCAGCTTTTGAGCTGCTTCTTGCGGTTTATCAGTTTGACGATGCGCGAATTATACAATCCGAGCGCCGCACCGTATATGTTCTGCCTGTCGGGATTGTTTCCCACGCAAAGAATCTTCGGTTCCTCGGGGTTGTTGATGTCGAGTGTAAAGTCATCTCCCGACATGACCCAGTAGAGCTGCGGTGAGATCATGCGCGAGAGGGGAATCTTCGCCGAGGCGATCTGCCCCATCAGCTGCTCTGCGGCTCCACCTTTCCATGCATCCACGAAGGGCGAAAGATAGTTCTCCAACTCCTCGTGAGCCATCAATACGGTGAATAACTCCTCGTAGGGTTTGTTCAGCAGTTCGATGGCATGGGGAAAGGTACAGTATTTTCCTCCGTCGTAAATCTTCAGGAACCAGATGATCGCCGCGAGCAGCACGATCGGCGATTCGACGAAGAAATCTCCCTGCTTCTGTATCCACGAACGGTTGAGATTAAGCATGATGACATAGCTGGCCTCGTATGCGTCGGTAATGTCGGACATGAGATTCGGCGCGAGCGGATTGCATCGGTGCGAACGGCGCGGATCGTCGAAATTTATGACATAGAATCTCGGCGGCGTCGCTCCGTAAGCCTTGAGGTTCTTGCGCAAATGGTTGTAAGCGATAACCAACAGGTCGTCGAACTTGAAGTCGTAGACGTAGAGCGCATATCCCTTTTCGATGGCCTGCTTGATGTAGTTGTTGATGAGGGCATAGGATTTTCCCGAGCCGGGCGTTCCTAAAACGATACTCGCCCGGAAGGGATTCACGACGTTGATCCATCCGCTGTGCCTGCGTCTCCGGAAGACGAACTCGGTCGGGAAGTTGAACGAATCGTCGTTTTTCAGCAGGCGTGTTTCCTGCATGAAACTCTCGTTTTCGGCATTGAACGGATCATCCGTCATACGGTTTTTCAGCAGACGGCTGCTCCATAGTCCGGCCGCCAGCATGCCGAGGAATCCCGCCAGCAGCGTCGCCGTATAAAGCGCCGCCCGCAGGGTCGTAGTGACATTCATTCCGAGTAGCCAGCCGTTTCCGTAGAATAGCAGTATGCCGATGCCGCCTGCCGCGGCGATATGCTTCCACGATATTTTCTCGTCTTTCACGCCACGGTTTCCCATGCACGACAATGAGAGAAATACCGAGCAGAAAAGCTTGGTGCAGAGCGGCGATGAGAACAAGGCAGCCGTCCGCTGGAAATTTTGCAGGATGCGGTCTGCGACGGAAATCGTTCATCCCGTCTGCGCAAACCACTCGTAACAGAACCAGTAGATGTGAATGGCGAGAAACAGAAAGCTGATCGCCCGCATGAAATCCGCGACTTTGGCCAAGCCGCGCAGATCGTCTTCTTCTTGCATGATCGTAACGTATTGAGGTGGTTAAATTCTTTTCCGGATTTTCCGCCGCCGCTTCTTCCTGCGGGGGAAGAGCCGGTATTCGGGAGCTGTTTCCCACTCCTTTTCGGGCGTATATTCCATGAGTTCGCCCATTACGTCGGGCATCGAAACGTAATGGGTCTCGATGTACTCCTCGAACTCTTCGACCGAAGATAGTCCCGGCTGGGGCGGTTCGAGGGGCGGCAACGGCCGTAACTCTTCCGGCATGAGTGTGGACGCCTCTTGCTCCCGACCGTTGAACCACGCCTCGAAAGCGTCGGCCGCATACTCCTTTCCGAGCCGGGAGCCGTTGAACACCTGATGTGTCGTGCGGTCGATGAAGGTGACTCCGTAAATCCGCCCGGCGTCGTTTTCCCGGAAAACAGCGTCGATACCGCTCTCACGAAGTTCGGCCGTGAACTCCTCGCGGTTGCGGTCTCCGCTCCGGGCACGGTCGATTTCGCGGCGTGTGCGGTCGAGCGTTTCGGGATGTTGCCGAAGCCGTTGTTTCGAGGCGTCGAATTTTTCTTCCAGCGCCTTCCATCCGAAGAAATCGCCCAGCCGGGACGCTTTGACCGCGGCTCCCGTGCGCTGCCCGTCATCATCGAGCACGTGGTAAACGAGCCCCCGATATGGTCTGCCTCGCACGTCGCCTCGGATCTCTTCGGCTGCGACGCCAAAGCGTTCGAGCAACGTATTGAATTCCGCGAGGGACTGGAATCCGTACTGCTGTTTGAGCGTCATCACGACGTTGCGCAGCTGATGCTTCAGATCGCTCCGAAGGTAATCGACCCGGTGCAATTCTTCCGGTTCTGTTTGCACGCCGCCGTCTTCGGGCACATGCAGGCCGTACTCGTGTTCCAACTCCCTGCAAACCGCCATGGCGCGCCGCAGTTCGTTGTTGTGGTCGATCTTCCGGCCCTGCTCGTCCACCCTCACCGAGACGACGTGCATGTGTCGCCGTGCGATGTCTTCGTGCAGAAAGACGACGTAGGGCTGGCGGCCGTATCCCATACGTTCCATGAACTCGGCGGCAAGTCGCGTGAGCTGCGCTTCCGAAAGCCGGTCTTCGGGCGAGGGGTTGAGCGAGAAATGCACGACCGGTTTTCGGACACGGGGATTGAGCGCCGTGTAGTACCCGAAGGCTTCCGCACACTCCTCGATACTGAATCTGCCGTCGCTGCGTTCGGGTATTCCCTGCATGTATAATATCCGGCCATCGCCGGCTTCGACCTTAATGCGGTTATACTGAAGTACGCCGTAGACGTTGGCCCCGGAGTTTACTTTCGGCACCATTGCAGCAGCTCCTTCGTAAGTTCGACGACCGCCTTCACGAGTTGTTCCAGCCGTTGCGTTTCGAGCGTCAGACGGTAGAGATAGGCCAACGCTTTCTTATCGCCGAAGGTCGTGTGTATGGCTTTGACGCACTGGTTGTAGTTCACCCCGACAGCCCGGAACTGGGCGTAAAATCCCGTCAGCCGGACATAGAAATCGTAGGTGTTCTTGTCTCGAACGACGACCGTAAAAGGTCATCCGAAGATGCGGTGGCAGATGAAATCGGCTTTATTTTTCATTCCGGAGTGTTCGTACATGCGCAGGAAACGCTCGTTCTGCTCGCTTGTCAGGCGAACGTAATAGCGGTGTATGCGCGGATCGTCGAGGGCTTTGCGGCCCGCGGCGGAGGTCGGTTTATCGGCAGCATCCATAGGGCATCGGTGTTTTGAGGTTACGACTCGGGAGTAACCGTCCGCCGCGCCGCAGGTCGCGGCGGCACTTTCGGCGGCTCGGAATATTCCGAGCGGCTGAAAGTACCCCTTGCTATATGCAGGCGCATATAGAAATCCGGCCAAGGGCCGGATGAAGGTGCGCGCCTTCGGCGTCGCGGCGGGATTACTCTTTTCGGAGGCAAAGGTAGAGCATTTTATCTTATGTTGTATCAGACATATACCTGCCAACGGACGCCGATACGCGTCTTTGGGCGCCACCCGTTTTCGGAGCCGCCGAACGGGGGCGTTTTCTCATTTTCTTTGTGCGCGGATCAGTACTTACGAATCTACCTGCCCGCGTAGTCTCTTACTCCCGTACCTCCGTCATTACGCGGCTATGCGGATACGGATATAGATGTCTGCATAGATGCCGAAGTTCGTATGTGACAGCTTATATCCGTATCTGCCGACAAAAGTATGTGAATCCGCAAAAGCGTATGAATCGCCGAAGATACGTGAATACGCAAGTACGTATCCGCGTATCGAAACAAGTTAAATATTAATCGCTTAATTATTCTCGTATGGAACAGAACCCGTTATGCATCGCTTTCGCCTCCCAGAAAGGGGGCGTCGGCAAATCGACCCTCACAGTACTGGCCGCCTCGTGGCTGCACTACCTGCACGGCATCCGCGTCGCGGTGGTGGACTGCGACTACCCGCAGCACTCCATCCTCAAACTCTCGAACCGCGACAAGGCCGTCGTGCAATCTTCGGCGATCTACGGCAGACTCCTCGTTTCGCTCGCCGAGAACAAAGGGGTGAAACCTTATCGTATTCTCTGCTGCAAACCTTCCGAGGCGATGTCGGAATGGCGGAAATGGGCCGCCGTCGCCGAAGAACGATACGATGTCGTGCTGTTCGACCTTCCGGGAACGGTGGGCAATGAAGGCGTCCTCTCCACGATCGTCGAGTTGGACTACCTCTTTATTCCGATGAAGGCCGACCGCATTGTATTGGAAAGCACGCTCAATTTCGCCTCTGTTCTCAACGACCACCTGATTAAGACGGGACGGGCGCATCTTCGGGAGCTCTTTCTGTTCTGGAACTTGGTAGATCGCCGCGAGCGGACGCCGCTCTATGAACAGTACGAGAAAGTCCTCGATCAGTTGGGGCTGCGGCATCTGCGCACGCATATTCCCGTGCGGAGCAACTTCAACAAGGATATTCAGGAAGCGGGCGGCCCGGTGTACCGGTGTACGCTGCTGCCGCCCGACCGGGCTTTCGTCGCCGAGTGCGGTTTCGACCGCCTGATGACGGAGATCTGCGCCGTTCTGAAACTTCCGAGCCATGAGTAGCAGGAAGGCTCCCGCCCAACAGGAGATCGACGAAGAGTACCTGCGCAGCCTGATGGCGGCCCCGGAGCCGGCGGCTTCTTCGTCGGATACCGAAGTGTCGGAACAGGCGGAAACCCCGGCTTCGGAGCCGCGCGTCAGGCGTTCGGATGCGGAAGACTATGCGTCGCGGTTTCTGAAGAATACTCCTTCCGAAGCGCGGCAATGCGTCTATATCGACCGGCGGCTGCACCGCAAGATCACGACCCTCGTGGGCGTTGCGGGCAACCGGCGTTTTACGGTCGGGAACTTCATCGACAACGTATTGGAACAGCACTTCGAGCGGCACCGGACGGAAATACGGTCGCTCTGCTCCAAAGGACTCAATAAAATTCTATAAGGATGACACCCGTTATGAAAATCACAGAAGCCCTCGTCGTGCTGTTCCTCGTGCTGTTCTGCTACCTGTTTCTGGATAAGTTCCTCTTCCGGGGCGAGTTGGGCGAGATTTGCTTCGGCCCGATGCGCCGGGCGCTGGCGCGTTGGCATCGGCGGCAAGCCGACCGTCTCGACCCGCCGCGCCGCCGCAGGCGTCGGACGGCAGCCGTTACCCCTAAAGACGATGCGCTGGTCGTCACCCGGGACTACGGCGCCGGTCAGCGGACGCCAGCACGCGCCGCGTCACGCCACTCCCGGCGCAAGGGGAACAATTCAGACAAGAGCGACCATACATTTGTACCGGCAAGCGACAGCGATAAGGAACATCGCGCTGTGCAAGCGACCGTTCAGGGGTGGATACATAAGGAACCTACGGCGCTCACCGCGGAGGAAGAGAACACCCTGATGCGCGAAGCTGCGACCGAAGAGGTGATGGACATAGGATGCGAAACGACGGCCCCGCCTGCCGGGACGCAGAGTTTCTCTCCGCAGCAGTTGGATTGCATCCTCGCCTTGTGCAAGGGGCAGGCCGTGCCTGAAGAGCAGCGGCAAACCCTGGCCGGAGTGCTGCGTGACATCCGCCATACGGAAGTGCAGCGTACACTCATGGACGCCATCTCCGGCGCCAGCCCGATCATCGCCCGTTATCTGGACGATGCCGAGAAGGAAGCGGCGCAGCGTATAGCTGCCGCTCCGAAATAGATTGTTCAACTTAAAAAATGCGAAGCTATGAAAGCTCCCGGATACTACGATTCAGGCTGACGACAGGATGAGCAGCACGCATGAATCACGGGCCCAGCGCCCGGAGAGAAAATCTGAAGTCGAATTAAAAAACACAATCATCCATGAAAAGAAAACTCATTTTCAGTTCGGCATGAATCGCCGTATGACTGCTCGCCACGGTGCAGCACGCCGCAGCGCAGCAAGGCAACGGCATGGCCGGCATTCAGGAGGCTACGCAGATGGTCACGTCGTATTTCGACCCGGCGACCAAGCTGATCTACGCCATCGGCGCCGTCATCGGCCTGATCGGCGGAGTGCGGGTCTATCAGAAGTTCAGTTCGGGCGATCCGGATACGTCTAAAACCGCTGCGAGCTGGTTCGGAGCCTGTATCTTCCTGATCGTCGCCGCCACGATTCTGCGTTCGTTTTTCCTTTAGACGATGGCCGAATATCCGATCAATAAAGGCGTGGGCCGCCAGGTGGAGTTCAAGGGGCTGCGGGCGCAGTACCTCTTCCTCTTCGCCGGCGGCCTGCTCGCCGTTTTCATTCTCGTAGTCGTACTTTATATGGGCGGTGTCGATCAGGTGGCATGCCTTGTCGCGGGCGTGGGGCTGGGCGGTGCGCTTGTGGCGCTGACCTTCCGTCTGAACCGCAAGTACGGGGCTTACGGACTGATGAAGCTCCTCGCCGCACGGCGGCATCCGCGACGTATCGTCTCCCGAAAAAGTGTGGCAAGAATTCTAAACCAACATTAGAAACATGAATAACACCCTGAAAACCGAAACCCTCGAACGGAAATTTCCGATCTGAAAGGTCGAACACGATTGTATCCTCTCCAAAGACGCCAACATCACGGTGGCGTTCGAGGTTACGCTTCCGGAGTTGTTTACCGTCTCTTCGCAGGAATATGAAGCGCTGCACGGCGTATGGCTCAAAGCGGTGAAGGTGCTTCCGGACTATACCGTGGTGCACAAGCAGGATATTTTCGTTCAGGAGCAATATCGTTCCGACATCGGGAAAGACGATTTGAGTTTCTTGAGCCGGTCGTTCGAGCGGCATTTCAACGAACGTCCTTTTCTGCATCATACCTGCTACCTGTTCATTACGAAGACAACCCGTGCGCAAAGCCGTCGTCAGAGCGATTGCAGTGTGCTGTGCCGGGGTACGCTCGTCCCGAAAGAGTTACAGGACAAAGATACGACGACGCGCTTTCTGGAAGCTGTGGAGCAGTTCGCCAGCATCGTCCGCGAGAGCGGCCATATCCGGCTGCGGCGTCTCGGAGCGGACGAGATTGCCGGGACTCCCGAATCTTCGGGAATCCTCGAACGTTATCTCACGCTGTCACCGTCCGGGAAGACTCCGTTACAAGACATGCGTCTCGATCCCGACCGGATGTGGATCGGCGACAAGGCGTTGTGCCTGCATACGCTTTCCGATCTGGACGACCTCCCCGGCAGCGTTCGTACGGATGACCGCTACGAACGCCTCTCGACGGAGCGTTCCGATTGTCGGCTTTCATTCGCCGCTCCCGTAGGATTGCTGCTCTCGTGCAACCACATCTACAATCAATATGTGCGACAAGAGGTCGTGTAAGTAATTGTTTAACAATCAAATGAAGTAACAAATATCATTCAGATCAGATTAAACCTATTGTTCCGTCAATAGTAGCCTACGGTCACGTGCGTCGCTCAAAAGGCGGGGTGCGAAGCTGGCCGGACAAAGTAGCCCTTCCGCAAGGAGAAGCCCGAACCGCGAGGGAACGGCAACTGCTCTTAGCACAAAAGAGTCGGGGAGCGAGGCTGGGCGGTATGGTTAGCACAAGCGAACTGTTATAAGCGTCGTAATGTACGAACAAGCCAAAGTTGCTGAGAGGCTTGAACCAAAAGGTAACGCAGTCGGATAACCCTTTGTATTGTGGGGTTACACGGACAAAGCACTGCCGGCGCAACGGACAGAACCTAACCCGCTCATTTGTTACTTACGCGAAACTTGGTAAACCCGTATCTCTCCTGCCTTCGGGCAGGTAAGCCGACCGCAAGGAAAGCCGAATGAGGTGCGGGTATGGGAACGCAGAAAAAGCGAATGCCGTCCTGTAACGGGGCGGATAGGAGTTTCAACGTCACTCCGCCGCGAAAGCGGGCAGACTTCTGCGAGGTGACTCTTTACAAGAAACTATGTAGAACTTTCTAAAAGAAGGAATGCAAATGAACGAGATTAATTTATCGTGTGCGCCTGCTGACCGTAGGCAGTGGAACAACTGGACCGACATTGATTGGGCCGGATGCGAAGCTGCGGTTCAGAAGCTGCAAGGACGTATTGTAAAGGCTCAGAAAGAGGGTCGTCCGGGCAAGGTAAAAGCCCTGCAATGGACATTGACCCACTCGTTTTACGCCAAAGCGTTGGCGGTCAAACGAGTTACCTCTAACAAAGGTAAGAACACGGCGGGAGTGGATAAAGTTCTCTGGACTACTCCCAACGCAAAAATGGGTGCTGTCGCCGATCTGAAAAGACGTGGCTACAACCCGCAACCGTTACGAAGGGTACATATCAAGAAGAGTAACGGCAAACTCCGTCCGTTAGGAATACCCACAATGAAAGACAGGGCCATGCAGGCATTATACCTCATGGCTCTGAACCCGGTAGCAGAAACTACCGCCGACAGACACTCTTACGGCTTCCGTAGGGAAAGGTGTACGGTCGATGCGATAGTACAATGCCATACGATACTTTCAAAAGAGGTATCTCCGCAATGGATACTCGAGGGAGACATCAAAGGTTGTTTCGACCACATCAGCCACCAGTGGCTACTCGACAATATCCCTACGGATAAGGTCATGCTCTGTAAATGGCTGGAAAGTGGATTCGTATTCAACCGGCAACTGTTTCCCACCGAGGAAGGTGCGCCGCAGGGCGGTATCATATCGCCGACACTCGCGAATATGGCACTCGACGGCCTGCAAGCAATGCTTGCAGAGAATTTCAAACTGAGACGTACCAAAATGGGATATTTCAATCCTATGGTGAATCTGGTACGATATGCAGACGATTTTATAATTACCTGTTCCGACAGGGAAACACTGGAAACACTTGTCAGACCTGCAGTCAGTGAGTTTCTTCAAGCACGGGGGCTTACCCTATCAGAAGAAAAGACGAAGATTACTCATATCGACGAAGGATTTGATTTTCTGGGTTTCAATGTTAGGAAATATAAAGGTACGCTGCTTATCAAGCCGTCAAAGAAGAATGTTAAGGAATTCCTCGCCAAGATTAAAGCCATTATTCGTAAGAATCAGGCCATCAGGCAGGATAAACTTATCGGACTTCTGAACCCCGTCATAACCGGTTGGGGCAACTATTACAAGGGTTGCGTAGCCGCCAAAACCTTCAAGAACGCAGACGCACAAATCTTCTACAAACTGTGGGCGTGGGCATTACGCCGCCACCGCCACAAGGGTAAGAAGTGGGTTTACAACAGGTATTTTCTGTCGAAGAAAGGCCGGGCGTGGACATTCGGTACGATGCTGAAGAACAACGGGAAACCATTTCCGTACACACTGAAGTATCTATCCGATATTGATACGAAGACCAAGCCTATCAAAATCCGCAGCAAAGCCAACCCATTCGACCCGGAATGGCGACCATACTTTGAGATGCGTAACAGGATGAAAATGTTAAGCTCTCTCAAAGGCAAACAGGGCTTTCTCAGAATGTGGGAGAAACAAAATCAGCGTTGTCCGTTGTGCGGCGAGATAATCGACGCGGATAAAATCTGGACT
The DNA here is from genome assembly GCF_025145845.1 of Alistipes shahii WAL 8301. Taxonomy (NCBI): domain Bacteria; kingdom Pseudomonadati; phylum Bacteroidota; class Bacteroidia; order Bacteroidales; family Rikenellaceae; genus Alistipes; species Alistipes shahii. Next base: position 155,946 of record NZ_CP102253.1, on the reverse strand, counting down.
ATTGCGGAGTTATCCGACAAGTCCGGCAAATCCAAAATCATCGCCCATGACAGATGCAGTCGTACACTTACCCGTAAAATTAGAGCTTATGAGCCGGTTTCATAATAGAAACTTTGAGTTGCTTGAGCCGTATGATGCGAAAGTATCACGTACGGTTCTTAGAGGGGAAGGGAGCAGTAATGCTCCCGACCTACTCGACCTGTTTTTGGATAACAGCGACGAGAACCTCAGGCAGTTCGAACGTACGGCCCGTAACATGCAGTCGCTCGCGCAGTATAGTCGTTCGAATCAGATCAACAAGGAATGGGTGCGATACGTCGCTGTGTAAGTAATTGTTAAACTTAGATTTAACCCGTTGTTTCGTCAACGGTAGCCTATGGACAGATGCACCAATAGTAATATACTGTATCAAAGCTGTCCAGACAAGGTAGCCCTTCCGAAAGGAGCAGTCAGAACCGTGAGGGAAAGACAATGGCTGTTAGTATCATACAGTCAGGGAGCTTGGCTTGGGTGGTATGGTTAGCGTAAGCGAACTGTCGTCTAAACGTCGTAAGGTTGAAGAAGCCAAAGATACTGATAGGCTTCAGCCCAAAAGGGAAGCAGTCGGTTATTCCTCTCCATTCTGGGAATACACGAACAGAGTACTGCCGGTGTAATAGACAGAACCTAACCCACTTATAAGTTACTTGCACGGAACGTAGTAAGCCCGTATTTCTCCTGCCAATGACAGGTAAGCAGACCGTAAGGAATGCCGAATGGAGTGCGGGTATAGGATTGCAGAAAAAGCGAATGCCACCCTGTAATGGGGTGAATAGGGATTGAAACATCATCCCGCTGCGAAAGCAGGCTGACTTCTGCGGTAGGTGATTCTTTACAAGAAACTTTTAGAACTTTTAAAAGGAGAAAAGCAAATGAACGAAATTAAAAAATCGTGTGCATCGACTGACCAAACGCAGAGCAAATGGGACAGTATAAATTGGCTCAAATGCGAAGCTGCGGTTCAAAAGCTACAAGCGCGTATTGTAAAGGCTCAAAAAGAGGGTCGCCACAACAAGGTCAAAGCCTTGCAGTGGACACTGACCCACTCGTTTTACGCTAAAGCATTAGCGGTAAGACGTGTAACTTCCAATAATGGGAGTAAAACGGCTGGCGTCGATATGGTAACATGGAAAACGCCAGATGCTAAAGTGTGTGCAATAACCGAACTGAAAAGGAGAGGTTATACACCCCAACCTCTGAGACGAGTACATATCAGAAAGAGTAACGGGAAATTAAGACCATTGGGTATACCAACTATGAAAGACCGGGCTATGCAGGCATTGTATCTGATGGCACTGGCTCCCGTAGCTGAAACAACGGCTGATGCCAATTCTTATGGTTTCAGAAAAGAAAGGAGCACGGCAGATGCCGTTCAACAATGCTTCAATGACCTGGCAAGGACGACATCCCCACAATGGATCTTAGAAGGTGATATCAAAGGTTGTTTCGACCATATCAGTCATGAATGGTTGCTTGACAATATCCCTATGGATAAAGTTTTGCTCCGTAAATGGTTGAAAAGTGGATTTATTTTCAACAAGCAACTTTTTCCGACAGAGGAGGGAACTCCTCAAGGCGGCATCATCTCCCCAACTCTTGCAAATATGACTTTGGACGGACTGGAAAAACTGCTTGCCGATAGCTTTCCGATAAACCGCTCGAAGAAAAATTACTATACTCCTATGATAAATCTTGTTCGCTACGCGGATGATTTTATTATCACAGGAGAGAGTAAGGAGTTGTTGGAGAACCATGTTAAACCATTAGTCATTGAGTTTCTTCAAGCAAGAGGGCTTACCTTATCAGAAGAAAAGACTAAGATAACTCATATAGAAGAAGGGTTTGATTTTCTTGGGTTCAATATCAGAAAATATAAAGGCAAGTTTATCACAAAACCATCCAAGAAGAGTCGAAAGAGATTTTTAGATAAGGTTCGTGAAATAGTGGACAAGAACAAGTCTTCTAAGCAACAATCTTTGATACGATTGCTAAACCCAGTCATTAGAGGATGGGCGAACTACTACAAGGGGTGTTCTGCATCGGAAACTTTCCGTAAAACAGATGCACAAATTTTCAACAAACTATGGCGATGGTCTCGCAGAAGACATCCCAAAAAAGGTAAACGATGGATTGCCAACAAGTATTATCACACTGTAAGAGGTAGAAGCTGGACTTTTGCCGTACCGCTTGAAAACAGGAAAGTGGATAAATACCACACTCTTGTGAGATTGTCGGATACGAAAATAAAGCGACATATCAAAATCCGCAGTGAGGCCAACCCATATGATGCCGATTGGAAAGATTTCTTCGATCAATACAAGACCCGAAGAATGCTTGCACACTTAGACGGCAAGCAATATATCTATCGCCTGTGGAATCAGCAAATGCAATGTTGCCCTGTGTGTGGCAAGCACATCACACGGGAAACTCCCTGGAAAATTACTGAAATGACAGGGAGCAGTAGAAAGGCGAAAGTCCTAATACATGATCATTGCAGCCGAATTACTAACAGAAATAAATGGAAGTTACTATGAGCCGGCTTTTAGTTACAAATAAAAGTTTTGAATTGCTTGAGCCGTATGAGGGGAAACTCTCACGTACGGTTCTTAGAGGGGAAAGCTCCCGTAAGGGGGCTGACCTACTCGACATCGACGATTACCTCAATGAGGCGCACTCCTTCTCTCTGACCTCGATACGCGCCCATTTCAATGTCATGGCATGGGGCGAAGGGAGCGAGGAATTGAAGCAGATCCGTAACGATGTAGGGGCGCAGCTGGCACTTATGGGGTGCACGCCGCGTCATAATACCGTGGATGTTCCGACGCTTTTCTGGGCGGCAATCCCCGGCAACGAAGGGGATTTTCCCGCCGAAGAAAGTTTCTATACGTTTCTCGAACAGGGCTTGTGTCTGTTTAACGAAGAGACGAACTATCGCTCATCTTTGTCGCCTTTCGGCATTAAGATGGCGGATCGGGTGAGCGGTATCCCCATTCACCTCGACATCTCCGACTACCCGATGAAAAAAGGATGGATAAGCAACCGGAACCGTGTGGTCATCGGGCCTTCAGGGGGAGGCAAAAGTTTTATCCTCAATCATATATGCAGGCAATATTATGAACAGGGCGCACATATCGTGATTGTCGATACGGGAAACTCCTATCAAGGATTGTGCTCGCTTATCCGGCAGAAAACCAAAGGTCGGGATGGAATATATTTCACCTATCAGGAGGATGCCCCCGTTGCCTTCAACCCCTTCTTTGTCGAAGACGGAGTGTACGACGTCGAGAAGCGCGAATCGCTCAAGGCGCTGTTGCTGACTTTGTGGAAGCGCGAATCCGAGGAACCGACACGTGCGGAAGAGGTGGCCTTGTCGAATGCCGTGAACCTATACCTCTCGCAACTCAAGACCGGCACTGCGGTCACACCTTCGTTCAACACCTTCTACGAGTTCGTCGCAACGGATTACCGCTGTCTGTTGGAAAAAAAGCGCGTCCGGGAAAAGGATTTCGATATTGAAAATTTTCTGAACGTTCTCGAACCTTACTATCGTGGCGGGGAGTACGACTACCTCTTGAACTCTGACAAGCAGTTGGACTTGTTGGATAAGCGATTCATCGTCTTCGAACTGGATAATATCAGCGAAAACAAAGTCCTTTATCCTGTCATTACACTGATTATCATGGAGACCTTCCTTACAAAGATGCGGCGGCTGAAGGGTATTCGCAAAGTTTTACTGCTCGAAGAAGCATGGAAAGCTATCGCCAAGGCGGGCATGGCGGGATTTATCAAGTATTTGTGTGCGCCCGTACAAGCTGCTTAGTAAATATCCCACTGGCAAGGGATTAGGTAAGTGTTCTTTGAAAAACCTATCATCACCCGACTTATCCGAAAGGGAAACCGGACGGGGAGTGTAGCATGTCGGGAACGTCGTAAGTCAGTCAGTTACCAGACTGCCACTGAACGGCAAGATGAAACGATGGATATGAGGATGAAAACCGAATTGTTTGAACGACAGTCCGAGCTGCTCTACTTGAAGGCTATGACGTAAGGTAACTGAAATCGTCATACTGCGGTACTGCTCCGGTGTATAGGTACGGACGCAAGCAAGAACTTGCCGCAGAGCAACCATGATAAATGGTAAAGGACGGAAATCGCATCCGACAATCCATCATGCCAACAGTTACTAAGTAAGTAAACGGGGATTACCTAAACCGGAACGCCGTAAGGCTATGAGGTGCAGACCTCTGAATATCCGGCACGGTAACGGAGCCTCCGTAGTAGTCCGGGCAGGGTAACGCCCTGCACATGGCGAAGGGAGGCAGCTAATTTTCTTTAATACAATTTAATGGATAATGTGAGAGACATTATGAGAAGTCCGGAAAGAGTATTAAACAGTCTGAACGAACACAGTAAGGATTCGAGCTACAAGTTCGAACGCCTTTACCGGATTCTGTTCAACGAAGAGTTGTTCTATGTTGCCTACCAAAAGATCGCATCGAACGGAGGCAGTACGACCAAAGGCTCCGACGGTCGCAGTATCGACGAGATGAGCCTTGCCCGGATCGAAACGCTGATAGCCTCGTTGAAAGACGAAAGTTATCAGCCTCACCCGTCGCGGAGGGTGCATATCCCGAAGAAAAACGGGAAAACGCGCCCTCTGGGAATACCGGCTTTTGAAGACAAGCTGGTGCAGGAGGTAGTCCGCATGATTCTGGAAGCCATTTACGAGGGACATTTTGAGACCACCTCGCACGGTTTCCGACCTAAACGGAGCTGTCACACTGCATTACTTCATATTCAAAAGACGTTCAGCGGGGCGAAATGGTTTATCGAGGGCGACATCAAAGGGTTCTTCGACAACATTGACCATGATGTACTTGTCGGAATCCTGCGGGAGCGCATTTCAGATGACCGTTTTATCCGTCTGATACGGAAATTCCTGAAAGCGGGATACGTCGAGGATTGGACGTTTCACAACACTTACAGCGGAATGCCGCAGGGAGGTATCGTCAGCCCGATTCTGGCGAATATATACCTCGATAAATTAGACAAGTACGTGAAAGAGTATATCCGACATTTCGACATGGGAACCAAACGCAGGCCGGGCAAAGAGAGCAACGATTTGGCCAATGAACGAAAACGGACTGTGCGGAAACTGAAAAAGATAAAAGACGGGACTGAGAAGGCGGCTTTGGTCGCAAGACTCAAAGCCATCGAACAGGAACGTGCAGCATTTCCAAGCGGAGATGAAATGGACGGAAGTTACCGCAGGCTCAAATACATCCGTTACGCCGACGATTTTATTCTGGGTGTAATCGGTAGCAAAGAGGATGCACTGCGGATAAAGGAGGATATTAAATCATTCCTATCCGAAAGCCTCGCCCTCGAACTGTCCGAAGAAAAGACGCTGATAACCCATACGGGTAAATCGGCGAAATTTCTCGGATATGAGATTACGGTAACACGGAACAATCATCAACGACGGGATGTGCAAGGACGTCTGCGACGCACCTACGGCAAGCGTGTCCGGCTGAATGTCAGCATGGCAACGCTGCGGGACAAACTTCTGGAATACGGAGCTATGGAAATCAAGCTCCGCAACGGGAAAGAGATTTGGAAACCCAAATGCCGTTCAGGATTGATATTCAACGACGATCTTGAAATCCTCGACCGATACAATCGGGAAACAGTGGGATTTTGCAACTATTACCTGATCGCCAACAACTGCGTCGTACTGCACAACTTCAGATATATCATGGAGTACAGCATGTATAAAACATTTGCGGGCAAATATAGGAGCACGGTACGAAAAATCAACAAAAAGTACCGTCTCAACAAACTGTTCACCGTAAAGTACGAGCAGAAAGGGGTAATCAAGTCCCGAACCTTTTACAAGACAAGTTTCAAACGCCGGACAACGGCGTTCAACGGAAGCTGCGACATCGAACCGTACTCTATCGCAGACGCGAGCCGAACCAATTTGACAGACAGGCTCAAAGCGGAAAAATGCGAATTGTGTGGGGCAACGGGCAAGCTGATTATGCACCATGTCCGCAACCTCAAAGACCTGAAAGAGAAAGAGAGTTGGAAACGGCTCATGTCAGCCCGAAAACGCAAGACCATTGCGTTGTGTCCGAGTTGCCACAGGCTGCGGCATCTGGGAAAAGTTTAGACTGAAAAAAAAAATTAGTGGAGAGCCGGATACGCCGAGAGGTGTAAGTCCGGTTCGGGGGCGAGTTCTTGGAAACCTGCCGTAGAAATACGGTAAGGCGCCGGGTGCTTAGCCTACATAAAACCTGCCGCAAGTATTTCGGCGAGTGTATGTGCGTAACGCAGGAGTTGGACGACCTGCTGTCGTCGCCCGTCCTCAAGGAGAGCGTCATCGCCAACTGCGACTGCCGCATCCTTTTGGACATGCGTAAGTATGCTAACAAGTTCGACGAGATTCAGGAGTTGTTGGGATTGAGTGATAAAGAACGCAATCAGGTGTTGTCGATCAATCGGGCCAATGACCCCAAGCGCCGCTACAAAGAGGTGTGGATCGGACTCGGAGGCGTGCACTCTGCTGTCTATGCTACCGAAACGAGTCTTGAGGAATACCTCTGCTATACCACCGAAGAGACTGAAAAACTGGAGTTGCAACGTCTCACGGAGAAGCTCGGCGGCAATATCGAGCTGGCCATACGCCAGTTAGCCGAGCGAAAACGCAATGAAGATCATTAACCTAAAATCCGAAAATCATGTTCATATCCAAAAAAGAACTCGCCGCGCGAGACGAACGGCTGCGCCGGGCGCAGGAAGAGATCGAGTCGCTGAAACAGACCGTCCGGGAGTTGCAATCCGAGGTTGCCGACGACCGTATCTGCGGCTGCTGAAAGAACGAATACGGAGAGCGGATCACGATCCGCAAAACGGCTCCGGGATATGCCGCGACGCTTTTCTGCGGCGAGCGTCCCGTGCGGGACATGGTCATTCTCAAACGCGATGACGGTCTGTGGCTCCATGTCTTGTACGGGCAAACCGGCGGATGCGTCATTCATCACACGACCAACGATATTCTGCATATCGGATGTTTCGGGCTTTTCGTCCGCGACGACCGGCCGCAGCGTATAGGGACGGAAGTAATCCTTCAGGCTCCGGTGCGATGGGACGGCGAATAGGCTTCGGCCTGCTGGCAGCGATGCTGCTGGCAGGCCATCCGCTTCGGGCGCAGTGGGTCGTGAGCGACCCTTCGAATTTGGCGCAGGGTATCGTGAATTCCACCAGACAGGTCGTCGAAGCGTCCCGGAACGGAAGTACGCTGCTTCAGAGTTTTCAGCAGACGGTAAAGATTTACGAGCAGTCAAAGAAATATTACGATGCGCTGAGGTCGGTGCATAACCTCGTCAAAAGCGCCCGTCGCGTGCAGCAGACGATGCTGCTCGTGGGAGACATCTCCGATATATACATCTCGAACTTCCGGTCGATGCTCGACGATACGAACTACTCGGCCGAGGAACTCACGGCAATGGCCGCAGGCTATACGAAGCTGCTGTCGGCGAGTGCCGACCTGCTGAACGACCTGAAGCAGATCATCACTCCGTCGGGGCTTTCGATGACCGACAAGGAGCGGCTGGATATTATCGACAGGATCTATTACGAGATGCTCGAATACCGCAATCTTACGGAATACTATACGCGCAAGAATATCTCCGTGTCGTTCCTGCGCAGCCGTCAGCGCGGGGATTCGGAGCGTGTGCGGGCCTTGTACGGCGGCCATAACGACAGATATTGGTAACCTATGACGATGCCGTTAGCCGTAGAGTGGACGAACCTGCATCAGATTCTCCGCTCGTTGTACGCCGATATGTTGCCGTTGTGCAGCGATATGATGGGCATTGCCAAAGGACTCGCCGGGCTGGGCGCCCTGTTTTTCATCGCATACCGGGTCTGGAAATCCCTCGCCGCCGCGGAGCCGATCGAGGTATTCCCGCTACTGCGGCCCTTTGTGCTGGGGCTGTGCATCATGGCCTTCCCGACCCTCGTATTGGGGCCTTTGAACGGTCTGCTGTCACCTATCAGCAATGCCACATCGCATTTGGTCGATCGACAGGCGTTCGATCTGGAGAAATACCAGACACAGAAGGATGAATTGCAGCGTCAGGCGATGCTCCGCGATCCGGAGAAAGCCTATCTTATCAGTAATGAAGAGTTCGACAAACGGCTTGACGAATTGGGCTGGAAGCCTAAAGACCTCATGGCGATTGCCGGGATGTATGCCGAGCGAGCCGGGTATCAATTCGGTCAGAAAGTCCGTGAGGCATTCCGGACGTTTCTGGAAACGCTCTTCCAGGCGGCATCGCTGACCATCGACACCGTGCGGACGTTTTTCCTGATCGTTCTGGCGTTGCTGGGGCCCGTGGCCTTCGCCTTCTCCGTGTACGACGGCTTTCACAATACGCTGGCGTCTTGGCTGGCACGCTATATCTGCATCTATTTGTGGCTGCCCGTCAGCGACCTGTTCGGTGCGATCCTTTCGCGCATCCAGATTCTAATGCTCCAGCAGGACATCGAACGACTGCAAGACCCGACGTTCATACCCGACGGAAGCAATACGGTCTATTGCATTTTTATGATTATCGGAATCGTCGGATATTTCTGCGTGCCGACCGTTGCGTCGTGGATCATTCAGGCCGGAGGCGCCGGAAGTTACGGCGATAAAGTCGCAGGCGCAGGACGTGCCGTGGCGATGGGCGCTGCCGGAGTCGCCGGAGCGGCGGTCGGAAATGTCGGAGGCCGTATAAAAGGGGCTTTGAAGAAACGATAAAACGTAATAAAATATGGAATTCAAAACATTGAAGAATATAGAATCGTCCTTTCGCCACCTGCGGCTCTTCTGCAAGCTCTTTCTGGGAGCCTGCACGCTGATCTCGGTGGCGGCAGTGTGGACATCCTACCGCTTCGCGGAAGCCCAGCGGCAGAAGATCTACGTACTCGATCAGGGCAAGTCGCTGATATTGGCCCTCTCGCAGGATATGGCCCAGAACCGTCCCGTCGAAGCCCGCGAACACGTGCGGCGCTTCCACGAGCTCTTCTTCACCCTCTCTCCCGACCGCGAGGCCATCGAAGGCAATGTCCGCAGGGCACTGTACCTTGCGGACGGAAGCGCCATCGCCTATTACCAGAGCCTCGCAGAGAAGGGATATTTCAACCGCATCATCGCCTCGAACGTATCGCAGAATGTCGTCGTGGACAGCATCCGATGCGATTTCGACTGCTATCCTTATGCCGTGGAGACCTTCGCACGGCAGAAGATCGTCCGTGAAAGCAACGTCACGGAGCGGACGCTCGTCACGACATGCCGCCTGCGAAATGCCGTACGCTCGGACAACAACCCGCAGGGATTCCTGATCGAAGATCTGCGTATTCTCGAAAACAAAGACCTCGGAAGTTATGAGCGCTAAAGATTTACAGACGCGGGCCGAAGCGTGGCTGAAGGCCCGCATGAAACGTCTTACGCCGCGCCAGCGGCTCGGGCTGGTTACTGTGCTGCTGCTCGTCTATGCGGCGGTCGCCCTGATGATTCTGTTCGGTGGAATGCGGAGTCGGGAGACGTCGATTCCCGCCGTCGAACACCTCCGGCAGCCACTACTGCCGGAAAGGAGCCTGTTACCTCTAAACACGAGTAAAGATGACACGCAGGAGCGATAACGGAGCAGTTGAAAAACTGTCGCAACTTCTCACGCCGCAGCGCCTCCGGCAACTTAAGTTCGTAGGTGTCGTGACGGTGATGACACTGCTGTGCGGCATTTTCCTATGGTACCTGTTCGCCCCGAAACCGGCTCCGCAGCAGGCGGGAACGGGCGGATACAATGTTACGATTCCGGAAGCGACGGTAAAGCCGGCGGAAACGGACAAACGCAAGGTCTACGAACAGGAGCAGTACGAGCAGCAGCGGCGCGAGAAACTACAATCGTTGGGTGATGTTATGGACGACCGCTTGCCTGTGACCGGGGAAATGGCGGATGCTACAGTTCCGGCAGCACCGACGGCGATCGACGAATCGGATGCTGCCTACCGGAGGATATCGGGTGAAATGGCGGCTTTCTACACCCCGGCCCCTTCTTGCGGCAATACCGAGGTCGAAGCACTGAAAGAGCAGGTCGCGGCCCTGCAATCCCAGCTCGATGCCGAGCGGCAGCAGCCCGACCCTCTGGAACTGGCCGAGGAGCAATACAAGCTCGCACGGAAGTATCTCGGCGGCGGAACGGCCGCGGACGAAGAGGCCGGGCCGACGAAGCAGCGAAGGGATTCGCGTCTGTCCGTCATGCAGCCCGTTCGGGAGGGTGAGGTCGAAGCCTCGACACTCGATCCGCGGGCGGATTTCACCGTCGAACGTAACTTGGGATTTCTCACGGCAGCAGGTGATGTCGCGCATGCCGACATTCCGACTGTCAGGGCTTGTGTCGCTCAGACGCAAATCATACGTGCCGGAAGCACCGTACAGCTGCGGCTGCTGGAAGCCGTGCGCATCGACGATACGGTGATTCCCCGCAACACCCCGTTATACGGTCTTGCGACGATCTCCGGGATGCGGCTGCAAGTCATGGTGTCGTCCGTCGAATACGGCGGGCGGATCTTCGCTGTCGAAGCCGCGGCTTACGACCTCGACGGCCAGCCGGGGCTCAACGTCCCGAACTCCCGCGAGCGGACGGCCCTCAAAGAGGCGCTGGCGTCCGTCGGGCAAACCGCCGGCACGAGCGTAAACGTCACCCGTTCGGCCGGGCAGCAGGTGTTGTCCGAGCTGGCACGCGGAGGATTGCAGGCTTCGTCGCAGTATGTCGCCGGGAAGCTCCGCGAGGTGAAGATCACCCTCAAAGCCAATCATCAGTTATTATTGATTTCAAAAGAATAGAACACACATGAAACGAGACCTTATTTATCTGATCCTGATCGTCGCGGCAATCGCAGCGGTAAAGGTTACGGCGCAGATGACACCGGAAACGCCGGCTGAGATCCGGCCCCTACGTATCGAAGCGGGATTCACCAAGACCGTACACATCCTTTTCCCGTCGCCCGTCACGTATATCGACATCGGCTCGATGGACATCATAGCAGGCAAGGCCGACGGAGCCGAGAACGTCGTGCGGGTGAAAGCCGCCGTGCGGAATTTCGCAGCAGAAACAAACCTGACGGTTATCACCGAGGACGGCGGATTTTTCACCTTCGACGTGCATTATGCCGAGAATCCGGCTGTCTCGACCCTCAATCTTACAGTGCAGGAACCGCAACCAGAAAGTATGAAGAAACCGGCTGCTGTGGGCTATCCGCAGCCGACGGCCCCAGCATCCGAAGGCCGGGTGCTGCTGCGCGAGGTAGGGCGCGAGAAACCTGCGACCATAAAACGCATGTTGAGCGACATATACCGCCAAAACCGTACGGACGTGAAGGGCATTCGCACGAAGAAGTACGGCATTGAAGTCGAAGTGTTGGGGATTTACGTGTTCAATGACGTGATATACATTCACTCCTGTATCTCGAACGACACGAATATCTCATTCGAGGTAGATGCACGACATTTCATTGTAGCGGATCGCAAACTCACCAAGCGTACGGCACAACAGCAGTCGACGCTCGAAGTCCTGCGCGTATGCAACGATCCGGCAGTCGTGAGGGGACATCAGCGTCAGCGGACGGTATTCGCACTGCCCAAACTGACGATCTCCGATGACAAGGTGCTTTTGCTGGAAATCATCGAGAAGAACGGAGCCCGGCATCAGACGGTGGAAATACCAGCCGAAGAGTTGTTAGAAGCAAAACTGCTGTAACGGGAAAAATAAGATTCGATGTTCGTACACTTTCTAACGGCTATTTGCCTGACAATGGGAATATTGTCGGTACTGGTCGCCATCGGACTATGTTGGTTGATCCTCTTTCCGGAGTATCCGAAACACAGATATTGATCCGGGGTTGAACCCAATTAAAAGTGCCCGGTAAAACCGGGCACTTTTAATATTTTACAACTTACAATTCTCTGGTGTGGCGGGCAGGTCATTCCACGACTTGTCCGCCATAGTGCAATGTGCATATTTCACGATGTATCTGCCGACATAGCAGCTCGATAACCCGTTCGGAAAGATCGTGCCGCACCGTGTGCATGAAGCGGCGGTTCTCGATGCGGCTGAACAGGCTTGTGCCGTCTTCGGCGACGGCGCAGCAGATTTGCGCCTCGCGGAAACGGTCGTAATCGGTGAAATATTCCACATCGGGAGCGATACGTATATAAGATTTCATAGGTTCGTCAGATGATGTTTTGACACAATTCGGGGTGGCGGTATGGCGGGAGCCGCGGGCGTCCGCCCGTTCGCGTCTGCGGCAGTCATGCCGCAGACGGAAACCGGGACTTATTTATGGTGTCGCAAGGTCGTTGAATCGCAGTTCGATAGTTGTCAGCAACAATCCCGGCGGACAGGAATAAGTGCCCCTTATGTCCGATTCTTCGGAGAAGATATGCACGGTATAGCGGCGTGCCGCTCGCTCCCGGGAAATCCGGATACCCCAAGTATGGCCGTTTCGGCGTGCGAAAAAAATGTGATTTCCCGCACCTGTCTGGATCAGATCGAAAACGGCGATTCCATGCCGGCGAAGATCGTCGATAAATTCTTTCAGCATGATTCTATTCGGTTTTATGGGGACGGCCTGCGGGCCGTCCCCGATCAGACTTTAGGCGGCTTTCTTTGTCGTTCTCTTGGTGCTCTTACCCGTTTTGCCCTCTTTCTTGGCGGCTTTGGTCTTGGCTTTCTCCTGCGCTTCGGCCACGGCAATACGCTCGTCGAGACGGTCGTTGCGTTTCGTGTATTCCTCGTCGAACTGCGCTTTCACAACCTCGTATTTCTCTTTGTGGTGCAGGGCTGCAAATTCCATCAGCAGTTGCTTCCCCGTTTTGTCGAAACCGATGTCGGATGTAAGGCTTTTTACCAAGAAATCGCGGGTGATGAGATCGCGTTGTTCGTCGGTCAGCGCATTGACGACAGCGATTTTCTGTTCGGATGTCAAATAATACGCTTCGGGGAATCCCACGGCGGCGAGGTGTTCGCGCCGCAGGCTTCTGAGCATGATGTAATAGAGAATGTTGTCTTCCAGCTGGGTAAACGGCGTCGGGGCGATCTCCTCGTCGCGGACGATCTGCCGGACGGCTTCGACGGTTTTTTCGTGTGCGAGTTCCGTGTTGCGGATTTTCTTCTCCTCAAGGAGGGCGATCAGTTCCCTGGTTGATTCCCTGCCTTTAGCGGCTTGGTTCACATAGACCAGCCGGGCGTCGTCGCGCGAAGTCTTGACGAAGATACGGATCGCCCCGGCGTCGTGCTTGGCCAGCAGGTCGGCGGTCTTTTCCTCGGCAGCCTTTTTCTGCTGTTCATAGATCTGCATCGCCGCGGTATAATCGGCATCGGTGGCATAATCCGCCGGACTTGGTTCCGCGGGCATAGCGGGCATTTCCTGCACCTGCCCGTATTCGAACGCCTTGCATTCGACCCCGTTTTCGGTCATATGCTCTATGGCCTTATCATGGTCGTCGCATCCGTAACGGTCTTTGCAAAGGATGAATTTCGGGTTTTGCGCGAGCAGTTCTCCGCTTTTTCGCTCGATGAACTTGCGGTTCTTGGCTTCGAGGCATTCCCGGTTCGTGCATCGTCCGGCCCCCGTAGCGAACATATCGTAGGTATTTGCGTTGTACTTGCATGCGGCACACGCCGTCTGGTCGAAGCGATACCGGGCCAGATCGTTCGTATAATGGGCGTCCACCATCCGCTTGAACTCCTTTACGGAGTATTTCCGCCACCCCTCCTCGTCTTTGAGGCGGTCTTTGCAGATCGTCTTTTGCAAGTCTTTCCCGTATCGTGCCAACTCCATAGCGAGACCCAATGTAATAGAGTTTTCGCGCAGGAGTTTTTTTACGTCGGGGATCAGTTCGTTGAGTTTCATCCGGTAGTAGATATACTGCTCGCTCTTGCCGAAGCGTGCGGCCACGGCGGCGGCGTCCCCGCCGAGGGTCTGCATGGCGGCTTTGTAGGCTTCGGCCTCGTCGAGCGACGGCATCTCCTCGCGCTGAATGTTCTCCGAAAGCGCGAGGTCGAAGATCGCCCGTTCGTCGGCGGGAGCGGCATCGACGATTGCCTCGATCTCGGTCTGGCCGAGCAGTTGCACGGCGCGGTAGCGGCGTTCTCCGCAGACGATGATATAACCGCCTTGTTCTGCGGCTCGCACCCGGATGGGCTGAATAAGGCCGTGCGTGGCAATGGAGGCGGCCAGTTCCGCGAGGGCATTCTCGTCGTAACTCCGCCGCGGATTGTTGGGGTTGGGGCGGATTTTGTCAATGGAGAGCAAAACGGTCGATTTCGTGCTCTGGGTGGCGGTTGCGGTCGTGGTGTCGGTTTCGTTCGTTTTCATGGTGTGATGGTTCATTAGAATTGATATGTTATTGTGGAATTAATTGATCAGATGATATGCTGTACCGCTGGCAAGGTATTCCCATGCGTTACTTTCAGCCAGTTCTGCGAAATACTCCTCGCTGCAGCAATACCGGGCATCGTCGCGGCATGCCCGGAAAAAGGTGTCCAGACAACATTCGATCAGATCGTAGAAAGTCGTATCGTCCGGATGCGTGAAGAAGCAGTATATCGGATCGAGGATCATATTGTCCATATAATACCCTGTCAGCGGACATTCCGTCGTACAGAATAGGCGGCTTCGGCGGCGTCTTCTCCCTTTGTAGTAGATTTTCGGGACGAACAGATGCGATCCGAAATTGTTGTGTAGATAGGCGGCGAGCCGTGCTCCATGCAGATTTTCAATAGTATCTTCGTAAGGCGAATACCAGCTGAAAGAGTAGGAATAACCGTCGTATTCCCATTTATTGCACCGTATGCCGAGTAGATCACAGAAGGCATTCAGCGTTTGTTTGTTCTCCGCATTCCATCCGTATTCCGGTTCATCGTTGAGCCACTTGCGATATGCCCGTGCCCGTGCTTCGGGCGAAAGTTCGCCCAGCGAGAAAATTTGGTAGGTTACGGTTTCCGTTCTCATGATCTTGAAAGGTATTTGATCAGTTGCTTGTGGCGGTCGTACGGTATTTTGAACAGCAGGTAGGTAATGCCTATGCCGTTGCGCGATGCGTTGTGAAGGAGTTGCCGCAGATCGGGATCTTCCCCGGCCGTGACGCCGAACACCTCCGGCATGTATTTTTCCGGCAACCGGGTGCGCATCATGTAGTCGAAATCCGCCGTGCGCTGTATGATTTCTTCGTATGATTTCATAATAAGGTCGTTAAGAATGAGAGGATCGAATCACCGGACATGGCATGCGCGTTGTCCCAATTCCGCCATTGCTGTCCGTCCTTGTTTTGTAGCGAGAGGTTGAAAAGAGGGGCTTTCCCCTGCGACCATTTGCCGGAATAAATCCGGATGCTGAAAGTGCGTACATGGCCGCTGAAATCGAAAAAGGCGGTGTATTTTTCTTTGCCGTTGATCTCCAGCAGGAGCGCGGCGATAGCTGTTATCTGTTCGTTCATGCTCTCGGGTGTTGTGGGGCGGGCGGATGCCCGCCCCGGATTGAATGTTATTTGAGATAGGCGGCCAATGCGCTGCGCACCTCTTGTTCTCGGCGTTTGGAGAAAATCCACCCGGCGCACCGGGTGCCGTCGTGCGTAAGGTAGGCGCGAAACAGCCCGTTCAGATCGCGAAGCGTGTCACGCAGGGGTTTCGTATCGCCGAATACGGCGATCGACTTTTCGGAGTATTCCACGATCTCGACACGTGCGTCGGCCACGGTTTCGGGGGCGGTGGTCTGCACGGGTGCAGGGTTCTCGATGCATACATTGTCGGAATTTCCGGCCACGACGGCGAAACGCTTGATAATGCCCTCTTTGTCGCGGCACGATTCCTTGCTGACCTGCCAGCCCGAATAGCGGTGTGTACCGAGGTAATAACCGTGCCCCATGCTGTACTTTTCGCGGTGTTCGTACTCGCCATTACGCTCGGCCAGGTGTGCCGTGCCCTCGAACCGTGCCGCGGCCTTGCGCATTTCGGGGAACAGATCGCGCGTGTGGGTCGAGAATCCGAGAATAACCGTGCGCACGATGCGCGAGCCGAAATAGTCCGTATAGGGGTCGCATTCGCTTTCATGCTGTTCGCCGATGATGACGGCCACGGCATCGTCGGGAACGATCTGCCGCAGACGCTCCGCGCCGATGGTACGTAACCGTTCCGCGTCTTCCGCCGCCGCACGTCGGGCGGCTTCCTGCTCGGCTTTGAGGGCGTCGGCACGAGTGCGGAGCGCCGCGACCTCGGCGGCATCCATAAATTCGGGGTGCTCGTCGTCGTAATAGTGCCCGATACCGAATTTGTCCCGCAAGGGGCGAATCAGATCGGCAGTGTGCTCCTCGGCGGTTTCGGGGTCGATCAATCGGTAATTGTAACCGGATTGTGTGTGTGCGATTCCGGCCACGACCATGCGCTGACGCATGTTGTAAGGGCCGTCGAAAATGACGATCTGATTCTCCCGCACGCTCTGTACGTCGGTGTCGTAACTCTTTCCTGCGAATAACAATGTGACTTTTCCCATAGTTGTAAGGTGTTGAATGTTAGTAAAACAGCCGCAGAAGAAACCGCACGAGGACGACCCCAGGGGAAAGGACGAGACGCACGATGTCCCGACACCGCCGCAAGAGCCATAACGAGAGGCAGAAACCCAAAAAACCGCCCGCACCGAGATAGATGCCCGCGAGAAATTTGAACGCCGCAAACGCGCCGAAAAGCGCAGCCGCGAAACTTGCCGCAGACCTCCAAAACCCGCAGATGCCGGTGGGAGCGGTGCCGCTCCGTTTCAAAATTTCCCGTATGTCTTTGTGCTGTTTCATAACCACGACCTTTTTTTTATGCCGTATGGGCCGCGTTTGCCTTGCTTCCGTTTCTGTGGGCTATATTTCAGAGGGGCGGAATACAAACAAGATTTCAGGACAAAAAAATCAGCCGCAACTTATATATTGCGGCTGATTTATTTGTCTGAACCCGAAGGGCCCCGATCTTGGTTGTTTTCCGACCCCCTGCCATAGCTTCGCCCACGGAAACGGAAGCAAGGCAAATGCGGTGCATAACGTGCTAAACGGGGAGTAGGTAGTCTCGGAAACAGCACAAAGACATACGAGGAATTTTCAACCCGGATATAAAAAACAGATATGTCTTTTAACATATCTGCTTATCTGTCTTTGGCCGGATTGTATCTTGCTATCGGTGGCCAATAATTTCAAAATACTGCGAGCCGTAAATCCTTTGCCGTAGGCGGCGGTTATTTCCATTTTGGAACACGGCAAATTTGGTTCGTAACCAAAAATCTTACGTTACTCATCAGTAACTCACTATAAATCAGAGTATTCAAATTCAATTCATAACCTTCCTCATTCTTCCGAACCTCAACATTCCCCATTTGGGGTATAGGTTACGGATAGGTAACGTTCCTCTGTCTCATCTTGTCGTATTCCCGTCTTCGTCTGTCCTCGCCACTTTTAACCAAAATGAGGAAAGTAACTGATAACCAGCAAACTTTCCTCATTCTTCTCTCATACACTTTTTATATGTACTTTCCACTCCAGAAACAACCGATTCTGTATCGGGATTTTCAGCGTTCGACCGTTCCCAATGGCATATATTTATTCTAATTGGATATCCCATTTTGTGATTTCGAATTCGAGGTCACAAATTGCGGCCTCAAACCGATTGCGAACCGTCGGATCATTCTGTCGTATCCGCCTCCGGGTGTTCGATCCCTTCGGCTGTTTTTTCGGCCAATGCCTGTTTTGCCGTGAGCGGCGATACGATTCTTTTTCCGGTCTGGGCTTCGATCTCGCGGCGGGTATTCCCGGCG
Organism: Alistipes shahii WAL 8301; assembly: GCF_025145845.1. NCBI lineage: Bacteria > Pseudomonadati > Bacteroidota > Bacteroidia > Bacteroidales > Rikenellaceae > Alistipes > Alistipes shahii. The sequence goes on along the minus strand of NZ_CP102253.1, from coordinate 138,009 downwards.
ATACGTCCGCCCTGTGCCGCCACGGCACGGTTCGCTGCGGTCGTCCGCGGTTTTCGCTCTTTCGAAATTTCGGTGGTCGTCGCTTCGGCAAGCATGTTGAGCACCAGCTCCAGATTGGTCATGTTGTCGCGCAGGCTTTCGGTTTTCAGTCCCTTGTACTGCTTGTACTGGCGCGTGGTCATACCCGACCAGCCCAGCGTAATAATATCGGTCAGCGTGGCGTATTCCTGTCCCTTTTTGATACCGCGGCGTTCCCATTCGTCGGTCAGTTCCTTGCGTACCTCGATGGATTTCAGCCGCTGGTTGATCCAGTTCTCGGAATAGCCTTTGCGATGGTAGTATTCCAGCATCCGGTCGATGCCTTGTTCCGGGTCGTCGATCTCCTCCAGCCGTTCGCGGGCAAGCGAAGAGAGCCACAACTTGAACGGCTCGGCCTTCGGCGAGGGAATCGACTGCACCAGTCGGAAAAGCTGCTCTACGTCAGCCACATCGGTTAGGCGCATCTTGCCATCCGGAGCGGTCATTTTCAAACCGTGACAATTTGTCACGGTTTCATTCCCTTCAGCTTTCAGCCGTTGTTTGAGTTTGCGCCAGTAGGCTGCGGCATCTTTACTTTCGGTCAAAACTGCGATAACATCGACAATCGAAACGTACCACTTGCCCGCTTCGTCGTCCCAGACGGTGCGTACCTTACGCTCTTCAAAAAGTTGTATCGCTTGCTTTTGGGTCATGGCTCTTTTTACTTTGATTGCTTAAAACCGATGGGCCGGGGCTGTTTGCGGGCCTTTGGAACTTTGACCGACAGGGCTGCGATGGCCTCGTAGATGTTGTCAAGCTCCTTGCGCATGTCTTCCGAAAGGTCGTTCACCGCTTCGGCGTTGTCCTCGTCCGCCCGTTCCAACAGGGTCAGTTTCGCACGGATTTCGGACAGCTCGGCCGTCATAGTCGAGGTTGTCATAATGTAGTTGCGCATGGCGACGAAAGCATCCATAATCCGAATACTGACTTGTATGGCTGTCGGGCTGCGTAGCACGGCAGAAAGCATGGAGACCCCTTGTTCGGTAAAAGCATAAGGACGTTTTCGTGTGCCGCCCCAACTTGATGTTCCATTTTGGAATATCAAAAATTCCTGTTCTGTCAGTTGAAACATGAACCGTTCCGGAAAACGTTCGATATTTCGCTTTACAGCTTTATTCAGGTTGCCGGTCGTAACGCCGTAAAGCTCGGCCAAATCGCGGTCGAGCATCACGCGCTGGCCGCGGATTTCGTAGATTTTGCTTTGGATCGTAGCGAGTTCTTCCATCGGTTCGGGTCAAAATGAACGGTTATTTCTCTTCCTTCGGGAGTTTGAACCCGATGGGCCGGGGCTGTTTGCGGGCCTCGGGCACTTTGACCGACAGGGCCGCGATGGCCTCGTAGATGTTGTCCAGCTCCTTGCGCATGTCTTCCGAAAGGTCGTTCACCGCCTCGGCATTGTCCTCGTCCGCCCGCTCCAGCAGAGCCAGCTTTGCCCGGATTTCAGCCAATTCCGAAGTAACGGTTGTAGCTGTCGTAATATAATTGCGCATGGCGACAAATGCTTTCATAATAGAGATACTTACTTGTATTGCCATTCCACTGCGCAATACCGCAGAAAGCATCGCAACTCCCTGTTCGGTAAAAGCATAAGGTAGGGATGTCTTCGGCCGCTTCACTCTGGATGTCGTCACAAATTGTGATGACATATTTTTCCATTCAATTTCGGAAATGCGGAACATGAACTCTTCCGGAAATCGTTCGATGTTACGTTTTACGGCCTGATTCAATGCACTGGTCGTAACTTGGTAGAGCGCCGCAAGGTCGAAGTCGAGCATCACGCGCTGGCCGCGGATTTCGTAGATTTTGCTCTGGATCGTAGTGAGTTCTTCCATCAATAAGTTTGGGCAAGTTCTTTCCTTCAACACAAATATAGTCGCTTTTTTGCAAAAAGAAAGACGAAACCGCTCCGTTTCGTCTTTTCTATTCTTTTTTCGCAGGATAATTTATCGGTGCGAAGAATTCAGCGATTGTGATGTTATATAATTTACAGAGTTTCAGTATAGATTGTGTGTTTGGAATGGAGGTTCCTGATTCATACCGAGAAATATCTAAATGTGTAAACTCAATAACTTCTTCTTGAGAATACCCATGATCCGAACGTAATTGTTGCATACGTTCTATCAAGAGCCGTTGAAAAGTAGTATCTCTATATTTGGGAACCTTTGTTCGCATTTTTTGCAAAGGAAAGGTGATGTCTAAAATTTTATACACGTGATTTCACGTGTATTCGAAAAATTTGATTATATTTGCATACGTGGATTTCTAAATACAGAAATTATGCTACATTTGCGATTGAATAGTTCGGCGTAGCCGACGGACATAATCATAAAGGGTAAACAACTCTTTATACCTACTTGTAAACTTGGAGACCTCTTCGGAGGATGTTTAATCAGATGGTATAATGGTTGTCAGCTCCGGTTATGTCCTGTTTGTTGTTTGCAAGCAGGGCTTGACTGGGGCGCAGGACAGCTTCCATCTGAAGGTAACTCCAAGACCGACAAGTAGGGGTTGACACCGCGCCCCCTTTTTATTTCTGCGGGCGTATCATTCACTAACCCGAAACCGTCATGCGCCGCCATTCGCCGAATACATTACATCATACGGATTGCACCCGCCGAGCGACCGCCGGCAGGCGGAATCGGTATATCTTTGCAGCAGCGTTTGTTTTGGGCCCTAATACTATCGAAATTATAAATATGATACCGATTCGCTGATTTACCATCGGTTTTTCTGTCTGCTGGCAGAGAAAGATAGTTTTTTACGGGGCGGCCGCGCCCGTTGCACCCTGCCCTGGTTTCAACTATCGCACCACCGAACACATAAAAACATACCGAAAATCAGCCGACGAACCGTTCCGTGGCTGAATCCCGACTCGAATTAATAACACGGATGCGGCCGATATACGACTGAATTCTTCATGGAATCTATGTGAAGTTGCGTCACTATCCATCGTATGTCTCTGCATCCGTTTTCATATCCGGAAATTGTCTCCGACAATAAGTCCGAACCGGCTCTACCCGTATTCGGACTAATGGAAGCGCGTATTTACAAGGGAGAATACACATCGGCTGAGATGATCGTCTTAAAATCTCTTGACATTCATTACAAGCCGATGGCTTCCATTCCTTTTCATTTATTGTAGATATAGCAGCATAATTATAACATTCACCAGATAATCTTTTAGCGGTGTCCGAAGCAAGAAATTTGCCCGCTGAATCTCCGAAGTAACCTGCCGGACGGTCAGGTTGAATTTTTCCGCAATTTGATGGTAAGTCATATCTTCCAGACGGCTTGCCAAAAATACATTACGAGTAAGAGACGGCATTTTGGCCAGTTCGCGCCGGTAAATCTCGATTATCTCGGATTGGAACAGTTTGCCGATCTGTTCTTCGTTAGATAATGTATTGATACTCGATTCGATCCGCCATTGTTCTTTTCTATAAAGTTCGCTTTGGGCTTTGAGCATGGATTTCCGCTTACGCAGGTATGAAATACAGCGAGTCCTGACGTAATTGTAAATATAACCTTTGATATTCACGTCGAATTCAAGGTGATCCCGGTGTTCCCACAAATACATGAAGCCATCGGTCGTAATATCCGTTGCCATCTCCATATCATTTATATAGGAGTATGCGATTCGGATAAAACGCTCCTTGTCGTTGAACAGCCTGTCGAACTCTTCGGCTGTCAATATTTTCGTCGGCTTCCCCATCGCAATCTTTCGATACTGTTTCCAAAGATAGCGATTATTCCCGAAAATGCAAGTCGAGAATTCATCCCCGGTTTTTCGTTTCCGATGTTTTGAAAGCGCCTGCAAAAAAGAAATGAAAATATTTTTGAAACAAAATAAGGTTCCGGGAAGCAAACGCAGGCGATCAACACACTCATTGTCAATACATTGTCTAAATAAATAATTTTACATTATTATTAAATATATTTATTTATAAAAAAGGCTGTAAACTCGGTTCGCTCATGCGTTTAAAAAGAGAAAGCAATGAAGCCGGCATATAATTTAATTACAAGATAATGGATCAAGAGGTAATATACAAAGCTCTGCGCGGCGAAGCAACCCCAGATGAGCTGGAACAGGTGGCACGGTGGCATTCCGAAAATCCGGAGGACTTCCAGCGCTGCGCGGATGAGGTGCACATGCAGATCGACATGATGGAGTTGTACGGCGAAGAGATCCGTCCAGCAAGTTGGATCGCCGTGCACTGGAGAAAGGTAGTCCGTATTACCGTACAAGCTGCCGCCATGCTCGCCATCGGGCTGTTCGTCGGGGGATATATCAGCAAGGAACGCACCTACGATATGCTTGCCGAGCAAATCAACACGTTGCAGGTTCCTTACGGCCAACGCTTGAAGTTCACGCTTCCGGACGGTTCGAGCGTTCAGCTCAATTCCGGAGCAAAGATCGAATATCCATCCGTATTCAAAAAGAATCTCCGCAGAGTAAAGCTTTCCGGCGAGGCGGTATTCGATGTCGAACATGACGAGAGGTGTCCGTTCGTTGTAGAAACTTTCGCATCCGATATTCGGGTGTTGGGTACGAAATTCAACGTTGTGGCCGATGAGCGCCACCAACGCTTTTCGACTGCATTGCTCCAAGGTCGGGTGCAAATTACAAACCGGCTCGATCCCACGCAAAAAGACATTATACTGAAACCTAACGATATTGCTAATCTCTCGAACGGTCATCTTTTCATCGAACCGATAACCGATCCGGAAATATTGTGCTGGACGGAAGGTCTTATCAACATTTCGGGTCTGCCTTTCGATGAACTGATGGAGAAATTCGAGCGGGCATTCGACGTGAAGATCGACATCTCCCTTGAGAAACTTCCGAACATCAGAAACGTCAGTGGTAAAATTCGTGTGAACGACGGCATTGACAAAGCCCTTCACATTTTGCAGTATACCGCGGACTTTTCTTACAAGAAAAATTCGGAAACAAACGTAGTGACGATCTATTGATGTGAAAGCCTGATTGTTTAACGCCTAAAATGATTGCCTATGAAAACGTAACCAACATCGTTCATAGCTTGTTCAATGAAAAAGCCTGCGGAGGTAGAGATCCGCAGGCCGGATAATAGATTGAATCGAGCTTTTTTGAGACACTAATTAACCTATTATCTAAAACTTCGCAAAGATATGAATAAAACAGTATTCTTCAACAAGTTTCGAAGACTGTTTGGGTTCGTACTCACAATCTCTTTGCTTGGGAACGTATTCGCTGCATCTGCACAGAATGCCCGAATTTCCATTAAGATGGAAAACGTCCCTATTTCGCAGGTTATAAAAGAGATTGAAAATCAAACCCGTTACTTGTTTATCAACAAAGGCGTCGATACCAAAAACAAGGTCAGTATCAACGCTGTCCAAAAAACGATCCAGGATGTGTTGGCACAACTGTTCGCCGGCACGGAAATCGCTTACCGGATCGATGAATCCTACATTATCCTGACCAAAAAGAACGATGCGGGGAATCCGGTTTCCGTGACCGGAAAAATCAGGGATGCAAAAGGTAATCCGATCGTCGGAGCCAGTATCCTTGTTCAAGGAACTACAATAGGCGTCAGCTCCGACGCCGATGGTGCGTTTGCGCTTCAGGTACCCCCCCCCGCAGCAGACAGACAGCTGGAAATCAGTTTTATTGGTTATACTCCTGTGTCTATTGTCGTGGGCAGCCGGACTTCTTTCGAAATCACGCTCGAAGAGGCTGCGTCCGAGATCGAGCAGGTCGTGGTCACTGCTCTTGGTATTAAGCGTTCGGAAAAGGCCGTAGCCTACAATGTTCAGCAGATCAAGGCCGAAGACATCACAACCGTCAAGGATGCCAACTTCATCAACTCGTTGACGGGTAAAGTGGCCGGTGTCACGATCAACGCCTCATCGTCAGGTGTCGGCGGTGCCTCGAAGGTCGTACTGCGCGGCAACAAGTCCATTTCGCAGTCTTCGAACGCCCTTTACGTTATCGACGGCATTCCGATGTACAACTTCGGTGGTGGTGGCGGTACGGAGTTCGATTCGCGCGGTGCTACGGAATCCATCGCAGACCTCAACCCCGAGGATATTGAGTCGATGTCGGTGCTGACGGGTGCTGCCGCGGCCGCGCTCTACGGTTCGGAAGCCGCGAACGGCGCTGTGATGATTACGACGAAAAAAGGCCAAGCCGGGACTCTGAAAGCTACGTTTTCGAGTAATATCGAATTTCTCGCACCTTTCATCCAGCCGGAATTTCAGAATCGCTACGGTACGGGTTTGAACGGCCAGCGCAGCGGCTCGAGCATTTACAGTTGGGGCGAGAAATTACGCCCTGAAGCCCGTTACGGTTATACTCCGGACGATTATTTCGAGACGGGACACGTTTATACGAATGCTGTTACGGTTTCTGGCGGTACGGACAAGAACCAGACCTATTTTTCGGCTGCTTCGGTCAATTCGGACGGCATTATCCCCAATAACGAATACGACCGTTACAACTTCACGTTCCGCAATACTTCGTACTTTCTGAAAGACCGGCTCAAGCTCGATGCGAGCGCCAGCTACATCTATCAGAAAGACCAGAACATGACCAATCAGGGAGTCTATTCGAACCCGCTGGTTCCGGCCTACCTGTTCCCGCGGGGTGAGAATTTCGACCTTTACCGTCGCTTCGAGCGTTACAACGAAGGGACGAAACTCATGGAGCAATTCTGGAGTGCGGATATGGAAGGCGGTGATTTGCGCATGCAGAATCCCTACTGGATCAACTACCGCAACCTGCGCAATACGGACAAGAAGCGTTATATGCTGTCGTTCTCGGCCAGCTACGACATTCTTCCGTGGCTTAATGTTGCCGGACGTGTCCGCATTGATAATTCGAATTCGCTCTACACGCAAAAACTCTATGCCTCGTCGAACACCACGATTACGGAAGGCGGCAAAAACGGCCACTATACCGAAGCCCGTGCTTACGACACGCAGACCTACGCCGATCTGATGGTAAACATTAACAAGACTTTCGGCGAGGATTGGTCTCTGAACGCGAATATCGGCGCCTCGATCAACAATATCAAGACCGATGAGTTGTCATACCGTGGGCCGATTCAGGAGAACGGACTTCCCAACATATTCAATGTTTTCGATCTGGATGACACGAAAAAACGTGCCGAAAAGGTCGGCTGGCACGACCAGACGCAGTCGATTTTCGCCTCGGTCGAAGTAGGTTGGAAACAGATGCTTTACCTCACGGTGACGGGGCGTAACGACTGGGCTTCGCAACTGGCCAATTCGCCCGAGTCGTCGTTCTTCTATCCGTCAGTAGGCCTGTCTTGGGTGCCTTCTTCGACATGGGATCTGGGCAAGACGTTCAGCTATCTGAAGATCCGCGGTTCGATCGCCTCGGTAGGTATGCCTTTCCCGCGTCACCTGACGGTTCCGACCTACGAATACGACGCTACGAACAAAGTGTGGAAGGACAAGACGCACTATCCGATCGGCGACCTGAAGCCGGAGCGTACCATTACCTATGAGGTCGGTCTGGATGCCCGTCTGTGGCAGCATATCAACCTTTCGGCTTCGTGGTATCAGGCCGACACGAAAAACCAGACCTTCGACCCGTCACTTCCGCCCTCGTCGTCCTATACGACCATCTACCTGCAAACCGGACACGTTCGCAATACAGGTGTCGAGCTGTCGCTCGGGTATGACAATCAGTGGCGGAATTTCCGCTGGACGACGAACTTCACCTACTCATGGAACAAGAACGAGATCATCGAACTGGCAGCCAATGCCGTGAACCCGGTTACGGGCGAAGCGTTGAATCTTACCAAGTTGGACATCAAGGGGCTGGGTAAGGCGAAGTACATCCTCAAGGAAGGCGGTACGCTGGGCGACCTTTACACGACGTCCAACCTTCGCTTCAACGACAACGGTTATGTCGAGGTGGACAAGAACGGCAACCTGCTGATGACCGACGAAGGCGAGGACATCTATCTCGGATCGGTTTTCCCGAACCACAACCTCGCATGGCGCAATGACTTCAGCTATAAGGGTATTAACCTCGGCGTGCTGTTTACGGCCCGTCTGGGCGGTGTCTGCTATTCGGCGACGCAGGCCAACCTCGACCTGTACGGCGTCTCGGAGGCTTCGGCCGCGGCGCGCGATGCGGGCGGTGTTTTGATCAACGGCCGTGAGATGGTCGATGCCCAGAAATGGTATCAGGCGATCGGCTCGCAGTCGGGTTTGCCGCAGTATTATCTCTATTCGGCGACGAATGTCCGCTTGCAGGAGTTGTCGCTGGGTTACACTTTCCCGCGCAAGTGGTTCCGCAATAAGCTGGGGCTTACCGTGTCGTTCGTAGGGCGCAATCTGTGGATGATTTACTGCAAAGCGCCGTTCGACCCCGAAGCCGTCGCTTCGACGGGGCTGAACTATCAGGGTATCGACTACTTCATGATGCCCTCGATGCGCAACCTCGGTTTCAATGTCAAATTCCAATTCTAAAGCGCAGCAACCATGAAAAAGATGAATAACAGATGGCAGTCGGTGCTGCTTTCACTGGCGCTGTTCGGATTGGCAGCCTGCACCGGCGATTTCGAAGACATCAACCGCAATCCCAATCAGGTTACGGACGACCAGATGGATGCCCTGAATTATAAGACCGGAACGAAGTTCAAAGCTCTTCAAAGTCTTGTGATTCCGGTGCAGGAGCATATGTATCAGTTCAACGAATCGCTTTCGGGCGGGCCGTTCGGCGGTTACATCGGTGCTACGGTCGATACGTGGCAGACCAAGTTCGAGACGTATAATCCGTCTGCCGACTGGCGCAAATGGCCTTTCGCCAACGTCATCACCGAGACCTATACCCCCTATAAGGGCATCGTCAACGGCACGGAAGACGAAGTGGCCATCGCTTTCGCCCGCCTGTTGCGAGTGGCCATCATGCACCGTGTGACGGACTCCTACGGTCCGATTCCCTATTCGAAGCTGGAGAGCAACGAGTCGGTCTATGTGGAGTACGATTCGCAGGAGGCGGTCTATACGAAGATGTTCGAGGAGCTGGACGAGGCTATCGAGATACTGGGCCGCAACACGACGCTCCCGGCCGAAGCGTGGAGCCGCTACGACGGCGTCTACTACGGCAATATCGCGCAGTGGCTCAAATATGCCAATTCGCTCAAGTTGCGCATGGCCATGCGTTTGTCGTATGTGAAGTCCGACGTCGCCCGTGCGAAGGCCGCCGAGGCTATTGCCGGGGGTGTTATCGAGGCTAATGCCGACAATGCGGCGATGCACGCCGCGGAGAACCGCACGACGCTCATCTACAACGACTGGGGCGACCACCGTGTCGGAGCCGACATCCTCTGCTACATGAACGGCTACAAAGACCCGCGTATGGAGAAGATGTTCCTTGCGAACGATGTCGGCGACTATGTGGGTATCCGTATCGGCATCGATGTGACGAGCAAGTCGCAGGCCATGTCGAAGTATTCGAATATGATCGTTGCGAGCGATACGCCCTATTTATGGTTCAATGCCGCGGAAGCGACCTTCCTGCATGCAGAGTACGAACTGCGCTGGGGATCGGCCGAGACGGCGAAGACGCTCTATGAGCAGGCTGTCCGACTTTCGTTCGAGGAGCGGGGAGCATCGGGGGCCGACGCCTATTTGGTCGACGCCACGAAGAAGCCTGCACCCTATACCGATCCGCTGGGCAACTACAGCGCATCTGCCCGGAGCGAAATCACCGTTCCGTGGGAAACGGCGACGGACGGCAGCGATACGGAGGCCGTTCAGGAGCGCAACCTCGAACGCATCATCGTGCAGAAATGGATCGCTATCTTCCCGTTGGGAGTCGAAGCATGGTCGGAACACCGCCGTACGGGGTATCCGAAACTGCTGCCTGTACCTACCGACAAATCGGGAGGTTCCGTCAATGTGGAACAGGGCGCACGCCGTCTGCCTTACCCTGTCGAGGAGTACCAGCAGAACAACGCCAACCTTCAGGCGGCCATTCAAACGCTCGGTGCAGAGCAACAGAACGGCGACCGTTCGGGCGACGTCATGGGAACCCGCGTATGGTGGGATTGCAAACCGTATAACAAGTAATCGCTATGAATATGAAACCAAACCGAATGATACGTTTCCTCGCTTTTTGCGCTGCCGTCGCAACGTTTGCGGCCTGCAACGACTGGACGGAGATGGAAACGGTGGACAGCAAGGTGGAAAAGCCCTGGGAGCAGGATCCGGCACTATGGGCCGAATACACCGCGGCGCTGAGGGCCTATAAACAGTCAGAACATTTCATTGTTTATGCCCGTCTGCACAACTCGCCCGAGAAAGCATCGAGTGAGCAGGATTTCATGCGCTGCCTCCCGGATTCGCTGGACATCGTGACGCTGACCAACGCCGATAACTTCTCGAAGTTCGACGCCGAGGATATGGACGTCATGCGCGAGAAGGGGACGAAAGTACTTTATCAGGTCGATTATGCCGCACGCGCGGAAGAGTTCGCCGATATGCAGGCGCTCGATGCCTATCTGGATCGGGTTGTCGCCGCCGTCGCCGCCAACGGCATGGACGGCTACTCGTTTACGACCGACCCGCTGGCGACGGATGCCACAGCCCGCATCGTCGAGAAATTCGCTGCGGCGAAATCCGAGGGCCAGCTCCTCGTCTTCGAGGGCAACCCGCTGTCGCTGGCTGCCGCCGACCGTCCCAAGGTCGATTTTATCGCCCTCGATACGGAGAAACTCGAAAATGTGCAGGAGGTGAAGCTCCAGGTGCTGAATGCCACGGGGTATGCCGGTATCGCGCCGGAGAAGCTGCTGCTGGCGGCCGAGATCAGCGCACCCCTGCTGGATGAGGATCGCACGGAGTTCGCGGCCGTCGATGAGATGTCGCGCCGCGTCATCGAATTCGGCCCGCTGGGCGGTCTGGCAGCTTACAACATTTCCGAAGATTACTATCATGCGGAGATGAACTACCAGACGATCCGTGGGGCGATCCAGACGTTAAATCCCGCTAAATAGTGAACGCCATGAAAAAATACGGAAAATATCTGATTGCAGCCGTCGCGGGGCTCGTGTTTTTCGCGGCCTGCGATAATTATGAGGCCGACGACCACAAGTTCGGAAACGCCGTTTATCTCGACGTCGCGGAAACGAACGAGGTGCAGCTTACGACCTTCGGCAACAATAAACCGACTTACGACTGCGCCTTGCAGGCGGAGCTGACCTATCCTGCGGGACAGGATGTGGCGGTGACGCTCACGGTCGACCCGTCGCTCGTCGGGACGTACAACGCCCGCTACGGTACGCAGTGGCCGATGCTCGATGCCAAATACTATAAGCTGTCGGCCGAGAGTGTCACGATCGCCGCGGGAAAAACAACCTCGGATGTCGTGACCCTGCAATTCAAGGAGCTGATGGGCCAAGGCGAGGAACAGACGGGAGCGCTTCCTATCGACGAAACCTATCTCGTCCCCGTGCGCATCGGCCATGCCTCGATGGACGTGCTTCACGGTTCCGACGTCGCCTATTATGTCGTGAAACGATCCTCGGCCATCACCGTCGCAGCGCAGCTCACCGACAACTGGATCGAGTTCCCGACCCTCGACAAGTATTCGGAAAGCAGCAAGGCTTGGAACGGTCTGACGGCCGTGACCTACGAGGCCCTTATCTACCTCGACGATTTTGCGACGAGCAACGCTACGGGCAGCCCCGTCAACATCTCGTCCATCATGGGTGTCGAGCAGTATCTGCTGCTGCGTATCGGCGACACGAATTTCGAGCGTCAGCAGTTGCAGTTCGACGGATCGGGTGCCGGCTCGTCCTTCGGGAAGATTCCCGGACGCGATGCGACGAAGAACCTCGAAAAGGGGCGCTGGTACCATGTCGCCTGCACATATGACCAAGCGGCGCGTACCGCACGCATCTATGTCGATGGCCAGATTCAGAGCGAAGCGACCGATGTCGGCATCTCGGCGCAGAGCAAGAAGAACCAGATCAATCTGGCCATGCGGGCGCTCTACGACCTGTGGAATACGGCTCCCGACAACGAAAAACCGCAGTACGAGACCGACGACACGGGTTACAACAAGCTGGGCGAGGCTTACCAGTTCTTCCTCGGCCGCTCCTACGACGATTACCGTCCTCTGAACGGCAAGATCGCCGAAGCACGTGTCTGGTCGGTGGCCCGTACGCCCGAACAGATCTGGGACAATATGTACGACATTCAAAACCCGCAGGACGATCCGACGCTTCTTGGCTATTGGAAGTGCAACGATGCCTCGGGCAATACGGTCAAGGACTATTCGATGTACCGCAATGACGGCGTAGCCAAGTACGATATTATCTGGCCGCAGGGCATCGAGATTCCGAAACTTAACGAAAACAACGAGTGATTATGAAGACGATTTTTAGTTTGCAAACGGGAATTGCGACGCTTCTCTGTACGGCGGCACTCGCAGGCCTTATGGCCTGCGACGCCGACACCGTAGAGCAGCAGGGCGGGAAACTTCCCGACAAGGAACCGTTGGAGAATATCTATGGAAGGTTGCGTAGCAGCAGTATGTCCGACGACAAGGTTCGTATTCGGATGACGGAAGGATCCGGGTTCGTAACTTCCAACTTCTATTACCAGTTTTCAAAAGCGCCGGCTTCGGAATTATCCCTCGACGCATGGATCGACGGTTCGCTGCTCGATGGGTGGAACGAGGCGAACGACGAGCAGCGAACGTTGCTGCCCGAAGGCAATTATGATTTTCCTGACGGCAAAACGCTTTCGCTCTCGGCAGAAAATCAGCGTTCTGCACTTAAACGCATCCGCTTCATGGCCGAGAATCTGGCTCCGGGCGAATATTATCTGCCGCTGACGGTGGCTGAAGAGGCCGGAACCGAGGAGCATCAGACAATCAATTATCTCATTTCAATTCGCGCACGACAACTCGGGGAGTACAAGCTCAATGCCGACCAGGTATTTGCCGTATTCTATCTCGACACGGAAAAATACCAGCCGTTGTTGGTGGATGAATACCTCATGTCCAAGCTCGATGTCAATACGTGGGAAAATGCGTGGAGCGAGCGGGAAGACGGCTTGCGGACGATCGGTAACATTGTCAATTTGAACAAGGTGGTATTGGATTACGATGCGGAGACGGGACGCGCCCTGTTGAATCTCGGAAACGACATGCGCTATGTCCTCGACCATATCGACAAATATATCAGGCCCTTGCAGGATAAAGGCCGTAAGGTCTGCATTTGTCTGGAAGGTGGCGGAACAGGGCTCGGATTCTGCAATCTGACCGACGCCCAGATTGTCGATTTCGTAGCCCAGGTGAAGACCGTTATCACGGAATACGCACTCGACGGTGTGAATTTCTGGGATCGCAATGCCGCCTACGGCAAGGAGGGAATGCCCGCCATGAACACGACCTCCTATCCGAAACTCATCAAAGCGATGCGGGAAGCGCTCGGCAATGACAAACTGGTGACGCTGACCGATTACGAAGCCCCCACCGAGTATTTCTGGGATACCGGGGCGACCGGAGGCATCGAAGTCGGGCAATACCTCGATTACGCATGGTCTGGGTATCTGGACAATGAGAAAAATGTTCAGATTGTCGATCCCTGGCATCAGGGGCAGCAATATGTCTCGACGGATCATCCCCGCAAGCCTATTGCCGGCCTCGATCCTGCGAAATACGGATGTATCAATATTCCGTGGTATCCGCAGGGCCCGAACACTATAAATGACTATTTCACCGATATTTTCTTCTGGCGTCAGGCAGGAAACAAGCAGAGCAATATTCTGGTTTTTGAAAGTCTGCGGACGCTTCTTCAGGATAATTTCGAAAGCACTTGGGCTAGCAGCATTCAGGTTGGATATACGTATTTTGCCGACGATGGCGCTTGGATGATCGAGGATACACCTTGGGGCCCCTCCATTATGAGCGATAATGAATATTCATTCGATACATCTCTTTTGGGCAAACTCCCGAATGGTGGTACAGGATATAACAAATGGTTAAAAGACTGGTAAACTTACAGGCATGCCTATTTCGGTCTAAACGACATATTCTTTAACCCTTAAAACTCATTGAATGACAGAAAAAACAAAAACCAAAACCCAAAACAAACCGATTAACCAGTTATTGATCCTTTAAAACTAAAAACGACTATGAAACGTTATTTTGAAATTTTTGCAGCCCTTTTCTTGGGTACTACGATGATGTTCTCGTGCCAGCAGGCCGAGGAGCCGACGATGGATCAGGGCACAGTTCCCCAAACCCGTGCTTACGGCGATACGCCCGTGGTGGCCATCTATGTCGAGACCAACGACACCAACCCGCTCAATGCCGGAGATTACATGCTCTCCAACGGCAAACCCTTTGCCGGTATCGTGGAGCTGTTTGCCTCGAACATCCACAAGCGGACGGTGAACGGAGTGGTAGAGCCTACGCTCTTCCTGAATGACAAGATGACCAACCTGCTCGAAAACGGCGGTTATCAGACTTACGTGAAACCGTTGCAGGACAAGGGCATCAAGGTGCTGCTGACCGTGCTGGGCGACTGGCAGGGCATCGGTGTCGCCAACATGAACGATACCCAGACCACACAGTTCGCCAAGATCCTGGCCCATGCTGTGGAAAAATACGGTCTGGACGGAATCGGATTCGATGATGAGTATGCTAATTATTCGTCTACCAATTCTACTTCGTACAGCGAAATCATCACCAAACTCCACGCGCTGATGCCGGCCGACAAACTCATCACCGTTTTCGACTGGGGGTATACCAACACGCTGAACAGCGAGGCTAAAGCCTGCATCGACTATGCGTATCATGGCTATTTCGGTTCGAGCTTCATGACATCCGGTCTGGTGGACAAAACCCGCTGGTCGCCGGTATCGACGAATCTCGGCTCTGCTCCCAACGCAGCGACGCTGAATTCGCTGGCCAAGCGTGCCAAAGCCCAGGGCTACGGCGCATTCATGTTCTTCAACCTGCGTCGCAGCAGCAACGTTAATCCGCTTAACGGATTCAACGCTACGGCAAGCGGGCTTTACGGTCTGACCGTTACCTGTGAGAACGGCGATCGCCCTCAAGACTGGACTTTTGTATCGTCGGGGTATGAGATCAACATGGACGAAGTGGAATAACTCCGCAAAGAGATATGTGCGAATAGACCGATTTAGGATGGTTATCTGCTTGTAAGCTATAACCAGTTTCCCGACCCGCACATCCTTCGGGGTGTGCGGGTTGTTTTAACTGAAGAAGGGATATAAAAACGTTCCCCCTATCCGAAAGACGAATGGGGAAACAGAAACTACCGCAAATACATTGACCGATTCGAGTCGATATATACCCGTAAGTGACCTTTCAATCTAAAAACTCTCCGTAGCCGGTTTGTGATAGTATTTATTTAATAACGCACGAATTGATGAATTCGTATTCAAATTATATTTAGTTGGTACAATAATAAGTTGAGATAGTATAAAATAAGCACGGACTCAACCTATTGACACCTGAGGAATGCTACAACCCGATGAACAGATAGGAGAGCCCGTGCTGTTTTTACACGATTCTCCTATCATCCCGTCCATCTTGTCTTGGTAGCATTTTCAGGTGTCGATGACAGGATTCGACAGCTATTTGCTGTTTTGCAAAGATAAGAAAAATTATCCAACAGATACTTTGTGAATACGAAAAATACACATGATTCTGCAATACGGAGATCTGTCTTATGAAAACGCTTATTCATACCCGTATATACGCGTTGCTAACTCAAAATGAATCGAATCCGTCGGAATTAGCCCATGCATACGAAGAGTTTATCGAGACGATGACCGAGATGGTTGCTAATTTCGATAACCGGGATGATATTTTGAGAATACTGTATTACAGCCGGGTTGAATTCGACGTATTGTCCCATCCATCGTTTAATCGATATTCGAACAATGTTTTAAGGACGACGTTCATCTATAAAATCATGTATATTCTGGATTGCGAAATCAATATCGTCAGCAATAGTACGAAATATAGCTCGAACCAAGACTATTCGTTCCCTTTATCCTATCAGGACGGCGAGTTGCTGTGGACAGGGACGCAGCAAGAGCTGCTGGAGCTTGCCGTTGCCCTTCATAAAAACGGGATTATCATGTACGGCAACCGCAAGGCGCGTTTCATCGAGATCGTCCGTGCCTTGTCTTCTACATTCCATATCACGATCAACGATGTCTATGTCAAGAAAACCAGGATGCTTGACCGCAGCACGGCGGTCACACCTTTTCTGGATAAATTGAAAAAAGCCTATGAGCAAGTCGTCGAAAGACACCTGCGATAGAGAGAGCGGAGACCTGTCAAGGACGAGAAAATCAGAAAGTTTTTCTCCGTTTGCAAAATTTCAACAGTTTATTTTTCAGTTGATTATATTTTCATACTTTACAAAAAACTTTTTGATTTTTCCCGAGAGGCATCCGGAAAAGTGTACTTTTCAGTGATTTTGTATTATACATTTGCAGCAGAAAGCGACGCATAGTGCATCGCTGCATTCAAAATCCAAATAACATGAAAAACATCCTTTTAGCCGTTGCAGTCTTCGCTGCCGCATTCGTTTCCTGCAACAAGGAGACCGAAGTCGTACCTTCCCCCAATTCTTTCACCGATGGGGCACGTATCGCACTTACGCTTACCGATGATGCTGCCGACACCCGCTCCTTCTTCGATTCGACAGCCTCGGCCGAGGCATGAGAGTCTTCGTTGTCGTCACTGTCGATTTTCGTCTTCGATAATGCCGACAACTTCGTTATTCGCCGGGATTTAACATCCAGCGAGCTGGCCGCGAAATCGGCGACATTCTCCCTACCTAAATCTCTTGCCAGCACCCCCTGTTCATTCTACGCCATAGCGAACTACGACGCCTCGTCGGCCAAGACCCGGGCGGCCCTTACGGCCCTTGTGGAGAAGTCGGCCGCCGACTATAACGGCACCTTTGCCGAGGTGTCCACCGCAGCCAAGCGTTCGGGCGGCTTCGTGATGTCGGGCATGAAATCGCAGACCGTCGGGGCCGTGAACTCCACGACCAATGTCGGCATCACACTCAAACGCACTGTCGCTAAAGTAGTCCTCCAGACGACCATCGACCCGTCGTTCGCCGACAAATATGCAGGAACGCTTACCATCAACTCGGTAAAACTCTCCAAAGCCGCCTCGCAGTCGCTCGTCGTGGCCGGAACGCCGACACCCGGGGCCATGACCTTCAGCCACACGCAGACTCCCGCCACGGCTTCGGGAAAATGCAATGCGCTGTTCTACTGTTTCGAGAATGGAGCTTTGCCCGCGGGCAGCCGCGTTCTGCTGGAAATTAACGCCACATACGATTCGGACGGCAGCACCTCGACTACGGACGACCGCTCGGAGGTGACCTATTCGGTCGAGTTGACGGGTAAGGCCGCGGGCGAGATTCTCCGAAACGGCTACTACCGTGTCGCGGCCAATATCACGGGTCTTGTAGGTCAGGATTGCGCCGTATCGGTCACCGTCGCCGATTGGGAGACGCCCGTGACGCAGAACGTCGAACTGGGGGCATAGCCCTCTTGTTTTGGCAGCTCCCGTCCCTCGCGGGCGGGAGCTGTTTTCAATCCCTTTTTCAGATTTTTCCGACTATGAAAAAATATCTGTTGATACTCGCTGCCATCCTGTTGCTGTGGGGCTGCATCGCCGAGGACAGGACAGAATGTACAAATCCCCGCGGTGTCTTCGTCAGCCTGACGGTACGGCCCGAAAGGATGTCCTCCGTAACCCGCTCTGCGGATGAAACGGCCATCCGCGACCTGAACCTCTACCTTTACGACGATAACGGCAATGTTGTCCTGCACCGTTACCAGACCTCCGCAACGCTGCGTTTCGAATGCCTGCCGGGCGATTACCGGATGTGCATTGCCGCCAATCTGGGCCGCGATATGGGCGAAAACCCGACATGGGAAGATTTCACCGTTACACACGCCGACAAGTACGATGTATTGCCTATGGCCTATGAGGGCGATATAACGATAATTCCCTCGGCAGACGGGATGCTGACGCTGCCTGCCGTCGAAGTACAACGCTGCGTGTCGAAAATCTCCTATAACATTACCGTTGCTCCGGCCGTTGCCGACATCGAACTGCGTTCCGTGCAGCTTCTTTCCGTACCGCGTTCTGTATCTGTGTTCGATATGGCGGCCGCACCGTCGGATGATCCCGACGACTATACGGATTGTCCGGAGGTGGAACTTTCCGGACAGCAGGCCGCGGGCGACTGCTATCTGCTACCCAATATGCAGGGAACGGTGGCGGCCATTACCGACCAGCGTCAGAAGAACCCGGAGAATGCCCCCGCGAATGCCTCGTATCTGCTGATCCGCGCCGTGCGCGGGTCGAAAGTATTGGCTTATTATATTTATCTCGGAGGAAACAACACTTCGGATTTCAACGTCCGGGCGAACGTACACTACCGGTTCAACATCTTGATCCTGGGCGACAGCGAGGTCGATACCCGCATTAGCAGCTATGCCGTCAATGTGCATGATACCTACGAAGAAAACTCGGTCGGCGGATATTGCACCTACAATCCGTTTCAGATGCTCGCTGTGGAGATCGACGGGAGTCCCGCACCCCTGACGCTTCGGGGACGTATCGGTGTCGCGCAGGGCAACGCCGGAGCATTCTGTCTGAACGGCTCTCCCGTAGGCGAAGGCCGCGACCTTACGCTTCCGGAACAGCCCGGCCCCAATGTCTTCGGCGTGAACTACGCTCCGGGAATCTATACGACGGTCAATTCGCAGGTGGTCTATACCGTCACGGTCGAGGATGATGCGGGATTTGCACAGTCGTTCGACATCGGACACCGCTTCGCCAACCGCCTCGACGTATATATTCACCCCGCGACGGCTGAAAACGGAAACGGTACGGTAACCGTCGCCGGAGCGTTGTATGACGCTGAAACTTCTTCCCTGACGCACGACCGGGTCGTCCTGTGCCATGAAAAGGGATGCACGCTGACAGCCGTACCCGAAGCCGGATACCGCTTCGAGGGATGGTATTCGGCAGCCGACTACAAGACACGGCTTTCGACCTCGGCTTCGTATGCCTACATTCCGACCTCGCCCGAAGCCGCGATCTTCCCGAAATTCACGGTCAATACCCGGCCGCTCGACGACGGGGGCACGGCCAACTGCTATATCGCGCCGGAGTTGAATACCTCCTATTCGTTCGACGCTACGACGATGGGCAACGGCCGTGCAACGACGAATATCCGCCCGGAGCCCCTGCGGGGTGCGGAAGCACGGGTGCTTTGGGAAACGGGCACGACCCGCGGAGCGATCGTCGAAAGTGCGGAGCTGACCGGCGACGGACGTATCGTATTCCGAACCGGCATGACCTGCGGTAATGCCGTGATCGGTCTTCTCGACAGCCGCGGGGTATGCATATGGTCGTGGCACATTTGGTCGGTGGATTACGAGATCGAGGCCACGGCCCAGACCTACGCTTCGGGAGCTGTCTTTATGGATCGCAACCTCGGGGCCCTGGCTACGGACTGCACGCAGGCCGCTGCCAAAGGACTCTATTACCAGTGGGGCCGCAAAGATCCGTTTTCGTATCCGGCGCTGGCCACGGACGCCTACACGCAGGCTCCGACCGTCTATGCTCCGGGATTCGAGTATGCTGAAAGCAATCCCCGAACCTCCGGAACTGAATCGCCTTACGACGTGATGACCCTCGAATGGGCCACAGCGCATCCAACGACCTATATGGACGGTGTATTTTACGAGGATTGGGAAGAGTGGACGTCGGTCGCCGACTGGCTCTACGTCCATCACCCGAACCTCTGGGGCAACGTCACGACCGGGAAGAACAATATCAGCCGCACCAGCCATAAATCCATTTACGATCCCTGCCCTCCGGGATGGAAAGTGCCCGGTGCTGAGGATTTTGCGGGAATAGAGCGGATAGGCGTATCGGCACCTTATTACGTTACAATCCGCTGTAACAGCACGCAGACGGCGAAAATACCTTTGGGCGGAACATTCTACGAAGGACGTTACGACCGCAACGGGTCGCTCGGAAGGCTCTACACGAACGCTCCGTATTATCTTCACTGGGACGACCTGACCGGCGTGTTCCATGACGTAGCCTGCACCTCGATCCTATTCGATACGAGCAACTACCCGCCGTTCGTCAACACAACGGATTTTTACCGCTATGCCGCCAATCCGGTGCGCTGCATCCGGGAATAAACCGAATTAACTTTCAACAATGAACAAACAACGAATCATACTGTTCCTGCTGCTGTCGGCGGCCTTGTGGGGTCTGCCCCGCAGGGCTGCGGCACAGATCTTCGCCGTAAGGGCCAACGCCCTTGCCGCATGCGGCGCGACGCTGAACGCCGGGGCCGAAGCGGCCTTGACGGACAACTGGTCGCTGGAGCTGTCCGGCTACTGGAACCCGGTGCAAACCGCATCCCTCTCGATGAACTTCCATGCCGTGCAGCTCGGCGGCCGCTACTGGTTCTACGAATCCTTCGTGGGACACTTTCTCGGACAGCACCTTACCTATGTCGGTTACGACCTCGGAAGCCGAACGAAACGCTATAAAGGTCATGCCTGCGGTCTGGGTGTCAGCTACGGGTATGCGTGGATGCTCTCGAAACGCTGGAACGTCGCCGTCGAAGCCGGCGTAGGGCTTTACCGCACGAAGGACACGCGCCGCGACCCCACGGTCGGGGACTGGGACGACGAGTATATCTACCATTACCGCCGCTGGACGCTCGCGCCGACAAAGTTAGAGGTATCGTTTTCCTACATCTTTTAACGATGAACACACGTAAAATCATAACTGTAGGAATCACCGTCGGGGTTTTATGGATGATGTTCGGCTGTTCGGTGGCCGGACGGCTTCAGCGGCAGCAGATGACAGCCTCGCTCTCGCAGCTTACCCGCGCCGAACGGCAGGAGCGGCAGCAGGACTACCGCCCGCAGGTCGTAAAACTCCAGCGTGACAGCAACACATTCTTTCTTGCACCCGTGGATACGCTTGCCGACGGAGAACGCGTGATGGCGCTTCAGATCGAGCAGGTGACGGTCGTGGCGAAGATGCGGTCTATTCCCGAACGCAACGGGCGCGTCGTGCTGGATTTCATCGTGACGCTGCCCAGGCAGTTGTTGGGCAAGAGCCGCAGCGTCGTCATTACAC
The DNA here is from genome assembly GCF_025145845.1 of Alistipes shahii WAL 8301. Lineage (NCBI taxonomy): Bacteria > Pseudomonadati > Bacteroidota > Bacteroidia > Bacteroidales > Rikenellaceae > Alistipes > Alistipes shahii. Next base: position 116,717 of record NZ_CP102253.1, on the reverse strand, counting down.
CCATTCTGCACAAGCCCGACGAATCCGTGGCGCTCGAAGATCTGGTGATCCGCGGCGGACGCTTCTCGCTGCTGCAAGAGCGCGACTACTGGCAGTACGAAACCTATGTCGAACGCTTCCGCCCCGATACCGTGGGGCGCGAGGCGGCCTTCAACCGCTTCGTGAAGTTTCCCTATCCCGAAGACGTCCGGCTCGACTCGCTGGTCGAAGGCAGGAGCACCGTCACGTACTATTACTCGCAGGAGGTGAAAACGGATGAGACCTCGAAGAAGATGCTCGTAACGCTTCAGGGGCAGGTCTTGGCTGTGGACGACAGCGCCTACCGTCTACCGCCGTCCGATACGTTGAGCTACGTCGTATCTTCGATGCTCTCCTTCGTAGATACTATGCCGCGTTACCGTATCAAGGTCATCGACAAGTTCGTGACCGTAGAGGATCGTAACTACATTCAGTTCTTCGTGGGCGATACCCGTGTGGTCGATACGCTGGGCGACAACCGGCGGCAGTTGGACAAGATCTCTGGCCTGATGCGGCAGATCGTCGAACAGCAGGAGTTTTATGTCGATACCATCACGCTGACGGCGGCATCGTCTCCGGAGGGAGCCTATACCTTCAACGCCCGGCTCTCGCAAGGAAGGGCCGCGGCGCTCAAACGCTACCTTGTCCGCCGATACGGCAAAAGCATCGATACGATACTCACCGTGCGGTGGGTAGCTGAGGATTGGCAGGAGCTGACAAACCGCATCCGAACAGACCGGGAGATCGGAAATCGTGACGCTATTCTGGAACTGATCGCTTGGGAGAAGAATCCCGACCGACGGGAGCAGGCCATCCGGCAACAGTTTCCGAAAGAGTATGCCTATATCCGTTCGGTAATCTACCCGCAGCTGCGGGCCGTGAATTTCCGCTACAACCTGCGGCGCAAAGGGATGGTCAAGGACACGATACACACCACGGAATTGGATACGGCCTATGCCCGCGGCGTGGAGCTGTTACGGAAGCGCAAATACGCCAAGGCGCTCTATATTCTCAACGACTACAACGACCGCAACACGGTCGTGGCGCATCTGTCGCTGGATCATAACGAGCGGGCGATGGAGCTGTTGGCAACGATGCCCAAGGATGCCGTGACGGAGTATCTGCGGGCCATCGCCTGCTCGCGGCTGGGACGCAAGGCCGAAGGGCGGAAGCATTTCCTCGAAGCCTGCCGCTTGGACGGGCGTATGGAATATCGGGGTAATCTCGACCCGGAGATTGCCGAACTCTTAAAACAATAGTCATGCGGATCGGACTGGTGGATGTGGACGGGCATAACTTCCCGAACATAGCGCTGATGAAACTCTCGGCATGGCACAAGCGCCGGGGCGATACGGTGGAGTTCGCCGATCCCGTGGCGGGTCGTTACGACAAGGTATATATGTCGAAGGTCTTTACCTTTTCTCGGGATTGCACCGACCGTTACGATTGCGAGGTCGTGCGTGCCGGGACGGGTTACAGGGACTATGCGACGATTCTTCCCGAAGAGATCGAACATATATGCCCGGATTACTCGCTTTATGGGGTCAAGGAAGCCTATGGGTTTCTGACGCGCGGATGCGTGAACCGCTGTTCGTGGTGCGTCGTGCCCCATAAGGAAGGTGAAGTCCGGGCACACGCTGACATCGAAGAATTCCTCGACGGGCGTAAGCGTGCCGTGCTACTCGACAACAATGTCTTGGCTTCGGAGTGGGGACTTATGCAGATCGAGAAGATCGTCCGCATGGGCATCCGGGTAGATTTCAACCAAGGACTCGATGCCCGGCGTATCGCCCGCACACCGGAGATCGCCGCGTTGCTCGCACGGGTCAGGTGGATACGTTTTTTGCGCATGGCCTACGACAGCCGTGCCATGCAGGATGACGTTCATAAAGCCATAGAACTCCTCCGTAAGCACGGCGTTCCGGCCCGGAAGCTCTTCTTCTATGTGCTGATAAGGGATGACTCCGAAGATGCGCTCGGACGTATCCGGGAGCTGAAAGCGTTGGGGTGTCAGCCTTTCGCGCAGCCGTACCGGGATTTCGAACACGAGGGGAAACCCTCGCGGGAGCAATGGCGGCTGGCCTACTGGTGCAACCGCAAGCCGCTGTTCTACTCCGTGGATTATGAGGAATACCGAAAAAAACGAACTTAACGATTGAACTTATGAACAGACTGAAAATCAAATATGCCGTCGCGTACGGCTTTCTTGCAGCAACGGCGGTCGCGCTTATCGCATCGCTATTTGCAGGCTGTCATGTCTATGAACATGAAGAGGTGGAAATTATCCGCTGTCCGGTGATCGAAGCCGATACGATCGACATTCCCGGCTGGGATAAGGAAATCGCAACCCCCGAATTTTAACCGCTGTCACGATGAAAAAACTGTTGATTTGGCTCCCGGGCATGCTTTCGATGCTCGCAGCCTGCACCGAAGCGGTAGAGATACCGGTTCGGGCGCCCGAAAAACAATCGCCCGTCAGGGTCGAACTGCATCTGACGACCGAGCAACAGCAGGCCGCCACCCGCGCAATGGACGAAAATTGCATTCGGGATGTGAATTTGTATCTGTACGGAGATACAGAATATCATTTTTATTTCCCCTCCGTTTCCTCGCCGCTGGTGTTCAACGTCCTTCCCGGCAATTATCGGAGTTATGCGATTGCGAAAGCCGGACAGGATCTGGGAGATAAAAATGCGTTCAAGATCCAGTTTTACGAAACAGCGGTAGACGTGATGGTCTCTTCGGACGCTATCCCGATGACGGATCGGGGAACATTGGCGATCGATGGCGCTGGCCGGTGTACCCCCTCATCGCTTCGCGTAACGCGCAGTGCGGCGAAGATCGCCTATACCATCGAGGTCGCCGACGCCGTCGCACCGTCGCTCCGTCTTCGCTCTGTGCAGTTCTGCAATCTGCCGCGGACGATACGTCCCTTCGATTCGGGCAGTATTTCCTCGACGGTCGAGGCGAACTACTATGACGGCGAGGCGATGCCTGTCGGCAATGAACGGAGAACCGCGGGTACAGCGTATCTTTTCGAGAACTTGCAGGGCTCGGTAGACACGATCACCGACCAGAAGGACAAGTGCCCTGAAAATGCTCCGGCCTGTGCCACCTACCTGCGGATTCTCGCGGAACGGAGCACGGACAAAGCCCTTGTCGAATACATCGTTTATCCGGGTGAAAATAACACGTCGGATTTCAATGTCCGCCGAAACACGTGGCATAATCTGGAGCTTGTTATCATGGGCGAAAATGAGATCGACAACCGGGTTCTCGTCTACGACGGCCTGTATTACGGAACGGCGAACTGCCATATCTGCTCCGGCGATCAGGTTACGTTCGATATTACCCCGTATCGCACGTCCCGCAGCCGCAATTACGCCTATCTGGGAATCGAGGCGGGCGATGAATACGCTCCGGCATCCGCCGGGCTGCTGTGGCAGGACAACAAGATCGTGACGGGATTCACGCTTGCGGACAACCGTCTTACGGTGCGCACGAACGGTCAGCGGGGCAATGCGCTCGTCGCGGTGTACGATGCTGGCGGGACGATTCTCTGGAGCTGGCATATATGGTGCCTGCCCAACGATCGGCCGCAGGACGAACGATATACGAACCGGGCGGGTGAACAGTTCCTTGTCATGGATCGGAATCTGGGAGCCATCGGTACGGATTTGAAAACCCGCTACGGACTGGTCTACACATGGGGGCGCAAAGATCCCTTTACGTCGAACGAGGTCTACAACGCCGCAGGACGTAAGGATCGGTTCATAAACCATTGGCCGACAATCTACACCTCGAACGGATCCGAAGCCAAAACATACGATCTGACCTATATGACCCGGCACCCGACGACGTATGTCTATACGGGGTGGTACGCCAAACTTTATACCTATTACGACAATGCCCTTTGGGGCGATCCCGCGCCTGTGGACACTTACGGTTGGGCGAGTGCGAAAAGCGTGTATGACCCCTGTCCCGAAGGGTACCGGCTGCCGAGCCGTTATACATGGACGGCTTTCGAGAATTACGTTTTTCCCGGAGAACCATATGTGGTCGGAGCGTTCGACAACGGCTATTGGTTCCAGCGCTTCAGGGGAGATACGAAGGGGACGTTTTATCCCGTACCGGTCGGGAACGACGATTTTCGGCTGGATCGTGACGGCGTTGCCGTCATGCTGACCGGAGCGGCGTCCGAACCGACATCCGCTACGCCGTATCCGACCGTCTATTTCAAATTCGAGATCAACAGCGGGTGGACGAACTTCGAAGGCGGAAAAGGCAAAGGGCTGGTGCGTTGTGTCAGGGAATAGATATTATTTCCGATTCTGTCTTGTAAAATCCTCTGAAATTTACCGTTCATGTCCCGAATCGCAGATTTTTTAGACCGCCTCATGAGGCGCAAGGTTCCGGCGAGTGTTTTCGTTACGATGAATCCGCAGATGCAGGCCGTGCGTATCGCCGTCCGAGAAAACGGACGTCAGTCTTTCGAAGATTATATACGCGAACAGGTTGCCGCCTGCTCCCGTTCATCGGTCGTTCCCGACCACACGCTGCTGCATCTGACCTTTCCCGACAGCAAAGCGATTCCGTCGCGCCGAAGTACGACGAACGAGTATTTTTACGGGAAGCTGGCTCCGGCTTTTATCCGGCAGGATATACACCCCGAGCCGGCCGTTTCGCTCCGGGATGCGGCTTTCGCACTCTCGAAAGGTCTTTCGCCCCTCTCTCCGGCAGGGCGGCGGGAACAGCTGATGCGCGATTCCGAATACCGGAGATTTACGATGCATTGTGCCCGTACGGCGCCCGACGATGCACCGCTCTATCGGGCTGTAACCTCTTCGCAGGGAACTTATCTCTTCAGCGATACGCCCAAGGGCCGGCGGGCCATGTACTGCTATATGCAATACATGACGGATCGTTTCTTCGGAATGCGGACTGATGCAGATACGCTGAAAATCTATGAATTGAAACATTTGCCGCCCCGAATCGCCGCGATGGCGGACAAGTGTATCGACAAATTCGTGAAAAGCGACCTGAAAAGCGAGTATCCGGGACTGGAGAGATCCCGATACAGTTTTACCGAGGAGAAGTGGATTCCGACATCGGTACTTTCGGAAGGCGTATGTTCGGCAGCATATTCCATATCGCCGTGCTACGAGGACTTCGAGAGGTTCGTTGCCGGGAACCGGACACAGGTATCGTCAGGCAATCACGATCTCGCAACGCTGTTGTATATCGCGGAAAACGGGTACGCCGCATCTGTGGCCGACGACGGGTTGCATCGTTTCAGACATCGGGAGTTCTTCTCCGAGGTGGCGTCGAAACTCCGGGATTGCGACCGGGCGCGTATGGGAAACCGGCAATCGACGCACGACTTCGGGTACGGTGCCTTGCAGCAGCAGGCCCGTGAAATCGCAGCGGGTATTCTTCGCACGGAATACAACATTCAGAACGGGAGATTCCTGACGGAATACAAAGAGTCATCGCCGGATGCGAAACAGCATGTTTCCCTGCCCGGAACGGGCACCGTAACCAAAAGGCGGGAAACGGAACGCAGGCTGCGGCATTCCCGTCCTGTCAGCGGCAAACGTGCCGCAATAAAAATGTAACGAATATGCGGGAAGACCGGATACGAAGTATTTACCTGACGCTCGACTGAACGCTGCATGCCGTACGTTTCGCTGTCGGAACGAACGGCGAAGAGGGTTTCAGGCATCACATCTCCGAAGAGTTGAAAAAGACGACACCCGGACGGGCGCTCGAAAACCTGTTCTATCTGCAATACGATCTGCCTCCGGAAGCATCCTTCCATGCGACGACGGAAGAAGCGAAGCGGCCCGATGAACTATACATGCGGAAATTATTGCCGGAATTGACTCGTCTGAAGTTACAGCCCCGTCATGTCGTGGCGAATGACGAGGCGTATTATGCGGTGATGAAAGGCGTAATGCTCTTTACACCGGAAGCAGAAAAGCTGATGCTGACGGAGGATTACTTTTCGGTACGACGGCAAATCCGGCTGTGTGCACCGGATTTGAAACGACGAAATGAAACACGACGGCATCCGATGCCGGTGCTTAAATTATACTAAATACTAATTCATAAAACATTCGACTTATGGAAGTAACCATGATGGAACACGATGCCTATCTGGAACTGAGAAGGCGTCTGTGCGGCCTGTCGGTCGCCGTAACGGAATTGTATCGTAAGGTAGCTCCGCCCACACGGGAGAAATGGCTCAGCACGCAGGAAGTATGCGAGGCGCTGCATATCTCGCAGCGGGCTTTGCAGAATTACCGCGATCGGGGAATCATCCCATATTCCACGATAGGTTCCAAATTCTATTACCGGGAGACCGACGTCGAACGTGTCATCCGCGAAGCTTTGATCCGCAGATAGTATGTCGGACATTATTACGAAGCGATCCGAAGAGTTCAAGGAACTGACGGATTGGATGGTGCAAACCACGCGCGAGATCGAAACGGCCATGAAACATTTGCGGCCGACGATCGGTCAGGAGCATTATCTGACCGGAGATGAGATTTGCAGACGCTTCCATGTGTGCAAACGGACGTTGCAGACCTTGCGGGATACGAAAGCGATTCCCTATACGACGCTCGGTGGAAAAATCCTCTATCCCGAATCCGGTATCTTCGAGGTGCTGAAGAAAAACTACCGCGACTTCCGGCCCTGGAATAAGTAAACGGACGGCGACCAGACTGATCTGGTCGCCGTTCGTTTAGGGTTAAGCCTCTTTGGAAAGCAGCCGGGTCGTAGGCTGTGTGAGTTCATACAGATTGCCGATGCGCTGCGTAAGAAGACGTACGTCTTCCTTCATCTTGTTGGCGGTTAATTTGGCGTAGATTTGAGTCGTCGTAATTTGCTTATGTCCGAGCATTTCCGAAACGGTTTCGATAGGTACTCCTTTCTCCAATGTGACCGTCGTTCCGAACGTATGGCGTCCGATATGCGTCGATAGATTCTTGGTAATACCGCACTTTTGGGCAATGCGTTTTATTGTCGTACACATACTTTTTCGACTTTTCACGGGAAAGACCCGCGTTTCGTCGATCTTACCCGGATACCCTCTATATCGTTCGATAAACTCCTGCGCAATGGGCAGCAACATGATGTGATAAGGCGTACCGGTCTTCTGACGGCGATTGTAGATATATTGTTCTCCCGTCGGAGTTGTTACGATATGATCGTAAGTCAGATTCTTCAGATCTATATAAGCCAGTCCGGTGAAACAACAGAAAATAAACATATCCCGCACGGCCCGCTGCCGATGATAACGCAATTCTATATTCATAAGCCGTTGTATTTCTTCGTCGGACAGGAACATGCGGGGCTTATAATCCGGTGCACATTTGAACGCCAGAAAGGGATGACGGTCTATCCAGCCTTGCTCAACGGCTACATATAGAACACATTTCAACGTCTGGGTGCGTTTGAAAGCCGTTGTCTTGCCGCAATGTCCGTCTGAGAGCATCCATGCGTAATATCTTTCGATGAACGTAACATCCAACTCCTTCAAAGTCACATCTTCCAGTTTTTTCAGAACCAGATACCGCATCAGGCAACGGCGTTCTTCCATCAGCCTATCGTAAGTACGTTGCGCTCTGTCACGTCCGATTCTCGCTTTTATAGAATCGGCATGGTAGTCGAAAGCTGCGATAAGCGTTTTATATCGGTCGCCGAAACCATGGTAAGCATTCTTGACCTTATTGGCCGTGACATACGCATCACGGTCACTGATCGACTGATAGTGTTTGGCGATTTGCGCTTTGATGTTTTCAAGCATCTGGTGAATTTCGCGCGAAAGCGTATTTCGTTGCGATTTCAGATAATTGGTTTTCTCATCCCATAGCGCTGGGTCGATATTCAACTTGCAACTGAAACCGGCTTGCGTGCCATTGACCGTGATGCGCCCCATGACCGGAACTTTCCCGTCTTTCGAGATTTTATCCTTTTTCAGATAAAACAGAACTTTGAACGTACTTTTCATAACTCAACAATTTTTAATGTGACAAAGGTATCGGTTGTTGAGTTCTCAAGAATTACGTATATTTGCGCAAGAAATTGTAATTCAGTCGCATATATGCTATTATAAAGCAATTCGACGGGGTTACGATTTGGTAACGAAACTCCCGTCGAATTCTACTTTTAATAGCCTTTGCATCCGAAATCCGTGTAAATAACGGAATTTTAATATATTGATTTTCCGCTATTTACATTTTGTCTATTCCAATTATAAAAAAACACTCATCCTGTAAACCGCGGAGGTTTTTTTGTGCCCGGGTCGCGGGAACGGATCAGAAGACGAACTTTTCGATTTTCAGTTCGCCCAGCTGTTCCAGACGCGGCACGAGGGTCGTGAAGTGCGACGCCTGTTCGTGGGCCGCGAGGGCCTTTGCATTGCTCCAGGTTTCGCAGATCATCAGCACGTCGCTGCGCGTGGCGCTTTCGAACAGGTCGTAGGCCACGCATCCCTCGTCCTTGAGCGAAGCGGCTGCCAGCTCCTTGGCTGTGCGCACCAGTTCTTCGCGGTTGCTTTCCGTCGTGCGGATAAATACATTGAGACGTATCATTGTTTTCCAGTTTTTTGGTTTTGTCGTTTTGCAAATATAACGAATTTTTCGGTGACGGTGCGCCGTCGGCGGAAACAAATTGTCGACTTCCCCGGAAATCCCGCCGGAAGTCCCGCTTCTGCGGCGTCGGGGAGGAGTCCGCGAGGGAACCGTCCGGCGGCTGCGGGGTGCGAGTTGCCGGAATTTTTCGTATCTTGTGCCTTTAACCGCATTAATTATGGAACTGAACGACAAGAAATTCGCAGTGCTGGTCGATGCCGACAACATCTCGCACCGCAAGATAAAGGATATTCTGGATGAGATCGCCAACTACGGCACACCGACGATAAAACGCATTTACGGGGATTTCACCAATCCGAAATTCGCCGCCTGGAAAGAGGTGCTGCTGGAGAACTCCATCACGCCCATTCAGCAGTACGCCTATACGACGGGCAAGAACGCGACCGATTCGGCGCTGATCATCGACGCGATGGACATTCTGCACAAGGAGGGCGTGAACGGATTCTGCATCGTGTCGAGCGACAGCGACTACACGCGTCTGGCCAGCCGTATCCGCGAATCGGGCCGGGAGGTGCTGGGGTTCGGCGAGAAGAAGACGCCGAAGCCGTTCATCAAGTCCTGCGACAAATTCATCTACGTCGAAATCCTCGGGCAGACGCCGCCGGAGAAGGCGGCCCCTGCGAAGAAAAAGGCGGACGCGAAAAGATCCGCCGGGGCCGAAGCGCCTGTGGGTCCGGCCGCCGAAACTGCCGGGGAAAAGAAACCGTCGCCGGATGCGGGGCACGCCTCGACGATCATCCGTCCGTTCGACGACGAATTCCGCACGCTGCTTGAGAACACGATCGACGATGCCGCCGACGACAGCGGCTGGGCCTCTCTGGGCGACGTGGGCAGCGTGCTGTCGAAGAAGATGCCGGATTTCGACCCCCGCAACTACGGCTACAAGAAACTTTCGCTCCTGGTCCGGGCGCTTTCCGATGCCGTCGACATGAAGACGGAGCAGCAGCGGGTCTACGTCCGCAACCGGGTGGGGTAGGGCTTTCCGTATTTCGGGAGGGATCAGAGCGGGCCGAGGCTCCCGCGGGCGGCTTCGTATTCGGCAACGAGACGGCGGAGGATCTCGCCGGCCGGCGGCAGGTCTTCGATGAGCGCGGCGATCTGTCCGATCTCCAGTTCCCCTTCGTCGAGGTCGCCTTCGAAAATCCCCCGTTTCGGGCGTCCGCGGCCGATCAGGGCCGACAATTCTTCGGCGTCGGCGCCGCGCGATTCGGCCTCCTCGACCGTGCGGCAGAAACCGTTGCGGACGAGGCGCGTCGGGATCACCTTTTTGAGCGTCAGGATCGTGCCGCCCTCCTGTACCTCTACGCACCGCCGTTTGAACGCCTCGCAGGCCGAACTCTCCCGCGACAGCGCAAAGCGCGTCCCTAACTGGCATCCTTCGGCGCCCAGGGCGAAAGCGGCCAGCATGCCGGCCCCCGTGGCGATGCCTCCCGCGGCGATGAGCGGCAGGTCGACGGCCTGCCGCACCTGCGGGACGAGGGCCATCGTCGTCGTCTCCTCACGGCCGTTGTGACCCCCGGCCTCGAATCCCTCGGCCACCACGGCGTCCACACCCGCTTCGCGGCTCTTGAGCGCGAATTTCGAACTCGACACCACGTGCGCCACGCGGCAGCCTGCGTCGTGCAGGCGTGCGGTCCAGGTCGCGGGGTTGCCCGCCGAGGTGAAGACGGCCGGGACGCGCTCTTCCGTGATGACGTCCATCAGCTGGGGCGCATAACGGTAGGCCAGCGGCACGTTGACGCCGAACGGCCGGGAGGTGGCCGCACGGCATTTGCGGATGTGCTCGCGCAGCAGTTCGGGGGTCATCGAGCCGGAGCCGATCAGCCCCAGCCCGCCGGCCTCGCTGACGGCGGCGGCCAGCCGCCAGCCGCTGCACCAGACCATCCCGCCTGCGACGACGGGGTAGCGGATGCCGAAAAGGGTCGTGATTCTGTTTTCCATCGTTTTCTGGTTTTCTGCGGGATTAAGATACAATTATTTTTCCAAAACGGGAGCGGATGTTCCGGAAGGTATGCGCAAAAAAAACGGCGCTTCGACCCGCCGGGTCAAAACGCCGTTATGAAAAAAAAGGGTGAGCTACTTACATCGCACCGCTACGACCACATACCCTTGCTCGATTCCTCGCCTGGGGGATTCTGTAGGAGCTGGTCGTGTAAGACTCACCCGGGCACAAAAGTAGGAAAATTTTATATCTTTGCAAAAAAAAAACTGAAATGCGTAAGAAAATATTAGGTTGGGGCCTGCTGGCGGCGTTCGTCCTGACAGCCGGCGCAGGGCTTGTCCTGCGGCAGCAGTTCTATGGAAATGCGGTCGTTACGGAGCGGGACCTCTACGTGAGCGCCCGGGCCGAATACGGGCAGGTCGCGGACTCACTGCTGCCGCAGATCAAACACCGCCGGGCTTTCGACGCCTATGCCCGGAGGATCAACCTGGCCGAAACCTTCAAGCCCGGGCATTACGTGCTCAAACACGGCATGAGCGTCATCGAAATCGCGCGCATGCTCAAGCTGGGGTTGCAGACCCCCGTGCGGGTGACGATCAACAACGTGCGCATCCCGGCCCAGCTGGCGCAGAAACTCGCACGGCAGATCGACGCCGATTCCACGGCGATCATGCAGGCGTTGACCTCGAAGGAGCTGGCCGCGGAGGTCGGATTCGACAGCGTGACGCTCTTTTCGATGTTCATTCCCGACAGCTACGAGTTCTACTGGACGGTGACGCCCGGGGAGTTCGTCAGGCGCATGAAGCGCGAGTACGACCGTTTCTGGACTTCCGAACGCGATGCAAAACGCAAGCGCAGCGGATTGAGCCGGCTGGAGGTGATGACGCTGGCTTCGATCGTCTACGAGGAGACCCGCAAGAGCGACGAGATGCCCCGCGTGGCCGGGGTCTACGTCAACCGCCTGAAGAAGGGCATCAAGTTGCAGGCCGACCCGACGGTGAAGTACGCCATGCAGGATTTCGGCCTGCGCCGCATCCTCTACCGCCATCTGAAATACGATTCTCCCTATAATACGTATGTGAACGAGGGGCTGCCGCCCTCGCCGATCTGCATGCCCGGAAAGAACGCCATCGACGCCGTGCTGAACTACGAAAAGCACGACTATATCTTCTTCTGCGCACGGCCCGAATTCGACGGTTACCACAACTTCGCCAAAACCCTTCGCGAGCACAATAAGAACGCCCGGGCGTACAGCGACGAACTCAATCGGCGTAAGATTAAATAATTTTCGTATCTTTGTCATCCCATGCTTGCGAAGATATACGAACAGAACCCCTCGGAGAAGGAGTTGCAGCGCGTCGTAGACGCCCTGGAGCGGGATGAAATCATCATTTATCCCACCGACAGCGTCTATGCCTTCGGCTGTTCGCTGCGCTCGCCGAAGGCCATCGAGCGGCTGCGCCGCATCCGGGGCAAGAGCGAGGAGAAGTTCACCGTGGTCTTCGAAAACATCGCCCAGGTCGCGGAGTACTGCCGGGTGGACAATGCCGTTTTCCGGATTCTGAAGCGCAATCTGCCCGGGCCGTTCACCTTCGTGCTGGCGGCTTCAGCGCGCATTCCGGACAAGGCGCTCGAACGGCGCCGCACGATCGGCGTCCGCATTCCGGCCAGCCCCGTCGCGCGGGCCGTGGTCGGGGCGCTGGGGTGTCCGATGATCACCACGTCGGTCAAGGACGACGACCAGGTGGTGGAGTATACGACCGATCCCGAGCTGATCCACGAGCGTTACGGCCGCGAGGTCGCGCTGGTCATCGACGGAGGCATCGGCGACAACGTCCCCACGACGGTCGTGGACCTGACGGGCGACGGGCCGGAGATACTGCGCGAAGGCAAGGGTGAACTGCAATGAAGAGGGGCTTGATGCCGCCGCGCGGCAAGGCTGGCGCCTCGGAGTGTTAAAAACAAAATAGAAAAATGGAGAAGAAGAATTTCTGGAACGATGCCGCGAAATACGGCGTGATCATGGCTCTGGTCGCGATCCTTTTCGACGTGCTGGGCTTTTACGTGCAGAACACGCTGCTGTCCCTGCTGTCGCTCGTCATTTTCGTCCTGCTGCTGGGGTATCTCACCAAACGCCGCGCGGAACGCTTCGGAGCCAGGGGATACGGCTACGGGCAGTGCCTGGGTTTCATGGTCAGCGTGATGCTCTGCGCCGGGTTTATCGAGGGAGCCTTCATGGGCGTCGCCTCCAACTGGCTCTTTGCGGCCAGATACGAGGCGATGATCGGTCCATCGATCGCCATGCTGGAGAACACCGGGTTCTACACGGGCGACCAGATCGAGATGATGATGAAACTGATGCGTTCGCCGCTGGTGCAGCTCTTCAGCGGAATGCTCGCCTCGGCTATCAAGGGCGGCTTTTTCGGTCTGTTTATTGCTGCCTTCACCAAGCGTGATCCCGACGTTTTCTCGGAAGGCACTAACCAATAAGGATGGATAAACTGAATATATCGGTCGTCGTGCCGCTCTACAACGAGGCGGAGTCCCTGCCCGAACTGGCGGCATGGATCGACCGCGTGATGCGCGAAAACGGGTTTTCGTACGAGCTTATTCTGATCGACGACGGTTCGTCGGACGGCTCGTGGGAGGAGGTCGAACGGCTCAAGACGCAGTATCCGGCCATCCGGGGCATCGGTTTCGCGCGCAACTACGGCAAGTCCGCGGCCCTCTACTGCGGATTCGCGGCTGCGGAAGGCGAGGTCGTCATTACGATGGACGCCGACTTGCAGGATTCGCCCGACGAAATCCCCGAGCTGCGCCGCATGATCCTCGAAGAGGGCTACGACCTGGTCTCGGGGTGGAAAAAGAAACGCCACGACCCGATCGGCAAACGCTGGCCCAGCAAATTCTTCAACTGGACGGCCCGGGCCGCGTCGGGCATCCGGCTCCACGATTTCAACTGCGGGCTGAAAGCCTACCGCCGCAAGGTGGTGAAGGCCATCGAGGTCTACGGCGAGATGCACCGCTTCATTCCGTTCCTGGCCAAGCAGGCCGGGTTCGGCCGCATCGGCGAGAAGGTCGTCGACCATCGCGCCCGCAAGTACGGCAGTTCGAAATTCGGCCTCGAACGCACGGTGAAAGGGTATCTGGACCTGATCACGGTGCTGTTTATGACGCATTTCGGGCGTTCGCCGATGTACTTCTTCGGCAGCCTCGGAACGCTGATGTTCCTCATGGGCGGCGGCACGACGGTGTGGATCATCGCCGAGAAGCTCTGGAAGCAGAGCCGCGCCCTGCCCCTGCGGGCGGTTACGGACCAGCCGCTGTTTTATCTGGCGATTTTGGCCGTAATTCTCGGCGTTCAGCTGTTTTTGGCCGGATTTTTGGGCGAGCTGATCAACAGAGGGTCTTCCGAGCGGAACAAATACCTGATCGACAAAACTTTGTAAATGATGATACAACGAATCCAAACGCTTTATTTGCTGATCATTGCGGCGCTTATGGCCGTGACGCTCTTTTCGGGGCTGGCGTGGTTTGCGGGTGACGCCGGCGAGTTCGGGCTTTACGCCTTCGGGTTGAAAACCGCCGAAGGGGAGCTTGTCCAGTCCACCGTCTATATGGGCGTCCTGCTGGCGCTGGCCTGTGCGCTGCCGCTGGTGACGATTTTCCTGTTCCGTCGCCGTTTGCTGCAAATACGCCTCTGTGTGGTGGAAATGGTGTTGCTGTTAGGCTCGCTGGTGATGGAAGGCGTCTATTACTTTTTGAGCTGGCGGGTCTTCTCCGACCTGACGTTCCATACGCAGGGCTTCAAGCCCGCCATTGTGCTGCCTCTGGTCTGCCTGCTGTTTGCCTATTTGGCGGCCCGTGCGATTTTCCGCGACGAACTGCTGGTGCGCGCAGCCGACAGAATACGCTGATCGAGCGGATACTGCTGACCCGGAGTATGCCCGAGCGCATGTTCCGGGTCTTCTGTCCCCGTCGGCGAACTGCTGTTCGGACGGAAAAGGGTTGCAATTCGGACCGATCTGATTATTAAAAGAATGTTACAAACCTTTGCAGGTCCGGAAAATAATTTTAACTTTGAGGCATAATATTGTCATTATGTAGTGAATTTAAAGAATTTTGGCTACAAACAATACATTTTTTAACTAACACTCAACTCTATGAAAGTAGTAAATTTTTGGAAGACATTGTTCTGTGCAGCGCTGGCCGTGACGGCTTTTAGCGCATGTTCGGACGATGACGAAGAGGGCGGTTATTCGGGCATGCCCGAAATTACCGTGAACGGCGGCGAGTCGGTGACTGTCGCCGGGAAACTCGAGGGCGGCAAGCTCGAACAGACGGTCGAGGTCGTTTCGAAAGGCGACTGGACCCTGACATTCAAGAACTCCGGGGATTCGCAGTGGGTTACTCCCAGCGCGATGTCGGGCAAGACCGGTACGACGCAGCTTACCTTCACGCTGGGTCAGGCTTCGGGAGAGCGCAGCGCAATCCTTGTTCTGACCGCCAGCTCCACGGTCGAGGGCTTCCCGCTTACGGACGAGGCTACGATCACGGTCGTACAGAGCGACAGCGATGTTCCGACGGGTAACGCTCTTTACAGCGAGAACTGCGGCACGAAGGTCGAGAAAGTCGATGGCTACTGGCCTTATGTGGACAAGTTCGAAGGTTGGACCCGCGGCGGTTCGCTCGATCAGAAGGCCGTTACTTACACCGGCAACAGCGCTTCGGTAGCCAACAGCGGCAAGGTTTTCGATCCTGCCGAGGATGAAACGACGGTAGTTACGGGTCCTCCCTATGTTTCGATGAACAAATCGACTTCGGTTTTCAACATCAATGACATCAATATCGCATCGAACACCAATTTCACCTTCACGTTTACTGCCGCTCAACAGATTAACTATTCCAATGGCGTAGTGCTGGGCGACATGACGGATGAAACGATTCGGTTCTCGGTGTCTACCGATGGTTCGAGCTATGCTCCCGTTGCTCTGAAAGTCAAAAAAGTCGCTTCCGGCTACTGGTATCTCTGCACCGCCGAATTCAAACTGCCCGCCGGTGTTTCGACCGACAAGATCTGGGTTCGTTTCGACGGCTATGCAGGACTTGAAAACCACGGTCTGCGTATCGACGACTTCAAACTTTATGAAGGCGGCAACGGTTCGGAACTCGTCGTTCCTTCGGTGGATTATACGAAGGGTACGGTTGCCGAGGCTATCGCAGCCGGAGCCGGCAAGAACTACGAGGTCGCCGCTACGGTCGTAGCCATGCACACGCAGGGTATCCTGATCGGCGATGCGTCGGGTGTCATGCTGGCGTTCCTTGGCGAGGCTCCTGCGGTAGCTGTTAACGATGCCGTTACCGTTAAGGGAACGACCGAATTGCGGAATGGCGTCATTCAGTTCGGCAAGGAGGGTCTTTCGGTCGCCAAGACCGGCACGGGCAGCTATAACACGCCTGCTCCCGAGGTGATGGACGGCACGGCTGTCACGGCCTATATCGCAACGGCCTTGGAAAATAAGGCTGTGTACAAGTATGTGAAATACAACGGTGAGTTTACTGTCAGCGGCAACTATTACAATGTCGTTATCGCCGGTACGACCACGAAAGGCTCTGTTGCCTATGGCAAATCGGAGTGGGCGTCGTTTAATGGCAAACCGGTGACTGTCGAAGGCTGGCTGCTCGGCGGTACGGCCAACTATCTCCAGACGATGGCTACGTCGGTGACGGTCGATTCTTCGACGCCGATTGTTAAAATCTCCGCTCCCCAGCAGTTCGCTGCAACCTCTCCCGTGGCTCAAACGCTCAACTATACGGTTACCAACACGACGGCTTCGGCTGTAACGTTCGCAATCGAGGGTACGAATGTCGACAAGTTCTCGCTCGGCGCCAAGACTGATAACACCATCGTCGTAAGCGCGAAAGGCGACAACACGGATAAGACAGCCTATACGGCCAATCTGGTTGCCAAAGTTGCCGGTGCGACGGTTGCAACGGTTGCTCTGAAGCAGGCTGCGCCTACGAGCGGTTCTGGCTATGCGAAGATTGAAAAGGTTGCCGATCTGAAAGAAGGAACGGGCTATCTGGCAGGCCTTGTTAATGGTAAATATCAGACTTGGACAGGAGTACTTACCAATAAGCAGTGTGAGACAGTTCCTTATTCATATACCGAGGCAACGGGTGCATTTGTTGCTGATGATGCCGCAGGTGCAGAGATTTCACTTGTAGCTGTAAGCGGTGTTTCTAATGCTTATTATATTAAGTATGGTGAAAAATATCTGACAGTTGGTGCTGCCGGTAAGAATCAACTTGTATTGGCTGATTCTGCGGGCGATAACTATTGGACGTTTACTGATGACACTGATGGTGTTAAGGCAACCGCAAAAGCATTTGCGTCTATTATGATGACATCGACTGGAGCTATGTCGAAATATATTCGGTCGTATGCGACGATGAATACGTCTGGTGTTGCCGGTGTTGTATTCTTCCTGGCAAAATAACAACAGTCGAGGAAACCGACTTGTAAAACCAACCACTCTTGGCGGGGATAACTCCCCGTCAAGAGTTTGGTTTCTAAATGGGTCTGCGGACCAAATGTTATACTTTATTCTGAATGATGTTGAAAATTAAACAGATAGGCATGCTGCTCGTGACGATGTCGGCGATGCTTGTCCTGTTTGCGGGATGCGGCGACAAGGACGACGGGGGCGACAAGGAGTCCCTCGCGACGCTCGTTGCAGAGACCGTGAGCAGTTCAACCACAACGAACAAGATTTCGACCCAAGGCCCGTCGGGCATCACCTTCGAGGCGACGATCGTCTCGCAGGGCGGGGATGCGGAGTGGTGTTCGTTCGATTTGAATAAGCAGGTATCCTCCGCCGGCGGAAACGTCGGGGACCCGGCCTACCTCTATTTGGACAAAAACAATTCCGACGACGACCGCACGGCGCGGATCGACGTAACCTATACCAACGGTTATTCCACCTCCCTGACGCTGACGCAGAGGGCCGCGGGCTTCATCGACTACGACCGTTCGTGGGGCGAGCAGCCCGAATATCGTTCCGACGACGCTTATATCTATAAGACCTATTATGCGACGTTTGTGAGCAATCAGTTCTTTCCGGGCGGAAAACTGCGCAACTATTCGGTATGCTACGATGTCGACCGGCATATTTCGCATTGGGTGGCTTATCCGATCTTCAAGAAGGTCTACGAAACGCCCGTTTTGAGCCGGGTCAACGATTTCAATTACGATCCCAATGACCAGCTGCCCGTGATTCCCACCCGCGACCAGCAATACATCGGGACAGGCGGCAACGGCCGCGGTTACGGTGCAGGGGGTTACGACCGCGGGCACATGCTTCCGCAGGCTTCGCGTTACAACAATTACGAGCCGAACCGGATGACTTACTACGGCACCAACATGATGCCCCAGAACAGCACGCTGAATCAGAATATCTGGGCCTCGCTGGAGGGCAAAGTCCGTGGCTGGGGAGGCTTGCAGACCTACGATACGCTCTATGTGGTGACGGGAGCCGCTTTCAAGAGCACGAAGACCATCGACAATGCCAACGGACCGATCGCCGTGCCGTCGCATTGCTGGAAAGTGCTGCTGCGCCAGCGGGGCAACCAGAACCGGCAGATCTCTCAATTCAAGGCGGATGAACTGAAAGCCATCGGCTTCGTGTTCACCAACGATGACGCCGGAGCCGCCACGTCGATCGAATCGGCTGTCCGTTCGGTGAAGGAGATCGAGGAGCTGACGGGCTTCAAGTTCTTCCGCAACCTCGACCCGGCCGTGGCCGATGCGGTGAAAAGCCAGAAGAACCTCGCCGACTGGTAGGGATTATGATACAATGAATTGAACCTTAACAACAAAAATCGTTTATGAAGAGAATCTTTTTGACAGGACTGTTTGCCTCGCTGATCGCGGTGGCATGCTTCGCGCAGAAGCCCTACAAAGTGGTCTTCTACAACTTCGAGAACCTGTTCGACACCATTCACGATCCCGGCGTCCTCGATGAGGAGTTCACGCCCGAAGGACCCAAGAAGTGGAACTCGGCCAAGTACACCAGGAAAATCGGGAACCTCGAACGGGTGTTGTTCGACATCGCCGCCGAGGATAAGGATTATCCCGTGGTGATCGGCGTTTCGGAGATCGAGAACCGCTCGGTGATGGAGGATGTGATCGCGCAGCCGAAACTCGCGCCCGGCAACTACCGCATCGTGCATTACGATTCGCCCGACGCACGCGGCGTCGACGTGGCGTTCTACTACCGTCCCGACGTTTTCAAGCTGGAGGGAAGCGCCGCCATTCCGTTCAAGATGCCGGAACTGCCCAACTTCAGGACGCGTGATTTCGTCACGATGTGGGGCACGATCGACAGCGAGCCGTTCTTCTTCCTCGTGAGCCACTGGCCTTCGCGTCTGGGCGGCAAGGAGGCTTCGGCCCCCAAGCGTCTGGCTGCCGCCAAGCAGGTGAAGCACATCGTCGACTCGGTGACCGCCGCCAACCCGGCCACGAAGGTGGTCGTCATGGGCGACCTGAACGACGATGCCACGGATGACAGCATCGTCGAGGGCCTCAACGCCAAGGGCAAGATCAAGGAGGTCGGCAAGGGCGACATGTTCAACCCCTTCATCGGCCTGCTGAAAGCGGGTTACGGCACGCTGGCTTACCGCGACGAGTGGAACCTGTTCGACAACATCATCGTTTCGGAGAACCTCGCCACCGGTTCCACGGGCAGCCTGAAAATCCAGCCCGCCGGCAACTCGAAGTTCTACGGCGGCATCTTCCGCCGTCCCTACATGATCCAGAAGGAGGGCCAGTACAAGGGCTATCCGCTGCGTACGTTCGTGGGCAACGATTTCCAGGGCGGTTTCAGCGACCACTTCCCCGTATATATCTACATCGCCAAATAAACACTCTAAAATATTTGTATGAAACTCAAAGTTCTACTTATTCTGATGCTCGCCGCCGTGACCTTCACGTCCTATGCGCAGGACGGAGGCATCCGCGGTAAGGTGGTTTCGCGCAACGGTCGCGTGGCCTTGAGCAATGTACAGGTGAAGATCGAATCGCTGGGTCTGACGGCCATGACCGACAAGGACGGCAACTTCATCTTCGAGAATCTTCCTGCGGGCAGCTACACGGTGCTCTTCTCTACGCCCGACTTCGAGGACCTCAACCTGATGGTCCGCGTGGGCAATGAGCATGTGCAGGACCTCAAGTCGGTGATCATCGTGCCGTCGGGGCAGAGTGCGGTTCTGGACGACGCCGTTTTCGCCGAATTCGACAGCGACTCCTCGTCGTCGGACACGCAGGTGCTGCCTTCGTCGCTCTCTTCGTCGAAGGACCTCTTCAACAACATCGCATCGTACCGTTTCAGCGAGATGCGTTTCAACGTCCGCGGCTACGATTCGCAGTACTCGGACATCTACCTGAACGGCATCCGCTTCAACGACGCCATGACGGGCTACGGTCCCTGGTCGCTGTGGAGCGGACTGAACGACGCGACGCGTAACCAGGAGAACTACACGGGCCTCGAAGCGTCGGATTTCGGCATCGGCGGCATCGGCGGCATGACCAACGTCAACGCCCGCGCCTCGCAGATGCGCAAGGGATTCCGCGTGAGCGTGTCGAACGGCAACCAGATGTACCGTTTCCGTGCGATGGTTTCCTACGGCTCGGGACAGTTGGACAACGGCTGGTCGTACGCCTTCTCGGTGGGAACCCGCCAGGGCGGCAACGGCTATGTGGACGGCGTTTACTACAACTCCTATTCCTATTTCGCTTCGGCCGAGAAGCTTTTCGGACAGAACCACCGCCTTGCGTTGACGCTGCTGGCTTCGCCTTCGGAGCGCGGCGCGCAGCAGGCTTCGACCGACGAGGCTTACGCCCTGTTCGGCAACAACTACTACAACCCCAATGTGGGTTACCAGGCCGGCAAGCTCCGCAACTCGCGCGTGCGCAACACCCACGAGCCGATCGTGATGTTGAACTATACGTGGGACATGTCGGAGAACACGCGTCTGAACGCCGCCACGTCGCTGCGTTTCGGCAGGAACGGCTATTCGGCCCTGACGTGGAACGCCGGAGCGGACCCCCGCGGCGACTACTACCGCTATATGCCGAATTCGGATAAGACGCAGATCGTGCCGGGCATAACCACCGACGAGACGATCTATTTTTACGCGATGGATGGCGCCATAGCGAAAGGCGTGTGGGACGGTATGCTCGACTACGACAAATTCTTCCAGACGAATATGCGGAATATCGACACCGATCCGGTGCTGTCCAAACTGATGGGCAATAACAGTCGTTCGAACTACATGATCGAGGAGCGTCACACCGACCAGCTGGACTACAACCTGGCGGTCAACGTGCAGCATAACATGCGCCACAACATGCGCATCGTCGGCGGCGCCAACCTGCGCGTCAACCGCACGAATTACTACTCGGAGATCAAGGACCTGCTGGGCGGCGACTATTGGTATGACATCGACAAGTTCGCCGAGCGCGACATGGCCAGCGCCGAGGCTTACCAGAACGACCTGGATTACTACTGGGCTACGGGGCACGCCCGCATTGCCCGTGTCGGCGACAAGTACGGTTACTACTACCGGGCGCACCTGCTCGAAACCAATGCCTGGGCCAACTACACGTGGGGCATCGGCGGTTTCTCGCTGGGCGTCTCCGGATCGGTCGGCTACTCGAACATGTACCGCGAGGGCATGTGGCGCAAGGGATTGTTCCCCAACGATTCGAAAGGCGATTCGAAGAAACTCGACTACCTGACCTACGATGCGAAACTTGCGCTGGGCTACAAGTTCTCTGGAGCGCATTCGATCGAGGCCAATGTGGCTTACATGCAGCAGGCGCCCAAGTTCGCGACGGCATTCGTGTCGCCCCGTACGCGCAACACGACCACGCCGGGGCTGAAGGCCGAGAAGGTGTTCGGCGCAGACCTCACCTACAACCTCAACCTGCCCTACATCAAGGCGCGTCTTTCGGGATACTATACGACGATCGAGGACCAGTCGAAGGTCATCTCGTTCTACGACGATACCCGCAGTTCGTTCACCAACTTCGCCATGAGCGGCATCGACAAACGCTACTACGGCGTTGAGTTGGGCCTTTCGGTTCCCGTATGGAACGGCCTCTCGGTCGTGGGTGCCTTGAGCTGGGGCGACTATACCTATACGTCGAATCCCAACTTCGTGCAGACGGTTGACAACGTGGACAAGATCGTACTGAAAGATAAGGTCAACTGGGACGGTTATCATGTGGAAAGCTCGCCGCAGCTGGCTTTCAACATCGGTCTCGACTACCGCGGACCGCGCAACTGGTTCGCCGGTGTGAACTTCAACTACTACGACAACATCTATCTTTCGATGAACCCGATGTACCGTACGGCTACCGCCATTAAGTATTATACGAATGTGCTGACTTCCAATACGGCCACCAATGCGCAGAAGGCATCGGCCCTCTCGTCGATCAAGACCCTCCGCAAGCAGGAGAAGTTTGACAGCGCATATACGTTGAGCGCCAATATCGGCAAGAACTGGTATATCCACCGGGTCTACATGCTGGGCTTCAGCCTCGAGGTGAAGAACATCCTCAACGATCAGGACATCCGCACGGGCGGTTACGAGCAGATGCGTATGAGCAAGGTCCGCGGCGAGGGCGGCGAGCAGATTTACGGCCGCTTCCCCTCGAAGTATTTCTACCTGTTCGGTACGACCTATTACCTGAATGTCTATTTCCGTTTCTAATCGCGCAAAGCATAATTTATGAAAAGTCTTAAAATAGCATTGGCGGCTCTCGTCGGTCTGGTGGCCGTGAGCTGCTACAACGATTTCGACACTCCGGCTCCGCAGAAACTCTATGTGGACGACGATATGGCCGCAATGGGGCTTACTCGGATCACCATTGCCGAAGTGAAGGAAAAATTTGGTCCGATCTCCAATACGGGAACCAACGACAATTTCTCCACGACCAAGACCCTCAAGTTCGGAACCCGCACGTCCGAGGAGGCCAAGTTCGACGGCCTCATGGAGTGGCCCGAGGCTTCGAAATACTACATCAAGGGCAAGGTGATCAGCAGCGACCGTCAGGGCAATATCTACAAGTCGCTCTATATCTACGACGGCACGGCCGGTATCGAGCTGAAGCTTTACAACGGCCTTTATCTCGACTTCCTGCTCGACCTGGCTTCGAAGCCGATCAAGAGCCAGTGGGTCTACGTGCGTCTCGACGGTCTCTATCTGGGTAACTACCGCATGATGCTTTCGATCGGAGGCGCTCCCTCGGACGGTATCAACACGGCCGGCAACCACAAGTTCTACGCCAACTCGAACCTCGACAACCCGAAGGTCGCCGCCCTGAACGTCTTCCGCGGCGAATACACGACGCTCGACGACTCGGACATCAAGGAGGTCGACGGTTCGAACTACACGTCGCTCGGCGAGGCCGATCTGGGCCGGCTGGTGCGTTTCAACAAGATCAAGATCCGCTATGCGGGTGTGAAGAATCAGGACGGCGTGACGCCTCCGAACCTCAAAAACGGCGGAAATGCGAATCCCTATCCGAGCTGGATCGTGACCGACTGGGGAACGCCCATCTTCGGCGCGTGGTATCGCTGGGCCTACAACAACAGCGAGCAGAATATCCGTCTCTACGGTTCGGTGCTGATGAGCTACAACGATGCGGCGGAGTACACTTCGGACCCGGGCGTTTACGGCATCCGTACGAGCGGTTACAGCCAGTTCGCCATGAAGCCCATCCCGAAGGACGGCACGGAGGGTACGGTGCTGGGCATCTACGGCATCTATGCGAAGAAGAGCGATTTCACGGGAGGTTCGGAGGACTGGGCGCAGTACCAGATCTCGGTGAGCCGTATCGAGGACCTCGGCTTCCCGCCCGAGTCGCTGCTTTCCGAGGAGTGGATCAGGGCCAATACGCCCGCCTCGTCGCTGACGCCTCCCGTGAAGAACGGCGGCGATGATTACGAGGGTGACTGATCCCGCGTTTGAGCAATAAAAAACTGCGACCCAAAAGGGTCGCAGTTTTTTTGTGCCGCGGCGGCAGCGCTACCGCTTGTTCCATTTGCAGGAGGTCTGGTAGTAGCCGATCGCGCGGTCGACCTGCATGGCGTCCTTCCGCTCCATCGTTTCGAGGTGGTGGGGATTCTCCTCGGTGGGAACCACGCGGTACTGCTCGAAGCGGCGCACGGGCGACAGAATCGTGAAGGTGTCGCCTTCGAGGTAGCCGAGGTCCTGATAGGTGGCGATGAACGCGCGGTTGACATATGCCGGGTCGAAGATGCTGCGGCCGTAGAAATGCGAGTCGTAGCTCATGTTGAGCAGCGACAGCAGGGTGGGCATCAGGTCGATCTGCGAGACGATGCCGTCGACCACTCCGGGTTCGATAAGCCCGGGGGCGAGGATCAGCGCCGGGATGTGGTATTTCTGCAACGGAATCTCGGTGCGGCCGGCGCTCGAAGCGCAGTGATCGGCCGTGACGAGGAAGATCGTGTTTTCGAACCACGGCTGCCTGGCTGCTTCGGCGAAGAACCGTCCCAGCGAATAGTCGCTGTAAAGCACGCCTCCGGCGCGGCTCTTCGAGTCGTTGGGAATGCGGATTCGTCCGGCGGGGTAGGTGAAGGGGCGGTGGTTGCTGACGGTCATCACATGGGCGAAGAACGGCTTGCCGCTGCGGGTCTCCTCGTTGAGCGTGCGGATGACCTTCCGGTAGGCGTCTTCGTCGCAGACGCCCCAGATGTTGGCGAAGGTGATCTCTTCGGGCTTGTAGCTTTTCTGGTCGACGATGTCGTATCCGTTGCCCGAGAAGAAGGTCTCCATGTTGTCGAAATAGCTGTTTCCGCCGTAGAAATAGGTCACGTTGTATCCCTTGTCGCGCAGCAAGGCTCCCGCGGAGTGCATTCCGGCGTTGTTCGGACGCTTGATGATGCTCTGGCCCGGGCAGGGCGGCAGCGAGAGCGTCACGGCCTCCAGGCCGCGCACCGTGCGGTTGCCCGTGGCGTATACGCGGTCGAACGCCAGTCCCAGTTTGTAGAGCGAGTCGAGTGCGGGCGTGATCCGTTCCGTGTTGCCGAACCGCTCCATGTACGAGGCGCTCATGCTCTCCATGGTGATCAGCACGATGTTGCGGCGGATCTCCTCCCCTTCGGCGCGCACGGCGTGCAGGTTGTCGCCCGTGCTTTGGTAGACCCCGTGCACGAAGGCTTCGGCCTCGGCTTCGGGACGCGTGAGGTAGAACTGTTCGTAGTCGAGCGTGTTCTTGACGAAGGCGTCGTAGAACTTGTAGAGTCCGTTGGCCTGCAATTCGTTGACGTAGACGTTGTCGCTGTCCTGGAAGCGGGTGTTGAAGTTCAGCAGCCCGATCGCGGCGAACAGCGCCGCGACGTAGGCCGGTCCGATTACGGCTTTCCACCTCCAGCCTTTCAGGCATTCGGTCTGCACGAGTTCGCTGCGGAAGAAGTACCACGTCACGAGCAGCGTCACGACGACGATGCCCAGCGTCATCGGAATGACGGGGTAGGACTCCATGATGTTGCCCACCACCTCGTTGGTGTAGACCAGGTAATCGACGGCGATGAAGTTGTAGCGGACGCCGAATTCGCTCCAGAAGAAATATTCGCTGATGCCGTTGAAGATGATGGCGCCCACGTAGACGACGATGAAGAGGGCGAACCACACCGTGGTCCAGTGGCTGCGGAATCCGGGCAGGAAGAGCCGCAGTGCGAAGCTGCCGGCCCAGTAGCCCAGCACATAGAGGGCGATTTGCGGCGCGACGCTTCCGTATTCGTCGAAGATCGTGTTGAAGAACGCCACGTAGCAGAACGCCGCCACGAGCAGGGCGAGGAGGATGTAGCCCCACGGCTTTTTGTACTTGGTGCGCGAAACGCTCAACATGAAGAGCCAGAGGAAAATGAATCCCGCCGTCGCGGCGCAGAAATCGTTCACGGCGCCCAGCAGGAAGACTTCGCACCATTCGCCGAATGAGAAGGCGAGTGAGGTGGTCTGCTCGTTGAAAAGCAGTACGACGCGCAGCACGAGGCCGACGGCGACGGTCAGCAGCGACAGTTTGAGATAGAGGCCGGAGACCAGCCGAATACTTTTTTGCATGATGAATTTGGTAATTAACGGTACAAAGTTAACCATTTTCAGCCCGTTCGGAAAAAGAAAAGGCAGTCAACTGGGTGACTGCCTTGTTCTGTCGGTTTGAAAAATTGATCGTTTTGTCGCTTACTTCGACGGGCGCATGACGACCTTCACGAGGTTTCCGTCCGCAAGGATCTTCTTGGCGAGCGCCTGCACGTCGGCGTTGGTCAGGTCGCGGATCGCCTGTTCGTGGTCGGCGATGTAGTTCAGGCCCGAGCCGTATTTGATCTGGATGTAGTTCATCCATGCGCCGTTCTGTTCGAGGCTGTTCTTCCAGCTCTTGAGCATGAATTCGCGGTGTTTCTCGATGTCCTCGCTCTTGGGACCGTTGGCTGCGATCTCCTCGATCTCCTTCATCACGATCTCGCGCAGTTCGTCGGCCATCTCCTCGTTGGTGTCGAACGAAATGGTCATGCTGTAAGTCTCGCGGGGGATGTACTTCGTCGAACCCTGGACGCGCACGCCGTAGGTTCCGCCCTTCTCCTCGCGGATCGAAACGAGATAGCGCGAATTGAGCGCCTGCGTCAGGAACGTCAGGGCCATTTTGTTTTTGAGCGTGTAGGGCATCTCACCCGAGAAATGGTAGTTGACCGAGACCTTCGGCTGCTGCATCGGAGCCGTGAACTCCTCCGTAACCTCGCCTTTCACCGGATAGGCCTTGTCGTCGACGTAATTGATCGGTTTGCGGGCGGCGGGGATCGAACCGATGTATTTCTCCACGAGGGGTTTCAGCGTTTCGGGGTCGATGTTGCCCACGAACGTGAAGACGAATCCGTTGGCTCCGGGGTAGAGCTTGGCGTAAATGCCGGGCAGCTGTTCGAAGTCGAACTTATTGACGATCTCCGTCGAGATCATCTGACGGCGGGGATTGTGGCCGTAGGTCACGTCGGCCACCTTCTCCTGCATCAGGAAGTCGGGATTCGACTTGGCATTGGCGAGCTGGGCGAGGAGCATCTTCGTGAGATTGTCCACGTCGTCCTTGTTGAACCGGGGCTGCGTGAAATTGAGGTAGAGCAGCTGGAGCATCGTCTCGATGTCCTTGGGCGAGCAGACGCCGCCCATGGCGCTGGTGTAGTTCTCCACCGAGGGCTGCACCGAGGCCGTTTTGCCCGAAAGCTGTTTCTTGAGTTCCGTGGCCGAGAATTTGCCGACACCCGACATCGAGTTCACGGCGGGCATCATTTCGCCCATGTAGTACTCCTCGTCCGAGAGCAGCGACAGGCCGCCCTTGCCGACTACGCCCAGGCGCACTTCGTCGGCCTTGAAGGTCGTGGGTTTCACGACGACCTTCGCACCGTTGGCCAGCGTCCATTCCGTCGTTCCGAGCTGTTTGTCCTCGACCGTCTTCTTCACGGGCGAGCCTTTGAGCACGGTCCCTTCTGCGATCAGCGGCTCCTTGACCACGTTGTCCTCATAGGCCGTGACCTCCGATGCGGCCACCTTGTCGCGGATGGCGAGAATCTCCTCGGCGGTGGGCGTTGCGACGCCCTCCTTCTCGGGAGCGTTGATCACGATCACCTGATTCGTCGGGAGAATGGTCTGCTTCGCGAAGGCGTTGACGGCATCCACGTTGAGCATCTTGATCAGCATGCTGTCGAGCTGCCATTCGGTCTCGGCATCGGGCATCGGCTGGTTTTTCTGGTAGTTGTTCAGATAGGTCTGCACGAATTCGTTGTTGCGGCGGTCGTTGCGGTTGGCGTACGAGCGTTCGGCCTGACGCATCAGGTTCTCCTGGGCGCGTTCGAACTCGCCCTGCGTGAATCCGTAGCGGCGCACCTTCTCCATTTCGGTATAGAGGGTCTCGAAGCCGCGGGCCAGCTTGCCGTCCTCGGTCATGGCCACGAATACCGTGGCGTCGAGCGTCGGGATGATGCCGATCACGTCGCCCGTGCCCATGCCGGCGCCGAGGAACGGCGCGTCGGGCTGCATGGCGATCTCCTGCAGGCGGGCGTTCTCCATCGTGGTCATGTAGGCCTCGATCACGTTGTTGGCCTCGGCCAGCACCGTGTTGGCGAGCTGTTCGGGAAGCGCCGGGCGCTTGATGAAGAGCTGCACCTTCGTACCCTGCATTTCGGGATCGGTGTAGATGCTGACGATCGGCTCCTCGTTGTCGGGAACCTCGATGGTCTCCTTCTGCGGTGCGCCGGCGGCGGGAGCCGGAATGTCGGCCATCAGCGTCTTGATCTTGGACTCAATGGCGTCTACGTCGATGTCACCGACCACGATTACGGCCTGGTAGTCCGGACGGTACCATTGTTTGTAGAAATCCTCCAGCTCCTTGTGCCGGAAGTTCTTCAGTCCGTCGAGGTAGCCGATCAGGTTGCGGCGCTCGTATTTCGTGCCTTTGCCCAGCGCCTGCAACAGCTTCATCGTCGAACGCCACGACGCGCCGTCGCGCGTGCGCAGCTCCTCCATGATCACGCCGCGCTCCGAGTCGATTTCCGACGGCTCCAGCGCGATGAAGTGCGACCAGTCGTGCAGGATCAGCAGCGCCGAGTCGATGATTCCCTCGCGCGAGGTCGGCACGTCCTTCATGTTGTAGCACGTGTAATCCCAGCTCGTGCCGGCATTGAGGTTGGCGCCGAATTTCACGCCCACGGTCTCCAGATACTCCGTGAGCTGTTTGCCCGGGAGGTTCTTGGTTCCGTTGAAGGCCATGTGTTCCAGGAAGTGGGCGAGGCCCTGCTGCGAATCGTTCTCCTGGATGGCTCCCACATCGTGGAGGATGTAGAAATCAGCCTGGCCTTTCGGCTTTTCGTTGTGGCGGATGTAGTAGGTCATTCCGTTTTCCAGTTTCCCGGTGCGGACCTCCGGATCGGCCGGGATCGGCTGGTTCATCTGTGCCGCGGCGCTGCCGGCGGCGAACGCCGCGACGGCCAGCATCAATAATTTTTTCATGGGCATTTGTGGTATAAGGTTTATTGTTTCTGTGTCTCTTCGGGGCGGTATTCGATGATATCACCCGGCTGGCAGTCCAGCTCGCGGCAGATCGCTTCGAGCGTGGAAAACCGGATGGCCTTGGCCTTCCCGTTCTTGAGGATCGAGAGGTTGGCGGGCGTGATGTCGACCCGTTCGGCCAGTTCGCCGAGCGACATCTTGCGTTTGGCCATCATTACGTCTATGTTTATGATTATCGCCATAAAGTCGTCCCCCCCCCTTTTATCGTTTGCATTTCTCTCATGTCGTCTGTTTTAGATGGTCAGTTTCTGCTCCTCGCTCAAATTCTGGCCGATGGCGAAGACCTCGGCGGCGAAAAGGATCAGGATACCCATGATGATCATTGCGTAGGAGACGTGGAAACCCGCGTCGACGGTGTATCCGCTTCCGGCGAGCAGTTCGGCGGCGCGGCTGTTCATCACCCAGTCCACAGTGTCGCTGATCAGTTCGGTGACGATCGTCAGCATGCCGATTGCGCGCAGATACCAGACGTTGCGTTTGTCGAGCGTGCGCTCTTCGCGGATCGAGCGGCGCAGCGAGTGGATGATCACGAACATCAGTACGATGATGGCCAGATAGAGAAGCGGGCAGAGCATAACCAGCGCATAGAGCCATGCGCTGCCGCCGATCGAACGGAATGCCAGCCCCAGCGGGGATGTGCCCGGGGCGTTCTGCTCGACGACCAGGGCGAGTTTGCGGACGTTGGCTTTGATTTCCACGCCCGGCGCCGCGGCGATTTCGACAGCCGTTTCGGGTTGTCCCGTCACCCGGATGTCGCCCAGCATGTAGATCATGCGCGGCACGCCGGATTTCCACTTTTCGGCGATGTCGTTACCGAGTTCCGCGCCTTCCGCCGCGCCCCGCGAGAAATTGGGCAGGATTCCGTGGGCGATGCTTGCCACGAGTACGATGAAAAACGTAATGTAAATGACCAGCAGGCGTTGCAGGAGCGATTTTTTGTTCTGCATGTGTGACTATTTTGGTTTTACAGTTGCAAAGATAGAATTAATTTTCGAAAAACAAATAATATTTATCGTTTTTCGATAAAATTTTTCGCAGCGGACAAAAAAGGACGGCACAGGCGGCCGTCCTTCGGATCGTCTCCGGAGCGTTTACTCCACGTTGTCTTTCAGCTGTTTCCAGAATGAAGCGCTGATGGACATTGAGATCGAGATGGCCAGCACGTAGAGGATGAACATGACGACGAACGTGATGAAGCCGATGCCGATCGCATTGCAGATGGCCTGGAAAATGCCGAATACGATGCCGAACAGTACGCCGACGACCAGCGACACGAAGAACATGGTCCATTTGCTGCCGTAGGTGGCGTCGTTCGAAGCCTTGATGGCCTGTATCGGATTTTTGCCCTTTTCGATGAGGAAATAGTAGGAGAGCGTCCATGCGATCGAGAGCACGATGCCCGGGATGACCATGAAGAGCACGCCGATGAAAATCGGGAAAATCATCAGGCCCATCGTGATGAAGAACTCGCCCATGTAGCGGCGGTATTTGCTGTCGAAAATGCCCAGGGGATTGACAATCTCACCCTTGGCCAACTGTGTGGGCAATAAGGTGATGGCGATTGTGGTCCCCACATTGAGATAAGGTATCCAGATCGTAATGAGCCATAAGGCCACTGCTGCGATCACCGAAGGTGCGTTCTTTACGCCGATGGCGACGGAATCCTTGAGGGTTTCTCCGAAATCGAGTTTTTTCACTTCCATAACTAACAGGTTTAAGGGTTAACATCAAAAACAAAAATACGAAAAAAATCGTATCTTTGCCTGCATAACCGTAAAATTCAATGCAATGGCTGAAAAATCTCGCTATAATTACCGGGTTGAACCGCAGGACGTGGATTTCACGCTGCGGGCGACAATCCCTTCGCTGGGCGGCTCGATACTCAACACCGCGGGCATCGACGCCCACGGCAAGGGGTTCGGAGTCGATGCGCTGAATGCCGACAACCATTCGTGGGTGCTTTCGCGCATGGCCGTCGAATTCGACTGCCAGCCCACGCAGTACACCGACTACACCGTGGCTACGTGGATCAGCGATTACGGCCGGGTGCTCTCGACGCGAAACTTCACGCTGACCGATGCCGCAGGCCGCGAATTCGGCCGCGCCGTGACGCAGTGGGCGATGATCGACCTGCAGAGCCGTTCGGCGATCGACCTCTCGTGGGTGGGCGATGCGCATGCCGACGCCATCGTCGATGCCGCGCCCCCGACGGACAAGCCGCGCAAGATCCGTGCGGTAAGCCCTACCGCGACGGCCGAACACCGCGTGGTTTACAGCGACATCGACTTCAACCGCCACGTCAACACGATGCGCTATATCGAAATGATGCTCGACATGCTGCCCGTCGACATGCTGACGCAGGAGGCTCCGGTGCGGCTGGACATTCATTTCCTGAAAGAGTGCCGCTTCGGGCAGACGCTGACGGTGGGGTGCGAGTTGCGCGGGCGTTCGGCGCTGTTCGAAATTTCGGCCGACGGCGCTGCGGCTGCCGTGCGTGCCTCTATCGAATGGAAATAGGCCTGCGGGGAACGCTTCGCAGGGCGCTTGTGGAACGGGTTTTGCAGTTTACGGCTGCAAAACCTTTTTTCATTATGGAGAGCGCAACCAAAACACAAGCGAAAAACAAGTATCAGGTAAGCATCGACCTGCTGAACGATGCCGTGGGCAAGGAGATCGCCACTTCGTTGCAGTACATGTATTTCCACACTCATTTCGAGGACGACCGCTACCAGTATCTCTCGAAGATCATGCGCGAGATTTCGATCGCCGAGATGCGCCACATCGAGGAGTTCTCCGACCGCATCCTGTTCCTGCAGGGCGACGTGGACATGAACGCCTCGTTCCGCACCCGGCAGGTCACCGACGTGAAGGAGATGCTGCGCATGGCCATGCAGCTGGAGCAGAGTACGATCGACAGCTACAACGAAGCCTCGCGCATCGCCTCGGAGAACAAGGACGCCGTAACGCACAAGATGTTTCAGGACATCATCGGCGAGGAGGAGCAGCATCTCGACACCTTCCGCACCGAGTTGCAGAACCTGATCGACTACGGCGAGGAGTACCTCGCGCTGCAATCGGCCGCCGGCAGCAAGCATACGTCGAAGAGTTTCAACCATTCCGGCGGCGGCGAATAGCGGTTCGCGCGGCGGAAAGCACTTCTGACGCAAAAAACGGAATCCTTTTGCCGGGGTCCCGTTTTTTCGGTTATCTTTGTACCTGAATCATTCGCGGGAACCTGTGCAAACCCCGGCCGGCGCATGAGTTCCTCCCGGGGGAGGGATTCGGGGCGGGGCGGGCCTGCCGACGCGGCCGGAGGCCGCAGGCGTCGGGTTGCCGGATCGGATGAACGGCATGAAATCGCCGGAATGCTCTGATACGATGAAAATAACGATTTTAGGACCTGCCCATCCCTACCGCGGGGGCCTGGCCTCGATCATGGAGATCATGGCCCGCACGTTCCAGCGGCGGGGCGACGAGGTCGACATCAAGACCTTCACGCTGCAATATCCCTCGCTGCTGTTTCCCGGCGAGAGCCAGACGGTTGCGACGCCTCCGCCTGCGGACCTCCGCATCTGCCGCTGCGTCAATACGATGAATCCGCTGAACTGGGTGCGCGTCGGCCGCCGGATACGCCGCGAGCGTCCCGATTTCGTGCTGATGAAGTACTGGACGCCCTTCATGGCCCCCTGTTTCGGGACCATTGCCCGCATCGCCCGCGGCAACGGCCATACGAAGGTGCTGTGCCAGATCGACAACGTCGAGCCGCACGAACACCACCTGACCGACAAACCCTTCAACCGCTACTACCTGCATTCGGTGGACGGCTTCGTCTACATGTCCGAGCAGGTGCACAGCGAACTTCGCGCGTACAGCGACGCTCCGGCCCTGTTTTCGCCGCACCCGCTGTTCGAGAACTTCGGCGAGCGGGTCGAACGCTCCGAGGCGTGCGTGCGTCTGGGGCTGGACCCTGCGAACCGCTACGTGCTTTTCTTCGGGCTGATCCGCGATTACAAGGGGCTTGACCTGCTGCTCGACGCCTGGGCGCAGCTCCGGCGTGCGGGCCGCACCGAGGGCCGCCGGCTGATCGTGGCGGGGGAGTTCTACACCGCCCGGGAGCCGTATCTGAACCGGATCGCCGACAACGGATTGCAGGACGAGGTGCTGCTCCACGACCGCTTCATCCCCGACGACGACGTGAAATATTATTTTTCGGCGGCGGATTTCGTCGTCCAGCCCTACAAGACCGCCACGCAGAGCGGCGTGACGCAGATAGCCTACCAGTTCTGCGTGCCGATGGTCGTCACGAAAGTCGGGGGACTGGCCGAGATCGTGCCCGACGGCCGGGTGGGGTATGTCTGCGAACCCACGCCCGAAGGGGTTGCCGGCGCCATCGA
The DNA here is from genome assembly GCF_025145845.1 of Alistipes shahii WAL 8301. NCBI lineage: Bacteria > Pseudomonadati > Bacteroidota > Bacteroidia > Bacteroidales > Rikenellaceae > Alistipes > Alistipes shahii. Next base: position 83,562 of record NZ_CP102253.1, on the reverse strand, counting down.
ACGGATGTACGAAGGGGACACGCTTCAACGCTTCCGGGAAAACTGCGTCGAGGAACGCCGCCGCTTTTCGTGGGAGGAGATGTGCAGCCGCATCACGGAGCTGTACGGGCTGGTGGCTTCCGGAAAATAGGGGGCGCCGCAGCTTCCGGGAGAACTGTTTTTTCGGCATTTCGTTTGTTATTCAGGCGAAAAGACCTATCTTTGCGGGACCTAACTCATACTCTTGCATATTGTGGCGTCACAATTCATCAATCTGAAATCCAGGTTGCTTAACCCGTATGTGGTATTTGCCGTCTGGATGCTCTGCACGGTTTGGATCTGCATCACGCAGTCGCTGGCCGGGCCTCAGAACTACAACAATTTCCTGGTCTTCCGCGGGGTGTTCGACCATCTGTTCTCCTCGCTTCCCCTTTACGAGCCCTATCCGCTCGAATACGGGGATATCAACCATTACGGTCCGATTTTCGCCTTTATCATCGCACCTTTCGCGGTGCTGCCGCCGTGGCTGGGCATGTCGCTGTGGTGCATGAGCCTTTCGCTGCTGCTCTACTGGACCGTCCGGCAGCTGCCGATGCCCGTGGTGCTGACGAGCCTGGTGCTGTGGCTGACGCTCAACGACTTTTACGGAGCCTGCTTCAAACAGCAGTTCAACATCGCCGTCGCGGCGCTGGTCGTCGGGGCGCTGGCCATGATCGAGAAACGCCGCGAAGGATGGGCCGCACTGTTCATCGTCATCGGTACGTTCGTCAAGATTTACGGCATCGTCGGGCTGGCCTTTTTCTTCTTCGTGCGGCGCAAAGGACGTTTCATCGGGTATATGGCTTTGTGGAGCGCCATGGCCCTGCTGCTGCCCCTGCTCTTCGTCAGTCCCGAATACCTCTGGTCGCAGTATGCGGCATGGGCCGCCGACATTGTGCAGAAGAACGGTGAGAACATGTTCTGTGCCTATACGAACATCTCGCTGGTGGGCTGTGTGCGCAAGATCAGCGGTTCGCCGGCCTATTCCGACCTGCTGATCATCGTCCCCGCCATGGTGCTGTTTCTGCTCTCCTACCTGCGCACCGGGCAGTACAAACACTTCAGCTACCGCCTGACGATGCTGGCTTCACTCCTGTTGTTCATCGTGCTGTTCAGCAGCGGCAGCGAACACAGCGGCTATGTGATAGCCGCGCTCGGCATGGGTATCTGGTGGGTGAATTTTCCCCCCCCCGCACGCGGCCGGCTCGAATGGACGCTGCTCCTACTGGCCCTGTTCGCCAGTTTCTCCTATAACTTACTCCCGACTAAGTTCTACCGTGGCGTATTCGTAGCCTACGCGCTGCGTTCGCTGCCGTTCTTCGCCATCTGGCTCCACTGCATCCGGAGGCTGTGGCGCGAGGATTTCGCCGTCACGGACGTCCTTCTGGACTACAAAACCCTGCCTGCGGCAGACGAGGCGGCAAACGAGGCGGCAGAATCCCGTCCCGCGCGGCCGGGCGACGGGCTCGACATCGTATGCCCGTGTTACAATCCGGCTCCGGGGTTCGTCCCTGCGCTGGCCCGCTCCTATGCGGAGCTTTGCGCCCGGTATCCGGACAAGCGCCTGCACCTGATCGTCGTCAACGACGGTTCGCCGCATGGTTTCGGCGAGGAACAGCACGGGGCGCTGCGGCAGGCCGTTCCGGATGTCGAGATCGTCGATATTCCGCACGGCGGCAAGGGCGCTGCCATCCGGGCCGGCATCGCCCGTTCCCGGGCCCCGTATACCATCTATACGGACATCGACATGCCCTATACGGCGGAGTCGATGTGCGAGGTGATCGACCGGGTGTTCGCAGGGACCGACGTGGTGATCGCCGTGCGCAACCGGAGTTACCATTCGCGGCTTTCGCCCATGCGCAAGATGATGTCCTACGGGTCGAAACTGCTTAACCGCATCTTCCTCAACATCCGCCATACCGACACGCAGGGCGGTCTGAAGGGCCTCTCGCCCCGCGCTCGGGCGGTGATGCTGCGCACACGCATCTCCGATTTCCTGTTCGACACCGAATTCGTCGTCCTCGCCGCACGCGACAAACGCCTGCGCATCGAGGAGGTCGAGACCATGCTCCGCGACGGCATCGTCATGTCGGCGATGTCTCCGCGGGTGTTGTTCCGTGAATTGAGAAACTTTTTCCGTATCGCCATCCGCCTATGACTGTGACACTCGGTTTCGACGTCGAGGAGTTCGATTTTCCGCTCGAAAGGGGCCGCGGAATCGATTTCGGCACCCAGCTTGCGGTCAGCTCCGAGGGGCTGGAGTTCCTGCTGGACCTGCTCGCGCGGCTGGAGCTGCGGGCCACGTTTTACACGACGGCCAATTTTGCCCTCCACCGCACGGACCTTGTCCGCCGCATCGTCGCCGGAGGCCACGAGGTGGCTTCGCATGACTATTACCACGGGCTGACCGCCGGGTCGGACCCTGCCGGCAGCCGGCGGACGCTCGAAGAGCTGACCGGACAGCGCATTGTCGGCTACCGTGCCCCGCGGCTGGCCGCCGCTTCGTCCGCGGCGCTCGCGGCGGCGGGGTACAGGTACAATTCGTCGATCAATCCGACGTGGATTCCGACGCGCTACAACAACCTCCGGGCCCCGTGCTCCGTGTCGCGGGAGGAGGGGCTCACGATCTATCCGGTTTCGGTCTCCGCGCCTTTCCGCGTGCCGCTGTTTTGGATTTCGCTCCACGTCATGCCGCTGCCGCTCTACAAACTGCTGTGCCGCAGCGCCCTGCGCCGCGACGGGCACCTGAACCTCTATTTCCATCCGTGGGAGTTTTCCGCACGGCTGCGCGAGCCGGCTTTCGGTGTTCCGGGCTATCTTACGCATTGTTCGGGGACGGACCTGCAACGGAAATTCATCCGGCTGCTGGAGTGGCTGAAAGCCCGCGGCTGTCGGTTTTTGACCACCCGCGAATACCTCGGATGCGATGAGTAGGGTAGCGATGATGCTCCGGAGGCTCTATGAGAGTCCGTTCGTGCGCTTCGCCGTGGTGGGAGGCGTCGCCACGGCGGTCAATTACGCCGTTTACGTCGTGCTGGTGCGGTGTTTCGACGACCTCTGGCCGGCCCTTGCCTATTTTTGCGCCTTCTGCGTCAGCATCGTCTGCAACTTTCTGCTGTCGAGCTATTTCACCTTTCGGGTACGGCCCTCTGCCCGCCGTGCCGTGCGGTTCCTGACGGCCCACCTCATCAACCTTGTGAACGAACTCGTACTGCTCGAAATCTGGCTGTGGGCGGGCGTTCCGAAACTCTATGCGCCGCTGTGCGTTTTTCTGGTCGCCTTTCCGGTCAATTTCCTGATGGTGCGCTTCGCCCTGCGCGGGCGTTTGAAATCCTGAAAAAACGGACCCTGCCGTGCGATGCGCGGCAGGGTCTCCTTCTTCATTTATTCGGGTGTAGCTTGGGCTACTTCTTGATATTGGGCAGTTCCAGCCCGTATTTCTTTTTCCGGTCTTCCGCTTTGAGCCACAGTCCCAGCAGCATCGCCAGCACGCCGCATGCGACGAAAATCAGCATCGGACGGGTGTAGTCGTAGGGCATTCCCTCGGTCCGTCCGGCGTTGAAATATTTGAGTGCGAAGCCGAAGAGCATCGGGAAAAGGCACAGTCCGATGTTCTGAATCCAGAATATCAGCGAATAGGCGGAACCCAGATAGCGCGTCTCCACGATCTTCGGAACCGAGGGCCAGAGTGCGGCCGGAACCAGCGAGAACGAGATGCCGAGCAGGACGATCGAGCCGTAGGCGACGGGCTTGCTCGGGAACTCCGGGAGCACGAAGGCGAAGGTCAGGTGGCAGACGATCATCAGAATGGCGCCTAAAATGAGCATCGTGGCGCCCTTGCCCTTGTGGTCGAGGTATCGGCCCAGGAAGGGGGTGATGGCCGCCGCGCCCATCGGGAACCAGCGGAAAATGTCGGCTGCGGTCTGGGCCGATACGCCGAGGTTGCTCTCCAGCATGTTGGTGGCGAAGCGCTGGAAGGGGAAGATGGCCGAATAGTAGAGCACGCAGAGGAACGCGATGATCCAGAACACCTTGCTGCTCAAGATGTACTTCAGGTCGCTGACCTTGAACTCCTCCTCGCTGCCGCCTCCGCCCCGGCTGTCGAGACCCAGTTGTTTGTCCAGTTTGCGGTCCATGAAGGAGAAGATCACGAACGTCAGCAGGCCGATCAGCAGCAGCACGGTGCAGAATGCCACCGGTCGTACGACCGTTGCGGGAGCCATGTCGGCGAGCCACGGCGAAATGGAGAAGATGGCGAAAACGCCGACGCGGGCAATGGCCATCTCAAGCCCCATGGCCAGAGCCATCTCCTTGCCTTCGAACCACTTGGCTATGGCTTTTGATACGGTGATGCCGGCCATCTCCATGCCGCAGCCGAAGATCATAAAGCCCAGCGACGCCAGTTTGGCCGAGGCGGGGAACGAGGTCCACCACGAGCCGAGCCACGTTTCGATGCCCGAACCCGCGAACGAGTCGCTCACGGCGTAGTATTTCAGACAGGCGCCGATGAACATCAGCGAAGCCGACAGTTGGCCGGTGAACCGCACGCCCATCTTGTCGAGGATGATGCCTGCGAGGATCAGAAATCCGAAGACGTTGAGTATGAACTCCGAACTGCCGTACATGCCGAATACGTCGGGGGTCCATCCGCGCTGTGCCTCGATCATGCTTTGCAGCGGCGACATCAGGTCGACGAACATGTAACCGAAAAACATCGTGGACGCGATGAGCAACAACGCCGTCCATCGGGCTGCGGGCGAGTCGTTGAGTTTACGTTGGATAGTTTCTGCCATATTTTTTTGTGTTGAGTTAGTTATCCAGTGATGCGTAGCGTTTCAGCACCTCGTAGGCTTCGGTGATTCCCAGTTCGCCGGCTTTCGAGAGGTCGAGGCAGCCCTTGCGGGTGTCTTTCATAAACAGCTGGATGATGCCGCGGTTGTAGTAGGCCTCGGCGAATGCGGGGTTGAGTGAGATGGCTTTGGTGTAGTCCTCGAACGCCTCGGGCAGGCTGCCCGAGAGGGCCAGCAGGTTGGCGCGGTTGTAGTAGGCGTAGGCGAAGTCGGGGAAGAGCTTCACGGCCTTGTTCAGGTCGGCCACCGCCTCGTCGTAGCTGTACGTGCGTTTCGAATTGTTGTTCAGTCGGTTGGCGGGGTCCGAGTCGATCGTGATCCGCTGGTAGGAGTTGTCGATCGACGAGATGAAGTCGATCATCTCGGCGCGCGTCGTCGAGCGGTTCAGGTAGAGGAACGGGTTCGACGGGTTCAACTCGATGGCCGACGAATAGGTGCTCACCGAATTGGTGTACTGCTTGATGAGCGACTGCGTGACGGCGCGTTCGAAGAGCACGGTCCATGCGGGGTTGCTTGCGTTAAGCTCCTGCACATACTGCTTGTCGAGCATCACCAGCGTGTCGGGCGCGATGTTGCTCTCGCGGCACGAGAGGGTGAGGTATTCGTTGCCGATGCGCTTCTTGAAATCGTCGACGCGTTGCAGGTGATAGGGTTTGGCTGCGGGAACCGAGTCGGGGCGCATGAGCGTGAACTTGAACAGCGGCAGCAGGCGCATCTCCTCGTGTCCGCCGTTGTGGCCCGTGATGCGGTCGAAGCTGCCTCCGGCGAACTTGCTGTCGAACGACAGCAGGCGGTCGAAGCGCTGCGTGGTGTCGGCGTAGATCGAATAGGTGCTGTCGTTCAGGCGCGAACGGTATTCGGCGATTTTCCGCTGGGCGATCGAGCGGTCCTCTTTGGCGCCCTGCGGGTCGCGGAGCAGTTCGCGCAGCCGGCCGCGGTAGATGTAGGCGTTGGCGAAGTCGGGGTATAGCTTGATGGCCGAGGTGTAGTCCTCCACGGCGCGCTCGATCTCGCCCAGCTGGGCGTAGACGCCTGCGCGGTTGTAGTAGACCAGCACGTTGTTGGGCGAGTAGAGCGCCACTTTGTCGTAATCCTCCAGCGCGTGGTTGTAGTCGCCGATCTGCGTGCGCAGCATCGCGCGGTTGAAATAGGTCAGCGAGTTGGTCGAATCGAGCTGGATCACCTTGTCGAAATCGGCCAGCGCCTGCATCGGGCGGTTGGTGGCGTTGTAGACCAGCGCGCGGTTGAAGTAGGAGAGCAGGTAGGCCGAATCGCACTCGATGGCCTTGTTGAAATCCGCCTCGGCCTCCTTGTACTGTTCCTGCTGGAGGTGCAGCCCGCCGCGGCGGTTATAGCCGTTGGGATTCTCGCGGTTGGTGCGTATCGCGGTGTTAAAATTCTCGTAGGCGCGCGTGGTGTCTTTCAGGTGGAGGTAGCTCAATCCCCGGCAGATGAAGGCGTCGGCCACCTTGTTCTCCTGGCGGATGAACTTGTCGAAATCGTCGATGGCCTCCTTGAACTGCTGGTTCAGCAGGCGCGTCACGCCGCGGCTGTAATAGGGGCCAGGCAGGTCGGGGCGCAGCTCGATCGCCTCGCGGAAGTCCTGCAAAGCGTCGTCGTAGTTGCCCAGACGCGAGCGCGTGATGGCGCGGTAGGTGTAGGCCTGCGTGTAGACGGGATTGAGCCGGATGGCCGTCGAGAAATCGTCCTCGGCGCCCAGCAGGTCGTCGAGGTTGTATTTGGCGATGCCGCGCAGGAAGTAGCCTTCGAAAGCGTCCTCGTCGAAGCGCAGCAGGGTGTTCAGCGTGCGGATGGCCTCCTGGTAGTCGTTGTTCATCATGCACGAACGTCCGACCCAGAAAAAATATTCCCGGTTGTACTGTGCGTGGGCTTTCGTGCCGCACAGCAGGGCGGTTCCCAATATGATTCCGGCGATGAGTTTCCGCATGCTGACTGATTTTGCTCTTTAAACGGGCTTTCCGTGCGATTTATTATTCCTGTTCGTATCCGAACCTGCGTAATTGCCGTTCGTTGTTGCGCCAGTCGTCGCTGACCTTGACGAACAACTGGAGGAAAACCTTCTTGCCGAGGAACTGTTCCATGTCTTCGCGCGCCGTCTGTCCGACTCTCTTCAGCTTCTCGCCCTTGTGGCCGATCAGGATGCCCTTCTGCGAGTCGCGGGCCACGTAGATCGTCGCCGCGATGCGGTCGATCGTCGGCTCCTCCTTGTAACTTTCGATCTCGATTTCGCAGCAGTAGGGGATCTCCTTGTCGTAGAATTTGAGGATCTTCTCGCGGATGATCTCCGAGGCGAAGAAGCGCAGCGTCTTGTCCGTGAGCGTATCCTTGGGGTAGAACGCCGGGCCTTCGGGCAGCAGCGAGAGGATGGTCCGGAACAGCCCTTCGATGTTGAAATTCTCCTTGGCCGACGTGGGGACGACCTGCGCCCCGGGGATTTCGGCCTGCCATTTGTCGACCAGCGCTTCGAGCGCTTCGGGCGTCGAGAGGTCGATCTTGTTGATGACCACGACGGTCGGAATGCCGCTCCGGCGGATGCTGTCGACGATTTCGGCCGAGCGTTCGCTCTGCTCCACGGTGTCCGTGACGTAGAGGATCACATCGGCGTCGGTCAGGGCGCCCGTCACGAACTTCATCATCGACTCCTGCAACTTGTACGAGGGCTTCAGGATGCCGGGCGTGTCGGAGTAGACGATCTGGAAATCCTCGCCCGAGACGATGCCCATGATGCGGTGGCGTGTGGTCTGCGCCTTGGAGGTGATGATCGAGAGTTTTTCGCCCACGAGGGCGTTCATCAGCGTCGATTTGCCCACGTTGGGATTGCCGATGATATTTACGAAGCCGGAACGGTGCATTTTTTTTGCTTTATTCGCAGACAAAGGTAGGGATTTATTCGAATTTATCCTATATTTGTTTTACAATATGCTAAAATCGCACTGCCTATGAAAAAATGAGAACTTTTGATTCTTAATGCCGCTACGGCGGCACACGACATATAAAAGCGCATCGGCTTTTCTTCTTACATTCAGAACTTGGACACTTTTGAATCACAGAGAGGAATTAAAGTTGATGCTCGCGCTGTTTTACGGCGCGGGCATTCCTTTCATCTTTCTGTGCAGGCAGTCCAAGGCCTTGAATGTGGATGAACAGAGTTTGTCCGCGTTTTTTGTGTTTTGACATTTGCTCGATGTAAAACTCTAACTCCTTGAATGATGAAACGCTTTAATTTGCTTGTGTATGTTTACCGGGGCATAAACACGCTGGAAGAAAAATTCACCCGGAAGAACCATCCCGATTACAAATCCGACTTGAGTAAGCATGTCCTGATCGTGACGGGTGTATTTATCGGAGCGACATTAATTACCTCGCTGCTGGGGGTGTAGTTATGAGCATGCAGCACGGAAATTTCTCTCCTAATTTGTCGGTCGGCATGGGCATAGGTCTGTTTTTTCTTTCAACGACTCCGTTTCTGTGTTGTGTCGCCTACTGGATCTATTATTTGAAACGGCATTTGTATTTGTTCTCGACGACCGGTCAGAAAATCGGATATGGACTGTTCACTTGTGTGATGCTTGCTATTCTGGGACCGTCTATTTTCCCGCTGCTTATAGCTCTTGTTTTGCTGTCCATTGCCATTTCGATCGCTTTGTTCCTGTTGAGTGTCGTGATGACGATCATTGCCTTGTTTGACGGAGGAGGTTCGAAAAAGAGGCGGTTTTCGCTCGACAATGGCGATGAGGTGACCGAAAAATCGGGATTGTTCGGCGAAAAATATTATGAAGGCCGGAGCGGAAAATCCTATGAAACCAACGATAACGGCAGGACGTTCTCCGAAAAGTAGCATTCCTCACCGGGTTTCACATGACTGCAAAAAGGCTCTCGTTTCCGAGAGCCTTTTTGCAATGAAGTCTTGTAAAATGTAGCCTATCGCCGCATCATTCCGCCCGGCATCTTGGGCATCTTCATGCCGCCGCCGGCCACGGCCTTCATCATCTTGCGCGTGTCGTCGAACTGTTTCATCAGGCGGTTGACGTCGGCCATCGTCGTACCCGAACCTTTGGCGATGCGTTCGCGCCGGCGGGCGTTGATGATCTCGGGATGCTCGCGCTCGGCGGGGGTCATCGACGAGATGATCGCCTCGGTCTGCTTGAACACATCGTCCGGAATGTCCACGTTCTTGAGCATCTTGCCCATGCCGGGGAGCATCGAAGCGAGGTCCTTGAGGTTGCCCATCTTCTTGATCTGCTGAATCTGCGAGATGAAGTCGTTGAAGTTGAACTGGTTTTTGACCAGTTTCTTTTTGAGCTTGCGGGCCTCCTCCTCGTCGAACTGCTCCTGCGCGCGTTCCACGAGCGACACCACGTCGCCCATGCCCAGGATTCGGTCGGCCATGCGCTCGGGGTGGAACACCTGCAAGGCGTCCATCTTCTCGCCGCTCGAAATGAACTTGAGGGGCTTGTTGACCACCGAACGGATCGAAATGGCCGCACCGCCGCGGGTGTCGCCGTCGAGTTTGGTGAGGACCACGCCGTCGAAGTCCAGCCGTTCGTTGAACTCCCGGGCGGTGTTCACGGCGTCCTGACCCGTCATGGCGTCGACGACGAACAGCGTCTCCGAAGGTTTCACGGCGGCCTTGATGGCCGTGATCTCCTGCATCATCGCCTCGTCCACGGCCAGACGGCCCGCGGTGTCGACGATCACCACGTTGTAATTCTTCTGCCGGGCGTACTTGATACCGTTCTCGGCGATCTCGACAGGATTCCTGTTACCCTCCTCGGTGTAGACCTCCACGCCGATCTGTCCGCCGAGCACTTTCAGCTGGTCGATGGCTGCGGGACGGTAAACGTCGCCTGCCACCAGCAGCACCTGGCGGCCCTTCTTCGACTTGAGCAGCGAAGCCAGCTTGCCCGAGAAGGTCGTCTTACCCGAACCTTGCAGACCCGCGATCAGAATCACCGCAGGCGTGCCCTCCAGCCGGATGTCCGTGGCCGTGCCGCCCATCAGTTCGGCCAGCTCGTCGCGGACGATCTTGGTCATCATCTGTCCCGGCTTGACGGCTTTGAGCACGTCCTGGCCCAGGGCTTTCTGCTTCACTTCGTCGGTAAAGGTCTTGGCGACCTTGTAGTTGACGTCGGCGTCGATCAGCGCGCGGCGGATCTCCTTGAGCGTCTCCGCGACGTTGATCTCGGTGATGCGCCCCTCGCCTTTGAGAATTTTGAACGACCGTTCGAGTTTATCTGTTAAATTTTCAAACATGACTTCTGAAATTATCCGAGCGCAAAGATAATCAATAATTCACAAAGCACAATCCGCCGTGGAAATTTTGTTATGCCGTGAAAAATAGTTATGTTTACAACTGAACCTAACCGTCATGCAATGAAGAAATTTCTTTTCCTGCTGCTTGCCGTCACGGCCGGGACCGCTCCGGCGCAAACCCTCGTCTATCCCGGCGAGCACGAAATGCCACCCGTCCCGAAGACCTTCGACAACGAACTGGGCGTGCGCTACGGAGCGCAGCTTTACGTGGGCGACGGGCGGGGACCCGAATTGCAGGCCTTTTCGATCGACTATGCCCGTTATAATTTTTACAATATCGGTTTTCGAACGGGGCTGAACGTCTTCGTCGACGAGGATGCCGAGAACTATTTCTCCGTGCCGCTGCAATTCACCTGGCGGACCGGACGTATCGCCTCGTCCTGGCGCCGGGAGAGCCGGGAGCGGAGCGTGCAGAATAATTACTACAACGGCTCTTATGCAGATCCTTACGGCGCTTATTCCGGCGGAGGGGCGGACGTGGGCAGTACGTTTCTCAACGTGCTGCTTGCGATCCTGCCCTCGGGGTTCGAGGTCCATGCGGGCTTTACCCCGGGGCTGATGTGCGGGCCGTTCACGACCGAAGGCTATTCGACGACCGACCCTTCGTGGCGGCCCTATACCGTCCGGCAGCGTTTCTCCTGTACGTTCGACGCGGGTGCGCGGCTGATCATCCCGATCTGGCGGTTCAACCTCTTCGGCGACTTCACCTATCACTGCTACCTGACCGATAATTTCCGGGCCGGGGAGTTTCGGCCTTCGCGCTCCTATATGGGGCTGGGTGTGGGGCTGTCGTTCAATTTTTAGGAGCAGGATTCCGGAACGGTCCCTCCGTTACCCGGTCCCTCCGTTACCCGGTCCGTCCGTCGCTACCGGAGCAGTCCGGCTTCGTAATAAATCACGATTTGCTCGATCATCCGGTCCTCGCCCTCCCTGTCGTATTCCGACTTGAGGTTCTGACCGAAGATTTTCGAGACGCCCTGCCAGAATCCCGCCACGAAACCGCCGCGGAACTCCTTCAACACCTCGTAGGCGGTGTATTCGGTTTCGCGGTCGATGAGTTTCAGCAGCACGCGGCCCTGCGTGCGGGTCATGTGTTTCAGCACGGGGGTGTATTCGTCCTTGATCTCGTGGTAGATTTGTTTGATATACTCCTTCTGGGCCTTTTTGGTCGGCAGGCGGCACAACTCCTCCTCCATCGTCGCCATCTTGGCCTTGGCGATCTGCGCGATGGGGTAGACCTTTTTCACGGCGTCCACCAGCCGGCGGTAGCGGCGCAGGTCGACCGGGCGGCTGAAGACGTAGACCGGCAGGACGTGGACCAGCGGGATCGAATCGCCCTTCTCGACCGTCCACTCCTGATGCCAGAAGCCACGGCCTCCCTGCGCCTGCGCTTGGGAAAGCGCGGCGGCGAGCAGGGCGATGAGGAGTATCCACTTTTTCAACGGCGGCGAATTTTTTGTACCTTTGCGGCGGAGTCCGGACGAAAACCCGTGCGGTTTTGCATCCGGTTTGCCGGGGTGTCTCCGGCAAAGATAACGATTCACCGCAATAAACGAATTACGAACAGCGAATATTATGCTTGAAAAAGGACTTTCCGCCCGCAGCGCCGCAACCGTCGCCGCCGGCAACACGGCCGCCGCGATGGGTTCGGGCGACCTTGCGGTTTTCGCCACCCCCGCGATGGTGGCGCTGATGGAGAACGCCGCCATGACGGCCGTTGCCGGCGAACTTCCCGAAGGCGCGACCACCGTCGGCTCCGAGATGAACGTCACGCACATCAAGCCGTCGGGACTTGGCGCCGAAATCACCGCCACGGCCGTGCTTGCTGAAGTCGAGGGGCGCAAACTGACCTTCAACGTCGGGGCCCGCGACGCCGAGGGGCTGATCGGCGAGGGCATCCATGTCCGCTACATCGTCGACCGGGAAAAATTCATGGCCAAGGTAAAGTAACGGAAAAGCTCCGGATCTTCTGCGTCTGCGAAAAGACGTACAGCTTGATTTGTAGTTATTTATGCCGGATCGAAGGATTGGGCTCTGTGTTTGGACAGGGCTCGATCCTTTTCGTTTGTGTACAATTCTGTTCAAGTCGCCCGATGCCTGTAAATTTCTGTGCTTATACTACTTAATCTTGCTGAATTATTGGCGGTTGAATTTGCATAATTGATTTTTTTCGTTATTTTTGCCCTACATCCATTACAACTACATATTGTAATTATCCGTAAGACTCTCGCGAACCTGCCTTCAATGTTTCATCCTTAAACTTCAAACTATGAAAACTCGCATTTTGACTTTGACAGCAGCCCTGCTTCTACTGGGTGGGTTTGTCGCATGCAACGACTCGGAAGAATCCGAATATATCGGCACTCCTCCCGTCACAGCCTCCGCGGACGTATCGGCTTTTTTCAAGACCTATCTGCCTTCGAGTTCCAGTTCGCATCCCGAGCCGGAATTCAATTTCAGCGAGATCGATGATCGCGACATCGAATGTTTTGTGATCAACAGCATGGAAGAGTTCGAGGCCGTTGCACCTCCTTCGGTCGAGCTGCCAGTAATCGACTTTGACAAATATACCCTTATTATTGGACAGCATTGGATGGGGCATCCCGGATACTCTTTCGAGAAGCAGGCCGTCGATACCGAATCCGATAAGATGACATTGAATTTGGTGTATAAGCAACTGAAGGGTGGTACTCCGGCGATTATGACTATTTTTTATTTCTGGGGACTATACGACAAACTTCCCGAAAAAACGCTTACTGTCAACAAAATCATAATTTAGATATTCTTAATATCATGAAAAAGCTGCTTTCTCTTATCATTGCAGTCATAACATTTTATGGTTGCCAGGATGACATTTTGTCAGAGGAATATCAAGAAAACGTTCCCGCGACCCGTGCGTCTGTGGGTTCGTCTGATTATTATTATTTGGTGTGACGGTGTGAAAATCCCACTAACGGTCAACGAGAACAAGTCGTATGTTTTGGTTGAAACCGCAAAAATTGAAAGTGTTCGCAAATCGGCCGTAAATATCCGTGGGGGAAATACCAGAACTATTGATAACTATGCTGCGCTGGGCATAAGATCGTCAAAAGAGTTCCGCATGCAAAAAAGTCTTACGTCGTTTACGCTGGATAACGCCCAACAAAAATCGATTAATCCGCAGGATGTAGTGTATGAGGCTCCCTATTTTAAAACAAGCGATGGAGCCGATCTCGGCATAATGAATGTATTCAGCGTACAACTGACAGGAGAGCAAGACCTTGCCAAACTTCAAAAAATCGCGGAAGAGTATAATCTGGAGATATTGGGAGAAAACAAATTCGACCCGAGTATCTATTATCTTTCGTGTACAAAGGAGTCGAAAGGGAATGCGCTCGAAATGGCGAATTTTATGTATGAATCGGGCGCGTTTGAGTATGCAACACCCGAGTTTATCGTTGAGTCGATGCCCGACGCCGCTCCGAACGATACCTATTTCAGCTATCAATGGAATCTGAAAAACGTCTCTTATCCGGGGATCGATATCAATTATGTGAACGCAAGGAATGCCTTTGCTTTTCCATATATCAACGATATTATCGTTGCGGTTGTCGATAACGGTGTTTAATAACCATGATGATTTACATTTGTATAATGTCAGTTACAACGCTCACACGGGAGGAATTCCAAGTGGGCTATACGGAGATCACGGCACAAAGGTTGCCGGTGTTATCGGAGCCACGGCTAATAATGGCAAAGGCATTGCAGGCGTTGCATCCGGAGTGAAAATCATGCCCATCAGTATTTGTTATACTGATAACGAGCTTGGCATAGCTGCCTCCACCACGACCAATTTTGCGAATGCAATTCGGTTTGCCGCAAATAATGGTGCGCGCGTAATTAATAATTCATGGTCATTTGATACATCTTCTCCAATATCCGAAATCAATAATGCTATAACATATGCTCATGGTAAAGGATGCATCGTTGTTTTTTCATCGGGCAATAAAGGCAGTGCTGTATCACAGCCGGCAGCGGGAGCACCTTCTGCAACGTTAGTAGTAGGTGCAATAGATCGGAATGGGTACAAATCGGATTTCTCCGGTTATGGTTCTTCATTGGATGTTGTCGCTCCCGGGCGTGAAATCTGGACAACAGATGTGACCGGTGGATATACTTGTGTGTCGGGCACATCTTTTGCTGCTCCCCATGTTTCCGGCATCGTGGCTTTGATATGGGCAACGGATCCCGATCTTTCGGTATGGCGGGTACGCAATATTATCGAACAAACTACCCGAAAGATCGGCGGCAACACTTATGGTGTCGATCCGCTTCGATTGAACGGATTATGGAACCAATTTGTGGGTTATGGTCTGGTAAATGCCTATGCAGCTGTATCAGCGGTTTCGAGGCCCGCTCCCACCGCTCCAAACATCGGGACTTCATTGTCGGAGGTGGAACCCGGCGATCTTTCGATGATGGGTTTGGGGTATGATAAATGGAATATAGCGTATTTGGCCCGTGGAGAAGGGCAAGCAACGTGTTCTATTGAAAATTACGATTCTTCTGTCACTTATGTATGGAGCAGCACCCTGCCTCCGTACACGGGTGAGGGCTTCACATTTACCGTTGATTTTGCGTCGGATACCGATGAACCCGTACTTCACGATATCGAATGTCGGGTGTTGAAAAATGGTCTATCCACATCTTCCGGGGTACATCTGGCATTGATTCCGCAAGGGTACTCTTACTAAATTGATATTGGAGTTCCTGACTTACAAACTGCTGATAATTTGGCTGTAAATCAGAGGTTGGATAAAAATATTTTATCCAACCTCTGATTATACTGTTATGGGGCAAACCCGTGATCGGCAATATTCTGGGCGCACGACGCATCCGGAACTTTTCGGTCAAAGCCCGATCAGGACGTGTTCGAGCCAGATCACCGCGATGCCCGCCAGATAGCCGGACAGGGCCAGCAGCGAGATGCGTTTGAGGTACCAGCCGAAATTGATCTTTTCGAGTCCCATCGCCACGACGCCGGCCGCCGAGCCGATGATCAGCAGACTGCCGCCCACGCCGGCGCAGTAGGTCAGCAGGTGCCAGAACAGCCCGTCCGCCACGAAACTCTGTGCGAAAGCCGGGTCGGCGCTCGCCGCAGCCGTTGCGACGTCGGCCACCGGGTACATGCCCATGCAGGCCGCCACCAGCGGCACGTTGTCGACCACCGACGAGAGGATGCCGATGGCGCCCGCGATGGTGAACACTTCGTGGACATTCTTGTCCAGCCAGTCGGCCATGTCGGTCAGCACGCCGCCGGTCTGCAACGCGCCCACGGCCATCAGGATGCCGAGGAAAAAGAGAATCGTCGGCATGTCGATGTGCTTGAGGACTTTGGATACGCGCGGCTGGATCGACTCCTCCATGTTGCGGATGCTGCGTTTGCGGTCGTAGATGATTTCAGTCAGAATCCACATGAATCCCAGCGACACCATCATGCCCATGTAGGGCGGCAGTCCGGTGAGGCTCTTGAACACCGGCACGAACAGCAGACTTACGACGCCCACGATAAGGATGAATAGCCGCAGGCGCGGACCGATGCATTCGGGGCATCCCGATGCGAGGGCCTTGGCGCTGACCGCGGCGGCGGGGCGGTCGGCGACGTAGCGGCTGGCGATGGCCGCAGGGATCACGACCGACACGAGGCACGGCAGGAAGAGGTTGGCGATCAGGTTGGCGGCCGTGACGTTGCCGCGCATCCACAGCATGATGGTCGTCACGTCGCCGATGGGCGACCAGGCGCCGCCGCTGTTCGCGGCGATGACGATCACGCTGGCGAAAATCCACCGTTCCTTCTTGTTGGCGATCAACCGCCGCAGCAGCATGACCATGATGATCGTGGTGGTCATGTTGTCCAGTGCGGCCGACATGAAGAAGGTGATGATCGCCAGCAGCCACATCAGTTTGCGCTTGTTGCGCGTGGTGATGTGGTCGGTGATGACGTTGAAGCCGCCGTAGCTGTCGATCAGGTCCACGATGGTCATGGCCCCGATCAGGAAGACCAGGATTTCGCACGTGTCGCCCAGCTGGTCCACCAGCTCGTGCTGAATGTGCGGGTCGTTGCCCAGGAGGCTGAACACGGTCCAGATCGCTCCGGCCATCAGCAGGGCGACGGCCGATTTGTCGATCCTGGTTTTGTGCTCCAGCGCGATGAACAGATAGCCCACCACGAAGAGCAGAATCATTGTCGGAATCATATCGTTTGCGTTTATTTACAGGGTAACTGAAGCAAAGATACGAAAAATCCGGCAGAGGTCCGGTTTTGTCCCTGCCAATTTTGCATCCGGGGGTTGGTTTTTGCGATTTTTTGTTTATCTTTGCAGTCGCTTTCGAGCGAATGTTTGAGCTGTGGTGTAATGGTAACACAGCAGATTTTGGTTCTGTCGTTCTGGGTTCGAATCCCGGCAGCTCAACACGAAAAGGCGGTCATGCGACCGCCTTTTTCGTGCATACGTTTGTTTAGCGGATCTTGCGGTGTGAGATGAGCGCGGCGATCCACAGCAGGATGACCGAGCCGATGACGGCCGTCGCCAGACTGCCCAGCGTGCCGACGGGAACCCATCCGAAGAGCGAAAAGAGCCAGCCGCCCAGTACGCCTCCGATAAGCCCGACGATCAGGTTGACGAAGAGTCCCGAACCTCCTCCCTTGACGATCAGGTTGGCGATCCATCCGGCGGCCAGTCCGATCAGCAGATACCATAGAAAATACATAGTCTTGCATTTTGGAACGCTTTTCGGAGTGCAAAATCCGTACCCGGCCGGGCCGGGGCGTTTTATAAAGCCTTTTTCAGCGCTTTTGCCAGCTGATCGGGACACGACGTGCCGCGGCCCCGGCAGTCGATGCCTTCGAGCCGGGCGACGGCTTCCGCGGCCGTCATCCCGCGCACGAGCGCCGCGATTCCCTGCTGGTTGCCGTGGCAGCCGCCCGTGAAGGAGACGCTTCGAACGACGCCGTTTTCGAGTTCGACGTCGATTTGCCGGGAGCAGGTTCCCTGGCAGACGTGTGTTATTTTCTGTGTCATGGAGTTACGATTTTCCGGTTTGCGGGGGCGAAGATACGAAATTCGGAGCCTTTCACAAAATGTTGAAAACTTCCTGCTCCGGAATTTTGAAAGTCGGGGAATAATGGAGACTTTTGTGACTCGCAAAGGTATCCTTCGTCCCGCCGGGGCGGAGGATAAGAGGGAATCGGGTGCGAATCCCGGACAGTTCCCGCTGCTGTATGCACTTCAATGCCGCAGGCGAATCGTCGAGCCACTGTCCCGCGGGGGACGGGAAGGCCGCCTGCGGGTCGGTGCGAGTCAGAAGACCTGCCTTTGCGCAT
Organism: Alistipes shahii WAL 8301; assembly: GCF_025145845.1. Lineage (NCBI taxonomy): Bacteria > Pseudomonadati > Bacteroidota > Bacteroidia > Bacteroidales > Rikenellaceae > Alistipes > Alistipes shahii. The sequence goes on along the minus strand of NZ_CP102253.1, from coordinate 65,997 downwards.
GCAATGTCGGCCCTGCGGGGAAACGGGGCCTGTTGTGAAACGTATATACTCATATTACAATGGATTACACGCAGATTTCCATCATCAAACGTGATGGTAAAACCGAGCCTTTTTCTCTGGATAAAATCGTCCGCGCCATCACGAAGGCCTTTCGCGCGGGCGGCATAACGGACGAGGGGCAGGCCGTCGAGCAGATCGCATCCGACGTGGCGGCGGCAATTACGAAGGCCGAGATTTCGGTCGAGGAGATTCAGGACATGGTCGAGGAGCGGCTGATGAAACGCAACCCCTCGATCGCCAAACGTTATATCATCTACCGCGAGTGGCGCAACGTCGAACGCGACCGCCGCTCGTCGATCAAGAGCGTCATGGACGGCATCGTGACCGTCGAGAAGAACGACATCAACCTTTCGAACGCCAACATGTCGTCGCACACGCCCGCGGGGCAGATGATGACCTTCGCCTCGGAGATCACCAAGGACTACGCCCTGAAATATCTGGTGGGCGTGCGCCACGGCCGCGCCCACCGCGACGGGGACATCCACATTCACGACCTGGACTACTATCCCACCAAGACCACGACGTGCATTCAGTACGATCTGGGTGACATCTACGAACGGGGATTCTCGACGAAGAACGGCTCGGTGCGCACGCCGCAGTCGATCCAGAGCTACGCCACGCTGGCCACGATCGTCTTCCAGACCAACCAGAACGAGCAGCACGGCGGGCAGTCGATCCCGGCGTTCGACCATTTCATGGCTCCGGGCGTGCTGAAAACCTTCCGCCGTCACCTGACCGACATGACGCTGTTCCTGTGCGGCGTGCGGGGCGGCGTGACGCTGGAGCGCGCCGAGCTGAAGGCCCTGGTCGCCGAACACGTGCCGACGATCGAACCCTGCGAGACGGCGGTGGGGCGTCTGTTCGCCGCCCTGCGCCAGTCGGGCGTGGAGGTCGCCGACGAGGACATCCGACGCATCTGGCGGCAGGCATACGACACGACGCGCCGCGAGACCCATCAGGCGATGGAGGGATTCATCCATAACCTCAATACGATGCACTCGCGCGGCGGCAACCAGGTGGTGTTCAGCTCGGTGAACTACGGCACGGACTTTTCGCCCGAGGGCCGCATGGTCATCCGCGAACTGCTTTCCGCCACGATCGAGGGGCTGGGGCACGGCGAAGTGCCGGTCTTCCCGATCCAGATTTTCAAGGTCAAGGAGGGCGTTTCGTGGTCCGAAGAGGACTATGCCGCAGCGGTGAAGGACTTCGACAAGGCACTGGCTGGGGAGATCAAGTTCAAAACTCCGAACTTCGACCTGCTGATCGAGGCGTGCCGCACCACGTCGGTGGCGCTGTTCCCCAACTTCATGTTTCTCGACGCACCGTTCAACCGCCACGAGAAGTGGCGCATCGACGACCCCGACCGCTTCCGCTACGAGGTGGCGACGATGGGGTGCCGTACGCGCGTCTTCGAGAATCTGCACGGCGAAAAGTCGTCGTGGGGGCGCGGCAACCTCTCCTTCACGTCGATGAACCTGCCGCGGCTGGCCATCGAGGCGATGCGCGAGGCCGGGGACATGATTCCCGACGGCAACAAACACGCGATCCGCAAGGAGGCGCGCGAAATTTTCCTCGAATCGGTGCGCAAGACCGCCACGATGATGGCCGAGCAGCTCTACGAACGTTACTGCTTCCAGCGCACGGCCCTCGCGCGGCAGTTCCCGTTTATGATGTCGAACGATGTCTGGAAGGGCGGCGGCCGGTTGCAGCCCAACGACGAGGTGGGCGACGTGCTCAAGCACGGCACGCTGGGCATCGGCTTCATCGGCGGACACAACGCGATGGTGGCGATTTACGGCGAAGGCCATGCGACCTCGAAGGAGGCGTGGCAGACGCTCTACGACGCCGTGACGGTGATGAACCGCGTGGTCGAGGAGTACAAGGCCAAATACGGGCTGAACTATTCGGTGCTGGCGACCCCGGCCGAGGGATTGAGCGGACGCTTCACGCGCATGGACCGCAAGCGTTATGGGGAGATTCCGGGCGTCACCGACCGCGACTACTACGTCAACTCGTTCCACGTCGACGTGCGCGAGCCGGTTTCCATCGTCGAGAAAATCCGCCTCGAAGCGCCGTTCCACGCCATCACGCGCGGCGGGCATATCACCTACGTCGAACTCGACGGCGAGGCCCGGAAGAATCCCGTGGCGATCCTCAAGATCGTCAAGGTGATGCAGGACGAGGGGATCGGCTACGGCTCGATCAACCATCCGATCGACACCTGCCGCAAGTGCGGCCACCGCGGGGTGATCTACTCGAAATGTCCCGTCTGCGGTTCGGACGACATCCTGCGCATGCGCCGCATCACGGGTTACCTGACAGGCAGCCTCGAATCGTGGAACTCGGCCAAGCAGGCCGAGGAGCGCGATCGGGTAAAGCACCGGTAATTTCGATTCTCACCGGCATCTTTTGCACTTCCCTTGCGGGGCGAAACAGTTACATACGTTCGTATGCTCCTGCTTCGCCCCACTTCACGAAGCCCGAAAACCGCTCTGCGATAATCGAAATTGGCGGCCCCCTGTCCGCCCGCCTAAAATCAAAATTCACCCGGCGGAAGAATCCCTTTTTGCCGCCGTCTCCGGTCGCGTGCGGCAAGTCCCCGCCTAAAGTTTAGAGGTGGGTCAGATTTGTAAACACGGCGTTCCGCCGTGAATCGCGACCGACGGAGTTGTATTCATGTTATGAAAACGCAATGGAATTATTAAGAATCATCGGCATCTATCCCGAAACCATCTCCGACGGTTACGGGTTGCGCTATGCGATCTATTTCGCGGGGTGCGCGCACCGTTGTCCCGGCTGCCACAACCCCGAGAGCCACGATCCCCGGCGGGGCGAGCCGCTGACCGTGGAGCGTGCCGAAACTATCTGCGCCGCAATCGCCGCGAATCCGATTCTCGACGGGGTGACGCTCAGCGGCGGCGATCCGCTGTTGCAGCCCGAAGCCATGGCAGCCTTTCTGCGGCTGGTGAAGGAGCGCACGGGGCAGAACGTCTGGTGCTATACGGGCTATACGCTCGAAGAGTGTCTCGCCGACCCGGCCCGCCGGGAGTGCCTTCGGTGGATCGACACGCTGGTCGACGGACGCTACGTCGAGGCGCTGCGCGATCTGTCGCTCGATTTCCGGGGGAGTTCCAACCAGCGGATCATCGACGTCGGGGCCTTGCACCTGTTCGGATAGGTGTGTGAAAAAAGAGCTGCAAATCCTTGCAGCTCTTTTTTATGCGCGGGTTATCTCTACTGACGCTGGAGGTCCGAATTGTCGGCTACGACCATGTTTTTGTCGATGCGCAGCGTCACATTGCCGTCGACCTCGATCAGCAGGGTGGTCTCCTTGATCTCCTTCACGACGCCGTAGATGCCGCCGGCGGTGATGACTTTGTCTCCTTTTTTCAGACCGTTGCGGAACTCCTGCATCTGTTTGCGGCGCTTGGCCTCGGGACGCCACATGAACAACCAGAGAACCAGCACCATGAGGCCGATCATAATAATGAAACTGTACTGCTGCATGAATCTCGGTTGAGGCTCTATGGGGACCGTCTGAAGAAAATTAATCATAATTGTATTCGTTTTAAGTGTTTATTCCATTGAACGAAGCAAAGGTACAAATTATTGCCGAATAAACAAGGATTTATTTTATGTCCGCTTCCACGAACAGCCGCAGGGGCCGCTGCCCTCCCGCCAGCGTGATGTCCAGCGCCTTGAGTTGCCAGCCCCGTTCGCCGCGCGAATCGAAGGTGAGCGTCACCTGCCGTGCGTCGCCCGGTGCAATCGGTTGTGCGTCAAATTCGAGCGTCGTGCATCCGCAGCTGCGCCGGTAGGAGGCGACGGCCACGGGACGGCTCGCGTCGTTGGCCAGCCAGAGGCGCAGCACGGCGATTTCGCCGGACCCGAGGCGTCCGAAACGCACGGTGTCCGTGCCTCCCGTGGTGAGAATCGAATCCGTTAGCGAGATAATCCGGCCCTTGCGTTCGACCGCACGGGGAGATGTGCCGCAGCCAACGGCGAGTGCCGCCAGGGCGAGGATCGCGAGCATGCGGGTCATGGCCGGCAGGGGTCAGATCAGGCCGCGCCCGGCCTTTTTGATGCGTCCTTCCGCGGTCAGCGACTCGACGATCTTGTCCAGCACGCCGTTGATGAAGGTGCTGCTGCCCGGGGTGGAGTAGTATTTCGAAATTTCGATCCACTCGTCGAGCGTCACCTTGACGGGAACCGACGGGAACGAAGTCAGCTCAGCCATCGCCGTGCCGATGATCAGGTTGTCCATGAAGACGATGCGCTCCACGTCCCAGTTGGCCGTGAACTTCTCGATGTAGTCCTGGAAGGCGGAGTAGTTGACCAGCGACTTTTCGAACAGCGTCTTGACGAATTCGGGGTCCTCGCTGCTTTTGAACTTCGCGGGAACCTTCAGTTCGGTGTGCGAGACGCGCAGGTTCGAAAGCGTGCGCAGGACCATGATCACGATGTAGGGAAGGTCGTCGGTCCAGAGGATCGACATCTCCTCCAGCACGTCGTCCAGCGCCTCGCAGCTCTGCAACTCCTTGAAGAAGTCCTCGAGCAGCTTTTTGTCGTCGTCGAACGAGCGCTCCTCGCGCTGCATGTAGTCCTTGTAGTAGTCGCTCTCGGTCAACTGCGCGTAGAGCGTGCGGATCAGTTCGGGATAGCGTTCCCATCCCAGTTTGCGGGCCGCCACGTGATCGTTCACCGCGTCGCTGTTGGCGATGGTGCGGATCACGGCGTTGTCCACGAACTTGGTGTTGGGATTGAGGTCTTCAAATGTCGGCAGTTTCTTCTGTTTGGCCAGCTCCTGACGCTGTTCGGCGTAACGCGCGATCTCCACGGGGAGGATCAGTATCTGGAAATAGAGGTCATAGGCCTTGTCGACGGACGCCATCAGCGTTTTTTCCGACGCCATCATGTTATCCGCGCCCGATTTGAGATGGGCGAACAGCGCCTTGACGACCTTTATACGGAGTAATCTTCTGCTCAACATTTTTTTAGAACGATTTTTAACGGCCGCAAAAATACAACTAAAAATCAAGAATAAAAAATTAAGCCGGGAGAATTCTTTCTCCGGGCGATTTCCGCGCGGCCGTCGCGGCGGATTCCGGCGTATCCGAAAAAACGGGAGGCGCGATGGCCTCCCGATGCTGCAACTACTTTTCCCGGATCGACTTTTTCTTGCCTACATGACTTTGATAGACACAATAAACGATTCCGGCCACGAGCAGGACAAGGATGCAATAGCCGGTGCTTCGGGCGCTGGCTTTGAGCATGCTTTCGAGAGACATTTCCGGATAGAGAAGCGCGAAGACACAAAGGAAATAGATGAAGCAGGCGCCCATGTTTCGCAAGGTGAGGAACCGGGAAATACTCAAATCGTCGTCTTTCGTCTCTTTTGCATCGGGAACCGGACACGTATCGGGACGTTTATCCGGACCCTTTCTGATTCGGTTCCAAAAATAGACGGCCGAAAAGATCACGATGCTTACGATCGTATAAATGATGATGCACCGCACGAGGCGTCCCGGAGAGCAATCTTTTCCGGGTGTGGGCAGAAACGCTATAATCATCAGAACGACGTAGAAATTAGCCAATCCTTTGAGAAACACTTTCAGCTCGGTTTTGTTCATGGCAGATTCATTTTAAATTCCCTCTTCGGCCTCGCCTCCGAAATAATAGCAATGGCGTTTTATATTGGTCTTAATTTAGGACATTGGATTTTGAAATAAAAGAGGCGAACGGATAAATAGAAAAAAATATACTGAATTGCGAAAGAAATATACTCTGCCGACCGCCTGCGGGGCTCTTTGCATCCTGATTTTTAATTTTTAATTCTTAATTCCAATCAGCAGTTGAACTGCTGTGATTTATAAGTTTAACTGAGGTCATTTAAGCCTCGGAATTAGTTGTAAATATTTGAAAATCAAGGGATGAAAATACTTGCAAAATCCTTGGAAATCAGTAACTTAAAGTAAAAAAAATACCCCTATTTTTTGCTTGTTATGATTCCCAAGGACAAAGAGTATAGACTAATAAAAATCTATATGTATATCTGCGATATGTACGAACAAAGCCTCAAATACCATTGCCAAAGATACAGCAATAATTCGAAACCGTTGTTCTCCGACGAGGAAATCCTCACGATTTATTTCTTTGTCGGTCATGAGCAGAAGTACACCCTCATCAAGGATATTCACAACTTCGCTAAAGAGTACTTGCGCGACTGGTTCCCGAACCTGGTGTCCTATCAGACATTCAATTACCGTCTCAACAGGATGGCCGGTGCTGTTAGGGAACTGTCCTCGCAGTTATTAAGGATGTTCAGGCCTTCTGACTGTCAGGATGATACCGTGATTGTTGACTCGATGCCGATAATCACATGCTGCGGAAGAAACCGTACAGGCAAGGTCGCCAGAGATATCGCAGACAAAGGATACTGTTCCACCAAGAACCTGTACTATCATGGACTAAAGCTTCACATGGTAGGATATCGCAGGAAAGGGCATCTTCCTCATCCGTGCCAGATAGCGCTCTCTCCTGCCTCCGAGAATGACCTGAAGGTCTTCCAGAGCGAATGCATGCCGGATCTTTTCAACAAGAAGATCTTCGCTGACAAGATATACCGAAGCAATGACTACTGGGAGCAGGAAAGACGCGATAAGGCCAATGAGTTCTACGCTCCCGTCAAGTCAATCAAAGGGGCTCCTGAAGAAGAGAAGCAGAGAAACAAGGCCGCTGATGACATTTATTCTCAAGCCGTTTCATCTGTCAGGGAACCCATTGAAGCGCTATTCAGTTGGCTGAACGAAAAAACAAATATTCAAAGAGCTTCAAAGTGCCGCTCTACTTGCGGACTGCTAATTCATACGATGGGAAAGGTAGCCATCGCATTTTTATATCTTATTTTCAACTACTGATTCAAATTCTTAATTTTTAATTTGCTTTTGCCTATCTTTGCACCCGTATGGAACAATTGGAAGAAAAACAGCCTTTCGACGTGATCGTCATCGGGGCGGGCGCTGCGGGCATGATGGCTGCGGGCACGGCGGCGCGCAGCGGCAGGCGCGTGCTGCTGATCGAAAAGATGGAGAAGTCGGGCCGCAAGGTCCGCATCACCGGCAAGGGACGATGCAACGTCACCAACGCGCGTCCGGCCGAGGAATTCGCCGATCAGGTGCGCACCAACGCCGAATTTTTCAAGGTCGCGTTCTCGGAGTTCAACAACCGGGCGGCGATCAAGTTTTTCGAACGCGCAGGCGTGAAACTCGACATCGAACGCGGCGACCGGGTCTTTCCGCAGAGCGGCAAGGCGTGGGACATCGTCAACGCCCTGCTGGAGTTCTGCGTCGAAAACGGCGTCAAGATCATCTACAATACGCGTGTTACGGAGATTCTGACCCTCGGGGACCGGGTCTTCGGTGTGAAATACATCAACAGGCGCGGTTTCGAACGCAAGGAGGAGTGCGCGCAGGTGATCCTCGCCACGGGCGGCGTCTCCTATCCCGCGACCGGATCGACGGGCGACGGCTATGCCTTCGCCGCCGACCTGGGTCATACGATCGAGCCGCTGCGTCCGTCGCTGACGCCGCTCTTGTCGTCGCACGCCCAGATGAGATACCTCGACAAGGTGCTGCTGCGCAACGTGCGCGCGACGCTCTATGTCGATAACGAACCCGTGCGCGAGGAGTTCGGCGAGATCGGATTTTCCGACCGCGGCATCGAGGGCGCCGTGGCGCTGCGCATGAGCCGCGACGCGGTGGACGCCCTGATCGAAGAGAAGCGCGTGAAGCTGGTCCTCGACCTGAAACCCGCGCTCACGGAGGAGGTGCTGCACGAACGCATCGCCCGTGAAATCGCCGAGCTGCAACCCAACGAGTTCTTCGGCGAACTGCTGCGCAAGCTGGTTCCCAAGCCGCTGGTGATGCCGCTGGCGCAGGAGGTGGACATCCGTGCGAACTGTTACGTCGGCAAAATCACCGAGGAACAGATCACGCGTCTGGTGCGTACGCTCAAGGGACTGACTTTCCCGATCACGGACTATGCGCCGTTCGAATACGCCGTGGTGACGGCCGGCGGCGTGCGCTGTGACGAAGTGAATCCCTATACGATGGAGTCGCTGAAAGTCAAAGGGTTGTATTTTGCCGGCGAGGTGCTCGACATCGACGCCAATACGGGCGGTTACAACCTTCAGATCGCCTTTTCGACGGGCCGCCTGGCCGGGTCGCTGAAAAAATAGACGTTATGAAGATCGTCGGCCATCCCATTTCTTTCCGGTTGCCCGGGCGGGTTTCCGAACTGCGCAACCGGCTCTCACGCGTCCGTTATTTCCGCGGTCACGGAGTCCATTCGCCGTTCGTCTACGACATTGTGCGCAGCGTCTTCATGCGCGACGACCTGCTGCCGGGCCGCCGGGACCTGTACGAAGCCCTGCTCACGGCGGGCGTTTCCCGCCGTCGGGCGGTGCAGTTGCAGAATCTGATGATTCATTGCGGCTATACGACCTTTGGCCTGAATCGTGCGGATGCTGAATTCTGCGTCGCCACGTGCGGCCTGCCGCGCCCTGCGACGCTCGCGCTGGTGCGTGCGGCGGCCGAAGCGGGGCATACCGTGGCGCTGATGTCGCCCTACGACGGCTGCGAACGGCAGGCGCTGTGCGGGCAGATTATCGCGGGACACGCTTCGACGACGGTGGATAACCGCGGTTACCTGTTGATTTTCAACAACCATTTGCCGAAACAACATTTCAGGATATGAAGGTATACACGAAAACGGGCGACAAGGGAATGACCTCGCTGATCGGCGGCGAGCGGGTCTTCAAGACCGACGAACGGGTCGAGGCTTACGGTACGGTCGACGAACTGGCTGCTTTCACGGCTCTGCTGGCCGACAACATGCGCGGCGACGCTGCGTTGGCGTCGTCGGTCGGCGACCTGAACCGCATTCTTTCGCGGCTGATGTCGGTCGAGGCGCTGCTGGCCACGGGGCAGTCGGGGAGCGACAAGGTCGCTCCGCTGGACCCGGAGACCGTTGCATGGCTCGAAGGGCGCATCGACGCCATGCAGGAGGTTCTGAAACCGATTGATAAATTCACGATTCCGGGCGGAAACGCTGTGGTGTCGATGTGCCACGTGTGCCGCACCGTCTGCCGGCGCGCCGAACGCGCCGCGCTCCGTGCCGACGCCAGATACGGCGTCGACTCCACGGCGCTGGTCTGGCTGAACCGGCTTTCGGACTATTTCTACCTGCTGGGACGCACCCTCACGGCCCATTATGCCGTCGACGAGGTCCTGTGGATTCCTTGACCTGGCCGGGTATGTAAAATGCGAAGCGGCACATTCCGGGAATCGTGCCGCTTCGCATTGATATTATTTTGAGGCCGCCGGCCTCAAAATCGCTTTTTAGTATTCCTCCTCGTTGAAGAAGAAATCGTCCTTGGAGGGGTAGTCGGGCCAGATGTCTTCGATAGATTCGTAGATTTCACCCTCGTCTTCTATCTCCTGCAGGTTTTCGAGCACTTCGAGCGGCGCACCCGAACGTACTGCATAGTCGATGAGTTCATCTTTCGTTGCGGGCCAGGGGGCATCTTCGAGTTTCGATGCCAGTTCAAGCGTCCAATACATAGTCACAATATTTTTAAGTTCCCAATTGTCAACGGATTATTTGTCCTCAAGGGGTGTTAACCCGTTATGGCTGATTTGCAAAAGTATAAAAAAAACGAGAAAAACAAAGAAAAATCGGCAAAACATCGTGCGTGTGTTATTATATGGTTGGTAACCAATGTTTTGAACGGTGGAAAAAACTCGGCTGCAAATTGCGGCGAAAGGGTTTTGCCTCCTCCGGCGGGCGGCGTTCCGTGGAATATGCCGCCGTCGTTTTTTTGCGGAGTTCGTTTTTTATCGTATTTTTGTTATGATTCGAAATAATACGACTTATTTTAAAAACGAAAACCCCGACTCCATGATCCGCATCAGCCGCTTTTTCCTGCCGTTTCTCTGTTGTCTGACGGCGCCTGCCCTCGCCGGTACGCAAACCCGCTGGGAGGTGGTTCCCGACAGCACGGCCATCGTGTGGAATGTCCGCGAGGGCGATTCGCACCGGGACCATATCGAAATGAGCGGATTGCGGATTTCCGCCGTCCTGCGCTACGGTGTCGGCGCCGACGGCAGTTTCCGGTTCGAACGCAGTATCGTGTGGCCGATGCTGCGCACCATCCCGAACAATACGCACGGTTCGCTGATGCGGCGTTTCGTGTGGGACGTTCCCCGGATGCTTTCGGTCAATGAGAATTGCCTTCAGCAGGAGAAGGTCCGCCGGATCGTGCTCGACGGCACGATGACCGTCGAGAGCGACTGGACGGCGGTCAAAGGCTCGCTTTCGCTGACGCGTGTCCTTTTCCCGTCGGTCGACGAGGCTGCCTTCTGCGAAAAATACATCCTGAAGAATACGGGCGAGAAGCCGCTTTACGTTGAGATTCCCCGGGCGCGTTCGGTGATCCGGACAGCTCCGGCAAAGGGCGTGGAGGGCAGTTACGAACTGGTGGCCGAGATCTGCGGCGACACGGCGCTGATGCTCGCTCCGCGGGCCGAGGTCGCTTTCGGGGCCTTTTTCAGCGGCCGCCGGTCCGGGGACGAAGCCTTGGCGCTGAACGCCGACGCGGAGTGCGCCAAACGCCGTGCGCTGGTGGCCGAATGGCAGCGCAATCTGGTGCTGGACACCCCCGATCCCGTGATCGACGCCATGTTCGCCTTTGCGAAAATCCGCGCTGCGGAGAGCATCTACGACACCAAGGGCGGCCTGATGCACGGTCCCGGCGGCGAGCGTTTCTATGCCGCGATCTGGGCCAACGACCAGGCCGAGTACATCAACCCGTTCTTCCCTTTCCTGGGCTACGACCGGGGCAACCGCTCGGCGCTCTGCTCGTTCGGCTATTTCGCTCGCTACATGAATCCCGACTACCGGCCGATTCCCAGTTCGATCATAGCCGAAGGAACCGACATCTGGAACGGCGCGGGCGACCGCGGCGATGCAGCCATGATCGCCTACGGTGCGGCGCGTTATGCGCTGGCGCGCGGCGATGCCGCCGAAGCGGCCGAAGTGTGGCCGTTGGTGGAGTGGTGTCTGGAGTACTGCCGCCGCCGGCTGACCGGCGACGGTGTGGTGGCCTCCGATTCGGACGAACTGGAAGGCCGCTTCCCGGCCGGGGACGCCAACCTGTGCACCTCGTCGCTTTATTACGACGCGCTGCTCTCGGCCGCAATGCTGGGCCGCGAACTGCATAAGCCCGCCCGGCAGCTGGCCGCCTACGAACGTCAGGCCGCCGCGCTGCGGAAAAACATCGACCGCCATTTCGGGGGCATGGTCGAGGGCTTCGACACCTATCGTTATTATACGGGCAACGACCGTCTGCGTGCGTGGATCTGCATTCCGCTGACCGTCGGCATCGACGAACGGAAGGAGGCGACCGTCGAGGCGCTCTTTTCGCCGAAACTGTGGACCGAAAACGGTCTGCTGACCCGGTCGGGCGACAAGACCTTCTGGGACCGGTCGACGCTCTACGCCCTGCGCGGGGTCTACGCCTCGGGCGAGACCGAGAAGGCCACCGGCTATTTGTCCTATTATTCCGGGGTGCGCCTGCTGGGCGACCATGTTCCCTACGCCATCGAGGCGTGGCCCGAAGGTTCCCAGCGTCATCTTTCGGCCGAGAGCGGTCTTTACTGCCGCATCCTGACCGAAGGGGTGTTCGGAATCCGTCCGACGGGGTTCCGGTCGTTTACCCTGACGCCGCGCCTGCCCGCGGCGTGGGACCGCATGAACCTGCGCAACGTGCGCGCCTTCGGCTCGGCGTTCGACATCGAGGTGCGCCGTGCGGCGAAGGGGATGGAGGTCGCCGTGACGCAGGACGGGCGGGAGGTCGTCCGCAAGAGGCTCCGCGCGGGGCAGAGCCTCGGGGTGACGCTGAAATAGAAAAAGAGAGGGAGGTTTTCGAAAACCTCCCTCGTTTATTTCACCGCGATGTAGAACAGGTCGAAACAACCGTCTCCCACCGGTTCGATGCGGTAGTCGTCCATGCGGATCGAGGTCGTCAGCCCGGTGTTTTCCCGGAGGAGCTTGCGGCGGTTCATGCGGTTGAGGATGTCGTAGGGGATTTGCAGCATCCAGCGCGGCAGGCGGTGCTGGAGGTCGAGAATGTCGAAGCGCGTGATGCGTTCGACGCCGCGGCGGTTTTCCGCATAGTAGTCCATCACCTTTTCGTTGCCGAAGACCCCGAGGGTTTCGATCTCCGAAAACCGTGCGGCGAGCAGCCTGCGGAGTTGTTCGGCCGTGTATTCGCGCACGTGCCACGGGTTGCGGGTGAGCGACATCGGGGCGTTGGGGGTCGTCACGATGAACCGTCCCCCGGGGCGCAGTACCCGGTGTATTTCGCGCACGAACTCCGCATCGCGTTTGATATGCTCGATCACCTGGAACGAGATCACGCAGTCGAAACTTCGGTCGGGGAAGTCCAGCGGCGGGACCACTGCCTGCCGGAACTCGACGTTGGGGCGGTCGAGCAGTTCCGGCGCCGGGGCGTGCTTGTCGACGGTGACGAACCGCCGCGCCCGGGGCACGGCTACCTCGATGCCGTAGCCGGCTCCGGTTCCGATTTCGAGCACGTCGCCTGCGATGCGCGCCGAAGCGGCGTGGTAGGCCAGCAGCGAGCGCTGGAAAACGAAATTGTCCGAGGCTTCCGCCGAAACGCGCTCCGCGGTGTTAATCTTCGCCATGTTTCCGGATTTTGATGCCTTTTTCGCCGGCTTCGACCGCGCCGCGCTTGAGGAGCATGCCCAGCGAGCGTTTGAAAACCTTTTTGCTCGTTCCCGTGAGGCGCGTCACCTCCTCGGGGGCGCTGTCGTCGTTCAGGGGCAGGAATCCGCCGTTGTCGCGGACCAGCTGGAGCAGCACCTCCGCCGAGTCCTTCACCTGTGCGAATCCCGTCTGCTGGAGGCTCACGTCGATGCGGTTGTCCTCGGTGATACGCCTGACGTAGCCTTTCAGCCGGTCGCCGACGGCCACGGGACGGAAGATCTGGTTGCGGTAGATCATGCCCCAGTGGCGGTTGTTGACGATCACGCGGAAGCCGATTTCGCTCTCCGAGGCCACCAGCAGCGAGACCTCCTCGCGGGGTTTCACCGTGATCAGGTCGTTGTTTATGAAACTCTTGAGTTTGGTCGTGGCCACGCAGCGGCCCGTGATGTTGTCTTCGTAGAGGTAGACGATGTAGCTGTGTCCGGCCAGGATGCCGCCCTGCTGGTTGCGGTTGGGGAGGAACAGGTCCTTGCCGTGCAGTCCCCAGTCGAGGAAAGCCCCGTGGGCCGTCTTGTCCACCACGCGCAGATAGCCCGCTTCGCCTTCGCGCAGCAGCGGCGTTTCGGTCGTCGCCACGAGGCGGTCCTCCGAGTCGTGGTAGAGGAAGACCTCTTTCCGGTCGCCGACCTTGTCCGTCAGCGAAGTGTAGCGGTTGGGGAGCAGCACTTCGTTCTGCTCCTCGTCGGCGAGGTATAGGCCGTATTCCGATACGCGGCTTACGGTGAGGGTTTGTATGCGTCCTGCTTTCAACATGGTTTTTCCGGTATATACGCTGCAAAAGTACGTTTATTTTCGTCCGAATCCAAACTTCGCGGGCCGTACTGCCGGAAGATGCGGCGGATTTGCCGGCTTGCGGAGCGAAAGTTTTGCGGATTGGCCGAAAAACCGTATCTTTACGAAACGTAAAAATCTCCCGAAATGATGAAACTACGCCGATTTCTGTTCCTGCTCTGGGCGGGATTGCTGGTAGCGGCCGCCGCGTGCGCCCAGCCTGTCAGCACGCTTTACGACAAGACCGAATACCGTATCGCCATGCGCGACAGCGTGCGCCTGCACACCTCGGTCTTCACGCCCAAGGCCCCCGGCAAGGCCCCGATAATCATTTTCCGGACGCCTTACGGTACGGGACCTTACGGCGAGGGACAGTTTCCCGGCAGTTTCGAAAAAGGCTACATGCGCAGCTACGTCGACCGCGGCTACATCATCGTCCAGCAGGACGTCCGGGGCCGCTACATGAGCGAGGGCGAGTTCATGCACGTGCGTCCCGCGGGCTTCGGCAGCGTGGACGAGACGACGGACAGCTACGATACGGTGGACTGGCTGGTGAAGAACATTCCCGGCAACAACGGCCGTGTGGGTTTCGCGGGATGCTCCTACCCGGGATTCTACGCCCTGATGGGCGGTTTGAGCGGGCATCCGGCCGTGAAGGCCGTTTCGCCGCAGGCCCCCGTTACGGACTGGTACATGGGCGACGACGTGCACCACAACGGCGTGCTGATGCTGAGCGACGCCGTGCGGTTCCTCAATTCGATGAACACGCCCGCTGGACACGAGCCGACCGACAAGATGCCGCGGCGCGGGCTGACGATCTCGCCCGACGAACGCACGTTCTTCCTCACGGAGCGCCCCACGCGGGCCGACCTGACGAAACTGCTGGCACCCAATGCGTTCTGGGAGGAGATGGCCGAACATCCCGACTACGACGAGTGGTGGCGCGCGCGCGACACGCGCCGGGCCTGCTACAACATCCGTCCCGCGATGCTGGTCGTGGGCGGCACGTTCGACGCCGAGGATTGCTACGGGGCCTGGAACCTTTACAAAGCCGTCCTGCGCCAGAGCGCCCGGACTCCGCTCCATCTGGTCGTCGGGCCGTGGGCCCACGGGGCATGGCGCGGCGACGGGCGTACGCTGGGCGACTTCGATTTCGGAGAGGAGGCCTCCGGAGCCTACTATATGGAACATTTCGAGGCGCCCTTTTTCGACTGCTACCTCTGGGCGCGCGACACGGTCGACCGGCTGCCGCCCGTGGCGGCTTTCTCGTCGGGCGACAACCGCTGGCATACGTTCGGGCGGTGGACGCCTTCCGAGGCCCGCAAACTGACTCTTTACCTCGCCGGCGGCGGCCGCATCACGACCGAAAAACCGACGGTGAAAAACTCCTCGACGAGCTATACGTCCGATCCTGCCGACCCCGTGCCGTATATCGCAACCTCCGGCACGCGGCGTCCCAAGGAGTATATGATCGCCGACCAGCGGTTTCTGGAGGGCCGCAAGGACGTGCTGACGTTCGTGACCGAACCGCTTGCGGAAGACGTGACCCTTGCCGGTCCGGTCGAGGCTTCGCTGAAAGTGGCCCTTTCGACCTCGGATGCCGATTTCGTCGTGAAACTGATCGACGTTTACCCCGACGAGGGTGAAAAGGCCGGCATGCAGATGCTCGTCCGCGGCGACGTGGTGCGCGGCCGTTACCGCGACGGCTTCGCGCGTCCGAAAGCCTTCGTGCCGGGCAACCCCGAGACCGTGCCTTTCCGCACGACCGACATCGCCCACACGTTCCGCGCCGGACACCGGATCATGGTGCAGGTGCAGAGTTCGTGGTTCCCGCTCACGGAGCGCAATCCCCAGCAGTTCATCGACCTGTGGCGCTGTGCGGCGTCGGATTTCGTGCCCTGCCGGGTGACGCTTTTCCACCAGCGCGACCGCGCGTCGTCGCTGACCGTCTATAAGCTCTGATTTTCGTGGAACTCCGCATCGCCCTCTGCCAGTGCGACATCGCCTGGGAACAGCCCGCGCGGAACCTCGCGCGGCTCGAACCGATGGTCGCTGCCGCCGAAGCGGATGTCGTGCTGCTGCCCGAACTGTTCGCCACGGGCTTCACGCTCGATCCCGCCGGAGTGGCCGACGGGGCCGGCGGGGCGGTCGTCACGGCCCTGCGCCGCTGGGCCGCCCGATACGGCAAGGCGGTCGCAGGCAGCGTCGCCGTTGCCGAAAACGGACGTTTCTATAACCGGATGTATTTCGTGAAACCCTCGGGCGAATTTATCGGCTATGATAAACGCCATCTGTTCGCACCCGGCGGCGAAGCGCGCCAGTACACGCCCGGCGACAGCCGTGCGGTGGTCGAATACGGAGGCGTGCGGTTCTTGCTGCTCGTCTGTTACGATTTGCGTTTTCCGGTCTGGAGCCGTTGCCGGGGCGATTACGACGCCATTCTGTGCTGCGCCTCGTGGCCTGCGCCGCGGCGCGAAGTGTGGCGGACGCTGCTGCGCGCCCGGGCCATCGAAAACCAGTGCTATGCGGCCGGGGTGAATCGGGTGGGGGATGACCCTGCGGCCCGTTACGCCGGGGATTCGGCGTTGGTCGACTTCAAGGGCCGCACGATGGTCGAAGCCGGCGGCGGGGAACGAATTCTGACGGGCGTGTTCGACACGGGGGCGCTGGCGGCGTTCCGCGAAAAATTCCCCGCGTGGCGGGATGCCGACGAATTCGTTTTAAAATAGACGTGTCATGCGCGCGGGGGACGCCAATGCCTGTTATTTTTCCCTTCAGACGATTATTTCCGCTGATTTATTTTGAATTCAGCGGAATTTGAATACCTTTGTTTTCAGCTATGAAACGATCTGACAGCGATAGAACGGGTTTTCGTTCGGGAAATGAAACGGGAGGTAAATTTCTTCCCCATTGGCTCTCGGCTGTCGATCGACTTACCCCCCCCCTCGCGCTGTTCCGGTTGAATTTCTGAATCCGGCTTTCCGCGATTATATAATGACTCTGACAAGGGGTTGTTGTGTTTTGTCGTGTCGTATCTCGAAATCACTCTCATCCAATAAAAAATGCGTATGAAATCCAAAATCTTTACATCGTTCCTGTTGGCGGCAGTGCTGCTGTCGGGATGCAAGAAGGACGATCCGGCTCCGGATAAGGCGACTTTGTCGGTCAGTCCCCAAACTGCGATTGCCTTTACGGCCGCGGCGACGGAGACCTTTACCGTAAAGGTCGTCACCAATCAACCGGCGTGGAAAGCCGAGTCTTCGCAAAGCTGGTGCAAGGTCGCTGCGGGGGAGGGTCAGTTTACGGTTTCCGCCGATCCCAATACGTCGGAAACAGCTCCGACGCCGGCGGTGATTACGGTGACGGCCGGGAGTGAAAAGGCGACGATTGATGTCACGCAGTCCGCCGCCGGGAAGGAGCAATATCCCGATACCGAGGCCAAACTGAAGCAGGCTATCGCCAAAGTGTGGACTTTTGCGGAGAGTTCGAACTATGTTTCGCTCGAGTTCACGACCGACGGCCTTTATACGTTTTTATCCAAAACGCCCTTTACCCGGGCTGCGGAGAATAATATCTACCTGCTGTCGGGCGCCTATTCCGTTGCTGCCGATCTGCACGAACTCACGTTGAGCGATTTCGGCAAAATCACCATCAGCGACGTGGGGAACGGCAAAGCCTCCATGACGATCGCCCCGACCGGCGGAACTCCCTCCGCGGCGGAACTCGACGAGCAGCGTTTCGTAACTCCCCCGGCGTCGGCGGATAAGAAGATCAAACGGGTCGAGTCGAAAGATCCTACGGAGGGAAACGGCGCCATCGAATACAGTTACGATGCGAATCGGCGGATGTCGAAGATTAAGGTAACACAGGGCGGCCTGACGCTGGAAATTCCGATCAATTACGAGGATGGCAAAGTCTGGTATCAGTTCGAAGGCGGCGAGGTCCTCGGAGAGCCGGGCGTGTTTAAGGTTACCTATACGCTCAATGCGGCGGGGCTGGCCCGCTCTTCGGTTATTCAGCACAAAGGCGTCGTGCTCTATAAGATATACTATACTTATAACAACCAGAGGCAGCTGGTCTCCTATCGGATGACGGACAATGCCGGGAAACTCGACGGGTTTTGCAATGCCACGTGGGTGAACGGGAATGTGGTGAGCACTTATTCCGAGAGCGTGCACACCTGTGACGGCAGTTATGATGAGTATGACGGGCATAAATATTACCATCACGACCATAACGGCGACGGCATTTTCAACCAGGAAGATATTATCACCCGCGAGACGGACCATAGCACGTACAGCTATTCGGCCCGGGAGAACAAGGGCGGCTACATGTATCCGATCGTTACGCCCGATATATTCGGCTCTTCCGATGTTTTCGATCAGTTGGGCCAGTGGATCGGCGTGCTCGGCGTCTCCTGCAAGCACCTGATGTCGGAACATGCGGATGCCGACGGTGCGTTGACCTACCAATTCGACGCCGAAGGGTATCCTACGCGCATCGACGTGTCGTTCCCGGAGGATCCTTCCGATAACTGGTATATCCTCCAGACCTACGAGTAGGGGCGTTAATACCGGTGATTCGTGTAAAGTCCGTCCGAAATGCCGCAAGGCATTCGGGCGGACTTCGTTTTTTCAGCGTCGGAACCCTGACCGCGACAACTGCGGAGAAGACAATGTATTGAAAAAAAACGTATCTTTGCACGTTGCTGATTTGCGATCCAATAAACCGGACGTTCCGCACGTTTACATACCTGAAATGGAAGATACGATCAAAATACTGGGCGCCCGGGTTCACAACCTCAAGAACGTGGACCTCGAAATTCCGCGCCGCAAACTGGTAGTCGTCACCGGCCTCTCGGGGTCGGGCAAATCGTCGCTGGCCTTCGACACGATCTACGCCGAGGGGCAGCGGCGCTACATGGAGACGCTGTCGACCTACGCGCGGCAGTTCGTGGGGACGATGGAGCGTCCCGACGTGGACAAGATCACGGGGTTAAGCCCCGTGGTGGCCATCGAACAGAAGACGACCAACAAGAATCCCCGCTCGACGGTGGGCACCGTGACCGAGATCAACGACTTCCTGCGCCTGCTTTACGCGCGGGCGTCGCGGGCCTATTCGCCCGTGACGGGCGAGGAGATGGTCCACTATACCGACGACCAGATCGCCGAGCTGATTCTCACGGGCTTCGCCGGGCGTAAGATCGCCCTGATGGCCCCCATCGTCAAGGGCCGCAAGGGCCACTACCGCGAACTGTTCGAGTCGCTGGCCAAGAAGGGGTACATCTATGCGCGCATCGACGGCGAGATCCGCGAAATATCGTCGGGCATGCGCCTCGACCGCTACAAGATACACGCCATCGACCTGGTGGTCGACCGCCTCGTGGTCAGTGAGGAGTCCCGCGAAAGGCTGATGACCTCGCTGAAGGAGTCGATGCGCCAGGGCAAGGGCACGATGGCCGTCCACGACTACGGGACCGGGCAGCAGCGTTTCTACTCGCGCCACCTGATGTGCCCCTCGACGGGCGTGGCCTTCGAGGACCCCGCGCCGCACACCTTCTCGTTCAACTCGCCCAAGGGCGCCTGCCCCCATTGCAACGGACTGGGCGAGGAGGCGGTTTTCGACGTGGGGAAGATCATTCCCGATGCCCGCCTCTCGCTGCGCGAAGGGGCCGTCGGACCGCTGGGCAAGTACCGCAACAACATGCTTTTCGCCATTCTGGAGATGCTGGGCCGCCGTTACGATTTCACGCTCGACGATCCTGTCGAAAGTTTCTCCGAGGAGGCGCTGAACGCCGTGCTCTACGGCGATTCCGAGCCGCTGACGGTCGACCTGCAGGAGTTCTCGTCTTCGGGCGGACGCCAGTTCCTCTCGTGGGAGGGCGTGGCCGAGTACATCGGCCGCACCGAGGACGACGATTCGAAGCACGGCCAGAAGTGGCGCGACCAGTTCCTCGTCTACCGCAAATGTTCGGTCTGCGGCGGCTCGCGCCTGCGGAAGGAGTCGTTGCAGTTCCGCGTCGCCGGGAAGAACATCGCCGAGGTGTCGGCCATGTCGATTTCCGAGTTCTCGGAGTGGGTTCCCACCATCGAAAAACAGCTCTCGGAGAAGGAGTGGAAGATTGCCCAGGAGATCGTCAAGGAGATCCGCGAACGCCTGCGGTTCCTGATGGACGTGGGGCTGGGCTACCTCTCGCTGGCGCGTTCGTCGCGTTCGCTGTCGGGCGGCGAGAGCCAGCGCATCCGCCTCGCCACGCAGATCGGCTCGAAACTCGTCAACGTGCTCTATATCCTCGACGAGCCGTCGATCGGCCTGCACCAGCGCGATAACCAGCGGCTGATCCGCAGCCTCGAAGAGCTGCGCGACGCGGGCAACTCGGTGATCGTCGTCGAGCACGACGAGGACATGATGCGCGCCGCCGACTTCATCGTCGACGTGGGACCCCGCGCCGGGCGCAAGGGCGGCAACATCGTGGCCGCCGGGACGTTCGACGACATCCTCCGGTCCGACACCATCACCGCCGATTACCTGACGGGACGCCGGCGGATCGAAATTCCCGAAACGTTGCGCAAGGGAACGGGCGGGCGCATCGTGATCCGCGGCGCGCGGGGCAACAACCTCAAGAACGTCACGGCGGAATTTCCGCTGGGCAAGTTCATCTGCGTGACGGGCGTCAGCGGCTCGGGCAAGTCGACGCTCGTCAACGAGACCCTGCGGCCGATTCTCGCCAGAGAGCTTTACCGCTCCTTCGACCAGCCGCTGGAGTACGACGGGGCGGAGGGCCTCGAACATATCGACAAACTGGTCGTCGTCGACCAGTCGCCCATCGGGCGCACTCCGCGGTCGAATCCCGCGACCTATTCGAACGTCTTTTCCGACATCCGCAAGCTGTTCGAGATGACGCCCGACGCCCAGATCCGCGGCTTCAAGGCCGGGCGTTTCTCGTTCAACGTCAAGGGCGGCCGCTGCGAGGAGTGCCGCGGGGCGGGCGTGCAGACCATCGAGATGAACTTCCTGCCCGACGTCTACGTGCGCTGCAAGGCGTGCGGCGGCCACCGCTACAACCGCGAGACGCTCGAAGTGAAGTACAAGGGCAAAAATATCGACGACGTGCTGAACATGACGGTCAACATGGCCGTGGAGTTTTTCGAGAACATCCCCAATATCTACCAGAAGCTCCGGGCCATTCAGGAGGTGGGCCTCGGCTACCTGACGCTCGGGCAGCCCTGCACGACGCTGTCGGGCGGCGAGAGCCAGCGCATCAAGCTCTCGTCCGAGCTTTCGAAGCGCGACACGGGCCGCACGCTCTACATCCTGGATGAGCCTACGACGGGGCTTCATTTCGAGGACATCCGTCTGCTGCTGGAGGTGCTGAACAAGCTCGTCGACCGCGGCAATACGGTCATCGTCATCGAACACAACCTCGACGTCATCAAGGTCGCCGACCATATTATAGATATAGGTCCCGAGGGCGGGGCGGCCGGCGGGGAGATCATCGTCGCGGGCACGCCGCACGAGGTGGCGCAGTGCGAGGGCAGCTACACGGGTCAGTTCCTCAAAAAACTGGGGTTGTAGCGTCTCCGTCTGTCCGGCGGGGCGCTCTGCCGTGAGGCTCTGAAACTCGTCCCGAGGGAGGGCGGCGTATGCAAACGCCGACGCCCGTGACGGCAACGGTGTCCGGAAGCGGAAAGTGGCCCATGATCCCGCTTTCGGCACAAAACTTGCTTTCATAGCCGTAACAAACCTTATGTGCTATGAAAAAAACAGTCATTATCGTTGTGGGCCTGCTGCTCTGTGCGGCGGCCGTTACCGTGATCGGACAGAAAAAAGTGCTGTCGCCCAAGGAAGAACGCCGCGAGGTGCGCGAGAAACGCCGTGCGGAACGTATTGCCAACTACGAGAAGTTCATGGACTCGCTCGTGCTGTCGCGCAACTTCCAGTTCAACCCGACGACCTTCCAGCGTCAGCCCGCAGGTCCGATGCGCCAGATTATGAACCCCGCGTTCAACGTCGGCATGTGGGACGGAACGGCGGACATCACGCTTCCCTACATCAAGGGTTACGTGCCGCCTTACTATGTGACGATCATCAATTACACCGTTTCCGATTTGCAGGGCTATATCACCGAGCAGACGCACGAAGGCTGGATGGTGACCTTCTCGACCTCGCTGTTCTCGGCGTCGACCTACACGTTCACCTTCGAAATCTTCTCCCGCACGGGCGGGGCTACGCTGACGATCACCAATCCGTGGTATAACCCCGTGCAGTATACGGGTTCGATTTCGCAGCTCTATTGACGTAAATTCATTTTGCCGGACCCATCCCGGGCAGCCGTATCCGCTGCGCTGTCCGTTTGCCGCTCCGGCGATCCCCGAACCCCCGCCTCAGGCGGGGGCTTTTTTCCCGTTCAATCCGATGTCCGACTTATGAAACACTCCGTTTTTTCCACCTGCGGCGCACTCTCTTTCATTGTCTGCGCCGCCATCGCGCAGACCCCGCAGTATACGCTCGAAACTTCCGCCGCGGACAGCGTGCCGCAGACGACGATCGTTCCCGTGCAGCAGGCCCCGGTGCAGGTCGTGGAGCATACGACCGTCTACGAGGAGCCTGCGGCGGGGATGGACCGCGCCCAGCGCAGGGCTTATAAGGCCCGGGTCTACGCCGCGAAGATCGACTCGCTGGTGCAGTCGCGCGACTATATGTTCTTCCCCAACTCGATGCAGCAGCTACCCGGCGGAATGATCCGTTCGATCTATGCCGACTACTTCTTTTTCGGGGTGTTCGTCGACCATGTCGAGGTGCACCTGCCTACCGAACGGGGCATCACCCAGTATGTCGAGATGCTGAATTTCGATTCGATGTCGGTCCGCGACTACCGGGCGGCCCGCGTGCAGTGGGGCTGGTCGGTCTCCTTCAATATTTCGGACGGCAACACGCTCTACCACGCCGATTTCGCCGTCTCGACCGCCACGGGCGAAACGGTGCTGACGCTCCTGACGCCCGACGTCACGATGCGCTACGTCGGCTGGCTGTGGAACAAGCGGGTGAACGACCCGCGGTATCGCAGGATGGATTAGAAAATGAAGGATAAAACGGCGCCGAATCAATTATAGGCTCCGTTTTATCTGAAATTACTCGGTACTCATGGCCAGCCTCAAACCTACATAATCCGAATTGTAAGATTGTGCAGGCCTGTGTGATACGCGTGCGGAATTGGACCAAATAGCCCAACATCCGCCCCGTATAACGCGCATAGACCCGCTTTGCGGACCTTGTGGATTTGTTTGAGGTTCCTCGGGATAATCGCCCAGCCAGTCACTGCAATATTCGTAAAGATTACCGCCCATGTCATACAATCCCAGTTCATTGGGTAATAACTGTTTTACATAATGCGGGCTGTTTCCATTGTTACGTAACTCCCAATAATCCCACTTGTTTTCATTGAGTATATAGGTTCCGGCATTGTTGTAACACCAGGCCGCCAGGATCGAAATGTCGAAGCCCGGATAAATGTGTCCCTGGGATCGGTTGCCTCCCCGTGCTGCATATTCCCATTCGGCATCGGTCGGTAACCGGAATTTTAATCCCGTTGCTTGGTTGAGACGTTCGATAAAAGGTTGAATGTCGTTCCACTCCACGCCTTGAGGCTTATGGTATTCAGAATAGTCGCACTCTGTTTCCATAACTGCGCTCCAAAGTTCCTTTGTGACCTCTGTTTCTCCGATATAAAAGGTATTGAGCGTCACTTTATGTACAGGATATTCGGTGCGATCCGGTTTCCAGCCGCTCGCCTCCTGTTCACGGGTTGCTCCCATCTGGAATGTTCCTCCATCTACTTTTACCATGGTAAAAGAACAGTTCTTAAATGTAATTTCTTTTACCGGAACATTCTGTTCGTTTTTCGAATGTCCTTCGTCATCATCTTTGCTGCATGCGACCAGACAGATCGCCAAGAACGGCAGCAGAATACGGTTTTGTTTCATTTTGATAGATTGGTTAAGGGTTAAGAGTCAATAAAAAACGCGGACAAATTCCTTTATCCACGTCGGAGGTATTGGACGACCTACAAGTAAGATGAAAGAAATGCCCGCGCCGTAAAACAGCACGAGCATCGCCTTTAGTCCCTTACTTGTTAGAAAGTGTCCAATTTTCCGACGTAAGAAGAAAAGCCGATGCACTTTTTATATGTCGTGTGCCCGCAGGCACGGAGTTGAAAGGTTGTTTTCTACTGCTTCATAGGCGTCGCGGTTTGGTGTTTGATCGTACAAATATAAGCAATTCTGAATTCTGAATTGTAAATTCTGAATTATTTCCTGTCCGCAGGACGGTAAATAAGCGCCACGGCGGAGACGGAGATGCCTTCCTCGCGCCCCTCGAAGCCCAGATGCTCCGTGGTCGTGGCCTTGACCGACACCCGGTCGTCGTCTACGCCCATTGCGCCGGCCATCGCACGGCGCATGGCGTCGATGTGCGGCCGCAACCTGGGCTGCTGGGCGCGGATCGTGCAGTCCACGTTCCCGATCTCGTAGCCCTTTTCGCGCAGCAGTTCCGCCACGCGGCGCAGCAGGATCTTCGAGTCGATGCCCGCAAAATCGGCCGACGTGTCGGGAAAGTGCAGCCCGATGTCGCCCAGCGCCGCGGCGCCCAGCAGGGCGTCGCACAGGGCGTGGATCGCCACGTCTCCGTCCGAGTGGGCGACGCACCCTTTCGTGTGGGCGATCTCCACGCCTCCCAGAACCAGCGGCAGGCTGTCGGCCAGAGCGTGTACGTCGTATCCGTGTCCTATTCTGAAATCCATTCGTTCCCGTATTTTATATTGTCAAAGTTACGGATTTTTTCCTAACTTTGCAAAAATGCAAAAATCTATGTCGGAAATAACCTCTTTGGAACCGCGTCTTGTCTGGGAACAGTTCGACGCCATCACGCGTGTGCCGCGTCCTTCGAAGAAGGAGGGCAAAATCATTGATTTTCTGGTCGATTTCGCCAAAAAGCACCATATCGAATATAAAAAGGACGCCATCGGCAACGTCGTGATGCGCAAGCCCGCCACGCCGGGCATGGAGGAGCGCGCAGCCGTGATCCTCCAGTCGCACATGGACATGGTCTGCGAAAAGAACTCCGATGTGGAGTTCGACTTCGACAACGATCCCATCCGCACGCGTATCGACGGCGAGTGGGTCCGGGCCGAAGGTACGACGCTGGGCGCCGACTGCGGTATCGGCATGGCCGCCGCGCTGGCCGTGATGCTCGACGAGACGGTGGAGCACGGTCCCGTCGAGGTGCTGTTCACCGTCGACGAGGAGACGGGCCTCACGGGTGCGTTCGAGCTGGGCGAGGGGATGCTCACGGGCAAATACCTCGTCAACCTCGATTCGGAGGACGAGGGCGAAATCTTCATCGGCTGTGCGGGCGGCATCGACACCATCGCCACGTTCCACTACACGATGGAGCCGTCGCCGAAGAACTACACGTTCTTCCGTGTCGACGTGTCGGACCTTCAGGGCGGACACTCGGGCGACGACATCGACAAGGGCCGCGTCAACTCGAACAAGACCGTGGCGCGCCTGCTGTGGGACGGCATGCAGTCGTTCGAACTCAAACTGTGCTATTTCAACGGCGGCAACCTCCGCAATGCCATTCCCCGCGAGGCTTACGCCATCTTCGGCGTTCCGGCCCGCTTCAAGGAGGAGTTCGTCAAGCGTTACAACCTTTTCGCCGCGGACCTCGAAGCCGAGTTCCGCTTCCGCGAACCCAATTTCAAAATCACGCTCAACGAGATGCCCCACGTCGACGAGGTGCTCGACAGCAGGACGCAGTCGGCGCTGGTCTACTCGTTGGTGGGCGTTCCCAACGGGGTCGTGGCCATGTCGTTCGCCGTTCCGGGGCTGGTCGAGACCTCGACGAACCTCGCTTCGGTGAAGTTCGCGGAGGGCAACCGCATCGTTGTCACCTCGTCGCAGCGGTCGTCGGTCGAGAGCGCCAAGACCTACGTGATGCAGATGGTCGAGTCGGTCTTCGCGCTGGCGGGCGCCGATGTGGCCCATTCCGATGGCTATCCGGGTTGGATGCCCGACCCGCAGTCGAAGCTGCTGGAGGTCACCGTCGATGCCTACAAACGGCTGTTCGGCTCCGAACCCAAGGTCCGCGCCATCCATGCCGGGCTGGAGTGCGGTCTGTTCCTCGAAAAGTATCCCGATCTGGAGATGGTCTCCTTCGGTCCGACGCTCCGCGGCGTGCATTCGCCCGACGAACGGCTCGAAATCGCCACGGTTCCCAAGTTCTGGAAACTGCTGACCGAAGTCCTGAAAACAATCTGATTCCGATTCCGGCGTCCCCGCTGCGGGGACGCCGGAATTTGTCATGCCCCATCCCCGTCTGACGCTGCTTCTGCCGTGTCGCGACGGCTTTTCTGTTTGCCGGACCGTTTTGCCGCGCTGCATGCGATCCGGTTTTGAATCGTCGGACTTTTTGCTATCTTTGTGTTCTGTAAAGTCGCAAAGATATGCTGAAAAGTCGTTGTGCCCTGTTGTTTCTCCTGTTTCCGTGTGCGGCGGCGGCCCAGTACCCCGGCGACGAATACTATCCCTATGCCGAACGCGAGGAGCGGCGCGAACTGCTCACGACCGATTCGACGCTCTTCTACCGCGCCGTGCAGTCCCCTTCGGACCTCTACGGCCTTCGCACCGGTTTCAACCTGCCGCAGGTCGCGCTCCGGCGCCGCGGACTGGATTACACCCTGGAACGCACGTCGCTCATGGGCGTTGCGGTTTCCTACCGTTACCTCGCGGCGCTGCGCCTGCTCGGGGCCGAAGAACAGCGCTATGCGGGGCTTGCCGCCGCGCCCGGGGAACCGGCTGCGGCGGGCGGCATGCGGGCGTTCCGGTTTTCGGACGGGGAGCCGTTGCAGCCTTTTCTGGCTTCGGTCCGCTTCACCGACCGCAATTACCTCGTGGGAGCGAAAGCCGCCGTCTCGGCGTCGCCGGGCGACGGCTGGCGCATTTCGGCGGCTCTCGACGCCCGCTCCGGCCGCGACATGCACGTCGAAGGGGTCTTCACCAATGCCGTGACCGCCGGACTGCGCCTTGCCCGGCGTTTCGGCGAAGGGCACGAACTCTCCGTGCTGTGTATCGTGCCGCCCTCGGTGCGGGGCACGCGCCTCTCCTCTTCGGAGGAGGCTTTCACGCTCACGGGCGACCGTCTCTACAACCCGGCGTGGGGCTGGCAGGACGGCAGGGTGCGCAACTCCCGCGTGCGGCGCGAGACGGTTCCGCTGGCCCTGGCCGCCTATGCCGTGCCGCTGTCGGCTTCGACCTCGCTTGCCGCCACGCTTGCCGCCGAGGCGGGCGTCGCGAAGTACAGCATGCTCGACTGGTACGACGCCCGCACGCCGATGCCCGACAATTACCGGTATCTGCCCAGCTATACGGGCGACCGGGAGACCGAGCAGGCGTGGCTCGCCCGCGATCCGCGCTACACGCAGATCGACTGGGACGAGCTGATCCGCCAGAACCGCATGGCGGGCGGACATGCGGTCTATGCGTTGGAAGACCGTGTCGAACGGCTCTGCAACCTCGCTTTCGACGCGTCGTTCGCCACCGAAGCCGACGCCCGGCTGACGCTCCGCTACGGAGTTTCGCTCCGCCGCGAAAACACCCGTTCCTACAAGCAGATGCGCGATCTGCTGGGCGCCGGGTACGTTACGGACATCGACCGCTTCCTGATCGACGACGACACGTACAGCAATCTGTTGCAGAACGACCTGCGGCATCCCGGACGGACGGTCCGCGAGGGCGACCGCTTCGGCTACGATTATGCGCTGACGCTGCGCGGGGCTGCGCTCCGCTTGCAGGCCGATTACCGCTCCGACCGTTTCCGGGCCGATCTTTCGGTCGTGCTGGGGAGCGATGCCGTCAGCCGCCGGGGCTATTACGAGAAGGAACTTTTTCCCGGCGGGCAGTCCTACGGCCCTTCGCGCGTCATGCGGTTCACGCCCTACACGCTCAAGGCCGCTGCGGGCTGGGCCTTCACCCCGCGCCGCTATATCGAAATCGCCGCCGCGGCCGCCGCCCGGACCCCTCGGGCCGGGGATCTTTTCTTTCAGCCGCTCTATAACAACCGTACGGTCGACAACCCCGTGCCCGAACGCATCTACGCCGCCGAACTCAACTGCCGCCTGACGGGACCCGTCGTCGATTTTCAGGCGGCGTTCTTCGCTGCCATGACGCTCGACGGCATCGAGACACGGACGTATTACGACGACATGGCCTCGGTCTACTGCGACATGGCCGTGACGGGCGTCGGGCGCATGTCCTGCGGCGCGGAGGCCGCGGCCGACATCCGGCTGTCCTACCGCTGGCTGCTGTCGCTGGCCGCTTCGGCCGGACGCTACGAATACATTCGCGATCCGCGCGTCACGGTGCTCTCCGACGTGGATAACTCGGCCGTCGACGTGCAGGCCGTGAGCCGTATGGGCGGCTGCGAGACGGGCGGCGCCCCGCAGCTGACCGCTCTGGCGGAGATCGCCTGGTTCGGCCCGAAAGGGTGGGGATGCCGCGCTTCGGCAGGATATGCCGGGCGGCGTTACGTCGAACCGATGCCCCTGCGCCGCACCGACCGCATCGCGGGTCAGGGCGGTATCACACGGGAGTTTTTCGACGCCTTCACCCGGCAGGAGCGGCTGCCGGACGCCTTCACGCTCGATGCCGCGCTGTTCAAGTCGTTCCGGTTCGAACGTTCGCGGCTCACCGCGTCGCTGATGCTGCGCAACCTGACGGGCGAGGCCGATACGGTCTATGGCGGCTACGAGTCGCTGCGCGTGCGCCGCATCCGCCCGGGCGACGACACGCTCTACGCGCCCCACGCCTCGCGCTGCACCTATGCGTGGCCCCGTTCGTTCTATCTTACAATCTCTTACCGGTTTTGATCCGCACGTAAAAAAACGTCCGGATTTTTTGGATTTCCGCGTTAAATTCGTATTTTGGAGAGGCAAAAACCTTAAAAACTTTCAGATCCATGATTATCGGTATTCCAAAAGAGATCAAGAACAACGAGAATCGCGTTGCTCTTACCCCCGCAGGCGCCCGGGAGCTTGTCAAACGGGGACACAAAGTTTATGTGCAGGCTACGGCCGGTGTGAACAGCGGATTTGCCGATGATGCCTACACGGCCGTCGGGGCGGAGATGCTTCCCTCGATTGAGGAGGTCTACGCCCGGGCGGAAATGATCGTCAAGGTCAAGGAACCGGTGGCTCCCGAGTACAAACTCATCCGCAGGGACCAGCTGGTTTTCACCTTCTTCCACTTCGCCAGCAGCGAACCCCTCACCCGTGCGATGGTCGACAGCGGGGCGGTCTGCTGTGCCTATGAGACCGTCGAGCGCGCCGACCGTTCGCTGCCGCTGCTGATCCCGATGTCGGAGGTCGCGGGGCGCATGGCCGCGCAGGAGGGACGCTATTTCCTCGAAAAACCCCGCGGCGGCAAGGGCGTGCTGCTGGGCGGCGTGCCGGGCGTGAAGCCCGCCAAGGTCTTCGTCATCGGTGCGGGCGTTGTCGGAACGGCTGCGGCGCGCACCGCTGCCGGAACGGGGGCTGACGTGACGATCTGCGACATTTCGCTCCAGCGGCTGACCTATCTGGCTGACGTGATGCCCCGCAACGTCAAGACGCTGATGTCTTCCGAATACAACATCCGCGAGGAGCTGAAGCATGCCGACCTGGTGGTCGGCTCGGTGCTGATTCCGGGAGCCAAGGCCCCGAAGCTCGTCACGCGCGACATGCTCCGGGAGATGGAGCCGGGAACGGTGATGGTCGACGTGGCCATCGACCAGGGCGGCTGTTTCGAGACTTCGCGCCCCACCACGCACGAGGACCCGGTCTATTACGTCGACGGCATCCTGCACTACTGCGTGGCCAACATTCCGGGCGCCGTGCCCCGCACTTCGACCCTCGCGCTTACGAACGCGACGCTTCCCTACACCATCCAGCTTGCCGACAAGGGCTGGCGGCGCGCCGCACAGGAGAATCCCGAGCTGGCGCTGGGGCTGAACATCATCGGCGGCAGGGTGGTCTGCAAACCCGTGGCCGACGCCTGGGGGCTGCCTTACGAACCGTTGGCGCTGTAACCTGCCGGGACGGTAATCCGCAGGCGTTGTAACCAGCCGGCCTGTTTTGCGGCGGCCTCCCTGTCCATCCGGGACGGGGAGGCCGTCGGTATGTAATTATCCGACTTTTTGGACGATTTGTTTTTGAAATTATTAAATAATTCATATATTTGCAAGAGAGCAAGGCAGTTACGTCGGTCATTCCGGTTTCATTCCGGTTGGAATGCGTCGCTAAAAGCGTCGAATCTTCAAGTCCGGCGACTGTTTTTGTTACGGATCGTAAGCAATACAGAAAGTCAGGGTGGCGTTTGCCGCACGGAAAGCGTGGGGCGGCGTCATTAAGTTTTATTCGATAAAGAGGTTAGTATGAGTGAGAGATTGTACATTTTCGACACCACGCTGCGCGACGGTGAGCAGGTCCCCGGTTGTCAGTTGAACACCACCGAAAAAATTGAAGTCGCCAAACTGCTCGAAAGCCTCGGCGTAGACGTCATCGAGGCGGGATTTCCCATCTCCAGCCCCGGTGATTTCAACTCCGTGCTGGAGATTTCCAAGGCCGTTTCCGAGCCGACGATCTGCGCGCTGACCCGCGCCGTGAAGAAGGACATCGACGTTGCGGCCGATGCGCTGCGGCTGGCCAGGCGCAAGCGTATCCATACGGGCATCGGCGTTTCGCCGCAGCATATCTACGACAAACTGCGTTCCACGCCCGAGAAGATCGTCGAATCTGCCGTCGAGGCGGTTAAATATGCCAAACGCTACGTCGAGGATGTGGAGTTCTATGCCGAGGACGCCGGGCGCGCCGACGTCGAGTACCTCGCCCGCGTGGTCGAGGCGGTCATCCGGGCCGGCGCGACGGTGGTCAATATCCCCGACACGACGGGCTACTGTCTTCCGAACGAATACGGCGCGAAGATCAAATACCTCGTGGACAACGTTCCCAACATCGACCGGGCGATCATTTCGACCCACTGCCACAACGATCTGGGCATGGCTACGGCCAATACGCTGAGCGGCATCCTGAACGGCGCCCGGCAGGCCGAGGTCACGATCAACGGCATCGGCGAACGGGCCGGCAACACCTCGCTCGAAGAGGTGGTGATGACGCTCCGCTGCCACAAGGACGTGGCCGTCGACACGAACATCAATTCGCGCCTGATCACCAAGGCCTCGCACCTGGTGTCGAGCCTGATGAACATGCCCGTGCAGCCCAACAAGGCCATCGTGGGCCGCAACGCCTTCGCCCATTCGTCGGGCATCCATCAGGACGGCGTGCTCAAGCAGCGTCAGACCTACGAGATCATCGACCCGCAGGACATCGGGCTGAACGAGTCGGTCATCGCCCTCACGGCCCGCAGCGGGCGCGCGGCCCTCGTGCACCGGCTCGAACTGCTGGGCTACGACCTCACGCAGGAGGAATTGGACGCCACGTACGAGAAATTCCTCGCCCTGGCCGACCGGAAAAAGGAGATTCACGACTACGACCTGTTGTACCTCGTGGGCGACATCGACCGCATGAAGCAGCAGTCCATTTCGTTGAAATTCATGCAGGTGACCACCGGGACGCTGGTTCCGACGGCTACCGTGGTGCTGAAATTCGGCGACCACGAACGCATGTCCACCGCCACGGGCAACGGTCCGGTCGACGCGGCGGTCTCGGCCATCAAGAAACTGATCAACGAGAAGGTGGTGCTTGCGGAGTTCCTGATGCAGGCCATCACGCGCGGTTCGAACGACGTGGGCCGCGTGCATGTGCAGGTCGAGTGCGGCAGCCGTACGGTCCACGGATTCGGCGCGCACACCGACACCACGCGGGCTTCGATCGAGGCGTTCCTCGACGCGCTGCGCGCACTCAACGTAACCGAAAAAATCGAGGAGGAGGATTGATATGGGACGAACGCTTCTGGACAAGATATGGGACGCGCACACGGTGCGTGTCGAGGACGGCGGCCGCTGCGTGCTCTACATCGACCGGCAGTATATCCACGAGGTGACGTCGCCCGTGGCTTTCGCGGGGATCGAACGCCGCGGCTTCGGCGTCGCGCGTCCGGCGCAGATCACGGCCACGGCCGACCATAACATCCCGACCGTCGACCAGCACCTTCCGATCGGGGAGCCGGAGTCGCGGCGGCAGGTCGAGACGCTGGCCGAGAACTGCGCCCGCCACGGCATCGAGCACTTCGGCGTGGGACACCCCAAGCAGGGCATCGTGCACATCATCGGCCCCGAGCTGGGATTCACCCAGCCGGGCATGACGATCGTCTGCGGCGACAGCCACACTTCGACCCACGGAGCTTTGGGCGCCGTGGCGTTCGGCGTGGGGACTTCGGAGGTCGAAATGGTCTTCGCCAGCCAGTGCATCCTCCAGACCAAACCCCGCACGATGCGCATTACGGTCGACGGCGCGCTGCGTCCGGGCGTCGAAGCCAAGGATGTCATCCTCTATATCATCTCGAAACTCACCGCTTCGGGCGGCACGGGCCATTTCATCGAGTTTGCCGGCAGCACGATCCGTTCGCTCTCGATGGAGGGCCGCATGACGGTCTGCAACATGAGCATCGAGTGCGGCGCGCGCGGCGGCATGATCGCCCCCGACGAGAAGACCTTCGAATACCTCCGGGGCCGCGAACGCGCTCCGCAGGGAGCCGCCTACCACGAGGCCGTGGCCCGCTGGCGGGAACTTTACAGCGATGCGGACGCGGTTTTCGACAGGGAGTACCGCTTCGACGCTGCGGACATCGCCCCGATGATCTCCTACGGAACCAATCCCGGAATGGGGATGGCCGTCGACGGAACGATTCCCGCCGACGCCGATCCCAAGGCGTTGGAGTACATGGGTTTCAGACCCGGGGAGCGGATGTTGGGCAAAGCGGTCGACTACGTGTTCGTCGGCAGTTGCACCAACGGCCGCATCGAGGACCTGCGCCGTTTCGCCCGTCTGGTCGAAGGCCGCCGCAAGGCGGACAACATCACCGCATGGATCGTTCCCGGCTCGAAGGGCGTCGAAGCCGCCGCGCGGGCCGAGGGACTGGACCGCATCCTCGCCGCAGCGGGTTTCGAACTCCGCCAGCCGGGCTGTTCGGCGTGCCTGGCGATGAACGCCGACAAGATTCCGGCGGGCAAATACAGCGTTTCGACCTCGAACCGCAATTTCGAGGGCCGGCAGGGTCCCGGCGCCCGTACGATGCTGTCGGGTGTGGCCGTTGCCGCCGCCGCCGCGGTGACGGGCGTGATTTCCGATCCGCGCGAAGTGTTCGATATGTAAAAGATTATCATTATGTCCATACCCAAATTCGTAACCTTCACCTCGGGGGCCGTTCCCGTCGAGGTGGAAAACATAGATACCGACCAGATCATCCCGGCGCGCTTTCTGAAAGCCACCGAACGCAAGGGCTTCGGCGACAACCTTTTCCGCGACTGGCGTTACGACGCCGCGGGACAGCGGATCGCTTCGTTCCCTTTGAACGATCCCCGCTACGAGGGGCGAATCCTCGTCGCCGGGCGCAATTTCGGCTGCGGAAGTTCGCGCGAGCATGCCGCCTGGGCCATCGCCGACTACGGTTTCCGCGTCGTGGTGTCGAGCTTCTTCGCCGACATCTTCCGCAACAACGCCCTGAATAACGGCCTGCTGCCGATCCGTGTGAGCGAGGAGTTTCTGAAAGCTGTTTTCGGCGAGATCCGGCGCGACCCGAAGGCGCAGTTCACCGTCGATCTGGGCAACCAGACGCTGACCATCGTGTCGGACGGGCGCAGCGAGGGTTTCGAGATCGACGCCTACAAGAAACGCTGTCTCGAAAACGGCTACGACGACGTGGACTACCTGCGCAGTATCGCCGACCGGATCGAGGCCTTCGAAGCCGCCCGCAAATAGCCTGCGCCGATGTTTCCCCCGGTTGAAATCATGGACACCACGCTGCGCGACGGCGAGCAGACCTCGGGCGTCTCCTTCAACGCCCGTGAAAAACTCTCCATCGCCCGGCTGTTGCTGGAGGAACTGCACGTAAGCCGCATCGAGATCGCCTCGGCGCGGGTCTCGCAGGGCGAACAGCAGGCCGTGCGCGCCATCGCCGAATGGGCTGCCGCCAAGGGCTATGCCGACCGTGTGGAAGCGCTGGGATTCATCGACGGCGGGGTGTCGCTCGACTGGCTCGGGACCGCCGGATGCCGCGTGGTCAACCTGCTGGCCAAAGGTTCGCGGAAACATTGCGAGGGGCAGCTGCGCCGCACGCCCGAACGGCATCTGGAGGATGTGCGCGCCGAGATACTTGCGGCCGTCGACCGCGGGATGAAGGTGAACCTCTACCTTGAGGATTGGTCCAACGGCATGCGCCGTTCGCCCGACTACGTCTACGCGATGCTCGACGGACTGGCCGACGCTCCCGTCAGCCGGTTCATGTGCCCCGATACGCTGGGCGTCCTCGACCCCTACGACACCGAACGTTTCTGCCGCGACCTGGTGGAGCGTTATCCGTCGCTGCGTTTCGATTTCCACGCCCACAACGACTACGACCTCGCCGTGGCCAACACCGCCGCCGCCGTGCGTGCGGGTTTCCACGGCGTTCACGTCACCGTGAACGGGCTGGGCGAGCGGGCCGGCAACGCGCCGCTGTCGAGCGCGGTGGCCGTGCTGCACGACCGCCTGGGCCGCACGACGGGGATCGACGAAACGAAGATCAACCGCGTCAGCCGCACGGTCGAGAGCTATACGGGCATCCGCATTCCCGCCAACCGACCGATCGTCGGCGCGAGCGTCTTCACGCAGTGCGCGGGCATCCACGCCGACGGCGACAGCAAGAACAACCTCTACTTCAACGAACTGCTTCCCGAGCGTTTCGGGCGCGTCCGCGAATACGCCCTGGGCAAAACCTCGGGCAAGGCCAATGTCCTGAAAAACCTCGAAGCGCTGGGCATCGACCTCGACGAGGCCGCGATGCGCAAGGTGACCGAACGGGTGGTCGAGTTGAGCGACAAGAAGGAGCAGGTGACGGCCGAGGACCTGCCGTATATCATCGCCGACGTGCTGCGCTACGACCCGGTCGACACTCCGGTCCGGATTCTCAATTACAGCCTCTCGCTGGCGCAGGGGATGCACCCCGTCGCGACGCTCCGGATCGAGATTCACGGCTGCGCGTACGAGCGGACCTCGGCGGGCGACGGCCAGTACGACGCCTTCATGCGTGCCCTGCGGCAAATCTACCGCGAACAGCTCGGGCGCGAGTTTCCGATGCTGCGCGACTATACCGTTTCGATTCCGCCCGGAGGCCGCACCGACGCCTTCGTGCAGACGATCATCACCTGGGAGATGGACGGCCGCGAGTTCAAGACCCGCGGGCTGGACGCCGACCAGACGGAGGCTGCCATCAAGGCGACTGTCAAAATGTTGAATATCATTGAAATAAACTATAACGACAATGGATGTTAAAATCGCTCTTTTAGCCGGCGACGGCATCGGTCCCGAGATCGTCGCCGAAGCCACGAAAGTGTTGGACCGCGTGGCGGAAAAATTCGGACACAAGATCGAATACCGTCCCGCATTGGTGGGAGCCGCGGCCATCGACGCCGTGGGCGACCCCTATCCCGACGAGACGCACGCCGTCTGTCTTGCGGCGGACGCCGTGCTGTTCGGAGCCATCGGGGACCCCAAATACGACAACGACCCCACGGCGAAGGTGCGGCCCGAGCAGGGGCTGCTGCGGATGCGCAAGTCGCTGGGGTTGTTCGCCAATCTGCGTCCGGTGGCGCTGTTCGACTCCCTGGCCGACCGTTCGCCGCTCAAGGCGGAGGTGGTCCGCGGCACGGATTTCATCTGCGTGCGCGAACTCACGGGCGGCATCTACTTCGGCCGTCCGCAGGGCCGCGACGAGGAGGGCGCGCGCGCCTTCGACACCTGCACCTACACGGTCTCGGAGATCGAACGGGTCCTGCACGTGGCGTTCCGGCTGGCCGTGTCGCGCCGCCGCAAACTGACGGTCGTCGACAAGGCCAACGTGCTGGAAACCTCGCGTCTGTGGCGTGAAACGGCCCAGCGGGTAGCCCGGGAGTATCCCGAGGTGGCGGTGGACTATATGTTCGTGGACAACGCCGCCATGCAGATCATCCGCCAACCGGCTTATTTCGATGTCATCGTCACCGAAAACATGTTCGGCGACATCCTCACCGACGAGGCCAGCGTCATCAGCGGTTCGCTGGGCATGCTCTCCTCGGCGAGCGTGGGGGCCGAAGTGGCCCTTTTCGAGCCGATCCACGGCTCCTATCCGCAGGCCGCGGGAAAGAACATCGCCAACCCGATGGCCACGATCCTTTCGGCCGCGATGCTTCTGGAGCACCTGGGTCTCGATGCCGAGGGCAGGGCCGTGCGGCGTGCCGTCGATCGGGCGCTGGCCGAAGGAGTCGTCACCGAGGACCTTGCAGCGCCGGGCGAAAAGGCCCGTTCGACCTCCGAGGTGGGGGATTACGTCGCTTCGCAGATTTAATCCCGTTATTCCGAATTGCCGGCAGACCGTTTTTTCGCGGTCTGCCTTTTTTGGGTGTCGTAACGACACTTTTATTTTTGTTGCGGCGTTTTACCGAACTGCATGCGAATCAATTTTGTTCTCGTCCGACTTTTATGTACCTTTGTCGCTTCAAGAACAATGAATGACATGGCAGGTTCCAATTTCGTAGATTACGTAAAGATATTCGCCCGCTCGGGGCACGGCGGCGGCGGCTCGACGCATTTTCGCCGCGAGAAATTCGTGGCTTTCGGCGGTCCCGACGGCGGTGACGGCGGCAAGGGCGGGAGCATCGTCCTGCAAGGCGACAAGCAGTACTGGACGCTCATCCACCTCAAATACCAGCGTCACCAGTTCGCCGAGGACGGCGAGCACGGCTCCGGGGCGCGCTCCTCGGGCAAGGACGCCCGCGACATCGTGATCCCGGTTCCGCTGGGCACGGTCGCCAAGCGCGTTTTCGAGAACGAGGACGGGACTGCGACCACCGAAACGGTGGGCGAGGTGACGGCCGACGGCGAGCGGCTCGTGCTGCTCCGGGGCGGCCGGGGCGGTCTGGGCAACTGGCATTTCAAGAGCGCCACCAACCAGACGCCGCGCTACGCCCAGCCGGGCGAGGAGGGTGAGGAAGGCACGTTCATCCTCGAACTGAAGGTGCTGGCCGACGTGGGGCTGGTGGGCTTCCCCAATGCGGGCAAGTCTACGCTGCTCTCAGTCGTTTCGGCCGCGAAGCCCAAGATCGCCGACTACGCCTTCACGACGCTGGAGCCGAACCTCGGTATCGTCGAGGTCCGCGACCACAAGTCGTTCGTCATGGCCGACATTCCGGGCATCATCGAGGGTGCGCACGAGGGCCGCGGTCTCGGAACCCGTTTCCTGCGCCATATCGAGCGCAATTCGGTGCTGTTGTTCCTGATTCCCGCCGACAGCGACGACATCCGCCGCGACTACGACGTCCTGCTGGGCGAACTGACGCAGTACAATCCCGAACTGCTGGACAAGGAGCGTCTGCTGGCCGTCACCAAATGCGACATGCTCGACGAGGACCTGATCGCCGAGATGCGCGGCCACCTGCCCGAAGGCGTGCCGTCGGTCTTCATCTCGTCGGTCTCGGGGCTGAACATCCCGCGGCTCAAGGATATGCTGTGGGAGGCGTTGCAGCGGTAACCCCCGCCCGCGTTGTCCGCGCCGGACGCCCGGCGGTTCGGCGTGTTGCTGCGGAATGCGCTGCCGTGCCGGAAAACTCCGCTTCGCGGTTGGTGACGCGCAGGGTGTATTTCCCGGCGAAATAGTCGATGATTCCATACAAGGAGCCTGTGCCCTGGGGCAGAGGCTCCTTTGCGTAGACGCAGGTCGCGGCGGTCCGCACGGTGAAGGTTCGGCCCCGGGTGTCGACGATCTCGCGCTCGGTGGCGACGGCGCGGCCCGTCTCCGGGTCGGTGTCGCACCAGGTTTTCCCGGCGTCGGCGAAACGCACGTCGTCGAAACGGACGCGTGTGTCGATGTGCCGGGCCGAGACGGCGTCGAACGTAAGGA
Source organism: Alistipes shahii WAL 8301 (assembly GCF_025145845.1). Classification (NCBI taxonomy): domain Bacteria; kingdom Pseudomonadati; phylum Bacteroidota; class Bacteroidia; order Bacteroidales; family Rikenellaceae; genus Alistipes; species Alistipes shahii. Next base: position 28,198 of record NZ_CP102253.1, on the reverse strand, counting down.
GCTGTGCGGAGGGTGTCTCGCCGCCGGGCGGTTCGGTGCGGATGTACCGCGCCAGCTCTTCGCGCGGAATGCACCCTGCGCCGCCGTCGCCGGGTGTCGTTCCCAGCTGGATTTTCCCGCCGTAGTCGCACAGCGTAAGGCCGTTGCAGCGTACGGTCGCCACGATGCCGAACGGATAGAGGTCTGCCAGCGGGGAGCCTTCCGCGGCGATCGAGATGCCGCCCGAGGCGTCTTCGACGACGATCGTCCTGTGAAATTCGCCGTAGAGGTCATTGGCCGTGACGAATCCGCGGATGGTGATGTCCTGCGCTATCGCGACGCTGCTCTTCCCGTCGCAGAGCGATTTGAGGTAGGCGACCGAATTCTGCGGCTCCGGAGGACGGACCGTGAATTCGGGCTGCGTGGCCCGGTCGCATCCGGCCGGCAGCGTCAGCAGGACCGGCAGCGTCAGCAGGCTAATGCGTGCAGTCGTTCTCATCGCGCAGTTTGAGGATGTAACGCCCGTCGCCCGCGGCGTCGTACTGGAGAATGCCCGTCAGCGAGACCGTGCCGGCAGGCACTTCGGCGTCGGCGAAACGGGCGTATCGGCGGACGTAGGTGTAGACGGCGTTGCCGTCGGCGTCGGTGAAGCGTTTGTAGCCCACCCAGGTTGCCGCCGAAAGGTCTTCGGGGGTGTAGCGCACGCCGTCGATGCGGACGAGCGTGCCGCAGCGGCTTTCCGTAAGCGCGGGAATGGCAAGCGGGGCAGGGGAGGGCGCAGCCAGGGCTTCGCCGCTGCGGACCAGCACGGCGCCGAGCGCCGCCCGGGAGCCGATGTAGTTCGTTGCGTAGCCGCTTCCGGCGGCGGGCGGACGTCCCGCCTGCAACACCCCGCGGCTTTCGGCGACGGCGAGTCCCCGGAGCGAAAGCGTTACGCGGCTTCCTATGGGGAAATCGTTGTGCAGGTGGTCGATACCGGCCATCACTTCAAGTCCCGCTTCAGCGTCGCAGATGCAGAGCGTGCGGTAGAAATTCTCCGCGCGGTCGCAACTCGCGACCCTCCCCGTGACGACGATGTCGCCCGTAACGGTGAAGGGCGTGCCCGCATAGCGGTCGCGCAGCGCGGCGATGGTCTCCGTCGCGGGTTTCCCCTCGCCGTCGTCGTCCGGTTCCCCGAACCGGGAGTCGTAGCACCCGGTCAGCAGGAGCGCGGCGACGGCGCCGAAAAAAGGTATGGGACGGAAGTGAAACATATTTTTACGCAATGCGGTGATTCATACGGACCCCGGCCGGTTTGCCGTTAAGCCCTTCCCCGGGAGAGGGGCGGACCGGTGAACGACGCCGGAGGCGGCGATAACGACCGGACCGAAGCGGGATGCGGCGTGTCGCGCGGAAGCGTATCCAGCAATGTTATTGTTCGATACGCGAATCTTTCAGTCCCAGGAAGTAGAGGATGCCGTCCAGCCCGATGGTCGAGATCGACTGCCGGGCCGTGGCCTTTACCTTGGGTTTGGCGTGGAAGGCGATGCCCAGGCCCGCGAGGTTGAGCATCGGCAGGTCGTTAGCGCCGTCGCCGACGGCCACCGACTGGGCGATGTTGATCTCCTCGAACTGGCACAGCAGCCGCAGCAGTTCGGCCTTGCGGCGTCCGTCGACCACCTCGCCGACATAGCGTCCCGTGAGGCGTCCGTCCTCGATCTCCAATTCGTTGGCGTAGACATAGTCGAAGCCGTATTTCTGCCGGAGGTAGTTGCCGAAATAGGTGAATCCGCCGGAGAGGATCGCCGTTTTGTAACCCACGCGTTTGAGAATGGTCATCATGCGCTCCAGCCCCTCGGTGATCGGCAGGCTGCGGGCGATCTCCTCCATGACCGAGACGTCCAGTCCCTTGAGCAGCGCGACCCTCTGCGAAAAGCTTTCGCGGAAATCAATCTCGCCGCGCATGGCGCTGGCCGTGATTTCGCGCACCTTGTCGCCCACGCCCGCGCGCTCGGCCAGTTCGTCGATCACCTCGGTCTCGATCAGCGTCGAGTCCATGTCGAAGCAGATCAGGCGGCGGCTGCGGCGGTAGATGTCGTCCTTCTGGAACGAGACGTCGAGACCGATCTCCGAGAGGTTCATAAATCCCTCCTGCATCGTGCTGCGTTCCTGGTCGGTGAGCGATCCGCGCACCGAGAGCTCGATGCACGACTTGGCGGCGCGGTCGTCCTCGCAGAGGGGCATGCGGCCCGTGAGGCGTTTGATGGCGTCGATGTTCAGCCCGTGCTCGGCCACGACCTTCGTCACCTCGGCGATGTGGCGTGCCGTGACGGTGCGGCCCAGCAGGGTGATGATGTAGCGGTTTTTGCCCTGACGGCCCACCCAGTCGTTGTAGCGTTCCTCGGAGATGGGCGTGAAACGGATCATCACGCCCAGTTCCGACGCCTTGAACAACAGCTCCTTCATGATGCTTCCCGACTTGTCGGCCGTGGTCTTGATCAGGATGCCGAGCGTCAGCGACTGGTGGATGTTGGCCTGTCCGATGTCGAGGATGAAGGCGTCGTAGCGTGCGAGGATCTCGGTGAGCGACGAGGTCATGCCCGGTTTGTCTTCACCCGAAATGTTGATCTGGATAATTTCAACGTTGTTCTGCATCGTATAATGTATGGTGTTTTCCGGCGCTTTCTGCAAAAAGCGCAGACAAAGTTAATAAAGTTCTCTTTTTTTTGGCTATTTTTGCCTCACAAACTTAAAAAACGGAATTATGTGGACATTTTTAGCGGCCGAAGAACCTGCCTCGCTGATCGTGCCGGACAGTGTGCAGAAAGCGAATCTGGCCGAAGCGGTCAATAAGATCGTGAACATGGATTTCAGCACTTTGTTCGGCTCGCTGATTCGTGAATCGCTCTGGATTCTTGTCAAGGTTCTCATTGCGCTAGCCATCTATTTCATCGGACGCTGGCTCGTGCGCCGCTTCCTGCGGCTGATCGACGTGGCCATGCAGCACCGCAATGTCGACATTTCGCTGCGTTCGTTCACGCGTAATACCGTCAGCGCGTTCTTCACGCTGCTGCTCATCCTGATCGTCGTGTCGACGCTGGGCGTCAACGTGACATCGCTCATCGCCGTCGCGTCGGCCGCCACGCTGGCCATCGGTATGGCTTTGAGCGGCACGGCCCAGAACTTTGCCGGCGGGGTGATGATCCTGCTGATGAAACCCTACCGCATCGGCGACTACATCTCGGCGCAGGGACAGTCGGGAACCGTGCGCGACATCAAGCTCTTCTCGACGGTGATCGCCACGGCCGACAACCAGACGATCTACATTCCCAACAACTCGATCGCGACGGCCATCATCGACAACTATTCCACCTCCGAGACGCGCCGCGTGGACTGGACCGTGGGCATCTCCTACGGCGACGACGTGGATGTGGCCCGCAAGGCCGTCCTTTCGATGCTGGCCGCCGATCCGCGCGTCCTGCCCGATCCCGCCCCGGTGGTGTGGGTCGCTGCGCTGGCCGACAGTTCGGTGAACCTCTCGATCCGCGCATGGGTCAAGAACGCTGACTACTGGAACGTCTTTTTCGAGCATAACGAGCAGTTCTACAAGGAGCTGCCGAAGGCCGGCATCAACTTCCCGTTCCCGCAGATGGACGTGCACCTGACCAAAGAGTAGGGTATGAAAACGCACCTTTTCACCGTTCTTGCGGCAATGAGCCTTTCGGCCTGCAATCCTGACCGGGGACCCGAGTATACGACCCCGGCGGAATTCGGCGAGGTGACCGTGTCGCCGCAGACCATGGCCTTCGATTCGGAGGTCAGGGTGAAGGTGTCCGTTTCGTGCCCCTACGGGCTGCGCAACGTCTGCATTCTCTACATGCTCGACGGCGACGAATCCGACGTGAGGACCGTCGCGAAGACCGAGCCGCCTGCCGACGTCACCTCGTTCGATTACGAGGGAGTCATTCCCCGGCAGAGAGCCGGCCGGAAAGTGACTTTCCGGATACGTGCCATCACGGCATACAATGTGCCCTCCTATACGCAGCTTCGGGAATATACGGTTCCCGACGAAGAGGAGGAAGAATCCGAACAACCCATTTAAACAACGAAATAGCAATTTTATGGAACTGAAAGAGATTCTGGCCATTTCGGGCCAGCCCGGACTTTATAAATTCGTGGCGCAGTCCGTGCGCGGCGTGATCGTCGAGTCGCTGCTCGACGGACGGCGCATGAATGCCTCGGCGAATGCCAAGGTGAGCGCCCTTTCGGAGATTTCGATGTTCACCGAAGGCGAGGACATTGCGCTGGCCGACGTTTTCACCCGGATCTACGCCCACACGGGCGGCAAGGAGGCGATCAGCCCCAAGGAGTCGCCCGAGAAGCTGAAAGCCGCGTTTGCCGAGGTGCTTCCCGAGTACGACCGCGACCGGGTGCATGTTTCGGACATCAAGAAGTGTTTCGCGTGGTACAACACGCTGGTCGGGGCGGGATTCACGGAGTTCAAACTTCCGGCCGAGAACGAATAGCGAAAAATATCCCGGCACGGGCCGGGACGTGACGAACCGAAAGCCGCTGCGGCTTTCATAAAGACCTGTCGTTATGGAGAGGAAAACGAAAGTGCTGGCACTGGTTGCCCACGACAACATGAAACGCGACCTGGCGGAGTGGGTCGACTGGAACAGCCGCAAGTTGAGCCGCCACCATTTGGTATGTACGGGTACGACCGGCAAGATGGTCGAAAAGACCCTGCGCGACCACCGGGAGGAGCACGAGGACGAAGCGGAGGAGAAACCCGAGCTGAAAATCACGCTGCTCAAGTCGGGTCCGCTGGGCGGCGACCAGCAGCTGGGGTCGCTCATCGCCGACGGAAAGATCAATGCGCTGATTTTCTTCTGGGACCCGATGTCGGCCCAGCCGCACGACGTCGACGTGAAGGCGCTGCTGCGTCTGGCGACGCTTTACAACGTCCCGACGGCCATCAACCGTTCGTCGGCCGATTTCCTGATCTCCTCGCCGCTGTACGAGGACGACGGCTACGAACCCGTCGTGAAGGATTACAAGGCCTATGTCGAGCGAGTGCTGAAATAGGCGATGGATTGAAAAGGGAACGGGCGTGAATTTCACGCCCGTTCCCTTTTTCGTTATTAAGTGTACGCAGAGGTTGTTTTTGCAGGAATCCGGAGCGTTTACTCCATGTCCAGCGGCATGGATTCGATGACCGCTTTGTTGGCGGCCTTGAACCGTTCGGGAAGCACCTTCATCACCTTGCGGTCGTAGGTGAACAGACCGTTCACTTCGCCCTCCACGTCGGTGGTCTGGGTGTAGACGGCGCCCGAGAAGCCCAGACGCACGTATTTGATCAGGCTTTTGGCGTATTTCTCATACTCTGCCGTCACCTCCTCCGGGGTCTTGAACTGCACGTAGCCCCAGTTGCGCTTGTTCCACCAGAGGTGTCCCTCCATGGGCAGCCCGATGCCGCCGTATTCGCCCAGCACGTTCACGCGCTGCGGATCGAAGAGTTTCATGGCGGGACCCGGGTAGTTGTGCAGGTCGAGCATGTGGCCGCAGGGACGGTGGTTGCCGCCGCTGGCGGGGTTGACCAGACGCGAAGGATCGTACTCCATGGTCCAGTTCACGATGCGCTCGGTGTCGAACTGGCCCCATGCCTCGTTGAAGGGAACCCATGCCACGACGCTCGGGGAAGACATGCAGAAATCCATGATCTCTTTCCACTCCTTGCTGAAGTTGTCCTTCGACTTCTGCGTGCGGTTCTTGTCCGTACCGCCGTTGTAGGTGTACATTTCCCACTTGTTGCCCATGTCTCCCGAGGGCATGTCCTGCCATACGAGAATGCCTTCGCGGTCGCAGTGGTAGTACCAGCGCGCCGGCTCGACCTTCACGTGCTTGCGGATCATGTTGTAACCCAGCTCCTTGGTCTTCAGAATGTCGAACAGCAGCGCTTCGTCGGTCGGTGCGGTGAAAAGTCCGTCGGGCCACCAACCCTGGTCGAGCGGACCGAAGTGGAAGAGCGGTTTGTCGTTGAGCGTCATGCGGAGGATGCCGCCCTTGTCGCGCTTGGTTCCGATCTTGCGCATGGCGGTGTACGAATCGACCTTGTCGACGGTTTTCCCGCCCTGCCTGAGCGACACTTCCATGTCGTAGAGGAACGGCGAGTCGGGGCTCCAGAGTTTCGGCTCGGCGATGCCCAGACGCAGCGGGTTTCCGGGAAGTCCCGTCGCCGAAGCCACGAGCTTGCCCTTGTCGAGGATCTTCACCTCCACCAGATCGCCCGTCGTGCAGTTTTCGGCCGCCACGGTTACGGCGATGTTCTTCTGGTCCAGGTTGGGAATGGCCTTGATGCCCGAGATGTGGCTCTTCGCCACCGGTTCGATCCACACGGTCTGCCAGATGCCGCTGACCGGCGTGTACCAGATGCCGTTGGGGTTCAGCACCTGCTTTCCGCGGGGCTGGTATCCCTTGTCCGTGCCGTCGAACACGCGTACGACCAGCTTCTGCCCGCCTTTGGCCTTGAGATAGGGGGTGATGTCGAGCGAAAAGGGCGTGAAGCCGCCCGTGTGCGAGCCTGCAAGGATGTCGTTCACGAATACGTCGGCTTTCCAGTCCACCGCGCCGAAGTTCAGCAGCACGTTGCTGCCTTTCCAGGCGGCGGGCACGCTGAACGTGCGGCGGTACCAGAGTTCATCCTTCTCGGTGAGGCCCTTCTGCACGCCCGACAGCGAGGATTCGACAGCGAAGGGGACGAGGATCTTTCCGTCCATCGTTTTCGGTTCCATGGCGCCGACGGGTTTGATGGCATAGTCCCACAGGCCGTTGAGATTCACCCACTGCGAGCGTACCATCTGCGGACGCGGGTATTCGGGAAGCACGTTGGCCGGGTCGACCTTTTCGGCCCATGGCGTCTTGATTTTGTCGCCCACGGGTTTCCACTGGGCAAAGGTGCACAGCATGCTCAGCGCTGCCACGGTTGTCAGAATTGTTTTTTTCATTACTGATTGATAAAAGGATTGAATATAGTGTTTACTGTCTCTTCTTCTTGAACTGTCCGGGGTAAGGCTCTACCATGCAGCGCTTTGCCCAGGCTTCATACGCTTTGGCCATCGCTTCGACCTTTGCGGGGGCCTGCTCCGGATTTTCGAGCACGTATATCTGATGGTTGCCCGTATTGCCGTCGTCGGCGCTCAAATAGATATACCATCAGGTTCGCGATCCGGCGCAGCGACATGGCGTTTACGGGAGCTTTCATGGTTGGGTTGGTTTTAAAATCCTGATTTACGAATACAAATTTCGTAAATTAAAATTTTTTACCTGCCATATTTTGATCAGAAAAAAGCAAGATTTAGTCAAAATGCCCCGCAGGGGTCCGGTTGGCGAAAAATTGTCGTCGATTGGTCAAATATTGGTGCCCCGGAACGGCTGATGTATTTATATTTGTATGCCAATCGAAATCGTGCATTATTTTATGCTATTCTTCAAACGCCCGGCTTTCGGCCGAATCTACGCCTTCGAGGTGGACGGCTACGGGAACCGCACCGGCCTGCTCAACAGCATTACGGTCGAGTAGGGACCGGTATGATTCCGATGAAAAAGCGGGGCCGCACACATTGCGGCCCCGCTTTTTCACAGGTTGTGCGACAGCGGTGCCGGAACCGCTTCGCTCAAATCGTAGCCGCCCCAGCGGCAGGCGATCTCGTCGAGCGTGGCGAACAGCTCGGCGGTGTCGAGCGATGTCACGAGTTTCAGCCGTGTGGACTTGAAGTCGGGCAGCCCCTTGAAATAGTTGGTCATGTGACGCCGCATTTCGAGGATTCCGACATGGTCACCCTTGATTTCGAGCGATTTCTGTAAATGTTCCTTCGCGATGGCCACGCGTTCCGCGACCGACGGCTGCGGCAGCGCTTCGCCCGTCGAGAGGTAGTGCTTCACTTCGCGGAATATCCACGGCCGGCCGTAGGTCGCCCGGCCGATCATCACGCCGTCCACGCCGTAGCGGTCGAACATCTCGCGGGCTTTCGGACCTGAATCGACGTCGCCGTTGCCGATGATCGGAATGCGTATCTGCGGGTTGTTCTTCACCTTGCCGATCAGCGTCCAGTCGGCCTCGCCGCGGTACATCTGCGCCCGCGTGCGCCCGTGAATGGTGAGGGCCGCAATGCCGACATCCTGCAACCGCAGGGCTATCTCTTCGATGTTTTTCGACTCCTCGTCCCATCCGAGGCGGGTTTTCACCGTCACGGGCTTCTTCACCGCCGCGACGATCCGGCGCGTCATCTCGACCATCAGCGGCACGTCGCGCATCATCCCCGACCCGGCTCCGCGGCCGGCGATCTTCTTCACCGGGCAGCCGAAATTGATGTCGATCACGTCGGGACCGGCCGCCTCGGCCATGCGCGCCGCCTCGACCATCGGGTCGATCAGGTGGCCGTATATCTGAATGCCCACGGGGCGTTCCGCGTCGTCGATTTCGAGTTTCTTGAGCGATTTCGCCGCGTCGCGGATCAGCCCGTCCGACGAGATGAACTCGGTGTAGACCATGTCGGCGCCGAAGCGTTTGCACATGTAGCGGAACGACGGGTCGGTCACGTCCTCCATCGGAGCGAGCAGCAGGGCGCGTTCGCCCAGTTCTATATTTGCGATTTTCATGGCTGTTGTTTCTGGCTGACGAGGATTTTGTCGATGCGCGCGCCGTCCATGTCCACGATTTCGAACGTGAAGCCGTTCCATTCCAGTTTCTCGCCCGTGGCGGGAATGTGGGCCAGTTGGTCGAGGATCAGGCCGCTGACGGTGTTGTAGGCGTTGCAGGGCAGGGCGTTTTCCAGACCGAACCAGTCGAGAAAGTCGTAGAAAGGGCATTGCCCGTCGACCAGACAGCTGCCGTCCTCGCGCCGGACGATGTCCGGCTCCTCGCGCGGGTCGGGCAGTTCGCCGACCAGGGCTTCGAAAATGTCGCGCAGGGTGATGATGCCGCGCGTCACGCCGAATTCGTCGCAGATGATGCCGTAGCCCAGCTGCTCCGTGCGCAACTGTTCGAGGGCGTTGTAGACCTCGAACCCTTCGTGGAAGAATTTCGCCGGAGCGACCAGCCTGCGCAGGTCGAATCCCTCGTCGCCCAGATGCAGGAAGAGGTCTTTGAGGCAGACCACGCCCAGCAGTTTGTCGAGACTTCCCTCGCCGACGGGGTAGCGGTTGTGGGGCGCTCGGGCCACCGTCTCGCGGATCTGCGCCGCGGACGCCGCCGCGTCGATCCATGCCAGTTCGCTGCGGTGGGTCATGATCGACTCCACGGTGCGGTCGCCCAGCGAGAAGACGCGGCCCATGATCTGCTGTTCGACCGCCTGCACCTCGCCGTCCTCGGCGCCTTCCTGGATGATCGAACGGATTTCCGCCTCGGTGACCTTGCTCTCGGCCCGTTGCAGGCCCAGCAGGCGGGCGACGCCCGCCGTGCTTCTGGAGAGCAGCCACACGAAGGGCGACGCCGCGACCGAAAGCAGCCGCATCGGCCGCGCGACGATTTTTGCGGCCCGCTCGGCGGCGTTCATGCCGATGCGTTTGGGGACCAGTTCGCCGAATATGATCGTGAGGTAGGTGACCGCGATGACGATCGTGACCTGCGCCGTGACGGTCGCCGTGCGCAGCGGAATGCCCAGCCGGGCCAGCTCTCCGCCGAATTTCGCCGCCAGCGTGTCGCCGGAGTAAATACCCGTGAGAATGCCGATCAGGGTGATGCCGATCTGTACGGTCGAGAGGAACCGGTCGGGGTCTTTGGCCAGTTTCAGGGCCTGGCGGGCGCCTGCGCTGCCTTGCCGGGCCTGCATCTCCAGATTCGAGCGGCGGGCCGATATGAGCGCGATCTCCGACATGGCGAACAGCCCGTTGAGCAGGATCAGCAGCAGAATGACGAGAATTTCCATGGAATGTCTTGTCGGTTTGTGTCGCAAAGATAATGGATGTCGGGCTAAAACCAAAGAATATGGTCCCGAGGGAATTGCTTATTCGCTGAAAAACGCTAAATTTGCAGGCAAAATCTATTGGATATGAATATCGAAACCTTTATTTCGGATGCGGTCCGCCGGTCGGTGGAGGCGCTTTACGGTGAGCTTGGCGACGAGCAGTTGCAGATTCAGAAGACCCGCAGGGAGTTCGAGGGCGACTATACCCTCGTAACCTTTCCGCTGCTCCGGCGAAGCCGCAAGTCGCCCGAAGCCACCGCGACCGAAATCGGCGAATACATGGCGGCCAACGTCCCCGAGATCGCGTCGTTCAACGTGATCAAAGGTTTCCTCAACCTTTCGCTCGACAGTGCGTTCTGGGCGGCCCGCTTCGCCGAGGTCGCCGCCGACGAACGTTTCGGGCAGGCTCCCGCGACGGGCCGTACCGTGATGGTCGAGTACTCGTCGCCCAACACCAACAAGCCGCTCCATCTGGGGCATATCCGCAACAACCTGCTGGGTTACTCCGTGGCGCAGATTCTCAAGGCCAACGGCCATACGGTCATCAAGGCCAATCTGGTGAACGACCGCGGCATCCACATCTGCAAGTCGATGCTGGCGTGGAAGCTCTACGGAAACGGCGAAACCCCGGCATCGTCGGGGATGAAGGGCGATCACCTCGTGGGCAAGTACTACGTGGAGTTCGATAAACACTACAAGGCGCAGATCAGGGAGCTGGTCGCGCAGGGACAGCCGGAGGACGAGGCCAAGAAAAACGCCCCGATCATGCTCCAGGCGCAGGAGATGCTGCGCAAGTGGGAGGCCCGGGACCCCGAGGTGTACTCGCTCTGGGAGACGATGAACGGCTGGGTTTACGAGGGCTTCGACGTGACCTACAAGGCGTTGGGCGTCGATTTCGACAAGGTCTATTACGAGTCGCAGACCTACCTGCTGGGCAAGTCGCTCGTCGAGGAGGGGCTTAAAAAGGGTGTCTTCTACCGCCGTCCCGACAATTCGGTGTGGATCGACCTCACGGCCGACGGACTGGACGAGAAACTGCTGCTGCGCGGCGACGGCACGTCGGTCTACATGACGCAGGACCTCGGCACGGCTTTCCGCCGCTTCGAGGACAATAGGCTCGACGACATGATCTACGTCGTAGGCAACGAGCAGAACTACCACTTCCAGGTGCTGAAACTGGTGCTCAAGAAATTGGGCTACGCCGACTGGAGCGATCATATCACCCACCTCTCCTACGGCATGGTGGAGCTTCCCGAGGGCAAGATGAAGTCGCGCGAGGGTACGGTGGTCGACGCCGACGACCTGATCGAAGGCATGGTCTCGACGGCCCGCGAGATGTCGGCCGAGCTGGGCAAGCTCGACGGATGCTCGGAGGAGGAGGCCAATGCCGTTTCGACGATGGTCGGGCTGGGTGCGCTCAAGTACTTTATATTAAAGGTCGATCCCAAGAAAACGATGCTGTTCGATCCCCGCGAGTCGATCGACTTCAACGGCAATACGGGTCCTTTCATCCAGTACACCCATGCGCGCATCCGCTCGGTGCTTCGCAAGGCCGCCGAGGCGGGCATCGACTTCGGAGGAGCCGCCACGGCGGATTACCTGCGCGAGGAGATCGACCTGGTGAAGTCGCTGACGGAGTATCCGTCGGTGGTGAAGTCCGCGGGCGAGAACTTCGCGCCGTCGGTCGTCGGGGCCTATGTCTACGAGCTGGCCAAGCAGTTCAATGGCTATTATCACGACCATTCGATCCTCAAGGAGGAGAACGCCGGGGTGCGCACGATGCGTCTCCAGCTGGCGCAGCAGGTCGCCCGCGTCATCAAGGAGGGCATGAAACTGCTGGGCATCGACGTCCCCGAACGCATGTAACGCATTCTGTGATAATGAAAAACGGAGGTTTCGCTGAAACCTCCGTTTTTTCGTGCCGTTAGCGTGGTACGAATCTTGCGAGAGACGAGGGCGTTAACTAACACTATTTTAGCGTGAAAACATTTGCATCAACTTTCGCTCTTTCTCTCGCGTTGTGTGCCGCTGCCGGAGCGACGGCCCAAACCAAGAGTGCGGTTCCGGCTCCTGCGGCCGATACCGTATTGCTGTCGGAGACTGCCGACGGAGACTACATCGTTCGCAGGTTCATCGTCAAAAGCCGCGGCGACGCCGACTATTCGATTCGCTACCAGATCAATCTGGCGACGCTCAATGCCGCGCTCAACGGCAATCCGCAGGAGCTGGACGGACTCAACGCCTTTGTGGACAACCTCGTGAAGGATACGCTCCGGCAGGTCTGCGCCGTGACGATCACGGGCTATTCTTCTCCCGATGGTCCGCTGAAGTTCAACGAAGCGCTGGCTGCCAAGCGGGCCGGCGATTTCAAGGCGTATGTCGACAGGAAGTACGATTTCTCGAAAAAGTACAAGGTGACGGTGAATTCCGTCGCCGAGGATTGGGAGACGTGCCGCGCGCTGGTCGCACAGTCGTCGATGCCCGACCGGCAGTCCGTGCTGAACGTCATCGACGGCAAGCAGTCGTCCGATCAGAAAGAATTGGCGCTCAAGAAGATGCCGGCTGCATGGAGCTACCTGAAAAAGAACGTTCTGCCGAAACTGCGCCGTGTCGAACTGACGATCGGCTACGGTGCGGGCAACATCGTCGAGCAGCGCACCATGATCCCCAAACCCAAACCGGCTCCGCAGCCGCAGCCCGCGCAACCCGCTGAACCGTATGTCGTTGTCGACGAGCAGGTGAACGGAATCATCGTCGAGATGCCCGACAGGCACGAATACAAGAAGGAGGTGCGCGAGGAGTCCCGGGAGGTGAAGAAGGAGGCGAGGGCCGCCGAGCGGCTCGCCAAAAAAGAGGCCCGCGAAGCGCAGAAGATAGTCCGCCAGCAGGAGAAGGCTGCCAAAAAGATCGCTAAAAAGGAGGCCAAGGCCGCCAAGAAAGCCGAGAAGGCCGCCAAAAAGACCTACAAGGAGCTTGAAAAAATGTAATGAAAAAGGATTCCGGAAATCCGGAATCCTTTTTTGTCCGCCGCCCGCCCGGGAAATAATTCCCGGGGCCGCAGTCCGAAAATGTTTGATAATCCGAAACGTTTTATTACCTTTGTCAGAGCAAAAATTTTAAAATCGACTGAATATGGCAAATTTACGAAACCTGAAGAAGGAGATTGACTACCGCCTTGAGGAGGTTGTTTTCGACTGCGATATGGCTATCTGTTTCCAGCCTTCGAAAGAGAAGGAGATTTTCGAGGTGATGCAGGAGGCCGTCGGCGTTCGCAACGATCTGTTCGCCAAAGCGATGAATCCCGCCGAGCCGCACAACCCGTCGCTCGTCCGCAAGCACTACGCTGCCCTGCGCGCCGAGATGGACGACGTTTTCGGCAAACTTTTCGAAAAGTTGAGCAAGATCAACGAGAAGAAATAGGGTAGTCCCTTCCGCTGAAAAACAACGGAGCGTCTCATGCGGGGCACTCCGTTCGTTTTATTCGTGGTTGCGGCAGCAGTCGCCGGGGTGGTGTTCCAGCACGGTGTGGGGGATGTGCCCGTGCGATACCAGTTGAATCGGGCAGTCGTAGTTGCGCAACTGTTCCTCGGTCAGAATGTTCGAACGGTGGCGGTGGACCTGCCGGTTGACGCAGACGATCTCCTTCACGACGCTGGTGATCGTGCCGATGTCGTGCGACACCATGACGATCGCCATGCGGGCGTTCAGTTCATGCAGCGTGCGGTAAAGCTCCTTCTCGAATTTGTTGTCCACGAAATTCGCGGGTTCGTCCAGGATCAGCAGCTTCGGGTCCGAGATCACGGCCCGGGCCAGCAGCGCCCGCTGCATCTGCCCGCCCGACACCTCGCCGATGGGGCTGCGGGCCGTGTCGGCGATTCCCGATGCCGCAAGCAGTTCCATCGCTCTGGCACGGTCCTCCTTCGTGTAGCGGGAGCTGAATCCGCGGCGGCCCTGCAATCCCGACAGTACGACCTCGAGGACCGAGATCGGGAATGCGCGGTCGAAATCCGAAATCTGCGGCATGTAGCCGATCAGCCGTTCCTTCCCGCGGAACAGCTCCGGGGCGAGAGTCAGCTCTCCGGTGTGGGGGACGGTTCCCAGGATGGCCTTTACGAGCGTCGTTTTTCCGCCGCCGTTGGGACCTATGACCCCCAGGAAATCGAGGTCCGCAATCTCCAGGTCGACGTGCCGGAGGGCCTCGTAGCCGTCGTATGCGACACTTACGTCGCGCAGCGTTACCAGATTCATTTTGCCGTGATTGAATCGGTCATTGCGTCGATGGCGCCGATGGCGTCTTCGTCCAGCGGGTCGATCTCCACGTATTCGGCGTCGATGTCGCGGGCGATGATCTCCACGGTCGATGCCGGGAACTGGTTCTGGTAGAAAATCCGCCGCACGCCGTCCTCGCGGGCCTGTCGGATAACCGCCGTCAGCTGTTTGGCCGACGGTTCCTTGCCGTCGGCCTCGATGGCCACCTGCCGCAGTCCGTAATCGCGTGCGTAGTAGGTGAGTGCGGGATGGTAGACGATGAAGTACTTCACGCCGCTCCGGGCGATCTTCTCCGCCGTGCGGATGTCCAGTTCCTTGAGCGTGCTGCGCAGCCGGTTGTAGCCGGCCTCGTATTTCACCGAGTCGGGATAGGCGTTGCGAATTGCCTCGTAGGCGTTTGCGGCCATCGTTTGCAGGGCTTTGGGCGAGGTCCAGACGTGGGGGTCTACACCGTGGGCATGCCCGTGGTCGTGTCCGTGGTGGCCGTGCGAGCAGGAGCCTGCGATCAGGTCGATACCGCGGCTCAAGTTCACGACTTTCGCCTGATCCCCGACTTTGCCCAGCAGGGTGGTTTCGAAGTCGATCAATCCCACGTTGAAAATGAGCTGTGCCTTGTTCAGCTCCACGAACTGCCGGGGCGTCGGCTCGAACGTCTCGGGACTTGCTCCGGGCGGCACGAGCACCTCTATTTTGAAATCGTCGCCGACAATCCCCTCCACGATGCTGCGCAGCGGGGGGATCGAGACGTAAAACGTATTTTCCCCGGCGGGTTGTTCCGGCGTGCAGGCCGCGAGCAGCAGGGCTGCCAGTAAGTATGCCGATAATTTACGCATGGTTGACAATCAATGATTTGTGATTTATACGGTAGGGTAGTCCCCTGTATTTTGTGCAAAGGTAGTAAAATTACCCGTAGCGGCGGGATTTTGCGGCTTGTTTTGTCGTTTCGGCCGAAATGTTTATCTTTGGCCCCCGATTAAAATCCCCGTATGCCGATAAACAATCCGAAAGAGGTCCTCGCCCTGGTGGAGAGGGCCGCCTCCGACAAGATTTCGCTTCCCGTTCGCAAAATATTGATTTTAGCGTTTTTAGCTGGCGCCTATATTTCTATGGGAGGCTTGTTTTCCATCGTGATAGGATATGGCTTTCCGTCGATGGCTCCTGCTCCGGGATTGCAGCGCCTGCTCTCCGGACTTGTCTTCCCGCTGGGGCTTATGCTGGTCGTTTTCGCAGGAGCGGAACTCTTTACGGGCAATAATGCCGTGCTGATCCCCGGTGCATTGGGACGACGTTATGGATGGCGTAAGGTGTTGTTAAATTGGATGTTGGTCTATGCCGGAAATTTTGTCGGGTCGCTGTTTTTCGCCTGTTTTCTCGTGAAACTTCCCGGCATGCTCTCTGCCGAGGCGTGGCGTTCGGCGGCCGTCGGCATTGCCGAGGCAAAGGTCTCGATGCCGTGGCTCACGGTGTTCCTGCGGGGTGTCGGCGCCAACTGGCTGGTGTGCCTGGCCGTGTGGCTGGGTTTGAGCGCCAACGATGTCGCGGGCCGGCTGCTGGGATTGTTTTTCCCGATAATGTGTTTTGTGGCAATCGGTTATGAACACAGCGTCGCCAATATGTTTTTCATTCCGCTGGGCATGATGCACGGTGCATCGGTCACCGTGTCCGATTTTCTGCTTGCCAATCTTGTTCCCGCGACTTTGGGCAATATCGCCGGCGGAGCGGTCTTTGTCGGCGGTATCTACTGGTATATTAATAAGTAAAAAACAGTTGATTATTAATCAATTAATATTCGGATAACGACCATAATTTAACATAATGACAATATTAATTCAATTACCTTTGTACTGTATTGAAAAAGCATCCCGATTAAAGGATGCTTTTTTTATGGTCGCCGGCCGGACGATTTGCCGGACGAGTTAAATTCATTTTGGATTTTAAGCTTCGGCCGGTGGCGGATTATCTTCCTGTGCGTGCAATATTCACAAAAATATTCCGGGCGATGGCTTTTAGCGCTTTGTCGGCGTGAAACTCTCGAAGGTAAGGTCATCGTACAATATTACGATCCGCCGGACAGCGACGTCTGTTCGTGTGCCGGAAAATGGAGTCGTTGCCGGCGGCGCCGGATTTTCGGACGTTGTCGAAGCCGGCTCCTGATGCGGCGGGTTGAACGGCGTATTCCGGGCCGGACCGAACAATCCGTCGGAGATCGACGATTCGACCGCAGCGGCCGGTGCGGATTGTTCGGGTTTGCTGTCGCGATACATCTTGTCGGAATCGAGCAGCAGCCAGTCGGGATTGATTCGCGGGAACCTCCGGAGAATCTTTTGTAACAAATCGAAGCCCGGTTTGTTTCGCCCGGCGAGAATATGGGAAATTCCCGCCGGATTGATTTCGAGCAGTTCCGCGAGCTGGCTCGGCTTCAATCCTTCGTTTTTCATCAGATCGAGCAATTTTTCCCTCATCAGCGCAAATTTTTACAAATATAAAGTTTTTTCTTTTGTAAAACAAGTAAAATCTACATTTGTAAAATGTTAATAAGTGTCGACAAAGTTTACAAGTGTAAATAAGTCGATATGGTTAAATTTGCATGCAATCTATTTGTTAAAGCGTTATTTTAGATAAATAACGATAAATATATGGTATTTGAATATTTACGCTGTGCACTATTGGCGCAGTCTACTTGTAGCTGGTTATTGATGGATTAGACTATATGATATTGAATTATTTCTTTAAGTAATATTCGTAAATGACTGATTAATAAGTATATATTGCTCAATGTTTAATATTTTAATCGCTTGTTGGTCGCTCTGAAATTGCAGTTTATTTAAAGGATGTCGAATTATTACAATTGTAACTATTGACATCTTTAATAAACAAATGTGATTTACAAATGTAATTACATATGGAAATGACGCGGACATTGTGTGTTTACATTTGTAAATACACTACCCTATTTTGTAAAAATGGATGCATTTTCAAGCTATTTCCGAACCCTTATCAGACATTTTGTTAACATCTCCGGATTTCGGATTTATTATGTTAAATAAAAAGAGGCCGGATAGTGTTGATAACCCACTATCCGGCTTAAATACAGCTTGTTGTAGATTTGTAAACAGCCTTCTATTTCGAGAGTTTGTCGGCTATTTCGCGGAACTCTTCCGGCGTCAGTTTGAGCTTTTCGCGGTAGAAATCCACGTCGTTTTCGCTCTGAATGGGGATCAGATGAATGTGTGCATGGGGCACTTCGAGGCCTAAAACTACGACTGCTACCCTTGCACACGCTATTTCCCGCTTGATTTTGGCTGCGACCTCTTTGGCGAAAAGCATCATGCCTGCCAGCGTTCGGTCATCGAGGTCGAAAATATAGTCCACCTCCTTTTTGGGGACGACCAGCGTATGGCCTTTTGTCAGCGGATTGATGTCGAGAAATGCATAGTAGTCTTCGTTTTCGGCTACTTTGTACGAGGGGATCTCCCCTGCGATGATGCGTGAAAAAATAGTTGCCATATCTTTGTTTTTAGGTTTTGCCTATTTAGCGACCGGGGCGTCTTCCGAAGTTTCGGCTGCATTTTTTTCTGCGGCGATTCGTTTATTGCGGATCAGTTCCTTGATGCTGTTAAATACATTGACAAGGATCATTATCAGCAGCAGGCTGTCGGTGAATGTGAACTTGTCCGGTTCTGCGAAAAGCCCGAAAATCGCCCATGTCGTGAATAACGCACCCCAGAACCAAAGCGCCCTGCGCTGCATTCGGACCGTTTTCGCGGCTTCCCGGCGGCGGTAGTCTTCCAGCCATTTATTTTCCCGAGGTGTCATTTTCGTCATTTATCGAGGTTTCTGCTGTGGAGAGAGTGGGTCAGAGATCGCCCCAGGGCCTCTTGCCCACCAAAATACGCCTGTTATTGACAATGCCGAGAAGGATGCTGACGAGGGAGAGGGCGATCCCCAACGCTCCCAACCAGTCCGACCGGGAGATGACATCGGTACGGAATAAGTAGATTCCCCATCCGATACTTGCGGCGATTGCGCATCCGAGCAGGATGTATTGCAGTTTCAGATTGCGTTTTGCCTTGTCCGGGTCCCGGGCGGCGGCCCGCCAACGCAGTTCTTCGGGCGTCAAGAGGGCTTTAGGCTTGGTTTCAGGCATCTTATTCCTCGAACTTGGGTTTCAGTATTTCCGAGTAGATAATCGCCTGCCGGAGGTTGAATTCTTCGGTCTGGGACGTTGTTGCCGCATCCGGTGCATTGTTCGTGAGGGAATGCGCGGCGATTTCGTCATTCCCGCTGTCGTCCATGAGCCGGTTGACGGTCTGGTGGCGTAAATGCCCCCTCCCGGCGGCTTTCGGCGTCGTATGTTCCGGTGCGTATTCCTCGGCGGGAATCTCCTCCAGACTCTGGCATTCGTCCGGAAAAACGGGTGCAACGGGCCACGGCGCAGGGCGCGGAGCCGGCATCGGGTCCGGTTCGGACTCCGGGTGTGCCTGCGAGGGCCACGCCTCTTCGTGGCCGGGTGTGCGGGCGCCTTTTCCGCGGGCCTTGCGCGATTGCGATACGACGTTGAATATCATCGCTCCGGCGATGATCACGACCCATATTACCGTTGCGAAATCATCCATGTCTTTAACTCAATGTTCGTTTGACACTCTCTATACCCTTTATCTTGCGCAGTTTGTCCATCACGGCGTGGAGACTTTCGGCGTCCTTCACGTAGAGGCTGACATTGCCTTCGAAGATGCCGTCGTGGCTGTGGATGTTCACTTCGCGGATATTGATGTTGAAATCAGCGCTTACGACCTTCGCCAGGTCGAGCAGGATGCCCTGCCGGTCGATGCCGCGCAGTTCCGTGGTCACCAGGTAGGACATGGCCTTGTGCTGCGACCATTTGATCTCCTCCTTGACGATGTTGCGGCCGAACTGTGTCGCAAGACGGTTCAGCTCGTCGCACGTGGCCTTGTGTACGATGATGTTTCCCGAGGCGGGGTCTCGATACCCTACCACCTTGTCGCCCGGAATGGGCTTGCAGCACTCCGCGATTTCGAACTGCGGTTCCGTGGCCGGAGCCTCCTCTGCCGGGGCGATTTCGCCCGGAATTGCGGCATCGTCCGTCTCGTCCTCCTTCTTCTGGGGGATGAAGAGGGTCCAGAATTTGAGTATCTTGCTCTTGGAGTTGACCTTGAGGGCTTTGTCCAGGTTGTCGAGCGAGACGATTCCCGCTCCGATCTTACTGTACAGCTCCTCCTTGTTCTTGCTGTCGTAAATGGGCGTGATCTTGCGCAGTACGCGGCCGCTCAACTTGACGTTCAGCGACTTCATCTTTTCGTCGAGCATCTGCATGCCCCGCTCGATGTTGTTCTGCCGTTCGCGTTTGAGGAAACTCTTGATCGACTGTTTGGCCTTGGCCGTGGTGACCGTTTCGAGCCATTCGGGCTTGGGGCGGGCGTTGTCGGCCGTGATGATCTCGATCTGGTCGCCGCTGTTGATCTGCGTGGTGATCGGTTCGAGTTTGTGGTTGATCTTGGCGCTGATGGCGCTGTTTCCGATCTTCGAGTGGATGTCGTAGGCGAAGTCGAGAGCCGTGGCTCCGAACGGCATTTTCCGGGCTTCGCCCTTGGGTGTAAACACCACTATTTCCGATGTATACAGCGATAACTTAAAGTTGTCCAGGAAGTCCACGGCGTTCTCCGTCGGACTGTTCAGCGCCGCACGTATCTGTTTCAGCCACTTGTCGAATTCGTCCTCGTCCTGCGAAATGGTCGCATGCTTGTATTTCCAGTGGGCGGCGAACCCGCGTTCGGCGATGTCCTCCATGCGCTGCGTGCGGATCTGCACCTCGACCCACACTCCGTCGGGTCCCATCACCGTCGAGTGCAGCGCCTCGTAGCCGTTGGCCTTGGGCATCGAAATCCAGTCCCGCAGCCGGTCGGGCTTGGGGGTGTAAATGTCGGTGATCGTGGAGTAAATCTGCCAGCATTGGGTTTTCTCCGACGGAAACGGCAGCGGCTTGAAGACGATGCGGATGGCGAACAGGTCGTAAATCTCCTCGAAAGGAATCTGCTTGCGCTGCATCTTGCTCCAGATCGAGTAGACGCTTTTCACGCGTCCCGAAATCTCGTAGTTGATGTTGTCGCGGTTGAGCGAGGCGATGATCGGGGCGTTGAACTTGTTGATGAACTCCCGGCGCGAAGCTTCGCTTTCCTGCAATTTCTGCGTGATTTCGGCATACTGCTGCGGGAAGCGGTACTTCATGCAGAGGTCCTCCAGTTCGCTCTTGATCGAGTAGAGCCCCAGCCGGTAGGCCAGCGGCGCGAAGAGGTAGATCGTCTCGCCCGTGATCTTGATCTGCTTGTTCATCGGCATCGCCCCCAGCGTGCGCATGTTGTGCAGGCGGTCGGCGATCTTTATCAGGATCACCCGTACATCGTCGGAGAGCGTGAGGAGCACTTTACGAAAATATTCGGCCTGCTCGGAGGTGTCGGCGTTGAACACGCCGGACATTTTCGTCAGTCCGTCGACCATCGAGGCGATTTTCGGGCCGAAAATGCGTTCCATGTCCTCCACGGAGTATTCCGTGTCCTCCACGACGTCGTGCAGCAGGGCTGCGACGACCGATTTCACGCCCAGCCCGATCTCCTCGATGACGATCTTGGCTACTGCAATAGGATGCAGGAGGTACGGCTCGCCGGAGCGGCGCCTTACCCCCTCGTGTGCCTCCTTGGCCAGGAAAAATGCACGTTTGATGAAGTTCCAGTCCTCGTCGTTCTTGCAGATCTTGGTGCACGAGAGGAGCAGGTCGTCCCATTTCTCCTTTATAAGGTTCTCATCCTCGGCAGTATATCCCATAGACTACTCTTTTTTGGTGGTCTTCATGGCTTCGCGGACCTTGGCCTCGATCTCGTTGCGCAGCTCCTCGTCGTTTTTCAGCAGCTCCTTGACGGCGTCGCGTCCCTGTCCGATCTTGCGGTCGCCGTAGGAGAACCACGATCCGGCCTTCTTGACCACGCCGTAATCGACGCCCAGGTCGACGATCTCGCCGATCTTCGAAATGCCCTCGCCGAACATGATGTCGAACTCCGCGCGTTTGAACGGAGGGGCCACCTTGTTCTTCACGACCTTGACCTTCGTGCGGGTTCCCAGCTGGTCCTCGCCGTCCTTGATGACCGACATGCGGCGGATGTCGATACGCACCGAAGCGTAGAATTTCAGCGCATTGCCTCCCGTGGTGGTCTCGGGGTTGCCGTAGACCACGCCGATCTTGTCGCGCAGCTGGTTGATGAAGATGCAGACGGTCTTGGTCTTCGAGATGCTCGACGTGAGTTTGCGCAGCGCCTGCGACATGAGGCGCGCCTGAAGACCCATCTTCGAGTCGCCCATTTCGCCCTCGATCTCGGCCTTGGGCGTCAGCGCCGCCACGGAGTCGATGACGATGATGTCGATGGCGCTCGAACGGATCAGCGAGTCGGCGATTTCGAGCGCCTGCTCGCCGTTGTCGGGCTGCGAAATGAGCAGGTTGTCGACGTCCACGCCCAGTTTCTGTGCGTAGAAACTGTCGAAGGCGTGCTCGGCGTCAATGAAGGCCGCGATGCCGCCGGCCTTCTGCGCCTCGGCGATGGCGTGAATCGCCAGCGTGGTCTTGCCCGACGACTCGGGACCGTAGATCTCCACGACGCGGCCCTTGGGATAGCCGCCTACGCCGAGCGCCATGTCGAGCGTGATCGAACCCGTCGGGATGACCGGAATGTCGTTCACTTCGGTGCTGTTCATGCGCATGATCGAGCCTTTGCCGAAGTCCTTCTCTATTTTCTGCATCACTGCGTCCAGCACTTTGAGTTTGTCCGCGTTTATCTGTACTTTTTCTGCCATTATGGTTTTGTTTTGTATCATTAACTTTGTTTCGGTCCGCTGCTGTCGAACTTCGCCGAGCGGCGGGAGCCGTTGTTTCGCCGCCTTGCGGCGTCGGGTCCCCGCCCGAGACGGGGATTTAGGGGGTGGGTCGGATTCGTAAACGACGCTTCAGGCGGCGAATACGGCGGTCGGACGCACATCGGCGGGACAAATTGTATCCTGTCCTTACTTGTAGGAATCAATGATCTGCCGGTAGTGGTTCTTGGTGTCCACCTTGGTGAAAATCTTCTCGATGCGGCCTTCGGCGTCGATGACGAACGTCGTGCGCAGCACACCCATGTACTTGCGGCCGTACATCGACTTCTCGGCCCACACGCCGTAGGCTTCGCACACCGAGTGGTCGGTGTCGGAGAGCAGCGTGAAATTCAGGTCGTGCTTGTCGCAGAAACTGCGGTGCGACTTCTCGCTGTCGGGGCTTACGCCGATGATCCGGAATCCCATCCGTGTCAGTTCGGCCTTGCCGTCGCGCAGGCTTTTGGCTTCGAGCGTACAGCCCGAGGTGTTGTCCTTGGGGTAGAAATAGAGTATCGTGCGCTGTCCTCGCAGATCGGCAAGCGTCAGAGGCTCACCGTCTTGGGTCGTGGACTTGAAATCGGGGGCCATCTCCCCCGCCTGCAACTGTGTCATAGCGTTTTCCGAAAAAGAGATTATTTTCTCAAAGGTATGAATTTTCCGGCGATTTTCATGCTTCCCGGGCGACTTTTTTGCGGCCTAATCCCATTGGTAGGTCACTTCGATCTGCTCGTTGAACTCCTCCTGCGTGGTGTTGAGCCGGTGCAGGCAGGCAGGACACCGGATGGCCGTTTCGGTCTCGACGTATTCGCCGCACCCGACGCACATCGGCAGCAGGCCGTAGCCCGGCTGCATGGAGTGCTCGAACTGCGCTCCGCAGTGCTTGCACCTGATTCTGTAAGCTGTTCCCATTGTCGTTTTGTTTTTGGTTCACGCTGCAAAGGAACGGTCTGCGAGTGACAGGTTGTGACACATCGGTGGAAAATGTAAAATAAACCCGCCGACAGCTGTCGGCGGGTCGTTCGGCTAATGGTGGTGTTCGGCCTCCATGGCCTCCTGCCGGGTCTTGTGGACCGTGCCGTGGGGATGTTCCGCCGGGGCGTAAATCGAGTAGATTTTCAGCGGTTTGTCACCTGTGTTGACGATGTTGTGCCATTTTCCGGCCGGGACCAGGATCGCATAGTCGTCCGAGACCTCGCGCACGAAGTCGAGGTTGTCCTCGCTGTCGCCCATCATCACGCGTGCCGTGCCCTCCTCCACGCGCAAGAACTGGTCGATGTCGTGGTGTTGTTCCAGCCCCACGTCGCCGCCGGCGGGAATCGCCATCAGCGTCACCTGCAAGTTGCTGCCGGTCCACAATGCGGTCCGGAAATTCTCGTTCGCGAGCGTGTGGCTTTCGATGTTCAGCACCGTCGGTTCGGCTCCGTGATCTTTCAGCGAGACGGGTTCGGCGGAGGCTTTTGCCTGCGGGGCCGGAGCTTGCCGGCAGCACGATGCGGCGGCGAGTGCGAGGCACAGCGCGCCGGTCGTCAGGAGGTGATTTCGTTTCATGCGGTTTGCTTTCAAAGTTTGTGGAAATATAGTGAAAAATTTACATTTTCGGGGTGTTTGCCGCAATATATTCGCGGATATAGCCCGTCAGCTCGGGGGAGTCGACGATGCGGATGTCGTCCAGCAGCCCCACGACGAAGCGTCCCACCCCGGCCATTCCGGCCACCTCCGTGTCGAGCGACCAGCGTCCCCGCCCCAGCGGTTTCACATCGCATTCGGCCAGCGGATACTCCTCGCACAACAGGTTGTAGGCCAGCGTTCCCAGTTCCAGCCGCACGCGGCGGCGCGCCCCGCCGTGCATGCGGAAGGCGTCGATGAATCCCTCGCTGTGGGCTTCTTGGTGCTCCCACACCGCTTCGGACAGCTCCACGGAGCCGATACGCGAGGTTTTGAAGAGTTTGTTCGTGTGGCTTTCGAGGTCGTAGCACCACACCTGCACGTAGTTGGTCGTGAAGGCGAAAGGCTCTACCCTGCGGTCGCGGACCCCGCCTCCGTGGGCCGACAGGTAGCCGTGCAGCACGGCCTGCCGCTCCTGCTCGATGGCCTCGATCAGCCGCCGGATGTTCGGGGCGTTTTTGCCCCGCACGACGGTGTCGGCCAGCGTCTTGTTGTCGTAGACGGAGTAGAGTTTGCGCTTGAGGTTCTGCTTGAGCATATTGGTGTCGTCGATGTTCTCGATGGCGTTTTTCAGGATCACGGCCTCCTCCTCGGTGAAGTGCACCAGCTGCGAGATGTCGCGGAAGTGCGGCGACTCCTTGTCGAGACGGATGCAGTCGCCCGATTTCTTGATCACGAACCCCGCCTCGCGAAAGGTGTCGATATACCGGTAGACCGTGCGGCGCGACATCTGGAGCCGTTCGGCCAGCTGGTCGACGTTGTAGGTGGTGTTGGCCGTCAGCAGCTTCATTAGCCGCAGCAGGCGTTCGAGTTTGGGTTGGTCCATAATTATTCGGCAGCAGACGGCCGTTCGCCGTGCAGAGGTCGTAAATTAGCCATAAGAAAGTCGGATGTTCTTTTTATGAAGTCATCGAATGCAATCAGCATCGGGTCTTCCTTTCCGCCGTGAGCGGCATTTTCGACAATCATCAACTCTTTGGGTGTCGTTTCGGGCAGCGATTCGATTATTTTCCTGCTCATCCAGACGGGAGTGCGGAAATCGTTCTCGCCTACGATCAGGAACAGAGGTTTTTCGAATTCCGGAGCGATATGTACGGGCATCAGTTCGGTCGGAAAATCATCCGGAACCAGCAATTCATTGCGGGTCTTGTTTTTGTACTGCATGACCAAAGGGATGAAATCGTCGAAATCCGTCGGAAGGGAACGGCCGATGAAAGCATTCACCAGATTGTCGGTGTGTGCCGTAATCATGGAGAGATAGGCGCCTGTCGACCAGCCGACGATGGCCGTCGCTCCGTCCAGAACTTCCTCCTGTTCGGAGGTCTTCCGTATGACAGCCCGGTAATCTTCCAGCATTTCCGTATAACACAGGTAGTTGCGATCCATTGCAAAGGGTGAGCTCTTGCCGAATCCGCGCCAGTCGAAAGTGACGACATTGAACCCCCGGGAGGTCCAGTTCTTCGCCAGATAAAGTTGGAAGTAGGACATATTGCCTGCATCGCCATTGCATA
Source organism: Alistipes shahii WAL 8301 (assembly GCF_025145845.1). NCBI lineage: Bacteria > Pseudomonadati > Bacteroidota > Bacteroidia > Bacteroidales > Rikenellaceae > Alistipes > Alistipes shahii. Next base: position 2,910 of record NZ_CP102253.1, on the reverse strand, counting down.
TGATGATGGTCGGGCGCTTTGCCTCACCCGGCGCTTCGTGGGTTCGGCGGTTTTCGTTCGGATTCCGCAGCTCGCTCTCGGACGGCGGGTTTTGTGCAGGGAAAAACCAGGTTTCGATTTTATAGCCGTCGTTTGTGATGACTTCTAAATTTCTATATATCAGCCCCATGCTTTCCGGATTCCTGATATATACGGTATCCGGAATAATTGCATGGCAGTTTGCGATTCCTGAAAAGGACGCAATCAAAAGAGTGACGAACGCTTTCATGCTGTTTTCGGCAAATATACGAAAAAGTCGTGACATTGTCTGTCACGACCCGCTTTCAGGTTGGTTCATAGGCGGTCAGTCGAGCAGTTCGGAGAGTTTCTGCGCGAGGGCTTCGCCCCGCAGTTGTTTGGCTATGATCTTTTCCGTCGCACAGTCGATCAGGAAGCAGGAAGGGATGCCGCCCAGCGTATAGTCGCTCCACGCCTGTGTCTGGCGCGGGTGCAGACCGAATCCCTGATGAATCTGCGTCCAGCGCATGCCGTAGGTCTCGATGCATTCGAGCCACCGTTTGCGGTTGGCGTCGTAGGAGACGCCGAAGATGTCGAATCCCCGGCTGTGGTATTTCTCGTAAAGCGCAGCGAGGTTCGGGAACTCCGCCCGGCAAGGCCCGCACCAGAGGGCGCCGAAGTCGAGCAGCACGTAACGGTTGCCCGGTTTACGGACTGTCGCGGCGAGTGAAACGGTATCCCCTTCGGGCGTCTGTCCCGTGATGTCGGCATAAGATGTTCCGACATCGGCGCGCATCCCGGCGATCGTCTTGCGCAGTCCGAGCAGGGCGGGATGCTTTTGAAATGCAGCCGGGAACGAATCCAATAATGGCAGAAGCTCGCGTCCGGGACGATTGGTCAGTAATTCGTTCTCCAGCAGGGATAGCGCCAGGGCGTTACGGTTCTCGAGAACGACCGCGCGGAATAAACTGTCGCAGGCTTCGGCCGTACGCAGCGGGGAAAGGCCTTTTTGCCTCAACCCGGCGACTTTTTGCGGCAGTTCGTTCCTGAACTCGTTCTGCGGCGTTCCGGTCAGGATGAATTCGTCTTCATTGCGCTTTTCAACACGGATCTCGCCGGTTTCGAGGATGAAATCCGAGTCGCTGATTTGTTCTCCGTCGGCGCCTCGTCCCATATAGAGGAAGGCGCTCACCGGATAGGGCCAGCTTCCTTTCATTGCGAAGGACGAGTTGTCGATTCGCGCCGAGTCGATGATGGTCTCCGGGCCTCCGGCATAGGTGATGATGTACATGTATTTTCCGTCGGTAAACGCCGGGTCGCGGCCCGTAAGGGTGAATTTTACGGCTGTCGATTGGCTGCAACCCGCCAGAATCGCGGTTGCGGTGATGATCGAAAGGGGCTTTTTCATGGGTTTGAGGGTTGGTGACTCCAAATATACGAAAAAGTCGTGACATTGTCTGTCACGACCCTCTGTTTGTACCGACGGTATGTGTACCCAATTTATTGGGCGAGCACCTTTTTTTCGATCTCCTCGACCTGGCGGCGGAACGCCTTGTCGGTCTCGATCAGATTCGTCACGGCCTTGCACGAGTGGAGCACCGTGGCGTGGTTGCGGCCTCCGATGGCCGACCCGATCGTCGTCAGCGGCGCCTTGGTGTGCTGCTTGGCCAGATACATGGCGATCTGCCGGGCCTGGGCGATTTCGCGCGTGCGCTCCGTGGAGTTGAAGCGTGCGAAGTCCAGATTGAGGTATTCGCACACGACCTCGATGATGTGGTCGATGGTGATTTCCTTCTGGTAGAGCTTCACGTAGACCTTCAGAATCTCCTTGGCCAGCGACGTGGTGATCTTGCGTCCGAGGAACGAGGCGTTGGCCACCAGCGACGACAATGCGCCTTCGATTTCCCGCACGTTGGCCGAGATGTTGTCCGCCAGGTACGCCACCACGTCGTCCGTGATCTGCGCCCCGAGTTTCTGCGCCTTGGCGCGTATGATCTTGAGCTTCGTGTCGTAGTCCGGCGTGTTGAGCTGGGCCGACAGTCCCCATTTGAAACGGGTCAGCAGTCGCTGCTCGATGTCCTTCAACTCGACGGGCGGCTTGTCCGACGTGAGGATCAGCTGCTTGCCCGCCAGTTGCAGGTGGTTGAAGATGTTGAAGAACGCGTTCTGCGTACCGGTCTTTCCCGTCAGCTCCTGGATGTCGTCAATGATCAGCACGTCGATCATCTGGTAGAAGTGGATGAAGTCGGGAATCTCGCCGTTCTTGTAGGCCGTCTGGAACTGCGCCTGGAACTTGTTCATCGAGACGTACAGCACCTGCAACTCCGGGTGGCGCTGGCGCACCTCGTGGCCGATCGACTGCACGATGTGGGTCTTTCCCAGCCCCGAATCCCCATATATATAAAGAGGATTGAAGGGGTTGTTTCCTGGGTTCACCGCCACGGACATGCCCGCCGAGCGGGCCAGCCGGTTGCACTCGCCCTCGATGAAGGTCGCGAACGTAAGGTTCGGATTCAGCTGCGGGTCGATGATTATTTTCTTGAGGCCCGGAATTACGAACGGATTCTTTATATTTGCGGTGTTGGTCTGCGTGTTGAAGCGCGAGATGGCCGTCGTGTCGGAATCCGCGGCCACGGGGACCGCCTGGACCGTCGTGCGGGGCACGGCGTAGTGGAGGCGGGTCTGCTGCCCGTAGAGCTGCGAGATGATCGGTTTGAGGAACGGGATGTAGTTCTTCTCGATCTGGCGGACGTAGCTTTCGTTGGGAACCCTCAAGCGAAGCGTCGTGCCGTCGAATTCGAGCGGGACGATGGGCTGAAACCACTTTTCGAACTCCTCGGCGGAGGTCCGGGCCTTGATCTGGTCCAAGCAGTTTTGCCATATATCGCTATATGTCCGTGTGTTGTTTAACAT